>JACOEK010000007.1 GCA_024998595.1 Nitrospira sp.
TCAGGTCGAAGAGCCGATCTACATTCGGCCGGCCGAGCGCGTGAACTGGCTGTAACGGCATCGGAGGCGGTCGGGAGGAGCGCCCGGTGCTCCTCCTGACCCATCCCATGCCTTCTGCCTGAAGGTCCTCAACACGATTGGAAAGCCTCACACAGATTCATGGACATACGTGGTCGGTTTATCGGACTCCTTCTCGTCGCAACGGCCGCATTGGCCTTCTCGTTTCTCGGACATGTGTGGTTGTTTGAGCAATGGCGCATCCAGCAGGAGCGGCAACTCCATCGCTCGTCCATTCTCACGGAGGTCTTGCGTCTGCAACGACTGGTCATGGATGTGGAAACGAATTTTCGCGGATATCTCCTCACGGAGCAGTCATCGTTTCTCGAACCGATCAATCAGGCGGAAAGCCGACTGGAAACCGGCATGGCGACCTTGACCGAACTTACCGCCACGGTGCCCGGTTTGGAGGCCGGAAGAGGGGTGCTGTTTGCTCGGCTCAAAGAGTTCATTGAGAGCAAGAAAGCGCTGATTGCAGTCGTCGGGACGGATAAGCAGGAGCAGGTCCGGTTTTACGTGCGAGGCGGGAGCGGTCGAGCGTTATTCTTGACCATCGAAAAGGCCATCGGAGATTTCGAGATGCGCATCGAACGTGAAATCCCTTCGGCCTCTCTCACGTATGAAGCATGGCTGCAACGGACTCGATGGCAACTGTTGTTTTTGGAAAGCCTGGGGGTCGTGGTGTGCGTCTATTTAACGAGAACGATGGGTCTTCCAAAGAAAGCCTACCTTGAACGACGCGCTCGTATTCCTCTGTAAACTGTCTTTATAGTTCTTCTCTTCCCGTCTCCACCTCAGCCGTATCAGGGCCTGAGTATTCCCCTCGCGAAAACCGCACAGTGCGTTCTGTGCGATTCCGCTCACTTTGTGAGCTCAACACACCAAAAAGCCGAGAATTCTGTTCGTATCTTGATGGCACATGCCTTGCTTAATCGGCTGGTACTACGGTGAGCGCGATCAAGCAGGGGAAAGGAGTCGAGCCATGGTCAAGATAATCAAGAAAGTGGGCGATCGGGAGTTGGCCTGGGTGATGTTGGCGGTAGCGGCAGTCGCACTGTGGAGCACATGGGGGCTTGCCAGCTAAGCGCGCTGATCGGTGATTCGACCCGTTGGACTTGACGTATCCCTTCTTCAGACGCATCACGTCAACATTGCCAGGATCTCCGCTGGCCTCTAGACTCCCGATCTTTCTTCCCGTTGTATCAGTTCCTTCACCACCACCTGATTGTGTTCCAGACCTGAAGCGTCGCTCAGCAGCATGAGCGGCCGCGCTCGAACCCCGCGATAAGGACCTTAACAGCCTAGCCGCTCCGGTTCTGTCCCATGTGACCCGTGGTGATCTACGTCGAAACAGGCTGGCCGATCACTCCTCAATGTCTACGGGCATCCCTACCGAGGCGCGTAGCAGGTCATGACGTGTGACCGAATAGGTGACTCTTCCATTCTCTTCGACCGGGAGATTCAGAAGGTGCTTGTCTGCCATGATCTGAATCGCTTCCGCGATGGGGGTTGACTTGCGAACTGAAATGGGATTTTTCACCATAAGCTGTTCGGCTGTGAGCCTGTTCAGATCATGCCCCCCGGCGAGGGCGGTGAGGATATCGACCTCGCTGATGAATCCCACATAGGTTCCGTCATGGTCAACGACCGGTGCGCCGGAAACATGAGCGGACAGCATTTCGATGGTGATGGCCATTCCGTCCTGTCCGGAATGGAATTGTATGGCATTCGTCCCCACAATTTGACCGACAGTTTTAAAACCTCCCGCTGGAATACCTACGGTGGGCATAGCGACTCCTTTCCTTGTAATGGCCCTCTTCTTCTCCTCTTCTGTTCAGCAAACCCAGTGCCAGTCCGGGTGACGGTCCGAACCCGTCAATTCCACTGTACGTGATTCGCGAAAAGACAGCCGGCTTGAGCGGTTTCGCACGAGATGCACTGTGCGAAATGCCTCAACGCCAATGGGAGACTACGTGATACCACTTCCGTACCATCGCTCAGAGCGGAAATCTCTTTGCCCTACTGCTGCCATCAATAGGACCATATTTTGCAAAGCTATTTGGCGCAGACCGAAATCCAACAGGCGCACCGTCAGTTTCTGTGCGCAGGGGAGGCGCGATGATTCGTCAAGCTGATTCCCCGGGTCATGAGGTAATCGATAATCAAATTCTGGTGCTGCTGCACCGCCATCGGCGACTGACCTTTCTCACCCTGGCGGATGCGCTGCCCTTGTACACCTGGCAATCTCTGTTCGCCGCGTTGAACCGGTTGAGGACTTTAGACCATGTCGAACTGTTGCCACTGGCTGCAGATTACGAAGTGATATGGCGGTCCGGTCGCGAGGGGGCCTCCGTGTTGCCGAAGGGAGCCTACTTGCAGGTGTGATGATGCGCGTCTCCTGGCCGGTTGTTCTTGGATGCCTTGCGCTGGCGGGAGCCTGTCAATTGTCCGGATGTGGCAATACCGCCTCGGTGTTCGATTTGAAGACCGACGATCCCAGGCGGGATCAGAAAAAAATTGCCGAGTTCTATGTACAAGCAGCAACGAGGCTGAGGCAGATGGCGCAGGATTATGACCATCGTGTAGCGGTGTATGAACGCCTGTTTGGTCCGCACTCGGATTGGGTCGAAGGTACGCGCCTCTTGGCCCAATCGTACGAAGCTGCGGCACAGGAGCAGGAACAGCTAGCCGCTCGGCATCAGCGTCTGCATGATGGTCGTGTTCAAGCTGCTTACCAGGAATCCCGCTGAATGACATCGGGCAGGAAGGGGGAGGCCATGTGGCGATATACGACGATCGGAGTGATCCTGCTGGGATTGTGCAGTCTGACGGGTTGTGGAAACACTGTCAGCCCGGGGCAGCGAGGTCTCCGCTGGTATCCGCTGACCGAGGGATTGACCACCGAGACCTTGAAGTCGGGGTTCTATTGGAGGGCTCCCTGGAACGACGTCTATGTCTATGACGTACGATTGCAGAGCTACACGGAAATGGTCGATGCGCTCAGTTCAGACGATCTGCTGGTCAAGTTGAAAGCGGCCATCATCATGCGCCCGATTGCCGAAGAAGTGTATTTCCTCGCGCAGGAGATCGGGCCGGACTTTTATCCGAGGGTCGTCCGACCGGAGTTGCTGGCAGCGGTGCGCAGCGTCGTGTCGAACTATCCGATGGTCGCCGTTCCGGAAATGAGCGCGGAAATCGCCAGCAAGGTTCAGGCAGTCGTGGTGGAAAAGCTCAAGGGGCGTCACTTGGAGGTGCAGAGCGTCGCGCTGGCCGATATTGAATTGGCGAAGATCGTTCTGGAAGCGGTGGAACGTAAGCAAGCCAAGGAGCAGGAAAAGGAACAAAAGGAATTCGAGCTCGTCATTGCAGAGAAAGAAGCGGAGATCGCCAGACGGCGGGCGCGCGGTGAGGGCGACGCGATACGAATTCGATCGGAAGGCGAGGCCGAAGGGCTGAAGATTCGCGCGTTGGGCCAGGCGAATGCGCAACAGACGATTACGAAAACCCTTACCCCCGAGTATCTGCAGTACAAGCTGTACGACAGCCCTAACGCCAAAATGGTCTTGCTGCCGGATCAATTGCGTGTGCCGATTCTGATCAACCCTGACCAGGATCGCGGGGCGAGGCCGGCTCCTGAGAGCCTCATGCGCACGGAGCAGGACCTGATGGGACGGGGACGCTAGAACCCTCAGCCGCTGGTCGATCGAAGGAGGCGAAGGATGGGATGCAGTCGATGTCAGGGCCTAATGGTGGACGAGACGTTGTTCAATCCGACTGAAGGGGTGAGCCATACGTGGGTGCCGGTCGCCCGCTGTCTCAATTGCGGCAATCTGGAAGATGCGCTGATCCGACTCGCCCGTGGCATCTCGCCCCGTCTGGGTCGGCGTACCAGGCCTGGCCCGCAGCGGAGAGGCGTATGGAGCGAGGAGATTCGCGGACAAGGACGAGGCTGAAGTCGTCTGTCTGGGCCTGAGTGCGAGCCATTGACGGACGAGGACTGTTGGATGCAAGAGGAGAAGGGAGGCGCCATGGAGGGCTATGGGAAGCGCGTACTGATCGCCGATGATGAAGAAAGTGTGCGTCGTTTAGTTGCGGTCGTGCTGGAGCAAGCTGGATATATCGTTCATGCGGCAGTCGATGGCGTCGAGGCGTTGGGCGAGATGAAAAAACGACGTTTCGATGCGGTCATTTCCGACTTTCACATGCCTCGGTTGGACGGCGAGCAATTCCTTCTCCTTTGTCGCCTCATGTGGCCGGACATTCCGGTCTTGCTGCTGTCGGCTGACTTGCAAGAACTTCCCCCGTCCCTCAAGCAGCAAGGTGCGCGCATCCTAGTTTCGAAGCCGTTTGCTCCGGAGACGTTATTACAGTCCTTGCATGAGTCGGTCTCACTGCCCGACAATCACCCCTCATCAGAGCGGATCACGTCAAAAGCGTCATAAGTCTCAGTTCCATTGGGTCAATCACGCAACGCGTTCCGGCGCGGAGGTTGAGCCTCGCGTTCTGCGCATCTCAGCGCCACTGATCCCTATCCAGAGTCATTCCGACGAACCGGTCATTGCCTCCTGAGTCGGCCTAAAGAAAAAGGGCAGTGGTCGTATCCCTTCACCATCAGACGGCGCGTTTTCGCACGGGCCGAACGGTGCGGAATCTGCGATGGATGGCTGTTCTTCATGAGGCTCGCTGTCCTCGATACAGATGAGAAGCGCTGCCATTGGTAGTGTGACCGTGGAGTGCCTTTTCTCCGGCAGGATCATATCTTGCTTCGATCAATGGTGCGGTGGCGTGACGGACTGACCATAAAGAGGAGGGCGAATCATGAACGCTCTGCTGTCACAAGCCTGTGTCATTCTTGCGTTGGGTACTCTCGTCGGATGCAGCGCCATGTCGGTGAAAGAGTCGCCGTCGATTTTATCTCCGGTGTCGGCGACAGGGACTACGTACGGGGCATCCGAAGGCCGGTTTCAATGGCATCAAGACGCCCAGGAACTCCGGACATTTGCTGATCGTCATGAGGTAGAGGCCGAAATGTTGTTACAGCACCCAGTGCCGACGGATGCCCGGCTGATCCAGCAGCGGCGGGCACTCGCCCGTCAGTTGAGGGTTGCGGCGGAGCAGATCGAACAACGGGCCGAAGAGATGCAATAACACTCACCGGGAGCCTGACTAGGCCGCAGGAAGGATCATTCCATGCGTGACCGGTTGGTGCTGATGGCGGGAGTGGTGCTGGCGTTCCTGCTGATCACCGGAAGCATGGAGCGCGCCTGGACGGAAGTCTACATCGCAGGGGGAGCCGGCATGACCTTTCCGCTCGACCTCCGGCATGTGCGCGGCACGGGAGCCAATCATGGCGTGTCATTCGGGAGCTTGGACCTGGCGAATACGGAAGTGTTCGGAGGTAAGGTCGGATATTTCTTCGAGGACAAAGGTTGGGAGTGGGTTGGTGTGGAGGTCGAAGGGTTCGTCAGCCACCCGCGTGTGACCCATCAAACCTCGTCCGGGCCCGCCACTGAATCTGTGATCGCGGGAACGGGCGAACATGTCCGGATCGTGACGACCGCGCTCAATGTGCTCGCCCGATATCCTCATGGCCGGTTGCAGCCCTACGCGGGAATCGGCTTGGCAATGGTGAGCGCTACGGTGTCGGGTCCGAGCCTGGCCGTCTCGGATTCTTCCCCGGGGCTCAATCTTCTGGCGGGAGCCAAGTTTTTTCTGACCGAGCGGGTCGCCGTGTTTTGTGAAGGACGTTATACCTATGCGTCATTTCAATTCGAAGATGCCGGGCTGGCTGGCGCCGGCGTAAAAGGCGTCTACCAAGCGCCGGGGGTTGTCGCAGGAATGGCCTGGCATTTCAAATAGCCCGTACTATGGGCGGACAAGGAGGCGCACGATGAATGATGGCAAGCGGCAGGCTGACGGATACGATGTAGGAACCGCGGTGTGGACCTACTTGCAGCAATGTCAGATTTGCTCGATGGAGGAATTGTTCCGTCATGTGCCGACTTTTACGGCGAACCAATTGTTCCTGACTGTGGATCGGTTGAGCCGGGAAGGCAAGATCGTGCTGCGGTACAGGAACCGCGCTGAATATGTTATGGTGAGGACTGGTATTGCAGACGAGTGGCCTTGCGAAATGTCGGGCGCGCCGTTTGAAGACAAGTTATGAGGAACAGGTATGAAAAAGAAGACAGCGGCGCCCAAAAAAGCGACCACCCGCCCGGCCAAGCAGGTCAGTAAGTCATCAGCGCCGGAGAAGCGGCCGGGGCCAGTTCAGGATGTGCAAGTGCGCATTGCAGCCAGGGCGCATGAACTCTATGAACAACGTGGCTGCCTAGACGGCTATCATCTGCGCGATTGGCTGGAGGCGGAACGGGAAATTCTGGGTCATCCGGTCGAGATGGACAAATCTTCCGAACGCATTTGATTCCTGTCGATAGATTTCAGGCGACGTTTCCGATGTCTGTTACCGCCGCTTGTGCGTCACGTCCTGCCGTTCGGTTATCTCATGGTGTCTTCCAGCTGATCGACCATTCCTGAAATCGCATCGAAGCCGGATTGCCAAAACGCGTGCGAGTTCATGTTCACGCCCACCTCTGCCAGGATGGCCTGAGGCGCCTTCGAGCCGCCTGCTGCCAGCAGGTCCAGATATTTGGGGACGAATGCGCTCCCCTGTTCCTGGTACATGCGATAGAGCGCCAGTACCAGTAGATTCCCGAAGCTATAGGCATAACAGTAGAACGGGCTGGCATACAGGTGGGGGATGGTGAGCCATTCCCATTGGAATTCCTGCGGCACGCGCAGCGATTTTCCGAATTGCTGCCTGAGCAAGGTCATATAGGTGCTCGCCAGATCGTTTGTCGTGGCGCCCTGGGCCACCATGTCGTGAGCAGTCCGTTCGAACGCGACAAAGTACGCCTGCCGCATGACCGTGGCGTAGATGTCATCCAACTGATTGACGAGCAGGCTCTGCTTCACGGACTTGCTCGACTCCGAGGCCATCAAGGCATCGGACAGAATGCGCTCACCGAACACGGAGGCTGTCTCCGCGAGCGGCAGCGTCGAGTGAAAGGTGAAGACATTGTGCTGCTCCGCCATCATGGCGTGAACGGCATGGCCCAATTCATGGGCCATAGTGGCAATGTCGCGCGCCTCCCCGGTGAAATTCAACATGACATAGGGGGTTAAATTGGGCGTCACGCTGTAACAATAGGCGCCGCCCATTTTCCCTGTCTTCATGCGCGCGTCGATGTGGCGATCGGCAAAGACGCGTTGCGCGAGTTCGGCCAGACGCGGCGAGAATCCGTAATAGGCGTCGAGTACCATCCGGACCGCATCCGGGTATCGGTACGTCTTTTGTTCGGCCCGATGCGGCGCATAGATATGGTAACGGTTCATGGTGCCGATGTGGCAGAGTTTGGCCTTGAGTTTGAAATATCGCTGGAAGATCGGCGCGTTTTTCATACAGACGGCCAGGAGGGCCTCCACAGCGGAGTCGGGGATATCGTTACTGAGGTTCCGGGAGGCCAGCGGCGTCTTGAAGTGGCGGAGTTGAAGATTCTCCGCCTTCCAATCGTTGATCAGCGTTTTATAAATTTCTCCGAGCAGGTCCTGATGAGATTCGTACACCCGGTACATTTCCCGGTAGGCGGCTTCCCGCACCGCGGCCTTCGGACTTCGCAGGTAGGCCGTCAATGCTTCCCGATTCATGGTCTTTTTCTTGCCACCGACGCGTAGCGTGAAGGTGAAGCCGTTGGTCACCACATCGTAGAGCTGATGCACGGCGCTTTGTCCGGTGATGTTCTTGATGTTGATGATTTTCTCTTCCGGCTCCGAGAGCGTGTGCGGCTTGAAGCGCCGGATGGTTTCCAGGTGATATCGGAAGTCCCCGCTGTTCGCCATCAAGCGTTCCGCATTTTTTTCATCGACACTTTGCCACCACAGATCGAAAAACAAGAGGCGATTCTGGAGGGTCGTGAGGTGCTCTTCCACCTTGGTCTTGAATGACCGTGCCTCCAACTGCTTGGTATCCTCTGAAAACCAGAGATACGAGTAGGCCCCCAGCCGGCCGGAATCCCTGGCGATCTGTTCCGACAGAGTGAGCAGATTCAAGAAGCTCTGTTCGGGCATGGTTGCGGCAAGGTCTGCGCGTGCCCCTTCGAAGCGTGCCACTTTGGCGCTCAGGTCTTTCAGATATCGATCGAATTGTTTCACGGGATCGGCAACGAGGTCGGACAGTTCCCACCGGTCGGCAAACTCGCGGGACGCAGTGGCACGACGGGGTGATGCTACGGACGCAGTCTTGCGAGAAACGGCCATGGTCGAGGCTCCTAGAAAGTGAGTGATAGCCGGAATCATACCATCCTCGCCGCCTCAGGGCGTGTAGATTCTTTGAGGGCAGACTGCTCCGGCCGCCGCACCGTTGACAGGCCCCGCTTGAATGTTACAATCCGTCCCATGGTGGGGACATGACCGAACAAGAGATCAATCGGGCCATTCAATATGTGACGGCAGCGACCTCCTATGGACGTGACACGGTGGCGGACATTCTCCGGACCGGGTTGTCGGAGCTGTCGCAGTTATCCTCGCAATCGAGTCGACGCTTCGAGCGAGAAGATTTAATGGGATATTTGTGCCAGTGGACGATGAAACGGACCGGCCACCCGGAGCCATTGGTGCGTGAAGTGCTGGATGGGGCCGGCCGGTGGCTGGATGATGTGGCGACCACATTAGCCGAGCAGCGGGAAGCAGAGGCCAATGCCGGCGATGACGATGAACCCGGGGCGGCATCGGCGTGAGGGCGTTCGTCGTTCGCGAACAGCGAGCTGCGCAGTGCCATTCCTGACCACAGGCGCTTTGGAAACGATGTTGCGCGGGGTCAGGCGGGGAGGGAGCCCTTCAGCAGTTCGAGGTTTTTGGTCACCATCGCGTCGCCATTCTTGGTAGACACGTCGATTCCCTGATCCGACACCTGCCGGCATTCATCCACACGGTTCAGTTTCAAGAGCGACTGCGCCAGCGCATAGTACGCGGCGGAATAGGTCGGTTTTACTGTGATGCACTGCCTCAAGGCTTTCGCGGCCTCCTCGAAGTTGGCATCTTCCATATAGGCTTTTCCCAGCCCGAACCAGGCGACATCATCGTCCGGTTCAATGGCCAGCACCCGTTTCAGCGGTTCAATTTTTGGATTCGGCATCGGTTCCTCCCTTGTGGAGACGATAGCAGCGTTCTCTGCGCGTTGTCTACGCAGTTTGACGCGTGTTAACCTCAAAAGATGTTTCGTCGTGAGCAATCTGCTGACGACCTTCTCGTGGTGAGTACGGAATGGGAACCACCGGCCTCGTTTATGATCCTCGGTATCTAGCGCACGATATGGGTGCCGGTCATCCGGAGTCGCCCAACCGGCTTCGCGCGATCATGCAAAGGTTGGAACAGAGCGGATTAGCTGTTGGGCTCACGCGTATCGAGCCGAGAAAAGCAGAAGATGAATGGGTGACTCTGGTTCACCGGCCTGAGTACGTGGAGCACCTCAACCGGGAGGCGCCGACCAGCGGCCGGGTATCCCTGGATGCCGATACCTCCATGTCGCCGGGATCGCTGACCGCCGCTTATCTGGCCGCTGGCGGAGTCTTGGCCGGGGTGGATGCCATTATGGCCGACCAGGTGCAACACGTCTTTTGCGCCGTGCGTCCACCTGGCCACCATGCTGAAGCCGGACGGGCCATGGGTTTTTGTCTGTTCAACAACGTAGCCATCGCAGCGCGGTATGTGCAGAAGCGCTACGGCTTGCAGCGGGTGCTGATCGTCGATTGGGATGTCCATCATGGCAATGGAACGCAACATAGTTTCGAGGCAGATCCCTCAGTCTTTTTCTTCAGCACTCATCAGTACCCGCATTACCCCGGAACCGGCCGGGCGACGGAATCCGGTATCGGCGCGGGCGAAGGCTTCACGATCAACGTGCCGATGGAAGCGGGCGAAGGGGATGACGAGTATCGGGCGGTGTTTCAGAAAGTTCTGGTGCCTGCCGCCGATGCCTTCAAGCCTGAGTTTGTCATCATTTCGGCCGGATTTGATGCGCACCGGGATGATCCCCTGGCCAGCATGGGCCTCACGGAGGAAGGATATGCGGAGTTGACCTCGATTGTGGCCGGCATCGCCGATCGGCATTGCCGGGGGCGGCTGCTATCCTCGCTTGAAGGGGGATACAACCTGACGGCCCTGGCTGCCTCGGTGGAGCGGCACATCCGGGCGCTGGTGGCGGCATGAAATTGTGGCTGAAGGTTCTGCTGGGCCTCGCGGTTATCTCGGGGGCGGTGTACCTCTATTACACCGAGGTGAAACCGGTCGTGATTTTCGGTCTCCGGTCTGACTATGCGCATGCGATTCCATTTCAGAAAATTCCCGAAGGGTTGACCAGCTTGAAGGCAGAATCCTGCGGGCAATGTCACCGGGAAATTTATGAAGAGTGGAAGACCAGCATCCATGCCCATGCCTATGAAGACCCGTTTTTTCAAGCGTACTGGAAAAAAGACAAGCACATCTGGGTCTGTTTGAACTGTCATACGCCGCTGGAAAATCAGCAGCCGACACTGGTGAGGGATATTCCGCGGGGTCGCGTGGAGAAGGCGACGCAGGAACCGAATCCCCATTTTGATGCCGACCTGCAAAAAGAATCGATCACGTGCGCGGCGTGTCATGTCCGCGACGGGGTGATCCTCGGCCCCTTTGATGATTCGGCTGCGCCGCACCCGACAAAATTCGACCCGACCTTCCGCACCGCGCAGTTTTGTTCGCGTTGCCACAATGTGGTCTCTGGACCCGCGCAGTTCTACAATGTGGGGCCCTGCGGCACCTACGCCGAATATGAAGGCAAATATTTCATGCAGGAGCGGGGCTTCATTTGCCAAAGCTGCCACATGCCCGAGGTTGATCGCCCGGTGGCGGAAAACGGCCCGATCAGACGGGGTCGCCGGCATCTGTGGCGCGGCGGCCATGATCCCGATATGGTGAAGCGGGCGGCGGCGATTCAGGTGAAGGTTGATCCCCCCAAGCCCAAGCCGGGCGAACAAGTGACGCTGACCCTGACCTTCACCAACGCCGGAGCGGGACATAAGCTTCCCACGGGCGATCCGGACCGCCATTTTACCGTCGAGTTTACGGTGAAAGACGGCGATCAGCGCGTTCTGGCCGAAAAAAGCCATACGATGGGCCGCTGGATTATGTGGCAACCGGCCATTGTGGAGTTGTACGATAACCGCTTGCTCCCGCTGGCGAGCCGGGAATATCAGTTCGCGTACCGGATGCCGGAGGCGTCGAAGGGGTTGACGTTGAAGGCCCGTGTTCGGTACCACATTCTGACCGATGGGCAGCATGAAATGTTGAAGACGAAATACGGCCTCATGGCGGATGATCCGTACGCCTTCACGGTGTATGAGCGCGAAGTGCCGCTAAACGAAAACTTGGCGGCCGCATTTGCCGATCCGTTGCCCGAACCGCCGCCCATGGCCTGTGCGAATCCATCAGTTCCCAAAGGGTAAGTATTCACCGTCCGAGATCGAGGAATCTCCTGCAACGTTCATTTCAACCGCTTCAAACCCGACATCCCTCCACGTTATAGCAATCTGGAGAGGCTCCGATTAGAGCAAGCTTAAACCCTGCCGGAGTCTCAACTTTTCGACGGGCTTTAGATTAGTCCTTGGTGGGGGGTCGATCCGCACAGACAGCCTGAACGAATGGGAAGAGCCGTGACTTGGCAGGTCACACGGTGACGGTCACTCACGGTGCTCTAGGCAGGCGTGGCGGTCTCCCTCACCCCAGCCTTCTCCAAGCTCTCCATGTAGATCCTAATCATGCTCCGTTCTGCTTCAGTTAAGGGCAGCTGCATGATGACAGGCGAAAGGAGCGTCTCTGCTGCATCACAAAATGCCTTGACCTCAGGTCGAAGGTTCAAAGGGTTCATAGGAGGGGCCGCCTTTCGTGAGAACTGTCGGCGGTGCGTTAAGCCGCTGGCAATGCGAGAGTGCAGGAAGGGAATAGGCTCTCACGCTACACCCTACCTGCCGAGATATCAAGAGCGCAAGAAAGCGCCTTACAAACTATCGTCGGTGCCAAGGAAGTCTCTAAGCCTATCCACATAGCGGGCGATTTCAGACGCCTCCTCCTCGGAAAGCGGTGTGCCTGTGTCAGCAGAACCTTTAATCAATGCTTCGGCAGCTCGCATGAACACACGAACCTCAGGACGAATGGTAGACATGTTTTGACCGCCTAATCAGGAGCGACTGTCGGCGGTGGAAGTGCCCGCAGGCAGGGGAATTAGGTGCAGGAAGGGAAAAGACACCGATGGTCAAAGATGCATCAACGCAACTAAGCATCTCATTGGTAGAAGGGAAAGGCCACTAGGAAAGGCGCTAGTGATGGGCCTTCGTAATCGCAGGGCGCAGACAAGGTCGCTCCTATGACGTGGCCAAAGATTATTCAGACGGTTGCCTGAAGAATCTTTCCTATCAGTACACCCTCCACATTCCTCCCAGCCTTTCGAGACTGCTAAACTTGCCCCGGGTCAAGAACGCTACTCACCCAGGTTACTCACCCACAAGACCCACGCGCCAATGATACGTCTTCACTCGTCTGACAAGAGTTCTGTTGTGTTCATTGGTGAGGGTTCGGTAAGCTGTTGGCCGGGTAGATCACTTAACGAGGATACGCGATGCAACATCCATTACTCATCGATTGTGAGACGCTTCAGAAACGTTTAGGGCAGCCGGGCCTGGTTATCCTCGATGTGCGGGGACGGTCCACGTACGAGTTCGGCGGCCATATTCCCGGCGCCGTCCATTCCACCTGGCATGAATATAGCGATCCCGAGGCGGTCGCCAAGGGCTTGCTGGATCCGGATCTGAGCCGGATCGAGAAGCAGGTGCAGTCGCTTGGGATCAACCGGGACAGCGAGGTCGTCATCTATTCCAATCCATTCGACAACTGGGGCGATGAAGGCCGCATGTTTTGGATGTTGGAATACCTGGGCCATAAGAATATCAAGGTGCTGGACGGCGGATGGGTGAAGTGGATCCATGAGCGGCGCCCGTTCGAGCATGGCGCGGTTCGGTGCACGCCCGGCAACTTCACGGTCTCGCCCGTGGCCTCGGCGATCATCATGAAGGATGAGTTGAAAGGCATCGTGCGGAAGCCGCATCCGGAAACCACCATCGTGGACGCACGGAGTCTGGAAGAATACCTCGGCAAGGAAGTGTCCGGCATTCCGAGGCCCGGCCATATACCTGGCGCCGTGCATGTCGCGTGGAGCGGTTTTCTCAATGCGGATGCCACGGTGAAGGATCTGGCGGCCATTCACGAGCAGCTGGAACTCAAGGGGTTGAATCCGAAATATGAAACGGTGTGTTACTGCACGGGCGGCGTACGTTCGGGGTGGCTCTATTTCGTGCTGCGCCTCGCGGGCTATGCGCGGTTGCGCAACTATCCGGGCTCCTGGTGGGAGTGGAGCCGGGATTTTGCCTGCCCCGTGGAGAAGGATCTGCTCGCGTTGCAGAAACTGCTCGGCCTGTCGGAATCGCAGGTGCCGACCGGTATGCGTCCGTCTTGACAGGATAGGGGACCGCCTTTATGCTGAATTACAGCGGATATGGATTCATGCAGTGCACATACTTACTGAGGAGGCGTTTCATGCAGACTGCTATGTGGCGGGGAGTCGTGGTGGCCGGAATCATGATGGCGCTCGTCGGAGCGCCGATGGTGTCCAGCGTGGCCTTCGCGGCGGGGAATAAGCATCAAGCGGAAGCCGTGGAGCATGCTAAGGAAGCGGTCGCGCATGGGAAGCAGGGCCACGCGGATGCGTTAGTGAAACATGCCGAAGCGGCGCTCAAGCATGCCGAGGGCGCGATGGCGGAGACCAAGAATCCTCATGTGGGTGAAGCCATCAAGGGCCTCAAGGACGGGATCGAGCACGGCAAGGCGGGTCATGCGGATGTGGCGACCAAAGCGGTCGAGAACGCCCTACCCCATCTGTCCGAAGGCATGTAAGCAGTTCTTGCGCATCGACGACGCGTACGATAAAACGGGCAGGGGCATCCCTGCCCGTTTTTCTTTGTGCAGAAAGGCAGCATGATGCGGGTCGGATATGTTCAGTGCGATCCGGTGTTCGGCGCGGTCGCGCACAACCTCGATGTCGTGACGGCTCATCTGGAACAGGCCGAGGCCGATCTCATGGTGCTGCCGGAGCTGTTTGCCACCGGCTATCAGTTCACGTCCCAGGAGGAAGTGTCGCGATTGGCGGAAACGGTGCCGGATGGGCCGACGACTCAGCGTCTGCTGGAGATCGCCGCGCGCCGCAAGACGACCATCGTCGCAGGATTGGCGGAACGGGCAGGCACGAGGTATTTCAATTCGGCAGTGGTGGTCGGGGCGAAGGGGTTCATCGGCTGTTACCGGAAGACGCATCTATTTTTTGAAGAAACCCTATTCTTCAGCCCGGGCGACAGCGGCTTTCAGGTGTGGGATATCGGCGCAGCCAAGATCGGCGTCATGATCTGCTTCGACTGGTACTATCCGGAGTCGGCCCGCACCCTGGCTCTGATGGGGGCCGACGTCATTGCGCATCCGTCCAACCTGGTCTTGCCGAACTGCCCGGACTCTATGGTGACACGCTGTCTGGAAAATCGCGTCTTCAGTGTGACGGCGAATAGGATCGGCAGTGAAGCCCGCGGCGGAAAAGATCGGCTGACGTTTATCGGCCTGAGCGAAATCGTCAGCCCTCGGGGGCATATCCTGCATCGTGCGCCGCGTGACCGTGAAGACGTGACCGTCGTCGCGATCGATCCGGCGGAGGCGAGGCAGAAGGCGCTCAATAGTTATAACGATCTTCTCCGCGACCGCCGCCCGGCCATGTATGGTGGCTGAGAACGGTCGATTGCCTTTCATCACTCAACTTGCGCCACTCACGGCCTCACGGTAGGATGAACCATGACAACTCCACTCAGCAAAGGCGTGCTGCTCGTGGCGACGCCGGCATTGAACGATCCCAATTTCAGGCAGGCAGTGGTCCTGCTTTGTGAGCATGGACCGGAAGGAGCGCTAGGAGTGATCGTCAATCGTCCGACGGCCATGTCTATCTCCGAAGCGCTCCCGCAGGTTCCGATCCTGGAAGGCCAAACGCACGTGCTGTACTCGGGCGGTCCTGTGCAAACCAACCAAGTCATGATGCTGTATCGCATCAGTGACACGCCGGAGAATTCTCACCAAGTGATCGACGGCGTCTGTCTCGGCGGGGATTTGGAGATCATGGAACGGATTCTCATGGAGCAGCCTGGAAAGGAATCGTTCCGGGCTTACCTCGGGTATTCCGGCTGGGGCCCAGGACAGTTGGAGTCGGAGATGCAGACCGGTTCGTGGATTACGCTGCCGGCTGATCCCTCGATCGTCTTCGAGAAAGAATCGACACGCATCTGGTCGGATATTGTGCTGTCCCTCGATGAGACGTCTCGCCACTACGCCGATATGCCGTTTGATCCCACCAGCAACTAGATAAGAGCGTGCAGCAGATCGAGTATCGCCTCTGGTTCAGAGGCGGAATTTCCGTTCTCTCTCAGCCATACGCTGTCAACCATTAGCTCTGCAGTATTTTCGCCAGGAACCGTCCTGTGTGCGACTGGGCCACTTTGGCGACCTGTTCCGGTCGGCCTTCGGCAACGATATGTCCGCCGGCCTCGCCGCCTTCCGGGCCGAGATCGATGATCCAGTCGGCCGTTTTGATCACATCGAGATTGTGCTCCACGACGATGAGCGTATTGCCGGCATCCACCAGTTTGTGCAGGACGGTCAACAGCTTCTTGATGTCGTCGAGGTGCAGGCCGGTCGTCGGCTCATCCAGGATATACAGCTGGTTGTGCGCCGACGGATCTTTCAGTTCCGCGGCGATCTTCAGCCGCTGTGCTTCCCCTCCGGACAATGTGTTCGCCGCTTGTCCAAGCCGCAGGTAGCCCAATCCGATCGACGAGAGCAGATAGAGCTTTTCTGTCAGCTTCGGGGAGCCCGAAAAAAAGGCCTGCGCCTCGGCGACCGTCAGGTTCAAGACATCGTGAATGGTTTTGCTGCGATATCTGATGGCGAGAATCTCCGGTTTGAACCGTCGGCCGTTGCACTGCTCGCAGGTCGCATAGATATCCTCGAAGAAATACATCTCCAGCTTTTCATATCCGTTTCCTTCGCAGCGTTCGCAGCGCCCGCCGGCTGCATTGAACGAGAAATGTCCCGGGGTGAGGCCTTGTCGCAGGGCCTCCCGTTCGGAGGCGAAGAGCTGGCGAATCTCGTCGAACGCCTTGAGATAGGTAATGGGGTTCGAGCGCGGGGTCCGGCCGATGGGCTGCTGGTCGATGAGGCGCACACCTTTGAGATGTTCCAGTCCTTTGATGGCCTGAAACCGTCCCATCGGCCGCGATTCGATCCGAAAGGCGCGCGCGGCGGCGCGATACACCGTGTCCTCAATGAGAGTGCTTTTCCCGGAGCCTGAGACACCGGTGATGCAGACCAGCATGTGCAGGGGGATTCTTACCAACAGGTTTTTAAGATTGTGTTCGGCGGCTCCGGCGATGCTCAGCACCTTGCTGTTGCCTGGCCGACGGGTTTTCGGCAGCGGGATACGTTCCTCGCCTCGCAGGTAGCGGGCGGTCAGGGACTTCTGGTCGCCGAGGAATTGCGCGCGTGGCGCGGCGCAGACGACCTGGCCGCCCTGTTCTCCTGAGGCGGGCCCCATTTCAACGATATGGTCGGCGGCCTGAATCATGAGAGGGTCGTGCTCGACAACGACGACGGTATTCCCTTCGTCGGCCAAGTCACGGAGAATGCCGGCCAGCGTAGCGGTGTCCCGCGCATGGAGTCCGATCGTCGGTTCGTCGAGCACATACAAGGTTCCCACCAGACGGGAGCCGAGTTGATTCGCCAGGGCGATTCGTTGCGCTTCCCCACCGGAAAGCGTTTTGGTTTGTCGGGAGAGCGTCAGGTAGTTCAATCCCACACGCAGCATAAAATTCAGCTTGGCCTGCAGTTGCCGCAGGATGTCCTTGGCAATCTCCGCGTCAAATGCCGGGAGGGTGAGTCGCTGAAACCATTCCGTGGCGGCCTGAATGGTAAGGTCGTTCAGTTGAATGAAATCGTGCCCGGCCACTTTGACGAACCGAGCGGCCGGTTTCAGTCGGCTGCCCTGGCAAGCCGGGCAGGTGGCAGGACTGCGATAGCGGCTGAGCAGGACCCTCACGTGCAACTTGTAGCGCTTGGTTTCCAGGTATTCGAAGTATTGCCGGACGCCTTCCACCTGCTCGTTGCCTTCCCAGATGAGCTGTTGCACCTCGGTCGGCAGGTCCTGAAATGGAGCGGTCAAATCGACCTCTAGCTTCTTCATGCCGAGCAACAGCTGTTTCTGCCACCAGTCCGACCCCGGTTTGCTCCAGGGCTCAATCACGCCGCCGGCCAGCGACTTGCTGCGATCGGGGATGACCAGGTCCCGGTCGTAGCGCAGGATGTTTCCGAATCCCTTGCACTCGGGGCAGGCGCCTAAGGGATGGTTGAACGAGAACAGTAACGGACGCAGGGGCTCGAACATTCTCCCGCAGCCCTGGCAGCGAAAATGGGTGCTATAGGTTCGCATCCCATGGCCGATGACATCGACTTGGCAGATCCCGTCGGCTTCCTGGAAGGCGACTTCGATGGCTTCGATGAGACGGTGGCGATTGTCGGCTCTGAGGACCAGCCGATCCAGGACGACTTGAATACCGGACTCGCGTGATTCCGGGAGCGTGACCTGGTCGTGAAGGTCCAACAGCTCGTCGCCGCAGCGCAGTCGGGTGAAGCCTCGTTTTGTTAACGAGTCGAGCAGCGACCGGTCGTGCCCTGGTCCCAGATCGTTGACGGGGAATAAAATCATCGCCCGCGCGTCGGGAAATTGCGCGAGCAGTTCTTCGGCCAGTGAACCGGGGTGGTATCCGCGAGCTTCCTGGTGACAGTCCGGGCAGACCGGTTTGCCGATCTTGGCGAAAAGAAGCCGCAAAAGGTCCGCGACCTCGGTAGCGGTTCCGACCGTCGAGCGGGCCGTGCGAATAGGGTTTTTTTGTTCGATGGCGATCGCGGGGCGGATGTTGATGAGGCGGTCGACGTCGGGGCGATTCACCTTATCGAGAAACATGCGTGCATAGGTCGAGAGGGATTCGACATAGCGCCACTGTCCTTCCGCAAACAACGTGTCGAACGCCAGGGAGGATTTGCCGGAGCCCGACAAGCCCGTGATCGCGGTGACCTTGTTGTGCGGAATACGCAGCGAGATGTTTTTGAGATTGTTCTGGCGTGCCCCTTCGATGATCAGTTCGTCGCCTGGTCGGGTCGGGGGTGTACGGGGTGCCACGGTGGAATGCTCCTCTCGAAGGATGACCGATCATCGTAGCAAGCGCCGCAGTCGTCTGCAATGTCATCTGCCTGCGCGGGCGGTGAGACCTGTGTGATCCGCTCGACAGATTCGTATAATGGCTGGCTCATGGGGAGGGCTCATGATAGATCGTTTGGCTTATTTCGCGCGTATCGGATATCAAGGCTCGGTCGTTCAGTCGATTGAGGCGTTACGCGCTTTGCATCTGGCTCATGTCCTGACCGTCCCGTTTGAGAATCTCGACATCCACGTCGGGCGGCCGATCTCGCTTGAGCCGTCAGATCTGTTTGAGAAGATCGTCTTGGGCAAACGGGGCGGCTACTGCTTCGAACTCAACGGCCTGTTTGCGCTCTTGTTGGAAGACCTCGGGTTCGCCGTCACCAGTCTGGCCGCCCGGGTGCTGTATGGGACGGAAGGCGTAAGGCCGCGGAGTCATCAACTGCTGATCGTGCATCTGGACGGGGAGGGTTGGCTTGTGGATGTGGGATTCGGTGGGCAGGGATTGCGTGAGCCATTGCCCTTTAAGGCTGGCCTGGAACATCGGCAAGGGCCGGATCAATTTCGGCTCACGACGGACGAGCGGGGAGAGTATGTGCTGCAATCTCGCATGGAAGGAGCCTGGACGAATCTCTACTCCTTCACGCTCGACCCCTGGCTGCCGGTGGACTATCAGTTCGCCAACTACTATCACTCGCACGCACCTGAGTCGCCATTTGTGCAGCGCTGGATGTGCACGATACCCCCTCAGGAAGGGCGTACAACATTCATCGGGAACCTGCTCAGAATTCGAGAGCAAAAGGCCGTGCGGGAACTTCATGTGAAAAGTGAAGGAGCGTGTAAACAGCTGCTCCAGGAGCACTTTGGGATAACTCTTAACCATCACTTGATGTTCTTTGTGGTGGATGGTGAATAGCCGTTCGTGAGGTCGTGAGAAGCGAAGAAGGAGGGGCGTGTCGAGTCCGGCGGTAGTCGTGCCGAGAGGTCGGTGTTGCTTACCGCGCCAGGAATTTCACGAGTGCGACGCAGCACATGTAGAGGACCATTGACCCTGCCATGGAAAGCCAGAAGCCGATACGCTCCACCCCATAGATCATGCAGCCGACATAAACCAGCCAGGGCGGCACAAACCAGAGGAGGTTCTTGGCGTAGGTCACGAGGTGTTCGCTGCCCCCGTTGAGATAGATGAGGATAAACGTTGCGCCGGTCATCGCGGGAAAGGTGCTGGCGAAGGCGGCAAGAAACGACCGGCCCTGCGAGCCGAGGTAAGTCGAGATACTGACGATGGTGCCGCCCAACAAGAAGTACAGGACATACTTCGCCCACTCACCCATCCGCCGCCTCCTTCACTTCCCGCGGAAGGCTTCTCGCGCCTCCGCCTCGATCTCATGTCCCAGTCCTGTGTACCGTGGCGAAAAGTGGAACACGACTAAGTCGCGCGCCCCGGCTTTCTTTGCCATCACGCCGGCCTGCCTGGCCGTGAGGTGGTACCGGTCCCGTGCCTTGTCCGCATCCCGATCCAGATAGGGGGCTTCACAGTAAAAGATGTCGGCGCCGCGCGCAAGCTCCACGATCTTGCGTTCGTTGGTTTGATCGTACCGAGCATCCACGACATAGGCGATCTTCTGGCCGCGAGTGATGGTAAGGAATCGCTCGCGGACCTCGCCCAGGACACATTCCCTCTCCTCCTTCCGGTGTTCATGGTAGAGCGTGGCGATGAAGCAAAAGTCGTCCGGCTTGCCCTGCCATAAATACTGCTTCACTTCCTTCAGCCAAGAGCCCACCGGCAGCCCGGCTTCGTGCAGCCGCTCCTTGTTGACGTTTACATGAAACTGTTCCTGCAGCGCATAGGCGAATGAGGGGATGCGGTGATTGAGCGACGTTGCGCGCACGGTGAACATGGGGTCACGGAGCGCAGTGAAGGATCCGTCGGCGGTGCAGTCGCTCAGCGTTGAGTTGAGTCCGTCGCAACGCTGAAAACCGTCCATGGCGGGGAAGGTCGCCGTCCTGATGCCGTCGGAGTGGAATTCCTGCACGGTGATGGTGAGTGGGTATCCGTCCACCAGGTTCCAGGTGTAGCCGTGAAGTTTCCCTTGAACATTGGCGATCAGTCCCGGCGGTCCGTAGAGCCGCAGAGTCTTGCCGCGCCCCAGGGCCACGCGGAGCAACGCATCGAACCCGATAAAGTGATCCATGTGGGTGTGAGAGATGAAGATCTCACTCGCGCGCAACAGGCGCGTTGGCCCAAGGGCCTCGTTGTGGCCGAGGTCGAACAGAAGGGCGCGTTTCGACCATCGCACTTCGACGAACAGGCCGGGGTCGCCGAAGACGTCATTCACGAGGATGCTGGAGAAGGAGGGGGTCATGGTGCTGTCGTGCTTGTGAGAAGCGGTGAATGCATCGTGAGTGCAACTGTTACTTTAGGTTCTTCCGGCAGCTGCAACGGGGCCCCGGTCAGGTCAAGTCAAGATCGCTCGCATCACACTGTATAAGACGATGACTTCGACGGCGTGGGCTACGATGGGGACATACAGATTTCTGGAGGCCACCCACAGACTTCCCCACACCAGGCCGTCCCACACGGCAATCCAGTGGAGCTGTTGAAAGGTTGCCACCAGGAACGGATCGAACGCAAACAGCAAGGCGCTCAACGGCACAGCGATTTGGGCGGGAAGTCCCAGAGCCAGCAGTCGGCCTAACAGAAAGCCGCGAAAGTTCAACTCGACTAAGGTCGCGATGAGGAGGATGACCCAGGGCACCATGAGGAGCAGAGGAATTTTGGCATGTGGAGTGTCGGCGAGAAATCGATAGTCTTCTCCAAGCAGAGGCACCACATAGAGGATCATCAGAAGGTTGACTGTGCCGAGTGCCAGCCCAGTAGTCGTGCCCCAGCGGAGTCCCTGTGGAATGAGAGGGCTCGACAGGCCGAGCCGTTTCACTGTCGCGCCGTTGAGGCGGCTCCAGATTAGGAAGGCGGTATAGGCGCAGAGCTGGGGAATGAATTGATAGAGGCTCTGCTCCCGAAACTCGCGAGGAGAAGCGTAATAGAGGAGCGTGGCGGTGAGAGGGAGCAGCGCAAGGGCTGCTCCCCGTTCGTGGCTCTGAGTGGCATTGGCGGCCGACGCATCCTCAGGCCTGATCATGAGCAGTTATTCGAGCCGCAAGCTGTACCGTTCGAGTGTGGTGGCTTTATTGCGAGCCAGATTCGACAAGGATTTGTTGTAGTCGAGGACGGCGCGAAGCTCATTCCCCTGGGCAGTGGCCAGATCGCGCTGAAAGTCGAGCACGAATCTGGTTGTGCTGAGGCCCACCTTCAACCGTTCTTGTTCGGCCTGTAACTGTTTTTCGGCCATGATACGGGCTGAGCGAGTCGTCTCGATCCGTTTGAAATCGGTGTGCACGCGGCGAACGGCTTCACGAACACCCACGATCACTTGTTGGCGAACGCTTTGGAGGGAGGCCTGAGCATTCCTTGCCTCTAACTGCCGTTTGTTAAAGGTGCTGTAGGCAGATCGATTGCCGAGCGGGTAACTGAATACGAGCCCGGCGCCATAGTTGTAGAAATCGCCGCCGAAATTCCTTCTAGTCGCGTCCCCATAATCTGCGCCAAGGCCAGAGAGCCCCATGGTGCCCTGAAACGACAGGGTCGGCAAGATTTGGTTCTTGGCAAACTTTGTATTGAGTTCGCTTGTCTCGACGTTTTTGCCGGCCTGGAGAATTTCCGGTCGACGTTCCATGGCGATGTCGATGGCTTCTTGAAGACTGATGGCTTCCAGCGAGGTGGTAGGGGGATCGGTCGGGATCAATCGGAGATCTTGCCGGAGTTCCTCTTCTGCGGGATTCAGGAGGCGGCGCAATTGGTCCTCCTGATCGCGAATCGATTTTTCGGCAACGAGGATCTGCTCGACACGCGAAGCGACGGCAGCTTCCGCCTGCAGCACATCCACGATCGACATGACCCCGGCCTTGGCTTTGGCTCGATTACTCGCGAGTAGTTCTTCCGCCGCCTTGAGTGCCGCCTGAGCGACTTTGAGATTCTCATTAGCGAACACCATCTCCCAGAAAGTTTGTTCAACCGTCGCGATCACGGTGAGCACCCGGTCAAGAAAGACATGTCCTTCGACGGTGGCATTGTTCTGAGCGATGGAAATAAACGTTTGATTCAGGGCGGTCCCAAAATTCTTTAACAAGGGCTGGGTCACTGTTAACGCGAGACCTCCCGTCCACGCAGGGTTGAAGAGGAAGGTGTTGGTCCCGCTCACATAGCTGCGTTGAGGGCTGTAGTTGATGTCGTAATTACCGCCGGTAGGGAGGTTTTGAGTGATATCGGCGGTCACCCCGGACGTGTTCTGGTCAAACTTGGTGATATCCTGCAAGTTGGAGCCGGTGAATCCGAGGATCGGACGGTTGAGCGGCGCAACTTGTCGATTGTACTGTCCGTTAAGACTGACGGTGGGATCAAACTTCGCCTGCTCGATGATAATATCGGCCAGACGACTTTCCTTCGTTTGACGGCCGATATGGATATCGAGATTGTTCTGTAATGCTTTTAGGACAGCATCGGCCAACGACATCGCTTCGCGTCGTTCGGTGGGAACAGGCTTGTTCACTTCCAGGGCGAAAGAGGAGGACGCCGTCCAGAGGAGAAGCGCGGCGGCGCTTCCGATGAACAAACATCCCCGGAGTATGGGATTCGTCATGACAAACTCCTTGATGCGAAGTCCGGGTTGGGCCATACTGAAATGGGATTTGATGCTGGCGTGGTATCATAATTGGGGATCGGTGTCCATGCTGGAAGGAGATCGATTGATTTCACATACGATGGCTGGTATCCGGATTGCTGCCGTGCTGTGCATCTTATGTTCTGTTTCATCGGCAGCGGCACAGTCTGTTTCGGGCGTACGCGGCTTGAATGGGGGCGTGGCCCCACTGTTTGGGCTTGTGGGTCCCGGCAATCTGTATATCGATAACCAGGGCACGCAGGGGTTTATCTATAATTTCGGAAATAACTTCGAGTCCTATAGTTTCCGGAATCCCACCACCGGCCAGGCGTGGAGTGGTGCGCTGATGACGCTTGGTCCCCAATTGTCGGTCGGCCTCATTCAGGGAGCGAATCAATCAGGCTCTCCCGTCGTGTTTCCTCCCGTGCCGCGCGACGTCGGCCCCGTGCCTCCGATTCAATCAGGCCTGCTCGAAGATATTCCCTAGCCAGCCCAGACGCGTGCGGAGAGAGCCCCTCGTGTGTTGAACAGGGTAGGGCACTCCAAGCACCTATTCTAATCACAGCTCCTCCTATCATCTCTCTCGATCCAAACTGCGGCCTTTCGCAGCAGCATTCTGTCCAACTTAAAAGACCTGTTTCTGTGGCGGTTTGGTGTGCAGCGGCAAGGCTGTCACAGCGGGACCTCACTGAAAGGTTGATTGTCCACAGAATTCACAGGCTGCATTTTGAGCGTGTATCATCTGGGATTGATGGTAGCTAACGTATAAATATTGGATTTATTTGATATTGTATCCGTTGAAGGATGTCGCCTTGACCGGTGGATTTGCGGCGGTACAGCGCTTGCTTTGCCTCCCGGTCAGTGCGTTTCATTTCCTGTTTCGCAGCGAGACGACAAAAACAATGCGCCCATGTCAAAGATGTCAATTGAATCGCCTATCGAGAACGGAAAGAATGCCGACAGACGGTGATAGGCGCGGTGTCGTGCGACCCGCTGGGTCTCAGCCCCTGTTATGACCGTTCAAGATTAAAGGAGATTGTTTGTATGAGGATTGCCCAGGTATCGCCGCTTTGGGAGAGCGTCCCTCCGAAGTTGTACGGAGGAACGGAACGCATCGTCTCTTACCTGACGGAAGAACTTGTCCGCCAAGGTCATGATGTGACGCTCTTCGCCAGCGGTGACTCGGTCACCAAGGCAAAGTTGGAATCTCCCTGCCAGCAGGCGCTGCGTTTGAATACCGGGATTTTCAACCGCGAAGCCCCGCTCATTCAAATGATGGAGCAGGTATTCGCTGCTGCCGACCAATTCGACCTCATCCACTCCCATCTCGATTTTTTAGCATTTTCGCTCTCCCGCCGCTGTCGCGTGCCCGTCGTCACGACACTGCACGGCCGGTTGGATTTGCCCGAGCTCGTGCCGGTCTTCCGTGAATTTGCGGAGTTGCCCTTGGTATCCATTTCGGACTCGCAGCGTCGGCCGTTGCCTTGGTGTAACTGGGCCAACACCGTCTATCACGGCTTGCCAAAAGATTTGTATAAGTTCAATGCGGAACCGGGCAAGTACCTGGCGTTCCTTGGCCGCGTCTCTCCGGAAAAGTGCCCGGATCAAGCCATAGAATTGGCGAAACGTGTCGGATTGCCTCTGAAGATGGCAGCGAAGGTCGATCCGGCCGATCGTGCCTACTTCGAGCGGGTGGTGGAACCGTTACTCGACCATCCTCTGGTCGAGTTTGTCGGAGAAATCACCGATGCGGAAAAGAGCGACTTCATCGGGAACGCAATCGGGCTGATCTGTCCCTATGACTGGCCCGAACCGTTCGGCCTCGTGTTGATCGAAAGTCTTGCCTGTGGTACACCTGTCCTCGCCTACCGCCGGGGATCTATTCCCGAAATCATCGGTCATGGTGTGACGGGTTTCATCAGTGAAAACCTCGATGAAATGGTGAGTCAGGTAGCCAAGCTTGGCACGATCGATCGCCACCGATGCCGGCAGGTGTTCGATGAGCGATTCACCGCCCAGCGCATGACCCACGACTACGTGAAAATCTATCAACAACTCATCACAGATGCCGCTGCATTCCCGGGTAAAACCGGGCAGCAGCACGCTTCGAACCTCTAGTCGTCGCGATCCCAACCTCGCGGAAGGACCAGTATGGCAGACGAGTCGCAGTCCAGTCCTGAATCCAATGTCACAGGATGGAGGTTATTGGGGACCCGAGATTTCGGTTGTCTCTGGGCCGGCCAGGTCGTCTCCCAAATCGGCGACGGCCTGAATAAGGTTGCGCTTCTGTGGTTCGTGTATGAAATGACCGGGTCGGCGCTCAAGATGACCGCCATCGGGTTGTTGCAGACGATCCCGCCCCTGCTCTTCGGTCCCCTCATCGGTGTCTATCTCGATTATCTCCCTAAGAAAACGGTGATGATCGTCGTCGACCTCTTACGAACGCTGATGGTGCTGCTGATACCGCTGTTCTATACGTTCGATATGTTGACGCTCGAACGCCTCTACGTACTGGTTTTCCTTGTCTCCATCGTGTCCACCGTGTTCGGGCCGGCGCTGGCCTCTTCTGTGCCTCTCATTGTTCAGCGGTCGCAACTTACGACGGCGAATGCATTTCTCCAGAGCACCACTAATATCGGGGTGTTGCTGGGACCGGCCATGAGCGGCCTGGGTATCGCCCTCATCGGCGCGCAAAATGTCCTCTATGTGGACGCCGCGACGTTCTTCGTGTCCGCCCTCTTCTTGTTCCCGATTCGTGTGAGAGAGAATAAGACGGTAAAAGGATTGGATGTGCTGGCCACTCCCGTCATGCAGGACATGATGGTAGGTTTTCGTTTCGTCTTCCTGCAACACCGGGTGGTGTTCTCCTTGATGATTACGGCCGTCCTTTACAATCTGGCGATCAGTGCATTTGTGTTTCTCCTCCCTGTTGTGGCGAAGGAGCTGCTGCAAGTCGGGCCGATGGAACTTGGGTGGTTATGGTCCGCTTTAGGAATCGGAATGCTGGCGGCGTCCATTTGGCTGGCGCGGATGCCGCAGGGCACGTTCCAGGAGCGTATCAGTAAGATCGGCCGCTCGTTGACTATCGGGGGCATCGCGGTCTGCGCGTTGGGATTGATTCAAACGCCGGTGCTGTTCAGCACGTTCTTATTGATCGTCATCATCGGCGGCAGCACCTCGCTGTTCTACCCGGTTGTCTGGGCAATGCTGCAGGAGGTGACTCCGGAGCATTTGCTCGGGCGTGTGTTCACCACGTTTAGCGTCGGTGGGATGGCCTCGGCTATGGTCGGCATGGCGGGATTCGGATGGGCCGCCGACACCCTGGGCCCTGCCGTGAGTCTCATCGGTATCGGACTGCTCCTCTTGCTCACTGCGATGGTCACGCTGCAGGTTAGCCGCCGTGGCCTCGTGGTGAGTCCGGCTGTCGCATAACCACCCTCTTTCCATAACGATCTTTCCGACGGTTGCGGCGGCTCGCCCGGTAGGCTGTCACACAAGCTAACGCTGCACGATAGCGAAGGGCGACAGGCGGAGTTGCTTTCTCCACCTCCGTCGCGTATGTCTTTTCACTCGGGTGTTGTTCGGGACGAAATCAAGGCCGGCGTTGCCGGTCGGTTTATTTCTACACATGAGGGGCATATGCCTATGCGGACTATTCAGACCGTGTGCGCGGTAGGGACCTTGACGTTCGTTGTGGCGTTAAGCCTAGGGATCGCCGGTTCGATGGCCTCGGAACAGCAGCCGTCGGAGACAAAACCGGAAGGTCCACCGGTTTCTGGACCGAAGGATTCCGATGGGAAAGTAAAGGAATCAGAGACGAAACCGAAGGAGTCAGAATCCAAACCCAAGGAGCCGGATTCCAAACCGAAGGAGCCAGACTCCAAGCCGCCCGACCAAAAATTAAAGGAAAGCGACGCGAAGCCCAAAGAGAGTGAGTCAAAAGGGAAAGACGCGGACAACAAACCTAAAGGCCCGGAGCCTAAAGCCAAGGAAACGCCGACCAAGCCCAAAGAATCGGAACATAAGGCGAAGGACGGGGAGTCCAAATCCAAGGAGCCGGACCAAAAAGCCAAGGAGCCGGACTCGAAATCGAAAGAGTCTGACATTGCCGCTGAGCATCCCTGTCCCTCGGTCCCGCAAGCGGTTGAAGCCAAGCCCGCGGTAGAAGCGCCGGCTTCTTCCGGAGATTCCGCTACGACGGAACGTCAGAAATCGCCTGAGCCGGAAGCCAAGAAGCCGGTACGCTCGTCGATGGTAACGGCCAAGTTGGCACTTATGGCAGATCCACATCTCTTCCCCTACGACATCGAAGTTGATGCCAAGGACAAGGACCTCGTGTTGCTTGGAAAAGTCGGGCAGGAGGCGGATAAGCGCGTGGCCACCGATATCATACGATGTCTCGAAGGCGTCCATGCCGTAGAAAACCGTCTGAAAGTCGAAGCGGACGCGGCCCATGGGCTGTTCGCGGAGCGCGACAAGATCATCACCCAACTGGTGAAGGAGCGGTTCGAGAAAAGCAAAACCTTGCAATCAGTCAAGTTCGATGTGAAAACAGAGGACGGCATTGTCACGCTGAACGGAGCGACGCGGTTTCAGATTATCGTCCTCGAAGCCGCCCAGGCGGCACGACAGGTGCCGGGCGTGCGCGCGGTGAATACCGACGCGGTGCGATTGGTGGCCGGAGAATGAACAGGTGTCATGAGGCCGATGCCATGGGAGGTTCGACACGCAGTCTGCTGATGCTATAGAAGCGGGGCGCGCAAGCGGGGCCGGGTCTGGACGCCCGAACGTGAAATGGTCGCCGCATCTGTTGACGCGCGACTTCACGCTGGTCTGGTGGGGCCAGATGGTCTCGCAGATCGGCGATGGAGTGTCGAAACTCGCGTTGCTTTGGTTTGTCTACTCCATCACCGGTTCTCCTCTCAAGACCACCATGATCGGGCTGTTGCAGACACTGCCGCCCATTCTGTTCGGTCCCTTCATCGGCGTGATCGTCGATCGTGTTCCCAAAAAACTCCTGCTGATCAGCAGTGATCTGATTCGTGCGTTGGTGCTGGGCGTGTTGCCCTGTTTGCTGCCGGTGGACTCGTTCAGCATTGAGCGGCTGTATCTCATGGTATTCGTCCATGCGGTTGCGTCCGCCGTGTTCGGTCCTGCCCTGACCGCCGCAATCCCTTCGCTGGTGTCCCGCCACGAATTCACGGCGGCCAACGCCTTACTCCAGACGACGACCAGCATCGGCATCATTGTCGGCCCGGCGCTGAGCGGGGTCGGCATTGCGACGATGAGTTCCCAAGAGGTGCTCTGTGTGAACGCCGTCAGTTATGTGATTTCTGCGCTCTGCTTTTTGTTCATCCGATTTCCGCGCATGGAAGCGGCGCCGGCGGGGGCTGGCTCCCTGGCCGGAACGTTCCGGGATGTGGTGGAGGGGTTTCAGTATGTGCTCCATCGGCAACGGGTCATTCTCATGTTGATCGGCGCTGCCTCCATGTACACCTTCGCCACCAGTGCGTTCAGCACGCTCTTTCCGGTGTTCGGAAAGAAGCTGCTTGATCTGGGCCCGATCGAAGTCGGGTATTTGTGGTCCGCCTTCGGTGTCGGGTTGCTGTTGGTCTCCCTGGGGCTCGTGTCCTTGTCATCCTGGTCGCTGCCCAAACGAATTCAGTTGATGGCGGTGTCCAGTTTCCTCAGCGGTCTGACGCTGTTAGGCTTGCTCTTCACGTCCAACCGGTTAGTGGCCGCTGCGCTGATGGTGATCATTGGGATGGGCGCCGGCACCCTCACGCCGGTGGCCTGGGGAGTGCTTCAGGAGATCGCGCCGACGACGTTATTGGGGCGAGTATTGGCTATTTACAATCTTGGCGCGATGACCTCGGCCATCGCCGGCATGACGATCTTCGGCTGGGTGACGCAGGAGTTCGGCGAGCGGCCCAGCGTGTTCGGCATCGGGGTCGGTCTCTTTTTATCGGCGCTCGTGTCCATGCGAGTGGCCCGATGGGTGCAGGTCAATTGGTCGGAGGCGAGCCTTCCAACCGAAGAAGCGGCCAGGCCCGTCGTCATGGTGACGCAGCCGACTAGTCATTGAGTCCACCCCAGACTTTGTGCATCGAAAGGACCCACGGACGGGTCCATAAACGAAGCGAGCAGAAGGCAGGAAGCTGTTGGCGCGTCGTGGCGAGTGCCGCGCGCATCGCATCGATCGTTCAGGGATGACGGGAGGAAAACGTGGAAGAAATCATCAGCGTCAATGATCAGTTTTATATCCTGGCCAGTTCCTCGATGGCGGATGACCGGACGCGTGTGCTCAAACATGGAGAGACCTTTGGGGTGTTCGACCGGTATGGCGACATTCAGCCGGTGGGTCGTGGAACACAGGGTGTGTTTCATCAAGGGACGCGTTTTCTCTCACGGCAGGAATTATTTCTGAACAACGATCGACCGATGCTGCTGAGCTCCACGGTCAAGGAAGACAATGCCTTGCTCGCCGTGGACTTGACGAATCCGGATCTGTATCGGGATGGACGAATCGCAATCCCGCGCGGAAGCGTGCACGTATTTCGCTCGCGTTTTCTCTGGAACGGCGTGAGTTATGAGCGGTTTCGCCTGTCGAACTACAGCCTAGCGCCGGTAAAAATGACCCTCTCGATCCGATTCGAGGCCGACTTCGCGGACATCTTTGAAGTCCGCGGCAAAAAACGCGAGCGTAAAGGCCGCATGTTGCCGAACGTCTTACGGAAAGATCTGTTGGTGTTGAGGTACGAAGGGCTGGACGAAGTGACGCGGGAGGCGCGGATTCAGTTTGTTCCGGAGCCGTTGGAGATCACCGCATCCCAGGCCACCTTCGGCATCGAGTTGGAGCCGAAAGGGGAAATTGCCGTGGCGGTGATGGTCGCCTGCGATGAGGTGGAGAGTCACCGAACGCTCTTATCCTATGACGCGGCAATGGCGGAAGCTGGGCTGGCATTTGGGGCGGCCGAGCAAACCGAAGATTGTTCCATCCAGACGACCAATGCGCAGTTCAATGAGTGGTGGAATCGTTCCGTGTTGGATGTTCGCATGATGGTAACCGATACGAGCGAGGGGCCGTATCCGTACGCCGGCGTGCCCTGGTTCAGCACTCCCTTCGGGCGGGATGGGGTGATCACGGCGTTGGAGTGTTTGTGGATCAGGCCGGAATTGGCGCGTGGTGTCTTGGGCTATCTGGCTTCGACCCAGGCGAAGGAGGTAAACGCCGCTCAGGATGCCGAGCCGGGAAAGATCCTCCACGAAACTCGCAAGGGGGAGATGGCGGCGCTGCACGAAATTCCTTTCGGACTCTATTATGGCAGTGTCGATTCCACCCCGTTGTTCGTCATGTTGGCCGGTGCTTATTACGAGCGCACGGCGGATCTTCCGTTCATTCAGTCCATCTGGCCCAATATCGAAGCAGCATTAACCTGGATGGATACCTTCGGCGACCCCGACCGCGATGGATTCGTGGAGTATGTGCGGAAATCACCCACGGGGTTGGATAATCAGGGCTGGAAGGACTCCCACGATTCGATTTCTCATGCAGACGGTTCGTTGGCCGAAGGGCCGATCGCGTTGTGTGAAGTACAGGGGTATGTGTATGACGCGAAGGTGCAGGCGTCTAAACTCGCCGAGGCGTTGGGATACGTCGATCGCGCCAGTCAGCTTCGACGGCAGGCTCGATCACTCAAGGAACGGTTTGAGGAGGCCTTCTGGTGCGAAGCCTCGGCCACCTATGCCCTGGCCCTGGATGGTCAGAAGCGGCCTTGTGAGGTGAAGACGTCGAACGCCGGTCACTGTCTCTACACGGGTATTGCCAGCGATGAGCATGCCCGGCGGGTCGCGGAAACGCTGATGTCCGATGAGTTATTCAGCGGATGGGGAGTCCGCACGCTGGCCGATTCCGAACGTCGCTATAACCCCATGTCTTACCACAACGGATCGATCTGGCCGCATGACAATGCGATGATCGCCGTCGGTCTCGCGCGTTATGGCCTCAAATCCGGAGTGGAAAAAATCATGACGGGGATGTTCGAGGTGAGTTTGGTTCTCGACTTTCACCGGTTGCCGGAACTGTTCTGCGGCTTTGTGCGTCGACCCGGCCAGGGCCTGACACGATATCCCGTGGCCTGTAATCCGCAGGCCTGGGCTGCCGGCTCGGCCTTCATGGTGCTCCAAGCCTGTCTGGGCTTGTCGATTGTCGCGTCGGAACAGAAGGTGATATTCAATCATCCCATCCTTCCGGAGTTTATCGACAAGATGCAAATCAAGAATTTGACGGTCGGAACCGCATCGGTGGATCTCTTGCTTCGTCGGCATGACCTCGATGTCGGGATCACGGTCATTCGGCGTGTCGGGAAAGTTGAGGTCGTGTCGGTCAAATAGAGGGCAATGCGTGGACCGGTACGCGGAGGTGGCAACTAGGGAGCGTCAGCCAGTTGCCAGAGCATGGCCAGGACATAACGTGCGGCGGCTGCGAGAATGTCCGGATTGGCAGTGTCGGCGGTGTCCGTGGGTTGATGGAAATGAGGATGAACTCCGCCGCTCACGACCGTGACTGTGGGAATTCCCGCCTCTTTGAACGGCACATGGTCCCCGCCGGGGAAAAAGCCGAATACATCAATCCGGTCTGCTAATCCTGCTGCGTGACCGGCCTGTTGCGCGGCAGCTTTTTCTGTCCCGGTGACACCGATCGTCAGGCGTCCGTTTCCTTCCGCTGCGTGGTCGACGTTGATCATCGCGAGAGTCGACCGTAACGGGACGGCCGGCTGCGTGACATAGAACTTCGATCCCAACAACCCCTGTTCCTCTCCGCTGAACGATACCAAGACAATCGACCGTTTCGGCTTCACCGGTATGGTATGGAGGATGCGGGCAACCTCCAGCAGCACCGCCGTTCCGGAGGCGTTATCGTCTGCTCCGGCGAAGAGCAGCCCGCCTTGCCTCCCGAAGTGATCGCGATGCGCACCGATGACGATCGCTTCTTCCGCCTTGGCCTGGTCATTTCCCGGCACGATGAAGACGACGTTGTGGAGCATGCCGCCATGCTCCGTGCTGTGCCAACGCATCGTGACGACCGTATCCGTTGCCGTCGATTGAGGAATGTGGCCATCGTTCAGGTTCTGCTGCAACGTGCGCAGTCGATCGTCGTCGCCTGGTCGGTCGGCGCGGAGCATGGCCATCGCGCGGGCGGTGCTGATCCAAGCGCCGGGAATCGTGCGGCGGGCATCCGTTAATCCGTAAAAGGCGCTCGGTCGGCCGGTGACCCCGCGGCGTACTTCATAGGCGTTAAGGATCGGCCCGGTCGCGGTGAGATATCCGAGCGCGCCGTGGGCGTGAGCGGCATGGGCTTTATCTGCATGAGAGATCGACTTGGAATACCGCTCCGGTTTGCCGCGGAGAAAAAGCACAACCTTGTTGCGAACGTCGAGGTCTGCATACTCATCGAATCCGCCTTCCGGATCGGAGATTCCATACCCGACAAACACGACTGGCGCTTGCACGTCTGCCGAAGGGGAATCGAGAACAGGAAGGTAATCGAGACCGATCTGGTCCGGCGGCGAGTCGGAAGTCGATGCCACGCGCAAGACCGTATCCTCGCCGACAATCGTTGCGCGGACGGGCGTAGACTGTATGCGAATCGGTTTGCGGGTATTCGCAGACTCGGTGCGTGGCTCCGACAAGGATGGTGGTTGTGTGTGCAGATCGAGGAACCGTTGCCGAACGAACTCGGCGGAGGCGAGATCGTCAGGGGTGCCGGTCTGACGGCCGTTAAAAGCTGGTCCGCTTAGGGTACGGACATCTTCCAGCATGCGCTGGCTGGAGATGAGGTCCAATGATTGAGAGATCGATACGGGGACTTCCGGCTGGTTCTCGGCGAATAACGGAACAGGCGAAAGCACGAACCAGAGGCTAATGATCAGCCGCCTGGACCATTTGGGTCTTCGGCTTTTGAAGAAGGGTGAAGCTTGCTTCATGGCATGGACTGCGTCAGCGAATAGCATCAGATCGAGGTGGCATGGGCCTTCTGGGCCGACCAACGTTGATACCAGCGCCAGAGTGGTCGTTGCAGAAATTGTGGAAGCGGATAGCCTAGGCCGTGGGTATAGCCGTCATCGCGATCCAGAACAGCGAATGCCCACCAATATTTCTTCTGAAATGCCGCACAGCGCGTCCGTATGTCTTCATCGCTGAGCGGCATGGACTGCCGAAGGGCTGCGCCGATCGCCTCATCGGAGGTCATGTCACGAACAAGCGATTCGATTTGGGCAGGCGTGAGCCGCAGGTGCCGCATGAAAGATTGGTCCAACGCAGAGGGATAGGCATAGGTTCCGAGGGTTCCGGCCTGAAACGCTCGCACCTTGTCGATCAGACGGGGAAGCCATATCAACCCGGCCGCGGTGTCGCTCCATCGTCGAGGCGGATGCTGTCGAAGGTCCATGAATGATCCAAGCTGCGGCTCGACCGAGTAGGTTTCTGAAGGAGGGACTATAGCATAGGGGAAGAGCCCCGTTGCAGAGAGCGAAGGGCTCAAGGTACTATCGGTTCCCGGGCCGGCGACCGGGCCGGATTGCTGGTCATGATACGGCACCCGACCGCGGGAGCAGCTCGACCGACAACGTAAAGGAATCAGCTATGGCAGAGCAAGGAAAAGGTCTCTACGACTCTCAGTACGCCCGGTTTCGGGAGAATCAGGGTACGCATCAAGGCTATGAATTTCAACATGGGCCGGTGGGCAATATCGCTCCGCCCCTGGTGACGTTCATGGATAAAATAAAATGGTGGACATTGCGCGGGTGGCGACGGAAGAAAATCCTGGCTGAACGTGATCGGTATCAGCAGGACATCATCCAGATCAAGTCAGCCCATCCGAAATCGTGAAGTCCGCGCTCTAGGAGGAGAACTTCCGTGCAATATGGACATGAGCGAGTCAGGAAGATACAGGTAGGTCGCGACGGTGAGAAGTTCGGTGCCGCAGTTCTCGTCAGGGCCATGGATTTTTGTGTCGGGGTGGTGGTCGTCGCAGGTGTATTGGCGGGCGGGATAGGAACCGCATGGGCGGTGCCGAAGGAAACCTCGACGGAGAAGGCGGAGCATTTGCGGCAACAGGCGAATCCCCAGCTGTTTAACGATTGGACGTTTGACAAGGATGAAGTAGGATCACTTCCCAAGGGGTTCGTGGCCGTAGCGTCGGGAGAGCAAGGGGGAGGGGCGTGGAAGGTGGAGGCGCAATCAGCCGTGCCGTCCGCTCCCAATGTGGTGCTCGGGACATCCGGTTGCGGAGGGTGCAACGAAATTCTGGTCGCGCAGGGGTTTCAGTACGAATACCCGGATCTGGTCGTTCGCATTCAGCAGGGGGCCGGTCATGCGGGAGGGCAGGTCGGTGTGGTGTTCGGGATGAAAGATGCCCAGAATTATTATGCGACCATCGTGGATGTTTCTCAGAAAACCATTCAGGTTGTCCGTGTCATCGAAGGAAAAGAGTCGGTCCTTGGCCGGGCGGCGATCAAGCCGAAGCCGGTTGAATGGCACACCCTCCGAGTGCAGCGCAATACGATTATCAGCAAGGATTTCGTTGAAACATTTTTCGATGGGAGCTTGGCATTATCCGTGGAAGATCAGGCGCTTGGAGTGGGGCAGGTCGGGATGCTCGTGCGGGGTGACGCGTCGGCGCGCTTCGATAATTTCAATGCGGCTCCCTTATATTCAAGCCGCCCCCTGTCGGCTCCGGCGGCCTATTAGCCTATTATTGGGTCGCGGAATCACCCAGAAACGAGTGAGAAAGGTTTTTTTCAAGACAATTTCGCGCTTGCCTTTCCCATTTTGCTAGGCTACAGTGAAGGTGCTTCATTGCGAAGAGCCTTGGCGGTGAAGTAGATAAAGAATTACAGGGCTCGATTCGATGTTGTTTTGGGTTCTTCCCGGGAATTTCGGAAGCCAGAGCTAAGATTGCCGCTGTGTTTGCATCTTCGCCCCATTCCTTCCTCGTTTCTTTCTCGAGTCCCAGACAACACCATTTTATTCTCAAAGGAGGAACCCAATGGGTTCGAAGATCTACGTTGGCGGCTTGCCATATTCAACCACCGAGCAACAGCTGAGTGACCTGTTCGCGGTGCATGGCGCGGTGACTTCTGCGCGCATCATCACCGATAAGTTCACCGGCCAATCACGCGGCTTCGGCTTTGTGGAAATGTCGGGAGATTCTGAGGCGCAGGCAGCCATCAACGCGTTGAACGGGACACAATTCGGTGGCCGCACCTTGACGGTCAACGAAGCCCGCCCACAGGAGCCCCGCTCCGGTGGTGGTGGCGGACGTGGAATGGGCGGGGGCCGGAACTAAGCTGGGCCCGTTTCTATATACCTATTCAGGGGCTGCCGACAGGGTAGCCCCTGCGTTTTTCTTACCGTGTTGTCCTCTCTCTGGTTTGCAGGGCCATCAGGTTGCCTGCCCCTGTTTTCCCAAGATAGAGATTTAGGAGTGTCGTTGCATGGTGTCGTTTGCCGAATTGTCTCTTACATCGTTTCTCGCTGACCGTTTACAGCAGGCCGGGTTTACCGCGCCGACTCCCATTCAGAGTGCGGCGATTCCGCTGGCGCTGCAGGGGCGCGATCTCTTAGCCCAGGCCAAGACGGGGAGCGGGAAAACGCTGGCGTTTCTCATTCCCTTGATTGAACGGGCCGTCAAGGAAGGCTGGAAGCCCGCGGGCCATGCGTCCGCGCAGACCGGATCGTCACGGTCTCCTCGCGCCCTTGTGCTGGCGCCGACCCGTGAGTTGGCCCTCCAGATTGAAATGGAACTGCGCAAGTATGCGCCACCGGCGGTGACGTCGCTGGCAGTGTATGGCGGCGTTCCTATCGAGCGGCATTATCGCGCCCTTCGCCAGCCGCCGATGATCGTGATCGGGACACCGGGGCGTTTGTTGGACGTGGCGGGAACCCGCCATTTGGACCTGCGCGGTATTGAGTATGTCGTGATGGATGAAGCCGATCAAATGCTCGATCGGGGGTTTCTGCGCGACATTCAGCGTATTTTACAACTGCTTCCCGCGCAGCGGCAGACCATGCTGTTTTCCGCGACGTTCTCGCCGGAAATTCTCACGCTGGCCGAATCGATGCTGAAGAATCCTGCTCGTACGGCCGTGGATCCGGGCGTGAATACGCCGACCACCATCACGCATGCCTATTACGTGGTGCCCAGCGAAGCGTCGCGGGTGCAACTGATTCACACGCTGCTTCAATCTCCGGAGTCCGGCGATCAGTCGATGGTGTTTTGCGATCAGAAGTATAAAGTGAAGCGGCTGGCTGCCCGGTTGGGCGGTGAACCGGCCTCCGTGGGAGCCATTACCGGTAACCACTCGCAGGCACAACGTGAGCGGACATTGACGGCGTTCCGTTCCGGGCGGTTACGCTCATTGGTGGCGACCGATGTCGCGGCACGCGGGTTGGATGTGCCGGCGGTTTCGCAGGTGATTCATTATGAGTTGCCCGGCAACCCGACCTCGTACGTCCACCGTACCGGTCGGACGGGCCGAGCTGAACGATCCGGAGCCACCCTCTTGATTCTCTCTCCGCAAGAGGAGCATGAATATCTCGCCATGGTGCGCCGGCTGCGAATCCAAACGAAGCGTCTGACACTGCCGACCTTGGCGACGTTGCCGCCTCCTGCGCATGAGCCGGAGTCGAACGGCCAATCTCGGCATGATGGACGTGGGCGGGATGCCAGACCGCGTCGTACCGGCGAGCGACCCAACTCCACGACTCAGGATGCCAGAGGTGGACAGGGTCGCCGGGGATGGCGTGCCGATCGTCCTGCCGCTCCGCGCCGCGGCAATAGTTGATGCATTGCATGGCCGGTCAGAGAAACTGTCCGGCAGGATTGAGGAGGATGCCTCGATGAGATCTGCTCGGAATCTGTGGCTGAGCCTGGCGGTAGCCGCCGCTTGTCTGACATTCGACGAAGGGGCCTTCGCGCAAGGCGAGCTCGTCATTGCCGACGGGATGAAGGTGTCGTTGGAGTATACGTTGACGCTTCCCGACAAAAGCGTGGCCGATTCGAATGTCGGTCAGGAGCCGATCACGTTCGTGCAGGGGGCGCATGAAATCGTTCCCGGTCTCGAAAAGGCTCTCGACGGCATGAAGGCCGGACAGAAGCGGCGCATCGACGTGGCGGCTCAAGACGCCTATGGTCCCTACAACAACAAGCTGCGGCAAAGTATCGATAAGGATAAGCTGCCCAAGGATGTGAAGGTCGGGGACATTTTGCAGGCTTCGGATAACCGGCTGGTCAAGGTTTTGGAAGTCAATGAGAAGAAAGTCCTCATCGATCTCAATCATCCGCTGGCGGGGAAAATGCTCACCTTCGATGTGAACATCCTCAAAGTGGAAAAGGGCGACGCCACGGACGCTCCTGAAAAGAAAACTCCCTAAGCGACCTCTTTCATCCTATCGGCGAGCCAACCGGTAAATCGGCCGGTTGTGCTCCCCGCCGGTATGATGCCTTCCGAATCGACGTGACGGTCAGCGTCACGGCGGCAAAGTGTGCTTCGACTCGTCCTTCAATGACATAGACGCAATTCGTGTCCAGTAGATGGCAGGTCTTCCGGTACAGGTCCGGAAAGATGGTGGCGTCATACAATCCGCTCAGGTCTTCGAAGCTGACAAACTCCATCGGGTCGCCCTGTTTCGTATGGACGACCTTTTCCGTAATCAGTGCGCCCATCATGGTAATCGAGTGGCCGATATAGTGTGCCATGTCACAGGCAGGAACGACCGTTGGGGGAACGTGGCCGGCTGGAACGAGGTCGAGAGGGTGACAACGCAGAGGAAAGCCGAATGTTTCGATCTCCTCTGCAATCAGCCGCGACAGCGAATATTCCGGCGGGATGGGAAGATACCTAGGCGGCGAGTGCTCCCGCCAGGCCAGTAGACGCCAGAGCAGGGCCGGTCTGGTGAGCTCACCCGCGAGGCGATCGAAGCAGCCGGCTTTGATGAGCAGCCGAACCTGCGAGGGATCCGGTCCGACTCGTTCCAGAAAATCCTGGAGCGATCGAAACGGCCCTTGAGCGGCTCGTTTCGCCATCACGTCATCGACGACTTCCTTCCGGAGTCCTTTGATCTGCATCAACCCGACGCGCAGGTTCTTTTCCCGCCCCTGATAGGCCCAGTCGCTTTCATTCAGATCCGGCGGCTGGATGGTCAGCCCCATCCGCCGCGCTTCGGACACATAGGCAAACGTCGAGTAGAACCCGCCTTGATTACTGATGACTGCGGCCATGAATTCAGCCGGGTAATGGGCGCGAAGATAGGCCGATTTGAAAGACACCTGCGCATAACTGGCCGAATGAGGTTTGCAGAAACTATAACCGGCGAAACTCATGATCATGGCCCAGATCTGTTCGATGGCGCGCAGCTCCGCTCCCCGTGCCAGCGCTCCGGCGCAAAACTGCCGCTGGTAATCGCGAAGCTGCCGTTGTTTGTGTTTCTTGCTGAGAATCTTCCGTAGCTGATCTCCGTCTTCGATCGAGAATCCGCCGAGCGCCACGGCGACTTTCATGACATCCTCCTGATAGACCATGATGCCGAAGGTCTCCGACAGCGCGTCGTGCAGCGTCGGATGAAGGGCGCGGTAGGGTTGCCCATGGGCCCGGCGGATGAAGTCGTCCGCAAACCGGTGCGCGGCCGGCCGGACCATGGAGGAGACGATCGTCAGATATTCGAAGTCGTCGGCCTGTGCCTGTTGCGCGGCCGGCATGGTGGTCCAGAGTTTTTTGAGCAGGAGTCGCGTGGCGGGTGATTCCACATAAAAGCATCCCATCGTGTCGCTATGCCGAATCAGCGCGCTGGTCCGCGCATCGGTGAGCGGGTCCCAGGCCGCATAGTCGATCTGCCGGCCGGTATGCCGGGCGATGGCGGCCAGCGCATCACGAATGACCGCCAGCGAGCGATTGCCGAGCAGATCAATTTTCACGAGTCCGGCTTCTTCTGCTTGATCTTTTTCCCACTGAATGAGCGGGACGCCCTTGGCTGAACGTTCGACCGGTACGTACCGCCGGATCTCGTCCGGCACGAGGACGATGCCGCCGCAGTGCAGGCTGAGATTGCGGAAATGTCCATCGAGTTGAAGCGCCCAGTGAATGATGTCTGGCCAAGGGGCGGAGAGTTGCGCGTGCCGGCAGAGGCGCGCCGTCCAGGCGCGTGACTCCATGTCAGCCGCCGCGGCAAAGTGGTCTGTCTGTCGCAGGATCAAGGGCAACACCCGGCCGATTTCGGCCTTCGGCAAGCCATACACTTTTGCTGTTTCACGAATCGCCGCACGGACCGCCAACGTGTTTTGATTGGCGACCATGGCGGCCGACCGCTCGCCATATTGGGCAAAGACCCGGTCGAGGACGGCGTCTCGTTCATCCCAGGGAAAGTCGATATCGATGTCCGGCGGGTCATGCCGTCCGGGGTTGAGGAAGCGTTCAAAGACGAGGCGATGGCGGATCGGATCGACGTGCGTAATATGCAAACAATAGGACACGATCGACGCAGCCGCGGAGCCCCGGCCACAGGTGCGTGGGGCTTGCCGGACGATCTCCTCGACGATCAAAAAATAATCCGCATAACCCTTGTCGCGAATGACGGCGAGTTCATAGTCGATGCGCGCAGAGACTGCAGAGGAGAGTGTTCCGTACCGCCGGTATGCGCCTTCGTACGTCTGTGTGCGAAGGCGGTCGAAGGCTTGGGATGGGGTGAGGTGTCGAAACGACGGGAAGATGAGGTGTTTAAAGTCCCAGTCGGTGGCACAGTGGTCAGCGATCTGCCGGCTGTTGGTGAGAGCTTCCGGCACATGGGGAAATTGTCGTGCAAGTTCGGCCGCCGGCATCATCCACTGGGTAGGTTTGCAGCAGGCGTCATTAGGCAGTCGAGATAAAGTGGTATTCAATGCAATGGCGCGCAAGAGACGATGAAGTTGATAATCGGACGGAGTCAGGAATTGCGCGCGGGTCGTCGCCACCGGCGGCAAGCCGGATTGGCGGCTGAATGCCAGGGTCTCGGCCATATCCAGCCCCGGCGTCAACTCGACGAAAATATCCTCCGCTGCCTGTCGATGCCATTCGGTGAGAGACGCCTGGTCATCGGAAAGAATGATCAGCCCCGCCCGGTATTGGGCGACTGTCTTGATGAAGTCGAAAGTGTCGTCATGCCGCGCGGAGAGAATGCGGCAGAGATTGCCATACCCGGCGGGAGTTTTTGCGAGCAGGACGGCACGATGCGTCTCGTGAGTGAGCTCTGTGCCGAGGATCGGTTTGATGCCGGATGCGCGGGCCACCTCGAGGAACCGGATGGCGCCATACAAGCCGTTGGTGTCCGTGAGCGCCAGGGTGTCAGCGCCTTGCGCGCGCGCCGTCCGGCAGAGAGTTTCGAGTGAGGGAACGCCTTGCATCGGAGAATAAGACGAATGGACATGCAAATGAACGAATGGAGAGGGCATGGTCGTATCGCCTCAATGCGTTCTACCGTAACGAATGATGTCGGTTCCAAAGCGTGCTCTCAGCCGGTCCAGGGTGAGCGCCACCTGCTGCGCGCGGGTTCGGTGGTTGGGTACTGAATCGATGCCATCGAACAGTTCACCTTGTTCGGCCGGTACGGTCAGTGCAGTGGCGCTCAGCGTCAGCATGCGGATGCGAATGCGCCGCCGGGCGCCTTGCCGGAACAAGGCCCGGAGCGGCGGCGTCAAATCGATTTCCCAATAACTGGGCGGATCGATAGGGTGATGGACGGCTGAGCGGACGTGATCGCTTGCCAGAATTGTCAGCGCGAGTTGCCCGCAGACCCGTTGTTGAGTGCGCAACATGTGACAGAGTTGTTCGAGCAGATCGGCCAGGCAATGCCATATGGCCACATCATCGATCTCGTCCGGTTCCAGTGCGCGAGAGACTTCCAATTGGGGTTGAATCGGTGGCGGCGTGACCGGTGTGGAATCAATGCCTTGGGCCCAACGCAGCAAAGGCGTGGCCCACTTGCCGACGGCAAGAGTCAGGGCGGGCAGGGGAGTGTCGGCCACGTCGCCGAATGTGCGGAGATTCAGATCGTTCAAGCATTGACGAAAGGATTTCATCCGGGGGTGATGAAGCACCGGCAAAATCTCAATCGAGAGGGGCGCCATGAAGGCTCGCTCCGAACCGTGACGGACTTCATAGAGCTGGGCCGGTTGCACGAGACCGGCGGCGGTTTGTGCGACGAGTTTGTTGCTGCCGATTCCCGACACGCCGTCGAATCGAGCCTGCATGGCAATGTCCCGTTGCAGGCGCGCAGCCGTGTCGCAGGGCGGCCCGAAGAGCCGCGTCGTGCCGGTCAAGTCGAGCAGGAAGGCGCCCGATGTTATCGGCTCCCAGACCGGGGCATAACGGGTGATGATGCGGGACAGCATGGCATGCGCCTGAGCGGTGCGGACGACATCAGGTGTCAGAATGTACAGGGCGGGGCAGCGCTGCAGAGCTTGTTGGACAGTCATGCCTGGATAGAGGCCATCGAGGACCGCCTCGGCAGATACGTCCTGCAGCAGGGTACGTGGCTGTGCGACGGGGGCGACACCGAGAGGTCTGTTGCGGAGGCGGGGTTCGATCAGACGGGCGAGCGCCAGTTCGAAGGAGGGCACTGCAAGGCATACTATCTGGCGATCCATTATGTCACCGGGCCGCACGATCTTAAGACTTGCAGTAGCGGATGACACCGATGACGAGGCCTTCGATGCGCAGAGAATCCGTGGAAGTGATTGTGATCGGCTTCATCGTGTCATTGGCCGGACGCAGCTCGATCGTCGAGCCTTTGCGATAATAGGTTTTAATCGTGGCGTCGTTGTTGACGATGGCAATCACCGTCTGGCCGTTCCGGGCCGTGTGTTGTTTTCGGACGATGACAAGATCGCCGGGAAGAATGCCTTCATCTCGCATCGACTCGCCCTTGACCCGTAAGGCAAACGTTTCGCCGCTGCCTTTCATGCCGGAAGGAACTTCAACGAGTTCGGTTTGAGGAATCGGTTCGATGGGATCGCCCGCCGCCACCAAGCCGGCGAGGGGAATGTGCGCCGAAGCCGTGAGGTGATCGATGGCCAATCGAACGGCGAAGGGAATCTTGTGGGTGCCGATTTCATAGCGCGCGATGGTCTGGCGGGTGGTTTTGAGCCGGTCGGCCAACTGTTCCTGAGTGAGCCCCAGAGCCTGGCGGGCGGTTTTGAGATCTGTCGAGTGCATGTAACGAATCGTTACATAGCAGAGAGGGCCTGTCAAGAGGAAGCGATTTGGTCAGGGGGCATGCTAAGATGATTCGGTATGCCTCCTTTTAAGCTCGACGCTCCATTCAAGCCCTGCGGCGATCAAGGTCAGGCCATTGAGAAGCTGACATCCGGAATCCTGGCCGGCAAGCAACATCAGGCGTTGCTCGGGGTCACCGGTTCCGGCAAGACTTTCACGATGGCCAATGTCGTCGAACGGGTGCAGAAGCCGACCCTCGTGCTCGTGCACAATAAAACCCTGGCCGGGCAGCTGTACCAGGAATTTAAACAATTTTTTCCGCACAATGCCGTCGAGTATTTCATCAGTTATTACGATTACTACCAGCCGGAAGCTTATATCCCCCAGAGCGACACGTATATTGCGAAGGATGCCTCGATCAACGACGCCATTGATCAGATGCGCCATGCGGCGACGACATCGCTGCTGCAGCGGAACGATGTGTTGATCGTCTCATCGGTCTCCTGCATCTACGGCCTCGGGTCGCCGGAGGTCTACCATGACATGTTGGTCTATCTCGAAGAGGGGATGGAAACCCGGCGCGAGAAGATTCTGGCCAAGTTGGTCGATATTCAATATGCGCGCAACGATGTGGATTTCCACCGTGGAACGTTTCGTGCGCGCGGCGACGTCATCGAGATTTTCCCGGCCTCGTCGGAGGCGAAGTCAGTGCGCATCGAACTGTTCGGCGATACGGTCGATGCCATCCATGAGATCGATCCGCTGACCGGTAAATCGCTGGGCAAATTACCGAAGATCGCCATCTATCCGAACACGCACTATCTCATTGCGCCCGACCGGTATGAACGGGCGATTACGGGGATCGAGGAGGAATTGGATGCGCGGGTGGCGGCGTTCAGGAAAAGCGGCCAATTGCTGGAGGCACAACGGATCGAGCAGCGGACGAAGTTCGATCTCGAAATGATCCGCGCCATGGGGTATTGCCACGGGATCGAAAACTATTCACGCCACTTGAGCGGGCGCGCGCCGGGAGACCCTCCGCCGACGCTGCTGGACTATTTCCCCAAAGACTTTTTGTTGATCGTCGATGAGTCGCATGCGACGGTGCCGCAGATCGGCGGCATGTACGAAGGCGACTTTTCCAGGAAGCGAACGCTTGTAGACTATGGATTCCGGCTGCCATCCGCCGTCGATAATCGACCCCTGAAGTTTGCCGAGTTCGAACGGATGGTGAAGCAGGTGATTTATGTATCGGCGACGCCCGGTCCCTATGAGCTGGAGCATGCCAAGGGCGAGGTTATTGAGCAGATCATTCGTCCGACCGGCTTGATGGACCCCCTCATCGACGTGCGACCGGCAAAAGGGCAGGTGGACAATCTTCTGGCCGAAGTGCGGGCAGAGGCGGCCAAGGGCAATCGTGTCCTGGTGACGACCTTGACCAAACGCATGGCCGAAGACCTCACGGAGTATTACCATGACCTCGGTGTGAAGGTGCGGTATCTGCATTCGGATATCAAGACGCTGGAGCGGGCAGAGATTATTCGCGACCTCCGGCGCGGCCTGTTTGATGTGCTCGTAGGCATCAATCTGTTGCGGGAGGGCCTTGACCTTCCGGAGGTCGGCTTGGTCGCCATCCTGGATGCGGATAAAGAAGGCTTTCTCCGCTCGCATCGCTCCCTGATCCAAACGGCAGGCCGTGCGGCGAGAAATTTAGACGGGCGGGTCATTTTTTACGGGGACACGGTCACCGACTCGATGCGGAGCGCGATGGATGAGACGACACGCCGGCGTCATATCCAGGAAGCCTACAATATCGCCAATGGTATTACCCCGGAAAGCATCAAGAAGCTCATTCCGGTGCTCGACTATGCGTCCGGAGGGACGAATGCCGGTCAGTTGGAACTGGCGGCGGAGTCGCCGGAAGCGTATACGGCGACGGGGGATACCGAGCAGCTGATTCGCCGACTGGAGGTTGAAATGAAGGCGGCGGCGAAGAAATTGGAGTTCGAGCGGGCGGCGGAATTGCGGAACCGGATCAGATCGCTGAAGTTGAAGGCGCTGGAATTAGCTCAGTAGTGGCTTGGTGGCAGGCTGGGCGACGGGTCGGATCGTCGTCACATCTGTTTATAGAGATAGGCTCCCAGGAACATCCCTAACACACTGAGCAGGCTGACCTTAATGCTGAAGCCGAAGGTCAGTTTGAGGAGTACCAGGTCAAGAGTAAGCGGCGGATTGATGCCTGGAGAGAAATTACTGGCAAAGATGTTTTGAATCGCGCCGTTCGGGGCCATGACGCGAAGAATTTCTCCGAAAATCCCGCCCAGCATTCCGCCGATCAGGATAAAGATCAGCAGCACGCCGATCGATTTTCTCATCCAATGCGTCTCCTGGTTCACACTGTCGGCGGTATGTGCCGGCTTGAGGCACCATATCGGAAGCGTAAAATGATGTCAACAAAATGCATGCCAGATGACGTCATGGTTATATATTGCTGACTGCGCTACGATTGTCCGGAGCATCTTCCATGCACTTCCCCTGGTATGCGGGATGAAGAGGGGAAATAGGTTGCTTCCCGTTTCTCTGCAAAAGAGTCCTGGATTGCCCCGTTCTACAGAATCTCATGCAGGGTAGTCTCCCCATGGACATCGTGTCTGGGGCCTGCCGAATATCTTGACTTCACGCGCCCCCCTTCTATAGACTGCCCGATGCTATTTTTTTGATGTTTTTCGAGGCGATCGGAGCTCTGGCTCGAACCCGGCTTCGATGGCCTTTTTCTTTGGTGACTGGTGCTTGACGCGCTGAGCGAAAAATTTGAACGGATCCTCAAGAAGCTTCGTGGGCAGGGTGTGCTCACGGAGGACAACATTGCCGAAGCGCTGAAGGAAGTCCGTCTCGCACTGCTTGAAGCGGACGTGAACTTCAAAGTCGTCAAGGATTTCCTGGATCGCGTTCGTGAAAAAGCGATCGGTCAGGAAGTGCTGAAAAGCCTGACGCCGGGTCACCAGGTCGTCAAAGTCGTGTGGGACGAACTCCGCGGCATGATGGGCGGGGAGCGGTCCGGTATCAGTCTCGCCTCCAGGCCGCCGACAATTCTCATGATGGTCGGATTGCAGGGAGCCGGGAAAACCACGACCTCCGGCAAGCTAGCCCGGTTATTCAAGAGCCAGGGGAAGCGTGTGTTGCTTGTGGCGGCCGACCCGCGTCGCCCTGCTGCAGGCGATCAGTTGGCCAGCCTCGGACACGACCTGGGGATCGATGTTCATCGGTTCGATCAAGTCGATGCCTCGCGCGCCGACGTGGTGCGTATTTGCCAGCGCGGTGTGGAACGTGCCCAGGAGCAGGGCTACGACCTCGTCGTCCTCGATACCGGCGGTCGGCTGCATGTCGATGACGAATTGATGGCCGAACTGGTGGCGGTCAAACAGGCCGTGAGCCCCCATGAGGTGCTCCTGGTTGCCGATGCGATGACCGGTCAGGACGCGGTCAATATGGCCGGCCAGTTCGACCGGCAGGTCGGTCTTACCGGGGTGATCCTGACGAAGGTCGAAGGCGACGCACGGGGCGGCGCCGTGCTCTCAATCCGCGCCGTGACCGGGAAGCCGATTAAATTTCTGGGCATGGGAGAAAAACTCGATGCCTTGGAGCCATTCCATCCGGATCGGATGGCCTCGCGGATCCTCGGAATGGGTGATGTCCTTTCGTTGATCGAAAAGGCGCAGGAGACGTTTTCGCGGGAAGAGGCCGAGGCCGCCCAAAAGAAACTGACCAGCAGCACGTTTACACTGGAAGACTTCCGGTCGCAGCTGGGGCAGATGAATCGACTGGGTTCGTTCGAGCAAATTCTGGGGATGTTGCCGGGCGGGCAAAAATTGAAAGATCTCGCGAATAGCGGATTGCCTGAAAAAGAAATGAAGCGGGTTGCGGCCATGATCGACTCCATGACCACGCGCGAGCGACGCGACCATACGCTGATCAATGGCAGCCGGAAAAAACGGATTGCGCGCGGCAGCGGGACGAGCGTGCAAGAGGTCAATCGCTTGATCAAGCAGTTCTTGCAAGCCCGGAAAATTGCCAAAGTGATGTCGGGCGGAGCCGGCGGGCGGCGTCAGTTGGCGCAAATGCTTCGAGGGATGTAAACGGGCGTGAGCGGTTTTGTGCGTACGTATTCACTGGGAGAGAAGAGAGTCCTAACCGAGCGGACCCAGCCGATGGCTGAACGCTCATTATATTGAGGAGGTTCTAGTGGCGGTTCATTTACGATTGGCACGGACGGGGCGACACAAGCGGCCGATGTATCGGGTTATCGCGGCGGATTCACGCAAGCCGCGCGACGGCCGGTTTTTGGAGATTCTGGGCATTTTCGATCCGCTGAAGAATCCGGCCGTGCCGGTGCTGAAGTCGGAACGGGTGCTCTCATGGTTGCGGCATGGCGCGCAGCCCACGACGACGGTACGGACGCTGTTGAAGCGGCACGGGGTCTGGAAGGAGTTCGAGACCGAGAAGAGTGCCAAGGCTGAAAAGCCGGGAAAAGACGAGAAGAGCAAAAAGTAATCAGATCTCATGACGCCGCTCGATCAGGCAGAGCTGGTGACCATTGGACGGATCGAACGATCCTTCGGGGTGCGAGGCGAAGCGCGTGTGCGGTCGCTGAGCGACGTACCGGGGCGATTTGAGGCGCTTCGCGAGGTAACGATTGTCGCGTCGAGCGGCAAAAGCCTTGTGACTCGTGTCACGCACGTACGGTCCGGTGGGCCGACATTGATTATGGGGTTCGAAGCGTTTACGACGCCGGAGCAGGTCGCCGAGTTTCGCGGTGGACTTTTGCAGGTTCCGCGTGGAGACTCGCCGGCGCTGCCGACCGATCAATACTATCAATGCGACTTGATCGGGATGGTTGTCCAAGATGAAGGCGGAACGGTATTAGGCCAGCTTGAAGAAGTTCTGGCCATGTCGGATAACCAGGCTTTCGTGGTGCGACAGGACGGAAAAGAGTTGCTGATTCCTGCAGCAAAACAAATCGTCCTGTCGGTAGATGTCGCGAAGCGGGTGATGACCGTTCGGCTCCCTGAAGGGTTCGGAGATCTGTAAGATGCGGTGCGCGGTTCTGACATTGTTTCCCGATATGGTGGCCCCGGTGCTTGGCCACAGTATTCTGAAGCGGGCCCAGGAAAAGGGGTTGCTGGACGTTTCTGTCCAGAATCTGCGGGACTATACCTTCGACCGGCACAAAACGGCGGATGACGTCCCGTATGGCGGGGGCGCGGGTATGGTCATGAAAGCTGAACCGGTTCTACAGGCCGTCGATGCGCTGCGCGCCCGGTATCAGGCGTCTCATCCAGAGACGACCTTGCGGGTGATCATGCCGTCTCCTCAGGGACGGCCGTTTACGCAGGACATCGCGCAGTCTCTTGCGCTGGATGACCGGGTTGTGGTGTTTGTCTGCGGGCATTATGAGGGTATGGATGCGCGTGTGAATGAAGCGCTGCATCCGGAAGAGATCTCCGTCGGCGATTATGTGTTGACCGGAGGAGAACTGGCGGCGTTGGTGATGATCGACGCTGCGGCCCGCTTGGTCCCCGGCGTGCTCGGTGATGCGGCGTCGGCGGCCGAGGAATCGTTTACCGAGGGATTATTGGAGTATCCGCACTATACCAGGCCTGCGGAGGTGCGCGGGATGGCGGTTCCTGAGGTGTTGGTATCGGGGCACCACGAGGCGATTCGCCTGTGGCGTCGCAAGGAAGCGTTGCGGAACACCTATCTGAAGCGACCGGATCTCCTGCGGGATCGCGAGCTTGGATTGGAAGATCGACGGTTGTTGAGCGAAGTGATGCAAGAGAGTCTTGTACAGGTACCTGTTCGATGAGAGGAGGAGAGAGATTATGAATCGGCTAGAGCGGATCCAACGATCCTTAACCAAGAAAACGGCGCCCAAGTTCGAGATCGGGGATACCGTTCGTGTTCACGTGAAGGTCGTTGAAGGTGAGAAAGAACGTATCCAGGTCTACGAAGGGACGGTCATCGCCCGAAAAGGGACGTTGAATAGCGAAACCTTCACGGTGCGAAAATTGTCGTATAACGTCGGGGTCGAACGGACCTTTCCGATCCATTCACCCAACGTGGCAAAAGTCGACGTCGTCCGCCAGGGGCGTGTCCGTCGCGCCAAGTTGTATTATTTGCGGACGAAGAAGGGCAAGTTCGCCAAGGTGGAAGACCGCGAGTTCAAAGTCGAAAGCAAGGCACAGACTGCAGCGAAAGCCGAAGCGGCCGCTGCCGCAAAGGCCTAGCACTGCCCCTCGCATAAGCTCAGGACAGAGGCGCACGTTTGGTTGGTAGCCTGAACCCGACGACAGGGGGACCCACCGAGGAATTCGAGGTGGAGGCTCGGTCGCGCGGGTACCGGCATATTGCCGGTCTGGATGAGGCCGGACGTGGGCCTCTCGCCGGTCCTGTCGTCGCAGCGGCTGTGTTATTGCCGCGACGATGCCGCCTGCCGGGACTCAACGATTCCAAACAGATCGTCGAATCGGACCGTGTTCGGCTCTTTGCTGAGATTGTTCGCCGCGCGACCGGTGTCGGCATCGGCTCTGCGACGGAGGCGGAGATCGATCGCCTGAACATTCTTCAGGCCTCTCGGTTGGCGATGCGGCGTGCGCTGATGGCGCTTCCGATTCAACCGGACTTCCTGCTCCTGGATGCGGTTACCCTCTCCGGCCTTTCAATTCCCCAGCGTCCCATCATTAAAGGCGATGGGCTGTCGTGTTCTATTGCCGCAGCATCGATTGTGGCCAAGGTGACGCGAGACCGTCTGATGGTCGAATACCACCGTTGGTATCCCCAATACAATTTTGCAGAGCATAAAGGTTATGGCACTCCGGAACATCTTCGTTTGCTTCGAGAGCATGGGCCCTGTGCGATTCATCGGCGCAGTTTCGCGCCCGTGCAACATTTCTTTGCGGGAGACGAGACGCTAGGTCTTTCGCTGTCCGATCAGAGTGAGAGTCGGCTCGACTGATGCGTGACCGACGCCGCGCGCTGGGAGATGAAGGGGAAGGGCAAGCCGAAGCCTATCTTCGCAAACAGGGGTTTCGAATCCTGGGCCGAAATGTGCGCTCCCCGCTAGGCGAACTCGATCTGATCGCGGATGATCGGGGGATTCTGGTGTTTGTCGAGGTCAAGCGACGCCGAACGGGAGCCTACGGTGGCGCAATCGAGGCAGTGGGGGCGCGCAAACGCGCCAAGCTAATTCAATTGGCTTCGCAATATCTGGCACAACATCGCCTTCACGACCGTGCCTGTCGGTTCGATGTCGTGTTGATTCAAGACGATGCCGGAAGCGGCGCAGCCGTGCAACATATTGCGAATGCATTCGACGTCGCAGGGGATGATCTGCGATGGTAGGATGCCTTTACATGTCTGACTGGTGTGCCGGGTGCGTCTCGTGCCATGCCATGTGGGCAGGGTCCGACGTATTGCTGCGCTCTGACCGCTACCGTCGTCGCCGTTCATGATTCAACTTTTTCACGTCTCAAAATATTACGACCGCCGCCCGGCCCTTTCCGATGTGACGCTGGAAATCGAGAAAGGCGAATTTGTGCTCTTGATGGGGCCCAGCGGTGCGGGAAAATCGACTCTGCTCAAGTTGTTGATCGGGGCGGAGCGTCCGGAGGAAGGCCAGATTCTTGTGCAGGGTCGCAGCCTGTCGAAACTGCGCCCTTCGGAAATTCCCGTGCTACGTCGCAAGGTGGGAGTCGTCCTGCAGGATTTCCGGCTCCTGCCGAAGAAGACGGTGTTCGAGAACGTCTCGCTGCCCTTGTTGGTGCAGGGCGCGTCAACAACGGAAATTCGGCGCAAAGTCGCGGAGGCGCTGCGGTCTGTCGGCCTGGATCATAAAAAAGATCTCTTTCCGCCCGGCCTGTCCACGGGAGAGCAGCAGCGCATATGTATTGCCCGTGCGATCGTCAATGGGCCGATCATGTTGCTGGCCGATGAACCGACCGGGAATTTGGACCCGTATTTGACGAGCGAGATCATCGAGCTGTTCAAGTCGATCAATGCGCGAGGTACGACCATCATCGTCGCGACGCATGATCCCAATGTGCTGGCACAGGTCAATCGGCGGGTGATCACCCTGGATCACGGAAAAGTGGTATCCCCGGCACAGGTGGCCTCGTGAGGCGCTTGCTGTATCTCTTGCGAGAAGCCGTCGCCAATGTCTTGACGAATAGGACCACCACCCTGGTCGCGGTGGCGACGACGGCCTTTACGTTTGCCTGCGTGGGCGTCTTTTTGTTGCTCTACGTGAATTTGAGGACCATGGCCTCTTCGCTCGAACAGGATATTCAGGTCATGGTGTATCTGCAGGACGACCTGACCGAACAGGCACGGAACGACATAGAGCAACAACTGAAAGTCGATCGAGCGATCGGATCGTTGACGTTTGTGTCGAAGGAGCGTGCGCTCGCTGATTTTCAGGCCCAGTTTCCATCCGAGTCGCGACTGTTGCAGGGACTCGGGCAAAACCCGCTCCCCGCCTCATTCGTCGTCACGTTGGTCGCGGAGTCTCGCTCATCCGATGCCATGCGGCGATGGGCCAATCGGACACAACTGATTCCCGGCGTCAGTCAGGTTCAGTACAGCCAGGAATGGGTGGAGGCCTTGGCGGGCATCGTCCGGTATATTGAGTTGGCGGCCATTATTGTCGGCGTGATTTTGTCGGCCGCTTCGGTGACGATCATCGCCAACACGATTCGCCTGGCCCTCTATTCCCGCCGCGAGGAAATAGAAATTCTGGGGTTGATCGGGGCGAGCACTACGTTTATCCGTGTGCCGTATTTGCTGGAAGGCGCCGCATTGGGTTTGTGTGGGAGCGCGCTTTCGCTGGTGATCCTTAAAGCCGGGTTCGAATTGTTCCGGCATCAAATTCATTCCGCCACGCGGTTTCTGGGTGTCGATGCGCTCCTGACATTTTTCTCCTTCGACATGTGCCTGGTGCTGATGCTGGTGGGACTGTTTCTGGGATGCGCGGGCAGTTTTCTCTCGCTGTTACGGTTTGGAGAGGGCCGGGCATGACGCGGATCCAATGGGGATGGGTGGTGCTGAGCCTCCACGTGGCTGTGTTCATGAGCCCGATGTCTGCCGATGCCGAGCGTAAGGATTCCTATGCCGATAAGATCGAGCAGGAAAAGAAAACGCTGGAGAAGCTGCGCGGCACCATTGTCGAAAAACGGAAAAAGGCTGACGAAGCTGAAAAGAAACGCGAGTCGGTGCTGCAGGGACTACAGTCGCTGGACGAGCGTCTGGTGCGCTATCGGCAGGAACATCAGGATACCGTCAGGAAGCTCAAAAAGAAGGATGCAGAAATCGAGCATATGAGCGTACAGCTGAGCCGTCTATCCGAACGTATCGACGAGCGGCAAGACGCCATTGCCGCCCGGTTGCGAGTTCAGTATGTCGAGGGGCGGTTTTGGCAACTGAAGACGCTCCTTGCCGCCAGCTCATCCGGTGACTTTCAGCGCCGGTTTCGGTATCTCTCCGCTGTAACACAACGAGAGTATGAGATCATGGAGACGTATCGGAAGGATGCCGAGCGGATCGCCGAGGTGGAACGGAGCCGGGAAGAAGCGCGCCAGGGTATTCTGGCCTATAAGGTCAGCACAGAGGAAAAACTGGCTCAAATTCAGGGGCTCAAGAAGCAAAAACGCGTCTATCTCGCGAAAATTACGCAGGAAAAAGAGTCGCATGATCGAGCGGTGGAGGAGCTGGAGCGCTCCGCGAGCCGAGTCGATAGTTTATTGAAAGAACTCGAGACCAGGCGACGGGCCGCCTTGGCGAACCGCCCTCCATCCGCCGGGGGAGGTCTCCGGGCATTGCGGGGAACCCTCTTATGGCCGACCGATGGCCAGGTGGTCTCTTATTTTGGCAGGCAGAAGCACCCTACCTTCAACACCTACATTCAGCGAAAAGGGATTGAGATTCGCGCGGCGGAAGGGAGTAATATACGATCGGTGCTTGCCGGTCAGGTTGTGTATGCGGACTGGTTGAAAGGCTACGGACTCGTTATAATCATGGATCATGCCAATGGAGTGTTTTCTCTCTACGCCCACGCGTCAAAAATTTTGACGTCTGTGGGCGCCCGGATTGAAGCCGGGGATGCGATCGGGGAAACAGGCGACACGGGCATGACAGGTGAAAATACGCTCTATTTCGAGCTGCGCGAGGGGGCGGAACCGGTGGATCCCCTGGTGTGGCTGTCAAAGCGGTAGACCTCGGGAAGGAAGGAACCCACGTTATGGAACAGCGGCGGAGCCGGCGGTGGTTATATCTTTTGCTGATGGTGACAGTAGCTCTGGGAGTCGGGATCGTGCTGGAAAAAGGTTTGGAGCGGACCGGCCACGCCTCTGAAACCTACGAAGAGCTGCGCACCTTTTCCGAGGTGTTGACTCAGGTTCAAAAACACTATGTCGACGACACCAAGGTAAAAGACCTGGTGCAAGGGGCAATTCGCGGAATGCTGTCGACGCTGGATCCACACTCGGCCTATATGACTCCCGAGATGTATAAGGAGATGCAAGTCGAGACAAAAGGCGAGTTCGGCGGCGTGGGCATTCAGATCGGTGTGAAGGAAAATCGATTGGCTGTGATTTCTCCGATCGAGGGGACACCCGCGCACAGGGCTGGGATTAAGGCCGGTGATTTCATCACCAAGGTGAACGACGAACCCACCAAAGATCTGACGCTGATGGATGCGGTGCAGAAGATGCGCGGCCCCAAGGGTACCAAAGTGAACTTGACCATTCAGCGGGACGGCACCGCAGACCCCCTGGCGTTTTCGCTGGTTCGGGATACCATCAAGATTGAAAGCGTGAAGTTCAAGGTGCTCGACAACACGATCGGATATGTACGATTGACGCAGTTCCAGGAAGCTACGGGAAGAGATCTGGGTCGGGCCTTGAAGCAATTCAAAGAACAGAAGGTTCAGGGTACGATTCTCGACTTGCGCAACAACCCCGGCGGGTTATTAACGGCGGCAGTCGATGTCTCGGAGCAGTTCGTGGGGAACGGGAAACTGATCGTCTATACGAAGGGGCGCGAGGGGAAAAAGGACGAGTGGTTCTCGAAGACCAAGGAGACGTTAGAAGATTCTCCGATGATCATCCTCGTCAATGAAGGCTCCGCCAGCGCATCCGAAATTGTCGCCGGCGCCCTGCAGGACTGGGGACGTGCGGTCATCGTCGGAACCACGTCATTCGGCAAGGGGTCCGTGCAGACGATTTTGCCGCTGGGCGACGGGTCAGGGCTCCGGCTTACCACAGCCAAGTACTACACCCCCAAGGGACGCTCGATTCAGTCGACCGGGATCACGCCGGATATCGTCGTCAAGCTGCAGGCGCAGGCGGTGGCGAAAGCGGGCGAAAAAGACGCAAAAGAGACTGAGCCGAAGACGGCGAAAGCTCCGGCCTCCGGCAAAGACCCGGCATCAACCAAGCCGGCGGATGAATCTGCGCATAAAAATGGCGCGGTGTCGTTGGGTGACGCAGCCGGAGATATCTCCGTAGAAGACGATGTTCAGTTGCAAAAGGCTGTTGAACTTCTGAAGACCTGGAAGATCTTCAAGGAGCTTCGACCGGCGGCGTAGAAGTTGTAGATTGAAGCTGCCCGCGGATGGCGGCAAGAAGTGCATCTTCCGATCCTGAAAATCCTGGTTGCGTTCTCAAGAGGTGGGACGCAACCAGGGATTCCAGATCCGCCAATGTCCGGATGTTGAGTCGGAAATAGAGATAACTCACCAACGCATCAGACAGGCCCGGCAACGAAGCCCATTCAGCCACTTCCTTGGGCAACGGGGTTTTGAGCTCCTCATAGGCGCGGATCGTCCCGGTTGCGAGAAATTCCTCGATTTTTCCTGCTAGGTCCTTCCCGATTCCAGGAATTTCCTGCAGCTGCCGACGCGTGGCCAGATCGGTGAGATCTCCGGTAATCGTGAGGACTACCTCCGCCGCCTTCCGGTAGGCACGGACACGGTAGGGGTTGGCGCGCAGGGCCGCCAAGAGGTTGGCCATGGCCTGAAAGATGTCCGCGAGTTGATTGAGACGGTCATTCATCGTGGTTGTCGTCGCGCAGGATGGCCCATTCTGGGGGCAATGCATGGCAAAGGGCAAGACCTGTCCTGCCTTGTTGACAACCGGTTTTCCTGTTTCATAGGATGAGTTCAAGCATTGAGGAGGCAGGGTGACTATTCACGTTAATGGTGAATCACGAGGAATCGGCGACGGACAAACAGTTGCTGGCCTCTTGCAGGAATTGGACATTCGAACGGATCGCGTAGCGGTCGAAGTGAACTTGGAAATTCTGGACCGTAAGGACTTTGAAATCCGAGGACTTCGCGAGGGCGATCGGGTGGAAATATTGAGTTTTATCGGCGGCGGAGCGAACTAAGGAATGAATACGATGCATGATCGGTTGGTGATCGCCGGCAGGGAATTTCAATCACGCCTGTGGGTTGGGACCGGAAAATACAAAGATTTCGCGGAGACCAAAAAAGCGATTGACGCTTCCGGCGCCGACGTGGTGACCGTCGCCGTCCGCCGCGTGAATATTACGGATCGCTCCAAGGAAAATCTCCTCGATTATCTCGATCCAAAGAAATATATCATTTTGCCGAATACGGCCGGTTGTTACACCGTGGAAGACGCGGTGCGTTATGCCAGATTGGGGCGCGCGGCCGGTGTGTCCGATCTGGTCAAACTGGAAGTGATCGGTGATGAGAAAACCCTCTTCCCCGATACGGCTGGATTGATCGAGGCGGCCAAGATTCTCATCAAGGAGGGATTTATCGTCCTTCCATATACCAATGACGATCCGATCGTCGCCAAGAAGCTCGTAGACATCGGTTGTCCCGCCGTCATGCCGCTGGCTGCTCCGATCGGGTCCGGATTGGGCATCCGCAATCCCTACAATCTGAAGATCATCATGGAAACGGTCAAGGTGCCGATCATTGTCGATGCCGGGGTGGGAACGGCGTCGGATGCGGCATTGGCAATGGAATATGGGGCCGATGCCGTCTTGATGAACACCGCCATTGCCGGCGCACAAGATCCTCTTGCCATGGCGGAAGCGATGAAATATGCCGTGTGGGCCGGCCGGTTGGCATACAAGGCTGGACGTATTCCGCGCAAGCTGTACGCCACGGCGAGCAGCCCCATCGAAGGTATGCTTTGAGACCTGTTCAGGACGCGTAAGTGCTGAGTCGTTTGTGTGGGTTGAAGGCCATGCCTCGACATCCCACTGACTACGTACCACGCACAAATTTCCCCTGATGCCTCCTGTCGATTTCCGTCTGTACCTCATCACCGATCGTCATCAAACCGCTGGGCGTCCGCTCATGTCGGTACTCGGCCAGGCCGTCCGTGCCGGCGTGCGCGCAGTTCAGCTTCGCGAGCGAGACCTGCCGATCCGCGAGTTGCGTTCACTGGCAATGGAGTTTCAGCGTGAGTTGCCGGATGTTCGGCTGTTCATCAACGATCGCGTGGATCTGGCGCTGGGCCTGCGTGCTCATGGTGTGCACTTGCGCGAAAGCAGTCTGGCCGCAGGGGTGGTGCGAGGCATGCTAGCGCCGTCGCAATTGCTCGGGCTCTCGGTGCATTCCCTCGACGGTGTTAAGGCGGCTGAACAGCAAGGTGCGGACTTCGTGGTGTTGGGCCCGATGTATGACACCCCCTCGAAGCGCGTGTACGGGCCGCCGATTGGATTGAGTATTCTCGAACAGGCTGCGCGGAGCGTGCGGGTTCCGATCTTTGCCATCGGCGGGATCACGGCGACCCGGGCACGTGAGGTGCGACGCGCGGGGGCGTTTGGCGTGGCGGTGCTGTCGTCTATTTTAAGCGCGGTGAATGTCGAACAGGCGACCGAGGAAATGCTCGCCGCAATCGAGGTCGAATCATGATGCTTCACAGGGACGCGCAATGTTCAGTGCGCGAGCAGTCGTCGCGTCGAGGCGCTCCTGCTGCAGTTGACCACCATATATACGGATGATAGAATCCGAAACAGTGTTGATGACCGTCATGGACAAGGATTTTCAACGATTCGACGAGTGGGGCGATGGCCGAATCAAAAGGGAGTTCAGGCCGACTCCGGTCCTTCCGTGATTCCGTCAAGCGCCTGACTCAATCACTTTCCGACGGAGATGGAGTCGTGACGCACAAGAACGACGAACATGCCCGCGAGGTTGAAAAACTTCGGACCCAAATCCAGTCTATGGAGGAGGAGATTCGGCGGCTCTACCAGTCACGTTACCAGCACGAGCAGACGACGAAGCAGAATGAAAAGCTCGTCGCCACCCTCCAAGAAGCCAAGTCACAAATCGAAACATTGCGAGCTGAAGTCGAGAAGCTGACGGCTCCTCCTTCTACGTACGGCATTTTCTCCAGCCTGGATACCGATGGCACGGGGAATGTGTATGTCTCCGGGCGCAAAATGAAGGTGAGCCTTCATCCTTCCATCAAAGCGAAGGAGCTGCGCAAAGGCCAGGAAGTCATTCTCAACGAGGCGCTGAATGTCATTGCGGTCCGCGGGTTCGACGTTCAGGGTGAAGTCGTCCGTTTGAAAGATGTGCTGGAGGGAAACCGTGCGTTAGTCACCTTGCATTTCGACGAGGAGAAGGTGGCGGAACTCGGTGAACCGTTGATCCGTGAGCGCCTGAGCGTCGGCGATCACCTCTTGTATGATCCACGGTCGGGCTGCGTCATTGAAAAACTGCCGAAGTCCGAAGCCGAGGAACTGGTGCTGGAGGAAGTGCCGGACGTGGACTACGAGCACATCGGCGGACTCCAGAAGGAAATCGAGCAGGTGCGTGATGCGGTGGAGTTGCCCTTTCTGTATCCGCATATTTTTGCAAACTACAAACTCAGCGCTCCGAAAGGCGTGTTGCTCTACGGCCCGCCTGGTTGCGGCAAGACGTTGATCGCCAAGGCCGTTGCCAGTTCGATCGCCAAGAAACTGGGGCATCTCAAAGACAAACAGCTGCGCAGCTACTTCCTCCATGTGAAGGGGCCTGAATTGCTGAATAAGTATGTCGGCGAGTCGGAGCGTCAGGTGCGTGAGGTGTTCAAGAAGGCCAAAGAGCGAGCCGACGATGGCCATCCGGTGATTGTGTTTTTCGACGAGATGGATGCCTTGTTCCGCACCCGGGGCACCGGTATTTCGTCGGACATCGAATCGACCATCGTGCCGCAGTTTTTGTCCGAGATTGACGGAGTTGAACGGTTAACCAATGTCATCGTCATCGGCGCAAGCAACCGGCAAGATTTGATCGATCCGGCAGTCCTCCGCGCGGGCCGTCTCGATGTGAAGGTGAAGGTCGGTCGACCGGATGCCACGGCAGCCCGCGATATTTTCTCCAAGTATGTCTCGACCGATTTGCCGTTTGCCGAGGAGGATCTGAAGCGGCATGGCGGGGATGCTCGCGCGCTGGTGGATTCCCTTATGAACATGACCGTCGATGCCATGTACGCCACAACCGACGAAAACAAGTTTATCGAAGTGACCTACGCGAACGGCGAAAAAGAAGTGCTGTATTTTAAGGATTTCGCCAGCGGCGCCCTCATCGAGGGTATCGTATCACGAGCCAAAAAATTCGCCGTCAAACGCGCCATTGCTCAAGAGGGGAGCGGTCTGCGGGCCGATGACCTGATCCGGGCGATTCGCGAAGAATTCAAAGAGCACGAAGACTTGCCAAACACGACCAATCCGGACGATTGGGCGAAGGTCGCCGGCAAGAAGGGCGAGAAGATTGTCCATCTTCGGACGATCAGCGGCGGGCCGTCGGAGGCGCGCCAAATCGAAACCGTCAACACGGGCCACTACCTGTAGGCACGCGATATTCCATGAACGAGACTCATTCGCACAGCCTGTCCCGTGTCATCGGCACGGAGACTGAATTCGGTATTGCCAGCCGGGATCCAAATGCCGCGGATCCAGTGGCTAACTCCATTCACGTCATCGGGTATTACCCGAATCTTCCCGCGCCCCATGCGGTGTGGGACTATGAGAATGAAAACCCCTTGCTGGATGCTCGCGGGTTCGAGGTCGATGGGGAGCGCGAGCGGCCCGGCCCTGACTACAATCGGCAGCTCAATAAGGTGTTGGCAAACGGGGGGCGACTGTATGTCGACGGCGCGCACCCGGAATATTCCACTCCTGAATGCACCAATGCCCGGGAAGTCGTGGCGTTTGAGCGGGTGGGTGAGCGCATCATTGCCCAGGCGCTGGCCGGGATCACAGAGGCGCGCGGCCGCGATCAATTCGTACTGTATAAGAATAATTCGGACGGCAAGGGCAACAGCTACGGCTACCACGAGGACTATCTGGTCTCGCGTGCGGTGTCCTTCGATCGGATCACGCAGGTGCTCACGCCCTTTCTCGTGACGCGGCCCATTTATGCCGGGTCGGGCAAGGTGGGAGCCGAGAACCAGACCCCTTCCGTCGATTACCAGATTTCACAGCGGGCTGATTTTTTTGAAACCCTCGTCGATCTCAACACGATGGTCCGGCGGCCGATTATCAATACGCGCGATGAACCGCATTCCGATGCGGTAAAATACCGGCGCCTCCATGTGATCGTCGGGGACGCCAACATGGCGGAGTTATCCACCTATCTCAAAGTTGGGACTCTGTCGATTGTGCTGGATTTGTTGGAGACCGGAGCCGATCTTCCTCGGATAAACCTGGCCGACCCGGTGAACGCCATCAAGCAGGTGTCGCGGGATGTGCTGGTAAGGGAGAGTCTCAAACTCACCGACGGAAGTGTTACGACGGCGATTGCGGTACAGCGAGCCTACCTCAAGGCGGCGCAGAGTTATTATGCCTGCCATGAACTCGATCAAGTCACGAAGGACATCCTGGTGCGCTGGGAGGACGTGCTCGACCGCCTGGAACGGGACCCACGCTTGTTGGTGCGGGAGTTAGACTGGGTAGCCAAGCGGTACCTGATTGAATCCTATATGGACCGCAAGTCCTGTGGATGGGATGATCCGCGCGTGCGACTGATGGATTTGCAATATCATGATGTCCGTCCGGAACGGGGGTTGTACTACACTCTCGAACGTAGCCATATGATCGAACGGGTGGTGTTGGATCATGAGATTTCGCGGGCGGAGATGAATCCTCCGGTTGGAACAAGGGCCTATTTCCGCGGCCAGTGCGTGAAGAAATACCCGAACGCCGTCTACGGGGTGAGCTGGACGTCTGTGCTTTTTGATGTCGGGCAGAACAAGATCAAGCGGATTCCTTTAATGGACCCCCTGCGCGGCACCGAAGCGCTGACGGGAGAACTTCTGGCCCATGCAGAAACCGCGGCTGCGCTGCTCGAAAAACTTTCGACCTGACTGCGACCACCACATGAACCCTATGTCCTTTCTGCCACATCACGACGGCTCCAGTTTCTTCGACTTTCTTACCCAGCACCATCCCGAGTTAAGACCGGGTCTGCAGGACATCTCGATGCAGCGCGCGGCGCTTCCGGTAGACCTCGTCCGGCCGGGTACCATCCCGGTGCCGCATGGAACGACGGTTCTCGCGTTGAAATATCGGGACGGTGCGATTATTGCCGGCGACCGACGGGCGACGGAAGGGTTTCAGATTGCCGATCGTCGCATCGAAAAAGTGTTCCGCATCGATGAGTATTCCGCCATGGCCATCGCCGGCGCGGCAGGTCCCTGTATTGAAATGGCCAAGCTCTTTCAAACCGAGCTTGAACATTATGAAAAGCTGGAAGGCGTCCAACTGTCCTGCGAGGGGAAGGCCAACAAGCTGGGCCAAATGGTGAAGGCCAACCTGCCGATGGTCTTCCAGGGATTGGTCGTGATGCCTCTCTATGTGGGGTACGATCTGAAGCGACAGGAAGGTCGTATCTTTAAGTATGACATCACGGGTGGTCGTTACGAAGAGTCCGATCATCATTCCATCGGCTCCGGCGGTAAGGACGCGCGCAATACCATGCGAGAACACTACCGGCTCGGGCTCGACGAAGAAAACGCCATCCGCGTGGCACTGTTGGCATTGTACAATGCGGCGGATGAAGACGTCGGAACGGGAGGGCCTGATCTGGTCCGAGGTATCTATCCGACAGCGAAAATTGTCAGCGGCGCCGGTATCACCGACGTGCCAGAAACTCGGGTTCGTGCTCTGTATGAAACCATGATTGCCGAACGAAGGAGATCGTAATCGATGCCGTTGCCCTACTACGTCTCGCCTGAACAGATGATGCAGGATAAGGCGGAGTATGCCAAAAAAGGCATCGCCAAGGGACGTTCGATTATTGCCTTGGAATATGTGGACGGTATTGTGCTGGCGGCGGACAATCCCAGTTCTTCCCTGCACAAGGTTTCAGAGGTCTACGATCGTATCGCTTTTGCCGGGGCCGGAAAATATAGCGAGTTCGAGCATCTCCGGAAGGCGGGCATACGCCATGCCGATCTGACCGGCTATATGTACAGCCGCGAAGATGTGAGCGCCAGGACCCTCTCGAACGCCTATTCGCAAAGCCTGGGGACGGCCTTCAGTACGGATGTGAAGCCGTTGGAGGTGGAAATCCTCGTGGTGCAAGTCGGCGTAAACGGCCAGGCGAACGAAATCTTTCGCATCTCGTTCGACGGCAGCATTGCGGATGAAAAGAGTTTCGCGGTGATCGGCGGGCGATCGGAAGCGGTGCAGCAATACTTGCGCGAACATGCGACGCCGCAGCCGCCGACGCTCAAAGACGGACTCCGGCGTTGTCTCTCCGCTCTGGAGCAGGTCGCCACACAGAAAATTCCTTCTGAAAACCTCGAAGTCGCCGTATTGGATAGGCATCGCCAGGGTCGGAAGTTCAGACGGTTGACCAGCGCCGATATCTCCCACCTGTTCGCATAACGTTCCTGCCTCGACATGGCCGCGTTTCCGATATAGTCGATGATCGGTCGGGTCATTTTCCGGCCGTGCAAGGCCCCGAAATGGCAGCCGGAGTCTGTTGAAGCCATCTGCGTCAGGGTGTATCCTGACAGGAGTCGCTTGGAGAATGCGTCTCTATGCAACAGCGAATTTTCGGCCTCGAAAACGAGTATGGTCTGATTTTTTCTCCCAATGGGAAGATCTATCTTCCGATGGAGAAAGTGCTGGGCTATATCTTTGAAGGACTGATTCCGAATAGCTGGCCGTCCAATGCGTTTCTGGTCAACGGAGCGCGATTCTATCAGGATACCGGCTGCCACCCCGAGTACTCGACGCCTGAATGCGATAACATCCTCGATCTGGTCATTCACGATAAGGCCGGCGAGCGCTTACTGGAAGCCTGCTTACCGGCGGCCGAGGAGCGCTTGCGGGAAGAGGGGCTTTCGGGTGAAATCTATATTTTTAAAAACAATACGGATTCGCTTGGGAACACGTATGGGTGTCATGAAAACTACCTCATGCGCCGGGACGTGGATTTCTGGAAGGTGACCGAACAACTCATCCCGTTTTTCGTGACCCGGCAGATCTATTCCGGCGCGGGCAAGGTGTTGAAAGTCTCCGGCAAGCCGCAGTACTTCATTTCCCAACGCGCGCAGCACATCCACGAAAAGACGTCCTCCTCGACGACCTCCTCGCGCAGCATCATCAATACGAGAGATGAACCCCATGCCGATGCGGAGAAATATCGGCGGCTCCACATCATCGTGGGGGATTCCAATATGTCGGAGTATGCCACCTATTTGAAGGTTGGCACCGCCACGTTAGTCTTGTCCATGATCGAATCGGGATTCGCGGTGACCGGCATGGAACTCGAAGACCCCGTCAAGGCCATCCGCGAAATCTCCCGCGATCCCACTCTCACGAAGAAGGTGAAGCTGGATGACGGTCGCCAGATGACGGCCATTGAAATCCAGCGCGTCTACGTGAAGCGCGCAACGGAATTCCTGGCTGCGCAGGATCATGATCCGGTCTTGGATGATGTGTTGGATAAGTGGGTTTCCGTCCTGGATCGCCTGGAAGAGGATCCGATGCAGTTGGTGCATGAGGTCGATTGGGTGATGAAAAAGCATCTCATTCAATCGTACACGGACAAGAAAGACTGCGGGTGGGATGATCCCAGAGTGTTTCTGTTGGATTTGCAATTTCATGACGTCAAACGTACACGCGGGCTGTATTATTTGATGGAGAATCGTGGCATGGCCACCAGGGTCGTGGAGGAAGAGGCGGTGCAACGTGCCATGTCGGTGCCGCCCCAGACCACCAGAGCGAAAGTCCGTGGCGACTTCATCCGTTTCGCGAGAGCCAAGAATCGTTCATACACGGTTGACTGGACCTATCTTAAACTGAACGGGTATTGGGAAGAGACGATTCTCTGCATGGACCCCTTCAGCGCAGTCAACCGGCGGGTTGAGGAGTTATTGTCGCAAGTCTCCGGTGCGCGATTGTACCGATGAGACGGGTCGATGGATTCAATCGAGCCAAGGCCATGTCGTTCCTCGATCGCTTTCTCATTATCTCGGTCGTGCTGCTGGCCAGCGTGTTTCCTGTTGAGCTGTTCCCGAACACGGGACCTGTGCCTCGAGGCGGGGACGGTCAGTTCAGCGGTAAACAGGGGCAGGTCGTGATCGTCACCATCCCGGACCTCAAGGAGGCCGCAAGCGTCAAAGGGCGCTTCATGGGACGTACCGTGACGCTGTTTCCGAATCCCGCGGCGGGCGGAACGGGCTATATCGGATTGCTCGGGATCGACTTGCAAGATGAACCAGGCCCGCATGAGCTGACGATCGATGCGCAATTGGGCGAGCAGACCAGACATTTTTCCTATCAGGTGCTCGTGGTGAAGGAAAAGTTTGCCGTCGAACATCTCAAATTGCCCAAGGATAAAGTCGATCTGGATGAGAAGGCGGCCGCGCGTTGGAAGGCTGAGCAGGAGCAGGTGCGCAAGGCTTTAGCGGAGGAGTCGGCGATGCGCCTCTGGCAAGCGGGGTTCATCGAGCCGGTTCACGGCAAACGGACCGGCATCTTCGGCAGTGTTCGCATTATGAATGGGCAGCCCAGAAATCCCCACAACGGAGAGGATATCGGCGCGCCGATGGGGACCGACGTGATGGCCAGCAATGATGGGGTCGTGCGGCTCGTTGTCGATCATATTTTTTCGGGGCGAGGCATTTTTATCGATCACGGCCTCGGTCTCTATTCGATGTATTTTCACCTGTCGGAGGCCCTGGTCAACGAAGGTGATCTGGTCAAAGCCGGCCAGGTTATCGGGAAGGTCGGCGCCACCGGCCGAGCGACCGGCCCGCATCTCCACTGGGGGATGAAGGTCAACGGTGCCCGCGTGAATCCCTATGCGCTGCTCGAGTTACCCTTTCCGCAGAATCCTGACGCGGCACGCCCGGTGTTGGCTGCGCCGCCGGTTCCTTCTCCGATGGAATCAGCCCCGACGGCAGTCGGCGGTGATAGCCGATAGGGCGTCTCTCCGTTCCTTTACCCATCTCGTCAATTGCCGCTCGAAAGATCTTCAAGCGGCGTGTGAGGGATCCTCAGTTCTCCTGCCGGGCTGGTGATTCTAGGGCCGTGGCTACAGCTTTCGTCAGGGATTCTGGGGTGTAAGGCTTCGGCAAAAACGCCATCTGAGTATCGAACGCGTTGAGAAGCGTTTCGTCCCGGCCTGAATAACCAGACGTGAGGATGACTCTGATATCCGGTTGTAGGGCCTTGAGTTCGCGAGCCAATTGGGCGCCTCCCATTCCCGGCATCACCATATCGGTCACCAGCAGCGCAATGTGACGACCTTGCCGGCGCACCATCTCTAACGCTTCCTCGCCGGACCGGGCTGCCAGAACATGATAGTGCTGGGCCACGAGCACGGTATGTGCCAGTCCTCTCACCATATCGTTGTCTTCAACCAGGAGAATGGTTTCCGACTGTTCGTTCATGGATTTGGGCTGCGGCATCGCGCGGGGGGAGTCGGTGTCTCCCTCGAGACGGGGGAAGTAAATCGTGAAGCTGGTGCCCTTTCCCACCTCACTCGTAATCCCCACGGTACCGCTGCTTTGTCGAACGATCCCGTACACAGTCGACAGTCCGAGACCGGTTCCTTTGCCCAATTCCTTCGTCGTAAAAAAGGGTTCGAAGACATGGGCCAGGGTGTCGGCGCTCATGCCGCACCCCGTATCGCGTACAGCCAGGGTCACATATGGACCAGGAGGCAAGGGATCAGGCCAAAATGGGTCGGAATGGGAAACCATCACTTCGCCGGTTTCCAGTTCAAGCCGGCCGCCGTGCGGCATGGCATCCCTGGCGTTGACGACCAGATTCATCACCACCTGCTCGATCTGACCGGAGTCCGCCTTGATGCGTCCAACGGTCGGATCCAGTGTCAGCACGAGATGAATGTCTTCGCCGATCACCCGCTTCATGAGTTCGATGATATCTCTGACGCGCTCATTGAGGTTGAGGGACTGCCGTTCCACCACTTGATGGCGGGTGAAGGCCAGCAGTTGTCGTGTCAGTCCGGTGGCCTTATTGCCGGCTTCTTTGATTTGCGCCATGCCTCGTTGTGCCCGTGACGTCAGGCCCGGCTCATCCATCAATAGTTCGGCCCAACTATTGATGATGGTGAGCAGGTTGTTGAAATCGTGTGCCACGCCTCCCGCCATGCGGCCCAGGGCTTCCATCTTCTGGGCCTGCCGTAATTGTCGTTCCAGATCTTTCCGGTTCAGAAATTGGCTGATCATAGCGCCCAGTTCAGAAATTCCCTCCAGTCGGGAAATGGCCGGGCGGAGGACTTCAACCGTAAAAAACTCCATGATGCCCAGGATCTCTTTTCCGGCATGGATGGGAAACGCGATGGCTCCGTGAAGATCGGCGTCCCGAGCGGCGTCATGCGCGGGGAACTCGGCCTCATTCAGAATATCAGGGCAGAATGCGGGGGCGTCTGTTTTCCACGCCTGACCTGCCAATCCCATGGTCTGCTGTAACGCCAGTGCCTGGTAGGCCTGTGCGAAAGCCTCGGTAAGCTGTCCAGATTGATGCCAGAGCGCATCGCAGCGCAAAGTTTTTTTCTGGGTATCGACGAGCCACAACGCGCCGAACGTCCAGCCTTGCAGTTCACACATGGCGCGCAGGATTTTAGGCACTGCTTCGCTCAGGGTCACCGAATCCTCCAACGCCAATCCGACAGCCAGTTGGATCGCATGCATCGTTTCCGCCTGTCTCCGTTCGGTCATGTCGGTCTTGGCTCCGATCACCCGGTAGGGCGCGCCTTCATGATCCCGAAGAACATAGCCGTGGTCGATCACGTAGGCGTAGGTGCCATCATGCCTGCGAAAACGATACTCCGCCTTCCACAAATGTTGCTCGGATTGCAGCACATGGGTCAGGCCGGCGATGATCGTGGCTCTATCAGCGGGGTGAATTTGGTCGGTCCAAGGAATTCGGCCTATTTGTGGATTCTGCGGTTCCGATCCATAAACCGTTTGATACGCATCGTTAAACCACGTCATACCCGACAGGATGTCCCAGTCCCAGATACCGTCCCGCGTGGCGAGACACGTCAGTTGGAATCGTTCCTCGCTTTTTCGCAAGGCCTGCTCCACGCGGTGCCGTCCCATGGCATAACGAATGGCCCGTCTCAGGGCATCACCCGTCAAACGGCCTTTGACAAGATAATCCTGGGCGCCGTGCAGAAGAGATTTTTCAGCAACCAGCTCATTGTCGAGGCCCGTCAACACAATGACAGCCGCTTCACGAGCTTGTGCCCTCACCCGGTCGAGTGTTTCCAGGCCTTGACTATCCGGCAAGGCGAGATCGACCAACACAGCATCGACATGGCCTGCTGTAAGCTTCAGCAGACCGGTGTCAAGTCGATCACCCCAACTGAGCACGATGTCGTGCGGCGACTGTTCGCAGAGCGCGTCACGAATCAATTCCGCATCATCCTCATTATCTTCGATCAGCAACACATGCATGTGTTACCTCTTGAGCGGTGGTATCTTGGACACTAGTGTCCAATACAGTTCGAATTCTTTGACGACGGAAATGAAACGTGCGAACGTCACGGGTTTGCGAATATACGAACAGGCCCCCTTCTCAAATGAACGAAGAATGTCCTCGTCCCGCTCGCTGACCGTCAACATCACGACCGGGATAGGGCGAAAACGGGGATCGGATTTGATCTCTTCCAAGACCTCCAGACCGGTTTTCTTGGGCATGTTGATATCGAGGAGCACTATGCCTGGAAGTGGGCATTCCTTGAAGGGGCCTTCTCCACGCAAATAGGCTAACGCTTCCACTCCGTCCCGCACAACGGATACACGATTGGTCATGTTCACCATCTCGAAGGCTTCGCGGATCAGCAGAATATCGTCCTCGTTATCTTCTGCGATCAGAATGTCGAACGGCCGAATTGTCATAACGTTGCCCCTCGTTTAATTGGTGGATGTCCGCCAAAAGTAATGAAAAAGTTTGAGCCACCGCCGTCGCGCGATGTCGCCCATGCTCGTCCCCCATGGCGTTCCGCGACTTGCCGGACAATGGCCAGCCCTGCTCCGGTCCCTTCCACTTCGCGACCGACGGCACGCCTGAACAATTCAAAGATTCGCTCTTGTTGATCGGTGGGGATTCCATGACCGCGATCTTGGACGATCAGTCCGGTATGTTCCATTCCGTGCAGATCAATCTCAGAAAAGGCCGAAATCTCGACGTCCGGAGTTTCCCCCTCAGGAACAAACTTAAGCGCATTGGTCACAAGATTATAGATGCCCTGGATGGCCCAGGTGGTGTTGACGCGAAGACGCGGCAGGGGAGAGTGAATGACGATTTTGGCCCTAGTCTGGTTAATTCGATTTTCCAATCGACGCAACACCTCCTGGACGAGCAATTCGGCTTCAACCTCGCTAACAGGCGGTTCCATTCGTTGCGCGCGTGAGAGGTCCAGAATATCGGTGAGCAATTGGTCGAGTCGCTGCGTGGCCCGGACGATGCGCCGGAGAAAGTCTTGCCCCTTTTCATCGAGCCGATTTGCATACCGTTCCTGAAGCAAGATGGAAAAGCTTTCAATCGCCCGCAGCGGTTCTTTCAAATCGTGGGACGTGACGTACAGGAGGGTCTCCAGGTCTTTGTTCTTCTTCAGGATGGTTTCCTCAGACCGCCGTTGTTGAGTAATATCCCGGTTCGTTTCCAGAACGAGATTGCGGCCAGTAGCCTTTAGCATGGCCCACCGGCTTTCCACGACCAATCCCTGCCCTGATTTCGTGCGATGCCGTATCTCTCCCGTCCATTCCCCTTTCACGTCCAGCATGGCCAGAATGTCCGTGAGTGACGTCGAGAATGCGGTCTGCAATAGTTGGTGGCTGGATTGTCCGATCGCCTCTGCCGCCGTGTACCCATACAGCTGCTCACAACCGTTATTCCATTGTACAATTCCGCGCTCCGTATCCCACGCAAAAATAGGTTCATGTGATAATTCGATCAGTCTGCGTTGCTGTTGCAGTAAGTCTTCAGCCTGTTTCCTTGCGGTGATATCCCGAGCGATCTTTGAAATGCCGATGACGGTGCCATTCGCATCTCTGATGGGTGACACGGTCAGCGATACGTCAAGGTGGGAGCCATCTTTACGCAGTCTGACGGTTTCGAAATGCTGGAGCTGTTTTCCAGCCTTAATCTGCGCGATGATTTCCGATTCCTCATGCCGTCGTGTAGGGGGGAGCAGGATGGTGATCGAGCGACCGATGATTTCGGCGGCGGTATAGCCGAACATTTTCTCTGCGCTCCCATTCCAGGTCAGGATGCTTCCATCGAGAGTTTTGCTGATGATGGCGTCGGACGAGGATTCCACGATCGCGCCCAGGCGCGCTCGCATAGCGTCACCCTGCTTCCGATCATCGATGTCCGTGCTGGTGCCCAGCCATCTCACGAGGCTTCCGTTGGAGTCGCGAATCGGAGACGCATGGGTTTGAAACCACCGGTATTGGCGGTTGGAGCCGCGAATGCGGAACTCGAGCTCGAACGGTTGCCCGGAAGCAATACCGGCTTTCCACTGTTCTGCCAACATGGGCCGGTCATCAACATGGACTTGGTGGGCCCAGCCTACACCCAATTGTTTATCAGCAGGGATGCCGGTATAGGTGATCCATTGCGGACTGACATAATTGAACGCACCGTCCGGATTGCCTGTCCAAATGAGTTGGGGCAAACATTCCAGCAGTTCTCTATAACGAGCCTCGCTCGCTTTGAGTGCATCCTCTACCTGCTTGCGCTGGGAAATGTCGCGGAGAATGACGGTGAACAATTTCTGACCACGGGAAAGCATTTGCGAAACGGAAGCTTCAATGGGGAATTCCTGTCCATTCATTCGACGGCCGGAAATTGTGCCAAGGGCTCCCATTTCACGTTTGGTGACGGACGTCTGGCCGAAGGCTGCGACATGGTGACGATGCGCAGCACGAAAACGTTCAGGAATAAATTGGGACACCGGCTCGCCGATCGCTTGTTCGGCTGTACATCCGAACATGGACTCCGCCGCCGAGTTAAAATGCGTAATTTCCTGGCGTTCATTGATCGTAATAATCGCATCCATGGCGGAACTGAAAATGCCGCTCAGTCGTTCCTCACTATCTCTGGCGAGTGCCAGAGATTCTTTGTGTTCCGTAATATCGGTACAGGAGCCGATGAAACCCACGAACCGATCTCCGTCTTCGAACCTCGGCACGCCATGGTCAAGTAACCATCGCCACTCGCCATCATGGCGACGCAGGCGGTACTCCATCGTAAATTCCCGCCGCTCGTCAAAGGAGCTGTCGTACACTTTCATACAATAATCGAGATCATCGGGGTGCACATTTTGTGTCCAACCATTCCCTAGTTCCTCCTCAAGCGTGCGACCGACAAATGCCAGCCAGGGATTGTTGAACCAGATGCAGTTCTTGGACAGATCGCTGACCCAGATCAGGACGGGAGCATGATTGGCCATCAACTGAAAGCGTAATTCGGTGGATTTTAACGCTGCCTGAGTCTGGCGGGTGGTGATCAACTCCTGCTCCAACCGATCGTTGGTGACGCGCAGAGCCTCTGTCCGGTCTTTGACCTCTTTTTCAAGGAGTTGATTGTGTTGGTGCAGTATTTCATCCGCGCGTTTGCGGTCGGTAATGTCGACCAGTGTCCATCGGCTCGAGATAAATTGGCCTTCGCGATCTTTCAGTATAGAGCCGTTGAGCAGCACCGGAAATGTGGTGCCATTTTTTCTCATGACGTCAAACTCTAAGCCATTGATCTCACCGACCTGACAGAGGCGGTTACAGTGGTTCTCAAAGAGATCCGCGTCCAGGGCAGTTAAAAAGTCGCCAAATCGTCGGATGCCGACAATTTCGCGGGCCGTATACCCCAACCAATCGAGCCCGGTCTGATTCATGGCCATGATCAGACCATCGGCATTGAGCGAATGGTAGCCGCATGGAGCATAGTCGTACAGATCCTGAAGCTCCTTGGCATTTTTCTCCAGCAATTGTTCCCGAAGCTGAAGCGCCTTGTGCTCGACTTCCAGAGTGGCTGTTTTCACCAAATCCTGGGTGATGCGCTTTTGCTGGCTGATGGCGTAGGCCACCAGCCAAAATATGCACATACCGACGAGGCGATTCAGCAACGGAATCCATGCCGGCAATTCCACCATATCGGGGGACACGAGATACGCAATAATGGTCAGGACGGCGCAGCAGGTGGCCAGAATTGACGGCGCTTTGGCGTATGAGAGTCTATGCGTGAGAACAAGCGGAACAAGGTAGAGGATCCAAGCAGGAACTCCCCGCGGAGTGAATGCATCGAGGAGGAATACCGCGCCGGTCAGAAGGATGAGGAAACCAAGGCTCGCCCGTTCGTAGTAGGAGCGAAGCCTCGGTTCGGTCATGTGCCCAACCTGACCAGAATTGTCATGGGGCTCCTATTACAGCGGTGCGCGAGGCGCGCGAATATGCCGCAACGTTAAGGTATGTGGAGGCAATGTAGGCGAAACTCGCGAAAAATAAAAGAAGCATTGGGCCCTAGTGTTTTCGCTAGGATTATTGCACGTATTACTGCAAATGGGGGCAAGGCACAGTGGGAAGGAGTATGGCAGCTAGAAGTTCGTCTCAATGCTCGACGGGGTCTTATTCAGGACGGTCGCGGCTGCTCTGGAGAGGGCGGCGTCCTGGTCGTGGCCCAGGGCATAGATTCGGAACTGCACCAGACGGGTAGGAAGCAGGTCGAGAAATTCCTCCAGCGGCTCGGTTGAGAGCCCCTTGGTTCCGGGATCATAGACGAGCAGGGGAATGCCGCGTGTATCTTTCGGATCCGGGCGTGGATCCAGCGGTGCCATATCGACACGGAACGGCAGGTTTTGCAACTTAGACGGCAAGGCTTTCTGGATCTGTTGCTGGAACTGTTCGTGGCTGGGGAAGTCCATTCCCCGCTCGATGCCTTTTTCCTTGAGCACCGTGCTATAGGCCATTTTCCATTTCACGTCGCGGCTGAGGATATGAGCCCACTCCTGATGCAGGCGGCGCAGGCTGCTCTGTCCGGCCTTTTTCCATCGCCGCACATCTTCCAGCAACGACCAGTCCGTGAGCGTGAGGTAGTCGTCCATGTGCTTGGCCGGATTCGACGGGAACAGCAGCTTCATGGTGTCCCCGAAAATGTCGCGTAGATGAATGTCGATCGCCCTGGTCGTCCGGTGATAGTAGACATTTGAATACAAATACATTCTGGTATTCAAAAACATGTGCAGAGCCGGGAGACCGGTTTTATGGATCGTGAACCCCTTCTCGGTCACGATGGTGTAATGGATCAGACGGGTCAGATCGACCGGTCCGACCGCAACGCCGCACATGTAGGCGTCGCGTAGTACGTAGTCCAGATTGTCGGCCGTATAACTTCCTGAAATGACTGGCTGGAGAAAGTTGATCCAGCGGGGAATTTTTGAGTTGTCCTTTCCCTTCTCCTTCAGGATGACATGCGCGATGTGGTCAGGATTGAGCTCCTCGCCGCGATCGAACGGACCCGACGGGCTGCGTCGGATTTTCTTGATGAGCGGACCGAGGTGTTCGCGCACGATGATCTGACCGAGCTTTTCATGCGACAGGCCGAAGCCGTGCAGATAATTATCATCGAAGAAATGACAGAACGGGCCATGACCGATATCGTGCACGAGGGCCGTGATGCGCAAGAACTCTTCCACAAAGGTGGCCGAGGGAAGGTAGGGAACCACTTTGCGCAAAAATGGATACAGGTGCCGCGCGAATCGTCCGGCCACATGCATGGTCCCCAGCGAGTGCACAAACCGCGTATGCTCGGCTGACGGATAGACCCATCGGGCGCTCTGCAGCTGATAGATGTAGCGCAGCCGTTGAACCCAGGGAGAGTCGATCAGGTCTTTTTCCGTTCGTTCTGAGGGGTCAGGCGTCGCATAGGGCACGGTGAACGACACGTATTCGTGGATCGGATCGGCAATGAGGGCCGATCCGTCGTAGGGACCCGGGGGAGTTGCGGAAGGTAGTTTCATAGGTGAACGAACGACGAGTGATCTTAGCCTAGCCCTGGCGGCGGGGGCAAATGCGCAGACTGTTCGGCCGTTCTGCTTCGGCGATATTTGACGAGCAGGAAATAGGCAATCGGATAGGCCAGCAATCCGCCGACGATGCTGAGGACCATTCCGCCGAGCACAAAGGGCCAGGCATGGGGCGCGACCTGATGATAAATCCCCGTAAACGACAGGTCGCTCCAATCGAACGAGGGAAAATCGTGCATCCCTAACAGGGTTGCGCCGGTCCAGTAGGTTCCGCCGAGAATCGGGATGAGGGTCCAGGGATTGTTGAGAAACGCGCCGGCGAGCAGCGCCACTACATTCCACCCGAATGCCCAGGCGCAGAATCCCACCATGACCATGTGGAGTCCATAGGCAGGAGAAAAGCCGATGAAGACGCCGATCGCAAACGCCAGCGCCGTTCGATGCGGTGTTTCATCGAGATGTAGGATTTGGCGAAACAGCGATCGTAGGTCTGCCATAAGGCGTCTGATGTCTGGGCTCTATTAAGCCGGCTTGAGAAAATGTTCGTAACTGGTGACCGGAAGTGGTTGCGTGGTGTTTGTGCCAGCCCGCAAGCGCAGGCCGAGTCGTTTCGATGTAATCGAACCGATACAGGTAAAGTGAAATCGGGTCTTGCCTGCCAACCGTTCAAAGCGGACGTGTTTGCTCCGCGGAACGGTGAACAGCAATTCATAGTCCTCGCCGCCTTGCAAGGCAATCTGTCGGGCGTCGAGCCGCCGTGCTGCGGCATAGGCCCGACAAGCCGGCGAGAGTGGGAGCGCGTCGGCGATGATCTCCGCACCCACCGCGCTTTCCTCGCAGATGTGACGAAGATCACCGGTAAGGCCGTCTGAAAGGTCGATAGCCGCCCCGGCGAGCCCGTGTTTCACGAGCCATTGGCCTTCTGCGATGCGAGCCGACGGCCGGTGATGGCGGGCCAGAAGAAAACGGGCGTCTGCCGGTCGGAGTTTCGGCCGTTGGCGCGACTTCAGGAGATCAAGGCCTGCACGGGAGTCACCCAGTGTTCCCGTGACATAGAGCCGGTCTCCCTCTCGGGCGCCGCTGCGCAGCAGGGCCTGACGGGGTTTCACGACGCCGGTGAGAGTAATGTTAAGAAAGAGTCCTTGTTGGGATGCGGAGGTATCACCGCCGATGAGACGCACGTCATAGGGAGACCCAGCCTGCATCATGCCGCGATACAGTTCTTGGATCTCTGTCGTGGAGCAGGTCGGCGGGATTGCAATGGAAACCAGCATGAAGCGGGGGGTTCCGCCCATCGCGGCGATATCGCTCAGATTGGCGATTGCGGCTCTGTACCCGATGTCTCGAAATGAGGAGGTGGCTGGATCAAAGTGCACCCCCTCCGCCAGAAGGTCCGTGGTGATGAGCGTCCATTCGGTCGACGAGGTTTTGATGATCGCGGTGTCGTCGCCGATTCCTTTAAATACGTGCGGGTCCGGTTGTGCGGCCTGCGCTTGCAGGCGCCGGATCAGGTCGAACTCACTGCGCACCATATTGGCCCGGCGGGATCGGCCTGGCGGCATCAATCCACCTTTCCCCAGACCGGTCGCCGTATCAGGCAATCAGCGATGGCAGCAGCGGTCCTCATGCAGCGAGGGCTAAAGAGACAGCGAGGGGGCGGTCCCCGGAAGAAGTCGTGCGCGCCGTGGCGAGCCGGCCTTTCGCTTGGATGCGCTCGACCGCGCAATCTTTTTCACCGGTGTCTTCGGCGCCGCGGCGCTGGCCTTGCGCGAGGGGGACCGTCGCAAGGCTGCCTTGATGACGTCGTCCACCGTATCGACGAAGATCAATTCAATTCCCTTCAAAATGTGTTTGGGGATCTCTTCCAAATCCTTCTTATTACGTTTTGGAAGAGCGACGGCGGAAAGTTTTGCCCGTTTGGCCGCGAGGATTTTTTCCTTCAAGCCACCGATCGGGAGCACCCGCCCGCGGAGGGTGATTTCTCCCGTCATGGCAAGATCGCGCCGCACGGGGATCTGGGCCAAGGCCGACGCGATGGCCGTGGCCATGGTGATTCCGGCGGAAGGCCCGTCTTTCGGCGTCGCTCCCGCCGGCACGTGAATATGAATGTCGTTCTTGGCAAAGAGGTCCGGGCTGATGCCCAGCGTCTTTTCGCGTGACCGCACGTAACTCAAGGCGGCTTGGGCCGACTCTTTCATGACGTCGCCGAGATGCCCGGTGAGCGTGAGCTGTCCCTTGCCTTTCATGACGGTCGCTTCGATGTACAGAACGTCTCCGCCGCTTTCGGTCCAGGCGAGCCCGGTGGCCACGCCGATTTCGTCCTTTTCAAGTTCTGCCTCCGGGATGTATTTCGCCACACCCAGATATTTGTTCAGGTTGGTCTGGTCGATGGCATGACACTCGGCCTTGCCTTCTGCGACCTTCTTGGCCACTTTCCGCATGAGGTTTGCGATTTCGCGCTCCAAGTTGCGGACGCCGGCTTCGCGCGTGTAATGAGAAATGACATGGCGAATTGCCGTTTCGGAGACGCGGATATGTTTCTCGGTGATCCCATGCTCGTTCATCTGCCGGGGAATCAGGTACTTCTGCGCGATACCGAGTTTTTCTTCTTCCGTGTAGCCCGGAATATCGATGACTTCCATGCGGTCACGGAGGGCGGGGAGAATCGGATCCATCAAGTTGGCCGTCGTGACGAACATGACTTCCGTCAAATCGAACGGCACACCGAGATAGTGATCGGTGAACGTGCTGTTCTGCTCGGGGTCTAACACTTCGAGGAGAGCCGCCGAGGGGTCGCCACGAAAATCCATGCCGACCTTGTCGACTTCGTCGAGCATAAAGACCGGGTTGTTCGTCCCGGCTTGCTTCATGCCTTGGATGATGCGCCCTGGCAGCGCGCCGACGTAGGTCCGGCGATGGCCGCGGATTTCCGCCTCGTCCCGCACGCCGCCCAGGCTGATCCGCACAAACTCGCGGCCTAACGCGCGCGCGATGGATTTCCCGAGCGAGGTTTTGCCGACGCCGGGAGGGCCTACGAAACAGAGGATCGGGCCCTTCATCTTTTCTTTGAGTTTGCGCACGGCGAGGTACTCGACGATGCGTTCTTTCACCTTCTCCAGGTCATAGTGGTCCTCATTCAGGACCTTCATCGCGGCCTTCAGGTCGAGGTTGTCTTTCGACTTCTTATTCCAGGGCAGCTCGACCATCCACTCCAAATACGTGCGGACCGTGGCCGATTCGGCCGTGTCCGGATGCATTTTCTCCAGCCGCTTGAGTTGTTTCTCGGTTTCCTTGAGGACCTTCTCAGGCATCTTGGCGTCTTTGATGCGCTTGCGGAATTCCGCGACTTCCTCCGCCCGTTCGTCCAATTCGCCGAGTTCTTTTTGGATGGCTTTCAGTTGCTCGCGCAGGAAGTATTCGCGCTGGGTCTTGTCCATCTCTCCCTTGGCCTGCGCCTGGATCTTCTGCTGCATCGAGAGGACATCAATTTCCTTGGCGAGAATTTCGCTGATCTGCCGCAGCCGCTGGATCGGGTCCACGATTTCCAAGACGGCTTGGGTAATATCGACCTTGAGCCCGAGATTGGAGGCCACCATGTCGGCGAGGCGTCCCGGGTCTTCCAGGTTTTCGATCACGACCATCACGTCCGGAATCAGCACCTTGCCGAGGCTGACGATTTTTTCGATCTGCTCCTTGACCGTGCGCATGACCGCCTCGGTCTCCAGCGTGGAGCCGGGCTGCTTCGTCTCGACGAGTTTTTCGATTTTGACGGAGTAGTAGGGGTCGTTCTGAATGTATTCCTCGATGCGGCCCTTGGCGAGGCCCTGCACCAGGATCTTGATGCGTTCATCAGGCAGTTTGAGCATCCGCATGATGATACCCACCGTACCGACCGAATGAATATCTTCCGGCTGCGGGTTTTCCACATCGAGAGATTTTTGTGTCGCGAGGAACAGCATCCGATTGCCGGCCAGCGCCGCCTCGATCGCCTTGATGGACATTTCGCGGCCGACGAACAGCGGGAGCACCATGTAGGGAAACACGACGATATCTCGGACGGGCAGCAGGGGCAGTTGATCCGGCGGTTCAAGGTTCTGATTGCTTGAGAAATCTTGTTCTACTGCTTCAGCCATGAGGCTCCAGTCTGCTGGTGTATGGTCTCAATGACGATGTCGTGCGGTAGCACGGTTCGGGTGACGGTGATCCATCATGCCCGGGGCTAGGTCGTTGAGCGCCCTCGACCCTGGCCGCGGCGGCGAACGTCGGCGGTGGTGGGTCGGAGTCGCTGCTGCAGGAAATCGCCGAATGCAGGTCCTAAGGACGGGTTTTTCAGGGCCAACTCGACCGTGGCAATCAGAAATCCCAGCTTGTCGCCGGCATCGTGCCGCTGTCCTTCGACCTCGTGCGCGAACATCGGCGTGTGCTTGACGAGTTGCCGCAGGGCATCCGTCAATTGGATTTCTCCGTTCTTGCCCGGGGGCGTCTTGCGGAGGATCGGGAAAATTTCAGGCGGAAGCACATACCGTCCGATGACGGCGAGATTCGAGGGCGCATCGGCGGGCGCGGGCTTTTCCACCAGGTCGTCGACACGGTGCAGGCCATTGCGAATTTTGCGCGCCGAGATGATGCCGTACCGGCTGACTTCCTGCGGCGGCACTTCCTGCACGCCGAGCACGGCGCCCTTGCGCTGTTTGTAGATATGGATCAATTGTGCGAGGCCGGGCACGGCCGCGTCGATGATTTCATCGCCTAGAATGACGGCGAAGGGCTCGTCGCCGATCAAATGCTGCGCGCACAAGACGGCATGTCCCAGCCCCATGGCTTCCGGCTGGCGGACGTAGCAGAAGTTCGCCAGATTGGAGATGTGCCGCATCTGGTTGAGCACCTGCCCTTTGCCGCTGCCCTTGAGATTTTCTTCCAGTTCGAGGGAGCGATCGAAGTGGTCTTCGATGGCGCGCTTGCCTCGCCCGGTGATGACGATGATGTCTTCGATGCCGGATGCGACCGCTTCTTCGACGACATATTGAATCAGCGGTTTGTCGACCAGCGGCAGCATCTCTTTCGGGGAGGCTTTGGTGGCGGGAAGAAAGCGTGTGCCCAGTCCGGCAGCGGGAATAATCGCTTTACGTACGTCTGTTCTTGTCATAGGGGCGATAGTATGTGATGGGGTACATGAAGTCAAGATTTCGTCGGGTCTTTTCGACCACCGCCTGCGCGTCGTGGTGCGGGGAAACTCCTTTACATTGAAAAATGTGGTCAATATAATCCGAGAGTTTTTCTGCGCACGTGCGGTGGTGCTGCAACGAAAGCGGCGCATCGGTGATGGTAACGACAACAGTTCGTGAGTGCCTGCGCAAGGCCGGTCGGCCCGGCGCACGTGACGCGACACGGAACGCGGTGGTTTCCTATCTCGAACTTCAGGGCAACCAGTGCTTGCATTCCCAAGTGGTACGGAAGGATTGCGGTGACCAAGTCGGGAGGCAGGCGGTGGGTGCCGATTCTCATTCTTGCACTGGTGGCGCTCTTCGCGATCGGCGAGGCAGAGTGTGTGCGAGCTCAGGTGAGCGCACCGCTGGTCAGCTCCGTCACCATCCGTGGTCAGAAACGTATTGAACTGCAGGCGATCCAGGGGCGTCTCACCCTCAAGGCCAACGATCGGTTTACCCCTGACGCGCTCCGGGAACAGGTCAAGATTCTCTACGGAACCGGCTACTTCGAGGATGTGCAGGTCGAAACGGATTCAGCCGATGGCGGCGTGGCTGTCGGCTTTGTCGTCCGCGAGAAACCGTTCATTACCGAAATCGTGTTCGACGGCAATGAGGAATTGAGCGACGACAAGCTCAAAGAAAAGATTACGATCAAAAGCCAGACCTTTCTCGACCAGCAGCAGGCGAAAGAAAGCGCGGAAAAGATCCGCCTCGCCTACCAGGAGGATGGCTTTTACAATTGCCAGGTCATTCCTGTAATTCAATCCGTGGATGAGGACCGCAAGCGGCTGACCTATTTCATCAAGGAAGGCACCAAGGCCAAAGTCCGTCGTATCAATTTTGATGGCATGCGGGCGGTGACCAAGGAAGAAGTATTCAAAGTGACGGCCACGCGCGAATGGATTCCCTGGTACGGGCTTGTGACGCAGCTCAAACTGCCGTCGCTGCTGTCGGATGCCGGTGTGCTGAAGCGCGAAGAACTTGGCAACGATATCGAGCGTATCCGTGAAGTTTATCTGAACAAGGGCTACTTGAATGTGCAGATCAGCCAGCCGACGCTGGAATTGAGCGACGATAAGAAGTGGTTCGAGATCGCCTATTCGGTCGTCGAAGGTGAACCGTTCATCGTGCAGGAGGTCGGCTTCCGCGGCAATACGGTCTTCGAGGACCATGAATTGCGCGAAGGGTTGGGCATCCGGCCGGGCGAAATCTTTCAGCGGGCCAAGATTCGCGGCGAAATCACTCGTATTACCGATCTCTATGGCGCGAAGGGCTACGTCTTCTCTGATGTCGTGCCGAACGTGACGCCGGACAACAATGCGCGCACCGCAACGATCACCCTCAATGTCAAAGAGGGCGAAATGATGCGCATCCGCGAAATCCATGTTACCGGCAACGATAAGACGCGCGACAATGTCGTGCGTCGGGAATTGCGCCTGGACGAACAGGATGTCATCGATACGCTGGCGTTGAAGCGCAGTTTCCAGCGCTTGAACAACCTCAACTTTTTCGAAACGGTGGAAATTCTGCCGCAGCAGGTCGATGTCGATAAGGTCGATCTCAATGTGAAGGTGAAGGAAAAGCCGACCGGTCAGTTCAGCATCGGCGGCGGATTCAGCACCTTGGACAAACTGGTGGCGATTGCCGACATCACCGAGGGTAATCTCGGGGGGAACGGTTGGTTAGGCCGTATCCGCGGGCAATTGGGTCAGCAGCGTTCTTTGGGGCTTGTCACGTTCCGGAATCCCTATGTGAACGATTCGTATAATGCCCTTCAGCTGGATATTTACCGGTCGATGACCAACTATATCTCCTACTTCGAGTCCAAGTCAGGAGCCAGTGCCACCTGGAGTCGCTGGCTGTCGGAGTATGTGAACGGGAGCATCAGCCTGTTCGGCGAGCAACTCAAGTACAGCGATCCGCAAGAAGGGCTCTGCCCGGATCTGATTCCGCTGATCTGCCGTCAGTTAGGAACGCAATCGTCGACCGGGTTCCGGACGTCGCTGTTTCGTGACACCCGTGACTATTATCTGGATCCCCGCACCGGATGGCGCCTGAGCGTCGGTGCCGACTACGGGACGCCTGCGCTCGGAGGATCGAACCATTTCTATAAGGTGTACTTCGATGTCATCAAGTACACGCCGCTTGTCTATGACACGCGGTTCTCGGTACATGTCCGCTATGGGCAGACAGAGGGGATCGGGGGCCGGCCCATTCCCCTCACCGAGCGCTTCTTTGTCGGAGGCATCAATACGATGCGCGGCTTCGTGTTCGGCCGTGCAGGCCCCGTGACGCCATCGGGCTCGCTGTTGGGTTCCGCGAAGGAGCTCATTTTCAACAACGACTTTATCTTCACCATTTCGTCCGAGGCGAAGTTGAACGGCGTGTTCTTCTTCGACTACGGAAACGGATTCGACGATAACGAGCCGGTGCAGTTCAGTAAGTTACGGAGTGCGGCGGGATTTGAGGCCCGGTGGATTTCTCCGTTCGGTCCGTTGCGGGCCGCTTATGGAATCAACCTCGATCCCCGGCCGACCGAGCGGATGGGCGTCTTTGAGTTTACGATCGGATCATTGTTCTGATGCAGACTGTGCGGCGCTGGTGTGGGAAAGGAATCGGACGAATGCGTGGACTGATGGGCTGGAAAGGGCCGAGACGAGCCGGGTGGAACGGACTGTGCCTGGCGCTCCTGACCATAACGCTGCTGGCCGGCGGGTGCCGGTCGAATCCGTCGACGGTGCCGACCTCTACCCGGATCGGTGTGGTGGATCCCCAACGTATCCTGGGCGAGACCAATGCCGGGAAGAGAGCCAAGGACATGTTGGCCTCGTTTGCCAAGAATCGTCAGGCGCTGATCGAACTCGAAGAAAAAGAACTTCGGCGGATGGAAGAAGACTTCGTCAAGCAGGGCAGCGTGCTCAGCGCAACCGCCAAGCGTGAACGTGAAGAACAGTTCCGGAGGCGGATGGCAGAATATCAACAGAAAGTGACCGACCTGAATCGCGAAGTGCAGGACAAGCAGAAGGAAGTGTTGGACGCATTCCGGGATAAGATCGAAGCCCTGTCGGGCAAGGTTGCCAAGCGGCTGGAGTTGCAGGCCATCTTCGACCGCGGGCGCGGAGGGCCCACCCTCTATTTCGATGAGGCGGTGGATGTGTCGTCGCAGTTGATCGAGGAATTCAACAAAACGTATCCATGAGAGGGAATCCATGAACGTACGTAATTGGATGGCGGCCGGTGTTCTACCAGTACTCGTGGCATGGGGAGCGCAATCGGTGCTGGCTGCGGACCACATCAAGGTGGCGATGATGGATCAGCAACAGGTCATCGAGCGCAGCGTGGCGGGGAAACGCGCCTTGGAAGAACTGAAGAGTTATTCCACGACGCGCCAGAAGATCATCGATTCCGATGACCAGGAACTAAAGGATCTGGAAAAGAGCATGCAGGACGCCTCGCTGTCTGAGGACGCGCGCAAGGAGAAGCAAGAGCACTTCAGGACCAAGCTGGAGGCCTATCAGCGCCGGATTCAAGACTTCAATCGTGAGGTGCAGGAAAAGCAGCGCGGCATGGTAGCGGAGTATGCCCTGAAGATTCAGGCCGCGGCCTCGACGGTCGCGCAGAAGGAAGGGTATACGGCCGTCCTGGACAAGGGCAGTGAGGCGACGGTCAAGATTGTGATCTACAGTCACCCGTCGGTCGATCTGACGGAACAGATCATCAAGGAGTTCGACCGGCAGAACAAGTAGCGGCCGGTCGCAATCGTCTACGCAACACAGGAGGCGGGGCTGATGTCAGTGATGGACAGCGTTGAGATTCAATCGATCCTTCCCCACCGGTATCCGTTTTTGCTGGTCGACCGCATTCGCGAACTCGACCCAGATCGCCGGATTGTGGGCATCAAGAATGTGACGATCAACGAGCCGTTTTTTCAGGGGCACTTTCCCGGGCGTCCGGTCATGCCGGGAGTGCTGATCCTCGAAGCGTTAGCTCAGGTCGGCGGCGTGCTCGCGTTCAAGTCGCTCGGCGCGGTCGGACGTCCGGTCGTGTACTTGACCGGAATCGACGGGGCGAAGTTCCGGAAGCCTGTTGTGCCCGGCGATATTTTGCGCTTGGAAGTGGACGTGCTCAAGAAACGCGCTCCATTCTGGAAGATGCAGGGCAAGGCCTTCGTTGATACCGAATTGGTCTGCGAAGCGGAAGTCACGGCCATGGTGATGGACGAAGCCGCGGCGAAATAAGGCGACGTATTTTTCCCGGCCGGATAGGCCGGAGTGCACGGGAACCGCAGGCTGTTCAAACCGGTCCTTCAGCAAGACGACGACGATGCTGACGGGTCTTTGCGACAGTCTGCCAGAGGGTGAGGAGGTGTGAGTGAAGATTCATCCGACCGCGGTGATCCATCCGAAAGCGGTGCTCGCAGATGATGTGGAAGTCGGAGCGTACTCCGTCGTCGGGGAACACGTTACTATCGGTGCCGGTACCCGCGTCCTGTCCCATGTGTCGATCGACGGGTGGACCGATATTGGGGAACGGTGCGAACTGCATCCCTTCGTATCGGTGGGCGGCCCGCCTCAACACATGCAGTACAAAGGCGAGCCGACGAAGGTGGTCATTGGCCACGATAACATCCTGCGCGAGTATGTGACCGTCAATCGAGCCACCGTGCAAGGCGGGGGCGTGACCACCGTAGGCCATTCGAATTTTCTAATGGCCTATGTGCATGTGGCGCACGATTGCCATCTGGGCAATCATCTCATCCTGGCGAATGCGGCCAGCCTGGCGGGGCATATTTCTATCGGCGACCACGCCATCATCGGCGGGCTCTCCGGTATTCACCAGTTCGTGCGTATCGGCGCCTATGCCATGGTCGGGGGCTGCTGTGCGCTCGGCCAGGATCTCCCGCCATTCATGCGGGCGGCCGGAGGGTACCGTGCCCGGATGTATGGATTGAACTCGATCGGGCTGCGCCGGCACGGATTTTCGGCTGACCGTATCGCGGCGTTGAAGAAAGCATACGAGGTGCTCTTTCGCTCGGGACATCGCGTGGCGGAAGCCGTCAAACTGGCGCGGGAAACGTTCGGGGCGAGCCAGGACGTCATGCAGGTCGCCGACTTCATGCAGGGGACGAAACGGGGTATTTGCCGCTCAGTGGGCAAAGATCAAGAAGGCGAAGAGGAATAACGCGGGTGGGCGGGCATGCAGGAAATGACGGTCAGGCTCCCGAAGGACAGCGCATCGGACTGATCGCGGGTAACGGCCGATTTCCGATCATCTTCGCCGACAATGCGAAACGCCTCGGGTACTCGGTTTTTGCAGTGGCGCATGAAGGCGAAACCGATCCGGAATTGGCGCAGCATGTCGACAACATCCACTGGATCAAGATCGGGCAGTTCGGCAAGTTGATCGACGCGCTCAAGGGAGATGGCGTGCAGCAGGCCGTCATGTTGGGCGGTATCAAGAAGACGCACGTTTTTTCCACGGTCCGTCCGGACTTTCGCGCCTTGGCCCTGGCGGCCAAACTGATACATCTCAAGGATGACGACATTCTTCGCCGGGTGGCCGAGGAGATCGAACAGGAAGGCATTCGCATCTGCGAGTCCACCTTCGGGCTTCAAGGAATTCTGGTCGAAGCGGGCACTTTGACGCGGCGCGAGCCGAGTAAAAAGGAGTGGGACGATATTCGCTACGGCTGGGATGTGGGCAAGCAGATCGGCGCGTTGGATATCGGGCAGTGCGTCGTAGTGAAAGATCGCGTCATCGTGGCGGTCGAAGCCGTGGAGGGGACGGATGGAGCCATTCGCCGCGGGGGTGAATTAGCGCATGGGGGTGCGGTGGTCGTCAAGCGATGCAAACCCCAGCAGGATCTCCGGTTTGATCTTCCCGCCGTCGGCCCGCGCACGATCGAGGTGATGGAAGCCGTCAAGGCGTCCGTGCTGGCATTGGAGGCAGGACGTGGAATTCTTCTGGACCGCGACGAGACCATTGCGAAGGCCAACCGCGCCGGAATCGCCATCGTCGGGATGACATGAGGCCACCCACCATGGAAACAGAGGCCGTTCACGGCGGACAGGAGAGGGTGTAATGACACCGCTTCGCGCCGGTGTGATCGGCGTCGGCCATCTTGGGCAGCACCATGCGCGGCATTACGCGACGCTCCCCGGGGTCACCCTGGCCGGTGTGTGTGATGCGTCGCCGGATCGCGCCAAGATGATCGCCGAGCGTCATGGGGTGCAGGCCTGGACACAGCTCGCCGATTTGTTAAAGCAGGTCGATCTCGTCAGCGTCGCAGCCCCGACCTCCGCCCATTTCGCAGCGGCCAAGGCCTGCCTGGAAGCCGGCAAACATGTCCTGGTTGAAAAACCGATTGCCGTGACCTCGGCCGAGGCCCGCCAATTGGTCGATCTGGCCGCGCGGCACGGGTGTCTGTTGCAGGTCGGACACAGCGAGCGATTCAATCCGATCATGCAGCGCATGCGTTCCTCCATCGAACGTCCGGCCTTCATTGAAGGCCATCGACTCAGCGCGTTCGGCGAGCGGGGAACCGACGTCGATGTAGTGCTGGATTTGATGATCCACGATCTGGATCTCGTTCTGTCGTTCAATCCCGGGCCGGTGGAGGAAGTCCGCGCTGCCGGGGTGCCGGTGCTCTCATCCAATATTGATATCGCCAATGCCCGTATCGCGTTCGCGAGCGGATGCGTCGCCAACCTGACGGCGAGTCGCGTCTCCACGAACAAGATGCGCCGGTTACGGTTCTTTCAGCGTGATCGTTATGTGTCGATCGATTTTCAAACGCGTCAGGCGATGGTGTCGCGGCGCGTGCAAGGCAGCGGGCCGCGGCCGACGATCGATGTCGAAACCTTCCAGGCCGGGGATGATGAGCCGTTGCGATTGGAGCTGGAAGCATTCGTGCATGCGGTGGTGACCGGGTCGCGGCCGGTCGTGTCGGGTGAGGACGGGGAGGCGGCGCTCAACCTGGCTGCCCGAGTCTTAGAAGCCATCGGTCAATTTACGCAGCGCCATTCCGCCGGCGACGTGTCCGCGGCGGCATTCGGCCATGACAGTCTCTAGGAGTGCCATGTCGGTGTTGGTCGGCCTGAATAGAGCGACATGCCTCGTATCCTAATCATCACCGGAGAGGCCTCCGGCGATCTCCACGGAGCCCATCTGGTCAAGGCGTTGAAGGACTTGTCGCCATCGCTCCAGATTGTGGGGATCGGCGGCGCCTCCATGCGGGCAGCCGGCGCGGAACTGGTGAAGGATATCCCTCAATTGGATGTGATGGGGCTCATCGGTCTGTCAGCGGTCAAGACCATGCTGCAGAGAATCTCCCGTATCCGCGCCTTGATCAAGCGCGAACGCTGGGATCTCGTCGTCCTGATCGACAATCCCGGACTCAACTTCCATTTTGCCCGGGTCGCCCGGGCCTGCGGCCTGAAAATTGTGTACTACATTGCGCCGCAAGTGTGGGCTTGGCGCCGGGGCCGGATGCGTTGGATTCAACAGCGGGTCGACCATGTCCTCGCGATTCTGCCGTTCGAGGACCCGCTCTATAAGAAGGCCGGCGTGCGCTGCACCTTTGTCGGCAATCCGATCCTCGACGAAGTGGCCCCATCGTATGACCGGGATGCGTTGCGCCGCCAATTCGGGTTGTCGGATGCGGGGCCGGTCATCGGACTGTTTCCGGGCAGCCGTAAGGCCGAATTGCTCGAGCATATCCCGGTGCTGCTGGAGACCGTGAAGCGGCTCGCGCAACGCCATCCGACCATGCAATTCATCCTAGCGCAGGCCTCCTCGATTCAGGATCAGTTTCTCGCCGGCCTGCTGGAAGGAAGCGCCGTGCCGATTCGGGTGTTCCGCAATCAGGCCAGCGAAGTGATGGCCGCCTCGGATCTGCTCGTCGTCAAGTCGGGCACCTCCACCTTGCAGGCGGCGGTAGTGGGGACACCGATGATCTTGTTCTATCGGGCCTCGTCCTGGATCACCTATCGACTGGCGCGCCTGTTGATCCGCGTACCCTGGATCGGGCTGGCCAATCTGGTTGCGGGCCGGGGGATTGTCCCCGAGCTGATTCACGACGAGGCCACACCCGAACGATTGGTTCAGGAGATCGAGCGGCTGTTAGCGGATCCTCGCGCCTATGCGGAGATGAAGGCCGCGCTGCTGTCGGTGCGCCAGGCGTTAGGAACGCCGGGGGCTTCTCGACGGGCAGCCGAAGCCGTGCTGGCGGAGTGCGGATCATGAAACATTATCTTCGCCTGCTCGCCTATCTGAACCCCTATCGATTCCGGCTGGGTGCCGCGTTCGTGTGCGCGTTGCTCGTGGCGGGCCTCTCCGCCGCCTATGCCTGGCTGGTGCGCCCGGTGCTCGACGGTCTGTTCATCAGTAAGGACGAGAGTTTGCTCCTGGTCCTGCCTGTAGCGATTCTGGCCGTGGCGATCCTCAAAGGGGTGTTCAACTACGGTCAGAACTATCTGATGAATTATGTCGGAAACCAGGTGATCGGCGACATCAGGGAGCAACTCTTCTCCAAGCTGGTTCGATTGCCGGTCCGGTTTCACGATACGAATACGTCCGGACGGCTCGTGTCGCGAGTCATCAATGATGTGAACCAAATGGCCAATGCCGTGGCCGGGGTCTTGAAAGACCTATTTCAGCAGGGCCTGACCTTTCTGGCCATGATCGGGGTGATCATTTATCAGAACTGGAAATTGGCGATGGTCTCCATGATCGTGGTGCCGTTGTCGGTCGTCACGATGGCGCGCATGGGGAAGAAGTTGCGCGGGCTTGCCACACGCGGTCAGGAGCGTATGGGCGATATGGCCTCGACGCTGCAGGAGGCCCTGGCCGGTATTCGGATGGTAAAATCTTTCGGCCGGGAGGAAGACGAGGCCAAGCGGTTTCGTCAGAGCAACGACGCCTTCATTCATACGACGATGAAGGCCATCCAGGTCTCGTCCCTGGGATCCTCTCATATGGAAGTGATCGGTGTGCTCGGGGTGGCGGGAATCATCTGGTACGGCGGGTATCTGGTGATTCACGATGAAATGACTCCGGGTGCGTTCTTTTCATTCCTGGCCGCGATGTTCATGGCCTATACGCCCATTCGGCGGCTGTCCGGGGCCAATAACACCGTGCAGCAGGCCCTCGCGGCCGCAGAGCGGGTCTTTGACGTGCTGGATCTTCCGACGGAACAGGTGGCCAATGGCGGGCACACGGAGTTGCCACAGATTTCCCGATCGCTCGAATTCCGGCAGGTCGCGTTCCAGTATGAAGGGCAGGGGGATCCGGCCCTGAAGGCCATCGATCTGACGATACGCGCGGGCGAGGTCATTGCGCTCGTGGGCAGCAGCGGCAGCGGTAAGACCACCCTGGTCAGTCTCCTGCCGCGATTCTACGACCCGAGCGGCGGGCAGATCCTGATCGACGATGTGGATATCCGGACCTGCACACTGCAGTCCGTTCGCGGGCAGATCGGGATTGTGTCGCAGGAAGTGGTGCTGTTCGACGATACGGTCCGCAATAACATCGGGTACGGGCGGCAGGGCGCGACCCTCGACGACGTGACGCGGGCGGCGCAACTGGCCTATGCGCATGATTTCATCGCGCGCATGCCGGAGGGCTACGACACGTTGATCGGAGAGCGCGGGGTCAAATTGTCGGGCGGCGAACGGCAACGTTTGGCGATTGCCCGGGCGATTCTGCGCGATCCGCCGATTTTGGTTCTGGATGAGGCGACGTCGGCGTTGGATACGCAATCGGAGCGCATCGTGCAGATGGCCTTATCCAACCTGATGCGGAACCGCACGACCCTGGTGGTGGCGCATCGGCTTTCGACCATTCAGAATGCCGATCGCATTGTCGTGCTCGACCGCGGGACGGTCGCGGAAATCGGCACGCATGACGAGTTACTGCGGAAGGGCGGGCTCTATAAGCGCCTGCATGCGATGCAGTTTGCGGATGCGCTTCCGCAATAGTCGGATGGGAGAGGGTGAAGAGGTGAGCGATTCCATGACGAACAGTTCCCCGGCCGGTCCTCGGCAGAAACAGGCCGTGACGAAGCGCCTGACGAATGCGCTCAAAGTCGCGGTGGTGCCGCCTGTCGGGTATCACATCATTCAGCTGCTGCGCCGCACGATGAGCTGGCGGACTGAAGGCGGAGAACATGTGTCCCGCATCTTCGCACAGGGACAGCGGGTGATCCTTGCCTTTTGGCACGCGCAGCAATTGATGATGCCGCTGGCCATCCCTGGTCTCAAAGCGCATATCCTGATCAGTCAGCACCGGGATGGTGAATTGATCTGCCGGATTGTGGCGCGTTTCGGGCTGGATGCCGTACGGGGCTCCAGTACCAGAGGCGGCGCGGAGGCCTTTCGCCGGCTGGTTCGCCTCGGACGATCGGGCGGCAACTTAGTCCTGACGCCGGATGGACCGAAAGGACCTCGGCAGGTCGCCAAGGTGGGGGTGGTGCAGTTGGCGAGGGCCACCGGTTTGCCGATTGTCCCCATGGCCTTCGGCTGCTCAAAAAAAAACTCTTCGCGAGCTGGGACCGGTTCATCATGCCGTATCCGTTCTCGCAGGGGATCTTCCTCATCGGGACGCCTCTTTCGGTGCCGCCCGATGCGTCTGCTGACGACTTGGAGCGCCTGCGCGGGGAATTGGAAACGACCCTGAACCGCATGACGACCGAGGCCGATGCGGCGGCCCTGCAGGCTCGTCCGTAATGTGGTATCTGCTTTACAACACCCTGCTCCTCCTTCTCTCCCCGGTTATCCTCTGTGTGTTGCTGGCGAAGCAGCGGTGCCGGCGGGGATTACCCCAGCGTTTGGGGTTACTCACGGAGCAGCCGCTCGCGCCAGGCCTGGCGACGGCCTGCATCTGGATTCACGCGGTGTCCTTGGGTGAAGTGGTGGCGGTGGCGCCGTTGGTGCGGGAACTGCGCCGGCGGTATCCGCTGGCCAGATTGGTGGTCTCGACCGTGACCGAAACGGGACGGGAAGCGGTCGAGCAGCGCCTGGAAGGCCTGGCGGAACACCGCTATGCCCCGTTGGATTTCCCGTGGGTCGTGAATCGGGCGATCGCTCATCTCAGGCCCAGTCTATACGTGTTTGTCGAAACCGAACTCTGGCCCAATCTCCTTCGGAGCCTGCGGCGACGCAATATTCCTTCGGTCCTGGTCAACGGGCGGATTTCCACAGGGTCGTTCGAGCGACAGCGCCTGCCGGTGATCCGGGGTTTTTATCGCACAATGTTGAATATGATCAGCTGTTGCCTGATGCAATCGGAGCGTGATGCGCAGCGCATGATTGAATTGGGGGCCGACCAATCGCGGGTCCGTTGCACCGGGAACATCAAGTTCGACCAGCCGGTTCCGCAGGCCGCCGCCGGCGGCACTGTCGTGTCGAAGCAGGCATTGGGACTCAGCGAGCGCGAGCGGTTAGTGGTGGCGGGAAGCACACATCCCGGCGAGGAAGACATGATCGTCGACGCCTATCAGTCGTTGTGCGAAGACTTTCCCGATCTCCGTCTGGTGCTGGCGCCGCGCCACATCGAACGCGCCGCGCAGGTCGAGCAGATGGTGCGAGGCAAGGGATTGGCCGTGTCTCGACGCAGCACCGGCAGTGCGGGATCAATGCCCGTATCCGGCCCGCGCGTCGTGGTTCTGGATACCCGCGGTGAATTGGCGCTGCTGTATCGGGATGCCGCGGTGGCCTTTGTGGGGGGCACACTGGTTCCGGTGGGCGGGCACAATCTTTTGGAACCGGCCGTCTGGGGAAAACCGGTGCTGTTCGGGCCGCATACCGATCATTGCGCCGAAGTCGCGGCGCTCTTGCTGAATGCCCGGGGGGGGCGCGTCGTGGAGGGGGCCCAGGGCCTTGCGCAGAGCTTGCGGGAACTGTTGGACAATTCAGACGCCTTGAAACGGATGGGACAAGCGGCCCAGCAGGTGGTCGCAGACAACCAGGGCGCGCTTCAGCGCAGTGCGGAAATCATTGCCACGTTTCTCCCGCCGTCGGCCATGTCGAGTGAATCCGACGATGCGCTGCGTGGGGATTCGCCGCGTCGGCGCTCGTCATGACGCCAATGCTGCAATCTTGGTTGCGATGGGTTGGGTATCCGTATGAGCTGGCGGCCAGGCTCCGCCTGTGGGGGTACGAACAGGGCTGGTTTCAGACGCATCGGTTGCCACGTCCCGTGATCAGCATCGGAAATCTCACCGTAGGCGGCACGGGTAAAACGCCCGTCGTCATGCATGTCGTCGATCGATTGATCGCTCAGGGCAAACGTGTCGCCATCTTAAGTCGCGGGTATCGGCGTCGCAGCAAGGCTCCGCAGGTGCTCGTATCGGACGGGCGGCAGGTATTGGTGGGACCGGAAGAGGCCGGCGATGAACCCTATCTCATGGCACGCCGTTGCCCTCAGGCGGTGGTGGCGGTTGGCGCGGACCGGTATGCGCTCGGCCAGTGGGTGTTGAGCCGTCTGCCCGTGGATTGTTTTGTCTTGGATGACGGCTTTCAGCATGTCCAGCTCCACCGTGATGTGAATCTGTTGCTGGTGGATGCCACGGATCCTGCCGGTCTACGAGCGACCTTGCCGATCGGTCGCTTACGGGAACCCCTCTCAGCGGCAGCCCGCGCCTCAGCTGTGCTCATCACTAGAGTCGATCGCGAACAGGCTGGGAATCAGATTTGGCGACAGCTGCAGCAGGCCTGTCCGACCCTTTCGCCTCCGGTCTCTGTGGGGTTTCCGGCGGAGGAATTCCGACGCGTGGGACGGGATGAACGACGTCCGCTAGATGCGTTTCACGGCCAGTCGGCAGTAATTTTCAGCGGGATCGGCAATGCCGGGTCCTTCCACGCCTTGGTGGCGGGCTTGGGAATTACCGTCATCGAGACGCTGGCATTTCCCGACCATGTGCACTATACCGATGCCATGATGGAAATGATTCGCGCCAGAGCAAAAGCCGGCGGCGTCGATCTGCTGGTGACGACGGAAAAGGACGCAGACAAGGTCGCGCCCTTTCTGACGGCTGATGACGCTTGTTGGGCCGTCCGGCTTCGCACGCAAATTGTTTCCGGGCAGGAACGGCTGGAGCGGCTTTTGAATCTTAATCCGGAACACAGGTCGGCGAGCCATGCGTAAGGAAGAGATCCGGCGCATCGTCGTTCGCGGCCCCAACTGGCTGGGCGATGCCGTCATGTGTGAACCGGCCTTGAGTCAGGTGCGGGCGCTGTTTCCGCAGGCTGAGATTACGCTCCTCGTCAAGCCGGCCATTGCGGATCTGCTGGCGCAGCATCCGGCGGTGAATCGCACCTTGGTGTATGACGACCGGGGACGTCATGCGGGGTTGACCGGCAAATGGACTCTGGCCGGTGTCTTACGGCGGCATCGATTCAATCTCGCCATTCTGTTCCAGAATGCGTTTGAGGCGGCGCTGATTAGCTTCCTGGCCGGCATTCCCCGGCGATTCGGCTATGCCACGGACGGGCGGAGCCTCTTGCTGACCGATCCGGTCGTGGTGCCGCCGCGCAGCGCGCAGCGACATCAGGTCGAGTACTATTGGGACCTGCTCAAACCCTTGGGAGGGCAGGGCCAGGCGCCGTCGCCGCGTCTCTTTGTGACGCCCGAAGAATCCGCATTGATCGCCCGCCGGTTGGCTGAGGCCGGAATCGGTTCGTCGGATCTGGTCATCGGTGTGAATCCCGGTTCGACCTACGGCCATGCCAAACGATGGTTGCCGGATCGATATGCCGAGGTCGTCAATCGTGTGGTCCAGGATGCGCAGACCCACTCGGGAGCCCGGGTCGGTGTGGCGATTGTGGGAGCCAAGGGCGAAGAAGCATTGGGCAAAGCCATTGCCGATCAAATCAACACCCGTACAGTCGTCTGTTCCGGTCAGACCACGGTGCGGGAATTGATGGCGCTGGTGAAGCGTTGCCAGTTGTTTTTGACGAACGATACGGGACCCATGCATGTGGCGGCGGCCTTCAACGTTCCCCTGGTGGCGGTGTTCGGTCCGACCGATTGGCAGACGACGTCGCCGTTCGGCGTTAAGGCGCAACTGGTTCGGCAACCGGTGTCGTGCGCGCCATGCCTGTTACGGGAATGTCCCATCGATCACCGGTGCATGACCGGCGTCACGGTGGAGCAGGTGCATGGCGCGGCGTCGCGACATCTCCCGCTCGCGGCTCCTCCCTCGGTACGTGAGCCCGACGCTGCGATACCTGTCCTGTCACCCACGGCGTTGGCAGGGGTCACCGTGTTTCTGGATCGCGATGGGACATTGAATGTCGATACCGGGTATGTAAAGACACCGGAGGAATTCACGCTGTTTCCCGGTGTCGGCGCGGCGCTCGCGAGACTGAAAGGCGGCGGTGCCAAGCTGGTCGTGGTGACGAATCAGTCCGGAGTGGGGCGAGGATACTTCGGCTCCAAGGATCTTGAAGCCATCCATAACAAGTTGCGACTCTTGTTGGCCGAAGACGGCGTGACGCTCGACGGCTTGTACTTCTGCCCCCATCATCCGGACGATCGCTGTAATTGCCGGAAGCCGTCGCGAGGCATGGTCGATCGGGCCCTGGCCGAATTACAGGTGGACTTGAGTCGTGCCTATGTCGTGGGAGACAGTGTGCGTGATGTCGAATTGGCCAAGCAGGTCGGCGCGCGAGCGGTGCTGGTCATGACCGGTCCGTCCGGAGCGGAGGCGTTGGCCGATTTGACGGCGCGAAATCTTTCGCCGGACCATGTGGCCGCCGACCTGTCGCATGCGGTTGAATGGACCATTGCCCATGCGACGCGCAAGCCGGCCGCCGACGTGACGCGTTGAGCGAGAGCATCATCTCTGGTGGCCGAATGACCGAGCCAGTCCGCCGCATCCTGCTCATCAAACCCAGTTCGCTTGGCGACATCGTGCATGCGATGCCGACTCTGGCCGCGCTGCGCGAACGGTTTCCTCAGGCCGAGGTGACATGGCTGGTCAAGCGGCAATGGGCCCCGCTGGTGGAGGTCATCGACGGAGTCGATCAGATCTGTGCGGTGGAGCAGGGGCTGATGGGCTGGTTGGGCCGGGTGCCGGACCTCCGCGCGGCCGGGTTCGATCTGGTCGTCGATCTGCAGGGATTGTTCAGAAGCGGCGTCATGGCCTGGCTGACCGGCTGCGGCCGGCGGGTAGGATTTGCCAACGGACGCGAAGGAAGTCCCTGGTTCTATACCCAACGGGTGGCCGTCTCCGTCGCGCCGATGCATGCCGTGGACCGGTATCTGTTGGTGGCGGAGGCGCTGGGTGCAGCGCGTCCGAAGGTGCCGCGATTTGATTTCCTTGATCGTCCTGAAGACGGTCAGGCCGCGGAAGCGATACTGAGTGCAGCGGGTCTCGCGCGCTCGTCTCCGTGGATCGCGATGAACGTGTCCGCGCGTTGGGAAACGAAGCGCTGGCCGCCGCAGCAGTTTGCCGAGGCGGCTGATCGATTGGCCGATGCGCAGGGCATCCCGATCGTGTTTATGGGAGGTCCTGGGGAGCGACCGGAGACGCATGCCGTCATGGCGCGTATGCGCACGAAAGCGATTGATCTGACGGGACAGACCCCTGTAGGCTTACTGCCCAGTTTGTTGCGCCGCGCGGCCCTACTGCTGACGAACGATTCAGGGCCGATGCATATTGCGGCGGCGGTCGGCACTCCGGTCGTGGCACTGTTCGGCCCGACCGATCCGGTGAAAACAGGCCCCTATGGACCGGGACATGTCGTCTTGTCCCATGCGGTCGAATGCAGGCCCTGTTTTCGTCGTGAGTGCTCCCGCGCCGTCACGCTCGAATGCTTGACCGGCGTGACTCCGGAGCAGGTGGTGCGCGCGGTGCAGCAGCAGCTTGGACGATCACGTCAGTCAGGATCATCGTGAATATTCTCATTGCGGAATCCAGCATGGCGGTCGGCGGCCAGGAACTCGCCGTCCTGCTGCATGCCGAACGATTGGCGGCGCGCGGCCATCGCATCCGCCTGGTGTTGGAGCCGCGCAGTCCCATCATGGCGATGGCCAAAGAGCGTGGGCTCCCGGTGGAGCCCTTCGTGATGCGGCAATGGCGCCTGCCGCTGTCTCTTCTCGCTTTTCGGCGGCTGCTCAAGCGGGAACGGCCCGACATCGTTCACGTCAACAGCTCGCGGGACAGTTGGATCGCAGCGCTCTCCACACGTGTCCTCGATCCGCGGCCGAAAGTCATTCGTACCCGCCATATCTCGGCGCCGCTCAATAAGAATGCCACGACGCATCTGTTGTACCGGCGCTTGTTCGACATGGTGATCGTGACCGGCGGGGAACGAAACCGGCAGGACCTGATTCATCGAGACGGCCTTTCGCCGGATCGCGTGGCGTCTTTTCCGATCGGTTTGGATGTGGAACAGTTTTCGCCTGCGCCACCGCAGCGGGATATCCGCGCCGAGCTCGGCATTCCGTCAGGACATTTGCTGGTCGGGATGATTTCCTACCTGCGGGACTACAAAGGCCACCGCTATCTGGTTGAGGCGGCAGCCAAGGTGTTGAAGCAACATCCGGCCGCTGCCTTCCTCATCGTGGGAGAAGGGCCGGAGGAGCAGAACATTCGCGCCCAAATCGAGCGCCTCGGACTGACAACCGATATCCGCATGCTGGGATTCCGTGACGATCTCCTGGATGTGTTCCGGTCGTTGAACCTGTTTGTGATTCCCACGGTGGAAGGCGATACGATTCCCCAGGTGCTGATGCAAGCCCTGGCGATCGGTCTGCCGGTCGTGTCGACGACCACCGGTTCGATTCCCGATGTCGTGGCCGACGGAGAGTCTGGTTTTCTCGTTCCGCCCCGCGATCCGGATGCGTTGGCTGACGGCATCATTCGACTCTTGAAAGATCCAGAGCTTCGTGCGGCGATGGGGAAACGTGGACGTCACACCGTGGAACAGTCCTATTCGATCGACCGGATGGTGGATGAATTGGAACGGGTCTATCGGAAGGTGCTCACGTCATGATGCAACGATGGGCCGAGGCTCGAGCGTCCATCCGCAAGAGCGTCTTGTTCTGGTGGATCCTGTTCGTCGTCATCCAAATGGCGGAGCGGGTGTTTCTGCTGCGTGATGCGCTTGAACAGGAGACGCCGACGCCCGAGCTGTTGCTCAAGACCCTGCTGGTCGGTGTGCGAGGGGATTTCATCACCGCGACCTTCGCTTTGGTACTGGCCGGGGTCGGGGCCGGCCTCTATGCGCTGCTGAGGCACGGATGGGCCGGATGGGCTCAATCCACGCGGTTGTTCGCGCATTCGTTTCGCCCCGCATTCCACGTGGGGTGTGTGCTCGCCGGCATGCTTCTGTTCGTGCTCCTGTGTGTGGATATGGGGTACTACGGATTCAATCACCAACACATGGATTTTGTATTTCTTGAGTACATCGGCGATCTCCTTGCTCCGGCTGCGACGACAGAGGGAACCAATGTGCAGGCGATGCAGCAGACCAGCGCCGAGTTGGAGGCGACCGGAAAATGGGCCTGGCGGTTGACCCTGTTTCTGGCCATTCAAGCGACGGGCATTGGCTTATGGTGGTGGAGCTTTTCCAGCGCGGTTGTGCCGGCGCTGGACCGATGGCGCCCGGGTTCGGGTTTTCAGGCCAATGCGCTCCTGGTTGTGGCACTGGTGGCTGGAGGCGCGGGGTTTCACCATTCCGGTCCCTATGGCATTCGCATCGCGCCGATAGGCAGCATGGTGTATTACACGCTGGCGCAAAACCCGGTGCTGTTTGCCGCCGAGGCCTTGCGCATTGCGGTGGTGTCGCGCAACCCGATCGAACGCCGGGCGAATACCGAGGCCATGCCGTATGACGTGGCCGTGCGGACCGCGCAACAACTGCTGGGGCCCGGCGAGACGTTTGTGGATCCTCGCTATCCGTTCGTACGGACGGCGACGCCGTCTTCCAATGGCGTGCAATTACCGAAGCCGGCCAACATCCTATTGGTATTTCTCGAAGGACTGGATCGCCGCTATCTGGGACAGACCTACGGCGAGGTGAAGGGCACCCCCTTCCTCGACCGACTGAAACACGATAGCGTCTATTTCCAGAATTTTTTCTCGAATGGGGTTCAGACCTCCCGGGGACTATTCGCAACGCTCTGCAGTACGTTTCCGCGACAAGGCGCCTCGGCGATGAAGACGCGGTACGCCCATGACTACCTCTGCCTGCCGTCTCTTCTGCAACGTCAGGGGTACAGTACCGAAATGGTGATCGGTCAGCATCGGGACCTGAACCGGCTGCAGACATTCGTGGCCCGCAATGGCTTGCAGCAACTGCTGGACGAGGGGGACTTCCCCGCCAATGCGGAACGGGCCGGACTGGGCATTGTCGATGGAGCGCTGTTCGACCTCTGTTACGAGCGGATCAAGCAGCGCCAATCCCAGGGGAAGCCGTTTTTTCTCACTACGCTCACCTTATCGACGCATCACCCCTTCGCTGCGCCCTTGAACCATCCCGAGGTTCAACTGCTGCAGCAACAGGTGCAGGACAAGTACGTCGCGGCCTTGCGCTATACGGATCTCGAGCTGGAGCGGGTCTTCACGAGGCTTGTCCGCGAGGGATTACTGCGCAATACGGTCGTCGTGATTCTGGGGGATCATGGCCGCCACGAACCGGTGGGGGGATCCGATATCGAGCGAAAGGTCGGGCATTTCGCCTCTCCGTTGTTCATCTGGATGGATGAGTCGTTGCGGACCCCTGCGACCTATCGGCCCCGGACCGTAAATACCATCGCCAGTCAGGTGGATCTGGCTCCGACCCTGTTGTCATTAACCAGGGGACTTCCGGCGATGAGCTCGTTTGCGGGACATGATGTGAGCTGCGCGCTGGTGCGAGACTGTCTGCCGGATCAGGTGGCCTATCTGACGAGCGTGTACGACAATCTGGTCGGGCTTGCCAGTGCAGAGGGCCTCTTGTTGTATTCGTTTGCGACGGAAACCTTTCAGGAAGCCACGCTGACCTTCGAGCCGATGCCCGATGAACAACCGGCTGGCAGGCGGCTGTCGATTGCTCGTGATCGGCAGTTGATGGCGTTATATGAAGTGGCGAATATGGCGCTGGATTCCAACCGTCTCTGGTCCTGGCGGGAGTTCGGGACCCGCTTGTGACCGGTCAGCAGCCGGAGTTCATCGTCGAAGTAATTTGAAAAGGACCACTCTCCGTGGATCACATACCGGTATCGGCTGTCGTCATTGCCTACAACGACGAACCCAACATGCGGGCCTGCCTGGAATCCATCACTTGGGCGGATGAAATCATCGTGGTGGATTCTCACAGCACTGACGCCACCGAACGCATTAGTCGCGAGTTCACGGACAAGGTCTACCAGCACGACTTCCACGGGTTCGGCCGTCTCAGGAACGAAGCTCTGGCGCATGCCACGCACGACTGGGTATTCAGTCTGGATACCGATGAGCGGGCGACGCCGGAGTTGCGCGACGAGATTCGGCGTCTGTTGGCCGCGGGGCCGGAGGCCGACGCCTATTTCGTGCCGCGAAAGAATTATTTTCTCGGGCGCTGGATCAAACATTGCGGCTGGTTCCCCGACTATCGACAACCACAATTGTTCCGCAAAAGCAGGCTGCGCTATCGAGATGAGCTCGTTCATGAGAGTTTTGACCTGGACGGGCGACTGGGTTATATGACGGCCACCGCGCTGCAGTATCCTTTCCGGGACATCGATCATTACCTGGCCAAGCAGGAGCGGTATTCAGATCTCATGGCGCGGCGCATGGTTGAACAGGGGCGTGCATTCTCCCCGCATCAGTTGATCTCCCACCCCTGTTTCACATTTCTGAAGATGTATGTCGGGCGCAAGGGTTGTTTGGATGGAGTGCCCGGCCTCATTTTGTCTGGTCTCTACGCCTATTATACGTTCATCAAGTACGCGCGGTTTTGGGAACTTCAGGCGCAGGCGGTCCCGCAGCCGAACCAGACTGCGCCGGTGAAAGAAGGCCAGGAACACCCAGTGCAAGGTGAAGCAGAACAGGGCAGCATGACGATTGCGGCGGTGGTCATCACCAAGGATGAAGAAAAGAATATTGCCGACTGTCTCGAGTCCCTGCGCTGGGCCGACGAGCTGATCGTCGTGGATGCAGAAAGCCGGGATCGGACGGTGGAGCTGGCCAAACAGTACACCTCGAAAGTGTTTATCCGGCCATGGCCCGGGTACGGACCGCAAAAGAACTTCGGGATTGACCAGGCCGGAGCAGACTGGATCTTAGTGGTCGATGCGGACGAGCGGGTGCCGGACGCCCTGCGGCGTGAGATCCAAGCCCTGGTGACCGGTCGGCCGTCTGCCGTCATCGGGGGCTACGAAATCCCCCGCCGAAATTTTTTTTACGGGAAATGGATTCAAGGCGGCGGGTTGTATCCGGACTATCAACTGCGGCTGTTCCGCAAGACGACCGGCCGATACGACGATGTGCGGCTACACGAAAACCTCGTACTAAGCGGCCGGCGGGAGCGTCTTCAGGAGCCATTCATTCATTACAGCATGCCCACCGTGAATCATCACATTCGCAAGATGATGCGGTATACCACGCTCGGCGCTGACGAAAAGCTAAAGCGTGTCCGCCATATCAGTGGCTGGACTATTGCCACGCATCACCTCGGCACCATTCTGAAAACCCTGTTCAAGCGCGGCGGGTATCGAGATGGTGTGCATGGGCTGGTAGTAGCGATGTTCGCCGGCCTTCATACCTTCGTCAAATACGCGAAGGCCTGGGAGCGGTTGAATGTCAGGCGCGGCGCATGAATTCAACCGCCACGTTTCGTCGGCCTTCGCTTGAGGTCACTGTCGTCTGATGCGTATCGGGATCGACGCGGCCTCATTGGTGGGAGATAAGGGCGGTGTTGGCTGGCATACCCATCATCTGCTGAAGGCCTTGCTGGCACTCGACGAGAAAACGGACTATGTCGGCTACCTCCGGCCCGGATCGCTGCAAGCCGGTCAACTGAGCGGTTGGCCGCCGACCTCAGGCCTGCGCTGGATCGAGACGCCGCGGTGGTTGATGTCCTGGCGCGCCCGGTGGGATCGTCTGGATCTGTACCACGGTCCCAACTTCAAGATGCATACGACGGGACGCTACGGGGGAATCGTCACCATTCATGACCTGTGGCTGGTCCGGCACCCCGAATATTCGCGAAAACTGTTGGGCCAGGCCGGTTCATCCAAGCGGGCCATCGCGACGGCAAACCGGGCGCGGAAGGTTGTGACGGTGTCGGAGTTTTCGGCGCGAGAGATCGAATCCTTGTATGGCGTTCCGCGAGACCATGTGAGGGTCATTCACAACGGCGTGTCTGAAGAGTTCACTCCCCTGTGCAATGACCAGGTCAAGGCGGAGTTGCGGACACGTTGGTCTATTGCGTCGGCCGGCTTCATTCTCTTTGTCGGCGGGGCGGACCCGAGAAAAAACCACGCGGGATTTCTGAAGGCCGTGGCCATCTGCCGTTCGCAGCTGGGGGGACGGGCTGTCGTGCTGGTCGGGGACGCGGAGCATCCGCAGGGAAGTTATGCCGCGACGGCTCAGTCGCTCGGCTTGGCGCAGGAGGTTCGTTGCACCGGGCGTCTTGACCGTGAAGACCTGCGGAAGTTGTATTCCTGCACCGATCTGTTCGTGTTCCCGTCCCTATACGAGGGATTCGGTATGCCGGTTCTGGAGGCGATGGCCTGTGGGGCGCCGACCATTACGTCGTCAACCTCGTCCTTGCCTGAGGTGGCAGGTGACGCGGCGCTGCTGGTCGATCCCGACGATGTGGAGGGATTGGCCCAAGCGATGGTGAACATCGTGTCCGATGCGGATCTTCAGCGGAACCTGCGGCAGCGTGGATACGAACGGGCTCGGCTCTTTACGTGGCAGCGCGCGGCACGGTCGACCAGTGCCCTCTATCACGAGCTCTGCACATGACACCCATCGGCAGGATGCATCCGAAGCAGATCCTGATCATCAAGTTACGCCATATCGGCGACGTACTGCTGTCCACGCCGGTGTTGCGCGCATTGCGAGAAGCCTTCCCCGGCGCCCAGCTCACGATGCTGGTCAATCGCGGGACTGAAGGAATGCTGGCGCATAATCCCGATGTGAACGAGGTGCTGTGTCTTGAGAAGGGCGCCTGGGGTGACCAGTGCAGATTTGTGTATAAGCTTCGAGAGCGGAAATTCGACTGCGTGATCGACCTGACCGATGGGGACCGTTCGGCGGTCATCAGCCTTGCGACCGGGGCGCCCATCCGGATCGGATTTAATGCGGAGCACCGCTGGCGCGGACTGCTGTACAGCAAGGTGGCTAAACCACGCCCGGTGGATCAGCATCGAGTGGAGTATGACCTCTGCGCTCTCAGAGCACTGGGCCTTGATCCCAAACCGGGTATGCCGACAGTCTCTGTCTCCCAGTCGGAGGAGCAGACGACGGACCAATGGCTGAAAGAACAGGGGCTGGCCGGTGAGCATTCCCCGCCGCTGGTGCTCTTGCAGCCGGGCGCACGCTATTCGTTGAAAGTCTGGCCGCCTGAACGCTTTGCTCAGCTGGCTGATCGGCTGGCCGAACGATTCAATTGCCGGATTCTGCTGGGCGGTGATCAACGGGAGCGTGAGGTCGCCGAACAGGTTGCCCGTAAGACGCATTGTTCTCCCATCGTTGTGGCGGGGAAGTTTTCTTTGCTCCAGTACGCCTCGTTGGTGAAACGTTGCGCGTTGTTCGTCGGCAACGACGGCGGCGCCATGCATATTGCCGCGACAGTAGGTACTCCGGTGCTGGCGCTGTTTGGACCCACCTATCCGGAACGGTGGGGACCGCGTGGTGGACTGACGCAGGTGATCTATAAGGGGCTAGATTGCCGGGCCTGTTACCATCCCAGCTGTTTACGCGGGGACGACAGCTGTATGCGCCGGATCACGGTCGATGAGGTGTTCGACGCGGCGGGTCGGATTCTGGACCAGAAGGGCGCGAAGGTTGTGACATGAACGATGAGTCGGTCAGTGTGGTCATTCCGGTCTTCAACGGGGCGCCGTTTGTCGCAAAGGCCGTGGCCAGTGTGCGGGCCCAGGGACATGGCGAAGTGGAGATTCTCGTGGTGGACGACGGCTCGACCGACGGGACGCAAGAAGTGCTCACGCGCCTGGAACAGAGCGACGGCATCCGGTGGTTTCAGCGCAGCCACGGCGGACCAGCCCGTTCGCGCAATTTTGGTATTGAAGCGGCGCGCGGGCAGTACATCGCGTTACTCGACTGCGATGATGAATGGCTGCCGGGCAAACTAGCCGCGCAGTTGGCGATCATGCGTGCACGTCCGGATGTGGGATTGGTCCACACGGATTTTGACGTGCGCTTTGAAGATGGAACCCTGGAGGAGCGCGTCACGGCGCGTTCGAGCCGCGAGCCGATGGTGCAGGCCTTTGCCGGAGGCCATGTGGCCTTGCCCTCGACCCTGTTGATTCGAAAGACCGTGCTCGATCAGGTCGGGAGGTTGGATCCTGAGCTGTACGGATCCGAGGATTCCGACCTGACGATCAGGCTGTTCCGGGTGACGGGCTTCGAGTGTATCGATCAGGTGTTGGTGACCAAACTCCAGCGAGGGCATGGGTATCGGGACATGGCTTTCGATGAACAGACTCATCGTGAGCGGGTACTGGCCAGCCGGGACCGCTTTCTCATGCGCCTCGAAGGGTTTGCCCCGCTGACGATTGCCCAACGTGCGGCGCTGGATCGGGAATGGGCCAACTATTACCTGTTGAAAGGCGCGGCCGCTGAACGGGCAGGTCGCGCGGCGGAGGCGCGGAGCCAGTATCGGAAAGCGATCGGCAAGGCTCCCGGGCGTATTCGCTGTTACACGCGTTGGTTGCGTACGTGGACCTCGTGACCGTCTCCATGTCACATTCCCGCAGGCGCCTTGCGTAGCCTCGGCTAACGGCTAGACAAAATACGATCTGAGAAGCCGAGACCAGGTTTTGACGTTGAGTGGTTGGTGACGCAGGGCGAAGCGAAATGCCTGCCGCGCCTCCTGCGGGGCATGCGCCTGCAGGTGATGCTTGCCAAGATCCGCATAATAGATGGCCCAGTCGTTCGACAAGGCTTCGCCTTCCGGTGTGCCAGGCCGGCAGGCGGAGGCATGTTTGTCGAGGAACCGCCGCCGGCCGTCCAATGCGCGAAGGGAGGGAATATCTCTCGACGCATTGTGCCCGTACAACCGATGGCGGTACATCGGTTGCGGGAGATGAATGAATCGCTCGGGTCCGTAGAGCCGAATGGCCAAATCGATGTCTTCCCAGATCGACAGCCCTGCGTCGTAGCCTCCCACCGAATCGAACCATGTTTTCCGGAACAATGAGCCGGATGTGGCGGCATCGTGTCCACCACGGAGCAGTTGCGTAATGCTCCGCTGATGCTTCATCGCGGCGTCGTACTCCAGGATTTCGTTGTGTTCATTGACCTGGTATCCGTCACAGTGCACGAGCGCCGCCCCCGTGGCCGCTTCAAGGATGGCCAGCGTCTTCTCTAAAAACGTCGGTTCCCAGAGGTCATCCTGATCCAGAAACGCCAGAAAAGGACTCTGCGCAAGGCGTCCGCCGGTATTACGTGCGGCGGCTTGTCCGGCATTCCGGGTGTGGCGCACGTAACGAACCTGTGGAATGGTCTGCACCAGTGCATCGGTGCGATCCGTTGACGCATCGTCTACGACGATGATCTCGTGATCCGCGTAACTTTGTGCCAGGACGGAGCGGATGGCCTGGTCCAGATATCGGGACGTGCCGTTGTAGGCAGGGATGACGACGCTGACGTGTGCCACAAATAGAAATCCTCGTGCGGTCAATCGGTACCATAGGCGATTCAACCAGTCAACCGCCGAAGCCTTCCGTTGGTCATCGCGAGACGCCCGGCCTGCCTTGACTTGCCGGATGGGCTATGGTTCCATCCCTGCGCATCGCGCGCAATCTCCTCCACCATGGGTCGATCCAACGCAACCTTGTGAAGATCGTCATCGCCGCCTGGCACCTGAAAAATTTCAACGTGGGGATCGGGCGGTATGCCCGGGAACTGATCGAGGCCCTGGGGCATGTCGATCAGACGAATCACTATGACATTCTGCTGCCTCAGGCAGAACATCCCTTCAGAGCGCGTCCGAATATGCGGTATCGCGTGGTGCGGTTTCCGCTGTTTCGCCGGCGATTCTGGGAACAGATCGCGCCGCTGCTGGTCGGCTCCTACGACGTGCTGCATTTTCCCTATGATTCCTGTGTGGCCTGGAAGCGCGGGAAGTTTGTCACGACCATTCACGACGTCAAACCGCTGTTGTTCCCGGAACTCCGCCCACGTACCAATCTCAATAGTCGCATCGAAGACTGGCTGGTGGGGAATCGCTGGCAGACGATCGACCATGTGATCACGGTCTCAGAGCATTCCCGGCGCGATCTGCTCTCGCATGTGCCGCTTCGTCCTGACCAGGTGAGCGTGACGCCGCTGGGCCTCGACGCGGAACGATTTCGGCCAACGGAGCAGCGGCACGAGGGACGACCGTATGTCTTGTGCGTCGCCGGATCGGATCCGACCAAAAACGTCGGCCTGCTCGTCGAAGCCTTCGCGACCCTCCCCGGTGAGTTGCGTCACCGGTTCGACCTGATCCTGGCGGGCGATGTCTGCAAACGTGAGGATATTCGCGCCGCGATTGCTCGCCGGGGACTCAGCGCGCAGACCAAGCTGGTCGGCCTCGTGTCAGATGGAGAGCTTGTGACCTATTATCAGCAGGCCACGGTGTTCGTGTTTCCATCGCTCTATGAAGGATTCGGTCTGCCGGTGCTGGAGGCCATGGGCTGTGGCTGTCCGGTGATCTGCTCGAACGCGTCATCGCTACCGGAGGTGGCCGGCGGGGCGGCGGTGCTCGTGGATCCCCGCCGGGCCGACCAATTGATGCAGGAACTGACCAGGGTGCTGGAATCGACCGATGTGCAGGCGACTCTGCGGGCACGCGCGCTCGCTCGCGCGAAAGAATGTGTGTGGGAACGCACGGCCAGACAAACGGTCGCAGTCTACGAACGGACTGTCGGCCGGTGAGGCAGGCCCCGACGACATCCACGAATTTTCTAGTCTGAACCAGGGGCGAGACGTTACGATTCCAATCAAGATATATCGGATCGGTGCCGGACCGAGGGTATTGCCGCTGGTGCGATCGGAAGATGTTGTTGCGGAGGGGGTGAAGGATGAAGGGTGTCGTACTCGCCGGAGGGCTCGGATCACGCCTGCTCCCGCTTACCAAAGTGACGAACAAACATCTGCTTCCCGTCTACGACAAGCCGATGATCTACTATCCCATTCAAACGCTCGTGAATGCCGGTATCACGGAAGTCATGTTGGTAACCGGTGGAAACAGCGCCGGTGACTTCTTGAAGTTGCTGGGGAATGGGCGTGACTTCGGTCTCAAACATCTCAGCTATACCTATCAGCAGGGCGAGGGAGGGATCGCCGATGCGTTGCGGCTGGCGGAACATTTCGCCGACGACGGTCCGATCTGCGTCGTGCTGGGCGACAATTTGATCCAGGGCAACATTTCGAAGGCGGCGGAGGCATTCCGCGCTCAGAGGAAGGGCGCCAAGATTCTTCTCAAGGAAGTGAAAGATCCGCAGCGGTTCGGCGTGCCCCACCTTGAAGGCAACCGGGTGCTGAGTATCGAGGAGAAGCCGGCCCATCCTCAATCGTCATATGCCGTGACGGGAATTTATTTTTACGATGCTCGCGTGTTTGAGATCACACGGACGCTGAAGCCATCCGGCCGTGGTGAACTGGAAATTACGGACGTCAATAACGCCTACATCGCCTCCGGCGAGCTGACCTGGAATGTCTTGGACGGCTGGTGGACGGATGCCGGTACGATTGAATCGCTCCTTGCTGCCAACCAGCTAGTCGCGCAGACCGGCGCGAACAGGATGGAGTTCTAAATGCGCATTCTGGTCACGGGAGGTGCCGGGTTCATCGGATCGCATCTGGTGCGGCGTTTGATTGAGAGCGGCCGTCATTCAGTGGTGAATCTTGATGCGCTCAAATATTCCGGCAACCTGGAAAATCTTCACGACCTCGCATGCCATCCTCAGTACCGCTTCGTCCATGCCGACATCGGCGATCAGAGGGCGGTACACACAACCCTGCAGGAACATCGGATTGAAGGGATCATCAATTGCGCCGCGGAAACCCACGTGGATCGGTCAATCCTCGATCCGGGCGCCTTTGCCCGCACGGATGTGGTGGGGACGGGCATTCTGCTGGAGGAGGCGCGACAGGCGGGGGTGCAGCGGTTTCTGCAGGTCAGCACCGATGAAGTGTACGGCAGCGTCGAGCAGGGGAGTTCCACGGAAGGCGACCGGTTGGAACCGCGCAGCCCCTATTCGGCCAGCAAAGCCGGCGGTGATCTGCTCGTGCTGAGTTACTGGACGACCTACAAATTTCCAGTGCTGGTGACGCGCGGCAGTAATACCTACGGGCCGAATCAGTACCCCGAGAAATTCATTCCCCTGTTCGCCACGAATGCGATCGACGGAGAGCCGCTGCCGCTCTACGGCGACGGCAAGCAATGCCGGGACTGGCTGTCGGTCTATGATCATGCGGCGGGGATCCAGCATGTGTTCGAACAGGGCGAGCCGGGAACCGTCTACAATGTCGGCGGTGGGAACGAACGTGAAAATATGACGGTCGCCGAACAGATCGTAGGAGCGCTGGGAAAGTCTCGATCACTGATCCGGCTCGTGCAGGACCGTCCGGGGCATGATCGTCGCTATTCGATCGATTGCAGCCGGCTGCGCGCGTTGGGATGGTCGCCACAGGTGCCGTTCGAAGAAGGTCTGAAGCAGACGGTCGAGTGGTATCGGACGCACGAACAGTGGTGGCGAAAGATCAAGAGCGGCGAGTTCAAGGACTATTACCGGCAGCAATACAGCCAGCGTCTGGAGAAGGGGACGGCGTGCGGATCGTAATCACCGGGGCGCAGGGACAATTAGGCACGGATCTCCAGCAGGTTTTGCAGGGGCATCGGCTGACATTATTAGATCTCCCGAATTTCGACCTGACGCATCCCGCCTGCGGCCGCCTGATCATCGAGGCAGAGCCTGACGTGGTGATACACGCAGGGGCCCATACGGACGTGGATGGAGCGGAACGGGATCCGGGGTTGGCCATGGCGATCAACGCCGATGGGACCGAACGCGTCGCGCGAGCGGCCGCACAGATCGGGGCCAGGCTCATCTATATTTCGACCGACTATGTCTTTGACGGCCGGGGCACGCGTCCTTACGTCGAAACCGACCAGACCAACCCTGTCAGCGCCTATGGGGTTTCAAAATGCGCCGGTGAGGAGCGGGCCTTGGCCAACTGCGACAATACGCTGGTGGTGCGGACGGCCTGGCTCTACGGACTGCACGGTAAAAATTTCGTGAAGACCATGTTGCATTTGGCTGCTGAGCGTCCCACTTTGAAAGTTGTCGCGGATCAGCAGGGCTGCCCGACCTTTGCCGAGGATCTCGCTCGAATGATCGCACAGCTCGTGACGCATCCTGTCCGGGGCATCTTGCATGTAACCAATGAAGGCCACTGCACCTGGCATGAGTTCGCCACGGAAATCATGCGGCGATACGGACATGATGTTCCCGTCGAGCCGATTACGACGGCCGATATGCCTCGTCCCGCCAAGCGTCCGGCCTATTCGGTCCTCTCGGCTGAGAGGCTTCACCATCTCGGCTTCCGAATGCCCTCCTGGCAGGACGGGCTGCAGCGATTTCTGCAGGCCCTGCCGGCCAGATCCTCAGCGGCGTCTAGGATCTAGCTCCGCCATCGTGTTCCTCCTTGTCCCATTCACGCCCCCTCTTTTCGCGCTCTGCACCAGCGACCACGCCTGAGACAGGCCTGTCTCAGGCCGACACATTTCTTGTGCAAGGGCCGCGACTTCTCTATACTGCCATTCCGCAGAGCCCATCATGTGCGCCTGCGCTCTCTGCCTCGAGGGCAGAGAGCAGCGCTTGTCATCGGTGCGTTTTGGTCCGTGAGTCCCACGCAGCATCACGTTGGCCCTGCCTTTTCGCCCGTCAGACTGTTTGCTGTCTCTGCAGCGAGCAATGAGGAAGCGGAAGGTGCCGCGGCCGATGGATGCATGTAGTTTCGCGACCGGCAGTCGCTGAGGGCATGAATAGCACCACGTCATCATCCGCTCATTCCGTCGTCCCGCCAGTTCAGGCAGCAGACAGATATGGTTCTGCCCGGGCTCTATTCTGGGGATTGCAGGGGTATGTGATGGTGGCCCTTGCCTGCTCCAGTTTTTTTCCCCTCCTGTTCCGCTATCAAGAACATACGGTTATCATTCTCATCGTTCTCTGCTTGGTGGTCTGTGCCGTAGAAAAGACGAGTCCGTGGGTTCGAACACCGCTAGATCTTCCACTCTGGATCTTCATGGTCTGGGTCCTCTGCACAGTTCCCTTCGCCACCGATCCTGCCTACAGTTTTGCCGAGTGGAAGAAATTCGTGGCTCAGGCCGGTGTCTTTTACTGGTCTCTGCTGGTGCTGAGGCGCTGTCGCAATGAGCGTTTGCCGCAACAGGTGCTCCAGGCCCTCGTCGTGGGAGCCGCGTTGCTTGCCTGCTACGCGCTTGCCGAATTTATCCAGCGGGGAGGCACCTGGCGGGACCGTTATATACGAGCCCATGCCTATGGTTCAGACTATAACTGGCTCAGCACCTACATGGTCGTGGCGATCCCTGTGGCGGGCACCCTCTTTGCGATGGGCCGCGTGGCCTGGATTCGTGCCGCACAAGGACTGGCTCTTGTTCTGGCGGGGGCCGCGCAGCTGTTCTCCTATACCCGCGGTGGCTGGCTTGGCCATGCGGCGCAGGGGGTCACACTGGCCCTGATGATCGGGGGCCGGCGTCTGGCCTTCGGAGTATTGGGGGTGCTGGCCATGATCGGAGCGGCATTGGTGGTGGCGTCTCAGTCGGGTATTCAGACGGATACGGTCGATGCCAAAACCGTCGATACCAGGTTGATGGTGTGGACGATCGGATTGCGTGAGGTGGCGGCGCATCCTGTCGTCGGCATCGGCTTCGGGAATAATTCGTTCATCAAGAAATTTCCTGAGTATTCCGTCGAAAAACAGGACCATCTTCCTGAGCGGGAGCGCATCATTCCGGCCATGCACAACACCTTCTTGATGGTGACGCTCGGCAGTGGCATTCCTGCCTTGCTGAGCTTTGTCTGGATCTTTGTCGCCCTTCTGCGCCGGCTCATCCCGATTCCCTGGTCGGGCCGCGGAGGCCATGCGGGAACCGCGATCGCCGCCGGGATCGGCTTGGCCGTCATCGGCCTGGCGGTACGCAATCTTTTCGACTATATGTTTATGGGGAGTCTCGCGCATCTGTTCTGGTTGTTGGCGGCTGTCGGGCTGACCGTCACGGGGGCGGGCACTGCCACATCTGTAAGGACGTATAGACCGGAACAGGGACAGCATGTGGTGACGGAAGGCCAGCCTTCTGCATAGCGCATGAGGACGATGTCACACCGTGCCGTTAGCTTCGAGATCACACCTTGACAGGACACCGGGGATCCATCACAAGGTAATAGTCATGAGCGCAAAGAAAGGCGTTCCCGCGGACGCCCGAATCGCAGGTCGCAATCTGATGGGAGAGCACACTCAGTGAAGGCGTTGATTACAGGCATCACCGGACAAGACGGATCGTATCTGGCCGAATTTCTTCTGGCTAAGGGATATGAGGTGTACGGAATCATTCGTCGGTCCAGTTCATTCAATACGGCCCGGATCGACGGCATTTACCAGGATCCGCATACCTCCGGGGCTAGACTGCATCTGGTCTACGGCGATCTCAACGATGCCAGCTCGCTGAACAAAATCATCCGCACGGTCCAACCCGACGAAATTTACAACCTCGGGGCGCAGAGTCACGTCAGAGTCAGTTTTGATATTCCCGAATACACTGCGGAGATCACGGGTCTGGGTACGGTCAGATTGCTGGAGGCGATTCGTGAATCGGGGCTGCGTCCCAAGTTTTATCAGGCCTCGTCAAGTGAAATGTACGGCAAAGTGCAGGAAGTCCCTCAGCGGGAAACCACACCGTTCTATCCCCGGAGTCCATATGGCGCGGCGAAGGTCTATGCCCATTGGATCACGGTCAATTATCGTGAGGCCTATGGACTGTTCGCCTGCAACGGCATTCTCTTCAATCATGAATCCCCGCGTCGAGGTGAAACCTTCGTCACACGTAAGATCACCAAAGCGGCAGCCCGGATCAAACTGGGCCTGCAGCAGGAATTGTTTCTCGGCAACCTGGATGCCAAACGGGATTGGGGATATGCCGGCGATTACATCGAGGCCATGTGGCTCATGCTGCAGCAGGAGCACCCCGACGATTATGTCGTGGCGACCGGGGAAACACATACGGTCCGCGAGTTTCTCGACGTGGCGTTCGGCCATCTGGGCCTAGACTGGCAGCGTCATGTACAGATCGATCCGCGGTATTACCGGCCGACTGAGGTCGATCTCCTGATCGGCGATCCGGCGAAGGCGCGGCAGCAACTCGGGTGGAAACCGACCGTGGATTTTCACCGGCTGGGAATCATGATGGTCGAGGCTGATATGGAAGTCGAACGGCTGAAGATGCAGGGTACCGCGTCGAAGGGGGCCTAGGGTGATCGACACACACGCACGCGTTTACGTGGCGGGGCATCGGGGAATGGTGGGGTCCGCGATCGTACGGGCCCTCACGGCCCGTGGGTACGACAACCTCATCGTGCGTACCAGCCACGAACTGGATTTGCGTGATAACCGGCACGTCGCCGAATTCTTTTCCGTGACGAAACCGGATTACGTCTACCTGGCGGCGGCCAAAGTGGGCGGCATTCTTGCGAACAGCACATTGCCGGCGGAATTCATTTACGACAATCTCGCGATTCAAACCAACGTCGTGCATCAGGCGTATCTCCATGGCGTGAAGAAACTGTTGCTGCTGGGGTCGTCCTGCATTTACCCGAGAGACTCTCCACAGCCGATGAAGGAAGAGTATCTGCTGACCGGCCCTCTCGAACCGACCAATGAGTGGTATGCCGTCGCGAAGATCGCAGGAATCAAGATGTGCCAGGCCTATCGCCGGCAATACGGGTGCGATTTTATTGCGGCGATGCCCACGAATCTCTATGGGCCGAACGACAATTTCGATCTACAGACGGCGCATGTCTTAGCGGCGTTGCTGCGGCGCTTTCATGAAGCGCGCGAACAGGGCACCACTCCCACCCTCTGGGGCACCGGGGCTCCGCGACGCGAGTTTTTGCACGTGGACGATTGCGCAGATGCCTGCCTCTTTCTGATGGATCGATATTCCGATCCGATGATCATGAATGTGGGCGCAGGGCAGGACATTCCGATCGCAGAACTGGCTGCACTGGTCGCCGAGGTGGTGGGCTATCGAGGCGACATGCAATGGGATCGCGCCAAGCCGGACGGCATGCCGCGCAAGTTGATGGATTCCAGCCGTATCGCCGCCCTGGGATGGAAACCGGCGACGGCCTTGGCCGAAGGCTTGCGCAGGACCTATGGCTGGTATCGTGAACAGCTGGACGCGTCTCGATCAGGTGCCTCATGACGGGCCTCAGCAACAACCGGTCCGTCGGTGCGTAGCCCCCTCTCAACAGTCATTGATCGTAGGAACCTCTCTGCATGTGTGGTGTAGTCGGGGCGCTCGTGCTCTCCTCCGGGTCTTTCCGTGTCTCAGAGCCGTATGTGATGCGAATGAGGGACAGTCTGGCCCATCGGGGGCCTGACGGATCCGGGTTGTGGGTCGACTCACAGGGACGAGTCGGCCTGGGGCATCGTCGGCTCTCGATCATCGACTTGAGCGAGGCCGCCCGCCAACCGATGGCCAACGAAGACGAAACCCTCTGGGTGGCGTTCAATGGAGAAATTTATAATCACGCAGCGATCCGGCGTGAATTGGAGGCGCTGGGCGGGCATCGCTGGCGAACGGACCATTCCGACACCGAAGTCATCCTGCATGCGTTCGAAACCTGGGGCATCGATTGCGTGGAGAAATTCCGCGGCATGTTTGCGATTGCGCTCTGGGATGTCCGGCGACAGGAATTGTGGTTGATTCGTGACCGGATCGGTGTCAAGCCGCTGTATTACAGCACGCACCACGGCAGATTCGTCTTCGCCTCCGAGATCAAGGCTTTACTGCAAGACCCGGAGCAGCCCCGCGCACTGCATGAGGAATCGCTCTTTCATTATCTATCCTTCCTGACGACCCCGGCTCCGCAGACGCTGTTCGACGGCATCAAAAAATTGCCCGGCGGAACCTGGTTGCGCGTGCGCGCCGATGGAACGATGGAGGAGCGACGCTATTGGGATGTGTGGGATCACACCTACCCCTTGGTCGGGGAGACGGATGGGGCCATTGCCGCTCGGGTCCTGGAGAAATTGCGGGAGTCAGTGGCGCTTCGCAAGGTGAGTGATGTGCCGGTCGGTGTGTTTCTGTCCGGGGGCGTCGATTCCAGTACGAACGCGGCCTTGTTCTCGCAGGGAGACACGCAACGTGTCAGGACATTCACGATCGGGTATGACGCCGAGTATCCAAGCTATCGCAACGAATTGAGTCACGCCCGATTTATGGCGGAACAGGTCGGTGCGGACCATCACGAACGATTGCTATCCCTCGACGATCTCATCACGTTCCTGCCGCGCATGGTCGCGCTGCAGGACGAACCGATTGCCGATCCCGTCTGTGTCCCGGTTTTTTATGTGTCTGAATTGGCCCGCCGGCACGGGGTGATTGTCTGTCAGGTCGGAGAAGGGGCCGACGAGCTGTTCTGGGGCTATCCGTCCTGGAAGACATCCAAGATGCTCGAGGAATGGAATCAGTGGCCGGTCCCGTCCCTCCTGAAACGTCTCGGCCTTCACGGATTGCAATGGTGCGGGTACGGTGAGAGTATGCACTACGAACGGTTGCGGCGCGGGCTTCTCCATCAACCGGTGTTCTGGGGTGGCGCTGAGGCCTTTCCGGAAGCCTTGAAACAACGCCTGCTCTCACCGCGCCTGCAACGACAGTTCCGGCATCTGACCTCGTGGGAAGCCATCCGGCCGATTCATGACCGGTTTCAGGCCAAGGCCTGGGAACAGGGCCCCCTGCAGTGGATGAGTTATCTCGACCTCAACTTTAGATTGCCCGAATTATTGCTGATGCGCGTGGACAAAATGAGCATGGGCGCCAGTCTGGAAGCCCGGGTGCCGTTTCTCGATCACGAGTTCGTGCAATTGGCGATGAGTGTTCCCGAGGCGGTCAAGACCCGAGGCGGCGTCGTCAAAACGCTGCTGAAACAAGCGGTGCGCGGCGTCATTCCGGACGCCATCATCGATCGGCCCAAACAGGGATTCGGAGTGCCGGTGCAGGAATGGATGCAGGGACGGTTGGGCACCTTGATGCAGGACACCCTTACAGATTTTTGCGACCGTACCGATATCCTCGACAAACACGCGGTGCTGGATCTGGTGTGCCGGCAGCGTGACCCTCGCAGCTGGTACCTCTTCAATCTGGCCCTCTGGTGGAAGGCCTATCTTGCGTAGCGCGTGCAATCGGCGAATCGGGCGGCATGTCATCCCTTCCTGGTCTCTCGCCCGTCGTGTCCTCCCCATCGAGAACCTCTTCCGGAGCGGATTTCATGGCTAGCGAGGTGGAACTCGATGTTGTCACTCGTCTCCTGTCAAAGGCGCAACAGATCGGGTGGGTAGCCACAGTCCGAATGGGCGTTCGCAAAGCTCTTCGTCCCTGGCTCACGAGGCGGCATCGTGCGCATGTGTTGCGACAGCCCTACCGCGTGGAAAAGCAGGATCTGGCCGCCGCCTTGGGCGTCGCTCCCGAGCACCTTCCCGCTGCGGTAGAAAGAGTGCGTCTCGCACTGACGCAGCGGCTTCCGGTTTCACCGGAGAGTGTAGGAACGATTCGCGAGCTGTATGAGCAGCGTGCGCCCGAGGTGCGTCACGCGACTATCGAATCAGCTGACCGGATCTGTAAGCATGTGTTCGACCTCTTGGGTTCCGGGCCTACTGACTTGGGAGCGACGATCGATTGGCATCGGGATTTCAAATCCGGCTATCGCTGGAATCCCGATCAATGCTTTCTCGACGTGGCCCACGGCCACGAAGCCGGCGTCGATATCAAGGTGCCGTGGGAATTGTCACGCGGTCACCACCTCGTGTTGCTGGCTCAGGCAGCGCTCCTGACCGGCGACCCCCAGTACACAACGGAATGTCTGGCCCAGCTGAGCAGTTGGATCGAGGCCAATCCGACCGGGTTTGGGGTCAATTGGGCCTGCCCCATGGATGTGGCGATCCGCGCCGTGAATTGGTTGTGGGCGCTCGCGCTGCTGGTGGAGTCACCGCTGATCACGGTGGATTGGCTCGGAGATGTGATTGCATCGCTGGTGGCGCATGGCCGGTTCCTCATGGACAACCTCGAAGTCCGCGACGATGGCGTGACGACCAATCACTATCTGGCTGATCTCGTGGGGCTGCTCTATCTCGGCCTCTGCCTGAAAGAGGTTCGCGACGCGGAGGGCTGGACGGTGTTTGCCGTTCGGGCATTGGTGCGCGAGATGGACCGGCAGGTGCTCGCCGACGGCGCTCACTATGAGTCGAGCCTGTCCTATCACCGCCTGGTGACGGAAATGTTTCTGTCGTCGGCCCTGTTATGTCGCTGTCATGGAGTGGAGTTGCCCCCGACCTTCCATAATCGTTTGGAGAAGATGTGTGCGTTTGTCGAAGGCTATACCAAGCCGAACGGGTTGGCTCCGCAAGTCGGGGATGGAGACAATGGACGGCTGCACATGCTGACCGGGTATGACCATACCGATGTTCGGGATCATCGTCATCTGCTCGCCGTCGGGGCGGTCTTGTTCGATCGGACGGACTGGTGGGCCGCGTCCGGCCCGTCCTGGGTCGAGGGTTTGTGGTTGGGCGGCATCAGGTGTGCCGCATGGAGCAGGGAGCAAGTACCGGCGAAACTCGGCAGCGTGGCCTTTCCGACAGGAGGGTTTTACATTTTGCGCAAGGCCCGGGACTATGTGTTGTTCAACTGCAATCCGCCCGGTACGCAGGGGGTGGGAACTCATAAGCACAATGATCTCCTCTCACTGGAGATCCATCTGGGAGGGGAAGATATTCTTGTGGATTCGGGCTGTTTTCTCTATACTTCCGACCCGCAATCCTATGATCGATTCCGCAGCACGCGCTACCACTCAACCGTGAGGGTGGATCAGGCGGAGCAGAACCGTCTCATTCCCGGGAAGTGCTTTTGTTTGCACCCCGACAGTCGACTGCACCCTGTTCAATGGGAAATCGGCGGGCCGGTGGAACAGGTCGCTGCGGACCACGATGGGTATGAACGGTTTTCCCACCCGGTGAGGCATCGGCGCGAGTTACGGGCTGACTGGTTGAACAGGTCATGGCAGATCACGGATCATCTCTTCAGTCCGGTGACCGGCGCTCACCCGCATTGCCTTGAATGGACGTTGACCTTTGCGCCACACTGTTCCTTGCAGCCCGTGGAAACCGGATGGTCGGTGATCACCCCCAAGCAGCAGCTCTGGCTGGATGGTCCGCGATTGTTCGCGAATGGAAGGCCTGTAGCCGTTTCCCCGCGACTCGACGAGGAGCAGATGGCCGTCCATTATGGGAGTGCAACGAGGGCGCTGTTCCTTCGTTGGAGTTGGGAAGGCGCGCTACCGGTGGAGGGAGTCTTTGCGATTTCTTCCGCACCTCCGCGTTCGAGAGAAGATTCCCGTGAACGGTGAAAGCTAACTTGAAGAAAGCGCTGACCATCTGGCTGACCATAGGTGCCTTGTTGACTGCCTGAACAGCGAAGCGATTTAGAGAGAGTCTCTATAGGCCAAAGCGTACTGCTTGGGAGGAGTTCAGACAAGCCAAGAAGAACGTTTTGCCAGCATCAACATCCGAAAGGGGAGGACTGGCGTGAAAGTATTTGTAGCTGGAGTAGATGGGTATTTGGGTTGGACTCTCGCGCAATATCTGGCCTCGCGCGGTCATGTCGTCGCAGGTGCCGATCTCATGTTACGCAGACAGTGGGTTGATGAAATGCAATCCTGGAGCGCCATTCCTATCGCATCTATGAGTGAGAGACTCCGGGCGTTTCACCAGCGTTATGGCAAGACTCTTCAGTTTTGGGAGGGAGATCTTCGACAGTATGATTTCGTTCAAAAAATATTTCGGGAGTTTCGGCCAGATGCCGTCGTCCACCTGGGAGAGTGTCCTTCCGCACCGTATTCAATGGTTGACGCACAGCATGCAGTTTTTGTGCAAATGAATAACATTACAACGACGTTCAATCTGATGTTCGCGATGCGAGAGCTGTGTCAAGAGGCTCATCTTGTGAAGCTCGGCACGATGGGTGAGTACGGAACGCCGAATATCGATATTCCGGAAGGATTTTTTGAAATTGAATATCGAGGGAGACGGGATCGTCTCCCATTTCCTCGTCAAGCGGCGTCCTGGTATCATTGGTCGAAAGTTCATGGTTCTAACAATGTCATGTTTGCTTGTAAGCTCTGGGGACTACGTGCAACGGACGTTATGCAAGGCGTTGTTTTCGGCACTCGGATCGATGAGATGGGTGAGGACGAAGCATTGCGAACCAGACTGGATTTTGATCAAGCGTTTGGGACGGTCATTAATAGGTATTGCTGTCAGGCTGTAATTGGCCATCCGTTGACACCCTATGGAAAGGGCCACCAGCGTCGAGGTTTCTTGCCTCTCCGTGACTCGATGCAGTGCTTGCGGCTTGCTGTGGAGAATCCTGCTACTAGAGGTGAGTATCGAGTGTTTAATCAATTTGAGGAAACGTACGACATCACACAGCTAGCACAGAAGGTTCAGGCGGTGGGGAAGAAGTTAGGCATTGATATTGGCGTGCATAATCTCGAAAACCCCCGCGCAGAGCTTGAGGAACACTACTATAAACCGGATCACAGACATCTGTTGGATTTAGGATATCAGCCCACCCACGACGTCGAAGCGGAGATGGAGATCATGATTAAAGATCTTCTGCCCTTTCGAGACCGGATTGAGGCGAAGCGACAAGCCTTGATTCCCGATGTGCGGTGGGATGGGCGTAGAGAAAAGGTTAAATTCGTCGGCTAACATTTGTGATGAACCCATCGGCTATCAAGCGCCTCGGGACCTCGTTGCTTCAATCTCCGTTTCTCTGGAGATGGGGGCGCAACTTTGATCGCGCACTGAAGCAGACGATTGATTCTCAGGCCCGTAAGGGCAAGCACAAATTTGTGGAACTTCTTCGGACTGATGGAATTGTTGCGGGAAGTGCCGAAGATTTCTTTGATGAGGACGGGATTTGCTGTTTGAACGAGGTCATGGCGGAAGTTCCACTTTTGATGCGAAGTGTGGCGGATGATGGTGTACGCCTCAGAAGGAGTGACCGAAAACATTATCTGACTAGTCTATTACCCCGCGAATTCGATCTAGATAGCGCATTTGTGAGGCTAGCAATACACCCGGCCATTTTGCTTGTTGCTAATCAGTATTTGGGACTCAGAAGTTCGTTACGGGCCATCAATCTATGGGTCAATCTTCCCACTCCCGAGCCACCCACAGAATCCCAGTTGTGGCATCGTGATGGGGACGACAGGATGATATTGAAGGTTTTTGTTTACCTTGTTGATGTTGATATGGGTAATGGTCCATTTTGGTTCATTCCCGGCACTCACTTGCGGCGCCGCATCTCGCCTGGTTCGGTTGCAGAGCCTCCGAGAATTGATGACCAGGCGATGAGAATGCTGATCCGCGATGAGCAATGGACACCGTTTACGGGTCCATCCGGGACGTTGATATTTGCCGATACGACCGGCCTACACAAGGGTGGGAAATGTGATGAGCGTGAGCGTATAGTACTGACGTTCGAGTATGTCTCTGGTGCTTCTCCGTATCCTCGTGAATTTACACTTCGTTCGGAAGGTGGGCTCTCCGGACTCAATCCCCAGCAAGTCTATGCGTTGTTGTCTTGAACGAAAGTGACATGCCGTTTTAGTGAAGCGCAGGCTGCTTCGTCTTCAGCAACTGGTCAGTTCCCGCTTCTCCGGAGGATTCCTCCGGCAGTCTGGCATCTATGGGCTTGGACAGATTGTCGAAGGTCTTTCGGCGGTTCTACTATTGCCCGTTTTCGTTGCCTACCTGACTCCGGACGATTTTGCCATTGTTTCACTGTCCGAGATGGTTGGAAGTATTATTTCTTCGTGCTGGGGAATTAGGTTTGGAAGTGCATTAACGCGTTTCTACTATGAATATGGAGGTGACCAGCAGCGGTGTTTTGTCGCTTCACTTTGGTGGGCATTTGTGATGAATGCATGCGCAGGATTGATGATTGTGATTCTGGTTGGGCCATTTGCATTGCCCTACATTGCAAAGCAGGTTTCGTACTCCCCCTATTTGGAACTTATGACCTGGACGGTGTTTGCACGCCTATTTGCCGAGCTACCACTCGCTTTGATGCGAATTCGAGAGGAAGCTCATTTTGCAGTCATCTCTGCGCTGGCCTCATTTCTGTTGTTTGCAGGTGCGAAAATATATTTTGTCGTAGTGGCGGGAGAAGGCGGGCTAGGGGTACTAAAAGCTAGTTTGTGGGGCTCGGGGTGCTCTGCAGTCGGCTATTGTATATACATGGTCTCCCAGTATCCTATGACAATGCGTTGGCAATATGTAAGGGAGTCTGCGAAATACTCCTGGCCTATGACCCCGGAGGCAATGTTAAGCGGGGCCACGATGGTGATGGATAGATTTTTTCTGGACAAGTGGGTTCCCTTGACGAGTATTGGGTATTACTCAGTGGCATCACAGTTTGGCGCGATTGCTTATCAGTCAGTTGTAACTCTGAAAATGGCGTTTGTCCCGGCCGTTCTTAGAATCTGGGTTCAGGAGCAGTCTGAACGTTGGAAAATCGGCGACATGGCGTTGCTTGTTGTGGCGGCAACAACGGGCGTTGCGCTCACAGTAAGTTTATTCGCACAGGACGTTCTTATTGCGGTGGGACGGGAGCGATTTCTCGGCGCAGTTGATTTTGTACCTTTCCTAACGGTCAACGCTGTTCTTGTCGCGTTGGTCACGATTACGTCAATGTCGTTCGTGTTATCTAAACGCACAATATGGATTACTCCCGTCTCCATCCTTCATGCTGCAATAACTGGCATCGTCAATGTATTGGCGACGCCTGCCTATGGAGTGTGGGGCACCATTGCGGCATCTCTGTCGGGTTGGGCAAGCCGAGCCTTGTCGTTTTGGCTGCTCGGGAAAGCGATTTGTCCGCTTCCTGTAGCGTGGGGCCGTATCGTGGCCGTAATACTTCCAGCCGTCCCCTTGGGGCTGTTCGGCTTGACACCGTATGGTTTTGATTGGCTGGCACGGTTGTTGTGGAAAAGTGGCCTTGTTGGCGTGTATTTCGGATACGTGCTCGTACTGTTGTGGTGGAATCGGCCAGGTGATGGAAGAATTAGGCACGATGCCAGTCAGTAGCGAGCGGAGACACCGTTTCTTTGGGGGAAACCATCATGGTTAATGTTTGTGTCGAACGCGTTGAGCTTGGTGGTCCAATGCAAGAGGTTGAAGTTCCTCAAGGTGATTTTGAGGTATGGCCGTGCCCGATCTGCCAGTCCGACAAAGACTCCATGATTCTGTCGGAGGTTCTGGCTCGTGGCGTGACTTCTATGGTGTCTGCCTACTGTGTGGAGTGTGAACACCGATATTTCCAGAAGATGCCAAGTGTGACGTGGTTGAATCGGTATTACTCTGAAGAGTTCGATGCAGGGCTAACCGAGCTGACGAGGCCACGTCGAGGACTAAAAGACAGGGTCAAGCGACTACCTGGAGTGGAAATGGCATGGACAACCCTTATAAGGCTCATCGGTCGAGAGGAGCCGGGCCTGAGGCAAATTCGCGCCTTTTTAGAAGGAATCATTGAAACCAACGGAAGCTACTATCAGGCTAGGCCAGACATTCACAAGGTCCTTGAAGTGGGGTGTGGATATGGAGGGAAGCTGAGGTTGTTTCGACGGCTGGGCTATGAAAGCTATGGAGTCGAGGCCAGCCGTCAACGGGCAGACGAATGCAGGAAGGACGGTCTGACGGTTTTTGATTGTCCGATTACCGACCTGGGCCAAGTGTATCAGCATGGACCATTCGACTTCGTTTATTCAATTCATGTTCTTGAACATATCGCTGATGTGTCAACTCATCTTGCTCAGTTGGCCCGTCTCATTCGGGCCGGGGGAATGCTATATATTCAGGTGCCGAATATATGGCAGGGTGAAACCTTGTTTATGCAAAGTCATGCGGCGATCCATTGCCATACGTTCTCCGCGCATTCCCTGGCTAAACTTTTAAATCAGCATGGTTTTACTACGATACGAATACTGGCCGACAATAATCTACACATCCTTGCTACCAAAACGATCACATCTGACCTGCAACCATCATGGAAAGATAGTGCCGCATATGGACAGCTCTTAGAGTGTTTGTCCTGGGTTCGGGAGCAGTCGGGTGGGCGCTATCGACTTACCTTCGATCATGCTCAGGTGCAGGTCACACGAATGGCTGACAATAAGCTCCTCTACAAACGTGATCCGGGTTTTTCGATTCAGCGAACCCCCTATCGCCACCATGTTGAGTTTTCTATGGAAACTGCCGGTGCAGAAGTGACATTTCCCGTTCGATTTATCTACGAGAGGTCGCAACCACCCGTCTGGATCAAGAGGCAGTAACCAATCGCACCAGTGAGTCAGGCGTTCAAACTTCCATGACTGAGGGTATATGAGACATCAATCACGTCGACGCAAGATTGCCGTCGTTGTAACCTACCGGGGTGCGTATGCCCGCTTGAAAACTTTTCTTCAAGCCGTGCGGAATCACCCGGATCTTGAGCTGCAACTAATTGTCGGCGCTTCGGCGTTGTTGGAAAAGTATGGGGGAGCGGTTAATGTGATTGAGGCAGACGGTTTCGAAATAGCCGCTCGGATCTATTTCGTCTTGGAGGGGGAGAACCCCGTGACGATGGCAAAGACCACGGGTATGGGTATCATGGAACTTGCGACCGTGCTTGATAATTTGCGGCCGGATGCCGTGGTTGTAATTGGAGACAGATACGAAAGTCTTGGCATCGCAGCTGCCGCTGCCTACATGAACACCCCGGTGGTTCATGTTCAAGGTGGAGAGGTGACGGGATCGATCGATGAGAAGGTTCGCCACGCCATCACAAAATTGGCTGATTTGCATCTCGTTGCAACAGAAGGAGCGGCAGAGCGGGTGAGGCGACTGGGCGAGGAAAAAGATACAGTGTTTGTTACGGGATGTTCATCAATTGATCTTGCAGCGACATCGACAAAGGATCGCACGGTGGATTTTCCTGGACTCACTCAGCAGTATGGGGCAGGTCCGGCGTTAGATTTGGCTGCAGGAAAGTATCTTCTGGTGATGCAGCATCCGGTCACAACAGAGTATGAAGACATGTACGAGCATATCCATGAGACCCTCATGGCAATCTTTGAACTCAAGATGCCGACACTGTGGTTTTGGCCGAATGTCGACGCGGGGTCGGACAAGATTTCCAAGGGGCTACGGGTATTTCGAGAGAAGTACCAGCCGTCATTCGTTCATTTTTTCAAAAACATGCCCCCGGAGAAATTCTACAAGGTCGTCGTCAACTCCGCTTGCATGATAGGCTCATCGAGCGTGGGGATTCGTGAAACATCTTTCCTGGGAGTTCCATCAGTCACGATCGGTACGAGGCAGGCTGGCCGTGAACGGGGGCCGAATGTTATGGACGTGGGTTATGATCGAACAGAAATTGTGAGGGCGATACGCAGTCAACTAGTTCATGGCCCATATACGCCGTCAACATTATACGGAGATGGACGGGCGGGGGAGCGTATGGCGGCCATACTGGCTGATACTCAGCTGAAGATTGAAAAACGAATCACGTATTAAGCTTGGCAAGAAGGTTTGGATCTGCCGTCTTAGCAACGCACGTTGTGCATTAGACAGTTACTGCAGTCACCGCATCGAAGCGTTCGCTGGCTTATAACTAAGGTGGGAGGCTTGATATGAAATTTCTACCCCACTTTCAAATAGGGCAACATCTGATTGGCGAGGGTGCATCGCCCTTTGTGATAGCCGAGGCAGGAGTCTCCCATTTTGGCGATATGGATCTTGCTCTTCAGCTTGTCGACTTGGCGTCGAAGGCAGGGGCTAATGCGTTCAAGACCCAGTTCTTTGATGTAGAGGCATTAATTGCCAAGCGGGCGATTGAATGGCAAAACCGGCTTCGTCCTAGAAACCTCACCCTGAAGCAGGCTCGTGACCTTAAGGATGAATGCGACCGCAAAGGTATTCTATTCATGTCCACGGCTCACGATGAGACGCGTATTCCTTGGCTCGTCGAGTTGGATGTCCCGGCTATCAAGGTCGGTTCGGGAGAGCGGAACAATCCTCTCTTTCTGAAGAAGTTGGCGTCTCTGGGTAAACCTATGATCGTTTCCACTGGTATGTATCGTGAACCTGACGTGCATGAAGCTATCTCGGCATGTGCCGAAGGAGGTTGTCATGAACTCGCGTTGTTGCATTGCATCACCTCCTACCCCACGCCGCCCGAACAAGTTAACCTAGCTGCCATGGACCGCTTGCGAAAAATCTTCCCCGGCCCCGTTGGTTATTCCGATCACACTGAGGATGGGATAGCGATTCTTGCTGCAGTGGCCAGGGGAGCTTCATTGGTGGAAAAGCACATTACGATTCTCCGAGAAGTCCCGAATGCACACGATTGGAAGGTATCAGCTGGTCCTGAAAATTTTGCGGCTCTAGTCGCCGATATTCGAAAAGTCGCTTCGATGATCGGCCCTGAGCGCAAGGAGCCCGCAGTCTGCGAGAGTGAGGGGCAAAAGTGGGCGCTGAAATCGTTGGTGGCTGCGCGTGATTTCCCTGCTGGGCACCAATTATTAGAAGCAGATGTGCTGGCTAAGCGGCCTGGTGAAGGTATTCCTCCCAATCAACTCGATCGTCTTCTCGGCCGACGTCTACTTCGCCCTTTGATGAAAGATGAGCCTGTATTCTTGCATGATATTGTCGATGAAGCCTAGGGTGATCTGTTGCATAGGAGTGGAAGGGCGAATTGATCTGCGAGTCAATGTATGCTTCGTATTAACCCGTCCCGCTGGGCAATGAATATAAAAGAGCTCTCTGCATGTGACGTGGTGTCACGTTTGGTGGATGAATCTGTACGCTATGATGGTGGGAGCTGATGACTGCGAAGCCTGTGCTTAGGTACTATGACTTGTTGAGGTATCAGCCCGAGAATCTCGCTTTGCTCAAGGAGCGATTTCAAGTTGAGACAGTGTCTTCTCCAGATGAGGATCGTCCTGACGACTTGAGCCATATTCATGTAGTGATTGCTCCGTTGGGGTACTTTTGGGGGAAAGAGAAGATCGACATGGCTCCGGCGCTTAAAGTCATTGCGTCGAACACAACGGGAGTTCCTCATATAGACGTGGACTACGCGGTTCGACGAGGAATTCGAGTGATTTCGCTGAAGAATGAAGCGAGTTTTCTTGAGTCCATCACCCCCACGGCTGAAATGACCTGGGCGCTGATCCTCGGTATAGTACGAAAGGTTCCCTGGTCCTTTCAGGAAGTATGTTCGGGTGAATGGGAGCGAAGAAATTTCGGCGGAAGGAGAATGTTGTCGAGAATGTCCCTTGGGATTGTCGGGCTTGGCCGGTTAGGGAAAATGGTCGCCAGAATTGCCCGTAGTTTTGGGATGAAGGTGCTCTATTACGATCCCTTTGTGACCATTGAGGGGGAGGGCCTGCATAAATCCGTATCGCTCGATGAACTTGTTTCTCAGAGCGATATCGTGAGCGTGCATATTCCTATGGAGCCGCAGAATGCTGGCCTATTTGATAGCGCGCGATTTGCACGCTTTAGAGATGGCGCCTACTTTATCAACACCTCTCGGGGCGAGATTGTGAATTCCGAGGACCTACGAATGGCGCTTGTCTCAGGAAAGTTAGCCGGTGCCGCAGTCGATGTGTTAGATGGGGAGTTTGTTCCCGGATTCAAGCATCACGTCGGGGATCATCCGTTAGTACAATATGCCAGGACCCACGACAACCTTCTTATAACTCCACACATCGGCGGATCCACATTGGATGCTTGGCGCTTGACGGAGCAGCACACCATTCAACTCACCCTACAGGCTCTTGCAGAGATGGCAGGATGAATTCTGCAGACAGCATGGGTGTGTGGGGGATTATTCCTGCGCGTGGAGGTTCGAAGTCCATTCCGCTCAAGAATTTGATCGCCCTTGGGGAGCGACCGCTTATCGATTATGTAATTGAAGCCGGACGATCAAGCCGGACAGTGACTCGGTTGCTCTGCTCGACGGAGCATCCGGAGATTGCAGCAGAATGTGTACGAATGGGTGTCGATGTTCACCATCGCCCTGCCGATCTCTGCCAAGACGATACTCCAGTTCTGGATGTGATTCGACACCTGTTAGAAGATTGTGCACGCCAGGGCGATTCTGTGCCAGAGATGATTGTATTATTGCAGCCGACTTCTCCATTCGTGTTGCCCTCGGACATCGATGAGGCAGTGACCACGTTACGTCAAGACCCCCATGCTGACTCCGTCCAAACAATCTGTTCTTTTCCTCATAACATGCATGCCTACAATCAACGGGTGGTTGAGGAGGGGTTGTTGAGGTTTAGGTTCGCCGCCGAAAGGAAGGATTGCTATAACAAGCAGCGCAAGCCGACGTTTTACATCTTCGGTAATCTACTTGTGGTGAGGGTTCGAACAATCAGAGAACAAGCAGATCTATTTGGCGTCAGGTCCCTCCCTAAGATGGTGGAGTATGCCTATGGGATTGATGTCGATGGGTATGAGGATCTCAAGAGAGCAGAATGGTTGTTAGCTTCCGGTCAAGTTTCCCTCCCACATATGAGTGTGTAGTCCTCCTATGGTCTCAGTGGATGAGTGCCAATTTTTTCAAGCGCTCATGCTGGTTTTCTTCTTCCACATAGTAGTGAATCTAATCACTTTGCATTGTGAGTCTTGAGTATGATGCGTGAACAATATGAGCGCCTCGCGGAGTGGTTAAAGCGATCGACTTTCTCGGAAGCTCTGGCATCCCTTGGTGTGCGAAGTGTGCTTGGCGAGGCGTTGCGATGGTGTCTCTTCACTGAAGAGCGGCATCGCTCTCGGGCGATTCGACGTGATTACCTAACGTGTCGTGCGACAATTGAGGCCATGAGTAACGAACTGCCTTCGGGAGATCCATCAAAGCCAGTCTGGATGATTGGCAGCATGCATACTGTGTGGGGAGTCAAGTTGGAGGGAATCATTTCCGTGGCGGTTCGCCTGGCAGGGATGATGCCTGTGGCGGTAAATACTTCTCGATTCAGGTGGGTCGAGCGATATCACCGAAGTTTTGCTATTCATCGCAGTATTAATGTGGAGAGTTTTCATGGGGTCGTGGCACAAAGCTACTCTCAGGGCGCCTGGGATATATTACCGGAGGTTGCCTCTCTGCCTGAATTGATGGAATTGACATACCATGGTGTGGACGTTGGTAGAATTGCGGTCTCGAATCACGTGTATAAGAATAAGTTCGCGCAATTTGATTTTTCGAATGTGACGACGAGGGCTGCGATTTGGCGGGAGATTTTGGCCATTCAGAAGAACGTTCACGCCGCTGAAGCGATGCGGAAGGCATTTCCACCTGTGATGGGCATGCTCCTTGAGAAGGGCATCTCTCCTTTTGCTGAAATATTTGGGGCCTGTGTTGCAGCGGAAATTCCGGTCGTTCAGTATGTGGGATCGCAGAACACGAACCAGTATGTGCTCAAGCGGTACACTGCCAGGAATCGGCACCAGCATCCGTTCTCATTAGATCCTTCGACTTGGGAAGCTACGAAAAAGATGCCGTGGTCGTCGGGTCGCTCGGAGAGTCTGATGACCGAGTTTTCCGAAAGCTATGAGAAGGGAACGTGGTTCAATCGGCGTTATCTTCATCAGGATAAAAAGATTAAATCACGAGACGAGGTGATTCAGCAGCTGAGTCTCGATCCCAATAAAAAGACGGCCGTGGTTTTTTCTCATGTCCTCTGGGATGCGACATTTTTTTACGGTACAAGTTTGTTCCAGGATTACGAAACGTGGCTGATTGAGACGGTGCAGGCCGCGTGTAAGAATTCCAACCTCAATTGGTTGATCAAGCTGCACCCAGACCTTGTGTGGAAATTGAAGTATGAGAAACACACCGGTGAACTTCGAGATTCCATCGCGATTCGAAGCGCCGTCGGAAAGCTCCCGGACCATGTGAAAGTCATTGCGCCGGATACAGACCTTAGTACGTTGTCATTTTTCCAGATTACCGATGTGTGCGTAACGGTCAGAGGCACGATCGGAATTGAAATGGCCTGTCATGGTATCCCCGTACTCACGGCTGGAACAGGACGGTATGCGGGACTTGGCTTTACCGTGGATTCCAGTACAAAAGACGATTATTTGAGGCGTCTGGCTGAGGCGCATACGATACCACGGCTTGCTGATGCGCAGATAGAGCTCGCCAGGCGATTTGGTTATGTGTTGTTCATGCGCAGACCCTGGCCAGTCCAAAGCTTTCAATTGGTAAAGAAGCCTATGAGCAGCGTCGGCGATCCTCTCGATACCAACATTGTGTTTCAGCCTGAGAGTGGTCTCAAGCTGGCTCATGCACCAGATCTTGAGCAACTCGCACTATGGCTGCAGTCCGAGGAAGCGGATTTTCTAAGGTCTGATGAAAGTCCTAGGCAGGAATCTGTTTTCTAGGGTACTAGTCCCCGGCACATCCGAAAGCACTAATCGCGTGATGAAAGTTGTACATATTGGTACTGCTGACAATAGCGGCGGTGCAGCGCGTGCCGCATTTCAACTGCATACGGGGTTGTTAGCCAACGGCCATGATTCATCTATGCTGGTTGGGCAAAAGACGGAGCCGCGGCAGGAGATTGATCGTATCGGATTCCCCCGCACCATCCCAGGGAAAATCTGCGATCGTATGGTGAGAAATTGTGAATCGTGGACCGGCCTTCAGTACTTGATTCAACCTCTGAAGAATAAATTCCTAAAGCATCCATTTGTAAAGAATGCCGATGTGATTCATCTGCATAACCTGCATGGAAGCTTTTTCTCGTTCACAATACTGCCAAAGCTTGCTCGTCAGGCACCCCTTGTCTGGACCCTGCACGATACCTGGGCTCTCACGGGGCATTGTTCCTACAATTATGATTGTGAGCGCTGGCAGACGGGATGCGGGCATTGTCCAAACTTGGGCGAGTATCCGAGTATTCTTATAGACACGACCTCATTTTTGTGGCGCAAAAAATATCAGAGCTATCAACAATCCGACATCACCGTGGTCGCACCCTCCCGATGGTTAACTGACATGGCCAGGAAAAGCCCTCTATTTGAAGGGCATGAAATACGTTGTATTCCATACGGAATCAACCTGGATGAGTTTCACCCTGGGGGACAGTTGGAGGCCAGAGATGCATTGGGCATCCCGAGGGGCGCGCAAGTGATTATGGTGGTGGCCTTTGCTGACCAGATTGCAGGTGCAAGCAGGAAGGGTTCCCGGTTTTTTAGGGAGGCACTGAAAACTCTCAATCTGAAACGGCGCCCGTGGATTCTGTCAGTGGGGAGTCGAGGAGTGTTTGAGAACTGCAAGGATTTAGTCTCCGTTCGGGAAGTTGGTTATTTAGGCTCTTCAGATCTAATGCGTCGTTGCTACGTTGCGGCCGATGTGTTCGCGCTGCCCACTCTCGCAGACAACCTGCCCGTCTCGTTGATTGAGGCCACTGCTTCAGGGACGCCGAGTGTTGCCTTTCAGGTCGGAGGTGTGCGGGATATTGTGATTCATAAGGAGACTGGGTATCTGGCAGTCCATAAGGACGCCGTCGATTTGGCAAATGGCATTCGCTGGGTCTTGGCTGACAGCACTCGACTGGCTGCCATGAGGCACCGATGCCGAGAGCATGCTCGGCAAGAATACTCCATACAATTGGAGGTTGAGAGATATCTTGAACTCTACCGTGGACTCAAGATGGCGGGCACAAGCCTTTAATACTGCTGTGTCAGATAGAGCGTAGGCTGCCGACTGTTGCAACTATGGTGATTAGTTTTATGCCCATGCTTTGATGGCTGCCGGTAGTGTCAATTAGGGTCAATTGAGGCTGGCAGGGCATATATTGGGTTGAATAACTCACAACTGTGATTTGATGAAAAGTATGGTTTTCAGAGAGAAGTACTCTGTCATCTAGTGTCCGAGTGTATCGCTAAAAAATGCAAGGCATTGAGTGACATTTCCTGAAACGTCCTACGGCATTGTAAAACGGCTTCAGACGATCGAGGCCTGGGCGGCAGCGGTCGCGAAGCGACTAGGCATTCCGTCGCTGTCGATTCTCGATTTCGGGTGCGGTACGGGTGATCATGTGACCTATCCCCTGGCCCGCTTGGGTCATCGTGTCTTGGGGGTGGACATGCATGAGCCGTCCATTCAAGAGGCGCAACAGCGATATCCGCTGCCGAATCTTCTGTTTCGGACCACCCGGCTCGAAACGTTGATCGAGGAAGGTGTGGTCGTCGACCTGATTATCTGTTCCGAAGTCCTCGAACATCTCCAGCAGCCGCAAGCTTGTCTCAGCCTCCTACGGCGGTTGTTGCATCCGAACGGGGCCTTGGTCATTACCACCCCCAACGGGTATGGATCCTACGAAATGTTCTGTCGCCTCCAACGAGGGCTGGAGAGGATCGGAATTGATCAGATGATGCGTGGCCTGGTCCATGCGCGGCGGCGGATGCATGCGCAGTCCAGCGAGCCGGCGCCCTCGGCACAGAACTCCTTCCAGCAGGAACAGGTCGGATTTTTGAATTTTGAATCCGGGCATGTGCAGTTTTTTCGTATACGGCGCCTGCTGGACATCTTCCACGCCGGCGGTTTCCGCGTAACCGAGCGACGGGCGAGGACCTTCCTGTGCGGACCCTATATCGATGTGCTGCTGCGCTTTCCGCCGTTTCGGCAGGCGCTGTATCGAATGAACAATCAGGTTGCCGATGTCCTGCCGTTTTCCTGGTCTGCCGATTGGATGTTTCTTCTCGTCCCGACTGAAAAGAGCCCCGCGTGACCCAGGACTTTCCTCGCATTCTGGTGGTGACGGGGAATAACTTCAATCTCGTGACCGGGGGCGGGATCACACTGACCAATCTGTTCCGGGGTTGGCCGGCTGACCGGCTCGCCAATGTGCACGACGACGCCACGCCGGTAGATCGGACTGTCTGCCGGAATTTCTACCGTCTGACCGAGCAGGAAATCCGGTGGGTCTGGCCTTTTTCGTTACTCAGGCGATCCTACGGGCGATTCAAAGACCACTCGGTAGGAGGACCGCAATCAACCGGCGCACGGGGTCCGTCGGCAGGCGAGTCTGCTATTGAGACGGCCAAACGAGTGATCGGTGATAGCGTGCCCAAACGCGCCTGCCTCACGAAAGACCTTACAGCGTGGGTTGAAGACTTTCGGCCCACGCTTCTGTACGGATTTCTGGGTTCTCTGGAGCAGGTGGATCTTACGCGTCAACTGGCGAAACGATATGCGATTCCCCTGGTGGTGCATATGATGGATGACTGGCCCGCCGTGCTGCATACTGGTGGCCTCTTGGGGCCGGTCGTGGGACCGCTGTTGCGGCATGAATTGAAGGCCACGCTCCGCCAGGCGACCGGTCGATTCGCCATCTGCGAGCAGATGTGCGAAGAATATCACCAGCGCTACGGCTATTCGTTTCTGCCGTTTCAGAACGCGCTTGATGTGGAACGGTGGTTGCCGGATTCCCGAACCGAGTGGAAGGCAGGTTCCCCATTTGTCCTGCGGTACGTGGGATCCATCGTGCCGGACGGACAGCGGGAAAGTTTGAGAGACATCGCTCGCGCCGTAGCCCGGTTGGCAGCCGATGGACTCGACGTGCAACTCCGGATTCATTCTCCGAGGCATGAGTCCGCGTATCTTCACGCCCTGGCTTCTCCGGCCGTCAGAATCGAAGGACCGCCCGATCCGACATCCATTGCGCGGTTGCTGGCCGGAACGGATCTGTTAGTTTTGCCTTACAACTTCGATGCGCGAAGTGCCCGATACATTCGGCTCTCCCTTCCGACGAAGGCGCCGGCGTATATGATTTCAGGAACGCCGATTCTCGTGTATGCTCCCGGCGACGTGGCGACCGCGCGTTATGCGACTAAGGAAGGCTGGGGACATGTCGTGGCTACTCGCGGTGAAGAACCGGTCATGTCGGCTATTCGAACGCTCATGCAGAATGCTACCCTTCGCGAGCAGCTCGGGCGGCGTGCCAGGGAGGTCGCGGTGGCACGGCATGATGCCACGGTCGTCAAGGCGGCGTTCTGGGCGGCGCTTTGCGACGCATCTCGACAGGGCGGTGCCTAGCAACGGCCCGCGATCCCTCTTGCAGTATCGTGTCGAGTGGCGTTGGTCCTTGACTTCGTGACGAGGGAAGGCTCGAAAAGAATTTATGCAGCGATCAACGGCGAAAGACGGTAACGAAGATGTGCGCCGGTATTGGAACCAGGAAGCGTGCGGCACCGCCCGTCCGATCGTCGGTGAGGTACCGGAGCTCAGTCGCGAATGGTTCGAACGGATCGAAGCCTACCGGTACGAGTTGGAACCGTTCATCCACTCTGTCGCCCAATTTACTCGTCACCATGGTCAACGTCTGTTGGAGGTCGGCGTCGGCGCCGGGACCGATCACCTGCAATGGGCACGCGCCGGCTTGGAGTGCCACGGGGTGGATTTGACCGAGCGGGCGATCGAGGTCACACGCGCACGGTTGGCCTTATACGGATTGACCAGCCACTTGCAACGAATCGATGCCGAAATTCTTCCCTTTCCAGACCAGTCGTTCGATCTGGTGTATTCCTGGGGCGTCATTCATCATGCGGAGCATCCCGAGCGAATCATCGCCGAGATCCGGCGAGTACTGAAACCGAATGGCCGGTTCATCGGCATGTTGTACGGAAGGCATTCACTCGTGGCCCTGAAGTTGTGGGTGAAATATGGCCTGCTCCGTGCGCGGCCTGACCGGACGCTGGCGGATGTCGTTGCCCACCACATGGAAAGCCCTGGCACCAAGGCGTACACCATTCATGAAGTGCGAGAGTTGTATGCGCAGTTCTCTCAGGTCACTGCGACACCGATGATGACGCCCTATGACAGGCTGCGATTACCAGCCTGGCTGACACAGATCGTGCCCGCTCGATTCGGCTGGTTCATTTGCATTCAGGCGGTCAAGTAAGTGGGGCAAGGGCATTCGACCCAGAAGATTCTCATGGCTTGCGCGAATTATTGGACCACTCCGTTTCAGGTGGGGAGCCATCATCTGGCGCGCGGCTTTGTGGATGCCGGATGGACGGTCGGTTTCGTGTCTGATCCCATTTCTCCGCTACATCTCTTGGGTCATGCGCGGAAGGAGTTGGCCAACAGGTTTCAGCTCTACCGGGGCGGGGGCCTGTGGGATCTGGACCAGAAGCTGTGGGCCTATGTTCCGGGGGCAGTGGCCACCCCGCGAAATGAGCCTGTGCTGCGCAGTCACGCGCTCGAGCGCGGCTGGGCAAACCTGACATGGCCTTCGGTCGAAAAGGTGGTGCGCAATCACGGTTTCGGCACGGTCGATCTCCTGTACTGCGATAGTCCGAAACATCTGTCCTGGCTCTCTCATGTCGCCCGCGGCCGAACGGTGTTTCGAGTGGCCGACAATACATCCGGATTCGGACGTACGACGCCCGCCGCCCGGGCAGCCGAACGAGACCTGGCCGCCGCCGCGGATTTGGTGGTGTACAGTGCGGAGACCCTCAAAGACTATGTGGAAAGCCTGAAGCCTCGTCGAATGGCGCATTTGCCGAATGGCGTCAACTTTTCCCATTTCGCCAGGCCTGATGTGCCTGTTCCACCCGAGTATGCGTCGATACGCCGGCCGATCGCCGTCTATGCAGGGTATATAGATGCCTGGTTCGACTATGCACTGATGAATCGCCTGGTGGCGACATTGCCGGACATCTCGTTTGTGCTCATCGGGGGATCTCCACCTGCCCATGCCCGATTTACACCTGCGGCCAATTTGCATCTGCTCGGGCCGCGGCCATTTGCGCGATTGCCCGAATATTTGCGGGCGGCGAGTGTCGGACTGATTCCGTTCGATGTGCAGCATCACCCGACGTTGGTGCATAGCATCCATCCCTTGAAGCTCTATGAATATCTCGCGGCGGGGCTGCCTGTCGTCGCGACCCGTTGGCGGGAACTCGAGCGGCTCCAGAGCCCGGCGGCCCTTTGTGAGTCTCCTGAGCAATTCGTCGCGGCGATCGAAGGCGCTGTCACTCGCCAGCCCGACCAGGAGCTTTACCGGGCCTATGCGGAACAGGCCGATTGGAAACACCGCGTGTCGCGGCTGCTGCAATTGGCGCAAGCCGGTTGACCGAGAGGAGAGTGGCATATTTCACGAGGACCTATCACCATCGATATGCGTATGGTGCAGGCCGCCGGCATCGGGACCTACCTGCAAGAGCTTGTGCCGCGGTTGTTCAAGGTCTTGTCCGAACCGGCGTTCTGTCTCCTAGGCCCTGCTAATGTTCTCCGCGCCTTTCCCTGGGCTCGGCATCCGCATATCAGCATCATCGATTGCCGTGCGGGAATTTATTCGCTGCGCGAGCAGGCCGAGCTCCCCGTGCGAATCCCCCGCAGGACGGCGCTCTATTGGTCACCTCACTACAATATCCCGATACTGTATCGGGGGCCCCTTTTGGTGACGGTCCATGACACATTTCACCTGGCGATGCCGCAATTTGTGGAAGGGCGGCATCGACGGGCCTATGCGCGCCTGATGTTTCGAGCCGTGAGGGCGAAGGCGGCCGCCATTGTCTGTGTCTCTCAATTTGCGAAGGACCAACTGTTGCGGTTTGTTCCTGAGGGACGACAGGACGTCACCGTGGTACATAACGGTGTGGATAGATCGTGGTTTGCGCCGGTCGCAGGCACGTCTCCTCACGGGAAGCCCTACGTCCTGTTCGTGGGCAGCGTGAAGCCGCACAAGAACCTGTCCCGTCTATTGCAAGCGTTTGCCAGCGTGCAGAAACACATTCCGCACGACCTGGTGATCATCGGCCGCCGGGAGGGCCTCATCACGGGAGATGCGTCGGCGGTAGCCTTGGCTTCGGCTATGGGCGATCGAGTGGTCTGTGTCGGCGAGTTGGACCATGGCAATGAATTGCTCCGCCGATTCTATCGGCACGCGGATGTGCTGGTCATGCCCTCGCTGTATGAAAGTTTCGGCCTTCCGGCCCTCGAGGCGCTGGCGTCCGGCTGCCCGGTCATCGTTTCCCGTGTGGGAGGATTGCCCGAAGTGTATGGTGAAGGCGCCATGTATTGTGATCCGTACAATCCGACCGATATTGCCGATCGCATCCGCCTCATGGTGAGTGATCGCGCGGTGCGGCAACAGTATTGTACAGCCGGCCATAGCGTGGCAACGCAGTACGATTGGGATGCAACCGCTGAACAGCTCGCGACCCTCATGCGTACGTCCCGTTTATGGTGAACCGATGGCGAGGTAGCCGTGAGCCTGCACGGATATCGACCGACCCGGTATGCCTGAATGTTCTCATGCGGATAGACAACCGTTCAGCTACAGGCTCACGATTGTGGAGTGTTTGCCGGTGTGTGTGGATATGAACAAGCTTCACGTGGTGATTCTCAGCGATTTTGGATATGTGAACGGCGGCAACGCGGCCGTCGCGTTGGCGAGTGCCAGAGGGCTCGCCCGCCGCGGGCATCGTGTTACGGTGTTGTCGGCTGTCGGGGCGGGGATGCACACAACCGATCTCGATGGCGTCCGGTCGGTGTCGAGCGGCCAAGAGGAAATCCGGACGGATTCGAACCGGATTCGAGCCATCCTTCAAGGGATGTGGAACTTCAAAGCGGCACGGATGCTTCGCGCGCTGCTTCGAGAGCTCGATCCTGCCAGAACGGTGGTGCATCTCCATAGTTGGACCCAAGCCTTGTCCTCCAGTGTGGTGCGGACGGCTTTGGCAATAGGGGTTCCGGTGGTGTACACGATGCACGATTATTTTTCTCTGTGCCCTAACGGGACCTTCTTCAATCATCAAACCAACGAGATCTGCCGGCTCAGACCGATGTCGCTGTCCTGCATGGCCAGCCACTGCGACAAACGTAGCTATGTGCATAAGGTCTGGCGGGTGTTGCGCCAGGCCGTACAGGCCAACCTGGGGGGGGTTCCCAATCAGATTCGTGATGTCATCGCCGTCTCTCCATTCAGCCATGCGATTCTGACGCCCGGCCTTCCTCCTGGCGCTCGCATCCACCACATTCCCAGCCCGATCGAAGTCTCGCGGGATGTGCCGGCGAGGGTGGCTTCCAACACCACCTTCGTGATGGTCGGAAAGATTACGCAGGGAAAAGGCGCTCTTTTGTTCGCCAAGGCCGCTCGCGCATTGGGATGCGACGCCCTCTTCGTGGGCGACGGTCCTTGCGCCCAAGAAGTACTGCAGGTTTGTCCGGGTGCCCGCGTCACCGGGTGGGTCTCTCGCGAACAGGTGACGCACTATCTGAAGGCCGCCCGGGTACTGGTGTTTCCCTCGCTCTGGTACGAAACCGAAGGGTTGAGTGTCATCGAGGCGGCGGCGTTAGGCGTGCCGGCCATTGTGGCCGACACGTCGGCCGCCCGCCTGTCCATTACAGAAGGGGTGACGGGGCTCTGTTTTGCAGGCGCCGATGAAACGGATCTGACTCGAGTGATGCAGACGATTGCAGCCGACGATGCGCTCGTCGGGAGAATGGGACAGGCCGCCCATGATCGGTATTGGGAGCATCCGCGAACCTTAGAGCGGCATGTATCGGAACTCGAGGCGGTGTACGAGCAAGTCTTACGGAGGCAGAGATGACAGTCGTGGGGGGCGCGTCCTCACCTCCTACCACTGTGGTCAATCGCCTGGGCTTGTGGCTTCTCGCCCTGTTGCTGCTCTCCCCTGCAGTGTTCAAGGTACGTGTCACGGAGGGCCTCGTCATCCATCCGTTTGTCCTGGTGTTGATCGTCGCATGGGGGTGGGTTCTGTATGCGAGTGTCGATACGTTCTTCAGGCAGAAACGCGGGTGGTACTCTGCCGAGTGGCAGACGTGGAACACACCGTTGATCTTGCTGGGGCTTTCGATTGCCGGATTGGCGTTGAGTCTTGGGATCCATTCTGTTCGCCTCGGTACACTGCAATCGACCGGCTGGCTGCTCTTGTTGAAATGGGGGATGTATCTGGCTCCGCTTCCGCTGACCGCTCTCCTGACGCTCAGGACGGGCGTTCAGGTCGTCAGACTGTTCAGCTATCTGATGCCGCCGTTGGCGCTTCTTACATTGCTGTATTCGTTCATGCGCATGGGGCAGGCGCTCGATGGCCGTTATATCAACGCTTACGTCGACGCGTCCTCGACATTTTTTGCCATGGGCATGTTTGCGGAAGTGCTCTCGCCGGAAGGCCTCGTTGTGCGATCCGACACCGGCAGTCACGGCGCCTATGGCATGTACCTGGTCTTCTCAGCGATGTTCAGTCTCAGTCTGGCATTGTTTCAAGGATGGCAGGGGGTGGTGCATCGGGGGTATGCCGTTCTGCAGGGAGTGATCCTTGCGCCTCTGTGTTTCGTGGGTCTTCTCTGCACCGGTTCCCGGTCCAGTCTGCTGTTGCTTCTCGGGGCGTTCTTGATGTTGAGCCTGTTGAGCCTGCTCAACCCCGGAGGGCTGCTCGCCCGGTCGCGCCGGATAGCGTTTGCGGGGCTGCTCTGCCTGGTGCCTCTCGTCCTGTTGGGGCTCGTGTATGTGCTTGGGGTGAAGGTTCCCACAATCGAACGGGTACGGGACACCCTGACTGCATCCCTGCAACTCGATCAAACGGTGCGCGGAACCCTCTCACCGGTGGACGACCGGCAGGCGTCTCCTCAGCGGGCGGCGCAAAACGTGCAGACTCGTGTCTGGCTCTGGGGGCAATCGTTCAGATATCTGGTGCAGCATCCATTCACGATGGTGACCGGCATTGGGTATGACCGCCGCCGTTTCGTGGAAGAGGTGGTCGGGATTCCGTTCGAAGGATTTAACTTCAACTACCAGACGGCCCATAACCTCTATCTTGATATTCTCATCAAAGGCGGGATCGGACCGCTGCTGCCTCTCGTTGCGTCCTGTATCTGGCTCCTATGGGTCGGCATCAAGAGCGTCACGATTCCGGCGCGTGAGCCGAGTGCCGCTGTGCGAGTCGGCGTCGGGTGGGTCGCCCTGGCATTCTGGCCGCCCTTGCTCGTGGTCAGTCTCACCTGCGAGGAGTTATTGACCGATAACCTGATGCTCCATTGGACCGCCATGTTCGGTCTCCTGCTGGGACTCTGTGGAACGGCCCTGGCTGAATGGTTGCCCAACCGTATCGTACACATGACGGCGACCGCCGGGGTCGGCGGAGGGCCGGCGTATCTCACGGCGCTGGCAGATCATCAACTCCTCTCGGGCATGCAGGTACGGGTGTTCTGTTCGGATGAGAAACCCTACGTCGAAATTTGGCGCCGGATGCCGCTGGATTTGTCCGTTCTGCCCATGCGCCGCCCGAGCCTTCGGTCAGTGTGGCAATTGTTGAAAGAGCTCCTGCGCGCTCCGGCGCCGATCCACGCGCACGGACGCGGCGCCGCGTTTTTTGCCATCTGGGTCAAGATACTGGTTCGCGTGCCGGTCATCTATACGCCGCATGGGCCGCACTATGTCGACAACCGTGGATGGCGTTACCTGTCGGGGTGGTTGTTCGAGTGGTGCTGTCGTCTCTTGTTGGATGCCATCCTCTACGTGTGTCCTGGGGAGCAGGAAATCGCTCGCCGGCATCGGCTGCCGATGTCGAATTCTCTCGTGGTGTTGTCGGGGCTGCTTCAAGAGGGTGCGTCACCCGTTCCATTCGGCGAGAGGGCACAAAGCTTACGCGCAGAACTCCACATCTCGGATGAACGTTTTCTCATCGGATGGATCGGCCGGTTGCATCGACAGAAAGGCTTGGATCTTCTCCTGGAGTCTGTTCGAATCGTCTCGGCGCGAGTTCCCGAGGCCACGTGGGTGGTAATTGGAGAGGGCAGTGAAGAGGACCGGCAGCGGTATCGAGTCATTCTGAATACCCTTCCTCAACGGGATCGTGTGCTGTTCCTCGGCGGGCGTCCGGATGCCTGTGTCCTGATGAGAGATTTCGATCTCTTTGTTTCAACGTCCCGTTGGGAAGGCCTCCCGCTGGTCCTGCTGGAGGCGATGGAACAGGGGGTTCCTGTCGTGGCCAGCAACGTAGTCGGTAACCATGATGTGCTGCAGGGATGGGGCCTGCTCTTTCAGGCCGACGATCCCAAGGCGGCCGCTGAGGCGCAAATTCGTCTGGCGCTCGATGCTCCTTTGCGGGCCCAGCTTGCGAAACAGGGACGGGAGGTCAGGCGGTCGCGATTCACGCTGAGTCGCATGTTGAGAGAAATGGATCTAGCCTACGAGCAAATTCTGGGACACTCGATCTTTCCGAACGGCCGTCCATCCGGCCCCGCTGTCGCTCCGTCGGCCCACATGTCAACAGGCTTGTCCTCCGGGGTGTCCTTTCAGGGATAACTCGGGTACGGTGCCGATTCCAGTGCATTCGGCAGAAACTTCAGGATGTGCGAAGTCGTGACTCTTGTGCAGGAAGCGCAGGCGATGGGACGAACCGGGCAGATAGATAGTTCCAAGGCCACGACTGCTCAAGCCGGAGCATCAGAGGCCGGTTCTCCTGTCATACCCGTCAGTCGTGCCGCAGGTCCACTGATCCTCTCTGATGCCCTGTTGCAGGGAATGCGCTATCTGCTGCTGCTCTATCTGGGGTATCGTTCACTCACGTATGCCGGCGCGTTCTTGGTAGGCTCCGCTCTGGGAGCTGTGCTGGGAGGAGTGGTCGATTTTGGCATGAATCAGAATTGGCTGAGAATGACCGGGCTCAATGGGCATCTGAACCGGCGGACATTCTCCGTTGTGTTGCGGGGAAAGGTGCTGGCTTCCCTGGCTGGGCTTCTCTGTATCGGCGGAGGGATCGTCCTGGGCCTCTGGGGGCCGTCACTGCCGGTGGCAATGATGGTCGGCGTCGGGCTTGCGGGGATGCAGGTGCTGGCTGAAACCTGTGAGGCGGTCGGGTTGGCACTGCACCGGTATCAGAGGGTGGCCTGGTTTCGGGTGTTGATGAGTGTGGGGATGTATGGTGTTCCGCTCTTGCTGGCGTGGCTCGTCCGGCAGGAATCGGAACATGCGGGTCTGGATATGGCCTTGCTCGCGGGACTACTGATCGGCAGTCTGTTATGTGGCCTCTATGCCTGGACAACGAGGGCTTGGCTTCCCGAAGGGACGCGAGGAGATATCGGGTATCGCCGGGCTTGGTGGGAGGCTCGCTGGCTGGGGGTGAACCAGCTCGCCGTCGTGTTGGATGTGCGGGCTCCGTTGCTCATTCTTGGTTTCATGCTGGGAGACGCGGCGGTGGGGTTGTATGGTCTGGTACAACGGACGACTGCTGTGGTTGAACTCGCGTGGGCATCACTCTCGCGACTGCTGCTGAGATCCTATGCCGAGCTGGGAGGCGAGAAGGGGCTGGCTCAGATCAAGGCCCGCGTGGGCAGGGCAGGCCTTCTGACGGTCGCCGTCATGGCTCTCGCCTCAGGTGGCGTGTGGATCGTCCTCATGCTCTATGGCAGATTCGTGACGGGTTCAACGGAGACCCTGCTGGCGCTGTCGCTCCTGAAATGGGCGGTCGTGGCGATCGGGTTCAGTTCTATCAAGCGGCCGTTTGTTTTCGGGCTGCTGGCGCTGTTTCACGAGAGGCTCGTCTGCCGGGTGAACGTGGCGGCGGCACTATTCGGACTGTTGTTGGTGCCCCTGTGCATCTGGTATCGGGGAATCTGGGGCCCGGTCATCGCCTGGATTGTGTTGGAAGGTGCGGCCTGCCTGATGCTGGTCTGGGGGTTTCTCCGCGTTTCCGCTCGGGCCCGCCCTGCGCTGGTGGCGAGCCCCTCCGGCGGAATCGGTCATTATCCATAGTGAGGTCGCGTGGCTGAATGAAATCGTTACGAGTTGCGATTGTCCATGACTGGCTGACCGGCATGCGCGGCGGCGAGCGGTGCCTGGAGGCGTTTTGCGAGCTGTTCCCTGATGCCGATGTGTATACCTTGCTCCACATCAAAGGATCTGTCTCCGCCACAATTGAGCGTCACCGGATCATCACCAGTTTGGTCCAAGCCTTGCCGCTGGCCGCTCGGTACTACCGGTATTACTTGCCTGTATTTCCTTTTGCCATCGAGCGATTTCGGCTGCCTTCCTACGATCTGGTCTTGAGTTCGAGCCATTGTGTGGCCAAGGGTATTCAGCCGCCGGCGGGCGCCAAGCATCTTTGCTACATCCATTCGCCTATGCGGTATGTGTGGGATCAGTTTGAGAACTACGCCGGCGGCGGACGGTCGGGAGTCCTAGCGAGACTTGGCATGACACTCTTCCGTGAGCGGCTGCAGACGTGGGATGTCGCATCCGCCGCGCGGGTGGATCAATTCGTGGCCAATTCTCACAACATCGCCAGGAAGGTGGATCAGTATTATCACCGCTCGGCGGAGGTGCTGCATCCACCGGTCGATTGGCAGACATTTCAGGCCGCGGAGCAATCAGAAGATTTCTATTTCATGGTCACAGCGTTTGCCCCGTATAAACGGGTTGATCTGGCCATCCAGGCATGTAATGTTATGAAGCGCCGACTGAAGATCATCGGCAAGGGGCAGGATGAGGCGCGTTTGCGCAAACTCGCCGGTCCGACGGTGGAGTTTCTCGGCTGGCAACCGGACAGCGTCGTGCGGGATCACTACGCGCGTTGTCGAGCGCTGCTCTTTCCCGGTGAGGAAGATTTTGGTATCGTCCCATTGGAAGCGATGGCTTGCGGCAAACCTGTGGTGGCCTTTGGACGCGGGGGCGCGTTGGAGACCGTGGTCCCGTTGCCGGGTACCGGTTCGGTGACCGGAGGGGGATCGTCTGCCACGGGGGTGTTTTTCTTCACGCAGTCCGTCGATTCTCTGGTAGAGGCGATGGAGGCCTGCGAGCGTCGCCGGACTGAATTCGATCCGCACGCCATCCGCGATCACGTGGCTGCATTCGACCGCCGGTTGTTCAAGGAGCGCATGAACGCCTACGCGATGAAGGCGCTGACCGGTTCGGCTTCATAGAGGGAGCATGCTCAAACGCCACTCCCAATTTCTTAAGAGCCTCTTATTTTGTATCGACCTGGGGCTGATCTGCGCCTGCTGGGTCGGAGCCTACTATCTGCGTTTCTCAGAGATCGTTGAGCCTGCCACCAAGGGCATTCCTCCGCTCCGGATCTATGTGCTGCTGCTGGTGCCGATCATCGCCGTCTGGGGGATGTCGTTCCAGGCCTTCGACCTCTACCGCCCGCGGCGCATGGGCACGAGGTTATCGGAGTTTCTCGACGTTGCCAAAGCCAATACCCTATCCGTGCTGATCCTGGTGGCGCTGACGTTCTTCTTCCGGCAGTACGAATATTCACGGTTAGTGCTGCTCTATTTCTGGCTGTTGAACCTCATTACCTTGGGCTTTTCGCGGGTGCTGTTTCGAGAGGCGCTCCGTTTTCTGCGTCGCCATGGATACAATCAACGCCATGCGTTGGTCATCGGCACCAGCCGGTTGGGACGCCGTGTGGTGGATGCACTGGCTCAGCACCCTGAACTCGGCGTGAGAGTGCATGGATTTTTGAGCGCTGATTCCCGGAAAGTGGGCGAGCGGATCAACGGCGTGCCCGTGATCGGACGATATGATGATCTCCAGGATCGTGTTCAGTCCGGGATCGATATCGTCTTCGTCTGCCTTCCTCCGGAAGATGAGCAGTGGGCCGAGAAGATGTTTGGGTTGCTGGCGACCACCATGGTCGAGGTGAAGGCGCTGCCGGCGATGTGCGAGTTCGTGAGCCTGCGAGCGGAGGCGGAAATGTTCGAAGGGCTGCCCTTGATTACGTTGCAAGGGTCGCCTCTCCATGGCTGGAATCTGGTCATCAAGCGGGTGCTGGATGTCGCCGGGTCCTTCGCGGCCCTGGTGGCCTTTGCGCCGGTCTTATGCCTGGTCGCTGCGCTGGTGAAGCTGACGTCTCCCGGCCCGATCTTTTTCCGTCAGCTCCGGATGGGGCTGGATGGGCAGGCGTTTGAGATGTTGAAATTTCGATCGATGAAAGTGGATGCGGAGTCCGAGACGGGGCCGGTCTGGACGCAGCCCAATGATGATCGGCGGACACCTATCGGGGCGTTCTTGCGTCGGACCAGTCTGGATGAGCTCCCCCAGTTCTGGAATGTGTTGCGCGGGGAGATGAGCATCGTCGGCCCGCGGCCGGAACGACCCGAGTTCATCGCGCGATTTCGCGAAACGCTGCCGCAATACATGCTCCGTCATAAAATGAAGGCCGGCATCACCGGGTGGGCGCAAATCAACGGCTGGCGGGGAAATACCTCGCTGGAAAAGCGGATCGAGCACGATCTCTATTACATCGAACACTGGTCGATCTGGTTTGACATTAAAATCATGCTCCTCACCTTCTGGAGAGGGTTCATTCACCGGCATGCGTATTGAGGTTCTGCCCGTCCTCCAGCCTCGACCCGACGGAGGTGTCCCTTCCGCAGGTCTATGTTTTCTTGAGTTTCATGTGATGGCTTGTTAACATCGCCCCTGGCCGAAAGCCTTCGCATGCCCAGCACAAAACGTCGATCCAGCATTCTATCTAAACCGTCAGTTTCCCTCCAAGGGATCCTCCGTGGGATTCGTTTATTCGCGACGGATGTCGATGGCGTGCTGACCGATGCCGGCATGTATTATTCCGAATCCGGAGACGAATGGAAAAAGTTCAATACGCGTGACGGGATGGGGATCAAGCTCTTGCAGAAGGCAGGCATCGTGACCGCGATCATCACCCAAGAATCGACGAAAATCGTCATGCGCCGGGCGCAAAAACTCACGATTCCCGAGGTGCATCAAGGAGCCTATGACAAGCTCGCGGTGTTGAACGATCTGATCGCTCGGCACGGCCTCACCATGAAACAAGTGGCTTATATCGGTGACGATGTGAACGACCTTCAGGCGTTGGGCGCGGTTGGATTCTCTGCGTCACCGGCCGATGGCATGCCCCCGGTGTTGAAGGTCGTTCGGTACGTGTGCAAGAAAAACGGCGGGGAGGGTGCGGTGCGAGAATTGGCGGATCTCATCCTGGCAGCCCAACAACCCCGGTGAAGCCATGGCGACTCTTGTGACGTTGAACGGAAGCGGAGCTCTAGCGATATGACAGACCACCTCTATCCGGTTATTTTGGCGGGCGGCAGCGGAACACGATTTTGGCCGTTGAGCCGGCACCTGTATCCGAAGCAGCTCCTGCGCATCATCGGCGACGAGACGCTCATTCAGCAGACCATGCGGCGCGTGCTCTCCTGTGCCAGACCCGATCGGGTGCTCATCTCCACCAATCCAGGGCAGGCGGATTCCATTCGCGTGCAATTGGGAGAGTGGAAGTCGGACCTGAAAGACAACTATGTGATTGAGCCGGTCGGACGCAATACCGCCCCGGCTATTGCGCTGGTGGCCGCGGAGCTGCTTCGGCGCGATCCCGAAGCGATGATGTTGGTCTTACCGGCTGATCATGTCGTCACCGGAGAGAAGGCATTTCAGGCGGCGGTGGCGTTGGGGGCGCAGCTTGCGGAGAAAGGGCATCTGGTCACGTTCGGGATCAAGCCGACGCGACCGGAAACCGGGTACGGGTATATTCAGCCCAATCGGCGCAGATCACTTGCTAAGAAGGGGCGGCTGACGGGCCACCCGGTCGCACGATTTGTCGAGAAACCGAATCGGACCAAGGCGGCGCAATATCTGAAAAACGGCAACTACTTTTGGAACAGCGGGATGTTTCTCTGGAAGGCATCCGCCATTCTGGATGAAATCCGCAGGCACCAGCCGCAATTGGCGAAAGCCGTGCAGCGGGTCCATACACTGATGACATCGGGCGCCGATCCCCGGCAGATTGAAGCCGCCTATAAAAAGGTGCCCTCGGTATCGATCGACAATGGAGTGATGGAATTGTCGGCTCACGCAGCTATGATTCCGGTGGGATTCGGCTGGTCGGATGTGGGCAATTGGAGCAGCCTCGAAGAGGTCGCGCCGCGCGACAAGGCCGGCAATGTCGTCAGCGGTCGCGTCATCGATATGGACAGCAGCAATTCGGTGCTCTATGCCGATCGCCGGGTCGTTGCGACCATCGGACTTACGGATATGGTGGTAGTGGATACGCCGGATGCCACGCTGATCTGTCCGAAGTCACGCTCGCAAGATGTGAAACAGATGGTGGAAATCCTCAAGCAGCAGGGAGCACCGGAGCATTTAGAGCACGTGACGGTGTTTCGCCCCTGGGGGTCCTATACCGTGCTGGAAGAAGGACCGGGATACAAAGTCAAACGTGTGACGGTCAATCCGGGAGGACGATTGTCATTACAGCTTCACCACAAGCGGAGTGAGCATTGGGTGGTGATCACAGGGACGGCTCGCGTGACCCGGGGTGACGACGTGCTGCATCTGCAGGTCGGGCAGAGCACCGCGATTCCCGTCGAAACTCCCCATCGCCTTGAAAATCCCGGCACGGAAACCCTGCACATTATCGAAGTGCAGAATGGGCCGTATCTCGGGGAGGATGACATTGTGCGGTTCCAAGACGATTATGGCCGACTGGGAAGGGCACGGTAGGAGATCGAGATGGCATTGTTTCGCGAATATGACCTGAGAGGGATTGTCGGGGAGGAGCTTACGGAAGCCATCGCCGAACAGGTGGGGCGCGCCTATGCCACCATGGCCCGTCAGCAAGGGGCCTCTCGAATCAGTCTGGGGCGGGACGGGCGTCTCAGCTCGCCGGCACTACAGCAGGCCTTACTTCGGGGGCTGCTCGCAGGCGGGCTCGATGTGGTCGATTTGGGACTGTGCGCATCGCCGCTGCTCTATTTCTCGCTATTCACGTTGCCGGTTCACGGCGGGATCATGATCACCGGCAGCCACAACGCTGCCGAATACAACGGCTTCAAGATCTGCATCGGGAAGGAAGCGATCCACGGGGAAGAGATTCAACAGCTGCGGCGTGTCATGGAAGGAGGTCGATTTGCCACCGGTTCCGGACGACTCTCCTCTCATCCCATCATTCCGGATTATTTACAGCACCTCAAAAATAGTTTCTCGGGCGTCCGGGCTGATCACCTGCATGTCGTCATTGATTGCGGCAACGGTGCGGCGTCGTTGGTCGCCAAACAGGCGCTGGAGCAGATGGGGTGCCGCGTCACCGGGCTCTTCGACGAGTTGGACGGGAGGTTCCCGAACCATCATCCCGATCCCACCGTGGTGGACAATCTGCAAGATCTGATTGCGACCGTACGGGAACAGAAGGCGGACGTCGGCATCGGGTACGACGGAGATGCCGATCGCATCGGCGCCATCGACGAGCGGGGAGAAATTCTTTGGGGTGATCGCCTCATGATTGTGTATGCGCGAGATATTCTGGCGCAGAGACCGGGCACCACATTCATCTCCGAGGTCAAGGCCTCGCAATGTTTGTATGATGATATCGCGGCCAAAGGCGGGCGTCCCATCATGTGGAAAACCGGCCATTCGCTGATGAAGGCAAAATTAAAAGCCGAATCGGCTGTCCTCGCGGGCGAAATGTCAGGCCATATGTTTTTTGCCGACCGGTACTTTGGTTTTGACGATGCGATCTATGCCTCCTGCCGGTTAGTAGAGATTTTGGCCAAGACCAAACAATCGCTCTCAAGCCTGGTGGCCGATCTTCCGCAGACGACGGTCACGCCGGAAATTCGGGTGGATTGTCCCGACCCCGTGAAGTTTCAATTGGTCGAGCAGGTACATCGGCAGTTGGCCTCCTATCTCGATGCCGGCCAGCCGGTCGGGGCGTCGAACCTTCGCATGCGGGAGCTGGTGACGATCGATGGCGTTCGCGCGATTTTCGAGGATGGATGGGGGTTGATTCGGGCGTCCAACACGCAGCCAGCGCTGGTCCTCCGTTTTGAGGCGCCTTCCCCGGCCAGACTGGATGTGATCCGCGCGACCATCGAAACCGAATTGGCGCAGGCGCGGCGTGTGCTGTCGGTTTAGGGTGACAATCCCCCTCGCGTCTCTCCCTTCCACGCTCCTCTTCATCGCGGCCATTGTGGCCTACACCCTGGTTCCGACGGTGCTCCATGCGGAGGCAGACCCGAACGGGAAGCCATCGGCTTCTGCGCCGTTGCCTTTTGCCAACGGTGAGCGTCTCGCGTACGACGTCACCTGGCTGGGTATGCGCGCAGGAATCGCTACGATGATCGTTCAGGAGGGGCACGATGAGCGGGGACGGCAGCAGCTCACCCTGAGTATGACGGCCCGGTCCAGCCCGACGGTGACGAAGTTTTACCCCGTCGACAATCGTGGCGTCTCGCAGGTCGATCTCGAATCATTCCTGCCGACCCACATGACGTTTGCCCGCCGGGAGGGAAAACGCTTTAACGACTTCGACTATACCTTTCGGCATCACGAAGGGCTGGTCACGGCCGTCAAGGACGGAAAGACCGACGAGCTTGCCATTCCGGCGGATGCGCAAGACGCCATGTCCTGTCTGTACTATGTCCGCAAAGTCCTGCCCTTCGTGCCCGGAGCATCCCTTTCGATGACGGTCCATCATGACAAAAAGAACTACAAGATGGATGTACGGGTCGAAGCCCTTGAAACGGTGGAAGGCCGTTGGGGCAAAAGAGAAACGGCCCGCGTGGTCGTCATCATGCCGTTTCAGGGTATTTTCCTGAACGAGGGCAATATTCGCGTCTGGTTCACCACCGATGAGCATCGGGTGCCCGTCAGAATGAAGGCCAAGGTCGTGGTGGGGTCCATTGTGGCTGAATTGACAGAGGGCTACGGTTCAGCCGGGAAGCCGTAACGTGCCGGTCGTGGTTTGCTCGCTCGGGCAGAAACCGCTATAATCGCGCCAGGTTCGTGGGGAGGGCTTCGGCTCTGTCCGAAGCCCTCGTCATTTCGACTCGTCGTCGTTCAATCCATGAGGACTCCTCAGCATGGCGAAATTCCCCATTACGTTAAGCCGCTTTATTATCGAACAACAGGCCGCGCATCCTGAAGCGACCGGAGAATTTTCCGTCCTGCTGACCCAGATTGGTCTCGTCGGCAAAATGATTGCGCACGATTTGCGGCGAGCCGGGTTGAACAAGATCCTCGGCATCACCGGGGAGACCAATGTTCAAGGTGAGATCGTCAAGAAACTCGATCAGATTGCCAATGACACCTTCGTTCGCGTGTTTGAACACAGCGGCCTCGTTTGCGTCCTTGCCTCTGAAGAAATGGAAAAGCCCCTAAAAATGGTCCACGAAGGGGCGAAGTACATGTTATTGGTCGATCCGCTGGACGGATCCTCCAATACCGATGTCAATATGCCACTAGGGGCGATCTTTTCGATCCGCAGAGCGAAGACGGGGCAGTCAGTCGAAGATGAGTTGCTTCAAAAGGGGACAGAGCAGATCGCCGCAGGGTATGTGTTGTACGGGGCGAGCACGATGCTCGTGTTCACGCTCGGGCAGGGCGTACATGGCTTCACGCTGGAGCCGTCCATCGGTGAATATCTCCTGTCCAACGAGAACATTCGTATCCCCGCGAAGGGCAAGGTCTATTCAGTCAATGAGGGGAACTACCATCGCTGGCCTTCCGGTACCCAGAGATATCTCGATCATGTGAAAATGCAGGACAAGCCGACAGGGCGCCCCTATAGCGGGCGATACAGCGGGTGTTTGGTCGCGGATGTGCATCGGATACTCCTGGGTGGGGGCATTTATCTGTATCCGGGAGAGAAGGACAAGCCGGAAGGAAAACTGCGGTTGATGTACGAGGGGAATCCGCTTGCCATGGTCGTAGAACAGGCAGGAGGCAGCGCGACGACAGGGACGATGCGTATCCTCGATGTCGAGCCTAAGGCGCTTCATCAACGTATCCCCCTCATTATCGGAAGTGCTGAGGATGTAAGTCTGGCGGAAGCCTATATGCAAGGACGTGCGTAACGACTAATGTGATCGAGGTTTGTTGGGAGGTTGATTATGAGCAAGCGGGTCCAGGAAATTCTGAGCTGGTATGAAAGTGACAATGCGGGAACGAAGACGAACATTGCACGGCTGCTGAATTCAGGGAAGCTGGCGGGAACAGGCAAGTTGGTGATTCTGCCGGTCGATCAGGGGTTCGAGCATGGTCCCGCGAGAAGTTTTGCGCCCAATGCCGGCGGCTACAATCCGCATTATCATTTCCAGCTGGGGCTCGATGCCGGCTGCAACGCCTACGCGGCTCCGCTCGGATTTATCGAGGCCGGCGCCAGCCATTTCGCCGGGCAAATCCCACTCATCCTCAAGCTCAATAGTCACGATACGCTTCATGATGAGAAGGATCCGATGCCCTCCGTGACCGGCAGCGTGCGGGACGCCTTGCGATTAGGGTGCTCGGCGGTGGGATTCACGATTTATCCAGGCTCGTCCCATTGCAATGCGATGTATGAGCAGTTGCGGGCGATCACGGAAGAAGCCAAGAGCTGCGGATTGGCCGTCGTGGTCTGGTCGTACCCGCGCGGGTCAGGGCTGAGCAAGGAAGGTGAGACGGCCCTCGACGTGGTGGCCTATGCGGCTCAGATCGCGGCACAACTCGGAGCGCACATCATCAAGGTCAAACTGCCCACCGCGCATTTGGAGCAGGCTGCGGCCAAGAAAGTGTATGAGGCTGAAAAGATTCCTGCCGCGACGTTGTCGGAGCGGGTCAAACATATCGTGCAGAGTTCATTCGACGGCCGCCGCATCGTCATTTTCTCCGGCGGGGCGAAGAGCGACGAAAAAACGGTTTTCGAAGAAGTGCGCGCGATCCGCGATGGTGGAGGATTTGGGTCGATCATCGGCCGGAATTCGTTCCAGCGGCCGAAAGCGGACGCTGTGAAGTTTTTGAACACCATCATGGGACTGTATGCGGGTGAGAAGCCGTAATCGTTTCGATTGCCGGTACGAACCACTATGGATGACTTTCCGATTCCACCCCAGCAGCGGCCCTCAATGCGATCCTGGATCTTTCCGGCATTGCTGTTGTCGGCAGGCGTCCTGATCGGGATTGTCCTAACCTCCGACCTCGGATGGTTGCCGACAGGGCATGCCGTTCCGGAATCGCCGGCCGTGCCTGCTCCGGTTCCCAGGCCGGTTTCAACGGCAGTGCAGCCGGCGTTGCCCGGCGCCGGAGGGCAGAGTTTCGTCGATGTCGCCAAGATCGTCAAGCCCGCGGTCGTGAACATTTTCGCAACTCGCAACGGGAGCGGCGAGGAAGGCAAGGGCACGCCGTTCGAGGATCCGTTTTTCAAACGCTTCTTCGGCGAGGAGTGGATGAAGCGCTTTGAGGCGCCGAAGGAACGGAAACAACAGGGCTTGGGCTCCGGAGTGATCGTCGATGCCAACGGGTTGATCATCACCAACAACCACGTGGTGAACAAGGCCGATGAGATCAAGGTGTTTTTGTCGGACAAACGGGAGTTCAAAGCGAAGCTGGTCGGAACGGATGCCAAGACCGATGTGGCCGTCTTGAAAATCGAAGCGACCGGCCTGCCGACCTTGGCCTGGGCTGATTCGGACAAGTTGGAAGTCGGCGAGTTTGTCCTGGCGGTCGGCAATCCTTTCGGCCTCACGCAGACCGTCACGCTGGGCATCGTCAGCGCCCTCGGACGGGCGGCGGGCATTGCCGAATACGAGGACTTCATACAGACCGATGCGGCCATCAACCCCGGCAATTCCGGCGGCGCCCTGGTGAACGTCCGCGGTGAGTTGGTCGGCATCAATACCGCCATCTACAGCCAAAGCGGTGGCAACATGGGGATCGGTTTTGCCGTGCCAAGCAACATGGCTCATTCCATCATGGAGCAGCTGGTCCAGCACGGTAAAGTCGTGCGCGGCTGGTTGGGTGTGTCCATTCAGGAGCTGACCCCTGAATTGTCCTCGCAGTTCGGCGTGCCGAAGGACGTGAAAGGGGTGCTCGTCAGCGACATCATGGATGATAGTCCGGCGAAAAAAGCCGGGTTCGAACGCGGAGACGTGATTGTCGAGTATGACGGCAAGCCGATGGATTCACCCGCCCACTTGCGAAATGCCGTGGCTCAGACCGTGGTCGGAAAAAAAGTCACGGTCAAGCTCATCCGTGAAAAGAAGCCGAAATCCATCGAACTGACCATTGCCGAGCAGCCGAAGAATCTGTCGCAGGCCGCTGCAGAAGACAGCGGTGAGTCGATTGCGCCGGCTGGTTTGCTTGCGGATATCGAGGTGCGGGAGGTGAATTCAGAGTTGGCCGGCCGATACGGGCTCAAGTCGAGCGACCACGGGGTGGTGGTGGTCCGGGTCAAGGCAGGAAGTCAGGCGGAAGAGGCCGGTGTGCGCGAGGGAGACCTTGTGTTGGAGGTGAATCGCAAGTCGGTGGGCACGATCAAGTCGTATGAACATGTGGCCGCAAATTTGCCGAAAGACCAGGCGGTCTTGCTCCTGTTGAAGCGGCAGGGGCGAGCCATTTATCTGACGCTGAGGCCGTGATTGCTTCGAATGAGCTATTCGGGGCCGATCACAGAGAGGAGGAAAACAGTATGGTAACACGGGCCATATTTGTTCTTCTCAGCGCTCTTGCGGGGCTGGCCTTGTTTCTGCGGGCCCAGGACCCGAGTCGCGGGTTCCTGTTGGTAGGGTTGGGAATGGGGGCGGTGGCCGGTGGGCTTATTCTCGCCGGAGAATATGCGCTCCGGAGACTTTCATTCGGTATTATTGTCGGTGGAGCCGTAGGGCTTGCCGGTGGTCTGGTATTGACCGGGTTGGTGGAGTGGGTGGGCAGCGCGGTATTCGATGTCGAGACCTTCCTCTTTCACATCAGCGGGTTAGTTTTTCTCTTGGGATTTCCCTATCTCGGTCTGGCCATGGGCGCGCGGTTCGGGCATGAACAATTTCCCGGGGCTCATCAGGGGCAGTCGCCGTCCGGATCCTCCCAGGCATGCCTCAAGGTCCTGGATACGAGTGTGATCATCGACGGCCGAGTGGCAGATCTCTGCGAAACAGGGTTTCTCGAAGGACCGTTTCTGGTGCCCCATTTTATCTTGCATGAATTGCAGCACATTGCGGACTCATCCGATTCGTTGAAGCGTGCGCGCGGAAGGCGCGGGCTGGATATTCTCAACAAGATTCAAAAAATGCCCGAGGTCGATGTGCGTATCATCGAGGAAGATTTCCCTCACGTCAAAGAAGTCGATGCCAAGCTGGTGGTGTTGGCGAAGAAAGTGGGGGGACGCATTGTGACCAATGACTTGAATCTGAATAAGGTTGCCGAATTGCAGGGCGTGCGGGTGTTGAACATCAATGAGCTCTGTAACGCCTTGCGACCGGTCGTGTTGCCCGGAGAAACGATTCGCGTTTTTGTGTTGAAGGAAGGCAAGGAAGCCGGCCAGGGCGTGGCGTATTTGGACGACGGAACCATGATCGTTGTGGACAATGCGCGGCGCTGCATCGGCCGCAATGTGGATGTGACCGTCACCAGTGTACTTCAAACGACGGCGGGACGTATGATCTTCACCCGCCTGAAAGAGGAGTCCGAGCGGGAAGAATATCAGGTCGCGCGTGGCTAGTGGGGCGATGAATAGGCACAGCGGACCGGTCCTTTGCGATGGCCGGTGCTCGAAAGCCCCGGGGTGGCATCGGTGGGCTGGTTGTGGTGCATCCATGTTCCGTGAGTCTATCCGTGTCCGTTCCTGAGTCTCAGGTATCACGGACGGGATTGAGGACAGTGGCCCTCGTTCCGGCGGCTGGTCGTGGCCTCCGCATGCGAGGGCCTGTCCCCAAGCAGTTTCTCGCCCTGGGCGGACGGCCGATTCTGGCGCAGTCGCTCCAAGTCCTCCAAGCCTCTCCGGTCATTCATGAGATCATTTTGGCCGTGCCTCAAGCGGAACGCCAATATTGTCTTGATCATTTTGTCGAGACGGGTGAATTCGGGAAAGTCACCAAGGTCGTACCTGGTGGAGCCCAGCGGCAGGATTCAGTTCGCCATGCGTTGGCCGAGGTGAGTGAGGAGACGGACATCGTTCTTGTCCACGATGCGGTGCGGCCGTTTTTAACCGGCGAGATGATTCGCCGGGTCGTTGAGGCGGCGGCGGAGCATGGGGCGGCCATCATTGCTCTCCCGATGCGTGATACGGTGAAATATGTGGGGACGGGCGGCGTGATCGAGCGGACCATCGATCGCGGTCCATTGTGGCTGGCGCAAACCCCGCAAGCCTTTCGGCGCGCCTGCCTGGAGGAGGCGCATCGTAAGGCCCTTCTCGGAAACATCCATGCGACGGATGATGCACATCTCGTCGAGTTGTTGGGGAAGCCGGTCGTGGTGGTTGAGGGGAGTGGCGAGAATATCAAGGTCACAAGACCGGAAGACCTCGTGATCGGGGAGGCGATCCTCCGGTCACGAACAGCAGTGAGGAGTGCAGAATGACGGGTGTACGTGTGGGGTGCGGGTGGGATATTCATCCGTTGGTGGCTGGACGGAAGTTGATTCTTGGCGGGCTGGAAATTCCCCATCACAAGGGACTGCAAGGGCATTCCGATTCCGATGCGTTAGTGCATGCGATCTGCGATGCGCTGCTGGGCGCGATGGGCGAAGGAGACCTGGGCCGTCACTATCCGAGCTCAGACCAGCGATTCAAGAATATTTCCAGCCTCAAATTGCTCGAAGATGTCGTCGGCAAACTGCGCGCAAAGGGGTATCGTCTCGCGAATGTCGATAGCACCATCATTGCCCAGGCCCCCCGGTTGAGTCCGCATTTGGCCGCGATGCAGAAGATGATCGCCGGGGTGCTGCAAGTCGATCCCGAACTGGTCAACGTGAAAGTGAAGAGCGGCGAAGGACTGGATGCGGTGGGACGGGAAGAAGCGGTCGCCGCGCAAGCTGTCTGTCTGATCGAGCGTGACTAAGATGCAGGGTCGAGCAGGCGCCTGAGCCTGTCCCGCTTATGTTGAAGGCGATTACTCAAGACCTCCAGGCGATTTTCGATCGGGATCCTGCCGCCACCAGCAGGCTCGAAGTGATTTTCACTTACGCGGGGTTTCACGCCTTGCTGGCCTACCGGCTGTCGCATTGGCTGAAACAACGTCAAGTGCCGTTTTTGCCGCGCGCAATTTCTCAACTGGCGCGCTGGCTGACCGGAATCGAGATCCACCCGTCCGCAAAGATCGGCGATTTTTTCTTTATCGATCATGGCATGGGGGTGGTGATCGGCGAAACCGCCGAAGTCGGAGACCATGTCACTTTGTTTCAGGGTGTAACTCTCGGCGGCACGGGCAAAGAGCGCGGCAAACGCCACCCCACGCTAGGCAATCACGTGGTGGTCGGGGCGGGGGCAAAAATCCTCGGCGGAATCACCATCGGCGACAATGTGAAAATCGGCGCCAATTCCGTCGTCGTCAAATCGGTTCCTCCGAATTCGACCGTGATCGGTGTGCCGGCCAGGATCATCAAATCGCAAGGTGAGCGGCTTCCCGATGCCACGATGGATCATACCAATATGCCCGATCCTATGGCCGATCGTTTCGCCGCGCTGGAGATGGAACTGATCGAGTTGCGAAAAAAGCTGGAAAATCCTGATACCGATAAGATTCGCTAGTGTGCCACGAGTGCCGACCTTCCATCGTCTGTTTCTCGACTCACGATACATACTCACGCCGAAGGCGCTGGAGAAAACACGGGTGCTTGTAGTGACGGCTGAGCCCCGGCACGGCCTGCCACCGTGCCGGGGTTGCTGCGGCTAGTTGGACAGGCACTCCTTCATAAACTTCTTGCGTTCATCGCCGGCCAGATTTTTGGCCTTGGCATCCTTATTACAGGTCGTCATTTTGTTCTGTTGGGTCGCCCCGGCTGCAGCTTTTGCGGGCTTGGCGGAGAGACATTCTTTCATGAATGCTTTGCGCTGATCGCCTTTGCCTTCCCCGCTGAAACCCTTGGCGTCCGCATCGGCATTGCAGGTCTTCATTTTGTTCTGTTGTGCTCCCGCGTAGCTGAGCTGCGGGGTGACGAGCACGGCTGCCAACGCGATCGAGGACATGACTGCGCAGAGATGTTTCATGGGAGTCTCCTGTTAAGGTGAACGGGGGGTGTCGGCGGAACTATAACAAAAATCGCCGATCCTGTCTCACGGGAGAGTCCCCTAAGTGGCAGGGGGTATGGATCCAAGGTCATAGTCGACCCTGACGAGATACAACCCATGAGCCGGCGCCGTTCTGCCTGCTGCGGGACGTGAACGGGCCGTGAGTACGGTCGGCATATCGGAAGCCGGTCTTTTCCCTCGCCCCACCTCCACCAGCGTTCCAACCAGCGTGCGCACCATCTGTTTAAGGAAACGGTCGGCGTAGAAGGAGCAGACAATCAGATCGCCCTGGCGGCGGAGTTCCGACTGCAGCAGACGACAGTGCGGATTTTTATTGTCGGTCGGCGCGGTTTGAAACGAGGAAAAATCGTGCGAGCCGAGCAGGGAGGCGGCCGCTTCGCTCATGGCGTCGATGTTGAGGGGTTTGTATACGGTCCAGGCTCGTGCCCGAAGCAGAGCCGCCCGTTCGGACCGGTTCAGGATATGGTATTCGTAGAGCTTTCCGGTGGCCGAATATCGCGCATGAAAATGATCCGGTACTTCATCAACCGATAGGGCGCTGATGTCGGAGGGTAGATGGGCATTCAAGGCACGAAGCCACTCGCGTGGCAAAAGTCTGCGCTCGGTTTTAAAGCTCGCGACCTGCCCGAGGGCATGCACTCCGGCATCCGTGCGTCCTGCCCCGACAATCGTGAGCCGCATCTGGGCGATTGCCGCAAGCGCATCTTCGACCGCAGCCTGGACGGTCGTCGCGTTCAGTTGGCGCTGCCAGCCTGAGTAGTGTGTTCCATCGTACTCGAGGACGAGTTTGAAAGTGGTCATAATGTGAAAGCGAAAAACAGAACTCTAGCCCAAGAGGGAGGTGGCTGTCATCGGGGCGGATTGGTGCGGAGATATGTTTTGACTCCTTCGAAAATCGATTCCGCAATATGCGCCAGGAACGGCTGCGTCCGCATCTGTTCCTCTTCCGCCGGATTCGACATGAAGGCAATTTCAGCGAGGATGCTGGGCATGGTGGTGAACCGGAGGACGTAAAACGGAGCCGTCTTCACGCCATGGTCGATGGTGCTATACCGTCCATTGAGGTTGGTGACCATCGCCTGCTTGGCGGTCCAGGCCAGCTCGAGAGAATGTTCGATCTTCTTGGTGGTCAGCAGATCCGCGACGAGATATTCCCATCCTACCCCGGTGTTGTTCAGCGGGGTGCCGTTTTCCCGTGCGGCGACTTCCAGCGCGCGCTGATCTTTCGCTTCCCCGAAATGGTAGATCTCGAGGCCGCGAACCCCCTTATGCGGGTGCGAGTTGACGTGAATGGACACGAACAGGTCGGCGTCCTTGCCATTGGCAAACTTCGCGCGATCCTCCAACTCGATGAAGGCATCCCGGTCGCGGGTCATGAGGACACGGGTATTGGGCAGGGTGCCGAGCAGGTCCTTCAGCAACAGCGCGACTTTCAGCGTCACTTCTTTTTCCGTCGTCCCGTGTTGCCCGATGGTGCCGGGGTCTTTGCCCCCATGCCCGGGATCGATCACGATCGTCTGGACCGGACTTGCCGGCTTTGGCGCGACCGGACGCACCGGCTCGGTGACTGTGGGGCTTGGAATAGTCGGCGGAGTCGGGAGCGCCACGATTGGGGCAGACGGCGACGTGGTTGAGGTCTCACCGATTTGCCGGATTTGATCTTTGGATTTGTGATAGATGTCGATCACGAGGCGATCAGGATTGTCCAACGAGAAGGCTTTGTACTTCGATCCCTGAGTGCGCGCCAGGGTAATGGTGACGACCCGCGGGCGACTTTGCGTAATGTGAAACGATTGGGGGATCGTGCCGCCCGAGACACGCTGCCGGGAGGACTTTCCCAGAATAGCATTAGTGATTTCTATGACGACTCGATCGGGGTTTCGCAAGGAGGTTTCGGCGAAAGAGGCCTTATGATTCAGGTCGAGCACCAGACGTGTGCCGTCGGGAGTGGACCAGGTGCGAAGGTCGCGAACGATGATCGGATAACGCGACGAGTTCCCTGCAGCTTGTCTGATGAGGAGCGAGTGAGGGGATGCTGCGTTGCCGGCCAGCTGAGGAAGCTCCGGCCAGGATGGTTCGGAGGGTATCTCAACGTTCGCAAGAGCGATCGTACCTGAGAGGAGCCATGCTACGGTCAGTAGAAGGCAGTTGCGGAGCAGGGAGGTTACCTGGTGCACGAGCGGACACTCCTCGTTGAGAGGCATCTAGGCGTTTTCTCAGATGTTTATGGTATTGTCAACAAAAGCTCTGAAACTGGGTAATTGTAGATGGCGACACATCTTCTTGTCGATGGATATAACCTCGTCGGGAGCGCGGGCATGGCAGGTCCGGCCGGTTCCGGCCGTCTCGAAGCCGCGCGCGATGGCCTTCTTCAGACCTTATCCCGGTATCGTCAGTGCAAAGGCCATGCGATCACCGTGGTGTTCGACGGGTGGCAGGGAGGCCTGGGGGCGGAACATCGGGAATTTCAGTCCGGCGTCGAGGTTGTGTATTCAAAACGAGGCGAGCGCGCCGACCAGGTGATTCAGCGTCTTGCGCGATTGTATGGCAAGGATTGCACGGTGGTGTCTTCGGATCACGAAGTGGTTAATTCGGCGAGGGCCGCCGGAGCATTCGTCATTGGAGCGCCTGAGTTCCGCGCTAAACTCCAAGACAGGCCTTCGCCGTCGCCGAACATGGCATTCAAAGAATTGGACCGGGGTGAGGCCGAGGTGGTGAAACGGTCAAAGGACAAGGGCGGCAATCCCCGTAAACTCCCCAAGTCGCAGCGCAAACGAAACCAGCACCTTAAGGAATTTTGAACAGGCGGCGCGCGTTTTCGCTCGTAAGCCGTCCGACGTCATCCGCCGTCATGGCGTTGCCGTTGGAGGTGATTGTCGCCAACGTTTCGGCGACATGTTTCACATAGGCCGGTTCGTTGCGTTTCCCGCGATGGGGAATCGGCGTGAGGTACGGGCAATCGGTTTCGATGAGTAGCCGGTCGGCCGGCACGGTCCTGGCAATCTCCCGCAACATGGTCGCATTCTGGAACGTCAGAATGCCGGAAAACGACAGGTAGAATCCCAATTCCAGCGCATCCTTCGCCAGCCAGGCGTCTCCGGAAAAGCAGTGAAAGACCCCGCCGATCTCTGACGCCCGCTCTTCCTTCAAGAGACGGATGGTATCGTCCTGCGCCTCGCGCGTGTGGATGATGACTGGAAGCTTCAGCTCACGAGCCAATTGAATCTGTTCGCGAAAGCGCTGGCGCTGCAACTCCGGGTCCGAATGGTTGTAGTGGTAGTCGAGCCCGATTTCTCCATAGGCCACAACCTTCTTGTCGCGTGCCAGTGTCCGGAACGCATCGTACCAATCGTCCGTGATGTGTTTGACTTCGTGGGGATGTACACCGATCGAGGCATAGACGAAGGAATATTGGTTGGCGAGCGCGACCGCCGATTGGCTGGTCGCAAGGTCGCAGCCGATGGTGATCATCGATGCTACGCCTGCCTCGCGCGCCCTGGCGATCATGGCCTCGCGGTCGGACGCGTACCGCGCATCGTCGAGATGGGTATGGGTATCGATCAGCATGGGGCGCATCCTAACATGGTTGTGGATGGACTGACGAGAGTGTGAATACAGGTTGCTTGACAAGTCTTCGCAATGAATGTTAAATGCGAATCACTTGCAACAAGGAATGTGTGTGATGGCAGATTCAATCATCGACAGTCTGAAAGCCGGCGGGAAAAAGCTCACGAAGCCCAGGCAAGCGATTTTAGCCATCCTGGAATCGAACGCGCTTCCAGTCACGGCGGCCGAGGTGCACGCACGATTGAAGAAGGCCCGTGCGCCCATGGATCTTGCCACCGTGTACCGCAATCTGACCATGCTCCAGGAATTGGGCCTCGTCGATCCAGTGGGGTTGCGCGAGGGGCAGATGCGCTATGAGGTGCGGCATGGCCGTGAGCACCATCATCATATTCAGTGTCGCGGGTGTGGTCGGATCGTCGATCTCATGTTGTGCCCGCTCAAGAAACTCACGCAACTTGTCGAGTCCCAAACCAAGTTTGCGGTAGAAGGCCATTCCCTGGAATTTTTCGGCTGGTGTCCGCAATGTCGATGATTGATCTTTCGACGGCCGGGAAGCGATGGGCTCTAGCAGCCCTGTATGTCCTGCTGGTGTTCACCCTCCAGCCGCTGCTGCTCGACCATACATTTGCGGCCGGCTCCTCGCATGAACATTCAGACCGGGATGCTTGTGCCTGGCTGGACCACGCGGCGAGCGCCGGCTTGCACTCCAGCGCGCCTCCACTGTCGCTGGTGCAGGTTATCACATCCGTCTCATTCGTCTATACGACTCCGTACCGCTCCATCGCTCAATCTCGCGTCTCCGTACGCGGTCCTCCAATCCTTCTCTAACAATCGTATCGTTCTACTAATGGTCCCCTTCACGCGTCTTGTGCAGGGGAAGACCGGGTAGCGGCCTGTTCGCGCCTCCTGTGGAGCAGGCGCTCAAGGGGTTGGGTTGTTCTTCGCCCGGAAGAACACGTTCCGGTCTTCTCCTGCAGAAGATGCGCGTGTCGCGCGGCATCGCTTGTGGGTTCTCATTCATTGGAGGTGAGTATATGGCTACCGACCTGATGGCGCCCGTCCCCGTAACGGTTCTGACGGGCTTTCTGGGGGCAGGAAAAACAACGTTGCTGAATCGGATCCTGACGACCGAGCACGGTAAGCGTGTGGCGGTCATCGTCAATGAGTTCGGGGAAGTGGGCATCGACAATCAACTGGTGATCGGCGCGGATGAAGAGATCTTCGAGATGAATAACGGCTGCATCTGCTGCACCGTGCGGGGCGATTTGATCCGCATCATCGGCAATCTGCTCAAGCGGAAAGACCGGTTCGACTACATGGTCATCGAGACGACGGGGCTAGCGGACCCCGCGCCGGTGGCGCAGACATTTTTTGTCGACGATGAGATGAAGCGGCGGCTGTTGCTCGACGGGATCGTCACCGTCGTCGACTCGAAACATATTTGGGAACACCTCGATACAAGTCCGGAAGCCAAGGAGCAGATCGCGTTCGCCGACGTGATCCTGCTCAACAAGATCGACCTGGTGCCGCCTGCCAAGGTGGACCGGCTCGAGGCCCGGATCAGGGCGATCAACGTCATGGCGAAGATTCACCGGACGAAGGATGCGCAGGTGGAGATCAACCGGTTGTTGAACATCGGGGCGTTCGATCTGAGCCGTAAGTTGGACATCGATCCAAATTTTCTCGGCGAAGAGGCGCATCAGCACGATCCCAGCGTGTTTTCGGTGGCCCTGGTCGAGAACGGCGTGGTTGATGAGGGCAAGGTGAACGACTGGTTTCGCGAGGTGCTCTCCACGATGGGAACGAAGATCTACCGAATGAAGGGCATTCTGAACGTCGAGGGGCGCGACCATCGGTTCGTCTTTCAGGGGGTTCACATGTTGTTCGACGGCAAAGCGGACCGCGCCTGGAAGAGCGGGGAGACCCGCAACAACCAACTTGTGTTTATCGGGAAAGACCTCGACCGCGCGGCGCTGAGGAAAGGATTTCGGTCATGCCTCGTCTAGCCAAGTCGAAGTCGCTCATCACGTTGGGCTCGGTGGGGTCTGCCGTTCTCGGCGATTACATCAACCGGGTGGCCTTCTCTGCGGATGGCACCGGGTTGGCGGCTTGTTCCGCATCGGGACAGGTTTCGATGTGGAAGGTGCCTTCGTTGCAACTGATCGGCGATCTCAGAGGACACGACCAGTCGGCCCTCACGCTCGCCTGGCATCCGAGCCGGAGCGAGTTGGCGACGGGTGGGCAGGACGGCGTCGTCCGACTCTGGGGCCTCGATTCCGTCGTGGAACGAGCTGTGCTTCCCGTGGCAGAGCGCGGCTCGTGGGTCGAACATCTGGTCTGGTCTGCGGACGGACATTTTCTGGCGGCCTCGGCAGGGAGGATCCTCCGAATCTGGAGCGTTGACGCGGCGAGCGCCCCGCAGCTGGCAGCGGAGGTGCCGGCGCACAAAACGACGGTGTCGGCACTGTCCTGGATGCCGAATGGGGGCGGTGTGATTTCCTCCTGCTATGGAGGGGCCTGGCTCTGGAATGTGGGGACGGACAAACCGGTGCGGCCATTCCCGTACGACGGCGCGCTGCTGTCCATCGCGGTCAATCCGTCCGGCGAGTATCTGGCCTCGGGAAATCTCGACGGCTCAGTTCACCTGTTTCGTACGGAGAATGAGCAGAATTGGCACATGTCGGGCTATCCGATGAAGGTGACCTCGGTCAGGTTCGACCATAACGGGCTCAATTTGTTTACGGCCTCGGGTCCGGCTCTCGTCTCCTGGAACATGAAAAAATTTGAAGGCACCGGCGGCCGCCTGTTCAAGGGACACCTGGGGTGGATTCAAGAGATTGCGTGTCATCCCAACCGGGCGCTCGTCGCGACGGTCGGTGAAGACGGCCTCTTATGCATCTGGGAACTGCAGACTGCAAAGCCGATACTCAGCCAGGAAGTGAACAAGTCGGGCGGTCTGTCCTCGGTCGACTGGAGTCCCCAAGGCATATGGCTGGCGACCGGTACGAACGACGGCGTGGTCTCGTTGTTCTCCGTGGAAGACATCGGGGGGCGGGCATGAACCTGTTCGGCGGGCGCCGCACTATCGCTCCGGATCGGGCGGAGCGCATCAAGGCCTGGGCTCGCGGGCTGTGGGCACTGTCCGATGAGACCACCGTGATGGTGACGGAGTTGGAGTGCCGGGAGCTGGGATGCCCGCCGATCGAAACCGTCATCGTGGTCCTTCAAGGGCCGGGCCGAACGACACAATACAAGATCCACAAGGCGGCCAGCGACGTCTCTCAAGCGGATGTTGAGGCGTTGGCGGCGGGAGAGGAGCCCCATCATGCCCACTAAGGCCGCACGAGTCAGAGGCTCCGGGTCTCCGATCTATGTCATTGCCGGCTTTCTGGGCAGCGGGAAGACGACACTGCTGAAACGGGCACTGGCGCATGAATTGGAGCGTGGCGTGAAACCGGCTGTGCTGATGAACGAGTTCGGTGAAGTCGACGTGGACGGGGCTGTCCTGCATGAACATCCCCGGTCCAATGATATCGAACTAGAGTCGCTGTTGAGCGGCTGTATCTGCTGCGATCTCTCGGGGGCATTCACCGAGAAGGTCGGCCATCTCTTGAAGAAGACGCAGGGCGCTCCGCTGTTCGTCGAGACGACAGGCTTGGCGGACACCGGCCAGGTGGTGGCCGGCGTTGAGAAGGCTCTGGTGGAGCACTCAGATATGGCCAGGTTGGCTTCGGTGATTGTGATGGTCGACGCGCCCCGCTTCCTGATGCTCGGCGCGTACTGGCCGGCGGCGAAGGATCATCTGAGACAAGCCGATACAGTGGTTCTCAACAAGCTCGATCAGATCGACGACCGGCAGGTCGGACTTGTCGCCGGGCGGGTCAGATCGGCCAATCCTGCAGCGCGCATCGTCAGGGCGGTTCATGCGGATGTCCCGATTGATCAACTGTTGGAGGTGCCGACAAAGAGACGCACGGCGAAGATCGTGCCCAGTACGCTCAAGGATTCGACGGCCGGGTACCGGAGCGGCAGCTTCAAGATACTGCGGCCGTTCGAGCCGGATCGGCTGGAGCGCTGGTTGAAGCGGTATCAACGTTCCGTGGTGCGGCTCAAGGGATACGCCAGAGTCCAGGGGCGTCCGGGGATGCAAGACGTACAGTGGGTGATGGGCTCATTGTCCATTGGGCCATACCACGGTGCAAAGCAATCGCAGGCGAAGATCGTGGTGATCGGCCGACGGGTGGTCTGGCAGCGGTTTCTGGAAGGGCTTGAACATTGTCTCGTGCCGCCGGAGCGGGGTACGGCACCCCGGCGCCGTGCCGGGAAGAAGGTCTCGCGATGAGGGAGGAACGATCATGATGTCAACGGTAGGCAGGGGGCGGGCATTGGTCGACGATCCGGTTGCGCGCCTGCTGGTCAAGGACGCACACAGCCACATGTACAAATGGCCGGCCTCGTTCGCCGGCTATCGGGCGAACGTGACGCTGAACGAGAACGGGCGGATCTGGACGGGGAGCGTCCGGCTCGTGCCCAGGAAAGACACCACCGTCGAGTTGCACGGCGCCGACCCGGCGCTCCAGGAGTGGGTACGTGAACGACTGTGGACGCAGGGCATGCATCTCGCTCATTCGGATTTCGACGAAGGCGACGGGAAATATGTGCTGTCCTTCGATCCGGAGGAAGATCCCGATGTTCTTCATCCGCGCGGGCGGCGCGTCTTGCTCACCGGCGGGCGACTCGAATCGTGGTATCGGGTCCGGGATCATCGTTATACCCAGATCGGCCGTCTCACCCCCATGACCGAGCGCCGGGTGAACACGATCGAACGATACGATCAGGCGCCGGATGGTCGGCAGTATTCGAGTCACTATGTGATGACCTACTTCTCACTCGACGGGCAATCGGTCATCGGGATGGAGAGTTATGTCAACGACTATTCGGAGGTGGACGGCATTTGGATGCCGCTGCGCCGCTGCGTGTCGTTCGGGGACAAGGGGGCGGTCAAGACGCGCGTGATCGAACTCTCACAACAGGAGGTGTTGTGATGGATGACAACCAGACGGACGGGACCGGCCTGGGGCCTGGTCGGCCGCGGACGCAGGCAGGGGAGTGGGCGTTGGACATGCCTCAGGTCGGAGACGGGCGGACGGCTTCCATGTTGCCGCTGATCGTGTTGTATCAACGGGCCTGGGACCTGGCGAAGACCGCGGAGGTCTCGCTTGCCTGCCTGATGCATTCGGCGGAGGCCGCGGCCCTGGCAGATGCGATACGGCATCTACTCGACGAGGCCGGTGATGAAGAAGGCAGCACCAGGTGGACCGCGCGATGCTCGGAGGCCAGGCACTTGGGTGTGGTGCTGCAGGACGCGCTCGTAGAGGGGAGGGAAATCGAATCATGACGGCAATGACCAGGGCCGGGACTCCGGTGGATGTGGCGGTCTTGACCGTGTCGGACAGCCGGACGCCGGAGACGGATCGAAGCGGCGATACGATCGTCGACCGGCTGACTCAAGCGGGGCACCGTCTCGCAGACCGGATGTTGTGCAAAGACGATTTCCACACGATCCGGGAGACGATTGCGGCCTGGATCGCCGATCCCAAAATAGAGTTCGTAATCGTCACCGGGGGGACCGGCGTCACTCAACGCGATGTCACGCCCGACGCCGTCCGATCCCTGTTTACGAAGCCGATTCCGGGATTCGGCGAACTGTTCCGGTGGCTCAGTTATGCGGAGATCGGCACCTCGACGATTCAGTCGCGGGCCGACGCCGGCGTGTGCGGCGACACCATCGTGTTTCTGTTGCCGGGCAGCACCGGCGCCTGCCGGCTGGGGATGGAGAAGATCATCCTCCCGCAACTCGATCTCAATCACCGACCCTGCAATCTCACAGAGCTCCTGCCGCGCGTGAAGCAGGAACTTCCGCCGGGCGAGGGGCACTGAGTGAAGTCCCGATCATGTGCCGCTGCCGACCGGCCCAAGCCAACCGGTTCGGTCAGCGAAGGATGCCGAATACGATCAGTGGGCGGGGTGACCGTCGGGTCAACACTATCACGTCACGGAGGACACGATGAAAAGATACGATCGTTTGGTCATGCGCTGGAAGAAGCAACTGGGTAAATGGGTTGGAGTAGTTGTCGTCGGATTGGCATGTGGAGGTGCCGTCTCGGTGCACGCCAGTATGCTCGAATATTACGTGGGGGTGGAGGGGTTGCAGACTATCGCCAGCGGTACGTACGCGGGGCTCAACAATCCCAATCACGGACGACTCACATTTCTCTTCGCGCATCCGAACGAGACCCCCCCCTCCACGAGCCACTATCACAGTATCGGGGCTTGGAGTTACTCCGGTCCGGCCGGCAATCCGGTAGTCAATACCACGAACGCGAACAACCGGATTCCGGAAATCTTGTCCGGTCAGGCACCATTACCACTTGTGCCGGGTCAGGGCGCCCAAGCGGGACGCTGGGTCAATCAGGCCGTACCGGGGTTGGAATATAGCAATCTCCGCATGGCCTCCACGCAGAGCTTGAGTCAGGCAGCCGCAGGGACGACGGAGCACTATCTGTTCAACAGCTCGGGCGGCCGATGGACTGGTGCGCTCAACGATGTCAGCCTGGCACTGGAGTTGGTGAGTCTGACCCCGGGCTTGCAAGTGGCGGATCAGACGGGCGCGCCAATTTTTTCAGCGATCGGACAGACCTACAAGCTTGGTGAGGGTAACCCGTTTTCATTTATGCCGAGCTTTTACACCAACGACAATACGCGGTCTCGCTATTCGGCTGCGTTCCGTTTTGTCGACTTGAACGGAACGTTGCGG
>JACOEK010000004.1 GCA_024998595.1 Nitrospira sp.
GTTTCTGCCGAACCTGCAGCACAAACGATATTTTCTCGCCGACGAGAACCGCTGGATCTCGCTGTCGGTCTCGGCGCGGGGGATGAAGATCATCGACAAGCGAGGCTTGGCCCGCGTGGTGGCGGACTTGCGGGCGGCTGGAGAGAAACTCTAACCGAGAAAGGGCGAGGTCATGCGTGAAGTAGTGGCACTGGCTTGTACGGGCTGTGAAAATCCTGGCATGTCCGTCTATTGGACGAGGAAGAATAAGAAGAACGATCCGGATCGGATCGAGTTGAAGAAATACTGCGCGCGATGCCGGAAGCATGCCGTGCATAAAGAGAAGCGATAACTCAGATGCCTGTGTATGAATATCAGGCGCGCGATTGCCGGGGGCCGGTCGACTGTCCGCGCCGGTTTGCCTACCGGCAAGGGATGGGCGATCCTCCGGTCGTGGCCTGCTCAATCTGTGGTGTGGCCCTGGAGCGTGTGCTGTCTTCGTTTTCCGCCGGGGTCGATCTGGCCGCTCATAGTCGGGCGGACTCCGATCTACCCATCGGATCCGTGGCCCCTCCGCCGACGGTCCAGAATATCTTCGGGGGCGGGCTCGGCATCCAGGGCTGTGGCCATGGCCCTATTCTCCCGCAGGCCCTGTCGGCCGAACGGGAGCAGACATGACTCGACGCAGTGCTCTCGGCGTAGTGCTGTGTATCCTTGCCGCCTACCTGGCGCTGGCTGTGCCTCTGCCGGCGGTGTTACTCGAGCACGAGTTGGGGCTGTTTACTGGTGACCCGGCGCACACAGTGCATGACGACCATGCGTGGCTCGACCATGCCGCCGGGTCCGGCCTGTCTGAAGCCGCTCACATCCCTGAAGTCGAGCCTCTGCTGGTCTCCCTGGCCCTCCAGGCTACTTCGAATCCTTCCCTGGTTCTCTACCGGGAGTCATGCCTGAGTCGCGGTCCACCGCTCGTCTGACCGTTTTCCCTGTTCATCACCACGTCGGACTTCACACACGCAGCATGAGGATGCTGCGAAGGTTCGGCCTGTCTCAATTCACCATGGGTATTCGGTGACCTATTAACCGGGAAACGATTGCGGCCCGGCGCTGACACGCCTGGGCGCTGAGTCAGTAGCAAGGAGGTGACGATGTCTGAGAACGAGTTCCGATGGTGTGGGAACAATCGACGGAGTCTTATGGAACGACTATTCATGCAGGAGCGGCAGCGGGCGCAGGAACGGTACGTCGTGAGGCCGGATGGCGAAGGTTTGAATGCGAGACCGGATATCCGGGTGACCGCGCGCCATCGCTGCCGGGCCGTTCGGCACGCCATGCGGACGAGGCTGGTGCAGCGGTTGTTGCGACGTCTGGGGTTGCCGATCGGGATGATTCTGGGAACGTGCTTCTGATGACCATTCCGGCATTCACAATCCGTCTCTGCTTCGTGCTCGCGTATCTACTGCTGGCACTGCCGCTTCCGGCGGCTCTGCTCGACCACGAGCTGGGGCTTCTGAGCGGTGATCCGGCTCACACGGTGCTTGACGACCATGCCTGGCTCGACCATGCCGCCGGGTCCGGCCTCGCGTCGGATGACGGAGGGGCCGTTGCAGTCGACCCCGCCGTTCCGCTCATCCTGCCCACCCAAAACGGCTACGAATCTGCCGGCGTACTGTCTCCATTTGTCCGCGGCCCGCCCGTCTGCTGATTTCATTGTATTCCCGAGAATGAGTTCGCTGAGCGCTTCGAACGCCAGTGGTGGTGTGTGAGCCATTGCCTTCGTGGCGCTCACTTATGGAAAACAACCGGATGGTGCGTGGAACAACCGCTGCAAGAGGCCGAGGGAAGGTCGAGGGTTTCGATCGTCATCAGTCAATCGCCAAGTGAGCCGGATAGGGAAAGAGGGTGTAAGTCCCTCGTGGAGCCGCCACTGTGATCGAACCGTTGGGTTCGTCAGCCAGGTCGCCTATCCGCTCCATGTTCCACCACATCCTTGCGTGCTCAGGGAGGTGGTCATCATGCAGAAGAGAGAACAGCGGGAATGTCATCGAGATCTTGATATCGCAGGGAATTTTTTGGCGAGAGACCCGGGGAGCCGAAGCCAAGGATGTGCTTCACGGATGGGGGGCTCGGTGTCCGACGTCAATCGTGGCTGGGACACAATGTCAGCGTGGCAATCCCAGGAACTACGGAGTGCCTGGCCGACAGGGACGATCCGTCGATTCGCGCAGCGGATACGTGTTGCAAGCGTCTTCGTGTGGTGCATGACCCTAGCGGCAATTCATCCGGCGATTGGAGCCGAAGGTGAGACGGCCGACGCGCCGTCCGCGGCATCGGTCAGCGAGACGAGCGTGATCGCGGAGGTGCCGGTCGAGCCGGTCGTCGTATCGGAGACGAGAACGGAAAAGCCGCTGAGCCAGGCGACCGGATCGGTATATGTCATTACGCGCGATCAGTTGGAGAAAAGACAGTTTCCCTATTTGCGAGAAGTGTTGCGGGATGTGCCGGGACTCACGATTGTACAAACAGGTTCGCGCGGAGGAACGACGTCGCTGTTTACACGCGGTGGCGAGGCTGACTTTACGATGGTGATGATCGACGGAGTCAAGGTCAATGACGCCGGCGGCGGGTTCGAGTTCGCGGATTTGACGACCGGCAACGTGGAACGGATCGAGGTCGTCAAGGGACCACAGAGCGCCTTGTACGGGTCCGATGCCATCGGCGGCGTGATCAATATCATTACACGGAAAGGGAGCGGGCCGACGAAAGTGGTGGCCGAGGTGATGGCCGGGGCGGGTCGAGGCATTGGATCAAGCATGTTGACGCATCAGGAGCGACTGGGCGTCAGCGGCGCATCCGACCGCGTGGATTACTCGGCGGAGTGGTCGCGATTGGATCACGCCGGGACGTTTAGCTTGAACAATCGGTTCAAGAACAATGTGTTCAGCGGGAATTTCGGTTTCAAGGCGACGGAGAACCTCCGGTTCCGAAGCGCTGTTCGATATACGGACAGCACCTTCAAGTTTCCGACTGATTTTGTGTTCGGAGCCGGATATCCGCCGGTGGATGGCAATCAGGGACAGGAACGAACGCTGATATCGTTCGCCAACTCGGCGACCTATCAGATGACATCGTGGTGGGAGCACTCTCTGCAATGGTCGCACATGGAGTCGCGATTTAAATTCTTCGACTTCCAGGACCCCATCCCGACGGATTTTGGATTCTCCCAAACCGACGGCACACAACGCCGCGATCTGCTCGACTACCATACCAGCTTCCGTGTCAGGGATGGGCGCTGGATGGGGACGGCGGCGACCTTCGGTGTCGAGTTTCAAGAGGAACGGCTCTCCCAATCCAATGTGGGATTTTCGAGCGTTTCTACCAATCTGTCTCGTCGAAACATGGGCTACTACGCCCAGCTGCAAGGGGTGTATGCCGATCGGGTGTTTATCACGCCTGGCATTCGCGTGGAGGATAACGAGTATTTCGGCACCTTTGTGAATCCGAAGCTTTCCGGCGCCTATCTGCACAAGGAAACCGGCACCAAGGTTCGCGCCAGTGTAGGGCGTGGTATTCGCGCCCCTTCGTTCACTGAACTCATCGGATTTCCCAACTTCGGCATTCCCGGCAACTTCAATTTGAAACCGGAAAAGGCGACCAGCTGGGAGGTTGGTTTTGATCAGGAGTTGTATGGCAAGGACCTGACGGCGTCATTCACGTGGTTTCACAACGATTTTTCCAATCTCGTGGTCTTGAATACGGGAGTCAATACGAACATTCAAGGCGCAGAGACGCAAGGATTGGAGTCTCAACTGAGGTGGCGTGCGACCAAGGCGTTCACGCTGTCGGCGGCGCATACGTATCTCAAGACCGAAGTCACCGACATCGGCGCCGGCCAGAACTTCGGCGGGTTGTTCGTGACGGGCGGGCGTCTGCTCCGACGCCCCGAGCATAGCGGCAATATCCAGGCGGACTATCAGACTAAGACCTGGGGGATGAACCTGATGGTATTGGGTGTCGGTGATCGCATCGATCGGAATTTTGTGGCAGCCGGGTCGCCGCGCGTGAAGAACGGGGCGTATTGGCGCGCGGACGTTTCCGGATGGTATTCGCTCGGCAAGTTCGAAGGCAGCGAGTGGAAGGCCAAGCTGCGGATCGAGAATCTGACAGACACCCGATATCAGGAGGCGCACGGATTCCCCAATCCAGGCATCTTCGCCATGGCGGGTCTGGAGGCATCGTTCTAGCGAGATGGCTCTTACGATGATGCTCACGAGCGAAACGCCCATTGAGGACACCGGTCGTTCGGCTTGGATCTATGGCTGGGTTGTCTCAGCCCTCGTTCATATCCTCTTGGCGGGGGGGATCTTTCTGAGCTTCGCGCAAGAGCGGATGGTGGAGAAGAGGGAGGCCTTTCAGTGGACTGTGCAGGTTGTCGGACCGGCAGCGAGGATAAGTCCGGACCCATCTCTATTGCCGAAACGGGCTGAGTCGAACCGTACGGCCACGCGTGACGGGGGGGCGGGCGATAGTCGGAGGGTAGAGCGGCCGATTGAACGTCCCGTCGCGCGAAGTCGTCCGGTAGTCGAGGGGCCGAAGGTTGTAGAGCGAGTAATCCCGCCGCGAAGGACGATGCAGCCTATCGTGTCCGAACCCGTTCAGCGAGAGGTGCGTGAAACGGCGCAGGTGACAGTGATGGACAAGGAGCCGGAGGCCGTGTTGGCAGAAGTCGCTCGAGTGGTGCCGAGTGCCATTGAACGGGAATTGCCGTCGGTAATCCGGCGTCCGGATAGTTCCTCAAATGAGGCCTCCGATGAGGGAGACCTTCCACCGGCCGGCTTGGCGGCACCGGCGGATACGGCAATAAGACCGCAGGCGGTCTCAGCGGGGGTCGTGGATCACGATGCCGGAGCCGGAGCTGCGTCGGATGCGGAGCTGATTGCGTCTGGGGAGCATTCGCCCGAGGGGTCGCCCCCCGCAGGCGAGCTGTCGGCGACTGTCTCTTCGGGGCACACGCAGACGGAGCCGAGCGCGAACGGCGGGCAGCAGGGATTGTCCCTCGCCGACGGATCGCAGGGCCCTTCTGCTCAGCCCGAGTATGGCTGGGTGGCACGGGTCATTCGAGCACGGATCGAGGAGGTCAAGCGGTACTCGCTGGATGCGAAGCGGAATGAATGGGAAGGGCGGGTTGTGCTGACTGCGTCCGTTCAAACCGACGGCCGGATTATCGATATTCAGGTTCGAATAAGTTCCGGCAACGCGGGACTGGATGAAAACGCAAGAGCCATTATCGCGGAGGCCTCGCCGCTGCGGCTTCCGCAGTCACTCGGGGTCGCGCGGGTTCGGTTACGCATTCCGATTCAGTTTGGGCTGGAGTAGTCACGTCGGATCACTACACAAAGGAGGGTTTCATGATTGTGGAACAGTATCGCACGGAAACGATCGAGGACTTGGACGGCAGCCAAACCAGCTACGAGTACCTTCAACCGGAAGAAGCGATGCTCCAGTCGTTTTTCTACGACATGTTTCAGGAGCATTGGAGCGAAATGGTATTCGGCCCCTGCCTTGAGGGGGCCGTCTTCGAAATACAACTGACGGAGCCGCCGCAACTGGGCTATTTGGACGGGTACCTGACCGTGAATCTCAAAGACTGGCATTTTCATCTGTGTTTGGGAATCCACAAGGGGTCCAAAGGTAATCCCACTTCCGACACGCTGGCGCAGCAGCGACGACCCTCGAAGGCAGGGTTCTTCAAGTCGATCGGCCGCAGAGGCAGTTTCGGTAGCTGGGGCTTCAGGATGTGGAATGGAAACGGGGAGCAGATGCTGACGATCTTTTTCCCGAATCCATATTTGAGCGACCGGATGAAGCCGCAGAAGCCGGACTGGAGCCGCTTGGCGCTCTGGAATGAGATGCGCTCCAAATACTTGCCGGGAGCAGTGGCGTGGTCGCCGGAAGGCGTCATGAGCGAGGAATCCTGGGGCGGGCACTGAGGTACAGAGGATGATCCGCAGGGAACTGAGGCCGATACCGCATAGGGGCGGCATTTGGGGCACTGTGGCCGCCCTGGCCGTGAGTATTCTCGCGCTCGGCGTCCCGGCCTGGACGGGCTGGACGGAGCGGGTGGCATTGGACTCGTTTCTCACCGTGACAGGCCAGCGGCCGACTGCGGTCACGCGCATCCTGTCGGCCAACGTGGCGAGTGATGAAATTCTGCTCTCGATCGCTCCTGAGCGAGTGATCGGGGTCAGCACGTTGGCCGACGACCCACGCGTTTCTAATGTTGTCCGCGAGGCCTCTCTCCGGACGACGAAGGTCACCGGTGATATCGAACAGGTGTTGGCTGCCGATCCAAGCCTGGTTGTGCTGGGAGCACATAACGTCGAGCTGGCACGACAGGTCGAAGAGTTCGGCATTCGCGTGATCATGCTTTCGGGTTACGAGTCCATCGAGTGGATACGCACCGTCATTCGCACGCTCGGGCGGGAAGCCGACGTTGCAGACCGGGCTGAGACCGTCATTGCCACGATGGATCGGCGGATCCAGGCGGTAACGGACCGAGTGGCCGGCCGTCCGCGCCCCCTGGTGCTGTCGTACTCGGAGTCGGGGTATGTGCCTGGGCGGAAGACCACGATGGACGAGGTCATCGGATTTGCCGGAGGGGAGAGCCTCAGCGGGCAGCTGGGATTCGAGGGGTGGCAGGTGTTGTCGCAGGAACAGGTGATTGTGAACGATCCGGAAGTGATTCTCCTTCGGGGTGACGCAGAGTGGGAAGCGGACTTTCACCGGCAATTGACGGCGAATCCCGCATTCCGCGATACGCGGGCCGTCCGCAATGGGCGGGTATATCTGATTCCCGGTCGGCTTATGGTCACGGGGTCACATTACATTGCCGAGACGGTTGAAATGTTGGCGCGAGTGCTCCATCCGGATGCGTTTCGCGATCGATGAAGCTCCTGACGCTCTGCGGTACGGAGGGACGGACGTCGTAGGTTGAGGAAAGCACCGGGCGTTGCCGGGGCACTCACGGCGCGGTAGTCCGCGCGACCGGTCGATTCCGATAGGCGTCACGCAGCATTCTGGAAGGACGTGGCCATGAAACAGGGACTCGTATTGTCGGCGCTAGTTGGATTCGTCATCGTCAGTGCGATGACCGCACTGGTCATCGGTTCGGTCCCTCTCTCCCTTGAAACGATCGCTCGGGCACTGATTCGTGCAGTAACCGGTATAGGGGGCGGAGACGTGCCGGCGGCGCATCAGGCTATCGTGGTGCATCTGCGGTTGCCGCGAGTGCTGTTGGCCTGTCTGGTGGGAGGGACCCTGGCTCTTGCGGGAGCGGTGTTACAAGGGCTGTTTCGAAACCCGATGGCCGATCCCGGATTGATCGGGGTGAGTAGCGGTGGTGCGCTGGGTGCGGTTCTGGCGATGGTACTGGGGCTGGCCTCGCAGTCGATGTGGGCGCTTCCGGTCCTCGCATTTATCGGAGCCGGTCTTGCCACATGGGTCATCTTCCTTCTGGCTTCGAGCCATGGACGAACGCCGTTGGGCATGCTCCTGTTGGCCGGGTTGGCGGTCAGCGCATTTTTGACTGCGATGACCTCACTTCTGCTCAGCCTCGCGAAAAACATCTATGTCATGCGTGAGGTGCTGTTCTGGTTGATGGGAGGACTTGAGGGCCGGGGATGGCTCCATTTATGGGTGGCGGCGGTGCCGGCGTTGATCGCCGGAGGGGCGTTGTCCTGGTTTGCGCAAGACCTGAACGTGCTTGCGGCGTCCGGGGAGGAAGGGGCGCGCAGCCTGGGTCTCGACATGGACCGGTTAAAGCGATGGTTGTTGATCCTGACGGCATTGATGGTCGGCGCGGTGGTTTCGGTAAGCGGCATCATCGGTTTTGTCGGTCTGATTGTGCCGCATATCGCCCGGCTGGTCGTCGGGCCGGATCATCGCATACTTTTTCCGACGGTGGCGCTCGGCGGCGCCGTGCTTCTGATCTGGGCCGATCTGCTTACCCGCACGCTGGTGCCTGCCCAGGAACTGCGCCTGGGTGTCGTGGCGGCATTTGTGGGCGCACCGTTCTTCATCTCGCTGCTTCGACGCCACCGGGCGCAAAGTGAGGCGATCTAAATGGACCATCCGATTCTCAAGGTCTCATCGGTGAGTCGTCATGTTCAGGGCCGCGCCATCCTCGACAACTTCGATCTGACGATCGCGCCGGGCGAGTGTATTGGTCTGGTGGGACCGAACGGCGCAGGCAAGACGACATTGCTGCGCGTGCTCGCCAATTTGCTGGCTGGAACGGGAGGCACAGTACAGTTAGCAGACCGGCTCCTGGATCAATGGTCCCGACGGGACATTGCGTCACAGATGGCCGTGGTTCCCCAGTCTGGGGCCAACTCCGACTTCCGGTTCTCCTGCGCCGAAGTCGTCCGAATGGGGCGATATCCGCATCGTGGACGATGGCAGTCGGAAAGCGCCCGTGATCGTGAGATTGCGGACGAGGCCATGGAAGACACCAGGACTACCGCCTTCGCCATGCGTCCCATCACGGAGTTGTCGGGGGGGGAACGGCAGCGGGTCGCGCTGGCACGGGCGCTGGCGCAAACGCCACGCATACTGCTACTGGATGAGCCGACGGCCAGTCTCGATCTCAGCCATCAACTTCAGGTGCTGCAGCTGGTCAGAAATCTGGTCAGAACCAAGGGGATGACCGTGGTCGTCGCGCTGCACGATTTGGGACTGGCGAGCCGTTTTTGCAGCCGGCTCGTATTGATGCGCCAGGGACGGGTCGTGGCGGACGGGTCACCGGTCGAGGTCCTGACACCGGAGCGGCTGGCGGAGGTATATCAGGTTACGGCTCTGGTTGAACCGGACCACGAGCTCGGCGGCCTCCTGATTCGCGTCCTGGATGCTTGTCCGTAGCCTATCGGTGGAAGGGAGTCGCATGAGTACGGAGTCAAGAGTTGCACGGGAGGTCCGCAAGAGTGTCCCGGGTTCTATATTGCATTCTTTCGCGCTGCTGCCACAGGAGCCGCTCGCCCGTGTGTTTGCGACCCAGCGTGCGCGCTACGACCCGGTTCACGCATCTATGACCGTGCCGCATGTCACCATGAAGCTCGCCTGTGTTCTCGGCGAAGGGCCGCCGGCAACGCACGAAGACCTCATTACGTGGCTCATTCGAGAATGCAGGGATCAGCGGCCGTTCGAGGTGCAGTTGGGCGACGTGGGAATCTTTGAGTCCTGTAGTGGGTACGGTTATGTGCTCTATGTTGCGGTCCGTCCCACGCCGCCCCTCGTCGAACTTCACGACCGACTCGTCCATGCGCTGGCTCGGGCCGGGGCGAAGACTGCCGGCCTCAGCATCGAGCAGGAGGTGTCGATGTTCTTTCCCCATCTGACGCTGGCGCAAGGTCTTTCGGTTGCCGGCGCGCAGGAGTCCCTGGCGCTCGCACGGGAGGAACATGTCGCATCGACGTTCCTGGCTGATCGGCTTGTGACGGCGCATTCTGTGGATGGAAGACGATGGCAAGTGGTCGGAAATGTGTGGTTCTGCGGATCGTGATCGAGACAGAAAGGCTTCCGCTCGATGCGAAGGCGTGGCTCGTAACGCGATGAAACCCGCGCACCAATCCCTTCAAGACCGTGCAGGGCCGGATCACGCAGCCTGGGTGGGGGGTGGAATTTGGGGAAAGCGATCCGTTCAGGCGTATCCGGTCGACGCGCTGATTCTTGCTCAGCCGGGGATGGTCACCTCCACTGAATGCTCACGCCGGTCATCCGCAAGAGGGATCGTTTGGTCGGCCTGCTGAATACCATCGACCGTGACCGACATCGCCTGGTGGTCCGTGCCTGATTGCCGCACCGTGATGTGATACATGGTCTCCCTGAATCGGTAGTGGACCTTGAAGGTCTTCCAATCCAGAGGAAGGCAGGGAAGGAATCGTAGCCGGTTGTGTTCCAGTCTCAGTCCAAGCAGTGACTCGACAATCAGCCGATACATCCACCCGGCTGAGCCGGTGTACCAGGTCCATCCACCGCGACCGATATGGGGTGAGACGGCGTAGACATCCGCCGCCACCACGTACGGTTCGACTTTGTACCGGTTGATGTCCTCCGGTGTCCGGGCGTGGTTCACCGGGTTGATCATGCGAAACAGTTCCCAGGCGCGTTCGCGGTCGCCCAGTGCGGCAAAGGCCATGGTGGCCCAGAGCGCGCCATGGGTGTACTGTCCTCCATTCTCTCTGACTCCCGGCACGTAGCCCTTGATGTAGCCGGGATTCAACGCGGACTTGTCGAACGGCGGGTCCAACAGTTGGATAAGGGCATCGTCTCGCCGAACCAGTCTCCGGTAGACCGCCTCCATTCCAAGGCGCGAACGGGTCGCCTCTCCCGCTGCCGACAACACAGACCAGCTTTGCGGGATGGAATCGATTTGGCATTCGTCATTCGTGGCCGACCCGAGCGGCGTGCCATCGTCGAAGTAGGCCCGGCGGTACCACTCTCCGTCCCAGCCCTGCTGTTCGATCTGTTGCTGCAGCTGTGCCGCTTCTGCCTGGCAGCGCTCAGCGAACGTCACGTCTCCTTTGCGGTTCGCCACCTCAGCAAACCGCATGAGGACATCATAGAGGAAGAATCCCAGCCAGACGCTTTCTCCCTGGCCGCGATCGCCGACCATATTCATCCCATCGTTCCAATCACCTGAGCCGATGAGCGGCAGGCCGTGTACACCCTTCGTGAGCCCCTTCAGGATGGCTCGCACACAGTGGTCGTAGAGACTGCCTGATTGCTCCGACCGGCCGGGAAGGTCGTAGTAGGAATCTTCGTCGGCATTGATCGGGCGACCTTCGATGAACTGGATCGGGGTATCCAGCACGCCGGTGTCTCCGGTTGTCATCACGTAGCGACTGGTGACATAGGGAAGCCAGAGAAAGTCATCGGAGCATCGCGTGCGCACCCCCCGGTTTGACGGAGGATGCCACCAATGCTGCACGTCTCCTTCCTTGAACTGACGGCCGGCGCACAGCAGCAGCTGTTCCCGTGCGAGATGCGGCTTCGCGTGGATCAAGGCCATCACGTCTTGCAACTGATCGCGGAACCCGAAGGCGCCTCCCGATTGATAGTAGCCGCTCCGCGCCCAAAGACGGCAGGCTATCGTTTGATACAGCAGCCATCCATTGGCAAGCACATTGAGCGACTGATCGGGCGTCTCCACATGGACCGCTCCCAACGTATGTGTCCAATGATGCCAGACGGTTTCCAGCGCCGCGCGACGTGCCGTCGCCCCTCTGAAGCGACGAACGAGCTGACGGGCATCCTCAGTATCTTTTCCAACTCCCAACCGGAAGGTACAGTCGCGCTCTTGACCGACGGCGAGGTCGAAGGGCATCTGAATCGCGCCACAAGGATCCAGGGCGGCCCCCACTTTTCCGGACAGTCGTGACCGACTCATCGACGCAGGATTGCGCAAGGTGCCGTTGCGTCCGAGAAATTCAGTTCGATCGCCGGTCATGCTCCGAGTGCCCTCGTCCACATCAAGGAAGGCAATCCGCCCGGGGAACTCCGTGTTGTAGGGATTCCGTGCGAACAGCGCCCCGGTGGCCGGGTCTATTTCACTGATCACATGCATGACCGATTTCGGCCGCAGATCACCCAGCACCCATTCCACATAGCCGGTCGCTGACAGGCGTCGCGGCCGGCCCGATTCGTTGCGCAGCTTCACCACGGTAAATTTTACGGAGGCATCCAGCGCCACATAGACCCAGACCTCTGAGCGAATGCCGCCTTCCGAATGCTCAAAGCAGCTGTACCCGAATCCATGCCGGCTGACATAGGGGCTCGTACCCCTGCAGGGCATCGGCATCGGGGACCAGACGTGGCCGCTCTCTTCATCACGGAGATAGAAGGCTTCTCCGCTCGAATCGGTCACCGGATCGTTGTGCCAGGGTGTGAGGCGGAACTCATGCGCATTCTCGCTCCACGTATAGGCGAGACCGTTCTCCGAGACGACGCTGCCGAAGTGCGGGTTGGCCAGGACATTGACCCAGGGGGCCGGCGTCACCTGTTCCGCCGTCGTCGTGATGACGTATTCGCGGCCATCGGACGAAAATCCGCCGAGCCCGTTGTAAAAGAGGAGATCCGTCCGAGCCTCGATGGTGGCGGGCGGATCGGGTCGATGCGTGCGCGTGGGCTTGAAGCGGTAGGCGGGTGCCGCAGGGGAGGCGACGCGCGTAATCTGTTCCGCCAACGTGCCGCGCCGATCCGTCAGAATCACGCGAGCCACCGATTGCTGCAGCAGGCGATCCTCGACCGACATCTGTTCCGCCGTTCGCACGAAGATACCCCCCGGTCGATCCATCACATTCGCCTCGACCCCTGCCGAGATCAGACCCATGATTTGATCGTGGAGGACTTGACGGTAGCCGGCGTGATCCTCGTTCCAAATGACGAGGTCCACGACGAGCCCTTTCAGTCTCCAGTAGGCATGGGCCTGGACCAACTGACGGACGAGATCGATGTTGGACGGATCCCCGATCTGGAGCAGCACAATAGGCAAGTCTCCGGAAATCGCGTATCCCCACAGTCCGGATTGTCCCCGGCGGTTCTTGCTGAGCACGGAGGCTTCTGCGCGAAGGGACGCGTTGGCATAGAGGATCGAGCCGGCCAGCCGGCCATACAATTGCGCATCCGCTTCCGTCGTATTGAGCTGACGCAGCACGACCTGGCTATGGGTCCAGGCCAGCTCAAACACCCGATCGGCGAGACGCCGGTCCTGATACTTGTCGACCAAACGCAGGCACAGGTCGCGAGTCTCTCCGATGCCCGACACCAGATCCACGGTGACCGACTCTTCAGGTTCGAGGACGATCGGACAACGGATGGACACAATGGGGTCCAGCACGGAGCCCTGATTTCCTGAAAGCGGGCCGGAATGGTCCAGAGCCTGCGGAGCGGCGAGGGTGCGCCCCCGGCCGATGAACTGCAGGCGGTCCGTTTCGTAGGACATCTCCCCGCTGTGGGGGCCACGTACCGCCATGAGGTGGAATGCCCAGGGGGCCTGCTCATCCTGCGAGCGGCCACGGCGCGTGGAGAGAATGGCCTGACGTTCGCGGATGATTTCCGTCTGGACGAAGAGGTTGCTGAAGGCCGGATGGAGGGCATCGGCCGCTGGCAGCGCCAGCACGACCTCCGCATAACTGGTGAGGTCGATCGTGCGTGTCGTGCCGGAACAGTTGGTGAGACGGATCCGCCGTAATTCGATGTCGTCTTCCGGCGACACGACGATTTCGGCATGTGTCTCGATCCCGTGATCGCGGCGACGAAACTCGGCGCGCCCTTCGGAAAAGATGACTTCGTAGCTCTTGGACGGTTTCAAGGTCGGCTGATAGGCCGTGGACCAGAACTCGCCGCTCTCCACGTCGCGGAGATAGCAGAACGTCCCCCAGTTGTCGCAGGTGCTGTCTTCGCGCCAACGCGTTACGGCCAGATCTTTCCATCGGCTGGACCCGCCTCCCGCGTTGGTCACCATTACGTGGTATCGGCCGTTCGACAACAGGAGCACGTCGGGAACCGGAGTGTTCGCGGTCGTCAGGACGCGCACCGGCGTGTCTGCCGTGCCGGACGTCGTACGCAAATCCGACAGCTCGGTGCTATGGGCATAGAAGGCTGTGGCCTTGGGAATCCGTTCTTGGAGCACCAGCGTGCTGGCTTGAAACAGCGGATCGGCTTCGAAGCGCTTCTGCATCGGGCGGTCGAGGAGCAGATAGGCCAAGGAGAGGAAACTCATCCCCACATGGTGCGCCATGTAGGAGCGAATGATGACACGCGATTGTCCGCGGGGAAGACGCGAGGGTGTGTAATCGATCGCTTCGTACAAGCCGTATGGTCCATCGGCGCCTTCGGCCGTGAGTCGCTGGAGATTCAGGCAAGCCTCTTCCGGCGCGACCATCAGGGCGAGGGAGGTGGCGTAGGGTGCAATGACCAATTCCTCGCCCAAGCCGCGCTTCAGTCCAAGGCCGGGCACACCGAAGGCCCGATACTGATAGTTCAACTGTGCGTCGACCATGTTGTAGCCGGATTCCGAGATGCCCCAGGGAATGTCTCGCTCCCGGCCGTATTCGATCTGTCGCTTCACCGCTGCGCGGTAGGTCTGATCCAACAGCGTCTGCTGGTACGTCGGCATGACGAGCAGCGGCATCAGGTATTCGAACATCGACCCGCTCCAGGATAGGAGAATCGGTTCACCCCCTGTCGTCGTGAGCAGACGGCCAAGAGCGAACCAGCTCTCCTGCGGCAGTTGGCCCTGCGCAATCGCCACGAAGCTGCACAATCGCGCTTCGGAGGCCAGGAGGTCGTAGTAGCTCGCGTCCCGTCGTCGTTCTGCGACGTTGTACCCGATGGAGAGGAGGAACCGCGTGTCGTCGAACAGGAAGTCGTACTCCATCTGGGCAAATTGATTCGCTTGCCGGGTCAAGTGGTCGAGCGAGGCCATGCGTTGTTCGGCCAGTCGGCTGGCCGCGCTCAGGTGCCGGCGAAGTTCGATCAGCCAGGTCTGCTCCGTGCCGGATGCGTCCGGTCCAAGTCGCGCGTCAATCGCCGGCAGCCATTCGCCTTCCAGTCTGGTCAGCGTCCGGAGCGTGGGGATCCGATCCAATTCTGGAAACAGGCGGAGGAACTCATCGGTGGCGGCAAGGCCAATCCAGGGCACCAGAAGCGTCAGCTCGTCGACCGCGTCACGGCACTGTCTCGCGAAGGCATGGGCCCATCGGTGCGCCTCCGCGTTGGAGGCGGGATCGAGATGAGCGGTGACTTCATCCATTTGTTTGGTGAGCAGGGTCAAGGTGTGGTGGATTTGCGTCAGTGTGGTCGGCCTGTTGTCACTGGCCGCGATCAGGTTTTTCTGAAGCGCGTTAACCTGAGACGTCGGAGTTTCGAGCGCCTCGCTCAGCAGCGCGAGGGTATCGCGGAGTCCTTCAAGGGTGCGCTCAGCGAGGATCTTGTGTTCCGGCAGGCTCAGGAGCCCCGAGTGCAGGGTCATGACATGCCCTGCCAGATTTCCACTGTCTACCGACGAGATGTACATGGGCAGCAGCGGTTTCAGCGTCTGGGTGTCGTACCAATTGTAAAAATGGCCTCGAAATCGCTCCAAGGTTGCCATGCTGTCGAAGGTATGGGCGGTGCGTTCGATAAGCTGTCCCGCCGACAGGTAGCCGAAGTCGTAGGCGGAGAGATTGGCCAGCAGCGCCAGCCCCATATTCGTCGGTGACGTTCGATGCGCCACCTTTGGAGCCGGATGCTCCTGATAGTTATCGGGCGGGAGCCAATGATCCTCCGGGCTGATATAGGTCTCGAAAAAGGCCCAGGTCTTGCGGGCCATTTTCCGGAGAAACATCGTCTGGTCGGCCGTGAGTCTGGCCTCGCGTCGAGCCAGCGGTTTGCTGATCCACCAGGTGAACAGGGGAGACAGCGCCCACAGGCTGAGAACCGGCGCCGCAATCAGGAGTGCCTCCGAGCGCGTCTGCATCAGAATGATCGTGATGATCAGGGCCATGGCCGGACCAATCCACATCGATCGGTAGGAACCAATCAGATCCGTCCTGCTCCTGTCCGTTGCGCCTGACGGGTTCCATTCCAATAAGCCCGTGCGATTGAACCATACACGTCCGGCGGTCCGTACGATCGCGTCCAGGCTGTAGAAGCTTTCGTAAGGCAGGCACATGAGCGTGAGGAGCGCCTGGGTCAGCTGTTGTGTCATGGCCCGCGCGGTTGCGGTGAGGTGCTGGCTCATCCGCATATCCTCGGGCTTGCGGCACAGATCGACGACGGCGCCCAGTAACGGCGCGATCAGGAACAGGCCGAGCGTGGCGAGGGTCCAGAGCCAGAGAGGAGACAGCAGAGCCCATCCCACTATGAACAAGGATGTCAGCGCAGCGGGGACGAGGCTGCGCCGCAGGTTGTCGAAAATTTTCCAACGCGACAGGATGGACAGCGGATTGTTACGGGTACGTCCGTTCGGTCCCGGCACGCGGGGGAAGGCCCAGCGCGCAATCTGCCAATCTCCGCGGATCCAGCGATAGCGCCGGGTCACGTCTGTGTTGTAGCGGGCAGGATATTCTTCGTAGAGCTGCACGTCGCTCAGAAGCCCGGCGCGGGCATAGGAGCCTTCAAGCAGGTCGTGGCTGAGGATGCGATTTTCCGGGAAGCGATCGCTGAGCGCCTGCTCGAAGGCATCGACCTCATAGATTCCCTTGCCGATGAAGGACCCTTCTCCAAACAGATCCTGGTACACGTCGGACACGGCGCGCGTGTAGGGATCGATACCAGGTTCGCTGGCATTGAGCCGCGCGTACCGCGACCGATTGGTGCCGGGGAGGCTGACGGCCACCCGCGGCTGCAGAATTCCGTACCCCGCCGTCACGCGTTGTGCTGCAGGATCGTACTGCGGACGATTGAGCGGATGGGCCATGGCTGCCACGAATTGCCGCGCGGAATCGCGAGGCAACTGTGTATCCGTGTCGAGCGTGATCACATAGTTCACCGTGGAGAGAATGTCCGGTTGTCCGACTATGCTTGAAAACCGATCACTCGAGCTGCCACGCAGGAGCCCGTTCAAGTCTGCCAGTTTGCCTCGCTTGCGCTCGTATCCCATCCAGAGCCGTTCATGGGCATTCCAGCGGCGTGGTCGATGGAAGAGAAAAAACGTATCGCCACGCTCACCTGGATACTTGGCATTCAGCGCGTTGATCCCGGCTCCGGCCGACATCACCAACTGATCATCACCAGGGATGGTCTCCTGGTCCGCATCCTGGAAATCCGTGAGCAAGGCAAAGTGCAGGTGACTGTCCCGGTTCGCGAGGAATCGGACCTCGAGCGCCTCGAGGAGATGGTCGATGCCCTGGGCATGCTGGAGGAGCGTGGGAACCACGACCAGCGTTCGTACAGACGGAGGAAGGCCATCGGAAAAATCCATTCGCGGGAGGGGATGGGGTATCACCAGCGCGGTGGCGAGCCAATTCACCACCGTGACCGCCAACTGACTAGTTGCCAGAGCCGCCACGAGTCCCAGCAGCATGAGCGCCCACCCATGCCATTCTGCTGCGTGGGCGAGGGCCAGGAACCATGCGGTGAAGGTGGCTGTCAGGACAAGCACCGAGCCCAGATAGACCGGCAGCGCGCTGGATCCACTCCATCTGCGAACTACTTCAAGGGTAGAACGGCGTACGCCTACTTCCTGTTCCAACCGCCTCTGTCCGTCGTCGATCAGATAGAAGCCCACGTGGGCGGTCCGATGGTGTTGCCCCTTCGTCGAGGCCGTTGTCTGTGCGAGGAGGATCGCCGCCCGCGCGACCTCACCTTCCGGCAAGGGGCTGCTCTTTGCGAGTTTTTCCACCGCATGGCGATACCGGTCGCGGGTGGCAAAATCCATTTGGCCGTACACGCCGGCCGGATCTTGATGGAGCGTCTGCTCCACCAGGCTGTGCGCTTCGACAAACTCGCGCCAGTCCATTGCCGCCAGGAACCGGAGACTGCCGATGCTGTTGCTCATGGAGACTTGATCGATTGCCTGCTGTTGCGTCTCCGACTGCACCAATTGCTCAATGGTGAGTCCTGACTCTGACAGGCGCTGTTCGATCCAGGTCAGGGGCAAGGCCAACGCCGCACTCTGTCCTTGCAGACGGCGAGCGAGTTCCGCCACGAAGGCGCTTACCATGGGCGGATTCGATCGAGCCATGTCCGCGACCACCAGGATGAGACTTTTGGGATCCTTTTCAGCCGTCTCCATCATTTGGCCGGCCCATTCGTGAGCGCGATTGCGATCCACCCGGTCGCTTGCGATACGGGCGCCGGCGCGTCGCAGATTCTCGATCAAGGCCAAACGAATCATGATGGGGATGGCCCATAGTTCACCGAGCTTCAGGGCCGTGATCGTCTGATAGGCGGCGACGAAACCGCTGAGACTTTCCGGGTCCACCCGTCCGTCGCCATGCGAGATGATTTCAAGTGCGATGTCATAGACCCTGGGCAGGCCGGTCGAGGGTCCGCTGCCAAGCCGGGGTAGTTCCCGGCTGTACCCTTTCGGCAGGTGCCGCTTGGCCATGCGGATCTGCTCTTCGATCAGGTAGAAGTTATCGAGCAGCCATTCTCCGGCCGGTGTGATGCGTCGGTTTCCCTTCACCGCCTCGGCCACGAGATTCCGCACGTCCAGCAGCACGCGTTCATTCTCCGCCAGTCGAGCGAGGAGGGGGTCGGGCTCGTGCTCGGTACTGACGGCATGCAACCTCGCGAGGATTTTGCCATGCTGTTGCATTTGCTCCGCGCTGAAGAGCTCCGCTCGTAGCGGGGACTCATCACCGGGATAGGGGTGGGCGGGACTGTCCCCGCTCAAGTGTGCCTTCAGGCGGAGTAAGGTCGCACGGAGGATCGTGGGGCGCATGTTCAACGGTGAGGTTCCCTTCTTGGAAGTTATGTCTGAGCCACGGGGGCTGACGAGCGGAAGGTAGCAGAGGCCGCAACCATGGAATGGGTCACTGCTGACGCAGCACAGGACGGCTGAGGCCGGCGACGATCGACTATTCGAAAAACGACAATTCGGACACTTCGATGCGAGCTGGGATGCGGATCGAACGCAGCGAGGGAAGGCGTGTGAGATGCTGTTTCACTTTAGCCCCTATCGAGGGGGAAAAGACAGACAAATATCCGCAACGCGCGTGGAAGTGAGCGTCGAAGAGCGTCTTGAGGCGCAGGATAAACACGAGGGGTGGCTGAGTAGTCGGCCAACAGCCAGGCGCACGGGGCGACCGGCAGGCCTCACTGGAAGAGAGGCCCGAAATGAATCTGCAGGTGAACGGCTATACGGAGCGCGTGGCGAGCGATTCGGCCATACCGTGGAGCAGCGCTTCGGTGTCGCTCCACCCAAGACAGGAATCGGTGATCGACATGCCGTAGGTCAGGGCCTTGTTCGGATCCCAGGTCTGCCGGCCCCCTTGCAGGTGACTTTCCAGCATGAGGCCCATGATTGAGCGCCGGCCTTGTTGAAATTGTTTCAGGACGTCGCCGGCCACTTCGACCTGGCGTTGATGGTTCTTGCCGGAGTTGTCGTGTGAACAGTCCACCATCACGCCGCGGGCAAGTCCTTCGCTGGCCACGGCGGTCTCGGCGCGCGCGATGTCTTCAACGCTATAATTCGTGCGTCCGCCGCCGCCGCGCAGTACGATGTGATGATCGGGGTTCCCGGTGGTTTTGATGATCGAGGTGATACCGTCGGCGTTGACGCCGACAAAATGATGCGGGCTCCGGCTGGTGATCATGGCGTTGATGGCGACCTGCAGGCTGCCTTCGGTGCCGTTCTTGAACCCGACCGGCATGGAGAGTCCGCTGGCCATTTCCCGGTGAATCTGGCTTTCCGTGGTGCGCGCGCCGATGGCGGTCCAGCTCAGGAGGTCGGCGAGGTATTGGGGGGTCACGGGATCGAGCAACTCGGTGGCGCAGGGCAGGCCCTTGCCGTTGATATTGAGCAAGATGGTCCGGGCCAACTCAATGCCCTGGGCAATCTCGCAGGTACCGTCCAGATGGGGATCGTTGATCAACCCCTTCCAGCCGACGGTGGTGCGGGGCTTTTCGAAGTACGTCCGCATGACGACCAGCAGCTTCTCGCGCACGGCGTCGGCGACGGGTTTGAGCCGGTCAGCATATTCATAGGCGGCAGCAGGGTCATGAATGGAGCAAGGGCCGACGATGACGATCAGCCTGTCATTGTCACGGCCATGCAGGATATTTCTGATGGCCTGCCGAGTCTGAAACACCAACTCGGACACCTCGTCGCTGATGGGCAGCTTCGTTTTGACATCGCGGGGCGAGGGGAGCGGTTTAATCTCTATGACGTGCTGGTTATCGATCGGCCTGGTCATGATGGTCCCTTGTGACAGTCTCTTTGCTAGACAGTTAAATGATAATTGTGGGTTAACATAGCGAAAAGTGAAAGAGAAAGTCCAGTAGCTGCGCGATGGGCGCAAGATCTTGCATTCAATCAGGCGCTTTGTTACAAAACCAAAGTTCGCCCAATTGCTCCCGGGGATGTTGGACAGTCATCGTGCCTAGACACGCTTCGATCACAACTGGATCCGTTATCGCGCTGCTGCTGGTGACGCTGCTGCTCGCGATGGCGCCATTTGCCGCCGCCTTGGAGATCCATCATGATCTGGCAGCTGCCGATCACGACGGACACGAACATTCCGACACCGACCTCTGCCAGTGGGTGCAATATCACACCGGTCATTCACTGACCGGCGACGTCCCGGTTCCCTGTGCCTTCATGGCGCATGCGCCGCCGCAACAGGCTCCTGTACTCATCCTCGTTTCCCAATCGCTTCCTGCTTCTCGCGCCTCACGGGCGCCTCCTCAATCCTAGTCCAGTACCAGCTTCGTTTACGTTGAGAGCATCCCTGCGTTCAGCCGCCAAGCCGGTTGTGTGGCGACGCGTGGGACTGGAACTATTGGAGGTCGTGATGCCTGTGTCGAGACATGTGTGTCGAATCTGGGCTGTCTGCCTGAGCCTGGCGCTGTTGGGACCGTTGGCCGCCCAGGCTCAGGAGCCCGCGAGTGGTCAGGGGAGAACGATTACGGGAGTGGTGCAGAACCAGGATCTCCGGCGTGTGCCCCAGGCCTCTGTCGAGGTGAAGGATCAGGAAGGGACCGTGGTCGTGACGGCGGTGGCCAACGATGCGGGAGAATTTACGGTGGAGCTGCCATCCCAGGGTACCTATTCGGTGAGCGCCCAGCTGGAGATCTACCGGAGCGAATATCTCATTCTGAAAGGTGGAGCCGAGCCTGTCGGAGCAGTGACGCTGACGCTGGCCAAGACCAACGAAATCTCGCTTGAAGTGGTCTCTCCGCTTGCGCCCATTCAGTACAAAGCCTCGAGCGAGACCTATGCGCTCAGCCGGAAAGAAATTGAAGCCTTGCCGCGCGGCAACAACAACGATCTCCAGGATGTGTTGTTGACGATCCCCAGCGCGGTGTACGGCTCGCTCAAACAGGTGCATATCCGGCAGGACCACGCGAATCTGCAACTGCGCATCGATGGTGTCCCGATTCCGGATACCGTCTCGTCCACCTTTTCGGATGTCATCAGCCCTCGCGCCTGGGATCGAGCCGACGTCATTCTGGGCGGGACGGAAGCGCAGTACGGCAACAAGGCGGCGGCGGTGCTGGATATCACCACCAAAAGCGGGACCAAACCGGCATTCGGGTCGGTGCAGATGATGGGGGGCTCGAACCAGACGCTCAATCCGTCGTTCGAATATGGCGGCACGGTCGGTGAAAAGTTCCGGTTTTATATTCTGAACAGCCATACGGCGACCAATCGCGGCATTGAGCCGCCGACGCTCGGGCATTCGATTTTCCACGGCCAGAGTGAGCGGAATCAAACCTTCATCCGCGGCGATTACCAGCACGACAATAAGAACAACTTCACCTGGCTGTTCCTGAATTCCGTCGCGAAGTATCAGATTCCCACTACGCCGGGCCTTGAACTCGATCCAAGCGGACAGATGCTGCCGCTCCTGCAAGCGGGACGGCCAGGCTTTACGCCGGTCGCCTCCCAGGCCATCAATGAATTTCAGAAGGAGAACAATCAGTACGGCCACATGGTCTGGCGGCATGACGTCAACGCGAACAACTTCTTCAGCCTGGCCGGGTACATGCGCCACACGCGAGCTACATTCAAGACCGATCCGCTCAATGTGCTCGCCTATACAGCCGATCCGGCGGAGCCGTTTTCGTCCGCCGACCAGGATCGCAATGCCTACTCGACCGGTCTGCGATTTGATTACACCTACGTGCATAGTAAGGAACATCTCATCAAAGCCGGTTTCCAGCTTGATCGGACGCAGTCGGTGAACAAGACCCGGCTCTTTACCTTTGCCGACGACGGGGCGGGCAATCCGACCGGCGACCTGCTCAGTCTGAACGCCGACAATCGTCAAGTCGGCTATCGGCAGGAGTTTTGGATTCAGGATCAGTGGAGCCCTACCGACAAGTGGACCTTCAATCTCGGGCTGCGCGCAGATGCCGTGCAGTATCTGCGGAACGAGGGCCAGGTCAGTCCTCGGCTCGGCGCGACCTATAAGTACGACCAGTCGAACGTGTTCCATGCCTTTTATGGCCGCATGTTCACGCCACCGAATCTGGAAGCCATTTCATTTGCCAAGCTCAATACGCTTGGGACCAGGGCCCAGCCTGAGGATGTGACCAACAATACGGTGCGTGCGGAGCGGGCGCATTACTTCGAAGTCGGCAGTTACCACGCACTGAATCGCTACGCCACCTTGCAATTCACCGGTTGGTATAAGCTCAGTAATTTTCTGTCCGATGCCGGACAATTCGGGACGACCCCGCTCTTGAATTATTTCGCCTTCGAGCGGGGCTGGCAGCGCGGGATCGACGGCGCGTTGAAGTTACAACTGACCGACAATCTGACCGCGCGCGGCAACGTGGCCTGGGGACAATGCAAAGGGTATGGATTGCAGTCGGGGCATTTCCTGTTGGAGGCGAAGGAAATTGCCGACATCAATTCCCGGGGCGGGGTGTTCTGCGATCACATGCAGACCCTGACGAGTTCGGCCGTGGTGACGTACAAATTCCTGGAGCGGACGACGGTGACCGGCCAGATGTTGTTCGCATCCGGCTTGCGGACGGCCGAAAATGAGGACGCGAAGACCAATTCCTCACACAGTCCTTCGTATACGATCTACAATTTCTCCATCGCGCATGTGTTTCCGTTGCCCTGGGAAGGGCAGAAGTTTTTATTGGGCTTCGACATCATCAATCTGTTGGATCAGAAGTATTACATCAATCAAGGCGAGGGAAGCATCGGCCTGGGTGTGACTCATGCGGGGATGCCGAGGTCCTTCTTCTTCCGCGGTCAATGGTTCTTCTAGTATGATGCTGAAACGGGCCACCAGCATCGTTCTCAGTCGCCCGTCTCCCTGCGACGTACCGCAAGGGTACGCCTCAGTCGACGGGCTTCTTGCGGCCTTGCTGGATGGCCCGTTTGAGCATCATCACCGAGAATATTTGGGGAGAGGACATGAAGAACATCGTTGATGCAAGGCGACATCTGACAGTGGCTATCGTCGCGAGCGGTGTGTTGAGTCTATCACCCATTATGGCCTTGGCTGCGACAGGGGATGAGGCGACGCACGAGGCGGATCATGCGTTGGATGCGGACATCATTGAGCTGCCCGAAGTCCACGTGCATGGACTGCCGCTGAACAAGGATCAGCAGGTCGGGCCGGTGCCCAAATCGACGCCATGGCCTGCCGTTCCTTCCTCGCTGGAAGGGAAGCCTCTCGATGACTGGATGAAGGCGCGGCTGCTGGTGTCAAAAGAAGCGCAGGTGACGGTAGTTGTGCTGGAACCGGCGAAACACCGTGAACTGACGATCGCCGGCATCATCGCCTTGAATAAATGGACCTTCGCCCCGCAACTCAACGGTGACGATCCCATCGATGGCGAACTCACCGTTCGAATCCACTTCCGATCGCAGTAAAAGCGATCATCGCACTGTTTCTGTCCCACTGCGATGAGGTTTTCGTTGCTCTCTTCGCCCTGGCCGAATTCCATACCGTGGCTGGGGCCTCGGCGCGTCGATTACCGGATGGCAGGTTTGGTGAGATCGTTGTGCACCCGATTGTTTTCCGCATTGACGTCGATGCCGCGAACCGACGGCGGCTTGTCGAGATTCACGTATTGGAAGGTTCCAAAGGGCTGGATCTCTTCATCAGTCGGCAACTGACCGCGGTTCCACCCTCCGCCGAGCGAACGGATGAGCGCCACTGAGGTGCGGAGCAATTCGGCCTTGATCTGCACCGACTCGATGCGCGCGGTCAGCATGGCGACTTGCGCGTAAATCAGCTCAAGGCTGGACGCCAACCCGCCCTGATACAGCTCCATGGTCAAGTCCTGCGTTTTGAGCGTCGCTCCTACGGCGGCGTCCTGCCGGTTGGCCGCGAAGGTCAACCGGTTGGTCAGGCTGAGATTGTTCTCGACCTCGCGAAACGCATTGAGCACAGTTGAGCGGTATCGATCTTCTGTTTCGCGATAGGCAGACCAGGACTGTTGTAATTGCGCCCGGCGGTAGCCGCCCTGGAACAGGGGCAATGACACGCCGGACCCGTACGACCAGAAGCTATTGGCGAGCGAGAACAGACTGAAGGCCTCATCTTCGAACCCGCCGCCGAGGCGAAACGAGACATTGGGATAAAATGCGGCGCGCGCAATTCCGATGGTGCGATTGGCCTGCGCCATCCGGCGCTCCATCGCGGCGATATCCGGCCGACGTTCCAGTAACGTCGACGGAAGCGTTTGCGGGATCGTGAAGGCCGCCATCTTGAGGTCGTCGACCGGCGCGATCCTGAACGCTGCGGGCGCCAGATTGAGGAGGATGGCGATCGCCTGTTCCAGTACCTGGCGTTGACCTTGTATCTGGGCCCGTCTCGTCTCGGTGCTGAACAAGAGAGATTCGACGCGGGCGACGTCGAGCGCCGAGGCGATCTGGCCGATGAACTGCGCGTTAACGAGTTCCAACGACTGCGTGTAAAGCGCGATCGATTGCGTGTAAATCGCATTCTGCGCATCGAGGCCCCGTAACGCAAAGTAGTTTGCCGCCAACTCCGCCTGCAGGCTCAAGCGCGCCAGTCCGAAGTCGGCGGCGCGTTCTTCGGCGCGGTACACCTCTACGCGCGTCGCGTTGCGGAGCGTAGACCAGAAGTCGGGCTCCCAGGATGCGATCCCGCCGCCGGCGACGCTGGATTCTTCCAGCGGGCTGTCGGGGGCGCGAAACAGGCGATGGAAGGACTGCCGATTGTCGGTGGCGTCGAAACCCAAGCCGACACGCGGGAGATATTGCGACCGGGCCTTCATCATCACATCACGCGATTGCACAAATCGCTCCGCTGCGGCCTGTAAGTCAGGATTGGCCGTCAACGCCTGCGCCTCCAACTTGTCCAGGACCGGATCGTTGAACAGCTTCCACCAGTCCTGACGCAACTCACCATCGGACGGTTTCGCTTCCACGAAAGGGCTCGATCCATGCCATGACGCGGGGACGACGAATTGAGACGGCTCATAGGACGGCGAGAGATCGACGGCTGGAAACGAATTGCAGGCCGGCAGGCTGAGCGCCAGCAGCAGAATGCTGGTGGCCGCAAGGCTCGTGAAGCGTCGTGCCTCGGCCTCTCCAACTAGTCTGCGCGGGTTTCGCCTGCGTCGGGAGAACGTCATTTCGAGGATGGGTCCTTCGTAAGGGGCGTCGCTGTCCCCACGAGATCATACCCGGGCGCCGCGGTGACGACGCGGACCTTGTCACCCTCCAGTAATGCCGCGCTCGGGTTGTTGACGATGCGGTCCTGGCTGGATATCCCTCCTCCCACTTCGACGGCATTGTCCATGAGTTTGCTGACCGTGATGGGTTTCAAATGCACACGATCGTCTTCGGTCACCACGGCGACTTGCGTCCCGTGCTCCTGGAAGACCAACGCGGTGGAGGGAATGGTCAGCACATTTCGGTCGACCGGCGCGGTGAGATGGACCTGGGCGTAGGATCCCGGCCACAGGGCCCGGTCTTCATTGTCGATCGTGAACACGGTGACCGCGGTGCGCGTGCTGACATCGAATCCCCGGGCGACCGTGAGGAATTTGGCGGTGAAATGACGATCGGGGAGTTGCGGCACTGTCACGTCGGCCGTCAACCCCGGTTTGAGAAAGGCCCCGAACGCGGCCGGCACGGACACAAAGAGACGCAGCATGCTGACATCGGCCACGGTAAACAGATTGGTGATCGCGCTGCGATTGCTAATATTACCTTCCTTGTTGATGTAGTCGCCGACATTGATGTTCCGGACGGTCACCACCCCGTCATAAGGCGCGACGAGGGTTTTGAACTGAATCAGCGCCTCGAAATTCTTGACGTTCTGCTCCGACGCCTTGACCCTGGCCGCTTCTGCCTTCGCATTGGCTTCCTGCACGGAGATCGATTGCTCGGAGACGGCGTGATTTTTGCGCAGCGCGACCCAGCGTTTGGCCGTCAGATCGGCGAGGGCATACTTAGCCCGTTCTGCCGCCAGGTCCGCTTTGGCTTGAGCATACTGGGCATCTAAGGCAGGGGCGTTGATTTCAGCGAGGATGTCGCCCTTGCGAACCAGGGCGCCGTAGTCTTTGTACCACATCTTGACGTAGCCGGAGACCTGCGCGTAGATCGGCGCTTCGAACCAGGCCTGAATATTACCCGGCAGTGTAATCGTTTCGGTCGGTGGCACAGGCGTTGGATAGGTGATGGCTACTGTGGGGACGGTGTCCTCCAGCGTATGCTTGCGCAAAGTCGTGGCGTCGACATTGCTCTCATAAATTCGATAGCAGAGATAGACCAGGAGCAAGATGACCCCTGAGAATATTCCAGGTCGCCGATGGAGAAGCTTCAGCATTACAGGTGCTCCTTTGCATGAACGCTTCGCCGGTCATAAAAAATGGCATAGACGCAGGGGACGAAAAACAAGGTGAAGACGGTAGCCACGAGCAGCCCGCCGATGACGGCGCGGCCCAGCGGCGCATTCTGCGAATAACCCGTCGCCATGGGGACCATGCCGAAGATCATGGCCGAAGCAGTCATCAGTACGGGACGGAAACGGGTCGTTCCTGCTTCCATCGCGGCTCTCAACGCTTCGCCGTGTTCTTCGAGCCGTTCGCGAGCGTAGGAGACGACCAGAATCGAATTGGCCGTCGCCGTCCCCATGGTCATGATGGCGCCCGTCAGCGCGGGCTCCGACAGGCGCGTGTGCGTCAGGAACAAGGCCCAGGCGATACCGGCCAGCGCGCCAGGCAATGCCGTGATGATGATGAAGGGATCGAGCCAGGATTGAAAGTTGACGACGATCAGCAGATAGACCAGCACGATCGCGGCGAGGAGACCGAAGATCAGCTCGAAATAAGCATCGTGCATGAGTGAGGCCTGGCCATGGATTTCGACGGCGGCACTGCGAGGCAGTTCGTGCTCCATGCTCTTGGTGACCGTTTCGACTTCCGCCAGCACGCCGCCGAGGTCACGCCCTTCAGTGCCGACATAGATGTCGAACAGCGGCATGATGTTCGCGTGGGTGATCACACCGGGTGTTCCCTCTGCCGAGAGGTCGGCCAGATTGCCGAGCAACTGCACGTCATGGTTGTCCGACGCCTCACTCGAGGATTCGACCGGAATCGTCTTGAGGCTATTGACGCTATTGACCTGCGCTTGCGGCGTATACACGTTGATCAGATACGACATGCCGGTTTTGGGGTCGAGCCAGTACACCTGGTCGATCTGTTGGCTGCCGGCGGTCGTCATCAGCAGGTTGGACGCCATCTCCTTTTGGGTTCTGTTGACCGATAGGCCGAACGTGCGGTTGGCCTCGACCATGAGCGTGGGGGTCCGCATGGTTTGCTGGATGACCACGTCGGTGGCGCCGGGGATCTGGCGTAATTTTCCGGCCAACTTGCGCGCGAACTCGTAGTTGGGATGCATGTCCGGGCCCTTGATCTGCACGTCGATCGGCGCCGGCGCGCCGAAGTTGAGAATTTTGGCAGTCAAATCGGACGGCTGGAATGTGAATTCGGTGCCCGGATATCGTTCTGCCAAGCCCTTGCGCAGAATCCGTCGGTAATCCCACACCGGCGATTTTTCATCTTTCAACAGAATCGTGAGGTCGCAATCCTGCGAGCCGATCGTCGGCGTGGGAATGAACGCGAGGTTATGCGCTCCGACCGGCAGGCCGCAATTGCTGACGATGTTCTCGACTTCACCAGCCAATAACTCCTCGACACTATTGGAGACGAGCGTGGCAATACGTCCCGACACTTCGATGCGCGTCCCGAGGGGGGCCCGCATGTGCATCTGAATGACACCGGACCTGATCTCGGGAAAATAATCGCGCCCCAGAAAAAAGAACAGGGACAGCGAGGCAACGGCGAGGATCAGAGAGACGGTCACGAAGGTGCTGCGATGAGCGATGGCCTGTTCGAGCAGCAGACCGTAGCGCTCGCGTAATCGATTGAACCTCTGCTCGAACCGTCTCTGAAAGCGGACGAACAGATTCCGCGATGGTCCCGGGCCGGGATGCCCCGGAAGGTCAAACGGCGTCGGCATGGTGACCCTTCATCATATATTTCGCCATGGTGGGTACCAGCGTGCGCGACAGGATGAAGGATGCCAGCATCGCAATGATGATCGCTTCCGCCATGGGTTTGAACAGATAGCCGGCGACACCGCCGAGCTCGAAGAGGGGAATCCAGACAATCGCGATGCAGAGCGTGGCCACGAATGTGGGGACCACGATCTGATTGGCGGCATCGACGATGGCCTGTTCGAGCGGTTTGCCCATGTCGAGATGCCGGTCGATATTCTCGATCATCACGGTCGCATCATCGACGAGGATGCCGACTGCCAGCGCCAACCCGCCAAGGGTCATGACATTGATCGTCTCATTGAGCCAGTGCAGGCCGATCAGTGCGGTCAGGATGGAGAGCGGAATCGAAGTCCAGACGATCACCGTGGCCTTCCATGATCCGAGGAGCAACAGCACGATCAGGCCGACCAGCGCACCGGCGGTCGCCATTTCATGCAGCACATCGGCAATCGAATCCTTCACGAAGGTCGAGGCGTCGTCGAGCAGTTTGATTTCTACCCCTTCCGGAGAGATTTGCTCGGCACGCGGAATCATGTTCTTGATCCCATTGACCACGTCGAGGGTCGAGGCCTCCGTGCTCTTCATGGCCACGATAATGACGGTCTGTTTGCCCTTCACCAGCACGGCGTTCTGCTGTACGCGGCCCATGAGGCGCACCGTGGCGACATCACGCAGATAGATGTAGGCGTTGTCTTCCCGTTTGACCGGAATATCGCTGAAATGCTCGATCTGCATCGGGGAGGCATTCGTCTGGACGATCCAATCGGTCTGCTTGATTTTAATGTCGCCGGACGGCAACACCAGATACTGCTGCATCAAAGCATTGTGAATGTCCGCCGGAGTCAAATTACGAGCCAGCAGCTTTTGCTGATCGAGATTGACCATGACCTGCATGTCCTGGCCGCCGTAGGGATGCGGCAGGACGATCCCCGGTACCGTGACGAGCAAAGGCCGGATGCGCATGTAGGCAAGATTATAGAGTTCTGCCGGGGTCAGCCGGTCTGAACTGATTTGGAGCATTGCGACGGGTATGGACGAGGGCGCGAGCCGCATGACCATGGGCGGAGAAATATCCGGCGGCAGCGCCTTGACGACGGTCTGCGCGATGGCGGTGATGTCCGCCTCGGCTCTGCCCACATCCACGCCGTCCTGGAGAAAAATATTGGTGATACTGCTGCCGTAATACGAATGACTGTGGATGTATTTGATCCCTTCCACCGTCGACGTGAGAAAACGCTCGAACAGATAGGTGATGCGCCCTTCCACTTGCTGTGGGAGTAAACCGGCATAGGCCCAGACCACCGACGTGACGGGTATCGTGATATTCGGAAAGACGTCGGTCGGCATGTGCAGCACCGTGATGGTGCCAAGCAGTACGATGAGAATGGACATCACCACAAAGGTGTAGGGTCTCCGCAGGGCGATGAGAACGATCTCGTTCATGCAGGCAGTCCTCGTTCGGCAACCCGGTGGAGTTGCAGGTACATCGTCAATCTATGAACAGGGTGTGCGGCTTCATGGTGAGGGGAGTAGAGCAAGGTCCTTGCCGTCGTGCGTTTTTTCAGGCGGGAACAGGCGATGGCCGTTTAATTGCACATTTGGCGGGAACCATCAGCAATTAAGACGCGTCGAGTTCCTACAAGAAGAGGTCAACACCTCGAAGGGGCATAATCGCACTGTGCGCACAGTGCAAAGTTTCACACTTTGGCTGGACGGGAAATCCGGGCGGCTGTCCTAAATCACGGCCTTGCCACAAGAACCGGACTAATTGTCGAGGTTGAGCGCTCTGTCGCACGAACTCATGCGCTGGTACCAATCTTGCGACCATCCGGTGTCAAAAGCTGCATCACTAGGTATCAGCGGAAAGCTCATCAAGATCCATGCATAGCGAGATAAACGGGGAGGTCAGCGCAATGAGGGGAATGCGGAGACTGAGTACGGCGATGGCGATCGCGGTCGGCCTCACGGGGGGACTGGCAGTAGGCCAGCCCGTGCAGGCAGACACTCTGACGATCGGTGCAGCCTATAGCCTTCAATCGGCCTTTCAGGAAGTGGTCCCTATGTTCGAGAGTGAATTCGGTTCCACGGTCAAGGTCGTCTACGGCTCTTCGCAAACGCTTCGTCGGGAGGTCGAAAACCGCGCACCCATGGATGTGTTGCTGTCCGCGCAGGACGATCTGGAGAAACTGCAGAAGAAGGGGCTGACTCTCAATGGCGGGCCGGAAGTGTACGCGCAGACGTCTCTGGTATTCGTCATGTCAGCGGCTTCCCAGGCCATGCCGATTTCGTTTCATGAGATGTCGTCGGAGCGAAGAACCCGAGTGGCGATCGGGGCGTTCGAGAGCTCCGTTGCCGGCCCGATTACAGCACGGGCGCTCCGGGCGGTCGATCCTTCCTATAAAGACCGGTTTCGCCTGATTTCCGCCACCCATCACGATGAAGTCATCAACATGATCCGTAGAGGAGAGGCCGAGGTCGGACTCGTGTACCGCGTGGATGCGATCCACAACAGCGGGCAGGTGCGCATCATCGATGAAACACCGGGTGGAATCTATACGCCTGTCTCGTTCGGGGAAGCGGTGGTTTGGACCTGTCGGGAGGAATCTCGCACGGCGGCCGCGTCGTTCACGGAGTTCTTCAGGAGTCCGCGCATCCAAAAGCTCTTGCTCAAATACGGATTTGAACCGGTCACCTCGCTTGAGGCAGGGACTGGAAACAGACGCACTGCGCCCTAGGTGAGCAGTGCCGACCCACTCAATGGGGATGCTCGACCCGCCTCAACTCACCATCCAGTAGTTCATGCTCTCTTGGCGCATCGTGCCTGATCAGTTTGCGTCCGGAGAGCATGCGCAGGCCGACATAAAACACCGGCGTCAGAAACAAACCGAAGAGGGTCACTCCGATCATGCCGGCAAACACGGTGATGCCGGTGGCGGAACGCACCTCCGCGCCGGCTCCGTGAGAGAGCACGAGAGGAACAGTGCCGGCGATGAAGGCGACCGAGGTCATCACGATCGGGCGTAACCGGAGGCGGCAGGATTCGAGCGCCGCTTCGATGATCTCTTTGCCCTGCAGTTCCAGCTCGCGCGCGAATTCGACGATCAGAATCGCGTTCTTGCACGCCAGGCCCATCAGTACGACCAAGCCGACCTGCACGAAAGTATTGTTATCTCCGCCGGTAAGTTTGACGCCCGCGAGCGCGCACAGCATACACATCGGCACGATCAGGATCACCGCCAGCGGCAAGGTCCAGGACTCGTACAGCGCGGCGAGGACGAGGAAAGCCAGCAGGATGGCCACGGGAAACACCAACAGGGCCGCTCGTCCTTGCGACGCTTCCTGAAAGCTCAGATCGGTCCATTCGATGGTCATCCCGTTCGGCAGCACCTTCCCGGCGATCTCGCGGATATTGTCCATCGCCTGAGCCGACGAAAACTTGGTCGGGTCCGCCTCTCCCATGAAATCGGCGGCAGGATACCCGTTGTAGCGCAGCACCGGATCGGGGCCGTACGTTTGGCTGAATTTCACCATCGAGCCGATTGGGACCATTTCGCCCTGGTTATTACGGGTTTTGAGATTCGCGATGTCCTCGACCTTCCCGCGAAAATCTCCGTCCGCTTGGGCGTACACGCGCCAGGTGCGGCCGAAGAGGTTGAAGTCGTTCACATAGGCTGAGCCGAGGTACACCTGCAATGTATTGAAGAGCTCCGTCAGCGCAATGCCCTGGGTCTTGGTTTTGACGCGGTCCACCTCGGCGTCGAGCTGCGGTACGTTGGCCTGATAGCCCGAAATCGGATACCCCATACCGGGCGTCTGCATGACTGCTCCCTGCAGGCCGCTGACGGCATTTTGCAGCGCCCCGAATCCGAGTCCGGCCCGATCCTCCACGAATAACCCGTACCCTGCGCCGTTACCGAGTCCGAGAATCGGTGGCGGCATCAACACGAAAGTGATGCCTTCTTTGATGGCAGAGATCTTTTGATTCATCTCCTCGCTGATTTCTTTGGCGCTGCGGTGGCGTTCGTCGAACGGCTTCAAGATCAGAAAGGCAATTCCGTAGTTGGGCGTATTCGTAAACTGCAAAGGATTCAGACCGGTCATGGCCACGACATGTGCGATGCCGTCCACGGTCTTGCTGATCGCGACGACCTGGCGCAAGACCGCATCCGTGCGGTCGAGCGACGCGCCCTCCGGCAGTTTCACTCCGGCCATCAAATACAGCTTGTCCTGGGTGGGAATGAACCCGCGGGGCACTGTTTGGAACATGAACGCGGTAGCGACCAACAGCAGGGCATAGACGGCGAAGACCGAGCCGCGATGGGTCAACGTACGCGAGACGGTGCCCTGATACCGGTCGGAACTGGCTTTGAAAAAGCGATTGAACGGCCTGAAGACCCAACCGAACAGAGATTCGATCCCGCGCGAAAGGGCATCCTTCGGTGCGCCGTGGCTTTTGAGCAGTTTTGCCGCCAACGCCGGCGACAGGGTCAGTGAATTGATCGCGGAGATCACCGTGGAGATGGCGATCGTCACGGCGAATTGCTTGTAGAACTGGCCGGTGACGCCGCTCAGAAAGGCCATCGGGACGAACACGGCGCACAACACGAGGGCGATGGCGACGATCGGGCCTGAGACTTCTTGCATGGCCTGGTGGGCTGCCTGGAGCGGTGTGCGTCCTTCTTCGATGTTGCGCTCCACGTTTTCCACCACCACGATCGCGTCATCCACCACGATCCCGATCGCGAGCACGAGGCCGAAGAGGGTGAGAGTATTGATCGAGAACCCGAACAGGTACAGCGCGGCAAACGTGCCGACCACCGACACCGGAACGGCGATGAGCGGAATGATCGAGGCGCGCCAGGTCTGCAGGAACAGGATCACGACGAGCACGACGAGAAGAATGGCTTCCATCAGCGTCTGCACGACCGCCTGGATCGAATCACGCACGAATACCGTGGTGTCGTAGTCCGAGCGGTAGGTGAGGCCCGGGGGGAAACGTGTTTTCAGTTCTTCCATTTTTGCCATCACGGCATCGCGGACGGTCAGCGCGTTTGCGCCGGGAGCCTGGAAGATGCCGATGGGCGGCGCATCCTGATTGTCGAGTTGTCCGCGTAACGTATAGTCGTTGGCGCCGAGTTCGATGTGGGCCACGTCGGACAGGCGGACGACCTCGCCGCCCGCTCCGATCTTCAGCACCACGTTGCCAAACTCCTGGACCGTACGCAGGCGGCCTTGGGAGTTAATGGAAATGAGGAAGTCGGTGCCTTTCGCGATCGGTTCCGCGCCAAGTTGTCCTGCCGAGACCTGGATGTTTTGCTCGCGCACCGCGGCGACGACGTCGCCGGCGGTCATCCCGCGGGAGGCGATCTTGTCGGGGTTGAGCCAGATACGCATCGCATAATCGCCACTGCCGAAAATCTGCACCTGGCCGACACCGGGCAAGCGAGCCAGTTCATCCTTGATTTTGATATTGGCGTAGTTGCGCAGGTAGAGGGCGTCATACTTTCCGTCTGGTGACAGCAGCTGGACCATCACCAGAAATGTCGGCGACTGTTTCTGCGTCGTGACGCCCAGGCTGACCACTTCCGACGGGAGCCGCGATAGCGCCTGGCTGACGCGGTTCTGTACCTGCACTTGGGCGGCGTCCGGATCCGTCCCTGGACGGAAGGTGATGGTCATCTGCAACACGCCGTCGGATCCCGCGACCGACTTCATATACATCATGTTCTCCACGCCGTTGATCTGTTCTTCCAGCGGCGTGGACACGGTTTCTGCAATCACCTTGGGGTTTGCCCCGGGATAGATGGCGCGCACGATGACCGCGGGTGGCACCACTTCCGGATATTCGCTGATCGGGAGGATGGGAATGGCGATCAAGCCGGCGGCGAAGATCACGATCGACAGCACCGCGGCGAAGATCGGGCGATCGATAAAAAACTTGGAAAAGTCCACGGCCGGGTCTCCCTACTTCCCGGCCATGGCGTCGGGTGCGGCGGGCGCCGATGGTTTATCCATCGAAACCTCTGCAGGGGCGACCGTCATGCCGGGATAAAAGATTTTCTGGAGGCCGACCACGACAATCCTGTCATCCGCCGCGAGGCCGGATTGCACCACGCGCAACCCGTCAACCATGCCGCCCAGTATGACGTCTTTTCGTTGCGCCTTTCCTTCTCTGTCTACCGCATAGACATATTTGCGATCCTGGTCGGTGAGGATGGCCTTGTCGTCGATCATGAGGGCCTGTGCCTTCTGGCCGCTGACGAACTGCACGCGCGCGAAGAGGCCGGGCGTAAAGATGCGGTCGGGATTGGGAAGTACGGCGCGAGCGCGCACGGTGCCGAGGGTAGGGTTCACCTGCGTGTCGAGAAAGTCGACTTTGCCCGTATGCGGATAGCCTGTTTCATTGGCGAGGCCGACGTGTACGGCATTGTCCTTTGCCGTGCGTTCGTTCTTGCGCTCCTGCTCCCTGTAGCGCAAGTAACTGTTTTCGTCGGCATCGAAATAGACGTACATCGGATCTTGCGACACCACTGTCGTCAGTAAGGTCTCGTCGGCGGTGGCCAGATTCCCGATCGTCAGCAGCGCCCGGCTGGCCCGTCCAGACACCGGGGCGCGGACTTCGGTAAAGGACAGGTTGAGTTTGGCGGTGGCTACTGCGGCCTCGGCGGCCTGCACATCCGCGGCACTTTGCGCCTGGGCGGCACGCCGCAAGTCGAGCTCTTCGTGCGAGATGGCGTTATCTTCGATCAGTGATTGGGCGCGTTTGTTGCGGATGGTCTCCAGCCGCTGCGCCACGCGCGCGCGTGCCAATTGCGCCTCGGCATTATCCAATGCGGCGCGGTAGGGACGGGGGTCGATCTGAAACATCAAATCTCCCCGTTTCACATCCTGCCCTTCATGGTAGGCCACTTGCTGCACGTAGCCGCTAGCGCGTGGTCGTAACTCGACCGTGTCGATGGCGCTGATCCGGCCCGTGTATTCGTCCCATTGTTGGACCGGCTTCGCGATGACCTGGGCGACGCCGACTTCGGGAGGAGGCGGTTGCCCGCCGCTGCTGGCCTGCTCGCTGTTGCAGCCGGCCGCCGTCAGCAGCAATGCGACGAGCCATAGTGTAGATCGGACATTGAGCATGATGTACCTGCTGGAATAGTGGTCGTGATCGATCGAGTGACAGCAAGACTATAGTGACGTTTCTTCCTCACTCATTGCCTGCAGTATCCGGCATGCTGCGAAACATAGTCAATATATGAATGATGAATCTATGAATAATTCGTGATTGAAAGTTGTCGCTTTTTGAAGTACCGTATTCGCACCATGACACGTATCAAAAAAGCTCAGGCGCCCGGGGCGAAGGGAAAGTCAGCCGTCTCTCCCTGCATCTCGACGTTACCGCGGCACCGGATGGTCGAACTCCTGTGGAGTTTCACCCCGGCCTATCAACGGTGGTCGGAGTCTCTGCTGGTGGAGAAGGGATTGTCGCCTCAACGGTTGCGCATTCTCGGCTCGATTCATGAGCGTGGGCCGAGAATCATGAGCGACCTCAAGAACGAACTGGGCGTGACGGCGACCAACGTCACGGCGCTCGTCGATTCGCTGGAAAAGGACGGATTGGTGGTGCGAACCAGGCACCCGACGGATCGTCGTGCCACGGTGATCGAACTCTCGGACAAGGTGATGACCGAATTATCTCCGCGCTGTACGGAGTATAAGGAACAGGTCGCGGAGCTGTTTTCCGACCTTAGCGATAACGAGTGCAAAGCGTTCGTGAAGACCCTCGAGAAACTCTGGAGTCGATTGCAGGGGTAGACGAGTCGGAACAGTCTAAACACTAAGCGTATACGATGCCGTGGCAGCCTTCAGGAAGGTTCGCGGTAACTTCGGCCAGGCCACTTGGATTCAGCTTTGCGATAGGGGCGTGATGGCGGTTTACGCGTCACGAGGCGCTTGAACAGAACTGCCAGGGTAGCAAGCGACAGAGTGGCGAAGAGACGAGCGAGCATGTCTCACGATATCGTCCTGCGACGACAGTGTCAAACATCTGCTGGTCTAGCCTGGAATTGACCAAGCGGGTGAAGCGTACCTGTAAAAACTTATTCATCTCCCCCGAGCACGGTGGCGGCATAATCCAGCACCACATGCCCCTCTCGGCACAACTCCTGAATCTCCTGCGGAGGCTTCGCGTCTTCGATCGCCTGAATGAGCACGTCGAGCTGCGTGGCAAGACGACGAGCAGTAAATTGTAGTCCACGTACCTGATCCATAGCTCCTTGGTGGGTCTCCTTAATAGGGGACTTCTGAGGAGAGAGTCTTCCCCTTTACTTAGCGTGTTCGCCGCCGACCCAGGCCGGTGTGCCGTCAGGATGCCGAAGGCGCATGCGTTGCTGACCGTCCGCATTTGTCAGCTCGGCTGCCACTAACACCTGCCTGCCGTCTACCAGAGCGGGACTACCGACGGCCGTCACCTGTCGACCCTTATTCACATCAAAGCGATCGTGATATTCATTCATGTACCAAGTCGGCCCCAGATGCACGCGGACTGGACCTCGTTCGGTTTCGACTTCCATTTGCATAAACTCCACTCCGTCTTTCAACCTGACGGCGGTAGTGTCCAGTATGATGCCCTTGACGACCCGTATCGCATCCTCTGAGAAGAGTTTTGCCGAGGCTTCTGCTGATTCATAGGGTATCTTGTCGGATACGGACAGGGCTTGCGTTCCATGGACCGCGGTGAAGAGGAGTAATTCGGGCAGCATGCTGTGTCTCCTTGGCGATTTGCCTCGATGGCGTATACGTTCTGAGATGACCGTAACATCCAGTGGGCCCCGAACAAACTAGGAGTGTCCCGCGCATGCCGCTGGCTGGTTGTATCATTCAGAAAAGGAAGGGGAGAGATTCTCGACCGGATCTGTGTATGTTCGGGGAGTGGAAGCGATGCAAGCAGAATGTGCTCGACACCGAGGCGAAATCTTAGAGAATAGCAACGGTGAGCAGGATGTGTTTCCTAAGTCCGGTTACAGCGCTGAATGGTATCCAGAACACCGTCCAATCTGTGAAGGGGACTCCGATCATCATCGGAGAATCACTAGCACGTGTCCTTTCGGCCCTGCGTCGAAGGAATGATACTAATTCCGCGGGCGTCCACATACACCTTCTTCCCCAGCTGCTGTTTGATGGCCGGGAGGATGTGCTCCCCCATCAGGCCTTGCAACGCGACGGGCGTGGTTTCGTCAAAATAGTTCCTGGAGAATTCGAGTTCAGTTTGACACCGGCCATCGCTGAACAGAAAACGTTTGGGGACGACCTTCAGTCTGATCTCTTGATAGCCGGCTGACTCCAGTGCCTCTATGATGGCCTCGTTCTTTGTCAGTTCTGACATCGGGCCGTTCCTCTCTCCGTCTATCTCTGATTTCAATAAGGGGTGATCTGTCGGCGTTCGGTCGTCGAGCAGTTGAGAGCGGGCTTGGACCTCATAGTGGGGAGGTCGCAGCTTGCATGGGTTGAATCGAACGAGAGGAAGCCCATATGGAAAGCCGGGAATCGGTTGCCTCGACAGCGACCATGGTGCGAGCCGCAGCCTTCAGTTTATCGAATTCCGCGAACAGCGTGTCCTCCTCTCGACGTATGCGTGTTTGCAACAGAAAGAGGATGTTTCCAAGGTCCTGTGTCGTGTGATGGTGCGTACCACCGATGTGGAACTGCTCAAAAAAGTTCATCACCTCCTTCGAGACGCCTGCCATGTCTTTCTCAAGGAATTGCAACGTGTACTTCAACTCCGCATTCTTTTCGGCGGCTTCGAATAAGACGGGATACAAGAGCGTATCTTCTAATTTGAAGTGCGCCAAGAGGTGTATTTTCGCCGCTCTCAGTTTCCTTTGCGCGTCCAGTTGTTCAACGCCAATCCACTGCGCGGCTTCCAACAAGTTCGAGATGAACAAATGTTGCAATTTCAATGTCGAGGTTAGATTTGTCATAGGACTTCTTGCTCCTTCGTTCTGTCTCTGGCCCAGCTGACGTAGGATTCAGATGGGAGCAGTAACCAATTGATGATGAAGACGTTGCGGTCCTGACCGTGACCCACGGCCGTCACGGCTCGCGGGGGATTCGGGAGGGTCAGGCCGGAGATTCCAACAAAGCTGCGGAGTTTGATGTCGAGCATCATTACCCTTTAACCGTAGCAGCCATTTTTTTAATGTCTGTAGGCGGGAATCGGGTAGGGACCTAGGGAAATCTATAGGAACGCGGGTTTCCGCCTGTCAGTATCTTCCTACAAGATTTCTTAGGAAGGGCCTGAATGCCTGGCGGAGGATGTTTTGATCGATCAGCAAGGGGCAAGGGTGGCAATTGGCTGGTACCCTTCCGAACGCTTCCGGAGTTATCCACATCGATCGAAAAAACAATGCTGCCTGGCACCAGCAAGGATCTCCTGAGCAGCCTTCAGGCCGGTTCATTCGTAGCATGCGTGATGAGGATATGGATCCCCGTACGGCAAGCTAGATAGCAGTCCTTAACCCGATCCCTCGTTGAAAACAGCCCGCCGATTAAGAGTCAGTGGTAGCTACGAATTTCCCTCTTCTCTCTTCTCCGCCACATCGAACTGTAGTCCGCTTGAGCCTTCGCCGCGGTCTGGACCTTTGCGTCGGCCGATCCAGAGATGGGTTGAGCCGTCGATCCAGCGGGCATATTGGTAGGTCCTGGTGACGCGGGCTCCCTCGCGTGGCACTTCTTCCTCGTAGAGCAACAGGTCGCGGTTCGGTTCGAGCAATCGCCCTTTCGGGAGTTGTACGCCTTGGATGCCGCCCTCGCCGAACTCGGGCAGCGCTCCTCGCTTGAGCCGCAAGGTCGCGCCGTCCTTGACCGGAAGCAATGGAATCCAATAGTCGGGCACCGTGGTGCCGAGCCGATAGACCAGTGGCGCGCCGTCCCCGTCAGCGGTAGGTGCCGGCGGCTGCGCCGCCATCGTTTCTTGATAGGCTTCGTGGCGATCCAACGGGCGGCCGGCGGCGCTTTCGACGACCCGCTCCACGGCCCAGGCCACGTTGGCCATTTCGTCTCTCAGTAACGACAGATCTTCTACCGGCTGGCTTTCCAACATCGGTCCCAACACCGGCGGCAGGAACAGCAGCCGCTGGCTGTCGTTGGTGAGGCTGAACATGCGCCAGGGCGACGCGGGCCCGTCCACCTCGTTCGCGTGAGGAATCAGGAACCGTTCGCCGAACGTATTCGTGACGACCAGTGCCCGGATCTGCGAGAGCGTGCCGACGGACAGGTCGAGCGGCAGTAAAAACCAATCATTGCTGTATTCCAGGACGAACTTCACCAGCAACAGGCGGGCCAGGTCCTGTGGCGCCGCTTCCACGCTGGCAAAATTCACGGCGCCGTCTTCGAATTCCCAGAAGCGCGCAGAGGGCATGCCTCGAAACGAAACCGGCGCGGGAAGAAAGGCCTCCGTAAGAGATGTGCGGCTGTCGGTCGCTCCCAGGCCGTTCCCCGAGCTTGTTGTGAAGGAAAACCAATCCAACCGGCCATCGAGATATTCCGGAGCGGTCAGCACCACTTCGCCTGCTGCAGACTTGCCGGAAATGCTCAGGGCGTATTCCATCCGTTCGGGAATCCAGGCGGACGGGGCAGCACCTTGTTGGAACAGGCTGTCGAGCCAGGTCAACCAGTTCGTCACAATGCCGGTCACTCCGGCGCGATCGCTCTCCACCACCTGATCGAATGGCGCCTCGCGAAACAAGTCCGCCATGCTGTTGCTTGCCTGCAGTGCGCGCAGCCGCGCAGCGAGTCGAAGCCCGTCGATGGTCCGGCCGGTCAGCACGCGGATGAAGGAGAGGCTTCCGGCGTCCATCTGCTTGGCTTGTTGGACCGTGGGCGCAGCCAGGACATACGTACTTCCCAACCACTGTGTGCGAGTGGGGCCGAGCCTGGCCGCTTCCAGCAACCGGAACAAATGCCGACCGGATTCGGCAGCCAGCCTCCAGTTGGGGCGCGAGTCGTCCGTCACGGGCTCCGCTTCGACCAGCGTTTCCAGCGCTAGAGTGTCAGTTGAGTAGGGCCTGGGCGGATGCGGGCCTGAGCGTGGCCCAGGTTGATAGCGGGTCACGGCGGCTTGGTCCACGATCACCTGCGCGGCGGCGGGCGATCCGGCATCCGCGCCGTTGAACTCGCCGAACTGCCATTGCCGTCCCAGCATCCACAGCGGGTCGTGGATGCGCGCCTGCAACCCGTCTTGCAGGTCCGGGTTGTGGGTGCTGAGGTCGAGTCTGATCCGGGATGCCATGCCTATGCTCCTATCGCTGGATCGATGACGCCGGTGAAATCGACGGTGCCACCGGTAAACAGCAGCGCCGGCGCCACTATGTCCGTTTCTCCGGAACTGACCGGCTGCAAGGCGCGCTTGCCGGCGCGATCCCACGTGGCCGTGCCGTCGAACAGAGTGAACGCCATGCCGTCCACGATCCGTCCTTCGACTCCCACGGTGGCGGCAGGCACTTCGAGCCGCACCCAGCGGCCGGGCGGCGGCAATGGACCCATGTATTGGCGGCTGACCGTATTGTCGGTGCCCCATGGAACGAGGTTTTCGCCCCAATAGGCACGATGCTCCCAACTGCCGTCATGCCACTGCAACATCACTTGTCGCGGCATGCGCGCAGCATCGAGATAGATGTGCGCGAAAAGCCGGTCCCCCACGCTGACGAACAGCGCGGCCTTGGCGCCCCGGAAAAAATGTTGGTGCATACCGGCCGCGAGCACTGATTGATGGGCGCGTGTGCCGGACAGCGGTTCCGGCTTCATACGAATCCACGTCCAGGTCTCGTTGTCGCCGAAGGGGCTCGCGCCTTCCGGCAGTTGGTCTTCCACCCAGATCATTTCGTCGCCGCTCTCGGGTGCAACGGCACGGAGCCGGGCCAAATCCATCGTCTCGTGCAAGACAGCTTCCAGACTGTTGAGGTCCCAGGTTGTCCGCCGGTCCGACGGCACCGCGAGCAGGAGCGCCTGTGGCGGCGCGCTGTTGGGCTGATCGTAATGAAAGGTCACGCCCGTCGTTTCGCGGGGACTCGGCACCGTTTCCACCCATTCGTCAATCAGGAGGCCGGCGAAGGGTTGATCGAAGCGGAGCGGTTGCGCCGACGACACATGGGCCACGAGCGAGATGCGTCCTCGTGGAAGAGGTTTGTCCGGCGCCGGTGGCAAGGCCACCCAGCGATCCTGTGGCTGATAGGGGAGTTGTCCGACGTGGAACCGGAGTGCGGCGCTGCCCACGGTTTCAGCATAGAGCATGGCCTCGTTCAGGCGTGTCGCACCAGGCCGTACATAGGCGGCCCGTTGGAACCAGGTCACGGCGGCCAGCGGGTCCTGCCCCTGGAGTGAGAGGCTAGCAGCGAACGATTCATTCAATTGTGCCGCGTTGGCCGCAGTCACGCGCGGCAGGGCTAGGAAGTCCTGGTCGAAGACGATGCGGAAGCGACCGAGGTCGTGATCGCGTCGTTCTTCCGGCGTGGCGCTCGCACGCACGAAGCCCTGGTCGGATTCGGTGACGCGATCAAGGCGACGTTGCGCCTCGAGCAGCACCGATCGCGCCTGGGTCAGGAGCACCGATCGCGCTTCCGCTTCCGTACCGCCGATGTCCATCGGGACTGCGCCCGGCATGCCGAAGTCAGCCAGGCCGAGCAGGGCGCGGCGAACTTCGTCGGGGTTGGATGTCAGGTCGTCTGAAGACGGAGACGGCAGCAAGGCTTTCAGGGTTTGCTGTGCGGCGGTCAACGCTTGCAACGCGCGGGTCGCGCGGCCGGCGAACTCCTCCTGGTCCAGTCCGGAGTCGGCAGGCGATTCGGGCAGCGACAGATCGCGCCCATCGAGTGGGTGGGCGTTGCTAAGCAGCCTTCGCACCGTGGTCGCCACCTCGCACCATTCCGTCACGCTCACGATGTCCGCGCTCCAGTTGTTGTCACGGTCAAACTGCAATCGAATGATTGCCTCAGGCGGCACAGTCGCGGGTCGAGCCTGTTGCAGCACGAAACGCCACCGTTGCTCCAATTCGGCCTGCTGTGCACGAGTGTTGCCTTCGGCGAGGTACACGGCATCGATCGGTGAGAGCCCGAGTGAAGTCAGCGCACTTTCGACCGTCTGATAGACCTGTCCGTTTTCAGAATTCACGTAGTCCGCCTTGCAGCGGACTTGGGCCGGATTGGGTAACAGTGTCGCAAGCCAGGCGTTCAGGACCGGTTCAGCTTGCGCGCGTGCCGACGGGATGGTCGTGGGCCAGCCGCTGGGCGTCGTGCCGCTGGATACGGGGAACAGGGTGCAGAGGCGGTGCGTGAGCCCGATGCCGGTTCTCGGCGTGCGGATCACCTCCAACTCCGGGGGCGGGACTTCACCTGCTGCGATGGCATCCAGCGTTGCGCCGGAGCGGAGCGGATTGCCTTGAACGAGCTGATACACGCTCTCGGCCACGACGCTGTCGCCAACCGAGTCGACCAGATCGTCGAGCGCCTTGAGCGTCTCTACTAGCGCGGTAAAGTCGGGGCTTCCGGGTGGAGGAAATCCCAGGGTCGCGTTGCCGAACGGAATGGTCGTCACATCCCAAGGAGATTGCGGGGCCTGACGTTGTTGGCTCGCGGTCCACCGACGATGCAGCGCCAACCCGTCTACGACGGCGGCAGCCGGTAACGATTTCAGCGCCTCGTTCCATTGCGCGGCGAGGCGTGAGGTGAGGGCCGCTCTTGCGGCATTGAGATCGGCCATGGCCTTGCCGCGTTGCCCGCCTTCCTTGGCCAGCGCCTGGCGGTCGAGGTCAGCGGCGAGTGTGTCCTGTCGTACGGCCATCTGTTGCGCGGCGGGAATGGAATCCGGGTCGGCGGCGTTGAGCAATTTGGCCTGAGCCCGTTCCGCGAGCAGGCGTGTGCCTTCCTGTGCGCTGACGGTCTGTTGTGCGGCGGCGGCCTGGGCCACGGCGGTGGCTTGAGCCTGTGTCAGCTGTTCCACGCGGTTGTCCCAGTCGTCCAGGTCCCGCGCTTCCAACAACTGGACGGCATAACGCCGCACGGATGGCTGCGTCACCTTGCCCTGCGGTTTCGCGGCCTGTTGTTGCGCCAGCACCTGGCCCGCCTGCGTCACCTGTATCTGCGCCGCCTGCGCCTGCTGCACGAGCGTGGCGATTGTTCCCAGTGCGGCGCGATAGGTTTGCTCGCGGCCTTCTCGTTCTGCCTTCAAGCCGCGGGCGTCTTCCGCCCGGCGCAAGGCCTGGTCGCGTTGCGTCGTCAGCAGCGTGACCTCCTGCGCCAGCCGTTCGGCGCGCGTGAGGGTGTCCCGGATGTCGGCGAAGCGATCGGTGCCGGTGAAGCTCGTGAGCGCGCGGAAGCGTTGGATATAGCGGTCCAAGCCACGTTCGTGGAGACGGCGTTCGAATCGGTACCCGAGCAGCGCGCTCAACGACTGACCTTGGCGCACGCCGTCGAGTAGCCACTTGGCGCGATGGACCCGTTCGGACGAAAGATCAACCGCAAAGGGCGAGGCACCGGCTGCGCGATTGGACTCTTGTGAAAGGTAGCCGCTCCGCAGCACGGCCGCCGCCGCCGCATGTCCCAGCGAAGGGGCATGGACGAAGCCCTTGTTCTGTTCCGAGCGTGAGACCGGCGCGGTGACACCGGCCGGTAGTGTGGAGACCGGTTGCAGCGGGGCCGCACGCCGGACCTGTTCGACCCAGCCGTAGGCGCCGAGTCTGATGCCGGTGGGCGCCGCCTGCCGCATGACGGCCAGCCGCCTGGTGGCGAGAGATGTGCCCCATGCATCGAGACGATAGGTGAGCACATCCATTGCCTCCGCGAGCAGTTGCTGTCGCACCGGTTCGGACAGGCTGGTCAGCTCATCCCAGGCCGGATCATGGGCGGTTGAAAGGACGCGGGTCAGTAGCAGCGTTCGAAAGGCATCGGTGAGCAACCGTTTCGGCACGGGCGGTTGTTGAGTAGAAATTTCCGGAAACTCCCGCAACGTATACCGGCCGGCGTTCCCCTCCTGCGCCAGGAGCACGACGGGGTTGGATTCCAGCGTGGTCTGGAGGGCCTGAGGAACCTGGCGGCGACGTGTCAGCCGTTGGGCTTTCCACCAGGTGGCCAGTGCCTTGTCCTGGTCCTGATCGGTCGTTGAGATCCAGCGATCGAGTGCCGCCACCGGCAGCAGGCCGTAGGGCTGGTTGTCGATACGTAGAGCCGGGAGTGGCCCGCGCGCCCGGACGTATTTCATGACATGGTCGCGCAGCACGTCCGCTCCGGCTGCGCCGAGTAATTGACGCAACAACGGACTGTCGCACAGCGCGAGCAGCGCCGCATGCATGAGCGAGGCGTACCGTTGTTCCGCGCCGTCGGCTCCGCGGACATGGGCAAAGACGGAGGCCGGCAGGCCCAAGGCCTGTCCCAGGAGATCGCCATCGGACCCTGATTGGATTAACGAGGCGCCTAACTCGACGCCCATGCTGTCGGCGGCGTTGCGCTCGGTCGATCGATAGCCGGCGGAGGCTTCCGCCGTGTTGTTCGTCGCCACCTGTTGTTTCACGAGGGCAAGGCCGCCGGTGTAATGGTGCGCGTCGAGCAGTTGTGCCAATCGGCCGGCCGTGGTTGAGGCGTCCCACGAGGCCTTCACCCCCAGCACCACAATCCGATCGAATCCTGCCTGCGCGTCTTCCTCCGTGATGGGAATACGTAGCCCCATGCCGATGGATTCAGCCACGTCAAAATCCGTGATCCACTTCATGCCCTCATCGACGGGCGGCAAGCCATTGCCGCCGAGCGGGCCTGTGCTCCGTGGGTCGGGCCCGACCGCCACAGTCTCAGAGATGGTATTGCCCCAGGCGGTGATGCGTGCCGCATCGCCGCGATAACCGATGGCGACCCAGCGATCAGGGAGGACCTGCGTATGGGGCGCGCGCATCCAACTGTCTTCACGGCGAGTCACCGTTCCAGCTTGAGAGGGATCGAGCGCACGGGCGATCCAGGCAGCACGGGTAGTGCCGAACTGCTCCGTGAGTCGTTGCCAGCCCTGCCTGATATGTTCCTGCCGGTCAGCGCCTGCGGGGGTGGCGGCGACATGGGCCCAAAACTCCTTCCCGCGGCGGTCTTCCTCATCCGTCAGTGCCGGTTCGTGGCTGTCGAGATGGATGTCGTCGGGATAGACGCGGAGCAGGAGGTCGGTGCCCGGTCCCGTGCGTCTCGCCGTAAACCTGGTTTCCAGGCGGACGGGGAACAGCAGCAGCGGATGCGTGGTCGCAACCGTACCAGTGAAGCGATCCGTGCCCAGGAGGCGGGCCGTGGCGGCATCGCGGGCGTTTCGATATTCATCGACCTGCGCCGATAGCGCCGCGACTTCGGCTTTCTTGCGAGTCACCACATCCTGCGTGGCGGTAATTTGGGTGTTCACCTGACCCAATTCGGCCTGGTAGAGCGCCCGTTGCCGGATGAGCATGGACGCTCGCCGTTGTGCGGCTTGAGCTCGCGCGACGGCCCGGTCATGTGCCGCCTGCAATTGTCGCAACTTGGTCGCCCAGGCTCGAAGCACTGCCGGGGGCACCCGTTCAGGAACGTCTGATCCTTCGTCGATCGGTCTCACTCCGTTGATCCTTTCATGACTTAGGGGCCGTCCTGTAACAGTGTCGTGACTTCGGCTTCGGCTGCGGCCAACGCTTGTTCAGCTGCCGCCGCTTGTGCCTCCGCTTCGGGGATTTGCGTGGCCAGGCCGGCAAGGAGCGTCGTTAGTTCGCTGCGGCGGTTGAGCAAGCCTGCGAGCAGCGTCTCGGCATCTTCCAATTCGAATCGTGTCACCTGAAGGGATTCTTCCAACGTTGCCGTGCGGGCCGACAGTTGCGCCGCCACCTGTTGCAGCGCTGCCCTGACCAGCGGGTCTCGCGTGATTTCTGCGTTCATACCCTCGATCTCGGTGAGGCTCGCTTGCAGTTGTTGCCGGCGGGGCTGAAGGGCGGCGATCGCGGCTTGGGTGGCTTGCACCGCGGCTGCCGCCGCCGCAATCTGAACGTCCACCGCTCGTACTTGTGCCTGAGCCTGCGCCACGCCCTGCTGTGCCTCGGTCACCTTCGCATGAGCCGCGGTTGCTGCGGTCTGGGCCTGGGTGACTGTTCTTCGCAGCGCGGCAAGGCGCAACCGCCAGCTTGCCGGGGGGATGCCGGGGGGCGGCTCGGATGCATCGAGAAGCTCCTGTTGCGCCTCTGCGACTTTGGCATCGGCGGCGGTTGCTGCTGCCTGCAACGGCGGAATGCGCGCCTGGGCTTGCGCCACGCCGCTCTGTGCATTGGTGCGCTGAGCTTGCGCCGCCGTCACTGCCTGCTGCTGGCTTGTGAGTTGCGTCGTCAACGCGGTCTGTTGCGCGGCTAAAGCTTGCAGGGCCGTCTGGAGTCGTGCGGTTTCTTGTTCCAAAAAGGGCATGGTCTGGTCTCTTTCCGTTGCTCCTACCGGCCCGGCAGCCAGGTTCTGGCATGGACCGCCACGCGAAACGGCGGTTGTCTGGTGATGCTGGCCATGTGCGCCGCGTTCTTTCCCCAAGGAATCTGATCGACGACGGTATTGTTCAGCAGGCCGTCGATCGGCACATACACGATTTGTTTGAGCGCGGCCTCGTTTGGCGCCACGTGGCCCCAGGTGAGGTCGCGCCAGTGGGCCGGTGTGCCGCCATAGGTCGTGGCGACATCCATGCCGAATCGCGGTTCCGTCGGTTGCTCCTGCAGCACGAAGAACCAGCCTGGGTGTCCTCCGTTGGCCGGTGTGTCCGCGCCGCGCACCTGATCTTCGGTGAGCGGAAAGCCGAGCATGGTGATGTCCGGTGATTGCGTCGCGCGAAAAATTGGATACCGTTCCGTCGTGCCCAGCTCGCGCTTCCTGCCATCCGGCGACCAGACGCTTTCCAAGGCATAGATCATGGCGCGCGGGTAACGGCGCAGGAGATCGCCGCGAATGAGGAGCACCATCTGGCCTACCGCCGAGCCTCGTGCGCTGTGAGAACCGAGACGGCTGTTTGCCGCCCAGGAGGTGATCCTCGTGATGTCGAATCGAGCCTCGCGCTCTGCGTCGGTGGTGGGTAGTTCATCGCCGCCGGCGTCCCAGAATTGCCGGAAGTAGGTGCCGCGTTGATCGGTGGGAAAACCCCTCCAAAGCAGTTCGCGGCTCATCTCGTGGTTGAGGCCGAGCAGATAGGCCTCGATCAAGGCCGGATCGGTCTTCAGGAGCGCGATCGTATTCGACGGGACCTTGTCCATGCCGGGTAACAGCATGTCCGGTGCATAGTCGCGCAGGGGTTCGTACATCGGCTGCGGAAAACTGGGCGCAAAGGTCGTCAACTCGGTGTTATCAATAGTAGGCATCGTGTTTCGCACCGCCGCCAGCACCGCATCTTTCGGCGACAGACGCCGCAGCATCTCGACTTTCAATTCCGACCATTCGCGCAGCGCCGGCGCTTGCCGCTGCTTGGTGGCGATGGCGAATTGCATGAGCGGACGAAACGCCTGTCCTGCCGTCGAGGCGGGCGATGTAGTGGGGAGCCGAAGGCCGTCGAACTGTACGGCGTGGGAGGCGATCGGTCCATGGGCACGGGTCAGGCGGCGAAAGGTCCCAGTCACCGCCGGATGGCCGGACAGCAAACTGCTGGTATCGGTTGCCGGAGTCGTCGAAGGGGAGGCGATCCCCGTCAGGCCTCGCAGCGCCGGTCCCGTGAGTTGCAGCAGGCCTGCCGGGTCGAGCGCCGCGAAATGTTTCTTGGAGAGGCTGTCGCCGACGGCCTCGGCTAATTGCGCCCGCTTGAGCCGTTGCCGGTCTCGTCGTTGTTGTTCCAATTGGTCCCAGGCCGAGGCCATCAACGGCTCCTGCTCGTTGCGGATCACCGTTGTGCCGATGCCGGCGGCGATGCGGTGGCGCGGATCCAGATTCAGATCGCGGAACCAGAGCGGTGGTTGGTCGGCGGCCGGCAGGCTGTCACGGTCTACGTACCATTGCCCATACAACGGCGGGCCAAGGAGCGCAGGCGCTCCGCTTGTGTCGGCCATGGCTGCGGGCGCGTTGAGGATCGTGCCGAGGGACAACTGGAACGTCTTACGGGGTTCGTCCGGCCAGGGCCGTGGTTGCGTCTCCGGCGTCTGCAGGGCTCCCCCCAGATCCAACAGGCTGCCCGGTGCGCCGGGCGGCAACGTCGGCATGCCCCAGCCTGGAGTGCTGATGTCCACCGGTCGCAGGCCCACCGTGGACGGCAAGGGTTGCGCCTTCAAGCGGCGCGCGAGGGATTCGAAATCTCCCGCGAGGCCGGTCCGGAATTCCCACTGGAAATAGACCGGCAGCGTGATTGGCCCGGGCGTGGCGTTCTTTGCCCAAGCCGGTTTCAAGGCCTGTTCGTCTTCCGGCTTGATCGGCTCGCCCAGGCCCGCTTTCCTCCCGACCTCGTACGTGGGGACGAGGCAGGCGTAGTAGGCCGTATTGGCATCGAGCCGGCGCGGAGCGAGCAGGCGCGAGAGCGTGCGCTCCGGATGATCGTTGAGAATCTTCTGCAGAGTGGCGCGAGGGGAGGGATCGGGCGTGGTGCTCTGAGCAGCGACGATCTGGACATGGGCCCAGGCCCACGATTGGTCGAGGTCGGGCAAGTCTTCAAGGGCGCAAGTGATCGCGGGCAAGGGCCGCTGCGGATTGGTCTTGATGGCGGCGCGATCTTTAGGGACGACGATCAAACAGATCCAGGGACGAAGTCGCCGAACGCCGTCCGCCGCGGCCGGTGTGAAGAGCCAGGGAAAATCCGGGCGATCGAATTCGATGGCCGGAAAATAGTTCGGCTCGAAGTCGGTCATGTGAGCATGGGGCTCCGTGCGAATGATTTCGCGCGCGTCCAGGCCGGTGATGTCGCCGGGGCCATAGAGCTCTACGTTGACTTCGATCGGCGCGCGGTCATTCACCCGGAGTCGGATGGGCAAGGCGAGGCGCCCTCCGGTGGGCGGGCCGGACGCACCGGGCGCGGAGAGGCCCGCGAGGAGTCCCTGGCGAAGCCAGGAGTAGAAGCGATAGGTGGCTGCAATCTGTTCAGGCATGGTGCTTCATTCCTGTTGTGTTACGTCGTGACGGCATTGGCACGTCGGCGTTTGCGGGCCGGCGCCTGCCCGGCGGCGCCGAAGGGCGCGACCCGGGTCAGCACCGACGCCGAGAGCACGTAGCCCGGCTTCGGCCGCTCCGGCGGCCGCGTCGGATCCAGCAGCAACGTCTCATAGGCGATCGGCGCGGCGAGTCCCCCCTCGTCATCCACGGCTAAGTCGTCAGCGGCGACCGTGAGGCCGCCGGCGAGCGGGACAAAACTCGGCTGCGCCAACTGCTGGTCGTCGCGCAGATCTTCATACTGCGCCAAGGCGAAGGGCTCCTGCACCGGCGTGGTCCGCCAGGGCTGGGCGCCGGCGCGATCCGTCACCGTGACCGTCACCGTCGTGGGTCCGCCAACGAGCGGCGCGGTCCCCAGCTTTGTGAGCCGCCGGTTCAAGGGCGCAATCCGCTCGCGTAGCGTCAGTTCCGCCCAGGGATGCACGCGCAGTCCGTTGGCCGGCGGCGGCATCTCTCTGATGGTCACCACCGCGCTCGTGCTCCGTGGCAGGGCGCCACTCCAATTGCGCCGGTCGGCCAGGGCGGCGGCAATCAAGCCCACCACATCCACCGCCGCGGGCAGCGGCGGGGCGCTCTTGCTCCCGAACGTCCGCGAGAAGGACACCGACACCGAGAAGAACAAAAACTTGATCGACGCCTTACCCTCCACGTGCCAGGGCGTCGGCCCGGCCAGCCGTCCCTTAAACGAGATGCCCATCAACAGGCGGCCGTGATAGCGCAGCGCCAACGCCGCGCCGACCTCCACCTCAAAGGCCAAGGGCGCCAATTGAATGATCGCATCAAAACCGAGCAGGCCATCGAAGCTGAAGCCGCCGCCGGCCGCATGGAGATCCACCCGCGCCCCGAACTGCACCGTATTGGAGGTGACGGCGACATAGGCCTGGCAGCGTAACTGGAGCGAATCCCCGTCAGCTAATTGCAAGGCCAGCCGCTTCAACGCGGGGAGGCCCGGCGGTGCGGCAAAGCGGGGGTGGAACCCCCCGATGGCCAGCACGAACTGCGGTTGACGGCCCCAGCCCGCGCGTAACGCCATGTCGCCGGTCAGGGTGAATTGCAGAATGCGCGAATCATAGAGCGTCGCATCCAACGAGACCGTCTCGGCGCTGACATCCAGGACGCCCAAGGCATCCATGCGGATCTGGATCAGCGGATGGGCCTGATCCGGGAGGAGCACTTGCAAACGGCCCAGCACGACCACGCGAATGGGCGCAGGCAGTTCGACGAGCAGGGCCAGGTCGAGCGTCAGCAAGGTCGGGGAGCCCCAGCGCAGTTGCACCATCGGCCCCACTACATGGCGGCCGGCGGTGGGTGGGAACACTCGCCGCAGGTCACTAAAGATCTGGGGGGCATTGCGGAGGGGATCGGGTGGAAACAAGATGGAGTTCAAGGTGCCGGTCTTAAGCCCGTCGCGCAGGACATCCGTACGGACGGTGCGATGCAGGGCGACCAACCCCCCGATGCCGGTGAGGGTGAAGCCTAAGCCGATCGGAATCGGCGCGAAGCCTTCGGCGGTCAAGATGATAATGAGCGAGTAGCCCTTGCTACCGTCAGGCATCCTGGTGGTGAGCAGGCCCAGCGCCTTGAGGGCGATCGTCTCGGCCAGCTCGAGCTGCAGCATGCCGCTGTATTCAGCGCGCTGGGAATCGAAGCCGAGGAACCCGCCGCCGGTCACCCCGGGCGTCGTAATGGCCAGGCCGAGGCCTGTCGGCGGTTGGAAGCCCAGGGCCAGATCGGCCACCCCGAGGTTGCCGCCGCCGGATGGAATTCCTACCGTTGCAGCAAATCCGACCTTTTGGACAGTGGCCGTGACCGGTCCAAGTTTGATGGTAGCATCGGTGGAGGTCACAATATCGATGCCGCGTCGATTGTTTCCTGTGGAGGGCAGAATTGAAAGTCGAAGGACATCAATTGAGACGATGCCGAGAACATCGAGATGCAGCGGAATGGTCGTCTCGAGACCCGCTCCGCCTTGGATGGAGATACCGCGATTCAGCGACCATTCTCCCGTCAAATCGAAGGGCAGGGTAAGGCCGTTGGTCGGGAAAATTCGAGCTAGGAACTCGTCGGCTTTCGAAAAGTCGATCACGAGCGAGCCGCGCTCCACGGCGAATGCAATGGCCGGGTCCACGGGCGTTCGAACCGGTGCGGTCGCGTCGGCATGCAGATCCAGCTTCACGGAGGCCCGGAACCCCTGCATATCCAAGCGAGAACCGTCGGCTGCACCGATGACCACGAACGGCTTGGCCTCGGCGGAACGAGCGAACTCGGCTGCCAGTTGAACGTCGACGGCCGTTCCTGCGGGCAGGTGGAAATCGAGATCGAAGGTCGGTCGAATGGTGGCAGTCAGATCACTGCTGACACGGACAAGTGTGTCGAAGGTCACCTTCCAATCGGCTTCGGCGATCGTCTCGGTGCGCTCGATTGACGTCGGTGCGCGCAACGTCACATCCAGGCCGGCAGGAGTGATGGTCGGGTTGACCTCCGCGTTGAATCCGAAGGCCTCCAGCAATGCGGGTTCTCCGGAAGGGTGGAGGATCTCGGCCGGAATGCCGAACTTCTCTTTCAGCAGCCGCTGCAACAGGGTAAACAGTGCCAGGCCATCGAATGCCGGATCTCCCCAGCGATAGACCTCATGCAACAGCCCCTTGGGATCGGTGAACAATCGCAGCACTCGGTCCGGATACACAGTCTTTCGAACATACGGACCTTGCAGTGATCCCTCCGGCAGTCCAGGTTCCTCAACGACCTCGATGGCTCCGGCAGCAATAAGCAGCAGCGCAATCTGCGGAAAGCGCGTTTCGAGATAATCCGCCAGCAGGCGGTGCAGCAACCGTTCCGCGAACAGGCCGGCGAATCCGGCAAGCTCGGCGCGCCGTTGAGGTGAGAGAGCGCTCTGGTTACTGAGAGCCTGTAGGACTTCTGCGATCTGTTGGACGTTCTGGATGAGGGTGCGAAATTGCTGGAGCAAGGAGGCGGCCGTGGCTGCGATCGTCGGGCGGTCGTTCTCCGCGATGGCCTGTGTGAGGTCGTTGAACAACGGTTCGAGAGCGGTGGCAGCCGTGGCGATTCCGGTCAGGGCATTTTCCAGGCCGGTTGTTTCCGCTTCCAACTCAAACGAGCGGAAACCGAGCCAAGGGAGCAACTCGTCGAGCGTGCCGGTTTCGGCCCGCTGCAGCAGCGGTTTAAACACCCGCGCGAGTTCACCGGCCAGTTGTTCCAGGGTGCCGACGGCTGTGCTCATGTGCGGTCCATGGTCCGTGCTTCGATGGGGACGGTGAACGTATTTGTCAGGAGCATGGAAACGACCGATCGATAGCGCTCAAGGCTCCCGCGAAGCCTGGGACTGCCGCACTGGGCCAGTAGGTCCAAGCAGCGATTGAGATATCGATACGCCGATTCTTTGTCGATTGGCAAGGGGCTGTCATCGACCGACGTTCCGTGGAGCAGTCTCCGGAGCAGGCGAGGTCCTGCCGCACGGTGCCACATGGTGGCAATGCGCCGGTTGCTGTTGATCAAGCGACGGGCTTCGCTGAAATGCCGACTGATCGCGGCTGCCACATGATCGCCTTCCGGAAAATGCTTCAACCTGTCTTTGAGGATTTGAAGCCAGGTGGTGAATGGCGACGATGCCGCATCTGCCTCGCTCCGGTGATCGCGCATGAAGTGCGGTCTCTTCTCCTCGTGAAGCGGGCTGAAGTCCGAGGCCCTGCGCCCAGTGGAGAAGTGCTCATCGAGGACGGCAGGCGGGTGCATGTGTGGTCCGCCGCCTCCACCGCCCCCGCCGCCTCCGGCGGCCGCACGCACGGCATCGATGGCGGCTTGAATGTTGAGTTTTCCACCGCCCCATGTTGCATCCCATCCGCCGGCCGGTCTTTCCCGCGCCGTTGCCTGCAGGTGAGTGACGAGCTCGGCTCTCGTCAGTCGGGGATTTTCCTCCAAGAGCAGCGCGATTGCCCCGGCTACGTGCGGAGCGGCCATGCTGGTGCCGGTCAAGTCCTCGTAAAGGCAGCAGCAGGCATCCGGGCAGCAATCGCAACAGCGCCCGCGCAGATTGGCAGCATCCGCCTTGGCGGACGTGATTTCCAACCCGGGCGCCGCGATGTCCGGCTTGCGGTTGGTCGCGGCGCCTCTCGCGACGGGGCCGCGGCTGGACGACGAGACGATTCCGGTCGAAGGCCAGCAATCACAACGACTCGTGCGTGAGGCATGGTTGGCGACCGTGATGACTTGAGACGCGGTGCCGGGAATGCTGAGCGTGGCGTCGAGGCTCGCCCGAATCTTGCCGTCGTCGGGAGTTTTGGGCGGAAGAAACCAGGGCGTGTTGGAGCCGCGCTCGATCCAGCAGTGAAAATCGACGGCCCCCGCATTGGGATTTGTGAGGGTGAGTTTCCAGGTGCCATCGAGGATGGCGCCACGACGAGGACGTTCCACAGTAATCCGAAAGTTATTGTTGCGATCATGTTCGCCGTTGATGGTCCCATCCACCGCGACGTGGGTTTGCCGGTTGGCGGGAGCTGCGGGATTGGCAATAAACGGCGGGGCGGCGGCATTGGCCGGAAGGTCGGTGCCATGGTTCACGGCACCGCTGACGGCACCGCCGGGCGCAGTGACGGTTAAGTTGAGCGTGCCGGCCCGGTCGTACCAGAGGTCGAGCAGCGCGTCGGACCTGCGTTCTTTCGGAACCTCGAATTCAATGTCCAGATGGTCATTGCCCGGCACACGACCCTGCACGTGCCGCAGCATGCCGCCTTCGTTGCCGGCCGACTTGACGACGATTTGCGGATGGTGCAGAAAGTCGCCGGTTTCGACGTGGGCGTCGATCGCCAGCTCGACGCCGCTTGTGCCGTCATGAGGTCCCAGGTTGTCGCCTTGGCTGATGTTGATGACCTTCGGCTTATCAATGCTGCCGAGAAACCCGAAGATGAAGTCGATGGCTTCGATGAGGCGTTGGTTTTCCCCGATCTCCTCGTCGTTGGTGTAGTCGTAACGCACGACAATGAGTTCGGCTTCCGGGGCGACGCCTACATAGGTTTGGCTGACGTGGCAGCAGGTCGGAGGCCTGCCGTTACCCGCCGCGATGCCTGCCACATGGGTGCCGTGGCCTTCCCGGTTATTGCTGGCATCGACATCCTTGGTGCGCACCGTGGCCCGGCCCTGGAGGGCTTGGGTGAGTTGGTCTTGGTTATAGACGACGCCGACATTGTTGGGTCCCCTCGTGTCGCCGGCTCTGAAGGGCAACATGTGATCCCAGATCGCCAGAATCCTCGACTTCCCATTCTCATCGACGAACGAGCCGTGTCGCCAATCGATCCCGCTATCGATGATCCCGACCACGACGCCCTTTCCCTTGCGTGAGTGAGGGCCTGTGTGTACCGCGGTCGCTCGAATTTCTTGCAGGCTGAAGTTGAGCTCACGATGCATGCGGCGCGGTCCTTCCACGGTCGTGACATGGGGAATCGCGGCGAGATCGTCGAGTCGGTCGATGGCGATGGTGCCGGTGGCGATGCTGTAGCCCTTGCGGGGATGACGAACCAGCGTGCGCTGCACGAAGCCGATGGCGGTCAGATCCTCCACCTTACCGGTGAACCCGACGATGACGCCCACCTGCGCGCTTTTCACGCGCGCACGCGATTTTGGAGCGGTCGCGGCTGCGTGATCGGTGGTCTGTCTGGTACGGATTTTCGAACGTAGTCCGGGATCAAGTTTTTTATTCATGAAACATCCTCATTGCCGTCCAACCAGCACGGCTGTATTCATTCGTCGGCGTTTGCGGGACGGCGCCTGGCCGGCGGCGCCGAAGGGCGCGACCCGGGTCAGCACCGACGCCGAGAGCACGTAGCCCGGCTTCGGCCGCTCCGGCGGCCGCGTCGGATCCAGCAGCAACGTCTCATAGGCGATCGGCGCGGCGAGTCCCCCCTCGTCATCCACGGCTAAGTCGTCAGCGGCGACCGTGAGGCCGCCGGCGAGCGGGACAAAACTCGGCTGCGCCAACTGCTGGTCGTCGCGCAGATCTTCATACTGCGCCAAGGCGAAGGGCTCCTGCACCGGCGTGGTCCGCCAGGGCTGGGCGCCGGCGCGATCCGTCACCGTGACCGTCACCGTCGTGGGTCCGCCAACGAGCGGCGCGGTCCCCAGCTTTGTGAGCCGCCGGTTCAAGGGCGCAATCCGCTCGCGTAGCGTCAGTTCCGCCCAGGGATGCACGCGCAGTCCGTTGGCCGGCGGCGGCATCTCTCTGATGGTCACCACCGCGCTCGTGCTCCGTGGCAGGGCGCCACTCCAATTGCGCCGGTCGGCCAGGGCGGCGGCAATCAAGCCCACCACATCCACCGCCGCGGGCAGCGGCGGGGCGCTCTTGCTCCCGAACGTCCGCGAGAAGGACACCGACACCGAGAAGAACAAAAACTTGATCGACGCCTTACCCTCCACGTGCCAGGGCGTCGGCCCGGCCAGCCGTCCCTTAAACGAGATGCCCATCAACAGGCGGCCGTGATAGCGCAGCGCCAACGCCGCGCCGACCTCCACCTCAAAGGCCAAGGGCGCCAATTGAATGATCGCATCAAAACCGAGCAGGCCATCGAAGCTGAAGCCGCCGCCGGCCGCATGGAGATCCACCCGCGCCCCGAACTGCACCGTATTGGAGGTGACGGCGACATAGGCCTGGCAGCGTAACTGGAGCGAATCCCCGTCAGCTAATTGCAAGGCCAGCCGCTTCAACGCGGGGAGGCCCGGCGGTGCGGCAAAGCGGGGGTGGAACCCCCCGATGGCCAGCACGAACTGCGGTTGACGGCCCCAGCCCGCGCGTAACGCCATGTCGCCGGTCAGGGTGAATTGCAGAATGCGCGAATCATAGAGCGTCGCATCCAACGAGACCGTCTCGGCGCTGACATCCAGGACGCCCAAGGCATCCATGCGGATCTGGATCAGCGGATGGGCCTGATCCGGGAGGAGCACTTGCAAACGGCCCAGCACGACCACGCGAATGGGCGCAGGCAGTTCGACGAGCAGGGCCAGGTCGAGCGTCAGCAAGGTCGGGGAGCCCCAGCGCAGTTGCACCATCGGCCCCACTACATGGCGGCCGGCGGTGGGTGGGAACACTCGCCGCAGGTCACTAAAGATCTGGGGGGCATTGCGGAGGGGATCGGGTGGAAACAAGATGGAGTTCAAGGTGCCGGTCTTAAGCCCGTCGCGCAGGACATCCGTACGGACGGTGCGATGCAGGGCGACCAACCCCCCGATGCCGGTGAGGGTGAAGCCTAAGCCGATCGGAATCGGCGCGAAGCCTTCGGCGGTCAAGATGATAATGAGCGAGTAGCCCTTGCTACCGTCAGGCATCCTGGTGGTGAGCAGGCCCAGCGCCTTGAGGGCGATCGTCTCGGCCAGTTCCAACTGCAGCATCCCGCTGTATTCAGCGCGCTGGGGATCGAAGCCGAGGAACCCGCCGCCGGTCACGCCGGGCGTCGTAATGGCCAGGCCGAGGCCCGTCGGCGGTTGGAAGCCCAGGGCCAGATCGGCCACCCCGAGGTTGCCGCCTGATTCGGGAAACCCAAGTTGTGCGGAGATGCCGATGCCTTCAATCTGAATCGAGATGGGGCCAATCCTCAGACCGGGATCGAACGTCGCCCTTGCGGTAATTCCCTGGCCTTCCGTCACAATACGTAGCCGAAGCGCACCCAACGTGACGGGGCCGATCGACCGATTAAGCGGCCACCTCGCTTCCAGGCCCGCATGCCCGCCGAAATGCATGCCGGTTGCACTGGACCAGCCGATGGTGAAATCAAGATCGGTGGAAAGACCTTGAGCAGGAAGTACGCCGGATAGGAAGTTGTCGCCGTCGGAACCGGCGATGGCCAGATGTGCCTGTTTAACGACTAGTTCAAGCGAGGCATCACGAGCCGTCGTGCCGAGCTGAAGTTCTCCGGTGATCCGCAGCGTGCCGAAACTGAAACCCGTTCCGCTCGCGCCGCCGACTGTGGACGGCGGGGTCTGCATCACTGTTTCCGGTTCGGCGGTGAGCGACAGGTGCCAGGCCTCGCCGCCGGATGTCTCGATATGGTCGGGTCCCACGAGCACTCCGCGAATCGAGCCGCTGGTTGTGGCCTGCAGACGCCAATCGTTGACGCGTCCTTGAAAGCTGATCGTACCGAACGGACGTACGAGGAGTCCTCGTCTCCCCCGGTCCGCAGAGGAAAGGGCGAGCGTCATGCCATACAAGTCTCCGTCATGCGGAGACACATACATCGACAGCATATGCGCCAGTCGGTCGATGGCTACTGCTCCGCCCGTGACCGGCACGCCCGGGTTAAAGCCATAGCGCGCGCTGATGCCGAGAAACTGACAGAGGCGAGCGAGTCGCGGAAAGAGTTTGTCGGCCGCTCGATGGGCGCCGCTGACTGTGGCGAGCGCATCGTCGCTGAAGTATTCCTGCTCCAACGCTGTTACAGGATCACGAAGCAATGGTCCGATGCGATCGAAACGCAATTCGCCCCGGCGATGCTCCTCCCGGATCAGTTTTACGCCGTCACGAATGGCCGGAAGGAGAGGCCCGTCGGCCGGTGCGACCACCAGCCCGAGCAACTCGGCGATCACGAAGCTGGTCGGCGACAGTTGGAACCAATGGGCGATAACCAGGGCTTCGAGGAGCGCTTTGGCAAAATCGTCGAGGTGGGCGGAATCGGCATGGCCGAGTAGACGGCCAAGATTGTGAATGGCTTCAAACGTTCGACGGGCCTGTTCCAAGGCGGCGACAAATGCCGAGAGCGTCTCTGGTGGATCGGCCACATGATGCGTGATGGCTTCGATGCCCTCGGAGATTGTCCGGAGGTTGGCCGCTGCCGCCGCGGCATCGAACCCCACCACCTCGTCCAAATCCCAGCCGACTGACGAGGCGAGATTGCGTAGATACTCCTCGTGTTCCCCGGCGAGTCGGAGGGGCGTGAGGATCACGATGAGGCGATCGAGTATGGAAGAAGTCTTGGCCATGATTATGTTGGGAGCGCCGGTGGTGTGGCCGGCGGTTCCATCGATACGACGAATCGGGTGACTGTCCAAGCGGGATTGACCGTGGGGCGGCCTCGCCACCACACGTTCTGGACGACGGCTTTGTTGCCAGCCGCCCATTTGAAGGTCACGTCCCCGATGTTGTTGGCCTTGATCACGTGAGATTTCTCCACGGTCCAGAGTGTCTCGGGTGAGACTAGCGCCATCTCATCAAGCACGTCATTCAATGTCGGGCTGGGACGGTCCGGTATGACGACCGGGGCATGGTCGGCCGTGCGATCAGAAGGTACTGGTTCGAGCGAATAGCGCCACTCGGGGGCCGGGTTCATTTTTGGTTCATGCGCGCCGGGCTGGTATTCCATCATCCAGGGGCTTTGTTTAAAGCGCCAGGGCGAGGTGTTGGGTTCGGAGATCCACGTGAGCGTCGGTTTGTCCTTCCATCCGGCCCAGTGCCGGACACGCTCGTCCTTCAATGGTACGACGGTCGGATTGACCCACTTGCAGGGACTGCTGACCAGTTGCGCCACAACGCCTTCGACGGGATCTGCCGCCACGCTGAACGGGGTGCGACTCCAGTACTGCATACGCATGCAGAAACTGCGATGGACATCACCCGACAGAATGACGACACGGGTCTGGCGCTTCCCGCCGACGATATGAGGCGCACGGTGCAGCGCATGCGCCATCAGCTGTTCAAAGCCTGTGGTTTGCGGTTCGTACTTGGCTCCATGTTCCGGACCGTAGTCCTGCAAACGAAGGAAGGAGAACAGGGATGGGATCTGCAGTTGAAACAGGGTCAACAGTTTGATTGCCAGGCGCAGGAGTTGAAACAGGAGAAAAATAGGGTGCAACCATAGAATGAGGCGAGTCACGCCGGAGTGCCACTCGCTGGCGACCAGTTCGCCTGTACTGATCCCGGGCAGTTCGATCGCGACATTCGACACGACGATCAGGGAGCATTCGGTTTCGGGGTAGGCTGCCTGGTCTATCTGCTCGCGAAGACCCCCTTCGGAGAGAATGCTGGCGTTCCTGTATTTGTCCGGGTAGGACCGCCACATGTAGGTGTCGAGCACGACGATGCTGAGACCGGGGCATGGGACGGTGTAATCCCACCGGATGACGTCGGGACCGTGAAAGCGGGCCCAATCACGCCCGGTCTTGAACTCATCCTCGCCGGGCAGACCCAGATGCTTCATGAGGCGAGCGAGGGGGGCAGGAGGAGACACGGTTCCCGCCCGTTCGGCTTGCGACCAGTCGGTGACGGCTGTGAGGAACCCCTGTCCCGGCCCGGTCTCGTATCGCTCCGGCGTGTTGCCCCATCCCTGGCAGAGCGCATAGGCGGCTAACGCATCCTGATAGACGCGTCGCCCCATCGGTTTGGCCAAGACCGATTCCACCCAGTCGGCTGTGATGTTCCAACTGTTCGAGAGCTCATGATCGTCGAAGATCATGTAGGTCGCGACGTTGGCGAATGCGCGGCGCACGGCCGGGAGCGTCCCCCGGAAGTCGAAGGCTTTCCGTTGATAGTCGAGATCGCCGGGCCACAGATTGTCGGCGAATGCGAGAAGGTGAAGGACCAAGGATTCTCCCATGCCGAAAAGATGTCGAAGCGAAGGCCAGGGGCCGGTATTGCTGAGCCCCGCGTCATCGAGCGCATATTCCCATCGGACGCCCGACATTGAGCCGACCTTCTTGTCGACGCCAGGCATGGTTTCATCCCAGCCGAGCAGCGTGGGGGCCGCATCGAGGATGACTTCAAAACAGGCCTGTTCACATCCGTCGTTGTAAATGTTGTCCCCGGTGAGGAAGAGCATATGGGGGCGGCGGCCGTTGGGTCGGAATGACTCTTGAAGAATGTGGTCGGCCGCTGCAAGGGCATCGCTGTGGTCCCCCGCGATCTTGCGGCAGGAGCCGTGGAGCAACCGCAGATCATCGAGTGAGGCGGGAGGCAATAGGAAACTTGGTCGCGAAGGGCCGCCGTCGCTCGCGTAGGTCAACTTAGTCCTGGCTTCGTCGGATGTGGCCGCGATGATGCGTGGGGCAAACAGGTCGCCGCCGCTCGGGATGTCGTCACTCCCGCCGCTGTGATCGAATGTGAGATTGTATTGGTAAGCTTTTCCCGCCGTGAACGGGGTAGCAGGTTTGGCGGTAATGCAGGCGATGTGAAGATTGGTACCGACTGGTAAGGTTTCGCGCTCGCCGCTGGCCACAACAGCGCCGCCGGGGGCATCTCCATCGTAGATGTCCAGTTTGATGCGCCGTCCCCGCCGCAAGGCCACCCATACGGTGGCGCTGGTCGGCTCAACCCGTCGAACGATTGGCCCCGCCAATACCAATGGAAGCCCGTTCAACCGGTCTTTGAGCTGAGTGAAGCTCATCAGTCGAGGCTCCCCGCGCATGAGGCTCGAAGGAATCGATATGGCCGATTGACGAAGTGGTGTCGCGAGTGCGTCGGAACTGTGCGAAGGGGTTCATGACGCGCGATGGTGGGTGGCGGCGGCATCGTCGAAACCTACGCCGCTCGCAGGACAGTGTCAACCGTCAGGCCACGTGGGAATACGTGTATTCATGCATGCGGGGGAGATGGTGTGTGTCAGGTTGAAGCAGTGCTGGAGTCGATAGGTGGCGGCGCGCTCATCCGGTGAAGAGCGCGCCCGCAGGGGAGACAGAAATCGCGATGACTTATCTGGCTGAGACGGGCATGCCGTAGCCCTTCGCCCAGGCCAAATCGACGACCAGCTTAGCAGTTTGGGAGGCTTCCAATTGCTGGTCGAAAAGTGAGGGATAGGTCTGCATCAGCGTGCTTTGAAGGTCTGGCAATCGGTCTGCGGAGACGCCTGCGAGGGAGGCTAACGAAGCGAGATATTCTCCCTGGCCCCGGGCAATATCCGTGCGGAGATTGTCGTGCGTATGCGTGGCGAAGACGGTGGCCCGTGCTTTGGCTCTCAAAAGGCGGCCGTCTGTCAGGGCGCCTGGTGTCGTGCTCGAGGTGAACTCAGTCGTGGGATCGAGAAATTCTCGGGTGGCGCCGGAGGTGCCGCCGGTCAGGTCGGTCGTTGCGTCGAACGGCGCCTTCGTCAGCTCGACGGTGGCATTCGTCATGCAGCCGCCGAGGGTCAGGAGAAAACCGGCTGTTAGCAAGCAGTTCCGTATGAACATCATGGCCTCCCTTTACGCTACCATGGGCATATCTGAAAATAGCACTCTGGGAGACAGGTACGCCCTAGGAAGGGCCCTAGTTATGCCGTGGCCTTCCGATTCATTTTGAGCTACGCGAACTGGACTGCGACCGGTACCCTTTCCGTTCCGCTTGACAGGTCCTCATGCTCGGCGTAGGTATTTGCCACTCATTGAAAGAGTAGCTGACTGACCCGAATATTTTTAATGGTTCTGGCGTGCAGGAACTGACAGATCTTAGTCTTGCAAGGATCAACCGAAGGATAATTAGCCCATTTCTCATTACACCATTATGGGAAACTTCCTCGCAGTCACCGCTTTCAAAACAGACTCTGCTGCTGACTTGATGCGCGTTGTCCCCGATTACATGAAGTCACATGGTGTACCTTGCGAAGTTGTTCCAGTTGATTCACCGTTGAATCACCGGCGAGATGCACAGATATATGCGCCAGTCGCTGGCTGGACGGTGATATTGTGGCCCGAGTATTTCAACATCCATGACTTCCCCTTGGTGCGCACTCTCGCAGCTTCGCAGGGCTGGCTCGTTTCTACAGTTCACGTTTATGATGACGAGTACTGGGAGCACCTTTGCTGCTCTGGCGGCACAGAGTTGCACGCGTTCTGTTCTCGCCCTCGCTTTTGGGAAGAGGAGTCACCCGACGACTTTCAGCGCATGTCCGGTTACGACACCAAGCTTTCACGCGTGGCTTCGGCCCTTGGCATTTCATCGCAGGCCATTCAGCCATACGTCGTGGACGTTGACTCGTTGCCTAATCCCGAAGCGAAGGCGCATCACGATGACGCTTCCACGCTTGGAGACTTCTGGGTCTTTGTTGATTTTTGGCGACGCATGGGTATCACCTATCCAACACCGCCCCAGAACCTCGCAGCCGTACTACGTCTTGGACTCAATGTCAGCAAGGCATTACCAGTGGGTTAACAGGGGCGCTGTAGTGAATCTATATCGCATTGCGGCGCCCTCGCTGGATCTCTGTCTGCTGGAAAGAGGTTTGGCGTCATGAACACTGGCGCTCAAGTCACCTTCACCTCTGACTTTTTCAAACCCATCCCCGGCGAGGAGGAGCACACCAATCCCGAGTGTTATGGCCAGGCTTTAGCACATTGGCTGGCCGATCGGCTTCGGGAGCGGGGGGTGTCCGTGGAGGGAGTCATTCCGGAAGATTTTGGATGGGTGGTGATGGTCTCGCGTAAACCTTTTATGCTGTGGCTTGCTTGCAGCAACACCGAAGACAGCACAAACGAATGGATAGTCTATCCCGTCGCGGAATTATCTGTGCTGCAGCGCCTGTTGAAGTGCGTTGATCCGACGCCAGAGGTCGAACGCTTGAGCGCCCACCTTGCCCAGCTGGTGCCCTTAATTCCAAGCATCACGAACGTCGTCTGGGAGTGATGCTTCCATTCCGCCGGCCCTCAGACTACGGAGAGTCCGATTCGAATCGATTCCTTTCGCTTTTCCGCTCACCTTGCATCGAACCATTTGACTGATTCCGTCTGACCATTTATCGTCGCGCCATGGGTGTAGACGAGATTCTCTTTCGTGGCATCAACGGCGTGGCGGGGCACTCGAGCCTGCTCGACTGGATCGGAGTCGAACTGGCCAAGCCGGGCAATTTGCTCTATCCCATCTTGCTGGCCGCGGCCTATTGGGCTTGGGTCAATTGGCGTGAATGTGTGATCGGCGGGGCGTTGCTGGCGGGCGTGGTCGGCGCGACGGATGCGCTGGGGACTCAACTAAAAGGCTGGGTTCAGCGCCCGCGCCCCTGTGTGACACTTGCCGACGTGCACCAGCTGCTCGGTTGCGGCGGCGCGTTCTCCTTTCCTTCTAACCATGCCGCGAACACGGCCTCGGCGGCGGCGTTTTTTCAGGTGTTGTATCCCAAGTCAGGTTGGATCAGCTGGCCCTTGGTGGCCGCGATCGGCGTTTCGCGCGTCTACATCGGGGCGCACTATCTGACGGACGTGATCGGGGGTTGGATCGTGGGAGGGCTGGTCGGTGCATCTGTCGCCTACTTCCTGCGCCGCTGGTCTCGCTTCCGGCCGGTTGCTGAGCAGACTCCTACCGAGCAGGTCCAGGCGAACTCAATCTCCTGACGTAGTTACTCTGCCAGGCAGGCGAGGAGGGAAGCTCGACAGCGGTCCTGATCGTAGTCGCGTCCGATTAGCACCAGGACATGGTCCGGTTCATCGAGCAGCATGACCGGTGCGACGGTGCTGGTACGCGGCGGAAAGAACTGGAACTCCTGCAGCTCCGGCTCGCCCTCAAACCGGAAAAACCCCTTCGCTCGGTCCATTCCTTCCGGCAATGACTTCGTCCATTCCATGAACTTTTTGCGATCGAGCGGCTTCGGCAATCGAACGGTCGTCACCATCGGGTGGTGAGCCGCACGACGGTCCTGCGCCTTGCCCGGTGCCGGTGGTTTGCCGAATTGCACGTTTGTCGGGCGCGAGCCGATTGCTGGCGCAGCGAGCAGGGCTGTGACGTCGAGCCTGGCGTGATTGGTTTCCCATAGCCGGCCGTGCGGGTTCAGGCGTGTGATGGTCTCGCGGAACTGTTCCCAATGGCCGGGTATGTAGAGGTCGCGTTTGTTGAGGATCACATCATCCGCGTACCGGATGGCATTCCGCGTGACGAGTTCCGCCATGCCGGTTTCCGGCAGCGGTACGGGATGCAGCATGGCAAAAATCCGCTCGAGCTTGACCATGCGTGAGACGTAGGCGTCGGTCACCGCATCGACCACTTCCGCCGGGTCGGCCATCCCTGAGCATTCCAGAATGATCACGGTGGATTCATAGTCCTGCACTAGTTGGGCGATGCTCCAGGCGAGATCGTCTTTGGTATCGCAGCAGATGCAGCCTCCCGCAAGGTTCAAGACCTGTTCCGCGATGGTGCCCGCGCGCGGGCCGTCGATACTGACCTCGCCCGCTTCGTTCATGAGCACACCGACCTTATGCCCCTGGCCGTTCCAATGTTCGAGGAGGCGCATGAGCAAAGTCGTTTTGCCGGCGCCGAGTGATCCGCAGAGCATGTAGAAGGGGATGGGGAGAGTCTGTGGCTGAGTCATGCGGCCCATTGTAGCTGCTGACATCGTGTGACGGCTAGGTGGCTGTGGAGTAGGGGTGCGGGAGCACCATCCGCCTAATGATGGCTGTGCAGAAATTCCGAATGGGAATGTTGGTCCGTGAGTCTGGAAAGGTCGCAGTGGACGGCTTCGGGGTGGCAGCATTCGGTTTCGAGCTGGATCGTCAGGTGTTTGATCTTGAATTCGCTGGTCACCCGATTGCGGATCGCCTGGAGGAGGTCGGTCGTTAAAGCCTGATCGTCGCCGTCGACTTGCACGTGGGTGGTCATCATGATGAGGCGTGGTTCAACCGCCCAGATGTGGAGGTCATGGACGTTCTTCACGCCGGGGATGGATTCGATGGTCGCGGCGACTTGAGCCGGGCTGACGCCGGGCGGGGTCGACTCCAACAGGACCTCAAGTGATTCTTTAAAGAGCGGCCAGGCTCCTCTGACAATCGCCAGCACGACGAACAGGCTCACCAACGGGTCGAGTACCGACCAACCGGTCAGCATGATGATGCCACCACTGACGACGACACCGAGCGAGACCCAGGCATCACTCAGCATGTGCCAGAAGGCGCTGCGGATATTCAGGTCATCCTTTGCGCCGTGCTGGAGTAGCAGCGCGATGGAGAGATTGGCTGCAAAGCTGATCAACGCAATCAGCATGACCCATCCTCCCGGGACTGGGACGGGGGCCATGAGACGTTCGATGCTGACGAGCGTGATGCCGCCGGCGGTGAGGAGCAGGATGAAGGAATTGAGAAACGCGGCGACGATTCCTGCCCGATGATAGCCGAAGGTGCGGCTGTCAGTGGCCGGTCGCGCTGTCAGCACGTGGGCATAGAGCGCGAGGAATAGGGACCCTTGATCCACAAGATTATGCCCTGCGTCTCCAATCAGGCCGATGCTATTGGTCAAAAAACCGCCGGCAAATTCCGCGACGACAATGACAGCATTGACGGCTAAGGCGATTCTGAGTTGGGAGCGAAGTTCATGGTAGGTGTGGGGAAGCATCGACTTCAGTGTCTCATGAGAGACTGAGGAGGGCAAGCCGTTGTGAGGTCTTCAAGTGACCGACGCGGATGGCGCCCGGGGGGTCTGTCAGGATGCAATGGGTGAGCGAGAAGACGGGTGAGTGGCCGTGTTACTGCGGCATGGCGAGGGCTTTGAGTTCCTCGCCGGTGATCGTTTCTTTTTCCAAAAGCACCTGGGCCGCATGCCGCAGCGAGGCCTCCTGGGCTTTGATGAGATCCCGCGCCCGTCCGTACTGCTCATCGATCAAGAGTCGAACTTCGCAATCGATCTCCCTGGAAGTGTGCTCACTGTAGTCGCCCGGCGTTTGGGATGGACCGGTTTGCAGAAAGACGGATTGCCGGTCCCGCTCCAAGCTGACCTGGCCGAGTTTTTCGCTCATGCCGTAGGCTTTCACCATGCTCTTGGCGATATCGGTGGCCTTACGCAAATCGTCCTGTGCGCCGGTGGAGACTTCGCCGTAGATGACTTCTTCCGCCGCGCGCCCGCCCAACAGGATAGCGATGCGGTTCTTGAGCTCGGACACCGTCATCAGAAAGCGGTCTTCGGTCGGAAGCTGCATGGTATAGCCGAGCGCGGCGATACCTCGAGGGATAATGGAGATTTTGTGGACCGCGTCGCCGCCTGGAATGGAAAGGGCCATGAGCGCATGGCCGACCTCATGGTGCGCGACGCGGGCCCGCTCCATTTTATTCAGCACTCGATTTTTCTTTTCCAGCCCACCGATGACGCGCTCGACCGCCTCCTGCAGTTCAGCCAGACTCACCGTGTCCTTGCCGCGCCGCACGGCCAGCAAGGCCGCTTCGTTGAGAAGATTTGCCAGGTCGGCGCCCACGAAGCCGGGCGTCATGGCTGCGATGGTTTCGAGATCCGCCTGGTTCGCGAGGGTGATGCTGCGGGCGTGCACTTTCAGGATTGCGAGCCTGCCGATTTTATCGGGCCGGTCCACAAGTACTTGGCGGTCGAAGCGGCCGGCTCGAAGCAGGGCGGGATCCAAAATCTCCGGGCGGTTGGTGGCGGCTACAAGAATAACGCTGACACGGGAGTCGAACCCATCCATTTCAACCAGCAGTTGGTTCAGGGTCTGTTCCCGTTCTTCATGGGCCATGGGGCCAACCCCGCGTGCCTTGCCCAGCGCATCGAGCTCATCGAGAAAAATGATGCAGGGCGCCTTGCTCTTGGCCTGCTCGAAGAGGTCGCGGACGCGGGCCGCGCCGACCCCGACGAACATTTCCACGAACTCCGACCCGCTGATCGAAAAAAACGGCACGCCGGCTTCGCCTGCCACGGCCTTGGCGAGCAGCGTCTTGCCCGTGCCCGGAGGGCCGACGAGCAGAATGCCCTTGGGGATCTTGCCGCCGAGACGCCGGAACTTTTCCGGTGTCTTGAGGAACTCGATGATTTCTTCCAGTTCCTGCTTTGCTTCATCGACGCCCGCCACGTCGGCGAAGGTGACCTTGACTTCATTCTCCACATAAATTTTGGCTTTGCTTTGCCCGACCGTCATGAAGCCCTGGCTCTGGCCCATGCGGCGGAGCAGAAACCACCAGACGCCGAAGAACAGCACGATCGGCAGAATCCAGGACAGCAGGTCGCGAAACAGCGTGCTCTCGATGACCCCGGTCACCTTCACCTGATGTTCCGCCAGATTTCTGAGCAAATCCGGATCTTCGATTCGAATCGTGTTGAAGACCTTGTCTTCCTTGAGTTTCCCGTGAATGATCTGCGGCGAGACCGCGACTTCGGTGACCTTTCCCGCCGCCACGGATTCCTTGAACTCGCTGTAGGGAATTTCAGTGGGATTGAAGAACGAAGGGAGAAACGTTTGAAGCAGGATCAGCACCCAAAGGGCGATGAACATGTACCAGATGGAAAATTGCCGTTGTTTAGGATCCATAGAATAATTGTCGAATCGGTGATTGGGGTTTCTGTTGATGGTTCCCGAACTTCGTCAGGTTCCACACCATCACCATACCATGTGGCAGATCATCCCATGGGTCAATTCTTCCTGGGGCGGAGCCGTTCGGAGAGCACCGGGTATTGCGCCGAGGCGACGCCGAAGTTGCCGGTGGAGACGTCGGCCACGATCACGCGCAGGGTCATTCCATCGGGGGCGTCTTTGGAGATCGGCACGAAAAACGGCGCTTCGAACCGACTTTTCTCCCCGGCGTAGAACATCTGCAGCCGCTCGACGATGCGGTCCCCGATCAGCAGTTCGGCATAGATATGCATCTTGCGGGAGTCCCAGTCACTGTGCGGCCGGACCAGGGCGCCGGAGAGTGTCCGCACCGAGGCTCGCAGCATCACATCTTCCTTGGCGATCAAGGGCTCGCCGGGTTTGGGATGTTCTACCTGCACGAGGTAGCCGTAGAGGTGCAGCACGATACCGTCGTTGGTCAGGTCGTGGCCCGGGATCAACAGCACGGTGGTGCTCGCTCGCTGCAAAGCTTGAGGATAGGCCAACGGCCCTTCAGCCGTAATTTCCACCAGGGTCGGGCGGGAGAGTTCGAGCGTGGCGCTGAACGCGGCCGCAGGGCGGCTGCTGTAGACCGGTTCGTCCATGAGGTGAGGGGTCCGCATGATCTGGGTCTGGTCGCCCGGTTCGCCCTGCTGCGAGCCTGAGGCCAGCAACTGGCCGGTCGCCACATCGGTAATCGTCACGCGCGCGCCGCCGACCTCATGCCCCAGGACAAGTGATCGGTGTGCGACCACCCGCACCAGTACGGTCGTGGGAAGAGGATCGTTGTAGTGGGCTTTACTTTCGAGCTCGGATTCGGAGGGCTCCGGCGTAAACGCGGCACTCATGCTGCTGAGCAGCACGAGCAGGCCGGTTCCGATCAGCCGGGTGAGAAAGGTGCGAGTCATTTCACTTTGGTGCCTGGCTCCACATCTTCGACGAAGGTGGCGAGCCCTCGCACTTCGCTATCACCCGCCGCGAGTACCATCCCCTGCGATTCAATACCCATGAGCTTCGCCGGTTTGAGGTTGGCCACGATGACGATGGTTTTTCCGATCAGGGCTTCCGGCTCATATTTCTTGCCGATGCCGGCGACGATCTGCCTCTGCTCGCTGCCGAGGCTGACCTGGAGTTTGAGCAACTTCTCGGATTTCGGCACGCGCTCCGCGGCCAGCACTTTGGCGGCCTTGAGTTGAATCTTCATGAAGTCGTCGATGCTGATCTGGGCCGGCTGCGCAGGCGCGGCGGCCGGCGTGGTGACCGGAGCCGCGGATTGTGGTGCAGCAGGGGCTGCGGTCGAGGCAGCGGCAGTCGGTTGCGGAGATGCGGGTGTCTCACTCACGGGTTTGGCTCCTTGTGGTTTGGATTCGATACGGGGAAACAGTGAAGTTCCTTTAGCGATTGTGCGGCCTCGGAGGTCCTTCCAATCTGTTGCAGCATCAAGAGAGAAGGAAGGATTCCAGCCTAGTCCAATTTGTCTGAGAATTTCCTCGCACTTGCTTGGCATAAAGGGATGCAGAATTATGCCGAGTGTCTTCAGGACAGCAGCAAGATGAAACAGGACTTCATCGAGCTGAGCTTTTGCATCTGGTTGCTTCGCAAGTTTCCAGGGGGCAGTTCTATCGATGTATTGATTTGTCGATTGCACAAGGTCCCAGATGGCTTCGAGGGCCTTTGTGAAATTCAGCAGAGCTAGGTAGCCGATGACGGATCCGACCATCCCGCCAGCCTTATCAGAAAGATCCTGCGTCGGATTCCCCTGTGGAATAACACCTCCGGCGAACCGCTCTATCATCGTGAGGCTCCGGCTCAGCAGGTTCCCAAGGTCGTCTGCCAGATCGCTATTCATTCGGCCAGCTAATGCCGTTTTAGAAAAATCACCGTCATAGCCGAACGGCACTTCACGAAGCAGAAAATAGCGAAAAGCATCCCCGCCGAATTCATCGATCATTTTATTCGGATCCACGACGTTGCCGCGGCTCTTGGACATCTTCTCGCCGTCCACCGTCCACCAGCCATGCGCAAAGATGGAGTGCGGCAAGGGCTGCCCCAGCGCCATCAACATGGTGGACCAATAGACGGCGTGGGTGGTGAGAATATCCTTCCCGACGAGATGGACGTTGGCGGGCCAGTAACGCAAGCCGGCCGGTTGTTCCTGCGGCAGGTATTCCAGCGCCGACATGTAATTCACGAGCGCGTCGAACCACACGTAGGTGACATAGTCTTTGTCGAACGGCAGTTCGATGCCCCACGAGAGCCGTGATTTAGGTCGTGAGATCGAGAGGTCACCGAGCTTTTGCGTTTTGAGAAAGCCCAAAACTTCGTGTCGGCGTGACTCTGGGCGAATGAAATCTTTATGTGCCCATATGTGTTCGATCAGCCGCTCCTGATACTGCCCCATCTTGAAAAAATAATTGTGCTCGCTCAGCTGTTCGATGGGCCGTTTGCAATCAGGGCAGAGGCCGCCGACCACATCTTTTTCTGTCCAGAACCGCTCATCGAACGTGCAATACCAACCAGTGTAGTCAGCCTTGTAAATCAACTGTTTATCGTAGAGCTGCTGAAGGTATCGTTGAACCACTGTCTGGTGTGGTTTGTCGGTGGTGCGGATGAAGGCGCTGTGAGCGATGTTCAACCGTTGCCAGAGGTTTGTGAATTGCGGCGCCAGCCGGTCACAGTGGGTCTGCGGATCGATGCCGGCCTTGGCGGCGGCCTGCTGAACTTTCTGGCCGTGCTCATCCAGACCGGTGAGGAAAAACACGTCGCGTCCACGCAAGCGCCAGTAACGGGCGAGGACATCCGCGGCGACGGTGGTGTAGGCGTGGCCGATGTGCGGCACGTCGTTGACGTAGTAAATCGGTGTCGTGATGTAGAAGGTCTCGTGAGTCGTCATGGTTCGTCGGATGAAGATAGCAAGATGCCGATGGGGAAAGCTAGGTTATCGTGACCGGTCCACGGGGTCTGGCGGGGTAAGTAGTTGCCGGACTCGGAGCAGGATGGTTTCGAGCGCGATCTGCACGTTCAGGTTTCGATTCGCCTGGCGTTCCATTTTTTCGAGGTCGCCGATCAGATTCAGCAGGTCGTCGATGTTGATGTGTGCCGCCAGCGTCTGCATGCCGGCTCGTTGTTCCAGGTTGAGGATGTGGTCGGAGCCGGCGCCAACGGCGATGAGCAGGATGTCGCGCAACCATCGAAGCAGCCAGTCGAAGGCTTCTGCCGCCCGGTCGCCTTTGGCCAGCGCTTCCGCGGCGGCCAGAATGGTGGAGAAGGATTGCAACCCTTTGGCTGAGAAAATCGCCGCGAATTCCTTCTGGCTCGTGCGGGCCTGTTCGAGATCGCATTCCAGCGCCCGACCCAATTGCCCGTCACTGAGCAGGGCCAGGAAATGTGCATCGGCGGGAGGCAGTTCGCGTTTGAGAATCACGGCGGCTTCCACCTGCGTTTGTGCCGGTGCGATGAGTCGCAATGCCTGGCAGCGCGAGCGAATGGTCGCCGGCAGGGCATAGGGTCGGCTCGACACCAGAATGAACAGGCTGTGGTCGGGCGGTTCTTCCAGCGTCTTGAGCAGCGCGTTGGCCGCGCCGATGGTCATGCGATCCGCCTCGTCGATCAGGCAGATCTTTCGATCGCCGATCAGCGGGCGATAGATCATCTGATGTTCGATGTCGCGGATGGATTCAATCTTGATTTGGGGATTGGCCATTTCCTGATCGGGTTCGATGACCAGAAAGTCCGGGTGCGTGCGCGCGTCTACCTGCAGGCAGGCACGGCAGGTACCGCAGGCGTCCGGCTGCCGGTTGTCGGAAACCGTCTCGCAGAGCAACGTTTGCGCCAGCCGCAGGGCCAGCAGGCGTTTGCCGATGCGATCTTCACCATGGAAGAGGTACGCATGGGCCAGACGGTTCTGCAGAATCGCCGATCGCAGCAGGGCTTTGGCGTGCTCGTGTCCGATGATGTCAGCGAAGGGCATGGTGGACCTGTGCGGCGCGGGAGGTGGCGGCGTGCGGCGCTGCCGTGTGACTGTCGGCGCGATGAACTCGGTGAAGCATCGGTGCGACGATTCGGGCGACTGCGCGGGCGACGGTCTCTTTGGATGCGCGCGCGGGAACGACTTTCATGCGCGTGGGATGACGCTTCGCCAGGTCGAGGAAACCGGAGCGAACTTTTCGATGGAACCGGAGTGACTCGCCGTCGAGCCGGTTGAGTTCTGTGGCAGATCGCCGCCGCGCCAGGCCGGTGGCCACAGGAAGGTCGAAGAGCAGCGTCAGGTGAGGCGTCACGGCGTGAGTCGCGAGCCGGTTGAGTCGTTCGAGCAGGGGCACATCGAGCCCGCGGGCATAGCCCTGATAGGCGAGGGTCGAGTCGCTGAACCGGTCGCAGAGCACGATGGCGCCGCGGGCGAGAGCCGGCTCGATCACCTGGGCCACATGTTGGCGGCGAGCGGCGAACACCAGAAAGGCTTCAGTCTCGGCTGCAACCGGTTCGTCGGCGCGATCAAGGAGGACCGATCGGACTTTTTCCGCGAGAGGCGTTCCGCCCGGTTCCCGGGTCTCCACGGTGACGTGCCCCTGGCTACGTAGGTATTCTCCCAGGAGCCTCGCCTGGGTGGATTTTCCACACCCCTCGATGCCCTCCAGCGTAATGAACAGACCTCGGGGTGGTCGGCTGCGTTGTCTCATCATTTGGATCTGAAAAATGCCCGGAGAACGAGGGCGGAATCCTATTCCAAGTGATTGAAAATAGCAAGAAAAGGCTTGCGACGACTGGTGCAAGCCCAGTATCATGACGTTCTACCCAGGACCCCTCAGCCACGCATGTTAAAAGCATCGCTCAAACGTTATTTTCTCACCGGTTTGCTGGTCATGATTCCCATCTGGGGCACCGTCCTGATTCTGAAGACGCTGTTCGTCAGTCTGGATGGTATTCTCGGCGACGCCGCGGCGCGGTTGGTGACCCCGGGTTACTACGTGCCCGGCCTGGGCATCATCGCGCTCATCCTGCTCATTTTCATGACCGGGCTGTTTGCGGCGAATTTTATCGGCCGCCAGGTCGTGCGGCAGTGGGAAAGTTTGCTCAATCGCGTGCCGGTGGTCCGCGGGATCTACTCCACGATCAAGTCGATGATGGACATTCTGTCGTTCGCGGAGCGCGAAAGTTATCGCCGCGTGGTGCTGATTCAGTTTCCCAAGAACGGTCACTACTGTTTCGCATTTGTGACCGGCGTGACGAAAGGCGAAATGCAGCAGCTGTCCCCGGACCCGCTGGTGCATGTCTACGTACCGACCTCGCCCAATCCCACGTCCGGTTACTTTCTCCTGGTGCCCGAGCCTGAAGTGATTGCCGTCGACATCACGGTGGAAGAAGCCATGAAGCTGATTGTGTCGGGAGGGCTCTATACCCCGACGCCACCATCGGGTGCCGCGTCGCAGGCCGGTGGAAAAACTTGGACACCGATCAAGCAACCTGATGCAGGCGTACAGGTCGGCTGATCGCCATATCGCCGAACGCACCCTGTGTCGATTACGTATGGTGACACATCCATGACTGATGCATCTCGCGACAAAACCTTGTCTTCCTCCATTCCCGGGCTGGGCGTCATCATCATGGCGGCCGGGCTCGGCAAACGCATGAAATCGACGTTGGCCAAAGTGCTCCATCCCGTGGCGGGCCGTCCGATGGTGCGGTACGTGCTGGACATCGCCTGCGGTCTGGCGGAGCAAGGTGTGGCGGTGGTCGTCGGACATCAGGGCGCCGATGTGCGTAAGGTCGTCGAAGCGGTCGGTGGCCAGGTGGCCGTCGCGGAGCAGACGAAACAGTTGGGCACAGGCCATGCGGTGCTGCAAGCGCGGCCGGTGTTTACCGGCGTCGCACACCGCCGCCCGACTCGCTATCTGATCCTGAACGGCGACACGCCTTTGTTGACGGAAGCGACGGTGCGGGAACTGCTCGCGATGTATGATACGCAAGGGGCGGCCGTCACGCTGTTGACCGCGGTGCTCGACGATGCCTCCGGCTATGGGCGTGTGATTCGCCACCGTCGCGAGGAATGGCTGCAGGGAGCCGCGGACAACAGAGTCCAGAGCATCGTTGAAGACAAGGATGCCTCTCCCGCCGAGCGAAGCGTGCGCGAAATCAACGTCGGGACCTACGTCGTCGACGGGGAATTTCTTTTTCCGGCGCTCGATAAGCTCGATCCCCGCAATGCGCAAGGTGAGTATTACCTGACGGACATTGTGCAGATGGCGGTGCAGCAGGGACGTGCCGTTTCGGCGTTACGTCTGCGGGACCTCGACGAAGGACTGGGAATCAATAGTCGCGTGCAGTTGGCGGAGGCGGAGGGCGTCATTCGCCGACGGATCCGGGACCGGTGGCTGGAGGCGGGCGTCACGATGCGGGATCCGGCGTCCACGTGGATCGATGCCGAGGTGACCATCGGGCGCGACACCCTGTTGTACCCGAACGTGACGCTCGAAGGCCGGACGGTGATCGGGGAAAACACGGTCGTGCATTCCGGCTCGCGGATTACCGATTGTACCATCGGCAACCGAGTTGAAATTTTAGACCACTGCATTTTTCGCGAGTCGCAGGTTGAGGACGACTCCCACCTCGGACCGTTCGTGCATTTGCGGCCGGGGGTCATGGTGCGACGTAAGGGAAAGGTCGGCAATTTCGTCGAGATGAAGAAGACGGAGCTGGGCGAGGGATCGAAGGCCAACCATTTGAGTTATCTCGGCGATGCGACGATCGGCAAAGGCGTAAACATCGGTGCCGGCACGATTACCTGCAATTACGACGGCTACAAAAAGTTTCAGACGGTCGTCGGGGACAGCGTGTTCATCGGCAGTGATGTGCAATTGGTTGCGCCGGTGACAGTGGGCCAAGGTTCAGTGATCGCTGCCGGCGCCACCGTGACCCAGGATGTGCCGGTGGATGCCTTGGTGATTTCGCGCGTGCCCCAAGTGACGCGCGAGGGATGGGCTGCCAGGCGGCGCGCCTTGCAGAGCGGACAGGTGCCGCCTCCTGCGCCGAAGCCAGTACCGACCGTGAAGACCAGCAAGGCCGCGTCGCCCGCGAAGGCAGCACCCAAACCGAAGGCTGCGACCCGTGCCGCTAAGAAGAAGCAACCGGCAGTTCAACGTTCGAAACGGAGGTAACGACACCCTATGTGTGGCATCGTCGGCTACGTAGGAAATCAGGATGCAGTCCCGATTTTGTTGAACGGGTTGTCGAAGCTGGAGTATCGAGGGTACGACTCGGCCGGCGTGGCGATCCAACGCGGAGACAAGATCGATATCCGGCGCAGTGTCGGAAAGCTGATCAATCTTCAGAAGTCGCTGGAGCAGAAGCCGATTGCCGGCATGTGCGGCATCGGCCATACGCGCTGGGCGACGCACGGGAAGCCCTCCGAGCAGAATGCGCATCCGCATCGTTCCGAGAGCTGCGTGCTCGTACACAACGGCATCATCGAGAACTACGTCGAGCTCAAGCAGCGTCTTATCAAGGACGGGTACAAGTTTCAGTCCGAGACGGATACGGAAGTCGTAGCGCACTTGATCGATACCCATATGAAAAAGGGCAAGCTGCAACTGGCGGATGCGGTTCGCGCAACGGCGAAGGAAATTCGAGGCAGTTATGCCATCGCGGTGATCTCGGAGCGCGAGCCCGGCCTGTTGATTGCGGCGCGGTCCGGTTGCCCGCTGGTCATCGGCCGCACCGCCGATGCCTCGTTCGTCGGCTCGGACGTCATGGCGATGCTCTCCCACACCAGGGATGTGACGTTCCTGGAAGAGGGCGATGTCGTCGAGGTCACGGCGGCAGGCGTCACCTTTACGGATCTCGACGGGCGGGCCGTAACGCGGAAGAAAACCAAGGTGACCTGGGATGCGTCCGCAGCGGAAAAGAGCGGGTATCCCCATTTCATGTTGAAAGAGATTCACGAACAGCCCCAGACGATTCTGGATACTATTCGGGGCCGCTACTCCTATGAGAGCGGGGAGGCCGACCTGCCGGATATCGGACTGACCCCCAAGCAGTTTGCCGACGTGGGGCGCATCTGGATCGTGGCCTGCGGCACGAGCTGGCATGCGGGCCTGGTGGGAAAGTATTTGCTGGAGGAAATGGTCCGCACGCCCGTGCAGGTCGATATCGGCAGTGAATTCCGATATCGCGACCCGTTGATCGAAAAGAACGATCTGTTCATCACCATCTCGCAGTCGGGTGAAACGGCCGACACCCTGGCCGCTGCCCGGGAAGCGAAGCAAAAGGGTGCGCGCGTCGTGTCGATCGTGAATGTCGTGGGCAGCACCCTGGCCCGCGAGTCTGACGGCGTCTTGTATACGCACTGCGGCCCTGAGATCGGCGTCGCCTCGACGAAAGCGTTTACCAGTCAGTTGGCGGCGCTGTATATGCTGGCCCTGCATCTCGGCCGTGTACGGGGCGTCCTGAGTGTGGCCGACGGGAAGGCCTGGCTGGATCGCCTGGTCACGGTGCCGGCGTTGGTGAAGCATGTGTTGGGTCGTGAGGCGGAGATTCTCGCCATCGCGAAGCGGTACTATAAGAAGCCGGACTTCCTGTATCTGGCGCGCGGCATCAACTTTCCGATCGCGCTTGAAGGCGCGCTGAAGCTTAAGGAAATTTCCTATATCCATGCGGAAGGGTATGCCGCTGGAGAGATGAAGCATGGGCCTATCGCCCTCATCGATAAGGACATGCCGGTGGTGGTATTGGCGCCCCGTGACCGGTTATATGAAAAGACTGTCAGCAACCTCATGGAGGTCAAGGCGCGCCGGGCTCCGGTGATTGCCTTTGTGGCGGAAGGTGAACGCGAGTTGGGCAAGATCGCCGACGCGGTCTTCACCATTCCCGATGTGCATCCATTGCTGTCGCCCATACTCTTTACGATTCCGCTGCAGTTGCTGGCGTACCACATTGCGGTGCTGCGCGGAGAAGATGTGGATCAGCCGAGGAACTTGGCGAAAAGTGTAACAGTGGAATGAGGTGTAAAGGAGGGACTTCCCTGCTCGCGCAACGCGCGGCCTCGGAAGGCCCTCGTTGGACGCGCGCAGTAGGAGCCCCTTCCTTCGCACCATTCCGGTATGAATAAGGAGTGAAGAGTGGAGATCACGAAGCAGGAGGTTGAAAAGGTGGCCAAGCTGGCACGGCTGGCATTGAGCGAGGCGGAAACGACGGCCTTCTCCAAACAGTTGAATCAGATTGTGGCATATGTCCAGAAGCTCAAGACCTTTTCCACGGAGGACGTGGAGCCGACATCGACTGTGCTGGGGCAAACCAATGTCTTTCGTCCGGATCAGGTGCAGGCATCCCTCTCGTCGGAGCAGGCGTTAGGGAATGCTCCCGATGCGGAGGCGCAGTGTTTCCGGGTGCCGAAAATCATTCAAGAATCTTAAGTGACGTAAGGAGTACGAGCCGACTATGTTTCGACAAATGTTGCGGGCGAAGATACATCGAGCGACGGTGACCGAGGCCTGTCTTGAATATGAAGGCAGCCTCACGGTGGATGAAGATCTGTTGGATGCGGCGGGTATTCTGCCGTATGAAGCGATCGTCTGTTCCAATCTCAACAACGGCGAGCGGTTCATGACCTACGCGATGAAGGGCAAGCGGGGTGGAGGCGAGATCGTGTTGAATGGACCGACTGCCCGCAAGGCCGCGGTGGGCGATCAGATCATTATTTTCTGTTACGAATATTATAGCGACGAAGAGATTAAGCGGCATAAGCCGAAGATTATCCTGGTCGACGGAAAAAACCGGATTGCCCGCAAGGTGGCGAAGCGCTGATGGCATTGACGGTGATACATAAGATGACGCTGGCCGAGTTGCAGCGGAAGTTTACCGCCGGCGACGTGACGGCCACGGAGATCGTGCGCACCTATTTTCTCCGGGTGGCGCATGTCGAGCCCAAAGTGAACGCCTACCTCACGCAGTGTAAAGACGCGGCGGTTGCGCAGGCGGAACGGCTCGATCAGTCGTTGAAAGGCTGGCGCAAAACGACGCCTCTGATGGCCATGCCGCTGGCAGTGAAAGACAATATCTGCACGGAAGGTGTGCGCACGACCTGCGCCTCCCGGATGCTGGAGACGTTCGTGCCGCCCTATGATGCAACGGTTGTTGCCAAGCTTCGGGCTCAAAATTATCTGCTGCTTGGGAAAACCAACCTGGATGAATTTGCGATGGGATCATCCACGGAAAATTCGGCCTTCGGCGCCAGCCGTAATCCCTGGAACATCCAGACCGTTCCCGGAGGGTCCAGCGGCGGGTCTGCAGCCGCCGTCGCGGCGGATGAATGTGTGGCGGCTTTGGGTTCGGATACTGGCGGATCCATTCGACAGCCGGCGGCCTTTTGCGGCGTCGTCGGACTGAAGCCGACCTATGGTCGCGTCTCCCGGTACGGGCTGGTGGCCTTCGCCTCTTCGCTGGATCAGATCGGTCCCATCACGAAGGATGTCACGGATGCAGCCATTCTGTTGGGAGCCATTGCGGGCCATGATCCCCGTGATTCGACGTCGGCGAATGTCCCGGTTCCCGATTATCTCAAGGCCCTCAAACGGAAAGATTTGAAGCGCCTGAAAGTCGGTGTTCCTGCCGAATACTTTGCCGACGGCCTCGACCCTGAAGTAGAGCAGGCCGTTCGCACGGCTATTGAGGGATTACGGGAGCTGGGCGCCGACATCCGCGAGATTAAACTGCCGACGACGGATGCCGCGGTTGCCACCTATTATGTCATCGCCACCGCAGAGGCCAGCTCGAACCTGGCCCGTTACGACGGGGTCAAGTTCGGCCTGCGGGCAGGCGACAGCAAAGACCTGCTCGAGATGTATCTCAAGACCAGGGCGGAAGGTTTCGGGCCGGAAGTGAAGCGCCGGATCATGCTGGGGACCTACGTATTGAGCGCCGGGTACTATGACGCCTACTATGGCAAAGCGCAGGCGGTGCGGACGTTGATCCGCCGGGAATTTGAAGCCGCCTTTGAGACAGTTGATCTGATCGTGACTCCGGTGACTCCGACCACGGCGTTCAAGTTCGGGGAGAAGGCGCAGGATCCGTTACAGATGTATTTGTCCGACATCTATACGATCTCCGCGAATCTGGCTGGTCTTCCCGCCATCTCGCTTCCTTGCGGATTCAGCCAAGCGGGAATGCCGATCGGGCTCCAGCTGATCGGCCGACCGTTTGAGGAGGAAACCCTGTTACGCGGGGCCCATGCCTACGAGCAGGCCACAAACTGGCGGTTGAAAAAGCCGCTGGTGCGGTAAGCCTGAAAGGGAGTCCCTATGATTGTGGAAGTCGCCGCTATTCTGGTCGCGATCGCCTTCGCGGTGCTGGTCGGGTACTTGGTGCCGGTGCTGATTCAAATGCGAAGGACGGTCGCGGAGGCCGAGGTGCTGGTGACTAAGCTCAATGCCGACCTCCCGATCCTGGTAGCGGAATTACGAGCGATGAGCCAAAACCTGAACGATCTGACCGAACAGGCTCGGGGCGGGGTGGAGCATGCGGCCGTGTTACTGCACGCCGTGGGCGAAGTGGGCGAATCGGTCAATCAGGTGCATAGTTTGGTGCGAGGCTCCGGAGGGACGTTGCTGGCCAATGTGGCGAGCGTCGTGGCGGGGCTTCGCGCAGCAAAGCAAGTGATGACGGAACGGTTGAAAGAGGGAGGACATCACAATGGCGGATAATCACGGTCCATCGTCGGCGGCGGTTCTGTTGGGATTTTTGAGCGGCGCGGCATTAGGGGCGGTGGCGGCGATCTTATTGACGCCGCGAACCGGACCAGAATCCCGCGAGATGTTGCGGGGCTATGCGCGGCGTGCGGAAGACGGGTTGCGGGATTTGGTCGGAGAAGCGGGAGAACGGTTCGAGGGTGCAGTGGAAGAAGGACGCGACTTTATCGAATCGAAGAAATCCGTCTTGCGAGAGGCCTTTGATGCAGGGCGTGATGCCATGCGGCGGGAGCGGGAGCAGTTCACTAAGGGAGAGCAGAGTTGAGCGTGACCTACGAAGTCGTCATCGGCGTGGAAGTGCATGCGCAGTTGCGCACACAATCCAAGTTATTCTGTCCCTGTGGGACCACGTTTGGTCGAACAGCGAATTCGCAGACGTGTCCCGTTTGTCTGGGATTGCCCGGAAGTCTGCCGGTCATCAATGAGAAGGCCGTGGAGATGGCCGTGCGTGCCGGACTGGCGATGAACGGGACGATCGGCGTGCGGAATCGCTTCGCCCGTAAGAACTATTTTTACCCCGACTTGCCCAAGGGTTATCAGATTTCCCAGTATGAGGCGCCGATTTGCGAACATGGGTGGATCGAAATCGCCGCCGGCGGGACTACCAAACGCGTGCGCATCAGACGCGCCCATTTGGAAGAGGATGCCGGAAAAAATCTGCACGAAGCCGGCAGCGGCATGAGCCTGGTGGATTTGAATCGCGCCGGGACGCCGCTGCTTGAGATCGTGACCGAGCCGGACTTGAGTTCGTCCGAAGAGGTTGTTGCGTACCTCAAGGCATTGCGCGAACTCTTGATGTACCTCGATGTCTGCGACGGGAATATGGAGGAAGGCAGCTTTCGTTGCGAGCCGAACCTCTCGCTGCGCCCCGTTGGTCAGACGGCCTATGGAACCAAAGTGGAGTTGAAGAACATCAACTCGTTCAAGTTTGTGAAGGATGCGGTTGACTACGAAATCAAACGGCAGACCAAGGTGCTGAGTGAGGGCGGGAAGATTTACCAGGAGACCAGGCTCTGGAATCATGAGCGCGGGGAAACGGCCGTAATGCGCAGCAAGGAAGAGGCGCATGACTACCGGTATTTTCCGGACCCCGACCTGGTCCCCTTGGAGATTTCGGCCGAATGGATCGAGCAGTTACGCGAGGGATTGCCGGAGCTGGCCTCGGCAAAACAGCAGCGGTTTATTGCGGAGTACGGCATTCCTGAATACGACGCGGGGATTTTGACGTCCAGCAAAGCCCTGGCGGTGTATTTTGATGCCTGCGTGAAACTGTATCCCCATCCCAAGACCGTCAGTAATTGGGTGATGGGCGAACTGTTGCGTGAATTGAACCATGCCGGCCTTGAGGCGGATGCCTCGCCCGTGCCGCCCGAGCGGTTGATCGAGTTGCTCATGCTGGTGGATCAAGGTGTGGTCAGTTTGAAGGTGGCCCGGGACATCTTTCCGGACGTATATGCCTCGGGAAAATCGCCGGCGCAGATCGTTCAGGACAAGGGGCTTACGCAGGTATCGGATGAAGGGGCATTGGTGTCAATAATTGATGAAGTCTTGAAGAACAACCCTGCTCAGGTGGCGCAATTTAAAGAAGGCAAACAGCAGGTGCTGGGTTTTCTTGTCGGTCAGGTCATGAAGGCCTCAGGCGGCAAGGCAAATCCGGGTAAGGTCAATGAGTTGTTGAAGAAAACATTGGGCTGAGAAGTGATGCGAGGCCGGGCAGCGGCGAACTAGACGACAGCAGTGATTGTTGAGTGTGAGTATCTGGAGGAGACAAAGAGCATGAGCGGAATCAGGAACGTGAAGGCGCGGCAGATCATTGATTCACGAGGCAATCCCACGGTGGAAGTCGAAGTGCTGCTGGAAAGCGGGGCGCATGGTCGGGCGGCGGTGCCGTCAGGGGCCTCGACCGGCGAAAAGGAAGCGATCGAGTTGCGTGACGGCGATAAAAAGCGTTGGATGGGAAAGGGCGTGTCCAAAGCAGTCGCCAACGTCAGCAAGTCCATTGCGCCGCGGTTACTCGGTATGGAGGCGCTGGATCAGGCCGCCGTCGATCACGAAATGATCGCACTGGACGGCACGAAGACCAAGGGGAAACTGGGCGCGAACGCCATTCTCGGTGTGTCGCTGGCGGTGGCCAAGGCCGCGGCCAATGAAACCGGCCAGCCGCTGTATCGCTATCTGGGCGGGACCAATGCGCGGGTATTGCCGGTGCCGCTCATGAACATCATCAACGGTGGCGCGCATGCCGACAACCGGCTGGACCTGCAGGAATTCATGATCATGCCGGTCGGCGCTCCCCGTTTCAGCGACGCCTTACGCATGGCCACCGAGGTGTTCCACACGCTGAAGTCCCTGCTGAAGAAAAAGGGCTTGAATACGGCGGTAGGTGATGAGGGTGGATTCGCGCCGGATTTGCAATCCAACGAAGAGGCCTTGGCCTTGATCATGGAAGCGATTGAAGCCGCAGGCTATCGCCCCGGTCAGGACATTGCCCTGGCCTTGGATTGTGCCGCCAGCGAACTCTATGAAAAGGGGCGGTATCGGTTAGAAGCCGAGAAGAATCCCGAACGCTCCTCCGAGGAGATGGTGTCGTATTACGGCAAGTTGCTGGACCGGTATCCGATCCTTTCAATCGAAGACGGCTTAAGTGAACTGGATTGGAAGGGATGGAAGATCCTGACGGAAAAGCTCGGCAAACGTGTCCAATTGGTCGGCGACGATATTTTTGTGACGAATGTGGAAATTTTTGCCAAAGGCATTGCGGAGGGGATCGGCAACTCGATCCTGATCAAGCTGAACCAGATCGGCACGTTGACGGAGACGCTGGATGCGATCGAGTTGGCCAAGCGGTCTGGATACACGGCGATCATCTCGCATCGATCGGGTGAAACGGAAGACACGACGATCGCGGATGTGGCTGTCGCGACCAACAGTGGATTGATCAAGACCGGCTCGTTATCCAGAACGGATCGCGTAGCGAAATATAATCAACTCCTTCGCATTGAGGATGAGCTGGGTGCCGCGGCTGTCTATCGGGGCCGCACGGCTGTTCCCTCGAGGGCATAACCACCGTGATCATTAAGCCGAACCGTGGGCGCGACTGGTTGGATTGGCAGCGGAAGCTCTGTTCTGCCGGAAAGTGGATAGGGCTCGGAGCGCTGTTCCTGATGATGGGCGCGCTGTTGTTCGGGGAGATGGGCATTTCCCGGTATCTGCATTTGCGCGAGCATGCGGAACAATTGGATCACGAGCTTGCCGATTTACAGCGGTTGAACGGCGAATTGCGCGCGGATCTGGACCGTGTGCAGTATGACTCGACCCGCATCGAAGAGCTGGCTCGCGAGCGGTTGGGCTATGTGCGAAAAGGCGAAACTGTGTATCAACTTGCGCCGCTTGGAGAAAAGGAACGGCTCCCGACCGTCAAAACACCATGAAGTTCGGAAGTGTAGCCATCATCGGGCGCTCGAATGTCGGGAAATCGACACTGCTGAATCAGTTGCTGAAGGAAAAAATCGCCATCGTTTCCGACAAGCCGCAAACGACCAGGACGCGGATCCTCGGGGTGGCGCATGTGGAAGGGGCGCAGATCGTCTTTCTCGACACGCCGGGGTTTCACGAGCCGCACCACCTGCTGAACCGGCGGATGGTGCGTACGACGTTGGATACATTCGACGATGCTGATGTGCTGTATGTGGTCGTCGAAGCCACATCCCAGCCCGGCCCCGGTGATCTGGCAGTGGTCGAACATGTGAAGCAGGCGGTCGCCAAGCAGGCGCGGCCGGTGGTGCTTGTGATCAACAAAGTCGATCTGGTGAACAAGTCGCGGCTGCTTCCTCTCATGGAACAGTATCTGCGCCTGTTCCCTTGGACGGAAATGGTGCCGGTCTCGGCGCAAACCGCCGACAATACCGATCGACTGTTGTCGGTGACGGTGTCGCTTCTGGCCGACGGCGAAGCCACCTACAGTGAGGAGATGATCACGGATCAATCCATGCGGACTCTTGCAGCCGAGCTGATCCGCGAAAAGATTCTTCAGCAGACCTACGAAGAGATTCCGCACTCGGTGGCGGTCGAAATCGAAGAGTTTGTGGAAACCAAAAAACTAATCAAGATCGGAGCCGTCGTGATCGTCGAGAAGGAATCGCAAAAGGGGATTCTGATCGGCAAACAGGGCGAGCGGCTCAAGTCTGTGGGGACGGCAGCACGTCAAGATATGGAACGGCTGTTCGGGACGAAAGTGTTCGTGAAATTGTGGGTCAAGGTGCGCGAATCGTGGCGAGAGGACGAACAAACCCTCGCGGAGTTAGGTTATTAACGACCTTACCATCCAACCGCCTGAACCGACGCGACTCCCCGAGAAGGAGCCGCTCGGGAAAGATGCGTCTCGCGACGCCGCCGGTAACGGGCAGGCGAAATCCGACGTGCGCCTGGTCTCCATCCAACGACTCTTGCGGCGGGGGGCGATTACCAATCTGGCGAAAATGCTGGCGCGCATGCACCCGGCGGATATCGCCAACGTCATCGACCATCTCTCCTCGCAGAAAGAAAAGCGGGAAATTTTTGAGTTGGTGCGTGGAGATGTCAAGCGCGGCCAAGTGCTGAGCGAATTGGACGGCGAGAGCATCACCCTGGTGCTGTCCGATCTGCTGCCGTCCGATGCTGCCTGGCTGCTGAAAGATCTCGGCTCCGACGATATCGCGCATATTCTGAGTGTGATTCCGAACGATCGCGCGAAGGAGATCCTGGCGCTGATGCGGACGGAAGACTCCACGGAGATCGCTGACCTGCTGAAGTATCCCAAGGGTACGGCCGGCGGCATCATGACCACGGAGTTTTTTGCCCTGTTCGAGGATGCCACGGCGCAGGAGGCGATTCGCCGCCTGCAGCAGGCGACCGACGCCGAAATGGTGTTCTACATTTATGTGACTGATAAGGAAGACCGTCTGGTCGGGGTGTTGTCTCTTCGCCAATTGTTGACGGTTCCTCCAGCCACTCCGCTCAAGAACATCATGACTCGAGACCTGATCAGTGTCGCGGTCGACATGGACCAGGAGGAAGTGTCGCGTCAGGTGGCGAGTTATAACTTGCTGGCGATTCCAGTCGTCGAGAAAGACGGAAAATTGGTCGGCATCATCACGGTTGACGACGTCGTGGACGTCATCCGCGAAGAGGCAACCGAAGACATGTTAAAGATGGCCGGCGCCATTGAAGAGGACACGATGTTCAAGTCCTCCAGCATGGCCGCCGCGCGTGTCCGCTTGCCCTGGTTGTTCACCAATCTGGTGGGGAGCCTGCTTTCCGGGATGCTCCTCTGGATGTTCCGGTACACGATTCAGGAAGTCGTCGCCATCGTCAGTTTCATTCCCGTGATCGCGGCAATGGGGGGCAATGTCGGTCTGCAGTCCTCCACGCTCATCATTCGGGGGCTCGCGACCGGTTTGGTGGAACTCACCGATGTCTGGAAGATTTTCTTCCGTGAAGCGAAGATCGCGTTCCTGATGGGGATTGCCTGTAGCCTCATGCTGACGGTTGTCGGCTGGTTGTGGCACCAGGTGTTTCTCGGCATGGTGGTCGGGGTGTCGCTCATTACAGCCTTCCTCGTCTCGACAAGCATGGCGACGGTGATGCCGATCGTCTTGAAGCGAATGGGCGTAGACCCTGCGGTCGCGGCCGGTCCGTTTGTGACGACGGCCAACGACATCACCGGGATTGCGATTTATCTCACCTTGGCGACGATCTTCCTCGAGCAGATTCGATAACGATGCGGCCCAGGCCTCCTCGTTCCCATGTAACTTTCGACGCAGGGTGATGGAATGCCGCTGTTGAAGACGGCTGCGATCGTGCTGCATAGCCGGAAGTGGGGCGACGCCGATCGGATTGTCACGTGTTACACACTGCGGGTGGGGAAACTCCGTGGGGTCGCGCGGGGCGCGCGGCGGCTGAAGAGCCGCTTAGGCGGTATGATCGAGCCGTTTACCCTCTGCCAGCTGGATCTGTTTGAAAAGCCCGGAGACTCGTTGTACCGCATCTCGCAGGTGGCCCTGGATGAACCGTTTGTGAAGCTCCGCAGCGACCTGACATTGATGACTGCCGCTGGACGGATGGTCAATCTCGTGGGCGCCGTCATGGCTGAGGGTGATGCCGAACCGCGCGTCTTTGAGATGTTGGAATCGGGGTTGCGTACATTGCTGGAGAGTCGGGACGCGGCGTGGACCACCTTGTTGTTTCAGATTCGTCTGCTGGGTATCACCGGATTTCGTCCGCAAACCGAACAGTGTGCGACCTGCGGACAAGTGCAGCGAACCGTCCTTCCGCACTTTTCCCCTCTGGCCGGGGGCATGGTGTGTGAGCGGTGTGCGAGTCGTCAGCCGTTTCGGTGCACGGCCTTGTCCCGTGGCAGCGTAGCCTTTCTCCACCAAGCCTTACACATGCAGCCGGCGCTGTTGAGCCGGTTGCACGCGGCGGGGCAAGTGCGTGCCGAAGTCGAATCGGTGATTGAGAGTTATGTCACGGTTGTGGCAGGCCGGCGTTTGCCGGCTGTGGATTTTTTGACCAGCGGGAGCCCCTCGTGAGAGGCCCTTATGGTGAGGGTCACCAAGTCTGTTATCAGCATGTGATAAGGGAGCGTTGATCGTTATGGGTGAAATGGTGCTCGAACCCACCGATATGGAATGGGTAGAGAAGGGTGTGTTGAGCATTACGTGGAGTGATGGTCACAAGGCACGCTACCCGGTCCGGTACCTTCGGCAGCATTGTCCCTGCGCCGCTTGCACGGATGAATGGACGGGTGAACTACGCCTCAAGCCCGATGATGTGCCGCTCGTCATCATGCTGCAAGATATTCAGGCGGTGGGACGCTATGCCTTTCAGTTTACGTGGAGTGATGGGCACGACACAGGCATTTACTCCTATTCGTTCCTTCGCCGGTTGTGCCAGTGTGATGTCTGTCAGCCGGTGAAACCGGTGGAACCACGCTCTCGACGGTTGCTGTGACCGATGCGGACGGTGTTCAGCGTCTGAAAAGGGAAAGGCGGATCGGATGAACGTCTATAGACTTGCTTCCCTGGGAGTGTGGCTGCTGATCGGCCTCGTATCCACGGGCTGTTCCGGAATGCCTCCGCTTGATCAACAGAAGCGGCTGGTTCAGGCAGGCGACTTTCGCATTCAGCAGTTGACCCCACCGGCCTTTGTCGAAACCTGGGGCGAGCCGACCTACACGCATCAGCAGTTTACGCATTTTTTCGGCATGCCGGATGGTCGATTGATTCCCCAGGCACGCATGGCGCTCGGCGAATCACCACAAGGATGGGAAACGGGTCTGGCTGCAGGTGATGCGTTCTTTATGGCGTATGCGGATCGCGGATACTACCTGGTGTTTCTCGAAGGCGTGCTCGTGTACCATGAGGCCATGACAGCCGAGAAGGTCCACCTTGTCGGTAAGACCTGGAAGTTTGAATCTCAGTTCAAGACGCGGCTTGAATCATCCCCCGGTATGAAATAGGCGGCAGTGTCTTCGCCCATGAACCCCACTCCGGATCAGTCTCCCCTCAACATTTGCATGGTTGCGTCAGAGGTCGTGCCGTTGGCCAAAACGGGCGGCCTCGCCGATGTCGTCGGAGCATTGGCGGTCGAATTCGCCAAGCTGGGACACGATGTCTGCGTGATGGTGCCGGCGTATCGACACATCGATGAGCTTGGGTATCAGATGACGGAGGGTGTCCACTTGCCTGTTCCTACCGGGCAAGGTGTGATTGATGCCCGTGTACAGGAAATCTTCGCGCCGCCGCTACAAGTGAAAGGCCCAGGGCGCCTGCGCGTATTCGTCGTTCGACATGATCCGTTTTTTTCACGGCCAGGCCTATACCAAGAAGCTGGCCGCGACTATCCCGATAATCTGGATCGGTTCGCGGGGTTCTCCCGGGCCGTGATGGAGATGTTAGTTCATCTCGGCGAGAACGATGGCTGGCAAGCGGACGTTCTGCACGTTCACGATTGGCAGGCCGCTCTCTGTGCGGTCTATTTGCGGACGATCTACCAGGGGCGACCGACATTGAGCCGCACCCGTAGTGTGTTCACCATACATAACCTCGGGTATCAGGGGTTATTTCCCGCGACGCAGTTTCCATTGACGCGGCTGCCGCCGCACCTGTTCACGCCTCCCGCACTCGAGTTTTATGGTCACGTCAATGTGTTGAAGGGCGGGCTTGTCTTCGCGGATCTCCTGACGACGGTCAGCCCGACCTACAGCCAGGAAATCCAGACCCCCGAATATGGGTGCGGTCTGGAGGGGGTTATCACCGAGCGCAGAGAGGTGTTGTCTGGAATTGTGAATGGAATCGATACGGATGCCTGGAACCCGGCGACGGATCCACACGTAGTTGCTCCCTATAGCGTATCCGACCTCTCGGGGAAGGTTCGCTGCAAAAAGGCGCTTCAACGAGAATTGGGACTTCGTCCGCTTAAGGGGCCGCTGCTTGGAGTGATTGCCAGGCTCACCAGTCAAAAAGGAATTGATCTCGTCATCGACGTGCTTCCCGATCTCATGGAACTCGATCTACAGGTCGTGATTCTCGGGACCGGTGACCCGCACTATGAGCAACAGGTGCGTGAGTTGGCTGATCGCTATCCCGGGAAAATTGTCGTCCGGAATGTGTTTGATGAAGGGTTAGCCCATCGAATTGAGGCCGGGGCGGATCTGTTCCTCATGCCTTCCCGCTATGAGCCTTGTGGCCTTAGTCAGTTATACAGTCTGCGTTACGGAACAGTTCCCGTCGTGAGAAAGACCGGAGGCTTAGCGGATACGGTCGTCGGCTATACGCCGCGAGCCTTCAAGGAGTCCCGGACCACAGGTTTTAGTTTCACGGATTCCAGTTCCGCGTCGCTCCTCACCTGTGTGTTACTCGCCCTGTCTGTGTATCGGAAAAAAGCGGACTGGCACCGCATCGTAAGGACAGGAATGGAGCAGGACCTCTCATGGAGTCGATCGGCGGCGATCTATCTGCAACTGTTCCGAGACGTGGTTTCTCGAGAGGATGAACGGAAAGCGTAGGGGCGTTCGTTTGAGCGAGGGCTGTGAAGCTACCGCAGAGCCGCCTGAAGTGTCAGTTCAAGTTGAGCAAGCCGCTCCCGAGCCTGTGTCGTGTAGTAGCCATAATCAGATTCCGCGTGGCCGTGCAACACTTCTCGAAATTGATTTCTTGCCAGGTCCACCTCGCCGGCTGACATGGCCAGGGTCCCCGCATGTAAGCTGCAGGATGCTGCCATGGCGTGAACATCCACAGCCAGGCGGGTGGCAGGCTGGCTGACCATATTTTTCAGACCGGCAGGCAGGATGGTTTCGAGTGGCGAATGCGTGGTTTGAGCACGGCTGACATCGCGCAATTTGCTTGAATCCAACAAGGCCGCTTGGCTGTCTTCGGCCGAGAGACAGTGGGTGTAGGTGCTCCATACGTCCATGAATCGGACATTGTCATAACGCACTGAAGTGACGGCCGGGTTAGCTTGGCATCCCACGGCTGTGAGAGCCGTGAACAGGAGGACCATTTGTCGTAATCTTGGATGTCGCATGGTGCCAGTCTTTCTCAAGCAATCTGCCTGGTCTTATCCAGGTAAGCCGTAAATGAGCAAATCTCGCGCCACTCATCGCACGTGTAAGTTGTTGAATAATTGTCACGTACTCTCGACCTGCTGGGCAGGTGCTGTCTCAATTAGATTCCACTGTGGGGAATACGACACGGATCATGAGACCAGTGGAAGCTGTTGGTGTCCGGCGGGGCATGTTCCGAGATAGGGGACGTACTGGATGTTGCCAACTTGTAGCTGGCCCCTCGCAATGAAGCCTGCGTTGAAGGGGGTCGGCGACAATCGTTCACCAGACTTCTTTGCAGTGAAGAATCGGTAGCGTCGGACCTTCCGGCTCGGCTACTATCTGCACGTTGTGAAGGAAATTTGCAGGCATTGGCAGATGACGACATGCGCTTCTTGAACTCATGCAGGTAGGCAGAGGGAGTGATTCTTCCTGGCGAATTCTGGGTAGCGACTAATAGTGTAGGACTTGATGGCCCCCTTGTGATACGAAGAATATCTCGACGAACGGTATAGAACTTCTTTGAGGAAAGGTTCCTCCGCCCATGAATTCGAGACAACCGCTGACTAAAACCCGCCAGTTTCGAAACTTACTCCTCTCCGAGCAGTTGGAGTTTATTTGCGAGGCACACAATGGACTCAGTGCCAAAATCGTGGAGGAGGCAGGGTTTCCGGGTATTTGGGCCAGCGGTCTCTCTATTTCTGCCCAGTTCGGCGTGCGAGACAACAATGAAGCGAGTTGGACCCAGGTTCTTGAGGATCTGGAGTTTATGTCCGATGCCACCAAGATTCCGATCCTCCTCGACGGTGATACGGGATATGGCAATTTCAACAATATGCAGCGGCTCATTCGTAAGCTGGAACAGCGCAACATTGCTGCGGTGTGCATCGAGGACAAACTGTTTCCCAAGACCAATAGCTTTTTGAAGGGCGATGCGCAGCCGATGGCCGATATGCATGAATTTTGCGGGAAGATCAAAGCCGGCAAGGACGCGCAAACCGATCCCGACTTCTGCATCATCGCCAGAGTCGAGTCGTTTATCTGCGGTTGGGGCCTGACCGAGGCGTTGCGCCGAGCGGAAGCGTATCACCAGGCCGGAGCCGACGGTATCCTCATTCATAGTGCGCTTGCTGTCCCTGATGAGATCCTGGCCTTCAAGCGGGAATGGGGTAATCGATGTCCCGTTGTGATCGTCCCAACGAAATACTATTCCACGCCTACGGATGTCTTTCGGCAGAACAGCTTTTCTATGGTGATTTGGGCGAACCACATGCTTCGGGCTGCCGTGTCGATCATGCAGAAAACTGCGCGTGCCTTGAAGCAGAGTGAAAACCTTCTGTCCATCGAGGACAAGGTGGCTCCGGTGTCCGAAATATTCCGTCTGCAGAATGCTGCGGAGCTTTTGGAGGCCGAGGAACGCTATCTTCCCAGGGGTGCCGAGGGCACGTCAGCGGTGGTTCTGGCCGCTTCCCGAGGTGAAGAACTGGGGGGACTGACTGCGGAACAACCTAAGACCATGGTCAAGATCCAGGGGGCGCCGATCCTGTCTCACATTGTCGATGCCTACAATGCCGTCGGAATGAAGGATATTCTTGTCGTGCGTGGATATAAAAAAGATGCCGTTAACCTCCCCAACTTGACCTATGTCGACAATGATGATTTTTCGCAAACCGGCGAGTTGGCGTCTCTGTCTTTGGCGCTGCGATCCAGGAAGGGGCTTTTTCAGCCGACGATTATTTCGTACGGTGACGTGTTGTTCAATAAGTACATTCCGCAGGCGCTGTGCCAAGAGCCGGATGATTGTGTGATATTCGTCGATAGCAACTGGCAGGATCAAACCAGTTACGCCCGCTTGGGAGGTTTTGCCGAGTGTACGCTTCCGAATTCACGGAAGGCCTTTAATGCGAAAGTCTATCTCAAGCAATTAGGGGATCGTGTTCCGCCAGACGCCATTCACGGGGTTTGGATGGGATTTCTGAAGCTCTCTTCCGCCGCCGCCAGTGATATCAACAATGTCATCCTGGAGATGCTGACTGACCCGGAGAATCGTAAAGCTGGCATTCCGCACTTGCTGCAGGAGCTGTTGCGGCGAGGATATCCCATCCGGGTGTTGTATACCGTTGGACATTGGCTGGATATCAATAGCCTTGACGATGTGGTGCAGGCCGGAAATTTCTAATGCGCACTCTTCGTGGAAGCCGTGGCCGTTTCTCAACGGCTTCAATAGTCAACTTTGGATAACTCTAGTTGTATCGCCTATTCATGACGGTCTTGGTCTGGAGAAATAGAGCATGATTGATCCTCGGGAATTTGTCGAATACCTCCAGGCAAACAGTGTTGAATTCTTTGCGGGAGTGCCTGATTCGCTGCTCAAGGAATTGTGCGCTTGCTTGGAGCAGGTGCCTGAGGCCGGCCAGCATATCATCAGCGCCAATGAGGGCGGCGCCGTAGCGCTTGCGCTGGGTTACCATCTCGCGACACGAAAAATACCATTGGTATATTTGCAAAATTCCGGGCTAGGGAACATCATCAACCCGCTATTATCCCTGGCTGATGCGGAGGTGTACTCCATCCCTCTCTTGCTTGTCATTGGTTGGCGAGGCGAGCCGGGTGTACATGATGAGCCCCAACATAAAAAGCAGGGGCGTGTCATGCTTTCTATGTTGGAAGCCATGGAGATCCCGTATTCCATTTTAGGCCCGGAAATGAATGATGCCGGGGGCTCGGTAAGTGAGGCACTGGCCTATGTCCGAAAAAACAACGCTCCGTTTGCGCTCCTCGTAAAAAAGGGGACGTTCAGCACCTTTACCGGCCACAAGAAGAAAGCGGCCGCGTTTGAATTGACTCGAGAAGCGGCGATTCAGCAGGTTCTGGGATTTTTGGATGAGCGTGATGTGGTCGTTTCCACAACCGGCATGGCCTCTCGCGAAGTATATGAGTACAGGGAGAGGAAAGGCGAAAGCCACGAGCGGGATTTTTTAACGGTTGGCGGAATGGGGCATGCTTCTCAGATCGCCTTGGGCGTTGCCCTTCAGCGACCGGACCGTTCCGTCTATTGTCTGGATGGAGATGGCGCTCTTCTCATGCACCTGGGGGCCCTCCCTATTACGGGAGTGAAGAAGGCAGGAAACTTTAAACACATTGTTTTGAATAATGGGGCGCACGATTCTGTCGGTGGGCAGCCGACAGTGGGGCTCACTACCGATATTCTTGGGATCGCCCGCGCCTGCTCCTATCAGGTGGTAATGCAAGCACAAACCTCGCAGGAACTGGAATCCTGTCTCCAGGAGGTAAAGCGATCGAAAGGTCCATGCCTATTGGAGATTTTGATACGCTGTGGGGCCAGAAAAGATTTGGGGCGCCCTGCCAGTACTCCAGTTGAGAATAAGCACGCTTTCATGGATTTTATTCAGGGCAGGGCTAATGTCTGAAATCGGGCGAGCCAGTCAGTAGTGGGGCGCGGTTCCCATCTTTCATGAAGGATTTTTGCGAACCGATTGCACCGCGTGGTCGGGACATTTCCTGCTCAATGTTCAAGCGTGGGTGCTCATGTCTCGAATGTTGACACGAACAATGTCGGAAGGATTTGATCGGAAATTGATGACCCAATGAAGTGATGAGGTCTCCAGGACTACGACTTGAAGATCTGAACGAGAACCCCTGTCCTGGTCGTAGAGTTTGTTTTTCTCATGATGTGTTTGATGTGTTCTTTGACGGTCTGCTCGGTAATCTTCAGCGCATTCGCTATTTCCTTATTCGTCCAACCCTTAGCAAGGTTTTCAACCACCGATTGCTCTCTATTTGTCAGCTGAAATCGTTCCTTGGCTTGATCCGTGTTAAGCTGCTGCCGGCGACCCAACTCTTCCAGTGTGACTACAAGGCGTGCGTATTGAATACCGCCTCGGTCCGGAAGTCCAAAACCTCGAAGAAGCACAGGCTGGTTTGGGTTTCCCGCGATTTTTTTGACCTCAAATTGCTCCCAGTCCTTTGCCTCCGTGCGAACCTGGAGTGCTTTCAGGATTTCGGTGCAGAGCTCAGTAAGCGCTGAGGGGAGCACTCCTTGAGCCGCTTTCGCTGGAGCACCACCGTTTTCGGCCATATTGATGAGCTTAGACAGTTCAGCCGCTTGTCGGTTCATATGCAGAAGCTGCATGGACGAGGATAGAACGACAATTCCTGCGCCACAGCGCTGGTCGGCCAAGTTGTCCGCGGTTTCCTGCGAGGTTATAGCGATTTGAGCCACGGCGATACTCCGTAAGATGCTGAATGTTTCTCGACAACTGGTCGATTTCTGATACCTTAAAGTATGTGAGCGTTACTAGTAATGCTACATAATACTTTCGAGGTAGTCAAATTATACCTTTGAGGGGGCGGTCAGTACATCATTGGTATTGTCGAGTGGGACTATTGATTCTATACTTCAAAACGGTAGCGAACTGCTTTAGTATAAGAATAAATTTCAAATCGCTGACAGCTGTCCACTCCTCGCAGTTGATCGTTTTAAAAAGGCACTCGTTCCTAATAAACCGTGAGCCGCCAGGTTTCTTGCTAATTAAACAATGAGTTAAGGATTTTTTTCGGCGTCCACATGGGCATGTTTGTGTCATCGACGGTTGCAAGTCTTCTCATGAAATCTGATCGATAAGTCTCACGTTAGGGTATTGCCTTAAGATTGCTGCAAATGGCCAATTCGAATTTCTTCAGGAGAATAAGTCATGAAAGTTAATTTCGTCTTTGGCGTCATGATCCTTGCTGGAAGTTGTGTCAATCTGGCGTTTGCCGGCCCATTTGACCAGGTGCCTAAAATTAGTCTGGTTGCAGGTTCTTCTGCAGCAACACCCCCTTCAGGTGCGCGCCACGGAGATGGGGCAGAGAAGTCCTCTCTGACCGTGACGCCGGATTACATTATGGGCCCGGAAGATGTTCTGGAAATTACCGTGTGGAAAAATGCGGATCTTTCGAAGCAGGTCCAGGTTCGGCCTGACGGAAGAATTTCCCTCCCCTTAATTGGTGACGTTTCTGCGGTGGGACGTACCGCTGCACAGCTAACGGAAGAAATCTCTGCACGCTTGAAGTCATATATGGAAAACCCAACGGTCTCAATCCTGGTTCGTGAAGTGAACAGCTATCAGATTTATGTTCTGGGAGAGGTGAATGCTCCAGGGAAGTATCCGTTGAAAAGTAAGACCACATTGCTGCAAGCCATAACTATTGCTCATGGTTTTACCCAAGTGGCCGCCCGTAACAAGATCGTAGTCTTTCGATTTGGAAAAGATGGCGAGGGGTTGAACAAAATTAAGGCCAGTTATGATGACATCGTGCTCAGGGATGGGTCGGATCAAAATATCGAACTCAAACCGGGGGATCAGATTGTTGTACCCTCGGAAACTATGGTCGTATTGCCATCCAGGTGATTGTTGTTAGTTGGGTTGTAGCGACGACATGTCGTACCGACGAGCCAAAGGAGTGAAGGAAGTGAAAACTTTCGGTTGCAGATGGTTGCGGGGGGGGGTATGTATTGTTTTTAGTGCGATCCTCGCCCTCCCTGGATGCTGGATAGGTAATGAACAAATAGATTTTAACGTTACCTATATCCCGCCGAATGAGTTTTTGTTAGGCCCTGAAGATGTTCTTGTAGTAAATGTGTGGAGAAATCAGGAGCTTTCTCGAGAAGTCATTATTCGGCCTGACGGGAAGATTTCCATGCCCTTGATTGGAGACGTTCAGGCGGCTGGAATGACATCGAACGTCTTGGCAAAGCGAATTGCTGATGGACTGGCGGAGTTCATGTCAAATCCAACAGTCTCAGTCCAAGTCAAAGAGGTTAACAGTTACTACGTATATGTGCTTGGAGAGGTCTCGAAGCCAGGTAAGGTTCCTCTAAAATCATATGCTACAGTTTTGCAAGGCATATCATTGGCTGGAGGCTTTACGACGTTTGCCTCGAGAAATAAGATCCATGTATTGCGAGTCGTTCCAAATGGTCAAGGTCAACCAAAGCAGGTTCAGATCCCGGTTCCATATGAAGACATTCTGCAAGGCAAGAATTCGGAGGGAAATTTTTTCCTCAAGGCTGGTGATGTCATTGTTGTGCCGTGATCAGTTTCTGAGGATGTGTAAATTAGCTTTGATGAGTGTGGCACTGGTTCTTGTGTCGTGTTGGTGCGTGTCCGAATCTGCTGCTCAACAAATACGTGTCGTGCCGTCAATTTCTGTCCTCGAGCAGTACGACAGCAATGTGTTTTTTACTCCGAAATCTCAGTTAGCGGCGGGGACGAAAGCCGATGATCTCATTACGACGTTCACGCCTCAGCTGAACTTTATGCAGAATAATAACCTCGTAAAAACGAATCTTTCACTGGGCGCAATTGTTCAGAAGTTTGCCCATAATTCCGAGCTGGATAACGTGGGGTTCAACGCATCGGGTGGAGTGGATCTCTCTCAGGCCGTGAACAGAGTTTTGCCGAGGATGAAAGCGTTTCGCGTGTTTGGAACATACCAGTATAGCCCTTCTGCTCCAGCCTTTGGCGCTGGCGGTCTAGGGGGAGGATTCGGAGTTGGAGGTGGTGGAGGGTTCGGGACGGGTGGGGTTGGAATTTCCGGACCCGTGGACTCTGGACTTCTTACCCAACGCATTCGAACCACCATGTATAGTGCTGGTCTTGCAGATGCATATTCCCTTTCCCCCACTACGGACTTCCAGACCACATACACCTATTCCCAGTTGAGTTTTGGTGGTTCGTTTACTCCGACTTCCGCGACGGCAGGTCCAGCAGCACAAACGGTATTTGACACAACTACACATTCCATTACAGCTGGCCCGTCATCAAGGATCACCGCCATCGACACGTTGACGGTTAAGTATATGTTTACCCAAACTTCGCAGGCTCAATTTGGCGATTATACGATGCATGGCGGAAATGTTGGATGGGGACGCGTCTGGACAAAAGAATTAAGTTCTTCACTCAATGGTGGACTCACGCTTATTGAGCCAATTCCAGACTCTTCCGCTGCTGGCGGGCAGCGACGAGTTCCGGCCACTATGTTTCCCACTGGAGGGTTTAGTTTGACGTATGCTTCAGGTTCGTCATTTCTCCGAAAGTTGGGCAGCGATATACAAGAGATGACGGGAACCGGTGGATCCCCTTCTATGGGTGGAAACTTCCTTCCCCTTCTCTCTGGAATGAACATGCCGGGAGGTATTGCGTCTCCTGGATCCTATCGAATAACGCTTCTATATAATTTAGGTGTGTTCCCCAGCTTCGTTCAATCAGCGGGCCCGATCTATACGCATACTGTTTCCTTGGCCAGTGCAGCAGGAATCACTGACAAACTGACGGCTCAAGCACTTTTCAATGTTGCGCGAAGCAGTTTTACCTCCGAGTCAATTGGCACTACTTTTACGACCTACGGTACGACGGTATCTCTAAATTATCTTATTACCCCCACATTTACCGCGAGACTTAGCCATCAATGGCTGATGTTCGACAATCAAACTAGCGGTCTTAGTGCAGGGGATTTAGGATTCTCCAAACATGTTATTCTTTTGGGATTTACATACGCCTACGCGCCGCGTGGTGATTTCTTCCGTTCCGGTGCCTTTTGGGAAGGTGCTTCTGGTACGTCGTCATCGTCTGTGGATGCAGGAGCTGGCAAGTCCGGATCAGGAGGGGTAGATACAAAGAAATGAACACGCGCACTTTGTCTCCAGAAGATTATTGGCGAGCGGTTGTCAGTCGAAAGTGGCTGGTAATTTCCGCAATTCTGGTATCGCTAAGCATTGCCGGCGCGGTTTGTGCGCTCATGCCAAAGATGTATCAATCAGCAACAAAGATGTGGTTTGAAGGTGCGAAGATCGAAGAGTCAATAGTGAGTGGGCCCAATCCTGCGGGGATGGGGTATGCTCCCACTCTCGATGACCGCGTCATGGAAGTGCGGCAGTTTGTGATGGGGCGAAAGACGCTCGGACAAATTGCGGGAGAGTTTGGCCTATTTGGGTATGAAAAAGATCGACCTGACGGTGTAGATTCAGAAAATGCGGTTCGAGCGATGCGCGGATCTATCAAAGTTGAACCTACTAAGGACAAACTATTCATCACTCTATCATTCTCCAACGAAGATCCGATTATTGCTAGGGATGTTACTTCACGACTCAGCGACCTTTTCATCGAGGAAACGCTCAAGGACCGGGAACGAGGGGTGGAGGCGGCCGAGGATTTTCTCGGGCTTGAATTGAAGCATGCCAAGTCCGAGCTTGAAGCGAAGGAAAAGATTATTTCAGAGTTCAAACAACTGCATCTCGGTGAGCTTCCTCAGCAGATAGATGCCAACCTTCGCAAACTGGATCGCCTGCAGGAAGATATGCGGTCGCAAAGTGAGCAGTCCCAGAGCTTGTCCAGTCGCTTAATTCAGATTGATAAATCTATCAAAGATTATGAGGAGACTGGAGAAATAGGTAGTGATTCTCCCATAGGAGGCGCAAGCAAGCGGAATAAAGATCCGCGGTTGGGCAGAATCAAGGAATTGGAGCGGCGCCTCGTTGAGCTCTCGTCTATGTATAAGGAGACGTATCCTGACCTGGTACAAGTCAAGGAGGAAATCAGGAAGCTCAAGGAAATGACGTCAGCTCAATATCGTGACCTGTTGCCCGAGAGTGACGAAGCGGATGAGCCAATCGCGAATAAGAAATCCAAGCGAAAGGCGATTGATCCGTACCATGCCGAACTCTTGAAACAGAGAGAGGATATCGTACTTGAATTGGATGCCCTCAAGCGTCGCCAAGCACATATTTCAAGTGAAATTTCTCAATATGAGCGAAGAGTCGAGCATACTCCTGAGCGGGAGCAGAGGCTGAAGACGCTTGAGCGAGATTATGAAAACCTTCAGAAAAATTATCAGTCGCTCTTAGATAAAAAACTCAGTGCCGGCATGCAGAAGAGCTTAGCGCAGGGACGTAAGGGGGCTAAGTTTAGCATCGTGGATCCAGCCTACACCCCCGTTGTTCCCGTTGTTCCCAATATTCCAATCATTATGGCCGCTGGACTGGTCTTGGGCTGTGCCTTAGGTTTCGGAGGTGCGGTGGGCTTAGAACTCATGGGACGAGGATTCCGATCTGCTGAGGAGGTTGAGGTTACCTTGGGCTTGCCGGTAATTGCGTCTATCCCTCTCTATGAAAGCGCCTTTGGGGGATCAATGCAAACTGTTCGAGCACTCTCTGGAAAAAATCGCGCCTCTGCATTGTTGCTCCCAGGCAGTGCTCAGAAAGGCGACGACAATATTCCTGTGGCGGGTAGCCTCACGGCTACAACGGGTAGAGGCAGGGGCCAAAATGGGCAATTACATAGTCCAACTCCAGGGTTGGAGTTAGTATCGATGTGGCGTCCACTTTCATTCGTGGCTGAGCAGTATCGAGTCGCGGCAACCCGTCTCGAGCTAATGACTGGAGATCGAAAAAGCACTGCCATTGTGGTCACGAGTGCAGTAATGGGGGAGGGAAAGTCCTCCACAGCGCTTAATTTGGGCTATGTCCTGGCCAAAGATCTCGACCGTAGAACCATTGTGATCGATTGTGACCTCAAGCGGCCGATGCAGCATATTTACGCAGGAGTTTGGCAGCATCCGGGTTTGGTGGAGGTGTTACGTGGCACAAAGGCCGTTGAGGATTGTGTCCAACGACTAGGCGAGACGGGCCCCTGGATTCTCCCCGCGGGAGCGGTTGGAGATAATCCGCTCGCGCTCTCAAAGATGCACCAGTTGGCTGATTTGATTACTGACCTTAAAGAGCGGTTTGATTATGTAATCATTGACGCACCGCCCGTGCTGCCGCTTGCAGATATGCAAGTTCTAGCGAGTATGGGCGATCTTCTTGCGTATGTTGTGAAGGCAAGCATGACTGGACGTGATGTGGTACAAAAAGCGCTAAAGGCCATCGGCGATACAACGAATGTGGGGGTCATATTAAACGGTTTAGATGCCCACACGACTCCCTACTATATGCAACAAGAATATTATCGTGAAGCCCATCATGAACAGCTCAAGTAAGTCCGAACAAGAGCTTAGCCTAGAGCCATTGGCTACCCACCAGCCGATCGTTTCCGTGTCGGTTAGCTTTCCAAAGTTCACACGACGTGTGTTGATCCTTGGGGTTGGGCCCCTTGCCAGAGATCTCTGCCAGACCTTGCTTTCAAAACGTACCGGCTTCACAGAAGTGGTGGGGTTTCTTGATAAGGATGCCAGTCGTGTCGGTGAGCGTTTAGTAAACCCAAGCATCATCGGTACTTACGATCAATTATTTGAGATTGCAGAGCGCTACCAGGTTCATACTGTGGCAGTCTGTTTGGAAGATCGTCGTGCGGTGTTACCTGTTCAAACGCTGCTAGATATGAAGGCTATGGGGCGCGATGTGGTCGATGGCCATTATCTGTATGAGGAGGAGTCCGGCCGCCTTTCAATCGATCACTTAAAGCCCAGCGCTCTTATTTTTTCGACCGGATTTCGTCGTCGATTAGTCACCATGCTTTTGAAGCGAGCTCTCGACGTTGTGGTTGCAATCATTGGGATGATCGCGCTGTTGCCGCTTGTGGTAGTTTTGTCAATCCTTATCAAGGTGGATTCATCCGGCCCTGTTTTTTATAGGCAAATGCGAGTCGGGTTGCGGGGCCGCCCGTATATGATTTGGAAATTCCGCTCAATGCGTCAAGACGCGGAGCAAAGTGGGGCACGATGGGCATCGAGCGAAGATCCGCGTGTGTCTAGGGTGGGGCGTTGGATCAGAAAGTGGAGACTCGATGAACTCCCTCAGTTGATCAATGTCATGAAAGGCGAGATGAGTTTGGTCGGCCCCCGTCCTGAACGACCGGTATTTGTCCAAGAACTAAGGAATACTATACCTTACTACGATTTGAGGCATACGGTTCGCCCGGGAATTTCCGGGTGGGCACAAACACGTTTTCGTTATGGTGCGTCGAAAGAGGATTCACACGTCAAATTGCAATATGATCTTTTTTATGTGAAAAACTTGTCACTGGCTTTGGATCTGCGAATTGTTATTAACACAGTCAAAGTCATGTTGATGGGTGAAGGGGCGCGGTAGAGGAATCTATGCCTGACTCAATTCCGAGACATTCTCTATCATTCGACGTCGAGGAGCATTTTCAGGTTTCAGCGTTCGAATCTCCAATGAGACGCAGGCATTGGGAGCAATTTGAGAGTCGCGTAGAGAGCAATACAGATAAATTGCTGGGCTTGTTGAACCAGAGAGGTGTTCATGCCACTTTTTTTGTTCTCGGATGGGTGGCAGAGCGATATCCCTCTTTGGTTAGAAGAATTGCATCTTCAGGACATGAAGTTGCCTCCCACGGCTATGCTCACGAACTCATAACTGCACAAACGCCGGTAGCATTTCGAGAAGACATTCGAAAGGCCAAAGGAATACTCGAGGGTATTCTCCAACAGCCGGTGTTGGGCTATCGTGCGCCTAGTTTTTCCATCACTAAGGATACAATGTGGGCGATTCAAATTCTTATTGAAGAAGGGTATGTCTACGATTCAAGCATTTTTCCTGTAGTACATGATCGTTACGGAGTACCATCCGCAAATCCTCAGGTGCATCAACTGTCGACTCCGGCAGGGATTCTGTGGGAAGTACCACCTTCTACTGTCAAGTGCTTGGGGGTGAGACTACCTATTGCTGGAGGAGGGTACTTTCGTTTTTACCCATATGCGGTTCTGCGCGCACTCTTGCGTAAGTTGGAAGGCGAAGGCTCTCCGTTAGTGATGTACATGCATCCATGGGAATTTGATCCAGATCAGCCAAGAATGGAAGGGTCAATGGTCTCCCGACTACGACATTATCTGAATCTTGATAAGACAGAAGGTCGAATGCGGGCGCTTCTTCAAGATTTTTCTTTTGCTCCCATCCGACGTGTGTTTCCACAAATCGAACAGATGCAAGACAATCTGATTATTCCGCCCATTACAAGAAATGCATCGATGCATGCATGCACCTCGTCTGCATCTCTGAATTAGAATTGAGACCTCCATTTCTGTGATTGCCTTCAGGACTGGTCACAGTACCGTAGGTGGATATCTTTTGAACTGTCATGGTCTTCCGAGTATTCATTGTCTCCCGAGTATAGAGGGTCTTTCGAGGCTCTCGCTTGAGTCGCACTTCACTGTTCGAGTATGGGCAATGGGTGGTCCCTTCGGATAAGGGAGACGGGAGGCTATTCTCCTGTTCGATTTTTCTTCTCAGACTGATTTGTGTCGGTGTCTTCTTTTGAAGACTGTATCCAAGTTGGGAAGTTCAGTTGCCTGCCCAGAATCAGTGCGTACTACCCATCCCAAGGCAGTTCGTTCCGCCAGACAAGGCTCCTTTTTCGACCTTCTGTGCTACTCTTATGTTGGAGACGTCGCCTGCAGGTATGAATGCCATTTATATAGACCGTTGTGTCCTTGCCCCAGCTGTAATTCGTCGGACTATGCGACATAACATTCCGTGTGGCGACATCCTGTCGGTCATGAAGAAATCTTACAATTGGGAGCAACGATGGAATCTGCAGTAGCGCAAGAACATTCTTGCGCCCTAGTGATTGAACCGAGAACAGGATATGTTCAGGTTGGTTGGCGCGAACTATGGGCCGCGCGGGAGCTGTTTTATTTTCTGGCGTGGCGAGATCTCAAAACGCGTTACGCGCAAACTGCCATTGGCGCTGGTTGGGCGCTTATGCAGCCCCTCCTGAGCACCCTCATTTTTACCCTCGTGTTCAGCTATTTGGCCAAAGTGCCATCAGATGGACTGCCTTATCCGCTATTTGCGTTTGCCGCCATTCTCCCATGGTCGTTGTTTGCCAGAAGTCTCGAGCGCAGTACGTTGAGTGTGGTGACCGAAGGTGGCTTAATCAAAAAAGTTTATTTCCCTCGTCTAATTATTCCAATCTCCGCTACATTTATCAATCTTGTCGATTTTGCTATAGGTTTCTTAATTCTCATTGGAATGATGGTGTGGTATCAGGTAGTCCCTCAGTGGACAGTCCTCTTCCTTCCATTGTTTGTGGCGGTCGCGTTACTTACCGCTTTGTCCGTGAGCCTATGGCTTTCAGCGCTGAATGTGAAATACCGGGATGTGGCTTCAATTGTTCCGTTGATGACTCAGTTGTGGATGTTTGCCTCACCTGTGCTGTACCCGGCATCTTTGGTGCCGGAATCTGTTAGGTGGTTTTATGGCCTCAATCCAATGGCAGGAGTCATTGAGGGATTTCGATGGGCGTTGCTCAGCAAGGCCCCTCCTGATTGGAGCATGGTCAGCGTGAGTCTGGGTGTCGTGGCGTCGTTACTGATTGGAGGAGTGATGTTTTTTCGGAGGGTGGAGCGGACCTTCGCCGATGTGATTTAGATGGGCAGCGGTACTGCAGTCAGGGTCGAGGGGTTATCAAAGCGTTACCGTTTGGGCGCGACCCACGCGCCAGACGGATCCTTGGCCGGTGCGCTGGCACGCGGCGTGCGCCAGTTGGTCGGCCGACGCGCCGCCCCGCCGCCGGCCGACGACAGCCTCTGGGCCCTGCGCGACGTCTCCTTCGAGATCAAAAAAGGCGAAGTCTTCGGGGTCATCGGCACCAACGGGTCTGGCAAGAGCACTCTCCTCAAGATCCTCTCCCGCGTGACGGAGCCGACCAAGGGACGGGCAATCATCAACGGGCGCTTTTGCGGGTTACTGGAAGTCGGTACGGGCTTCCACCCCGAGCTGACCGGCCGTGACAACGTGTTCATGAGCGGGGCGATTCTTGGCATGAAGCGGGAGGAAATCGCCCGCAAGTTCGATGAAATCGTGGCCTTCGCCGAAGTGGAACAGTTTATCGACACGCCGGTCAAACATTACTCCAGCGGGATGTATGTCCGCTTAGGCTTTTCCGTGCTGGCCCACATGGATCCGGATATTCTGATCGTCGACGAGGTACTTGCCGTGGGGGACGTGCGCTTTCAGAAGAAGTGCATGGGGAAGATGGAGGATGTGGGGCAGCATGGGCGGACGGTCATTTTAGTGTCCCACGACATGCCGGCGATCACGCGCATGTGTTCCCGGGCCATTCTACTCAACAAGGGGACGGTGGTGGAGGCCGGGCCGGCGCACGACGTGGTGAATCACTATCTGCATGCCGGGCATATCCAGCCCTGTGCCGAGTGGCCGAACCCGGCTCAGGCTCCGGGCAATGACTCGGTTCGCTTGCGGGCGGTGCGGGTTAAAACCGAAACGGGACAAGTGACGGATGTCATTGATATTCGAAAGCCTATGCGAATAGAGATTGAGTATGACATCCTCAAGCCGGGACAAATGATTGTCGCGCAATTTGGTTTCAATACGGAAGAAGACGTGATCGCCTTCATTGTCAACGACCGAGACCCTGTATGGTACCGACGTCCACGTGCAGTGGGTCGATACATTAGTACTGCCTGGATTCCAGGAAACTTTCTTTCTGAAGGTACGATGGTTGTCGGGGGAGGGCTTTTCTCCGAAGATCCTTGGCATGAGCATTGTGATGTGCCAAGAGTTGTGGGTTTTCGGGTAGTTGATCCAGGGACGGGTGATACGGCCCGAGGCGATGTGACGGGACGCTGGGAGGGAGCAATAAGACCGCTACTGAAGTGGACCACCGACCACGCACCATTTTAGAAATTCGATGTTACATACACGTTTACCATTTCTTGAAGAGTATTGGAACGCTGGGGCAGTGTTTAGAGGAATGGTAAAGACCCTGTTCGATGAATCATCATTCCTTCCCTATTGGCTAAGCGAATTTTGACGAGCTGAATTGGCAGTAGACTCTGATTGTTGGAGGTATACACATGAAGGCGGTGATTCTAGCTGGCGGGTTGGGGACTCGATTGTCTGAAGAAACCGTGCTCAGACCCAAACCGATGGTAGAAATTGGTGGGAAGCCGATCCTTTGGCACATCATGCAAATACACGCGGCTCACGGAATCACCGAATTCGTGGTGGCGTTAGGGTATAAGGGCGAAATGATCAAAGAGTATTTTTTAAACTTCTTCGCGATTAACAATGATCTGTCAGTTGATCTTTCGACAGGCGCGACCACAATTCATGATGGGAACCAACCGAAGTGGGTCGTTCATCTTGCTGATACCGGACAGACGACCATGACCGGTGGGAGGGTGAAGCGACTGCAGAAATGGCTTCGCGGGGATGAAGCTTTTCTGCTGACCTATGGCGATGGAGTCGCTGATATCGATATGAGCCAGTTGCTGGAATTTCATCGCTCGCACGGTAAGCTAGCAACTATGACTTCGGTTCGCTCTCCTGCGAGGTTTGGGCGCATCGGTTTTGAGGGAGATCGTGTGACCGAATTTTTTGAGAAGCCGGAATCAGGTGAAGGTTGGATCAATGGGGGATTCTTTGTGCTCAGCACAAAGGTCTTGGACTTTATCGATGGCGATGACACAGTGTGGGAGCGCGACCCTGTTGAACGATTGGCCCACGCGGGCGAAATGATGGGTTTTAAACACTATGGATTCTGGTCCTGCATGGATACCTTAAAAGAAAAAACGTATCTTGAGGAATTGTGGAACTCCGGAAAAGCCCCTTGGAAAGTTTGGTAACCAGAGGTGTTAGCTGATTTTCTAATCATCGGCGGCGGGGTAATCGGTCTGAATATCGCCCGACATTTGAAGCGGCTTTACCCTGGATCGTCCGTACATCTTTTAGAAAAAGAGGCAAATTGCGGATTACACGCCAGTGGCCGCAATAGTGGTGTGCTGCATGCGGGATTTTATTATTCGCCAGATAGCCTCAAGGCAAAATTTACATGGCAGGGCAATCGTCTGCTGACAGAGTATTGCGAATCTAAAGGAATTCCTCTGAATAAGTGTGGAAAGCTCGTCGTGGCCAAAGACCGGACCGATCATGCAGGTCTTGATGAACTTGCCCGGAGAGGAAAGCTGAATGGGATTCCGCTGGAATCGATTTCAGAGGCCGAGGCCAAGGCGATTGAGCCGCGGGTAAAGACCTGTGAACGGGCTTTGTTCTCTCCGGCTACATCAACAGTAGACCCAACTCTGGTGATGGAAGCGATGAAGAACGATGCGCTCAATGAGGGCGTGCAGATTCACTGCGGAGTTCGCTATCAGGAATCTTCACAGAATCGTGTGGTAACGACGGCCGGAGTTTTTGACGTTGGGTACGTGGTCAATGCAGCCGGCCTCTATGCCGATCGTATTGCCCGCGAGTTTGGATTCTCGGAGCACTACCGCATTCTTCCTTTCAAAGGTTTATATCTATACTCCAGCGAACCGGCCAAAGCGATTCGAACAAATATCTACCCCGTACCGGATTTGAAGAATCCTTTCCTGGGCGTGCATTTCACCGTAGCTGCCAGCGGAAAGATTAAGATCGGACCTACTGCCATACCGGGACTGTGGCGGGAACACTATGGCGGAGTCGCAAATTTTCGCTGGAATGAATTAGTCGAGGTGGCGCTCAGGGGGATGGGGCTTCTGGTGACATCGAATTTTGATTTTAAGACTCTTGCGATGCGCGAAATCACAAAATACTCAAAAGCCACAATGGTTTCTCTGGCGAGCCAGTTAGCCGAGGGAATCAAGCCTGAGCACTATCAAATCTGGGGCAAACCCGGCATTCGCGCGCAACTTGTCGATATCAAGAAGCGGAAGCTAGAAATGGACTTTGTTTTGGAGGGTGACAGGCACTCAATGCACGTTTTGAATGCGGTTTCTCCTGCCTTTACCTGCTCGCTTCCGTTTTCGGAATACGTATGTCAGAAGATTACAGCCACACTAAAATGAGAGACATCCGATGAAAATCCTGATCACAGGTAATATGGGTTACATTGGTCCAACTGTTGTGAAGCGGTTAAGAGCCTCTTATCCAGGCGCGACCCTCATAGGTCTGGATATGGGGTATTTCGCCACATGCTTGACAGCCAGTCACTACCTTCCTGAGTGCAGAGTTCATGTGCAACTGTTTACAGACGTGCGGTCTGTGGACAAAGAGATGCTCATTGGCGTCGATGCTGTCGTATACCTTGCCGCCATCTCCAATGATCCCATGGGAGCCTCCTTCGAGGCGGTAACGCTGGACGTCAATCACCGTGCTGCAATTGCCTTGGCTGAGCAAGCACGGGCAGCCGGCGCTAAAAGTTTTGTTTTCGCCTCAAGCTGTAGTGTGTATGGATTTGCGGAGGGCGGGGCGAAAACTGAACAGTCCGAAGTGAATCCGCTGACGGCCTATGCAAAATCAAAGGTTGGTGCGGAGAAAGATCTTGCCGCACTTGCAAGCCCGAACTTTACGGTTACCTGTCTGAGATTTGCCACCGCGTGCGGAATGAGTGAACGGCTGCGTTTGGACTTAGTTCTCAATGATTTCGTCGCCAGCGCAGTGACGGCTAAAAAGATCACAATTCTTAGTGATGGTACCCCGTGGCGTCCATTAATTCACATTCGGGACATGGCCAGGGCGATTGATTGGGGTGTGCAGCGAAAGTCTGGGGCCGGTGGGGAATTTGTGTCGGTTAACGTTGGTAGCGATGGGTGGAATTATCAGGTGCGAGATTTGGCTGATGCCGTGTCAAAAGCTATTCCGAATGTGGAAATTTCTATCAATCAGAACGCTCAGCCTGATAAACGGTCCTACCGCGTGAGCTTTGAAAAGTTTCGTCGCTTGGCCCCTCAGTATCAACCCGAAATGGATTTGGATGCCGCAATCGTGGATTTGAAAACGGGGCTTGAAAAAATGGGATTTGCGGATCGAGAGTTTCGAAACTCACATCTCATTCGGCTCAATATGTTGAAAAATCTTAAGGTACAGGGATGTTTGTCTGAGGACCTCCGATGGATTCCCAACAGTTGAAGTTCCCCACGACAGGTAAGTCTCTTCGTGGGTAAATCAGAGTGGTAGGTCGTTTGATAAACTCCTGTGAGTCTCAGTGATCCTGGAAGGCAAGGGTGAGGGAGGCGATGGTTATGAAGCGCATGACTCGATCAATGCTGAGTAAAAAAAAGTCCTCTAAACCGAAGCGGCCGGTTACTCTGCGTCCTGGCTGCGCCTGTCGGTTTTGTGGAGTTTCTCTCGATAAGACTTTCATCGATTTGGGCATGTCGCCCCTAGCCAATTCCTATATCAAGGCGGATGAGTCCAATCGAATGGAGCCATTTTACCCACTGCATGTCTATGTCTGCAGTGAGTGTCTACTCGTGCAACTCGAAGAATTCACGAGTCCTCAGAGCATTTTTGGGGACTACGCATATTTCTCCTCGTATTCGGAGAGCTGGTTGGATCATGCGAAGCATTATGTCGAGAAAGTCAGCGACCGGTTCGCCCTTGGGCCACGGCACCATGTCGTGGAGATCGCGAGTAATGATGGCTATCTCCTGCAGTATTTCGTTCAACGTGGCGTGCCAGTGTTAGGGGTCGAACCGGCAGGGAACGTGGCGGCTGTAGCAAAGCAAAAAGGGATTCCCTCGGTCGTAAAGTTTTTTGGAGTCAAGACTGCTCGCGAATTGGCCAAGAGGAAAAAGCGGGCCGATTTGTTGATCGGCAACAATGTGTTGGCGCACGTGCCTAATATTAATGATTTCGTCGGAGGTTTGAAGATTCTTCTGAAGCCGAAGGGCGTCATTACGATGGAATTTCCTCACCTCATGCAGCTCATGGCGGAAAACCAGTTTGACACCATCTATCATGAGCACTTTTCGTATTTTTCCCTACTTGCTGTGGAGCGGGTTTTTGCCAAGCATGGGCTTACTCTGTTTGATGTGGATGAACTTCCCACGCATGGCGGCTCCCTCCGGATTTATGCACGACACACTAAAGATATCTCTAAGCCAGTGGGCTCGCGAGTGACTGAGTTGCGACGGAGAGAGGACCAGGCGGGTTTTGGCACATTGCAGCACTACCTCAGTTTTGCGTCTCAGGTGGAGACGACAAAGCGAAAATTGCTGACCTTTCTCATCGAAGCGAAGGAAAAAGGGAAGTCGGTGGTTGGTTATGGTGCTCCGGCAAAAGGAAATACGCTGCTCAATTATTGCGGAGTTCGTACTGACTTTCTCGATTATACGGTGGATCGTAGCCCGTATAAGCAAGGGCAATTGCTTCCCGGAGTACGAATTCCCATTTTTCATCCAGATAGAATCAAAGAAACGAAACCAGACTATGTGCTCATCCTGCCTTGGAATATACGCGACGAGGTGATGCAGCAGATATCGTATATCAGGGAATGGGGAGGACAATTTGTTGTGCCTATTCCGGAGGTCAAGATTCTGTCGTGAATTTTCGAGAGACGACGCTCAAGGGGGCGTTTACCATTGACCTGGATCGAGTTACGGACGAGCGGGGATTTTTTGCGCGGAGTTGGTGTGTCAAGGAGTTCGAGGCCCACGGTCTGGAAACCAAACTTGTGCAGTGCAATGTGTCCTTCAACAAGTTGCGAGGTACACTGAGAGGCATGCATTACCAGGTTGCTCCTGCTGCCGAGGTAAAAGTTGTGCGGTGTACCCAGGGGGCAATTCATGACGTAATTGCCGATCTTCGTCCCGAATCTCCAACGTATAAGCAGACATTCTCAGTACTTCTTTCGGCTGATAATCGGCGCATGCTCTATGTCCCTCAGTGTTTTGCGCATGGGTTTCTTACTCTAACTGATGATGCAGAAGTCTTCTACCAGATGTCTGAATACTACGTCCCTGAGTGTGCGAGAGGATTTCGATGGGACGATGCGAATTTCGGAATCTCCTGGCCGGATCAGATCCAAGTCATTTCTGAGAAAGACCGGGGTTATCCTGGTTTTGTAGGCTGAAGGCTATGGAAGTTGAAAACATCAAGGGTGTATTGGCTACGACTGAAGAAGGCCGCGCCCTTCACGAGCTCATGAGAGTGCTGTTTCCGATTTGCAGGAGTATTACCGGAGAAGGGGTTCGCGAAACATTGCGCCACCTTCAACAGCATATTCCTCTCAAAGTTCAGGAGGTGCCGAGCGGAACCCAGGTATTTGATTGGACTGTTCCACTGGAGTGGAACATTCGGGATGCCTACCTTGCCACGACGCGAGGCGAGAGGGTTATAGACTTTCGCGAGAACAACCTCCATGTCGTGAGTTACAGTGTGCCCGTGAGGGGAAGGTTTAAGCGAGAGGATCTCGATGGGCATCTCCATTCTCTCCCGGACAAGCCAGACTGGATTCCTTATAGAACGTCCTACTACAAAGAGAACTGGGGATTTTGTCTTCCACATCGCCGGTTAGCCGAATTGACCGAACCTGAGTATGAGGTGTGTATTGATTCGTCTCTCCTGCCTGGCCATTTGAGCTATGGAGAACTGTTGCTCCCAGGGGCGACAGAAGAAGAGATCTTAATTTCATGTCACATATGTCATCCATCCCTTTGTAACGACAATTTGTCGGGGGTTGCGGTCGCTACCTATTTGGCGAAGGCTCTACAAGGGATGGCTCGGAGATTTTCGTATCGCTTTGTATTTATTCCAGGCACCATTGGCTCAATCACATGGTTGGCTCAGAATCGGGAACGAACGCACTTTATTCGTCATGGAGTTGTCCTGACAGGTATTGGGGATTCAGGACATGTGACGTATAAGCGCAGCCGCCAAGGAAACGCTGATGTGGATCGAGCAATTGTTCACGTATTAAAGCATTGTGGAAAAGAGCACCGGGTCGTAGATTTTTCTCCCTATGGGTATGATGAACGGCAATACTGTTCGCCGGGCTTCAACCTTCCCGTTGGATGCTTTATGCGAACGTCTCATGGAGAATATGCGGAGTATCATACGTCAGCGGACAATCTCGATTTTGTTGTGCCACAGGCGCTCCATGAATCGTTGGAAATTCTTCTGCAGGTAGTATACGTGCTCGAAAATAATATACGCCCTATCAGTACCAACCCTCATTGTGAGCCTCAACTAGGAAAGCGTGGCCTGTATCGAGCCATTGCAGGACAGAAAGAAGGCGCACAAAGAGAAATGGCTCTACTTTGGGTACTGAATCTATCCGACGGAAAGCATACGTTGTTGGACATTGCCGAACGGGCGGACACTCCATTTGAAGTCATTCACGCTGCCGCCCAGGCATTGAGGAATTGTCACCTGATAGCGGAATCGAAGGAGCCGTTGACTCAGAGGCATGGAGGGGACGGGTTATGAATACAGTCTATTATGATGCCCAAGTCACTGATGAGGTTCGCCGACAGCGGTTATTTGATGGTCAGCTGTTTGTGTACTCACCTCGCCCATCGTCGGTGGCACTGGTTGAGTTTGCCAAGACGTTGATTAAGGAGGCATTTGCTCCACACGATCCGGAAAAAGCTCAATACCATATGTCGGTTGAATCGTATGCCGATGTGTTGGGCAAGTTAAAGCCGCAGTTTATTCACCATCCTGAATCGAAGCGCCATCTTCAGTCGCTATTACAAGAATTGGGCTGCGACCTTCAAAAAACTTACTTTGATGTACCTAAAATGAGGAGTTCAACGAGTGATAACTATTTGACCACGGGGATAGCCTATGCATGGCATCCCCACCGCGATACCTGGTATTCCGCTCCGATGTTTCAAATAAACTGGTGGATTCCCATTTATGATATTCAGGCTGATAATGCCATGGCATTCCACCCCAGCTATTGGAACGTACCTGTTGCGAACACGTCGAATGGATATAATTACTATTTGTGGAATCAGCAGCATCGTGGTGGGCATGTCTCCCAATTCATCAAGCAAGATCCTCGCCCCCTTCCACGTCCTTCTGAAGCGCTCGAACTGAATCCTCAAGTTCGATTGATCGTTCCGGCTGGGGGCATCATTTTGTTCTCTGCCGCCCAAATGCATTCAAGTGTTCCCAATACGTCCGGAAGGACGAGGTTCAGCATCGATTTCCGATGTGTCAATACGGATGATGCCGTGGGTAGGCGCGGCGCGCCTCGAGTCGATGAAGAGTGCACAGGGACCACGATGCGGGATTACCTACGCGCGGCAGATCTTTCACATATTCCCGATGAAATTGTCGCGTTATACGATGATGAAACCGGGCGTTCGGGAGAACTGATCTACGCTCCAAAAGGATTGTAATGACCCAAACCAAAGAGGTCTGTCTCACGACGGACCTCAAGACATGGAGCGGGCAGAGAGTGCTGATCACCGGGGGAACCGGTTTTCTTGCATCCCATTTGTGTCGTCGATTGCTTGAAGCAGGGGCAGAGGTCCATGCGACTTCACGCCAGGATCAGGTTTCCGGTTCGGAATCCCTGCGTTGGTGGAAAACGGACCTTTCCTCTGCGGAAGACGTGCGATCGCTATTTGCTGAGATACAACCGTCGGTTGTTTATCATCTGGCGGGGTTTGTGGGAGCTAAGCCCGATCTACAACTTGTATTGCCGACTTTTGAAAGTTTGCTGGCAAGCACGATTCATATCATGATTGGAGCGACAGAATTCGGCTCCAGACGTATTGTCTTGAGTGGATCGCTCACTGAACCCGGTCCTTCTGGTCTATATCCCGTCCCAAGTTCTCCCTACGCCGCTGCCAAATGGGCTGCTAGTGCATATGGACGCATGTTTCATGCGCTGTATCAAGCCCCCGTGGTGGTGGCAGTTCCATTTATGACATTTGGTCCCAGGCAGGACACAGGTAAGTTAGTGCCATCTGTTATCTTAAATTTTCTGAAGGGCGAAATTCCCAGATTATCCAGTGGGCTTTGGGAGGCCGACTGGATTTACGTCGGCGATGTCATTCAAGGATTTATTGCTGCGGGGATCGTCCCTGGTATTGAAGGTGCCACAGTGGAATTGGGTTCAGGGGCAAAGCTGACCACTAGAGGAATGGTCGAGCAAATTGCTGCGCTAATGCAAACTCCGATCAAGCCCGTATTCGGGGCAATTCCTGATCGTCCGCGGGAGCCAATTCGGATTGCTGACACGATAGAGACAAGAAGGGTATTAGGATGGACACCCACGACATCTCTGTCGGAAGGATTGCGGCAGACTATCCAATGGTATGAAAAGCAAATATCTGTGGGGAAGCCTCGATAAGGCTTATGCCCAACAAGGCTTTAAAATGGTATGCGAAGCGGCTTATCCGGCGATATTCACCTGATTTGGTGAGCCAGTGGTTGCTAGGTAAGGATTCACAGGTCTATCACCTCTGGTCGATCGGCATTGTTACTGGTTCCTCTCCAACTCACCTTCGACATGCCGGTTCTATTAAGAATCCCGTTCTGACTCGAGAGCATGTGACCGATGTGCGCGCTCTATTTGTCGCGGATCCCTTTATGATTCAGGTAGGGGATACGTGGCATATGTTGTTCGAAGTCTATAATTACGATACGGATCGCGGAGAGATTGGCTGGGCAACCAGCCCGGATGGCTTTGTATGGACTTACCAGAAGATTGTGCTGAAGGAGCCCTTTCATCTGTCCTATCCTTACGTATTCGAGTGGCAAAATCGATTTTACATGGTCCCGGAAAGCCATCAGGCCAAAAGTGTGCGCTTGTATGAGGCCAAACGTTTTCCCACAGACTGGGTTTGTACGGATGTGTTGCTGACCGGAGGGTGCTTCAATGACAATTCAATATTTCACCATGGTGAGCACTGGTGGATGTTCAGTGAGACCAACTCTGCGCTGATTCATGACACCTTACGGCTGTACTATGCAGATGTCTTGTCCGGACCATGGCGTGAACATCCGTCTTCCCCTATTGTCGAAGGAAATCCCCACATCGCTCGACCTGCTGGACGAGTGGGCTTGTTTTCCGGTCGACTCATGCGATTTGCGCAGGACTGCTTTCCGGTGTATGGAACCTCGGTTCGAGGGTTTGAGATCACCGATCTCACGCCCAAAACCTATCGAGAGTGTCCGCTCTCGACGCGCCCGCTATTGGGCGCCGGGTGGCGACACTGGACTCAAGGAGGCATGCACCATATTGATCCGCATCATCTAGGCGAGACCCAGTGGATAGCTGCGGTGGATGGATGGCGACCAGTTGGGTGGTTGGTCCCTGAAGGGTGGGAGCAAACATCATGTTGAAACGGGTACGACGATACTTGCAACGATATCAGTGGTATCTCTGGATGCGCGAACTCGTTCCTGCTGTCTGCGGTGTCCGCCGACAGTTTCATGGTGGTGTCATCTCTTTGCACGCCGCCGGAAATCCACACGGCAATGTGCTCATCTCCTATGACAATGGGGGATTGTTGTGCAAGATGCAGGGAAAGCCAATTCCGACGAGTCATCCGCAGTACTACAAGACCATGGTGATGGCTCAGACCTTTGTCGATATAGGCTATGATGTCGACGTCATTCACTGTGAGAATCACAAGTTCGTTCCCTGGAAGTCCTATGACGTAGTGGTTGATACCCGCTTTAACTTGCAACGGCTTGCCTCCTATTTGCCATCGAGTTGTATCAAGATATTGCACTGTGACACGGCGCAGCTGGTCTTTCAGAATGTCGCCGAGATGACTCGCGTATTGGCGCTTCAGCACCGAAAAGGCGTCACTCTTCCTTTGAACCGCCTGGAAATTCCGCATCTAGGTGTGGAACAGGCGGACTACCTCACGACCTGCGGCAATGAATTTACGATGAATACCTTCGCGTATTCAGGGAAACCAATTTTCCGCCTGCCCATGCTTGCTCAGAGAATGTGGCCTTGGTCGGAAACAAAAGACTTTGATGTATCGAGGCATCGATTTCTGTGGTTCGGAAGCCGGGGAATGGTTCACAAGGGACTGGATCTGGTTCTAGAAGCCTTCGCCCAAATGCCTGAATGCCAGCTGACTATCGTGGGGCCAGTGCACGACGAGCCAGAGTTTGTGGACATCTATCGAAAGGAATTGTTTCACACACCCAATATTAAATGTGTGGGGTGGCTTGATAAGTCCAGCGAGGATTTTAGGACTATCCTAGAACATTCGGTTGCCCACGTGTTTCCATCGTGCTCAGAAGCTGGCGCCGCAGCGGTGATAGAAACGATGGCTGCAGGGGTCATTCCCCTGGTGACGCATGAAGCGTCTATTGATGTCGAAAACTTTGGGGTTCTTTTACAGGATGCCTCAATCGAAACCATTGTTCGCCAAGTGAGAGAGGTCGCTGCAATGCCGGCAGATGAGTTAGGGCGCAGAGCGCAAAAAGCGTGGGAGGCAGCTCATTGCAATCATACGCCGGAAAAATTTGAGCGCGCGTACCGTGAGACGATGGAGATGATATTGGCAAAGCACGGTAAACGGTAGGCACAGATGTTTGAGCGCGTGCGTTGCCGGTGGTGTCCACAGTACTGAAGTGCTGCTCAGGCTGAGAGAGGGATTTTTGATGAAGAGGGCTGGGGTGGCCTCGAATGACTAGTATTGGCCAGCGGTTGGGCCGATTAGCGAATATTTTGCTCCTGTTGGGGGCTGCAAGTTGCCTGCTCTTGTTCGCGACCATGGTGTGGCAGCATGGCATGTCCTTGCGCTACATGGTGTTCCTCCTGCTCTCCCTGGTGTTCGTGTTTGGAACTCGAATGCCTGAGTCTTTCAAGATCAATGGTGTGTTGTGCGGGATGTCACTTGCGATTGCGGTGTACGGGGTCGAGTTGCTCCTCGCATATTCCGGGTCGGCAATCGCCGCATTGGGCGCACAAGCATGGTTGAGCTTTCCTCAAGATGCAAACCCTCGGGTTGCGGCTGAACGGATGAGGACGGTTCATGAGACCCAGCAACATTTTGACACTCGATCGAGATTGGAAGTGATTCTTGATATGAGGGCACGGGGTATCAATGCATTTCCGGATGTGTTTCCGATGGTCCTTTTCGAACCAGCCTCCGGAATATCTATTCAATCTTCGCTGGTCAGCAATGGTGAAGAGTTTTTGCCCGTCGCCGGAATGGCTACGACCACGACAGTGTTTTGCAATGAAAGCGGCGAGTACGTGGTATATGAAAGCGACGAACATGGGTTTCACAACCCACGAGGAATTTGGGCGAAGCAGTCAGCTGAAATTGTCGCGCTCGGAGATTCATATACTCATGGAGTGTGTGTGCCCTCCGACAAAGGATTTGTGGCCGTCGTTCGCTCGCAGCATCCCAAAACGATAAACTTGGGTGTCAATGGTCATGGGCCGTTGACGAGTTTGGCCACACTCAAAGAATATGGGCCGATTCTCAAGCCGAAACTCGTTTTGTGGTTCTACTATGAAGGGAATGATCTGCGTGACCTCGATGGGTGGGAAAAGAACTCGCTGTTGTTGCGTAAGTACTTGACCGCTTCCTTTTCGCAGCATTTATTCGCACGACAGGCCGAAATTGACGAGAAATTAAGGGCCTTCCTGGATGCCGCCATGGCAAAAGCTGCGGCACCGGTCTCTCTCGAGAAAGTCCTCAAACTGCAACACCTTCGTCAGACTGTGCAACTATTTTACGAGCGGCGTCCGACCGAACAGGGGTTGCCGGCCGAGTTGGTGGAATACTTGCGTCATACAGGTGCACCGGCTGCGCCCGAAGACCTTCAGCTGTTCGAGAATATATTGGGTGAGGCTCAGGCTACGGCGAGTATGTGGAGTGGGCAGGTGGTCTTTGTTTATTTGCCGACTTGGGAACGGTACCGCATTCCTGAGACGGCTAGTCAGGATCGTGACAAGGTACTCAAAATTGTCGATCGGCTTGAGCTTCCGTTAATCGATCTGCACCCTGTTTTTAGTGCGCAGTCGGATCCCTTGGCGCTTTTTCCCTTCAGACGATACGCACACTATAACGATGCCGGCCACAAGTTGGTCGGTGAAGAAGTGATTAGACGGTTGGCCAAAATGTAGGCGCTCCATGCATGTACTTCAGGCCGGAAATGTGAGTTGGATGGGCAGCTGGTAGACCTCTTCAGTGGTGGTCATCCCTACGCCTCTCTACGATCAGGAACGTTATTAAAAGTGGACAGAATGAGATGGTGCCTGTGCCGCAAAAAAAAGTAGCTGTGGTCGTTCCTATGCACAATCGGAGCACCCTGACGCTCGACGAGGAGATCTCTTTTCGGCATCTCACGCACTACCTGGGTTCGTATGACAAGTATCTGGTTGTGCCGGATAGTCTGCAGGTGAGTTTGCCGGGCTGCGCCCTCAAGCGATTTGGGATGGAGTATTTTGGCAGTGCTATTGCCAATACGCGGCTGTTGCTCTCTGAGCATTTTTATCGATCTTTCAGTGAGTACCAGTACATTCTGATCTATCACCTAGATGCCCTGGTCTTTTCTGACCAACTCACTGCATGGTGTGACGCGGGATTGGACTATATCGGCCCGCCTTGGATACCTTGCGCCGACAGCCCGTGGGTAAAGGAGTCGCGAGTCGGAAATGGCGGCTTGTCGTTGCGGAGGATCGACAGTTTTCTTAAGGTTTTTCAATCGAATGTGTATTGGATGGACCCGGAAGGCTACTGGAAGGAAAAATATGCGGGGATGCCCGCCTACCTCAGATGGCTAAACACACCCAAACGCCTGATGAAGCGTTTGCTGCGATTCAATAGCGTGCGGCTAGAGATGTCCCAGTGGCACCTCCGGCCTGACGGGACAAAAAACGAAGATCATTTTTGGTCCGATCGAGCGAAACATTATGTTCCGGAGTTTAAGGTTGCCTCAGTCGAAGATGGTTTGCGCTTTGCCTTCGAAGTAGCGCCGCGTCTGTGTTACGACATGAACCACGGTCAGTTGCCATTTGGCTGTCATGCTTGGCCCCGATACGATCGCGGCTTTTGGGAACCACATCTGCTTGCTTCCCAGGCTGAGTAAGGATGCCTAGAAGGAAATGCTAATAATGACAATGAGCTTGAGCGGATCCGGCTTATTAAAGACAATAGAGTCCTGAACTACTGCGTCGCAAACGAAGTGCAAGGAAGAGAGGGGCGATTCCAAGCGGGTCGTTAGCCGTCTGCTGGCCCCTTGTGCAGCTTGCCGAAAATGCGAGGCCCTGCACGACACCGGAAGTGATGGCCTTACAAATACACCTAGCACGGGCCTGAGTTGACTCAAAGACTCGTAAGGCGATGGTTTCAGAACAGGGGAGGGAGTGAGTACATCATGAAACGAATGCTCGTCACCGGTTCATCTGGCCTTATTGGCTCTGAAGTATGTGCCTATTTTCATGGTCAAGGCTGGATGATCCACGGCGTAGACAATAACACTCGAGCGACGTTTTTCGGTCCGCAAGGTGATACGCGATGGAATCAACGCCGGTTGCAGGCTGATTTGAAGAATTTTCGGCATCATGAGCTGGATATTCGGGACCGCCAAGGAGCATTGACGCTTATTCAGGAACTCCAGCCGGATGCCATTGTGCATACTGCGGCTCAGCCTTCGCATGACTTGGCCGCGAAGATTCCGTTTGACGATTTTGATACCAACGCCGTGGGAACGATCAATCTGCTTGAAGCGACCAGGCTACACACTCCCGGAACGATATTTGTGCATATGTCGACCAATAAGGTGTACGGGGACGCTCCCAATGAATTGTCTCTTGTAGAGCAATCCAAACGATGGGACTACGCCTCTCCCAATGATGTCGACGGAATTACCGAGCACATGCGCATCGATCAATCCAAGCACTCTCTTTTTGGTGCATCAAAAGTAGCGGCGGATATCATGGTGCAGGAATATGGGCGTTATTTTGGAATGAAAACCTGCTGTTTACGGGGCGGTTGTCTTACAGGGCCTAATCATTCTGGTGTGGAACTGCATGGCTTCCTCAGCTATCTGGTCAAATGCAACTTGGAGGGTAAGAAGTACAACATCTTCGGTTATAAAGGAAAACAGGTTCGCGACAATATTCATTCTCTCGATGTCGCGCGATTCATTCACACATTTATCGAAAACCCACGAAGCGGCGAAGTGTACAACTTGGGCGGCGGGCGTGGAAATAGTTGCTCGATTTTAGAAGCGTTCGAAATGATTGAAGCGGTCTCCGGGAAGAAGATGTTGTACGAGTATGTCGATAAAAATCGAGAAGGCGATCACATTTGCTACATCAGCAACTTAAATAAGATGACCACGCATTATCCCACGTGGGGGATCACAAAGACCTTGAAACACATTTTTGAGGAAATTCACCAGTCGTGGTTGCGGCGAACCGTTGCGGCAAATGTGAGCAACTAGCCCCCTGACCAAGATTTCAATGAGAGACACCCTACACGTGACGAAGGTCCTGGTAATCTCGGGAGCGTATCCGCCGATGCATGCAGGGGAGGCTACGAATACGTACCACCTGTGCAAGCAATTGGTTCAGCGTGGAATTGATGTGCAGGTGCTCACCTCCGTTGGAAATGTCGGAACCGCTGATTCTCGAATTCATGTGCATCCCATCATGCAAAATTGGGGCTGGACGGAGTTGCTCCGCGCTCGGACGTTTCTTAAACGCTGTGCGCCTGATGCGGTGTTTCTCATGTACATTGGCCTGATGTATAAGTGCCATCCGATGGTGACTTTTCTTCCCACGCTCTCCAAAAAGCTTTTTCCGAATGTGCCGTTTGTCACGCGCTTTGAGAGTGCGTTTGCCGGAGCCGATCCCTCGAAGACAGGATTCCTATCTCGCGGATTTCGAAAATTGATGGTGCGCTGGGCCGGGCGAGATGTGGTCTACAGCTCGGGGACATTGCTGCGCGATAGCGATTCCGTCATCGCTTTGTGCGAACGTCATCGTGCCATGTTGATCGAAGAATGGCCCCCTGTAAGGCCGAAAATTGCCCTTATTCCTCCTCCTCCGAATCTATTTATTGCCTCAAATGACGGAGGGGTGGCCCGCGAGCGTGGACGGAAACGATTGGGTGTCCAGCCTAAGGATTTCGTCGTGACATTTTTCGGATATCTTTATCCGATTAAAGGAATCGAAACTCTGTTGCGCGCGTTTGCAACCATTTCTGCACAACGACCTGAGGCAAAACTTCTGTTTATTGGGGGAAAAGTTGATCTAGATGTCGCGGGAGGCGCATCATATTTTGACGAGATGCAAGCCCTTGCAAAGACCTTGCACATAGACGAACGGACGACATGGACGGGGGCATTTAAGTCTGATGAGGAGGATGCCTCGCTGTTGCTGCATGCATCTGATGTGTGTGTCCTCCCGTTCCTCGAAGGCGTGCAATTAAACAATAGCTCCTTTGCATCGATGGTTGCACATGGTTTGCCAATCATTGTGACGCGTGGTCCCCTGATGGATCAGGCGTTTATCCATGGAGAGAATGTTCTGACGTGCGAACCGAAGGATCATCAAGCCGTAGCCGGGCTGTTGTTGGAGGTGATGGATCAGGCAGACTTGCGTGACCGCCTTCGCGCCGGTGCGTTGAAGCTTGCAGCCGAGTGGTTTTCATGGGATACGGCGACGGAGAAAACTCTGGCAGCTTTGCGACCCCGGCTGTCGGGTAAGGTGACGTAGGTCGTTTTTCTGGGTAAGCTCACCCATGCCTCGCGTATCAGTCGTGATCCCGACATTCAACTGTGAACGATTCATTGGGCGGACTATCGAATCGGCGCTGAGGCAGACTTATCGCGATTTTGAAATTATTGTCGTCGATGACGGATCCACCGATGCCACCCAAGCAGTGCTCGCACAGTATGGTAAAGCATTCCATTACATAAAGCAGGCGAATCAGGGCGCTTCTGCCGCACGAAATGCTGCTCTCGCCATTGCAACCGGAGAATATATTGCGTATCTCGACGCTGATGATTTATGGGTCGTCGACAAGCTGGCTCGTCAAGTGGAGTATCTCGACGCACGTCCTGCCTGCGGGTTTGTCCACACAGAAGTCGCAGTGATCGATGAACAGGATACTGTGCTCCATGCGTGCTTTAATCAGGAAACCGGAAGGGCGGTTCCGCAAGGGCGATGCCTCGGAGACATACTGCAGCGCTCTCATATCCAAACGTTGACGGTTCTCGAACGAAGAAGTGCGTTTGAACGTGCAGGGAAGTTCGATTTGCGTTTGCCGGTAGCCCAAGATTATTTGCATTGGATTCAGGTTGTTCTGCAAGGGTATGAGGTTGGGTATTTGCCTAATCCCTTGGGCCAATATAGGTGGCGGGCAGGCAGTCTTATGTCTAGTCAACGTCGGTTGCTGGGTGACTTTACGAAGATTTATGAGATCCTTCTGAATGAGCACAAGCTTGAACGAACCCATGGAGTTGCGATACGGCAGCTGGTCGATACGCAACTGTATGCTAATCAGCGACAGCTCGCCTATCTAGAGCGACTGGAATGTTCAGGAGCAGTAGCTCGTCGTCGCCTTCGGCACTTGGTTCGACAGTGGCCTTTCCGTCTTGAATTGTACATGGATCTGGCTAAGTCCTATATCAGGAATCGCAACCTTCACGCGCCGGTCAATCCGTCCTGATGCAGCCATCATCGCGCGAAGACAATCACGCGTTAGAAACCGCCTACACTATGAATATTCTGTTGGTCACGCCCTGGCGTCCGTCCTTAACTGGTGGGATCAGTACTGTAGTGGCCCGCCTCACCGGGGAATTCGAAAAAAAAGGGCACAGGGTAACTATCTTTGTCGCCGACCGCGAGAATCGTCTTCGGCAAATTGAGACACTGAAAAATACCCCGGTATTCGGCATGTATTTGCGTTCTCCTGTGTCGCCCGATCATCCGATCCGGGCGGTCATCATGTACTACTTGTGGTTTCCACTCACAGTGATACAACTTTTGTGGTTCACGCGGCGCACTCGCTTAGATGCGATTTTGATTCAGTATCCCCTGCCTGCGATGTATTATTTTGGGATAGTGAAGCGATTATGGAGGGGGATTTTGTTCGTGACCTATCAGGGGAACGATGCTCACGACCTCTCTCTATGGAATCCGCGGGAGCAGCGACTGGTCCGGTCCTTACTGGAAAATGCAGATATGGTGCTGGGCGTTTCGCGAACGCTCTTGTCTAAAGTCGAATCAGCATTCAAAGGTATCCAGTTCAAGCGAAGGCAACTGCTGCCAAATGGTGCACCCTTGGATGTCATTGAAGCGGTCGACGGAGGATCGGTTGATCCATCCTTGCCAATAAATTATCTCTTGACTGCCGGGCATCTGATTCACAGAAAAGGGATCGATATCGTCATCGCTTCATTGCGGGAAGCTAAGCAACGAGGTGTGTGCCTTCATTTGGTCGTTGCTGGAGACGGGCCTGAACGAGAAAGCTTGGTTCGTCAATCAGATGAGTTGGGAGTGGCTGACCAAGTGACTTTCTTGGGGAATCAAACTCACGAGCAGGTCCTTCGCCTAATGAAATCATGTCTGGCGTTTGTCTTGGCTTCGCGGGCGGAAGGGATGCCGCTGGTCATCGCGGAAGCTATGGCCTGTGGAAAAGCCGTTGTTGCGAGCAATGTTGATGGTGTTCCTGAAATCGTGCAGGATGGCATAACCGGAATTCTGGTACCCCCAAACAATCCTGACGCACTGGCAGCCGGTCTGATCCGGTTGTGCGCGGATTCCGCCCTTCGAGAGACACTTTCCACGCGGGGAAAGGAATGGGCCTGCCGCGAGTACAACTGGGAGGGCATTGCTGCTCGCTACCTTGGTTGCATTAACGAATGTCAGAGCGTTTCATAGCCTCGGTCAGAGAAAATATCCCTTAGAAAATGCAGCATTTTCGCTTCCGCAGTGCGCTGCAAGCCGATTCGAGTGCTAGACTGATTGTGAGTGAAGTCTCTCCTTCTACCGTCGGGGGCAAAGCATGAATATCCTTGGTATTTCGGCGTTTTATCATGATAGTGCGGCGTGCCTGGTGCGTGATGGGGAAATCATTGCCGCGGCCCAGGAAGAGCGCTTTACCAGGAAGAAGCACGATCCGGGATTTCCTCACAAGGCGGTTGAGTATTGTCTTCGGGAAGGAAATATTGGCCTGAAGGATGTTCGCCACCTCGTGTTTTATGACAAGCCATTGGTGAAATTTGAGCGTTTGTTAGAAACCTATCTCGCATTTGCCCCTCGCGGAGTTCAGTCTTTCGTGGCTGCTATGCCGGTCTGGTTGAAAGAAAAACTGCTGCTGAAGAGTCTGCTTCAAAAGGAATTCTTAGTTCATGCACCTGAGATGACCAGCGCATCACTGCCGCAGATCCTGTTCTCGGAACATCATGAGTCACACGCCGCGTCGGCGTTTTTCCCATCCCCTTATGAAAAGGCGGTCGTGTTGTGTATGGACGGAGTGGGAGAATGGGCCACCACGTCAGCTTGGCTTGGGCAAGGGAACTCACTGACGCCGCTCTGGGAAATTCCATTTCCACATTCTATCGGGCTCCTCTACTCCGCCTTTACGTACTACACGGGCTTCAAGGTGAACTCCGGGGAGTACAAGGTCATGGGCCTTGCTCCGTATGGAGAGCCGAAGTATGTGAAAGCCATTTATGAGCATCTATTGGATGTAAAGCCGGACGGAACATTCCGTTTGAATATGGACTATTTCAATTATTGCACTGGTCTCACCATGACGGGCAACCAATTTGATAAAGTCTTTGGCGGACCGCCTCGCAAGCCGGAATCGAAGCTCACCCAGCGCGAAATGGATCTCGCGCGATCAGTCCAGGAAGTGACGGAAGAAGTGATGTTGCGACTGTCGCGCACTCTGCATCGCGAGACCGGCGCGGACTACATGTGCATGGCTGGTGGCGTAGCGCTTAACTGTGTCGGTAATGGACGTATTCTTCGAGAGGGGCCGTTTAAGGGACTCTGGATACAACCGGCGGCAGGTGATGCAGGCGGTGCACTGGGAGCTGCATTGACGACGTGGCATCAGTTTGAACAGCAACCTCGTACAGTCGTTCCGGGGAAAGATAGTATTAAGGGGTCGTATTTGGGACCCTCGCATACCAATGAAGAAATCGAAACATACTTACAAAAAACCGATGCTCCTTATGTCAGGCTCGATGAAAATCACTTGTATGCACGGGTAGCCGAGGAACTGGCTGCGGGAAAGGTTGTAGGTTGGTTGCAAGGACGGATGGAGTTTGGCCCTCGTGCCTTGGGAGGGCGCAGCATCCTTGGGGATGCCCGCAACAGGGATATGCAGTCGGTGATGAATCTCAAGATTAAGTATCGCGAATCGTTTCGTCCATTTGCGCCGTCAGTGTTGCGTGAACGCGTATCCGACTATTTCGTCCTGAACGCGGACAGTCCGTATATGTTGCTGGTGGCTCCGGTGGTCGAAAAACGACGCCTTCCGGTCAGTTCGACGCAGGATGAGTTGTGGGGAATTGAGCTGTTAAATATTCCACGATCTGACATCCCTGCCGTCACTCACCTTGACTACTCGGCCAGGGTGCAAACTGTACATCAAGACACAAATCCACGCTACTACGCATTACTGAAGGCATTTGAAGCACAAACTGGGTATGGTGTGCTGGTGAATACGTCTTTCAATGTGCGAGGAGAGCCAATTGTCAGCACGCCTGAGGATGCCTACCGCTGCTTTATGCGAACGGAAATGGATGTTCTTGTCCTTGAGAATTGCGTATTACTGAAAACGGAGCAAAAACCTCTTGAGGGTGATTCAGATTGGAAGAAAGAATTTGAACTCGATTAGCCACAGGCTGGGGAACACGAAGGAGGGAGCGATTCATGAGAATTTTGATCACGGGCGGCGCAGGGTTTCTCGGTAGTCACCTGTCTGAACTTCTGATCGGACAGGGCCATGATGTCATTGCGCTTGATAATTTAATCACGGGACGCGCAGAGAACATTGCGCACTTGATTGGAAGTCCCAAGTTCAGCTTTGTGAAATACAATGTCTGCGACTATTTGCATGTGGATGGCCAACTGGATGCTGTGATGCACTTCGCATCTCCTGCCAGTCCCCAAGATTACCTCGAGATGCCGATTGCTACATTGAAAGTAGGCGCGCTTGGGACACATAAGGCGCTAGGATTGGCGAAAGCGAAGGGCGCTCGCTTCCTGTTGGCCAGTACCTCCGAGGTTTACGGTGACCCGTTGCTTAATCCCCAGCCAGAAACGTACTGGGGGAATGTCAATCCCATCGGGGCGCGGGGCGTGTATGACGAGGCAAAGCGATTTGCTGAGGCGATGACGATGGCGTACCACCGCTACCATGGGGTGGATACGAGAATTGTTCGGATATTTAATACCTATGGACCAAGAATGCGGCCCAAAGACGGCCGGGTCGTTTCAAACTTTATCGTGCAGGCACTTCAGGGAAAGCCGTTGACGGTGTTTGGAGACGGCTCTCAGACGCGCAGCTTTTGCTATGTCGATGATTTGGTTCGTGGTATCGTTGCGCTATTGATGGTGAAATCAGACAAGTCCGTTGCGGAACGCACCGATCGCACGAAATTTCTCACCCAGAAACCGGACGCGATATTTGACAGTATTCATGACCCAGTGAATATCGGTAATCCGCGAGAACTCACGGTTCGTGGAATTGCGGAGATTATCTTGAAATTAACCGGTTCAAAAAGCGTAATAGAAGAACGGCCTCTTCCCGCCGACGATCCAAAAGTGCGGCGGCCGGATATCACCAGAGCGAAGAGTCTTTTGGGCTGGGAGCCTAAGGTGGAGCTTGAGGATGGTATCAGAAAAGCCACGGAGTATTTTCGTCAGGTCGTCGTGAAATAATCCACGCGTAACATCGATCTAGGACCAGCGGCAAGGAGACGGATAACCTCAATGTGTGGGATCGCGGTGGCCATAGGGCTGAATGGACGGCCGGTGGAGCGAGCGGCTGTGGAACGGATGGCCAAGAGCTTGCTTCATCGAGGTCCTGACGATGGCGGCATCTACGTAGATGGTGCTGTCGGGATGGGGTTTCGTCGGCTCTCAATTCTTGATTTATCCGAAGCCGGTCATCAACCAATGATCAGTCAGGATGGGCAGTACGTCCTGGTGTTCAACGGCGAGATATTCAATTATGTCGAGCTTCGCGATGAACTCCGTCAGCTGGGTTATCAGTTTCGATCGAGCGGAGATAGCGAAGTCTTGCTTGCTGCCTATCGAGAGTGGGGCCGAGAGTGCCTGCCGAGACTCAACGGCATGTGGGCGTTTGTGATTTATGATCGCCGACATCGACGCCTTTTTGGGTCACGTGATCGATTTGGCGTCAAACCGCTCTACTACAGCCGTGATAACACGGTGATACAATTTGCCTCAGAGATCAAGGCGTTGCGTGCCTCGGGGTACCAACGGTCAGGCATCAACTGGCGAACGGCTTCCAGGTTTCTGTTGGAAGGACGTCTAGACAGCCGTAACGAAACGTTCTACGAGGGAATTGAGCAGATTCCTCCAGGCAGCGGATTTGAGGTTGGGTTAGACGGGGCGTGGCACCAGTGGGCGTTCTGGTCCATGGATGCTCTGCCCCGTACCGTCACCACTAATCCCGCCGAGACCTTCGCGGACCTTTTCGAGGATTCAGTCCGTATCCGTATGCGAAGTGACGTGCCGGTGGGGGTGTGTCTTTCCGGAGGACTCGATTCAACAGCGATTATTTGCGCGGCGGCGCGTCATCGTGATGAGAGTGCGGGGGCGCAACCGGAGTCTCTCCAGGCTTTTTGCTATATGGCCAAAGAGTTTGATGAGTCGAAGTATATAGCGGATACCCTGGTCCAAACCCATGCCCAACTCAGGCAACTCGAAACAAGCCCTGCCGATTTGTGGAATGATTTGCGCAAAGTCCTCTGGTTTCAGGACGAACCTGTGCATACCATGACTGCTGTGGTCGGTTATCAGCTCATGCGTCTCGCGGCCTCCCTCGGAATTCGTGTCGTCTTGAATGGACAGGGGGCCGACGAAACGATTGGTGGGTACTCGAGCTATTTTCAGGATTATTGGGTGTCTCTCCTTCAACAAGGGCGTGTGAGTGCCGCATGGCAGGCAGTGACAGCCTATACCGAAGCGCATGGAGGAAATTCTCGCGCGCGCATGACTGCGGCGGCCAGCCGTTGCCTCTCATGGGAGATGTATAAGATCGGTAGGTACCGCACATGGGCTCAGTCCAGGCGGCAGGCTCGTATACGCCAGAACCCGTGGTTTTCAGGAGACTTAACCAACCATTTTATTAGCGAAGACTTGCCGCCAAGTTCAGCAGCTCTGTCGACGTCATTGAAACAGTCGGTTGTATCGGCTCCTTTACCGTTATATCTTCGCATCGAAGATCGCAATTCCATGGCTCATTCAGTGGAGGCGAGACTGCCGTTCTTGGACTATCGCCTCGTGTCGTTTGTGTGCGGCCTGTCGGACGATTGGAAGGTGCGAGGTCCATGGAACAAGTATGTGCTTCGAGAAGGAATGAGGGGGAGAATCCCTGAGTCCGTGCGAAGCAGAGTAGACAAAATGGGGTTTCCTACTGCGAGCAAGAAATGGTTTGCCCATGACTTGTACGAGCCGCTTCGAGAAATCCTCGCTAGCCGCACCTTACGGGAGCGGGGGATCTATAACACTGGTGCTCTCATAGCCGACCTGGATCGGCATCGTCGAGGCGAGGCCGATTTTTCGAACAGACTCTTCCATGTCGCCGAATTCGAAATCTTGTCAGATCTTGCGGGGAAGACGCCAACCTAGTGTCCAGGGATTCGTGTGAATGAGTAGCATTTCGGGATTCGGTGAGGGGCCGATCGCGATCTAGAAGGGAACCAATCTGGGGTTCTGAGCGCTTCTTCAAAGAAGGACTAATTTCTTCATTCCTCGGTTACCTGTTCCGTAACGAAATTCGATCTGGTCAGATTGTCTGATAAAACCCTCAGTAATTAAGGGCTTCGCATGAAGTTGTCGGTAAGTCGGTGAAACGAGTGTTGATGGTTGCGTATTACTTTCCGCCGGTTGCGGCGAGCGGTGCAATGCGCCCGCTTGGGTTTTGCCGAAATCTGCAGACATTTGGCTGGCAGCCTCAAGTACTCACAACCACGCCGGAATGTGTACATCCCTCGCATCAGGTTGATCCAAAACTTGGCGGGCGAATACCAGCTGGGGTTGAGGTCATTCGAGTGCCGTATGTAGATCAGCTTCAACGAGTGTTGCAGTATCGTGAGACGCTCAGGGGGATGATACGAACGACGATTTCTCATGAATCAGAGACAAAAACCGCGACAAACTCTGTGACAGCTGAATCCAGCGCGGGCCGGGCGACACTGAAAGACTTTCTTCTAGATTGGGCATTCGCATTTCCAGACCGCCAATGCGGCTGGCGGCGCCAGGTTGTTCGGAAACTGCAGGCTATAGCTGGGAAAGATATTCCAGATGTGATTTTTGCGACCGGTGGGCCCTGGACAAGTTTCTTAATTGGTAAGACGCTCGCCAAGCTCTTTCATCGTCCGCTGGTGCTGGATTATCGAGACCCGTGGAACTGCAATCCCTATTACTCGTTCGGTTCTGATGTTTTAACCAGGAAATCCCGAGCTGCTGAAGCGCAAGTCTGCCAGGCTGCTAGTCATGTCATTGCCAATACCGAGGAGCTTCGCGAACGACTCATTGAAGAATACGGGAGCCTCCGAGGCCGCTGCACCTGGATCCCCAATGGATTTGACCGTGAGACATTAACGCCTGAACAGGGGCGGGGGGAGAATGCCTATTTTCCCACACCTTCAGGATATGAGTTATGCCATTTTGGGACCGTCTATGGAAAAAGAACACCACGCGTTTTGCTGCAGGCAGTGTGGGAGTTGTTTGAGGATAGGCAGTTGAAACCGGAAACAATCCGATTGCGTTTCGTCGGAGGGTGGGACACAGCAGACCAGGAGTGTGAGAGGTATGCAGTCAATCTTGAGAAGCATGGTTTTCTTCGGCGTGAGCCTCCGGTTTCCCACAGCGTGTGTCTGAGGGAAATGCAACGATCAAGCGTTTTGCTCGTGCTTCAGCCGGACTCCCCTTTGCAGGTCCCCGCTAAAATCTACGAATATATCGCGGCCGGTCGTCCTCTCCTACTTATCGGAGGGGAGGGCGCGACCGCTAATCTGGTGGCTCGTCATGGATTAGGCGTGAGCAGTCCGAATCAAGTCGTACGGGTCAAAGCGCTATTGAAAGAGTTGGCGGGTGGAACGCAAAGGCTCCTGTCGCCTGATGTGGCGAGTGTAAATCGTTTCGAATATCACTCGTTGACCGGAGAATTAGCCGCTATCCTCGATACTGTTGATCGTGCGAGATCCTTACAGTGACTGTCCTATCATGAGTACGTTGGTATCTTCAGTTCTCGGGCGAACCGACGCGGATGTTTTGGCATGGGACACCTATGTGCTCAGTTCTCCCATAACTTCCGGATATCATCTGTCAGGCTGGCGCCGTGTTATAGAAGAAGCCTTTGGCCACCGTACGTATTATCTGGTTGCACAGGAAGAAAATAAAACTGTACAGGGCATTGTGCCCCTAGTGTTTCTGGCAAGCCGAGGCTTTGGCCGGTTTATGGTCTCTCTGCCCTTTGTGAACTATGGCGGCCTAATTGCCAACTCTTCCGAGGCATATCGATTGCTCGAAGTCTCTGCAATCGGAAAGGCGAAAGATCTGAACGCAGCTCATATCGAGCTTCGGCACGAACGGCCGATAGAGACCAGCTGGGTTTCGGCCGCACGAAAGGTTTCTATGAGACTTTCGTTGCCAGGGTCGTACGAATTGCTGATGAAAGGGTTTCCCTCAAAGTTGCGCAGCCAAGTTCGTCGAGCACAAAAAGAAGGAATGACGGCACGCATAGGTGGTCGCGAGTGTCTGGACGAGTTCTATGCGGTTTTCTCCCGTTGTATGCGCGATTTGGGAACCCCGGTGTATGCAAAAGGGTTTTTCGCAAAGATTCTTGAGGTATTTCCGAAGGAGGCGCGCATCTGTATCGTTTCACATGGGAATGTGCCGGTTGCCGCTGGATTTCTTTTTGGATTCCGCTCCTCATTGGAAATTCCTTGGGCGGCGTCCGACAAACGCTTTAACAAGCTCGCCCCCAATATGATGTTGTATGGCACAGTATTGGAGTATGCCTGCCAGCAGGGGTTTCAAGTGTTCGACTTCGGCCGGTCGAGCCCCGATAGTGGAACATATCGTTTTAAGGAACAGTGGGGAGCGCAGCCCCATCAACTCTATTGGTACTATTGGATGGGAAGTGGTCTCCAGGTGCCTCAGCTGAATCCGCAAAATCCTAAGTATGCGCTGGCAATTCGTGTATGGCAGCAATTGCCTCTGGCGATCGCAAATCTGCTGGGGCCGTACATTGTGAAACATCTTCCATGAGGGCGCAGCGAACGCTTCCCCCATCAGCCGCACCGATCGAATGGCGTGATCTCGCACAGGGATTAGTCGGTCTCGTGCAGCCTCATGTGACCATGCACCGACTCGAAGCGGAATTTCGTGCACACTTCGGGGTAAAGCATGTCTGGTTTGTGTCATCAGGTAAAGCTGCCCTCACGCTTATTCTCCGGGCTCTGCACAGGCTATCCGGACGCAGACAGGTTGTTGTTCCTGGATATACGTGTTTCTCCGTGCCGTCTGCCGTGATTCGTGCCGGATTGTCGGTCCGGCTCTGCGATATCAATCCGAAGACATTCGACTATGATTTTGTGCGCCTGGCAGAGGTTGCTGATTCTGAGGTGTTGTGTGTATTGGCGACGCATTTGCTTGGCATTGGGGTCGACGTGCCGCGCGTTGCCGAAATCTGTCATCCGAAAGGCATCTTTGTAGTGGAAGACGTGGCGCAGGCGTTCGGGGGAGAGCGCGGCGGCAAGTTCTTAGGCTCCATGGGGCATGTGTCTTTTCTGAGCTTTGGAAGAGGAAAAAACATTACCTGCGGATCCGGAGGTGCCATTCTGACGAATGATGATCGTATTGGCGAAGCCTTGGCTCAGGAGTGTGCGCAACTTCCGGCCGAGTCTCTTGCCGGCCGGCTAAAAAATTGGGTGGAAGTGGCGGCGACGCAATTCCTCATCAACCCCTCTCGTTATTGGTTCCCGGCGGGGCTTCCTTTTCTCAAACTGGGGGAGACAAAGTTTTATACGGATTTCCCCATCACACGAATGGATTCAGTTCGGGCTGGTCTACTACGTCGCTGGAAGAAGCGATTGTGCCGTTCGACCGCTAGTCGGGTGAATCACGCGGAACATTTGCTTCGATCAGTGCCCCCTCACGTGCAGACTATCACGCCATCCGGGCGAGGACATGCGGTCTATCTTCGTCTCCCGTTGTTGATGCGATCAAAGCAGGAAAAGGATGCTCTGTGTCGGAGATCCGGAGAGCAGGGGCTTGGTATCAGCCCCCTATACCCTTCTGCGGTTGAGCAAATTGCCGAGCTTTCTGAAACACTCTCCTCTCAGCACGTGCCCCAATCAACTATGATCGCGGAACGACTTGTTACGCTACCCACCCACGAACTGATGTCCGAGGCTGATCTCGTTCGGCTATGCGCCGCAGTGAATAGTGTTCAGCATAATCAAGGACTAACCATGAACTGTTCTTCGGAGGGGCCTGGCGCGGGACGGCGCGTGGACGAATTGCCTCGAGCCAATTGAAGTTGTCAGGGGAAGGAACATGGTCTGGCGGTGCAGGGTTATCGAGGAATAGTGACGATGTGGCTTATTGAATGGATATTTTGGGGCTCACTGGCGTTTATTTTTTACGCTTATGCGGGCTATCTGCTCGTCTTGGTCGGGTTATCCGTTTTTAAAAGCCGGCCTGTCCTGGTGGGGAATATACATCCCACGGTCTCCTTTATCATCACGGCCTATAATGAAGAGTCACGAATCAGGGAAAAGATCGAGAATAGTCTCCAGCAGCAGTATCCAAGAGAGCGCCTTGAAATAGTGGTGGCGTCTGATTGCTCCTCTGACCGGACTGATGAGATCGTGCGGGCTTATGCTTCCTTGGGCGTGCGTCTCATTCGTGCCTCTGAGCGAAAGGGAAAAGAAGCCGCCCAAAAACTGGCGGTCAGTCAAACTAGCGGAGAGGTGCTGGTGTTTTCTGACGTGGCCACCACCTTACCGTCAGATGGTATTGCAAACATTGTGAAGGCATTTCATGATTCAACGGTGGGTTGCGTGAGCAGCGTGGATCGTTTTGTGGATGCTCAAGGCAACCTGAGCGGAGAAGGCGCGTACGTGAAGTACGAAATGCTGCTGCGTCAACTAGAGACTAAGGTGAATACCCTGGTCGGACTCAGCGGTTCGTTTTTTGCCGCACGAAGAACCGTCTGCAGTCCGTGGGCAGACGATCTGCAAAGCGACTTCAATACGCTTCTCAATTCCATGAGGATAGGGCTTCGAGGTATATCAGATCCCAATAGTGTGGGATACTACAAAAATTTATCGGATGAGAAGAAGGAATATCAGCGGAAGGTCAGGACGGTTTTGCGAGGAATTGCTGTGCTGATGCGCAGTCTGCCGATGTTGAATCCGTTTCGATATGGGATGTTCGCCTGGCAGCTCTTTAGCCATAAATTGTGCAGATGGCTGGTGCCGTTTGCCATGATCGGAGCTTCTGTTTCAAATGTCGTGTTGGCAACACAATCGACCTTGTACGGAATGTTGTTGCTGGGACAGATGCTCTTCTATGCCACGGCCGGAGCCTATGGAGTGTTTCAATGGATGCCCAAGAGCAGTGTGTTTCGGTTGCCTTCTTTTTTCGTTCTGGTCAACCTGTCAATTCTTGATGCCTGGATGAGGTATTTTCGTGGCGATCGGGTCTTTCGCTGGGAGCCCTCCAAGCGCTGAGGCCATATGGCCCCACGCTTGAAGGCAAACCCACGGTAGTTTTGTTCCGAATAGTCATCTCTTCTGTGGATAAAGACAAAGAGGTACTGAATGGCTGCACAGTCTGAAAAGAAAGAATTGCGTCATTTTGGATTGATCGTTGGCGGCGTTTTCTGTGTCATCGGTGTCTGGCCGATGATTCGCCATGGAGAAGGGGTACGCATCTGGGCGCTTGTTGCCGGAGCATTGCTGATGTTGTTGGGGGTTATAGCCCCACTCACACTCGGGCCTCTTTTCAAAGTCTGGATGAAAATTGGCCATGTGATGGGATGGATTAATACCAGAATCATCCTTGGGATTCTGTATTTTGGACTGATCACTCCCATGGGTGTGATTATGCGCCTGTTTGGCTGGGATTCGATGAGGAGAGCGCTCAGTCGAGACGCCGAAAGCTATCGTGTCGTACGCCCAGCGAGGCCGCGAAACCATATGACGAGGCAATTTTAGGCTAACGGAGGGCATATGGGTGAATTCCTGACAGAGTTATGGGCTTTCATGAAAGAACGTAAGAAGTTCTGGTTGTTGCCGATCATTGTAATGCTGGTGTTGCTCGGTAGCTTGATTGTCCTTACTCAGGGATCGGCGGTGGCGCCTTTTATCTACACGTTGTTCTAGCTGAGAAGTCGCAACTGATTACATGAGTGTAAACAGCTCGCGCGTAAAACTGGCTATTCGCGAGGCGGTAGCCTGGGCCTTTCACGCATCCTCCATACCTCACTGGCGGCATCGGGGGAAGGTGGTAGTGCTCATGTATCACCGGGTGTTGGCCCGCGAGGAAGTATCTCTTCAGTCCGTACAGCCCGGCATGTATGTACTGGACAGCGTGTTTGCTCAACACATGTCTTTTCTTAAGAAAAATTTTACGCTTCTTTCACTTCAGCAGCTCTTGGATCTCTGGCAATCAGGCACTTGGAATGCCCGTGCCCGGTATTGTGTGATCACGTTCGATGACGGCTGGTTGGACAATTACCGGCATGCGTATCCAGTGTTGAAGAGATTTGGTGTTCCCGCGACCATTTTTCTTCCTACTGACTACGTGGGAAGTGATCGGTGGTTTTGGCCTGATCAACTGGCACTTCTGTTTAAAATTCTTGCTGGCCGAAAAGTGACTTCAGAAGCACTGAAAGAAACGGGAATAGTGTTTGCTGAATATTTAGACGAAAACGGCCACCAATTTGTTGAGGCCCTGCAACGCGGAGAGCATGTCACCGATCAAGTCATCGAGCAGTGTAAACATCTTCCGATAGAACGAATCCATGAATTGGTGGCCACATTGGCAGCTCGGCTGGAAGTACCGCTGCCACAAAAACGGGTGATTGTGAATTGGGATGAGGTACGGGAAATGTCCCAATGGGGCATTTCATTTGGCTCCCACTCGTGCTCTCATCGTATTCTTACAACGCTCACGTCCCAAGAAGTGTCTGTCGAGCTTGCGAGGTCAAAGCAGGTGCTCTTGGAGCAAGGCGTGAACTATGTGCCAGTCTTTTGTTACCCCAATGGCAACAGTGACGAAAATATTCAGCGGCAAGTCAGGACCTGCGGATATGAGGCGGCCTGTTCAGTGAAGATGGGTGTTGAAGGGCATAGCCCGGGTAATAAGTACGCTATTCGTCGCGTGGGCATTCACAACGACGTAACCAACTCCATTCCATTGTTTTCATGGCGAGTGTTCGGTCCGTTACCTCGTTCAGCATGAATGTGCGAGGGGAGCAATTGGTAGTGGAGGGAGTGTATCCGTGAGAGTGTTGATTACCGATGGAAATGAGCGCGCAGCGCTCGCGGTCACGAGAGCGCTTGGCCGCGAGCAGGTTGAGGTAATCGTCGGGGCGGAATCTCAACGATCACTTGCGGGATCTTCCCGCTACTGCTGGCAGAGTTTTGTCTATCCGTCTCCATATCAAGAGCCCGAACGATTCGTGGCCAGGCTATTGGAAATGATTCGGAATCATGCCGTCGATGCCATATTTCCGATTTCTGATATCGCAATGCACATTATCGGCCCTGAACGTGTGCAATTTGAGCGCTATACTAGGATTCCTTGTCCTCCATCCGAAGTCTTTCAGGAGATTTCCGATAAGTATCGGTTGATGCAGCAAGCGGTGTTAGAGGGCGTGGGCATCCCCGAGACTATTTTCGTCCCAGATGGAAATCTGGACCGGTTTATCGATGCAATTACCGTTTTCCCGGTGGTGGTGAAGCCGGGTTGTTCTTTGGTGAAAGACGGTCGCCAGTGGAAGAAAACCAGTGTGTGTTATGCCGAATCCCGGGAGGAACTGCTGCGGTTGTATCACGATATGGCCTACCTGCGATCGCCATCTTTGATTCAGCAGCGTGTAATAGGGGAAGGTCAGGGATTATTTGTGCTGATGCAAGAGGGCACCCCGTTGGGCATGTTTGCACACCGAAGACTGCGTGAGCGCCCACCTTCCGGAGGTGTCAGTGTGTTGCGTGAAAGTATTGCCTTGCCGAAAACTATGGTTGAGGCTACCCTCAAATTGTTACAGCGTGTGAAGTGGCACGGTGTCGCCATGGTGGAATTTAAGGTGGATAAGGACAATCAGCGCCCCTTGCTCATGGAGATTAACGGACGGTTTTGGGGGTCGTTACAATTGGCGGTGGATGCGGGCGTGAACTTCCCCTTGCTCTTGCTCAAGATGGCAACAGGGAAAGCCGAGATCATCCCTGAAAATGGATATCGTATCGGTGTGAAGTCCAGGTGGCTGTTGGGGGATCTAGATCAATTGGTCATGCGCTTCAAGAAGCGTGATCGTGCGCTGAGCCTGCCGCGGGGTGCTCCAACGAGGTTTCAATCTCTCATATCGTTCTGTCGTTTTTTTGAACGAGACCTGTTCTATGAAGTGGAAGACTTCGACGATCCTGGTCCCAGCCGTTTCGAGGTCCTGCGATACGTCAAGTTGGCATAGGAGCTGTAATGTTGCAGGCTGATTCTCGTTCCGAGCTGAAGATACATCCGCTATCTGTGCGGGAACTTGCCCGCTCGATGAAAAGAGCTGTGAATGGCGCGCTGGACCATTGGCGATATAAAGTTCTCGTCAATCGTCAGGCTTTTCCGAAGCCAGCGCGCGCTATTCTGGTGGTATGCAAGGGGAATATCTGTCGGAGTCCCTTGGCAGAGGCCTATCTTAAGCATCAGGCAAAAAAAAATGGGTTGCCGACCGAGGTGTACTCCGCAGGGCTTGAGACTTCCTTTGGGAAGCCGGCACATCCGCTTGCGCAGATAGTAGGCACTCAAGGAGGGTTAGTACTCAACCAGCATGCGACGCAACCATTGCACAAAGAACAGGTGGAACGGGCAGACATGATTCTGGTTATGGAGTGGCGGCAGCGAAACAGGATTATCAAGCTCTATCCTCAGGCGAGACCGAAGGTGTTTCTGCTTCGGCAGTTTTATGATCAATCCGTACGAGAAGTTGCCGATCCTTACAGCGGAACCCTGGAAGATTTTCAGACCTGCTTCTCGATGATCAAGCAAGCGTGTGATGAACTGATCACGCAGATGCTGCCTATTAGGAAATTGAGTTAGTATTCGCTGAATTTCGGAGCGAGAGAGAGGTGTGAATGGGAAAGGTTAAGGGAGGCCCTGCAGCGATATGAGCCTGCGCACTAGGTTATCGAACATTTACTGGACGATTCGAAGAACGATCGCCCCTACGCTTCGATTTTCTCAATACTCATATGAGGAATCTCTCAAAAGATATGTTACACCGTCTGTCGAGTGGGTGGAGATTGGTTGTGGCCATTCCATCCTTCCGCGATGGAGAGCTAATGAAGAACTTCAATTAGTAAAAACCTGCAAGGCGATATTCGGCATCGACTATGATCTTCCATCGTTAAAGGCGCATCGAAATATTACCAAAAAATTGCGCGGGGATGTAACGAAGTTACCGTTTAGGAGTGAGGCGTTCGACTTAGTGACAGCCAACATGGTCGTTGAGCACCTCGATAACCCTAATGAACAGTTCAAAGAAATTAGTCGAATTCTTAAGCCAAAGGGCGTGTTTCTGTTCCATACGCCGAATGCTTATGGGTATGGGGTCATTCTCTCCAAAGTCGTACCCGAATGGCTTAAGGGCAAACTCATTTATTTGCTTGAAGGGCGAGAAGAACACGATGTTTTTCCTACCCACTACAAGGCAAATACTGAAACTCAAGTTAAAGCACTCGCTCAGGCCAATGGATTTGAAGTGCTTCAGCTTGATCTGATTCCAACGGATGCAATTTTCGCCATGATCCCCCCTCTGGCCGCCTTGGAACTATTGTGGATACGGCTGCTTATGACCAAGCCCTTCCGTAACCTTCGAACTAATATGATTGTCGCATTGAAGAAATTACCCTAGCCTAACTGAAAAATTTCTTAATTACGCCGAAGGCTCAATGATTCATGCTCGTCCACAAACGTCCGGTAGCGCTCAGTTCGGAGCGGCCATACGCCTTCAGCCTGCACCGAAAGAATCAAATGTTGGATTCTACCTTGTCTTGTTGGCAATGTTATTTGAATTTGGACGACCCCAAGATGTCCTGCCGCCGCTGAAAGTGATTCCCATCCCAACCCTTATTGACGTCTCGATCTTAATAGCCGTACTGGTTTCTGGTAAAGCAACCTTTGCCAACCTACAGACGAAGCTATGGATGGGGCTATTGGCATTCATGGCCTTGTGGGTTCCATTCGCCAATAATAACTTCTGGGCCTTGATGACACTGAAGGAGATGACCCTATATTTCTTCTTCTATTTGGGAATCGTCACGTTCGTCAATACGACCGGCAAAATGCAGAAATTGATATTCATGTGGCTAGGCGTACATGCAGTGCTTGGAATAAATGGAATTTTGCATCACGGGCAGGGGGTTGGTGGTTGGTTGGGAGATGAGAATGACTTCGGCATGGAAATGAATGTGGCTGTTCCGGTCGCCTTCTTCATGTACCAAGCCTCGGTTACCCAGCGAGGGAAATTGCTGTACATGGTCCTTTTGGGCGTGTTCGTCATGACTGTCGTGTCGACCTCCTCAAGAGGCGCATTTCTTGGATTATTGGCTCTCAGTATATATTGCTGGTTGTATTCTCCGAGAAAGGTTATGTCGCTGATTTTAGGAATTTGTCTTGTTGGTTTAGTACTTGTCGCGGCGCCTCAGGAGTATTGGGATCGCATTAACTCCATCACCGACGATAGCACCATGGAGACCGGCACGGCGGGACAGCGGATGTTCACCTGGGGCATAGGTTGGGAAATATTTACAGCTAACCCAATTTTTGGGATTGGTCAGGGAAACTTCCCCTGGACAATCGGAGAATACATGGGAGGGCGAACCTGGCAAACAAAATCCCTGGCTGGGCGACAGGCCCATTCGCTCTACTTTACCCTACTGCCAGAGTTAGGTCTTGTGGGGGTCATCATATTTGGATCGATGATCTATTTGAATTACCGGGATACCAGAGTAAGTCAATTCCTTCCTGCCGTGCCACGGAGTATGAGCCTGCGACCTGATAGAAAACCGGTTAAAGATGAACAGGTTGTGCGCGCGACCCTATTCGGCAATGCGATTTTAGGTGGCATGATCGGGTATCTCGCGACGAGTGCGTTTATCTCCACCTTATACTACCCAACATTCTGGATCCTGATGGGCTTGGCTGTGGCGCTCCGAAACTCCACGCTGACTTATGCGGCTTCCCAGCAGAGTCCTATCATTTCCAGCACCTTCTCGCCGAAAGTGACTCCCTGGATGCGACCCCGACCCGTGAGATGAAGGGGAGTGTAAGGCAGCGTCACGCGAGGCGGTTCCAATAAATTACTATTCTTGTTTATGCAAGCCGAATGGGCAGGCGTCACTGAGTATGTCAGAAGACAACAAAGTAAAAACAATTCTGTTTCTTTCAACTAGCAGTGGGCCAGGGGGAGCTGAACAAGTCATCAGCAATCTAGCTGCTTCCCTGGATCCGGCGAAATATCGAGGGGTGTTGTGTGTATTTCGTCCGGGCTGGCTTCAGGAGAGAAGCCAAGCTCGAGGAGTTCCTACGTATGTCATTCCCACGCAAGGAATGACGGATTGGCGTTGGGCATTTCGATTTCGCGATCTCTTGAAATATGAGCATGTCGACTTGATCCACGCACATGAATTTGACGCGAATGTGCAGGGTGCCGCTGTCGCGATTCATTTAGGGATTCCACTGGTGGCGACTGTCCATGGCAAACATTATTTCTGGGAAAAACTTAGACGTCGTCTGGCGTATCGTTGGGTCAGTCGCCGAGCAACCATGGTGGCGGTGTCAGAGGACTTAAAGCGGTTTATTGTAGAGAAAGTAGGTGTCTCCTCAGAACGAATCACCGTTCTATATAATGGAGTGGATGTGCCACCAATTCCGGTCCTAGCCGACATTGAAGCGTGCAGAAGGGAAATTAATCTGCAAGGTACGGATCGAGTGGTCGGTGTCGTCGGTAATTTGTATCCCGTTAAAGGACACCAATATCTCATTGATGCGATCCCCGAAGTGCTCGAGAAATACCCTGATACCTCATTTGTTTTTGCAGGCCGAGGGCAATTAGAGACCGCCCTGAAACAACAGGTCAATCGGCTTGGCCTGGGCACACGGGTTCATTTTCTCGGCTTGAGGCAGGACATCCCTAGAATTCTTGCTCTGCTGGATGTGTTTGTGCTTCCTTCCCTTTCCGAAGGCCTCTCAATGGCGATACTTGAAGCGATGATGGCGGGAAAGCCGGTAATTGCCACACGTGTGGGAGGCAATCCCGAGATCGTTCTCGAAGGAGAGACGGGGTTTTTAGTTCCACCCAAGGACAGTCCTGCTTTGGCTGCGAGTTTGATCGCATTGCTGAAGAATCGGCATCTGGCAAGCGAGTTCGGGGAGAATGGAAAACGTCGTGCGGAACGTCAGTTCAGCTTACAGACCATGGTGAGTAGCTACCAAGCACTGTATGACGAGCGGCTGCGGATAGAATCGTAATTAGTCATTATGCACAAATCCTATTCTCATGGATAAGTTGAAGACAGCTAATGTTCGCGTGAGAGTCTGTCATGTGGCGATGGGAGATTTATGGGCAGGGGCAGAAGTGCATTTGCTTGCACTACTGACGTACCTGGTGCGGTTGGACAAATTCGAGTGCTCTGTTATCTTGTTCAACGAAGGAAAGTTGGCGGAGGAACTTCGTAAGCTTTCACTATCCGTTTTGGTCATTTCCGAAAAACGGCAGAATCCTCTTATCATCGCATATCGTCTGGCCAAAATCTTCAGACAAGTTCGCCCTGATATTGTGCATACACATAAATACAAGGATTCTATTCTCGCCACCATCGCAGCACGATGCGTGGGGGTCCCTCATGTCATCAGGGTAGTTCATGGTATGCCTGAACCCTTTAAGGGGCTCAGCAATGTGAACATGTCCTTCTATACGATGGTCGACAGATTAGTGATTGGCTGGCTTGTTGCGAGGATAATTGCGGTATCCTCAGATATTGAACGGGCTTTAGTGCGGCTCTATGGAACCGCTCGGGTCGCGCGCATACATAATGGTATCGATTTGGAAATCGTCCAGGTTAGGATCCCCCGATCGAACAAGCGTAAAGAGTGGAATTTTTCGGATACGGTGACTCTAGTGGGAACCGTGGGGCGGCTCGTTCCTGTGAAAGGTCACGCGGTGTTGTTGGAAGCGCTACAAATCCTGCATGAGTCGGATCGCACGGTGAACCTTGTGATCGTGGGTGACGGACCATTGCGGGAACATCTGGAGGCCGAGGTTCGTCGACTTGGGTTGAATGAATTCGTGAGGTTTACGGGGCATCAAGTGGAGTCATACGATTTTATCAACATGATGGACGTGTTTGTGCTGCCGTCTCTGCACGAAGGTATTCCCATGGTTCTTCTCGAGGCGCTTGCGCTGCAGCGACCGGTTGTGGCCTCTCGTGTCGGCGGGATTCCGGAGGTGGTTGTACACGGACGAACCGGATTGCTAGCTGAACCGTCTGACGCATCGTCCCTCGCGAAGTTGATTCGACGAATGATTGACGATCAACCAATGGCAGTGGGTCTTGGTAGGGCTGGGCGAACTCGTGTAGAAGAAGCCTTCACTGCGCGCACAATGGCGGAAAAAACTGCGGATTTGTATGCAGATGTATTGAGCACAGCGAACTAGACAGCAATCAACTAGGCTGACATCATGACAAATTTATTCGGTATCATCTGCCTCCTTGTGCTGGGAGTTATTTCATTTTTTTCCATCTATCAATGGGGGCATGCAATACTCGCTATTCTGTATCGATCTGGTTCTCCGGATTATCGAAAGTCCCGTACGACTCGTTTCTTAATTCTTATTCCTGCCCACAATGAAGAGGATGGGCTGCCGGAAACACTCCACAGTTTGTCTTCTATGGAGTATCCGAAAATCCTTGTTCAGGTTGTGGTAATTGCAGATCGGTGCGCTGATGATACAGCGAAGGTAGCGCGGGCTGGAGGCGCTCGGTGTCTGGAACGTAATGAAGGACCGGGCGGAAAAGGCGCGGCCATGTCGTGGGCAATGCAGGTGCTTCGCAAGGAAGGCGTGTTATTCGATGCGTTAGTCATCGTCGACGCCGACTGTCTTGCAGATACTCACTTGTTGGAGGCTTTCGATGATGCTCTGGCGAAAGGGCATAATGTTCAACAGGGATATAACTACCTCTCTAACCCATGGGAAACTCCTTTCACCAGGGTGATCGCGGTGACGAGCGTCCTGCGGAACTTTTTATTTTACGGAGGTAAGGAGGCGATCGGCTGTTCAGCGATGCTGAGCGGAACCGGAATGTGCCTCAGTCGATCAGTTGTAGATCAGCATGGATGGTCAGCTTTTTCGGTGGCGGAAGATTGGGAATTTTCTGTTTCACTCCAACTCAATGACGTTGTGATTCATTTTAACCCCTTGGCTCGAGTCTTTGCTCGAGAGTCCAAGGGGCTCAAACAGGCTTCCCGCCAGAGGCTGCGATGGGCAACGGGCAAGTATGCGGTGATGACGAATGGAGCGCGTCGCCTTATGTTGGAAGGGCTGTCGAAAGGTAAAGTCAATTTGATTGACGGAGCCGTGACCCTCGCTGCGCCGAATTACTCCAGTCAAGCATCGATGACTTTGTGTGCGATTGTGTGTAGCTTCTTTCTCGTTCAGGAGCCAGCATGGAGCTTCCTGTTGCCCTGGTCGCTTGGGGTACTTATTTCCTTGGCCGGATACTTTCTTTTGGGCGCAATGTATACGCAGTCTCCGCTCAAGACATTAGCTGGAATTCCCTATATTGCGGTATTTCTTCCCTGGCGACTTTCAATTGAGATATTGGGTTTTCTCGGATTTGGCCGAAAGGGCTGGGGACGAACCTTTCGAGATTCGGCCTCTCGGCGTGGTAAGACTGACTCTTAACATGCCTTTCCAGCGCACCGTGCACTTGTTTTCTTGACAGTGTCATTGACAAGATCTCTTGCTTAAACGCCTGCCAGGCTGGTCGGTTTCAACTCACGCACATCGTAGTGCTCCAGATTGGTGTGAGACGTTCCCGATACATCGCTGACTCTGATGCAGGCGGCCGGGGGCACCTCGGTATCACTTGCCAGAATTTCTGCGGCAGGGTTTCGTACAGCTGACTTGTAATGATCGCTTAGAGGGACTGCCTGGTGTCTGCCTGTTCCCCTCGCCTTACGAACGTATGCTTGGCATCGCCTCTGAGTGAAAAGTAGTGCAGCGTTGAACGTCCTCCCAATTCTCTTCCTATCTCACTTGTAAATAGATGCCAAGGGACTCCTCTGAACGTTGCAAATATGTCAATCGCGCAACTCGCAATACGCTCCCTGCTGTTTTTTAGTCCGATGAATTTTAGAGGATGGTGTTGCGATAATTAACTTTACAAGTTTCTGATGAACGTGACCTGATCCTTGGACAACCTCAGTCACTTCAGTTATGATACTACTGGCTTTCCTACGATACTGTATTGAAGATGGAAGAAGGGTTGCGCGTGAATACAAATCTCACATCGGGTCAGACGGACCTTGAGGCACGAAACTCCACGCTCAAGGAAATCATCGCAACCGGGCAAGTCACGAGCCCGAATGGCCAAGTGCTTTCCCTGCATTCCCACGTCTCAGCGATTGAAGCGAATGCGCTGTATGAGCTCGTAAAAAAACGACAACCGCGCACAGTACTCGAGGTGGGAATGGCTTTTGGCGTGTCGTCTTTGGCCATCCTGACGGCCTTAGATGAACTGGGGGCGGGGTCACTCACCTCAGTGGATCCCAATCAGATCGAAGGCGAATGGAAAGGGACGGGCCTAGCGAATGTGCGCCGGGCGGGATTCGCGTCGCGACACACATTGATAGAACAATCCAATTTTCTGGCTTTACCGAGATTGTTCGAGTCGGGCATGAAGATTGATCTCGCCTACATTGATGGCTGGCATACGTTCGAATATGCATTGCTGGACTTTTTCTTCATCGATAAGATGTTGGCTGAACATGGAGTAGTCGGATTTAACGACGCGGGCTGGCCTAGTGTGCACAAGGTCATCAAATTTCTGTTGCGGCACCGTAAGTACGTAGAAATCGATGTAGGTCTTCCAACAGTCTATCGAGCACGACATTTTCATACTGCCATCGCGCGCCGAATTCTAAACGCCCCGACGCAGGATCGATATTTCGAGAAACTTGCGCAGTGGGAACCCCCGTTTAATTATTTCGCCAATTTCTAAGCGTTTTTTGTATTTATCTCCTCCCGGTTGAAACCCGATATCGTCTGCTGTCATCGTACTGCGTTTCTTAGAACATTATGCTGGCCTGCAGAGGGGAGTCAACATGAGATAAGTGGCAGGGAATTTGGTTATGTGTCTCGTGGTGTGAGAGAAAACCATGCTGGACATTTGGGCCTGGGATCGCCATTTTTTAAAATCCATTCATCGGGTCCCTGAGCTTTAAATCCAGCCTCAGAGAACAGAAACATTGCCGGACCGTTTCGATCTGTCTGGATGAAACGCCCTACAAATCGACTCACGTCACCTATCTCATTCAAAATATAGGTGAGCATTAATTGTTCAAGGCCAAAACCCATGGCACGACAGCTCATAACAAAAGACTCAAATATGGCGTAGTCGTTTTGTACCTCAAGGATTACCGAAGCCACCAGCCCCAGTGCACCAAACTTATCTGAGAGTTCCGCGACATAGACCCGATGCTCGGGGCTTTTCATAAAAGTTTCGAGGTTGGCTTTAGAATATCGGATGGTCGTGGTGTTGAATTGGTTGGTGCGTTGAACCAATTCTGAAATTCGATCGAGGTCTTCGCCACGACCTCGGCCAATTTTTGCGCAAAGTCCAAGAGACGCCATCATCGCAGGATAGTCTAGTTGGGGGTTAAGTGTCTCTCGCCGCTGTGCTTGAGCGCGATAGAGTGCTGTCCGAGAGCGAGCTTCTTCTGTCTGTTTCGTATTTGGAAATTGCAAAAGAAGATTTAATGATTGCCACGTAAATGGATCAAGCGAGTTCAGGGTGCGGACCTTCGGTAGCTGTGAGGAAACCAGTCCTCGTTCCTCAGGGCTATCATCAATAAGAATGAATGAGTCAAGTCCGAGATCCAGCTCGGCCGCTACCTCTTGAATCGAACTCACCTTTGGCTTCCAGCTGATTTTTTGTAACACAAAATCATCTGGTACCAATGCCATTTCACTCCAGCGAATGTTTTGAGGATCGTTCTTGCTGACGGCTACTAGCAGGATGCCAGAATCTTTCAGCGTACGCAGCAATTGTTGGCGATCGAGGTGTTGCGTGACAGTCCCGTCCGCCATGACGCCATCCCACAAGGTATTGTCGAAATCAATTAAGAGGACCTTAGCTTTTTTCATAGCCTGATATGACCGCAGGATATGTTCATAGGTCTCGGACAAGAACGCTCCGAAGTAGCTTGTGTGGAATAGTGCCCGAGCAGCGATATGCTCTGGAACAGCACTCGTCTGACATTGTCGGTAGCCGTTCGCAGTGGCAATCTTCGCCTCGTCGATGAGCACGCAGTTGGGGGTATTCAGAGCCAGCTCAGCGATAGCACCGTTCAGCGCCCTGAGAACCGACTCTTGGGCCAATGAGAATGGCGCTAGAAATCCAAGACGTCTACGCCATTTCATGAGGGGAAGACCACTCACATTATGGAGTAAGAACGGAGCGTCCGTATATGCACGAAGATCCTCGAGGAAGCGCCTCATCACGGAAAGAAGCCCATCAATGCGTCGTGCAGTTTCTTCCTGCGAAAGAGTATGTGCTTCAAGCATAAGCGAGCGGTAGAGAGGTAACCCCTCGTACGACAAGAAACTCACCGCAATCAAGTCAACGGGTGCTTTTTCAAGAAAACTCACAACCTGCTCGGTAGACAATGCTTTGCCCATCACGGCACTGAAGTAGAGGCAGCGCATATCAAGCGCCATGCCTGCATTGTGGCAACGCGACGGCAGGAACACACGCACTTCATTCATGAGGCAATCGCCGATTGCGAGAAGCCGTATGGGGGTGTTCGAGTGTTCTATTAGCAAGGACTGGTGAATTTCACGAAGTTTTGTTTTTGAGCCATCGGCCGATTCGTTCCCTCCACCGAAGCCTTCTACTAGTATGGCCTCATCTTGCTCCAGGAGATCTTGGAAGAAACGTTTTCGCACTTCAGGGTTTGCTCTGTGCGGCGCATATCGTAAGCGCTCATCGAGATAGAGATCGCGGAAGACTTCCTGTCCGGTGTAGAGATACTCAATCAGCAGATCAAGGAGAGGCGTAAGAAACACTTCTTCGATTTCCTGGCGATTATTATCTTTGACACCTTCGATAGCATATTGATTGATACGAGCCACATCAAAATTGGAATCATATAAACGGGGAATGATTTGCGATTGCCGATGCTCAAGCCACTGCGCCAACACGATACTTTGCTTGTCGCTCGACCGAGAACGACCCACCCGGCGGTAGAATTCTTTTCCCAAGGATGAAATGAGCGAGTTCATCAGGCGCATGTCAATCTCCAATTGTCTCTTGTGATGTAGCTCGCGCCGACTTCGAACAGTTTGAAGCCCTCTGCTTTATTCCCTGGTTGTTACGCAATCGATCGCGATGCCTTTGTTGCGAAATGGGAATGGCTCTACGGGTCAATTGCGTGAGAATGTGTTTCGTGGATCGCGCGCCACTAATGTGTGTGGTGATGCCTTCCAGTACCCGATGCGCGGCAGTTGATCTTTGCCTAGCTGACCCTCCCGTACCATCCAGGTAGTGAAGGCCTTCCATTGCGCAGCATACCACGCACGCGGTCAGGGCTCCAGCCGCCTTTGTTCAGTCGTACTGACGTGTGCCATCCTCAAAGCCTTCACAGCGTTCTGAGTTTGAGGCGAATAGGGAGGTGACCATCGTCCAAGAAAGAAATCCCAAGTCTCTGCTCGTGTTGAGAGCGTATCAGGGTAAAGGGAGAAGGCCCCGTACCCTTCGTCAGGTTGCGAAAAGATATGCAGGTACCTCAAGTCATTCGAAACTGGGTTCGCATGCCGGCGATGGCTGAGTGGGAAAGGACATGCTTCTGTTACTGCTAGGTTGTGGCAGCTTAGAATTGAAAATAAATAAAGGATGGCGCCTCGAGAGTCATTCCGGCATATATCAGCAGCAGCGTGGCGTAGGTGACGGCTTGAACCGGTACAGGTCTCATGATCCACCATTGGGCGAATCGTTCTAATTTTGGCGTCGGCAATAAGTGAAGCAGGATACCGAGCCCTAATACGACGTAAAATACACTGCTCAGTCTCGTGCCCACGGTGAACCGGCTCAATCCTTGAAGAAACTCGAGGAAATTGTCTAAATCCTGGACTCGAAAGAGTAACCAACCGAATGCGATCAAATGGAAGCACCCGATCTGTCGTGACATTTTTTGTGCGGTAGTACGTGGCAGCTCTGTTTTCGACCCTTCTCTGGCAATGGTTAGAAGGAAGCCATGGTACATGCCCCAGCAAATGAAATGAAGTGCGGCTCCATGCCACAGTCCTCCCAAGAACATGGTGATCATCAAGTTCATTTTGACTCGCCAGGGCGCCACTCGATTTCCACCCAGGGAGATGTAGAGGTAATCCCTCAACCAGGTCGAAAGAGAGATGTGCCAGCGAGTCCAGAACTCACGAACATTTTGTGACAGATAGGGACGGTTAAAGTTCTGGGGAAGATCGTATCCGAGCATCTTGGCGAGCCCAATGGCAATATCGCTATAGCCTGAAAAATCGTAATAAATCTGAAACGTATAGGCATAGAGTCCAATCAATAGATCCCAGGATGAGAAGGTGAGCGGGTGAGTGAAGATATTGTCGACTGCGAGGGTGGCGAGAAGGTCGGCAATAAGAACCTTTTTAGAAAGGCCCTTGAAGACTAGAAAAAGTCCGTCGTGGAAGCGCTGCGTAGTGACGTTGGGGAGGTGGTGCAATTGTGGGAGAAATTGTTTTGCGCGTACAATGGGGCCCGCAATGAGCTGAGGGAAAAAGGCGACAAAGACGGCAAACTTGAGAATACTTCGTTCAAGGACCCGTTCTCCACGGTAGATGTCAATCGTGTAACTCATCGTTTGAAACGTATAAAAGGAGATGCCAACAGGCAATAAGAGCTCATGTCTAAGGAGAGACATGTCCCACCCGAACAAAGCCATCGCCGGCCCTGAGACGTCCATGAAAAAATTGTAATATTTGAAAAGCCCAAGTAGGCCCAGGTTGGAAGTCAAGCTCACGATTAGAATGTACAGCCTGGCGCGTGGTCGCTGCTCTCGCGCGAGTAACAATCCTACAGAGTAGTCGACCATGGTTGAGAAGGCCAGCAGGCCGGCATATTTCCAATTCCAACTCATGTAAAAGAAATAGCTAGCTGCTAGCAATAAAACGTCTCGCCAACGCTCGCGATAAAATACGAGGGTGTACAGTATCAACACGCACGAAAAGAATGCTGCAAACTCAATTGAATTAAAGTTCACGATCGCTCTCTAGTGGACGCTCAGTGTCCCGCCGGCAAGCTGTTTGGGAGCATGCGTGTGAAGTTCTGCAAAGATTGTCTCTGCAACTTTCTGATGTCCCTCGGGTGTGAAGTGGACAAAATCTCGAAAATACTCTGAATGGCCTGACACCGCGGCATCGATGTCAACTAAGGGGATATGCTGCTCATCCGCTATGCGTTTCAAAATGTGATTGAAGCGGCTGATTGTATCGAACCATCCAGAAAGAGACAGATACACGTTGTACCTGAATAGCAGATCCGAAACCTCATTCGGGACATTCGGTATATTTCTCTGACTGTGGCTGGTCGCAAAGGTACACAAAATAGGCTGTGCTCCCACCTGTCTTGCCGTATCCACAAACTCTTTCACGTGCAGTTCAAACTCCTCGTCGGCCCGCTTCCCCAACGTATCAGCTAAGACGCGCTGCCCGGTCAGCTTGTTCGAGACATTTCCTTTGAGGAGCGCGAATAGGGAGGTGCTTTCGTACCATTGTGCGATACGGCTCGGTTGGGGCGGCGATTGTGGATTGTTTGATCCTTGACCCTTGGAGGTGCCAGGTTGCTTTCCTGACAGAAGCTGCTTGGATAATTTGGTGATTTCGGTCGACATTTGATACAGGATTACGACATCCGGTTGAGCGATGGCGCCTTTCGCCGCTAGTTCTGTCCGGTTGGCATCTATATCCATCCCAGCATGGCTGGCATTGATGACTGTTATCGGTTGTCCTATGGCCTTGAGCCGTGTCTCCAACCGAGTCGGAAAGACCTGTTCCCGACTCAGATAGATATCTTCAGCATGCGAGGATGATGCGATCCAGTAACGGGTTTCACCCTTTTTTTTGTCGGGGGTGTCTGACGCGGGAATGGCCCTTGGATCTTGAGGAGAGGAAAGCGCAGTGGTTACGGACACGTCCTGTCGCTGAAAAGTGCCGAAAGCAATCGTGTCAAATCCGCGGAAATGGGCACGGATCTCCAAGGCGCTTTCGATGAGCAGCAGGTAGATACATCCCAAGAAAAGTACGCGCAGTAGAGAAAAATTCATGTGGTCATGGAGTCTCTAAATGGAGTCAACCCAGGCGGATTCTGGCATCTACGGTGAAGGTATGCTCCATCACTTCGAGACCAGGCATGTGTCGTAATTTGGAAAATGACGCAGAGTGCTGTGCGGATCATGCTATGTGCGTCCGATGATCACCTTAGCCAAGCCGTCATGTTCCGGCCAGAGTAGTACATATCGGATCGGGGTGGGTGCCAAACGTACAATACAATCAGAGGGGTAGACTGTACACGAATTTTTCGCTTCCGACCAGTGAACGATACGCGATTCAAGCTGCTTCGATTGGAGAAGCCTGGATCTATAGGGCGTAGTCTGCCACGGCACACAATCCGTGGGGATGACCAGGTTGGGGAAGCACCCATGGAAATGGGGGGGAGTTCTCTGTCGGCCTTTAGGCTTCGAGCAGGCATGAGGGCTATAAGGTTCGGACATTTTCCGTGTCGGGGGTGCCGCGCTCGAAGCTCGTAAAGTTCGGCACCCCCACAGGGGAAAGTCGAGGTCGGATAGCAGGTGGTGACTAAGGGGTCGTAACACTTCTAATCGTCGGATTTGCAGGAGGTCCAGGGGGCTGGTCGGTTGATGCTCCTCCGCCTCCCACGGAAACATGAAGATGGTCGATGAAATGGTTCCATTCAACCGTGGGCAAAGGATTCACATATCCATCCCAGGTCTCAGACCATGCCCATTCATTTAGGCCTGCGGCACCATAATTAAGATTTGTGTAATTTCCCGCGGGCACTCCATTGATCCACCAGCGCACGATGCCATCCCGTGATGTCGAGGTCGTACTGGCCTTGATATAGGCTTCAAGTTTGGTCCAGGTGCCAACCGTTAGGATGCCGGGACCAACATTTGGGTAGCAAGCTAGTCCGCTATCGAGTGCGCAGGCATGGCTGTTGTCCAATCCACCGGTATTATGGGCAAAAATCATCGCCCCCGACCCATTATTCAGCGCGGAGTTATTGAAGAGGAACACGCCATTGGTGCCGGGACCGCGTATAAAGAAGGTCTTGTTCCCGACAATCCTTCCCTGAAATTGAGGATTTGTGCGCCACATCATGCCAACATACATTTCCCGGCTCGGTTGCGAGGTCACATAGTTTAATTGCATACCGCCGGAGGAATTGCCGGGGTAAATGGAAGATTTTACGGAATTTCCGGGCGAGATGGGAGCCGACGCATCAGACGCGATTTGAGATGAGCCATAGGCGTCTAAAATTCCACAGCCACTGACACTGTTAAAGGGGCAGTCCATTACGACGCTGGCTCCCGCCGGTTCGTTAGTCCAAACGCCGGCTGCCTGACTGTGTGTGGTGAAAAGCCCAAAAGTGAGGGCCAGCACGGCCACAATAGTAGCCAACCTCTTGGAGGCGTGAAGTGTTGCGTTGCCGTCCATGATTCTCCTCTTGTTCACTGTGAGAGTTTGGGTGGTTGCTAATGTGGTCATGCGAATCAGTTTGTTGACACTGCAGCGGCAAATCAGCAGGCCTGTACTAACCAACGGGCCCGACTCCCTTCCTGGGGGAATGTTGATCATTTGTTAGGATGAGCAAGTTTGGTGCCCGCAGGGTCCTAATCCGTCCTACCATACAATAGCGTCCATAAGCTTGCAAATGGTTTCATGATTCATAGGTGACGCAACTGCGTCACTCCATTCCGGTGGTTCGAGTGGCTAGGACCCTTAGTGTGTGCGCGAGAGGTCATCGTCGGCCAAAATCGTTCCCTGAGGTGCTTAACGGAGTCAGGAACGAGGAGAAAAGAGTGTTGACGAAATGCAATGCCAGTGAGCTGGAATGCCTCCGTAGATATATCTTGAAAGATAATGATCATTGTGAGCGCCGGTCTCTTTCTTTGACATGAAAATTGTTCCGACTCTGTTGTGTGAGAGAAGCCGGGACAAATCAGAGAACGATGCTCATGGGAATTCGTTGACGGATTGGCGATATTCTGCCATTCTTTTTTCAACATTGACCTAGTGGTGCGGTGACTGACGAGGGGAGTGACATGGCCAAGAAGATGCAGAGGCAGATTGCGGTAGTGGGATTGGGATATGTCGGATTGCCAATTGCGGTGGCATTTGGAAAGTCTGCGCCGGTGATCGGGTTCGATATCAATAAGACGAAGATCGATGAATTGCGCAAAGGTGTGGATCGGACGGGGGAAGTCTCGCCACAGGACTTGAAGTCCAGCCGGGTCCGGTATACGTGTGAGCCGAGCGACCTGAAGACGGCCGATTTTATTATCGTCGCGGTGCCCACTCCGATCAATGATGCGCTGCAGCCTGACCTTACCGCGTTGAAAAAAGCTTCTGAACTAATTGGCGCGAATCTTTCACCCGGTGCCATCGTTGTCTATGAGTCGACGGTGTATCCCGGCGCAACCGAAGAAGACTGTCTGCCGATCCTTGAAAAAGCTTCCGGCATGAAGAGCGGCATCGACTTCAAAATTGGATATTCGCCGGAGCGCATCAATCCCGGCGACAAGGAACATACGCTGGAGCGCATCATCAAGGTCGTCTCTGCACAGGACGAGGAATCATTGGAGATCGTCGCGCAGACGTACGGCATGGTGGTGAAGGCCGGTATTCATCGGGCTTCGAGCATCAAGGTGGCGGAAGCAGCGAAGGTGATTGAAAACACGCAGCGCGACTTGAATATTGCCCTCATGAACGAACTGGCATTGATTTTTCACCGCTTAGGAATTGATACCAGATCCGTACTGGAGGCGGCTGGAACAAAGTGGAATTTTTTGAAGTTCAGTCCGGGCTTGGTCGGAGGCCATTGTATAGGCGTAGACCCCTATTACCTGACCGCTAAAGCGGAATCAGTAGGGTATCACCCTGAAGTCATCCTGGCCGGCCGGCGTATCAACAACAGTATGGGGAAGTATGTCGCCGAACAGACCATGAAACTCTTAAGCCAGGTCGAACGACCGGTCAGCGATTTACGTGTCGGTGTGCTCGGGCTGACGTTCAAGGAAAATGTTCCGGATCTCCGGAATAGTCGCGTTCCGGATATCATCAATGAGTTAAAAGAGTACGGAATTCAAGTGGTGGTGCATGATCCGCTTGCAGAGCCCGAGGAGGCGGTGGGTGAATATGGGCTTCGCTTGTCATCCTGGGATCAGTTGAAGCAGCTCGATTGCATTATCCTGGCAGTGGCGCATCGTGAATATTTGAGCATGGGCGTTCCGGAGTTGCTCAAGCCGTTGCGGAAGCAACGCAACAACGTGGTGGTTGACGTCAAGAGTGTCTTAAGTCCGGACACCTTGCCCGGTTCCGTGAAATATTGGCGGCTGTAAGCTGCTGCCAATCGGTTGAAGAGGAGCTCTGCACCTCTGCCGGAATTTCGCCCTGTTCTGTTCGTGAGGTTGTTCTCTCCAGGAAACGGAATCAGTAGCCGGTCTTCTAGGTTTTCTACCTGCCGAACACTCCCCAACAGCTAATGACTCGTCTCATATCTGCCGAAACAGGTATGAGACGGGACTCTGATGCCGGCATCGTTCAAAGCGAGAAACTGATTGTCGCGTGTGTGTCAGTTTGGTATACCAAAGAGGTTGTAACCTTGTTGATCAGATATATGCAGTCACCCTTCCGTTTCACACGCGTTGACATCGAATGTCATTGGCTCCGCCGGCTGGCCGTGGTTGTCGCCGGTTGGGCATGGTGTCTTGCGTTCACGGCCTGTGGCACGTTCAGTTCTCCCGACGTCAAACGCGGGGACCAGCATCTCGCGGCGGGAAATTGGGAGGAGGCCAGTGTCGCGTTTCGACAGGCACTCAAGGATGATCCGTTCGAGCCGTCGCTGCAGAACAAGTATCGCATCTCGAGAGAGCGTGCCGCCGCGGCGCATGATGAACGCGGGCGACAATTGCTGAAGGATCGCCAATTCGATCAGGCCGCCGAGGAGTTCAAGCGTGCCCTGACGATTGAACCGACAAGCAAGGAATATGAGGCAGGCTTGACCGAGGCGCTGCGCTTCAAGGAGTCGCGCGACCGGTATCGAGAAGCAGAGCGTCTGGCGCAGTTGGGGCGGGTGACCGAGGCCATGACCGGGTATATGCGGGCCGTCGAGTTGGATCCTACCTATAAGGATGCGCTCGAAGGAGTCGCCCGTTTATCTGCTGAACAGCATGCCGTCGACCGTGATGACCGGCAGAAACAGCCGGTGACGCTGCAGTTTCGCAATGCCGGGCTGAAAGAGGTTGTAGAGGCGCTGGGCAAGGCGGCTCATGTCAATTTCGTGTTCGATAAGGATGTGCGAAACGATCCCATCACCGTATCGCTGGAAGAAAAACCCTTCGACGAAGCGTTATCGCTAGTGTTGAACAGCAACAGCCTTTTTGCGCAGAAGGCCGGGCCGACACTCTTCATCATCAGCCCCAACACCAAGCAGAAGCAGGAACAGTATCAGGATCTGATGATCCGGACCTTCTATCTGTCGTCGGCCAAGGCGAAAGATATGGTGGCGCTCCTGAAATCCATGCTGGATGTGAAGCATATCCATGGCAATGAGGCGCTCAATACGATTGTTGTTCGTGATCAACCGGAAAAAGTCGAGTTAGCCGAAAAAATCATTCAGGCCAACGATCGCGAAGATTCAGAAGTCCTGTTTGATGTGGAAGTGCTGGAGGTGAACCGGACGGTCGATCAGCAATACGGACTTTCCTATCCCAAGCAGATTGGGGCCGGTCTCGTCCCCCCCGGATTTACCGGGACGATTGCTGGCGAGCTTGCGCAGCAGTTTACCTATCGCAACTTGGCCAGCTTGGGGCAGGACAGTTACCTGTTCAAGGTTCCCACGAACGTCCAATTGGATTTCTTTAAGCAGATCACGGACGCTAAAACCCTCGCGGCGCCGAAAGTGCGAGTGCTGAATAATAAGAAAGCGGAGGTTAACATCGGCGATAAGCAACCGATCCTCCTCTCGACCACGAACGTGCTGCCTGGGCAGGCCGCTACCGGCGCGGTACCGACAACCTCGACGGTGACGTCGATTGAGTTTCGGGATACCGGTGTGAAGCTCACGGTGGAACCGAATATACACCTTGCGAACGAGCTGTCGTTGAAGATGAAAATTGAGGTGATCCGCCTGGGAGACACCGTGCTGCTGCAACAATCCCCTCCTATCACGCAGTTCAAGTTCGGCAATCGCTCTGCAGAAACCATGTTGAATGTGCGCGATGGAGAAACCATCATCCTAGGCGGTCTGCTGCAGGAGGAGGATCGTCGCACCAAGGTGACCATTCCATGGATCGGTGACATCCCCTACCTCGGAAATCTTCTGAGTTCCTTCAAGACCCAACGGGTGACGACGGAAGTGATCCTGACGATTACTCCGCATATCGTGAACTCATTGCGTATTCCAGGGCCGCAGGGGCAGGCGTTTTGGTCGGGGACCGAATCCGTGTATTCCACGTCACCGTTATTCGCCATGCAACCAAAGCCAGTTTCGGCCCGGGTAGCGGTGCCGACGGTTCCCGGAACGGCCATCGAGAAAAACGGGTCGAAGAAGTCAAAAATGAGTACGATGAATCCAGACGTCGCTTCGCCCAGCCTTCACTTGGCCATTCAACCTGCGGACGCCACGGTTCAGATGGAGAAAGAGATTCGAGTGGATGTGTTGGCGACTCAGGCCCACGGTTTCGACACGGAAACGTTCACCTTGGAGTTTGACCCGAAGATCCTCGAGTTCCGAGATGCAACTCTGGGTGAGGTCTTGGGGACCGAGGCTGGCAAAGCTCCAGTGGCCGCGACATCGTCATTGACGGATGGTATTGTCGAGCTGCGGTTGCACCGATCTGCGACTGCCACCAAAGATGAAGGCCGCCTGCTGCGATTAACTTTCCTTGCCAAATCCCCGGGAGTTTCGCCGGTGAGGCTGCAGATGGCCAAACATCCCGGCCAAGACGTACCGGAGGGGGTCGGCGAAGCCTCAGGAGTGGTGAGAGTGCGGTGAAACAGTCCGGCGTGACGTTGCTTGAGTTGCTCGTGACCCTGACGATCCTCACCATCCTTGCCTCGGTTGCGCTGCCGTTCACCAAGGTCTCCACCAAACGGACGAAGGAGATCGAGCTACGGCAGAATCTCAGGGTGATTCGAGCCGCGATCGACGCATTTCATCTGGAATGGGCGCGAGACGGCGACACCCTTATGGGGCCAGCCTGTGTCAAGAACCGGTTGAGTTGTAAAGATGTCACCGGCCCGTACGGGTATCCGAAGTCGCTCGATGCGTTGCTAGGTGTCAAACTTACAGGTGAGCAAGCGACGGTGCGGGGTACGACGATTCGGCGCTACCTACGTTCAATTCCCCTCGATCCGATGACCGGAGCAGCCGATTGGCGCCTGCGTTGCTACCGGGACCCCGCCAGTGTGAAAGACTGGTGCGGAGAAGATATTTACGATGTTACGACTCAGAGTCAAGAACTGGCCTTGGATGGCACGAAATACCGAGAGTGGTAAACGCGCATGGGCCTGGTCGTCATCGCACGGGTTTACAATTATCGAGTTGATGATTGTGGTGACGATCGTAGGGATTCTTGCCACCTTGGCAGTCCCGTCCTACCACGCGGCTATCATCAAAGCGAAGGAAGGCGCCTTGCGTCAGGATTTGTTCTCGTTACGCGATGTGATCGATCAGCACCGCGCCGACAAGGGGAAGTTTCCGGAAAGCATTCAAGCCTTGGTGTCCGCCGGCTATCTCCGGAGGGTCCCGACCGACCCGCTGACCGGAGCCACCACATCGTGGCAGGAGATGGTCGATGAAGCCGAGGGTGGGATGGTCGATGTGTTTTCGGGGTCCGAACTGGTCGGTACCAATGGGGTACCATACAACCAATGGTAAGGCGATGAACATCATGATACAGCGATATGTTCCTGCGCGACGGATGGGTGCCAGGTTACGCCTTGGATGCTGGTTGGCCGCATTGCTGCTGTGTGAGTCCTGGGTAGGCTGCGCGCGGGTAACGCCCAATCAGGAACCGCCCCTTTCCGATCTCCAGGTGGCGGCGGACTCCCTCAAGGTGGCGGTCCGCGAGGCGCAGCGCACGGCAGCGGAATTACGCACAGAACTGGATGAGCAGAGGAAAGAGCTTGCCGATGCACAAGTGGCGCGGGCGCAACTCCAGGGCATGTTGCGTGAAACAGAGCGGCGATTGACGGAGGCCCGTCAGATCATTGAATTGCAGCGTGAAGAGTTAAGCTCTGCCCACGAGGAACGGGAGCGAGTGGCTCAGGCGATTCAGCCGTTCAACGGGCATGTCAGGCAATCGTCTGCGACGTCACCTTCGCGCAGCAAGGGCCTGCCTTCTAGTGCCGATAGCACGGCTCCGACGCCCGTCGATACGCAAGAGCTGATGCACAACAGATCCCGTGTTCAGCAAGAGGAAACAACTTCACAGCCTCTGCCGCTCAATCGTGAGGCCGCACCGGACGCACCTGTATTCCAGGCGGCAGCGCTTCCTGTTTCCCCCCAGCCGAAGGGAAACGTATCGGGGAGAACGATCGTGGTGCAAGGCGGGGACACATTGTGGCGCCTCGCACGCCGGCATAAGGTTGAGATGGAGGCCCTCCGCTCACTCAACGGGTTGTCAGGTAACCTGATTGTGGTTGGACGGAAGCTCCGTTTGCCGGATCCTGGGCCGCAGCATGCGGCTGTGCAGCCGGCCTCTATCGGCACACTTGTTCAATAGAAGCTGAAGATCGTCGCGTGATGTGCCGAGCCGAATGAACCCATGGCTGTCTTCTCATACAGAGCGGCTCGCGCGGATGGCACGACCTTCGAGGGCCACATCGAAGGCGACGACGAGCATTTTGTCCGAGCCAAGCTCGAGGCAGACGGTCTCCTGGTATTTCGCCTTTCCCGAAGCGGAACGGGGCTTGGTGTGCCGGGCCTGTCCTCCGGCCGCTGGGGAAAGCTTCCACTTCAAGACTTTCTCGTGTTCAATCAAGAGCTGCTGGCCTTAATCAAGGCGGGGCTGCCGGTTTTGCGGGTGTGGGATCTTCTCATCGATCGCACGCAACGTGCTCCGTTTCGAGAAGCGCTCAAGGCCGTTCGTCAGGATATTCGCGGCGGGGCTTCGGCCTCCGAGGCCTTGGCGAAGCATTCCACCTATTTTTCTGATCTGTACCTGGCCACCATTCGCGCCGGTGAACAGTCGGGTAATTTATCGGAGGTCTTGCAGCGGTACATTGCCTACTTGAAACTGATGATCAGCCTTCGCCAAAAGGTGACGAAGGCCTTGGCGTATCCGGGTTTCCTCGTCGTGGTCGGCGTTGCGGTGGTCGGATTTCTGCTGAGTTATGTCATGCCGACGTTTATCTCGGTCTACGGCGAATCGTCCGCGAATCTGCCGACGCCCACGCGGTTGCTTATCTCCGTGATTCATATGGGGGAGGCGCAGCTGATCCCTGTGGCCATCCTCCTCATCGTGGCCATGGTCATGGGACGCGGATGGTATCAAACATCGGCCGGACGCTTATCTGTAGACCGGAATCTGTTGCGGTTGCCGTTATTAGGGACCATTCTTGTGGAGCATCATACGATCCAATTGACGCGTACGCTCGCCACGGTGCTGGCCGGCGGCACGCCCATCGTCGAGGCGCTGGAGATTGCGCGCGGTGCCGTATCGAACCGGTTCGTATCACGCGGGCTGGTCTCCGCGGTCAATGAAATTCGCGAAGGCAGTACGCTGGCGGCCGCCATTGAGCGGCCAAAAATTTTGCCCAAGCTGGCCATCGAAATGCTGTCGGTTGGTGAAGAAACAGGATCGCTTGAGCCCATGCTCAGGGATGTGGCTGAATTTTATGAAGGCGATCTCGATGTGCGGCTCAGTCAGTTGACCACGTGGATTGAACCCGTATTGTTGCTGGTCATGGGCTTGCTCGTCGGGGGAATTGTCATCATCATGTACTTGCCTATTTTTCAAATGGCCGGGACGATTCAATAATGCGACAACGCCGACGTCATCAGCCACTAGCCTCGGCTCCCTTCAGGGGTGGAGAACTGTAGTATGGCCATGCAACGTCATCTCACTCGCCCGTCGCTGGCCGATGTGCTGGTGCGGGAAGGCATTCTGCCTCGCCGCACCGTAGATCAGGTCGTGGCCCGTCTTGGGGGTAGCACCACCGCGTTGGGGCCAACGCTTGTTGAAGACGGTACCATTTCAGAGACGCAACTGGCCCAAGCCCTGGCCGCGCAGTATGGCCTTCCCTATGACGCGCTCACCGGGTTTCGTGTGGATTCGGAGTTTTATCACACCATTTCGGTCAAGTTGATGCGCCGTCATCCGTTTGTGCCGCTCAAAGATGAGGGTGGTGTTTTGACCATCGCGATTTCCGATCCCCAGAACCTACTGGCCTTGGATGAACTGGAGATCCTGCTCAATCGCCCTCTGCACTACGTGGTGAGCTCAAAGAATGCCATTCAGGCAGCACTGGAGCGGAGCGAAGGGTCGAGTCAGGCCCTGCGCGAATTAGAAGCGGAGTACCGGTCGGTCCTGGTCAAAGAGGACGAACGGGGCGAAGAAGTCCTGACCGTGGACCACTTCGGTGAAGATCAAAGCCCCGTCGTCAAGCTGCTCGACACGATCATGCTAAGCGCCATGCAGCGGCGGGCGAGTGATATTCACATTGAAGCGACGGACCGCGCAACGACGGTCAAGTTTCGTGTGGACGGGATTCTGGTCTCAGCCATGGATCCGCTCGATGTGAAGCTACATCCGCCGCTGGTCTCTCGCCTCAAGGTCATGTCCGACCTCGACATTGCGGAGCGTCGGGTCCCGCAGGACGGAAGCTTTCGGATGCGCCTCGATCGGAAAACGGTCGACTTTCGCGTGTCGATTCTGCCGAGTGTGTTTGGTGAATCGGTCGTGATCAGAATTTTGGACCGGGAGGCGATCACAACCGGCGTGTCCACATTGCGGCTGGATCGGCTGGGGTTCAACCCCGAAGATCTCAAACGGTTCCGGCGTGCCATTACGAGACCTTACGGGATGGTTCTCGTGACCGGTCCCACCGGAAGCGGTAAGACCACGACGCTTTATGCCGCGATCAGCGAAATGAATATTCAGGAAGACAAGCTGATTACCATCGAAGATCCGGTGGAATATCAGCTGCCGGGCGTCGTGCAAATCCCGGTCAACGAAAAGAAGGGCCTCACGTTTGCTCGCGGGTTGCGGTCAATTTTGCGTCACGATCCGGACAAAATCATGGTCGGAGAGATCCGGGATGCTGAAACCGCACAGATCGCGATTCAATCCGCTCTCACCGGCCATTTGGTGTTGACCACCGTACACGCCAACAACGTGTTCGATGTGATCGGCCGGTTCGCCTCGATGGGCATCGATTCCTATAATTTCCTCGCGGCCTTGACCTGCGTGCTGGCGCAACGGTTGATCCGGGTGATTTGCCCAGATTGTCGCCATCAGGTCACGCTCGATCAGGCACTGGCCGAGGAATCCGGCCTTGATTATGACGAGTTCAAGAGCTCCCCGTTTTATGAAGGGAAGGGGTGTACCGAGTGTCATGACACCGGGTATCGGGGCAGAAAGTGTATCACCGAATTTCTGGATCTGACGGACGAGATCAAGGAAATGATTCTGGCCGACCGTGCGTTGTCTGAGATCCGGTACCGTGCGGTCACGGACGGGATGATTACCCTGCGGCAATCCGCGGTCAAAAAGGTGCTGGCCGGGGAGACGACGCTGCGTGAGATCAACCGTGTGACGTTCAGCGAAGAGCGATAAGCGATGTGGGATTGGATCACCAGCAGACCGCAGTATTGCCTGAAAATCGGGGCGCACGATCTGGCATGGGCGGAGGTGCATCGAAATTGGCGTGGGCGACCACGGTATCAGTGCGTGGTCTCCGCGTTGCCCGATGGGATCCTGCGCCTGTCGCCGTTGGAACAGAATGTGGTGTCCCCGCATGAGTTGGAATCGCATATTCGCGCGATTGCTGGTTCGGCGACCACCCAGGCTCCGGGTCGTTCTTCCACCCCGGGAGTGCCTCGCGCCGCGACGGTCATTCTGCCGGACCTGGCCGTGCGCTTGGCGGTCGTTCGTTTGCAGGACCTTCCCTGGAGTTCGGATGAACGGGATGCGTTGGTGCGCTGGCGATTAGGGCAGGAGCAGTTGCTGTCATTGAGCGGTGCCAAGGTCTTTTCCCAAGTGTTGTCCGAGCCAGGCGTATCCGGGGATGGTCCCTGCACCGTTCTGGCGGTCGTGGTGCAAGAGGCTGTGTTAGCACAGTATGAAGCCGTCTGCGAAGCCGCCGGGCTCATTCCGCAGGAAGTGGATATCGCAAGTTTGCGCCTGTTCAACCTGTGGTCTCATGGCGCCTGGCGTACAGCTGGCTCGACTGCCGATTTTTTGTGGGTAAATGCGACAGACGGCGGGGTCACGGCGTTTATTTTTCACAAGGGCGCCTTGGTCTTTCTCCGTTCCAAGTTACAGGGTGGTGTGGGCTCGGGCGGGGTCTGGCCGTCCGGCTCGGAGCAGCTGGGCATCAATCGGATCGTGCAGGAGTGTGCAGACTCGATTTATGCCTGTCAGCAACAGACGCCGGAATTAGCGATCAGCCAGGCAATCCTGATTGCGGATGAGGCCATGGGGCCAGGGTTGCGGCAGCATTTGGAGAAGGGATTGGGCGTGCCCGTGCAGGATCTGGACTGGGAGCGAGTGCAGCAGGTCGGCGGCGGCCCGATCGCGGGACCGCGGACGAGCGCAGCCATGCCGGCGATTGCAGGGGTCGTCTAGCCATGATGTTGGACAATCTGGCATCGGTGCTTCGCGATGTGGCCTTGCGTATCGGGCAGCCTTCTGCGCGCAACGGCGTGTTCACGATCAATCTGAGCAGCCGCTATCGTTGGTATCTGGCTCCGGCACGTTTGCTGATCATGGTAATGGCGGGAGTAATCGGTGTAGCCATACTCTGGGACATTTCGCAGTCCTGGCTGGTGTGGCAGGACGTACAATCGCGAGAATCGGCACTACAGCAGGTGCAGGAGCGGGACAAAGAGTTGATGAAAGAAGCGCAGCAGGAAGGCCTGGATCTCTCCGACGCCGCGCTGCAGGTGCTGCCCAAAGAGATTGAGTTTGCCAACCATTTGATCGAGAAGCGGAGTTTTTCATGGACCCGGTTTCTGACGGAATTAGAGCGCGCCATTCCGCAGCGGATTGCCGTGAATAGTATCCGGCTTGACCCGGCCAATTCCACGATCATGCTCACCGGCTCCGCCAGAGCGCTGGAAGATGTGACGACTCTGACGGTGATGTTTCAAGACCATCCCCAATTCAAAGATCCCGTGTTGGGTCAGCACCGGGTGATGGGGAACGGCCTGGTGGAGTTCGACCTGACGTTGCGGTATCGGAATCGGAATCAATGATGTTTCCAGGACTCGATCGGCTCCAACTGACGTGGCGTCAACCCTATGCGCCCATCCTGCCTTGGCTGGCCTTCGTGGCCGCCCTGTTCATTGTGAGTTATGGCATTCACGCCCTGGTGCTGGGAGCGGCGGAAGAGGAGCAGGTAAGACTGGAAGCCGAATCGGCCAAGGCGCGGCAGCAATTGAATCGGCACAGGGAAGCGAAGAAGGCGAAGGCGGATCTTCAGCGAGTGTGGGCCGTCCTGCCTTTGTTTCGGGATTTTGCGCCACTCGCGCTCGGTGTGACGGAGGAGGCCAAGCGAGATCAGGTCACGCTGCCGGCCCTCTCCTATAAAACGGAGAAGACCTCCGTTCCCGATGCCACCAAGGCGGTTCTGCAGGGGACGGTGACGGGGCGATATGAAGATTTGCGGCGGTTTCTCTACAATTTGGAATCGGCCCAGGAACTGTTGTTTATTGAGGATCTCAACCTCGTCCGCTCCGGCAACATTCAAGACCAGCAACTAACCTTCAATATTAGAATTTCGACCTATTTGCGCGGGGAGCATCTGCAATCTCCGACGCCCTAACGCCCATGAATCGAGTCAGTAAAAATCAGGGGTTGCTGTTGCTGACCCTCGTCGTTCTCTGGATCGGGTTGCTGATCTGGCAATTCGATCATTCCAGTGAACAGGCACGGGTGCCGTTGACCCATGTCAGCGGACAACGGGCAACGAGCAAGACGCCTCAACCAGCCGCCGGTGCTGATTTGCACGTTCATCTTGAGCGCCTGGCTGCCATCAAGGGACAACGCGAGGCTACATTTGCGACCCCGCGCAACATTTTCGCCAGCTTGCTGCCCCAGGTTGAGCCGGTTGCGGTTCCGCCTCCGGCTTCTCGCCGGGGCCGGTCACGTGGTTCTGCCAAGGCTGCTCCTCCCGTACGCGAGCAGGCGGAGGAAGCGCAGGAGCAGGCTCCGGAAGAAGAGCAGGAACCGGTGGCGGAAGGTCCGAAAGGACCAACACCTGAAGAAATCGAACGGCTGCGGATTGCGACGGAGCTCAATCAGTACCGCTATGTCGGGTTTATGGCGGTGGGCGGAGGGTCGCAGAAAAAGAAGAACATGGCGGTGGTCGTGAAAAATGATGAGATGCACGTCGTCCAGGTGGGAGAGATGATTGGCGGGGAGGTCCTGGTCAAGGACGTCTCGTTGAAGGAAATTACGCTTCAGGATGTGGGATCAAAAATTACGCAGGTCATTCCGGTTACGGATGACCCCGGCGCAGGGGGGCAACCCAACTAGGAGGGTGATGGGGTTGCGTGGCCATCTCCAAAATTCCCGCGGCATCACCTACCTGGCCTTGATGTTTTCGATCGTCCTGATCGGAATTTCGGTCTCTGCAGCGGCCCGCCAGTGGACGGTGATGGTTCAGCGCGAGAAAGAAGCCGACCTCATGGCCAAGGGGATCGAAATTCAAAACGCGCTGGCGCTGTATTCTGCCTCGATGAAAATCGGGCGTATCATGGCCACCGAAATCTATCCTCAGTCTCTGGCCGAATTGACGCGCACCCCCAAACCTTTCTTGCGCAGGGTGTACCAAGACCCGATCAGCGGAGGCGATTGGGAGTATATGCGTGCGCCCACCGGAGGAATCATGGGGGTGCGGAGCAAGAGCAAAGTGAAACCGGTTAAGGAACGTGATTTTCCGTTGGCCATTCGCCATTTCGAAGGGCGCAAGACCTACCATGACTGGATGTTTCAGCATCCCAATCCTTCCTCGCAATCCATGCTGATGCCGCCCATGATGGGCCTGGCTCCCGGGACCATGCCTATCCAACCCGGTGCACCGGGTGCAGTTCCAGGGGCTGCCGCCCCACAGGGCGCGCCCATGATGCCAGGGCCTCCCCGTAACCCTTGACCCGCCTCCAAAGCCCACAGTATCCTGTCACGCTATAGTTTGCCGCACCGACGTTCACCATCTTGATCGGCGGATACATTGGCCTGGGGCCTCATGTATCGCCAAGCAGCAGGAATTCACGACATGGAACAAGACCTGACCGAATCCCCGGCCTCCGAGCTGGAAGCTCCCGTTGAAGTACTTTCTCCTGAAGACTATGTGATGGGCTTGGTCAAAAGTGCCAAGAGCGCGGCTGGTCGGCTATCGACCCTCTCGACGGCAGTGAAGAATCAAGCGTTAGAGGCTATGGCCGAAGGACTTGAGACGCATGAGGCCGAGCTGCTGGCCGAGAACGAAAAAGATCTTGAGCAATTCGATGCCACGCCTGAGCGCAAGGCTCTAGGCGACCGGTTACGACTGACGGCGGAGCGTATTCGTGACATGGCCGCGGGGATTCGTGATGTTGCCCGCTTGCAGGACCCGCTTGGGGAGATGCCTAAGATGTGGACCAGGCCGAATGGTATGCAGGTCGGACGGATGCGGGTACCCATCGGAGTCATTGGCATCATTTACGAGGCTCGTCCCAATGTGACGGCGGACTCGGCGGCGCTCTGTCTCAAATCTGGAAATGTCTGTCTCCTGCGAGGCGGATCGGAAGCCTTGCACTCAAATATGGCCATTGCCAAGGTCTTGAGTGAGTCAGCCGAACAGGCAGGTGTGCCGGCCGGCGCGATCACCTTCGTCGATCGTCCGGAGCGTGAAATTGTTCAGCTGTTATTAAAGCAGGATCAGTACATCGACCTCATCATCCCCAGGGGCGGGGATTCCTTGATGAAGACCATCGCCGAACATGCCACGATTCCGGTGCTGAAGCATGATAAGGGCGTCTGCCATACCTATGTCGATGCGGACGCCGATCCGAAAGTGGCAGAACAAATCTGCATCAATGCAAAGGTCCAGCGTCCATCAACCTGCAATGCCATGGAGACCCTCTTGGTCCATCACAGCATCGCACGGACCTGGCTTCCGCACCTGGTCAAGCAGCTCATGGCCGCGAAGGTGGAGGTCCGCGGCTGCGCAAAGACGTGCCAGCTCTGTCCTGAGGTGAAGCCGGCGGTGGAAGAAGATTTCGGGCATGAATTTCTCGACCTGATCCTCGCAGTCAAGGTGGTCAAGCATATGGATGAAGCGCTTGAGCACATTGCCACATTCGGTTCTCGTCATACCGAAGCGATCGTGACCAAGGACTATCCCCGCGCCATGCGATTTTTGCGCGAAGTCGATGCCGGTGCGGTTCTGGTGAACGCATCGACGAGGCTCAATGACGGGTACCAGTTCGGTCTTGGGGCTGAAATCGGCATCAGCACATCCCGGCTTCACGCGCGAGGACCGATGGGGCTGGAGGAATTGACCTGTTCAAAATTCGTCGTGCTTGGAAGCGGGCAGATCCGCGAGTAAATGTCCGTGAATGCCTCGTTACAGGAGATACTAAGCCAGCCCGGTTTGCTCACTTTTCCTTCCAATCTTGCGGACGCGCCGCGCCTGTCGGCCTCAGCGTCATCGTTTATCCATCTCCCAACGGGACATCTGGTCGCGTATGGAAGCCATGGTCGTCGCATCCTGGCTACGGACCCCGAGGGGTACCCACTACATGAATGCGAGTGGGAATCAGTCGATGGCCGTCTGCGACTCCTTCGAAGCCGCGTGCACCTGGACTGGGGAGCATGGGTTGGTCTGATTCCCGGCGGGCTCGTGAATACGATGACCCTGGATTTGTCCAGAAAGCCGGGGTGGCAGCGGCTCAGGGCCGACGATCTTCGAGGCATGGCGGCACAGGCCATGCGGGTCCCGCTGGAGGAAGTCCAGTTTTTTTACAGCGATCAGGACATGGCCATCGACGCGAAGGGGACGGCCACGATCCGGCACCGGAAGGATGCGATTTTCTATTTGCCGGACGGGACCTTCGACACCAAACAATTTATGGCCTGCATGGGGGCCATGCACTGGGAAGACATCGATTTTCTGCCGGTCGTCGAATTATTCTTATCCCTCCTACCAGGCACCGGCTCTGCCCTGTTTGAACTGATTCGTGGTCTGTATGATGATCAGAATCGCGCACAATCCGTTCCGAGGTCGTTGCGATATCGTGGGATTCCCACCTATCCGTCCGAAGCGGCGTATCGTCTGTTCAGCAACTTCTTTTCCCCTCACCTGACTGGAGGCGGTGATCCCTTTCCGGTGTTTATGGATGCGCCTCGATCCCACCTGGTGACCTGGATGCCGGTCCCCGATCCACCGAGAAGACATTTCGACGCGACGCAGAAACTGTGCGTCACGATCCAGGGCCAACGAATGATGAAGGCGACTCGCTGGGATGATCCGAAGGGGCTCTCCTATCACCCATTTGACCGGAGAGGCACTGCGCCGTGCCAGCGTGGATTGACGATCCAGCAGGGACAGCTCCTGTTGACCGATGGAGAAGCCACGCAAACGATTCCATTACCGGACAACTGGGGACCGGTTACCGCTCCTATCACCCCTGGCGCAGCTCAGTGCGTCGCTGATTGGACGTCGGTATTCGGAGGAGCCGCACCGCAAGTCAGGCCGGAGGACGCGTTCGGCGCTGTGTTGTTCTATCCGGACGGTGATGCGGAAATTGGAGAGTTGGCGACACAGCCTTTTGTAGCCGACTACCTGCAAGACCTCCTCGAGCAGGACCGACCATTGGCCGCGCGGATGGCACAAGCCGGGCATCTGCTGATTTCCGGATTTGATGGCGCGATCACGACCTATGTCGGCAACGATCGACCTCGTGCGTATACGGTGCTATACGATCATCCGGCCTTTGCCCAGCGGCAGGCGCAGATGCTGTGGAACCAGTTGGCTCGCGCGCAACGATTGGCATGGCTCGATCATGTGCGCATGAAGCCGCGGACGGACGCAGAGGGCGGAGACGGTCATCACCAGCTGTACGACGTTGCCTATGAATGGATGCCGTTTAGTGTCTATGACAAGCCAGACGTGATCGGCGTCCGGATACAGCAGTTGGCGGGGAAATTGTCGCCCGGGGCGGTGGCGTTCATTGTGGGCCCTCCCTCGATCGCGGATAGTTGTCGGATCGCCGGAGTACGGATGCAGGCCATTACGCCGGTGGCCTCGCTTCCGACGTTTCGCATGCATCAAAGTGTGCTACCTCGCGCGCAACTCAGGCCGGGGATCATGCTGTATCAGATCGCCAGGCCTTGAAGGGGTAGACCTGTCTGAACAGGCAGGCTCCGGCCTGGTACGGATGGCAACGAGACCAGGATTGATGCGCCGGGAGTCGACTGCAGTCTCATCGCAGTTCCTGTTACAATTCCACATCGGTCTGATTGTGTGAGGCATGGATGCCGGGATCGGGTAAGAGAAGGAGCACAGGGCATATGGGAGTTTGTGACCATCTGAAGCGTTCGTGGAACGGCCACAGGGGACCGGCTGCCAATCATCGTTATACGCAGATTGAAAGACTGAGACGCTGCGAGGGGTTTTCGTTTATCGAGGTGATGATCGTTGTCGTGATCCTGGCCATCCTCGCAACGCTCCTGATTCCCCGGGTGATGGGCCGAACGGAGGATGCCAAGCGGGCGGCCACCAAAGCGCAAATTTCAAACATTGAAAGCGCACTCCAATTGTACAAGCTTGATAACGGCAATCTGCCGTCGACCGAGCAGGGACTGAAGGCTCTGGTTGAACGGCCTGCATCGGGTCCAGCCGCGCCGAATTGGAAGGCGGGTGGGTATCTTCCAAAGGTACCGGTGGATCCGTGGGGCACTCCTTATAAATACACGGTTCCTTCTTCGCAGGGGGCCGAATTTGAGATTATCTCGTTCGGCGCCGATGGTAGTCCCGGCGGCGACGGCAAAAACGCCGATATCGTCAGTTGGGATCTGGATCGCAACTAGCCAACGGGGTCATGCCTAACCCGCCTCTTTCCAGTCCATAGGGTCCTTTCCACCTCCACCCTCGAGGTGTTGCCAGCAGGGATTTAAGGTCCCGCGCCTCCCGACCGATGAGGAGAAGAGACGAATCCTGCCGGGAGGAGGGGGCCATGCGCCGCGTGGTTTTTGTCGACGACGCGCCGGAAATTCTGAAACATTTACAACGGACCTTGGCTCCTATGCAGTCCGAATGGACGATGGAGTTTTTCTCGTCCGCCAAGAGCGCACTGGCTGCCATGGGTGAGGCTCCGTGCGACGTCGTGGTTTCAGACATGACGATGCCGGGAATGGACGGCGCACAATTCCTGACGGAGGTGCGCAAGGTCTGTCCCCAGACGATCCGCATTGTCCTGTCCGGCGATCAGAGCCCTGTGAACTATCTGCGATCGGCCTCCGTCGCGCATCGGTTTCTGCAGAAGCCTGTGGATGCGGAGACCTTGAAGGCGACTATTGCGCAGGCCGAGGCCTTACGAGCGGTGCTGGCCAATCCGGCGCTCCGGACGTTGGTCAGCGAAATCAAATCCCTCCCGAGCCTCCCTTCGATCTACCAGGATTTGATGCACGAGATGCAGGGTGCGCAAGCGTCGCTCAAGAAAGCCTCACGCATTGTGGCCAGGGATCTCGGGATGGTCACGAAAATCCTCCAGCTGGTGAATTCTGCTTTTTTCGGCCTCCGCACCCATGTGTCCGATCCGGAGCAAGCGGTGGCTCTCCTGGGTTTTGAGACGATCAAATCGCTCGTGCTCTCCAGCCAGGTGTTTGCACAATTTGACCAGGCCCGGTTGCCGGCCTTTTCGCTGGAGGAATTGTGGCGGCACGCGATGCTGACGGCCACCTGTGCCCGACGGATAGCCAAGGAAGCCGGTGCGAGCCAGCAGGTGATCGACGAAGCCTTTACCGCAGCGCTGCTCCACGACGTGGGAGTATTGGTGCTGGTGGCTAATAGGCCTGACGACTATGCGAAGGTGCTTGAACTGATGCGGGACAGGCACATGCCGGATTGGGCCGCCGAGCGAGACATATTCGGAGCAGACCATGCGCATGTGGGCGCCTATTTGCTGGGCATCTGGGGGCTTGGCGACGGGATTGTGGAGGCAGTGGTGTTTCATCAACACCCCGGCGACTATCAGGCGTCCGGTTTTCATGCCGTGACCGCCGTTCATGTGGGAAATGCCCTGGCCGAGACTCAGGCGAACGCCGATGCGGGCACGGGTGATGTGCTCAGCCTGGATCAGAGCTACCTGGCGCGTGAGAACTTTCTTGCCTTCATTCCCCGCTGGCGCGAGCTCTGCGCCGCAGCCTGATCTTGCCTCCTTCGGCTTGACCCTCACTCGTATCCCACAGTACAACCACATCGTATGTGATTCATTTCTTAACGAGGCGGTATGATCCGACGTCAGACATGTCGAGCTGTTCGCTTCACCGTGGCGTTCACTCATGCACTGCTGCTGTTCTGCGCCACAGGGAGTCAAGCCGGCACGATCATGGTCGATCTTGGTGTCGAGCAGGGGCCGATGAACCATCGGGCTAACGGGTATCTGGTGAGCATCGAACCAGCCGAGCCGAGCATGGAACTCATCCTTCCGCTGAAGCCGACCAGTTTTCGAGGCAATGCCGGGTATGTCTTCAAGAATTACGACCGGCTCAAGCAGGCAGGTGTGACGGAGTTTCAATTGACCCTTGGACTGGTGTTCAAGGATCTTCCTCTCCAGATTTTTGATATCAATCAAATAGGGGAAGATGGATCGTATGAGCCATGGTTGGCGCATGTCGATCGGATCATCGATCAGGTCGTGGATCGTCAACTGAGCGTTTTGTGGGATATTTATAATGAGCCGGATTTAGCCACACTTCCCATCAATGACAACGAACGACTCAAGGAAGGATGGCGGCTGGCCTACCAACGTATTAAACATCGCATTCCGGGCGCACAGGTCGTAGGGCCCAGTGTAAGCCGGTACCGATTACTGAAGCCTTTTCTGGAATGGAGTCATGAGCACGGCGTGTTTCCCGACGTGGTGGCGTATCACGAATATGACGACCCATCACATGCTTCAGGGCTCGTGAATGACTTGCGGAACTATTTAGTAAGGCGAGGGCTTAGCAGGCCGATCTCTGTGAATGAGATCTTGGGGCAGGAGACGTGGACTATCGCAGGATACACGGTGGGCGTCATTGCGGCATACGAACGAGCGAATATTCTCAGCGCGATGAGATCTTGTTGGCCGGATCCCCAAGACATGAGCCGCGATAGGGTGGAAAATACGTGTGACAATCCCACGCTTGATGGGCTGCTCTATGTCGACCGGCAGTCGAAGCGGCCAGGATGGCACATTTACAAATCCTATGCGGAGATGGAAGGGGTGCGCCTGTATACGATGACCGACAGCCCCAAGCTTCATGCCCTCGCGGCGTTCGAAAAAGCATCAGGCACCCTGCAGTTGTTAATGGGTAAGTACGAGGAGTACTCGACTGCAGACACCACCGTGATCCTGAAAAATGCTAAGCGGGTGTTTCCGGTCGATCAGGGCAGCAGCCTCCATCTCTGTGCTGAGCAAATTCCTGATACGGGGTCCGGTCCGCTCGCATCGACCGTGGTCACGTTGGATCGAGCCCTGCCCCTTGTGGAGGAGGACGTCTCGTTCAGCTTGCCACAGTTTTATCATTCTGATGCCTACCGGGTGGTGGTGTCCCCTGTATCTGGTTGCCAGCTCCATAGATGACAAGTCCTCCGCTGCTTCAATTGAGTCAGGGAATTCCTGGCGCAGCTCCCCAAAAAGCCTGTACAGTTTCTGCGATTTCATAGTGACTCAATGGACCGGATACAATCGAGATGCGGGAAAATCTTGTCGTGTGCAGGTTCGTTCTTCCCGCGTCGGTGCTTACACATGATCTCACTCGACGCCATACGTAGTCCAATCCGAAGGTCCGAAGACCATCGCTTCATACGGCAACAGGTGTCTGCGATTTAAGCCCTGAACCCGGCTTCCACCATAGCGCGTCGTCTCGGAGCTGAAGAGCAACGTCGTCCGCTCCTGTCCGGGTAATGACTGTATCTCTCTTGTCAGATTGCAGAATACCTGCACCGTGTTGAACGCAGGCGATCGCGTATCCCCCCGCAACAGCTCCAGGATTACTGGGCCGTGGGGCCCACGATGCAATTGTGCATGACGTGTGGAAAAATTCCGCAAGGCAGGCCATGATCGTCGTGCCTGCAGCAGATCCTTGTACAGCATCCTAAGACCCGCTTTTGACGGATCTTCTTCCCAGCGCCAGCTAAGTCGGCACCGCTCGAACGTCGATTCCGATTGAGGGTCTGGCGCCTCAGCTCCTTTGGCGTGAAAGGCCTCGAATTCCTTTTTCCGTCCGTTGCGAACCGCCTCGATCAACGCTGGCCCTTCGAAGGAACAAAAAAACTGAAAGGGACGCTCCTCCCCATACTCTTCACCCATAAACAACAACGGGAGATGCGGCGCGAGCAGAAGCAAAGTGGCCGCCCAACGTTGAGCGGAAGGAATCACGAGAGTGCTGAGGCGTTCGCCCGCCGCGCGGTTTCCAATTTGATCGTGGTTCTGAATGCAGCTCACGAATCGATCCCCAGGAAGTCCTGCGACCGGCGCGCCATGGCGGCGGTCGCGATGGCGGCTGTAACATCCATCCAAGGCGAACGTGTCTACGAGCACTTTCTGAAGCAACTCCTCAGGGTGATCGTAGTCCGCATAATAACCTTGCCGCTCGCCTGTCAGATGCGCATGCACGCTATGATGGAAGTCGTCACTCCATTGTCCATCCAGGTGGTAACCGCCTTGCTCCTTCGGAAGGAGGAGGCGGACGTCGTTGAGGTCACTCTCCGCCACGATGTATGCAGGAAATCCACGTTCGAGCGCCGCCTCATCGGAGCTCTCTTTGATTTCTTGCAAGATGTGCCGGGCGCCGAAGTCATAAATCGCATGCACGGCATCCAGCCTCAACCCATCGACATGGTAGTCACGTATCCACATCCGGGCGTTGTCGATGACAAATGTGCGGACGGCTTCGCTTCCGGCTCCGTCGTAGTTCACGGCATCTCCCCACGGAGTGCGGTAGTGACCGGTGAAGTAGGGGCCAAACTCAGACAGGTAGTTCCCCTCGGGGCCGAGATGGTTGTAGACCACATCGATAAAACAGGCCAAGCCGTGATGATGGCAGGCGTTCACTAAGCGTTGGAGTCCTGACGGTCCGCCGTAACTCTGCTGCGGAGCATATAGAGAGACACCGTCGTAGCCCCAGTTCCTCACGCCAGGAAACTGGCCCACTGGCATCAGCTCCAGGGCCGTAATGCCTAAGTCCCGTAAAGCCGCTAGGCGCGGGATAATCGCATCAAAAGTTCCTTCCTGCGTAAAGGTGCCGACGTGGATTTCATAGAAGACCAGGTCTTGCCGCGCAATTCCCTGCCATTGGCCATCGGACCACTCAAAACCCGACACCCGTAGCACAGCGGATTGCCCGGCCACTCCCTCTGGTTGCCAACGGGAGGCTGGATCGGCTCGGTCAGGGCCTTTGTCGAGCGAGTACGCATAGCGCTGTCCGTCAGGCACGTTCTGACCACGATACAAAAAATATCCGCACGGTTCCACAGCCATGGCCTCTGAGCGGCGGTGTGAACCATCAATCAGAATTAAATCCACTTCCTTGGCCTTAGGAGCCCACACTCGCCATTCCAACGTCCCATCTGCAGATTCCATTGCACCGCAACTCTGTCTCATGTACCCCACGCGATCCTCTTTCAATACGTAAGTGGCTTACCTAGTCACTGTATTTGTTTCAATGGTGGATTCCCTGATTCCATCCCGCCGAGTACTCATAGAACCATCCTCACCTTGTATCGTACCTGTGCCGGTGGGTTTAGTCGATTCGTCAGCGCTGACGGAAACAATACTCGACAAATCAAAAAGAGTGAGAGAAGTGGGCAATGCCGTTAGTCATAGACCTGTCATTTTACTGTGCCAATCTCGTCGAGCGTCGAGTTGCCGCGTGTCCTATCAGCCCATCTTGTACAGGGTTGCTCTATACGTTTGTCACTGGTAAAGGCCCTTGATCCTCCAACTATCCTACGACGTGCGTCAGCGAGGAAAAAGACCAGGAATGTGTCCCGATTTATTTCCAGAATTGGAATTAAAGTGAGGATACGTAGTCCCCGGTTTCCTCTGCCTTATAAGAGCAAGCGGCAGTGGAAGCTTGCGGAATCGTTGGCCCACCGTCATCCTCCCGACCCTCCTAGTGGATCTGGACAGGCTTCAGATAGGGCAAGTCATGGATCTTACCAGGCGGGCGACTGTCTCACAGTGCTCCGTTCGTTTCGTAAGGGATCAGGAGAATAAACATGCAAGATTCTTGAGGCTATACGTCTTAGAAGAATGAGAGCACGTGCAACATTTTTACGAAGATCGCGGGCAAGTCATTTCATGGTGTGGTAACCGGAATGCACACAGCACTCACAGATTTGCTTCAAGCTCGAGCATCAACAACCCCTAATCGGCATGCGTATACCTACCTGCTCGATGGTGAAGCGAATGAGGTGCGGTGGAACTACGGTGAATTGGATCGGCACGCCAGGGCCATTGCCGCCTGGCTGCAATCGGTCGGGGCGGAGGGAAGTCGCGCGCTGTTGTTGTATCCGCCTGGCCTGGACTACATCGCCGCGTTTTTCGGTTGTCTTTATGCCGGCGTCGTGGCGGTGCCGGCCTATCCGCCTCAACGCCAGCGCGGCCTGCCGCGGGTACAAGCGATCCTTGCGGATTCGCGAGCCCAGTTCGCCCTCTCGACGACATCGATAGGCGGCATGCTGACCCGTGTGACCGGCAAGGCAGGCGAATACGGCGACCTCTCAGCGCTGCAGTGGTTGAATACTGACCAGGTCGAGCCTGGCATTGAAGACAGCTGGGCACAACCACGCCTCACCTCCGATACCCTGGCCTTTCTTCAATACACGTCCGGATCGACCGGAACTCCCAAGGGCGTCAAGGTATCCCACGGGAACTTACTGCACAATCAGCGAGCGATCCAAGAGTCCTTCGGTCATACGGCGGACGACATCATCGTGGGATGGCTGCCGCTGTATCACGACATGGGATTGATCGGAAACGTCTTGCAGCCGCTCTATCTAGGCGCCCCCTGTATTTTGATGTCGCCGGTGCATTTCCTTCAAAAACCCGTCCGATGGTTGTCCGCCATCAGCAAATATGGCGCGACGACGAGCGGCGGACCGAATTTTTCATACGAGCTCTGTGCGAGGCAGATCACCGACGCGCAACGCGAAAATTTGGATCTCCGTTCCTGGTCCGTGGCATTCAATGGCGCTGAACCGGTGCGGGCCGCCACCATGGAGCGCTTCTCGGAGCGGTTTCGTGAGTGTGGTTTCCGGCGACAGGCCTTCTATCCCTGTTACGGCTTGGCGGAAGCAACTCTGTTGGTCACGGGCGGAACGAAAGGCGCCGAACCGGTGGTTCGTTCGACAACAGATGTCTCCGACTCTCAAGGGGCATCTGATACTTCCAGCGTGCGAGACAACCGAATCGTGGGTTGCGGAAGGGCCAGGGCCGGACAATCGATTTGCATCGTCCATCCCGATTCCGGCGTCCCTTGTGCAGATGGGCAGGAGGGCGAGATCTGGGTCAGCGGTCGGTCCGTGGCGCAGGGCTATTGGCAAAGGGAAGAAGAATCGAAGGCGACTTTTCAGGCGACAGTGGCCACGAGCGGCGAAGGTCCGTTTCTCAGGACCGGGGATCTTGGGCTTCTGCAGGGTGGCGACTTGTTTGTCACGGGTCGTTTGAAGGACCTCATCATTATTCGCGGCCGCAATCACTATCCGCAGGACATCGAACAGACCGTCGAAGCATGCCATCCGTCCCTCAGGCCCAGCGGCTGCGCGGCCTTCTCCATCACCGAGGGAGAGGAAGAGCAGTTAGTCGTGGTGCAAGAGGTGGAACCGCGCGCCAGAATGCTCGATGTGCCTGCGATCGCCGAGGCCATCCGTCAGGCCGTAGCCCATTCTCATGAGTTGTCCGTGTCTGCCGTCGTGCTCATCAAGGCCGGCGGTCTTCCAAAAACCTCCAGTGGAAAGGTGCAGCGAGGCCTCTGCCGAACGCAATTCCTCGGCCGTTCGTTGGCGACGGTCGGCGAGTCGACTCTCCAGACCTCCTCGGGCAGGCCGGATCTTGCCGATGACCATCGCGCCTTCGGGGAAGATGAGCACAATGAGTTGGGCGCCACGATTTCCGAGATATGGGCGCAGGTGTTGGGACGACCGACAGTGGGATCGCAAGACGATTTCTTTGCCTTGGGAGGGGATTCGCTGCGTGGATTACAGGTGGTCGCGCGGCTCCAGGAGCTTCGAGGCATCGAAATTCCGCTGGATAGTCTGTTCGAGCATCCGAGGCTCGCCGCATTCACGGCGTTCGTCGCATCAGTCGATCCTGCCCAGGTTGATTCCTCACGCGAGCCGATCCCGACCATAGCGCGGGACAGCAGACTGTCCTTGTCATTTTCCCAGGAACGGTTTTGGTTTTTCGAGCAGTTGTCATCCGGGAGTTCCATCAACAACATTCCTGTCGCGTTGCGACTGCGGGGACCGCTCGACGTGGAGGCCCTACGCAGTGCGGTCAACGAGATCGTTCGACGCCACGAGATTCTCCGGGCATCATTCGCTCTGATCGACGGTCATCCGACGCATATCATCGCTCCGCAATTGTCGCTTGCGTTGGTGGTTGAAGAACGGACCGGCGGGACCAAGGCGCAGTGCGAAGAGGACATTCTCCGCGCGGTGCGGGCGGAAGCCTGCCGGCCGTTCGATCTCGTTGCGGGGCCGCTCATCCGTTGCCGTCTATTTCGACTTGATGACAGGGACCATCTTCTGTCGGTCACCGTGCATCACATGATTGCCGACGGCCAGTCGATGGAGATCATCCGGCGAGAATTGTTCTCCCTCTACACCGCATTCAAGGACAAACGGGCCCTCTCCCTGCCGGCACGGCCGCTTCAGTACGTCGATGTCGCGGCGTGGCAGCGCCGGCAAGCGGGGAGTGAGACCGCGCGCCGGCAACTCGACTACTGGCGGGGCCGCCTCGATGGAGTGCCGCCGCTGCTCACGCTCTCTTGGGACTATCCACGTCCCGCAGTTCAGGGGTCTCGAGGCGCACGGTACCCGTGGAAGATTACCTCGGCCATAGGCGAGCGGCTTCAGGCAGTGGGAGGCCGTTACCGGGTGACGCCATTCATGCTGTTGCTGTCGGCCTTCGGCCTACTGCTGTCGCGATACAGTCGCCAGACCGATTTCTGCATCGGCACGCCCGTCGCCAATCGGGGACATCGGAATACGGAGGAGCTTGTCGGCTGTTTCGTCAATACGGTTGCGTTGAGGCTGGATCTGACAGGTAACCCGTCTTTCCCAGACTTCTTGAACCAGGTACGGAAGACCGTGCTTGAAGCGCAGGCGCATCAGGCGCTTCCCTTCGAACGGCTGGTGGATGAGTTGGGAGTGGCGAGGGATCTCGGCCATACGCCTCTGTTTCAGGTCATGTTCGTGTTGGAAGAAGCGGTGTTGGATGCGGCTTTGCTGGCAGACCTGGAGGTGTCACGTGTGCCCGTCAGCACGGACACCTCGGTGTTCGATCTCACGCTGGAGATGGTTCGGAATCGCGACGGGAGCGTGGAGGCGGTCTTCGAATACAGCACGGATCTCTTTACCGAATCCACCATCTCGAGGATGGCCGGACACCTGCAGGAACTGCTCCGGCAACTCACGGCGGCGCCCGAGACGCGCCCGAGTGAGTGGCCGATGCTCTCGGTCGCGGAACAAGCTGCGGCGCTGGCTGATGGCAGAGGACCGCGGAAACCGGCGCTTCAGGATGCCTGTCTCCATCGCCTCATCGAAGCACACACGAGTCGCACGCCCGAGGCATTGGCGCTGGAAGCCTCGCACTGCACCCTCACCTATGACGAGTTGAATCGCAAAGCCAACCAGCTGGCGAGGTATCTCTGTCGGCAAGGAATCGGGAGGGACATACCGGTGGGGCTCTGCGTGGATCGCTCCGTGGACATGGCGGTCGGCCTATTAGGCTGTCTCAAGGCGGGCGCGACCTATGTGCCTATGGATCCTGCTTATCCGATGGAACGCAAAGCCGCGATCCTTTGCGATGCTCAACCATCCTTGATCCTGACCCAAGGCAAACAGCTTGGAACGCTGCCTCCGCAGGCGGCACCTTTTTTTCTGCTGGACGAGCAATGGGACGCCGCGGCCTCATTGCCGGACCACAATCTTTCGACCGGTCCGCACCCTGAGCAGCTGGCCTATCTGCTGTACACGTCCGGCACGACCGGACAACCAAAGGGCATCGGCATTTCCCATCGGGCCCTCACCAACCACGGTCTTGCGACGCGTGAAGCCTACGACCTTTTTCCCAAAGATCGGGTCCTGCAGTTTGCGTCGATCAGTTTCGACGTGGTGGCGGAAGAGTGTTTTCCGACGTGGCTGGCCGGCGGCACGGTCGTGCTGCGATCCGACGAACCGGTGCCGGCCTATGACGATTTCACCACATTCCTCAGTGAGCGACAGGTGACGGTCGTCAACGTACCGACTCCCTATTGGGCGGGATGGACCGAGGAGATGGAGCGACTTGCCGTTGCACTCCCGCCGTCGCTCAGATTGACGATCGTCGGCAGCGAGAAGGCGCAGGTGGACGATCTGCGCCGGTGGAAACGCCTGACAGACGCCTGTGCCTGGTGCAATGCGTATGGGCCGACCGAAGCCACTGTGACCGCGAGCACGTATCGCCCGGATACCGATTCGGCGCTGCCGGCGCTGCGGTCGGTTCCCATCGGCCGGCCGATCGCCAACGTCGAGCTGTATGTCCTCGATGCTCATCTTCAACCGGTGCCGATCGGTGTACCCGGCGAACTCTACATCGGGGGAGCCGGTCTCGCGCGCGGATACCATCGGCTACCTGCGCTGACGGCTGAACGTTTCATTCCCCATCCCTTCAGTCTCGACGGAGGGGCGCGGCTGTATCGCACGGGGGATCTGGCCCGACGCAGCGCCGATGGGGTGCTGGAGTTTCTTGGGCGCGGGGATGATCAGGTCAAGATTCGTGGTTTCCGAGTGGAACTGCAGGACATCGAAACCCACGTCCGCCTTCATCCGCAGGTGAAGGACGCGCGGGTCTGGTTGGAATCCGACACCGGCGGAGATTGGGCGGCCTTGGTTGCTGACTTGAACGACGCCGACCGTGAGCAACTGGTGAGCGACCTCGAAACACTGTCGGTGGCCGAGGCGCAATGGCTCTGCGACCTGGCGTCGGATAGCGAGCAACGGAGGAAAACGGTGATTCAACGTAAGCCTGAGTTCGAAGTATTCCTCAAGATCAACAAGGACGAGTTCCTTACGCCTCCGCGCGCCAACCAACGTAACTGGATGTTGCGGCGCGCCCTCGACGAATTTTCCGACGATCTACTGGCGCTCGACGAAGTGGCGAAACGGTTCGTGTCCGGATCAGATCGAACCGACATCGCGCGGGAATGGGCGGGGAGTCATGCGGAGTACCGGTCTTCGGAGCTCATTATCGAAGGCCAGCAGGTCATGCAGGATTGGGAAGCGCCTTTGATGAAAGCGATGGCCGATATCGTCACCGAACAGCAGGGCGACGTCCTTGAAGTCGGTTTCGGCATGGGAATTTCTGCTTCCTATATCCAGGCCCGTTGCCCAAGGTCACATACCATTATCGAATGCAATCAAGAAGTCATCCAAGCCTTCGGAGAATGGACGGAGCGGTATCGCGGTCGGGATATCCGGCTTGTGCAAGGGCGTTGGCAGGATGTGGTCGATGATGTGGGAATGTTCGACGGCGTTTTCTTCGATACCTATCCGGCCAGCGAGGCGGAGTTCGAGGAATCGGTGATCAACAGCATCACGTTTGCGGAGGGCTTCATCCCCGTGGCTGCGAAGCTGCTGCGTCCGGGGGGCGTCTTTTCTTATTACACCAATGAGATCGATTCCTTCAGCCGCCGGCACCAGCGGTTTCTGCTGTCGCATTTCAGTTCATTCACGCTGAGTGTCGTCCGGTCGCTTCTGCCGCCGGACGATTGTCATTATTGGTGGGCGGACTCCATGGTCCTCATCAAGGCGGTGAAATGACATGGCGGACCAGATGCAACGACTCCAACAACTCAGCGAGGCTCACCACCGATTGCTCCGCCTGCGCCTCATGAGACAGGAGCGGACAACCGAAGCCCGTCTGGTCGGGTATGTCGTGACTCACGAGTCCAATGTGCTGACAGGGCCGGATTTGCGCGAATTCCTCTCCCATCGAGTGCCGGACTACATGGTCCCGAGTCGATGGATGTTTCTCGATGCCTGGCCGACGACCACTCGCGGCAAGGTCGATCGGAAGGCGTTGCAGGCAATGCTGCGGTCCGCACCGGACTCCCGGCCTGAACAGGCTCTGCCGAGAGATGAACGCGAACGGGCGGTGGCGGGCATCTGGGAAGAGGTGTTGGGCGTTCGAAACATCGGTCTGCATGACAATTTCTTCGATCTGGGGGGCCATTCGCTGCTGTTGCCAAAAGTGCTGACGGAGTTGCGCACGATGGCCGCTCGCGACCTTTCGATGGTGGACCTGTTTCGATACCCCACGGTCCATACGCTGGCCGCCGCGATGGGGGAGGGCTCACAGGACGCCGGCAGTCAAGACGCCCAGAGCCAGCGGATGAAGGACGCGCGCAAGGCGGGCGTGCGCCGGTTGAAACAGCGCCGCGCCAAAAAGATGACCTCGAGGAGCGAATGAACCAGACAGAGTTGGACGCAGACGCGATCGATCAGCGTGAAGGATTGGACATCGCCGTCATCGGCATGGCCGGCCGTTTTCCCGGCGCCCCTGACGTCGAAACGTTTTGGCGAAATCTCTGCGCGGGAAAGGAATCGGTCTCGGAACTCAGCCTTCAACAACTGTCGGAAGCCGGTGTTGAGCGACAGACTGCCGAGCGGCCGAACTACGTCAAGGCGCGCGCCATTCTGGATGGAATCGACCTGTTCGATGCGCCACTGTTCGGGATGACGCCGAGGGAAGCAGATATGACCGATCCCCAGCAGCGTCTCCTGCTCGAGTGTGCTTGGGAGACTTTCGATCGGGCGGGCTACGATCCATCCCGTTATGCGGGCTCGATCGGAGTCTATGCCGGGTCCAGCACCAGCGGCTACCTCTACAATCTGTTCCCGCGCCGGGTGCTGTTGCAATCGCCGGCCGAAATGTCCGCGATGTTGGGTGTCGAGAAAGATTCACTCGCGACGAGACTGTCGTACAAATTGAACCTGCGCGGTCCCAGCCTGGCCGTGCAGACAGCCTGCTCGACGTCCTTGGTCGCGGTTCATTTGGCTTGTCAGGCCTTGTTGAGCGGCGAGTGCGACTTGGCTCTGGCCGGAGGGGTCTCGGTCACGGTGCCGCAAACGGTCGGGTATCTCTATCAAGAGGGCGGCATCGTCTCACCGGACGGGCATTGCCGGGCGTTCGATGCGAAGGCGGAAGGCACTGTCGGTGGCAGCGGGGTGGGTCTTGTCCTGCTCAAGCGGCTTCAGGAGGCCGTCGACGACGGCGATCACATCCTGGCCGTCGTCAAAGGGTCCGCCGTTAACAACGATGGAGCCTCGAAGGTCGGGTATACGGCGCCCGGAGTCGAAGGCCAGGCGCGTGTGATCAAAGCCGCGCATGTGGCGGCCGGCGTCGAGGCCGATTCGATCTCGTATGTCGAAGCGCACGGAACCGGCACGCCTTTGGGCGACCCGATCGAGGTGGCGGGACTGACGGAGGCGTTTCGCGCGTCCACGGTCCGCACCGGATTTTGCGCTCTCGGCTCGGTCAAGACCAACATCGGCCACCTTGATGCCGCAGCCGGCATCGCGGGACTCATCAAGACGATTCTGGCCCTTGTGCATCGGAAGATTCCTGCCAGCCTGCACTATTCCGCTCCCAATCCGGCCATCGAGTTCGACACGTCGCCGTTCTACGTGAATCAGACGTTGCGCGACTGGTCGGGGAATTCCCCGCGGCTGGCAGGGGTCAGTTCATTCGGGCTCGGCGGCACCAACGCCCACATCATCCTCGAAGAGGCGCCGGCTGCCCCGACAGCGACGACTGCCAGCAGCTCCCGCCATCGACTGTTGATTCTCTCGGCCCGTTCCAAACAAGCCGTGGACAAGGCGGCCGAACAACTGGCCTCGTCCTTCTGCGCGACCCCGGAGATCGATCTGGACGACGTGGCCTACACGCTTCAGGAAGGACGTCGCCCGCTTGCCCATCGTCGCTGGGTGGTGGCCAGGAGGGTGGAGGAGGCGCGTCAAGAGCTCGCCGGCCCAGGCGTCCTGTCGGGTTCGTCCGAGTCGGTCGCGGAAGTTCAGCATGTCGCCTTCATGTTTTCAGGCCAGGGTTCACAATACTCACACATGGGCCGGTCGCTCTACGAACATCAGCCCACGTTCCGGCAACAGGTCGATCAGTGCGCCGCCCTGTTGGCCGGTCATCTCCGCCGCGACATTCGCAGCATCTTATTCCCCACCGCACCGGGCGAGGCCGAACTGATTCACCGCACCGCTTTGACGCAGTCTGCGCTCTTTGTTCTGGAGTATGCGCTCGCTCGCACCTGGATGAGTTGGGGAATTTCCCCCGTCGCCATGATTGGTCACAGCATCGGCGAATACGTGGCCGCATGTCTGTCCGGATTGTTTTCCTTGGAGGATGCGCTCGCGCTCGTGTCGATGAGGGGCCGACTCATGCAAGAGATGCCATCCGGAGGGATGGCCGCCATTCCTCTGACCGAAGCGGAGGTGCGTCCCTTGCTCCGTCCGGGGTTGGACCTCGCGGCAGTCAATGCGCCGACGCAATGCGTGGTGTCCGGTCCTTACGAACTGCTCAAGTTGTTCGAAGACGACTTGGCAGAGCGCGGCATCAAAGCGCGTCGCTTGTCGACCTCCCATGCGTTTCACTCCGCGATGATGGAACCGATCCTCGCCCGCTTCTCGACTTTCGTCTCGGGGCTGAGATTCCATGACGTGCGAATTCCCTGGATTTCGAATTTGACCGGGACCTGGATCCAACGCGATCAAGCGGCCGACCCTTCCTATTGGGTCCGTCACCTCCGCGAGACGGTGCGATTCTGCGCCGGAGTAGGGACCCTGCTGGAGGGGCGCCGCGTCACGCTCTTGGAAGTCGGACCAGGCCGCACGCTGCACACCTTGGCTCAACGACATCCGCAAGCCTCGGAGACCCCTGTTCTGGCATCGATGGGGGGGCGGGATCAGGAAGAAATGCCCGGTCTGTTGATGACGCTCGGCGCACTGTGGGGACTGGGCGTGCCGGTCGACTGGAAGGGGCTTCACGGCGAGCGCCGTAGCCGGCGAGTGCCGCTGCCGGCCTATCCATTCGAACGGCAACGCTATTGGCTTGAGCCTCAACAGGATTTGCCCCGGTCTTCTCCTGCCGACAGGCGAGCCGATTCGTCCCACTGGTGGTATCAGCCTTCCTGGAAGAGATCGACGCTCATACCCCAGACCTCAACGTCGTCGCAAGGGAATTGGGTGCTCTTCGTGGAACAACCGGAGACCGAAGTCCTCTTGCGGTCGCAATTGACTCCGCTGGCCAGGTCGGTGACCAGCGTTTCTGCCGGCCAGAATTTCTCTCGCCAGGCCGATGGCAGTTATCGACTCCGTCCAGACTCCCGCGACGATCACGAGGCCTTGCGACGCGATTTGGTCAGTCGCGGATTCAGTCCGACCTGTCTGGTCCAGGCCTGGACGCTTGACGGCGCGGGGACCCATGCGACCGGCCCGGCGCTGATTCAATCGACGCAAGAACGGGGATTCCTTCATCTGATGCTGCTGGCCTAAGTATTCGGGGAACCGCGCGAGGCGCGTCCTTCGTTCCTGATCCTGACCCAGGGGCTCCACGACATTACCGGAGAAGAACACTTACGGCCGGAACGGGCCACGCTTTTGGGCGCAGCGTTGGTGCTGCCGCAGGAGTATCCGGGGCTCTCCTGCCGCCTCATCGATTTGGATCGGATGCCGTTCGAGCCGCCCTTCAGGGACCGTTGGGGCGCGCGCCTGATGGCGGAGGCCGGATGCACGGACCTCGACAGAATCGTGGGCTATCGTGGGCCGCATCGATGGGTGAGAACGTTCGAACCGCTTCGTCTCGAAAAGGCTGGCGAGCCACGCTCAGCCCTGCGTGAGCATGCAGTCTGTCTCGTCACCGGCGGATTAGGCGGGGTCGGGCTTCGCATAGCCGAACATCTGGTGCGCAGCAGGCAGGCGCGGCTGATGTTAGTGGGACGGACGCAACCGACTGCGCAGCAACGACAAGCGGTGGAGGCCTTGGAACGACTCGGCGGTCACGTGTTGATCTCCCAGGCCGACGTGGCCGATCGCGCGCAGATGCAGCGGGTCTTCGACGACATGCGGAAGCGACTCGGCGGGATTCATGCCGTCGTGCATGCGGCCGGAGTGCCGGGCGGCGGGCTGTTGGCGTTAAAAACCCCTCAATCGGTGTGGGAGGAATTTCGTGCCAAGGTCCAGGGCGCGGCCGTGCTCGACTCCCTCCTGCGAGAGGAACCCTTGGACCTGTTTCTCTGTTGCTCTTCCCTCACGGCTGTCGTCGGCGGCGTGGGACAGAGTGCCTACTGCGCAGCCAATGCCTATCTCGACGCCTTGGCACAAGCCGGACGAAAGGAAGGCCGGCGGATGGTCTCCGTCAATTTCGACCGCTGGCGCCACGTCGGCATGGCCATCAAGGCAGAAGCCGTCATGAGAACGCTGGGTGTCGGCGAATCCGAATGGGACGGGATGAATGAGGTGGAAAGCGCGGAGGTGCTTCGACGCATCACCCAGGAATTGGATCTGGCGCAGGTCGTCCAGTCCATTCGTGACCTGCCGGCCTTGATCGCCGCCTCAGGAAAGACGACCGCCTTGAACGGAGCCATCCGTTCGCAGCCGGACAGAGCAACGGCAGCGGGATCCACTCTATCCGCGCTTCCCGAGAGCCGTGAGGAATTGGAACGACAACTAGAGGCATTGTGGTGCCAGGTGCTGGGGCTCAAGCAGGTTGGTCGGGAACAGGATTTTTTCCAGGCGGGGGGAGAATCTCTCGCGGCTCTGCAGATTCTCAATCGCGTTCAGGAACTGTACCACCTTGAAGTGTCCTTGCGCGACTTCTTCTCCGCTCCGACTGTGTCGAAATTGGCCGCAACCATTCATGCCGCTCAGCAGTCAGGGGCGCGCGAGGAAGCGGGAATCGTTCCCGTGCCTCGTGCCACGAGACGGCTGCGGGGCGTTCCGGCGTAAGGTTATCCGATGGATCTGATTCGATTCCTTCTGAAAAAATCCTGGGGCCTGGTGATCTGTTCCATCACGGCCGGCCTGATCAGCGGACTCGCCGGCGCCGGATTGCTGGCCGTCATCCATCGCGGCATGAATGAATCGCCGGTCTCGACCTCGTTGGCGTGGAGTTTTCTCGGATTAGCCTTGGCCGTGGCGGCGTGCAAGGCCATCTCGGAGATTCTGCTCACCCGGCTGGGACAGGCGACCATCTCCGAACTTCGCTATCAATTGAGCAAGCGTATTTTGGATGCCCCGCTCGGACAACTCGACCGCCTGGGGCATCATCGGCTGTTGGCCGCCCTCAGCGAAGACACCGACGTGATCGCCCAGGCATATGTGCAGTTGCCCCTGATCGGCATCAATCTGGCGACGACGCTCGGTTGTCTGGCCTATCTCGGGTGGCTGTCTTGGCTGATCCTTCTCCTCGTACTCGGAATGATGGTGATCGGCGCCGTGACGTTTCAGTGGCAGGAACGTAAGGCCATCGATTTTTTCACACGGTCTCGCGAGACCAGCGATGTCTTGTTCCGCCACTTCCGTTCGATCATGGCCGGCATCAAAGAACTCAAGCTGCATCGCGGGCGGAGACAGGCGTTTCTGGACCAGCAACTGCGGCAGACGGTGAAGGCCTATGAGCGGGACTTCGTCGCGGGCATGACGGTCTATTCCATCGCGTCGAGTTGGGGGTTGTTTCTGTTCTATGCCGCCATCGGTACGGTGTTGTTCCTGTGGCCGTCCTGGCAGGTGATCTCGTTCGACACTATCGTCGGAGCGACCCTGGTGTTGCTCTACATGATGGGTCCCTTTTCGCAGATCGTCGAACTGTTGCCCGGAGTCGGCCGTGCCAACGTGGCCTTGAATAAGATCGACGCCTTGGGCCTGTCATTGGCTGCTGCGACGGCACCCGGCCTAATTGGGGGAACGGGCGAAATGTGGCCTCAGCCAGGCCTCCTGGATCTCCGTGGATGGCGTCGTCTCGACCTGGTCGGCCTCACGCACCACTATGCGCGCGAGGGAGATGAGCGACCGTTCCGGCTCGGCCCCATCGATCTGACTTTCAGGCCCGGCGAGGTGACCTTCCTGATCGGCGGCAACGGCAGCGGCAAGACGACGCTGGCCCTCTTGCTGCTTGGACTGTACCCGCCAGATGGGGGACAGATTCTGCTCGACGGTGTGCGGATTGATGAGGCCAATCGGGAATCCTACCGGCAGCTCTTCTCGACGGTCTTCTGCGACTTCCATCTCTTCGATTCGCTGCTTGGATTGGAGCAGGAGAATCTCGACGGGGTAGCAGGAGTGTATCTCGAGCGGCTCCAACTGGACTCGAAAGTCCACATCACAGGCGGCTCGTTTTCAACTCAGGCCCTGTCACAAGGCCAGCGCAAACGACTGGCGCTTCTGACGGCCTATGTGGAAGATCGGCCCTTTTACCTGTTCGACGAATGGGCCGCCGATCAGGATCCGCTGTTTCGAAAAGTGTTCTACACGGAATTGTTGCCCGATCTGAAGGCGCGGGGAAAAGCGGTCTTAGTGATTACCCATGACGACCGGTATTTTCCCTTGGCCGACCGCTGTATCCGGTTGGACCTCGGTCGATTGGTCGAGGCGTCGGATTCGCCTCACACGGCCAGGCAGCAAGCGTGGTCATCGCCATCCCGGTCTCACGGGGCAGGCACGACCACATGAAGGGATGAGTCTTTGTCGCGAGGAGGTGAGGTGATGTCGGTTCACGTGGATGAAGTGTGGGAAGCTCTGCCGACCGGTTGTGTCTCCCCCAGGGAATTGTCGGTCGACAATCCGTACCTGGAGCGCCAGGCCGCGCGGGAATCGAATGCTCGAAGCTACCCCCGGCGATTGCCCCTGGCGCTCAGCAAGGGGAAAGGCCTGTACGTACAAGATACCGATGGCCGCAGCTACATCGATTGCCTCGCTTGCGCGGGCGCGTTGGCCCTCGGTCACAACCATCCCGTCGTCGTCGAGGCGATCAACCGGATGTTGCGCGACGGTCTGCCGTTCCAAACCCTCGACTTGACGACGCCCGTCAAGGACCGGTTCGTGAGCACCCTGTTCGACGCTCTGCCGGCGTCGTTTGCCGACGGCGCGAAGATCCAGTTTTGCGGGCCGTCGGGGGCGGATGCGGTCGAAGCCGCCATTAAGCTCGTCAAGATCGCGACAGGCCGCCGGACCGTGCTCGCTTTCCATGGCGCGTATCACGGCATGACGCACGGCACCCTGGGATTGACCGGCCACCTGGGGCCGAAGGAGGCCCTGAGCGGCTTAATGGCCGACGTGCATTTTCTGCCGTTTCCGTACGACTATCGTTGCCCCTTCGGCGTCGGTGGAGAGAAGGGCGCGCGCCTCTCCTCCGCTTATATCGAGCGGCTCCTGGACGATCCCAACAGCGGAGTCGTCGAACCGGCGGCCATGATTCTCGAAGTGGTGCAGGGGGAAGGCGGCGTGATTCCTGCGGCCTCCGGCTGGCTTCAAGAGATTCGTCGCATGACCAAGGAGCGGGGCATCCCGCTGATCATCGACGAAGTGCAGACAGGGCTCGGTCGAACGGGCCGGCTGTTTGCCTTTGAGGAAGCCGGTATCGTGCCCGATGTCGTGGTGTTGTCCAAGGCCATCGGCGGAGGGTTGCCGCTGAGCGTGGTCGTGTATCGACCCGAATGGGATCAGTGGACGGCCGGAGCGCATGCCGGCACCTTCCGCGGCAATCAGCTTGCGATGGCGACGGGACAGGCGACCATCGAGTTCATCATTGCCGAACGCATTGAGGAGCATGCGGCCCGCATGGGCGAGCGCCTGTTCGGACTGCTCCGCCGGATTCAGACCGAGTCGCGAAGCATGGGCGATGTCCGCGGGCGTGGGCTCATGCTCGGCGTCGAAATCGTGGATCGCGATGTGCCGAGCGACATGCCGGACTGTCATCCCTCCGCGCCTGGGCTCGCATCAAAAATCCAACATGAAGCCCTTCGTCGAGGACTGATTCTCGAACTGGGCGGACGCCATAACAGCGTCGTTCGTTTTCTCCCGCCTCTCATCGTGACGGAAGAGCAGATCGATACGATCGCCATTATCTTTGCAGATGCCATAAAGGCCGCGGAGCAACAGAGCGAGGCACGATGACCGGGCGACGTCTCTTCGCCATTGCAGCAGGAGTGCTCGCTGCCGGCGCGGCTGCCGTCTGGCTCTTGTGTTACGCCTCGTTGCCGGTGCGTGACGGTGCCCTGCAACTTTCAGGTCTGCAGGGGCGAGTGGCGGTTGCGTTCGACGAATACGGCATCCCGAGCCTCACCGCGGAATCCCGGCTCGATGCGTTCCGAGTGCTTGGATATGTGACGGCGCAGGACCGTCTGTTTCAGATGGACTTGCTCAGACGTAGCAGTGCGGGCCGTTTGGCCGAGATTCTCGGCGAACAAGCCGTTCCATTGGATGTGCGACAGCGGAGATTGGGCTTCTCCAGCGTTGCCGAGCAGGTGGTGCGGCGACTCCCTGACGATCAATCGGCGGTCCTGGCAGCCTATGCCGACGGAGTGAACAGTTTTCTGACTCACATGACGATGCCGCCGTTCGAATTTCTTCTGCTGGGGTATCGGCCGTCTCGCTGGGAGCCGACAGACAGTGTGCTGGTCGTCTTGGCGATGTTCCAGATGTTGAACGGCTCCGAGGACGATGAACGGATGCGCACGGTGATGACTGCCTCGTTGCCGGCTGAAGTGACCGCCTTCCTCCTTCCTCCTCTCGATGCCTATACGGCTCAAGTCCTGAGGGGTGGATCGTCTCGTCAGATTCCGACGCCCGTGCCGGTGGAGGCCTTGGCGGCGTTGCGCCGGCCGGGGACGTACAGCCGCTCCTTACACATGTCAATGGTTCCCCATCGCAAACGGGAGATCGGTTCGAACGCCTGGGTCGTCGGACGCGGAAAGACCGCGGACGGACGAGCGATCCTGGCGAACGACATGCATCTCGATGTTGGAGTGCCGAACATCTGGTATCGCGTCCAGATGCGATACAGCCAGGTTGAACTCACCGGAGTCGTGGTGCCGGGCATTCCAATCGTGATTGCCGGCTCCAACGGTTCGCTGTCCTGGGGCCTGACCAATGTCGAAGGAGATTTTTTGGACCTCGTGCGGCTGGAGATCAATCCGCACAATCCGGATGAATATGCCACGGTGGACGGGTGGGAACGGTTTACGGTTCGCAAGGAGCGCATTGCCGTTAACGGCACCTCCGATCGAATCGTGGAGGTCAAAGGCACGCGCTGGGGGCCGGTGACCGAAGGTCCGCTGATGGGGCAGTCGCTGGCCCTCCATTGGACTGCCTTGGATCCCGAGGCGGTGGATCTCGGATTGCTGCGGATGGATCAAGCTCGCTCGGTTCGGGATGGGATTGCCGTTGTCACACGAGCGGGTGCTCCGCCGAGCAATGTACTCCTGGCCGATGACGAGGGGCACATTGCCTGGACATACATGGGCAAGATCCCGGTCCGGCGCGGCCTGGACGGGTCGGTCAGCCTCTCGTGGGCCGATGGCCGGACCGGATGGAATGGATACATCCCGCCCGACGAGCTACCCCGCTCGATCGATCCTCCCTCCGGATTCCTCGTGAGCGCGAACCAGCGCATGACGGATGAGACCTATCCCCATGTGATCGGCCATGCATTCGCCGGCGGCTACCGTGCCTTCCGGATCACCGAACGGCTGCGCGCGATGGAGCGAATCCGGGAGCAGGATCTCATGACCGTACAATTGGATACCACGACACAGCTGTACGACTTTTATCGCGAACTGCTCCAGCGCCTCCTCAGCGTCGAGGTGATAGCGCAGCGCAAGGAATTGGCTGACGTACGCCAGGCCGTCGATGCGTGGAACGGCCGGGCCGACAGCGACAGCCGGGGGCTCGCCTTGCTGGTCGCGTTTCGCCGCAACCTGGCTGCCTCGGTCTTCCCGCCGTTTCTTCAGGGCTGCCGGGAGAAAGAGGCGGCCTTCGTATTTGATGGAGATCTGGATACTCCGCTCAGAAGTCTCCTGACGGAGCAGGCTCCCGGCACGCTCCCCGATCCGGTCAGGTTCTCGGATTGGAAAGGATTTCTCCTGGAGGAATTGTCCAAGACGGTCGACGCCCTCAAAGCGGATTACGGATTGTCTCGGGTCGATGGTTTGGCATGGGGAACGGTGAATCACGTACGTATGGTGCATCCGTTGAGCGAGGCCATCCCTGTGGTAGGGCAGTGGTTGAATATGCCCGATGATCCGGCCTCCGGTTGCGGCCCATGCGTGCGAGTCCTCAGCGGCAGCTTGACCGCCAGCGAACGGATGGTGGTTTCTCCGAGGCATCATACAGAGGCGTTGTTTCACATGCCGGGCGGCCAATCCGGGCACCCGCTCTCACCGCACTATCGCGATCAACAACTAAACTGGAGTCAGGGACGCTCGACGTCGCTCGTCGCGGGCAAGCCGATGCATACCCTGACATTCACGCCAGCGGGCAGTGCCGGTCGATCCTAATCGCGGTCATGTCGGAATTCATTCACAACACCAAGGAGGCGTTATGGGACAGGACGAACAGGAAGATTCAACGGTATACAAGGTGGTGGTCAATCATGAAGAGCAGTACTCGATTTGGCCTTCCTACCGTGACAATCCACTGGGGTGGCGGGATGCCGGGAAGACCGGACTCAAAGAGGAATGCCTGGCCTACATCAAGGACGTCTGGACGGACATGCGGCCGTTGAGTCTCCGTAAGTGGATGGCGGAACAGTCCGAGCAAACGGACTCCGCGGCGGCGTCATGCTGACCACGACCGATCGGCGCCCATGGCTGGTGACGTGCCGCCCTGGGACCGGTCTTCGCCTGATCGGGTTTCCCTACGCGGGCGGCGGCCCGTCCCTTTTCCGCACCTGGCCCGGTGAGTTGCTGCAGGACATCGAGCTCTGCGCGGTTCACCTGCCGGGACGGGAAGCAAGGATGAAGGAACCGCCGATGGGAAACCTGCGTCAGGTAGTAGCGGAGTTGGTGGAAGCGATCGAGCCGTTCTGTGATCGGCCCGTGGCGTTGTTCGGCCACAGCATCGGCGGACTGCTGGCCTTCGAATGCGCCCGTGAACTGCGGCGTCGGTTCGGCATCTCTCCGGTTCACCTGTTCGTATCCGGTTGCCCTGCTCCACAGATTCGCGACCAGGACCGGCTGTGCGATCTTCCGGACGAAGAGTTCCTGGAGCGGATGCGTCGATTCAACGGCACGCCGCGAGACATCCTGGATCATACGGAAATGATGGAGCTGATGTTACCCACGCTCCGGGCCGATTTCGCCCTTCGCGATACCTATGTCTATGAGGACGAACCGCCGTTGAACTGCCCGATCTCTGCGTTCGGCGGCATGGCGGATGAAGCGGTCGGGACGGAGCAGCTCGAGCGATGGAAGGTCCACACGGCTGAAGGGTTTCAATTGTGGCTGTTTCAGGGAGATCACTTTTTTATCCGGACCGCTCAGCCGGTGGTGGTGGAGACCGTGACATTTATCCTGCAACCTCATCGGCACGTGCGGCGGTAACGGGAAGGATCGAACTGGTGTGTGCCCACTCGAACGCGGAGGAACCACGATGATTCATGAACGAGGCACGTCTTGCATGGCTCTAGATGGCGTAAACGGCAGCGCAAGGCAGCAAGGAGGTTTGACGGCGTCACCACTCGCACCGGACAGCCGACTGCCCTATGTGGTGACTCCCGTGGAGGAGCGACCACTGAACGACTACCGCGATGCCGCCCGTTCCTATGCGGAGATCCTGTTGCCGACCTGCGGAGGCCTGCTGTTCCGCGGCTTGCCGATCCGGTCGGCCGGTGACTTCGAATCGTTCGTCGGCGCCTTTACGGCCTCCCTCGTGTCATACGAATTCGGCTCCACGCCTCGTTCACAAGTACAGCGGCAAGTCTACACCTCGACCGAGTATCCCCCGCACCAACACATCCCGCTCCACAACGAACAGGCCTACACGAGAGAGTGGCCCATGAAGATCTGGTTCTACTGCGGCCAGGCCGCGGAGCAGGGGGGCTATACACCGATCGCGGACAGCCGGGAAGTCTTTCGGCGCATGCCGGCCCGTATTCGAGAGCGCTTCGTCGAGAAACAGATCATGTATGTCCGCAACTACGGAAACGGCCTGGACGTACCGTGGCAGAAGGTGTTCAACACCCAGGATCCTGCCGTCGTGGAGCGATATTGCCGGGATAACGGGATTCAACACGAGTGGAAGGAGGACGGTGAGCTGCGCACCAGACAAGTCGCCCAGGCCATCGCAGTCCATCCTCGAACCGGAGAGACGGTCTGGTTCAATCAAGCCCATCTGTTCCACGTGTCGAATCTGGAGCCGGGCGTACGGGAAGCCCTGTTGGCAGTCGTCTCCGAGGAGGATCTTCCTCGAAATGCCTGCTACGGCGACGGGAGCGCAATCGAGGCCGAGGTGCTGGATGAAATCCGCGAGGTGTATCGAAGTCTTGCCGTGCAATTCGCCTGGCAACAGGGGGACGTGATGATGCTCGACAACATGCTGGCCGCGCACGGCCGCACGCCCTTTACTGGGCGCCGGCAGATTCTCGTGGCCATGGCTGAGCCGAGGGGAGCCGCGACTCCATGCTGATGCCCCACGATCAGGCGCAAGAGCCCCGGGCCGGGGAGTCAGCCACGGAACCGGAACAGTACCTGTTTCCCATGAGTTTCGGGCAACGGCGGTTGTGGTTCCTTTCGCAATTGGAACCGGAGAGTGCGTCGTACAACACGGCCATTGCCGTCCGCATGAAGGGAGCTCTCGACTCTCACATCCTCCTGGACTGTTTCAATCGCCTGGTGGAGCACCACGAAATTCTGCGCACGACCTTTGCGACCGATAAGGGGGAGCCCGTCCAGATCATCGCGGCCACAGGGCAGGTCACGTTGGAAACCGGGATCGTGGAGAACCGACCGGAGGCTGTGCTGCAGGCCGCACGCCATGAAGCACAGCGTCCCTTCGATCTGCAACGAGGCCCTTTGCTTCGGCTGCGTCTCTTCGATATCGCAGACGAAGACCACTTGCTGGTCATCACCTTGCACCATATCGTATGCGACGGTTGGTCGGCTCAGATCCTTGCACGGGACTTCGCGCGACTGTACGCCCAAGCCATAGCTGGGCTCGATGCCGCCTTGCCGGCGCTCCCGATCCAGTATGCCGATTATGCGGAATGGCAGCGAGGATGGCTGCAAGGAGAGGTTCTCGACAGGCAACTCGCCTATTGGAAGCGGGAACTCACCGGCGAGTTGCCGGTCCTCGAGTTGCCCTCCGACCGCCCGCGCGGGGCGGTTCAAACGTCATCGGGCAGCCGCTATGTGTTTACGCTGCCCCAGCCCGTTGCTGTGGCGTTGCGGGACATCAGCCGCCGCCATAATGTGACGCTGTTCATGACCTTGCTGGCCGCGTTTCAAACGTGGCTGATGCGGTACACGGGGACGCAAGACGTGTGCGTGGGCACTCCCATCGCGTGCCGCACCAAACGCGAGACCGAGGACCTCATCGGATTCTTCGCCAACACCCTCGTGCTTCGCACGGACCTCTCGCACAATCCCACCTTCCCCCAGTTGCTTGAACGAGTCCGGGAAGTCGTCATCGGCGGCCAAGAGCATCAGGAATTACCGTTCGAGGAACTGGTGGATGCGCTGAAACCGGCGCGGGCGTTGAGCCACTCTCCTTTGTTTCAAGTGCTGTTTGTCCTCCAGACGGCGTTGAGCGAAGCCATTGCTCTGCCCGGGTTGCAGGTCGAGATCACGGAAGTCGATGCGGCGGGCGCGAAATTCGATCTTTCGCTCGACATGGTCGAAACCTCAACCGGCTTGGAGGGAGCCTTCGAGTACAACACTGACCTGTTCGATGAGAAGACCGTCGTTCGCATGGCCCGGCATTTCCAAACGCTCTTAGCCGGCATCTGTGACCGGCCTGATCGGAGGTTGGATCAGTTTCCTTTCTTGTCGCCGAAGGAACAGGCACAGGCTTGGTTGGTGGGAACTGAGATTTCTTCTCGCGAACAGGAATGGGCCGGCTTTGCCGCGGCTTTCGAGGCACAGGTGAAACAAAGTCCCAACGCCGTGGCAGTCGAATGCGCGGGATCGAGACGGACCTACGCGGAGCTCAACGAAGAAGCCGATGGAGTTGCTCAAGCCTTGAGCGAGACGGGCGTGGGCTCCGATGAGGTGGTAGCGCTGTTGCTCGACCGGGGGATTTCATTACTCACGGCCATTGTCGGCGTGATGAAGGCCGGCGCCGCATATCTTCCGCTGGATCCCTCTCATCCGGCGGCTCGTTGGCAGGAGATGATCGAGACGAGCGGGGCCTGTGCGGTCGTCACGAGCGAGTCCCATCGACTTCCCCTGGTCGAGGCCTGTCCGTTATTGACCACGGGCGCTGTTGCCCTGCTCACCATCGACAAGATTGAAACCAACAAGACGGGCACCATTCCTTCCCGCGACGGTTTGCCGGATCAACTGGCCTACATCATATATACCTCCGGTTCCACGGGAATCCCGAAGGGCGCCATGGTCACCCAGCGGGGCTTGATGAATCACCTGTGGAGCAAACGCGACTCGTTGGACCTCGGACCGGATGACGTGGTGGCTCAGACGGCCTCCGCCTGTTTCGACATCTCCGTGTGGCAACATCTGGCCGCCCTTTTGTGCGGGGGCCGGACACTCATCGTGCTCGACGACGTCGCCCGTGACCCGTCACGGCTCTTGGATTGTTTGGATCGGGCAGGAGTGACGGTAGCGGAAACGGTGCCGGTGTTGCTCAAGGGTATGCTCGAAATCCAGAACGCCGCTGATCTCAAGGATCTGCGGTGGCTCTTGCCCACCGGGGAAGCGTTGCCGCCGCAGCTCTGTCGCGAGTGGCTCGAGCGGTATCCCCACGTTCCGTTGGTCAATGCCTATGGTCCGGCTGAATGCGCGGACGATGTCGCCACGGCGACGATTACGTCTCCACCTGCACCCGATGACGTGGCCATGCCGATCGGGCGTCCCATCCGAGGAATACGACTCGTGGTGGTGGATCGCTGGATGACGCTGGTGCCGAGTGGAGTCGCCGGGGAATTGTGCGTCGGCGGCGTGGGAGTGGGACGAGGTTACGTGCGAGATGCGGGACGAACCGCTGCGTCCTTCGTTCCGGATCCCTTTTCGTCGGACCCCGGCGCTCGGCTGTATCGAACCGGTGACCGCGTCCGTCTCCGTCGCGACGGCAACCTCGAGTTCCTGGGGCGGATGGATCATCAGATCAAACTGAGGGGTGTACGGATCGAACCGGGAGAAATCGACGCTCGTTTGCGCGCGCTGACCGGGATTCGAGATGCCGTGACGGTTTTGCGGGAGGACCATCCCGGCCAGAAACGACTGGTGGCCTATGTGGTGGCGGCCGCAGAGGTACCGCCTTCGGTAGAGGAGTGGCGCAGCAGCCTTCGACGGACCCTGCCCGAGGCCATGATTCCGTCGCAGTTTATGCTCTTGGAGGCCTTGCCGCGCACAGCGAACGGCAAGGTGGATCGAACTTCGCTGCCGGTCCCGTCGGATGAGCGCACGATTGGCTATGTCGCGCCAAGGGACAGAATCGAGACGGCAATTGCGGAGATCTGGTCAGACGTCCTGCAGCGAGAACGAATCGGAATCCACGAGAATTTTTTCGAACTTGGCGGCGATTCCATCATGAGCCTGCAGGTGGTGAACCGCGCCAGGCAAGCCGGTTTATCCCTCACCCCGCGGCACATGTTCCAACACCAGACCGTCGCAGAACTGGCGGCGGCATTGGATCAACCGCAAGATCCTAGCCATCATACAACGGCGACCGATCTCTCCGCACTGCTCGTCGATGACGCTGCGTACGCCACGGCCAAGGCCGCGTGCCCGAATCTCGAGGACGTCTATCCCCTGAGTCCCTTGCAGCAGGGGTTGCTGTTTCACAGCCTCTACGCTCCTGGGTCAGGCGTGTACATCGAGCAGATGAGCTGGCGCTTGCAAGGTGCGTTGAACCTCCGGCCGTTCCGCGAAGCCTGGCAGCAGATCGTCGATCGGCATGCGGTGTTGCGGACGAGATTCCTGTGGCGGGAGACCACCTCACCCATCCAGATCGTGCTTCCGTTCGCTGAATTGCCCTGGACGGAGTTGGACTGGCGGGACTGTCCGTCGGCCGAACAAGAAGCGCGGTTCAGCCGATTGGTCGAAGAGGACCGGCGCACGGACTTCGATTTCGAACGGCCGCCTTTGATGCGCATCACGCTCATTCGTCTCGCGCAGGAGCACTATGAAGTGCTGTGGACGCATCATCATATCCTGATGGACGGATGGTGCTTGCCGATTCTCTTGCAGGAAGTCTTGCGCGCCTACGACGCGCTCGGGCGAAACGAACAGGTGCCGTGCGATCCCGTGGTGCCCTATCGCCACCATATTGCCCGGCTGCTTGTTCAAGACCAGACCGAGGCCGAACGATTTTGGCGCGCTTCGCTGAAGGGCATGACGCAGCCGACGGTGCTGGGGGAAGACCTCTCCACGGAGGGGGTGCCTCAGCCATCCTCCTGCGGAACGGCCACCCTCACATTCTCACCGGAAGTCAGCGCCGAGGTTCTCGCCTTCGCACAGAAGCACCGCGTGACGCTCAATACTTTGGTGCAGGGCGCGTGGGCCTTGCTGCTGAGCCGGTACAGCCGCGAACCGGAGGTCTTGTTCGGCACGACCGTTTCCGGACGCTCGTCGGACCTCTTCGGAATCGACCGGATCGTGGGGCTCTTCATCAATACCCTGCCGCTGCGCGTTCGTGTGGCTCCCGACGCCGTCCTCTCCGAATGGCTGCGAATGCTGCTGGAACAGAACGCCGAGTTGCGGCAGTTCGAACAGACGCCGCTGGTGCAGATTCAAAGCTGGAGCGACGTCCCCCGGGGACAGCCGCTGTTTGAAAGCCTGGTGGTGTTCGACAACCATCCCATGGACGAACGGCTGGAAGCGGTGACCAGCGTCACGATCGAACGCGTAACCCTGTCCGGCCAAACGAATTATCCCTTGACGTTGAACGTGCTGCCCGGCAAGGACCTCACGTTTTCGCTCTGGTATCAACGCAACCGTTTCCGATATGAGACCGCGCATCGCATGGTTCAACAGCTCGAGACGTTGATCATCGGGATGGTCAAGAACCCTCAGGCTCGGCTGAGTTCGCTCCCCTTGATGGGAGCGGCGGAGCGGGCGCAGGTGGTGGCGGGGTGGAACGACACAGCGCGGGCGTACCCGACGGCGGCCGTCCCGGCCCTGATCCAGGCGCAGGCCGCGCGGACTCCGGCGGCCGTGGCCGTGCGGGCCGGGGAGTTGACCCTGACCTATGCGGCACTGCTCACGCAGGCCGGTCAATTGGCCCAAGCGCTCCGGGCCCGCGGCATCGGTCCCGAGTCCCTCGTGGCGGTGGCGCTGGAGCGCTCCGTGGACCTCGTCGTGGCCTTACTGGGCACGTGGTACGCGGGTGCCGCCTTCGTGCCGCTCGATCCCTCCTATCCCGTCGAACGCCTCCGCTACATGCTCGACGACAGCCAGGCGGCGCTGCTCCTGACCGATACCGCCCAGGCGGCCCGGCTCGCCCCGGCCGGTCCGACACTCTGTGTGGATCAGGACCGCGCCGCACGGGCAGCCTACCCGGCGACGCCCGTGACGGTGACCCCGGCCGACGCGCAGCTCGCCTACGTCCTCTACACCTCCGGGTCCACCGGCCGGCCCAAAGGCGCCGGCAACACCCATGCAGGTTTGCGCAACCGGCTCCAGTGGATGCAAGAGGCCTATGGCCTGACCGCCGCCGACCGCGTACTGCAAAAAACCCCGATCAGCTTTGACGTCTCCGTCTGGGAATTCTTCTGGCCGCTTCTCGTCGGCGCCGAACTGGTCATGGCTGAGCCGGGCGCGCATAAGGACCCGGTCCGTCTGATCGACCACCTCGAGCGCCATGGCATTACGACCCTGCATTTTGTGCCGCCGTTGCTCCAGGCGTTCCTCGACACGCCGGGCGTGGCTCGCTGCCGGAGTCTGCGCCAGATCCTCTGCAGCGGCGAAGCCTTGCCGGCCACGCTGCCGCCGCGCGTGCAGGAGCTGCTGCCGGGGGTGGCCCTGCACAACCTCTATGGCCCGACCGAAGCGGCGATCGACGTCACCGCCTGGACCTGCCCGACGCCGCCGGCCGCCACCGTGCCGATCGGGCGGCCCATTGCCAATCTCCAGATCTATGTCCTGGACCCGCAGGGGGAGCCGGTGCCTATCGGGGTGCCGGGGGAGTGCTACCTCGGCGGGATCGGCGTGGGCCGCGGCTACCATCGGCGGCCGGACCTGACGGCCGACCGCTTCGTGCCGGATCCGTTCAGTCCCCACCCCGGGCAGCGGCTCTATCGCACCGGCGATCTCGTGCGGTCGCGCCCCGACGGCGCCCTCGAGTACCTGGGGCGGTTGGATCACCAGGTCAAGATTCGGGGCGTGCGCATCGAGCTGGGCGAAGTGGAAGCGGCGTTGCGCCAGCAGCCGGGAGTGCGGGAGGCCGTGGTCGTGGCCCGGCGCGAGGGTGCGGGCGGGGCGCGACTCATCGGCTATGTGACAACGCAGGCGGAGCTGCCGGTCGACCCGGCGGCACTGCGCCAGGCCCTGGCGCGCACCCTGCCGGAGTATCTGGTCCCGGCGGTCGTGGTCCGGCTGGCGCAGTTGCCGCTCAGTCCGAACGGGAAGGTGGATCGGCAGGCCTTGCCGGCGCCGGCGTGGGAGGCGCAGCGCACCACGGCCTATGCGGCACCGGCGACGGAGCTCGAACACCGTTTGGCCGCCATCTGGGCCCAGGTGCTCGGCCTCGCCCAGGTCGGCCGCCATGACAACTTCTTCGAACTCGGCGGGGATTCGATCACCAGTCTGCAGGTCCTCGCCAAGGCTCATCGCGAGGGGCTCACCCTGACACCCAAGCAACTCTTCGAGCATCCCACCGTCGCGTCGGCGGCGGCGGTCGCCGTGGTCGAGAGCGCTGACGCGACACCGTCTGTGGCGGATGAGCAAGGCGCGGGACGAATCGTGGATGTGGAATTGAGTGACGAAGAGATGGAGAACCTCTTGAAGGAGATTGGATAGGGATGCAGGCGAACACGAGCAATCAGGGAACGACTGACCGGGTGCCCGGCGGCGGGCTCATGAACATCGAGGCGGTGTACCCGCTCTCTCCCATGCAGGAAGGCATGCTGTTTCATACGCTGATGAATCCCGGCACCGGTATCTATTTGATGCAGAACCGGTACTGCGTGGAGGGTGACTTGGACCAGGCGGTGTTTCGTCGCGCATGGATACAGGTCATCGCGCGTCATTCGATCCTGCGGACATCCTTTGTCTGGAAAAGTCAGAAGCGTCCTCTCCAGGCCGTCCACAAGGAGGTCGACGTGCCCTTGGATATCATGGACTGGCGAGAAAAGGATCGTGCGAACCAAATTGCCGACTTGGATACTCTGTTGCAGCAGGAACTCGTTCAGGGATTCGACTTCGCCAAGCCCCCTCTGATGCGCTTGCGATTGATTCGCCTGAACGATCGCAGCTATCAGTTCGTGCACAGCTTTCACCATATCCTGCTCGACGAATGGTGCATCTCTCCGCTGCTGATGGATTTTCTGGCTCACTACGAAGCCTGCGCTCAAGGGCTCATCTGTCAGGCGGAAAAGCCGCGGCCCTATCGGGACTATATCGCCTGGCTGCAACGGCGCGATCTGGATGCCGCGAACCGGTTTTGGCAGGACTACTTGCAGGGCTTTTCGACTCCCACGCCGCTCGCCTATGACCGGCCTCCGGAAGGATTGGCCGACCAAAATGATGACGCGGCGGATCACTGCGTGCACCTGAGTGCGGATCTGACGGCGCGGCTCACGGCCCTGGCACAGCAACATCGCGTGACGCCGAACACCTTCGTGCAGGGAGCCTGGGCACTGCTCCTCGCGCATTACAGCGGTGAGAAGGACGTGCTGTTCGGAGTGACGGTAGCCGGCCGGCCGACGCAACTCGTCGGCGTCGAATCGGTGTTGGGCCTGTTCATCAATACCCTGCCGTTACGCGTGTCGGTGACGCCGGATCGTCCGGTCATGGCCTGGTTGAAGGATCTGTTGGCGGAGAACGTGCGGCTTCGCGAGTACGAATACACGCCGCTCATTCAAATCCAACGATCGAGCGAAATCCCGCGTGGAGAAGCGCTGTTTCACAGTTTGTTCGTCTTCGAAAACGCCCCGGTGGATCCCGCGCTCTGCGAGGGGCGGATCATGTTTCGCGCCGAAGAAGAACAGTATCGGGTGCACACGAACTATCCCATGACCGTGATGGGCTGGCCGGGCAAGGAAGTCGGACTCAAACTTTCCTACGACCGCCGCCTCTTCGACTCCGAAACGGTCCTCCGGATGATCGGGCATTTAAAGGGTCTCTTGGAAAGCTTCATCACGCAGCCGGATTCCCGCATCGGCGACCTGCCTATGTTGGGTCGGGAAGAACGCGCACAGCTCCTGTTGCAAGGAATCGGGGAAACGGACAAGCCGCAGGACGAGCGCAGTTTCGCGCAGCGATTCGAAGCCGAGGTGCGGCGATCCCCCCAGGCCACCGCAGTCGTGTGCGACGATCGGTCGCTGACGTATGACGCCTTGAATCGTCGGGCCAATCGTGTGGCCCATCGGTTGAGCGCGAAGGGCATCGGTCCGGATGCGATCGTCGCCGTTTTGGATGAGCGCGGAACGGACCTGCTCACGATGATCCTTGGCTGTTTCAAAGCCGGAGGGGCCTATCTCCCGCTTGACCCGCACCATCCAGTCGCCCGTGTGGCCCGGCTGTTGGAATTGAGCCGTGTCTCGGCCGTCGTGACCTCGCGGCGTTTGAAGTCTCAGCTCGACCAGGTCCTGTCGGCGATGTCGCAGGGCGCGCGACCATTTGTCGTGCTGCTGGATGATCTAGGAGAGGAGCCGGGGTCCGATGAGGATCGCGCGGTGCCCGCCCGTATGGATCAGTTGGCCTACGTCATCTATACGTCCGGCTCGACCGGCATTCCGAAGGGGGCAATGGTCACGATGGGTGGCATGCTCAACAATATCGACAGCAAGTTGAGCTCGTTGGCGATCGGGCCTCAGGATGTAATCGCACAGACCGCCTCTCAATGTTTCGACATTTCGGTATGGCAGTTCTTGACCGCGCTCTTGTGCGGCGCGAGCACCCATATCCTGACCGATGAGGTGGTTCGAGAGCCGTCGCGGCTGCTGACCCGACTCGACTCCGCGGGCATCACCATCTACGAAGCGGTGCCGGCCGTTCTGCAGGCCCTATTGGATGCGGGCGACTCCGCTGACGCGCCAGCCAAATTCTTCGCGCATGTGCGCTGGATCTTGCCGACGGGCGAAGCCCTACCGCCGGCCCTCTGTCGGCGCTGGTTCGAGCGTTATCCGAACATTCCCCTCATGAACGCCTACGGTCCGGCCGAATGTGCCGACGATGTGGCCGTCCATCCCATTCTGGAAGCACCGGCCGCGGATATCGTCCGGATGCCGATCGGCCGTGCGATTCAGCGCACACGGCTCTATGTCGTCAACCATTTGTTGGCACCGGTCCCGGTCGGTGTCTCGGGCGAACTCTGCATCGGCGGGATCGGTGTCGGTCGAGGGTACTTGGAGGATCCGTCCCGTACGGCCCACGTCTTCGTGCCCGATCCCTTCGTGAACGAGGCGGGAGCAAGGCTGTATCGCACCGGCGATCTGGCCCGCTACCGCCCTGACGGAACGATCGAGTATGTGGGGCGTGTCGATCATCAGGTCAAGATCCGCGGCTTCCGGATCGAGCTGGGGGAAATCGAGTCCTGCCTTGCCGGCCATGACGACGTTCGGGATGCCGCCGTCATCGTTCGAGAAGATCGTCCTGGAGACAAGCGATTGATCGCCTACGTCGTGCCGCAGGAAGGCCGTGCCGTGGATCAGGAACGGTTACGGACAGCGGTCCAGGCGCACCTCCCCGAGTACATGGTTCCTGCTCTGTTTCTCTCGCTCGATTCCCTGCCGCGCACTTCGAACGGGAAGGTGGACCGCCGGGCCTTACCCGCTCCCGAGTCAGACGGTCTCGACGGTTCATCCTACGTTGCCCCCCGCAACGTCACGGAGGAGCTGTTGGCCGGCATCTGGGCGGATATTCTCGGACTTGAGCGGGTCGGGGTCCGGGACCATTTCTTTGAGCTGGGAGGCCATTCCCTCTTGGCGACCCAGGTGGTGTCCCGCATCCGGAGCGCCTTTCATATCGACCTTCCGTTGCGGGCTGCGTTCGAATGTCCCACCATCGCCGATCTGGCGGCCACGGTGGATCGAGCACGCGTGGAGGGCGCCGGACCCCAGGCTCCCACCTTGAAGGCCGAGCGACGCGAAGGCCCGGCGCCGCTCTCGTTCGCGCAACAGCGTCTCTGGTTCCTGGCACAACTCGAACCGGAGAGCTGGTTGTACAACTTGTCATTCGGCATGCGGCTTCGCGGCCCGCTCGACGTGGAAGCGCTCCGCGCGAGTTTCGACGCCGTCGCAACGAAGCACGATCTCTTGCGTACCCGGTTCCTCACGGTCGAGGGGCGGCCGGTCCAGGCCATCGATGAATCTTCGGTCCTCCCGTTTGAACAACGGAATGGAGCCCCGATGCCGGACGAGGCATTGGACGAGTATGTCGCGCGCGCGGCGGCGCAGGAAGCTCAACGGCCCTTTGCCTTGGAAGGGGATCTTCTGTGGCGCGTCAATCTCATGCAATTGGCCGAGCAGGATCATCTGCTGCTCGTCACGTTGCACCATGCCATCGCGGATGGGTGGTCCTTGAATCTGCTCCTGTCCGATATGGTCGGGACGTATTCCGCGCTGCGCGCAGGAAAACCGTCGCCCTTGCCGGCGCCGACGGTGCGATATGCCGACTATGCGCGGTGGCAGCGGGATTGGATGACGGGAGAGATCCTGGATCGCGAACTGGGATACTGGAAGCGGACGCTCGCCGGTGCTCCATCCATGTTGAGTCTGCAGCCGGACCACGCCCGTCCCACGGTGCAAACCTTCCGTGGAGCGCGACAGAGTTTCACGGTGACGCCGGAGCTCACCGAGGCATTGCAGAAACTCAGCCGCCGACAGGGCGTCACGCTGTTCATGACTCTCCTCGCGGGCTTTCAAGTCCTGCTGCATCGCTACAGCGGCGATGTGGATCTTTCCATCGGCACACCGATCGCGAACCGCACCAGCCTGGAGACGGAAGAACTGATCGGGTTCTTCGTCAACACCCTGGTGCTCAGAACCGACTTGAGCGGCAATCCACGCTTCGTCGATTTGCTCGACCGTGTGCGGGAGGTCGTGCTGGGTGCGCAGAGCCACCAGGACGTGCCGTTCGAACAGGTGGTCGATGCCTTGAGTCCCGCACGGGATCTGAGCCATGCGCCGCTGTTTCAAGTGATGTTTGCGCTGCAGACTCTCGGCCGGCAGGCGATGGAGATTCCCGATTTGACGGTCGAGCCGGTGGAGGTCGATCCCGGCAGCGCGAAATTCGATCTCTCGCTCGAAATGACGCTGGCGCCGGAGGGCCTCACCGGCTTCTTTGAATTTAATCGAGATCTGTTCGAATCCGCCACCATCGAACGCATGAGCGCTCACTTTTTGACTCTCATCGAGAAGCTCGTCGCCGAGCCGCAACGAAAGCTCGCCGCGTTTCCTTTGATGGGAGCGGCGGAGCGGGCGCAGGTGGTGGCGGGGTGGAACGACACGGCGCGGGCGTACCCGACGATAGCCGTCCCGGCCCTGATCCAGGCGCAGGCCGCGCGGACTCCGGCGGCCGTGGCCGTGCGGGCCGGGGAGTTGACCCTGACCTATGCGGCACTGCTCACGCAGGCCGGTCAATTGGCCCAAGCGCTCCGGGCCCGCGGCATCGGTCCCGAGTCCCTCGTGGCGGTGGCGCTGGAGCGCTCCGTGGACCTCGTCGTGGCCTTACTGGGCACGTGGTACGCGGGTGCCGCCTTCGTGCCGCTCGATCCCTCCTATCCCGTCGAACGCCTCCGCTACATGCTCGACGACAGCCAGGCGGCGCTGCTCCTGACCGATACCGCCCAGGCGGCCCGGCTCGCCCCGGCCGGTCCGACACTCTGTGTGGATCAGGACCGCGCCGCACGGGCAGCCTACCCGGCGACGCCCGTGACGGTGACCCCGGCCGACGCGCAGCTCGCCTACGTCCTCTACACCTCCGGGTCCACCGGCCGGCCCAAAGGCGCCGGCAACACCCATGCAGGTTTGCGCAACCGGCTCCAGTGGATGCAAGAGGCCTATGGCCTGACCGCCGCCGACCGCGTACTGCAAAAAACCCCGATCAGCTTTGACGTCTCCGTCTGGGAATTCTTCTGGCCGCTTCTCGTCGGCGCCGAACTGGTCATGGCTGAGCCGGGCGCGCATAAGGACCCGGTCCGTCTGATCGACCACCTCGAGCGCCATGGCATTACGACCCTGCATTTTGTGCCGCCGTTGCTCCAGGCGTTCCTCGACACGCCGGGCGTGGCTCGCTGCCGGAGTCTGCGCCAGATCCTCTGCAGCGGCGAAGCCTTGCCGGCCACGCTGCCGCCGCGCGTGCAGGAGCTGCTGCCGGGGGTGGCCCTGCACAACCTCTATGGCCCGACCGAAGCGGCGATCGACGTCACCGCCTGGACCTGCCCGACGCCGCCGGCCGCCACCGTGCCGATCGGGCGGCCCATTGCCAATCTCCAGATCTATGTCCTGGACCCGCAGGGGGAGCCGGTGCCTATCGGGGTGCCGGGGGAGTGCTACCTCGGCGGGATCGGCGTGGGCCGCGGCTACCATCGGCGGCCGGACCTGACGGCCGACCGCTTCGTGCCGGATCCGTTCAGTCCCCACCCCGGGCAGCGGCTCTATCGCACCGGCGATCTCGTGCGGTCGCGCCCCGACGGCGCCCTCGAGTACCTGGGGCGGTTGGATCACCAGGTCAAGATTCGGGGCGTGCGCATCGAGCTGGGCGAAGTGGAAGCGGCGTTGCGCCAGCAGCCGGGAGTGCGGGAGGCCGTGGTCGTGGCCCGGCGCGAGGGTGCGGGCGGGGCGCGACTCATCGGCTATGTGACAACGCAGGCGGAGCTGCCGGTCGACCCGGCGGCACTGCGCCAGGCCCTGGCGCGCACCCTGCCGGAGTATCTGGTCCCGGCGGTCGTGGTCCGGCTGGCGCAGTTGCCGCTCAGTCCGAACGGGAAGGTGGATCGGCAGGCCTTGCCGGCGCCGGCGTGGGAGGCGCAGCGCACCACGGCCTATGCGGCACCGGCGACGGAGCTCGAACACCGTTTGGCCGCCATCTGGGCCCAGGTGCTCGGCCTCGCCCAGGTCGGCCGCCATGACAACTTCTTCGAACTCGGCGGGGATTCGATTCTCGGTCTTCAAGTGATTGCGCAGGCCAAACAAGTCGGGCTGTCCCTCACACCGCGACAGTTGTTTCAGCAGCAAACGGTCGAAGCCCTCGCTGCGGCGACGCAGATCGAGGCGGATACGGCACCGGTCATACAGGCTGACCAAGGAGTTGTATCGGGGACATTCCCGATGACCCCGGCCCAACGGTGGTGGTTCGAGCAACGATTGGCGGAACCCCATCACTGGAACCAATCGCTCATGGTTACGATGTCCGAGCCGCCCGATCGCACCAGACTATCGCAGGCGATTCAGCGGCTGCTCGATCAGCATGACGGGTTGCGCTGCCGCTTCGATCGTACCGACGGGGAGAACGCCAAAATCGAGGCAGCTTTGTCTTCCGGCGAGGCCTTAGTCGTGGTCGACCTCGATCATCTCGCCGACACTGAAGTGCCGGCCGCGATCGCACGCGAGGCCGAACGGTATCAACACAGCCTGGATATCGAAGGGGGGCCGTTGTTCCGCGCCGTGCTGTTCCGGTTGGGATCGCACCGACCCGCCACGTTGCTGCTCATCGCGCACCATCTCGTAGTGGACGGAGTGTCCTGGCGCATTCTGTTGGAGGATCTCCAGCGAGCCTATCTCCATAGGGAGGGAGCTCCATCGACGCCGCAACTCAAAACGACGTCGATCAAACAGTGGACGGAAGCGGCGCAACATGCCGCCGGGTCCGAAGCCGTTCTGAGCGAGTTGGGCTTCTGGGAGAAGCAGGATTCCCCTCAGGAATGTTCGCTTCCGCTTGACGATCCTGCGGCAGATCGGACGGAAGCATCCGCAGACACGTGCTCCGTGCAGTTCACCAGAGAGGAGACGGAAGCGCTGTTGCGGGAAGCTCCCGCCGCCTACCATACGCAGGTGAACGACATCCTGTTGGCGGCCTTGGCCCAAACGTTCCACCGTTGGACGGGGAAGGATCATCTCTTGTTGGATTTGGAAGGTCACGGCCGCGAGCCGTTCGTGGCCGGAACCGATCTGTCGCGGACCGTCGGATGGTTCACGAGCATCTACCCCTTCTTGCTGCGGCTTCCCCAGGGCTCGACCGGTGAGGTGGTGAAGGGGGTCAAGGAGCAGCTCCGGGCCGTCCCTTCAGGCGGGGTCGGCTACGGATTGCTGCGGTACCTGTCCCGCCATCCCGATGCCGCCGGTCTCCGGCATCAGACCGCTCCGCAGATCTGCTTCAACTATCTGGGTCAACTGGATCGGGGAACGAACGGACAAACGCTCTTTGAGTTGGCCGGCGGACCTACTGGCAAGGAGCATGGGGCATCCAACCGCATGCGGTACGAGTTCAACATCAACGCCGACATCACCGATGGCTGCCTCACCGTGAGCTGGACCTGCAGTGCCGCCAGAGTCTCTCGGGCGACGATGGATATGCTGGCGGCCTCGTACCGCCGACATCTGCGCGAGTTGATCGCTCATTGTTGCTCGCCGGAGGCGGGCGGCTATACCCCGTCGGATTTTCCGGACGTCCAGCTCGGCCAGGACGACCTCGACACCATTCTTCAGTCCATGGAGCGAAGTCATGCGCGATAACCAGCACATCGAAGCTATGTATTATTTGTCCCCGCTCCAGCAGGGGCTGCTCTTTCATCGCCTCGCCGACCCCGCAGCCGATCCGTACTTCTATCAGTATGCGTATCGCCTGCAAGGAAACTTGCGCCTCGATGCGTTCGAGCGGGCATGGCAATCGGTGGTGGAGCGCCATGCCGTACTGCGGACGGCGTTCATCTGGGAAGGTGTGGAGAAACCGCTGCAGGTCGTTCGCCGGCAGGTGGTGCTTCCGATCGAGCGGCACGATTGGCGCGGGGTGCCTGAGGACGAACAACGGCTGCGATTCACATCCCTGCTCCAACAGGATCGTGCCGCAGGCATCGATTTGCTCAAGCCACCTCTGATGCGGCTGCATGTGATCCGCCAGGGCGAGCAAGAGTGGGTGTTGGTCAACAGCCACCACCACATGCTTCTCGATGGCTGGAGCATGGCCATCGTGCTGCGCGACGTGTTGACGGCATACGAGACGTTCCTGCCGGGGCAGGCATCGACGTTCAAGTCCCCCCGGCCTTATCGAGACTACATTTCCTGGGTCAATCGGCAGGACATGAAACAGGCAGAAGCTTATTGGCGTGACGGATTAACTGGCTTCGAGCGTCCCACTCCCATACCGATCGGGGCTCCGTCGGAACACACGCCTGCCGAAACATTGCCGTTTGCAGAACAATCTCTTCGCTTGCCGGCGGACAAGGCCGGCTCACTGCAGGCCTTCGCCAAACAGACCAAGGTCACGGTCAATACGGTCCTGCAAGGTGCGTGGGCTCTGCTGTTACATCGCTACAGCGGAGCCAGAGATCTCGTGTTCGGGGCGACCGTTTCAGGACGGACGCCGGAACTGACCGGCGTGGACGAAATGGTGGGTCTTTTCATCAACAGCTTGCCGATTCGTGTCACGGTTCGGCCGGAGCAGAAGCTGACGGAGTTCCTGCGCAGCTTGCAGGAGCACAATGCGACACTGCGGCAATTTGAATGGACTCCTCTCAGCGACATCCAGCGATGGAGCGACGTTCCCAATGGCACTCCGCTGTTCGAGAGTCTCATCGTATTTGAAAGTTATCCCGAGGCCGACGATGACGGGACTGCACCGACGCTGGCCGTCGAACCGCTGGCCGCAGCATCGAGCGGCGCCTATACCCTGACGCAGGGACGCAACAACTATCCGATTTCTCTGATGGTGGAACCGGGACGCGACCTCAAGGTCATTGTCTGTTATGCCCATCACCGGTTTGCCCATGCGGCGATCACTCGCATGATCAGGCACCTGGAGCAGCTACTGGCCGCGATGGTGGAGGCTCCCCATGCATTGCTCGGCAACATCGCTCTGACGGCGGAAGGGGAACAACGGCAATTCGCGGAATGGAATGAATCGTGTTCATCAGGCGAGCCGGAGCAGACCTGCATCCATCACCTGATTGCCGATCAGATGGAAGCGCATCCCGAGACGCTTGCGGTGGTGACCAAGACGGAGCGGGTAACTTATCGGGAGCTGGACCGTCGTGCAGACCAATTGGCACGGTACCTGAGGGCGCAGGGGCTACGGTCGGATGACCGGGTCGGCCTTTGTCTCGACCGATCCTTGGATCTGGTGGTTGGCATCCTGGCCGTACTCAAGGCCGGCGGAGCGTATGTTCCCCTGGATCCGACCTATCCTCAGGAACGCCTCACGGCCATGATTGCCGACAGTGATGCGCGTCTCATCCTCAGCCGCAGTGATCAATCTCAAGGACTGGACGGCTGTCCGGCGCGTCTCGTCCTCTTGGATCGCCAAGCGGAGGAGATTGCGGCATGCGGTGAATCGGCTCACGCCCTTCCGGTTTCCCCGCACAATCTCGCCTACGTGATTTATACATCCGGTTCTACAGGCCGTCCGAAGGGAGTAGCCGTCGAACACCGGCAGGTGACGGCCTATGTGAACGCGATCCTGCAGCTTGAGCCGGTCGCGGCCGGAACAAATATGGCGGCCGTGTCGACGGTGGCGGCCGATCTCGGTAATACCGCGCTCTTCGGCGCGCTCTGTTCAGGGCGCACGCTTCATCTATTGCCGACCGAAGACAGCTTCGACCCCGATGCGATGGCGACCGCCATGCACGACCGGAACATCGAGGTCCTCAAGATCGTGCCGAGCCACCTGCGTGGGCTCCTTGACGCAGCACATCCCGAACATGTGTTGCCTTCGCGTTGTGTGATCCTCGGAGGTGAAGCGCTGCGCGGAGAACTGGTCCGGCACATCCGCCGGCTTGCTCCGGGCTGCACCATCGTCAACCATTACGGGCCGACAGAAACCACCATCGGCGTGTTGGCCCATGTGGTCGAGGAATCGGCAGACCAGTCGGCAACCGACGCGCCGATCGGGCGTCCTTTTTCATTCGTGCAGGCCCATATCCTCGACGGCGTCGGATTACCGGCTCCTGTCGGCGTGCCGGGGGAACTGTACGTCGGCGGCGCGCAAGTGACGCGGGGCTATCTCAACCGGCCGGAGGCAACGGCAGAGCGGTTCATTCCTGATGCCTTCAGTCGTCGTCCCGGGGCCAGGCTGTACCGTACGGGCGACAGGGCAACCAGACGAACCGACGGGACCATCGAATTTTTGGGGCGCGTCGATCATCAGGTGAAGATTCGAGGATTCCGCATTGAGCTCGGAGACATCGAGGCGCAATTGCGGCGTGAAATCGGCGTCTCCGATGCGGTCGCCGTCGTACGCGGACAACCGGACGGTACCCAACAGCTCGTGGCGTATCTGGCAGGGCCTCCTACGCTGGATACCGAAGCCATTCGAACCAGACTGGCCCGACGCCTTCCCGATTACATGGTGCCGCAGATCTTCGTGCGTCTGGACGCATTTCCGCTGACGGCCAACGGCAAACTGGACCGGAGCGGTCTGCCCGACCCCGGTTTGCAGACCACCTCCGCTTCGACGCCCTACGTCGCGCCGCGAAGCAGGCCCGAGGAGATCCTGGCCGGAATCTGGCAGACCGTCCTGCAGGTCGAGCGAGTCGGCGTGCACGACAACTTTTTTGCATTGGGCGGCGACTCGATCCGTACGCTGCAGGTGATTGCCCGCGCCAACCGCGAGGGCGTGAAACTGACTCCCAAACAATTGTTCGAACATCAGACCATTGCCTCAGCGGCGGCCGTCGCGCAGGTGAAGGAGGCGGCACCGGTCCACGCTGAACCAGTCATGACAGGGAAGCAGGAGGTCCAATCCACGGCCGTCGAACGCAGTACAGCAATAGAGCCGGCTCCCCCGACGCCACTCGCAAGCTCAGCCTTCCCGAACTTCCCGCTCACGGGCCTGACACCGGAGGCCCTAGCGGAGCGACGCCAGGATTGGACAGCGATTGAAGATTGTTATCCCTTGTCGCCGATGCAGGAAGGCATGTTGTTTCACAGCTTGATGAATCCCGGTTCCGGCATCTATCTGATGCAGCAGTTTTATGCCTGGGAGGGGACACTCGACCGGGACGCGTTCGGCCGGGCGTGGCAACACGTCATCGACCGACATCCGATTCTCCGAACGTCCTTCATGTGGAAAGATCTGCCGGCACCGCTTCAGGTCGTTCACCGCCTGGTCAAGGCGGAGGACGTGATTCAGGACCTGGATTGGACCGGCATGAGCGACGCGCAGCAGCAGACCGGCATGGGAGAGTTGCTGGAGCGGGAGCTGAAGCTCGGCCTGGATTTCGATCGGGCCCCGTTGATGCGGATTCGCCTCGTCCGGCGCAGTCCAGACCGGTATGCCATCGTGCGGAGTTTCCACCACATTCTGACCGACGACTGGTGTTTCTCGCTGCTGATGATGGACTTTCTCACCCACTACGATGCCTGTCTTCAAGGACAGGTACCGGATCAGCCCAAGCCGACTCCGTACCGCGAGTACATCGCCTGGTTGCAACGGCAAGATCAGCCTGCGGCGGAACAATTCTGGAAACAGGAATTGGCCGGATTTTCTACTCCGACCCCGCTTGGAATCGAGCGGCTCGACCCTGACAGCTCCTCGACCGGAGCCGCCGTGAGCGACGTGTTCATGGAATTGACCCCGGCCGTTTCCGAGCGTCTGCGGACCTTGGCGCAGGACCATCACCTGACTCCGAATACCTTCGTGCAAGGAGCCTGGGCCATTCTGCTGTCGCGATACAGCGGTGATCCCGAGGTGTTGTTCGGTGTCACGGTCGCGGGAAGACCGACCGACTTACCGGGCGTGGAGGACATCGTGGGCCTCTTCATCAACACCCTGCCGCTTCGCGTGACCGTCACGCCGGATCTACCGGTCATGACGTGGCTTCGGCACCTCCTGGCGGAGAACTATCGCATCAGACAGTACGAATACGCCCCGTTGGTGCGCATTCAGCAATGGAGCGACGTTCCGTCGGGACAGGCCCTGTTCCGCAGCCTGCTCGTCTTCGAGAACGCTCCGAAGGATGCGCGGCTCGGAGAAGAACGGGACGACCGATCCCTGTCCTACGATCAGGATCGGGTGCACACGAACTATCCCATGACCGTCGTCGGCTATCCCGGCGAGTCGATGGGGGTGCGCCTTTCGTACGATCGGCGCCTCTTCGATTCTACTGATGTGGCGAGGATGTTGGACCATCTCAAGCGGTTGCTCGAATCCATGGCCGCGATGCCGGACCGGACGATCCGCGACCTTCCAATGTTGGATGAACAGGAACGGATCCTGTTGCTGACGCAGTGGAATGCCAGCGATGGCCACGGGCCGGCGATCGATTTTCCTGCCCTGTTCGATGCTCAGGTGCGGAGAACACCCGCGGCGGTAGCGGTGGAGTGCGGCGACCTCCGGCTGACCTACGACGAACTCAGTCGCGCCGCCGACGGCGTCGCTCGCGGATTACGAGAACGGGGCGTCGGGCCCGATGACATTGTGGCATTGCTCGACGACAGAAGCCCGGCCCTGCTGTCGATGATCGTGGGAGTGCTGAAGGCCCACGCCGCCTATCTGCCCCTGGATCCTCACCATCCGGGAGAGCGTCTGTCGCAGATTGTCTCCTCCGCTCGTGTGAAGGTCCTGCTGGCGGGACCGCGCCATGCTGCCTTGGCGTCAACCGTCGTCGGCATGATGGCAGAAGGGATGAGACCACTGCTCCTGTCTGTAGCGGACATGAATCAGGATGGGAGAGCAGAAGAACCCGTAGCGGGCGCCACGGTGTCCAACCGCCTTGCCTATGTCATTTTCACCTCCGGATCCACCGGCAGACCCAAGGGGGCCATGGTGGAATCGCGGGGGATGATGAATCACCTGACCAGCAAAATCCCGACACTGAATCTGACACCTGCGGACGTGATTGCTCAGACCGCTTCGCAATGTTTCGATATCTCGGTCTGGCAATTCCTGACTCCACTGCTCTGCGGTGCCCGCGTGCAGATCATCCCCGACGAGGTGGTCCGGGATGCGCAACGTCTCTTGATCGAAGTCGCCACGCGCGGCGTCTCGGTGCTGGAGCTGGTGCCCTCCCTGCTGGGTGGATTCCTGGATGGACCGTCGCTCCCGCTTCCGCAGTTGCGTTGGTTGCTGCCCACGGGCGAGGCCTTACCGCCGGCCCTGTCCCGTCGCTGGTTCACTCGGTATCCGGACATTCCCCTGCTGAATGCGTACGGGCCGGCCGAATGTTCTGACGATGTGGCCCTGGCCTGCATCCGCGAAGCACCCGCCGAGATCGAGACCAGCATGCCGATCGGCCGGCCGATCCCCGGCGTGCGCTTGTATGTGTTGGACCGCGGCACGAACCTGATGCCTCCTGGAGTGGCCGGCGAGCTCTGTGTCGGCGGAGTGGCTGTGGGCCGCGGGTATCTTCATGATCCCGTAAGAACCGCCGAAGTCTTCGTGCCTGACCCCTTTGGATCCGAGCCGGGAAGCCGGCTCTACCGGACCGGTGACCTGGTCCGCTACAGGCCTGATGGTGTGTTAGAGTTCGTGGGGCGCCGCGATCACCAGGTCAAGCTCCGGGGTTTCCGCATCGAGCTGGGCGAGATCGAGGCGCGGCTGGCTCAGCATCCCGATGTCGACCGTTGCGTGGTCGTCGTGGCCGAGTGGCAAGCGGGACACAAACAGTTGGCGGCCTACGTAGCCACGACGGCCACCTTGAATGCCGACGGACTGCGGCTGTTTCTGCGTCGCACGCTGCCTGAATACATGGTTCCGGCCGCCTTCGTCGTGCTTCCTTCCTTACCCCTCACACCGAACGGAAAGATCGACCGGAAGGCCTTGCCCAAACCGGATGCGGACCGTGTCGGGGATGATTTCGAGCCGCCCGCTACGCCGACGCAGGATCTTGTCGGGGGAATCTGGTCGGAAATCCTCGGCCTTGAGCGGATCGGACGCCGGGATCAGTTTTTTGAACTGGGGGGGCATTCCCTTCTGGCGACACAGGTCATGTCCCGCGTGCGCGCGACGTTTCATATCGAACTGCCGTTACGGACGTTGTTCGACCATCCCACGGTGGAGGCGTTTGCTGCGGCCATCGACCAGACGGTCTCCCAAGGCGAGGGAGCTCAGGCTCCCATGCTGGTGCCGATGCCCAAAACCGACGAGATGCCCCTCTCCTTCGCGCAGCAGCGGCTCTGGTTCCTGACGCAAATGGACCCGGAGAGCGGCGCGTATAATTTGCCGTTTGCACTGCGTCTGGGTGGGATGCTGAATCACCGCATCCTTGAGCGGAGTTTTCTCGAACTGATTCGCCGGCATGAAACGTTGCGGACGACGTTTCCGGCGCTGAACGGGGAACCGCGGCAGGTGATCGTCGAGACGGATCATTTCTCGATCCCCATCGAGGACCTCACGACCCTGTCGGAGCCCGACCGAACAGCCGCCATCCGGCGGCATGCCGAATCGCAAGCGCATCAGCCGTTTTATCTGGATCGCGACGTGCCGATCCGTGCGCTGCTCTTGAGGGTCAGTGCCGATGCCCACATCCTGCTCGTGACGGTTCACCACATCGCCGCCGACGCCTGGTCCCTGGCGGTGGTGACCCATGAGGTTGCCACGGTCTACAACGCCTTAGCAGCCCAGGCGGAGTCGTCCGTCAACCGGTCGGTCGAGGCCCCGTCGTCGTTCCTGCCGCCGCTGCCCATCCAGTATCGGGACTTCGCCCTCTGGCAACGGCAATGGCTGCAGGGGACCGTGCTTGAACGGGAGCTCGGCTATTGGAAACAACGGCTCGGTGCTGCCCCTCCGCAGCTGACCCTCCCGACGGACCATCCACGGCCCGAGCAACAAAGTTATCGCGGTGGACGAATCGCGTTCCACGTACCGGGAGAGCTGCTCGAGCCGCTGCGGCGATTGAGCCGGCGCCAGGGCGTAACCCTGTTCATGACGCTCCTCGCCGCGTTCAAGGTGCTGTTGTCCAAGCTGGCCGGACAGCAAGACATTCTGGTCGGCACGGATGTCGCCAACCGCAACCGCGCCGAAACGGAAGAACTGGTGGGATTCTTTGTGAATTTGCTTCCCCTGCGCACAGACCTCAGCGGGAACCCGTCGTTCGTTCAACTCCTGGGCCGCGTGCGGGAAACGGCCCTGGGCGCCTATGCTCATCAAGATGTGCCCTTCGAAAAAATCGTGGATTCGCTCAAATTGCAACGGGACCTCGGCCGGAATCCCTTGGTGCAGGTGCTCTTCGTACTGCAGAACGTGCCGCCGCCTTCGCTGGAGTTATCCGGGGTGAACGTCGAGTCCCTGGACTTCGAGCACGAAGTTTCGCGGTTCGATGTGGGGCTGTTCATGGAGGAAACGGAGGATGGCTGCGCCGGACTCTGGAAGTTCAGCCGCGACTTGTTCGAATTCGAGACGATCGCGGGGTGGACGCAGCGCTTCTTGCGGTTGTTGAGTCACATCGGCCTGTCGCCGGAACAGGGGATCGAGACACTGGACACGGAAGATAGTGAGGCAAAGGAGGCTCGAAAGGTGGATCAGCAGCAACGGAGCGATCAGCGGCTGCAGCGATTCAAGGCGATCAAACCGAAACCCATCGCGTTGACTCAGCGTACCTTGGTGACCGGTCGGCCTCTTGTCGAGGGACATGCGATGCCGTGGATCTACACTCCCGCGGTGGAAGACGTCGATCTCGCCGGGTGGGTGAGGGAGCAACGCAGCCGGTTGCAACGGGAACTGCTCCAGTCCGGAGCGTTGCTGTTTCGTGGCTTCCCGCTCAAGACCGTACAGGACTTTGAATCCGTCGCCCAGGCCTTCTGCAGCGAACTGTTCGGAGAGTACGGCGATCTTCCCCGGGAAAAGAGCGGCCGCCATGTCTATGGCTCGACGCCGTATCCGTCAGACAAACCCATTCTGTTTCACAACGAAAGCTCCCACATGCACCGGTGGCCGCAGAAACAGTTCTTCTTCTGTCTGCAGGCGGCGCAGGAGGGCGGCCAGACACCGATCGTGGACGGACGGCTGATGCTCAAGGGCCTTCGACCGGAGCTCCGTGAACGGCTGCGAACCAAACAGTTGATGTACGTTCGAAACTTTCTTCCCAGCGTGGATGTCAGTTGGCAGGATTTCTTCCGCACGACCGACAAGGCTGTGGTGGAAGCCATGTGCGCCAGGAACGGCTTGGAATGGCAATGGTTGGACAAGGAAGGCCTGCGTACCAAGCAACTCTGTCCCGCCATCATCGAACATCCCGATACGGCTGAGGCGGTGTTTTTCAATCAGATCCAACTCCACCATGTGGCCTGTTTGGAACCGGCCGTGCGCGAGTCCTTAATATCGATGCTGGGTGTCGATTCTCTGCCGAGAAACGTCTACTACGGTGACGGCACGCCGATCGAAGACGACGTGGTCGACGAAATCGGAGCCTTGTATGAGCGGACCGCGGTGCGGTTTCCGTGGCAGGCGGGAGATTTGATCATGTTGGACAATATGCTCGTCGCCCATGCCCGTGATCCCTTCGTCGGCCCCCGCAAGATCGTCGTCGCGATGGGCGATATGATCGCCCAATCGGCCATTCAGTCCATGACATCGTAGGGGAAGGCATGCGACAGGAGATCGAGGTTCAAGGGCTACGACTCTCGCCGCAGCAAAAGCGGCTCTGGTTGTGGCAACAGCAAGGACAGGTCGGGCCCGCGAGCGCCGTGCTGACGCTCGATGGATCCTTTGGCGAGAAGGCGGTGCAGGAATCGCTTCGCCAGGTCATGGCTCGTCATGACAGCCTTCGGACGACCTTCTACCGGCAAGCAGGTATGAAGCTCCCGTTTCAAGTCGTTGGTGAAGGCTCCGAGCTGGATTGGCGCACGGTCGATCTCTGTCATCTGGCAGACGACGTCGAAAAAGAACGGGCTGCAGACAAGGCTGCGCGCCGAAGTGACGACTTCGATTGGGAACGAGGACCGTTGGTGCGCGCCACGTTCTGTCGTTTCACGGAAACCCATGCTCAGCTTTTCGTCGATGTGCCCGCTCTCTGCGCCGATATGAGATCGCTCTGGAATCTCGCGCTTGAACTGAGCCGGTCGTTGGGTGGGGGAGGCGAGGCAGCCGAGGAACCGGTTCAATACGGCCAGTATTCAGAATGGCAGCATGAATTGCTCGAGGGGCAGGAAGCGCCGCAGGGACAAGCCTGGTGGGCTCGCCGTCGCGTGACCAGCGAACACCGCATCGCCTTGCCGTTCGAGCGCGACTCCTCTCTCGAACAGTTCGAATCCCCAGCGCGACCGGTCCGTCGCGAGCTTTCCGTCTCGGGCCTCACGCGATTGCGAGACGGGGCGGCGGCTGCAAAGATTTCCCTTCCAGTCTTGCTGTGCGGATGCTGGACGGCCTTGCTGTATCGCATCACCGCGCGGCGGGATCTCGTCTGCTGGTGGCGATCCGAAGGACGTCCCTACGAAGAGCTGTCCGGCGGGATCGGTTTGTATGAGCGCTGGCTACCGCTTCACCTTCGGGTCGAAGGAAACATGCAGCTCCGGGATTTTCTCCCATTGGTATTGCGTGAACAGAGCCAAGCGGAAGACTGGCAACAGTACTACCCAGGTGAGCAGGCTGAAGAAGACCTGCAGGCGGTGAGAGATGCGATCGGCTTTGAGTACACGCAGCGCGCCACGCCTGACAGGACAGCCGCCGGTGTCCTCATGCTGTCAGACGGCACATTCAGTATCGAGCCTCTCAAAGTACGACTGTCCTGCTTGGAGCATGAGGCAGGCCTCGCCATGAGTTGGCACACGGATCGGCAACGGATCCCGGCCGAGATCATGGAGAGTCTTGCCGATCGCTATGTGGAATTGCTGCGGCGTCTCCCGCAACAACTCGATATTGCGATCGATGATGTGGACATCGTGGGCAATCGGGAACGGATCAGGCTGACCAGGGAACTGAACCAGACCGCTCGAGCCGGCGAGCCTCCGTTCTTGATGCACAGTCTGATCGAAGCACAGGCGAAACGCCATCCGGCACACACGGCGCTGGTCGCCGCCTCACAACGGTTGTCCTACGACGACCTCAATCGGCGAGCGAATCGCGTGGCGCATGGACTCCGGCGGCGAGGGATCACAATCGGCGACCGGGTCGGTCTCTGCATTGATCGTTCCGTCGACATGATTGTCGCCATGCTGGGTGTGCTGAAGGCCGGTGCGGCCTACGTACCGGTCGATCCGGCCCATGCCACGGTGCGGCTCGCTCCGAACATGGCCCAGAGCGGAGCAAGCATTCTTTTGATCGAGACCGGCTCCAGCCGGCCCGGATCGGAGTTTTCCGGCGCGACCCTGAATCTCCGGGAGGATTTTGCCGCGGAACCGGATGACGATCTCACGTTAGTCCAGTCGCCGGACGAATTGGCCTACATCATCTACACGTCAGGATCGACCGGTCAGCCCAAGGGGGTCGCCGTCTCCCACCGGAACCTGGTCAACTATACGTCGGCCATCACGGAGCGGATGCAACTGCAGGAGCAGTGGCAGTTTGCGACCGTCTCTACATTGAGCGCCGACTTGGGACACACCGTGGTGTTTCCTGCGCTGACCTCCGGTGGCTGTCTGCACGTCATCGGGTACGAGACCGCAACGGATGGACAGTCGTTTGCTTCCTACTTGGCGCAGCATCCCATCGATGTATTGAAAATCGTGCCATCGCATTTCAACGCGTTGCTGGCGACGGGAGAGGGGCATGCCGTCTGGCCGCGTCAGCTACTCGTGTTCGGCGGGGAAACGTTACCGTGGGATTTGGCCGATGCTGTCATGCGACAGGCGACCTGCCGTGTCATCAACCATTACGGTCCTACGGAGACGACCGTAGGCGCCACGACCATGATCGTGACCGACGACCCCGACCTCCGTATTGCGCGAAGCGTTCCCATCGGCCGGCCCATCGACAACCTGGAGGCCTATATCCTTGATCACCGTCAGGAGCCGGTACCGATCGGGGTGGCGGGTGAACTCTATCTGGGAGGTTTCGGCGTTGCACGCGGCTATTGGAATCAACCGGACCGCACCGCCGAACGGTTTGTCCCCAATCCGCACACATCTCAGCGCGGCGCCCGCCTCTATCGAACCGGCGATCGAACCAGGCGTCTGCCGGACGGATCCATCGAGTTTTTAGGTCGAGTGGATCACCAAGTGAAGATCCGGGGATTTCGGATCGAACTCGGGGAAATCGAGTCGGTACTTCGACAGCATCCGGCTATTCAGGATGCCGTGGTCACCGTCCGGGACGACAAGCAGATCGAACCGTATCTCGCTGCCTATCTCGTGCCTCGAGGGGTCGCCCCGCACTCCCGAACGATTCAGGACTTTCTCCGCGCTCGCCTGCCGGATTACATGGTGCCGATGACCATCACTGCCTTGCCCGCCTTGCCCTTGACGGCCAATGGCAAAGTGGATCGCCGAGCGCTCCCGGACCCGGAACGTGATGGGCAGGGTGCGCGACGGTTTGTGGCGCCCGCCACGGCTACGGAAGAAATTCTGGCCGGCATCTGGGCCGATGTCTTGAAACGGGAAGAGATCGGCACTCAAGACAATTTCTTCGACCTGGGCGGGCATTCACTGCTGGCCACGCAGGTCATGTCGAGGTTACGGAACGCGTTCGTCGTGGAACTGCCGCTGCGGGCGCTCTTTGAGGCGCCTACCGTCGCCCGGCTCGCTCAGATGGTCGATGCGGCGAAGAGGACTGATCTAGGAGAGCAGGCCCCGCCGTTGACCGCGATTCCCCGAACCGGGCCTATCCCCCTCTCCTTTGCGCAACAACGGCTCTGGGTGCTTGCCCAGTTGGAGCCGGACAGTACCGCCTATCATATTCCTATCGCCCTGCGTGTCAGGGGAGCGCTCGACGCGGGCGCCCTGGAACGAAGCGTTCATGAGGTTGTCCGCCGCCACGAATCCTTGCGCACTAAATTTCAACGTCTCAACGGCGTCCCCATGCAAGTCATCGGGCCGGCACAGCCTCTTTCAATTCCGCTGATCGATCTTCAGCATCTTCCCGATGAGCGGCGCGAGCAGGCAGCCATTCGACTGGCCGCTGTCGAGGCGGAACGACCATTCGACCTCCGGTACGGACCTCTCTTGCGCGTCAGTCTCATCCGGCTCAGATCTCATGAGCACCTGCTGCTGGTTACCTTGCACCACATTGTGTCGGACGCCTGGTCTTCTCACCTGTTGGTCAAAGAGCTGACGGAGGTGTATGACGCGTCAGTAGCGGGCCGTCCGTCCTCGCTTCCCGACTTACCCCTGCAATATGCGGACATCGCTCAATGGCAACGGGCTTGGTTGAGCGGGCGGATTCTTGAACGGGAATTGACCTTTTGGACAGATGTGCTCGGAGGGGAATTGCCCGTCCTCGACTTGCCGACGGATCGACCCAGACCGGCGGTGCAGACATCACGAGGGGCGATCATCACCTCAACAATCGGCCCTGGCCTTGCCGCTGATCTCAAGACCCTGAGCCGGCAGACGGGCGCGACACTGTATATGACGCTTCTGAGCGCCTTCTTCATGTTGCTGGCCCGGGAGACGGAGCAATCGGATCTGATCGTCGGCACACCGATCGCGAACCGGACCAGGAAAGAAACGGAAGCCCTCATCGGGTTCTTCGTCAATACGCTCGCTATTCGCACGAGGGTGTCTCAGGAGGCCACGCTCAGCGAGGTGATCACAGCGGTCCGCGAAGCCTGCCTGGAAGCTTATGCCCATCAAGATCTTCCGTTCGAGAAACTGGTCGACGTGCTGCACCCGTCGCGCGACGTCAGCCGGTCACCCATTTTTCAGGTCATGTTCGATCTTCAGAATGCCCCGATGGCCGAGTTGCAGGTCACAGGATTGGAATTCGAACCGCTCGAGATCGAGAATACGACCGCGAAGTTCGACCTCTCGATGACGGTGCAGGAAGCAGACGGGGGGTTGATTCTGGGCCTCGAGTACAACAGCGATCTTTTCGACGCCACCACCATCACGCGCCTCTTGGAGCGGTATGAACTCATTCTGGCCTCGCTGAATCGGAATCTTCGAACCACGGTGGGCTCGATACCCTTGTTGACCTCAGCCGAGCGGCAGGCTGTATTAGTGGTGAATCAGACCGACGGTGTTTCAGGGCCTGCCTTGTCGTTGACGACCCTGATCGAACAGCAGGTGGAGCGGACGCCGGCGGCGACTGCGGTGTCGCTGGAAGGCCACACCTTGTCCTATGCGGCGCTCAACGCCAAGGCCAATCGCCTGGCGCGCTGGCTGCGCAGCCGGGGCGTGGGGCCGGAAGCGCGAGTCGGGATGTGTCTGGATCGTTCCCTGGATTTGGTCGTCACGCTGTTGGCGATCCTCAAGGCGGGTGGAGCCTATGTGCCGATCGACCCGGTCTATCCGGCCGCGCGACAGCAGCAGATTGCACGTGACGCAGAACTGAAACTCTTGTTGATCAGCGGAGACATACCGTCTGGGAGCGACGAGTTTCCCATGCCGGTCCAGTCGTTCAATCACCTGGATGGCGAGCTGCAGGCGTTGGACGACGACAATGTGCCAGGTTCGGCATCTCCGGAGCAAGCCGCCTATGTGATTTTCACCTCCGGTTCGACCGGCACCCCCAAGGGTGTGGTGATCTCTCATGGAGCCTTGGCCCAGCACATCGCGGCGATCACGGATGCCTATCATCTTGGTTCGAGTGATCGGGTGCTGCAATTCGCTTCGCTCAGCTTCGACGTGGCGGGCGAGGAGATCTGGTCCGCCCTCGTGGCAGGCGCGGCGGTGATTCTGCAACCCTGCCGTCTATTCGATTCGCTTCCGGCTTTTAGCCAGTTTCTCGATCGCCAAGCGGTCACCGTCGCAGGAGTCCCCGCTTCGTACTGGCATGAATGGATCGGCGCCATCGAGCAGACTGGATTCGTTCCTCAGTCATTGCGACTGGTCATCGTCGGCAACGAGCCGGTCGCCTCCTCCGACCTTGACCGGTGGCAGCGGCACGTCAGTCCCGCGGTCAGATGGCTCAACGCCTATGGTCCGACGGAAACCACGGTGACCGCCAGCTTGTACGAGCCGGCGCTCTCCGCGTCGGGAAGCGCGCCTTCTACCGTGCCGATCGGCCGGCCTTTGCCGGGTCGCTCGCTGTACGTCCTGGGCAGGAATCTTGAGCCGGTGCCGTTTGGCGCGCCGGGGGAATTGTACATCGGAGGGGAAAGCCTGGCCCGTGGATACCTCAATGATCCCAAACGCACGGCCGCGGTCTTCGTGCCGGATCCGTTCAGCGACCGGCCGGGAGCACGTCTCTACACAACGGGAGATCGGGTGTTGGTGCGGCGCGACGGCACGCTCGAGTTTCTCGGCCGGTCCGATGATCAGATCAAACTGCGAGGATTCCGTATCGAGCCGGGAGAGATCGAAGCCTGCTTGCGCCGACATGCCGATGTGGGCGCAGCCCTCGTGCGCGCTCGCACGGATAATGAGGGGCGAGTAAACCTCGTCGCCTATGTGGTCCCGAGGGAAGCCGGACCAGTGGAAACGGCGGCACTTCGCCGTTGGCTCGGCACGACCCTGCCGGAGCATATGGTGCCATCCCTTATCGTGCCGTTGCCGGACCTGCCGCGCACGCCGGCGGGGAAAATCGATCTGAAAGCATTGCCTGCGCCGGAATGGGGACACTCCGGTGGGGAGCCGTCTGCAGCTCCCGCCACTCCATTACAACGGCAGTTGACAGCGATGTGGAGCGAAGTGCTCGGAGTCGGCCGGATCGGGCTCCACGATAATTTTTTCGATTTGGGCGGCCATTCGCTGCTAGCCGTTCAGTTGATCGCACGGATTCAGGCGGTGATCGATCGCCCGCTGGGGTTGATGGATCTGTTTCAATGTCCGACGGTTGAGCAGCTGGCCTATCGACTCGAAGGGTTGCAGGCGGCTTCCGCGGAAGTGGTGCTGCTGCGCGAGGGCCGCGACCTGCCTCCGCTGTTCTGCTTCGATCCCGATGGCACGCATGTGCAGGCCTACCGTCCACTGGCCTTGTCTCTGGAGGATGGGCGGCCCGTGTATGGATTGTCTCTGAGTCATCTCTTCACGCTCCGTTGGCAGGAGGTGTCGATCTCCCGGCTGGCGGAACGGCAAACCGCATTGATTCGCGAGCGGCAACCGCGAGGACCCTATCACCTGGTGGGCTGGTCGAACGGGGGAGTGCTGGCCCTGGCGGTTGCTCAGATGCTGGAACGGGCCGGAGAGGCGGTCGCCTTTCTTGGGTTGCTTGATACTCAACCGGACCATGCCTTGTATGCATCGCAGGGACCCACGCCGGTGGATGAACTGGTGGCGTACATCCGGCGTGACCGGCGCGAGGCCTTCGATGCGATTGCCGAATCCGAACGCGAGGCCTTGAAGCGACGGTTGGAGCAATTGGATGAGGAGCACCGCGTAGAAACGGCCATACAGTGGGCGCGGGATCGTGAGTTTCTGTCTCCCGAAGAAGCTGAGGCGTCGATTGGTTCATTGAAACTCGGGTACGCCTTGGCCAGGGAAGCAGCACGGTTTCTCGGCATCACCCGAGGCGGTCCCATTCATGCACCGGCTCATGTCTGGTGGACCACGGCAACCACCTCCCGCTGGGGAAAGGGGCCGGTCGACTGGTCGGAGCACACGACGGGCCCGGTGTCCGTGGAGACGGTGGTAGGAGACCACATGGACGCTGTCTACAGCATCCATGCCCATCAACGTATCGGCGAGGCCCTTGCCGCTGTCGAGAACGTGCAATCTTAGGCAGGACCGTCCATCCGCATCATTCCATTCCCGCTCGGGAGCAAAGGCTCACACACCATCTCGTCGCCTGCGGTCCGATTCCTTCACCGCAGGTTTCGCTTGTTATCCCTGAGAATGCGACGGGTAGGGTAGGACGTTGCCGAGCTTCGCTCCAGCCGTGGCGGCTCGCCTGGTTGCCCATCGTTCCGGCAACATCGTATAGATCACGGGCACCAGGAACAGGGTGAGGAGCGTCGAGAGGACGAGACCGTTGATGACGACCAGACCGATGTGCCAACGGCCTGCCGCGCCGGCGCCGGAGGCCAAGGCCAGGGGAAGGGCGGCCAGGATCGTCGCCATCGTGGTCATGATGATGGGCCGCAGTCGCAGTACCGAGGCTTCGACGATGGCCAGGTGGACGGAGCGGCCGTCGAGCCGGAGCTGATTGGCAAACTCGACGATGAGAATCGCGTTTTTCGTCACGAGTCCGATCAGGATCATCAAGCCGATTTCACTGTAGATATTCAGCGTGCCGCGGAACAGCAAGAGAGCCAGCAATGCGCCGGCCATCGCCGGTGGAACCGACAAGAGGACCGTGACCGGATGGCGGAAGCTTTCAAACTGTGCGGCCAGAATGAGATAGACGACCAGCAAAGCCAGGACAAAGATGAAGTGCAGATTTCCGGACGACTCCTTGAACTCTTTCGTCTCTCCCGCGTAACTGATGCTGGCGCCGACGGGCAGGTGTTTCCTGATGATACTCTCCAACGCGTCGATCGACTGACTTAGCGTAGAGCCGGGTCCAACTCCTGCGCTGATCGTGGCGGCTCTCAGCTTCTCGTAATGGTTGAGTTGTTTCGGGGCGACGGTCTCGCTCAGCGTGACCAGATTGCTGAGGGGAATCAAATCACCCCGGCTTCCTTTGACGTGGAGATGGTCGATATCCGTTTTGGTGCCGCGGTGGTGAGGCCGCGTCTGCATGATGACCGGATATTCCTTACCTTCGCGCATGAACATGGACGATTTTCGTCCGCCCAAAAACACTTCCAGCGTCCGGCCGATCGTTTCGACTGGAATGCCCAGGTCGGCTGCCTTGTCGCGGTTGATCTCCACCCGCAACTCGGGCTTGTTCAAGTCCAGGTCACTGTCCACGTTGACCAAGGCAGGGTGTCCTGCTGCCTCGTGCCGGACTTTCGTGACGATCTTTTCCAAGACGTCGTATGCCGGGCCTCGCACCACCAACTGCACCGGCGTCTTGCTGTCTTCCTGGTTGAACGGCGGCGGATTCAGCGCGAAGACGGTGGCGCCGGGAATGGCTGAGAGGGCCGGTTCAACGGTGTTGATGATGTCCCGTTGAGCGCGGTCGCGGTCGGACCAATCCTTGAGCGTCACCCACGTGACGGCTCGATTCACCAATGTCGGGCGCGACCCCCTCGCCACCACGGTGTAATAGGAGTCCATCTCAGGAATGCCTGCGGCCTGTTGTTCGCTGTCTTTGGCATACCGGTCCGTGTAGTCGAGGGTCGCTCCTTCCGGCGCGCTCACGTGAATCGCAAACCAGCCGGTATCTTCGAGGGGCGCCAGCTCATTGGGAAGCATCCAGAACAGCAGGCCGCTGAGGGCCAGGGAGAGGAGGGCCGCAAGCATGACCAGCGTGGGCCGTTGCAGCGCCAGCTCCAAGGCGGCTCGATACCGCCGGGTAAGCCATTGCAGCCATGCAGAGGCATCCAGGGCGGAGCCCTGTGCGGGTGATCCGGCGGTGACTGTCGAACCCAAGAGCCTCGCACACATCGCCGGCGTGAGGGTCAAAGCGATGAAGCCGGACAGGAGAACCGAGCCTGCGACCGCGATTCCCAATTCCGCAAACAAGCGTCCCACGATACCGGGCAGGAAAATGATCGGGAGGAAGACCGCCGCGAGGGTCAACGTCGTCGAGACGACGGCGAACCCGATTTCCCGGCTGCCTGTGAACGCGGCCTCCGTTGGACTCATTCCCTGTTCGATGCGCCGGTAGACATTCTCCACCACCACGATGGCGTCGTCCACCACGAGCCCGATCGCCAGCACGAATCCCAGTAAGGTGATGGTGTTGATCGAACTGCCGGTCACCTGCATCAGCACGAACGTGCCCAGGATCGACCCCGGAATCGCCACGGTAGGAATCAACGTCGCCTTGGCGCTGCGCAGAAAGAGAAAGACGACCATGACGACCAACAGCACGGAGATGCCCACGGCTTCGTAAACTTCTTTCAGCGACCGTTCGATGTAGATGGAGCTGTCGAAGGCCGTGACGAGGTTCATGCCTTCGGGCAGCAGGGACTCCAGAGAAGGGAGGGTGCGTTTGACGGCGCGCGCGGTCTCCAGTGTGTTGGCCTTCGACTGCTTCATGATGCCAAGGCCGATCGCGGATTTGCCGTTGACGCGAACCAGTTTTCTTTCGTCTTCCGGGGCGATTTCCGCAATCCCGACGTCTTGCAGGCGGACCGGGTAGCCGTCACGATAGGCCAGGATCAACTGATTGAATTGAGAAGGCTGCTCCAACCCTCCACCCATCCGCACGCTGAACTCGCGTTGGGTGCTTTCGATTCGTCCCGTGGGCATGGAGACGTTCTGCGTTCGGAGGGCATCTTCCACGTCCTGCACGGTAAGGAGCCGTGAAGCGAGCCGATCGGGATCCAGCCAGATGCGCATGGCGTAGCGGCGTTCACCGTCGAGCATCACATTCGAGACGCCCGGCAGCGGCGCGAGCCGATCCTTGAGTTGACGCTGGGCGAAATCGGTCATGTCCAGTTCGCTGTGCCGGTCGCTGATCAAGGCCAGCCACATGATGCCGTCGGACTCGCTGTCTTCCTTCATGACCAGCGGCGGTTCGATGCCTTGAGGCAGCAGGTACTGCACCCTAGTCACGCGATCGCGCACGTCATTGGCGGCGGCATCCAGGTTGCGCGTGAGCGCGAATTCGAGGTTGATGGCGGAGAGGCCTTCCCTGCTGGTCGAACGCAAGGTTCTGAGCCCCTCGACGCCGCTGAGCGCGTCTTCCAGCACGGAGGTGATGTCCGTTTCGACCAGTTGGGCATCGGCGCTCTGATACACGGTGAGCACGGACACGACGGGGAAGGTAATGTCGGGATACTCGCGGACTGGAAGTCGTGAAAAGGACAGGACCCCGAAGAGCATTAGCAAGAGCGTCGCAACGGTGGCGAGGACCGGACGCTCGATGGACAGTGCGGACAGTCTCATAGGGGTATGCCGTAGGAGGTCAGGGCGTCGGTTCCGTCAGGGCGACGATCGGATCGCCTTCCTGCAGTTTGTGGTGGCCGACTCGAATCACCGTGTCCTGCTCTGTGAGCCCGTTCATCACTTGAACGAAGCCCTTGATGCGTGTGCCCAACGAAATTTCACGCAGCTGCGCCGCGCCGTTCTTGGCCAGATAGACGTAGATTTTGTCCTGTTTCGGCATGATGGCTTCTTCCGGAATCAACAGGGCGCGCTCTTCCTGACCGTACGTGAGGAGGACCTGCGCAAACATGCCGGGGCGAAGGCGCTGCTGCGGATTGGGGATACGGGCCCGCAGTTGGACGGATCTGGTCGTCAGCTCGACCTGCGGATCAATCACATAGACGGTGCCGCGAAAGGTCTCGCCTGCATACGCATCGGTAGTCAATTCGATGGCCTGGCCGGGTGCCAGATGGCGCAGGAGCGTCTCCGGGACTTTGAAATCGATTTTGAGCTGGCTGAGGTCTTCCAGATTCACCAGGTCCAGTCCGCTGCCGACGAAGTCGCCCGGTGAGACCCGGCGAATTCCGGTGATACCTGAAAACGGCGCGCGAATCTTCGTTTTTGCCAACCGTGTGGCATACAGGCTGTGGTGGGCATGCGAGACTTGGAGCGCCCCCGCCACTTCATCGAGTTGCTGTTTCGGTACATAACGCTTGCCGTCCAAATCCAACTGCTTCAATCGTTCATAGGTGAGACGGGACACTTTGAGTTGCGCCGCAGCCTGAGCCAGTTCAGCTTGGAGTTCGGAGTCGTCGAGTTCGATGAGCAGCTGATCCTTCTCCACCGCCTGGCCTTCCTCAAACCAGACCTGTCGGATGCGTCCCGCGACCTCCGGACGAATCATGATGCTTTCGTTGGCGCGTAGCGTGCCGACCGCTCTGATGGTATGTCGGATCCGGTCGATCGTCACCGGAGCCAATACCACGGTCGTACCCGGCGGAGCCTGATTCGGTCCCTCAGAAGCCGGGACGGGAGTCAGGCCGGTCCATCGGACCGCCAACAACGCCACGATCGCGCTCAGTGAAAAGAGGAGCAGATATGTGGTGTGGCGAGGAGTCATGAAATGGTACCGGTGCTCCTGATCCTCCGGACACGCAGCCTGGGAGGTGCATACGGGAAGAAATCCTGTGCGCTCTATTTAAATTCGAGTTTCTTCAGCCCCTGGACAGGCAATTCAACCTGACCAAAATCGGAATCGCCCTTGAAGCTTCCGTCAATCGCGAGCGGGAAATCTCCGGTCTTCCCGTTTGTCAGGGTGATGTGGAGCGTCGGCAGAGCCTTGTCCGCGCCGGGGGTCACCTCCAGCTGTTTCACGCCGTCGAACTTGATGTTGACCGTCGCTGTACCCCGTTTGACCGGCAGGTGTTTTAACTCATGCGGGATGAAGGACGTTTCGCTGACTTTTTCCTCCCAGTAGAACAGCACGTTTTTCAGGTCGGTCTGCATGTCCTTCGCATCGGTGACCAGTGCATGGAAGGCCTTATCCCCGTTCTGTTGCGCGATAGCGGGCAATGCGCCGGCGTAGAGCATCACGACGGCCGCAGCCAAGACAGTAAAGGAAAAATGTAAGGAATGACGACGTTGTGCCATGAGTCCCTCCGTGGTCGATCAAAGTAAGCGGTTATTCCATGCGGTATGAAAAGGGCAAGTCCAGTTGCATTTTAGCCAGTGCCAATTGGTGTTTGACCTGCAAGGGAAAGGCGTTTCGGACCATGTCCAGCGTGTGGCGGTCCAGTACCGAGTGTCCTGAACTTTCTTCGAGCACCAGATCGAGGAGATGGACTGCCGCGCCCCGCTGTTCGATCGTCAAGCGCAGAATGACGCGCCCTTCCCAGCGGTTGCGTTTCGCCTCGGCCGGGTAGCGCTTGCGCTGATCGACGGAAGACCAGAGCGCCTGCGATAGCCATCCGAAATCGGGACGTTCCCCCGGCCGCGCGCGCACGGTTCGCTGTTGCACGACCCGGTGTTGCACGGTTTCTGCCGGCCGCTGCACGATCGCCTGTTCGACCTGTTGTGGCGCCTCAATCGGCGCGGCGTCGCTCACGACGGCGGCGACCTGAGTGACGGGCTCGGCCTGTCTGGTGACCGGTTCAGTTGAAGCGACGGCGTGAGGCTCAGAGTATTGTTGGACGACCGGAGTGGTTTCCTGGACAACGGCTGTGTGTTCCACGACGGTCTGCGCCACTTCAGTGGTAGGACTGATCGTCTCCTGAATCGTCTGGGTGACGGTTTCCACCTGCTGGGTCGTGACCTGTTGAATGGGCTGGGCGGTCTGTACCGGCAGGCTTTCCTGGACGGGCTGGACCTGTTGAACCGCCTGGGGCTCCTGCATCCGTTGGACTGGTTGGACGACGGGCTGAGTTTTCACCGGTTGCACCACCTGCTTGGGTGGAGGCGGCGCAACAGGTTGCGGCGTGGGCGGTGGCTGCGATTCGACGGGAGGCGCGGGAGCCGGTTCTGGCGCAGGAGGCGGAGCCTGGACCATCGCGACGTCCCACTTGAACGTGGGAGGGGGCGGCGGCGGTATTTCCGTGAGCAACACGACGGCCATGCCGATAAGCAGACCGTGGATCGACATGGAGAAGACCCAGCAGAGCGATGTCCGCTGGCGCAGTGATGAATCCAATGGCAGAGCCAGGCTCATGAACGAACCACCTCCAGGTTGACCTGGTGAAATCCCAGCCCGCGAATTTCATCGACCACGGCCACGAATCGATCCAGTACCGTGACCCGGTCAGCGCGCACCAGTACGGACGATTCTCTGGGATGTGAATTCAGCACACGACCGAGTCCATCCGGCGGAACCGGCTGGTCGTTCATGAAGAGGGTGCCCGCGGCTGTCAGGGTGACCACGAGAGGGATATCCTTACGGTCTCCGGCTTCTTTGGCTTTTGCCAGCTCGACCGGTACCTGGCCGGTGGTAATGAATGTCGCGGTGGTCAGGACGATCACCAGGAGGACCAACATGACATCTACCAGTGGGATGACATTGATTTGATCGATGTCACGCCCCATGTTGCACCTTGAACTGGGTGAGCAACTCCGTGACCCGCCGGCGAAGAATGTTATTGAGGACGACGCAGGGAATCGCCACCAGGAGACCGACCGCCGTTGCCTTGAGGGCGAGGCTGAGCCCGACCATGATCGACTGGACCGCCATCGTGCCCGAGGTGCCCATGCTATGGAACGTCAACATGATGCCGAGGACGGTTCCCAGCAGGCCGATGTAGGGGGCATTCGCCGCCACGGTCCCGATCACGACCAGGTGCTTCGTGAGCGCCACTTCGAATTCCTGCTCGGAGCGAAAACGTCTGACATCCACACGTCGAAAGTAAACCCATCGTTCCGTCGCGACGGCAACCGCCCAAAGGCTCAGGGCGATCAGGAGCCCGATGATGCCGTAGTCGATGAGGTGCTTCATTCCTTCCATGAAAACCGATCCTTTCTCTTGCTCCAAGTACGCTTTACGTGTGTCCATAGATCTGGCACAGGTTCAGAGCATAGGAACTCATCAATAAAGACGTATGAAATCGAGCATCCAACAGCGCATCCCTAAAAAAATCTTAACTGATTGAAAATATTGATGTGTTAGGCGGAGATTGCAGTGGCGTCACGCATCTCGAGTCTGATGGCGGTGCGGTACCTGCGAGGGATGCAGGATATAATCGTGCACCGCCTAGTCCTTGAAGACTCACAGACACTCGTGTCGGCCCGTTCAAGGAGCCGCGAATAGCGTGGTTAGTGCGAAGGAAAGCTGATATCGCTACTTCTTTCCCTAGCTTGTATCCGTATCGAGCAATTTAATTTGAATTAGGGCGGGAACAATCGGAACTTAGCCCTGCAATTCGGCTTGTCTCAATGGCAAGGGCGATATTGAGATCTTGAATCGTGAACTGAGCGCACGTCTATTGGGTCCTAAGTGACCGTATATTTGTCATGGTCTTGTCACGGCCCTGCAATACATCAACACGTTTGAGGTAATTCATAATCTCTACGGCCAACTCCGATGGACTTTTGGTACTTGAATCAACCTCAACATCATACACAAAGCCCCGATGTACCCGATTGAACTGAGCAGCCGCCTCCCCGATCGTTCGATCCCGCCGCTGTCGTTCTCTCCGATTGAGTTCTTCCAGTGAACAGTGGACCCCCACCAGGAGAATGCTGTATCCCTTGACCCTCTCTAAGAGGTCGATGGCTTGCTCGGTCCGGTCCATCGCATTATCGATCACCAAGAAATGGCCCATCTCGGCCAAGAGAGCGATGCATGCATTATATGACCGAACCAGCTGGGGATAATTGAGATCAGAAATATCCTGGCCATGAGTCATGCGGGAAAAAGCACTAGGCGGTAAAGTGTACAAAATGCTGTCGATTGAGAAGTTCAAATAGACTGTCGGGAGCAATTCTTGAAGCTGCTTGGCAATGGAGGTCTTGCCAGAGCTCGATGTGCCATTCAGGCAAATGATATGGGGTGATACCATCTCATTCCTTCAGCTAAAGTGCTGATCCAAATTAAAACGCTGCTGTAAGCAGATCGGCCGGAAAATAGGCTGGGTCTGCCACTATGGTCTCCCGCTCTCCGATTGCTTCGTCGTTGGGGCCGAATATAGATTGTTGGAAATTAAGCCCTTCAACCATCCCGCTCGTCCGTCGATATCTTTCGGAATGGTCAGCTGCAGCTGCTCGGCCAAAAACGGATAGATGTGGATGTTTTCAAAGGCAGGAATGGTGGCACCTTGTTTGACACCGGGCCCCATGGCCACAAAAATGCCATGCATTTCTGGATGAGCCGGATTCCATCCATGTTCTCCGCCCAAAATGGCCGGCTCATACTCTTTCCATAAGATGAGATAAGGCAAGTCCATCACAATCACCACGTCGCCGATCCTGCGATCATGGCGATAGTGCAACGATTCCGGTAGGTCTTCACGAAGGTAGGCTCGACCGTGCCGGAGCGACTGATTGAGCTGGTTTCGCGTCTTGACTGGATCATGCACGGCCGGATCCAAGTGCAGGCTGGCGTAGGATCCCAGCGTGCCCATCCACTCGTTGGCTGTTTTTTCCTGAATAAGGTCGTCCATCCAGACGAATTGGTCGCGCTGGACGGACAACATGCCATGGTCACTCACAATGACCACAAAGATCTGCTCCAGGATAGACAAGCTATTGAGACGATCGAGCAGAACCCCGAGTGCCTGGTCCACGGCCTGCGCTGCGAAACCAATCTCTGGAGAGTCGATGCCGAACCGATGTCCCGCGTCGTCGAGATCGCTCATGTATAAGGTCAACAGATGGGGCCGTCGCTCGACGGGCAGTTGCAACCAGGCCAGGATCTGATCGACCCGAAGGCTATTGGGGATGCGCTCGTCATAGGGCTGTACATAGCTCGGGCGAATGCCGTGGATATGCGCTTCACATTCGAGCCAAAAGTAACAGGCCGTCACCATCCCTTGCGTTTCTTCGGTGATCCAAATGGGCTGGCCTCGGTACCATGTTCCATCACGGCGAGTTTGCGCATCATAGAAGACCTGCTCCCGCGTCGGATCATAGAACACATTGTCCACAAGGCCATGATGCTCGGGATACAAGCCCGTCGCTATAGAATAGTGGTTTGGAGTGGTGATCGACGGAAACACCGGAATGAGCCCTTCCGCTCTTACCCCATGCTGAATTATCGAGCGGAAATTGGGTAGATCGAAGCGATCCAAGTAATCGGCCCGGAACCCGTCGAGAGATACCAGGATCACATAGCGTTTGTTCTGCTGATCAAATCTGTTGATACCTCCTGAGCCTTTGTCGGCGACGCCGTCGCCATCGGGGAAGCCCACATCTGACCCGGCCAGGAGGGGGGCAGGCGCAAAGAGTAGTCCAAGCAGAAGAAGGCAGCGAATGTTCATGGACCGATGCCCATTCAACGGAATGATTGCGGTGGAATTATTTCAATGAAGTCCGACCATCAAAGTGATGATCGTGATCCGCGTCGGCGTCTCGCTTCGTTTTGTGAATGATTCCGTCTTTATGTTCCGGAGGACTATAAAGACTGTACAGTTTGAGCGGTGATGTTTTCCCGCTATTCACGACATTGTGTCTGGTACCGGCCGGGATGACGACCGCAAAGCCATCGCTCACCGCATGTTGCTCTCCGTCGAGGATCACGGTTCCCTCGCCCTCTTCGAAGCGGATAAACTGGTCCAACTCGTGGACTTCTTCTCCGATTTCTTCGCCCGGCTTGAGACTCATCAACACCAGTTGTGAGTGTTCTGCCGTAAATAACACCCGGCGGTAATGTTGATTGTCGCGCGTGGCCTCTTCGATCTGAACGATGTAGCCTCTCATGAGACATTCTCCTTGGAGACGAGTGAGTGGTGAAACCGTCAGTAGCACCGGAGTCGACCGGGAACCGCCAGGTATGCTGGATGAATCAGAGGATCGAGTCAATGGGTCAACCTCGACGTTTCCACTTATCTGCCATCAGTAAGACGCTGAGGTCCCAGCGCCTGTGCGTTGGGTCGGGGGAGTATCGACATAACGATATCCTTTCGATTGCATGCAGCCGCTCAAGTTAATTCCGCCGGCGAAAGTTTCTTTTACATGCTCCGCCCCGGAGAGCACCTCCGTCTTACACTGTTCCCAATCTTCCTGCATATGGATATCGGACCTGTCCGCGTGCACCCACCGGCCCTCGGCACAACCGGACAGGAGCGCGATCAGAAGCCCTATCCCGAACCAGATCAGCGGCATGGCCTTAGAAGCTTACCCCAACGGTGGCCAACACCGCATGCGACGGATAGTAGGCGGCAGACCCTCTTAATGGGAATGCTCATCTTCCAGACCCGTTCGGCCCCACTGATACCTCCGGGTACGGAGACTCCAGGCTCGTGCGTCTTATATGTAGAGGCGGCCACGCAGCGCGGCTGCCGCAACCGATCACAGAGGGAGAATCGGCGGAATGAAAGTGATGACGATGCGGTCTCGTGCCGGCCGGGAGGAATGGCGCTTGGACGAGGGTATTGAACGGATCCGGACGAGCTTTGGCCGGACACGGCAGAATTGGAGCCTCCAGCGAGAACGGATCGTCCACGCCTTTTTGCAAGGTGAGCACATCACGATCCGCGAGTTGTATAGTCGACTGAATCGGCAGGGCCATCGTGCGCCCCTGAACACGATCTACCGGACGATGCGGGTGTTATGCGAGAAAGGGTTCGCGCAGGCGCGACGATTCGGCGAAGAAACGCAGTACGATAACCTGTTCGCGAAAGGCGATCACGATCATCTCATCTGCACTGGATGCGGGCATATCGTCGAGTTCGAAGACCCGACCATCGAACGTTTGCGGCAGCAAGTGGCCGCGGCCAATGGATTTCATCTGACCGCGCAGAACCTGGAACTGTACGGACTCTGTGCGGATTGCCGGGCGGCCGGAGCTAGCCTGTTGCACCGTGGCTAACCTTCACGACGACGCCTGTGAGCATCTCGTTTCAACCACCACATTCGCAACGCCGTTCCATACAAAAGCAGCGGCGTGAATCCGGCTGCGAAGATGAGCCATCGACCCGCCAGACCGAAGGCTTCCCCGTTGTGCAAGGGAAAGAGCCAGGACAAAAATGTCTCGCCCCTGGTGAATCGATTCCAGTCCGTGACGCGTTGCACTGTCCCGCTGTATTGATCGATCCATACTTCGGTTTGTCCCCCAGCCTGACGGACTTCGCCCGGTTGTCGTAGTCCCACAGAATAACTGTCCCGCTCGTGCTGAGGCAGTCCGATCCACATCGGTTGGGCATCGGGGAACGTCGTATGGGCGATGGCGACCGCTTGTTCAATGGAGATCTTCGGCATTCCCGCCTGCAAATTAGACCGCGGCTGTTCTGCAGGCGACACGTCCCGCACGGGCGAGAACCATCTCACGACCGGCGTGACCAGGTTTGGAAATTCCAAATAAAATCCTGTCAGGGCAAGCAGCATGAGCAGGACCGCTCCGCTCAGGCCTGTGAGCTTGTGCAGATCATAGTGTTTTCTGATGAGGCTTCCGCCGGATTGAAACGTCAGGGCGCGGCGGAGCTTTCCCGGTTTCGGCCACCAGAGGTAGAGACCGCTGACTATCGAGAGCAGAAGAAATAGGGCCATGATGCCGACGACGATCTCGCCGGGTCTTCCCAGGAGCAGCTCCTGATGTAATTCATAGATGACCGACACCAAAAAAGCGCCCCACCGGCGGTCGCTCAACACCCGAGGCGTCGAGGGATCGACGGCGACGACATGCCATTGCTCATCGGCAGGAGCGGCCGCCGGATCCTTGAACCAGGCATGGAACGAATCGCGATCGTGGAGCGGAAAGATGAGGGTGTCTGGAGCGGCCCACTCCGGATGTGCCGACTGGGCCGCGGCCAATATCTCGCTCAGGGGCCGTGCGCTTCCGGGGAGACTGAGCAATTGATCGGGATTCAGCCATTCATCGATGGCCTTGTAAAAGACGAGAAAGCTGCCCGTGAGGCTGGTCAGGACGAACAGGGCGCCGCCAAGGAGGCCCACATACAAATGCAGATGCAACCAAAGTTTCTGCAATGATCGGGAGGTGGATGTAAACGCCCCGGCCGGAGCATCCGGCTGGGCGGTGGCCGGGCGCTGCGCCGCAGGACGGGGCCTAACCGGCTTCAACTCTTGCACGATCATGTCGTCCCTTCGTTCTGGCCGATACCGGCCAGGCATACTTAATCGGAGGGCCAGCATCGGTCCTACAATAAGAGACGTACGAGGGGGCGAAGACGACACCTGATGGATGGACGGGCACCCCCTCATCCCCAGAAAAGCGGGATGAGGGGAGCCCGATGACGACAAATCAGGGATTTAGAAGGTCCACTTCGCACCAACCTGCCAGAGTGCCGGCAATCCAGGATAGATGCCACGCGTTCGGTCCATGATCGTGGTTTGGTCCAGCATATTTTTGGCAACGAAAAAGAAGGTGGTATTGATTTTCTTCACGTATTGGTTGAGCGATGCGTTCATCATGCACCATCCGCGAACAATGCCGCGTTGACCATTCGGCGTGGGTGTCACGATGTTACGGTCGTCGCCGAACTGGTCGCTGACGCACTGGGCTTCCAATCTGGCATTGAATGCGCCGAGGCTGAATGCTCGATTGGTATATCCGATTCCCGCCGTCAGCAGATGTTTAGGCGAGTAGGGAAGCCGATTGCCGCTGACACTCACGACTGCCGCCTCCGTGGGTAGGAGCGCCGCACCCGCAATTGAGCTGTTCCGCGTCCCGAGGAACTCCGCCTGTGCGACCCAGGTATAGTTCAGATCGAGCGTCACATCCTGGTCCCTGTCGCGTCCCTTTATGGCATCCCAGAGGTCAAGACTTGTGGCGAACTCGACCCCGCGATGCCTCGTCGCTCCTGCGCTGGTGAGCGTTGCGCCGGTTCCGCCGGCGGCTGATTGAGAAATGATTTGGTTGTCGAAATCCATCTGAAAGAGGGTGAATTCATACCCGGCCCAATGGGTCACATTGCCTCTGGCCCCTAACTCGTAGTTCCAACTTAACTCCGGCCCCAAATCGACCACCGCTCCTGTCCCGGTAATGGCGTCGGAGATTTGCGGCGGCGACATGCCGCGATGCGCACCAAAAAAGAACGTATGTTGTTGGAAAGGCGCATAGGTTATGCCGACGCCCGGAAGGGCCTCCGTGAAACTGGCTTTCCCGAAGGCACCGTTCCCGTTGTTCTGCAGCCTATCGTACTGGTCGTAGTTGATATGTTCGACCCGCACGCCGGGTGTGATCGTAAATTGCCCAAAGGTCAACCGCTCCTGGAAGAACAGCGCGTAGGCATTGGTCGTCCGCAAGTTGTTTTCGCCCAAACAGGTGGAACCCGGCACGGCCAGAAAACAGCTTGAACTCACACCCACACCAGACCCGGTATTGCGAAATTGTTTTCGATCCGACTGCTCGAACATGTACCGCGCGCCGAAATCGGCCGTGGCGTTCAACCCTAGGAGCGAATGATCGTACTTGAAACGCGATTCGACCCCATAAACCCAGTATTCACGCTCATTGGTGAAGCGCGCGTTGCCGGGTATGGCCCCGGCAGCAGTGGCGGGAATGGCGTTGCCGAATTGGAGCGCGCCGTTTGGACTTCCGTCCGCGTTGATTCCCTGTGTGGTTTGCCGGCTCCAATCGCGGGCGATGTAATGCCCGAAGAAGTTGGTCGTCGATGTCAGGTTCGCGGTGAACATATGGTTGACCGCGACATGCATGCCCATTCGGCGGAAATCGAAGTTGTCGTTCTTGAACAGCGTTTGCCTGTCCTGGCCGCGTGGAGACCCCCATTCGGATTCGGTCAGCCCCTGGTAGCCGATGCCGGAATCTTCGCGATAGTAGTTGAACTTGGCCATGATTTGCGTCCGGTCGCTCAGCTCCTGGACCGTTTTGAAGGTGATGTCATCGACCTTGGCCCGAACATTGGTGAACCGCGGCGTGTCGCTCTGATAGTGGGTATAGTCCACCATGTAGCCGCTCTTCCCCCAGGTGCCGCCATAGTCGAAGTGCGTGTTGAAGTAGTTATTGTTGCCGCCCCACAATTGAAAGTTCCCTTCCGGCTTGGCTGACGGCATACGGGTGATGAAGTTCATGACGCCGCCGATGGTTTGCGGACCGTAGAGCAACTGCCCGCTTCCCTTCAAGACCTCGATTCGATCGAACCGAAAGATCGGGGGAAAGTAATAGGACGAGGGATCCGCGTACGGCATCAACATGATCGGTACGCCGTCCTCCATGATGTGCACCTTGCGGCTTCGGGTAGGATCTAACCCTCGGATGCCGATGTTCGGTCGGATACCCAGCCCGTCTTCATCCCGGACATGCACCCCGGGCACCTCGCGTAGGGCTTCATTGATAGTCAGACGATGATTTTGTTCGATGCGCTCTTTGGTGATGACGCGACCGGAGCCGGGAATGTAATCGAGCGCATTTTCCGAGGTCCCGATGATTTCGACCAAGGGAACTTTTATCTCTGCTTCCCCGGCATCCATCTGCGGATCGGCACTTGCAGTGGGACCGATGGCGGCGGACTGATCGGTTGCGTCGGACGAGTATCGCGAAGCCGCTTGTTCCAAGATCACGGTACCGTCGTCCGCGGCATAATACGTTAATCCCGTGCCCTTCAGCAGCTGGGCGAGCGCGTCATCTGGGGAGTACCGCCCGACAACGCCGTCGCAGTCGACCGACTGAACAAGTTCGGCTCGATGGATGAACCGTATTCCGCTCTGATCTCGAAACGCGCGCAGCGCGGAGGCAAGGGGTTGTGGGGGAATGTCGAATACGACAGGGTCTCCGCGTAGGGCGGCAGCCTGCTCAGCCGCCGCAACACCGTCTAATCCGATGGCGGCGCTGATCATCCAGAAACAGATCAGCGCGGTCCACAGCATGCGATACATATCGTCTCCTTTCAGCGGTGGGCACAGTTCACACGAGCCACATCGCATACAGGACGACGGGGAGACCTCACACTCCCTATTCCGTACGACATTTTTTACGATCGCACGAGCAAGGGGTGTCTCGTGCGGAAATTGCCGAAGATGAACGTTTCTTCGGCGGACAGAACGGCTACAGGGAAAGGAGAGTAAGGTACGGCGTCAGGCGGGTGATACGAAACGGTACGGTACGCTGCAGCAGGGCAAGTGAATGCGCCGGGTCGTCTAGGGCGAGACTCCCCGATACCAGTTGCGCGCGAAGCGTGGAGTCCAGGACGAGAATCGTGTCAGTCCGGTAACGATTCATTTGAGCCACAATGTCTTCGATCGGCATCTGATCAAATATCAATTCATGCCGTCGCCATGCCGTGACAGCTGAGGAGCTGAATGGCTCCGGCGCAGAGACTTGCTGCTTATCGTCGAACAGAACCCGATCACCCGCGCGAATCTCGATGGCGTGCTCCTTGTCGAACAGGCGAACTGCCCCCTCCAAGACGCTGACGATGGTCCGGTGGCCATTGTGCTCGATATTGAATACGGTTCCGATCGCCCGCACCATGCGCCCGTTGACCGCCACCTCGAAGGGACGTGCCGGATCGTGTGCGACTTCGAACAGCGCCTCACCCTGCTTCAACGAGAGGCTTCGCCGGTGATCCGACAGGGTTACGGACAATGCTGATCGGGTATTGAGATGTACGAGAGAACCATCGGTCAGGGAGACCGTTGCCTGCTCGCCGGCACGGGTGTGATGGTCGGCAGACCAAAATTCAATGATAGACCAGAGGCTCGGTGCGAATGCCGTCACGACCATGAGGGCCGCAGCGGCCGCACCCCACCGAATTTTATGCCGGGACCAGGTGGATAATCCGGAGCAGGCAGGGAAGGCTTTGACCGAAGGACCAACAACCTCGCTGGGCAGGGAGACGCGGCGGACCTGAGAACCCAATCCGTCCAGCGCGTGCCAGAACCGTTCGGCCTGTCGAAACTGTAGCTCATGAGCGGGATCCCGCCGACGCCACGCGACGAAGTCTTGATGGTCCTGCTCCGACATGATGCCTGACTGTAGACGTAGGAGCCATTGATTCGCTTCTTCCCATGCGGGATCGGCGTTTTGATGTTCCGGAGTCATACTGTCGTCAGATGCGGACATGATAGATCCTTCTCAGCCTGGCACGCTGAAGCGGGATATCGCTGAGAATAATGGGTTTGTCGGATCGACTCAAGGGCGGAGTCACTCGTTGATCATCGAGGCGTCCAACGCCTCAAACCGCGCGCGGCAAAAGCTCATAGCTTTTGTCAGATGGTTCTCGACGGTTTTAGTGGAAATGTTGAGTTCGCGGGCGATGTCCAAATAGCTTTTGTGCTCAAATTTGAACATGACGAACACCGCACGACGTTTCGGGGGCATGCTTTCAATAGCATGCAGCACCGCTGTCAACCGGTGTTTTGCGTCGACGGTGGTCTCTGCGTCCGGAATTGCAGTCGGAAGAGACGCCGCTTGATCAAGCGAGGTCGATCGCGATGCAGCCCGCTCCTCCCGTCGTAGATGATCGATCGCGAGATGCTTTGCCGTGGTGTAGAGAAAGCTGCGGGGATTTCGAACGTTTTGAGGGTTTGCCAGGGTGACGATACGAAGGTACAACTCCTGAATCAAGTCTGCCGCCGCCGAGGGACATCGGACTCTGTAGGTCAGAAAGCGCAGTAATGGCCCCTGTTCTCCCCGGACGAAGTTAATCAAGGTATCGAGCGATACCACAGAGGCATGGCCTTCCTCGTCAGCGGAGGTGCAGGAGAGACTCAAAGAGCTTGTATGCGGACGATCCGACCAGTCTGACATGCGGCGTTTCAACAGGCAGCGAACATATTGGGTTTCCCGTCCTATGGCGGAGTTTCGACAGCAGAACCACCCTAACAGAGGTCCTGGTCTGGCTGAATGTTCCGTTTCCTGAAATGGTGCCCATAGATGAGATTTTCGATGATGCGACTACAACGGTAGCCTCGAGGTAGGGTTTTGACGAGTTCATACGTCATATGTAGATGGGAGGAGTGTCTCCAGGGGGGGCCGTACCGTATGTCATCTCGTCCACAAACACCGTCGGAATTTCAGGATGTGCGTTGTGTCTGCGGTCGACTGACCGCCCGACTCGAAAAGCGGGGGGTCGTTGTGAAATGCCACCGTTGCGGCGAATTTGTCGTGATTTCTCTTGCCGATCTCAAGGCTCAACTAAACCGAGCGACTCCATAGTCAATCCAACAAGGTCGATGTCGTCTGCACGGATGCCTGGCTGGCTCTAAACGTGCGGGGCGCGCACCCACGGTCTGGTGCGCGCCCCGCGTTGAGGTGCAACGGTCTAGTCTCGCTCAGTGGAACTCGAACTTGAGTGACCCGATGGCGGTGAACGGCGCACCGGTATACACGATTTCGCGGAAATTCTGCGCTCCGACAAAATACCGTTGATCGAGAAGGTTGGTGAAGTTGATCGCGGCGAGCAGGTTGGTTCTCTTGAAGAATTCCTGCTTCCGGTAGTACAAGGCTGCATCCATTCGCACGTAGCCGGCCATTTCAAAGGGGGCCTGACAGTTGGCCGGATCCTGACATTGGAAAATGCCGTTCCGTTTGCCCTGCGCATACATGCCGATACCGGCGCCAAAGCCTTTCACGACTCCCTCTTGGAAAAAGTACGTTGACCAGACGCTTCCCTGGTGCAGTGAGCTGTTCGGTACGCGACTGTCCACGGCAAAGAGCAGGTCTTTCGTCACCCGTGTGTCGATGTAGGCATAGTTCGCAATGATCTCCCAACCGGGGAGAATTTGACCCGCGATGTCGAACTCCACGCCCTTGCTGCGTTGCTCGCCGGTCGCGACGGAGAAGAAGAATCCGTTGAGCGGATCGGCGGTGAGGACGTCTCGTTTCTTGACATCAAACACCGCCACGGTAGACCGAATTTTTCGGTCGGCCGACTGGAATTTGATGCCTCCCTCATACGATTTGCCTTTCTCCGGCGCAAACAGCGACCCGTTGATGCTTCGGGAGCCGGCGGGCTGAGGCGCAAACGATTCGGTGTAATTCGCATAGAGCGCGATGGGTTCCCATGGCCGATAGGTGATGCCCACCGACGGGCTGAACGCTTTGTCGGTGCGATGGCTTTCCGATCCCGTTGCGTTGAAATCGTCGGGGTTCGTGGTGAGGTTTTGATCGAAAATATCGAACCGGCCGCCAAAATGCACATGCAGGTTGTCCAACAGGTCGACTTGATCTCCGAAGTACGCGCCGATGACGTTGTTGTGCTGATTGGTGTCGCTGAATTTGGTCAGCGCGGCATCGACAAAGAGGCGATTGCCGGGATTGAAGATGTCGATAAAGCTGCCCGATCCGCCGAAGTCTCCGAATGCTCGCTGACTAGATGCTTCCCGACCCAGTTCGATACCGAGAATGGTTTTGTGTTTGATCGAACCCGTGGAGAACATTCCATGCAGTTCGTTCTGTAGATAATGGCTCTGGAACAGACCCGGCAGTTCATATCGGGCCAGGTTCAACAGTCCGGTCGTTTCGTCCAGGAAATTCGACTCCAGACTGGAGTACCGTTCTTTTGACACCGCGGCGCGAAACGCACTGCGCCATTTGAACATGTCGTTGAATTCATGCGTGAGGATCAATGTGGCTTTTCCCTGCTGCGTCTCGGCACGTCTCGTGGGATCACCCAGAAAACGGCCGATGGGAATCGGCGCCACACCATTGCCGAAGGCCACGAGACCCCGGTCGATCGGAGACTTGTTGTAGAGGTATTCGCCTTCGAAGCGGAGGTTGGTTCGCGAACTCAATTCCCAGCCGAAGGTCGGCGTCAGAAAAATACGCTCTGATTTGACTCCCTCTCGGTAACTTTCTGCGGACTCATACAGGCCGTTAAACCGATAGGTGAGACTCTTGCTATCGTTCAAGGGGCCGCCGAGATCGATCGTTGGCCGATAAAGTGAATAGCTTCCGACGATGAGTTCAGCCGAATAATAAGGGTCCTTGAGGGGGGACTTCGTGATCTGGTTGACGATACCCGTGGGATCGGACCGGCCGTAGAGATAGGACGGTGGGCCTTTGACTACCTCCACACTTTCGATATTGATCACGTCGCGAGCCGCACGAGAGCCGAATGTACTGTCGTCGCGGAATCCATTTTTAAACGTATTGAGGCTACTTTGAAACCCGCGAATATTGATGTCCGCAGCCCTGCCGCCATTCGTATTCGCCACTGACACGCCGCTGACATTCCTCAGCGCGTCTTCCAGGCGAATCACTCGTTGATCCTCCATGACTCTGCGAGTGACGACTTCGACCGACCTCGGCGTCTCCTGTATGGAGACCGGGATTCGCGTTGCGGATTCTGAGTCTTCGACGGTGTACCCTCGATCTTCCACGTCCTTCACCACGATTTCAGGCACCTTCACAGGCTTGGCCGATCGTGGCACCTCCGTATTGGGATTCCTCGGTTCCGGTGCAGTAGCCTGCGCAACCGTTGCTGCTGGTGCAGGCAGCACGGCGGTTGGCTCCAGCGTCATGGTGCGAGGTTCAGTCAACTTGTAACTAAGTCCCGTTCCGGCAAGCATGACTGCCAGCGCATCTTCCGGTGTGTGACGACCGGTCACGCCGCTGGTGGTTTTGCCCTCTGTCATGTCGGAGGGAACCAGGAGGCGATAATTGGCTTGATCTGCAAATGCGGTAATGGCGGACCCAAGCTGTTGCGCCGGAATGTTGAATTCCGTCGGCTCAGACAACTCCCCGCCAAAGGTGACCTGCGCCAAAGACAAAACCTTCGGCTGGTCGGCAATGATAGCTTCGTGTGCCGCATCGGCCGTGGTGCCGGCCGTATGAAAAGATATGGCCGATAGAATTGCGATAATGATGAACTGCCCTGAGAACTGCATGATTCCCCCTCTGCTCATTCGGTGTCCAAGGATGTGCCGGGAGGCCGGCCATGGCCGCCTCCCTCATGCCGGGATGCCCATAGGTAAAGACGGACGGGGCCATTGAGGCTGCAGTGAAAATCACACGTCGGGCAAAAAAATCTTGCGAAGGGGCATTCCGGGCCGGGACAGCGAGCTGTGGGGCGTTCAGTGCAGGAAGAGGAAATACGGACTGAGAGCGGTGTCGCGGATGCCAAGCGTCTGTTCGATGACACGCAAGGCGGAGTCGGGGTCGTCGATTTCGAACACACCGGTGACAGGCAATGAGCGGAGGGAAGGGTTCAGGATAAAGATATGGCCGCGACGGTATCGATTGAGGTCTGCCACCACAGCTCCCAATGGTTGGGCTTGGAAGATCATTTTGCCTCGCAGCCAGGCCGAGGTCTGATTGGCATCCACCGACTGGGGCGTGCTCCAGCCCTCGTCGGGTGAGTAGGAGATCTGCTGTCCCTCCTGAACCACCAGGGGGGACGCCGCGCGGCTATTCAGAGAGGAAACTTGTACTGCATGCTCGGACACGGTCACCGTCACCGAATCATTCCGCGTCTGTACCACGAACGTTGTGCCCAATGCCGTGGTGGCGGTGTCTTGGCTCCGGACCATGAAAGGCCGCGTTGCGTCTGCCGCCACTGCAAAGGCCGCTTCGCCCTTGAGCAGATCGACCTCCCGTCGTTGCGGAGAGAACACCACGTTGAGTGCGGTGTCAGTATTGAGCGTTAGCCGGGTCCCGTCCTGAAGCACAACCTGTTCTTGTTGTCCGACCGGAGTCCGGTGATGGGCGGTCTGGAGGCGAAATTGATCGAGGAAGGGCTTCCAAGAGAACCAGACTATCGCCAGAACGACACAGGCCACGAGACTCCATCTTCGCAATCGCGGCCACCATCGACGACTAGAGGAATCAGTAGGCCGCACGCTTCGGGAAGACGAGTGTAGTGTGGCACCTGCGTGACCGAGCTCTTCCCACAAGCTCGACGCGTCACGGAACGCGCGTTCATGAGATGGACTGGCGTGTTTCCACGCCTCGCAGGCTCGGCGGTCTTGGTCTGAAGCATGGCCGGAGTGAAGTCGCGCCACCCATACAATGGCCTCGTCTTCGATCGATGAAGGAAATTGTGGGGGATTCGCGTCGGACATCCATCCATCCGTCGCACGCATGCCGGGCAGTGTTTTGCCCAAGCCTGAGGTGCACAGCTACTGTATAAGACGGATGGCAGCGAGCTTTCAACAGTCACGAACGAGAGGTGACCTCTTCGGATCTCAGGCGCGCGCGGCAATGCTTCAGCGCCTGGATGACATACTTTGCAACCATGCTTTCCGATACCCCCAGTTCCTCCGCAATCTCTCGATGAGTTTTTCCGTCTAACCGATTCATCAGCAAGGCACTTCGGCACTTGGGAGAGAGTTCTCCCATGGCGCGTTCCAATCGTACCAGCCGCTGTTTGGCGTCTAGTGCATCCTCTGCCGAGGGCGCCAGGCTGGCGGCATTCTCGGGCAGGGGGTCGATACTCATGGCTTCCCGGCGAATACGGATCTTCCGGAGATTGTCCACGGCCAGGTTAGCCGCCACTCGAAAGAGAAATGCTCGAGGGTTTTGCACATCGATGTTCGGTCGCATGCGGACCAGATGCACGTACGTCTCTTGTGCACAGTCCGCTGCGAGATCTCGGCAGCCGAGTTTATGGGTAAAAAACCGCAAGAGATCATTATGATGCTGTTCAAAGGCTGAGAGGCAGGGGATGGTGTGCTCAGGTTGCATAGTCAGGGTCCTATTCCAGGCGGTAGCCAATTGGGATGCGTACAACGATGAATGGTTGATCGAGTGAATACTGCAACGGCATCGGAGAAATACGTTCAAGTAGTGCGATCGCGTCATGGTCGAGCGAGTCATGTCCTGAGGAAGTCACCACCTGAATGTCGCTGATGCGGCCATCCTCATGGATGACCGCCTGGACAACAACATTGCCCTTCCACCGGTGCCATTTCGCTTGAGCCGGGTACCGTTTGATTTGTTCGACTTCGGCGGCGACTACGCTAGCCAACCAACTGTAATCGGGCTGCACATGGCGTGATACCGGTGTCGGCCTGAACTGCGGCAACGGTCGGCTGACCAAGCGAGGAGTTTCCGGCACCGTGGGTTCCAGGGCCAGGTTTGATCCATGGGACGCCTCTACGACCGGTGGCGGCAACTCGGCCGGTGTAGAATTCGTCACCGGCTGGATCATCCCGGAAAGCGTGAGATTGTCAGCGCTAGGTTCTGAACGCGAGGGGTCGGTGGGAGGGGGAGGTGCTCCCGTTGAATCCTCGAATGGTGTGACTGCCTGGGTAGAGCCTTGGTGGTAGGTGCCTGAGGCCATGTGCCCGTCAGTCGCAGGAGTTGTCTGCCTAATGGTGGAGCGAGACGAAGCAGGCAGCCGATGCCCGACCGACCGAGTAGTATGCAACGGCACATCATCAGCAGCAGGGACTACCTCAGCAGATGAGGCTGAGGCAGGAATGGGTTTGTCCGAACTGAACTCTTCTGGCCGCGAGGCAGCAACCAGGGTGACATCCCAGCGAAATGGAGCGATCCGTGGAACCACGGAAAACTCCGCAGCGAGGAGAACCGCGACACAGAGACCCGATGCATGCACGACCATAGAAAATATCCACGCGCCCAGTGAGGTCAGTGGGACTCGAAGAGTCATGCCATATCTGCCTGACGGAGTTGTTGTCTGCGATATTCAGTGGGAGAGCACCCGACTGCTCGCTTGAAGAAGTGACTGAAGGCAAACGCGTCACTGAAGCCGACAGATTCGGCGATCTTGGTGATGGTGTGCCGCTCCTCCAGCAGCATGGAGGTGGCTTTGTCGAGACGCAGCTGTTTCAGGTGCTTGGAGAACGGAAGGCCCATATAACGCTGGAATACGTCGGAGGCATACTTTTCGGAATAGCCGAGAAAGCAAGAGAGTTCCTTCAGCGTGACTCGTTCACTGACGCGATCAGAGAGAAATGCGCAGAGGCGCTCCGTCACGGAATCCTGGCAGTGCGCAGCTACGCAGGCCGTTTGCTCCGCAGGAGAATCTGCCATAGCAGCACCCCCCGCAGGGCCAGATGACTCAGACTTCACCGTGGGTCCGAAGAGAGTTGAGTCAGGGATCGTTGGAATGACGGTCTCATCGATATGTTCGGCTTCGACGCAAATGCTACTTTTTTGAAACATGCTCGCCTCCCAAAAAAGAAAAGCCCACGATCAAAAAGGACCGTGGGCTCAGGGAATCGAATTCCTCGGGCCTCTACTGCTTGTGCGCAGAGAGGTTAGTTGAATATGGTTCTCAATATCATCCTTCGGCGAACCTTGTCAAGTATTCCATATCCTAGAGGCTCGGAGTCACGATAGAAGTCCGAAAGTCGAGGGGGCACTTCCGTATCCGATTAGAGAGAATAGTAAAAGCAGAGGGGAAATCAGGAACGATGACCAGTAAGAAGACTCCTTAACATGGCGATCCCTCAAACGATGCCGAATATTAGCTCCACAAGAATATGGTCCAGCGTAGTTCGGGCAATGTGGCGTTGGTTAAATTGCACACACTCGTGGATGCTACTATTGAGCCGCACTCCAGAATTGCTTTGGACACTTAACGGAAAGTCTCCATCGGGGCTTCCCAAAGAAAGGTTATAGATTCATAAGTAATATAATGTAGAAATATTCAACATCGTCTAGATATGCGGTCTCATTGCTAAGTACTGTAACTCTTCCTTTCCTGTCGGCCTCGCCTTGATCGACGCTCTGTTCACTGCGTGTAATGACCATAATCTTTCAAGGCTAAAGTTCCGGAAGTAGGCCTGAAATCCTCCCGCGGCTTGATCCTTCCAAGTGGGGGAAATCGTAGCTTTGTCTGAAATTTCAAAGGGCACTCAGGAAGCTGAAGCACGCTGTACCGCAATAACGGGATCGACAGGGGGAAAGAAAGATTCTGGCTTTAAAGCAGAGTTGTGTATGAGGAGAACAATGGCCGTCTGTGAAGGTCTGAACCAGTTCACCGAGATTATTTGGGACAACTATTCGGGCGAAATAGCCTGAAAGTGCTGAAATCGTGGATCATCGAAGAGATAAAGTGAAGCCGGATTTCACTAATATTCTTGAAGGATTCATGGTGCCGAGGGACAGAATCGAACTGTCGACACCAGCCTTTTCAGCACTGAAGAGAAGTGAATGGTATCAACTGGTTGCGTAGTACGTATGGTGTCATGGACGGACAAGTCGCACTCAATGATTACCAGCACTTACAAGAGGCCTGGTCAGTTGCTTGAGGCCTCGGGCCGTCGCGCATCGAGGCGGGGCCCTCGCGGGTCCTTCCCAACCTTCCAGGCATGCGGGGACGCGTGCTCGCGGTTTTGGTCTAGGGATGGGGTTCATAGGTTGGTGGTAGTGGTAGTAGTGGTGGGTGTGGTGTGAATGTCAGATCTGATCATCAAGGGGCGCTCCAGAGTTGCGGAGATTGTTGGAGTCACGGTCAACGGTCTCATCAAGATGGAGCAGCGAGGCCTGCCGATCGCGAAGAAGCGGAGCGGCGCGACGGATGCGAACGAGTATCATCTGCCGGCGGTGTTCCAGTGGCTGAAGAACGATCAGGCTCGGCAGATCCTCACCTCACAACACGACGAGTCGGTGACCGATCTGGCTCGCCGTCGAGCCAAGGCCGAAGCGCGCAAGGCGGAGATCGAGGTGGCCAAGCTGGAAGGGTCCGTCGTCGACGTGCTGCTCGTGCGGCGTGGGCTCGAAGGGGTGGCGCTCAATCAGCGCACCAATCTGCTCGGGCTGCCGGCGCAGATCGGGCGCGAGATCGACGAGCCGGAAGTGCGCGTCCGTGTGGTGGCCATCGCCGACCGCAAGGTGCGCGAAGTCTTGCAGGTGATGGCCGCCTATGACCCTGTCGTTGATCCTGGAGACGCCAGCGGAACGGGTGACGACGCTGATTCAGTCGATCATCCGGCAGATGCATCCACCGCCGAAACTCACGATCAGTCAGTGGGCGGAACAAAAAAGGTTTCTGAGCCGCGACGGCGGCGCGTCGGTCAAGTGGCGAAACGACACCGCGCCGTATCTTCGGGCGATCATGGACGCAGCCTGTGATCCGTTGATCGAGCGCATCGTCTACAAGAAGCCCACGCAGGTCGGCGGGACCGAAGTCATCAACAACATCATCGGGTATTACATCGATCAGGAACCCTGCCGGATCATGTACGCCCAGCAGACCTTGGAAACAGCCGAGGACTATTCCAAAGACATTCTGCAGCCGATGATCCGCGACACGCCGGCGCTGCGCGGCAAGGTCTGGGAAAGCCGCTCGCGTGATGCGAATAGCACCATCCTCCGCAAACGGTTTGCCGGTGGGAATCTCAAGCTGGTGGGCGCGAACAGTCCGCGCGGGTTCCGTATGACGCCGCAGCGGGTCGTCATCGGGGATGACGTCGACGGATTCGAAGCGAACGCCGGCGACGAAGGCAGCCCGATCTCCCTCATGATCCGCCGCACGTCCACCTTCCCAGATCGCAAGATCATTCTCGTCTCATCACCGACCGTCGAAGGCACCAGCGAAATCGATAACGCCTACCAGCAATCTGATCAGCGCGTCTGGGAAGTGCCCTGTCCGGAATGCGACACCTATCAGGATCTCGTCTGGGCGCAGCTCAAATGGCCCTCACCGTACCACGAAGGGCGCTGGTATTCGGAGCATCACTGCCCGGACCAGGCCCGCTATATCTGCCGGTTCTGCGAGTATCCCATCGAGCACCGCTTCAAGCGATCGATGAACCTGAAAGGCCTGTGGACACCGCGGGCGCGCTTTACTGGCACGGCGGGCTTCTGGCACAACGCGCTCTGCTCAGCTTTTGAGAACTGGCAGGAGATCATCACGCAGTTTTTGCACGAGAAGGATGATCCCGCGCAGTTCCGCGTGTTCACCAACACCAAGCTCGCCGAGACCTGGAAGGTCAAGCTCGGCACGCAGCTCGAGCATGAGCATCTCTACAATCGCCGAGAGGTCTATACAAGCCCGGCGCCAGATGGTGTCGTGGTGCTCACGGCCGCCGTCGACGTGCAGGAAAGCCCGGAGCGGTTGGAGATCGAGGTGAAAGGGTGGGGACTCGGCGAAGAGAATTGGGGTATCGAGCACAAAATCTTCCACGGGCACATCGACCAGCCCACATTCAATCCGGATCTTCCTGATCCATCTGGCAAGCCCAACGCCTGGCGGCTGTTGGATGAGTATTTGAAACAGCAGTGGATGCTCCCGAACGGCGTCCGGCTGCCGATCGCCTGCACGTTCATCGACTCCAGCCACCGGACCAATGAAGTCTATAAGTTCGTCAAGCCCCGGCAGATCAGAAATATCTATGCCATTAAGGGATCGAGTGAACGCGGCGCGCCGCTCGTGAACAATCCCACCACGAAACAGCATGGCGTCCTGCTCATTATGCTCGGCACCGATACCGCGAAAAGTACGATCTATGATCGCCTGAAAAAGACGGAGCGCGGCGCCGGCTACTATCACTGGCCGATGACGTATGAGGAAGAATATTTCAAGCAGGTCGTGTCTGAGCGCCTCACTGAAAAAAAGAAGATGGGCGTTCGGTATCACACGTGGGAATTGCCAGACGGGAAGCGCAACGAAGGCCTCGACCTCAACGTGTACGCCTATGCCGCGCTGACATGGATGATCACTCGGCAGGGGGCAAATCTCGAACGCCTGCGCGATCAGCTCACCGCGTCGCCCATGCCGCCACCGGTGCGTGACGATCGAGCAGGCGGGTGGGTCAATCGTACCGGGCCAGATCGTGGTACCCAGCCACGCCGAGGCGGATGGGTCAACAGACGGTGACATGGAACGAACGTCGCAAAGGCTGGGTCAAGCGTTCAGGCCTGCCGTCCGCACCAGCTGGACCGCCACAGGTCGCAGAGCCACAGCCCGCGCCAGCAGTGCCGTCAGTCATCATCATTCCGCCGTTTCCGGCGTTCAGTCCGGCCTCGATCGCGGAACTCCTGAAGGTCTATCGATCCACGGTGCAGTATTGGATGACGGCGGGAAAGCTCGAGTGCTTCAGGGACAACATCGGCGAGCCCTATGTCATGCGGGCTGAGCTCATTCGATTCGTGCGAGAGTATTTGAAAAAGGGTGTGCAGGGCTAATGGAGATGCCCTTGGCATAAAATTCCAGGAGACGAGCTAAAATCGGGAAGGTCGTATAAGTGTTTAGTTGACTCTTTATCTAAACGGGCCTAAAATGCGCGACCTCAACAAGGGCTCTATCTCCTTGAAATTCCCGCATTTTTAGACATTCCGCCTCTTGACCTCTTCTTGAAATCTCTGTATACGTATTATTGCCCTTTTGCACAAAAAGGGAACGGCCCTGTTGTTCATCTTGCAGGATGAATACAGAGCCGTCCAAGAAAGGAGGCACCCGCTGTGAGAAGAAATTAGCGCCCCTAGAAAGGGCAAAACCGGCACGAAAGTCCGGCAACCTTGGCGGCAGGGCGATTTAGCTTGCAGGCGGTTGCCCTGCTGCCTTGAAACGACCGCAGTATATTTGGTCGTTTCATAACTTTTCAAGTGGGTTCAATGCGAGGGTTGACAATCAGGTCGTCCCTCATATGAACCAAAACTACCAGAAGGAATGACTATGGCCAATAAAGAATCGAAAACCACTCCGCGCGGCCGGGATTCAGGGTCCGGCCAGTTTACGACCGTAAAGTATGCCAAGGATCACCCGAGGACGACACAGGTCGAGCGGGTTCCAAAGGCTGGATACGGCGACAGTAAGTAGTGCATCAAATCCAGCGGCAAGCTGGGAAGTGGCGGGGGGCACAGGCCTCCCGCCATTTTTATTTTCAGCTACTGTACCACCGTACAGACAACATCCTAGCTCGATGTCTCCTGACGTGCTATAGACGAGCCTGCATGAATTTACCTGACTGGATTGAGAAAGACATCGCCATGTTGCCGAAGAATTTCACCGGCCAGATCGTGATCGAATGTTGGGACGGCGGGGTTACTCGCCGGGACTTCATCGATCGGCGCACCGCGCCAAAAGCGACGCCCGTGGAATCAAAGCGGCATGTACTAAGCGCATGAACGTCTACGACACCGCCATCGACGAGATGATCGGGCACCTTCAGCACCTGAAGGGTGATCATTCCATCACAGACCTGAAGTTTGAGGATCATGTGGGGCTCGACGATATTCCGTCAATGGACGGCTTCCGGCGTCGTGAAGTGAACGGCACACGGACCATCACGTTACGGATTAACGGCGGGGCCGCAGATAATGTGCGGCAGTAAGAAAACAGAGTAGTCGGCTCGTTCGTACCAACGAAGGCCACTTGAAGGGGAGCAGTCCTCTTTGGGTGGCCTTTTTGTGTTACTGGGGCAGGGAACAGATGGCAGAACCGACCGTCGATGACATGCTCACCAACGTGCGAACGGCGATAAATGACGCGCTGATCGCCGGAGGCGCCATCGAGGTCGAGATTAATGGCCGCCGTATCCGTCGCGACTATACCCAGCTTCTTGAAATCGAAAAGCGGCTCATCCAGCGCCAACACGCCGCCGTGCCGGCTGGATCAATGCGCAGTCTTGTCACGTTCACGAGGCCGAGCTGATGCGCGAAGTTCCTCGTCAGACGCTGACCCGCAGTGAACGGTTCGGGACCACGATCGACGGCCTGATCAGCGTGATCGCGCCGTCATGGGGGCTGCGTCGCTTGCAAGCCCGCACTGCTCGTCGTGTGCTCTTCGGGGCCTATCGCGGCGCAGAAAAAAACCGCCTGAAAAGTGACTGGACGGCGCTCGACGGCTCAGCGGATGCCGATCTGCTCGCCGACCTGCCCACGCTCAGACAGCGCTGCCGCGATTTGAACCGCAATGATGCCCACGCCAGCGCGATCACGGCCACAGTGGTAGCAAACGAGGTCGGTACCGGACTGAAACCGCAGAGCCGGCCAGATATTGAAGCCCTCGGCGTCTCCGAAGCCGATGCCGCTCGCTTCACCCGCATGGCCGAGCGAGCGTGGCGCAAGTGGTGCAAGACGGCCGATGCGCAGAATCGGATGGATTTTTACGAGATTCAGGCACTCGTCAGGCGGCAAATCCTCGAAAACGGCGAAGTCTTCGTGTTGCCGCTGATGATCAAAGACGAGCCGGGGCGGGATTATTCGCTCGCGCTCGAAATTATCGAAGCCGATCGGGTGGAAACGCCGCCCAGTCAGCGCGGCAACAAGAACATTCGCGATGGGGTGGAGCTGGGAGACCGTGGGCAACCGATTGCCTACTGGATCCGAAAATCTCACCCGGGCGATGTGTTGCTGGGCCGTCCCGGCGTCACCGGCCCGGCTGAACACACCCGCTATCCGGCGTTTAACAGTGCCGGCCGCCGCAATGTGCTGCATCTCTACCACGTCAAACGGCCAGGACAGACCAGGGGCGAGCCGTTCTTCGCCCCAGTGCTCTCCGCGTTCAAGGATCTGGCTGATTACATGGAGGCCGAGATCGTCGCGGCCCGCGTCGCGGCCTGTTTCGCCGCCTTTATCACGAAAACGGATGCCTACGGCACGATGAATGCCAACACCAGCATCGATCCGAAGGGCAACCGCCTCGAATCGCTCGAACCGGCCATGGTGCAGTACCTGAACCCGGGAGAAGAGGTCTCGTTCGGTGATCCCAAGCGGCCATCCGGCGCGTTTGAGCCGTTTGTGCTCGCCGTGCTGCGGTCCATCGGGAGCGCGCTCGGTCTGCCGCTGGAATTGGTGCTGAAAGACTTCTCAAAGACCAATTATTCCAGCGCGCGGGCGGCGCTCCTCGAAGCCCGACGCTTTTTCCGGGCCAATCAGGCCTGGTTGGCCGGTCGTCTCTGTCATCCCTGCTGGGAATGGGTGATGGAAGAGGCCTGGCTACGTGAAGCATTGCCCGCCGTCGACCTCTTTGGCGACATGCGCGAGGACTGGCTCCGGGCCCTCTGGATCGCACCGGGATGGGGCTGGGTCGATCCCGTGAAGGAAGTGGAGTCCTCCACCATGGCCATCGACGCCGGATTGTCCACGCTGGCCGACGAATGCGCGTCTCAAGGACGGGATTGGGAAGATGTGATGGCCCAGCGGAAGCGCGAGCAGGATCGTGCCAAGGAATTGGGCATCGAAGAACCTGCACCGCCCACGGCCGTGCAGCTTCAACGGCGACAGGCCTGGATCGAAGAGCCCATTGATGAACCCGTGGGAGCGAACGCATGAACGAGCTGGACGACATCGCCGCAACGCTCGGCTTGGCCGCCGAAGATCGCTGGTTCCGTGGAGGATTGTCGCGCGGCATCGAACTGCGTGAAGGCAAGCCATCAGTCGACCGCGAGCAGGGCATCATTTACGGCTACTCCGTCATTACGGAAGGGCCGGCACTCGGCCACGATATGGACATCGACGGCACCACGCTCGATCAGGTGGTGAGTCTCGGCAATAAGGTCACGGTCGGCATCAAGTCGCGATTCGATCACCCCAATGCCTCGAATACGTCGATGGGCACCTTCCTCGGACGCACCAAGAATTTCCGCAAGGTGGGGAAGCAAGTGCTCGGCGATCTGCATCTGAGCGAGTCCGCCAAGGAAGCGCCGCAGGGCGACCTGTATAGCTACGTATTAGGACTTGCCGAGCGTGATCCGGCTGCGTTCGGGGCGTCCATCGTGTTCAGTGGCAAGGCCGAGCCCAGACTCAACGCCGACGGGACGCCGCAACGGGACGAGAAGGGCAATCGATTGCCTGCGCTGGCACGCATCGAGCAGCTCCTCGCCTCCGATGTCGTCGACGATCCGGCGGCCAATCCGAACGGATTGTTTGACCGTGGCGACAGTCTCGCCTCGAAAGTCACCGCATTTCTCAACCGCTGGGCAGTGAATGACCTGCTGCCACAGCTTCGGGCCCAGCACAAGGAGGATTCCATGGCAGAGACACCAGCCCCCGCGACCCTGTCACAGGCCGATCTCGATCAGGCCACAGCCGCTGGCATCAAGGCCGAGCGGGAACGTATCAGCGGCATTTTATCCGCCGCATTGCCCGGCCAGGAGCAGTTCGCCAAGGAATTGATCGACCTCGGCGCGACCGTGGAGGAGGCCACCAGGGCGTTCAAAATCAGAAAGCTCACCGAATTGCAGCAGGTCGCGCCGCCGTCAGCTGGCGGAGGGGCAGAGCCCACGACCACGAAGGTAGACCTCTCCGCATTGCCGCTCGAAGAGCGCTGCAAGGCCGAATGGGAGCAGAACGAGCACGGCGTGCGCGAGGAGTTCGCGACGTATGGCTCCTATCTCGCCTTTGCGCGTGCCGATGCGAACGGACAGGTCAAGATTCTGAAGAAATAACGACGCGGCCAGCGAGCCGACGCACCAGATCGCTCACTTTGAGGAGGACGAGACCATGTCAACACTAGCAGTCGATAAGCCGAGGGCACAGGGACTCGGGGAGCTCAACGAATATCCGATGATCGCCGCCGACATCATCTATGAAGGCGCGGCAGTCGGGCTGGTGGATGCCAGCGGCCACGCGCAACCGCTCACCGCCTCCGACAAGTTTGTCGGCTTCGCCATCACCAAGTCTGACAACTCGGGCGGCGCCGCGGCGGCACGCACCGTCAAGGTGCTGTCGGTGGGCCGCGTCCAGTTGCCGGTCAGCGGAGCGGTCATCACCGACGTGGGGCAACCGGTCTATGCGACCGACGACGACACGTTCACCTTCCTGCCCACTGGGGCGGTCTTTATCGGCTACGTGCATCGGTTTGTCAGCGCGGGGGTCGTCATCGTGGCCTTCCATGCGGGCAAGTTCCAAGACCCGTATGGCAACACCGCGCGCAAGACCAAGAGCGCCAACTACACCGTGGATGCGACCGACAACGGCACCACGATCTTCGTCGATACCGATGCGGTCGTGATCACCTTGCCGGCAGTGGGAGGCATCAGCGGGGTGAAGGTCGTCAATATTGCGGCCTTCGGGGTCTCCGGCGTGTCGGTCAGCCCGAACGCGTCAGACATGGTGGAGGGGCCCGGCATCACCGCCGCCGACGATAAAGACATCATCAACACCAAGGCCACGGCCCGGCGCGGCGATTACATCGCCTTGAACGATGGCGATGCCAACGGCTGGTCCATCGTGGAGATGCGCGGCACCTGGGCACGGCAAGCCTAAGTCGAGGGTAACGGGAAGACGACTCACTGAACGGAGAAGGAGGACAGCACATGGGTGGATCAGGACTAGGGAGCCGGGCGATCATCGGCACCTTCTATGAAACGTTGGAGCAGGCGATCGGCAGCACCTGGATGGGTCGCCTGGCGATGGCATTCAGCTCCGATCAGGAGAGTGAAACCTACAAATGGCTCGGGGCCTCACCGGCGGTCCGTGAATGGGTCGGAGAACGCTTGGCCAAGGGCCTGCGGGAGAACGGCCTCACGATCGTCAACAAGACCTTCGAGGCGACGCTGAAAATCCTGGTCGATGACCTGCGAAGGGACAAGACCGGGCAGATCATGCTGCGCATCAAGGAAATGGCCGATCGAGTCGCCGCCCATCCCATGAGCATGATTTCGACGCTCATCAACAATGGCGGCGCTGCCACAAACGGCCTCGCCTATGACGGACAGTATTTCTTCGACACGGATCACGTCGAAGGCGACAGCGGCACGCTGAAGAACGATCTCGCGGCGGGGGATTATGCCGTCTTGAACGTGGGCGCGCCGACCGCACCCACCTCGAATGAGATGGCCGATGCGATCCTCGCCGTCTTGGGGCACTTCTATAGCTTCAAAGACGATCAAGGCGAGCCGATCAACGAAATGGCCAAGCAGTTCCTCGTCATGGTCCCGTTCAACATGTGGGGGGCGGCACAGACGGCGGTGAGCGCCAACCTGCTGAACACCGGCAGCGGTGGCCGGGATAATCCGCTCACCAAAATGGGCGTCAGCATCGATGTCGTGGCCAATACTCGATTGACCGCTCAGGACAAGTTCGCGATGTTCCGCACCGATGGGCGCACCAAGCCCTTCATCGAGCAGACGGAAGAGGCGGTCAAGATTTCCGCCATCGGAGAAGGCTCGGAATACGAATTCCAGAACAACGCGCATCTGTATGGCGTCAAAGTGATTCGGAACGTCGGCTACGGCATGTGGCAGCAGGCGATCCGAGCCACGCTGAGCTAAGAGCAGGTGGCGAGCTGAGCGGGCGCTCCCCATCGGGGCGCCCACAACCTCCGAGAGACGACAACGAGGGATCTATGGGAAAGAAACGCAAAAAAAAGGCCGCCGCGCCGGTGCCGACCGCGCCAGACGGATCGGTCCAGCCGGATGCCAGCGCGCCTCCGGTCGAGGGTGAGATCCGGCTCCTGGTGCCTCGGCTCAATGCCCACCGCGTGATGTGCCCGGCCGGGACGGTGATCGCGCCTAATGTCGACGGCTGGCCGGATGCCCGCGTGGGGCTGCATCTCCGGCATGGACATGCGGAAGTGGTGCAGATCAGCCACAGCGAACAGGACGACACGACCCACACCGAAGCGGGCGCCGCGGAGTGACGATGCCGTCAGATTCCGTGCTCATGGTCGCAGCGTTGGGGGGTGAGGTCATCACCTACACGCCGTATGACGACGAATCCAAGACCTTCAAGGCCATTGTGAACCGGAGGCCGACGCAGGTGCAGCCGAACGTGTCGGGGGCCAGTAAGTTTGCTTATCACGCGAACGTGATCGAGCTGCAGATCCCGCGCGATGCGACCGCAGGGGTGCTGAGCATCGCCGAAGGGCAAGACAAGGTCAGTTTCAAGAAATCCCTCGATGATGAAGACGAGACGGAATTCACGGTGACCAAGATCGTGCAGGAAGATACGGGCCTCGTGCCATCGGATGGCGGCATGTTCACCGTCTTGGTGCAAGCATGAGTGACGGCGTTCAAACATCCATCGTGTTGCTTGGTGCAGCGGAGTTCATCCGGGGGATCAAAGAGGCCCAGCTCACCAAAGTGAAGTTCATGCGCTCGGAACTGAAGCGTGGCGGCCAGCGCGTCCGCAGGGAGTTCATCCGACGTGATTTGAGTGGAAGACCGGGGATTCACGGTGGAAAATTCCGGGTTGGAAAGAAGGTCTTCAGCTTCGTGAAAGGGGCGAGCGAAAACGAACTGGCCGTCAATGTCGGCATTAGTAAGAGTCTAAGAGTTCATGAAGAAGGGTTCACGTTCCGCCCAAAGACCGGGGAGTTTATTTATATCAAGAAAGACCGGACGGGAAGGAACGATGGAACCATTGTCGCCAAGGTCAGACAGGTCGTGATCCCGAAGCGCACCAACTTTGTCCCGCTCACGAAGCAGATGGCGCCGGAGGTCCTCCGCAAGGCCGGGGAAGCCGGGATGCGCGGCGTCCAGGTCGCCGTCGAGAAAAGTAGCAAACGATTTATGGCGGGGCTGTAGCACATGGCCGATACAGTCAAAGAACGGATCATGAAGCAGATCGTCGCGCGATTGGAGACGATCAGCCGCGCCAATGGCTACGCGAACGACATCGCCAGCGTGCAACGCTACACCCTGGGCGGGCTCAATCTGAATACGGTCCCGGTGCTCTACGTGCGGGAGGGCGACGATACCGTCAATCGAGAAAAAAGTGCGCGTCCTGCCGTGGCGCGTCAGCTCGAAGTCTATGTGACGGTCCTGCACCGTCCGGAAGTGGGGGAGACGCGTTCGGGTGATGAGATTCTGGGGAGTCTCTGTAGCGATGTCGAGCGGTGCCTTATGGCCGATCCCACGCGAAGCCGGCTGGCCATCTGGACGCACAACCCAGACTGGATGGAAGTCGCCATCGAGGACGATCTGCCGCATTTGGGGAAAGCCCTGTTGTTCACGATCGACTATCGGCATCACTTCCAGAGCCCGGAGCAGGCCGCATGAGTGCACCGACGAAACTGCTGATTCAGGAACTCTGTCGGGCGGCCAAAATGATGATTGCCGCCGTGGAAAAATGGGCGAAAACCTATGAGTAACGCACAACCAACCCCGAGCACGCCGCAACGTCTCACGGCTTCTGTCTCACGAGCCGTCACACGCCGCACCGATGCCTCCTCGGTCTACCCGTGGAGGCCCTCATGTCTGATGCCATTGCAGCGTATGGAACACTCTTAAAGCGGGGCGACGGGAACACACCCGAGACCTTTACGAACATTGCCGAGGTGAAGTCGATCTCCGGGCCGAACATGAGCTCGGACGTGATCGATGTCACCACGCATAGCTCGGCGGCCGCCGGCGCCTGGCGGGAAAAGATCGCGAGCCTCATCGACCCTGGCGAGCTCTCCTTCGACATCAACTTCATCCCGGATGCTGCCGGGCACATCGCGTTGCGGACGGATTTCGTCAATCGCACGAAGCGCAATTTCAAGATCCAATTTCCCAATATCGCGGCGACCACCTGGACGATCGAAGGCATCGTCACGGGCTTTGAGTGCGAAGCGCCGACCGATGACGTGTTGGCGGCGTCGATCACCATCACCATCACGAAGGCCCCGACCTTCAGCTAAGGGCCGAAAACATCGTGGCATTGATCTGAATTCGAGAAGGAGGACTCACAGATGGCTAGAACAGCACTCACGCCGGTCTCACCGAAAGGCCCGTATCCCGGCACCGTCGCCGCCAATGCGCTGGACTTTGTCTTCGCCGCATCGGACGCCAGCAACGGCAACTACTTCGTTGGCACCGGCAGAGAAATGATCCTGGTGCAGAACGCCGACGCAGGCGCGCAGACCTTCACGCTCACCAGCATCGCCGATCCGTATGGCCGGCTGGGCAGCATTACCACCTACAGCTTGTCCGCCGGGGAGTTCGCCATGTTCTGGCTCGGGGCGCTGGTCGGATGGGATCAGGGCGGGGGGCAGATCTACCTCGATTCCAGCAACGCCAACATCAAGTTCGCCATCATCCGGATGCCGTAAGGAGACCCATGGGCTTACTCAATCGACAGCAAATTCTCGATTCCGATGACCGCCGCACCGAGCGTGTCGCCGTCCCTGAATGGGGCGGCGAAGTGCTCATCCGTGGCCTGAGCGGCACGGACCGCGATGAGTTCGAGGCCTCGCTCCAGGTCAAGAACGGAAAAAAGCGCGACGTCAACCTGCGCAATGTGCGGGCCAAGCTCGTCGTGCTGTGCCTCGTCGATGAGACGGGCAAGCCGCTCTTTTCAATCGAAGACATTCAGCGCCTGGGCAACAAGAGCGCCGCCGCGCTGGGGCGCTGTTTCGATCGGGCGAAGCAGCTCTCCGGGCTCGGGGACGAGGACATCGACGAGCTCGCAAAAAACTCCGCGACCGACCAGAGCGACGTTTCTATTTCCGCCTAGCGCTCGCGCTGGGCTGTTCGGTGTCAGAGCTTCTGAGTCGGCTGTCTTCGAGAGAACTGACGGAATGGATGGCTTACGCGCAGGTCGAGCCATTTGGAGAAACGGCGGCGTTCTGGCGCGCAGGCATGGTGGCCTCGGTCCTGGCCAACGTGAACCGGACGAAGAAGGGGCAGAAGGCCTTCAAGCCCGAGGACTTCATGCCCAAGGAACCGAAAGATGCGACGCAAGAGGACACCTGGGAAACGATGCTGAAGCAGGCCAAGGCCATCACCGACATGCTGGGGGGCAACAGTGGCGACGCTCGGTAGCCTGATCGTCAAGATCGGGGCAGACATCAAAGACTTCACCAGCGGGCTCGATCGCGTGGCGAAGTCCACCGGCGACCTGGGGAAGTTCACCGCCACGGCGGCCGATGTCGCCGGCAAAGCGCTCACCGTGATGGGGGCGGCGGCCACGGGAGTCGGCGTCAATGCGACGCGGATGGCGATGGATTTCGAATCCTCGTTTGCCGGGGTGAAGAAGACCACCGATGCGACCAAGGAAGAGTTTGCAGCCCTATCGCAAGGCCTGCGGGACCTCGCCCAGGAAGTGCCGGTCAGCGTCAACGAATTGAACCGTATCGCGGAGACGGGGGGCGCGTTGGGCGTCGCGAAAGAGGCCCTCGTCGACTTCACGAAGACCATTGCCATGGTGGCCACCTCGTCGAACCTCACGGCCGACAACGCGGCCAACTCGTTTGCCCGGATCGGCAACGTGATGGGGCTGACGGCGCAGGATTTCGGACGCATGGGGGCCGCCGTCATCGATCTCGGCAACAAAGGCGCGTCCACAGAAACCGACATCACCGAAATGGCGATGCGCATTGCCGGGGCGGCCAACGCGATCGGCATGTCGGCGCGTGATGTGCTCGCCCTGGCGGCCGCCATGTCGGACGTCGGCATTGAAGCGGAAATGGGCGGCAGCGCGATCAGCCGGCTGATGATCAAAATCGCCGCCGATGTGAACACCGGCTCGGAAGACATCAAGAGCTGGGCCGACATCGCCGGGGTCAGCGCGCAGCAGTTCGCCCAATCGTTCAAGACCGATCCGGCGGCGGCCATCGATGCCTTTGTGCAAGGGCTGGCCCGCGTGAAGGCCGAAGGCGGGGATCTCTTCGGCACGTTGGAATCGCTCGACATCAAAGAAATCCGGCTGCGTGACACCGTGCTGCGCCTGGCGGGCGCAAAAGACGGCCTGGCCAAGAGTCTCGAGAATGCCCGCACCGCCTGGGATCAAAACACGGCCCTCACGACGGAAGCCGGGAAGCGGTATGAAACCTCGGCCAGTCAGCTCCAGATTTTTCAAAACCGCCTGTCCGACACACAGATCACCCTCGGCACCGCGCTGATTCCCGTGCTGATGCAGGCGCTCGATCTGGCGGAGCCGCTCATTCAGATGCTCAAAAGCTGGGCCGACGGCTTCGCCGCGCTCGATCCCACGACGCAAACCTTTATCGCCGCGGTCACCGGCCTGTCGGCGGTGCTGTATCCGGCGATCATTGCGCTCGCCGGATTCACGCGAGCCGTGCAGACCCTGATCCCGCTGGTGACCGCCCTCTGGGGCGTCATCATGGCGCATCCGTTTGTCGCCATCGGGGTGGCGGTCGCGGCCCTCGCCGTCGCCGTGGTGATGAACTGGGACAAGATCGTGAAGGTCATCGACGGCTGGGCCCATTCCGTGGCCGGCACGGTAGACCGTGGCCTGGTCGCCGTGCAGAACGCGTTCACGGCGGCCCACACGGCCATTCTGGGCACCGTCAAGGCATTAGTCACCGGTATCCAGGACTGGCTGAGCAATAAGCTCGCCGCGATCTTCGGCAAGGTCAACGCCGGGATCGAAGAAGTCAAAGGCTATTTCCGTGGTCTGTATGACGCCGTCGTCGGCCACTCCTACATTCCCGACATGGTCGAAGAAATCGGCGACCACATGCGAAACCTCGACGTCACCATGACCGCACCCGCGCGCAACGCCGTGGTGAATACCGGCCGCGTGATCGAAGGCGGGACGCTCTCCTGGGGAAGCACCATCAACCAATTTGCCAGCACCGCGAACCAGACGTGGGGGGGCATCTCGCAAACGTTTGCCTCGAATCTCGCGCGCATGACGGTGGAGACGGTGCAGTGGGGAGAAGTCTTCAAGCAGATGGGCGTGCAGCTTCTTCAGAACTTTATCACGACGTCAATGGGCATCGTTACGCAATGGGTCCTGACCGAAGCAGGAAAAACGGCGGCCGCTCAGGCCGGGGCGTCAGCGCGCACAGCGATTGCGACCGAAGAAGCCATCGCAGAGCAAACCATCATGGCCCAGTCAGGCTCTGCTGTCACGACCATGTGGGAGTCCGTGGGGCAATCGACGATCGCTGTTGGAAAAACAGCGCTGGAAGTACTCGCACAGATCACCGATGGCGTCATGGGCATTATCAATGCCATTGCGGACGCGCTCACATTCACCGGGATCCTGGCTCCTGTTGGGATGGCGCTGAAGGGCATCACTTCGATGCTGAGCGGGCAGGCCGGGGGCATATCTTCCGCCTTAGGAGGTTTCCTGGACGGGGTCGACTTTGGCTGGATCGACAACATCAAAGAGTTTTTCGGCTTCAGCAGCATGGTCAACCTAGACGCTATGCCAAGCGTGGCGTTTGCATCCGGTGGCATCGTGACCGGTCCTACCAGGGCCATCATGGGCGAAGCGGGTTCACCGGAAGCGGCCATCCCACTCAATTCGCGCGGCGCGGCGTTTATGCAGCAGGCCATGGGCCTCGGGGGTGGCGGGAATACGACCATCATCTTTGAAGAGGACGGGCGCCGGACTGCCACCTACGTGATGCAGAACATGCAGAAGGTCTATCGGCAAAAGAGGGGAAATCGCTAATGGCCTTTGGGTCGGGCCCATTTGGTACCGTTCCCTTCGGGTCTGGTCCGCGTCGCGGATCGGCCGGCGGGGGCGTACTCGGGGAGTTTTCTATCCGTATCGGTACCACCGACGTCACCAAGTACATGGAGGTCGATGCCTGGACGATGCAGGAGGACCTGAATGGCCGCGATACCTGCACGATTCCGCTGGTGGTGTCTGACGGCTACGTGCCACACCGGGGCGAACGGATCGTGGCGCTCTTCGGCAATGTCCGCTGGTGGGCTGGACTGGTCCATGACATCGATCTCGCCTTCACCGCGCAGAAGCGGAACGATTATGTGAGCATCATGGTGCGCGGGGTCGATCTCTCGGCGCTCGCCGACCGGATCACCGTCAATGAGGTCTATCAGAATAAAACCGCCGGCGAGATCATCCGCCACATCATCAGCAAATACCTGGCCGCCGACGGCATCACCGATGGCGGTGTGCACGATGGCCCGAGCTTGCAGAAGGTCGTTTTCGCGAGACGGTCGGCGGCGGATTGTTTCGATCAGGTCGCCGCGCTCACCGGCTATCACTGGACCGTTGATCAGTTCGCCGTCATGCAGTTCTTTCCGAAGTTTGCCTCCCTGGCGCCGTTCGACATCAACCACACGACGGCCGTCTTCCGCGACGCCCGCGTCTCCAAGACCTTAGCCGACTACCGCAATGTGCAATACGCCATCGGCGGGCAAGGCATCACGCTGCCCATCACCGAGTTCTTCGAAGGCGACGACATCGCCCGCACATTCCCAACCGCCTATCCCCTGGCGCAACTACTTGGGGTGACCGTCAACGGCGCCGCGCAGACGCTTGGCATTCGCTCGGTAGACGATGCCGGCAGCAAACAATGGTTCTGGAACGCGAACCAGCAGGGCATCAACCAAGATCCCAGCCAGCCGCTCCTCAAGGCCAAAACCGCGACCACCCCGGCCGATCGCCTCGCGATCACCTACACCGGGTTCTATGGACCGGTCACCACCAAGCTGGTCGACGCGCCGGGAATTGCCGCGCGCCAAGCCATTGAGGGCGGGAGTGGTCGGTACGAAGTCGTCGATCAAGACTCATCGCTCGATGGCCTCGAAGTCACGGTCGCGAAAGCCAGAGGCGATTTGCGGCGGTTCGGCTCCCTTGACGATCAAGTGGACTTCGAAACGGACCGGGTCGGCCTCGCCATCGGGCAAACCGTCACCGTCAATCTGCCAGAACTCGATCTGCACGATGCCGCCATGCTGATCACCTCCATGGAAACCAGCCTGTTCGGCATCGAGCAGCGGCGGCATCGCGTCACGGCGGTGAGCGGACAACTGAAGGGGACCTACGCCGAGTTTTTCGCCGCGTTCTTCGCGCGCGGGATTCCCGTCACGATTTCACCCGACGACATCATCAACGAAGTGGTCGTCGCCAACGATCTGCTCACCGCAACTGATCTCGTCACCGTCACCACCGGCGTCGCGCACACCGGGGAATGGGGCACAGACATCTGGGGGGCCATGGAATGGGGCTGATCCACATCACGCCTGCTGGACAGGTGCGGCGCAGCAGCGGGGCAGGAATTCGTGAGCGCATGGCCACCAGGGGCCGCGTGCAGGCCGTGGTGTGGGGCGCCGAGATGGAGCGCTGGCTGCTCGATGACCCGCAGCGCGTCTTTCATCCCAAGCAATATCGCCGGCACGTCCTCCGGATCGATCCGTGGCGCAAGAACAAGATCGTTGCCAACTCGGTCGCCGGGTTCGGCAACGGCCTCAACCTCATGCGCGATTGGCTCGCTGCCGAAGTGCCACCGCCGCCCACGCATGTGGCCTGGGGCACGAACGGCACTGCGCCGCAGCTCTCCGACGTGGGCTTGTTCGACGAGAAGGTCCGCACCGACATCATCGCCCGGGCGAAGGGCGACAAGCAGGTCATCATCGGCGGCTTCATGGGCAGCACGACCGGAAACGGGTTCACCTACCAAGAGGCGTCGCTCGTCACCGGTCCGCTGGCCAGTCAGTGGCGGCTGTTCGCCCGCGTCGCCATCAATCCTATCGTGAAAAGCACCAGCGTGATCATTTCCGTGAGTTGGCAGGTGGATCTCGCATGAGCAATACGAACATCACGACGCCGCTGGTTCAGCCCAGCCAGAACGATCTCAATGGCGGGGTGTCCGGAGACGGCAAGAAGGCCCTGGAGAAATACGTCCGCGAGCTATTCAAAGCGGTCAACGGGATCTCGTATTTCACGAGCGGGAATGCGCTCCCAACCTCAGCGGCGAATCTCGTGCTCATCGTCCCGGCGGGGTCGGCCTATATCTCGGGGTATCACCTCACCTGGGCCCAGACCAACGTCACGCTCCCCAGCAGTTCAACGAGTCACATTTTCGTGAAGTTGATCTTCTCCGGCGGCCTCGTGAGCAACGTCCAGATCGAAGACAACACCAGCGGCACGCATCCCGCAGACGCCGTCAAGTACGGCACCGTGGTGACCAGCGGCAGCGCGATCACCTCCGCCACCGATCAACGGCTCCTCGAAGGCAACCAGCGCATCCGCCGCGCGGTCATTTCCGCCACCGGCTCCACTTCGTGGATCGTCCCAGCCAACGTGACGAAGCTTCGCATTCGGCAGTGGGGCGCGGGTGGCGGCGGTGGGGGCGGGGGCGGCCCAGACGGGACCTATAGCGGGGGTGATGGAGGGGCCGGCCAAAACGGCGGGTATGTCGAAGTCGTGCAGGCGGTCACGCCAGGCGCGACGGTCACCGTGGTGAATGGGACAGGGGGAAGCGGTGGGGGCGGCGGTGCGTTCAACGTGAGCGGGGGCGCGAACGGCAGCGCCGGCGGCGCGGGCGGCAATTCGACCATCTCTGGCACCGGATTTTCGTTTACTGCCAACGGGGGCCCAGCGGGGGCCGCAGGCCCAGGCGCCGCCGCAGGCGGCCCGGCCGGGACCTCTATCGCGTATACGCCCAATCCCGGCACGGCCACGCAGACCACGGGCACGGCGGATGTGTTGGTGCATGGCGGCGGCCGCGCCGGAGGCACACGGGGCTCCGGCGGCACCGGGACGAGTAACGGCACGGCCGGGTCGGCCGGCCAAAACGCGGTGACGGTCATTGACTACTAAAAGGAACGCCATGCGACGACAGACCAGAGACCTCCTGCTGACCCTGTGCCTGTGGCTCAGCCTCGGCAATGGCCTGGCGCTGGCCGCACTCGATCCCATCACGAATTTTGCCGAAACGACCATGTCCACCGGCTACGACGCGGCGGCCACGTCGGTCATTGTCGCGGCCGGCACCGGCTCGAAATTTCCCAGCAGCTATACGTATCCCTTGGTCTGGTGGAATTGCACCGATTACAACCGCGCCAGCGCCGACCCGAACGTCGAAATTGTTTCCGTCACCAACCGCTCCGGCGACACCTTCACCATCGCGCGCGGGCAAGAAAGCACCACGGCCGTCGCCCACAACACGGCCGGGAAAGTCTACTGTTTCGAGCTGAACCTGACCAAGGGCATGTGGGACCGGATTCAGACGACCATCAACGGGGTGGGCGGCGGGATCGCCGACGTCGTCGATTGCGCCTCCTATGCCTCTTGCAACGATGCCGTCACGGCGATCAGCTCCGCCGTCAAAACCCTGCGCATCTCCAATGCCCAGCCCGTGGCGAGCAACCTCACGATCCCGCAGAACATCACCGTCGAATGCACCGGATCGGGGGTCTTTCAGATCGCCACCGGCGTCACGCTCACCGGCCATTCGCCGGAGCAGTTCAAGTGCAACCCACGCGCGCAGATCTTCAGCTTTACGGGCACCGCCGCGCTCGCCTTTACCAATCCCGGCACCGTCTCCATCGGCTGGTGCGGGGCGATCCCGAACGATGGCACCGACGACAGCGTCGCTGCGAAGAAATGCCACGACAGCATGCCAAGCGCCACGAATACCGGGGTGCTGGAACTCTTGCCGGGGGCCTACACCTGGAACAGTGAGCTGGTGAGCGCCACCAACGGGATCTTGATCCGCATGGTCGGGGCCACCCTCGACATGACCGGCATGACGGGCAGCGGGCGGGCGTCCATTCATGCCTCGCAGAACGTGCTTGGCGCCATCGTGCTGACGGGATCGAATCAGCGGGTGGTCGGCGGGCGCATCACCGGCCCGAACACCGTCAACACCAACAAGCTCGCCGTCGGCGTGCTCTTGATCGGCGCGGCGAATGCGCGTGTCAGTTCGATGCTCGGCGATGGGCCCTATGCCTGCGTCTGGGCCGGGAATAACACCACGGATCTGGTGCTGGCCAATATGGATCTCTCCGGGTGCGGCTACGGGGGCTTTTTAGGCTTCTCCTCCGCGCCCTCCGATCCACAGGTCACCAGGGCCACGGTGCTGAACGTGCGGGCACATGGGAGCACCATCGGCGCCGGGCTGCTGATCGAGTCCTTCGCGCGCGATGTGCAAGTGCTCGGGGGCTACTACTACAGCAACGCCACGCATGGCCTCGACGTCGAAGTGGGCGGCGATCGGGTGCAGCTCATCGGGGTCAACAGCTATTCCAACTCCGGTCATGGCCTGCGCATCCGCTATGGGAGCGATACGGGGGAAACGGCCGGGAAATGGGGCTACGGCCGCCGGTCGATCGTCGCAAATAACATCTTCCGCAACAACACCCTCGACAACGTCTCCATCCAGCTCGTCGACTATAGCCAGTTCTCCACCATCGGCGGCATTGAGGAAATGTCGATCGAAGGGAACTATTCGGAGGGCTCGGGCGACGATGGGTATGTGATCGGTTGCGTGCGCTGCACGGTCAAAGGCAATGGCGCCTACCGCAACCAGGGCGAAGGCTTCACCTTCCGCTCCCTGCGCGATACGGACATCAGCGGCAATCAGGCCTGGGATAACGGCATCGCCGGCGACAACCGCCGAGGGTTCAAATTCACCACGGCCGCCACCACCGGCAGCACGCCACCCAATTCCACCAACGTCACGCTGCGCGGGAACCACGGGGGCGATACCAGGTCCGGCGGCTCGCGCACCACCAACTTTTCCTTCGATCTGCAAAAACTCGACAACAGCGATGTGAGCGGCAACATCGGCACGAATGCCAACACTGCCGACTGGATCAACGTCAACGGTCTCACGGCCGTGAGCTTCTTTCAGAATCGCGGCACGGTCAACAGCGGGGAGACGATGGGCAGCGTCGTGGCGAAACACCTGAGCGCCACCGGCACCTATGACCCGCCGAATGTCACCTCTGGATCCCAAACCAGTACCACGCTCGCGGTGAGCGGCGCGGCCGTGGGGGATACCGTCACCTGCGGGCATACGACCATCACCGCCGACCTCTGGCAGATCTCCTGCTACGTCAGTGCGGCCGACACCGTGCGCGTGGTGCTGAAGAATCATTCCGGGGGCGCGATCGACGCGGCCAGCGGCACGCTGCGCGCCGACGTGTGGAAACACTGATGCGCCGAATGCTCGTCATTGCGCCTCTGTTCCTGGCCCTGCTCGCGTCGTGCCTCTGGGCGATGCCGGCGCAGGCTGCCGTGGCTAGAAACAGCGCCACCTATACGCAGTGCTCATCCTATCCCTGCACCAACGCGCACACGCCCGCCGGGGCCGATCCCTTCCTGGCCGTCTGTGTGGCCTGGTGGCACTATCTCTCGACGCCCACGATCACGGCGGCGAGCTGGAACAGCCTGCCGCTCACGCATGTGCTCACGGCCAGCAATCCCAGCTGCGGGGACACCTGCAAGGCGGCTGTCTATATTCTGCCGAATCCGTCGTCCACGACCGCGAACACCTCCATCACCTTTTCGGGAACGCCGACCGCCGCCGTCGTCGGGACCATTTCCTTTACCGGCGTCGATCCCACCGCGCCGATCGGCACGGCGGTGTCGGCCATCGGATCCGGCTCTCCAGCCAGCGTGACCGTGAGCAGTGCAAGCGGCGAAGCCGTGCTCGATTGCCTCAATTCCATCGCGGCCGGGTCGCCGCCCTCCGTCGCCTCAGGCCAGACCTCGAATTGGAGCACCTTCGACACGGCGGGCTTCACGCATAACGCGAGCAGCGCTGTCGCCGGGACGCCCTCCACCGTCTCCGCATGGACCATCTCCGGCACGCCGCAGTGGGCGATGCTCGGCGTGCCGATCAAGCCCGTCGGGGGCGGCGGTGGGGGAGGCTCCACGCCGGGCACGCAGCGCGTCATCAGCTGGAACGACAACTCCGACAACGAAACCTGCTTCCATCTGCAATGGCAGACCGATCAAAGCCTGCCGAACTGGGTCGACATCAATGCCTGTCTGCCGGCGAACACTGTCTCCTACGCCCACAACATCGGGACCAATACCGGCGACTGCTACCGAATCGAGGCCACGAACGCGGGCGGCAGTAACGGCTTTACCAGCCCGGCTTGCTCGGCAGCGGCTCCACCGCCGCCTCCACCACCGCCCCCACCGTCGGCCGTCCTGACTGCCGTGCCGTTCGATTTTGAGGAGGATTTATTATGACGCGACGCATCGCGTGGGTGCTCAGTCTGGTGCTGCTCGGTGCGTCTCCGGCGATGGCTCAGGTCTGGCCGAATGAACCGGCAGGATCGGCGAATGTGTTCGACTGCACCATGGCTCATCTGCTCTGCAATGGGCTGCTCACCGACAACTACAACACCACCGGATTGAATGCGAGTCCGCCTTCCGCCTTCTCCGTGGTGTCTGGGAGTGATGCCTCGGAGCTCGTATCTCCTCCCAGCGCCCTGGTTTCTAAGATTGCGCAAGGGCAACTGACCGGCGGCACGGAGCTGACGCGCTACCTGGGAACAAACCGGCGCGAGATTTATGTGGGAATCGACTGGCGGACGAACCTGGGCTTTCAAGGGCGCACTGTCGGCAACAAGATGGTGCTCATCCGGGGCCCGGGTGTGAACCACGTATTTCTGTTCGGCAATTCGTCTCTTGTAAATGGCCAAGCGCCGCTGATTTTCGCCCACAATACAGGGGCACCGTCCTATCCAGGATTCAGCGAGAACCATGCCTGCCCGGCCTTTGCGCTTGGTGAAGCCTGCTACCCGAACGTGGGGCCGGGCATCCTTCATGTCGGCCCACCATGGCAAAAGCTCGAATTCTATCTGAGGTCGAGTACCACCTCGACCTCGCGTGATGGGATCGTCCGCGCGTGGATCGACGGCGTGCCGGCCTTAAATTATACAAACCTGAACGTCGCGCCGAATGGATTCGACAATGTCACTTGGTCGGAGACCTGGGACGGTTCGCCGTGCTGCACCTTCGTGACCAGCGCTGACGGCTGGCAGCATTGGATCGGCCATTGGCGAATCAGCTTTCCCAATTGCCCGAGCGGGTGCGCGCCAACCGGGGGAGGGGGCACCGCGCCACCGCCTCCACCACCGCCCTTGCCACCAAACAAGCCGACGAATCTGAGGGTGCAGTGATGCGACCACTCAGACAGACGGTCGTGCTCGCCTGGGTCATCCTGTTGGGCCTCGCGGGCGTGTCAATCAGCGCGGTTACGAATGGGACATTTACCGCGACCTGGACGCCGGCAACTGATGCGGCTGAGCAATACGAATTCCGCTGGCGGCATTTTGCCTCGGACGACTGGCTCGCGCTGCCGACCATGCCTGGCCCAGCCGGATCGATGCGGGTGACGTTCACCGCACTCCCGACTGTGCCGACTACCGATCGGTGGATGTGCGTCGATGCGCGGATGGTGACGCCGACGGTGGGCGCGTGGCTGTCAGAGACATCGGATGGGCCCTCCTGTAATACCGTGGATGTGGCGGTGATTCCGGTGCCCACGCCTCCGCCACCGATCCCCACGCCTCCGGCGCCTGCGCCGTCGCCCATACCACCGCAACCGAACATCTTCACCAATCTGCAACAGGCCGACGGTCGCCTCTCGCTGGAGTATCAAGTCGGGGCCTGCCCGCGTGGCGTGCAGCAGACCACCGGGGCGCTCAAAAACGGCCGCCGCACCATCACCTTGACCTGTAGGAGATAGCATGCCCGTCAACGCCATCTTTCTCACGCAAGAGGAATACGACGGAATCGTGACCCGACTCGCCGCCCTTGAAGCCGCGCTCCCGGCACGATCCTCCGATATCGAGGCGCTCACCTTGCGGGTGCAAAGTCTTGAATCCACCCTCAGCGCCTTTTCGAAAACCGTGGCCGATCTCCCGCGCCTGGTCGTGAAGGAGTCTGTCACAAAGGGAGGCTCACCTGCATGACGATCCGTCTCGCGATGGTGCTGATCGGTGTGCTGGTTTGTGCGGACGCCCAGGCCCAGACCGTGCTGCAAGTGCCCTATGACGCGGCGGTGATCGCCTGGCAACCGGCCGTGACGCCTGCGCCGACCGGCGTGGGGGAAACGCGCTGGTATGCGATGAATTGCGGGGCGGGGGATCTTCGCATTGACCTCCCGGCCTCGTCCGTGCCGGTCAAGACCGTCGCGCCGAAGCCGGGAAAATATAGCTGCACGCTCTGGGCCGTGAACAACTTCGGCAAATCGCTGCCGGCGACGGTGCCGGCCTTTGACGCGGGCTACCTTCCGGCCACGCCGGACAACGTGCGCATTGAGGTGAGATGAACCCGTACCTCGGACTCGTCGCGACGCGGGGTCAGATGCCGTTGCTGTTGAACAGCACGAACCGGCAAGCGATGTCACGCACTGGCCGCTTTGCCAGGACCGACATCACCTCCCTCCAACTCGTGTTGGCGAACTGGTACATCCCGCTCACGACCTGGGCCGAAACGGGATCTGGGAGCACCGCGACCGTCACCGCCAGCATTGAATATCCAGCCAGCACGTTCACGCAGGTGCTCTTCGGCGGGAGTCCAAGCGGGTCCATTTCAAATCTCGCGTCGCTGGTTTCGGATGCGGTGGCCGTCAGCATTCCGAATGGAGCCAAGTTTTGGGTCAGGATTTATTGGACGAGCACCACGGGGGTGCTGTACTGCGCACAAGATGTGTCCGGCGGCAGCACCATCGGTGATGGATTTGAAACCGGCGTGTCAGGGATCACCGACAAGACGATGAGCGGATCCGTCACGGCCTCAGACAATCACTATTCACCAGTTGCCGTCATCGGCCTCACTCGGGAACCGTCTGTCGTCATTGTGGGCGACAGCATTGCAGAAGGCGAGGGGGATACGGTCGGCGATGCCACGGGAGACTTCGGTTTGGTGGCTCGCTCCATCGGTCCGCGATTCGCGTACACCAATCTGGCCCGATATGCCGATGACACGGCGCGATTTCTCGCCAGCTCCACCCTGCGGCAAGCGCTGTTTCCGTATGCGTCGCATCTGATCTGCCAGTATGGGTTCAACGACTTTTACAATGCCGGCAGAACCGTCGCGACGGTGTATGGAAACCTCTCCACGATTCGCGGGTACATGACGGCCCTGGGGTCGGAGAAACGAGCCTATCAGACGACCATCACACCCTACACCACGACGACCGACAACTGGGCGACGCTGGGAAACCAGACGGCGGTGTCCGGCAATGCGAATCGTGTCACCTTCAACAATTTGGTCCGAACGGGTCTGCCGTTCTATATCGAAACCGCCGATGCGATCGAGTCCTCAAGAGACAGCGGCAAGCTGAAAGTGACCGGATCGGCCTTCGGCTATACGCCAGATGGAGGCCATCTCAACACGCCCGGGTATGAACTGGTGCGAGATGCCAACGTCTTTGGAGGCATCTCGGATTTCAGCGGTGTGTTGGCCTTCCCTCGCACGATCATCCGGGACACCTTTACGCGAGCCAATGAAAGCCCTGCAACAGGCTGGACCCAGATCACGCATTTCAGCTCCGTGGTGCACCAGATTGTGAGCAACGCCCTCAAGGCCAATGCCGGGTCATCCGTCTTTGATTCGTATTTCACCAGCGTGGGCGCCTGCGGTCCGAACTGTGAGGTCTACGCCAAGTGGTCGGTCAAAGGGCCGAATCAATGGGTGACCTTGCGCGTCGCGAACCCGGGTGCGGCCACCGACGGGTACTACATTGAAATTGTGGACCATGGCGGGGGCGGCGCAGATGAGTTGAATGTGTATCGCTTTGACAACAGCGCCAACACGCTGGTCGGCGCGCAGGTGCTGCTGACCTTCAACGCGGGCGATGAACTCGGCGCGAGAATGATCGGCGACACCATTGAGGTGTTCATCAACGGCATTCTGATCGCCACGCGCACCGATGCCACCTATTCGGCAGCGGGGTTCATCGGGTGTGGCGGCATAAGCAATGCGGGCAACACCGCGCCGCAAGCGACGTATTTTGGTGGCGGGACGCTCGTCGGACCTCGGCTGTACCGCCCTCTGCCCATGCACTTATTGGCACGATAAAGGAGACCATTTATGGGACGCATGTTTACGGGACAGTTTAACGGGGTGGCCGTGACGGCACAGCAAGACTTGTTTGAGCTGGTGGCGCCGGCCACCGCGATCTGCGTGATTCACGCGATTGAGCTGGAGCAGACCACCGAAGTCGGGGACGCACAGGAAGAGGGACTGTCGATTCTGTTGAAAAGTGGCGCCACGACATCAGGCTCTGGGGGCAGCACTCCGTCAAAGGTGGCCGCGCAAGTCAGCGATGCCGCCTCAGGGGCAACGCTCGAAGCGAATAATACGACCAAGGCGACGGCAGGAACCATTGTCACGCATAACGCCTGGTCCTGGAATGTGCGTATGCCGTTCAACAAGATTTTCACACCGGAGATGCGGCCGGTGGTTGCGCCCTCCAGAAGGCTCACCCTCGAACTCGGTACGACGCCGGCCGACTCGATCACCATGAACGGGACGATTACGTGGGAGGAAATCGGGTAAATGCCTGACGTCTTCCGGCGAACCTCTCGCTATGCGCTGTATGTCCGTCGACCCGTTCGGCTCTTGGGTGCCGCGCCGGCGGCGGTCACGTTCGATGCAGCCGTGGGGGTGTCGATCGTCACGTCCGGCAGTCTCTCGACATCCATTCTGGCGTCGGGTGCCGCGACCTGTTCGATTGGGGCTGCAGGAGCCCTCACCACCGCTGTTCGGTTGGCCGGAGCCGTCACCGTGTCCGGTGTGGCGGCTGGCGCACTCACCACACAAATCACCCTGGCCGCTGCCGTGACTGCGTCGCTCACGACCGCCGGGGCACTCTCAACGCAAATTCAATGTGCCGGATCGGGGCTGCTGTCCGTGACTGCAGCGGGCGCACTCACGACGCAGATCACCATGGTCGGCGCGGGGTCGGTCTCGGTCACGACGGCCGCCGATCTGTCTGTGGGATCCGGCCTTGCCGGCGCAGTCACCGTCTCGGGGCAACTTGCGGGCGCGCTCACGACCCAGATCGCCTTGGCTGCCGGACTGTCTGTGGCACTCAGCACCACCGGGGCCCTGACCACCGCCATCCGCATGGCCGGAGCAGGGTCCGTCTCGGTCCTGGCCTCCGGTGATCTCACGACGAGTCTCCGCCTGACCGGATCGGCGGTGCTCTCCGTCTCGCCCACCGGGGCCCTCACCACGGCCATCACCCTGGCTGGGGCCTCGGTGTGTGCGGTACAGACCACGGGGGCGATCAGCACCGCCATCACGCTGGCGGGGGCACCGACCCTCTCGGCGTTCGCGCAGGGGGCGCTCTCGACCATCGAACGGAATGGGGTGCCATTCGACGTCATCGTCTTTGTCACGGCACAACTGTCTATCACCTGTGTTCTATCGCAAACCATCACGAAGCGCGTGGTGACCGTCTAACGAGGAGGGAATCGTCTATGTCTTACAAGGAAATGCTGTTGGGGCTCTCGAGCGAGACGCAGGCCACCATGCCCTATGCGGAACTCTGCGTCATGCGGAGCTCGGCTTTTGCTGAGCATGTGGGGGCCATGGAGGTGCCGACCCGGCTGAAGGAATGGGCCGCCATCATGCAGGCGCGGTATGGCCGCAAGGTGAAGGTGTGGCACGCGGTCCAGACCTCCTGGCTCGTGGCGCTGATGATCGTGCGCTACGGCGAAGCCATCGAACACTGGCCGGGGGCGTTCTCTGATGACGACGTGCGCCGGGCCGTCAAATGGGAACAAGGCGAGATGCCCGCGGGCGTCACCTACATTCCGCAGGCCGACGGCCTCCAGCTCGCCTGCTATGCCGTGGCGCTGTTGTGCGTCGCGCTGGGCATCATCCACGGATCGGGATTCTGGGGCCTCGCGGCTTTCCCGTTCCTGCTGGGCACGGCCATGACGGACTACCTCGAAAACAAGCTGGCGGATCATATCTTCCGCACCACCACGTTTACCCAGCCCTCCGTGCTGGCCATGGCCTTGTATACCGCCGCGCCGGGGGAAACCGGGGGTGGCACGGAAGTCTCCGGCGGCTCGTATGCCCGCGTCTCGAACAACCCGGCCAACGCCAATTGGAACGGCACCCACGGCAACACGACCGGGGCCAGCTCCGGCACGGGCGGACAAGTGAGCAACGCGGGGGCCATGACGTTCCCGACGCCGTCGGCCAACTGGGGCTCGGTCACCCATTTCGGGATTCACGATGCGACCAGCGCCGGAAACCTGCTGATCTATGGCGCGCTGACGGCAGCGAAGACGGTCAACAACGGCGACCCGGCTCCGTCCTTCCAGGCGGCGGCCTTGACCGTCACCTTTGCCTGATACGGAGGGTCTATGCCGAAGGGGGGACTCGTAGCGGGGGACGGCGGCAGCCTCTTGCGCGTGCGCATTGTCGACAGCGAGACGAACGAGCCGATCGATCTGACCGGCAAGACCGTCATGCTGCGCTTCAGCCTTGCCGGCGGAGCGACGGTGGAGAAGATGATGACGGCGCTCGACCAGACGGCGAGCAAGGGCTGGGCGACGTATCAATTCGTCGGCTCCGATCTGCCGCAAGGGGGCGAGCTGCAGGCCGAAACCCGGCTCAACGATGGGCAGCCGGATCAGCTCACGAGCGATCGCAAATTCAAAATTCCCGTGAGAGATCCACTGCCGTGAAAGATGCGCAGAGGAAGAAGATTTGAGATGGGGGGACTTATGACACGACGAATCATGAGCGCGGCCATGCTGGCGCTCGCGCTGGGATGGCTGGGAGTGGCGCAGGCCGCTCCCGTGGAAGAAATGCACCGCACCGATAAGCTCATGACCGAGCATGACGGCGCGACCGGTGACATTTATCTGCTGACCAAGCTCAAAAGCCTGCTGGCCTGCGAACGGCTTCAGGATCAGGCCTCGAAAGGGCACTGCGTCATCGTCGATGCGGCCAACCTCTCCGTGATCAGCAAGACCACGGCGGCGACGATTGGGGGCGGGGTCGCTAATGACACCTACCTCAAGCGCGTGATCGTGCTCGCGGCGCTGACGGGAACGTGCGTCTTCACCGGCTTCGCCGACAGCGACGGCACCGCCCAGTCGTTTACCATTCCGGCCGCCTTCGTCGGCGAGCGCAATTTCGGCGGGGCGAAGAACAGCGCCGGGGCCTTGACGGTCACCTGCAGCAATGCCGCCGACGATAACCTCGTCCTGGTCGAATGGTGGCCGGCATCATGACGCGCATGATCGTCAGCCTGATACTCCTCGTGCTGTTTCCATTGCCGGCGCTCGCCGATCGTCCAGTGGCGACGCTCAATCCGCTGTTTGTGAATGCCTCACCTCGCCCAGTCGTTTCAGCGCGGACGGCCCCACGGCTTGTTGAGAACATCATGGGCGGGGTCAGTTCTACGGCCTATGGCTACGAACGGTATCAGAAGGATGCTTCCTCGGCCTGGGGCGATTTCCCGACCAACACCACAGAAATTGTCTGGGGATACACGACAGACGGTGGGCAATGGTTCCAGGCCACGGCCACCCTCGGGGCAGCAGAGCGCGTGTGGGGTGCGGTGTCCTTTCCCGCAGTGCTCGGGGAAACCTACGTGATTTCCTTTACCGTCGATGCAAAGACCGGCACGCATGGGGCGGCAGGGAATGCTGCGTTAGCGAGCGGCACCTGGACGGGGACCACCTCCATCAATAATGCGGCATTGGGCAGAAATGCGCTGGTCGTGAAAGCCACCAGCAATGCGACGGCGCAAGTTCGTCTTGGGGTGGGGGTCTCCGCAAATAATGGGGCCACCGGCTCCATGCGATTCTCAAACGTCATGGTTGAGCGGGTGCCGGCGAGTGTGGCCTACCCCTCCGAGTATGTCTACCCAGGGGAGCAGCGCGTGTTCCCGTATAGCTATTCGACGTCTGTGGTGAGCGGGGCGGTGCAGACCCCGACCGTCGGCGCAGTGTACGCAGTGCCACGCCGCTCCAGCGTCCTGATGCTGGGCGATTCGTGGGCGAACGACCCGTGGACAGCGTCAAATTTCGGAGACTTCCCTTGGCAGACCAGGCGAGCCCTTGGCCGTGCACCAATCGCCATCAACGCCTATGGCGCGTCTGGTGCGCGTATTGACCAAATTACAAGTCAAATTGCGACGGCGGTGGCCCGCAACTCGACCATTCCAGGCGCGGGCCCTTATACCCTCTGCGTGGCCTTCGGTGGGACGAACGATATTGCGCAAAGCCGCACGCTGACGCAAATGCAAGCGGCACGACTTGAGCAAATCTCCGCCATTGTTGCGGCTGGCATGTATCCCATCCTCGTGACTGTCGCGCCCTATAACGCCGCGAGTGCCGGGCAGCAAACCGTCATGGACGCCTACAACGCGTGGCTCAAGACGTTGGGGTATCCGGTCTATGATTTATTCGCGGATGCCACCGATGGAAACAACGATCTCAAATCAGTGTGGGATGTCGGCGACGGTGTGCATCCCTCGCAGCACGCGAATGGCGGGGCTGCGATCATGGGTCAACGCCTCGCGGATCTCATCATGTTGGTAGGAGATCGATGACAAATCAAGGAGGACCTATGTTACGCAACACCCTGTGCCTGATGAGTCTGTGCCTGCTGGTGGGACTGACCGGCTGCGTGGAGCGGCTGGAGCACTTCCATCGGGGGAACAAGATCATCGAGCGGCATTACATTCCGGGAGACTGGAGCATTCCGGGGGATGTGTCCAAGACGGAATGCCGACCCGATCAAATGGAATGGAGCGTGTTCTGGGGGAAGAAGGTCTGCCCGGACACGATCGAGAAAAACGCACCGCTCGCGGTGGAGCGCGGGAGCGTGCAGACGGCCAGTTACAAAGATCTGGTGGTGCCGGCGGCCATTCAGGGGGCGTTCACCTTCGGGGGCTTTGTCGCGCTGGCGAAACTCTCACCGGAGGTGCGGATCAACCAGGCCAACTACGGCAGCCCGATTCGAACGAGCACGCTGCTGATCAATGGCCCTGTCCCTGGAGGCGTGGCGCCCTGATGACCTGCACACGCTGCGGAGGCCTCTGTCGGGTGGAGCTGGCGCGAGGGCGGCGCGGAGAGGGTTTGATTCGCCTCTGGGCCTGCCTGATCTGCGGAGACCGCACCGACGGTCAGATCCGCTGGTATCGCCGGCAGGCGGTGGAGGCCTCCATCACGCAGCGGTGGAAAGAGCTGGTCTGGGCGGATGTGTGTGATCTGGTGAAACGGAGGGCGACGGCATGATCAGGTTCACGATCAGCCGCCGGCAGTTTCTGAAGGTGTCGATCGGGACGGTCGCAATGGGGTGGGGGATTGTGCCGATCACGAATGGTCTGTTGCAGGAGGGGCACGCATGGAATCAACGGTGACACCCTGGCAGATGTACGGGCGCGTGCTACTGGCGCTCACCCTCTGGCGCGAGGCGCGGGGGGAACCGTTCACCGGCAAAGTGGCGGTGGCGCAATCCATCAAGAACCGCGTCGATCATCCCTCATGGTGGGGGAACGATCTCGTGTCGGTGCTCACCAAGAAATGGCAGTACTCGAGCCTGACCGATCCCCACGATCGGCAGCTCACCACCTGGCCGAAGGCGGATGACGCGGTGTTCGAAGAATGCCTCACCATTGCCGACGGGGTGCTGAAGGAGCGCTACGCCAGCCCGCTCACGCGCGGGGCGGATTCGTACTTTGACGACTCGCTGCAAGGCGATCTGCGGCCCAAGTGGGCGCGGGAACATCCGGAGCGGTTCGTCGGCAAGATCGGGCGCATGAACTTTTACAACATGGATTGCGACGTCGAGGACCCGCACGTCTCGATTAAGGAGACCGAGGCCTGATGTTGCTGTATCGCTGCCCGCGCTGCGGCGCGACCTATCCGCATGACGAGGCCAACCCCCATGCGGTGTATCGGTGTCCATTTCGGAAGGAACGAGAACAGGAGGAGCGCGATGGCGGAGGGCAACGGAAACGGGCTTGAAATGGAAGCGGGGCCGGCGAAGGTGCGAGCGACCGGGAGCACGACCATCACCGTGCTGCTGGCGATCCTCATCATCGCGGCGAACTTCTACAGCGTGTTCGTCACGAATCAGCAGACCATCCAGATTCAAGCCGAACATGCGCAGCACCTGGCCATCATCAGCACGGACCACCGCGCCATGGTGGAGGCGATGCGGGAGCAGGCCCAGGCCAGCGACAACGTGTTTCTGTCCACGCTGATGACACCGGATCAAAAGCAGGATCTGCCCGGGTATCTCAAGGCGCGGGCGAAGGCGATCGTGGAACGCAAGGCGCAGACGGTCACGGAGAATCGGCAATAGTGCATCAACGCCTGTCATGGGAAGGGGAGGGCTTCGATATGGAATGGCTGCATAATCTACTCGGCGGATCGAGCCCGATCACGGGCTATCTGGGCTCACTGATCATGCTGCTCGATGTGCTGAATCAGGTGTTGGTGGTGCAGGCCTGGCCGAAGAACGCCCAGGAATGGATCGTCTTCATCGGCGCGTTCTGCACCGGCCTCTCGGCGCGGCTGGCCAAGGATGCCAACAAAAGCCACGCGCAAGACCCGCAGCCGGTCGCCCAGCCGGTCAAGGCCGTCGCGCCCGAGCCGCCCTATGGGATGCCGTAATGCCCTGGAGCGACGTGCCCACACTGCTGCTGAAAGCCTGGCGGTATCTGCTGGGGGATCAGACGCGAAAGGAGGCCAGCCTTGAAGCTGATGGAGAACGCGCCCTGGAGGCGAGCAAGCAGGCCCGCACGGCTGCTGAGCTTAACGCTGCTGATGCTGACCTGCAGCGCGTGCATGACGAAGCCCGCGCCGCCCGCGGCGAATGACCGGCCCTGCTATCAGTGGGTGATCACGCAGGATCAGGAAGTGTACGTCTACGACAATGGGCATCTGGTCGCGCGATTGGAGACCGAGCCCTATGATGCGGTGATTTCCGGCTGGTGCGTGATGCGGAATAACGAACACCTGATGAACGATATCCGGAGGCTGGCGAGGCCGACGGACTAGAGGTCCGCTACACGCGGCTTTGTCCAGCTTGTGATCGTGCCTTGACGATGGCGTCCCATTGAATATCGCTAAGCATGATGGGCTCGCCTCCGGCAAACTGGACCAGCTTGCCTCCGTTGATTTCCTTTGCGAACTGAACCGCATGGGGGTCAACAATGTATTCACCCAGCTGAATGAAGCTCATATGCCTCCTATGTGTTTAACGTGAAATTACTACTTCGGTAACCACGTCGGCGCTTCGGGGGCGGCCTTCGCGGCTTCGCCGGGGGTGGTTTTTCTGCCGACCATGGCCGTCGCTTCCCAGCCGCGAATGGTGCCGATCAATTCGGCGCGATCAGCGGCCCAGAATGTCTCCCTCGCACCAACTACTCTTCGTTCCTCCGCTATACGCATACGCCAGGCCAGCCTTTACCAGTTCATCTGCCAGATCGATCCCGTCCGCCACGATCAGCGCCAGCACGCGGAAGTATTTGTCACGCGCGACGAATTCAATCTGAATATCCTGGGCGCTGCGAAGATGTTTCATCAGAAAGGTCTTGGCTTCCCTGGCGAGGTCTCGCTCCCGATCGCATTTGCCCTTCATCTCTGGCGTATCGATGCCGACGAGTCGCAGGCCCAGCCTATCGCCAAAGATTCCCGGCAACGTCGGAATGCTGATGGTGCAGGTATCGCCGTCATAGCAGTCATGGATCGTCGCCGATCCGACTGTCGTCGTGGCATCCGGATAAGCCGCAACGGCCACGCAGGGCACCGCCAGTGCAGTGGTCAACATCAGTGTTCGGATCACGGCAGCTGCACGATGGAAATCGACCAATCTCCCGCTCCGCTGATTTGCAGATAATAGGTCCCGCCCGTCGGATAATACGTTGCGCCTGGGCCAGGCTTCGTCTGGACGGCAATCGTGTCCACGGGGTCTCCGTTCTGGGCATGCAAAATGGCCGTAAAGATCGGGCCCGCTGCTGTCCAGCGGAGTTCCCATCCATCTTTCACCGTGAATGGGCGAAGATTGCGGGTGCCGCTTGCGGAGGCTTGCTGGACCACTTCCTCTGCGAAGGCTGGACCGCTGCTGAGGGGGACCGCGAGCAGCGCGAGCATAAACATGATGGAGATAGCGCGCACGGTGTTCACCTATTGATGCACGGTCGGATCGTAACCGACTGGTTTCGTGACGCCGGGGGCTGGCTCACCGTCCACAGTGATGCACTGCGTGCCGAACAGCAGCAGATAGAACCAGTCCAGGGAAATGCTTCTGATCTTCTGGATCGGGGGACTCGCATTCGCCATGGCTTGTTCGACCGTGTTGGTTCCGAAGCCGAAGCCCATGACCATAAAGGAGCAAGTACTGCCTTCAGTCATCGGCTTAACGGTTGGGTTTTCAGGGGTGAGTTTATTGGTGATATTCACACACCCTGACACCAGCATCGCGATTAGCAAGACAAGCCCGCTCAGTGTGTGCATCAGGGTTCTCCGTGGGGTAGGGGGTGCTGTTGGCATGCGGCACAATTCTCGGCGTCTAAAATTGACACATCGTGCCGCCTACAATACCGAACCGGACGAAAAGATGAAAGGGCTTCGTCTGCCGATCGCCGCATAAACAGTCTCACCGAGGCGGTGGGGCCGCTCTGAATGGCCCTAGGCATCTGCCCTACGTATTTCTTTTTGGTGCGGGGTGCTGGTGTCTGCGCTAAGAAGGGGAGCCGTGGCGCTTCTTCTCCTTTGGCCTGTCGAGATCGCGCCGATAGACAGGTCTCTCCTCAGCAATAAAATCGAGCGGAAATCCTTCATCGTCAATCCTGCCGCCCGCTTCTTCGTATCGCTTCACCAAATAGTGCACGGCGCGGTCAACCAGGGTGTTCATGGAATTAAAATTCTTCGGATGCGCTGAAACAAACTCATCCATCAACGCTTTGAGCGAGCGTGTGCCCGATATTTTAATTTGAACGTCCCGCTTCTCGCCGTCTTTTTTCGCCATAAATACAACTGCTTGGTGGTGAAGTGGTGCCATTGTGGGCCTTCCTGCAAAAAATTATCAACGGGTATTGACATGGTACCATGTTGGTACTAATATACGGCCATGAAGTCGTCACGAATGACCACACGAACCAGGAAGTCGGCGCGGCGTCCGATGATCAAGATTCACACGACGCAAGAGATCGTTGACCAGTTCGCTGCCAAGGCGAAGGCCGACGGTCGCTCCATGTCGAAGCAGGGGGAATACCTGATTCGGCAGCATTTGTCTCAAGCCACTCACTAGGGGAGGTGTCCATGTCCCGCCCGAAACTCACTGAGCGCATCACGATCCGGCTGCCAGAAGAATTGCTGCAGGACCTTACGGCCGACGCAGCTCGCCGGAACAGCAGCATCAATGAGGTGGTGTTGGGGGCCATCGAGCGGGACCTTTCCTTCCGGCTGACCTATCGCTGCGATTACTACGCGCAGCTTCGCACGCTCGGCCTGTCGGGCCAAGGCGACAATGTCAGCGACTTTCCTCGTTTGTCAGACACGAAAGTGCGGGCGGTGTAACGGGGCGGGGAATCAGCAGTTTTTTTGACCAGGAGAGGCCTAGGCACATGAGCAGCCATTGTGATTCGACCATGCCGGACGATGCAAGGGAACTGGGGGCAACCCTGGAGGCGCTGTCGGAATATTCTGACGGTCCTGTCGCCGCACCGACGACGCCTGCCAGCCTGCTAGGCCTTCCGCTTCCGGGGATCGACCGTTGTGATTGCCGCATTCAAGCCCTGGACGCCATTCGCCTGGAGATTGCCACCTGGACGCTGGGGACGGTGCCCGACCTGGAGGTGTGGGCGCATGAGGTCGCGGGGTGGATTGTGGAATTGCCCACGGAGGATTTGCGGATATTTTGGCCGGGGCTCCTGGCGCTGGATCTCCACGAGCGGGCGGGCCTCTCGCTCCGTGCCGCCTCGGGGCTGATTCAGCGACATGTCGGCGTGGCCCTGCTCACCAAGGGAGGACGGAGATGAACAGCACGAAGCGACCGAATGTGCGCTGGCAGCAGCATGGCGCGGGGGTGAGTACGGTGTCGGCGATGAACCGGCAACAGTGGGACGCGCCCAGTGCGGACCTCGATCGCGCCATCAACCGTCGGGCCTATGCGGTGACGGGGCTGATCGTCGCGGTGCTCGTCACGATCCTCATGAACCTGAACCATCTGCCGGACTTCTGGGGCGGCTTCACGGCGGGGGTGATCACGCTGGCGGCCCTGGGTCTTGGGGCCCTGGCCATCGGCGCCTGTCTCGGCGGCGCCAGGCTCTCGGACGTGCCACGCCCCGGCACCGGTGACCGGGGGATGCCCCGATGATGCGGGAATGCCTCCAGGCGCTCTTGCTGATCGCTCTCGGGGTAGGGGTGGCCGCCACGATCAACCTGCTGTTCGACTGGCGACGGAATAAACGCCTCAACAAGTGGATGGAAGAGCCGCGCTACCTCCCGGCCTGCGCCAGCGCGGGCACCGTGAGGCCGGGGCGACGATGAGCCAGACCTTGTACCGAGACATTCGGCAGACCCGCGCGAGGCGGCAGATCCCGACCCGGACGGCGTTCCGCATCGAGCGCCAACAGCCGCCCGATGCGTTTCTGAAAGTTCCACGGGGAACACAAGCCCGCCGGGGCAGTGCCAGCACGGCGGCCATGCACCGGGCGACGCAACTCGCGGCCCGCCTGGGCCTGTAACGGAGGACCGCCATGCACCAGATCGAGCAACAGTTGCAGGACCGCAATCTCGAAGCCGCCTGGCAGCTCGCCGGGGGCTGGGCGCGGGAAGATCAAGACCACCTGGCCGACCTGATCGTGGAGCGGTTCATCCGCCAGCCGGAGCGGCAGCAGCCAGCGAGCCACTAATCAAGGAGGAATGTGATGCACGAACCGACACCGCTGAGTCTCGACACGATTTGTGAAGGCCAGATCCCAGCCATCTTCACGCGCGAATTGCGCGAGGTGCTCGACAATATTTCCGATCCCAACACCGCCGCCGCCAAGACCCGCACCATCACCCTGACGCTGAACCTGAAGCCGCTGGACGATCGCAGCGGGGCGGTGATGTCGTTTACCTGCAAATCCAAACTGGTGCCGGTTTCTGTCGCGGCGAGCACCTGCTTCCTCTCGCGCCACACGGGACGGCTGGAGGCCTACGGCATGGATACGCGGCAGGGGGTGTTGTTCGGGCAGACCTCGGACGCACCCGCGCCCGCATCGGACAGCAAAGTCATCAATCTGAAACCTTAATCGAGGCCTCGCCTCAGAACGGACACGCCGATGCTCAAGGAACTCGCCGAATATCTCGTGCAGCAATCCGTGCCGACCACCATGCAGTTCGATGGGCTGTCGTATGTGAACAGAACCCTTTCCCTGATGGCTCCGCCGCTGGTGCCCAAGCTCACGGTCAGCACCTTGACCGGCTTGGTGGATGCCGTGAAGGAACCGCTTCCTCTCATTGCGAACGACGCCTGGGTGCTGTGGGTGGAATCCCATAAAGCCGTCTCGGTGGTGTCGTTGCGAGGTGATCAGTATGGCCGACGGGCGTGCCTGGTCCGTGCCGAGCTACCGGAGGGCGAGCGGCCCTTCCGCTTCGACACCTTTCACGATCGAGAATCCTTCGTGATCGGGCTGCAGAGCCGCTTTGTGCCATCCGGACCGTTGACCTCGGTGCTGGAGGTGGCCTCGGCACTGACCGATGCGCAGGTGGTCACGAGCGAGGACGACGGGATCTCACAGAGCACGACGATCAAGCGCGGGGTCGCCTCCCTGAAGCAGCCCATCACCGTGAAGGGGCGGGTGCCGCTCCAGCCCTATCGCACGTTTCGAGAAATTGAGCAGCCGACCTCGGAATTCATCTTCCGTCTGCAATCCAAAGAAGGCGTGCCGGCCTGCGCCTTATTCGAGGCCGATGGGGGGAAGTGGCAGCTCGATGCGATGCTGACGATCAAGGCGTGGCTCGAAGCGAAGGAGCTAGGCCTGCGCGTGGTGGCGTGATGACCTCGCACTGTGACCCGATCCGCCATCCGCACGCGCTCTGCTCGGAATGCGGACATCGTGAGGCGATGGTGGCGCTCAACGCCCGGCGCTCACCGAAAAGCCGCAAGGCGAAACGGGCGGGGCGGTATCGGTTGAAGGCCCACGATCTCTGTGGGCCCTGCTGGCGAGCCATGTGTGCGCAGTTTTGGGTGCATGGGGAGGTGTCGGCATGAGCCAGCGCGATGCCTCGCCCTGCATCCGCACCTATCGGTGGATCGACTTCAATCCGCTGGAGCCGGACCCGGTCAAGATCCTGATTGAAGACATCGCCCGGGCGCTCTCGCACATCTGCCGGTACAACGGCCACGTCAATCAGTTCTACAGCGTCGCCGAACACAGCCTCCGGGTGAGTGCCAGCGTGCCACACAAAGACGCCTTGTGGGGGCTGTTGCACGATGCCGCCGAGGCCTATCTGGGGGACTTCGTGAGCCCGCTGAAGCATCACACGGAATGCGGCGAACACTACCAGCGATACGAGGCCCTTGTGATGGCGGCGGTGTGCCAACGGTTCGGTCTGTCTGACCACTGCCCGGCCTCCGTCCTTCGTGCGGACCATGAGCAATTGCAGGAAGAAGAACACTGGCTGCGCCAGCCGCTCACCGGCAGCACCTGGCACCGCGTGGTCACCATGCCACCACTCCAAGCTGAACTTGAGTTTTTGAACCGCTTTCGGGAGCTGACGCGATAATGCCCAACCGCTGGATTCGTGAGAGCGCCAGGACGAGCAAGAATCTCAACGAGGTATCGGACTTCGCCGAGCGGTTGTTCTGGCGGCTGATCACCACGGCGGATGACTACGGGCGCTTCCTGGCCTGCGGCTCCATTGTGCGGTCGGCCTGCTTCCCGCTGATGGATACCATCCGCGTGGAGAAGGTGGAAAAGGCCATCGCCGAGCTGAAAGCGCATAAATTGATTGATCTCTACGAGGTGGGGGATCGGCGATACGGCTGCTTTCTCAAATGGTTCGAGCATCAAGGTAAACCTCGGTCTGAGAAATCGAAGTACCCTGATCCGCTTCCGGCTTCCCCGTCCGTTTCGCCGTTGCATACAGCTGCAAACAATTGTGCGCAGCCGCGCACAGATGCGCCCGGACCACCGGATACGGAGACGGACTCGGAAACGGACTCGAAGACGAGTCCTATCCCTCGTTCTTTTTCTTCTCTTCCTCCGGAATCCGGAAAGAGCAGCGAGCATGCCGAAGAACGGACCGCACCAGCAGAGACGGCGCTGCCCACGCTGTGGGAACAGGCCGAAAGCCTGCTGGCCTTCCTGAACCGCAAGGCGGCCAAGAACTATCTGCCGCGCAAACCCAACAAGGATCCGACCGTGAGCCTCAAGGCTGTGCATGCGCTGCTGAAGCAGGGCTACACGGAAGAGCAGGTGCGGAAGGTGATTGCCAATCGGCTGCTGAAGTGGGGAGACGATCCGAAGATGCGGGAATATCTCAGGCCCGACACGTTGTTCCGGCCGTCGAAATTCGAACAGTACCTCGGGGAACTGGGGGTGACGCATGCAATGCCCCACCTGTGACAGCTGGTTCACCGGCACGAGCTGCGACTGCGGCTATGTGCTGCCGAAACGCGGCACCACGCCGCATCGCTGCACCGAGCATGTGCTGCCTGAACAGGGCCTCGACATGGAATCCGCCCTCGGGCAGCCGTTGCACGATGCGCTCATCGCCATCGGCAATATCACGACGCTGCGGGTGCAGCTGGGCCGCGCGGCGATGGGGGAGATCCCGAGACGGATCGTGGTGGACTGTCAGCAAAAAGAGGCCACCGCGATCGGCATGCTGCGCGCTTCACTCCTGAAACTGCAGGCCGACCAGGTGACTGAGCTGGTGCAGAAATATCCCTGGGTGGCGGCATGCTGAACGGGGTGGTGATTTATGGGCAGCCGATGGGAAAGCCGCGGATGACGCGGAAGGACCAGTTCCTCACGCAGAAGCGGACGTTCCGGACGGAGGCTGATGCTCGGCGCGCCGAGAAACTTCGGCAGTATTTCGACTGGTGCAACGGGGCGCGAGCCCAAGCGCAGACACCCGATGGCATCACCTTGGATCGGCCGACGGCTCTCAGCGTGCGGGCCTATCTGGCGATGCCTGCATCATGGTCGCAAAAGAAAAAGACGCAGCAGATCGGGGCGCCGCATGTCGTCACACCGGATGGCGACAACATTCTGAAAGGTATCTGCGACGCCTTGTTCGTCAACGACCAGATGATCTACCGCAAGATCATCGAGAAACGGTGGGACGATGGGCGCGGCCCGCGTGTCGAGGTTGCGACCTGGTGACCTGCCCACGCTGCAGCGGCCTCCTGGTGCCGGAGACGGTGCACGACGGGGCGCTCTCGGAAGACCTGCTGCGCTGTGTGAATTGCGGACGGATGGCGAAGGAGGGGGAGATGCCGAAATTCAACGATGAGGCCCATCGGGAACGCTGGATGGAAGGGCAGCGTCTCGCACGGGAAGCGAAAAAGAAGCAGACCGAGAAGGCATCTGCACCACCGTGCACCAGTGTGGTGCAGACGACGAAGCCCGTGAAGAAAGTCGCGACCTTCGTGGAGAGCATTGTTGTGTCGCCGTCGTCGCTCGATGAAGCCATTGCCAAGGTTCGGGGGGATCTGGAAGCGTTGGAGCGGGCGAAAGAAATTGTGAGGCGTATTTCTGCATGAGCGCGCCATACCTCACAGTGCGAGAGCGTGAAGTGCTCCGTCTGATTTGGGACGGATTGCAGAACAAAGGCATCGCCGTGCGCCTGCAGGTCAGCATCAAGACCGTGGAAGCGCATCGGGCGAAGTGCTTGGAAAAGTTTCACGCGAAGAATACCGCGCAATTGCTGAGAGCCGCCTTAGAAGCTGGAGTGATTTCCTGATGACACCCGACGAAGCCAAGCTGCTCACCATTTTGCGCAACCATGCGGGGCTCGCCCGGGCGATCTCGCTGATGGACGTCTCGGAGCGCATGGGCTATGGGCGCGACAAGAACGGCACGCGCAAGGTGCAGGAGCTGAAGCGGGCCCTGGTGGAGCTGGGCTACCCGATCGGGAGCAGCAGTGCGAGCACGGGCGGGGGCTACTACATGGCGACGACCGAGGCCGAGCTGCAGGCGACGATTCAGCAATACGCGCATCGGTTCTATTCCCTCTCGACGCTCCTGAAGCGCATGCGGGGGATGCTGGCCAAGCCGGAGCCGGCGCAACAAACCATGAGCTGGGGGGAGTGATGTGGAATAAAGGGAAATTTCTGATCACCACCGAGACGTTGCTGGCCGACATGCATCGCGTCCACGCGGAGCTGGGCTTCATTAACCAGGAGGCCTACCGCGACTACGGCCGGTATTCCGCCGAGAACATGAAGCATCGGTTCGGCTCCTGGCTCAAGGCCTGCGCAGCCGCAGGGCTTGAAAGCCGGTCGCACACGGGGCGGACGGCGCGGGACCTCGAAACGGAATCGCGCCGTTGCCTTGGGACGGGGCCGGAACATGTCTTTCAGGCCATCAAGGACGATCCCACGCACCGGATCTGTGACGCCTGTAAATCGCGCACCGCGCCCGATCCCTGGGACCGCATTGCCGTGGCCGACGGCTGGGAGGTGGTGGGGGCATGAGCAAGAAAGCTGTGAACCACCCGGCACACTACGGCGGGGCGGACAATCCGTGGGGGTGGGTGCGGACGTTTAAGAGGGGCGAGAGGCCGTGAGTAGCTAGAAGCGGCATCTACAGCGAGTCTGCCAGGATAGCTGCTTCTATTGTAGGCGTAATGGGCGACGAAGCCCGCTAGTGGTTTCTCCACAACCTGTTGTGCGGGGGAAGATTCTGACCAGTGTGCTGATTGCCGGGTTCATGCTTGGCATGGGAATCCCTGTAATCGATAATGGGCGCAAGAGGACGATATGAAAGTTCCCGATTCCAGCACAGAGCGTCGCTCCAGAGTAAAACGCTTGATTGGCAACGGGCTTTTTACGCTGTGGGTTGTCGCATACGCAGCGACTCTCGTCTACGGGGCTTTCCTGTTGATTGGGTGGAACATTCTATTATTCGCGGGGCAAGCCTCGAGGGAGAGCTTCACGATTGTCTGTGCCGATGCGGTTGTCCTGATGTACCTGGTGCTTTGGTGGGGCAGTGGTAGTCCATGGAATTTCGGCAAGCCAGACAAGAAAAAGTAGTGGTCGTGGAGGTCTTGGGAATATGGTCCTGCTGACTCTGACAGAAACCGCGACGATGCTGAAAGTGAGCCCGCGGACGGTGCGCCGGTTGCCCATCACCCGCGCATATGTCGGGGGACAACTGCGGTATGATTTGGCCGATCTGGAGGCGTATGTGAAGAGTCGAAAAGCCGGGGGATTACCGGTGCAGCTGGTGACTGTGGCGGTGCAGCCGACGATGCAGATCGAATCACACTCGTCGGCGCCGATGCCGTTCGCTCCGGCCCGGCTGGTGAAACATCGGAATCCGCTCTTTGCGATCGGGGGCAAGCGGTGAGCTGGATGAAAGAGGTCCGCATGCTTCTTGGGGATATGTTCATCGGCTTCGCTTTTAATACCTATCCAGACGGGGAGCCATTGAAGCTTTCTCTCGCGGTCTGGGTGCACCAGAATTTCGGTGTTCATCTTCACGCATCACGGGGAGTGAAGAAGCCGCAATGAGCCCCACCTCACCAACCATATCCGGCTGGTACTGGTATCGAGAAGACGGCTTGAATCTTGACCGTCCGATGCCTGTCTGGGTGTTCGAGCACAGCGGGCGGATCTATGCGGATCTCTGCACGGTGCACGAGCCCGCGACCTTCCGATGCACGCGCATGGTCACCGATTGCCCGGGGGACTGGCTGGGAAAACTGGAGCCACCGACCGCATGAAAATCACTCGCACCATGACGCCACAGGGCATGCGCTCGCTAATGGATCTTCGGTATCGCGGGGTGCGGTATCGGCCGGTGTTGGGGTACAACCTCAGCGCCGATCAGGAGCACGAGGCAATGGCGCAGGTGCTGGTGTCGATTCAATCGCAGGTGGGGGGCGTGACTGGAGATCCTGGGCTGACGGTCGCCGAATTTGTGCCGAAGTATCTCGCGAAGCTGCAGAGCAAACAGCTGCAGGCGCTGGATCGCCCGACGACCATTCTGCATCGGCATCTAGTCCCGTTCTTCGGCCTGCGCCCGTTGCGCTCGCTGAAGTTGGAGGATGGCATTGCGTATATTGCCCATCGTCGCGCGCAGGAAGCGGCAGAGGGCACGATCAAACGGGAATGCGGGGTGTTGCTGGGGCTGCTGAATTATGCGGTGGCGAATGAGGATCTCGACAAGAATCGGTTGCTGTCGCTCGATCTGCCTGTTGGGGCGAAACGCGAGCGCGTGGCCGAGCCGTGGGAGCTGTTCCGGATTTATCACCATGCGCCGCCGTCGATTCAACGGGTGATGCTGCTGGCGCTGCTGACGACGCTGCGGCAGGACAAGATCATCGCGATTCATCACGAGTGGGTGACCCAGCGGGTCGATGGAGACTGGCTCTGTCCGGCGCCAGGTAGCCGGCTGAAGGGCGTGCCGAAAGATCTGCCGCTTTCACCGCTGGCCCATTTCTTTCTGCGTGGGACCACGCCACGCATCGGGGGCCGGTATTTCTCCCAATGGCGCGATGCGAACAGTTTCAAACATCGCTGGATCGAAGCCTCTGCGCGCGCAGGTGTGCACGATCTCCACTTCCACGATCTGCGGCATACGGCGGCGACGTGGTTGATCCAGGCGGGTGTCGAGTACGCGACGGTGGAGAAGTTGCTCGGGCATAAGTTGCCCGGCATGGGTGAGCAGTACATTCACGATTGGAAAGCCAAGCTGCGGGCAGCGGTGGGCGTCTTGGAAGAAACGGTCGTAGAGCGCTTTAAGGCCGCGTCGGAGGACGAGCGAGTCAAAACCGTGGGCAGTAATGGGCAGTTGGTGGACAGTTACAAAAACGAACAACTACCTAAGTGGTGGGTTTCATGGTGCCGAGGGACAGAATCGAACTGTCGACACCAGCCTTTTCAGGGCTGTGCTCTACCAACTGAGCTACCTCGGCATTTCGGCAGGATGCATGGAGGGGGTTTCTGTCTACAGGATCACCGAAGAAAAATCAACTCTTGATGTTCGACGTGGCGGAGAGGGCGGGATTTGAACCCGCGACAGGCTTTTGACCTGTGCCGGTTTAGCAAACCGGTGCCTTCGGCCACTCGGCCACCTCTCCGCAAGCCACAGACTGTGTGTGGATCTCTCGCGCCTAGACGCTGTCGACTAGGATTCTGTTCCACTCGAAGAAGGGGGATCATACCCTAGAGCATGGATCGCACTCAAGTGATTCTCTCGAACGATTTTGACCTTCTTGCTATTCGGTGGAACGGCGGGAGAGCACGTAGCAACTATCGTTTCCCGAACTCTTTGAGGATATCGACGAAGGTGGTGTGCCACTGAGCGAGTAGGCCCAAGTGACGGTTGTGGCCTGTCGTATGGATCAGTTTGGTATACACCGATTTATCAGGGTAGATTGTACGCGGGGGGCTGGTCTGGAATCGGGGGGCGGCCATCCCTGGAGGATCTACGTCGGCCCCTCGGATGACTCCGCTGGTCAGGAGCATCCGCAGAGCGTGTGACTTCTGATGGGTTCGTGACTTGATCAATTTGTGCGCGTTTGCCATGGATCCTTTTGCTCCGAACATTATGCCCATCGGTGAAGTTGAAGGTTCGGCCGCTACATCCACAGGATGCGGCCAAGGTCCTCATCAACTTCTTTGGTTCGTTGGCATTGGCTGCAGCGAGCGAAGAGGCCGTCGGTAGCCGGGAGTGTGTGTGCGCGGAGTACAAGTTGATATTTCTGCCCTCCACAAAATGGGCAAGCCTTCCCGTGAAGTTCTCGGCGCACGGACCCGATTCTTCCAACTTGTTTGTGCATAAGACCTCCGGTGAATGGGAGAGTCATTGCGGGGATCCTGCCGGTGATTTCGGGGCAGTCTGTGTAATGACTCGTGTATGCTCAACAATACCGAGCAAGGAGGAGGGTGAGAATACCGTGGAGGAGGGGAGGGCGACGAAGCAAAAGAGGGGGGAGAAGTAGAGGAATGCTGGAGATTGTGCGTTCTCGATAAAGTTGTATTTGATATATAATTTCAATGTATTATTGATTTAATGTCATCCTTTTGTTGCACTTTCAGTGAGGTGACGGCAACCCTGTGCAGGATGCTGCCAAAATGGAATAATGTGGAGGAGGTAATCTGATCGTTGAGGTTTGTGGGTGAAGGCAGATCTCGCCAGGAGGATGCCGAGACCTCTTCCCGCCCTGGGTGGGCACAACCAAGGCAGAGACCTTCACCCTTTTTCAGTCAACCACGCGGTTGGGTACTCGCGCAAGTGCGTACTTGTTCTAATGAACCATCACTTCTTCTGGATATCGAAGAAGAAAGAAACGAGCGAATGGGCACGGAAAGACTAACAGTCCGTAACTCCGCTCATAACCTCCCCCCTCGACTGGTGCCCTCCAGGAAGTGCGTTATGCAGCGGGTCGACTTGGCAGAATGGCTTTCTTGTGATCAGGGCGACAGGTTAACACCATGGCCCGTGATTCTGATGCACAACATTGGTCGGGTAGATCTAGGCCCGAGATAGACCAAGCGCGAGCCTTCTGAATATCTGGAATTTCATCCTACCAAAGAATCAGCGCGTTCCCTTCTTCTGAGGACATGGTGGCAGAACCGGCATCTCGTAAACGTACTGGTGCACCGGGAGCCCTGGACCACTATCCATTGAGGAGAGAATTATGGGTAGGAGCATCATGGCTGCCCATCGGGGAACTTATTCAGGTGACATTCAACGGAATTCCTCCACCAAGGCCGGAACCGGTGGATTCGGCGATTGCCATGTACTCGATCCATAAATGGTTAGCACACCCTAGGACACCGCCGTACAGGATTGGAAAGCCATATTTCGTTTGCATACAGTCAGAGCGGATAGCTTTCCGCAATAAAAAACCAGCCCCAACAAATCTACAGAAGGAGTGGTGCCGCTAAATTCGATCCGCGTTTCAGGTTATGTTGTCCTGGCGACAGTGGCAGTTGGTTTGGAGGTCTCGGGGTGAGTACTGTTGGGCAAATAAATGAAGCACACTATTCTCAATTATCGGGAAACTTGAATCAATGGATCGGTAAACATCGAGACGAGCGTATCAAAGTTGCCGGACTACCTAGCCGATGTTTTGTTCTTGAGACTCACGAGGAAGTTTGCGAGTGGATTCACGAGGGGATGAGTGGACAATCCTATTGCGGAGTGAACGGAGGATATGGCGCGTCTTCTTCATGGAAGCATAGTGTCTTATTCATATACGACAGTCGGCGCATCGCAAAATCTTGGCGATACAATGGGGATTGGAGGCAGTTTCAGAGGGATCAACACCTCATCCCCGCCAAGAAGGAATCGGCTTAGCCGCATGACCGACACTGGCAGGCAACCAATTTCGCTGTTGATTGAGAAGACTCTCCTCACAGTGCCTGATGAGTGTATCAATACTCAGAAGCTGCTGGTCAGGCGATATCCCTGCGAGTGAGTCTAGCAATCTGGTGAGATTTGGCGGAGGGGGCGAGATTTGAACTCGCGGATAGGTTACCCCATCTCCGGTTTTCAAGACCGGCACGTTCGGCCACTCCGTCACCCCTCCACATCAGGCCGGAACACGTTGACTATGACGATCGCACTATCGTCTGGATCCCACCCATATACGTTTGCAAAGCGGCTGGAATAGTCACGGTGCCATCCGGCTGCTGATAATTCTCGAGAATGGCAACCAGCGTTCTCCCGACCGCCAGGCCCGAACCATTTAACGTATGAACAAATTCGGGCTTGGACTCTTTTTTCCCTGCCTTGGGACGGCAACGAATGTTTGCGCGCCGCGCTTGAAACGCTTCGAAATTGCTGCAGGATGAGATTTCCCGAAACGTCTGCTGTGACGGCAACCATACCTCAATGTCATAGGTCTTTGCTGCAGAAAATCCCATGTCACCTGTGCACAGCGTGATCACCCGATAGTGTAACCCCAGACCTTGGAGCACGGCTTCGGCATGCGAGGTGAGCCGCTCCAGTGCATCATAGGAGTGCTCGGCTTTCGTGAAGACGACGAGCTCCACTTTATTGAATTGGTGAAGACGAATGAGGCCGCGCGTGTCCTTGCCGTAGGAGCCTGCTTCACGTCTGAAACAGGGAGTGTAGGCCGTATACTGAATCGGCAAGGTCTCTTCCGCTAGGATCTCTTCGCGGTGCAAATTGGTGACGGGGACTTCGGCGGTCGGGATCAAGAACAGTTCCTCGTCGCGCATCTGGAACAGGTCTTCTTCGAACTTGGGTAATTGCCCTGTCCCGGTCATTGCGGCGCGATTGACCATCAGCGGCGGCATCACTTCGCGATAGCCGTGCTGCGTAGTATGCATATCCAACATATAGTTGATAAGGGCCCGCTCGAGACGGGCTCCGAGCCCGGTCAGGACGGCAAACCGGGCTTTGGCCATGCGTACCGCGCGGTCGAAATCTAGAATGCCCAGCGCTTCACCAAGGTCCCAATGCGATTGCGCCGGCGCGGAAAGTTGCGGTGGCGATCCCCACCGACGAACTTCCACATTGTCCGCCGCGTCATGACCCGCCGGCACGGAGCCGTGGGGAAGATTGGGAATGCGGAGCGCAATGTGGGCCAGCTGTTCTTCGATCACACGAAGCCGGTCCTCATGGACTTTGATGGTATCTCCTACGGCCTTCATGGCTGCCATGGCCTCTTCAGCAGGCTGCTTCTCTCGTTTGAGGCGGGCGACTTGCTCGGAGCCTTTTTTGAGCTGGTGCCGAAGTTCTTCGACTTGCATCGTCTGGGTGCGTCGATCTTCCGTGAGTGTTCTCAGGTCCTCCCAGGCGACGTCCTTGCCGCGTGGCCCTAACTGGTCACGAAGTTGGTCCAGATTGTCCCGCAATACCCGAAGATCGTACATACACTCTCCCTTTGAAGCGGCCAGAAATTTAACACCCGATGTCCGCGTAGTCAATGAAAGTGGTCTCTTTCCGCCATGACGTAGAGCTCAATGGGCACGATTGACAACGCGCAGCTTGGGCGGCACCATAGTGTGCGTGAAGCCCATCTCCAATCCCCCTAATCGATTCGAACCACTTCGGCGTGAAGCCCTTGAGCCAGCCTTGCGCGCGCGAATTCAGCTCTTCGAGGACAATACGCATCAGATTCTCAGCCGGAACGACAGCCCCGACCTCCCATTTCAATGGAGCGTGAATCCCTACCGGGGCTGTTTTCATGCTTGCGCCTACTGTTACGCGCGCCCGTCCCATGAGTATTGGGGGTTCGGAGCCGGAACCGATTTTGAGTCGAAGATCGTGCTCAAACGTCGTGCGGCAACCCTCCTGCAGCAGGCGTTCGAGAAGCCATCCTGGAAAGGCGAGTTAATCGTGTTTTCTGGCAATACCGATTGTTATCAACCCATCGAGGCTACCCTCGGCTTGACCCGGGCTTGCCTGGAAGTCTGCGCGAAATACCGGAATCCTGTGGGCATTATCACGAAGGGCGTCATTGCGGCACGTGATCTGGATCTGTTCACGCAATTGCACGAACAGGCCTGGATTCGCGTTTACTTCAGTATCGCCTTTGCCGATGATGACACCGCGCGTTTGGTAGAGCCGCAGGCCCCCGGCATCGAGGCACGCTTTGAGGCCATGCGTGTGCTTTCCGAGGCAGGCATTCCTACCGGTATTTCCGTAGCGCCGATCATTCCCGGCTTGAATGAAGAGGCCATTCCTGAAATATTGTCCCGTGCCAAGCAGGCGGGAGCCACCTCTGCGACTGGGAGTCTGCTTCGGTTACCCGGGAACGTTGAGCATGTGTTCGTTGATCGTATGCGCGAGGCCTTTCCTGATCGGATCACAAAAATCATGCATCGCATACGGGAGGTTCGTGGAGGAGCCTTGAGTGAGGCGGAATTTTTCAGCCGGCATCATGGCACGGGCACCTATTGGCGCTGTGTCGAGCAGTTGTTCGAATTGGGACGCCGGCGTGCAGGCTTTGAGTCGGATGAATTGCCCGCTCCCCAGACGTTTCGGCGCCCGACGGCGCAGCAATCGTTGTTTCATGAGGAGGAGTCACTGTGAAGCATAATCCGGGATTCTTAAAGGTCGTGGATGAAGCGCGGACCCGCGTGAGGGAATGTACCGTCGGTGATGTGAAGGCCAGACTGGATCGAGGCGAACGGTTTCATTTTGTGGACGTTCGGGAGGATGAGGAATTTTGTGACGATCATGCCGCAGGGGCTACTCATATTGGTAAAGGCGTGATCGAACGGGATATTGAAACGGCGATTCCAAATACGCAGGAGCCGATCGTATTGTATTGCGGTGGTGGGTATCGGTCGATTTTAGCCGCCGACAGCCTCCGCCAGATGGGGTATACGAATGTCATCTCGATGGACGGCGGCATGAAGGCATGGCGCACTGCCGGATATCCCATTGAGAGAGGGCGGCGTCCCTGACGCATGGCGTTTTCAAGACGCGAATTGTTCAACAATGCCGGATTCGGTTTGCTTCTCCTGCCGGCACTGTTGCGCTCGCCACAGACCATCTTTCGTCATCTGCTCTTCGATCCCGAGGGGCCGCTGGTTTCGCCCAAACCCATTCCAATCAATCCATTTACCCGAGAAGGCCGCTCCCTCGTCTCCATCGTCTACGGCACAGACCCTCGCCGAATGCTGATGCGTGCCGTTGAACTGCTTGGGGGGATCGACCGCTTGGGCTTCCGGGGGGCCCGTGTTCTGCTGAAACCCAATGTATTGAACGATCAGCCGCCGCCTTCGACGACCAATCCTCTGGTAGTGAAGGCCATGGCCGACATGGTGAGAGCGAATGGGGCGGCGGAGGTGGTGGTGGCCGACGGGTCGGGGATCATCCGCCTTCCCACATCCGCCAATCTGACCAGCACAGGAATGCGAGCGGCGGTGGGATCAGTGGGGGCGAGGGTGCTGGCGCTTGAAGATGAACCCTGGGTGCGGCTTGAACCGGTGGAAGCAAAAGCGATCGGCCACTTCTATTTTTCTCGACCGGTCTATGAAGCCGATGTGGTGATCAACATGCCGGTCATCAAGACCCATCGCTTTGCGGAGTTTTCCTGTGGTCTGAAGAATTTCGTGGGGGCGGTCCACCCGCGTTATCGTCCATCTGTCACATTTTGGAGCGGGGATTGGCACGAGCGGATTGCTGAAATCAATCTCGCGGTTCATCCTGCGCTGACCGTGGCCGACGGAACCACGACCATGATTGAGGGTGGCCCGACATCAGGCACCCCGGCGAAGACCAACCTGCTCATCTGCAGCGGCGACCGGGTTGCGCTGGACCTCACGGCCCTCGCGCTCTTGCGGTCGTTCGGCAAGTCGTCAAAACTGCAGGGCGGGCGAATCGGCGATCAACGGCAGATCCGACGTGCGGCGGCACTCGGATTGGGGATCGGTTTCGGGCGTGGGATTGAACTCGTCACGGAGGCGGTGGACCCGGCTCCACCAGCCTTTTTTCAGCTGGTGGAGCATATTCGGCAAGACTTGCTGGATTCGTGACCGTTACTTGTTGGTGCGATCGAATTCCTTGATGACCTGTTCAGTCAAATCGATGGTGTCTTTGTTGAAGATCACGATTTTCACGGTTTGCTCACTGCCCTTATCCAGGACCAGTTGATACCCGGCCTTGTCGGCGACCGCCTGTGTGGCCACGGCAATCTTCTTCATATATTCGTCGACGAGTTCCTTCTGCTTGCCCTGCAGTTCTTGATTAAACTCCTGAGCGCGCTTCTGGTAATCCTGGATCTTACTGCGAAACGCGGTTTCCTTGTCTTTCTTTTCGGCGTCGGTGAATTTCGAGGCCTGCTCCTTGAGCTGCTTCTCGGTATTGCGCAACTCTTCCTCGTCCCGCGACAACAGCTTCTGGCGTGTCGCCACATACTCTCTTAGCCCGTCCAGTGCTCGCTTGCCGGCCTTGCTCTTTTCCAGGACCACTTGAGGATCGATGACCCCCATCTTGAATTCCGCCGCCGGACTCGTTGAGAACAAGCCGAGGGTCGCTGCGACGAGCGCCCCGACCACGACCGCACGCCGGCCTGCTCCGTGCCACTTCACACCCATCTCGGGACTCCTTTCGCGGGAAAAATGTCGTGCTACAAACCTCGGGAGGATAGCTGCCTGCTGGTATCGTGTCAAGGAGGGAGGCACTGGGGAGTGAGGGTGATTTGACAGGCGTAGGGTTGATGGCTATAAGCCAGGGCCAGGCAAACATCGTGGACACCAGGCCGGGTGGGAAAGGATTCAAGAATGTCTTCCGAGCAAGCACAGGCCCATCGCCTGTTTATCCGTGCGCTGCAACATGAGGCCATCAGCTGCGAGCGCGCCGGATGTCCGGGTCCGGTTGAGGTGATTGATCAATCGCAGACGCGGGACCGGGTCAAGACCTTTGATATGCATTGTGAGCGTTGCGGATGGCACACCAGTGTGACCGGGCGTGAACAGCTTTCTCCGGTTTGGGATAATGCGTCCCTGGAACTGATGGCCGATGAACATTTGATGCATCAACAGCCGCTGTGCCCCTACGATGACACCCCGGTCGTGTTCATCTCCATGCCGAACCCCCGGCGGAAGGCGAAGTACCGAGTGGCCTGTTTTTATTGTGGCAGACAGACGGAAATGGATTGGCCTCCGCCTGAGAGCAAGCGCTAGAAACGGGTGCTGAGATGAGACGGCGGGCGGTTAGACGAAGTAGCGGCCTGTGTCGAAGTGGTACTCGGCATTGTCGACGAGCTGCAGAATGTTGTGAGGATACGCTCCGGTTTCGTCCTGCGCGGCCAGATCGAGCTCGGGACCGTCCTCAATGGAAGTGCCATCCGCATCGGTAATCACTCTCACCACCGGGCGTTCCGCATTGGTTTTGTCCTGAGCGGGCTTGAGGACGACCGCCAGAGGGCCGGAGTCGAGCCGCACGAGACTGCCGATGGGAATGATGCCCACGCAGTTTACGAACAGTTTGAGCAAGACAGGATCGAATGATTGCCCGCTTTTCCCAAACATGAATTTGAGCACGTTCGCGGGGGACATGGGCTCCCGGCGATACACGCGTGAAGAGGTCATCGCATCGTAACAGTCTGCGATCGTGATGATACGGCTGGCGACGGTTTGATTCCAAGGCACCTGGAGTTTGGGATACCCAGAGAAATCATAGTTCATATGATGCTCGAACGAGGCCGAGGCCATGCGTGCGGGCACGTTGTTGATGCCGCGTGCCTTGACGAGCGTGAACACCCCTTCAATCGGGTGTGATCGCATGATGGTCCACTCGTCCTGAGTAAACTCGCCGGGCTTGTTCAACACATCCAGAGAAATGGCGCACTTTCCCACGTCGTGAAAGAGCGCCGACAGACCGAGATCGGCCAGCTCGACCTTCGGGTATCCGGCGCGATTGCCGAGGGCCATTGCCAGCAGCGACACGTTGACAGAATGGTTGTGCGTATATTGATCATGACAGCGGAGGTTGGTCAGACCCAGGAGTGTGGATTCGTCCTGCATCATCAATTCGACAATGTTCTGAATCGCGCGTTTTGCCTGCTTGAAGCTGACGGTTCCACCCGCCCGCGTATTCTTGGTGAGATCGCCGAGGGCCGTGGCCGCTTTCGCATAGCGGCCTTTCGCGATGGCCTTGCGCTTCTCCTTCATATCCTCCGGCCCGCCTGCTGAGGTTCCAAACCGCGTGCCCGCCGTGCCGGCACCGGCTTCGGCGTCGTTCGACGGTTGAAGCTGAAGTGCTCGAGGTTCTTCCAGTTCGATTCCGTTGACGTGCGCGGTCTGAAGGGCTTCCTGCAAATCGGCCAGCGTATGTTTTTCCGGATCGAGGCTGACAAACAGATAAGCGAACTCGCGAAAGTCTTTGGACTCGGCCGTTGAGGCAAACGAGACCCCGCCGATATGCCATTTGTTCAACGCTTCGATGATGCTCGCGAACACCGCCATCTGCTGCGAACTCATTTTCAGGTGGCTGTCCCCGAGAAAGAGAAAGTCATTCTGCAAGCGAAGCACAACAGGGTGGTCTGCGGCCAGGGTCTTCACCAGCGTCATCATGGAGTCCACGGGTTTGTCGAGCGCCGCATTGGTGCGTCCATGAATGCGCGACGTCTTGATGAGGACGTTCAGCTGAGTCACCAGTTGAATACCCAGCATGGCCAGTTGCTGGTCGAGGATATCACCGGCCTCGGACCCTTTGGCGATCTTGTTGGCGAGCGACCGTTCATGGGTGAGGATCGGGTGCACAGCGTCCGGGCTCGGGACCGGATTGGCAGGAGAAGGGGAGTCGGTCACGGATTTCCTCGCAATTAGGAATTCGCTGCGTTCGGAATGGTGTGCCGGTGCTGGCGGCTCGCGAAGGAGATGGCCGCGCTGCAGGCCTGCCGGACGGCCGCGCCGCCTTTTTTCTGTCCGAGTTCAAGGGCTGCCATGGCCGCAGGCGTCGCCAATTTGCCGAGGATCTCCGCCGCCAATAGTGCGAGCTCCTCCTTCTTTTTCCGATTGGTCCAGGACCATTCCGTCAACAGTCCCTGCCAGTAGGGCACGGCTTCATCAGCGGCAGTGTGCTTGAGGGCTTGGTAGATCGCACGTTTTTCCGCCGGCGACCGGTCGTAGAAGTCATCGGCCGTGACGAACGGCGACCAGGCCGAAAACGCGGCCGTATACTGGCCGCCGGTAAGGACTTTCATCGCCGTGAGGCGAACGGTTTCATCGCTGTCACTCAAGAGTGCGACTAACTTCACCCCGCTGCCCGAAGGGCGAAGGGTCGACAGGATTCGTAAGGCTTCGCGACGCACGGTGGCCTCGGGATGGCGCAGCGCTTTTTCCACGCTGTCGGCAAAACGGGCATCATTCCATCGAGAGATGAGAGTCAGCAGGTTCCGTACGAAGGTCGGCCGTTTGTCGGTCAGGCCGCGGATGATCGGCTCGGCATGGTCCCGCGCGAGGGTCTGCAGGGCCTCCATGACCACCGCCTGATGGGCCGGCGTATCCAGGGTGGCCAACACCGAGCAGAGTCCCGGGATCGCCTCGAGTTTCATCATGAGCAGGAGGGTGATCAACCCTTCCGTGTTGGCCTGGGGGTTGCGGTTCAAGTGGACACCGATGGCTTTCAATCGTTCGGGGCGACCCAGACCATCGAATAATCCAGCGACCTGCTGTTTGTGGCTGTCCGAAAGATCCGGCCGGACCGTCTCCGCTTCCTGCAACATGGTCAGCACGGTTTCGAGCATCGTCCATTGTCCTGCCCGAATCAGCGCCTCCAGTACATGATCCCAGACGTCGAACAGTTTGGTCAGGAGAACGGGGGATGGTTCGGAGGCCAGCACGGCTGACAAGATGTCGAGGATATACGTCGTAGCATCACGCGCGGTTTCGCGCTGGATCTCCTGCGTCAAGGCCTCATGCTCTTCGTCGGAGACATCATACCCGACGACATTGACTTGGAAGCGACGATTGCGGTTCGCGTTGCCGCCGGTGACATTCCCGCCCGCCGGTTCGACGGAGCTGCCGGAACCCTCGGTATCAGGGGTTTTCGCCGCGCGCTCGCGGTCGAGAAGTTCGCGTAAGGAGCCGACCGGCATACTCATATATCCCTGGGTCTGAAGTTCGAGTTCATCGAGTCCGAATCCGGATGCTCGGACAAGTTCTTCTGCGGTCACCAGGGTAATGGTCTCGAGATTTTTCGCCCACAATCGCGTCACGATGTCGTCGTCTTCTTCATGGTCGACGGCGACGTCGGCCGGGGCGGTTTCGTCGGCCGGCGTCCCCCAGAGCGCTTCCAGAAAAAAAGCGAGGTCTTCACGTGTGAGTCCCTGATGGAAGCTCAGCTCGCGGATCCCGTCAGAATACATTTTGAAGGCGAAACTATCTCCGGTGGCATCGCGCTCCGGTTCGTAGACGACTTCATTTTGGAAGAGCAGCTGATTGCGCTGCACCAGCAGGGCAAGGCGGGAGTGCTGGGCCAGATGACTGGTCAGGTCATCGTAAAATTGCTGGAAGAATCGCTGCGCCACCGGGTTCTTCGTGCCATACGTACGAGCCGATTTGGCCGCTTTATCAAGTAGCTTCAACAGCTGCTTGATGGCCGCGACCTGCGGGTCGGTACCTGCTTTCACGAAGGGAGCAAGCGGAATGCCTTCTCCGAGTGGGGGTGTGGGTTCCATAAGTGTCAGTCGTACCGTGAGGCTCAATATTCGTCAAGAAAATAGCCGGTCTGCGCAAGACCTCCTATGCATGCGCGCCTGTCCAACATTGCGTCGGCTCGTTTGAGACAGTAGAATTCCTTCGTGACGACCGCCACTCCACCCCCGCTCATTCTCTGTTTCGGTGATAGCCTCACGGCTGGGTACCAGACTCGCAGTCCGGGGCATGCCTCTGACCGGGACACGCCGTATGGTCACATGTTGCAGGACTATCTCGGGGAGCGAGGCCGCGTTGAGGTCAGCGGAATCTGCGGTGAAGTGACCGGCGAAATGGTGCTGCGTTTCCGCGCGACGGTCCTCGACCGCCGTCCTCAGATGGTGATTATTCTGGGCGGCACGAATGACTTGGGATGGAATGCCGATCCCACGGAGATCATGCGAAATCTCACCAAGATGTATGAATTGGCGAGAGCCTCCTCGATCACGCCTGTTCCCGTGACCGTCCCCTCCATTCGGGTTGACCTTGGCGAGGATAATCCCGATGCCGCATCGTGGGTGGCTCAGCATATTCAGCGGCGTCAGCGATTGAATGCCATGATCGCAGACTATGCGGCACGAAAAGGTCTGCGGCACATCGATCTGTTCACGGCGACGGCCGAACCGGAGTCTCTCATGCTGGCGCAGCCGTACTCGAACGACGGGCTGCATCTCACGAGCAGCGGCTACCGGTTATTCGGCCGGTTGGTCTATGAGCAGCTATTTGCCGCCAGTCCCGCCGCCACGGGTGAGGCGTCTTCCGATGTGGCGCGTCCGTGATCGAGGAGGTGACGGATCGCGACTTCGCGCGTCAGGTGGAGCAGGCCTCCATGCCGGTGCTCGTGGAATTCTGGCAGCCCGGTTGCGGCCACTGTGGTGCGCTCCTCGCGCAATTGGAACAGTTGCAGGTCGAGGTGGGCGCAGCAGTGAAGATCGTGAAGATGAACGTCCAGGAAAACTTCCAGATTCCTGCCGAACTCGAGATCAGTTCGTTGCCGGCACTGGCGCTGTTCGACGGGGGAGCATTCGTACGGTTTATCGGTGGGATCGGGAAGAAGGACGAGATTCGAAAACAGCTGTCTGCATCAGTAAACATGAAGCCGTGAACATGAACCTATCGCCACGGCGGCTTGGCTGCGGCCATGGTTCTATGTCCGGCTACAGGATCCGCCAGGTCCGCCCGTCGTGTTGAATCATCCGTTCGGCTTCCACCGGTCCCCAGGTTCCGGCCTGGTATTCGGGCAACCAACGCAGTTTCTGCTGAGCCCAGCCTTCGAGAATCTTGGTCACCCAATCCCATGACGCTTCCACCGCGTCGCGCCGCATAAAACGCGAGGCATCTCCCGCCATCACGTCGAGCAGCAAGCGTTCATAGGCTTCCGGTGACGGGCATCCGAACACGTCGCTATATTGAAAATCCATCTCCACGGGATGCGTCTGCGCGCGCGTGCCGGGGACTCGCGAAATAATGCGCAGGGACAGTCCCTCATCCGGCTGAATGCGCAAGGTCAAGACGTTGGCCGGTTGAGGAGCCGCAGGGTCGGCATTGAAAAGAATCTGCGGAATGTCTTTGAATTGCACCGCGACTTCACTTGCCCGCTTCGGGAGGGCTTTTCCGGTGCGAAGATAAAACGGCACGCCGGCCCAACGCCAGTTCTCTACGAACGCCTTGACCGCCACATACGTTTCGGTGGTGGAGTTTTGATTGACGCCCTTTTCCCGTCGATATCCCGGCACCGGCTGGTCATGCGCGACACCCTCGGCATATTGCGCCCGCACCGTATACTGCTCGACATCCTTGCCGACGATGGGCCGGAGACAGCGCAGCACTTCCATCTTGGCGTTGCGCACCACGTTCGGATCCAGCGAATAGGGCGGCTCCATGGCGACGAGACACAGCAGCTGCAGTAAGTGATTTTGAATCATGTCCCGCAGTGCGCCGGCCTCTTCGTAATAGCTGGCTCTGGTCCCCACGCCTTCCGATTCGCTGACCGTAATTTGGACGTGATCGATATATTTGTGGTTCCAAATCGGTTCGAAAATGCTGTTGGCGAACCGGACCACCATGAGATTCTGAACCGTCTCCTTGCCCAGGTAGTGATCGATCCTGAAAATCTGCGACTCATCGAACACTTTGCCGGTCACTTCGTTGATCTGTTGGGCGGAAGCCAGATCGCGCCCGACAGGCTTTTCCACGATGATCCGCGAATAAGGCGAGGAGGCAGAAGCGGAGGTGGCCAGGCCGGACTGGGCCAATCCCTCACAAACCGATGCGAAAGAACTGGGCGGAATACTCAGGTAAAAAATGCGGTTGCCGGGCAACTGCATGGCCTGCTCCACCTCTTCCGCTTTGGCGCGGAGCGTAGCGTAGGTCTGCGCATCTTCGTTTTCTCCCTGGATATAAAATAGATGGGATTGGAAGGTAGCCCAGGTCTCCTCCCGCAGAGCCTGCCGCGAATGTTTGACGATCCCTTCTTTGACCAGATTGCGGAATTCGTCGTCGGTCATCGGTTTGCGGCCCAGACCGATCACCGCATATTTGGCCGGCAGGAGCCCGTCGAGCAGGAGGTTATAGACGGCCGGGATGAGGCGGCGTCGGGCGAGGTCTCCGGAGCCGCCGAAAATGACGAGGGTACAGGGCTCGACCATGGCGACGGTTTCAGGAACAGGTTTGATATCGACAGGCGTTGTTGGCGAAGACATAGTGTCGGTGTCCGTTGGGTTGAAAGCTCAGCGCCGGACGCTGTGTCCGCCGAAGGCGTTGCGCAAGGCGGCCAGCATTTTCTCGGCGAACGATTCTTCCTGCCGCGACCGGAAGCGGGTGAACAGCGCCGCCGTAAGGGTCGGGACGGGCACATCCTTATCGATGGCGTCTTGTATCATCCAGCGGCCCTCGCCGGAATCCTGCACGTATCCTTTCAATTTTTCGAGCTTGGGATCCTGTTTCAGGGCGCCGACCGCCAGTTCCAGAAGCCAGGAGCGGACCACGCTGCCATGCATCCACACATCGGCGACTTTGCCCAGATCAAGGCGATACTCGCTTTTCGCCATGAGTTCGAACCCCTCGGCATATCCTTGCATCATGCTGTACTCGATGCCGTTGTGCACCATCTTTACGTAGTGCCCCGCGCCGTGGCCGCCCATGTGGGCCCAGCCCTGTTCGGGCGCCAGTGTCGTGAAGATGGGGGTCAGGCGCTGAACCGGTTCATTCTCGCCGCCGATCATGAGGCAATACCCCACCGTCAGCCCCCAAATGCCGCCGCTGGTGCCGACATCGACATAGTGGATGCCTTTGGTCTTTAACTCGGTCGCGCGTCGCGTATCGTCGTGGAAGCGGGTGTTGCCGCCGTCGATGATCGTATCGCCCGGTTGCAGCAGCGCGCTGATGGCGTGAATCGTTTCTTCGGTTGGGGCTCCTGATGGAACCATGATCCAGACTGCGCGAGGGGCGGCGAGTTTGGAGACCAGGTCGCTGAGGGAGGCGGCCCCGATACAGCCCTTGCTCTCGGCCTGTTTGACGACATCGGGCGCACGATCATATGCCACGATGCGGTGCCGGCCCTGTTGCAGGCGTGTCACCATATTCAGGCCCATTTTGCCGAGTCCGACGAATCCAAGTTCCATAGGTCACCCTCTCTGGTGAAGGCCGGTATGTGATGACTGACGCGGAGCCGCTCAGGACGGAATGCCGCGCCATCGGTGCGGTGAATTTCCGATGCTACCACGGTCGGGCGCCGGTGCAAGCGGATGCCGCCTTTGAGCGGGATGACGGAGCCCTGTCAATCCACGCGGGGTGGAAGGGGAATATCGCGAAACAGGGTCTCGGCAAACCGGCGGCCGGCCATTAGCCGGTCGTGCAGGGTGGCCGCGCTCAGGAACTGGCTGGCCAGCTCACCGAGAGCCGGGTCGCGGGAAGCCAGGAACCGCAGGGTGTCCACCGGCGCAGTGAACCACAGTCCTCGCGTTCGAAAAAATGCGGAGACGCACTCTTCAAAAAAAAGCTGCAGCAGGTATTGCGCGGTGTTGGGTTTGTCGCGCAGATCCTCGACCTTTCCGAGCCAGTGCAGGCACTCGGCCTTGAGGCGGATGCGCTCGTGAAGCGTGGCCGCCGGCGGGCCCTGGCGAAAACGCTGGGCTGCCTTGGCGATGAGTTGCGCCGCGATATCTTCATGGTCATAGAGGACCCGCCCCTTGCGAAGCAGGGGCGCGAGACGAGGAGAATAGGCAAGGTCCTCGGCCACAGTCTTATGCTCGCCGTAGCGAATATCAACCAGCCGGTCTCCCACACGAATCATTTCCTGTCCATCGGCCGGACCTTTCACCAGGACGATGAGATCGATATCGCTGTGCGAGGTCACGGCGCGCCGGGCGCCGGATCCGACGAGAATGATGCCGACCAGGTCGCCGCCGCGTTTGGCGCGAACGTACTTCACGGCGCCGGCCAGGGCCTCGTCGTAGCCGGGTGGCGTCACTGCCGGCGGCATCTCTGGTGGTTCGGGAATATCCAGTAACTCGGCTTTCAGTTCCTCCGACGAAGGGAGAGCCGGGGACGCCTGAGATGAGGAGGCTGCAAGATGTGATTCCATGTCTATCCTTGAACGTGGTCAGGCGGCCTGCACACGTCGTATCTGTTGCTCGAGCGTGCCGAGCCATGCGTCGAACGGCTGGTCGGCATCGACGACAATCTCAAGTTTTCCATTAGGGAGTTTGCGGACGATGCCCGGACTGTCCGGTGAGAGAGGAATTTCCACCCACTCGCGATTCAATCCCAGGGTATCTGTCAGTTCGAGAATGCGACTGATCTGTTGAAACGACACCGCGTGAAGCGACACTCATTCCTCATTGCTCGAATCTACTGGTCGGCATTGTAGGAGGGGGGACAGAGCCTGTCAATGCGGGCGGCCGGCCTACTGTGTGAGCACGCGTGCGAAATGATCGGCGGCCTGCTCGATGGCCTCGGCCGACACATCGAGATGGGTCACCGCACGACAGGTGGATCCGCCGACGGCGTTGATCAGCACGCCCTCCTGCTTGAGGGCGGCCACAAACGCGGGCGTGGAAAGTTTTGTGCTGTGCACATCGAAGAACAGCATGTTCGTCTCGACCAAGGATGGATCGATGGTCACAGCGGGAATCTTTTGCAGGCGGGCCGCCAGCCGCTTGGCGTTCGCATGGTCTTCACTCAAGCGATCAATGTGATGCTCCAAGGCGTAGAGGCCCGCCGCTGCGAGAATCCCAGACTGGCGCATGGCGCCTCCATACATGCGGCGGAAACGTCGAAGGCGCTCTAATAGATTGGGGTCGTCCGTCGCAATCAAAGACCCGGCCGGCGCACCGAGTCCCTTAGAGAGGCAGAAGGTGACCGTCTCGAAGTGGCGCGCATATTCCGCCGCTGACACCCCCGATGCCACAACCGCATTGAAGAGGCGGGCTCCGTCGAGGTGCATGGGTACTCCATGAGCAGTGGCGACTGCGCGAATGGCTTGAATGGTGGAGAGCGGGTAGACTCGGCCGCCCCCGGCGTTGTGCGTGTTCTCAATGCAGATGAGCGCGCTCTGAATGCTGTAGGGATCTTTCGGTCGAATCGCGGCTTGCACCTGTTCAGCCGTCATGAGCCCTTGTTTGCCGGTCACCCAGTGGAGCTGCACTCCAGCCAACGCCGACGCTGCGCCCTGTTCATAGCGAATGATATGCGACTGACCTTCAACAATCACTTCACGTCCTGGTTCGGCCTGCGCGCGCAGAGACAATTGGTTGCCAAGGGTGCCCGAGGGCACGAAGAGTGCGGCGCGTTTTCCCAGGAGGGCGGCGCCCACCTCCTGGAGACGATTGACCGTGGGGTCTTCCCCATAGATGTCATCACCCACGTCGGCGCGGGCCATGGCTTCGCGCATGGCGGGGGAGGGTTTTGTGACCGTATCGCTCCGGAGATCGATCATGGATGCGCCTCTGTCTGTGTTGGATCGCACCTACGCATGAGGAAACCGCGGGCGCATTCTAGCAAAATTCTGCTTGCCGGTGTTCATAGGCCTGCTACACTGCGCCCACTTGGAGTCCCATGGAGAGATGGCATCGGTCAGTGATCCGGTTTGTGCAGGCAGAGCCGCAAGAAGTGTGGCCGTTGGCCTGGTCCTTCGGATATTTCTTCTGTCTGCTCTGTGGCTACTACATTCTTCGCCCCGTGCGCGATGAAATGGCGATTCAGGGAGGCGTCCACAATCTTCCCTGGATGATGACGGGTACGTTTGTCACCTTGCTCGCTGTTACGCCGCTGTTCGGCTGGTTATCGGCGAGGTATTCCCGCTACCGGTTGCTGCTCGCTGTCTATCTGTTCTTTATTGCCAATCTGATCGGGCTCTACGTGTTGATGACGAGCGGTCAGTACATCGAATGGGTCGCGCGGGGGTTCTTTATCTGGCTCTCGGTGTTCAACCTGTTCGTCGTGTCGGTGTTCTGGAGTTTCATGGCCGATCTGTTTGCGCCGGCGCAAGGGGCGCGCCTCTTCGGCGTGATTGCGGCTGGCGGCAGCACGGGGGCCTTGTTCGGACCGCTCATCACGACCGGACTAACCTATGTGTTCCCGGTTCCGGTGTTGATGCTGGTATCGGCTGCCCTCCTAGTCGCCTGCATCGGCTGCATCTACCAACTGGAAATGTGGAGCCGCAGGCGGTCACGGTCCCATCACGAGAACAGCGGGGAACCATTGGGTGGAGGCTTTCTGGCCGGCGTTCGCCTCGTGTGGTCGTCGCCGTATCTGCTCGGTATCTGCGGCTACCTGACATGTTTGACGATGACCGCGACCTTCCTCTATTTCGAGCAAGTGCGTCTGGTCGCTGAACAGTTCGACACGCCGGAAGCCCGCACGCGCCTCTTCTCAATGGTGGACTTTGCCACCAACATCCTCACCTGGCTGACGCAGCTGCTGATCACTAATCGTGTGGTGGCCCGGTTCGGGCTGGCCGCGGCCTTGTTATTTCTTCCGGCGGTGAGCCTGCTTGGATTTCTTGGTATCGCCCTCTGGCCTGGATTGGTCGTGTACGTCAGTTTTTCCGTGCTGCGCCGGGTGGGGGAATATGCGCTTTCCAAACCGGCGCGCGAGGTGCTCTTTACGGTGGTCAGTCGCGAAGAAAAGTACAAGGCGAAAAACTTTATCGATACGGCGATCTCGCGGGCTGGTGATGCGTCGACCGGATGGCTGGTCTCCGGCCTCAAGGCGCTGAGCGTGACGACCGCACAGATTGCCTGGGCACTGGTCCCTCTCATGGTCCTTTGGGCCTGGCTGGGTCGTTGGTTGGCCGCGCAGCAGAGCAAACGGGCCGACTGAGGGTAGGCGGGGAACCGGGAGGGTAGTACCTCGATCTCTGGTCTGCACCGTCTTTGACTCACAAAAAAATCGCGTGGTATAGTCCGGCGCGGATCATTAGAGAGCCCTTCATTATGCTGCCCAGTCGAATCACTAGATCTTGCGGCAAATCACCGGACGCCTACTCACCAGATCACCAATTGGGGAAATAATGGTTGAAGTTCCAGTTAAGCTGTATCTCGATAAAGTGCTGAAGACAGCCCGTGACGCGGTGCGACCAACCTCGCTGCTCTCCGGTCCCGTGCGGGACAAGGCGCTGCGTGGCATGGCCTTATCCATTACGGAAGCGGAGGAGTCCATCCTGGTCGCGAACGAAAAGGATGTGGATGCGGTCGGAAAGTCGATGATTGGATACGAAAACCGGGAGCGGGTGCGTGACGCCGTGGCCAGAATTCGTATGACGGCCGATGACGTCAAGGCTCTCGCGGATCGATTGCACCACATTGCTGATCTCCCGGATCCGCTCGGTGAGGTGTTGGGGCGTCACGAGGAGCCGAACGGTCTCCAGGTCAGCCGGGTACGCGTCCCGATCGGCGTGATCGGCATCGTCTCGGAGCTGTCGCCGCTGGAAACGATTGATGCGCTGGCGCTCTGCCTGAAGTCGGGCAACGTCTGTGTGTTCCGCGGCTCGCCGGATTGGACCCATACACAGCAGGTCATTGCGGCTGGTCTTGCGAAGGCCATGCATGACGCAGGAATTCCCAAGGGCGCTTGTACCATCATCGATCGGCAGGAAAAGGAGGCGGCCCTGGAACTGATTAAGTCCGGCAAAGCCTTGGATGCGATTATTCCACGCGGCGGCGCAGGACTCCGGAAGGTGGTGCAGGAACAAGCCAAGATGCCGATCCTCTGTCACGACGGTGGGATTACGCACGTCTATATCGACGATGATGTGGAAATCCCCCTGGCGCAAAACATTGTGGTGAACTCCAAGGTGCAGAATCCCTCGGCGCCCAATTCGGTGGATACGCTGCTGGTCCATCAGGGGATCGCGCGCCCGCTGTTGTCGGCGCTGATCCTTCGACTGCTGGATGAATTCAAAATCGACATTTACGGCTGCCCGAAAACCGTGTCCTTGATGGGTCAGATGCTCATGACGGGTCACAAGGCGGTCAAGCCGGCGCAAGAGTCGGATTGGAACAAGCAATTTCAGGGACCCAGCATGGCCATCAAGATGGTGCCGGGCTTCGAAGAGGCGCTGGCGCATATTGCACAGCACGGTCCGAGCCATACTTGCGTCATCGTGACGAAGTCGTATGAATCCGCCATGCGGTTCAGCAGAGAAGTGGATGCCGGGTCGGTCCTGGTCAATGCCTCGTCCCGATTGAACGCCGGCGACAGCCTGGGGTTCGGCGCGGATATTGGGTTGAGTTCCGCGCGCCACCATGCGCGAGGGCCGATCGGCTTAAACCAACTCACCTGTGAAAAGTATGTGGTATTCGGCAGCGGGCAACTCCGGCATCCGCATCCGGTTCCGTTGGCCTATGAAGATGCCATCATGCTCAAGCGGCCGTAACGCACGTATCGCGATGGCTCTCCCGGCAAGAGGATCTTGTGGCCGGTGACCGGAACGATGAGATTGAAACGGCCCTGCACAAGCATCTCGCCTGGTGGGGGCTCCGGCACATCGAATCCGATGCCGCCTACTTTGCGTGGCAGCGCGAGGTCTTCACTCCAGAAGACTTCGCCGCGCTGCACCGGTCTATCGAAGCCAAACGAGCGGCGGCCAGCGGATCGTCCGCGGAAATCGCCTTTTACGATTTGACGGCGCAGTCCCGATTCATTCCCGCCCTTTACAGTCAACGCTACGAATATTATATCGAGGTCGGGTCTCGGATTGCCGCTCAGTTGGAGAGCGCACAGACCATCCTGGATGCCGGTTGTGGCATCGGCCTCCTTACGACCTTCTATGCCAAGCACTGTCCCGACGCGTCGGTTGTGGGCATCGATCGTTCACCCGTTTCCATCGCCCTTGCGCGACAGCGGGCACATGACCTTGGACTGACTAACGTCTGTTTCGAATGCGTCGATTTGGATCAACAGGTTCCCGCCGAGAAGTTTGACGTGATTGTGGCGACACATGTCTTGCTCCAAGCCGAGCAGGATCCTGGGCTTCCCAGCTGCGACTGGCAGGATTTCAAACGAGCGTTGGATGTCCACGCCCAACAAACGTTTGAACAGCGGACTGGGCTGGGGCTACGGTTGGATCGGCTTGGCGGCGCGCTTGCATCACATGGTCGAATGATCGTGTTCGAAAAGACCAGGCAACTCGCGCGACGGATTCCCTTCCAACGGGCGCTGGCGGCTCGCGGCCTGATGCTGCTCCTACCACCTGAACCGATCCGGTATCGCTCGATCGAAGAGGTGACCGATGACGGACCTCTGTATGTCACCGGATTGGCTCCATCATCGAATGTCCTGCCGTGGGCTGAGTCACCCGAGCCGGATGGTGTCCCTCCACTCAATGTGGAGCAGCTGCGCTCCGTTCGAGCAGACCAGGATCAGCCGTTGTACGAAAACCATGGGACCTCCGCGCAGCAGGCTTGGCTCAATCTTCCCACGAAACAAGTTGTGGATCAGGTTACCAGGACAGAGGCGGATGGACGGCAGCTGCATGTGGAATGGGGGCGGGCAGGGGAGTTTGTCTATCTCTATTGCGCGAACACCTTCGACCAGAGGCAACTGGTCGTCATCGAACCGGCCCGGGCGGCAATGGTAGAAACCTATTACCGGGAAATTCTCGGCGAGCAATCCACGAGCACACAGGGGGCACTGGGATGAAGGATGCGGGTGGCCCACCAAAGGTTTCTCTCCCGATCCCGTTCGAAGTGGTGGGACTCGTGCCGGCGGCCGGAATGGCCACACGTCTCCAGCCGTTTCCTTGCAGCAAGGAAATCTACCCCGTCGGGTTCGCGATTGATGCAAAAACGGGCAAGCCTCGGCCGAAAGTGGCGGCACACTACTTACTGGAAAAATTCAGGGTGGCTGGAATCACGAAGACCTTCCTCGTGATCAAGGAGGGTAAATGGGACATTCCCAACTATTTCCGTGAGGGCAATCTGGTCGGCCTGTCACTGGCCTATGTCGTGATCGCCGGGTCGCTGGGACCACCAGATACCTTGGACCGTGCCTATCCGTTCATCGAGGCGAAGCGCGTCGCCTTCGGGTTTCCGGATATTCTGTTCGGGCCAGAGGATGCCTATCGCCAATTGATTGCGCAGCAGGAGCAGACTGGAGCCGACGTGGTGTTGGGCCTGCATGAGATCGAAGATCCACGTGTCTGGGATATGGTGGACTGTGACGAAGCAGGCTGCGTGCGGAACCTCGTCATGAAACCAGCCTCAACGAACCTCACTTACGGCTGGTGCTGCGCCGTCTGGACGCCGGCGTTCACGGAGTTTCTCCACTCGTTTCTTCGGGCCGATGAGACCAGACGCAATCTCGATCGGCTCGCGAGCAAGGCCAACGACTCGGGTGGGGATCTGGCCGTCGGGGTCGTCTTCCAGGCTGCCTTGAAGGCCGGTCTCTCGATCCATAGCGTCAAGTTTCCCGGCGAACGTTACCTGGATATCGGCACACCGGAAAACCTGGCCAAGGCCGTTCGTCAATTTTCCCAGCTCGAATAATCGTCGCCCTTGTCTACGGATAGGCCGTGAGAATACGCTCGGCCGCCCTGAGGCGTTCCTGTCCTGCCTTGTCTTTGAATTGCTTTCGACAGCTTGCACAGAACGTGAGACGCCCGGCGATCGAACGAATGTCCCGCTGATCATTGTAGAAGAGGGGGCAGTCGGCCGGTCCCACCCGCCGGGGATGCGGCGGGATGCCCGCGACGACCGCCGCCGCCAGGTGCGCCATCATGCGTTCGACTGTGAATTCCCGTTCGTTCAGCTGTTCAAGCAACCCGAAGGTCGAGGTCACGATAAGCGGGTCCCGCCGCCAATAGTAGAGGTACCTCGTCCGCGCGTCCTTCATCGGAAAATTGATCATGCAGATGAGCACATCCACGCCCAATTCTTTGGGTTTGTCTTTCAAGCGGTCGTAGAGCGTTTCGGCCACGACAAATGCCTGATCCTTTTCCTGCTCTCGCCGCCAGATGCCGATCGGGGCAGGAAATGACACGGTTTCAAAAGCGTATTGGTCTTGGGCCTTGGTGAGACGCTCGCAGATTTCCGGTAAGTGAGGAATCATGCGATGCGCATTCCAAATCCCGATCTTCGTTCGGTCTTCCACCGCACGCCGACGCTGGCGTACGGCCGCCCTGCGGGTTCGCTCATACCCGGCTGCCGTGCGCGGCACACAAAGTCGTTGTGCTGGGTTCCGCGCAAAGACGACGGGTACCGCCCAGTCGATCGCTTCGCCGGCGATGGAGTAGTTGACTGATACGCGGGCCTCGCGGGCCGCATCGCCGATGGTATGTCCCATGGCCAGGGCCCAGTAAAAATGTCGGGAGAAGGCGGTGGCGGATACGTCCAGGACCGGATATTGATTGGCGACGACGGCAGGTACTCCGCCCGCAATCAGCGCTTGCGCTACCCCGCGACTGAAATCCTGGCGCCCGCCGCGGCCGGTTTCGCACGCGTTTAAGCAAACCAGGCGTATACCGCGTCGGCAGACGATCTGACGCAGCGTGGAGGAATCCAATCGTTGCTCGCCGCCGTCTTGATTCTCGAAGATCAAATATCCGCAGTCGCTTTGTTCGTTGTATTCCCCGTGGCCGATAAAATGCAGCACGTCGATCGGGGCGGCCGCAGATTCCAACGCCCGGTGCAAGAGTTCCGGCGTCGCATCGAGCAGGAGTTCGACCTCGGCCAGCCCTGCGTCGAGCAGGCGGCGGAATCCGCTGCGAATGACGTCCGCTTCTTCTTCCACCGATAAGGCGCCGAGGCCCAGCGGCTGAGCGACCACGACGAGGATTCGCATGGTGAGTCGGGCCGGAATGCGTTCGGCTGGAATGGCCGTGAGCACGTTACGCGTGAAGTTGACTTCTTCCAGCGCGAGAAAGGTGCGTCGATCAGGATCGTAAATGAATTCCCACGACTGGTCGGCGATCCAGCCGATATCGGAGGTGAAAATCAGGTTCAGTCGCTGACTCACCTGCTCCGATCGGGCCGCGTCATAGAGTCGGCGAACTTGTCCTGGAAACAGCGCGGTGAAGAGCGCACTGCCCATCTGCTGCAGTGCGGACTCGTCCGGGAGTTGCGGGTAGGCGGGGTCTCCATTGATGTAGCCGTGAATGTGCGCCTGTCCAGCCTTGATTTGAGCCCACTGCGTGGGCGTGTCGTCCGTAGCGGACCGGCGAGCAGTGGCCGTCGTTTTGCGCGTGCCGCCGGTGTGCAGGTGTTCCATGACGCGGGCATTCCGGAATGTGGCGATGAGTTGAGCCTCGTCAGAGCCTTCCTTGGGAGCGATCAACGCAATATGAAAGACATCGTCCGGTTCGGCATAGGGCGCGAGAGTGGTGACGGGCGGATTCACCTGCGGCGCGGGAAGGGTCGGTCTGCTTGTCGGTGGTTCGTCTCGGCGTTCGGCCGGAAGATTGGTGGGCGGCATTTTCAGCAGAGCCGCGCCTCGCCGCCGTCCTGACGGCAGGTCGTGATCGAGTTCGATCGGGGTGACCGGCTGCGGTTCCCCGCGCAACGCGCGGACCAGAAAATCCACCGTGCCGGGGTCTTCGAAGAAATTCACATGGTTCACCGGCTGCTGCTGGGTTAGGTTTCCCCCCACGCCGAAACAACCGATGCGGTCTCCTGGAATGGCGGCTGCGATGCCGGTGCCAGGATCCACCCTCCATCCGCCTTCGGTCGGAACGACAAGATCGTTCGCGGTTGGAAAAAACAGATCGGCTCCCGCGTCGATGATCCGTTGGAGTAACCCCGCATCCGGTTCGAAATTTGCGACGAGTGCGGAATAGGCTTGGCCGGGGGGGCTTGGGGCCGCCTGCAAGGCCTGGATGATCTCGCCGTTGTTATCCATTGAGGCCAGCCCCGGCAAACTGCCGACCAGACGCCGGGCGATCCAGGACAGCGCCTCGCTCACGAATTCCACGCCGGTCGTGAAGGGGTTGTCGGGGAACAGTTCCAGCACATTGGAGAGCCAGTTGGTGTATTGCGTCACATGATCCGGTGATGCGAGGGGAGTTCCGCCATTCGGGCTCGCGACCAACACGGCGCGGCCGACGGCGAAGCGATCGGCCAGAGCACCGAACCGATCACGGCGTTCGACGAGATGGCGCAGGACCAATCCGCCCCGGGAATGCGTGATCACGTCGAAGGTGGTAGTGCGATCGGGCAGGGCTTCGAGCAACATGCGCACGTTTTCTTCCGGGGTCCTGCTGAGCGTGAAATGGTCGAAGCCATAGATGCGGTTGCCGTAGAGCTCCTGCAGTTCTTCGAAGAATGTCTTGCCGTTACTCCCACGGGTCTTGGCTAATCCATTGAAGGCGGCGGTGGTGTTGGAAAAGGTTCCGTGTAGGAACAGGAGATGGCGTCCGGTGGAACTGAGTGAGGACACGTCGGCGGCAGGCAGCAGCTGTTGGCCGGCGAGACCGTCGGCCGTGACAGATAGCCATCCTTCGCGGCGACCCTTATGCTTCCAGGTCGCGGTTTCCCACAACAAGGCCAGTTTAGCGAGCGCATAGTCGGCGATTTTCCCGGCGACTTTCAGGACGACGGCCTTGATGGCGGCGCTAATGAATCCACGGCGTCCACCGGGCTCGGCGATGGGAGCGGCGGGAACGGGAATCGAAAACCGGTACAGGGTCCTCGCGCTCCTCCGCCTTCCGCGTCGGGCCGGCTCGCTCGGCATATGGAAGCGGATGGCGCCTGACGCATAACGCGTCATGACGATGTACACGTCGTCCGGTCCGCCCTCAACATCCAGTGTGAGGGGAGCGGGTGCGGCCTCGCCTCGTCTGGCCTTGGGCGTTGCCGTGAGCGTCTGCTCGACCTGCCAGCGGTTCGTCGCAGTGAGGTTCGCCAGAAATGGATCCGGCGCTTCGGTTATCCCCCGTCGTCCTCTGGGAGCCGGTTCCGCCGAGCGAACGTCCCACTCCTCCGATGCCGCCCAGCTCACCTTGCCAGATTTCATTGTTGCCATGATGTGCTCCTGCTCATGTCGTGCCGTCTGATGGTGCGATGGTTCCCGATCAAGCCTGGTTGATTGGTCGTTCGTCTTTCGCGGAGCGTCGGTCGTTCATGATGTGCCGACCAGGATGTTGTACGATCTAACGAATGACGAAGATTGTTCGCCGCGCTTATCCCATAACCGGGGCGATCAGGCAAGGGGGGCCTTGGGGAAGGAGCGAGAACTACACGTAATCGATTGCAGGCAACCTGAGAAGTCGGAAAGCGCATCTTGCAAGGGTGACCGCTTAGAAGCCCAGCGCTTTCTCCAGATCCGCCTGCTCTTTTTGGAAGGTCTTCTTGCGTCCTTCTTCGGCCTGTGCCTGCCGCTGCTCGGTCTGCTTTTGAACGGTTTCGGCCTGCTTATCATCGCCGGCCATGGCGTAGAACTCCGCCGCAATCTCGCCTTCACCCTTGGCCTCGTGGCGTTTCGCCAGGCCCCGTGCCTTCTCGCGTATTTTTTTGACGCCGTCCGGACGGTCGGCCTGCTCGTAATAGGAAATCGCCAGACGGAGAAGCTTGCGACCTTCTTCGGCTGCCAGGGTGTCGCCGCGTTGCGAAGCCCGCGCACGAATGCGGTCTTCGCCACCTTTGGCATAATAGGCCCAGTTTTTTGCCAGTCCGAGTTCGTGGAGCGAATCCTTGGTGAAGGAGGCAAACCGTTTTTCTTCTTCCGCGAGGGCCTTCTCAACGTTCTTGAGAGCGTGCGCGCGCATCGCCTGTTCTTGGGTCTTGTCATTCTGTTGGGAGAAATAGTCGATTGCGTGACTCACCGTGTTGACGTCGTCGGGTTTAGCCTCGACGAGTTTCCGTTGCACGCGGCCGGCGTCGGTGGGGGCCTGTGCTCGAACGTACCAATCAAACGCCTCGTTTAGATTTCCCTTCGTTTCATCCTCCGCTCCGATGGCCTTGGCGGTTCGTTGCTTCACTCCCTCGTGCCGTTTGGAATCGCTCACGCAGTCACTGTCCGCTTTCGCGGCGACGGCATAGGCTTCCCGTGCCTTTCCGGCCCGTTCAAGCTCTTCCGCCTTTTTCAATTGCGTGTCCGCAGCGGCTTGCATGGCCTTCTCGGCACAGAGGGAATCCGCCCAAGCCGGCGCACTCCACAGCCCGACGGCGACAACCAGACCAAGATGCAGGGATGTGATTCGTGTCACGGCAGCCTCCTTATCGTCCCATCATCCCCTTCATCATGTCCATTCCCATGCCGCCCATGTCCAGCTTTTCGAATCCCTTGGGAATTTCGAACAGCTCGGCCGGTTGTTTGCCGATCTTGATATTGGTCTGCTCCATCTTGAAACGCGCCTTCTGTCCCTTCTCGACCGCCAGGGCATCAATCTTTGCCAGAATGCCTTCCTTCGTCGTCCACATGAAGCCGCCCATCTTCGTACCGTCATTGCCGGTCATAATAATCTTGCTCTTGTTCATGACGACCCCGTTCACTGTTTCTTCCCCTAATGATGTCTGCTCTATGTGATAGCCGGAGAGATCAGTCTTATCCTGCGAGGTCTTGTTGCCCGGCGCCTCCATGTACATTTTCTCTTCAGGCATGAGCGTCCAGCTGACATTCTTGTCATGGCGGGTGATCATCATCATGGCGGCGCCGCCCTGTGACATTTCGCGGCGTTCTTTTGTCGGTGTCGAGTAGATGCGGCTTTTGGTGGCGCCTTCTTCAGACTCGATGATTTGGTCGGCCGAGTATTCGACGTTCACGCGGTCGATGGCGAGAGTGAGGTCCGCAGTGGTCAGCGTCGCAATGATCAGTGCAAGGCACAGCACGAGTCTGGTCAACATGAAAGGCCTCTCGTTGAATGGTGGAGGGACGACGTCTCAGTCACAGGTCGCATCGGCGAGCATCCTCAGCCTTGCTGGTGGATGAGCGCGAAGGGTACGCCTGGTGTGCCAGTCTGTCAATTCGTGTGGTGGATTAGCCCGAAGAGAAGGTCGGAGTAGTGTATCGTCTCTCTTTGAGGAACTGGGGGCGAGGGAATCGCGAGGAGATTTACCTCGCTGAAGCCGGAGCAGGCTTGGCAGTGCGAGAAGCCGGCACTTGCCCGGCCCTGGAGCGTGCCGGTTGGGCGGACTTGCTGTGATGCGCGGCTTCTGCCGGTGCGGGAAGCGCCCGTTCCGATGAAGCTGGTCGGATGAGCGGAGCGGATGACGTGGACAACCGACGGGTCAGGCGTGAGCCGAGTTTGATCATCGGCGCTTCGACCAAGTGATACAAGGCGACGGGAAGTCCGATGCTGAGCACGATGAGTACGCTATAGCGAACGGCTGCCGGTTGGTCTTTGAGTACTACCAGCGCGGCCCATTGTGCGTGTAGATGGGTCAGATAGATTCCATACGAGTAGCGAGCGATCAATTCGGTGCCTTTGTTCAGCATTGGCCGGTTCAATTCAGCGAAGAAGGGCGCGGTGAGCCCGAGCATAAGACAGAGTGCCCATCTCGACACCTGCTCATATTCGTAGTATGTCCCAAAGGCCTGGATTCCGGCGGCGGCGAGAAGTATCAGCGGCCACCCGAAAAACGGAAGCGGGCGCCTGCGAACTCCGTACCCCATAAAGTAACAAGCGACTCCGGCGATGAAACAGGGAGCAAATTGTGCCAAGGCCAGGCGACCGGAGATGAAGGGCTGGACGAGGCCGCTGACGACTGCGAGAGCCCAGAGCGCAAGGATTCCCCTGATCCCATAGGCCTTCCCGGCGAGGTAACAGAACGGAAGGACGGCGTACATGGCCACTTCATAGGGAAGACTCCACAGCACCGAGGTCACAACAGGCTTGTAGGTGAACTCGGTGTACAGGAGAAGATTCGCCAGAATGGTCGACGCGTCCGGTTGTGTCCAGGGCCACCAAGGGGCCCGGGGAAGTTGAAACAAGACAATGAGGCAGACACAGACGATACTGAGCGGGTAGATCCGGAACAGGCGGCGCACATAAAAAGTCGCAAAAAGCCTCTGTCCTCTGAGGTCGATCCGCTCCAGTGAAAACATCAAGACCAAACTGGTATGAACAAAAAAGAGGATGACTCCGAAATGCGCGAGGAAGTCTGGCAAGCGGGGACCAGTCGTGATGAATAGATGAAAGAAGTAGACCAGGAGAACGGCTACGGCACGCAAAAAATCCAGATTGGGTGAGAGAAAGGTTACCGGAGCTTCACTGCGGGTCATCTCGCGGGGTCCCTCTCACGAACAATGAGATTGCTGGGCCTGGCCAAATAGTCCCGGGCTCCTCCGGACGAGTCCGAAGGACGCGCATCTGCCGAGATGCATGGGAGCCGGGAGGCCATGATGCGTTGAAATGACTGCCAGGTTGCCAATGTCCCGGTGGGAGTTTCGGGAATTGGACCACACTGAGAGCCCTAGTGTTGCCGGTCACATGGGCCCCAATGGGGTGGAACGTGGTGACCGCAAAGTCAGTACACCTTATCCTACATTGCGCTGTCAACCCTTCCGGACATTTTTTGGGGAGTGCTGTCGAAGTTGTATCATGATGAGTCATTCAGCAAGGGCGAGGCAGAGCTGCCATCATGGCCATCATCACGGCGTGCGACACGTGAATTTGCGTAGTGTCTCTATTCGGGGGGAGGTCGTTCTCCCTCGCCGCTTGTATGGTCGAGCGTGATGCGCTGTGCTATAAGAGCCGGCACGGATGCGGTTTGAGACTGTATCCAATTGCAAATCAACCTGTATCGGATCGCATACATAAAGCTCGGCGGGAGATGATGTCCTTTCCAGGAGGGACACGGAGCTTTATGAATACACCCGTCGAACAGCATGTGTGGACGCGGCCTCCGTCGACGTGTTCGAGAGTGAGACAGGCGTCTGCCTTTCGGAAAGATCATGTGGTATGGATGGTGCAGTTCTAGTTGGAAAGGTGGTTCGATCCTGCCGAGTGTGTCCCCGGCTGATCATACGAAGCGCTTCATCATAAAAGAGAGGTGAATCGACATGAAGGACGTCATCAGAATCGTCTTTCTCTCCCAGGAGAAAGATGGCCGGTCCTGCTGTGATCATGCCCGCATCGTAGAATACGTCGAACGCGCTTTGACCGGGGAACGGGTTGCACTCGATTACGTGGCTGATCCGTTTCTCGCGACCCATGTGCCTCACCTCGTGCTGCTCCATCACAACTCTCCCGATCCATCATACGAAGAATGCGTCGCGACGGTGACACGCCGTTGGCCGGATGTGCCCATTGTAGGAGTCATCGGCGAGCAGGGTTGCGTCGATATGCTCGCGCAGGACTTGCCGGCGGCACTCCGTGATTTTATTGTGTGTCCCCTGGACGGACGGGAATTGGCGCTACGCGTGCGTCGCGTGCTGAGTCAGGACCTTTCGCCGGCTCGGTGTACCTCCGGACATACACGCCGCGTGCGGATCAATTCGCTGGTCGGGGAGAGCGCGATTTTTCAGGCGCAGGTGGAAAAAATTCCCCTCTTTGCCGATGTCGATGCTCCGGTGTTGTTGCAGGGTGAAACAGGAACGGGTAAGGAGGTCTTTGCCCGAGCGATCCACTATTCGAGCGCACGAAAAGATCATGCGTTCATTCCGATCAATTGCGCCGCATTGCCGGACCAGTTGTTCGAGAACGAATTGTTCGGGCATGCCAAAGGGGCCTATACCAGCGCCGCGCACGAGCAAGGAGGATTGGTCCTTGAGGCCGAAGGCGGGACGTTGTTTCTCGATGAAGTGGATGCGCTGAATTCGTATGCCCAGGCGAAACTTTTGCGCTTCGTGCAGTATCGGGAGTATCGGCCCTTGGGCTGTTCACGCACGAAGTTGGCAAATGTGCGGATCATTGCCGCATCCAACCTTGATCTGCGGCAAGCGGTGGCCAACCGGCAGTTCCGGGAGGATCTGTTCCATCGCTTGAACGTGCTGTCTTTGGTGGTGCCACCCTTACGTGATCGGGCAGAGGACATTCCCTTGTTGGCCAAGCGCTTTTTGCAGCGTTTTCAACGCGCCGATGGGCAGGGGCCGCGCCAGCTCTCCGACGAAGCCATTCAAAAGCTCTTGAGGCATGTCTGGCCGGGTAATGTGCGGGAACTGGAGAGCACAGTCCAGCGCGCCGTTGTGATGTGCGCGTCCGCCACCATCCAGGCAGAGGACATCGAGTGTGCCGTAGACACGTCGAGGAGCCTATCGCTGAATGGCTCGCTCCGCGCCGTGAAGAACTCTGCCACGATGGATGCCGAGCGGGCCTATCTCGTCAAGACCCTCGTGACCTTCCGGGGGAATGTGACGCATGCGGCTAAAGCGGCGGGAAAGGAACGGCGCAGCTTTCAGCGCCTGCTGCGAAAATACGGGATTCACCGGGAGTCGTTTCAACAAGACGGAACCGGTCCGATGGGGACGTATCCGCCACCGCTTCATCAGCCCTTCGACGGGCATGCCTAATGTCCGCAGCGCTGCGGTGATAGTGCCGCACCGGCCACTCCGCTGAATTTCAACGCTCTTTCAATCTCGTCCTTGAGATTCAGCTGCGGCACAATCGCCGCGGCTTTGTGATCCGAAGATCATAAATGGTCGATTAACCCGCACACACATGGGATTTCCCTAATGGCATTGCTTTTGCTCATTCCGAGGATCGAGCCATGGCGCGTATTGTCTCCGGGGGCCGATCCGGATGGAACCACAGGATGCAGATATCAGTCACAGTATTCTCGACTATCTGGTTCGCCATCCCGGCGCGAAGGATACCAGAGAAGGCGTCATCAATTGGTGGATCGCCAAGCCCTGTCCAGACGAGCGCGTCGCGATGGAGGCGCTGGAAGCACTCGTCGCGCGCGGATGGATTCTGAAGCGGGCCACCTCGAGCCAGCCGATCTACAGTGTGAATCACGCGCAATTGAACGAGATCCGTGAATTTCTGACCCAGAACAGACAAACGAAGTGAATGTTCGAAGCCGAGGAGGAAAAGTATGCCAGTGCAACCAACCTATCCGGGTGTGTACATCGAGGAATTACCGAGCGGAGTGCGCACCATTACAGGCGTGGCGACGTCGATCACCGGATTGATCGGCAAGGCATTGCGAGGTCCGACTGATCAGCCTGTCACCATCACGAGTTTTGCGGATTACGAACGGATCTTCGGCGGCCTCCATCGCGACATGACCTTGAGTTACGCGGTGCGAGATTTTTTCCTCAACGGCGGCGGACAAGCCGTCATTGTGCGTCTCTACAAAGCGACCGGTGGAAGTGCCAGCAAAGCGACCTACGAAGTGCCGAGCCTGACCTTGCAGGCCGCGTCGGAAGGCGCGTGGGGCATGCAGGTGCGCGTGCGGGTCGACAAGAAAATCGTGACCGATCCGAACCTGATCGCGGTCGCAACGAGGCTGGGCGTGCTGCCGGCCGACCTGTTTGACCTGACCATACGCGATGCCGGCACCGGTATCACAGAAACTTTCTTGAACCTGACGACAAAAGAAAGTGCGCGGCGCGCGGATCGGGTGCTGCTGGCCGAGTCGAACCTCGTGCGCGTGATGGCCGCCTTGCCGTCGAATACCTCTCCTTCGGCCCATGCGGGGGCGTTGACGGATGCCGATGTCTGGACCAGCGCCACCAAGTCTACCGCCGCAAAAAATGCGGCGCCGGCGGATGTGGCGGTCGATAGCGCCGTGCTGGACGGCGCGGCGTACAAAGGAAGCCAATCCGGAAAAACCGGACTGTATCAGTTGGAAAAGGTCGATCTCTTCAACCTGCTCTGTATTGCACCGGATGCACGTGGCGGCGATGTGCCCGACGATGTGTATCAGGAGGCGCTGAGCTATTGCGTCAAACGGCGCGCAATGCTGATCGTCGATTCGAAAGCCGGGTGGACGACCGTAAGCGCCGCGCAAACCGGGGCGGCTGGCATGGGCCTGAACGGTGACATGGCGCGCAATGCGGCGATCTATTTCCCGCGTATCAAACAGGCCGATTCACAACTCGGCGGACAGATCGATACCTTTGTGCCCTGCGGCGTGATCGCCGGGGTTATGGCCAGGACGGATAGCCAGCGCGGAGTCTGGAAGGCGCCCGCAGGGCTCGATGCCTCGCTGAGCGGCGTGGCCGGGTTGCAGCTCGACATGACCGATGCGGAAAACGGGCTCCTGAATCCGTTGGGGATCAACTGCCTGCGCACGTTCCCGGTCCACGGGCGGGTCGTGTGGGGTTCCCGGACTATGCGGGGAGCTGACGCAGCGGCGGATGAGTACAAGTACATCCCTGTTCGACGACTCGCTCTCTTCCTCGAAGAAAGTCTGTATCGCGGGACGCAATGGGTGGTGTTCGAACCGAATGACGAACCTCTCTGGGCGCAGATTCGTTTGAACCTCGGCGCCTTCATGCACAACCTGTTTCGGCAGGGCGCGTTTCAGGGCACTGCGCCGCGCGATGCCTACTTCGTGAAGTGCGACAAGGAGACGACGACCCAGAACGACATCAACCTGGGCATCGTCAACATCGTCGTCGGGTTCGCTCCGCTCAAGCCCGCCGAATTTGTGATTATCAAGCTCCAGCAGATGGCGGGTCAGATCGCGACGTAGAGGGTTCTAGGAAGGTGGCGGAGTGTTTCAGCATCCTGCTAATCGGAGGAGATGCCATGGCGCAATTCAGCGTAAACACGACACGATTCGATCCGTACAAGAATTTCAAATTTCGCGTGAAATGGGATGGCCGCTATGTCGCCGGCGTCAGCAAGGTCGGGTCCCTGAAGCGTTCCACCGAAGTGGTCGAGCATCGGGAGGGTGGCGATCCCAGCACCAGCCGCAAGTCACCGGGCCGCACCAAGTTCGAGGCCATTACGCTGGAGCGGGGCGTGACGCACGATACGGCCTTCGAACAATGGGCGAACAAGGTGTGGAATTTCGGTTCCGGGTTGGGCGCGGAAGTGTCGCTCAAGGATTTCCGGAAAGACATCATCATCGAACTCTATAACGAAGCCGGGCAGCTGGCGATCGCGTACAAGGTCTTCCGTTGCTGGGTGTCGGAATACCAAGCCCAGCCGGACCTGGATGCGAATGCCAATGCGGTCGCGATCCAGACGCTCAAGCTTGAGAACGAAGGCTGGGAACGCGACTACGAAGTGGCCGAACCGGCTGAGACGACCTTTACGGAGCCGTGACGATGATGCCGGGTATGGCCGTAAGCCTATCTGCGGAAGCGATGATCGACATCTGGGAGCAGGGGACCGGCCGGCACCCTATCGATCAGGCATTGCTGCTGCTGCGTCGGGTCTGCCCCGACCAGTCGTTAGACGCGCTGTGCGACTGGACGGTCGGCGAACGCGACATGCGTTTGTTGGAGATGCGCCGTGCGACGTTCGGTGACCGCATTGACGGGTATGCGGAATGCCCGGTCTGCGGGGTCGGACTCGATTTCGAACTGTCCTGCGAGGAGTTGTTGGCGTCTGCCGTACCAGATAACGCGACCTGGCGAACGATCGAGCAGGCCGGGTGCGCCTGGGATGTGCGCGGGCCGAATAGTCGCGATCTCGCGCTGGCAGCGGCCGCTCCCGATCTGGAGCAGGCTCGACGGGTGATTCTTTCCCGTTGTGTGCGCGAGGGAACCGGCGCAAGCCCGTCAGGCCACTGGATGGACGAGCTGGGTCGCGCGCTCGCGGCACGATTGAGCGAACTCGATCCGCTGGCCGAAATTCTCATCGATGTGGAGTGTGAAAGCTGCGCGCACAGGTGGCAGACGGTCTTCGATATCGCGACATTTTTTTGGAATGAGATCCATGCACGAAGCCGGCGGTTGTTGCAGGAAGTTGATCTGTTGGCGCGCACCTATGGCTGGACGGAGGGAGAGATTCTCCGCATGAAGGATCAGCGTCGCAGCCTCTATGTCGAAATGGCACTGTCATGAACGATTTCCTCACTAGGCTCGTGCAACGGCAGACGGGGGGTATCCCCACGGTCCGCCCGCGCACTCGCTCCATGTTTGCTCCGGCCATGGATGGGGAATCGCCCACACTACGCAATTTGCCAGGGGTGGAGCACATTTCGTCGGCGGAAGAGGCTCGTCGGCCGGTTACCGCACAGGGACAGGGGGCCGATGTCATCCGACCGCTCCCGCGCGTCCGTGATTCACGGGACGCTGTCGATCCGACTCGTGACGGAGCGGGCACCCCTCGTTCAGAACCGCAGGGTGGTCTGCGTGAGTCGTTACCTGGACCACAGAACATCGAGCCAGCGACTGTCCTGAATCGGCCTGCGCATGGAGCAGAGGCCGCTACACTTTCTAATCCGATGGCTGAATTGGTCTCGAAACATACGCCTCATCATAGTTCGATGCCGGGGCGGAGAGACGGACAGGTGCCGGTCCAGACGCGTCTTCATCAAGAAGCGCCTATCGATCTTCCGCCTCGCCTGGTTGAATCGTCTGGCGAAGGACGACGACCGACCGCTTCGCCTCTGCCTTCATTGCTGTCTGGCGTGATGTCTGTGGACGACCGAGAACGCGCCGCGCTGGATTCGCCCGAACCTCCCATACAGGTCACAATCGGACGCATAGAACTGACAGCAGTCTCCTCGCCGGCTGCACCGAAGCGGAAAGCGGGCCCGCGACAACCGTCTATGTCGCTGGAAGACTATCTGGCTCGCCGCCATGGAGGGCGTCCGTGAGCAACGCATTGGCTATTGCGGGGGTGACGGCCGTGCTTCGAGATCTGCTCAATGACGGGTTGATCAATCATAACGTCAGCGGGTTGCTCGGGAGCACCGTGACCGTGAGTGCGCTGCCACCGGATCGTGTGGTGCCGGTCAACGGAACGGAGAGCACCCAGCTGAATCTCTTTCTCCACCAAGTGACGTTCAATACCGGCTGGCGCAATCACGCGCTGCCCTCTCGCGATGGATCGGGCACGCAGCGCCTCAGCAATCCGCCGTTGGCCCTAGACCTCCATTACCTGCTCAGCGCCTACAGCGCCGAGGAATTGGGCAGCGAAATTCTGCTCGGGTATGCCATGCAGTTGCTCCACGAGGTGCCGGTGTTGGATCGCAGAGCCATCACGACGGCGTTGACGCCGTCGCCGTCGGTCGATACCAGCCTGCCGCCAGCGCTTCGGGCCCTGGCTGAGTGTGGGCTGGCCGACCAGGTGGAACAGATCAAACTCGTCCCGGATCCCCTCAGCAGCGAGGAAATGTCTAAACTCTGGACCGCGGTGCAGTCGCACTACCGGCCTTCGGCGGCCTACGTCGCCACGGTCGTGCTGATTGAATCCACAAAACCGACCAGGCCGACTCTGCCCGTGCTGACTCGCGGACCGGTTGATCCGGTCACCCATTTAGAGCGGGGCGTCGCGGTACAGGCCGATCTACTGCCGCCGTTTCCGACCATTCAAACCGTGGCGGCGACCAACGGACAACCGGCTGCGACGGTCGGTGGGACTGTGGAACTCACGGGCCATCACCTCGATGGCACCAATCCAACGATTCTGCTTTCGAACAGCCGCTTTGAGATCATTCAGGCGGTGCCGGCCGCAGGGGGAGGAAGCAGCATCAAGACCTCGTTCACTGTGCCGCCTGTGCCGGCAGGCTTGTACCAATTGGCGATGCAAGTCATTCGGCCCGCCGAATCCATTTCACGGACCAGCAATGCTCTGGCATTGGTCATCGGGCCGGAGATTACGACGGCGATGCCGATTGCAGTCGCACGCAACGGCAGCGGAGTGGCCACCCTGGTGCTCACACTGCAGCCACAGATTCAGCCGGGGCAGTCGGTCTCGTTGCTGTTGGGAACCAGAGAAGTTCCAGTTGGGCCGATCACTGTGGCAACGGGGACGTTGACCGTTGCCGTCGCCGATGCTCCAACGGGGGAATTTCTGCTTCGGATACGGGTTGATGGCATCGACAGTCCGATCATCGACCGGTCGGCCGTTCCGCCGGCCTTTTACAATTATCGGGTGACGATCACATGAAAACTGCTACGACCTCCGCAGCATGGTGTGATGCCAATCAAGCCTATCTGGTGGCCGAGTTCGCCCGTCTGAAACTGCGGCTGGGTGCTGAACATGATGAGCGAGTGGTGGCTACTCGATTGGAGGCGGCGCAGGCGGCACTTCCTGCTCAGGCGGCTATCGATACCCTGTCCGAGTTGTTCGGCCTGAGTGCGTTCGAGCGAGATCTCCTGCTCCTGGTCGCCGGAGTGGAAATGGATGCCGAACTCGGCCGGGTGTGCGCCGCAGCGTTGGGCCAATCGCAAGCTCCACGACCGCATGCGACGTTCGGTCTGGCCTTGGCCGCCTTGGATCATTCGCACTGGAGCGCGCTGGCAGCCATGGCGCCGTTGCGCCGGTGGCGTTTGCTCGAAGTAGACGATAGTGCCGGATTGGTCAATGGAAGACTACGCATCGACGAACGGGTGCTGCATTATCTGGCCGGGGTCAATTATCTCGATCCGCGTTTGCAACCGCTGCTGAGTCTAGTGTCTGTCCCCCAGGTCATGGCCGAGAAACATCGGCACATCTGCCAGTCGGTGTTGGAGCGATTGCGGGAACAGTCTACGTCCTACCCCGTGGTCCTGCTGTCCGGTGACGATGTGGACGGACAGGCTGATGTAGCGGCGGCGGTGGCGGCTCAGTTGCAGGTGCAGTTGCATTCTGTGCAGGCGGACGATTTGCCGGCCACCTCCGCAGAGGCCGATGCCTTCGGAGTGCTGTGGCAACGTGAAGCCGCCTTGCTCGGCGCGATGCTCCTGATCCATTGCCATGACGGAGCGCCTTCAAAAGCGGTCGCTCATCTCGCCGAACGCGGCAGCAACCCATTGTTTATCACCGGTCGCGACGTGCCCTCATGCAAACGGGCGACCATCCGCTTCACGGTGAACAAGCCGGACGGCACCGAGCAAAAGCAATTGTGGCAACAGGTGTTGGGTTCGGCCACCGCGCGCATGAACGGGACGCTCGACGGCGTAGCCTCCCAGTTTTCCTTGAGCGCCAGAGCGATCGCGACGGCCGGCGCCGGGCTGCGAGACGTGGCTGAATCCGGCAGTCCGGCGGACAGCGCGTTGTGGAATGCCTGCCGCAGTGTGAGCCGTTCCCGATTGGATGATCTGGCGCAGCGCTTGGAGCCGGTCGCGGGATGGAACGATCTCGTCTTACCGGAGGCGCAGCAGCGGACGTTGCGACAGATTGCGGCGCATGCGAAGCACCGGCTGATGGTCTATCAGCAATGGGGATTTGCCGGGAAAGGCGTGCGCGGCCTTGGGATCAGCGCTCTCTTCGCGGGTGAAAGCGGCACGGGGAAGACCATGGCGGCGGAAGTCCTGGCGAACGAACTGCATCTCGACCTGTACCGCATCGATCTCTCGGGAGTCGTCAGCAAATACATCGGCGAGACGGAGCGCAACCTGCGACGCGTGTTCGATGCGGCGGAGACCAGCGGAGCCATGCTCCTGTTCGACGAAGCGGACGCTCTGTTCGGGAAACGCAGCGAGGTGCGCGACAGCCATGATCGGTACGCGAATATCGAGGTGAGTTACCTGTTGCAACGCATGGAAGCGTATCGCGGTTTGGCGATTCTGACGACGAACATGAAGGCGGCTTTGGATGTCGCGTTTTCGCGCCGTCTCAATTTCGTGGTGCAGTTTCCCTTCCCGGACCAACAGCAAAGGGAATTGATCTGGCGCCGAATTTTTCCCGCTGAGACGCCGGTTGAGCAGCTCGACTACGGCAAGCTGGCCCGGCTGAGCATGTCCGGAGGGAACATCCGGAGCATCGCCTTGAACGCCGCGTTCCTGGCGGCGGATGAAGGGGCGGCGGTGGGCATGAGACATCTCCTGCAGGCAGCGCATACCGAAGCGGCGAAACGCGAACGTCCCTTGTCCGACGCCGAAACCAGGGGGTGGGTATGAAGCGGGTCGTCGTGACGATCGACCGGCTCGTCCTCAAGGGCTTTCGTTATGAAGACCGGCATGCCATCGCGCGGGGACTGCAGGAACAGCTTGCGCAATTGCTCTCTGAGCCGGGAATGGCGGAGCGGATCGAGGCCATCGGTAGCACGTCGCGGCTGCGGCTCGGCACCGTTCGAATGTCAGGAGATATGCAAGGGCAACAGATCGGGCAGGCCACGGGAAGAGCGATTGCCGGTCACTGGCGCAGAGACAGCCGGGAGAAGATACCGGCCGCCTCGGACAGAGAAACGGACAGAGGTCCTCGACATGAGTGATCGACGGCCGGTCGCTTCACAGGCCAAAGGACTGTCGGCGGAGAAGGGGCGTCAGCCGGCCGCCACGCCACGCGGCACGTCAGCCTTTGCGGCTCAAACGCCGGGTCCGCGGCCGGACGGTGAACTCACGAACGGCGTATTGCGCTCGGCGGGTATGCCGTTGGACGAGACCTCCCGCACATTCTTCGAACAGCGTTTCGGCCACGATTTCGGGAAAGTCCGGATTCATACTGGTGCGCGAGCCGCGGAGTCTGCCGATGCGCTGCTTGCAGACGCCTACACTGCTGGAGAGCACATTGTGTTCGGGCCCGGACGGTATGCTCCGGCCAGCCCCCAAGGCCGGGCACTCCTTGCTCACGAGCTATCCCATGTCGCACAGCAGTCCGTGCCCCAGTCTCTTGCCGGATCATTCCGCGTGAGCCGACCGGACTCGGCCGCCGAACAGGCTGCAGAGCGAACGGTGCAACGGCTTGCTCTCGGTCTTCCGGTCTTGTGCCCGCCGACTTCGGAACCGGGTGTCATCCATAGGGCGATCAAGGAGGATCTGCGCGAGGCGATCGCAGGGTGGGGCACGGATGAGGAAGCGATTTATGCACGGTTGCGCATCGCCGGCGAAGACGAGAAGAAAGCCGTTCTGGGTGATCCGGTGCTGATGCAGGACTTGCAGGATGATTTGTCGCGCGGGGAGTGGGGAACGGTCCTCGGGCTGCTCGGCGCATCCGCCGAGTCGCGAGTGCATGCCGCGTCTGAGGGATGGGGGACCGACGAGGAAGGGATCTTTGAAGCCCTTCGATCGACGCCGGCGTTGGAGCTCAAACGTCAGATGGACAGTAGCACCATGCTCATGGAGTTGCGTGACGAGCTCTCGGACGACGAACTGGGGCAGGCTCAAGCCATCATCACCCAGTCGTTCTTCGGCGAGGCTTCGATCAATTTTCCGGACACCTACCATGCCCTGCTGTTCTTTCCCGACACGGTGAATGAAGCCTGCGATCATTTCGAGGCGCTTGGTTACGATGTTGCCAAGAACATCATCGCGTATCTGGCTCGAGGACATGAGATGCCGGACGTCGTTGAGACGGATATCGACACCCAGATCAACAAGGACAAGAAGCTCGCACGGGTCCAGGCCGCGTTTGAGGCGCGCTGGAACATTTCCAGTCAGTCGAAGGCGGGCAAAGGCGGGAAAGCACCCGGCTGGACGGTCGACATGATTCGACAGCTCCACGCGGCGCTCAGGCAGGTTCCTGAGGGGCACGTGGTCCGGGCCGATCAGAATGTGCCCGGTATCCAGAAGGGCGAGTTGTCAGGTTTCCGACTGATCGAGGGCAGCACGGGCTACTGGGCGAATCCGTTCATCGAGGTCGGTATGGAACATTCTGATGTCGCCGGATTGACGAGACATGAGGTCGGCCACGCCCTGGATGACTACCTGGGCTCCTCTACTGAGACCTTCAAGAAGAACTCCACGAATGGTTGGGATTGGTCGAAGACGTCCGTGATGTGGGAAACGCATATGACCGATCCGTGGAAGCGCAAGGGTGGCAAGGAGGTGCCCATGGCCGACCAGCTGAAGATCAATACGTTGCTGGACGACTATGTGAAAGGCGACGGCAGCAAGGGATTGCGCAAAGATACCGACACGACGCATCCGATCCAAACCTATTGGAATGATGACGTGCCGATGATCGAAGCCGCCAAGGATCTGGCCGGGAAGAAAGATAAGGTGTACCAACATCTTCGCAGTGTCCGGAAGTTCGGCACCTGCTACTTCAGCTGGAGCACCTACTATCACGAATTCTATGTCTACAACCTGGTGGTGCAAGACAAACGGCTGACCGATTATTCGCTTTTCGGCCATCCGGAATTCTTTGCGGAGATGTATGAAGCCTACTATGAGGAAGGCTCAGGCTCGAAACGTGGGGAGAAGTTGAAGGGAGTGCCCAATTGGAAGCAGTTCTTCGACACCGTAGTCCATCCGGCCAAGTAGCACCGGGTTCTCGGCTTAAAGCCTGCGCCAGGCTACTTGGCAGGCTCATGCCGGACGCCGTCGAACAGATGGCGAGCCTGGAGTCCATCCTCTTGCCGGAATTCGAACAATACGGCGAACTCATTGCTGCAACCGACCATCCGTTGGCTGGTCTCCTGCTACGCGGCGAGGGAGCCGGCTTCACCGACCGGATTCAAGGACTGTTGCGACAATGGGCGCTTGGGGAAGAGGCGGCGTTCGTCCACGCTCACCTGGCGGGCGCGTTCGAGCACAAGCGATGCTTTCTGAAACTTGAATGGTGCGGTCACGCTGCTGCGGTCGATCGTCAGGTTGCGATTTACTATCGTCGTCGTCCCAAGCTGCACGAGGCATTGAAGATCCTTGCCGCATCGACGGGCACCACCGTGCCACTCGATGATCTTCGTGAGCTAGGTGCGTTATTGGGCAAGGATACGGTTCACTTTGTCTCCGCCGTGATGCGGCCGGGCCGGCCGCTTCACTACAAATTGTATTTTTCTCAGTACGTCACGCCAGAATCGCATGAACAGGTTTTCGCGAGATTGCAGCGGGCCATTCGACGATTTGCAGGACAACCGGCGACCGAGGCTCGGTGGGCGGCCTCTCACGATCGATTGTCGTCCCGACAGCTCGCCCATACGCTTTTTGTCTCGCTTGCGGTGTCCGAAGACGGAACGGATCCATCGTTGAAGATCGACTATCCAGACGTTGCTCCGGTCGTCGCGGCGGGGCTGCTCGATGGGGTTCGTCTTATGCAGGCAGAAGAAAGCCTGCGGCATCTCTGCGAGGCGGCCGGGCGCACGAGCCTGTCTTATCTCGGGGTCAGGATTCAAGCTGAAGGCGATCCTGTCTTGAAAGGGTATGCGGATTTCATATGAGTCGTTGCGTCGTCCAACGCCTGCGCTGTCCCAACTGCGGTGTGGAGCAGGAGGAGAAGGTGTTTGTGAGTGTGAATGGAGCGCGCATCAAGACGGCGGCGCAACGGATTATCGAGGGCACTTGGGGGGAATTGTCCTGTCTGGCTTGTGGACAACGATACCTGGCCGATCCGCCGCGGTTGTACAGCGATCTGCCGGGCGGCATCTGGCTGGTGCGACATCCGTTGGAGCGACGGGGCCGGTTTGTCGAGTTGGAAGCAGAAGCTGACCGGATTTTCTCGCGAGAATTTCTCGAACGGCCACCCGCCGTGATTCGTGAACAGGCGGCCGCAGTGCGTCGGCGCATCTGTTTCGGACGGGCGCAATTCGTTGAGAAGCTCCTGGCCTTTCGGCATGGCATCGATGACCGTGCGCTGGAATGTCTGAAGCTCGGACTCAGCCGTGATCTCCTCGCGCGCCTGTTCGCGCATGGCCCCTGGGAGTGGATGACGTTGGCGATCAATGAACAGGGACTCGAGATGATTGCCGTGACGGTGGCAGATCAGCGCCTCATCCACCACACGATCGTTCGGCTTCAGGAGGTGCGACGGATAGAAGCCCAGATGCAACAGTATGAGGCATTGTTCCCGGAGTTGTTTGGCCCCTTGTATGTCAACGCGTCCCGGTATGTGACGGAGCAGGTGCCTGCATGAGGCAGAGCAGGCGACTGCAGCTCTCATTACGATGGCAGTGGGAAGGTTGATGTTGCCCCTATGAGAAGAGAAGCGAGTCACCAACAGACTGAGGCCGCGTGGAGTGGGGCTGCGCACGCCGGTCTTCTACAACGACAATGTGCTTGCGGCGGGACGAGTCAGCTGACCGGGACTTGTTCGGAGTGTGAGAAAAAGAAAATGCTCGGCCAATCGCTTCAGACCAAGTTGCGGATCAACGAGCCGGGTGATGAATACGAACAGGAAGCGGATCGACTTGCTGCGCAGGTCATGCAGATGCCGGATGGGCAGCTAGGTCGATCGCAATCTCTCCAGACTCGGCCGGTGGTCCAACGGGTTGGCGGGGACAGTGGGGGCCAGGCAGACGAGGGGACCGTTCAACGCGCGGAAGCCGCCGGAGAAGAATCGGCCCCGGTCGGAGAACAGGCGGCCTCCGACGGGGCGGTGCCCAAGGACGGCTCCTCCGATGAGGGTGGGAGCCGCTGCCCGAGCTGGCGAAACGATCCGGAGAGTATCAGCAAGCGGGCCGCCGAGAACTATGTCCAGCACGATATCACGCCGCCTTCCCAGGCGACGGTGGAGAAAATCCAATGTGAACCGCCGGTTGCCAACGGCAACTACGGCTGTTTCGTCCATTTCAGTGATGGCTTGGTGGTGAGAGTCATCGTACGGGAGACGGATGTCGTCGTCGGAATGGGGCCGGGGCAGATCGCCACGGAAACTCCTCCGCCGGCAACGCCCTTGTGCTTTTACGATTACCATTGTCCGGACGGATTGTTGGTGCTGACGAAACGTGAATGCAAGAGCGCCAAGTCCTCTAAGCCGCCTCCGCCTGGTGCACCGGTCGGGCCGCCGGCGGTCGCGCAGCGGAAGGCCGCTCCAGAGGCCTCACAAGCGGCCGGTTCCCAGTCGTTGGTTCAGAACGTGCTGGGGTCACCGGGTCGTCCGTTGGATGTGTCGACGCGAGAATTTTTCGCGGCTCGCTTCGGTCATGATTTCGGCGACGTGCGGGTGCATGACGATGCGACCGCGGCGGCGTCGGCACGCGGAGTCCAGGCGTTGGCCTATACGGTCGGTAAAGACGTGGTGTTCGGCGCAGGCCAATATTCACCAGGCACCAGCGCGGGGCGGCATCTGCTCGCGCATGAGCTTACCCATGTTGTTCAACAATCCGGCATGCAGCCAAGTCCCTCCGTGCAGAGAAAAGCGGCGATTTCGTCGAGTGCTGAATTGAATCATGATAACGCACAACAGAAGACGGAGCCGGCGCCACTGATTCCGGTTGACTGTGCTGTCGAGATTACCCCCGCCCACGATTGCTTTGCGCTCATCGCCGAGATGATCGCGATCCAAGCCGACATGCGCGAGAACAATCAATGGCTGGAACGGTACCGGAATGGGGATCTTCCATGGGATGCCGATGCGTATAAAACACGCGCGCAGTACCAGGGAGACTTGAGGAAGAAATTCGAGGCGAAAGAGCGCATACGGAAGTCCTGTTGCGCGGGGCACGAGGTTCCCGGCGAAGCGCCCACCATGCCTCCCGCAGCCGTCCCGGCTCCCGACCCGCAACCGGCAGCACGAGACGATCAAGGATCAGGCGGATGATAGAGCAAGGAGTCGGACATTCAGACGTGCGTGGTCGAGCAACGAGGTCGTTATGAGCAGCTTTCCCGGTTCGCCCAGACTTCTGAAGGGCGGTATTGTGTTGATCGATCCGGCCACGGCACAAGTGCAACGGATCATTCCTCTGCAATACAACCCGGAGTCACTCAGCCGTACGTTGCAAGTGCAGGGAGTGAGCGATGGTGGTGATCGATCTGAGGCGTTGCGGTTGAAGGGCCCTGCGGTGGAGACGATCAAGCTGGATGCGGAAATCGATGCGACCGACGAGATGGAAGCCGGTGATCGTACGATCGGAGAGGCCGGAATTTCTCCACAACTCGCCGCGCTCGAAACCTTGCTGTATCCCAGCACGGGGCAATTGACGACGAATCATACGCTGTCGAGTTTGGGAACCCTCGAAATTCTGCCGATGGAGACTGCCTTGCCGTTGTTCGTCTTCGGGCAACATCGTGTCATCCCGGTCCGGCTGACCGAGTTCAGTGTGACGGAGGAAGCGTTTGATCCGAACCTCAATCCCATCCGCGCGAAGGTCAGCCTAGGGATGCGCGTACTGTCCATCGATGATGTGGGGTTTACGCATAAGGCGGGCAGTTTGTTCATGAGTTATCTGCAACAGAAGGAAGGGCTCCGCGCGAAGGCGCAGGGCGGCACTTTGGGGTCGCTCGGGCTGACGGGGATTCCGTAAGGACTCGCGGAGAGCACAGGAGGCAAAGACAGATGGCGGATCCATTACAGGCGTTGCTGGACAGTGCACTCAAGCCGAATCCGTTTCCGCCGACGAGCCGGTACTACGGGGTGAAGACCACGTCGATGGTCGGAAGTGACGGGACCATGGTGGTGCATCTGCGGAGGCGATTCGTGCCGGCGAGCGACCGCTTCACCGTCGTGCAGGAACATCGGGTGACGGCCGGGGAGCGGCTCGACCATCTCGCAAGCACCTATCTGGGCGATCCGGAACAATATTGGCGCTTGTGCGATGCGAACGATACGGTGCGGCCGGACGCGCTCGTCGAGCGGTTGGATACGGTGGTGCACATCGCGTTACCGGAAGGCGTGACGGGGGTTCCCGGTGCTTAAAGGCGTCCATCTGACAATGCTGGCGGGGCCGGTGATCCCGTTTCCCGTTCCTCGGCCGGTGCTCGATGCGCTGACTGAGGTGCAGGTGACCAGCGCGACCGGTACGGCGGGCGGGTTTCAGCTGCAGTTCACGATTCAGAACAAGTCGACTCTGCAGCAGGCGTTTCTGGTTGCGGCGACGCGGACGCCGTTGATGCGCGTCATTCTGGTGGCGACCATCAATTTGATTCCCCACGTGTTGATGGACGGCGTGATCACCAACCAGGAAATCACTTCGGGTGACAAGCCGGGAGAATCGACGCTGACGATCACCGGCGAGGACCTCACCAAGGTCATGGATCTGCAGGCGTTCGACGGCTTGCCGTTCCCCGCCATGCCGGCAAATCTGCGCGTCACGGCAATCCTGGCCAAGTATGCGGTCTTCGGCGTGATTCCGCTCGCCATTCCGCCGATCGGGTTCGATGTGCCGATCCCCACGATGCGTATTCCATCGCAGCAGGGCACGGATCTCAACTACATCCTGAAGCTGGCTGAGGATGCCGGCTACGTGTTCTACATCGATCCGGGTCCCGTGCCCGGCACGAACACGGCCTATTGGGGGCCTCAACTCAAGGTGGGCATTCCACAACCAGCCCTCAATGTCGACATGGATTTCGATCGTAACGTGGAGTCGCTCAGCTTTCAGTTCAACTCGACGAAGAAGGATCTGCCCATTGTGATGATTCACAACGCGTTGACGAAGGTGCCCATTCCCATTCCGATTCCCGACATCAATCCGTTACAGCCACCGTTGGGGTTGGTCGGCCCTCCGGTGACGAAACTGTCGATGCTGAAGGCCACCGGAAAACTGTCCGCGCCGGAGGCGCTCAACGAGGGATTGAAGGCTTCGAGTGAATCGATGGACGCGGTGACGGGGAGCGGGTCGCTCGATGTCGCGCGCTATGGCCGGCTCCTGACGTCGCGCGGGTTAGTCGGGGTGCGTGGCGCCGGATTAGCCTTCGACGGTTTGTACTACGTAGACAGCGTGACGACGACCATCAAGCGAGGAAGTTGTCAGCAAAGTTTCCGTCTCACGCGCAACGGATTAGTCTCCATCACCCCGCTGGTGCCGGTATGAGCGATGCACAGAAATATTACGGGAAGTATCGCGGCACGGTCTTGAACAACATCGACCCCATGCAGATGGGGCGACTACAAGTGCAGGTGCCCGACGTTGCCGGATTGATTCCGACCTCCTGGGCCATGCCTTGTTTCCCGGCCAGCGGCAAACAAATGGGCGCTTATATGCTGCCGCAAATCGGAGCGGGCGTCTGGGTCGAGTTCGAACAGGGCAACATGGATTACCCGATCTGGAGCGGCTGTTGGTACGGCAGTGCCGCCGAGGTGCCGGTGCTGGCCTTAGCCGGGATTCCGGCCAGCCCGAACATCGTCCTGCAGACGACGGCTCAAAATGCCATTGTCATCAGCGATGTGCCGGGTCCGACGGGCGGGATCATGTTGAAAAGCTCTACCGGGGCTACGCTCATCGTGAACGACACCGGGATTTACATTCAAAACGGCAAGGGCGCGATGGTCACGCTGGTTGGGCCGGCGGTGACGATTAATAACGGCGCCCTGACGATTATCTGAATGAAGCGATCAGCAATCAGCAATCAGCGTTCAACTCTCAAGGAGCCGCTGCTAGCTAACAGCTGAAATCTGAGGAGCTTAGACCATGCCAGGATTCCTGTTACACCTCGGGGCGACCGTCATGTGCGCGCATGCGGGGCAGGCGACGCCGGTGGCGCCGAATCCACGCGTGCTCGTCAGCGGGCAACCGACGGTGGCGATGAACAGCCTCTACGTCGTGGCCGGTTGCACGCTGCCCCCGCCTACGGCGGCGAATGGGCCCTGCGTCACTGCGCAATACATCACGGCGGCGACCAGGGTGGCGAGCAACGGTCTGCCGTTGCTGTTGATCGATAGTCAGGCGATTTGTGCGCCCTCCGGGACGCCTTTGCTCGCATCGGTGACCCAAACCAGGGTTACGGGAGTGTGACGATGATGCAGGTGAATTTTCCCTATCGGTTCGATGCGCGTGGCCGGACTGCCGGCGCAGACGAAGCCGACCATATTCGTGATCTGATCGAGCAGGTGCTGTTCACCCATCCCGGTGAACGGGTCATGCGGCCGGACTTCGGCAGCGGCCTCCTCCAGCTGGTGTTCGCGCCGAACAGCGAGGTGCTGGCCGCCACCACACAGGTGCTGGTGCAGAGCTCATTGCAGCGCTGGCTGGGCGAATGGGTCTTGGTGGAATCGGTGCAGGTGGAGGCCGTGGACTCAACATTGCGGGTGACGGTGCAGTATGTGATCAGGCGGACGGGGACTCGTGTCGTCGGGACCTTCGTTCAAGGAGGCGGAGCGTGAAGTATTCCTGTTGCGACGAGTTGCGTCGTCAGGTGGTGCGGAACCATCCGACCCTGAACGGGATCGATTACCTCGAAGTCATCGATCACACCGCGCCGACGGAGGCTGAGCGGCAACGAAAGCTTGAGCTCCATTTTGTGAAGCCGATGGGAGCGCTGACGCTCCTGACAAGCAACATCAGGCTCGAAGGCGGGGAGCGCATCACCACCTTCCATGTGCTGTCTGCCGTTGCCGGCGGCGGACCTTCCGCCAACGTCCTGACCGTCGAAGTGGATCAGCCCGGTGACTTCTCAACCTACACCTTGCGTCTGGTGACCGATGCCCTGAACGACGCGGTGCCATCTGGAATCGATCCGCAACTGGCCGCGATCGAATTTTCGTTCAAGGTCGAATGCCCCAGCCCCTTCGATTGTGCACCGCAACACCAATGTCCGGAGGTGCCTGAGCCGGCGCCGGTGATCGATTATTTAGCCAAGGACTACGCGAGTTTTCGCCGGGTCATGCTTGATCGCATGTCGGCATTGATGCCGCAATGGCAGGAACGCAGTCCCGCTGATCTCGGGGTCATGTTGGTCGAGGCCTTGGCGTACACCGCCGATCAATTGAGTTATCAGCAGGATGCGGTTGCGACGGAAGCCTATCTGGGCACCGCGCGGCGTCGCGTGTCCGTCCGCCGCCACGCAAGACTGATGGATTACTACATGAGCGAGGGCTGCAACGCGAGAACCTGGGTGCATATTCAAGTCTCTGCCGACGTGGTTCGTGTCGACCCGACCAATCCCGCGATTCCCATCGGCACCAGATTCACGACGCTCATCCCGGGGCAGCCGACCGGCATCGCCAACGACCCACGAATCTATGAACAGGCCGATCTGTTGTTTGAAGCGATGGAGTCCCTGCAGTCCCTCTATGCCGATCATAACGAGATGCGTTTGTATAGCTGGAGCGACCAACGATGCTGCCTGCCGAAAGGCGCGACCTCGGCCACCTTGTTCGGAAATCATCCACAACTCAAGCCGGGGATGATGCTGCTGCTCGAGGAAGTCATCGGTCCGGAAACCGGTTCACCTGCTGATGCCGATCCCACTACAAGGCATGTCGTGCGACTGGACCGAGTCGTGACGACGGCTGCGGGGGGCGGGCCGCTCACCGATCCGGTGACGAATCAGTTGATTACGGAGATCACCTGGCATCAAGAGGATGCCCTGCCGTTTCCCTTCTGCCTCTCTGCTGCCACGAACGCCGGATATCGCGATGCCGTCACCCTGGTCCGTGGAAATCTGATTCTGGTCGATCACGGAACTACACAAGCGGATGAGTCGCTGGGTTCGGTGCCAGACCCATTTCTGTTAATGCCCCGGTCGAAGGGAGCAGATCGCTGCGCCCTGCTCACTCGTGACGCGGTTCCGCCGCGCTTTCGGCCGAGCCTCTCCAAGGGACCCCTCACACATGCGGGGCCTGCCTACGACCATGCAAAATCGGCGCGAACTGCGCTGCAGTGGGATCATCGAACAGTGCAGCCGTCCATCCTTCTGACGGGAACCAAAGGCCCAGAGACCACGACCTGGACGGCGCGCCGCGATCTGCTGAACAGCGGCGCGGAGGCGGATGAGTATGTCGTTGAGGTCGAGAATGACGGCAGCGGCACGATTCGCTTCGGGGACGATGTGCATGGCCGGCGGCCCGAGTCGGGGACGGAGTTTACAGCCCGCTATCGTGTCGGCAACGGCCGGGCGGGGAACATCGGCGCAGACTCTCTGGTCCACATTGCGCTGACTCTTCCCGAAATTACTCTGGTACGAAATCCACTGCCGGCGGTCGGAGGGCAGGACCCCGAATCGATGCAGGACGTACGTCAACGCGCGCCGGTGGCCTATCGCGTGCAGGAGCGTGCGGTGACGGAGGCTGATTATGCCGAAGTGACCGAGCGTCGAGCCGACGTGCAGAGGGCCGCTGCCACGTTTCGCTGGACGGGGAGCTGGCACTCGGTGTTCGTGACGGTCGATCGTGAGGGGGGCGCCGCCCTGTCCAACGAGTTTGAGACTGACATCCGGGCGCATGTCGATCGGTATCGCATGGCCGGTCATGATCTGGAGATCGACGGCCCGCAGTTCGTATCGCTTGAGATCGATCTGCATGTCTGCGTGCGCCCCGAACATTTCCGAAGCGATATCGAGCGTGAGCTGCTTGACGTGCTGAGTAATCGTGATCTGCCGGATGGACGTCGAGGTCTCTTTCATCCTGATCTCTGGACCTTCGGTCAGCCGGTTTACCTCAGTACCGTCTATGGGGCTGCCCATCAGGTAACCGGCGTCGAATCCGTGGAGGTGCGGACATTTCAGCGGCAGGGGATTCCGGAGAGCGCTGGACTGGACAGTGGGCGCCTGGACATGACCGCCCTGGAAATTCCCCGCTTGGACAATGACCGCAATTTCCCGGAGCATGGTCGGTTGACCATCACGTTGGGAGGAGGGAAATGAGTCAGGATTCTCCAGAGGAATGCGGCTGCTGCGCCGGTATCGAGGCCGCGACTCCCGGCCTGCTCGTCAATCGACCGGGCCTGTCGGCGGTGGCCTATCGCGTGGGGACCTACGGGACGTTTCGTCAAAGCCTCCAGGCGCGGCTCTCCGACAGTCGCTGGCCGGTCTTACGCGGGCTGCGAACCCGCGACGAGGATGATTTCACCATCGCGCTGCTGGACGCCTGGGCTGTCACCGGCGACATTATTACCTTCTATCAGGAACGCATCGCCAACGAATCTTACTTACGGACGGCCACCGAGCGCCTCTCGATTCTCGAGCAGTCGCGCCTGCTTGGGTATCAGCTCGGTCCAGGACTGGCTGCCGCCACCCATGTGGCCTTCACCCTCGAAGACAGTCCCGGCCTGCCGCAACAGGCGGCTCAGCCGATGACCTTAGCGGTCGGGACCAAGGTGCAAAGTATCCCCGGGCCGGATGAACAACCGCAAACCTTCGAGACGGTCGAAGCCATTGAGGCTCGGCCGGCATGGAATGCGCTCCTGGCCCAACAGGCAGCCACACAACCGCTGAGCTGGGATATGCCGGCACTGTGGCTGTCCGGCAGCAACGTGAATGTGACGGTCGGGGAGGTCGTGCTGATTGTCGTGGAGAGCGGCAGTGGCTTTGAAGCCTCGATCCGTCGTGTGACCGGTGTCGTGTCGTCTCCCAATCGCAAGAGCACGAAGCTCTCGCTCGCGACCATGTCCACCAGTGCCGAGACGATTTCCGCTACCAGGCCAGGCGTCTATGTCTTGCGAAGCCAGGCCTCGCCCTTCGGGCATAATGCGCCGTTACAGCCGCAATTCAATAGCAGTGGCGTGTTCCAGGGGACATTCAGTGAGTGGGCGTTGGATGCCAACGAGACGGTGACGCGCATCACCCTCAGCAGCCGCAACGACAAGGTCCTGACCAACAGTTTCGCCGTGGTGGAGCAGGATGATCCGGTGAACGGTGCACGCATATGGACCTTTGCCACGATCACCGATGTGGTTCATCGTTCGGTCGCCCGGTACGGCATTGCCGGCAATGGAACGACCCTCAGCCTGAGCGCAAGTTGGGCGAAGGCTTCCAGTTCGAAGCTGGACCTGCTGCGCACCATGACGATCTCGGCTCAGAGCGAGGAGATGGTCCCGGCCGCGTTGCCTCTGTTGTATCCGGTCTATGGCGAGGTACTCGCGTTCGATCAACTGGTAGAAGGTCTGATACCGGGACGCCCGCTTGCGGTGACCGGTGTGCGTCAGGCGGTTCGTCTCAAACATCCGGCGCCTACTCCATTTAAGGGACACAAGGTCCCGCTGGGTGGACCTCAACTACCGCCGGCGTTGATGCTCGATGACGGCGGCTCGGTCCTGCTGACGCCTGGCGACCTGCTGCAGATGATCGGTGCTCCCGCAACCGTGGCGGGGGCGTCGCTGCTCTCGTTGATGCCGGATGAATTCGGGGCGTCGCTGACCCAATCCGTCCCCTCATTGCTGCGGTTGCCCTTGATGGATCGCGACGGTCGGACAGGGTTTTTGGATATCAGCGCCGGGGACATCGAGCTGGTCGCCTCGGACTCGGCGACGGACACGGTGTCGGAGATTGTCTTCATCGACGAGGCGGTCGGAACCAGCATAGTCCACGATCGCGATCGGACGACCGTGCAACTCGCGACGGCGCTCGCCAACGTGTACGAGCGCACCACGGTCCGCATCAACGCGAATGTCGCGGCTGCCACCCACGGGGAAAGCGTGAAGGAGCCACTGGGCAGCGGCGATGCGGCGGTGCCCTATCAGCAATTTACCCTGCGCCAACCACCTGTCACGTACGTCAGCGCCGATACGCCGGATGGTTCGGCTTCGACACTCAAGGTGTATGTCAACGAGGTTCTGTGGGAAGAGGTCCCGTTTTTCTATGGGCATGGACCCACAGACCGCATCTACATCACCCGGCGGGACGACGAGGGCCGCACCACGATCCGGTTTGGTGACGGGATTACGGGGGCACGGTTGCCGACCGGGCAGAACAATGTTCGGGCCGAGTATCGCAAGGGCACCGGCCTCGGGGGGCTCGTGCGGGCCGGACAACTGAGTCTGCTGATGAGTCGACCGCTCGGATTAAAAGACGTCGTGAATCCGGAAGCGGCACAGGGAGCCGAAGATCCGGAGTCGAGGGACGACGCGCGCACGAACGCACCGCTGACGATGCTCACGCTGGATCGCGCCGTGTCGTTGCAGGATTACGAAGACTTCTCCCGGACGTTTTCCGGTGTCGCCAAGGCTCAGGCTGTCTGGGTGTGGGATGGCCGCAAGCGGAGCATCTTCCTTACGGTCGCCGGATCGGATGGGGAATTGTTGGATGAAGATGGTTCCGTCATCACGAAGTTGAAGGAGTCTCTGCGTACCTACGGCGATCCCTTTGTGGCGTTCACGGTGAAGGCGTACCGGCAGGCCTGGTTCGAGATTGCAGGGACGGTCACGATCGATCCGGACCATGTGAGCGACGTTGTGATGGAGGCGATATCCGCCGACCTCCAGCAGCGGTATAGCTTTGCAGCCAGGGCGTTCGGTCAGCCGGTTGCGCTGAGTGAGGTCATTGCCGCAATCCAGGCTGTTCCGGGTGTGGTGGCGGTGGATCTTGACCGATTTGCACGCACAGACCAGTCGCTCCCGGCTATTCAACCCCGTCTGATCGCGGATCGACCGGCCATGGGGGCAGACGGGGTGGTGCCGGCGGCGGAACTGTTATTGCTCGAGCCCGCGTCATTGACTCAACTGAAGGCAATCCAATGAATCCAGAAGCAGACACACTCTACCAGCTTCTTCCCGCGATCTACCGCATCCGTGATGCCGAACAGAACGGCGCGTTACGCGCCCTGTGCGAGGTGTTGGCCGAAGACATCGCCGTGCTGCGGGACAATCTCGATCAACTCTATGACGATCAGTTTATTGAAACCTGCGCCGACTGGGTGGCGCCCTACATCGGTGACTTGATCGGCTACAGAACCTTGCACGCGGTCACTGAGCGGACGCGTAGTGCCAGGGCCGAGGTGGCCAATACCATCGCGTATCGGCGCCGAAAAGGCACGGCGACCGTCCTCGAGCAGCTGGCCCGTGATGTCACGGGCTGGAACGCTCGGGTGGTGGAATTTTTTCAGTGGCTCGAAACCAGTCAATACATGAACCACCTGCGCCCGGCCAATCTTGCCACGGTCGATCTGCGAAATTGGGAAGCCTTGGAGAGGCGGGATACGGCCTTCAATGGCATCGCCCATTCTGTCGATATGCGGCGTATTGAAACCCAGCAGGGGCGATACAACATTCCCAACATTGGTCTTTTCCTGTGGCGATTGGACGCCTTTACGATCCGCCGTTCGCCTGCGTTCCGCGTCGACGATCAACGGTTCCTGTTCAGTCCCTTGGGGAACAATCAACAACTGTTCACTCGACCGCAGTCGGAAACGGATATCACGCACCTGGCGGAACCGTTGAACGTGCCGGAGCCGATCAGCCGCAGGGTGTTGGACAGGTATCTTGCTCAATACTATGGCCCGCAGTTGAGCCTGTTTCTCGAAACAGACAATGTGCATACGAGCCTGGAGAAGGTGCAGGTCTGCAATCTGTCGGATGACGGAGCAAGCTGGGCGCATCTTCCGGTGAGCAAAATCTCGATCGATCCAGTGCTCGGGCGGATTGCTATTCCGCCGGGTACCCCGCCGGTGAATCTGCGCGTGACGTATCACTACGGATTCAGTATGCCCACCGGCGGCGGAGAGTACGAGCGTGGGAAGACCTTTGCGTTGGGCGGCGGGTTTGCCTCCGTGACGCAGGGCCAGAGTCTTCAAGCGGAGCTCACGGCATCCCAAGCCGGCGGTATCGTACAGGTCGAGGACAGTGGATTGTATGCGGAAGCATTGAGCTTGAACCTCCCTGCAGAGGCGAAGGTGGAGGTGCGTGCTGCCAACGAACATCGCCCGACGCTGGTGCTTAGCGGAGACTGGACCATCACCTTGGCGCCGGGTTCAGAATTGACCTTGAACGGACTGCTCATCACCGGCGGGCGGCTGCATGTCGTGGCAGCGGGTGCCAGCGGGACGCGACTTCTGCGGTTGCGCCATTGCACGTTGGTGCCGGGGCTGAGTCTGGCGAGAGACGGTGAGCCGGTGTCGCCATCCGCCGCGTCGTTGGTGATTGAGCGAGAGGGGACGACCGTCGAGATCGATCACTGCGTGCTGGGTGGCATCCGCGCCGTGGACGGTGCCGACCTGTCGATTACCAATACGCTGGTCGATGCGACGTCGCCGACCGGAGTGGCCTATGCGGCTCTCGACGGGCTGGGCGCCGGTGGGGTGTTGAGCATCGTGAACACCACAGTCATCGGCAAGGTGCACACGAAACGGTTAGACCTAGCGTCGAACACGATTTTCGCGGCGGCCCTCGCCAGTGGGGACAGCTGGAGTCACCCGGTCTGGTCGGAGCAAAACCAGCAGGGCTGTTGCCGGTTTTCCTTCGTACCGCTGAACTCCATCGTGCCTCGCCGGTATCGTTGCCAACCGGATCTGGCCGTGGATGCGGCACTGTTAGAGGCGGATCAGCCGAAGGGCAGCCTCACTGTTTCCCAAATACAAGCCATCACGCTGGCGACCCAGGCGCGTGTGAGGCCGGCCTTCACCGCTCGCCGGTATGGGCAGGCGGCCTATGGGCAACTCGCAGGACAGTGTCCGGATGAAATCCGACGCGGGGCGGACGATGAATCTGAGATGGGTGTGTTTCATGACGTCTTCGCACCGCAGCGGGAAGACAATCTCAACATCAGGTTGCAGGAGTACCTGAGGTTCGGACTGGAGGCAGGCGTGTTTTTCTCGACGTGACGAGCCTCGGCATGGCCATGGAATTCTAACGAACGAGCGATCAGGAGAGCGCATATGAGTGGCGATTACAGCCGTAAACGATTCAACCCTGAAAAACATTACCAGGGTGTCCTGCGGCAGCAGGGACGTGTCGACCTGGATGCCGATTGGAATGAGTATGTCGATTTGCAGGACCGTCGCTGGCGAGCCGAGACCATTGATGTCGTCGGTCGGTGCGGTGTACCGGCCGAGACACCGGAGGGATTCAAGATTGGGGTCACCGGCGGGGAACTGACCGTTGGTCAGGGCCGGATGTACGTCGATGGGTACGTCGCTGAAAACTACGGCACGGTGCCCGCACTCGATGCGACGATCGAAGAGCAGTACGGCACGGCTGCGCTGTTGGTGAAGAATCAGCCCTTTGGTGGACCGGTGACCATTCCGCCGCAGGTGCGGTCGCTCGTCTACCTGGACGTGTGGCGCCGTGAAGTGACGCATCTGCAGGCCCCAGACCTTATCGAGCCGGCCGTCAATGTCGATTCAACCACCAGGAACCAGACGGCCTGGCAGGTGAGAATCCTCAGCGGCATCCCAGCGGATGTGAATTGCGAAACTCCTCTGGAGAATATCCCCGGTTGGCCTGCTGGCAACCGTCCGTCGTCGGCGCGGCTGACGACCACCACGGTTGCTGTCACCACGGAGCCTGACCCCTGTCTCGTGCCGCCAACCGGCGGGTATCGTGGCTTGGAGAACCATCTGTACCGCGTCGAGGTCCACAGTGCGACGAACACGACGGCCAAGGTGAAGTGGTCGCGGGAGAACGCCCATGTCTCCACCACTATCGTCGAAATTCTTGCCGGTCGGACGACCGTGCGCGTGGAAAGTCTAGGGCGCGACAACGTCCTGCGATTCAAGACCGGAGACTGGGTGGAATTCACGAGTGATGGACGCGAGTTCGCCGGTCTGCCCGGTGACATGCGCAAAGTGACGGTGGACGACACCAACAAGACGTTGACGTTCACCCCTGCGTTGCCGGTCGGCGATTTCCCTCAAGGTGTCGCTGACGCCACGAAACATCTGCGCGTGATCCGCTGGGATCAAACCGGAATCGTGCGCAAGCCTGACGGGTCGCAACTCGTCAACCTGGACCTGACGACCGACGGGTTGATCGAGTTGTCCGCAGCCAACCCCAGTTTCGTGTTGGAGCATGGGGTGCAAGCGACCTTAACCGTCCAGGCAGGGGGGATGGCGCATCCCGGAGACTACTGGTGTTTTGCGGCGAGAACCGCGGATGCCGATATCGAACGACTCAATCTGACGCCTCCCCTCGGGCTGTACCATCATTACGGCCATCTCGCCATCATCGAGGCCGATGGCGAGATCCACGATTGCCGGACGGTATTCCCTCCGCTCACGGAGCTCACACCCGGTTGTTGTACGGTCGTGGTTAGGCCCGGCGATGACATTCAATCGGCAATCGATTCCTTGCCGGACGCAGGCGGGTGCGTCTGCCTGAAGGTGGGCGATCACGAGATCGAGACGGCGATTCGCGTTGAACGATCCAACGTGTCGCTACACGGGGAAACGCTGGGCGCGCGAGTAGTGAGGAGGAACGGGACTGAGCTTCTGCATATCACGCATCCCGACGGGTTGCTGTTGGAGCACGTGACGGTCTCGGGGCTTTCCCTTGTGCTGGAGACAAAGGGGCAGCAGGGGCAGGGCCTGCAGGCCATGGTGACGATGGACCGTTGCCGCGAGACCACGATCGAGCGGTGCGTGCTGCACGCGCAGGTGCTGAGTCAGATCGCCGGCCTCGTCATCAGCCGTAGCAGCGACGTGCGCGTGACGGGCTGTGTCGTCGACAATGTGCAGTATGGAGTCTGGACGCTCGCCGATACGACGGGGCTGGCCATCGTCGGTAACAGTTTCGATGCCGCAAACAAGCGGCAGAGCGACGGGGGCCTGGTCGGGCTTCTGCTCCAAGACCTGTCCTTCCCCGCGCGCGTCGAAGACAATCGTATCCTGGGCTTCGTCTTCGGTATCGTGTTGAACAACGGGCTCCTCCCTGGTGTGCCATTTTCGCTGGCCGCCGGTTCGACTATTGCCGGGAACTACATCGTGCGGCTTGGTGCGCAAGTCGAGACGTCGACGATCAAGGCGTTCGGCATCGATTGCGCTGCCGATGGCTGCGTCATCAGCGACAATATCCTGCTCTATAATTCTCCCGAGTACGGTGGCATCTCGATGAGCGGCCGCAACACGGTCGTCGAACGCAACCAACTCCGCTCCATGCTGAAGGAAGCCGGATCGGTTCGCCCGATTGCGCTCTTGTTGGCCAAATTGGGCGCGAACGGCAGTCTCGGGACGATCGGCGGCCGGGTCGCTGGAAACCAGGTCATCGGCGTGCAGGAAGGAATCGTCGTGATCGGCAACGAAGGGGCCGAGGTACTGGACAACCGCTTGGAGAGCGACGGTCAGGAGCTTGGGTTCGGTATCTTGCTGGTGGCGTCCAGTCGCGTTCGTGTGCAGGGCAATCGTCTCACCAATACCGTCTGGCCGATCGCGACCAGCGGCGGCACGGCGAACGTCGTGGCCGACAACAGTCTGGTGCGGGGTGGCGGGGGAATCACCGCGGTCTTTCATGCCTCGTTCACCTGCAGTCAGAATCGCGTCGAAGACATGCGGCATTGGGGCATTCTGAGCCTGGTGGGGTTTGCCAAATGCGCCCTGACTGAGAATCGGATCTTGAACTGCGGATACCAGCAAGCCCCGTCGATCGGCATCGGCGCGTCCGTGCAGCTCGGGGAGTTGTGCGTGGAGTCCTGTGAGGTGATGAATACCGGGGTGTCGCCGGACAATACGACGATCAGTGCGCTCTCGTGGGGCATCATCGCGGATCTGATTCTGGAAGCGCGCGTGCAGAGCAACCTGATCACCTACGCCAACGCGGCCTTGTTGGATGCGAATCAGGAGCATCGCGCGCTTTGGATGCGTGGGTGGCTGGAACAGGTGATCAACTTCGGCGCAGGACAGGTCGTGTTTGGGTTCAGCGCGCAGATTCTCGACAACAAGTTCCTCGGGCCCGGCCGAACGGCGTTAGTCGAGGTCGCCCAGCAGAATGTGAGCGACAATCTGTTTCGCCGCTTCGAACGGCTGTTCTTCAACAACAATTTCTGCTGGCATGCCAGCGTGGCTGCCCAAGGAACCGCCACCGTGTCGCTCTCGGCTCGAAGTGCAATCGTCATGGGCAACCACATCAAGACGAATGTGCCGATCCCATCCGTGGATTTCCACGGCATGAAGGATGCTGTGTACATGGGCAACCTGGCTCAGGCCAATCCGGTGAATTTCGGCGGCATTCCGTCCCCGATCTCCGGCTTCAATAGACCCTAGCCCTACGCGGCTAAAGGAGAATACAGATGGCGACTTTGAATCAGATGGTGGCAGAGCAAACGAAAGTGATTGGCGAGGCCAGAGCATCCCTGGAAGCGGCATTCAAGAAGCCGCCGACCCAGGCTGCGACGATTGCGGCGAGGGAGGCGACGGTGGCGGAATTGAAGACGCGGGTGGCCAACCTTGCGGAAGCGAAAGCCACGTTCACTCGCCAGATCGATCAACAGCTCGCCGGGTACCAGGCGGAGATTACGGCATTGGAGAAATTGATCGAGGAAGACAAGAAGCGCTTCGGCGATCAACCAACGCCGACCCCCCCTCGCCCGATTCGGGGGAAAGGGAAGGGCAAGTAGAGCGTCGTGAGTGAGTCGGTGGAGTGATGGCCAATGTCACTCCAAGGCGTTGAAGGAACGGCCAGAATAGGGCGCCATGCGAAGGACGGACCAGTCCAACGGGCATACTCCGATCTCCCGGCCTGCTGGGGTGCCGGAAAGATCAACGTCTTCGCTGAAGGCACAGGCGGTGGCCCTGGACTCTACGGAATTTCCGCGCCCCCTCGGAGTTCAGGCTGGGTATAATTTTGGACGCATCCCAATCTTTTCCATCGGCCAGGGGAGCCATCGATCCCCATCTAAGGTCAGCAGACCAACCGAGAGAGTTGAACGGGAAGCAGATCAGATGGCAAAGGATGTCTTGCATCGGCCAGCGGGATTATCACGTCAGCGAGAGAGGCAAGGCGTCCCGGCCATCGACCGGACATCCAACTTGCAGCCGGCTGGCACCAGTGGGCAACCGTTGGACCAGGCTACGCGGATGTTTTTTGAAACACGTTTTGGTGTCGATCTCGGCCGCGTGCGAATTTTTTCAGACTCCCGTTCGGCGCGTGAGGCGGAATCCATCAACGCAAAGGCCTTCACCACCGGGGAGCGGATTGTGTTTGGACCAGGAGCCTATGCCCCCGAGACTGCATCGGGACGGAGGCTCCTGGCCCATGAATTGGCGCATGTCGTTCAGCAGCGTACCTCCCAGGCGCCTTCCGACCGACTCTATCGCAGCCCGCAGGACAATCCTGAGTCGATCCGTGCCGAGGTGCAACGGCTGGCGGAGGAAATGAATCAGCTCGCGGTGAAGAATGCCTGGGCCGGGGTGGATCGCTCCTATCGACGGATCGAGACGCTGGGCGACGGTGCGTTTGCCCTGGCGCAGGATCCGGCCGCGCTGCATTTCTTGGGGGCGCAGGCTGCCCGTAACCTCGGCGACATCCGCCGCTACAAATCGCTAGCCCTGCGGGCCAAAACAGCCCTGCTTGCCTCCGGCCGTACGACCGATGATCCGCAGTTGCAGGCGGTGGAGGCGGAGGTAGCCGCCATTGATCAGGCCTATGGCGCGGTAACGATTGCTCCACGATCCAAGCGGTCGGCGAATGCCAAGCAAGGCGAGGCGGTGGGACCGGAGTTGGTGCCGGCCGTGATGCCGTTTGCCGGAGATCGGCGGGCAAGTATCGAACGGGCGCGCGCGCAGATCGTAGAGACCGGTTCCTTTTCCGGGCTATTGCCGGCCGGGGCCTATACGCTCGGAACGGAGTCATTCACCGTGATTGCGGGCACCAATGTTCCGGAGGTGCTCTGGGGTTCCTGAGTCATCCCGCCGGTCTCATGCCCGTCGGTGCCTCTGCGATTTCTCCTCTTCAGGATGCGATTCGCACGAAATCGATAAACCCGCGTTCGACATTCGTGCTCACCAACTCCACGGTCAGGCTGTCGCCGACATCGAGTCCGGCCAGACCTCCCGAAAGCTTGCCTTCAACCGGCGGCTCAAGCAGCCGCACCCAGGTTCCCTTATCGGAAAGACCGGTCACGATCGCTTCAAACCGTTCTCCGATACGGGGTTGCAGCAGCAAGGCTGCCGCCGATTTTCTCATTTGCCGTTCCACTCGTTCTGCATCATCTTCCTTCTCCGTGCAGTAGTCGGCCAGGTATTTCAGTTCGTCTGGACGGTACGGCATGGGCGCATCGGCCAGCGCCGCCTTGAGTAACCGTTGCGTCACGAGATCGGGATAGCGCCGGTTCGGTGCGGTGGAATGCGTATACCCTTTCACGGCCAGACCGAAATGTTCCGGTGGGCCCCCCGTTCCGTCGTCGAGTACATATTCACCACGTCCAATGAGTTTGACGATGGCCAGTGACAGATCGGGAAACCTGAGCGGGTCGGCCGCACGGCGTGTGATGAGAAACGCATCCAACGCTTGCGCATCAGGGCGGGGAGGTAAGACTTCGCCCCAGCCTGCGGCGACATCGACAATCCGCTGCCAACGCTCCGGGGAGCGGAGGATGCGGCGAAACGACGGAATACCCTTGCGCTTGAGGTAGGCTGCCGTCGCCTGGTTGGCGGCGATCATAAAGTCCTCGATGAGTTCCTTCGCACGATTCTTCTGCTCGACCTTGATGCCGGTCAGGGTATCGCCGTCAAACACGGCGCGCGGCTCGATGGTCTCGAGACTCAGCGCACCCTGTTGATGACGGCGTGCCTTGAGGCGTTGCGCAACCTGATCCTGAAGGCGTAGCTGCGCGTCCAAGCCGGGTACGTTGGTGATTCCGTCCGGCACGGGCCCTGTTCCGGTGAGCCAGGCGGCGACGCTGTTGTATGCAAGTTTGGCGTGGTTGCGAACGACCGCTCGATAATGAGATGCGCCGACCACCTTTCCATTCGCGGCGACGACGACTTCTACCACGATGGCGAGCCGATCCTGGTGTTCGCGCAGCGAGGTGAGATCGTGGGAGAGTGGTTCCGGCAACATGGGAAAGATGTCACCGGACGTATAGACGGAGGTTGTGTTGTGACGCGCGTGGGTGTCCAGGGCGGAGTCCTTGGGTACGAGCGCGTCGACGTCGGCGATCGCTACCTGGATGGTGACCGAGTGGTCGGAATGCTCGGTGGCCACGGTGAGCTGGTCCAGGTCGAGCGAATCATCATTGTCGATGGATGCCCAAAGCAGGTCTCTGATGTCTTGCACGTCCGGTCCGTGATCTACCGCCGCCGTGCGGATCTGGGCAAGTTCCGCCATGGCTTTGGGGGAAAACTCCGGCCACAAGCCGCGATCGATCATGGCGTGCCGGGCAAGACGTTTGAGGTCGGTGCGGTGATTGGTCATGGGGTCCTCGAATTGATCCGTGGGCGTGACGACAGAGCTGAATGGTCACGGCAGAAGTATCTATAGCACGATCAGGCTGCGGTGGACATGAGTCACAGATCTGTGACGGTGCCACGGAGAGATGGGAGTTGGCGTGTTGGACGGAGATAGAGAACGGTCGTGTCGCTATCCCATCGCGGCCCAGATCTTTTTCGCATTCTCGCCGGTAAAGGTCATATCGTCCTGCGCTGAAGAACTGCGCTCGAAGTACAGGTGCAGCAAGCCTCCTCCGAAATGAGCTTCCCTCACCAGATCGAGATTGATGGCGACTTCCCCGGCCCGTTCCTCACCTTGTACTTTCACGAATCGCATGAACGTCCCTCCTGGGTTACGGCGATGGTCGGTGTTCGATCACCGTTTCTGAAGGGCCAGCATACCCCAGGCCGATAAAAAGTGTGAGGAAAGGTCGGAAATGGGGGCAAAGAACCTGCTGCGGGTCGCTTCCTATACAGACGTCACAGCAGGCCCTGTTCGATTTCGTTTAGATAGTGAAATTCGGGCGCAATGACTCCCGCCTTGCGTCTGATCTCGATCAGTTCCGGAGACTCAAAAAATCGTCGGGCCTTCTCGATCGACACCCATTCTGAAAAATGCACGATTCGGTTGGCGTCGGTTTCATGACGTAACAGCTGAAACCTGATTTCCCCGGCTTGTTTTCTCATCCCTGCTGCGTCATCAAATATCGTCTTCCATGTCGGATAGGCATCGACGTCATGAATGATCAACACGTATGGCATGCGTCTCCTTTTTCCGGATTCGGCCGTTGAGAATACGTTCCTCGTGACGAATCTATCTCACCGACCCAGGCGGATGCATCAATGACGCTGTCGCGCCGCAAAATGCGATAGAAGTTTGTGCTACAGGCGTCTCTTGATACAGTGAGGATGGAGGCCACTGTATCACTATTTACCCGTCACACCGTAAGGAGCGTATATGGCAGACCTATTTGCTAGACATCCACAGACAGTCAAGGACATCGTTGTTGCCGAGACTCTCTGCCCCCTGCACCAGGAGCCGGTGAAAGTCGGCTTCGAGATGAACGGCGTGCAGGGCAAGTTGACCGTCCGGGACCATTGTTCCATTCTGGAAATGGGCGAAAAGTGCACTGAAGCCTGCCGCAGCAATCCTGAAATTCTCCAGGCCGTTCACAAAAAGATGGAACAGTTCAAAGAAGAATCGGCGCGGGAGATTCCGATTATTGCCACGCCGTAGAAGCTCCTCCGCATTCTGCGTCCGGGCGCGGCTGGAAGCTGTGCGGCCGGATAGTTTTCAGCCGCCTTCGCCTGTCCCGCGAGGGCGGCACCTTCTCCTCACTCTCCCACAGTGACACTCCTCTAGGATGTGATCCCGTTCTCCCTCATCTCAGGCCTGTCGCACTGCCTGTCCATTTCTCTGTAAGGTCGCACGTATCGTTCGGTGAGTAAGGTGGACGTTTCCGGGCGCCCGCCGATGCTTCTGCACCCTGCCACGTCTAATACTCTGTGACACGAAGCGGAAACCTTGCGTGAAGGATGGGACGGCTTGAGGAATCCCCATCAATTTAGGCATGATGCCGAAGTCGATAGAGAGAGATGAACCAAGCCGAGGAGACAGGGATGCCCGATCAGGTACAGATGCAATTCACGCAAGCCAATGCGTATCTCACCGAACTCATCAAACAATTTGAGGGTATTGAGAAGCGACTCGAAGGCGGGGAGACAGTGACGTTGAACCTGACCGATCAGGGACGCACCCTCTCCCTTGTGGTGAGTCGTGAGAGCGTCGTGGAAAATGCCGCGCCGGCCAGGCTACCGAAGGCAAGCACTTCTTCAACACTCGCAGAGAACAATAGTCTCATCGCCGCGCTGACAAGCACCTATGCCTTCGACCTCGGCGAGGCACACCGGAATATTTCTCCTGCCGACCTGCGGACTCGCGTCAAACATGCCTCTCGAGAGACCGCGACGGCCGGGGCTGAGCTGATACCCAAGTTGCCCATCCCGGTGCTGACTCACGATGGACATCTGTGGGTGGTGGCTGAGGATTGCCGGTATGCCGCGCTGGATGGATGTATCCTTACGGCAAAGAAGGGATTCAGGAGCGACTTGGCGAGTATCCCGCGTCTGTTTTGGGCCATCATCGCTTCATTTGAGCTCTCACTGGTGGCTCCGATCATGCATGATTTGATCTATCGATGCGGAGGAAGCGTGATCCCTCCGGCGGGTGACGTGTCGCCCGCGGGCAAGACGTTCAATCGGAAAGATGCCGATGATCTGTTTCTGGAACTGATGGCGCGATCGAACATTTCCTATTGGAAGCGGAACGTGGCGTATCTCGCCGTACGAGCGTTTGGTCAGTCATCCTGGAAAGAAGGATGAGGGGACTAAAACCAGCACAGCGCAGAACGGCTTCACCTTACGAGGGGGAAAGCGGAAGCCTGGTCCCTGCTGAGGGCTGATTGGCGGCGAGTGCGCGATATAGGTGAAGCAAGCGTGTCGGTTGCTGTAACGACTTCGGATTATGGACGATGGCACCGAGCCCGACCATCCATGCCCGCCGTGGCGATCCCTGCTTCATGCTGATGGCCGCGCCTGAGAGCATCTCTCCCAACACCCCGCGCATCTGTATGGTGCGCGCGTCTGGGGAACCGGACGTGGCCTGTTTGATTTCTTCCCAGAAAGCTCTCACGGCCTGCACAGGCTGATGAGACCCTCCGGCGAGTGTGCCGGCGATCCGCTGAATCCACTCCATCACCGGTGTTTCGCGTAACAGCCAGGGTGAGGTGCGCAGCGACGACAGGAGATGCTGCTTGGTTGGTTCCAGCCCGCCGCCAGTCCACCATCGTTGACCGGCAGACAGCTGCTCGCGCCTTGCAACGAATGCGCTCGGCTTCAGGCGTTGCGGGCAATCGTGAAAGTGCGCTTTCCACAATCCGGGGTAAACGCTGCTCATTTGTGCCATTGACGATATTGCTATACCACTTTCCCTTCTTGGAGAAGCGGCCGCGTGCCACCGGCCCGCCGCTGAGAAACGTCCAGGAAGCGAGCATCGACAGGCGGAGAGCCATATCGTAATGTTCCATGGTCCGGTGCTGCTCATTGAACCATCCTGCCGCTTCGAAGAGTTCTCGCCGGACCAACCACGTAGGAGGGTGAAGAAAATCTTCCGTCCGCGTGAGAAATTCCTCAAACACCTGACCCGAGGGGGCCCACTCCGGCCACAGGAGGAGGGGGGTGTCGCTGCCGGTCACCACACTCTGTCCATAGACCACGCCGATGTCAGGACTGGCTTCGAGCAGCGGCACCTGGATCATGAGTTTATGGGTGAGGAACTCGTCATCATCGTCCAGCAGGGCGACGTACTTGCCTCTCGCCTCCTTGATCCCGGCATTTCTGGCCCCTGAGGCCCCGCGGTTTTCTGGCAAACGAAGATAACGCACACCGGGAAACGCAGCCACGATTGGGCTCATATCTTGCGGCGAACAGTCATCGACGACAATGACCTCCACATCGAACAGTTCCCCGGCTTGTTCCTGGTTCAACGCAGAAGTGATGGCCGTCTTGAGTAAGGGCGCACGGTTGTAGGTCGGAATGATGACACTCACGAGCGGGCGGCCGGATGCCAGTGTACCCGCAAATCGAGAGGGCGCAGGAGGATGAGGTGTCGGCATGAGACCCTGTCGGAGAACGTCTTCAAGCAGGTGAATGAGCCAGCGCTCTCACGCCTTCGAAGGCGAATGTCGCAGGACGAATCAGCGAGTCTTCCAAGAACATTGCAGAAGCAAGCCCGGTGCCTCAATGGTCGGTCTGTTACGGCATACGCACAGACGTTTGAGAGGGGACGATTCGACCGGACAAGCGCGGCGTTCGGCACGAAGGTCGCGCAAGGCTGAAAGGTAACGGGCGGGGAATGCCAGGAAGGATTCGTAATCGGATCGATTCCGCACAGAGCGGACTGAGCGAATCCGCTCACAGCGATTCTTATTCTAGCCGCCATTCTCCCTCGTCAGACCAACCCTGCTGAAGGGCCGCCTTGAATACCAGTGCGGTGTTGGCCCACGTGTACCCGGCATGGGATGTGCTGCTCCCAGGATCATGCTCAGGTGCAGATGCTGCGTAGATGTCAGGATCCGCTGATGGGGAAAAACGAAGGAGAAGCCTATGAAAATTTTTTCGATGCTGCTGTTGTGTGCGGTGATCGTGATGCCAGTCTTTGCCGAGGCCCGTTGTCGAACGATCGGCGAGAGTGCCAGTCTGGGCAGCGAGTACGGCACCTTTCCATTGTACCCCGCTGAACAAGTGGTCGAGGCAGGTCAGAAGCGCGAGAGTGTCGCCCTGCAGTGGGTGGGATATGGCATCGGGGTGCCGCTCTTTGTCGTCGCCATGCCCTTCGCCATGGTAGGAGCCGTGGCCGGCGCGGCTGCGCATCCGTGGACGAAGTGCACCGCGATGGAGGGACGATTCGAAGGGCCGGAGGTTCACCTGGCCGGCGCTGATCGCTGAACGGGCCGATATCCTGCGTCATCTCCAGCCACAGACAGCGTCTGCCGCTCCGTTACCGCGTGGTGATGCGATCGCGGTTGATGACAGTACCCCCACCTGCAGCTGTCTCCCGAGTAGTCTTGGATTGGGCACGAAATCTTGCCGGAGGCAGAGTGAACTCCCGTTTGAAAGCGCGGTTGAAAGAGGGCTCTGACTCATAGCCGATGTCGCCGGCGACTTCGGCCACGCTCTTGGACGTGGACGTGAGGAGTTGCGCGGCGAGGTGCAGCCGCCAGCGGGTGAGATAGCCGATCGGTGTGTCGGTGAGGAAATGCTGGAACCGTTCGGCCAGCACGGATCGGGACACACCGACTTCTGAAGCGAGCGTGGCGATGGTCCATGGTTGAGCCGGCCGTTGATGCAGGAGCGCCAGCGCCTTGCCCACGTCCGGATCGCGTACCCCGGCCAGCCAGCCGGTCTCGGTGTGCGGCAGTTGCGCGATGTAGCGTCGTAAAGTCTCCACGAACAAGGCTTCGGATAACTTGGCGATCACCGCTGCGCCTCCGGGGCCGGACGCCTCCGCGTGATCGACGGAATAGCGGAGCGTATTTTCCAACCACTGTCCCGACGGCGTATCCCGGATATTAACCTTCAGCATGGCAGGCAACCCCGCTAGGACGACACGGCACAGCTGCGCGTCGCAGGTCAGGTACCCGCAGATCAGCTTCGTGACTTCACCGCCCCCGGCGAGTTGCGACAGCATGCGCCCTTCCGCGAGAACCTGCCGGAGTTGCTGGGAGGTGTCCATCGCTGGGACGGGCGGGCCGTTCCCCATGAAGTGCGCGTCTCCGTGCGCAAAAATAAGGATCTCGCCCGCCGTGAGCGGCACAGCACCACCGTCCTGCTCAATACGGGCATGGGCCCGTCCTTCGAGGAGCAAATGGAAAATGATGACGTGGTTCGCGCGGGTAGAGAGATACGACGCCATCGTCCCGGCGTCGGGCTCTCGAACGCACCAGGGTGCGGCAAATTCACCGTGGAAGAACACGGCGCCGTCGAGTTTGACGGCCTTGAGCACTTCGGAGAGCACATCCATAGGAATTTCCTCGGCGAGGCCGGAGTCTGAGCAAAGCCATCCGGACTCCCGGATAAACGAATCGCAGCTTAGCATGCTCCTGATAAGAGAGCCAGACGCCCTGATAAGACTCGAACCAGCCTCTGTCCTATAGTGCGACCAGACAGGACGCAGTGGTGGAAACAGGGATGACGAACACACACAAGGAGGATGAGACCATGACGACGAACACGGTGATGCCGGAGATAGATAGCCTGAAGACCCGTCTCAATACCATTTGGACGGCAGGGGACTACGATCGATTCTCTCGATACATGGAAGCCGGCGCCAGGGAATTTTACGAACGCCTCCAGACCGCGCCGGGATGCCGGTTGCTGGACGTGGGATGTGGTTCGGGCCAACTCGCGTTGATCGCCGCGAAGGATGGCCTGGAGGTGACGGGAGTGGACATTGCTGCCAATTGGGTGGAGCGCGCGCAAGCCAGAGCCCGCGCGGAAGGGGTGAGGGCTCGATTCGAAGTCGCCGATGCCGAAGCGCTTCCCTATGAAGCGGCCAGTTTCGACGTGGTCACGAGTCTGATCGGCGCCATGTTTGCGCCGCGGCCTGATCTGGTGGCACAGGAACTGTTGCGGGTGTGCACACCAGGGGGAACCCTCGCCATGGCGAACTGGACGGCAGAAGGATTCGTGGGACAGATGTTCAAGAACGTCGCAAAATTCATCGGCCCGTCCGGGATGCCGTCCCCGGTGCTGTGGGGCCACGAAGCCACGGTTCAAGAACGCCTTGGTCATGGATTGTCCACTCTCAGCCTGACCAGACGGCAGTATCTTTTCAGCTACCCGTTTCCTCCTTCGGAGGTCGTGGAATTCTTCCGTCTCTACTATGGACCGACCAACCGGGCCTTTGCATCCCTCGACGCGGGAGGCCAGGCGCATTTGCGCCGGGATTTGGAAGCGCTGTGGACTGCCCACAATCAGGCAGGACCGGACTGCACGACGGTGTATGGCGAATATCTGGAAGTCATCGGCATTCGGGCCTAAGCATCTATTGACTCACATAAAGGAGACTCATCATGACGAACGCGACCACTACCGAGATTGAACAGAACACAAGCCTGTACGACATCACGAATCTGGAGAAGATGAAGACTTTAGGGACACATGCTCCTGAAGCGATGAAGGCGTTTGTGGCCTTCGACAAGGCGGCGCTGGCACCCGGCGCGATTCCGGGGAAGTACAAGGAGTTGATGGCGCTGGCCGTGGCCTTCACGACGCAGTGCCCCTACTGCATCGAACTGCACGCGAACAAGGCCAGAGAGCAGGGCGCGTCGGATCCGGAGATTGCGGAATCGGTGCTCGTGGCAGCAGCTTTACGTGCCGGCGGGGCCATCACGCATGGCACCCATGCGATATGAGTGGCATGGGAAGGAATTGGCGGGCCGGCGTTGTCGGCCCGCCGTGCAACGGACAAGGTCTATTGCGCCGACAGCGATCCCAAAACCTCGCTAGCGGGGAAAAGACACCGGGAGTCCGCTGTCGCCATCGAAAAGGAGATCACCATGAAACCATATCGATCATTCATATTCACCCTGTGGCTGTTGCTTGCGTGCAACGGTCTCGCATCGGCTGAAATCCTGGCGTTGCTCAACTATGAGAGCAAGCCGAATCAACCGGTACGACGGGAAGGCATCGCGATCATGGACATCGATCCCGAGTCCGGAAACTTCGGGAAGATTCTGATGGACATTCCACTGCCGTCCGACCTCGTGGCGCACCATATCTTCTTCAATCGCGACCGGAGCAAGGCCTATGTCACGGCTCTGGGGAAGAGCATTTTACACGTCGTGAATCTCAGAGAGTTTCCCTATCGGCTGCGGGCGATCGACGTGCCGGATTGTCAGATGGGGGAAGATCTTGCCGTGTCGGAGGATAACCGGACGTGGTACCTCACCTGCATGGGCTCGAACAACGTCATCATGGGGGATGCGATCCTCGATACACCGATCAAAACGGTCAGCGCCGCGGAGCCGGCTCAGGCCACGATTCAGTATCCGCACGGGATCGCGATTCACAACGGCATTGATCGAGTCCTCGTGACCAGCACCGTCAAGCCGGACATGTCCGATGCTGGAGAATCCATCACCGTGATGGAGGCCGCCAGCGGGCGGGTGCTCTCGACGCACAAGGTCTCGTCGAAACCCTCTCCGGCGAAATCCGCTCCCGTCGAAGTGATGTTCAGTCCGAATTCGAATCCCCCCGCCGTGCACATTACCAATATGCTCGAAGGAACGTTATGGGCCGGCCAGTGGGATCCGGCCACCAAGGGCTTTTCGTTTCATCAGGTCGATGACTTCGGGGCACGGCAGCAGGGCATGCCGCTCGAAATGCTCTACAACGCCAAGGGAGACCGGTTGTTCGTCACTACGGCCAAGCCGGGATTCGTCAATCTGTACGACAATAGCGATCCCCGGCAACCGAAGTTTCTCAAGACGATCGCTGCGGCGGCCGGCGCCCACCATAGCGTGCTGTCGCCCGACGAGCGCTATCTGTTCGTCCAGAATAGCTTTCTCAATCTGGATGGCATGAACGATGGATCGATCACGGTGATCGATCTCAAGGCAGATAAAATCCTGGGGAATATCGACACCCTGAAGTCACAGGGCTTCAACCCCAACTGCATCATGCTGCTGCCGACTCAGCCGGGAGATTTGCGGGCGAGCCGGGTCAAGGAATGAAGGACTGGGAACGTGAATAGAGTGCCGTCTGCGATGAAGTGAGCGTGAATCGCGAATGTTGCGATAGAGGAGGGGGTGCCGGGCCGCTTTTAGGCCACGGGCTCCCTCCTGCAGGAGAAGGCCCGTTGGTTATGTGGCGTATTTATGGCGCGGGCTTCTCTTCAATGATCGATTGACTTCCGAACAGCAGCACGAATTCCGATCCGCCGCCTTCCCGCGGCTGGACCCACGCGCGTCCACCGTGCCGATGCGCGATTTGTTGGACGATGGCCAGTCCCGCGCCCGTGCCGCTCACCTCGCGTCCCACCGCCCGTTGAAACAATTGGAAGATTCGCTGCGCCTGATCCGGCTCAACGCCGATTCCGCGATCCCTCACCACGAGCCCCACCAAGGGGGTCGTATCTTCGATGATCCTGTAAGGGGCAATTTCAATCTCGGGGACCTCACCGGCCCGGTGAAACTTCAGCGCATTGGCGATCAAGTTGTAGAGCGTCTGCGTGATCCAGGTCTTGTTGACTCGAAACGAGGGAAAGTCAGTCGCCACCTGGATGCGCGCGCCCGTGCGCCGAATCGTCTCATCCAATTGCGTCATGGCCGCCTTGACCACGTCGTCGCCGCGGACTTCCTCATAGGGCATCTCCGTTCGTTGCGCTCTGGACAACGTGAGCAGATCCTCCATCAGTTGATCCATTCGGTGTGCAGCTCGAACGACGCGATCGAGGTAATCGGTGCCCTTTGCGTCCAGGCGATCTCCGTACCGATCACGCAATAGTTGAGAAAAATTTGAAATCGATCGCAGTGGCTCACGTAAATCGTGTGAGCTGACGTAGAGCAACGTTTCAAGATCACGATTGCGCTGCTGGAGTTCTGCCGTCCGTTCCTGAACGCGATGCTCCAGTTCCTCATGAGACCGTCGTAGGGCCTGCTGCGCCTGCTCACGATCCGTGACGTCGCGGGCAATACCGTACATACGTCCATCCGGATGTGGCGAGGATTTCCATGACAGAAATCGCCACGAGCCGTTTTTGTGCTGATACCGGTTCTGAAATTCCAGGACCGGTTCACCCCTGCCGATCTGGCGCTCGACTTCGAGGAGCGTGCCGGCCCGGTCGTCCGGATGGACGAAGTCGAGGAACGGTCGGCTCATCAATTCCTCCTGGCTCCAGCCTAACGTTCGGGTGAATGCGGGACTCAGACGGATGAAATAACTGTCTGAATTCGCAATGCAGAGCATGTCCAAGGAGAGCTCGAAAAAGCGATCGAGTTCTGTTTCTTCATGCGGCTGCGGTGTGTCGTGGGGGGAAGGCGAAGAGTCGAGCGTCATGGAGGAATCTTAGTAAAACTGCTACGGTCGTGCAAGACATCTGTGCTTAAGCGACACTTTGCGCGTTCTTGACTTCGTTGACGAAGTCCACATACTTCGGTCGCGTTGGCGGGTCATCACCAGTGATTGCTCTGGGCCACAGTGAATAAGGTCGATGCATTAGCCTTGCGCTGGTTTCGCCTCCGTCTTGATCGTCTTGACGCGGCTCTCGTTCTGTTAAGGCGATTAGGTGGGTGGGTTTATGCCGAGCGTCCGCAGGCCGGTGACGACCGACCATCATCCGCTCTCTTTTTCCATGGATGCGATGAAGGTATCCGCTTCGTGAATGGACGCGTTGAGATCCTTGATGAGCGCGTCGATGTTCCCTTCCACCGTGGTCAATTCACTCTTGAGCGAAGCGATGGCCTGCGCATTCAAATTGTGCTTGAGAAACAAGACATGATCTTTGAGCTTGGCCAGGACCGGGTCCATTTTTGCTTCCGCACGTTTCATGGCCTTGATCAATTGCGCATACTGGCTTCGCGTCTGTGTGAGCTGCTTCTGACTTTTCTGACGCAGCGAAGCGTTGGAATATTGCTTCAATTCACCCTCCCACTCCGTGAAGAGGGCGTCCGACACATCTTCCACTGAGGCGATGCGGGTGCGCACGGCTTGCGCCCGTTTCTCGCTTTGCTGGTATTCGTCGTTCAACACGTCGTACTTGTCCTGCAACTCGCCGCCCTGGATGTTCAACGTTTTGGTAAAGCGGTCGAGCGCCGACTTGAATTGTTCCTTCGCGTCCTGTTGAGCATCACGAGCTTTCTTGACATCACTGACCATCAAATCTCGTTTGTGATAACCCAGTTTCTCCATCGTTTCATAATAGGCCGTCTGACAGCCGGAGCCGGCGAGGCCTGCGAGCACGAGGCTACAGGTCAAGGCCAGAGAAGCGAGTCTGTGAATGCCGAAAGAGTACCGAACGTTCATGATGCCATCCTTATCCAAGCGGTGCATTCAGGCGGCACGCCCAGCCGCATGCTGAGTGTCACCGCCGATCGTAGTGATTCGATGCAAAGCGCATCGGTCAGGCCGAAAACCTGCCTTCGTCACTCTAACAGACCGATCCTGCTTCTTCCATTCGTTCTTGTGCCGCACAGAATCGCCGTCTGGACAGTGCTGCGTGAATCCTGGCATCCTGCACAGAGCAACTGGCTTCTCGTCTCCCGCTTGAGCGAGACTATTTCTCTGGAAAGGAACTCGAATCATGCCGACCAATACCGTCCGCCTTCACCGCGTGCTTCGCTCGACGCCGGAACGAATCTACCGGGCCTTCCTCGACGCGGATGCGATGGCGAAATGGCTCCCACCGAACGGGTTCACCGGGAAAGTGCATCATATGGATGCCAGGGTGGGCGGCACCTTCAAGATGTCGTTCACGAATTTCACGACCGGAAAGAGCCACTCATTCGGCGGGAAATACCTTGAACTCTCGCCGTACGAGCGGATCCGTTACACGGACACGTTCGACGACCCGAACCTGCCGGGGGAGATGCACGTGACCATTACGCTGAAACAGGTGTCGTGTGGGACCGAGATGACCGCGGTGCAAGAGGGGATCCCCGAGGTGATTCCCGTGGAGGCCTGTTATCTCGGCTGGCAGGAATCGCTGACCCTGCTGACGAAACTGGTTGAGGCGGAGATTCCCGAATAGCCTCACACTTCGACTGGAAGGTCGTCCGACGGCACGTCGCGAATCTGAATCGAATCGACCCGTTGCTGCGCCAGCACGTCGGAGATAATGACAACCTTGTCTCCGGCCTGGAACTGTTCACGATCCTTGAGAATGCGGAAAGCCGTTTGAAGCGTCTTTTCAGGATCTGAACTGAAATCGATCTTGAACGGTAAGACCCCGCGATTGAGCAACATGGTCCGCCGGGGTTGGCTCATGTTCGTAAAGGCGTAGATGTTCGTCGTGAACGGGCGGCAGTTGGCGACGAGATCGGCCATGAGCCCGCGTCTCGTGATCACGACGATGCCCTTGGCCTTGACCCCCTCCGCGAGTTGCACGGCCGCTGCCGCCAGCTGCTGTTTATTGCCTGCATCGCGCAAGTGTTTCGCAAACTGTAATCCCGGTATCGTTTCCGATTTGAGCGCAATTCTGCGGAGGTATTCGACGCACTTCACCGGATATTTGCCCACCGTGGTTTCGCCGGAGAGCATGACGGCATCGGCTTCTTCGTAGATCGCGTTGGCCACATCGGTGACCTCGGCGCGGGTGGGGTGCGGATGGTGGATCATGGATTCGAGCAGATGCGTCGCGACGATCACACGTTTGCCGTATTCGGCGCAAAGTCGTACGATCGTGCGTTGGACATTCGGCAGATCTTCCAGGTTAATTTCTACGCCCAAGTCCCCACGCGCCACCATGATGCCGTCCGATTCTTTGATGATAGCCTCCAGGTTCTTGACCCCTTCCTGATCCTCGATCTTGGCGACGATTTTCACCCTCCCGACCTTGTCGCCCATGAGCGCTTTCAGTTGCTGGATATCGCCGGCCTCGCGCACAAATGAGAGAGCGATGAAGTCGACGTCCCGTTCCAGGCCGAACAGGATATCCTTGGTGTCCTTCTGCGTGATCGCCGGGAGATTGACGCGCACGCCCGGGAGATTCACGTGACGTTTACTCTTCAGCAGCCCCCCGTCCAGGACGCGGCACCGCATGTGGCGTTCGTGTTTTTCCAGCACTTCGAAATTGATCAACCCGTTGTCCACGGTAATCCGGTCGCCCACGTTGACCGCTTCGAGCAAGTCGGCATAGTTGATGTGGATCGAGCTTTCCTCCACGTTCAACGGCCCCCGCGTCGTGACGGAAACGATCTCGCCTTGCCGCAGATCCAGTTCGTTGGAGAGATCCCCGGTGCGGATCTCCGGACCTTGTGTGTCCAGGAGAATGGGGATGGGGAACTTCACTTTCCGATTCAGGGACTTAATGTGCTGAATGACCTTGGCGTGGGATTCGTGGTCACCGTGAGACATGTTCAGACGGGCGATACCCATGCCGGCGTCATACAGCTTCTGCAGCATTTCGTAGGAGTCTGTCGCCGGGCCGATGGTGCAGATGATGCGGGTCTTTTGCATACAGCTCCCTGGGAGAGGTGAAGACATGTGCCCAACGCCGCCGATACGAAGATTATCAGCCAAGCGAGGGCGGATTGATGCCGAAGGAATCGGTTGAACCGGGAGCCATTCTACTGTGTCTCGCGAGACTCGTCCACGTGTGTTGGCGCGTCCTGTCGCGAAACGATACAGTGGCATTCTGTAGATAGGCTCTGACGTCTTCGCGGGGTACGTCGTGTCCTGACCATGCGATACCGCTGCAACGAGTCCGCATGGCTTCATCGGGAACGTTCACCCTTGGGAGCAACGGTGTGCTTGATCCACTGGACGACTCTGGTATATGCTCCAGGGCCTTGAAGGTGTCTCAGTACGTGACGGATTGAACATGACCAGCAATCGGCAGGGCATCGGTATTAGCATGGCGGCGGCGATGATGATCGCCAGCTCCGCCTGAGCCTGCCTGCCACCGATCGTCGTACTTGCGCAGCAGAGGCCCCTGGCGGATTCAATCCCGTCAGGGGCTTTTTTGTTGCCGAAATCAGGCTGATCCAGTGAAAGGAGAGCAGGGCATGGTGACAGTGCAGTCGATAGCAGCGGCAGCCACACGTATCGGACCATCGATCTATGAATCTCCATTGGTTCATTCCAGGACCTTGTCCCGGCTGACCGGCAATACCATCTTCCTTAAGCTCGAAAACCTTCAGATGACGGGATCGTTCAAAGAGCGGGGCGCTCTCAATCGGATTCTCATGATGACCGATGAGGAGCGCCGCCGAGGCGCCATCGCGGCCTCGGCCGGCAACCACGCGCAGGGCGTGGCCTACCATGCGGCGCAACGAAACATTCCCGTCCAGATTTGGATGCCGCGCTCAACGCCTCTGGTGAAGCTCTCGGCGACGCGCAATCACGGCGCGGATGTCGTGCTGTACGGTGAAAATTACGACGAGGCGTGCCGGGCGGCGATGGATCGAAGTCAGGAGCGACAGGCCACCTTCATCCATCCCTTCGACGATGACGAGGTGATCGCAGGGCAGGGTTCACTGGGCCTGGAACTGTTACGGCAGAATCCGACCTTGGAGGTGATCGTGGTCCCGGTAGGAGGCGGAGGGCTGATCGGCGGGGTTGGCTGCGCGGTCAAGGAGCGGGCGAGCAAGGTGGAGGTGGTGGGTGTGCAAACGGCACGCCTCCCGTCGATGACCGCCGCGCTTCGGAACAGCGTTCCGGTCGAGCTGCCCGCCGGCCCGACCTTGGCGGACGGGATCGCCGTGAGAAAAGCGGGGTCTCGTACGCTGCCGTTGGTGCAACGTTACGTCGACCAGATGGTCACGGTGGATGAAGACGAGATCGCCGCGGCGATCCTGACGCTGCTCGAGGGAGAGAAGACCGTGGCGGAGGGGGCAGGGGCCGTGGCGTTGGCGGCCTTGCTGCAGAGCAAGACCGGTCATCGCGGTAAAAACATCGCGGTGCTCGTGTCCGGCGGAAATCTGGATGTGAATCTGCTGGCCCGCATTATCGAGCGGGGGATGGTCAGAGATGGTAGGCGGCTGCGGTTGCGCGTGCTGCTGCCGGATTACCCCGGCTCACTCGAAGGACTCACGTCGGTGATCGCCAAGGCCAGCGCCAACATCGTGGAAACATCCTACAACCGTGCCCATTATGGCGTCGGGCTGAACGAAGCGGCGTTGGACGTGACGATGGAAACGCGCGGCCGCGATCATGCGTCGGAGTTGCTGGCGGCATTAACCGGCTCACGTTATGAGTTCAGCGTGATCGAATAGGACGGCGGGGATAACCTAAGGCTCGCCTATTGCTCGATCCCCGCACAACGGGTGCTGCGTTTCCTAGCGAGCGATCGCTTGAGGTTGGTGAGCCTCGGCCAGTTGAACATTGACGCGGACGACTCCTTCATTCAGGTTTCGATAGGGATAGCGATCCGTGATCAACGGCAGGCTATCGGCCACGTCCTGAGTCGTGACGACGGACAGTGCAGGGACATATCGGCCTGAGGCTATCTTCACGCCGATAATTTTAGCCCCCGGCTCAACCACGACACGATTGCCCAACTCTGCGCGAAAGACGAGTGCCTGCATCCCGACAAAGGTGTCGTTGCCCACCTTGGCCGGTCCGTGGACCTGCGATTGGTGGGCCAGCGAGACGCGATCTCCGATGTACACCGAATAGGGTTTCCCATCCACCTCGACTTCATTCTCCGGAAGTTCATGATCGCCTTCAAAAGTCTCCAGGCCGTGGACCACGACTCCGTCCTGCACATTGCTATCGTTGCCGATATGGATGTGCCGTCCTTCATCACCACGGACCGACGCTGCGGGCGCGACGAACACTCGATCTCCGAGCGTCACCGAGCCGATGACGATGCCGAGGGGGTGAATCCTGGTGTGATTCCCGATGACCGGCGCTTCGACATCCGGCATGAACGTCGTCTTCACGCTGGGCCCGACATAGCCGGTGAGAATGAAACCGAGCAAGATGAGGTTAAGGCAGAGGGATAGTTTGAGGTAGTGGTGCATCGATTCAACTCTTTCTCATGAACGAATGGTTATGCGAAGGTTTGCCTGAGGAGATGCAGGTTGCCATAGGGGAGAGTGTAGGCGTAGGGCGCTGAATTCACAAGAAAATGAAGGGGACCCGGAAGAGGGGGGATGGCAGCTTCTCCGGGTCACCGGCTGTCGTCCGGGCGGATCCGCATGGGAGCGGTAATGGCCTGTTGCGTCAGGGTGCCATGTTGCGCGGCGAGTTGCGAGAAGGTGGACTCGTGGGCGTCTTGGACGGAAAAGCGATAGTCCATCCCCCGGGTGAGTTTCGGTGGAACCTCGACGAGCACCTGCCCGATGTAGACCACGCGGCCCGATTGGCTTTCGAAGACGAGATTGAGATCTCCCCCTGTGGCGAGCATGCCCGTCCGATAAAAGTTTTTGATCAGGTACTGCCCCGGCCGTAGACGGGCGAGAAATGTTCGTTCCTGCCCGGCCATGGCTTCCAGACGGTAACGGTTGGCGTAAGGGCTTTCTCCGTTCGGATCCCTCGGCTGCGTTTGCACTACATCCAACTCATACATCGTGGAATGGTCGCTCGCCGTTGTTCCCGGACCGGAGCCTGTCCGGTCATGCCGGACCTGCACCGAACCGATCACGATGCCCCACTCGGGACCCGGTAATGCCACCTGTTCATGTGACATGTCGAGGGATGCAGCGCAGGAGGCGAGACTCCAGGCCAGGGAGAGGAGCATAAGCCCGAGCACAGGCCTGTGCAATGTGGCGTGGGGTAGACGTCTCATGCTTTGCACTATCCCTGGTTGGGGCCTCTCAGTCAAGAGACGGTCGCTCGTCCTTCAGGAGAGGTGTTCCTCTGCTCGTCTGCTGATGGCAAGGTCGAGCCTGTAGACCATCCAGATCGCTCTGGAAACGCCGCGCTGTCTGTGTGTCTTGTGGAAGCCGGTAAGCGCGAATGGCGTGCGAGATGCAGGAAAATCTTCATCGAGCCATGCGGCCGGCGCGCAAATTGGCCGGGACGGCAATATCGATTTTGGCAGGCCTGGGCTGCTTGCGCTTGTTCATCAACTCGATGAAGCGGTCCTTGTCGATCGAGAGATTCAGCCGCTCGTTGAACCGCTTTTCTTCGCCGATGGTCGAGGAGACCCGGCCCTGATAGTCGTGGCCGGGATACACGATCGTGTCGTTCGGGAGTGCGAAGAGTGTGTGACGGACCGATTCGAAGAGTGTGGCGGCAGACCCTCCTTGGAGATCCGTCCGGCCATTGCCTCGAATAAACAACGTGTCTCCCGTGAAGACCGCCCCGGGCAAGACATAACTTGTACAGCCGTCCGTGTGACCGGGCGTCGCCAGCGCGTTCAGCGCGCTGTGGCCGAACCGGAGCTGCCGGCCATCAGGGAGAAACAGATCGGATCCCGTCACCGCGCCGGCCGCGCCTCCGCCATACACGATCTGCGCACCGGTGCGATCCTTGAGAAGCGAGGCCCCGGTAATGTGGTCGGCATGCACATGGGTTTCGACGGCGAAGAGCAGGATGAGTCCGAGCTCCTTGACGAGCTTCACATCTCGTTCGACGTTCTCGATGACTGAATCGATGATGACGGCCTGGCCGGACTCACGGTCGGCGACGAGGTAGCTGCGGCTTTCCGCACGGTCATCGACATCTTGCGTGTCGTTCACATCCAGCAGAACCGTCACGGTATAGGTCTGGCTCGTTGCCATGGAGCGACTCCGCGGTGGAGGTACGAGTGAGGGGAAGAAACCGGCGCATTGTAGACCGGGTGCGGCGCTCCGGTCTATGGCCTTGTGATCGCTGATAGGCGCAATCCAGTCACAAACCAAGGGATGAGTGGATGGAATGACTCAGTCTGAGAGAAAGCGAGGATTGAGCCCGCGACGATTTTCGCTTGTTCTAGAAGATGGCGCAGAGACACGTTCTTCACGCAGGGGAGAACACCTTTGCACTTGGCTCGGCAATTCCGCATGCTAGAGGCCGGTCGATTGAATGAATCATGAGTCTGCGGGAGGGGAGATGTCCGAACACATAGAGGAAGATGGTCGTACACAAAAAGAACGGATGTTGGCGGGAGATCTGTACATCGCCAACGACGTGGAGCTGGAACGGGCGTCTCGACGCGCGTACCGGCTGATGAAGGAGTACGAAGCTCGGTATGCGGTGGATCGAGATGCGGCTGATGCAGTGCTGAAGGAATTGCTGGGGGCGGTCGGGGCTGGAGTCCATATCAAGCCGCCGCTCTTCGTCGATTACGGTAGCTACATTTCTATAGGCGCGGGGACCTTCGCGAACTATGGCCTGGTCGCGTTGGATGTGGCCCGGATTACGATCGGAGACGATGTCCAAATCGGTCCCAACGTGCAGCTCCTGACTCCGACTCATCCCATTGAGCCGGACCTCCGCCGTGAAAAATATGAGGCAGCGAAGCCCATCGTCATCGGAAACAACGTCTGGCTGGGTGGCGGCGCAATCGTGTTGCCCGGCGTGACGATCGGGGACAACAGCGTCATCGGCGCGGGCTCCGTCGTGACGAAGGACATTCCCGCCAACGTGGTCGCAGTCGGCAATCCCGCTCGAATCGTACGAAACCTGTCGTCGTCGTGAGTGAGTTTCGCTGCCTGGAGTGGTTGGATGCTCATTAGTCCGTTTCTCGAAGCCGAGTGTCTGCCGCTCACACCGCCAAGGAGTCGTAGGCGTAGATGCTGCGAGCATCGAGCACGTCGGCGGGTCTCATGGGAGCGGAGAGGAATGCCAGCATCTGGTCGTTGATCCGATGTCCCCGGAGACTGGCAGGAGCGGATTGTGCGGGGACGTAGGTGCGGGTATGTCGTGCCATCCACGCTTCCCACAAGCGGTCTTCATTGCAGTGATTCAAATAGAAAACCGGATCGTTGGGTGAACTGGACGGCAACATGTCCCCTCCAACCCAGACGTGTACACGATTGTGCAGGGCCGGTGCGTCGGGCGCTGCCCAGCCTTCAGCCCGGTTGCGAAATCCGGCAGACGTCGTATCCCAGTTAGCCTGATCATAGGGCCTAAGGGCGAGGGCGCCGGCCGTATCGGCGCGATTCGGCAGTGTCGAAATACTGACCCCCAGGTCGCGCCGTAAGCCGCGATTGCTTTGAATCAATCGGCCATCAGCATCCGCCTCGACCCGGATGCGAAAACTGTCGGGATCGTCCGCAATAAATCGAAAGGGGCCGGTCCGAACCGGTGAGCCCGTACCACCGACGGCCGTTGCCCGCCAGAGCGCAGACTGTCGCTGCTGACTGGGGGTTCTGGCCCCGTCAGCGGCCCAATCCCAATACGGGAGCCCGAACGTCTCATCCTCAAGCACGCGCTGCAGGTTCAATTCGAGCTGGATCAACATGAATCGGTGCCAGGGGAAGAACACGGGGCCGCGATGGGCTGCATTGCGGTCTCCCTGCGACGGCGGCGTCATGGTCGACATGGCCGTATGATGCCAGACCACGAACAGATCATAGGTGCTGACCTGCCGCGAGGGACCGGGGATGCCGAGGCTGCTGGTCGTCGGGCCGGTGAATTCGCGCTTCAGGAGATTGACCCCGCGGGCGTACTGCGCGCGCACGTCTGCATTGGTGAGAATGTTGCGTCTGGTGACGGCCATGGTTTCGCCCTCAGTGGTGTGTGCGTTTCGAGTGTTGGATCCGTCCCGGTCCCTTGTTCGGACGTTTCTTGGCATCGAACTGATGCGGGAACACGTCGATGATGGTCTTCACCATGTCCAGAGCCGACGCGAATGACAGGTTCGGGATCGGATGGTAGTGTACGTGTCCGTCGTTGGAGACGCCCAAGTGACCGAGAACCTTGCGGCCGTCTACGGAGATCTCGTATCGGGTCTTCACCACGATGTGGTGGCCGCGATGATCCGCCTCGCGGATTGTCTCAGCGGCCGCATGATGCTGCATCTGAGATTCTTTCACTCGCTTGGCGTGCCGCTTTACATACGACGCGATGGACTGCGTCGTCGGCATCGGCGCGGGTCTCTTCTTGGCCATAAGCTGACTCCTTCCTCACACCTGTCTGGTGCACATACACACATCTCAGTGTATGCCGATCGAGTGCCCTGATCTAGAGGGGCGGATTGTTCTCTTCCCAACAGTCATTCAGCAGAGAATCCGTTGATCATTCCCGCACTCGTTCCGGTTTGAGAACGGGACGACTTTGCTGCAACAGGAACCAGCCGTAGAGCAGCAACAGCACCGTGAAGTTCGGGATCAGAATGGCCGGCTGGCTCCATTGCCACCCGTCGAATTTCCAATCAGAGAGCGGCCAGAGAACGGGCGTGGGAAAAAAGGCAAAGGAGTGGGTGGGGATGTCGACCAACACGTGCAGCCCCCAGGCGCCAAGTTCCCAGACGGGTCGCTTTGCCAGCAACCACAGCAGGGCAAACACGGCGAGGAACACCACGAAGCTATGGGTGACATCGTAGAGGTGATGCACGTAGGCGGGAATGGTGGACTCCGGCGGCGTGCCATGGCTGAAATCAGGCTTCGGCGACAGACCGAGCGTAGCGGCAGCCCAGAGGATGCCAAACGAGAACAAATCCGGCGCGAGTCCGATTCCGAATGCCAGCCAGAAGCTCCCCCGATTCTTGCGGCCGAACGCTAATGCTCCCCATAATCCATGAGAGACGATATCCATGCTGGGTCACTCCTAAAAGCTTGAACTACTCGCTCATTATACCGGGCTTCCTGACGTGAGGCGCAGCTGGGAACCATCCCAGTGTTGGACTTGTGCAGGCTCAGGCACAATGCTCACGATGTCTTTTTGAAGGATTGTCATGAACCGAGACTTCAACGTGGGCGATCACGTGAGTTGGAATTCGGAGGCGGGCCGCATTCGAGGCACGATTCAGAAGAAAATCACCGCTCCCACGAAGTTCAAGTCCTATGTCGCCCGAGCTTCCAAAGAGGAACCGCAATATCTCGTGAAAAGCGACAAGACCGGCCATCTGGCGATGCATAAGGGGAGCGCCTTCAGAAGACTTGGCGCGTGATCCCGCTAGATGAACCGATCTCGTTCGGTCGCACTTGGGACGCGACAGGCCTGCGCTGTGCCCATGAGACGGTAACGGTGGCGCGACACGTAGTCGTACAGGATATCGCGCAGCGGGCGCGGCACCAGCACAAAGAGTGCGAAAACCGGCCAGCAGCCCGAGAGTTGCCTGGCGATTCTCAAGGTTGCTGTGGATTTTGTGAACACCTGGCCCCGCTCCAGCAGGACAAACGTCTCAAATTCTTGTGCGGGAAGTCCCAGCAGTTTGAGCAACTCCTGCCCCTTGTCGGATTGCAGCGTCGCGAAGTGAAAGCGGCCCCGATCGCGCGCCATCGTGAAATTGACCCAGGCGTTGCACCAATTGCACAGGCCGTCGAAGACAATCACCCGCTCCACCGCTGCCCAATCATGCATCGTGGGGTCGATCTTCGTCATCGATCACCTTCGGTTGCCCATTCCATACAGAGCATTGTGAGTCGCCGTTGGAAGGATTTCCACCAGAGAATGCAGCCGATTGGATTACATTCGCGCTTGGCCGTTCGTTATAATGCGCCCGAACGTTAAGAGGGAGGCACGCATGGCATTCAATCAGGTCGGAGATTTCTGGCTGGCGCCCGGTGAATCTACCCGCATCCATCTCGCCCTTGGGGGGCTGGTCAATGAAGTGGAATGGGGCGGATTCGATTTCGGCGCACAGTGGATCATGGCGGACGGCATTGGGATCAGCCCGGTGCGGCTCATGGTCAGCGAGCATACGAAAGAGAAGAAACCGATTCGCCTGCATCCCGGTTCGCCGAGTCCGATCGTCTACTCGGTGACCGTGACCAACATCGGCGAAGAACTGGCGCATTTTACGGTTCAGGGCGGGGGGAACGTCTAAACGTTCCGAAGGAGGTCGCAAGTGAAAGCCAAGCGGACAATGCATGTGCTGACAAATAAAAAGGGCGCGATCGTGGGGGGCGGCCTGCTCGCTCCCGGCAAGGATCACAAGGGCAAACCGGTCCATATACGGATCGAGCCGATGAAAGGGCAGTCATTGAAGGAAGTAGCGATTCCCGCCGAGATCGCACGACTGGAAGGCGCCGAATTCTTTCGTCGGCTCCATTGCGATTTTCACCTGCCGCGCGGCAAGAAGGAACTGGTGCGGAAAGCGGCCAAGAGGTAGCCTGACACGACTCTCTCGAGAGGAGGCCGCGTGAATTCCGACCTTGTACTCCAAGCCGCTCGTGCCAGCCTCACCGGCTCGCTGCCGTTTCCGGAGATCGTGCGTAATCTTATTCAGGCCGGCGTGGACTACTACCATGTGGATTACATCCTCTTGCAGTTCACGTTTTACGGGATGAACGCATCGAGCGTTGTCACTCCGTTGGTCTTCGAAGGTTTGCCGGAGGTGGCGAAGGATTTTGATGTGGCTGAGTTACGCCAGGCCATTCTGGATAGTCAGGAGAAAGGGCAAACGTATCGCGAGTTCTCGCAACGCGCCATGCGAGCGGGAGTGCAGGGCTACTTCGCCTTTCTGCAGGGCGCGCGCGTGACCTATTTGAGCAGGCAAGGGGATCAACACACCGAGTGGTTTCCCGGCGCGGAGCCGAAATCACGCGTTCGCGATTAGAAGCATGCCCGGATCATGATCCGTAAGCGGGCGGCGATACCATCAGGCGCAATCCAGATGTTTCTCCAGCGTCATTGCGCCTGGGCTCGCCGCGACAGGGACACGATGTAGGACGCCGAACGGGCGGCGATCATCGGATCGGCGGCCTCGATACCGGGGACTAGCGCTCCCGGCATGAAGAGTAACTTCTTCTCGGCGGCTTGGCTGTCGGCCACGGCCTTCGTGATGGTGATCGTCCCTAATTCGATCTGCTTGCGACTGTCGGGCCACGCGATCGTGGGATCGTCGATCTTGTCGTCCTTCTCGGCCACCTGCAGCATCAGTTTGAACTTGGCAGGACCGCGGCGTACCCGTGCGCGTATCTCAGTGCTCAAATAATCAGGCTCCGCCGTGGCGAGTTGCTCTTGGGTGAGAAAGTGATCGCCGGCCACGGGCCGCAGCTGGTACCGACCGAATGTGCTCGCCCCTTTCGCATTCGTGAACTTGAACGAGTTGATTCCGAAATAGGGCAGCGTGGCGTAACTGACCGGCTGTGGCTTCGGGCTCTCCACGAAATGTTTCGCAGCCGGATGCGCCCCTAGAAACTTTTCGATGGCGGTTGGCTTGGGAGCGTCGGGTCCGCTCGCACCCACCGCGAGCAGAAAGTCCCTGAACTCTTCCGCAGTAGCAACGGGAAATCCGTTGAAAGAGAGGACCACGAGATCCGTCTTGGACCCATCGGGCAGTGAAAATTTGACGGCCATGCCGCGTGGCATCTGACTGGTATCCGGAACGTTCGGTTGCCCCGAGCCCGCAGAGAACCGCACTGTCACCGGAATCGACGCCTTCTTCTTTTGCAGATGAGCCGCCTTGCTCACCGAGGCTGCTGTAGCGGCAGGGGTGAACGTGCCCTCCAAAACGACGCCCTTCGGATGATTCGCGCGCATGCCGGGATGAACACCGAAGACGCCGTTGAAGGCATCGACGAGTTGTTCAGGCAGTGATTTCTGAGGGGCCTGGGCGTCCTCAGCCACGGCAGAAGCGGGGATGATCAGGGTAGCAGTGAGCGCGGCTGTTGCTGCGAGTGATCTCCACATAGGCCGGTCCCTCCTCGAAGGTTGTCGATTCGACGATGCTCGGCTTTGGAACAGCTCATCCCAATCAAGGATGTGGCGCGACAGGCAAACGGGGTGGGTGAGCGATGGAACCCTACTCCTGCATGCCGACTGAGTCAATCGGCCAGCGAGGTCGCCCTGATCACTCTTTCTTTCCCACTCGCGTAGCTGGTAAGAGAAGTCCACCATGGCGACCCCCAAACTCTTTGAGCCGATAGTGATCGGTGAGCAGACGCTCTGCAACCGCATCGTCATTGCGCCGATGTGCCAGTACTCTGCGGTCGATGGCCAGATGACCGACTGGCATCTGATACACCTTGGCCACCTAGCTCTGTCCGGGGCGGCCGTGCTGACCATTGAGGCCACCGCGGTTGAGCCGGAGGGACGGATCACCTACGCTGATGTCGGACTCTGGGACGATGCAACCGAAGTGGCCCTTGCGCGCACGTTGCAGAGTGTCCGCCGTTGGTCGGATATTCCCATTGCCATTCAGCTGGCCCATGCGGGCCGGAAGGCATCGACCGATGTACCGTGGAAAGGGGGCGGGCAATTCCCGCCTAATCATGAACAGGGGTGGCAGACAGTCGCTCCGTCGGCGATCCCATTTGCAGCCGGCCAACATCCTCCGGTTGCCTTAGACCATTCAGCGATGAATCGCCTTCGCGAATCGTTCGCTTCTTCGGCCCGTCGCGCGGGGAGGCTCGGGCTCGACGCGGTGCAGATTCACGTCGCGCACGGCTATCTTCTCCATGAATTTTTGTCGCCGCTCTCCAACCGACGCGAGGATGAGTATGGCGGCTCCCTGGACAATCGCCTGCGGTTTCCCCTCGAGATTTTTGATGCAGTCCGCGCCGCGTTCCCGTCCAATCGGCCGGTGACCGTGCGCGTGTCCGGCACCGACTGGGTAGAAGGCGGTTGGGACATCGAGCAGACCATCGCATTCGCCAAGGCCCTGGAAGCGCGTGGTTGTGCCGCCATTCATGTCTCCAGCGGCGGGCTCGATCCGCGCCAGCACATTCCTCTGGGCCCCGGTTACCAGGTGCCGCTTGCCAGAGCGGTTAAACAGGCCGTTTCGGTGCCGGTGATTGCGGTCGGCCTCATCACCGATTATGACCAGGCGGAGGCAATTGTCAGCCGAGGGGATGCGGACATGATCGCGCTCGCCCGTGCGATCCTGTACGACCCGCGTTGGCCCTGGCATGCGGCGGCGCACCTTGGCGCGCAGGTTAAGGCACCGAGCCAATATTGGCGCAGCCAGCCGAGCCGGTACCGCGATGTATTCATTACGGACAAGCAGAAGGGAATCAAACCGTAATCATCTGGTGATGCAGAGGCCTGCCCGCGCCAGATCCATCTCTCGCGGGTGGAAGGGTAGAGTTCTGCCACCATCTCTCCGGTTATGAACTCATCGCGTCCTGTGTACCCTGTCCCTCATCCGTTTGCGTAAATTCCTACAGAGTCTCGATTACACCTCTCCAGCTACTTCGGACGGATTCTCGTCTCTTGTTATTCCAGGGATATACCCAGTCGGAATGAAGCGGGAGGTGCGTAGAATGTCGTGAACGTAGTGGCCAGACCCATCTACGCAATCTTATCCACATAACAGGGAGGGTAAAGCCATGCGATACCTCGGAATGCTCGCGTTACTGGTCGCTACCCTCACTGGGACGACAGCTTGTGATCAACATCCCCAACCATCTCAGACCCCCTCGAATGCTGCCCCCACATCGTCGGATCGAAAAGAGACGCACCCGGCTCAGCCAACGGGTGAACCGCAAAGCGGGGAGGGAAAACAAGTCCCATCACCCGGTAAGTAACCGATGGCGCTCCACTATTCGATGACACCACGCGCGAAAGGATTACTCGATCATGGCCGTATCGCTCAAACCACTTCGCAATCAGATCATCGTCATCACCGGCGCGACATCAGGCATCGGGCTTACGACCGCGCGGATGGCGGCTCGACGCGGGGCGCGGCTCGTCCTGGCGGCTCGCAGTGAAGGCGCGCTGATCGAACTCGAGCGGGAATTGTCAAACGGCCGGCATCGCGCCGTGACCGTCACCGCAGACGTCGGAAAACCCGCCGACGTGCAACGCATTTCGCGAATCGCGCGACAGATGTTCGGAGGGTTCGACACGTGGGTCAACAACGCGGGCGTTTCGATGTATGGGCGAATCCTGGACGAACCCATCGAAGATATGCGCCGATTGTTCGAGACCAACTTTTGGGGCCTCGTGTATGGATCGCTGGAGGCGGCCCGGTACTTCAAGGAGCACGATCAGACGGGAGCAATCATCAACGTCGGGAGCACCCTGTCGGACCGCGCGCTGATTCTTCAGGGAATGTATTCCGCGTCCAAGCATGCCGTGAAAGCGTTTACCGACGGGCTCCGCATGGAAGTGGAAATGGACGGCATGCCGATCTCGGTCACGTTGATTCAACCGGGCGCCGTTGCCACGCCCTATTCACAACATGCTAAAAATTATATGGAGACGGAACCGACGAATCCTCCGCCGGTGTATGCCCCGGAAACGGTCGCTCGGACGATTCTGCACTGTGCTGAGAGCAGCGAGCGAAATGTCTACGTGGGAGGCGGTGGAAAAGGCATTGCGATGTTGGGGTACTACGCACCCAGGCTGGCCGATCTGTTGATGGAAACGCTGTTTGCCAACCAGCAGCAAACTGATCGTCCTCCCGCCCGGCCTCGTGGCGAGAATGCCTTGGATCGCCCATCCGACAATTTGCGAGAGCGAGGGGACTATCAGGGGCATGTGTCAGAATCGAGTCTCTACACCACCGCATCTTTGCACCCCATGCTGACGGGAGCCGCGCTCGTCGGCGCTGGACTCGCGTTGAAGACATTGTGGCCATCGAAAAGGAGTGCAGGGCCGATGCAGAACGTCCGCCGCACGCCGCAACGGTAATCGCGGGCGCCTGACGGGTAGGTGTGCGCGGGGACAGCTGATCCGGTGACTAGGAGCGCGTCCCGAAATAGAGCGGGGTTGGAAGCGATATCTCGCGTCAGCCTTTCTGCTTCCCATCCAGCAGACAACTCACGTTCATATCACCCATGACATTGATGGCCGTCCGGCAGCGGTCGAGGAACCAATCCACCGTGAGCAGGACGGGAATGAACTGCACGGGGAGCCCAACGGCCGTAAAGACCATGGTCATCGTGACGAGGCCTGCCTCCGGAATGCCGGCGGCGCCGACTGAGGCAATGATGCTCGTCAGCACCACCATCAGTTGTTGGTGCATGCTCAGGTCTATGCCGATCATTTGCGCGATGAACAACGCCGCCATGGCCTCGTAGAGGGCGGTGCCGTCGTTGTTGAAGTTTGCCCCGACCAATGCGCCCATGCTGGCGGATTGCTCGCGCAGGCCCACGCGGTCTTTCAGCGCGGCATAGGTCACCGGCATCGTGGCCGTCGAACTCGCCGTGGAGAAGGCCATGACCAGCGCGTCGCGTCCACCGCGAAGCAATTGGCCCGGACGCACCCACGATCCGAAGCGGACGCGGATAAGATAGTAGGCGGCTTGGATGGTAAGCGCAAGCAGCACGCTCAGCACAAAGACGCCCAGCGCCTGGAACTGTGCGAAGCCTTCCGTCCCCACGATGCTGGCCACGATGCCGAACACGGCCAGAGGCACCACGGCGATGATCCAATGCAAAATCTTTATCAGGGACTCCAGCACGAGTTCGACGAGGTGCTCGACCGTTCCGAGCGGGCGGTGACGTTCCTTGCGCAACGCCATGCCGAAGGCGACCGCCACGAAGATGACACCGATCACCTTTCCATCGTCACCCAGAGGGCCAAGCAGGCTTTTGGGCACATTTTCAATAAAGGCGACGAGCGGATTTGCCGTATGCGTGGTTTCGACGGAGGGTTCTGGCGGCGCGAGTCCCGCACCTCGTCCCGGTTGAATCACGTTGGCCACGGTCAGCCCAACGGTGATCGCGACCAAGGTATTCATCAACAACAGTCGCGGAAGGCGTGCCGCAAGGGGACCGCCGAGATGCGTCGTCATGAACGTGTGTACGATCGCCGCAAGAATCAACGGCGGTGCGAGCGCGCCCAAGAGGCGTAGTACCAGCTTGCCGGGCGTCGCTAGAAAAGCTGCCTGGCTTCCCAATGCCAGCCCTGTGGCGACGCCCAGTATCACGCCGATGATGATGCGCCCATACAGCGGGATGTTGTGCCAGGTTGCCATCAGGCCGGTGCGGGGCGGCACGATCGTCGTCTCCAACGTATTGTCATCCACCAGGTGTTTCTCCGGTCATGCCTTGTTCTTTATTGAAATCACAATGCAATACAGAACGGCGCCATGTCTACGCATGGCAGGTTGCGTAGTGCCGGGTATCAGAAAATGAGCGCCACTAGGTTCATGAAGGTCAGAGCTGACTCATGCCGCCATCGACGATCAGTTCGGTGCCCACAATGAACGCCGATTCGGGAGACGAGAGATAGAGCACGGCGCTCGCGATCTCATCGGGCGTCCCAAAGCGTTTGAGCGGAATTTGGGACTGGATACTCGTGGCGACTTGGGACACTTGTTCTGTCGAGAGGCCGAGCCGTCCGTAAAGAGGCGTGGAGACGGGGCCTGGGCTGACCACATTGACGCGGATGCCTTTGCTGAGCAGTTCGGATGAGAGCGTCTTTGCCAGGGAGATCAAGGCCGCCTTGCTGGCGGCGTAGACGGTCGTGTTGGGCATGCCGATGTGGGCGTTGATCGAGCCGTTGAGTACGATCGCGGCGCCCTGGTTCATGAGCGGCAGCAGCGCCTTGATCAGGAAATAGGGGCCTTTCACGTTGGTGTCGAACGTTGTATCCCACATGTCTTCCTCAACCGCCTCAACGGGGGCAAACGTGCTGACCCCGGCGTTGATGAACAGGGCGTCGAGGGTGACCTGTTCCCGTTTGAGCGACTCTGCCAACGTAATTCCGTCTGAGATGCGTCCGGCATCACTTCGCAGGGCAATGACGTTCGTGCCGAGCTGAGCCGCCGCTTTGTCCAGGGTGCTTTGATCGCGGCCTGTCAAGACGACGCGGGCCCCTTCCTTCGCAAACGCGCGCGCGGCGGCCAGACCAATTCCACTATTGCCGCCTGTGACCAGAGCGACTTTACCTGCGAAGTTCTGCGGCATGGCGGTTTCTCCTTCAGTTGTGGCTCGACTGCCTGGAAAAGATGCGGAGGGCGCTTCAGGAGGATACAGCGTCGTCCATCTTACTGGCGCGAACTCGTTTCTGTCTATTGCGTGATCGGGCCATGCTGGTACGAGGATCAACGGGTAGGGTCATCCCGGTTGACTCGCAATCTTTGTGCGGCCAAGATGCCGTTTCGAGGTGGTGATGCGGCGTGTCGTCTCCTATCTGCTGGGGCCTGAAGGACTGTGGATCGCGATCAGCCTCGTGGTCTCTCTCGTTGCGGCCAGCAATGAACCTTCGACGCCAGCGGGCAACGATTTCCTTGAAACCCTCTGGGTCGCGATTCCGTTAGCCGGGATACCCCTGACATTTCTCACGGCCTATCTGCCGGGCGGGGGCGGCTGGAGGTGGCTCCTGCGCACGGTAGTGATCTCCTCCGTCGGCGTGCTGGTAGCCTCGTTCATTGCGGCTAGCGGGGTCGACTATCACGATTCCCGAAACTCCGGTTTGCTCGGCGCACCCGCATACAGTCTCTCAATCGGGCTCTTGCTGCTGGTGCCACTCACGCTCGTCGCTGCTGTTCTCGTGTGGAAAAAGAACCGGGCAAGGACAAGGTAACGGTGCCTGGTGCGAGTTTCTTCCTCGGCAGGCGGAATGTGCGATTGCCAGATTAGAGGTGCCCTGGATTAGACAGCCACCTTTCTGTGCCCCAGCCGGCAGGTCCAATTCCCGTTCTACAATGGACAGACTCAGCGTTATGGGGCATATATGATTTGCGATTCACGCCCGGGGAAGAGCAGTGGGCATTGGTGAAATTGAACCCTCTTGAAAGGGGCTTGGTATGAGCGTCCCTCCCTTTACCGCACACAACATCCGGCTCGATGACGGCAGACGCACCATACCCGATGCGCCGCTGCTGGTGGAGGAGTGGCCTGGGTTTCACTCTCTCAAGAGGTTGTTAGACTTGGTGTTTCCCACTGGCAAGGAGAACCATCGAATTGCGGATTTGGGATGTTTAGAAGGGGGCTATTCGGTCGGATTTGCCAGGATGGGATTCGAGGCGGTGGGGATCGAGGTCAGAGACGCGAACTTTCAATGCTGCACCTACGTGAAGGAGCACGTCAGCCTTCCGAACCTGCAATTCGTGCAGGATAATGTGTTGAACTTTTCCCGTTACGGCAGATTCGACACGGTGTTTTGCTGCGGTCTGCTCTATCACTTGGATCAACCAAAAGCATTTCTGGAACAGGTGGCCAAGCAGACGAAAAAATTGCTCATTCTTGATACGCATTTTTCGATCGAGTCCGATCTGGTCAAGCCGCAGTATGTGCTTTCCCCCATGACATCGAACGAGTCGCTGAAGGGCCGCTGGTATCGAGAGTTCCAGGACAATGCCTCGGTTGACGAACGGCAAGGGCTTCGCTGGGCTTCTTTCCATAATAGCCAGTCATTTTGGGTGAAACGGGAAGACCTGATCGGACTGATATACGACTTGGGCTTTAAGACGGTCTTTGAGCAATTTGATTATCACGCCCCGGACATTACAAAGGTGTTGGCGGACAGTTACGAATATTTGTTGCGGGGAAGATTTGTCGGCATCCGGTAGGATCAGGACTGATCATCTCGCGAAACCTCTGCTTCGCTAGCCTACAGGTTCAGGGCGTCTCTTTTCAGAACTCTTTCCAGAACCCCTTCGGTCGTCCCCCTGGCCGGAGGGTCGATTCCAGTCCACACCGCTTCGCCAACCGCCGTACCCAGGCTTCTTCAACGAACGGACGGCCCCGTTGCTCACGCGCCCACTCAATCGCGTGACCCCGTCATGAGCCCGTCGCTGAGCCAGTGGCAAGGCTGAGATAGCAGTTCTTGCGACTTTCTTCGTCGGAATGGGGAAGGTGTGATTGTAAGACTTGATCCTATCTTTTGTCTCCTGCTCCCAGAGCCTTACGTTTCACATAGGGTGCGACCCTCACGAGGTGCGCATTGAATTGGACCGGAACCGAATCCGTTACCCGGGGCATTTTTGCTGGGAGAGGCAGGCTGGTGGTGGCTCCTGCGCGTGGTGGTTGTCTCTTCCGTCGGCGTCTTGGTGGCCTCGTCCATCGCCGCCAGCGGGATGGACTGTCACGATTCGCGAAAATCCAGCCTACTCGGCGCACCTGTGTACAGCCTCTTAAGTGGGCTCTTGCTGCTAATGCCACTTGCGATCCGGGCCTCTTGTTCTAGCTGGGGTAAGGAACTGGTAAAGAAAGGAATAGCAGGTACGTAAACAGCTTTTTGCAAGGAGATGGAGGTGGGTGATTACTGCACTGACGCTTGTCCAATCAATCATGTCTGCAGAAGAGACAAAGACAGGCCATTTCCAAGAAGTCGAAATGTGGTCGATAAAGTTTTCCTTGATCGGCTAACGGTCGCGACTGGACTCACCGCACCGATCTTTCATCTTACTTTATCCTTACTGCTGCGCTTACCGTCTTGCCTAAAAGTCGGCTCCACGGTTGCTTCTTGATAAGAGCTAAAGATCGAATCCACAAGCCTACTGCAGCTCGAGGTCACACGGGCAAGGACTCTCAACTGTTCTCTGCAGGTAGAGATGTGTGTTGGATGCGGGTAATTTATCATGTGATCCACCTCGCCCCATACTTCTTCTGCGAGTGTTCTAACTTGGAGTTCACATGTGGGCAACGCTCGTTTATTAGCCTTGAATAAATAATGCACACTTGTGTACATCCGGCCGGTATCAGTAGTCTCGATACTAATGCTCTTAAAGTAAGCAGTAGATTCTGTGTCCCAGGTGCGTGCAATGGGGCCTTCAATCAGAACGTAATTCTCCTGCTCCAGCAGTTTCAAAATAATTCGGTTAATCCTATCGATTTGGGTTGTGTGCAAATGAAGAATGCGAAATCCAACTAGATCCGTGACTTTTTCGAAGAGATTGTCTTTGGTGATATCGAACTGCTCATTTTGACTTCTACGTTTGCTTGCTATTCTCTTGAGTTTATCCCTCAAGTGATCAGGATCTTTCACGCGCCATTTCTTTGAATGGACGTAGGGAGCTAAAGCTTCCGTGTTATCGAACAAGGCTTGAACATAGCCCATAAAACGTACGAACTGCTCTATGTTTTCCTCATAGTGAGACACGAGTTTGTCGATCCTGACCGTTTCCCTCTTCGAAAGTACGTTGTCCATTTATTTTATGCCAGTTGGGCTCGCTTGATAATCTGCCTGGACAGGTCGATAAAGACTTGTTTCGCTTGCTCTTTTTGACTCTTGCTCCCTATCGATCGGACGCTCCACAAAGGAACTCCTTCAGCTTGAGCCGCATTTGCAAGAGCGCCGAAGTCTTGAATTTGACCCAGCATAGTTTCAGAGACTCGGCTTGGTGCCAGTGTGGCATCAATCTTACGCATGACTGCAATTATCTCGCTGTCTACGTTTCTTTCCAGTTTAGATAAAAAAGAGGAATAGCCGCTTGATGGCTCACCTCGATAGACTCTAAAACGCTGCGGTATATAGCCCAAGAACCTCGGCCTACCTTTAAAAAGGTAAACATCGTCTGGCGCTAGAGCGGTGACAATTTCCCAATCTTTCACCCATCCTGCTAAAGTTTGGCCAAGTGTCTTTAACGCTCTAACTGAAAATAAATCACAGGCTGCAGGTACGATAAATTCATCGCAATCCAGGAGGATAACTTTGTTGAGTGGGCCAATATTTGGTCCTGCGTCGTAGAATACGTAGTCTATCGCCAAATTTTGTGCGATGGTACTGACCAGTCCGCTCAGAGCCGTCACTCCTCTGAATCCGCGAATTCTCCGCTGTACACACTCGGACCAAAGAGTGGAAAGCGATAACTCGAATTCCGACAATCTGATGTCGCCCGGAAGTAAAAAGAGATTGGTGGACAATTCATATGGCGCGATACCTTTTGCCATACCAGTCCCCTCGCAGACTGGTTTAACAGCTGACCAAACTGTCCTTCCTTTCTTGTCATCGTCTGAGGTGTCGAGTAGGTCGTCTACAACGTTGCTTTCGATGGAGTAGGCTGTGAGGTTGCATTGAGGATCGGAATCAACTAAGAGCACTCTTTTGCCGAGAGAAACGAACGCAGCAGCAATGTTGACAGTGAGGGTGGTTTTTCCCACACCGCCCTTGTGATTGTAAATTACGATTCGTTTTTCGTGAGGCGCCATACTAAGTAATCCCGGAGGTATCATCGGTGTCTTCGTTGTTCATAGCATCCTGGTCTTGGGCATTACCCAGTTTCTTGGCTTTTCGTTTCTTGCGGACATTGGCGAGCACGGCCTTGGCTGCATCGCGGTTAGGAAGCGCAAGAACAAATCGTTCGCCGAATGAACTTATTTGCTTGTGGCCTTGGGGTGCCGGAACAAGGAGCCCCTTCTTCGCAGCGTTTTCAACGGACCAAGCGGCATTGGAGAATTTTATTTGAGCTGCTTCCGTATTAAGCTTGCTTATGTCGAGCGTTTTGAAATGTGGTGTAGCACGATAGTGGGTTAAGTAGTAGGCAAGGCAAGTTACTCTCTCTATGTCGGTCTGTGGTGACTTATCATGCAAGAAGTCTTTGGGTGATATAGATCGATCCTCCGAAAAAGCTCCTTGGTTGGATTGCTCGGGCATAGAAGGAACGCTGGAGCTAGAAGTGTGGGCGGAGCTAAATTTTAGCTCAAAAAAAGTCGCCGCTGTCTGAAGTAACTTTAATCGGGTGCTGGGTTCGGCTCGTGAAAGTGCTGTGATGATCTGTTGCAGAATTTCAGCTGTGAGCGCGTGATCTCCTTCGGTCACTATATCCCTCCCTCAAGAAATTCTTGAGACCTTAGCTCGACCATTATTAGTGTGCTGCATGAGAAAGCTAAGCTCTTTACAACCAATTTCCGCTCAAGGATAGACTTCTTCGAATCTCGCGTTTCATTAGCGAGCAATTCACCATTAATTGCCCTGAGCGCGACCATCTCCTACGCCTTGTCGTCTAGGAAATCAACGGTAATTTACGGCATTCTACTACTTCCAATTAATTCCGTTAATTTTGTCGGCCGTCGCCTGCCGCGAGTGCGGAGCAGGGAATAAACGAGCGAAAACGGGTAGACTGCCTGCCTGATGGCCGAGCGCTCGCGTCCAACGAGGGGAGTCTTCGACCGCGCGTTGCGCGAGCATGGGGAACTGCCAGGCCAGCCTCTTTTCCCTCTCACCTCGGCCAATACATCATTACCGTCACGCCCACCAGGCACACCATCGCCCCGATGACATCGAAACGATCCGGTTCCACGTGATCGATCAGCCACCCCCAGAGGATGGACAGAATGATGAACCAGCCGCCGTAGGCGGCATAGACCCGGCCGAAGTGTGACGGTTGATAGGTCGGCACGATGCCATACAGAATCAAAATGACGGCGCCCAGAAGACCGATGCTCCAGTGGCTGCCGTTTCGCCACCATTGCCAGATTAAATACCCGCCGCCGATTTCGAACAGACCCGCCAGCACGAACAAAGCGATCGATTGTGTGATGAGCATGGGGTCTCCCATTGTTTCTTCTGATATGAAATTGCGTGTCGTTGGAATCTACAACAGGCGTGGTATGTGACGTCACCGAGCCAAGCCGGTTCGATGGCGAGGCGAGGGTACGGTATGAGATCATGACGGCAACCGGGTGTGCAAACAGAATGGGGCCAGCCCCTTCCGTTCACAGGAGGGTTCCATGAAACTGCTCTCCGTGCAAGTCGGACGTCCTCGCATCGTGAGATGGCATGGCAAAGCCGTCTCGACCGGGATCTACAAGGAGCCGGTTGTGGGCCGTCTTCAGCTCCAGCTCTTCAATCTCAAAGGCGACGAACAGGCCGACCTGACTGTACACGGCGGGAGAGAAAAGGCGGTGTACGTCTATCCGTCGGAGCATTACCCGTTCTGGCGGAAAGAATATCCCGACCTGCCGTTTCAACATGGATGGTTCGGCGAGAACTTCACCGTCGAGGGGCTGGACGAACGGACGGTGTGCATCGGCGATCAATTCCGGATCGGCGGCGCCCTGGTTGTGGTGACCCAGCCACGCATGCCTTGTTTCAAACTCGGTATCCGACTCGGCAAGCCTGATGCGGTGAAGCGGTTCCATGCGAGCGGTCGCTGCGGCTTCTATCTCGGCGTGCTCCAGGAAGGGGAGGTTGGTTCAGGCGATCTCTGGGAACAGGTCGCCCGAGGTAATGAACAGATGACCGTCTTAGAAAGCTACCGGCTGATGACCCAATAAGCAGGTCCAGTTGATCTTTGGATTGCCAGGCGCCGAGTGCATCTGGAGTAAAAGCCTGCCCCCGATCGTGCGATTGACCGTGCGCGTTCTGCGATTTAGAAGTGTGGCCAGCGGGTTCCTTCTTCCTATCTTCCGTAATTCAGCCCCAAAGGATGTGGCCGAGGTTGCCCTCAATTGCGCGCGTCCAACGAGGGGAGTCTTCGACCGCGCGTTGCGCGAGCAAGAGGGCACCTGGCCGCATCCTCCCTCCCACTCTTGCATCTCCCTCTTTTCCCCTCGTACAATGACGAACTCCAAGCTAACCCCTTGGCATTCTGATTGTTTCGGAGTGCCGGACCGATACAAGGGCCGTCTTCATGCGGGTTGAGTATACAAAGGGCGAGCGGGCGTCGCGCGAGCTGATCATGCTCCAGCGCCAATCGTCCGAAGCCGCCGCCGGTCGGAAGATGAAGGTCATGCTCATCTTTCCACCCGACTGGTTTCCGTCTGAACCCTATCTGAGTCTTCCGTCCCTCACCGCCGTTCTCCGCCAAGCCGGGCATCAGGTCGTTCAAAAAGACATCAATCTTGAGATGTGGGATTGGTACTTCAGCGAAGACTTTCTCCGGAAGGTGTTGCGCAAGGTGCCGCAGCAGCTTGATCGTCTGAGGAAGCTGGCGAAGAAGCGCGACTTGGAAGACTGGGAACAGGATGTTCAGCTGCAACTCTGTGACGTGAGCCGCCAGCGGATCGACGAATTGATCAAGAAGGCCGAAAAGGCCAAGGCGATCATCCGTGGGGAAATCTTTTACGAAATCGATCAGTTGGAGTGGGCGATTCAAGTATTTCGTGAGGTCACAGCGGTGATCTCGTTGGTCTATGCGCCGGCGCGGATCTGCATGCCGCCGATGGAAACCAACCTCTCCTATAAAGTGTTTGTCTCCAGCGAGGTCATCGAGGCGGTAAACGACACCCAGGTGAACGTGTACCGCGATGTGTTTGAGCAGCTGGTGAAGCCGGCCATCGAGGCCGAGCAGCCGGATGTGATCGGGATCTCGATCGTGTTGCAGCAGCAGATGTTCTCCTCCATGACGTTCTGTGCGCTCATCAAGCAGCACTTTCCCCACATTCATGTCACGATCGGCGGCAACACGGTCACGCGTCTGCGCGACGTGCTCCCGCAGTCGCCGCTGTTCCAGTACTTCGACAGCGCCGTGGTCTATGAAGGGGAGACGGCATTCGTGCAGCTTGTGTCGGCGGTGGGGGCGAAGCAGAGTCTGGCCGAGGTGCCGAATACCATCTACAAGGATGCGACCGGGGTGCATGTTTCCACGACCAGCTTTGCGGAAGACATGCACAGTTTGCCGCCGCCGGACTTCGACGGCTTGCCGCTGGAAAAATATTTCGTGCCGACCAAGATCTTGCCCTATCTCGCCACGCGCGGTTGTTACTGGGGCCGTTGCGAGTTCTGCGATCACGGCGAGGGCTATACGGCGGGCTACCGGACGAAGAAAATTCAGGACGTGCTGGCGGAGATTACCTTTCTACGCGACAAGTACGGAGCCAGGCATTTTCACTTCACCGATGAGTCCTATCCACCGGCGCTGTTTAGAAAACTCGCGCGCGGCCTGATCGACAGCAACATGGGGATCGTCTGGACGACGCACATGCGTTTCGAGAAGAGCTTGCTGGAAGATCAAGTCTGGCAGGATGCCAAGGACAGCGGCTGCAAGTATCTCCACTTCGGCTATGAGTCGGGGAACGAACGGGTGCTCAGGCTGATGGACAAGGCCACGACCACCGAAATCATGACGAAACACTTGAAGTACACCGCCGAGGCCGGCATCTGGAACCATTGCATGGGCTTCTTCGGCTTCCCCGGCGAGACGCGCGAGGAGGCCTGGTCGTCCGTACAATTCCTGGAGCAGAATAAGCACTACGTCCATTCGCTGGGGTTCGGCACGTTCGATCTGGGTCGGCACAACCCGGTGGCGAAGCATCCGGAGAAGTTCGGCGTGACCGCCTACAAGAATCCGGAGTGGGATCTGGCGCTGGATTATTACTTCACGGTGAAGCAGGGCTTGAGCATCGAAGAAGCAGAGCGCGTCTTCGAAGAGTTCGAGCGGAACCACAACCCGGGCTGGGACCTGCGGCTGTTCATCCGCGAATATATTTTTCTCTACATCGCGCGCTTCGGGTTGCAGAAGCTGCCGGACCTGCAGTTCCGGTCGGCGAAAGTCACTACCACAGCTCCTTCACTTGCGGGGAAGATGTAATGGGCAGGACGTTGAAAAAGGCCCCCGGCTGCGTTCTCACTTCGCTCAAGCACTCGACGTACAGCGCAAAGTACGCCTCGCTTTTTCGCTCGCTGCGGCCTTGCCGGAGATCCTTTTTGAACGTCCTGAAAAATACCATAGCAGGTGAGCAATCGTGAGTGGTCTTGTTCAAATCGACGGGCTGTCGCCGATCAAGAAAGAAGATCGGAAGCAGTCGAAGGTCATGTTGCTGTTCCCGCCTGAGTGGGTGCCGACGGCGCCCTATCTTGCCTTGCCTTCGTTGACCGCCGTGTTGCGTGAAGCCGGGCATACGGTGGTGCAGCGCGACATCAACATTGAGATGTACGACCATTTCTTCACCATGGAGTTTCTGATCTGGGTGAAGGGCCGCCTGGGCATGCACCTCAAGCCGCTTCAGGACAAGGAGAAGGCGGGGACGCTGACCGACCAGGAAGCCGGCCAGAAAGCGGTGCTGGAAGACGCCTATGCGGTCGATGTCTTCGATCTCGCGGAGCGCGCCGAGGACGCGAAGCTGGTCGTGCGCGGCGAGCGGTTTTACGAGGCTGAAAAGCTGGAGCGCGCGCTGAATACGTTTCGCGAAGCGATGCAGTACATCTCCGCTGCCTATTACCCGGCCTCGCTCGTGTTTTACCCGATGGAAAGTAATCTCGGTTACCGGCCCGGCGTGTCGCAGGAAGTGTTCGCCTGCCTCGACGACGAGCAGGTGAACGTCTACCGCGACATCTGCAATCAGTTGGTGCTGCCGAGCGTGAGCAAAGAGAGGCCGGAGGTGATCGGCATCTCCATCGGCACGCAAATGCAGCTGATGGCGGGCCTGACGTTCTGCAAGATGATCAAGGAAAGTTTTCCGGAGATCCGCGTCGTGGTCGGCGGCAACGTCGTCACGCGGTTGCAGGAAGAATGGGCGCACCACGAGCGGTTCTTTACCGAGGTCTTCGACGCGGCCATTTTGTACGAAGGCGAGCATGCGCTCCTCTGGTACCTGGAGGCTGTGAACGGCCAACGGGCGATTGAGCAGGTGCCCAACCTCATGTATCGCGACGCGGCGGGCGTGAAGCAGAGCAAGGAAGTCTACACGGAGAAAACCGCGGCGCTGCCGTTGCCGGATTTCGACGGCCTGCCGCTGGATCGCTATTTCGTGCCCGAGCGGATCATTCCCTACCTCGCTACGCGCGGTTGTTACTGGGGCCGGTGCACCTTCTGCGATCACGGCCAGGGGTATTTCGACCAGTACCGCGGCATGAGCGCACAGCATGTGGTGGAGCAGGTGACGGCGCTGCGGGATAAGTACAACTGCCGCCACTTTCTATTTTCCGACGAATCCTATCCGCCCGCGTTGTTCAAGAAGGTGTCGCAACTGCTCGTGGAGAAGAACGTCGGTATCAAGTGGACGACGCTGATCCGCTTTGAGGAGACCTTGCAGGACCAGGCGATTTGGGATCTGGCGGCGAAGGCCGGCTGCTGCACGTTGTACTACGGCATGGAGTCGGCGAACGAGCGCGTCCTGAATCTCATGGACAAACATGCGCGGAAGAGCGTGATCCAGAACAATCTGCATCAGGCGGCCAAGGCCGGCATCTGGAACCATGTGATGGCGTTTTACGGGTTCCCGGGCGAGACGCGTGATGAGGCGCTGGAGACGCGGCAGTTCGTCATCGACAATCAGCCGGTGATCCATTCCGTCGAGTTGTTTTATTTCGTGGCGTACCGCCATACGCCGATGGTGCGCAATCCGGAGAAGTTCGGCATCACCATCCATAAGCAGGAGGAATATGACCTGCCGCTGGACTACTATTACACGCTGAATGAACCGGTGGGGATTTCCTGTCTCGACGCGATGCAGCTCTGCGAAGAGTTCTACAAGAACGACTTTCAGCCCTGGGCGGTGCGGGTGAACAGCCGCGAACATGTCTTTCTGTATATCTCCAAGTTCGGCACGAACAAGCTCCCGCAGATTTATGCGGCCACGAAGGACGGCGCCGCGACGGAAGGGGTATCGGGTCTGGTGACCTGGCCGATGGCCGTGGCCGAAGGAGCAGGGGAGAAGGACGGCGAGACGTCGATGTCGCGGGTGGTCTCTCACGGGGTCGAGTAGCCCGGATGATGAAAACGCCATCTCACGGCGTTCTCGGTCGGCTGTCTCCCTGCGACGTACCGCAAGGGTACGCCTCAGTCGCCACCCTCCCTGCGGTCTTGTGACATGACGTTTTGATCATCCGATCGGGATGCAGGTAGGGTTGGATGACTATCGACGATCAGGTCGTGGGCTTTTCGGAGACGAGTAAAGACGAGAGCAGGACATACGAGGCTTCGACGAGGCGGGTCATCTCTTCGGCTTTTGTGTAGGCTTGCATGTATTTCTTGGGGTTGTTGGTCAGGTTGGCGAAGCGGCGCGGGGTCCAGGTATGGAGCAGTGCATCGCGCTTCTGATCGAGTTGCTCGCGGGTAAAGGGCTGTGTGAGCGCGAAGAGTGCGAGTGCGTCGGTGAGGCGTTTCTCGGTCATGTCACGGAGTCTGGCAAGTCGACGATGACCCTGTCAATCTCACACGGGCTGCCCCAGCGGCGATAGGCGAACCGGTTCACCATGCCCACCACGCTTCCTATCTTTCAGCCGACTCCCATCTTCAAAGATCGCACCGATTATCGGCAGGTGCTTATCAGAGAAATGGAGGCGGGGAAAATTCCCCTGAGTCTGGGCCGGGACTGTCCGGTCAAATGCGAGTTCTGTTACGAACTCGACCACTCCTACCGCGAAACGCTCGATCCGCCCAAAACCAGCGATGAGGACTGGAAGTTCATCCTCGACTACATCAGCCGGAAGCCGACCGATCCCACGCAGTTCTGGTGTCTGGGCGGCAACGAGTTCATGGAATGGACCGATCTGTTTCTCCATCCCAAGGCGATGGAATGGGTCGAGGACTTTCTCAAATATACCGACAAAAGTATTCAGTTCTTCACCGTCGGGTTTGTGCATGTGCCGAAGATCCACCAGCTGGTGGCGCAGTATCCGGGACGGATCAACTTCGAACTCTCGGTCATCACGCTCAGTGACTATCGGCAGCGGTTGATGCCCCATGCGCCTTCGGTGAAACATCTCATGAAAGTGTTGGACGGGCCGGCTGTGTCTTCCGCCAATTTCTACGCGTTCGACAAGGATACGATGTCCAAGGACGCCGCGACGATTTCAGCCATCAACCAGCAATGTGTGCTCTGGATGGGGACGCTCACTCCTGTGCGGGGACTCAAGGAGGAGACGGCTTCGCTCATGCGACAGGGGCGGAAGTTCTTGCCGGAGGAAGCGACGCGGATCTATCAATTGGGATTGCCGAATCTCCAGACCGTCCACACGGAATCCTATACGACGGCGTTCCTGAGCCGTCGACGCATCGTGAGTCTGTTCGATTCGTTGGAGCTGGAGAAGAAGGATACGGTGGTGATGGCCGGGAGCGTCCACAAAATCCTGACCATGTTCCGGAAAAACCGCGCGAAGTTTCTCTACGTCCCCAATGCCTTACTGAGCGGCGATTCCGATTGCACGGTGTTGCTGACCTTCGATGATATTGCGCGGCGACTGACGAATCAGAAAGCCATCCACGTGCCGAAATGCATCATGCAGTCGGGGCGCGGCCCCTATACTGACATCACCGGCGTGAGTCTGGAGCAGTTCACCAAGAAGACCGGTGTGCGCGTGAAAGTGCTGCACAAGATCGATACCCGCTTCGCCAATCAGCAACTCTACCGGAACGGCTCATTGCAGAACTACGTGGAGCAATACCTCAACAATCCGTTGAGGGGTGCGTATGAAGCCATTCCACGCCCAGTTTAGCCGGCTGGTGAAAACGGCATATCGCGCCGTTCTCGGTCGCGTGCCTCCTTGCGACGTACCGCAAGGGTACGCCTCAGTCGGTCCGCTCCCTGCGGCCTTGCCATATGCCGTTTTGACCAGCCAGCCTACAGATTAGCTTGAATGCCGACTCCGGGTTGAGTTCGCCTGCAGCCTAGTGGGACGCCGTTTTGAGCAGCCCTCCAAATTCCTACATTCTGACCCGCTTAGCGTTGTCGCCCCCTTGCAAAAAATACTGACTCGGGGCAACATGCCGCCAGCATCTTCTTGAGGAGTGTATGCCCGGGCAACGCCGATTGCAGTTCTATCAAGCCGACGTCTTTACCGATGAACCCTTCGGCGGGAATCCCGTCGCGGTGTTTCCCGATGCGGATGGGCTGACCGATGTCGAACTGCAGCAGATCGCCCGCGAGATGAATCTCTCCGAAACCGTCTTTGTCTTTCCCCCCACCGACCAGGCGGCCGTCGTTAAGATGCGCATTTTTACGCCGACGCAGGAAATTCCCTTCGCCGGCCATCCCGTCATCGGGACCTTTTTCGTGCTGGGTACCTTGGATCGCCTTGCGCTCCGGGAGCCGGTCACGCGAGTGCTGCAGGAATGTAATCTCGGACTGTTTCCCGTCGATATCCATTCGCATGACGGGGTGATCGAACGCGTGGTCATGGCACAACCGAGCCCGGAGTTCCTGGATGTGATCGATGAACCGGAAGCGTTGTTCGCCATCGCCCGCTCCCTGGGCATCAACAAGTCGGCGATTACCGAAAGCCGCTTTCCCGTGCAGGTAGTCTCCACAGGGCTTCCCGTCATCATTGTGCCGGTGCGGACCCTGACTGCGGTACGTTCGATCGTTCCCGATGTCGCAGCCATCGCCGAGTTGTCTCAGCAGTATGGCGCGAACGGCATGATGGTGTTCAGCACGATGACGGTCGAACAATCCTCCACGGTGCATACCCGCATGTTCGCGCCGTTGATCGGTATTGTGGAAGATCCCGCGACTGGAAGCGCCAGCGGCGCCTTGGGCGCTTATCTCGTGCAACATGGCGTCGTGGATATCAGACCTGAGACTGAGATCACGGCGGAACAGGGCTATGAGATCGATCGTCCGTCTCGCATTTTGATTCAGGTGAATTCCGACGACGATGCGATTCAAGGGGTGATGGTTGGTGGTGAGGCGGTGATGGTGGTGGAGGGGACGCTCACCTTTTAGCAGGACGATGAAAACGCCATCTCACTGCGTTCTCGGTCGCCCGTCTCCCTGCGACGTACCACAAGGGTACGACTCAGTCGCCGCGCTCCCTGCGGCCTTGTGACAGGGCGTTTTGATCGTCCTGCGGGAGATGGTTAAGGACCTGTACTCTCGGAATCACAGTGCGGCGTGACACGTCATGTCGTAATGAATTACAGGGGAGGATGATATGAACGCGGTTGTCTTTCACGAGCATGGCGGGCCGGGCAAACTCCAGTATCAAGAAATGCCGATGCCGACGATCGGTGTCGAGGAGGTCCTCGTGCAGGTGAAGGCTTGCGCGTTGAACCATCTGGATATCTGGATCAGGCAGGGAAGTCCCGCCTATCCGATGCCGCTCCCGCATATCCTCGGTTCGGACGTGGCCGGGGTGGTGCAGGAGATCGGTTCGCAGGTGGAAGGGGTGGCGGTCGGGGAGCGCGTGTATGTATCTCCCGGTGTCGGCTGCGGCCGCTGCGAGCAATGTTATGCCGGGCGCGACAACATGTGCCGTTCGTATGGGTTGATCGGGGCGATGTGCCATGGTGGCTACGCGGACTATGTGAAGGTACCGGCCCGGAACGTGCGGCCGATTCCTGGTGCGCTGTCTTTCGAACAGTCCGCGGCTTTTCCTTTGGTCTCCGTCACCGCCTGGCATATGTTGTTCGGATTGGCGGAGGTGCGGCCCGGCGAAGATGTGTTGATCATGGGCGCGGGCAGCGGTGTCGGGCATATGGCGATTCAAATGGCCAAACTGGCCGGCGCACGCGTGATCACCACGGTCGGGAGCGAGGAAAAAGTCGCGAAGGCTAAGGCGCTCGGCGCGGACGACGTGATCATTCACAGCCGTGAGCAGGTCAATCAGCGAGTGCGCGAGTTGACCCAGCGCCGCGGTGTGGATGTGGTGATCGAGCACATCGGCCCGGAGGTGTGGACGCAGTGCATCGATTCGCTGGCGAAGGGCGGGCGGCTGGTCACCTGTGGCGCCACGACTGGGGCGGAGGTCAAGCTTGACTTGCGCTACGTGTACTCGCGGCAGCTCACGATCAAGGGGTCGTACATGGGGTCCCAGAGCGAGTTGTGGAAGGCCGCTCATCTGATTGGCGAAGGGAAGTTGCGACCGGTGATCGATCGGACCTTTCCGCTGTCCGAGGCGAAGGCGGCGCAAGAATATCTTCTGAATCGGAAATTTTTTGGTAAAATCGTGCTCACTGTTTCGTAATCGACTTCATTATCGGCTCTTTTGTCCCAACGGGCAGAAAGGTATGTGACATGGCGACTGTTGCGCAAATCATGAACAAGAAACCTCAAAGCGTCGGTCCGACGACGTCCATCCGCGGTGCGGCGAAGAAGATGCGCACTTTGCGGGTCAGCTCCCTGCTGATCAAGAAAGGGAAGAACCATGTCGGGATTGTGACCGACACGGATCTGGTCCGGAAGGGATTGGCCACCAATCAGGACTTAGGCAAGCTCACGGTCGAACAGGTGATGACTTCTCCGCTGTGCACCATCGAGAGCAATCAGGCCGTGGATGACGCTCAGGATATGATGGGCGATCTCAGCGTGCGCCATCTGGCCGTGACCAAAGGCGGATCGGTCGTCGGCGTGGTGTCGGTTCGCGATCTGTTGATGCACTACAAGCGGTATGCGCAATCGAGACTGGCGGATAAGCAGACGTACTCTGAGCCGAAGATCTCGCAAGACTAGTCGGATGCTGAAAACGGCCTCCAGCAGCGTTCTCGGCTTATCAAAATCCTCAACGTACCGCTGCGGGTACGCCTCCGGTTTTGCTTCGCCTGCGGCCTTGCTGGACGGCCGTTTTGAGCATCCTTCCGGACGGATGCTGAATAGCGGGCTCCAACTTCGTTCTCAGTCGCCCATCTCCCTGCGACGTCTCGCAAGGATACGCCTCAGTCGCTGTGCTTCCTGCGGCATTGTTGAAGCACCGTTTTGAGCATCCTCAGTCGGACTAGCCGACCGGCGGAAAACCGCTGCCAACAACAAACATCATCAGCTCACCGCAGCCAGTTCTGAGCAAACCTCAAAGCTGATTGCTGAAAGCTGACGAGCTACTACTTCGTGAGTTCTTTGACGAGGTGACCGAGTTCGGGAAGGATGAGTTTTTCCATCGCCAAGCGCACGGCGTTCTCAGAACCTGGGGTGGAGAACAGGACGCGGCCCTTGATGATGCCGGCGGTGGCCCGGCTCATGATGGCCGGTGAACCAATGTCCTGATAGGTCAGATATCGAAACACTTCGCCGAATCCATCCAGCCGCTTTTCCAGCATGGCGTCCACGGCTTCGAACGTAGAGTCCCGCCGCGAGATTCCCGTTCCGCCGTTGATGATGACGGCTTGTACGGAATCATTGGCCACACCCTCCGTGATCCGCGCCTTGATCTGCGCCGGCTCATCTTTCACGAGATGATAGGCCGCGATCGTGTGCCCGTTCTCCTTCAAGAGCTTTTGGATCAACTGGCCACTTGTATCGGTGTCGGGCGTGCGAGTATCGCTGCAGGTGATGACCATGCAGCCGACAGATCGTGGGGCGTGGTGCTTGTGCTCTTTGTGGCTTGGAGTGCTCATAGCGATCGACTGATGAAAATGCCTTCCAGCGTCGTTCTCAGTTCCTCAAACTCCTCAACATACCCCTGAGGGTACGCCTCCGGGGTTGAGTCGCCTGCGGCCTTGCTGGAAAGGCATGTTGATCATCCTCAAAGAAAGGATGGTTCGCGTTATTTCCAGATGCTGTCCGGATTGAGCGTTGCAGCCGGTTTTCCACCCTTGATGTGTTCATCAAGGATCGTCGCGACATCGGCTTCCGTAACCTTGGAATACCAGGTGCCTTCCGGATAGACCACGACAGTCGGACCCTGCTCGCAAGGGCCCAGGCAGGAGGAGCCCGTCACCAGCACTTCGCCGGGCATGATGCCACGTTGCATCAGGCCCATGTTGAAGGTCATGAGCAATTGCGCGGAGCCCTGGCCGCCGCAGGACGGTTTCGGGTGACCCGGTGGTCGAGCATTGGTGCAGACAAGAATATGATGTTTCGGCTTTGGCATTGTGACCTCAATGTATGGGTAAGTGACGATCTGTGGCGTCTATCAGGCTGGCTTATACGCTTTCCACTGCTCGTTGCATTCTTCGGGCAACTTCCATTGTTTGACGCCCTTGAGCACCCAATCGATGTAATGTTCTTTCGGTTTGAACTTACCAATGGGATTGGCCGCATGGGTCGTGACCAATAACTTTTCACCCTCTTCGGTGATCACGGTCACCGGCAGGTGCCGATATGCTCCTTGCGGCACATCGTCTTCGAACTCGTCGAGGATTTTGAGATCTTCGTCGGTGATTTCAAAGACGGCTCCCCAGACTTTTTCTCCCGGCGACGGCACGACGCTGGCCAGACCGCAGCGCCACTGCGTCGACCAGCGGCAGAACTGCACGCTATGATCGGGGAGATAGGCCGTGAAGAGAAACTTATGTTCCGGGGCACGACGCTTGAGTTGGGACGGGTTCAAATTGTCCGCGTAAAAGAAGAACTTCATTGAACGGTGAGGCTCCCATGGTGTCTTGTAGGTTGACCGGTACTTGTACCATAGCGCTGCGCAGCCTTGTCAAGCGCGGCAATGGCGGTCGCTTTGAGGTTGCCCGGTTCTCCGCAGGCGGTTCCCCGATTGACAGTGAAATCGCCCGCCACATATAGTGATCAATTCCTTCGTCCTTTATCGATGGTGATCGTCACACGCTATGAGTAAAGTTATCCATTACGCGGTGCTCCTGCTTCTCGTCGTCGGCGGGCTGGTCTATTGGTGGATGAAGCCTCCGGGCGCCAACCCCATGACTGATCCGCGCGCGGCTGAAGCGCTGGCGCTGGTGCAGACTCACCGCGCGGCCGGGTATCCGACAATACTTCAGGCGTTCAACGAACGAGTGCGAATTTTAGCGGCTCGCAAACTGGGACTGCGGTTGGGGGAATGGCAAGTGATCAAGCAGGATGAGCAGCGGTATGAGGTTCGGATCTACATGCGCGAGCAGGGCACGACGCAGTGGTTCGAGCGTGATTTTATCTGGCACGTGGATCTGGGCACGAAGCGTGTGAACGCCGCCTCCTTGCCGGCCGACGGGTTGATGCCTGAAGGTCCTGAAGGCGGACGCGCAGGAACTCCTCCCGCCGGTGCGCCTCCGTTCCCTCCTACAATGTAAGCGGTACTTTCACCTGCACGTTGGACCCCTCTACGCGCACCTCCACGCAGGCGACACGGATTTCCGGATTCTCCGGCCGCTCGCCGGTCAGCACATTGAATCGCCAGCCATGCCAGGGGCATTCGATGAGGTCGCCTTCCAGACAGCCTTCACCCAACGGTCCGCCTGCGTGCGGACAGGTGTTGTCCACGGCTCGGAACGTTCCCTCCACATTGCAGAGGGCGAGGTAGATGCCGTCGACTTCCACGGTGCGACAGGTCCCGGGTGGAATGTGATCGACCTGGGCTACGGTGACATACCCGCCGTGAGAATCCATGCGGTCCCTTTACGCGTTACAGAATGAGACAGATTGAGTTGCCGCGGAGTAACATTGTGGAGCGTATAGCCTAAGCGCTTGATTTCATTAATGGCATGTGGCATAGATGAAGCGGGAACCATTCAGGGAAGGGTCACAACAGCGCCGTCATTTGCTATGCTTTAAATAGTGTTCTCATAGGAGACCGCCGGAGCCACTATGGAAATGACCTTGTTGCTCAACTCCACCTATGAACCGCTGCGTGTCCTGCACTGGCAGAAGGCCATTACCTTGCTCTGGCAGGGGAAGGTCGAAGTCCTTGAAGTCTACGACCGTCAAATCCACGGCATCTCGATCTCGATCAAACTCCCCTCGGTGATGCGCCTCCTGAAGCTGGTGAAGCTGAAGGACAGTCACCGCGCCGTGAAATTTTCCCGCATCAACATCTTCACGCGAGACGGGTACTGCTGCCAGTACTGCAAGCATAAATTCCGCACGGAAGAACTCACCTTCGACCACGTCGTGCCTATCGCGAAGGGCGGGCGAAAGACCTGGGAAAACATCGTGACGGCCTGCTGGCGATGCAATAACCGGAAGAGCGGCCGGACGCCGGAAGAAGCCAACATGCGCCTGATCAAGAAGCCCGTGAAGCCTCGGTGGAGTCCTACCGTCACGATTACCATCGGAATCCGGAACACGCCGGAAAGCTGGCGGGACTATCTTTATTGGAATCTGGAACTCGACGCCGACTCTCCGGATACGTAACGAGCCCGGTGGTTAATACACCTTATCGATTGTAATCATGAGATCCCGGCCCCCGGGGAGGGTCGGATTCTTCGCATACCGCCCTTCCATATCGCCTGGCTGCGGTTGCCCGGCCTGGCCATCGCGATCCAGGCGAGCGATCACATCGACCATCCCTTTCAGCTCGCTCCCCTTCACCATCACATCCTCGCTTGTAATTTCGAACTGCACGGGAAACTTCGGTCCGTCGAATCGTTTGGCCGCGATGGGTCGTGGGGGACCGGTTGGGCGGCGCACGATCACGAACAGCACGTCCGTCGGCTTGACCTGCTCGGCCAGGTTGGGGGCGATTTGTACCTGTCCGGCAATCGATCCTCCGCCCTGATCAGGCTCCCCGATGTGAGCGACACCGAAGTATGCCGCTACGGCCGCGATGCCGATAATCCCGCCGGCCATCGCCAGAGATCGTCCTGTATATCCAGCCACAATAGACTCCTTTGTTGGCGCAATCGCCCGAAGCTTCCGTCTTCAACTGCGGGCGCATTATACCCAGCTCATGGCGCAAAGGGGAATGGCGTGGACGGTTTACCCTGCGAAATGCCCTGTTGTATGATACGCGTTCACGTTATTGTCGGCTTGTTGGAGGAAGATCAATCATGGCTGCAAATTCCGGGTTTCAGATTTCACTCGATGTGCGTGGGTGGCCGGTCCTCGTCATCGGGGGCAATGAAGAAGCGGCTGATAAAGTGCAACGGCTGTTGGATGCCGGTGCCAAGGTGACGGTCATCAGTCCCACGCTTCACGAAATACTGCGCAAGCTCGCGGCGTCCGCGAAAATCATTCATCGCGGAAGGCACTTTCGCGCCAACGATCTGGAGAGCGTCATTCTCGTCCTGAATACGTTGCGCGAAGATCGTGAACTCGCGCACTCGCTGATCCGGTTGGCTCGCGAACAAAAATTCCTGCTCTGGTCCGTCGACCAGCCCGATGTTTCGAACGTTGTGATGCCTGCGGTGGTCAGTTCGGGTCATGTTCGCGTGGCGATCAGCTCGAGCGGGCAGGCGCCGGCCTTGTCCGGATTCATGAAAGAAGATCTGGAGCGGATTCTGGATGGCGAATTTGCCGCCTTCGTCGACTGGCTCGCCCAGCTTCGGGAGCAGGCGAAGGCCAATGAGCCCGATGCGGAGAAACGCCGCGCGCTCCTGCGCGAAGCGCTGGATGGATTCCGTCTCCTGGGCAAGGTGCAATACCCGAAGGTATGGCAGGAGCAGCGCGCCAGTCAGCAGGCGCCAGCAGCCCCGGCATCCACGACATAGGAAGGACAACCGGACCATGGTGTTATTGGAATTCAGCATGTCGCCGCTGGGCAAGGGCGAAAGTGTGAGTAAATACGTCTCGCGTTCCCTCGACATCATCGACAAAAGCGGGGTGGCTTATCGATTGAACCCGATGGGCACGGTGCTGGAAGGGGAGTGGGACGAGGTGATGGCGGTCGTCAAGAAATGCTACATGCGTATGCGCAAGGATTGTAATCGCGTGTCCTGCAGCATCAAGATCGATTACCGCAAAGGGCCGAAAGGGCGGTTGGACAGCAAAGTGTCGAGCGTGGAATCACAGTTGAAGCGGAAGCTCAAGGTGTAACTCACGGGTCACGGCGCGGCGACGTCGGCGCGGGCGTCGTAGCGCAACGTGCCTTCGGTGTTGAAGCGAACCGAGAGACTCGTGGCCTGCACCGCGAGGTCGTCCAGCGACAAGTGCCGGACCGTTCCGTGCAACCGTCCACCCGCCAGTTCGCGGTTGAGCCCCTTCTCGAGTGCCTGTCGCATCAGGTCTAATTCTTCTCGAATCGGCAAGGTCAGTCTGCCGGCCAACTCTTGACGCAGCGGTTCGTGCAGCCATTCTTCCGCCAGGTCCGTGGCAGGGGTGCGTTCCTTGATGGTGTAATCGACCTCTCGGAACAGAATGCGTTGGGCCGATTCATCATAAGCCGGTGTCCCCTTGAGGCGCAGGGTCAACGGCAGGAGTCCGCGGAGGATCAGCTCGACTCCCACCTGATGACCCAGCGGATAGAGGGTGGCCCCCACGATCTTGATCGTCCCGACGCCCAAGGACCATTCCTGTCCGATGACGGCTTCACGCAGACGTTGATTCGCTTCTTCGATCGGCACCTGTAACGCAAAATCGACATGAAATCCGTCGTTATGAAATTGATTCTGCGGTTCGGGGAGCGGGAGGTGGCGCGCCGTGGGTTTGGCGCCTCGCACGACGCTGGGTCGTGCAATGACTCCATAGCCTGAAGCGGGGCTACCCGAGAGCGGCTCGACGCCCGCCGCGGCGGTGGTTTCCGGGTTCAGCACGAGCCAGAGCTGTTCGGTTTCATCCAAGAGCAACGGCTCCTGGAGTTCGTTCCAGATGCGGGTCACCGCCGGTTTGAGGGTGACCAGGCTGGCTGCCTTGCGATCGACCGAGGGGAGGATCTCCAGCAAGTCGCTTTTGTAGACTTGCGCCATTAACGGGCTGGCGTCCACGCCTTGCTCAGACAGCACACAGGACTGGGCGGATTGCACGGCGCTGACCTGACTGGCCGGAAGGACCGTATAACTGCGACCCTGCTTGAACATCGTCGCCACGGTGACTGAAAGCCTTCCCGTTCCTGTGGAGGCATCGCGCAGTCCGCATTCCGCGATTTTCGTGATGGACCCCTTGATCTGTTTGGCATACTCCACCCCGAACGGCACGGTGCTGTGGGACAGCAACCGGTCTCCCGCTGTGGTCGAGCCCTGTTCATCGGGCCACAGGCGGTACTTAAGAAAACCGCTCCCGCCTCCCAGGGTGACCCATTCGCGACCGTGGCTTCGATGTGTCGCAAGCTGCTGATGGATGTTCCCATACAACTCAGCGAGCGGCGTCACCGGAATCGGGATGTGGATGGTCATAGCGGACGGTTGCGTTCCAGCTTGTCCTGGAGGCTGCCTGCCTGCGGCCATGGCCGATGTGATCGGGGTTGCAAGCAGGATGACGGCACACCATCGAATCAGGTGGCGCTTCATCAGCTGGCTCAGGAAGGGCATGCTGTTGTCCTCATGCAATGTGCGAGATGGGGGCGCGATCAGGTCGCTCAAGACTACGTATGGACTATGAGGGAACGGGAAACGGAAGGCAAGGGGAGGCCGCGCCACACGGCAAGCCGCGTGGTCTGCGCCGTTGGGGTCAGCTCTCTCGGGACGGCTCACCGGAGGGCGAAGTGAGTGGGAGATACCGACGAGGGACGCGCGAGCCGATGGCGCAGAGCACTTCATAGGGAATGGTCTGTTGCCAGGCGGCGACATCGGCCGCGGTGATGCGCTCCGAGCCCTGTTGCCCGATCAGGATGGCATCGTCTCCAACGTGGACGCCCTTGACGTCCGTGACGTCGATCATCGTCATGTCCATACACACCCGCCCGATCACCGGGACTCGTCGTCCGCCGATCAGCACCTGTCCCCGATTAGAGAGCAGCCGGTTGTACCCGTCGGCATAGCCGACCGGAAGCACCGCCACGCGCGTCTGGCGGGAGGCAATGAAGGTCCGGTTATAACTCACGCTGCCCCCCGGTGGAATCGTATGCACATGGGCAATGGTCGTCTTCCAGGTGAGGATCGGGTGCAATTCGGGAGCCGTCGAGTCGTTCGGAAGAGTATGGTATCCATACAGCATGATGCCGGGCCTGACAAGAGTGTGACGGCTGGCGGGATAGTTGATAATGCCCGCACTATTGGCCACATGAATGAGTGGAATCGCGAGGCCGCGTTCCTGCGTATGATTGAGGACCTCCTGGAATCGCTTGAGCTGTTCCTCTGTCTGTTCTGTATCCCGGTTGTCTGCATCAGCCAGATGCGTCATGAGGCCTTCAAGGCGCAGAGTGATGCGCAGTTCTGCCCTGGAAAGGACTTCGGGCAGTTCGTGAGGCAGGACACCCAGACGTCCCATCCCGGTTTCTACTTTGATGTGGACGGGATAAGGAGCGGTGCCGGGCTCGACCGCCTCGGCAAAGGCCTGGATTAGGTCGGCACGATAGAGAACCGGAGTCAGCCGATGGGCAGCTAGATCCTGAAATTGAGCAGGGATGGTCGCGCCCAAGACGACGATCGCATCCCGGATGCCGGCCTGGCGGAGCGCGACGCCTTCGTCCACGGTGGCCACGCCGAACCGTCGGACGGCCAAGTGTTGCAAGGCGCGGGTAATTTCGATTGCCCCATGCCCATACGCGTTCGCCTTCACGACGGCCAACACATCGGCACGCGGCGCGAGTCGTCGCACGTGGGCGACATTCTGAGCGAGGGCGGTCAGATCGACGGAGGCTGAGGTTGGGGGAGGTTGAGACAGCTGGTACACGCAGCTTGTGACGACAGAGTAGGGCGCTAGACTTCCAGGATTTCGCCTTCTTTTTTCTTCATCACGTCATCGATTTTCTGCACATATTGGTCGGTGAGTTTTTGAATCTCCGTTTCCGATTTGCGCAGTTCGTCTTCCGTCAGTTTCGTGTCTTTCTGCAGTTTCTTGAGTTCTTCATTGCCATCTCGCCGGAAGCCGCGAATCTGTACCTTCACTTCTTCGCCGTGTTTCTTGCAAACTTTGATGAGTTCTTTCCGGCGCTCTTCAGTCAGGGGTGGAAGGGGAATGCGAATCAATTTGCCGTCGTTGGACGGCGTCAAGCCAAGATCGGACGTCTGGATGGCTTTTTCGATTTCTCGAATGAGGTTCTGTTCCCAGGGTTGAATCGTGATCAGCCGGGCTTCGGGCGTGGCGACGTTGGCAACCTGTTTGAGCGGTGTCATGGTTCCGTAGTAGTCGACTTTAATGCCGTCCACCAGTGCCACGGATGCGCGTCCGGTACGCAGACCGGCCAGGTCCCGCTTCAAATGCTCGATCGCGTGGTCCATCTTTTCGGTTACGCGTTGCTTCACTTCTTGCGCCGTCGACATCAGCCTCTCCCTTAGCGACTTTCCACGGTGACCAGGGTCCCGATAGGTTCGCCCTGGACGACACGTTTAAAGTTTCCCTTCTCTTTCAAATTGAAGACGATCAATGGCAACCGGTTGTCCATGCACAAGCTGATGGCCGTCGAGTCCATCACCTTGAGGTTCTGGGTGAGAATCGACAGGAACGGAATCTCTGCATACTTCTTGGCTTGTGGATTCTTGACCGGATCGCTATCGTAAATGCCGTCGACCTTGGTGCCCTTCATGATGACCTGGGCGCCAATTTCCATCGCCCGTAGTGATGCCGCGGTGTCGGTGGAGAAATAAGGATTTCCCGTTCCTCCCGCGAAGATCACCACGCGCTTTTTTTCGAGGTGCCGGATGGCACGCCGCCGAATGTAGCCTTCGGCCAGCTGCCGCATTTCGATGGCTGACTGGACGCGGGTGCTGACGCCTTTGCCTTCCAGCGCATTCTGGAGGGCGAGTGCATTCAACACCGTGGCAAGCATGCCCATATAGTCGGCAGAGGCCCGCTCCATGCCGCGCGCGCTGGCGGCCAAGCCGCGGAAGATATTGCCGCCGCCGATCACCACGGCTACTTCGACGTCCATCGCGACGACGTCGGCAATTTCTTCTGCGAGCCCTTCGAGAATCGAGGGTTGAACGCCATAGCCCTGCTCACCGGCCAGCATTTCTCCGCTGACTTTCAGCAGGATGCGGCGGTAGTGGGCAGAACTCATGCTTGGCCTAGTTGGAAGCGTGTAAACCGGCGGATGTTCATGTTCTCGCCGATTTTGGCAATTTGCTGCGCCAGGAGGTCCTTGATCACGACGGACGGATCCTTGATGAACGCCTGTTCGAGCAGGCAATTCTCTTGATAGAACTTTTCGAGCTTGCCTTCGACAATTTTAGGCCAGGCGGCCGGCGGCTTCCCGAGTTCCTTGGCTTGCCCTTCGTAAATGCTCCGTTCTTTTGCCACCACATCAGCGGCGATCTCTTCCCGTCTCACGTAGGAGGGGCTTGCCGCCGCCACCTGCAGAGCCAGATCGTTGACGAAGCCTTTAAATTGCTCATTGCGCGCCACGAAATCGGTTTCGCAGTTTACTTCGATGAGCACGCCGATTTTTCCTCCGGCATGGATGTACGCGTGGATCAGGCCCTGGTTGGTTTCACGTCCGGCCTTTTTCTGGGCCGCGGCCAGCCCCTTCTGCCGAAGATAATCGATCGCTTTGTCGATGCTGTTTCCGTTTTCGGTCAAGGCCTTCTGGCAATCCAGAATGCCGGCACCGGTTTTTTCACGCAACTCTTTCACGAGCTCACTCAAACTTGCCATGGCTTCCTCAGTTGGTCGAATAGAACAATGTCATCGTGCGAGATGCAGCCCTTAGGATGCAGACACGCCGGCCAATTTTGCCGCCGGTTTGCCAGCAGAGCCGCCGGCCGGTGCCGATGCGAACTCAGTCTCTTCCTGCTGGGCACGGAGATGGGCGCCTTCGAGGCAGGCGTCCGCAATCCGAGAGATAATCAGCTTGATGGAACGAATCGCGTCATCGTTGCCCGGGATGGGATATTGAATGTGATCGGGATCACAGTTCGAATCGACGATCGCAATCACGGGAATTTCCAGCCGGCTGGCCTCAAGGATGGCGATGTGCTCGATGCGCGTATCCAGAATAAAGACGGCGCCGGGAAGGGCGCGCATGTTGCGGATACCCGACAGGTTCTTCTGCAGTTTGACGACTTCCTTCTGCATCTGTCCGAGCTCTTTTTTCGTGTGGCCCTGATGCGTCGGATCAGCGAGGGTCGCTTCCATTTTTTTCATTTTGTCGATGCTGCGGCGGATCGTCTGAAAGTTGGTCAGCATGCCGCCCAGCCAGCGCTGGTTGATGTAGAACTGGTTGGCGCGCTTGGACTCTTCCTCGAGAATCTCTGCCGCCTGGCGCTTCGTGCCGACGAACAGGACGGAGTCACCGGCTGCCACGGTGTCGCGAGCGAAGGCATAGGCCTGCTCCATGCGTTCGACCGTTTGTTGAAGGTCAATAATGTAGACGCCGTTACGTTCCCCGAACAGGAACCGCTTCATTTTCGGATTCCAACGGTTCGTTTGGTGTCCGAAGTGGACGCCGGCTTCCAACAATTCCTTAATCGCAACTACTCCCATACCTTCACCTCCCTCCGAAGCCTGCAGAGCGCCTGGCGAACGCCAACGACGAGGGGGAGATCCCCCTTATTCTCAGGCTGCGCAGCGTGCGCATCACGCTGGTGTGGATTTAAATAAGACGTCCCTGATTTTGGCTGCAACCACGTGAACGGTGGGACGAACCGATCATGGCGCGAAACGCCCGAACGCTAGCATAGTGGCTGCGATTTTGCAACCGCGCGAGATGCCTCACGAGCGGTAACTCGCGTTGATTCGCACGTATTCGTAAGACAAATCCGTCGTCCACATGTGTGCCCCGGCCTTGCCCTGAGCCACATCGATGAGAATGGTGAACTCTTTGGCTTTGAAGACCTTGGTCAGTTCCCGTTCGGCTGCACGTCCGAGACCTTGTCCTTTGCGCACCATCGGCACCCCTCCAAACTTCAGACTGATGCGGGAGGGATCAATGGGGACCCCTGCGCGTCCGAGCGCCGCCATGACGCGGCCCCAATTGGCGTCGCCCCCGAAGAGCGCAGTTTTCACCAGGTTTGAGGTCGCGACTGTTTGCGCGATTTGTTTCGCTGCTTTGGTCGTGACGGCTCCTGTCACTTCCACCCGCACGACCTTGGTGACACCTTCGCCGTCCCAACAGATTTTAAGCGCCAGGGTGCGGCAGACCGTTTCGAGCATCGCACAGAAGCGTGTGAAGTCGGCCGAGCCCGGTCTGATGGAGCGATTTCCCGCCATCCCGTTGGCCAGGCAAAGCACAGTGTCGTTCGTGCTGGTGTCGCCGTCGACCGTGATGCAATTAAACGATTGATCGACCGCCTGTCGGAGCGCCGATTGGAGCGCCCGCTGCCCGATGGCTGCATCGGTGGTCAGATATCCCAGCATCGTCGCCATGTTGGGATGAATCATTCCTGAGCCCTTGGCCATGCCTCCGACGGTTACCGTTTTCCCGCCGAGTTGAGCGCGGACAGCGACTTGTTTGGGTTTGAGGTCGGTGGTCATGATCGCCGCGGCCGCTTCGGCTCCGCCCCGGCGTGTCACACGTGCGGCCAGTGCGGGAAGCGCCTTGCGGATGCAGGCGATCGGCAGGGGTTGACCGATGACTCCAGTAGACCCGACAAAGATGGTGTGCGGGGCGCAGTTGAGGGCTATTGCCGCCAGTGTCGCCATCTCCTTCGCTGCCTGCATGCCTTCCGGTCCGGTACAGGCATTGGCATTCCCGCTATTGATGAGGAACGCGCGGCCTACACCCTGCTTGAGATGCAGACGATCGAGGATGACGGGTGCGGCCACGACTTGATTGGCCGTGAACACTCCGGCGACTGGACCTTCACGGTCCGACACGAGCAAGGCCAGGTCGAGTTGCTGCTTCTTTTTCTTTTTGATGCCGCTGTAGACTCCGGCGGCCCGAAAACCGATTGGCGCGGTCACGCCTCCAGAAATTGTCTTCATCGCTCTTCCTATGAGATTTGACAGTGATGCGGTTCGACAGGCTCAGGCATGGATGGGTTAAGGATAGATGCCCGGAGCCACGAGTCCTGTTTCTTCGGGGTACCCCAGCATGAGGTTCATCGCTTGAATTGCCTGTCCGGCCGCTCCCTTGATCAGGTTATCGATTGCCGATACGGTGACCACCCAGCCGGCCCGCCGATCGGTGTGCACGGCGATGTCGCAATAGTTGGCGCCTCGCACGTGGCGGGGATTGGGCATGGTCCCTTCGAGGAGTCGCACAAATCGCTCGCCCTTATAAAACTCCCGGTAGAGTGTCCGTAACTCGGCCACGTCGGGCTGATCTTTCATCCGTGCATAGGCGGTACTGAGGATCCCTCGATTCATGGGAACCAGATGTGGCGTGAAGGCGATTGTGACGGGACCCTGTTGACCGCGAGCCGCCTGTCCCTTTGTTCCTGCTAATCCGGTGAGTTCTTGCTCGATTTCGGGAATGTGCCGATGCTGGCCGATCTTATAAGGCTCCAGTGATTCGTGGGCTTCGGGGAAGTGATAGGGCAGGGCAGGACTTCTTCCCGCGCCGGAAATGCCGGATTTCGCGTCAATCACAATGCTGTCAGTTGCGACCAACCCATGGGCGATCAAGGGCGCCAACTGGAGGATCGCGGCGGTCGGGTAGCATCCCGGCGAAGCCACAAGCCGCGCCTGTGCGATGGCGGACCGGTGAAGTTCCGGCAGGCCGTACACGGCTTCCTTGATGAAATGTGGATACGCGTGCGCAGTCTGGTACCAGGTTTCATACGTAGCCGGATCCTTCAGGCGGAAGTCTGCGCTCAGATCGATGACACGCTTGCCGGCTTTCATGCAGCTTGCCACGGGTGCCATGGATTTGGTGTGGGGGAGCGCAAGAAACAAGACATCGGCTCGCTCTGCCAGAGCTTCCGGTGCCAACGCTTCAAAGGAAAGGGGGACGATTCCCTGCAGATGGGGATACACCGCGGAGATAGCCGTGCCGGCAGACTTTTCCGAGGTGACCGCTGTGAGTTGAACGTGCGGATGTTGAGAGAGAAGCCGAACCAATTCAGCTCCCGTATATCCGCTGGCCCCTGCTACCGCTACTCGTACCGACGTCATCTTACGCCTCCCGGTCCGTCACAAGTTGGTGCTCGCCGTGTGCGCTGGGCCAATAAAAAAAGGGAAGGCTGCGGAGCCTTCCCTTTTGAACCCTGTCGCTCCAGTCGATCGTTACCGCTTCGAGTATTGGAAGCGCTTTCTGGCACCCTTCTGACCGTACTTCTTACGTTCTTTCACACGAGAATCGCGGGTCAGGAGGCCTTCCTTCTTGATGGGAGCGCGGAACGCCGCGCTCATGATGACCAGCGCTTTCGAGATGGCATGGCGGAGAGCACCGGCTTGGCCTGCCGGGCCACCACCATAGACGGTGGCGCGGACGGAATATTTGCCCGCCACCCCGGCTAACTCAAACGGAAATTGAATCACATTCCGTAGCGTCGGGCGGGGAAACGCCTTTTCCAGCGGCTTCTCGTTGACGACGATGTCGCCAGCGGCTGCGGTGACCCATGCGCGCGCGATCGCGCTTTTTCTCTTTCCGGTTGCGTACTGCGTCATTGCTGCCATATCAGGCGGTCTCCTTCACTGATCGAATTCAAAGATTAAAAATCACAACGAGAGTGATTCCAGTTTTTGCGCTTGGTGCGGGTGTGTTGCGCCGGCGTACACGCGCAACTTTTTCGCCATGTGGTTGCCGAGTGGATTCTTGGGCAGCATACCCTCGATGGCCTTCGTCAACAGTTTGGTTGGGTCCTTTCGGTGAATATGCTCTGCAGTGAGCGTCTTCAAGCCGCCAGGAAATCCGCTGTGAGTCGAATAGGTCTTGCTCTCCATCTTGTTGCCGGTGAGCACGACTTTCTCTGCGTTGACAATGACGACATGATCCCCGGTATCGACATGGGGAGTAAAGGTCGGCTTATGTTTGCCTCGCAGTAGCGTGGCGACTTTTGCCGCAAGGCGGCCAAGTGTCTTGCCCTCGGCGTCCACGAGGTACCATTTTCGTTGCACGTTAGCGGGTTTCTCGAGATACGTTTTTGTCATGGTCTCCATCTACTCCTGCACGAAAGGATTCTAATGTAAGGATTCTAATGTGAGGTATGAGGCCTCACGCCTGTTGGGTTTCGGTATTGTTGGCGTCCAGTTTATTGATCCATGCGTCTAAGTGCACGGCGGTCCGCCGGTTGAGTACATCCTGCGTCGCATAAATCGGGCAGCCTGCGCGAAGCGCCAGAGCAATGGCATCGCTCGGTCTCGCATCCAAGGTTCGATGAAGTCCCTTGGAGGCAAACGCGATGCTTGCATAATACGTACTGCTCTTCACGTCCGTAATTACCACCCGCTCAATGCGAACGCCGAGGTGATCCGCAAAGCTTCGAATGAGGTCGTGGCTCATAGGCCGTGGTGTCACCACATGTTCCATGGCGAGACGAATCGCGTTACCTTCTGCGGAGCCTACCCAGATCGGCAAGGTCACCGTCGCATCTTCACTTTTCAGAACGACGATGCGAGTGTCGGTGTTCCCGTCGTCCAGTACTTGTTTGACGGACAGGGCGACCAACTCCGAGGCTTCATTCTGTGGCGCGGCGGCATCCATTTTGATTAGGTGTCCAATTTGCCGAAGTCTTCGGGCTTCAGGTTTTCAAGCCATTGTTCCAGCTCTTCGGACGACTGTTTTTTAATCACCTTCTCGCTGGCAAAAATCGGGGCGCTGGTTCGAAGAGCCAGGGCGATCGCATCGCTAGGGCGAGAGTCGACGGTATATTCAGAGTCTTCGTACATTAAATGGATGGTGGCGAAATACGTGTTGTCATTCAGATCTGTAATCACGACGCTGATGATCTTGGCATCGAACGTTTCCAAAAATGACTTCATCAAGTCGTGAGTCATCGGACGGGGTGCAGTTACGCTCTCGAGCGCAAGACCGATGGCGCTCGCTTCCGATTTTCCCACCCAGATCGGCAACATGTCTGAATTCTCTTCGTCTCGCAACACCACTATATAGGCATTGTTGTAGGGGTCGAAGATGAGCCCCTTGACCCGCATTTGTGTAATCACGGCGGGAGTATCCTTCCCGATGTCGGCCAAAAACCTCAAGAATAGGGCACTCTATCACTTCCGAAATCAGAGTGTCAATGAATTCAATGTCGTAACGGAGCAGGGATGGATGGTTGAAGAGTGCGCCGTACTTCCACGTTCTCACCTGCCGAGTTGAAGAGAAGGGATAAGCCCGTCCACCTCGCGCATCATGCGGGCGACGGGCTGTCTCCACTGGGTCTTATGTGCCGGCTGGCCGGAAGTTCTGGTCCAGCTTTGAGGTATCGGTTTCCTCACCGAGCTTCAAGAACGCCTTCATTTGCTTTTTGACGAGTTCACGGCCGCTTTCATCGCCGAGATTGACCTGATATTCGTTGATGACCATCACTCGCATGCCCTCCCACTTCTTCCAGCAGGGCTTGCAGACCTTGGCCTTAATCTCTGCTTCGAGTTTCCCGAGGAACAGCATATCAGTAATAGCTTCGCCTGCCTGGCCGCAGGTGACACATTGCACATCCGCCATAGTTGCCTCCATAAAGTCAGCGAGTTCTCATTTCATTGTAAAACGCGCCATTCTAGCATCCGTGTCGTTCAGAAAAAAGAGTGGGTCGTGTAGATTGACGGGCTCTCGGGTTCATGCTAAAAAAGCGTCCCCTCAATTCTGAGGATCATTAGCTGAATGTCGCAGTACGAAACAGGTGCCCGGATGGCGGAACTGGCAGACGCGCCGGACTCAAAATCCGGTTCTCGCAAGAGAGTGGGAGTTCGACCCTCCCTCTGGGCACCAATAACATTCAACCTCAATGCAGCTCTTGACGCCTGCCGTGTATGTCCCGATCAAGCACCAACTGTTTCAATGAATGTCGACGGAGCGCGAATGAATTGGGCTGTGCAAGGTGCGACGACACCATATAGTGGATGTCACGGCCGAAAACCTCTTGACATGATGTGGGGGTTAGCCTATAGTTCGCCCGAATTTGCCATGGAATACTTATGACTCGGTTAGTTTATTGTCGTCCATCATCAATCTCTTATCAATTCCAACTCACTAAGGAGGCAGCACATGCGTAACGTGTTGGCACTTGGAGCTGCGGTGCTTTTCATCAGCTCCGTTGGTGTTGCAGGCGCTCAAGAGCGTTTGCCACAGTCCTCGTCGGGATCAGGATTCGGTGTCGGCACCGGAGTCGGAGACGTGTCGGGCAACTCCGGCCGTACGGCCGCGTTCGATCGGTCCGCGTTCATGGAACGCCTTTCCCAAGCGGAAACGGTGTTTGGACGTGTACTCGCCATCGATATTCCCGGTGGAAAGCTTCACCTGGAGACGGGTGGCAGCTCTCATGATGAAGGCCGCGCCGGAACCGGTGCGATGTCTTCGCTCACTCTTTATATTGATGATAAGACCAATCTTGACCAGATGCGTGCGTTGAATGCCGGTGATGACATTTCAGTGCAGGTTGTTGAGCCGGTAAATCAACGGGCGGAGCAGGGTGTCTACGGGACTGGCCGCAAGCTCGTGCGAGAGATCTATCTATTCCGCGGCAACGAGAAGCTGGCTGGTTTTGGTGGTCTTGGCCAACGGCCCGCCCCCTCGACCGAGCGCGGCATTGAAACCAATTCTGCCACCAACACTGGTGGCCCGGTGGGCGGAGTATTCCCAGGAACGGTCACCAGTGGCGTAGTTACCACCACGGTGGGTGAGTTCACTGGAACCGCACCGTGCTGGAACTGTGAACCGCAGCCGGGATGGGGTTATCAGACCGTCACTCCTGAAACCAAACTTCAGAACAAGTCTGACTATGGGACCGATGGTGCCAAGCCCAATCTGCAGAAGGGCTGGACGAACTAAGAGCTAAGGCCATTCTGATGGCCGCTTTGTTGAGCGGGGTGCTTCGTAAGAGGCACCCCGCTTTGCTTTTCGTGCAAGCGTCACTGTTGCAACAGCATGGGACGCTTGGTACCATCAACTCATCACTTCACTCGAGATACTGAATGTCCGACTCACCAGCACACGTTCACACGCCTGACGAAGAATTGGATCTTCGTGGGGTCATTTGTCCGTACAATTTCGTGAAGACGAAGCTCAAGCTCGAAAGCATGGCTCCCGGGCAATTACTTCTCGTTCACCTGGATGATGGGGACCCCATTCGCAATGTGCCTCGCAGCGTCAGTGATGATGGGCATGATGTAGTTTCGCAGGAGCGTGCTGAACAGTCTTTTCGCGTTGTGATACGAAAGCGTCTCGACGAATAAGTTGTCATGCGGGTCCCTGTGCTGCCTTGCCTCGTTCCTTCAGGCCCTCCACGATTACAGTCACCTGCGATGCACGGTTGTGAAATGAATCCCTAGCCAGGACCGTTCGGACTCGTCCCCTCACGACGTTCTCTGTGGATTTTGTGAGGTCCAGCGCCACCACCACTCGTCGATTACCGAATATGTTGGAGATGAGGGAGAGGAGATGGGGGAGCGTTTGTGCCGCAGGTAGAAAGATCATGGTTCGGGGCTCGGATCGCAGTGATTGAAGCCGATGTGTCATGTTGCGCAGCCCGCGGGACCAACGCCCTTCGAAGAGAAATGCGTCGCCGTCCAGGCCACACAGTGCAGCTGCCGCAACCACGACAGACGTTCCTGGAATCACCTCAATAGGGATGTGTTCCTTCGATGCCGCTGCGATCAACACCCTGCCGGGATCGTAGATCGCAGGCATGCCGCAGTCTGAAACCAAGGCAATGTGAAATCCTTGTCTGAGTCGTTCCAGCAGAACGGGCGCTTTCTCAGCGGCATTTTTCCGATCATAGGTCGTGACAACGGCCTGCACGTTGTGATGGGTAAGTAGCGCCTGGGTAGACTGGGGATTTTTGGCGGCAATCAAATCGACTTGTCGAAGCGTCGAGAGGGCTCGAACGGTGAGATCATCCGGATGCCCAATCGGTACCCCTACGATGAACAACCTTCCTGGTTCTGCTTCCGATTGAGCGCACTTTCCTTGACTCCGTTCTCGTCGCATCGATATAATTTCCAGTTCCAAAAAAAAGTGGCTTTGCGCTGAAATGTTGCGAGGATAGGGGCTATATGTCGTCGGTTTTCTTCATGCTCACGATGGGCCTGTATTTCGTGAGCACGGTGTGCTACCTGGCCTATTTGCTCCGGCGGGCTGAAACTCTCTCAAAGGTTTCGCTCGGCATCACGGCTGTCGGGTTTGCCACTCACACCGTCGCGCTCGTCGCACGAATGGCTGATTCCAGCCAAGCCCAATTGCCGACATTTCACGAAGCCCTGTCATTTTTTTCCTGGATGCTGATTCTGGTCTTCCTTGCCGTAGAATTCCGGCGGCAGCTCCACGTCCTCGGCTCCTTCATCGTACCACTGGCGCTGGTGTCCCTTGTCACCGCGGCGGCATTTCGTTCAGATGAGACGTCCAGCCTTCAACCCGTCTTCAAAACGCTGTGGGTGCATGTGACCCTCAGTATGCTGGGAACCGTAGGTTTTGCCGTCGCCTTCGTCGCGGGGGTGATGTATCTCATTCAGGATGGTCTTCTCAAGTCAAAGCGCTTCAATGTGCTCTACGCGAAACTGCCCGCCTTGGATTATCTTGATCATTTGAATCAGCAATCGATCGTGATGGGGTTTCCCCTCTTAACGCTCGGCATCATCAGCGGCGCGTTTTCGGCGGAGATCGTTCGGGGATCCTATGTGAACTGGAACCCTGAGCAAACCTGGGCCATGGTGACGTGGGGCTTCTACTTCGCCGTGTTGGTCGGGCGCTTGACGATCGGTTGGCGGGCCAAACGAGCGGCGTATCTCACGATCATCGGATTTGCCGGCGTCATTCTGACCTTGATCGGCGTCGTGCTGAAAAGTCACGGTTCGGTGTCCTGATGCATGTCATTGTTGTCGGGTTGAGCCACAAGACCGCTCCGGTCGAGATTCGTGAGAAGCTCGCCGTTCCTGAAAGCCGTCTCCGCGAAGCGCTCAGTCGTCTCTGTACGTACCCGGGTGTGCGCGAGGGACTGCTGCTCTCCACATGTAACCGCGTCGAAGTGTACGCCGTCGTCGAAGACTTGGAAAGCGGCTACGGACGTGTACAGGAATTCCTGGCCGATACTCATCTTTCTCTATCCTCGGAACATCTCACCCCGCATCTTTACTGGCATGCCGGCGACCGTGCCATCAGCCATCTTTTCCGCGTCGCGTCAAGTCTCGATTCCATGATCGTCGGTGAATCCCAAATTCTCGGACAGATCAAAGATGCGTTCGAGGTGGCCCTGACGCACAAGGCGTCCGGGTTGTTGCTCAACAAGATCGTCAAAAAAGCCATTTCGGTCGCTAAACGTGTGCGGACCGAAACCAAAATTGCCGAGACCGCCGTGTCCGTGAGTTACGCGGCCGTGGAGCTGGCCAAGAAGATCTTTTCGAATTTGACCGAGAAGACGGTGTTGTTGATCGGGGCCGGGGAGATGGCGAAGTTGGCGGCCCGTCATCTGATTGCCAACGGGGTACGCCAGGTGAGGATCACCACGCGGAACTTCCAACATGGTTTGGAGTTGGCCCAGAAGTTTAACGGCACTGCTGTTCCGTTTGAAGACTACAAGACGGAACTGGCCGGGGCGGATATCGTGCTCGTGTCCACCGGAGCGTCACATTATCTGATCACAGCCGACGATGTGCAGCGAGCGATGCGACAGCGAATGAGTCGGCCCATGTTTTTGATCGATATCTCCGTGCCGCGCAACATCGATCCTGCGGTGAGGCCGATCGACGACGCGTTCCTCTTCGACATCGACGATCTCCACATGCGGGTTGAGCAGAATCGGGAAGATCGGTTGCGGGAAGCGGCCAAAGCCGAGCAGATGGTGGTCGAAGAAGTGGCCGTGCTCGGACAGTGGCTGCAATCGTTGGAAGTGACACCGACCATTGTCGCTTTGCGCGGCCGGACCGAAGAAATCAAGCGGCGAGAGGTCGAGAAGGTTCTTGCCCGACTGGCGCATCTATCCTCGGAGGATCGAGCGGCCGTGGAAGCGTTGGCGTCGGCCATTGTGAATAAAATGGTGCATGGCACCATGGTGACATTGAAAGCCGAGGCCACATCTTCCAGCGGGGCGGCCTATGTCGATGCGGCCCGCCGGTTTTTTAGCCTTGAGGACGCGCCTGCCGCATACCCGCCCGCACAGACGGATGTGCAGGATGTGCCGGAAGAAAACGGCGCCGGGAACGGCGCCAATCGATTTTCCGGGGAGGCATTGGTACAGCATTCAACGAAGGAGCAAGGCCGGCGAGTGAGCTGACAGGCATCGCCGGTGATCCCCCATGAGCAGATTATCCCTTATCGACGCCCCATTCTTGACAGCCGACCGATTTGATTGCGGGTTCCGATGAGTCGCGCGCTTATTCTCGGGACGCGTGGCAGCAAGTTGGCCGTGCATCAGAGTGAGTGGGTTCAGGCGCGCCTCCAGGAACTGGCCCCCGGTGTCACCATCTCACTGAAGCGCATCCAAACCTCGGGTGACAAAATTCTCGATGTACCGCTGGCGAAAATCGGCGGCAAGGGGCTGTTTGTCAAAGAAATCGAGGATGCGCTCCTGAGCGGGGAGATCGACCTCGCCGTCCACAGCATGAAGGATGTCCCGACGGCGTTGCCGGACGGCCTCGATATTCTCTGTGTACCCCCCCGTGAAGATGCGCGCGACGCGCTGATCACGCGGGATGGGTGCCGCCTGGATGACCTGAAGCCCGGTGCCCGCATTGGTACCAGCAGTCTGCGGCGCCAAGCCCAGCTGCTGCACCATCGTCCCGATTTTGTGATTGAGATGCTCCGTGGCAATTTGGACACTCGTCTGAGGAAATTACGCGAGGGACAATATGATGCCATCGTGTTGGCCGCTGCAGGCTTGCGCCGGTTGGGGTGGGATGCAGAAATCACGGAATACTTGCCGGTGGAGCTCAGCCTGCCCGCCATCGCTCAGGGAGCGCTGGGCATCGAGGCGCGCCGTGACGATGCCTTCGTGCGGGAGTTGTTAGGGCGATTTGAGCATCAACCGACCCGCACTACCGTAACGGCGGAGCGCGCATTGCTGCATCGCCTGGAAGGAGGCTGTCAGGTTCCCATCGCGGCACATGCTCTCCTGGATGGAGAGAGCCTGAAGCTGGACGGCCTTGTGGCCAGCGTTGATGGCCGGCGGGTGATTCGGCAGCACATCCAAGGCCGGGCCACAGACGCGCATCAACTCGGTACCACACTTGCGGAACGGCTGTTGTCGGCTGGTGGAGACGTGATCCTCAAGGAGATCTACGGGCGAGCGTGATGGTCATAACGACGCGCAAAGGAACCGTTTATTTGGTCGGCGCCGGTCCCGGTGATCCGAAGCTGCTGACGTTGCGCGGCAAGGAGTGTCTGGAGCAGGCCGATGTCGTGTTGTACGATTACCTCGCGAACGAAGCGCTGTTACAACACGTCTCCCCAACGGCTGAACGACTGTACGTCGGTCGGCGGGGTCGCGGCCACTATCGTGATCAGTCGGAGATCAATCGCCTGTTGATCGATCACGCCCGGGCCGGAAAACGTGTGGTCAGGCTGAAAGGCGGCGATCCGTTCGTATTCGGGCGGGGAGGGGAAGAGGCGGAGGCCGTAGCGGCCGCCGGGTTGGAATACGAAGTGGTGCCGGGTGTGACCGCAGCCGTGGCGGCTCCGGCCTACGCGGGCATTCCCGTCACGCACCGGACGCTGGCATCCACCGTGACCTTCATCACCGGCCACGAAGATCCTACGAAAGAGCGCAGCAGCATCGAGTGGACTCGGTTGGCCACCGTGCATGGGACGTTGGTCTTTCTCATGGGCATGACCAACTTGCCGAAGATTGTTCAGTGCCTTCGGACCGAGGGCAAAGAAGGTACGACGCCTGTGGCCGTCATCCGTTGGGGGACGCGCGTGTCGCAGCGAACGGTCGTGGGCACCTTGGACGATATCGTGGAGAAAGCAGCAGCAGCCCATTTGGAACCGCCGACCGTGATCGTGGTCGGAGAGGTGGTACGTCTTCGGGCACAGTTGAACTGGTTTGAGCAGCGTCCGTTGTTCGGGAAGCGGATTCTCGTCACGAGGCCGAAGGCCCAAGCCGCCGAGTTTTCCGATTTGATCCAGGCTCAGGGCGGAGAGGCGGTGGAATGTCCGACCATTGATATCGTACCTCCGGAAGATTGGGCCCTGCTGGATGCGGCCTTGGATCGTCTGGCTACCTACAACTGGTTGATCTTCACCAGTGTGAACGGCGTCGGTCCTTTCATGACTCGCCTGCTTGGCACACAGCGTGATGTCCGTGCATTGTCCGGTCTGACGATTTGCTGTATCGGGCCACGCACGGCCGAGGCACTGGCTGCGTATGGCGTGCGCGCAGATGTCATCCCGGAACAATTTCAGGCAGAGGGCATCCTTGACGCATTGGCCGCTCGGCAGATCCGCGGAGCGAAGGTGTTGATTCCCCGTGCGCTGGTGGCTCGCGAACTGCTCCCGGAGCAGTTGCGCGCGCAGGGAGCGGAAGTCGATGTGGTGCCGGTCTATCGAACGATTCTTCCTACTGTCGCGCTGGATCGCCTTGTCGCGCAGCTCGGAGCCGGCGAGATTGATGTGATTTCGTTTACCAGCTCGTCGACGGTGCGAAACTTTGTCGGACTGTTTCCCTCAAAGGATGAATTGTTGCGGCTTATCGGGGAGACAACTGTCGCCTGCATCGGCCCCATCACGGCGGCGACTGTTCGAGAAGCCGGCCTGACGGTTCATGTCATGGCGGCTGAGAACACCATTCCTTCGCTGGCGGAGGCCATCGTCCGACATATTGAAAGTCCGCTCGATCGCCGGCCCGCGTCGGCGGCGAATCGATGAGCGCATGGAGTTGATGGGCAAGATGTTCGTTACTTAACAGGGAGGATACGGCATGGTTCCAGTCAAGTCATTCATGGTTCCGAAAGACAAGTTCATCACCGTGGAACGCGATGTGGATGTGCGCACGGCGGGCCGCGTTATGCGGGATCGCAACATCGGCAGTTTGTTTGTCACCAACGGTAAGGATGTCATCGGCATCATCACAGACACGGATATGGTTCGGAGGGTCGTGGCGACCGGGGCCGATATGACCAAGACGACGGTGGAGCAGATCATGTCGGCGCCGCTCGTGACGATCGAGGAACATAAGACGTTGTTGGACGCGAACGACCTCATGGCTCAAACCCATCTTCGCCATCTCGGGGTCACGAAAGACGGGCAGCTTGTCGGGATGATTTCGGTCCGCGATTTGGTGGTGTTCCTCACCAACTTGCCGAGGAAGTAAGCGCATGGCTTTTCCGATGCAGCGCATGCGTCGAACGCGAGAGACGGAACCGCTTCGGCGAATGGTGCGAGAAACGAATCTGACCCCGGCTGACTTCATCTATCCGGTATTTGTCATCGAAGGACAGGGGCGGCGCGAACCGATCAGCTCGATGCCGGGACAGTCTCGTGTCTCCATTGATCTTCTGATTAAAGAAGCCCAGGAGGCCAAAGCGCTGGGTATTCCTGCCGTGATCCTGTTCGGCATTCCGGATCAGAAGGACGAGCGGGGCAGTTCGGGATTCGACCCGGACGGAATCGTGCAACGTGCCATTCGCGCCCTGAAGCAGCAGGTTCCTGACCTGGTGGTGATTACCGATGTCTGCATTGACGAGTACACGAGTCATGGACATTGCGGCATCGTTCGAGACGGCAAAATCCTCAACGACGAGACGCTGGATTGTTTGAGGACCATGGCGAAGACTCATGCTGAGGCGGGTGCCGACATGGTCGCCCCGTCCGACATGATGGATGGACGTGTGGCCGCCATCCGTGACGAACTGGACCGGGCCGGATTCGTCGATACCCCGATCATGGCGTATGCCGCGAAATTCGCGTCCTGCTTTTACGCCCCGTTTCGTGATGCCGCCAATTCGAGCCCGCAGTTCGGGGACCGCCAGTCGTACCAAATGGATCCGGCCAACAAGCGCGAGGCGTTACGGGAAATCGATCTGGACGTCGAAGAGGGCGCGGATATCATCATGGTGAAGCCGGCCATGCCCTATTTGGATGTCATCAGCGCGGCGCGTGAGCGAACGCTCCTTCCCATCGCCGCCTATCAGGTGAGCGGCGAATACAGCATGATCAAAGCCGCTGCGCAGGCGGGATGGCTGGATGAGCGCCGAGCCATGATGGAGTCGCTGCTGTCGATCAAACGCGCTGGCGCGGAGATCATCCTGACCTATTTTGCTAAAGAAGCTGCCGCCTTGCTTCAGTCACGACACGCATGAAGATTTCTCGCGGTCTTACACCATCCATTGCCCGGCCCTATTCGGTGGTGACCATCGGCAATTTCGATGGTCACCATCACGGCCATCGGGCCCTCTTGGATCGGGTGGTGTCCACCGCTCGACGCGCAGCCGGCACAGCCCTCGTGCTCACGTTCGATCCGCATCCGGTCAAGATTCTGGCTCCGCAGGTCAACCTGATGTTTTTGACGACGCCGGAAGAGAAGCTAGCCCGCTTCGAGGCCGCCGGTATCGATGAGGTGGTGTTTCTAGAATTCACGACCGCGTTTGCCGGGTTGAGTCCCGCGCAGTTTGCGAAACAGGTCCTGTGCGACGGAATCGGCACGCGGGAGTTGTTCGTCGGAGAGCATTTTGCTTTCGGGAAGGGGCGGGCCGGTCGTATTGCGGATCTGCTTGAACTCGGCGCACAGCTCGGATTTCGAGTGCATCCGACGCCGCCCGTGACGATGGATGGTGAGGTGGTGAGCTCGACGCGGATTCGCCAGATGATTCAAGCGGGTGACCTGCAAAAAGCCATCCGTTTTCTCGGCAGGCCCTATGGCATCGAAGGGACGGTCATTCCCGGCGCTCACCGCGGGAAGGAGCTTGGCTGGCCGACCGCCAATCTTCGTCTCCCTGAGGGACGGGTCATTCCGCCGGATGGGGTCTATGCGGCGAGGGTGCTCTGGCGGGGACGCGCCTTGGACTCGGTGGTCTATATCGGTACCAGGCCAACCTTTGGGGCCGGAGAACGATTACTCGAGGTGTCTATCCTGGATGAGCGACTGGAACTCTATGGCGAAACGATTCGTGTTGAGTTGCTGGGGTTCGTTCGCGAAGACCGGGTCTTCGCTTCTGCGGAGGCGTTGACCAGACAGATTGAGTTGGACGTGGATGCGGCCCGCGCCCAGTTGCGTGAGGCGGCATTAGAGACAGTCTCACCCCTCCAATCCCAGTCATGAGCGATGGCAGGTTCTCCCACAGCGGCGCATCACCCGCTTCATAACAAGGTCGTCCGGGCCCTCCGCGCGCGCGCATTACTTCAACCGAACCAATCTCTTTTGGTGGCCGTTTCCGGGGGGCCGGATTCCGTGGCCTTGCTCTCCGTCCTCCATCAGCTCGCCCCGGCGTGGAATTTTTCGCTGACGATCATTCATTGCAACTATGGGTTGCGCGGTGCCGAGTCCGAGGGGGACGCCTCCTTTGTCACCGATCTCTGCCGCCGGCTCAACCTTCCTTGTCTCGTCAGGTCTCTCAACATTCCTTCACCTCACGCGGGCCTTTCAAGCTCATTGCAGGCGCGTGCCAGGGAGCTGCGCTACCGGCTGTTCCGGGACCTGAGTGTCGAACTCGGCGTAGATCGTGTGGCGCTTGGGCACACGGCGGATGATCAGGCGGAGACCGTGTTGCTACGGATGTTGCGCGGGGCCGGTTTGCGGGGCTTGGCCGGCATGCCGCATAGCCGTGGGCATCTCTTCGTGCGCCCCCTCTTGACCGTGACGCGTCGCGAGATCCTCTCCTATCTGGACAAGAGGGGGTTGTCCTTTCGAACCGATTCCAGCAATGCAACATCCATCTATCTTCGTAATCGTGTCCGGCATGAATTGCTTCCCGTTCTGCAGTCTCTGGCCCCGGCAACGGTCCAGTTGTTGGCGCGCCAGGCCGACCTGTTGCGCGAAGACGACCGGCTATTGGATCGCCTGGCGGCGCATCGCTTGGTGCGGGCGACACAGAGTGGGGATTCGAACCTGATTGTCCTGGATCGAGCGGCTTTGCTTGAACAGCCGGTAGCCTTGCAGCGCCGCATGCTGAGACAGGCCATGCAGGCCCTATCGCCATCGAGCCGCGGGCCGCGTGGCGATGTGGTGCTCTCGATGGTAGCCTCCCTGGCCAGCAGGCGCTCAGGCGGGTCCTGGAAGATCGAATCCCTGATGGTGACGTCCGAGCAGAGACAGGTACGGATCACGTTGGATTTGCCCCCGAGCTCGCATACAGGCTCGGTTCTTCACCAGGCATCTGCAGTTCCCTCTCCCGCTGTCACTCTGTCCACCGTGCCGAGCACGGTATCCTGGTCGCCAACCGGGGCCGTGATCCGCATCAATGTGGTGACGCGTGAACGGGGGCTGTCGCTGCTGAAAAAGCCTTCCTCGACAGCGGCCATTTTTGATGCCGAGCATCTGTCGTTGCCGTTGACGGTTCGATCGTGGCGCCGCGGAGATTATTTTTTCCCCGCAGGGATGGCCGGTCGACGAAAGAAATTGCAAGATTACTTCACAGATGCAAAACTGGGTCGGTCTATGCGAGAACACATACCATTGTTACTTTCCCGAGAGAACATCGCCTGGATCGTGGGGCAACGGATCGATGCCCGATTCGCGGCCACCGCTTCGACGACCCGATTTATTCTGGCTCGAGTGACGTATCCCGTGCGCCGGAAAGGAGTCTTGTAGGAATGGAACGCATTTTTGGTCGCCCCATTGTGACGCAGGAACAGATGCGGACTCGAATCCGTGAACTCGGTCGACAGATCGCGTCCGATTATGCCGGCAAGGAGTTGGTGCTGGTAGGGGTGCTCAAAGGAGCGTATGCATTTTATGCCGACTTGGCGCGGGCCATCCGTATTCCGATGCGCGTGGAATTTATTGTCGTGACGAGTTATGGCGCCGGTAAGAAAAGCTCTGGTAAGGTGAAGTTGATATCCGATCTGACGGAACCCATTGCGGGCAAAGATGTCTTGCTGGTTGAAGACATTGTCGATTCTGGGTTGACGGTGCAGTATCTGATGAAGACCTTATCGAGACGAAAACCTCGGTCGTTGAAGGTCTGCACGCTCCTCAGCAAACCGGAGCGGCGACAGGTCGAGGTGGATCTGGAGTATGTCGGGTTCAAGATTCCCAATAAGTTTGTGGTCGGCTATGGGCTCGATTATCGGCAGGAGTACCGCAATCTCCCGTACCTCGCGGCGCTCGATCAAGAGGAGGAAGGGGAGCAGGAGTCCGCATGAAAGGTTGTTCCCCTCGCGGAATCTATGGTAACATTCTGCACGGTTAGATAATTTTCGGTCTGCCTAATATCCTCAAAGGAGAGGTGGATGAATTCACGCGTAAAGAATTTATTGTTCTGGGTCGTGGTCGGCCTGTTCATGATTTTGTTGTTCAATTTGTTTAGCGTGCCGACCCATGCGCCGGAAGATGAAGTGATATTCAGCGATTTCATGGCCAAGCTCGACAAGGGCGAGATCATGAAGGTCACCATCAAAGCCAATCACATCAGCGCCATCCTGAAAGACCAAAGCCGGATTCGGACGTATACGGCCGAATATCCAGAATTGGTGAAGCATTTACGCGAAAAGGATGTGCAGATTGAAGCACGGCCTCCTGATGAAAGTCCGTGGTACATCACCTTCTTGGTGACCTGGGGACCCTTCATTCTGTTCCTCGGACTCTGGTTCTTCCTTATGCGTCAGATGCAGATCGGCGGCAACAAGGCGTTGTCTTTCGGTAAAAGCCGCGCTCGCATGCTGACCGAGGAGCGCAAGAAGGTGACGTTCTCGGACGTCGCCGGCATCGAGGAAGCCAAAGAAGAAGTCCTTGAGATTATCGAGTTCCTGAAAGATCCACGGAAATTTCAGAAACTGGGCGGGCGCATCCCGAAGGGTGTCCTCATCGTCGGCCCTCCAGGTACGGGAAAGACTCTTCTCGCCAAGGCCATTGCCGGTGAGGCGGGGGTGCCGTTCTTCAGCATCAGCGGTTCCGATTTCGTCGAAATGTTCGTCGGGGTGGGAGCCTCCAGGGTGCGAGATCTGTTCGAGCAGGGGAAAAAACACGCTCCCTGTATCATTTTCATCGATGAAATCGATGCGGTGGGCCGCTTGCGGGGCGCGGGCCTTGGTGGAGGCCATGACGAGCGCGAGCAAACCCTCAACCAGTTGCTGGTTGAAATGGACGGGTTCGACACGACTGAAGGGGTCATCTTGATTGCCGCCACCAACCGTCCTGACGTATTGGATCCGGCCCTGTTACGCCCGGGTCGTTTCGACCGCCAGGTGGTCGTGAATCGTCCGGATTTGCGTGGTCGATCGGAGATTCTGAAGGTCCATACCAAGAAAGTTCCCTTGGCCACGGATGTTGAGTTGGAGAAGATTGCCCGGGGAACGCCAGGATTCTCCGGGGCAGACCTCGAAAACCTCGTCAACGAAGCCGCGTTGTGGGCGGCTCGTTTGAATAAGAAAGAGGTTGAACTGATCGACTTCGAAATGGCGAAGGATAAAGTGTTGATGGGTGCGGAACGGAAGAGCATGGTGCTCACCGACGACGAAAAACGCACCACCGCCTACCATGAAGCCGGCCATGCACTCATGGCGAAACTATTGCCCGGAACGGATCCGGTGCATAAGGTCACCATTATTCCTCGCGGGCGGGCGCTTGGCGTCACGATGCAGCTTCCGACAGATGATCGCCACAATTACTCCAAGGACTTTCTCTATAATAACCTCGCGATTCTCATGGGCGGGCGTGTAGCGGAGGAGTTGGTGTTGCATGATGTGACGACCGGAGCTGGCAATGACTTGGAGCGCGCGACGGATCTCGCCCGGAAAATGGTTTGCGAATGGGGCATGAGTGAAAAACTCGGTCCGCTGACCTTCGGCCGGAAAGAAGAGGAAATTTTCCTCGGCCGAGAGATCGGATCAAAGCGTGATTTCAGTGAGCAGGTTGCTCTGGAAATCGACCATGAAGTCCGGCGCCTGGTGACGGAAAATTATGAACGTGCGAAGCGCATCTTGACCGACAACATGACCAGCCTGAAGGCGCTGGCCGAAGCGTTGTTGGAAAAAGAAGTGTTGGACGCACTGGAGATCGATCAGATCCTCATTCAGGGATCCTCATCACAGACGGTTCCTGCCTAAGTGTAGACTACCGGCTTCGCAGGGGTGCCGGGTGAGGTGCTCCTGCGAAGCAGAATCCTCTTGTGAGTTCCTGGCCAGGAGTTGGGAAAGCCTACTACCCTCGTCGGTTGTTGGTCCTCATCTCCCTTCTCTCGTCAGCTCATGTCATTCCATACTGTGTCGTTCCTGATTGTATTGTATCCAAGGACTTGCCTTGACCATCGGAACCCCATCGTCATCCCGTCATGTGGTGCTCACGGCGGGGCCCCAAAAGATCAGCATTGGATCGGATCCGCTCGTCATGGGTGTCCTCAACGTCACGCCTGACTCATTTTCCGATGGGGGGGCCTACGCCACGATCGAACTGGCGGTGAATCATGCCAGGCAAATGCAGGCCCAAGGGGCCGATATCATTGACATCGGTGCCGAGTCTTCGCGGCCAGGCGCTCAACCGATCGCCGAGAGCGAGGAGTTGCGGCGGTTAATTCCCGTCGTGGAAGCAGTGCGGGAGGCTGTTTCTCTTCCTATTTCAGTGGATACGACGAAGGCCGTCGTTGCCCGAATGGCTATCCAGGCCGGCGCAGTGATTGTGAATGATATCAGCGCCTTACAGGGAGACCCGTTGATGGCTGGGCTGGTGGCCGAGACCGGGGTCGCAGTGGTGTTGATGCATATGCAGGGAACTCCGCAGACCATGCAAAAGTCGCCACGGTATGGGAATGTGGTGGAAGAGGTGTCGGTATTCCTGCAGCAGCGGGCTCAGGACGCGATCACCCGCGGAATCCGGCCAAGTCAAATCATCCTTGACCCGGGCTTCGGTTTTGGTAAGCTCCAAGAGCATAACCTTCACATGCTTGCGGAGTTTGAGGCGTTCACGAAATTAGGGTATCCGGTGTTAGCCGGGGTATCCCGTAAACAGTTTATCGGGAATCTGATCCGTCAACCGGTTCATGAACGAGAATACGGTACCGCCGGAGCCATTGCGGTAGCCGTTTTGAAAGGCGCCCACATTATTCGTGTACATGACGTTCGAGCCATGAAAGATACGGCTACCGTCGTGTCAGCCATTTCCCGGCACGTGCGTTCTTCTGTAGAGGTATCCAATGCGTAAATTATTCGGCACAGACGGCGTTCGCGGGGTCGCGAACCTCGAACCCATGACCAGCGAAATCGCCATGCAACTGGGCCGCGCAGCCGCCCATATATTCATGCGGCGGGCAGGCAGACACCAGGTCGTGATCGGAAAGGACACGCGCTTGTCCGGCTATATGCTGGAATCGGCGTTGACCTCGGGTATTTGCTCGATGGGAGTCGACGTCCTGCTCGTGGGTCCCCTGCCGACCCCTGCCATCGCGTTCCTTACGCGTAGTTTGCGTGCCGATGCGGGCGTGGTGATTTCTGCCTCCCACAATCCTTACCAGGACAACGGGATCAAGTTCTTCTCCAATGAAGGCTTCAAATTGCCGGACGAGTTGGAGGCGCGCATTGAACAGCTAATCATTTCCGATGAGATCAAACATCTGCGGCCGACGGCGGATGCGATCGGAAAGGCCTATCGCATCGGGGATGCCGAGGGACGGTATATCGAATTCGTAAAACGGTCGCTTCCTCGAGATCTCGATTTTCAAGGGATCAAATTGGTGGTCGATTGCGCCAATGGCGCAGCGTACAAGGTCGCCCCCATGGTGTTGCGCGAGTTGGGTGCCGACATTGAAGTCATCGCGAATACTCCTGACGGAATGAATATCAACGACCACTGCGGTGCCGTGCACCCGGAGCGTTTGCAGGAGGCCGTGCGTCGGCATGGCGCACATATCGGCATTGCGTTGGACGGGGATGCGGATCGAGCAATCTTTGTCTGTGAGCAAGGCAACATCGTGGACGGGGATCACGTCATGGCCGCACTGGGGCTCGACTTGCATGGCCAAGGACGGCTTGCCTCCCAGACGGTTGTGGGTACCGTGATGAGCAATTTCGGGTTGGAACTCGCCATGAAGAAGGCGGGCATCCAACTCATGCGAACGCCGGTCGGCGATCGATATCTCATGGAACGCATGCTGGCGGATGGGTATAACTTCGGCGGGGAGCAATCCGGTCACTTTATTTTCCTGGATCATAACACCACGGGGGACGGGTTGATTTCCGCATTACAGATCCTCTCCTTGATGAAACGTACGGGGAAACCGCTGTCCGAACTCGCGAAGGCGATGACCGCCGTGCCGCAGATCCTATTGAACGTCAAAGTGAAACATAAGCCGGACTTGAACCAGATTCCGGATATTCAACAAGCCATCAAGACCGCGGAAGCCACCTTGAATGGAAGCGGCCGCGTGTTGGTGCGTTATTCGGGCACCGAAGCGCTGTTGCGGATCATGGTCGAAGGTGAACGGGACTCAACCATTCGTGAAGTGGCCGATCACCTTGCGGATATCGTTCGCGCTCGCATCGGGTAGTACCCGCTCCTTGCCCGAGGCGTCGGATGCTGCCGTCCCTGACGATCATCTTCATCCTCGGAATCGTCCTCGGCTCGTACCTCGTATTTTTCCCTCTCAGCATTGCCATGCTCCTCATCGCCGTAACCATTGCGGCAGTGCTGGCAGAGCGGCTTGGACTGTTCACATCGCGGTACAGTAGCCTCTTACTGGCCTGTCTGTTCGGTGGCTGTCTGTATTGGACCCTGTTTGCGTGGTCGACGCCGCATGTTCCGGTGCAGGACCGTCCTGGCGCTCTTCCCGCCAGTCTTGTCGGAACCATCGCTGAATCGGTTCGTCATGCTCCGGGCCGACTGACCGCGCTCGTGCAGGTTACCAGTAGCGATGATCCCGATCTCGCCTTGCCGTTGTACCTTCGTCTGACCTGGCGCGACCCCGACCGCGATCTTCAACGCGGCCTGCAGATTCGCCTGCGAACCCACGTGCATGCCCCGTCGGGGACGCTGAATCCGAGAGGATTTGACTACGCCGCCTACCTGGACGCGCAGGGCGTAGATGCCGTGGGCTCGGTTTCAGGCGCCGGCGCCGTTGAAGTGCTTGGTGCGAATGGTGGGCTGGTATCGAGTGCGATCTTCTCACGGATCGACACATGGCGCAGCCGGGTACGGAATGCAGCCGACACGTTACCACAGCCGGGTCGGGGCCTCTTCCTCAGCTTGACCATCGGAGAACAAGGCTTCCTTGCGCCGGAAGTCCGCGAGTGGTTCATGACGACCGGGACGGTGCACATACTCTCCATCTCCGGATCCCATCTCGGGCTGATCGCGTTGCTGTCCTTCGCGCTGGTCCGGAAAGTCTGCCTCTTGCTTCCCTCCAAAGTTCTCCTGAGCCTTTCGCGATGGCTGATACCGAGCAGGTTGGCGGCGTTACTCACCCTGGTGCCAGTTATGGGATATACGCTATTGGCGGGGGCGGAGACGGCAACGATTCGTTCGGCCATCATGATCGTCATCGGCTTATGGACTGTTTGGCTTGGCACGCCGCAGTACCTTCTCCACGCATTGGCGGCGGCAGCCGGCTTGACGCTCCTGGTGCACCCTCCCGCGCTGTATGATATTTCCTTTCAACTCTCCTATGTGTCCGTCTGGGTGCTGGCGCTGGCACTGCGAAGGGCGACGAGCCCGGACGAATTGCCTTCACCCGCGAAAGGGATCTCCGGACGAACCCTCTATTGGTTACAAGAATCCGTGCGGCTGACGGCCTGGGTGACGCTGGCAACCCTGCCGCTGGTGGCCTGCTATTTCAATCAAGTCTCCTGGATGGGGCTTTTCGCCAATCTTCTCATGGTGCCGTTCGTGGGGTTCATTCTGTTGCCGATCAGTTTGCTGTCCGCTGTCTGGGTCATTGTGTCTGAGAGCAGTACGCTTCCTGGTGCTGGGCTCATTGAGGTGCTCGGGCAGGGAGTGATTGCCTCGATGCAATGGTTGGCCGGTCTGCCCGGGGCAGAATGGTTTGTGGCCGCGCCCACCGTCCCTACGATGGTGCTGTTCTACCTTCTAGGCTGGGCGATGCTGACTGGTAGGCCGGCTGGCGCATCCCTGTTGTTGAAGCGTGCGATGGCGGCGGGCATGGCCGGTCTCGTCGTCTGGTGGTTGTGGTCTCCGCGTCCGTTCAGTTGGGAAGGGCAGGTGCGGGTCACGTTTCTCGACGTGGGCCAGGGAGATAGCGCCGTGATTGAATTGCCAAAGGGGGAGGTGTTGCTCATCGATGGCGGCGCGACCTACGAGCGGTTTGACATGGGGCGGAGTGTGGTGGCGCCCTTTCTCTGGAACCGCGGCATTCGTACCATCGATCATGTCATTGCGACACATCCCCAATTGGATCATGTCGGAGGATTGGCCTGGATCGTGGCGCATTTCCAGGTTCAGCATGTCTGGACGAATGGCGTCACGCGGAGCGAGGAATTCTGGCGCAAGATCGAGCGTGCCTTGGCGAAACGGCATCTCCAGCCAGAAGTCGCTGAGCAGGGGAGACGGATCGTGGACGGCATAGAGTGCAGCATGGCTGTGCTGAACCCGCCGCCAGGCCGGGACGTCTCCTCTGCGGGGAAACAGCAATCGCTAAATAATTTGTCGGTCGTGACTGAGCTCACGTGTGGTCGTCAACGAATCTTGTTCACGGGAGACATTGAACGAGAGGGCTTGGCGCGTATGGTTCAATCCGGTCATCTGAGCCACATCAATCTCCTGAAGGTTCCACATCATGGGGCCCTGAGTTCGTTGGATCGTGGATGGCTGAACACAGTCCAGCCGGATATGGCCGTGGTGTCTGCCGGACGCCGGAACTCCTATGGTCATCCCGCGGGGGAGGTCATAACAGCCTACGAGTCCGTCCCAACGCAGATATGGAGAACGGATCGGGACGGCGCCGTCTGGGCCAATCTAGACCTCTCTGGACAGCATCTGACCATGCACAGCACCAAAGAATGGCAGCTACAACCGGCACTGGGGGCAGACTTCCTGTGGACGATTGAGCAGGAAAACCTTCGTCGCCTGTGGCGCCGTTGGAATTGGAGCTAGGTCCACTGTCCGTGTCTCTTAGCCTGGTGACCCGGTACCGTCTTCGCCGGGCAGAAATCCCCACTGTCCACTTGCCGAATTTGCCGGGTGTCCCGTTTTTCGCCAGTGCAGCTGTCAATTTTGCCGACGTCCGGAAGGTATGACGGCATAAGTCAGCAATAATGCGCCAATATGCCAGCTGATGATCAAGGCATAGCCCATGCACACCTTTCCAGCGTCTTCCCCTTCTTAGGTCCCTGAGAGTGGTGGCCCATTCAAAAGTACCCCTGCAGAGTAGATCGCAAGGCAGCGGGACATGCGGTGATGATTAAAGTAAAGGCTACGCGATGGCAAATCGATTGTTGTTTCTAGCCCCGGCACCGCCTTCCGATCATCAGGGTGGGGGCGCTTTGCGGATGTTACACCTGCTCCGTTTCCTGGGAAGCCGTTTTCAAGTGGATCTGATAGCCCCGGCGGTTGATGGATGGCAGGACGCACAACGCTTGTTGCAGGGTGTCTGCCCGGAGACGACCTTTGTCCCGCCTCAAGGGCCAGGCTTGCTGGATCGGATCGGCCGCGTTAGCCCATACGGAAAAGATCGGGCGTTGGCTTCGGTGGTGCGTGAGCGATTAGCAAGTGGTGTCTATGGCGCGGTGCATGTCGAAAAGCTCGGCATGATCCCGTCTTTGCCGGCACAGACGGCGATCCCGGTGGTGTTGGACATCTGGTCTTACGGCCAGCCTAGCCCGTTGCGAATATTGACCGGCGGTGGAGCCGCCGGCCGGCCGAAGCAGTTGGTGCGTCGCCTCAAAGTGGGATGGTATGACCGTTGGTGTTGGCCCTTGACCTATTGTGTCACGGTTGTTTCCGAAGAAGATCGAATTCGTTGCGAGGGTGCGCACCCAGGGCAGCGTGTGCTGGTCGTGCCCAGCGGGGTCGATTGTCAGGCGATTCGTCCCAAACCGGATCATGCCATGACATCGCCCGTGTTACTCTTCACGGGCGACATGGGCGCCGAGTCGAATGTGGAGGCCGCAACGGTTCTTGCCACGGAGGTGTTTCCCGCCATTCGTCGCGAATACCCAAAAGCGGAACTGCGCCTGGTGGGAAGAAATCCTGATCCGCGGGTGGCTCGATTGGCCGGTCAGGGCATCATAGTTACTGGAGCCGTCCCAGACATGCACGTCCATTTGCGGGCGGCCACGATCTATGTGGCGCCGCATTTCACCGGCTCCGGCACGCGCACGAAATTGTTGGAAGCAATGGCGGCAGGATTGCCGATTATCACCACCTCGCTCGGGATGGAGGGGATGAAAGTGCAGCCCGGCCGTGATCTGCTTGTGGCTGATCAACCGACCGACATGATTGAATCAATCCAGACGTTGCTTGCAAGTCAGCCGGATCGGGAGCGTTTTGCACAGGCGGCTCGCCACATGGCTGAGGTCTGGTACGACTGGAGCCGCTGCCTCTGGCCGTTGGAGCCTCTCTATCACAATCTCCTCGCACCGAAGGCTATGGCCTGCTGAACCGTGTAACCATTTCTGTGCACTGCCCAGTCATCGAGCCGAGATAGCACCTGCTCCCGCCCGGCCGGAGGAATCTGTTGTGTTCTCACAGCCTTCCACGTAGAATTTTCCACGGTGCGAGTCGTAGATCGTATGACGATTGAACAAGGTCGACCCTGACACGATGACGTTGATTCCGCACTCCAAGCCCTCGCTTGGACCAGAAGAGCTGCGCGCAGTCACCGAGGTGATTCGATCCGGCCAGATCACCGCGGGGCCGGTGGTGGCACAGTTTGAGCGAGGGATGGCCGCGTACATCGGGTTGCACGGCGGCGTGGCGGTCAGTTCCGGCACGGTTGCCCTGGAATTAGCCCTGCGTGCTCTGGGCGTCGGACATGGCGACAATGTCATTCTTCCGAGTTATGTCTGCTCGGCACCCTGGCTCGCGGTGCAACGAGTCGGCGCCCAGGCCAGACTCGTCGATATCAATCCGACGACCTACAATCTCGACCCCAACAAAGTGCGCAAGGCCCGCACCAGCCGTACGCGAGCCGTAATCGTTCCGCACATGTTCGGCCTGCCGGCTGATTTGACCAGCCTCCAATCGATGGATATCCCGTTGATCGAAGATTGCGCGCAGACGCTGGGCGCCATGGAGCAAGGGCGGGCGGTCGGCAGCGTCGGGACCCTGACGGTCTGTTCGTTCTATGCCACCAAGTTGCTCTGCACCGGTGAAGGCGGCATGGTGTTGTCGAACGACGAGGCGTTGCTCGAACGGGTACGGGCCCTCCGGGAATATGACCAGGCGCCATCGCTGAATGCGGCGGCGGGCAACTGCAAATTGACTGATTTGCAGGCGGCGATCGGCGTTGCGCAACTCAATCAGTTGGGGGAGTTTCTCGACAAACGGTCGACGTTGGCCGCCGTCTATCGTGACAGCTTGCCGCCGGAGTTATTCACATTGCCTGTTGTGCCTGCCGGTCGAACGCACAGTTATTACCGCTTCGTCGTGCGATTGATGAAAGGGTTACAGTCGACCGACGAATTCACAGACTATCTTTCCCGCCTGGCCCATCGCGGCCTGCAGTGCCGCAAACCAGTGTTCCGCCCCCTGCATCGGTATCTCGACCTGCCCGACTTCCCCGCCAGTGACGAGGTCGATGCGTCCGCCATCTCGCTGCCGATTCATCCATCGCTGACGGAAGAGGCCGTTCGTCACGCTGCGCATATTCTTCAGGAAGAGCTTCGCTGACGCGGCCCGGCCACGCCGGGACGTTCTGCCCTTGACCCTCGCCTGATTGATCGGCATGATGGGTGAGTTTCGAAAGGTTGTGTCACGGCGTCACACGCTTACTCAGCTAAAGTCGGAGACAATTGGTATGGTGCCTACCGTCGAGTGGAAAGATGGAGCGGTTCGGCTCTTGGATCAAAGCCGACTGCCGTCACAGGTCGATTTTGTAGAGTGCCGCGACTCTCGTGCGGTCGCGCAGTCGATTCGAGACTTGAAAGTGCGCGGCGCTCCTGCGATCGGCGTGACTGCTGCGATGGGAGTCGCCCTCGGCGCGCAAACCTTGAACGTCGACGACTATCAGGCGTTCGTGAAACAGGTCGAAGAGATCTGCGATCACCTGGCTTCGTCGCGCCCGACGGCGGTGAATTTGTTCTGGGCCATCGCTCGCATGAAGGAGAGGCTGGCGTCGCTCAAAGGTAAGACGATCGCCGAGATCAAGCATGATCTGATCCGGGAATCGCAAGCCATCCTCGACGAAGACATCGCGCTCTGCAAGGCCATGGGACGGCATGGTGCGACTGTGATCCAAAGCGGACAGACAATCTTGACCCACTGCAATGCCGGCGCATTGGCGACCGCCGGGTACGGAACAGCGCTTGGCGTGATCCGGGCTGCGTGGGAACAGGGGAAACAGATTCGTGTCATTGCCGACGAAACCAGACCGGTCCTGCAGGGCGCGCGGTTGACCGTCTGGGAACTCATGCAGGACAAGATTCCGGTGACGTTGATTACAGACAATATGGCCGGTAGCCTCATGCGGCAGGGCAAGATTCAGGTCTGTGTCGTCGGCGCGGATCGTATCGCGGCCAATGGCGATGTGGCCAACAAGATCGGCACGTACTCAGTCGCAGTGCTAGCCCGAGCGCATGGGATCCCTTTTTATGTGGCCGCGCCGTACAGCACGATTGATCTGGCCACCAAGACCGGCGCTGAGATTCCCATCGAAGAACGGAACCCGCTTGAAGTGACGTGCATCCACGGGAGCCATCCTATCGCTCCGACCGGCGTGGCCGTCTACAATCCGGCGTTCGACGTTACCCCGGCCGACCTGATCACCGGCATTATCACGGAGCGGGGTATTTTCAAGCCAGGGCAACTTGCCGGCGCGTTTGGGCCGCAGCGTAGCGCGAACAAGTCCGGCATCGTTTCCTGATCATTGCTCTCGGGTCGGTTGTGAATTTTGTCCGGCCTTCGAATACCGAGCAATCTCATAGTCCTTTATCTTGCCAGCACTTCCGCCGCTTCTTTATAATGCCGCGAGAGTCTTCCATTGCGATATTTCTAGCTGAAGGAGCTGACGATCCATGAGTGAACGAACCCTTGCCATCATTAAGCCGGACGCCGTGAAAAAGGATGCCATCGGCGACATTATTAATCGATATGAAAAGGCGGGGTTGAAGCCGGTCGCCATGCGTCTGATGCATCTGTCCAAAGCCACGGCACAGGGGTTTTATGCCGTCCATAAGGCGCGTCCCTTCTTCGACAGCCTCTGTACGTTCATGTCTTCCGGGCCTTGTCTGGTCCTGGTGCTCCAAGGAGACAATGCGGTGAAAAAGAATCGCGAGCTGATGGGCGCGACCGACCCCGCGAAGGCCGAAAATGGAACCATTCGCGCGGCCCATGGAGCGAACATCGAATTCAATGCGGTACACGGGTCCGATGCGCCGGAGACGGCGAAGTTCGAGATCGGGTATTTCTTTTCTGAGATGGAGTTGGTCGGGTAGGCGCACATTGAGCGCAGACTTTCCTCACGTCATGCACGCTCGACGGCCGTTTTCTGGCCGTCGAGCATCCCTTTCTTTGGTGATGCTCCTGATGGCACTCGGCGCCGCTTGCACCGGGTCGCCCCCCGTTCCGGTTGCTCAGCCCATCGAAAACCCTGGGGTCGAGGCCGAGACGCGCCTGTGGTACCAAGCCTCGACGGCCTTTTCTGACGGCCGGTATTCCGCCGCGATTCATCTCTATGAACGCTATCTGACGACTTATCCGAAATCCCGGCGTGCGAACGAAGCCCATTGGGAATTGGGACAGTCGTATGAACAGATGGGGGAAGCGACGGGAGCACTGAAAGAGTACCGAATATTGGCGGGCCCGGAGGGCGCGCCGGTTTCGACACAGAGTGCCTATGCTGAACGGGCGCTGCATCGTATCGAAGCGTTGCGGAACCAATCCAGCGTACCCGCCGGCGCCCGGTCCGGTCATACGGCGTTGTATGTGTCGTTCAGCAATTTGCCCCCCATGGCCCAAGTGGAGTCCTGGGTCAGGCAGCTGAGCGCGCAGGGCGTCAGCGCTATTCTCATGGATGCCAGTTTGGAGTCGTCCTTCACCAGGCCGCCTGTCCCAACCGGTCCGACACCCAGTAGCCCCTTACCGAAGTTGCCTGCGGGCGCGTTGTTTTCAACCTCCCAGGGTCCCGTCATGACCGATTGGTTCGGCGTCATGGTGCCGCAGGCGCATGAACTGGGCATTTCCGTCTTTGCCGTGCTGGATCTGTATCATGCGCCGCTCTCAGATCACCGGCAGGAATCTCGGATGCTGCTGTATGATCCGACCAGGCGGAAGGTTCATTCCTGGACGCAGTTCGATCTCCTCGCCCCGCCGGTTCAACAGGAACTGGCGCAGCTGTTGGCCGATCTGCTGAGGAGCGGGGTGGATGGCATGGTCCTTCGCGCGCGCGCGGAGAATAGTTTCGCGTATGAGGTGAGTGACGGCGTGTTGCGCCAGTTTGAAATGCAGGTGCGTCAGCCGTCGGCCGAAGTGGCGCAGGCGCTCCGTGAGCGGATGACCGTGCGCCAGGATGCGGGGGCGCTGGCCTCCGATAAAACGCTCTGGCGATGGGTCGGCTGGAAGGCTCGTCAGGAACTCGATGTGCTGGCGCGCCTGAAGAAATATTTGCAAAAAGCGGTACCGCGATTGCGCATGGTGCTGGAGATTCACCCCGAAGCCTTGTCGAATCCGACGTCTGCCTTGGTGAACTATGGAGAGGACGCCGCCGAGGCGCGCCGCCGGGGATTTGATTTACTGTTGGGGGGGCCATCACGCGAGGCGTCGGATGTGCGGACTTTCGGCGGGTCATTCAAGGGCTGGAGCCGCGATGTCATTCAATCCGAAAAGGGGGAACCGCAAACCCTTCCGCAGGGCTGGGTGCTACTCCGGACGCCGGCCGAGCATGGCGGCGGCATGTTCACGGGGCTGGCTCAGCAGGCGGATGAATTGCGTACGCCGGACATTCGCCATCTGGTGTTTGTGCCGGATGCGCCGGCACCGATTCCTTGACAAAGATTTTCACAGCTTTTACAATCGCGCCACTTGTGTGTGGATCGCGTTTTATTCACGTAGGCCGCGCTTAGGCGGCCGCCAAGAGGAGTGTCATGATACCGTCCAATCTCCGTTACCACCAGGAACATGAATGGGTCCGCGCCGAAGGCCAACAGGCGACGATCGGCATCAGCCATTTCGCACAGGATGCGCTGGGAGATATCGTGTTCATTGATCTTCCCAAGGTGGGCGCCAAGGTCACTGCCGGTCAGCAGATCGGTGAGGTGGAATCGACCAAGACCACGTCCACCATCTATACCCCGGTCAGCGGGACCATTGCGAAGATCAACGCCGATCTCAAGGACCATCCCGAGGCCGTCAACGCGGATCCTTACGGCAAGGGATGGATGGCCGTGATCGATCTTACGACTCCGGCTGAAGTGGAGCAGCTCATGACCGCCGCTCAGTACGAAGAGTTTTTGAGCAAGCAGAAGCACTAAGGTCGGGTATCCTTGCACCATTGAATCGGCGGAGCAAGGTTTGTAGCTGCGTATGATTCAATCGGCACTGGTTCACTGAGTCATTGTTATGTCAAAGCATCTCATAATTCTTGGCGCCGGCCCCGGAGGGTATGTGGCGGCGATCCGCGCCGCTCAGCTGGGTGCGCGCGTGACCGTGGTCGAGAACCAGGCGTTAGGTGGAGTGTGTCTCAACTGGGGCTGCATTCCGAGTAAGGCGCTCTTGTCTGTCGTCGAATTGGGCGATAAGGCCAAGAAGGCGAAGGACTTCGGGCTTTTGCTGAACGGCCCGATCGCCTATGACCCCGCCGTGATGGTGGCCAGAAAAAATAAAGTCGTTTCCACGCTGGTGAAGGGCATTGCCACACTTTTTAAGACCTGGAACATTGAGCATGTGGAGGGTACGGGTGAACTAGTGGATGCCCGGACCATTCGCGTAACGAAACCGGATGGGACCATCATGCAGGTGGAGGCCGAGGGGGTCATCATCGCTACCGGCTCATCCTGGCCGAACCTGCCGTTGTTTCCAATCGACGGAACTCAGATCATTACCAGCAAACAGGCTCTGGATCTCGCGCGAGTCCCCGCCAGCCTCCTGATCATCGGCGGCGGCGTGGAGGGTTGTGAGTTTGCTTCCCTCTATAGCGGGCTAGGGACCCAAGTGACGCTGGTCGAACTGGTTCCGCGCATCCTGCCGCTGGAGGATGAAGAGATCAGCCAGATGATGGAGCGGGAGCTGAAGAAGCGGGGCGTGGAGATTCGGACCGGCGTCACGGTCGACCAGATCGTCCGGCAGCCCGACGTGGTGACGGCACATTTTCGCGACGGCCTCTCGTTGAACGTAGAACAGGTGCTGGTCTCGGTGGGGCGAGGGTTCAATTCGCGCGGAATCGGGTTGGAGAAAGCGGGGGTGCAGATCGGCACTCGCGGTGAGATTGTCGTCAATGAACGCATGGAAACGAATATCCCCGGGGTCTACGCGATCGGCGATGTCGTCGGCAAGGCGATGTTGGCGCATGTCGCTTCGCAGCAAGGCAAAGTGGCGGTGGAGAATTTTATGGGCCACCCGCGCGCGATCGATTACGATGTCATCCCGACGGGCATCTTTACGTTACCTGAAATCGGACGCGTTGGACTGACAGAGCAACAGGCCCGAGAACGCTCCGTCGGAGCGGGGAAGGATCCTCAGCAGGCCGTGAGAGTTGGGCGTTTTCGCTACGGTGGATTGGGGAAAGCGCAGGCGACGGGGGACATTCAGGGACTGGTGAAGGTGGTGGTGGATGCGGCGAGTGACCGGATTCTCGGAGTCCATATTCTCGGGGCCCATGCGACCGATCTGGTTCACGAAGCCGCCCTGGCGATGCATCTTGGCGCGACGGTCTCGCGCGCGGCCGAGATGATTCATGCGCATCCGACCCTGGCGGAGGGACTCATGGAAGCCATGGAAGATGTGCATGGCCATGCGATCCATCTCGCGCGAAAGCCGGCGACGTCATGATGCAATCGCTGTTGATCAAAGTCGCGATGCTGGCCGTGACGCTGGGATCGCTCATCTGGATCGCGTCGGTCACCCCCGTGACGAAAGTCATGCCGGGGCAACCGCAACTGATCGCAAAACGTCCTGTCGCATCGGTTTCTTCGTCGCAATCGGTGGATGTACCCACGACGAGGCCTGCCTTGGCGAATGCAAGCCATGCGGGTATGGTACCGAATCAACCGGTGGTGATGCCGATTGAAGAGTCTCAGCCTGAACGGTCATCGCAGAAGGCTCCGCTCGACTCTCCTCCTGCAAGGCACGCGGGTGCCCGGCAGGTCGATCTAAATCAGGCCACCCTGTCAGATTTGGAGGCGTTACCCGGCATCGGCCCTAAGTTGGCGCAGCGGGTGATCGAACATCGCGGCGAGAAGGGGCCATTCCGTTCCGTGGACGACTTGCGACAGGTGAGAGGCATCGGCCGAAAGAAATTCGACCGGTTGCGCCCCCACGTCCTTGTCACCAATACCAAATCGCTGGCACGACACAAAGGAGCCCTGTGACATCATTAGGGCAACAGTTGGATCTCATACTTCGAGGGATTGTTGAAGTTATTCAGCAAAGCGAGCTGGAGTCAAAGCTGGCCCGCTCGATCAAGGAAAACCGTCCCCTTCGCGTCAAGGCCGGGTTCGATCCCACGGCGCCGGATCTCCACCTGGGTCATACGGTCTTAATTCATAAGCTCAAGCATTTCCAGGATCTCGGGCATCAGGTGATTTTTCTCATCGGCGATTTCACTGGCATGATCGGGGATCCAACCGGGCGCTCCGAGACCCGTGTCGCACTCTCGAAGGAAAAGGTGCTGGAGAATGCCAAGACCTATGAGCGACAGATCTTTAAAATTCTCGATCCCGCAAAGACGCAGGTGGAATTTAATAGCCGCTGGATGAGCGCGATGACAGCCGATGGCCTGATCGAGTTGAGTGCTCACTATACCGTGGCGCGGATGTTGGAACGGGAAGATTTTCATAAGCGGTACACGGAGGGGACGCCGATCAGCATCCATGAGTTCATGTATCCCTTGATTCAAGGCTACGATTCCGTTGCATTGAAGGCCGATATCGAGCTAGGGGGAACAGACCAGAAATTCAATCTGTTGATGGGACGGGATCTGCAGAGGGACTACGGGCAGGAGGCGCAGGCGGTTATTACGATGCCGCTGCTGGAGGGCACCGACGGCGTCCGGAAGATGAGTAAAAGTTTCGGCAACTATATCGCGCTGGAAGATCAGCCGGCCGACATGTTCGGCAAACTCATGTCGATCAGCGACACGCTCATGCACCGGTACTATGAGCTGTTAACCACGGAAGATTTAGCAGGTGTGAAGGCGGCGCATCCCATGGATGCGAAGCAGGGCTTGGCTGAGCAGATCGTCGCCCGATATCACGGGGCTGACGCCGGTCGTGAGGCCAGGGCCGCGTTCCAGCAGAAATTTCAAGCGCGGGAGTTTCCGGACCAGCCGGACGCACACGTTGTCCTGACGCCGTCCGATGTGAAAGATGCAAGCATGCCATCGATCGGGCTGGTCGATTTGATCGCCAAGACCGGACTGATTCCCAGCAAGAGCGAGGCTCGACGGTTGATTGTACAGGGCGGGGTCGAGCTCGATGAGCAGAAGATGACCGACGCGAATGCCGCGGTCCACTTGGCCGCCGGCCAGGTGCTTCGCTTGCGTGTCGGTCGACGGAAGTTTGCGGTGGCTGAGTACAAGGAGTGAGTCAGGTAGCTCTCGGTTGCCTTGACTTACCTTCGTCGCCAGCGTAGGATTCAGAAGCTTTTCAGCCAGGGGCGGGCGTAGCTCAGTGGTAGAGTCCTTGCTTCCCAAGCAAGTTGTCGTGGGTTCAAATCCCATCGCCCGCTCCAAATTCATCCCCTAGAGCAGATTTCGTTTCTAGCCCAGCTCCCTATTCCGACCAACGGAATTCATTTCCTGAAGGCTTGTACTGCGTTCCTACCTATCGGAAGCCAGGTGAATTGTTTGGGGGATTAGCTATGCCCTGGCCACGTTCCTCGGCCTTGCCCATCTTTTTCTCGGGTAGTCGGAGCCTCTTCCTCTGTCGATCGGAAAGAATCCTGCACAAAAAAGCCGGACTATGGCAACGAGAGCCAAATTGCCGGATGCTCAGGTATTCACCAATGAAGACGAAGTGAATGTTCAGGAGGGCAGGACGGTCGCGTCACGCCATGGCAGGCGGCCTGGTCAGTCCATTCTGATGCGCTCGGATGAGCAATTTCTGACGGTTCGAGACGCCGAGCTTGTCGAAAATGCTGGTGAGGTGATGCCGAACCGTAATGCTCGAAATGCACAGGCGGTTGGCGATGTCCTTATTGGAAAGACCTTCGCTGATTAAGCGAACGACCTCACGTTCGCGTTCGGTCAAGCCATCTGGCTGGTGAGCCTGGGTGGGAGTCATTGGCCTCAAAGCGGGGAGGTCGTTTTGAATAGTCGGCATGGGGCGAGACGGTTGTGCTCCCAACGTCAACACGACCTCCTTGCTCGATCGTGTCAAATGGGCGATTGTGGCAATGAGAACCGCCGAAGGCTGAACCTTCAAGACAATGCTGTCGACGCCGGACAGAAATGCTTGTCGCGTGCATTCCACATCGTCCAAACCGCTCAACAAAATTGTCTTCACGCCGGGAGTTGCAGCTTTAAGCTTTTGGATGAGATCCGGCACGGAGGCACCATTTTCCGTGTCAATGATTGCGATGTCAGGCCGTTCGGTCGCCAGCATCTCGTCGAGGTGTATGCCATGAACGGTTTGGCCGACCAACCGAATCCATTTCTCGGCTTCGACAATCCTCTGCAAACCGAGGCAGAGGAGATAATTGCTGCTGACGATCGCGACTACCGTCGTCGTTGTCGTTTCTTCGGTTCCGTTCATCAATCCTCCTGAAAGCACGTACTGCGCAGAGTCTCGTTCAGCCCGGGTAAAATATTATCTACGTAGTTAATGAAAAGACTACGCAATCAAATCTAGGTTAAACAGGTGATTCCTGAGACCTTCGAGGGCGCATATTCGCATACCTGGAGCGCTTCCGGCAATCAGTAAATGTCAGGAGTGAATAGCCCCAAAGCCTTGCTGGTATTGGATTTCCCAAGATTGACGGTTCTACTTATACGAAAGATGCGAATGTTCAAAAATGTGCACTGGTTGATGTACGAGGTTTGTACCTCGTATTGCAAACAGGTTTGCATAGGCAAAACCTGGGCTTAAACCTGGAATTCCTGAAATAAAAATGCTGGCTTATTTTTGTCTCGAATCTTCGAACAATAATGCACGAACAATCCGGCACAAATGTCCTAGTCGCGAGCGCTCTGGACGCGCGATCATGGCGGCACCAATGTCCGATGTAAACCAACGAAAAAAACTTTAAAACAGCGTCCAAGTTCATGGGACTCAGAGGGCGAAGCTATGTTGAAGAGCACAGAGTGTGGTCCGGCAGTTCAGATTCCCGAGCATCGCGATCTGGCCGTTGAGCTGCGATGGTATGCGCTCAGCACGCGTTCTCGGCATGAAAAGCAGGTGCGGGATCGTTTGGCAGGCATCGGGGTCGAACCGTTTCTCCCGATGGCTCGCACACTCAGCCAATGGTCTGATCGGAAAGTTTGGACCGAGACACCGCTTTTTGCCGGGTATTGTTTCGCACGGTTCTCTCTTATGCACAGCCATCCGGTGCTTCAAACGCCAGGTATTGTCAGGATCGTGGGCTCGGTCATGCCCGAACCCATTCCGGACGAGGAAGTGGCCGCCATCAAAACCCTCGCCGCTAGCCGACGCCCGGTTGAGTCGCAAGAGTATCTGTGTGAAGGAGCATGGGTAGAGGTCGTACGTGGTCCACTCACAGGATTACGAGGACAACTCATCCGACGGTCAGGGCAAGACTGCATCGTCATTCGTGTACATCTGATTCAACAAGCGGTTACTGTGCATATCGACATGAACGAAGTGGTCTCAGTCCAGTAGCTCTTCATTCGTTTTCCCCACTGCAACGCCTCTAGCTGTGAACTAATTCCTATACCTGAAGGTCATGCCCAAATCGCGTTTCTCCCATAACCAAATCATGGCCATCGTGCGTGAAATGGAACAGGTTCGTCCCTTGAAAGCCCTCGCGCAAAAGCATGGGGTTTCCCCGGCGACACTGCACCGCTGGAAACTGCAGGTGGCCGGTGATCAAGAACCTGCTCGAGAACGCCTTCGCTCCTTAGAAGTTGAGCACCGACGGCTGAAGAGCAAGTTTGCAGAGCTATCGTTGGACTACCTTTCGCTACGGGCGGCCCTCGTGGAAGACGTGAATAAAGAGTGCTAGGTGCATCAGTCGGTCGGACATGGTCTTGCTGAAATTTTCAATAGTCTGGAGGGCGTACAATGCGTGGGTTTATCGCCTTGGCAATCGGATTCGTGCTCGTAGGGAGCGTTGCTCCCGTATTCCTGCAGCCATCGGGTGCATTCGCACAGGTGAATTCTTCGGAAATCGCGGGAAAAGAGGGCGCCGCTGCCTTTACGACCGCTCCGGCGCATACAGGCGGGCATGCACTCTCCAACATCGTCACAGAAGCGTATACGATCGGCGCGGAAGACGTGCTGGAAATCACGGTCTGGAGAAACGCGGATTTATCGAAGACCGTTCAGGTTCGGCCGGACGGCAAATTTTCCTTGCCGGTTATTCGTGATGTCGTCGCCGTGGGGAAAACTCCATCCCAATTGGCGGATGAAATCACCCGTAAGCTGAAGGAATACGTTCAAAATCCCGTCGTGGCGATCAGCGTCCGTGAGGTCAATAGTTACAACATTTTCGTACTGGGCGAGGTCGTCAGGCCGGGAAAATACCCGCTCAAGAGCAAGACCACTCTCTTGCAGGGAATTACCATCGCCGGTGGATTCACGCCAGTTGCTGCGAGGAATCAGGTGGTCATCTTTCGATTCACCGATAACGGTTCCACGATGCAGACCGTGACGTCGAGTTACGATGACATCGTCTTGCGCGGCGGCATCACAGGAAATCTGGAACTCCGGGCGGGAGACACCATCGTTGTGCCGAGCGAATCTATGGTTGTGTTCCCAGGGCAGCAGCAACAATAGGAACCTCAATCAAGCAGGCAGAATTCACATGCAACTACAACACGTCATACAGGTTATCGGGCGGCTTTGCGCAATCGGTTTCATGAGCGTGGCTATGGCGGGCTGCGCAGCAACCATACAGGAGCGGGAATACGAGGCTCCGGGCGGATTCCTCTTGGGACCGGAGGATATCTTGGAAATCACGGTCTGGAAAAATGCCGATTTGTCGCGGATCACTCCCATCCGTCCGGATGGCCTCATTTCGATGCCACTCATCGGCGATGTGCAGGCATCCGGACTCACGGCGGATGGGTTGGCTCATCGAATTACCGAACGCCTCAAGCAGTTCGTGGCCGGAAGTCCGGCTGTGTCAGTAAGCGTCAAAGAGCTCAATAGTTATTCCATCTTTGTGTTGGGCGAAGTGACGAAGCCGGGCAAGTACCCGGCCAAATCATATGTCACCCTGTTGCAGGCCATTTCGATGGGCGGCGGTTTTACCGAGTACGCAAAAAAGAACAAACTCCAGGTCGTGCGGAATCGGTTGAACGGCGACAACAAGATCCACGAAACCCGGATTCCCATTCGGTATGACGACCTCCTGGCCGGCCAGGGAGAACCGGGCAACATGATCCTGCTGTCGGGTGACACCGTTATCGTTCCATAATAAATTTTCCTGCCTTAGCCAATGCCCAGGTAATTCCGGACTGGCGCATTTCTCACACGATCCGATCTCCGGAGATCTGTGCGACCGTCATTCGGGTACGGCAACCGGGCGGCCACACGCAACACGTTTTCCGGTGATTGAATTGTGCTGTCATAGCAGGGCCAAAAAGAGACATGTCAGGTTGCGTCGGATTGTCCTAATTCTCATAGGGGTCTTTGGCGTCGTGATCAATTCCCTCGGTCCCACGCCGGCGCGAGCGGACACGAAAATAATCCCCACCGCAATATTGTCTGAGCGATATGACACCAATGTTTTCTACGCTCCGCCGGCATTGCTGCCTCCTGGACAACGACGCAGCGATTTCGTCTCCACACTTGCCGGTGGTGTGCAATTGCTCCATAAGTCGCGTGCTGTCGAGGCGAGCCTCACCGGGGGCGCAGACGCCAATGCGTACGCCTACAATACCGGCCTGAATTACCTGTCAACGACTGCGGATGCATACGCCAGGTTGGATGGGTGGGTCGGGCAGTTTGCCGAAGGAGCGAAATTGCTGATAGCTGAACGGTTTCGCTACACACCAGAGCAACCAAGCTTTTTCACAGGAACGAAAGCGCAAACCCTCGATGATCCATTTTTGCGAGGCATTCAAGGCTTCCGAGCCAATACGTTCTCCAACACCACATCCGCCACTGGTGAACTGCCTATCTTTAGAGGGCTGGCCCTGCAGGGCAGCTATTCCTTTTCTACGTATCGGGTAGGTTCGATCGTGGCTCTGACATCAGCAGGCGCAGCCTTTTTCGATACCAATATTCATACATGGTCGGTAGGCCCCGGGTTCCGATTAAGTCCGGTGGATCATGTAGCGCTCACGTATCAACAAAGCCTGGTGAGTCAGAAACTGACCAATAGTGGTCCTGGTATCGCACAGGACCTTGCATATAACGCCCAGGAAGTGTCGGCCAGGTATACCAGGATCATGCCTGATTGGACTGCAACCGTTCAGGGTGGTGCCACGCTGATCGAACCGGCCAGTCAGGCGTTCCCCAGTGCTACGTTGACAGTGACGACTAACCCCGAGCGTTCGACGTTGCTTCGTCTGGATCTTTCGCGAAGGGCTGCACCCTCATACTTCTTTGCAGCAGGATCCACCATCAGCAATGTGGCACAGGTGGCGGTGTCCCACCGACTTTCGAAGCGATTCAGTCTGCGGGGGAGTTTCAGCTACGGGTATAACGAGATCGTGCCGGGGAAAACCATCAAGTTCGAGAACCTGAGTGCCTTGGCCGGTCTCAATTACAATCTGACGAGAACGATGTCGATAGATCTTTCCTACAACTACAACAACTTTACAATCAAACAGCCTGGGACACCGTTCGAAGTGCAGCGGGATGTGGTCATGCTCTCCCTGACGGCGCAATGGAAATAGCGGCTGTACGACCGATGATGCGACCACGTGGAAGGTCTTACTCCATAGGAACGGTTGTGACGATCAGCGGAAAAGGAATTGAGGTGAGGGTGTGGAGCAGATTGTAAAACTCGACACGATAGCAGGGACGGCAGTTGAGCAGGAGCCGCTGCTTGTACTCCGCCCCAGGACGGGGTGGCAACAGCTCGGCCTGAAGGATCTGTGGCAGTATCGCGAGTTGCTATATTTCCTTTGTTGGCGGGATATCAAGGTTCGTTACAAACAGACGGCTCTAGGCGTGGCATGGGCGATTGTTCAGCCGTTAATGACCATGGTGCTCTTCAGCCTATTTTTTGGCAGGCTCGCGAAGATGCCTTCGGATGGTGTTCCCTATCCACTCTTTGTGTTCACAGCACTGGTCCCGTGGATGTTTTTCTCCAACGGCATCACGCAGTCAGCCGGCAGTTTGGTGGAAAATGCCAGCTTACTCAAAAAGGTCTACTTCCCACGTCTGGCTGTTCCCATAGCGAGCATCATTGCCGGCGTGGTGGATTTTTTCTGTTCGTTTGTCGTGCTGATAATGCTGATGCTGTATTACGGCGTGGTTCCCTCACTCTCTATTCTCACATTGCCGTTGTTTCTCGGACTGGCGTGTACAGCTTCCCTGGGCATCGGACTCTGGCTCTCCGCCTTAAATGTGCAGTTTCGTGATGTGCGGTACGTCATTCCGTTTTTGACCCAGCTCTGGTTGTTTGCCACGCCCATCGCGTATCCCAGTAGCCTGCTGTCCGAACCGTTACGGTCGCTGTATGGCCTGAATCCCATGGTAGGGGTAGTTGAGGGGTTTCGCTGGGCCTTGCTTGGGACAGAGACATCTTTCGGACCAATGTTGTTGGTGTCCTCTCTGGCAAGCATGGTCGTATTGATCACCGGCGCGTTTTACTTCCGACGAATGGAAGTCACCTTTTCCGATAGGGTATGAAGCGTATGGCTGATCTTGCGGTGCGTGTTGAAAAATTGTGGAAGCAGTATCGTGTCGGTCGACAACCGGAACGATATTCCACGCTACGAGATAGCATTACCAACGCTTTCCGCTCACCAGTTGGTGTTTTGCAGAGTCTGCTTCGCGGGCAGGGGAACCGGCGTCCGGCGGGTGACGATCATTTCTGGGCGGTGAAGGATGTGTCCTTCGATATCCGCCGCGGGGAGGTCGTTGGCATCATCGGGCGCAATGGTGCGGGGAAAAGTACATTACTCAAGATGCTCTCGCGAATCACCGAACCATCGCTGGGTCAGATTTCGCTCTACGGGCGCGTGGGATCGCTACTGGAGGTCGGTACGGGCTTTCACCCTGAGCTGACCGGGCGAGAAAACATTCAGCTCAATGCAGCGATCCTGGGGATGAAGCGTGAAGAGCTCGCCGCGAAGTTCGACGAAATTGTCGCGTTTGCAGAAGTGGAAAAGTTCATCGATACGGCCGTCAAACACTACTCCAGCGGCATGTATCTCCGGTTGGCATTTTCGGTCGCCGCTCATCTGGAGCCGGAGGTTCTGATTGTGGACGAAGTGCTGGCCGTAGGCGATGCAGCATTTCAGAAAAAGTGCCTAGGTAAGATGGAAGGGGTCGCCAAAGAAGGGCGTACCGTCCTCTTTGTCAGCCATAACATGCAGGCGGTAACTCGCCTGTGTGAGCGCGTTATCCTTCTGGATAATGGCGGGGTAGTGGGCGATGGACCAGCTGGTCAGTTGGTGACTCGATATCTTTCATCCAGCGAGGGGAGCACCAAGCTTCGCGAATGGGACGATCCCGTGCGGGCGCCCGGCAGCGATGTCGTACGTCTTCGGGCAGTGCGGACACGGGCAGAAGACGGCCAGCCGACAGATTTGGTAGATATTCGAAAACCCGTCGGGGTCGAAATCGAATACGACGTCCTCAAGTCTGGAAATATTTTTCACCCTTGCTTCAGCGTACATAATAGTGAGGGCGTGCATCTTTTTTCTGCACAGGATACTGATCGCACATGGATGCGCCAGCCGCGACCTGCAGGCCGGTATACCAGCACCGGATGGATCCCCGGAGATTTATTGAACGAAGGCGCGATGTTTGTAGGCGTGGCGATCTGGACTCTGGCTCCGGATATTTGCCACTTCTATGAGAGGGATGCCGTCGCTTTTCATGTCGTCGACTCCTATGAAGAAGGATCGTCACGAGGGGGCTGGTTGGGAAACGTACCTGGGGTCATTCGGCCCTTCTGCAAATGGGACACGCAAGTCGAACGGAACATGCCAGAAGCGCGCCATACCGTACCTCAAGAGCAGATCAAGGTATGAGCCATGATCACGGAGAGTATTGGTCACGGCGAGACTCGTGTCCATACTTACTGTCTCGGTGAGCGGCGATTTTCTACCCATTCCGACTGAGTAGTTTTTCCACTCTTTAGATAGCTCTCTTCCGATGCCGGTCTTCAGAAAATTCATGCTCGACTGCGCCCACTTCTTCATGCTGTGGGCCTGGGTCTGGCCGATCGGGCGTGTCGCGACATGGTGCGCAACCTGGTTCGTGCCTCCGGATCGGGGGCGTTCTTGCCTGGCTTGGTTCAACCCGCGAGGGTATGTGTCACTCGAAGCCACGATTCACGGCGCAGATGTCAGGCTGGGGAACAATGTATTTGTCGGTGACCGGGTCGTGTTGTTCCAGGATCGTGACGGCGGCCGTATTGAAGTCGGCAATGGGGTGCACCTCTTCGGTGATACGCATATCCAAACAGCGCAGGGCGGCGCAATTTGCATCGGGGCGAACACCCATGTTCAACCTCGCTGTCAGTTTACGGCGTGTCTTGAGCCGATCGAGGTGGGGAGCGGCGCACATATCGCCTCGGGTTGTGCGTTGTACTCGTACGATCACGGGATTTTGCCGAATATGCTCATCGGCAAACAGCCGTTGCAGAGCAAGGGAAGGATCCTGATTGACGATGATGCGTGGTTGGGATTCGGAGTGATTGTGTTATCGGGGGTGCGTATTGGAAAAGGCGCGGTTGTCGGCGCCGGTTCTGTCGTCACCCGGGATATTCCGGATGGGGCAATCGCAGTCGGCTCACCCGCCCGGGTCATCAAAATGAGAAGTGAACTGCAAGAATCAGTTTCTGTCGGAAAGCTTCATTCCTGAGCCACAGCCCTCTTGACGTGAGTGATTGAGCCGATGTCTGAAAAGACGAATAGGTTTGCCGGTCAGTCACTTGGAATCCGTCTCTTGTTTATCGCTGTGCTTGGGTGTTGCATAAGCCTGTCTACCCTAGAAGCGGTGTCTTCAACAACACCTTTCCCGGCCAAAGGCCCTTTGAGGCTACTTGAGTCAAACCCGCGTTACTTCACAGATGGGACGGGGAAGGCCATTTACCTGACGGGTTTGCACATCTGGAACAATCTTCAGGATTGGAACCACGAACCGAGTCTGGAATATACGGCTTATCTCCGGTTGCTCGAATCTTATAACCACAATTTCTTCAGGATGTGGACATGGGAGCATGCCGCAGTTCCTCAGCCGCAGGGAAAATGGCCGAATGATCCCCTGCCATACGAACGAACGGGGCCTGGCCAGGATCTCTCAGGTCTCCCGAAATTCGATCTTACGAAACTGAATCAAGACTACTTTGATCGGTTGCGATCGCGAGTGCAGGAGGCTGGGGATCGAGGCATTTACGTTGCCGTGATGCTCTTTCAGGGGTTCAGTATTGAAGGAAAAGGGGATCGCCCGAATCCTTGGCCTGGGCACCCGTACAACCTCAACAATAACGTGAACGCGCTCGATGGTGATCTCGATCACGACGGGGAAGGCAAGGAAGTACATACGCTCAAGAGTCCGGCCGTGACAAAGATTCAAGAAGCTTATGTGAGAAAAGTTGTCGACACGCTGAATGACCTCGACAATGTTCTGTATGAGATCAGCAACGAGAGCCATCGAGATTCACAGGACTGGCAATATCACATTATTCGATATATCAAGCAGTATGAGGTCGGGAAGCCGAAGCAGCACCCCGTGGGGATGACTGTGGAATATCCCCATGGAGATAACGCGGATCTCTTTTCCAGTCCAGCTGATTGGATATCCCCGAACGAATGGGCCATACCGGGAAGGCAGGATCAGGAGTCCACTTACAAAGTCTCCCCTCCGCCCGCGGATGGCCGAAAAGTCATACTGGCCGATACGGACCATTTCTGGGGACTCGGCGGCACTCCGGAGTGGGTCTGGAAAAGTTTTACGCGCGGGTATCAACCCATCTTCATGGATCTCGATGAGCCCCGGTTTACCAAACATCTGAAGCCCGAGAATCGTGAGATCTGGGAGTCCACCCGGCGCGCGATGGGACAGGCCTCGGTACTTGCCCGGCGAGTGCCGCTGGAGACCATGCTTCCCGTCACAGAGATCGCTTCATCCGGCTACTGCCTGACGAATCGTACATCGGAATACGTTGTGTATCTGCCCGTGGACTACTATGGATCGAGTCGAAGAACCTTAGCGGGGAAGACACTACGGTTTCTATTCCGTAAGGAAATGATCAAGAAAATGGTGACGGTGGACCTGTCAGCCGCAACTAGTCGGCTTTCAGTGGAGTGGTTCAACGTCGGTACAGGTGAAGTCATTGCTGCCGGTACGACATCCGGGGGCAACATCCAGAACTTTGCGGTGCCATTTAATGGGGACGCCGTGCTTTTTCTGAGTACTGATAAATGAGGCCACCATCCATGCAACCAACTACTCAACCATTAGTAACTGTGCTCACACCCGTGTACAACGGCGAAAAATACTTGGCGGAGTGCATCGAGAGTGTCTTGGCGCAGACGTATTCGAACTGGGAATATTGCATTATCAACAACCGAAGTACCGATCGTAGTTTGGAAATTGCCAACAGCTATGCGGCCAGAGATCCGCGCGTTCGTGTGATTACGAACGTCGAATTTGTCGGGATCATTGAAAACCATAATATTGCATTCCGGCAGGTCTCGACCGAGAGCAAATACTGCAAGGTGTTGCACGCTCCAGACTGGTTGTTTCCGGATTGCCTTACGAAGATGGTCGAACTGGCTGAAGCCAATCCAAGCGTGGCGATCGTGGGAGCCTATAGCCTTAAAAATGACAAAGTCATTTGCGACGGCTTGCCTTATCCAAGCACGGTCAAAAGCGGGAAAGAAATTTGTCGGAATACTCTCTTGGGGGGGAGTTCAGTATTCGGTACGCCCACAACCATTCTCTTTGCCGCGGATGTGGTTCGCTGCCGCCCAGATTTCTACAATGAAGGCAACTTTCATGCGGATTTTGAGGCCTGCTTCGACGTGTTACGAGATCGAGATTTCGGGTTTGTTCACCAGGTATTGACCTATTCGCGTGTTTTCAAAGGTAACGCTAGTGAATTCGACAAGACGTGTCTGTTCCTTCCAGAAATCGAAACGCATTTGAAGTATGGTCCTGTCTATTTGACTGATGATGAGCATAAGAGAGAGATGGAGCGGATGTGGGCACATTACTACACGTTTTTGGGAACCAGTCTGTGTCGAAATCGAGAGAAGGAATTTTGGGTCTATCATCGAAAGGCTCTCAATCGATTAGGCTATTCTCTAAGGCATGAACGAGTCGCCAAAGCGGTTGTCATAAAAATTTTCGATCTCCTCCTGAATCCGCTCAATACCGCCCTAAGACTCGCCGGAAGAATCGGGGGCCGGTTCACATACGCCAGGTAATGCACGCTGGAGTCACGCGTGTACACGCATGACTGTGCCTGATGAGGCGTATGGTGGATGCTGGCATCTTTTGATTTACAGATACATCGTAGAGAACATCGAATAGTCAGCTATGTGTGGTCTCGCAGGGATGATAGGCCTGAATGGCCGAACTGTGGATGCGACGGCGTTGGAACGCATGGCATTCAGCCTTCAGCATCGGGGCCCCGATGACAAAGGCCTCTATGTCAACGGCGCTGTGGGGTTTGGATTCCGGCGCTTATCGATCCTTGATCTATCACCCGGCGGCCATCAGCCGAAGGTGAGTCGCGACGGGAAAGTCGTCATCGTCTTTAATGGAGAAATCTATAACTACATCGAGTTGAGGGCTGAGCTCACGGCGCTCGGACATACGTTTGAGTCCAGCGGCGACACGGAAGTGTTGCTGGCCGCGTACCGGGAATGGGGGCCGGATTGCTTGCCCAAGCTGAACGGCATGTGGGCATTCCTGATTTATGATGTCGTGGAAAGGAAGGTCTTCGGTTCGCGAGACCGCTTCGGAGTGAAGCCCCTATATCGCTATGCAACCGGAGATATGGTGTTGTTCGGGTCTGAGATCAAGGCGATTCTGGAATCCGGATACTACCAAACCCGACTGAATTGGAACGTGGCAACCGCATTCCTGCTACGAAGTCAGCTGGACGTGGATAGTCAGACGTTTTATGAGGGAATTGAACAGGTCCCCGCCGGGTCCGCATTCGAACTGTATCTGGATGGACGATATCGGTCATGGTCATTCTGGTCTCTGGACGAGATCGAGCCGACGCAAGTACAGGAACCGATCGAGGCATTTAAACACCTGTTCGATGATGCGGTACGGCTTCGGATGCGAAGTGATGTGCCAGTCGGAGTCTGTTTATCCGGCGGCCTGGACTCCACCTCCATTCTGTGCAGCATGGCCAAGCGGAAAACCGCACCCGGTCATCACCTCCAAGCGTTTTCCTTCATGAGTAAGGCGTACGACGAATCGCGGTACATTGCCGACACCATTCAGTGGACCGGGGCGGAGTTGAATCGCCTGGAAGTCGATCCGACGCTGCTGATCGGTAAGTTAGAGAAGGTGTTGTGGTACCACGACGGCCCCGTGCACAGCATGACCGCTCTTGTGGGATTTGAACTGATGGGGCTGGCTGCTCGAACAGGCATTAAAGTGATTCTGAACGGGCAGGGAGCGGACGAGACTATCGCCGGATATCATTCGTACTTCGGCAGTCATTGGGCCGGGATGATTCGGAAGGGACAGTGGCTCAAAGCGTGGAAGGAAATCAAAGATCATTCCGCTGCATTGGGTTCGGACGCCTATCGGACATTCCTCAGTGCCGCCCTTCCCATGTTCACTGACGGAATTTCAGAGTTTTCAGTCTATCGACGACTTGCATTACGCAAGCAACAACGCAGTCTGAATCGAAACGGGTGGTTCACGCCTGAGTTCGTGGAACATCTTCAGCCAGAAAAGGCCGTCCGCAATCGGTTTCTCGAAGACGAGTTAAAAGCGTCAGTACGGCGAGACCCCTTACCTCTGTTTCTGCGGATTGAAGATCGAAACTCGATGGCCCATTCCGTGGAGGCGCGAGTGCCGTTTCTTGATTACCGGCTGGTGAGGTTTCTGTTCGGGTTAACGGCCGAATGGAAAATGCATGGCCCGTGGAATAAGTATATCTTGCGTCAGGCGATGGCCGGCAGCATTCCGGAAAGTGTCAGGATGCGAGCTGACAAAATGGGATTTCCTGTTCCGGGCAGACAATGGTTAGCCGCGGCCTTATATGAGCCGTTTCAGGATTTACTCGCCGGCCGGGAAATGAGAGAGTCCGGAATCTACAACGTGTCCAAGATCAGCGAAGACTTGGACGCCAACCGGTCTGGAAGCAAAGACGAGTCCGTCGCCCTCTTCAATATTGCTCAGTTTCAAATGTGGTCAAGCCGGACTCATTCGGCAGTGACTCTGCCGGCGAGATAGTGTTCTGCGTGAGATGGCGCGACCTTCGACGGCGATTTCGTCATTCTTTCCGTATCAGCATTCAAACAATCACGAAGCAGGTTCTCAGTGCACAGATCCGACTCACGAGTGGTCATGATTGCGTTTGGGTTTCCTCCTGAAGGAAACGCCGGTGCCTATCGCCCGTTGCGATTCGTCAGGCGTTTGGCGTCATTCGGATGGAACTCAACGGTTGTGACAGCCGCCCCCGGGCAATATGAGCGGTTCGATCCAACTCTGCTGGAACGGATTCCCCGGGAGACTGAGGTCATCCGGGTGAACAGCCAGGATCTCTGGCAACGGTTTCAGTCATGGCGTGCACGTGGGGGAGCGGGTGGTGCATCGCAGAATCAGCCAATCAGTCACGGCCTTGGATCCACCGGGTCGCAGCCGACATTTCGAGGCACGTTGAGAGACCTGGTCCGTCAGGCTGAGGCCAGGTGGTATCACCCGGATATGGCAAGCCCCTGGATCAACCGTGCCGTCGATGCGGTGACCCGGGTCTGCCGACGAGAGCGAGTCTCCGTGATCTGGGCGACAGCAGGGCCCGTCAGTGCGTTCTACGTGGCGCAGCGAGCCTCCCGAAAGAATAACGTTCCTTATGTGTTGGACTTTCGCGATTCATGGACGATCACGCACAACGATTTCGAGGCGAGACGTCCCGCCTGGGCGATCCGGCGTGACCGCAACAACATGTTTGACCTGCTGCACCAGGCCCAGGCTGTGATATTTCGTTATGACAGGGAAGCGGAGTGTTATTGGCAGGCATATCGTGGAGCTTTGGATGCCTCCAAAATATATATCGTCCCGAATGGATACGAAGCACCTATTGAAGCCGTTGCCGCTCCCAAAGGCGACCGATGTACGCTCCTCTATGCCGGTGTGGTGTCCGACTATCGATATGACACGTTTCTCGATGCGCTGGCTGGATTGAAGAGAGCCGATCCTTCGCGCGCGCAGCAGTTGCGCGTGCTCTTTATCGGTGAAGGGATGAGCGCTCTGGCAAAGGCTGCGGAAAAAGTAGGCGTCTCGGAGATCGTTCACATTGCCGGAGCAAAACGTTCGGATGAAGTCGCCACACTTCAACGCGACGCCCATGCGCTGTTGGTCTTTGGGCGCCCGGCCTCAAAGCCTGGCTATGAACTGTTCGCCGGCGCCAAACTCTTTGGGTATCTCAAGACGGGGCGACCCATCATCGGCATCCTGCCTGACGACGAAACCCAACGAGTGCTTCGGCAGGTCGGCAGCCGCACCATTGCCGACGTGGAATCGGTTCCGGAAATTTGCGAGCTGCTGTGCTCGCTCATCGACCATTGGGCCGAGGGGACGTTGTCCTCACTTGCTCCGGACCGCAAAGCCTGTGAAGGCTATTCATCGGAGCGACAGACGGCAATTCTGGTTCGAGCGCTAGAAGGCGTGCCGGCAGAGCAACCGTTCATTCCCGGCGTGCAGTCGGTTCCGCCTAGCCTTCGCGGATTACTCGGCGATCAACGATGGCTCGAGGGAATTACCCCCCCCGCTGCCTATGCCTCCCAGGCAGAATAGAGACAAACCCGTGTATTTTTGTATCCGTGACGATGACACCAGTTTTTTTACCTCGCCCGAAGAACTGGAAAAGGCCTACGGCAAGATCACGCAATGGGGTCCCGTCTCGCTGGCCATTATTCCCTTCTGTCAGGCCGGGAGAAGCAAAGGCGTTCCAAGTGCTCATCGAGACACCTGGTCTATCCATCCGCTCGAGAAAAATGAAGCCTTGGTGGAGTATCTGCGTCATGGCATTGCGAAGGGACGTTACGAAGCCATGTTGCATGGCTACAACCACGATCTCCCGGGCGTTCGCTGGGAATTCATGGATGGCGCCGAGTTGACTCGTAAAGTGCGGGAAGGCAAGCAGTACCTGGAGGAACTTCTCCATACGACTGTCCGGGTGTTCGTTCCACCCCATAACGCGATCGGGAAGCGCGGGCTGGAGGCGATTTCCCAAGCGGGACTGCATCTGGGAGGGGTGGCAGGCATTCGTCGTGGCTGGTCATGGGCATCCTCGACCAGCGTAAAGACCTGGTGGTATCTCAGAAATCGGCGCGCCAGGGGATTGAGCGGCGTGCCCTGTGTGCTCGAGCTGGACGACCATAAAGAGCTTGCCGGCAACCCGATCACTCCACTGGCCAGGTTAGAGGAGAATTTGAAACGATTCGATGAAGCCTGCGCGGTGGGCGGTGCATTTTGTGCCGCGACGCACTATTGGGAATTTGATGAGGCGACCGGCGATCCTCACGCCCCGACCGTTGCAGACCACCTCCATAAACTCATCCAACGTGCCATGGCCGATTCAAGCGTCCGATGGGTGCAGGTTGGTACGGCGCTTCTCAATTCAGGTTCCGCGGCTTCGGTTCTCGCGCGATAAGGTCAGCCCGCGCCATCCCATCAGCGTAGGACAGGATTCCCGCTTCAACAGCGATCGGACGAGGTACATATGTGCGGCATCGTTGCCGTGTTCCAAACAGATCCGGTCATCAACTGGGAAGCGGCTTGTCGAGCTGCCGATGCCATTACCCATCGAGGACCTGATGAGAAGGGCGAGTGGCGGGATCGGCACGCCATGCTGTTTCATCGCCGCCTCTCAATCATCGATCTGGCCATGGGGCGGCAGCCGATGGTGAGCCAAGATGGCCGGCATGCGATGGTGTTCAACGGGGAGATCTACAACTTTACGGAACTTCGGGATGAACTCAAGCGGAGCGGGGTGACCTTCACCACACAATCCGACACGGAAGTATTGCTGGAAGGATTCCGACGGTGGGGAGTCGGCGTCGTCCAGCGGCTCAATGGCATGTTCGCTTTCGTGATCTGGGACCGGTTCGAATCGCGGGTATTCGGGGCACGTGACCGGCTGGGCATCAAGCCGTTTACCTGGGGCATGCACAAAGGGGCCCTCGTGATCGCATCGACGGTGGAGCCCTTTACCGCTCTCGACGAGTTCCGGTCGATCGATCTCGTGGCCGTGCGCGATGTGCTGACCTTCGATTATATTCCGGCCCCGCGTACCATCCTTCGAGATGTGCATAAATTGCCGCCCGGGTGCTGGCTTCAGTGGCGATTGGGCGATGCGTCACCGCAAATCGAGCACTACTGGCGACCACCGCTCGCAGACCAGGCAGCGACGACTCCCTGCGAAGCCGAAATCGAAGAGCTCCTTCAGCGGGCGGTGAAGCGACAATTGGTCAGTGACGTACCGGTCGGCGTATTCTTGTCCGGAGGAATCGACTCTTCATTGATTGTTGCGCTCATGGCTCGGGAGAGTTCCCGTCCAGTCAAGTCCTTCTCCGTCGCGTTCGACGAGGAGGAATTCGACGAATCTCCGCTTGCGCAACTCGTCGCCAGTGAATTCGGTACCGATCACACGGTGCTTCGAGGGGATAGCCTCTCCGCGGAGGGCCTGTTGGATCTCGTGGGTCGGCTCGACGAGCCGTTTGCCGATCCTGCGGTGATTCCCACCTACGCGCTCGCGCATCTCACCGCCGGACATGTGAAAGTCGCCCTGTCGGGAGACGGAGGCGATGAAGTCTTCGGCGGATATTCGAAGTACCTTGTTCGCCAGGAACCTCGGCCCATTCCGGGACATTTCATACTGGATGCGGCGTTACGCGCAACGCCGTGGCGCCCGCGAGGAATGGGGAATATGTACCAGCGCACATTGTCGTCCCGCGATCAGCTTCGGTGGTCACGCGTGCGGTATGGAGATTTCCCCGTCTTCAGGAAAGATCTTCGCCAGGTGCTTTCCGTCCGGTACCACGATCAGGCGCAAATATCATCCTACTTTGAGCCGTGGAATCGAGTGGCCGTCCGATACGGAGACAATGTCACCATGGATAGCCTCATGCGGACCGATCTAGAAACCTATCTGAGCGAGAATTGCCTCGTGAAGACAGACAGGGCCAGCATGTTGGCGTCGCTCGAAGTTCGAGTGCCATATCTCGATGAACTCTTACTGGATCGGTTTCTCCCATTGCCCGCAGAGAAAAAGATCGTCGATGGAACCTTGAAAGCTCTGTTGAAGCCGCTTGCGAAACGTCTGTTGCCAAGGCAGGTCTGGGACCGCCCTAAGCACGGCTTTAATGCGCCCGTCAGCCGTCTCCTAGCCCGGCAGTGGCGACCGGCCATGGAGTCAGTCCTCGAGTGGGGACGGGGCAATGTCACGCTCTTCAATTATGACTATCTAAACCGTCTCCATGCGATCAATCGTGCGGAGGGCGGCATCGATCGAGAGTTATGGAATCCGTTCGTCACGCTGGCGTGGATGATGCGGCATTCCTTGCGAGTCTCATGAAGATCATATTTTTTAACGACATCATCTACGATTACGCGCTGAACGCGCCGGGCGCGACCGGTGGGGCGGAGCGATACGCCTGGCTCCTGCTTCGTGCGCTTGCCGCCGATGGCTGGTCCGTCACGGTCGGCGTGAGGAACGTTGTGCCACCGGGCGAGACCATCACGGTCGACGGCGTTCAGTTTCTCGGCCTGGATGGAGGCCACGTCTTGAGAGTCTGGTACAAGGTTCTGCGATCGGAACGTCCGGACTGGTGGCTCTGGCAATGTGCGGACCATTGGTGGGGGCCTGCCGTTGAAATCGCCAAACTGGTGGGCGTGCGGACGATCTTCTCTGCCATGCACGATATGGATTTTCGTTTGCGGCACGCGCTGTCACTGCATCCCAAGTTATGGCCGATGTATGCCTGGGGACTCATGCGGACAGATAAGATTTTCGTACAGCATAGTCAGCAACTGGCTGAGCTCTCGCCGGGATGGCGTCGAAAAGCCACCGTATTGCCTGGTGTCGTCACACCGGCGGAGGATGCGACGGCGCATTCCTGTCGGTCACCCTATGTGGCCTGGGTGGCGATGCTGCGAGAACACAAACGTCCGGATTTACTAGTCGAAGTCGCTAAACGATGTCCCCAGGTTCAATTCGTTGTGTGTGGCGGGGTGAGTCGGCATCGATCGCAGGCTGGGTATAGTGAACAGATGCTCTCTGCCCTGAGGGCGTTACCCAATGTCGATTATCGTGGGCTCGTGCCGCCTGAGCAATCGCTTGCCGTTATCGCTCGTGCCGCGGCACTTCTCTCAACGTCGGATTCCGAAGGATTTCCCAGCACCTTCCTTGAAGCCTGGACGAGCGGAACTCCGGTCGTGAGTCTCACGGTTGATCCCGACCAGTTATTGAAAAATGAGGGCCTTGGCCTGCTGTCCGGCACGATCGATCAGGCTGCCGCCGACATTCAATGTCTGGTCGGTCAAGTCGCTCTCCGTGAAACATTTGGGCTTCGCGCGCGGGATTTTGTTATCAGACGACATTCGCCGAAAGCCGTGTCTAAACTTTTTCGCCAGTCCTTGCCGGCATAACCTTTTCGAACGTCTGAAGCGTATAACTACCCGAACAGGTCGGCCGATTGCACAATGATGAGTTTTAATGTTGCAGAGCAGCACCTGTACTCTCATGAGGAACAATCTCCTATTCTTACAGGACTGTCATTTACAGAGTTGGCGTACTTCTTTGTAATGTTCTATACGGTGCTGGGTTCGCCACTTGGGTTGACGGTGGGAAATGTGGGTGTCGGTATTCTCATGTTGTTTGTGTTTGGAGGTTGGCTGGCAGAAGCAGGAGGTAGTCTCTCTTCAGTTCTTAGACAGATCGGTTGGACTTTGGGCTGCGGGGTTAGCTATTTAGCCATTCAACTGCTGATCCACGATGAGTCATCCTCTCAAATCTATGTGCGAAACTTTGGCATGTGGGTACCTTCACTGTTTGTGCTGCAGTGGTTAGTAAGCAGGCAATGGTTTCTGCATAGGTTTGCATTTGTCACCATCGCGTTGGGATTCGCCATGATCCCTTACATGAACACGTATGGTGGGGGAGGATATCAACGCTTCGGTCTAGACAATAGCGTGGGTTTTGCAAATCCAAATGATCTGGGATGTTGGTATGGATTCTGCGCCCTGTATTTAACCCTTGCTGGATTCTCCGCGCGGGCTACGGGATCAAGGGTATTCTGTTGGATAGTTGGGCTGGTCTGTCTGTATCTGGTAACCCTGACACTCAGCCGTTCTCCGCTGATTGCTATGGCGGGAGCTGTTCTCGTGGCCTCCCGTCGCCTCTTTAGAGAAAGTTTCCCGCTACTTCTGCTGCTGGGAGGATTAGCCTATGGGGCGACGTTGCTCGGGGTTTTTGACACAGCATTAAAATCGTACGGTATTCGGGCCACTGAAGAGACTGGGCGGTTGGGAATCTGGCCGATACTGATCGAAAAATTTTTGAATGACCCATTATTAGGTATAGGAGCCTCGCATGCTGGCGCGGTAAATTCTGGTGGTAGATTCATTACGCCGCATAACGGCTTTATGCTCATTGGCGTGTCCTCCGGAATTGTGCCACTCGCATTATTTGTGGGGCATTGGATCAAGGCTACGAAAGCTGCACTTCGTGCAACTGTCGACAATTGGCCAGGAAGCGAATTTCAATTGCCTCTGCTGGTCTATGCCTTACTAGTCACAAACTCCGGCAATCAATCATTTATGGCGCCTTGGGCGATGGTCTGCATGGCGCTGCCGCTTGGCCAATTTTATTTCGGCAAAGAGGATCAACCAAACGGTCGCATTCCTTTCTAGTAGGATAATATGGCCGTCTTTATGATCTTTCGCACGTAACAAGTAAGTGTATGACGTACCAGTTCCAAGCTGCTCTCGCATAACTGACGCCCCTCTTAGAACGCATCGCTGCCAACTGGCTTACACATCCCAATAATTTTCAGCGCGTCGTTTTATGTATACCATTCCCATGCCCGTCGGCAGGCACCAGGCTCGAAGCACAGAAAGTGCTGGCTGGTTGCAGGAACATCCCGTACTGACGTCTTTGATCATTTTAGTGTGTGCGGTTTCCATGCGACTGTTTTTTACGTATCGCGCGGAGCCAAGCCACTTAGTGTTTCCGGATTCAGGAACCTATTTCGATACGGCCGTCAATCTGCAGGAGTCCGGAGCATTTGTGAATCGATATCAGAAGCCTGAAATTACCCGCACTCCAGGATATCCATTCTTTCTCGCGATTCTCATGACAGGCGTTGGGAAAGATATTCGGATCCTGTTACTGGTACAGGCTGTCATTTTGTCGTTGAGCGTGGTTCTCCTTTATTGGTTGGCGAGATACATTCTTCCTCCTGTTATGGCTTTCACAGGCGCTCTATTGGCCGCCGTTTCTCCCTGGGGTGCAGCGAGGGCAGGATTTCTCCTTAGCGATGGTCTGTTTCTCATGGCCCTCGCGTTGCTGTTCGTCGTGATGTATGCCGTCATTCGATTCGCGCGAACGTCAGCAACCGTACTGGTCGGCGGCGGTTTGGTCGGCCTTCTGACAAGCGCGGTGGTGTTTGTCAGGCCGGTCTTTCCATTAATTGGCCTCGTCGCGCTGGCCTTGCTCACGCTCTATCCTGGAAAACGAGTTCGTGCCTGGTTGCTGGTAGCCGCTATGGTCCTGTGTGCCTTGGTGCCGTTGCAGCTATGGAAGATGCGCAATCTTCACGAAGCACAGTTTCACGGCTTCAGTGACGTATCTGGAAAAGCAGCCTGGCAATGGTTGGCTTCCAGCGTGAAGGGGCAGATCGCGGGCTCGGCCGGCGATCGTTGGGCCATGCTCAGAGCAGCAGAGGAGGCTGAAAATCAGTGGGCGTTTTCTCCCCAGGACGCTCATGACGAGCGGTGGAAGCTGGCAAATGAGGTGTTTCGCGCCCACCCGCTGTCAACGGTTTACGTGTTCGGTCTCAATGCTCTAGAGGCTCTCATCCATCCACAGCCCAGCATTCTGACTCCGGCAGGATTGAATTTCAGGGGTGATGCCGTCGCGCTTGGCGGCATCTGGACTGCGTTCATTCTGTGTGCGGTTATTGGAGTACGGCACATCTTGGGCAGGGCTCAGGCCGACGGATGCATCGATCGAAATTGGCTTCTGACCATGCTGATCATTTGCTTGGCCATAACACTGACAGCCGGTGTGTCTTTCGGAGCAGGGGCGAGATATCGAATTGCGCTGGAGTTGATCGTGCCCTTGTTGGCCGGTGTCGGTCTCGTGCGAATTGTAACGGTCATTCGGGCCAAGTGCCGGTTGCTGTGGCTTGAAGAGAGCCCTTTGAAAGTGGATCACATCAGCTAAGCGCCTGCAGGTGGCTTCTTTGAAAAGGGTGACTGTTGATTCGTGAATGTTCTGGTTGTCCAGTCGGAACTTGGCGTACTGCGCGGGGGAGGAGAAAACTTTACTCGAAACCTCTTCTCGGCTTTTGCTCAGCGAGGGCATCATGTTACTGCGACGTTTATTGCCGATTCGAAGGGCAAGTATCCGATCCCTATGCCCCCCGGGATTGTGCCTCTTCCTTTGGCAGGGTACTGGTCCAGAAAGCTAGGGCAGGATGTGTTGTCGAGCATCAGAGGCTGGATTCCAGAAAGAGTTCAACTAAAAGATACTTGGGATCGTTACCAGGAGGCCTTATGCTGGAGAACGGTCCGATGGCATGACCAGCGATTTGCGTCACGAGTCGACATAGAATTCCATGGCCGATGGCATGACTTCGATGCGATCTACGTCCACGGCAATTCGGTGCTCGCCGAAAGAATTGCGCGGGTGCGTCCTACAATTTTACGGTTGCCTGGTCCGGTCTCCTCGGAGTTGGCCCCCACTTTGAGACGAATCCATGCCGTTTGCGCCAATGGGGATGCGCTCCGCCACATCCGGGCGTTTCTAGGTGATCATGCGACGGAACTGCCGATTGGCCTAGACAGCAATCTGTTCCAGCCAGGCCCCTCTCAAGAACGACACCGTCTCGGATGGTCGGGTACGGAATGGGTGATCGGTTATGTAGGGAGGCTGGCCTATATCAAAGGCGTCGATCTTCTAGCCGATGCGTTTAAACAATTACGGGCCTGCATTCCTCAGGCGAGACTTCTCATGATCGGGGCGGGGGAAGAGCAAGGAAAGCTTCGAGAAGCATTGAAAGAGGAATTGGCGAGTGGCCTTGCTTGCATCGAGGCAGACGTTCCCCACGAACGATTGGCAGATTGGTATCGAGCAATGAATGTGTTCGTTATGCCGAGTCGGTACGAGAATTATTCCAATGCCGTGCTTGAGGCATTGGCCTGCGGGGTGCCGTTTCTCGGATCCAATGCAGGAGGAAATCCTGGTTTAGTTGAGAGTCACGGAGGATGTTTGTTTGAGGTTGGATCGGTTGACGCGCTCTCCCAAGCACTTCGTTCGATGGCAGATGCCTTTCGGAGAAGTGAAGGACAAGAAACGGTTCGTTCGACGAAGCCACATCAGGTGGTCGGTTGGGATACAACCGCGGCGAGGTTGGAGAAAATCATTCAGGTGAATCTCAACATACAGCCGGATCTTTCTTCAATTTAACGAATCGCGAGTCATGAACGAGTAGGTGAACCAAGTGTTTTACGCGCGTAAGAGCATGCCCGCAAAAGAAGGTTCTGTCCTCGCCGAGGACATGAGCATTGTTCCGCTACAGGGAACCAGGTGCCGTCTGCTTTACGTGATCGGCCAACTCGCACTCGGGGGAGCCGAACGCCAGTTGTACTATCTGCTTGCGACGCTTGATCATGCTCGCTATCAACCGGCTCTCGTAGCCTGGAACTTCAATCCAAATGAAAAGTACTACCGTGATATTTTAGATTTGAATATTCCTATTTTTGGATTTCCATCTGAATGGTCACCATTTGCAAAGCTTCGGGCGTTTCGGAAATTGGCTCAACGAACTACCCCTGAAGTGATCCATTCCTACGGTTTTCATACAAATTTTGCGGCATATTATGCGGCCAAGGGCGTGGGGGCAGTGCCTATTGGGTCCCTCAGGAGTGATTTTTCTACAATAAGAAAAGTGGGAGGTGCTTTCCGTGGAGCACTCAATGCGCGATGGCCAAATCATCATATAGCGAATAGCACAGTGTGTGCAGAGGCTGCGCTTCAAAGCGGAGGTTTCTTTACTCCGAAAAGTTTTTCAGTGGTGCGAAATGGTTTGGATCTGAATTATTTTCATGTCTCGGATACGCCTCAGCAGTTAAGAACGTACGTTGCCGGCGTTGGATCGTTGTTGCCTGTCAAACGCTGGGATCGTTTGCTCAGAGTCGTTCAGATGATAAAAGGCTTGGTTGCCAACAATGTGCAATTTCGGATCGCAGGTGATGGACCGCTCCGCACCAGCTTGGAATCTTTAGCGAAAGACCTTGGAATTCATCAAATCGTCCAGTTTGTTGGTGCACGGCAGGACATCCCCGCATTTCTTAATGGCGCACAATTCTTAATCCATACTTCGGAAAGTGAAGGATGCCCTAACGTGGTAATGGAGGCTATGGCGGCTGGAAGAGCGGTCGTGGCAACGGATGCAGGAGACATACCTTATTTAGTGGAAAACGGTGAGACCGGGTTTGTGGTCCCTCGCGAGGACTACGATGCGCTTGCTAATCGTATAGTGACATTATTGGGGAATCCTGTACTTCGTGGTCAGATGGAAAGTAACGCTCGGACCAAGGCAGAACGAGATTTCAAATTGGGATCTCTCGTGACAGGAACATTGAACGCCTATCGCTCGGCGGGCTGGAAGGATCAAGTCCGATCAGCATCGCGGGGGATCCGATAATAAATACGAGAGCTATGTGAGATATGCCCGTCATGCAACTTGATATCGTGAACGCCCAAACGATTGGGAGGTTTCTTCCCGTAGACCTTTCTGCCTTGCGCTTTCTGGACTTACCTCCAATAGGCCAGACGATGCGTTTGTGTGCCGTCGGGGATATAGGACTATCGGGTCGTGTCGAACAGGCTCTAAAGAATACTGACGGTTCGGCCAAAATTTTTGCAGAAGTTGCCCCGCTATTACAGAGCGTTGATATAAGTTTTGGGAATCTCGAGTCTCCACTAGCCGGGGATATTGCTCCAGGAAAGTTATTCTCCGGCCCGGTGTCAGGAGCTGCTGTGCTCAAAGAAAGTGGATTCAGTTTAATCCACTTGGCTAACAACCACATCTATGACTACGGCCGGGAAGGCCTAGTGGCGACCATTGATGCGGTGCAGCATGCAAACCTCACTTCCCTCGGCGTAGGCAAGACGATATCTTCGGCAAAGCAAGTTGTCCGAACGGATGTCCGTGGGCTTCGTGTTGGATGGCTAGGGTGTGGGAGGACCTTGGTCTCTCAGGACGATTCAGGCCCCAACTTTTGGGAGTTTGATGAGCACGAATTGCGCAACGCCGTTCAGCATCACCGCAGTGATGTGGATTTGTTGATTGTGTCAATACATATCGGCCTGATGCATATGGATTATCCACGTCCTGAGCATAAAGCCATGGCTGAGAAGCTTCTAGATGCCGGCGCTCATCTCATTCTGATGCATCATGCGCATGTACTACAGGGCGTTCAAGTAACATCTACAAGGTCTGTGTGTTGTTTCAACCTCGGTAATTTTGCGTTCGATTGGGAAGAAGGCAATGTAAAGATTCCGGTCCTAGTGCGGGAACAAAATGAAGGTGCGATTTTTCACTTTGTACTGGACCGGAACGGGATCGCTCAGGCTGCGGCTATTCCTGTATGGATCGACAGTGACTGTGCTGTGCGTTGGGCGACAGGGGCGCGAGGCCTTGGAATCCTTACGAGGCTATCCCGTATCAGCCGGGACCTTGAGTGTGACTATGAAGCTGCATTCAAGCGTCAACGAGCTGAGCGGCATACATCCGGCATCCTCAAAGTGGTTTGGTTTCATCTGCGCCGCGGCAATTGGTCATTCGTTCTGGAATCGGCTAAGCAGATTCGCCTAGAGCACGTGGAAATGATCGTGCGTTGGCTCGGCGAGACAGTGAGGCGTATTGCTAAGGGCTCGGCGGTATGATGCGTTTGGCTTTTGTCGGTCCAATGGTTGGAGCTCGGGATGTCGCCTTGTCTACACAAGGCGACATTGTGGCGAAATTGTTTGCCAAAGAGGGATATCCGGTCGTGGCTGTCTCTGCCAGACCCAATCGGTACATTCGGATGCTGGATATCATGAGTACGCTTCTGAGGTATCGCAAGAATATCGATCTCCAGTGCGTGCAGGTCTACAGCGGTCCTAGTTTCATGCTTGCTGATTTGGCAACGTTATTAGGAAGACTATTCAATCATCGACTCATATTATTTCTCCATGGCGGTTCACTTCCTGAATTCTTGGTGCGATATCCTAATTGGAGTAGGCGTGTTTTTAAGCGAGCCGATAGGCTTGTTGCTCCATCGGATTTTTTGGCGAAGGCATTTATGCCTCATGGATACAGGGTCGAAGTTATTCCCAATGTCATTGATGTGGCGTTGTACCCATTTCGTCATCGAGTCCATCTTAGGCCGCGCCTGTTGTGGATGCGTTCTTTTCATCAGATCTATAACCCGCTAATGGCAATTCACGTGCTAATGCGAGTGCGAACCGTGATTCCAACGGCTACATTAGTGATGGCTGGTTTGGACAAGGGAATGCAAGAATCTGCGCGACTGCTCGCCTCGCAGGAAGGCCTTGGTAATTCGGTTCTGTTTCCAGGTTTTTTAGATAATGAGGGAAAAAGTCACGAAGGAAACCAAGCGGATATTTTTCTTAACACGAGTCACGTGGACAATATGCCGGTGTCAGTAATAGAAGCCTGCGCCTTAGGCCTGCCGGTGGTGTCAACCGCTGTGGGAGGAGTTCCGGCATTACTTCGGGATGGTGAGACAGGTCTGCTCGTTCCTGACGATGACGCTCTGGCTATGTCCGATGCAATACTTCGTTTGTGTAGCGATTCGGATTTGGCAGGGAGATTATCGGCGAACGGCAGGGTGCTCGCTGAGTCTTCATCTTGGGCTAATGTGCGTGCAAAATGGGAGCAGATGTTCTCTCAGATAAGCATCTCTCCTCGCCCTCAGATCACTTAGTCCAGGATTAGCTGCGCAATATTTTCTTTCCTGCACGTATCTCAGTTAGAGAACCTGAGAAGGATATTCTTTCAAAATGAAAGACTGGGTTCTGAACCTCTATCACGCCCTGCCGACACCGACGCGTTCGGTTGTTGCCAGCCTACGTGGCTACTACTTACGGTCTTGGCGTTATGACCGGAACACGGCCCAATATATCGAACAAGCACTTGAACGTGAACAGTGGAGCCTCGATCGCTGGGAGACTTGGCAAAGCGAACGATTGGGTTTTGTATTACGTCGTGCTGCGACAAGGGTCCCGTACTATCGTGAGTATTGGGCTCAACGGCGGCGGGGTGGGGATTTAGCTTCCTGGGAATATCTGGAGAATTGGCCGATTCTCGAAAAGAATATTGTAAGGAGCAATCCGAAAGCGTTTGTAGCGGATGACTGCAATACCAAGAATATGTTCCATGAACATACGAGTGGCACTACCGGAAAGCCGCTGAACCTCTGGTGGAGTAGGGATACGGTTCGCAGGTGGTATGCCTTAGTCGAGGCGCGGTGCCGTATGTGGAATGGCGTATCACGCCATGATCGGTGGGCGATCATGGGTGGTCAGCTGATAACGCCTGTCACCCAACGTCAGCCTCCGTTTTGGGTATGGAACCAAGCCCTCAATCAGCTCTACATGTCCTCGTACCATCTGGCTCCTGACCTCATGGATGCGTATGTGGACGCGCTGATCCAGTATCGAGTGAAATATCTTCATGGATATACATCATCGCTCTATGAATTGGCTCTAGCTGTCATCGCTTCCGGACGAAGAGATCTCAATATGGCGGTTGTACTCACGAATGCTGAGCCTGTGTACGATTACCAGCGTGCCGCCATTTCTCGAGCGTTTAACTGTCCGGTTCGTGAATCATACGGAATGGCCGAGATCGTTGCTACCGCTTGCGAGTGTGAGATGGGGCAAATGCACCTGTGGCCGGAAGTCGGCCGACTTGAGGTTCTAGAGGATGAACGGTCAATACCGGTTGGGGAGCACGGCTCTCTCGTATGCACGGGGCTTCTTAATGCAGATATGCCCCTGATACGTTACCGCACGGGCGACCGCGGTGCACTGTCCAGCAGGTCAGAATCGTGTCAATGCGGACGAGCTATGCCCTTGCTCGGACAGATAGAGGGTAGGGAGGACGATCTACTCTGGACAGCGGATGGTCGACGTATTGGGCGGTTAGATCCGCTCTTTAAGGACGATCTTCCAATTCAAGAGGCGCAGATCGTCCAAGAGGCACTCGACCGTGTCAGAGTGCGGTATGTTCCAACCTCTGCTTTCAGGCCATCCCACGAACACGACATCGTCCAAAGATTGCAGGCAAGGATGGGGCGAATAAATGTCGTTTTTGAGAAATTGGACGCAGTTCCTCGAGAGCACAACGGAAAGTTCCGAGCGGTTGTGAATGCCCTTCCTACGAAAACCCGAGAATCATTATCGTTGGGAGCTCATTGAAGTGCTACGTTCTTTGGTGGATTTGGGGGAGTTGTGTCACTGCTTCCACCGGTCTCATATGCGCCAATATCATAAGCCCCTCCTTGAGGGCGCGGTGTACTCTTAAAATCAACCTGAACCGCACTTAGTGTTACGCCGGCGTCAATAGCAGGACTTCCAGACTGAATATTGAAGTCGAATGCAGTGGGATTGACGAATCGGGGATTTGTGGTGAGGTTATTAGCCATGACTGTGCCTACTCCCAATCCAAGGATCTGTGTCGTCGCATTGCCGTAGGCAATGTTATTTCGCACGTCGGTACTGGTTGCCCCTGGTTCGACATAAACTCCAGTCTGCGCACCACCGTAAATAGTATTATTGTAGATTCGAGTGTTTGTCGCTTGGGCGCCAGCTAGAATCCCATGGCCTGTATTGCTGTAAAGAATGTTGTTGTAGGCCAACACACTGTCGCTCCTCGAGGCGATGATTGCAGCTCCTGAGTCATACAGCAGGCTGGTTTCATGCAACGTCAAATTGCGGTAAATATTTCGACTTGATGATGTGTAGCCACTGTAGTTATGTATTCCATAGTCATTCGTGTGATGAATGTTGGTGTTTTCAATAAGGTTGTCGCTGCCCTCAACATAAAACCCGTAATGTCGATTAGTCGGGCGCGGAAAGACCGTCACATTTCCGACATGATGGACCTGTCCCCCGGTGAATATATTAAAGCCTCCGTGAAAGAACACACCAATGTGTCCAGCATTTTTTACTTCACAATTCTTGAAGCGAATGTGATGTGCTCCTGAGGAGCCAACTGATATCACGTTGTCGATCGTCGTCAGTCCATCTAGTACTAGGTTTTCAAAGCTTACATATTGAATGTATGCGTGGGGCAGGTTAATTAGCTCAGACCCACCTCCGACTGCCAATACAACTGTCTCCCCAGGATAGCCTGAGATAATGGGAGCATCCCCCCAAGATGTGCCCGTAGGAATTGTTTGGGAATTGCTATTAATTCTCTCGTTGTACGTGCCACCGCGAATATAAAGAGTGTCACCAGCAGCCATGATACTCAGGCCCTTTGCAATGCTACGGAAAGGCTGGGCTTGTGTGCCAGCACCTGTATCGCTACCTGAGGAAGCAACATAGTACGTCGCAGCTTCAGACACGACCGTTCCGGAAAATAGAGAGAGGATGCTCAGTCCCCATGCGAACAGGTGAGCATGGCTCTTATTGATACGCCGTTTCATTGCCATCTGGGCCTCCTCTTAAGATTCTGACGGCGAGGGGGGTGCTCTTGTGTTCTCTGGCTAGAGCAGAATACATGCCGCCTTCGTGATGTCTGGTAAATTCCTTCTTTTTCAATAGTTTGAAAGCAGGCGCTCTTAATAGCCCTGTTTACGGTTGTAGGTAAAAGCCTGCAGCGATCTACAGGAATCGTTGTGATTGTCGAAATATAGCCCAGGGTCCGGGTGCCTGCCTCAAGACGATAGGGCCAGGGAGACAGGTTGTGCAGCGGCGAGGGCTAACGGGCAAATCTGAGGAACGGGACAACTGAGAATTCGAGTGTGCCAGTTTTGAGAGACAAAAAGAAAGTCGAAAATACAAGTTTTTTTCAAAGGGCCTATCTCGTGCAAGTGAACTCTCCATCAATTAAGAAATCTTCCAACAATATTCTCCGTCTGCCGTTGTCGATGACGGGCTGTATCGTGACGGCTATCGTGCCCTGTCGGAATGAGAAGGGCTCCATCGAAGCCTGCGTGCGATCGATTCTGGAACAGGAGAAGCCGGGAGGAAACTTTGAACTGATTGTGGTCGATGGTCTTTCTAATGATGGGACGGGTGAGATTCTCTCGAGACTGTCCGGGGAATATCCCGCGCTGAAAGTCATTGAGAACCACAAGCGAACGATGCCGAGCGGCGTCAATCTTGCGATCGCTGCTGCGCGTGGTCGCTATATCGCCATCATGGGTGCGCACAACCGTTATGCTCCGGACTATCTTCTGCAGGCGGTGCACGTGCTGGAGGAAACCAAGGCAGACAATGCCGGCGGCAGTATGGTCTGTGAAGGCGAGTCCTATGTCCAGGAAGCGATTGCTCTGGCTCACCACAGCGGGTTCAGCGTTGGCGGGGCGCGTTGGCATGATCCGCAATACGATGGTCCGGCCGATACTGTGTTCGGTGGTGTCTATCGCCGAGAAGTGTTTGATCGGATCGGACTGTTTGACGAAGAATTGGTTCGCAATCAGGACGATGAGCTGAATCTTCGCCTCGTGCAGCAGGGCGGACGCATCTGGCACTCGCCGCGCATCAGAAGTTGGTACAAACCGCGGCGCAGTCTTCGATCTCTCCTCAGTCAATATGTGCAGTATGGGTATTGGCGGGTCCGGGTCGTGCAAAAACGAAAAGCTGCTGCTGCTGTGCGGCAGTACGTGCCCGGAGCCTTTGTCCTTTCGTTGATCGCATTGCCCGCCTTCGCTTTGCTGTGGTCGCTCGTCTGGTGGCTTTGGATCGGCGAGATCGCCGCGTATGTGTCTTGCACCCTCGGAATGTCGTTAGTGGTGGCGGCCCGCAACGGGTGGCGTTACTTCCCGATTCTCCCTCCCGTATTCGCTTGTTACCACTTAGGGTACGGCATCGGTTTTCTTCATGGCGTGATTGATTTCGTTCTGCTGCGTCGGCGGGCCAGAGACAACTACAGCCAGCTGACTCGGCCGTCAGAGTCCCCTGAAACATCGGGTCTTTTGTAAATTCCACGGAGTGTCATGGTTACTGATCAACAGACTGCCGAGTCCGCTGTGGCCGAAGAGGCCCGGATCAAGCAGGCGTACAAGAAGCAAAAACCTGCCGGCTACTATTCCTGGTTCGATCCCGGCAATCTGTTTCTGGTGCAGGAACGAGAGAAACTTCTTCTGAAACGACTCAGGCAGGGTGGCCGAGCGCCTCTCGCCGGACAGCGCTTGCTTGAAGTTGGTTGTGGTTCAGGCCATTGGCTGCGGGAGTTTATCAAGTGGGGAATAAAGCCGACGGATATTACCGGCGTTGATCTTCGGCCTGATGTCTTGGCGAGCGCGGGTGAACTCTGTCCGCAGGGCGTGACGCTCCGATGTTCAAACGGAAGTGTCCTGGACTTTCCTGACGAGAGCTTCGATCTGGTGCTCCAATCCCTGGTCTTTACGTCCGTCCTCGATCACACCATGAAAGAGGAGATGGCCCGTGAGATGATGCGAGTTCTCAAAAGAGACGGTCTCATCATCTGGTACGACTTTCATGTCGATAATCCCTGGAACCCGAATGTCCGCGGCGTCCGCAAGTCTGAAATCAGACGCCTGTTTCCAGGCTGTTCGATTGCGCTCGATCGAATTTCGCTGGCCTTACCGGTCGCCAAATGGATCGCCCCCTGGTCCTGGTTGCTCTGTTACTTTCTTGAGCGCCTCCGTTTATTGAATACCCACTATTTGGGTCTCATCCACAAGCATTGACGCGCTCTTCCCTCGCGCTGAATCCGGTTCCTCTTATTCCGTGGCATCGCGGTGGCAGGAATCACGAGCTTCGCCCCACTTACATTCACCACGCGGTTGCCGTGAGGTCATCCTCGATGACGCGGGCATTCGCCATATAAGAAAGGCTAGGTACCATGATGGCCATGCAGGGCAACACATCTGAGATCCGTCCGAACATTGCAGTCATCGGGTCCGGGTATTGGGGCAAGAACCTGGTGCGCAACTTTGCGGAACTGGGTGCGCTGGCCATGATTTGCGACACGAATGCAGAGACCAGGGAAGCCTTAGCCGCGCAATATCCCGGTTGCCGTGCGGTCGCCGACTTCGCCGATGTGCTGCGGGATGGCAGTATACAGGCCGTGTCGATTGCTACACCGGCCGAGACTCATGGAACTCTAGTTCGGCAGGCCCTGTTGGCGGGCAAGGATGTGCTGGTGGAGAAGCCGCTGTGTCTGATCGAAGAAGAGGCCCGTTCCCTGGTTGCGCTGGCCAAACAGCAAGGTCGTCTGCTCATGGTCGGACATTTGCTGTGGTACCACCCGGCGATTCTCAAGTTGAAAGAGTTGATCGACAATGGAGAGCTCGGGCGTATTCAATATGTGTACTCGAATCGTCTCAATCTCGGAAAGATTCGCCGCGAGGAAAACATTCTCTGGTCGTTCGCCCCGCATGATGTGTCCGTCATTCTGGGTTTGCTGGGTGAAATGCCGGATGCCGTCTCCGCGCAGGGCGGAAACTATCTGCATCAGCAGATTGCGGACATCACCGTGACGATGCTCTCTTTCCCGAGCGGCGTGAAATCCCACATTTTTGTGTCGTGGCTGCATCCGTTCAAGGAGCAGAAATTGATCGTTGTCGGTGATCGGAAGATGGCGGTCTTCGATGATATGGAGAAGAAGGACAAGTTGCTCCTGTATCCGCATTCCATCCACTGGAAAGGTCAGGTGCCGGTGGCAAACCGGGCGGACGCGCAACCGGTGGAGCTTGAAAAATCCGAACCGCTCCGCGATGAATGCGCCCACTTTATTGAGTGCTTGCGAACCCGCCGGCGTCCCCGGACAGATGGGGAGGAAGGCTTGCGGGTCCTGTCGGTGTTGCAGCGGTGCCAGGAAGCTCTGGAGCGAAAACCGGTTACCCCTGCACGGACGCCGGCGCTGCCGAAACGATCGTGGTTTGTCCATGAGTCGGCATTCATCGACGACGATGTCGAAATCGGCGATGGGACGAGTATCTGGCATGTCTCGCATGTGCTGAAGGGCTCGAAAATCGGCCGTGCCTGCAAGATCGGTCAGAATGTCGTGATCGGTCCGAACGCCGTCATTGGCAATGGCGTGAAGTTGCAAAACAATGTGTCGGTCTATGAAGGCGTCACGCTCGAAGACCATGTGTTCTGTGGTCCTTCGATGGTGTTCACGAACGTGTTCAATCCCCGCAGCGAAATTCCTCGCATGTCCGAACTCAAGCGGACCTTAGTGAAGCGCGGCGCCACACTTGGAGCGAATTGCACGATTGTGTGCGGTACGACCATCGGTCGGTATGCCTTCGTCGGCGCAGGGTCGGTCGTCACGAAGGATGTTCCGGACTATGCCTGTGTCATGGGGTCTCCGGCCAGGATATCCGGCTGGATGTGTGAGTGCGGCGCAAAACTCGCCTGGCAGGCCGAACAATCCCATTGCGCCTGCGGGGTCAAGTTTCGTCGGACGACGGCCGGCGTGTCCAGGATGGTAGAAGAGTCGGTCGCCGAAGAACAGCAGACGCTCGTCGCGCCAGCCCTGGAAGGCTAAGGTATGGCTCTCGACATGGCGTCCGCCGAGACGCGTCCACCTGTGATCAGCCCGACCGGTACAGTTATGAAGGAATGTCCGCTCTGCGGCAGCAGCAATCTGCAAACGGTCTATCGATTTCAGCAGTTTGCCGTGTTGAAGTGTCAGGGCTGCGACGGATCCTGGCGCAGTAACATGTATTCCAGCGGTGACATCACCGCAATGTATACAGGCGATGAATACTCCCAAAACCCGTACTTCTCCTACAACGTCGAGGAATTTAAAGATGCGGCACAGGGGCGATATGCTAACTATATCGGCGCGCTGTCCGCCATCGCATCCAGGGTGAAAGTCGGGAAGCTCTTGGACGTGGGTTGCGGTTCCGGTGCGTTTATGAGTGTGGCTCAGCAGCGTGGATGGAACGTCACGGGCATTGAATTATCACCCGATCTCAGCCAGGTCTCCAGACGTGCGGTCAAGGCTGAGGTGATCAACGCGGCGTTCGAATCCGTCGCATTGCCGGACGAATCGTACGATGTCGTGACCATGTGGGACATTATCGAGCATGTGCTCGATCCGATGTTCTGCCTCAAAAAAGTCGAGCGATTGCTCAAGCCGGGGGGCGTGGCGCTGTTTTGTACTCCGGATGAAGATAGTCTGTTAGCTCGCGCAGGATTGCTTCTTTATCGGATGTCAGGGGGAGCCGTCTCTTACCCCGCGTTGGCGCTGCATCCTACTTATCACACCTATTTCTTTTCCCGCAGCGGATTCAAGGCACTTATTGGCAAGAGCGGGATGCAAGTGGTGCGCTGTTATTCGCAAGAAGCCTTCTTCGAACACTCGCAATTGCCGAGCCCTGTGGCAAAGTGGGGCATATGGGCGATCGAAAAATTAAGCGCACTGGCTGATCGCCGGTACGAGATTGTTTGTCTGGCGCAGAAGCCGCGCTGAGATCCTACGCGCCGCTCATGCTTCTCGGTCCCTGCTCCCTCAACTGACGTCAAGCGATTCGTCCTTCCCGCGTGTCTGCATTTCAGGTCCTGTTTCCCTCGTCAACGGTTCTCACGCACCTCACACTTGGAGCAGCGTATGCTCGTGACACCTTCGTCTGACACCGTTGTCTTGAATGTCAAGCCTGTATCTTCCGCGGCGAATGAGCCCATATTAGACCAGACGGCGGGCGATAGGCCCCTTGTCTCGGTGATTATTCCGGCTTTTAACGAAGGCGCCATGCTGCCGTCTACCTTGTCGAGGGTGTGCGGATACATGGGAACGCTGGAGGCTCGCTATCGTTGGGAGATTGTCGTCGTCAACGACGGGAGCAGCGACCGTACCGCCGAAGTGGCAGAAGCATTTGCGAAGAATCGGCAGGAGATTCGCATCGTCCATCACCATCGAAATCGCGGGCTCGGGCAGGCGCTCCGCACCGGTTTCCAATCCAGCCTCGGGCGATATGTGGTCGTGCTGGATTGTGACCTCAGTTACGCTCCCGAGCATGTCGGACGATTACTCGATCAGATCCAACGGAGCCAGGCGACGATCGTCGTCGCGTCGCCGTATGCCGATGGCGGGTTGGTGAGTCATGTGCCCTGGCTCCGACGCGTGATGAGCCGGTGGGCCAATCGGTTCCTCGCCAGTTTTGCCCGCTGCAACCTGTCCACGTTAACCGGCATGGTCCGCGTGTATGACGGCCCGTTTATTCGAGCGGTCAGCCTGCGGGCTCGAGGACAGGAAATCAGTCCGGAGATTATCTACAAGGGCATGCTTCTTCGCGCCCAGATCGAGGAGATTCCCGGGCATCTCGATTGGAGACTGCAGCACGAGGCGGGGAGCGGCCGGCGGTCCAGCATGAAGATGCTGCCCCATGTTCTTTCCACGATTCTGTCCGGATTTATCTTCAGTCCGTTCATGTTCTTTCTCGTGCCCGGCTTGTTGCTCTCCGCGCTGGCCATCTACTGCGACGTGTGGATGGTGCTTCACTTTTTCGATGCGTATCAGAAATTCGCCGGAGAGAGTTGGTTTATGACGCGTTCGTCGCTGGCTGTTGCACAGGCGTATCAAGCCTTTCCTCATACCTTCATCATAGGAGGACTGTCATCGATGTTGAGCATTCAACTGATCGGTCTTGGCCTCTTGTCCATGCAAGGCAAACGGTACTTCGAAGAAATGTTTCATTTGGTCAGTTCCATGTATCGACATACTCGGGATGTCGAAGAAGGATAAATGGGTGGAGGAAGGATCGAGTGGAACGACGTTTCTTATGAGCAGTCGACAGGTTTTTCTCATGCATAACCATACACAAGCGGAGCATATATGTCGTCATCATCAGCCTTGTCTCGATACGTTCTGGTGACTGGAGTAGCCGGATTTCTGGGATCCCATCTCCTCGATCGGCTTCTGGCCGGCGGGCATCGGGTCATCGGGATCGATGATCTGTCCAAGGGCTCGTTGTGCAACATCGCGGGGCAGATGGGAAACCCGGCGTTTCGGTTTCTCGAGCGCGACGTCACCGATCCGAACGTGTTCAGCGACATCCTCGAAGACGTTGAGTACATCGTCCATCTGGCTTCCCACAAAATTCCTCGCTACGGAAACTCATTGGCGACGCTTCGGGTTAATACCAGAGGCTGTGAACACGCGCTGGAATTCGCGCGGAAAGTGGGTTGCAAAACGGTGATTGCCTCGACCTCCGATGTGTACGGACGAAATCCCAAGCTGCCGTTCGGGGAAGATGACGACTCGGTCTTCGGTTCGTCGAAGGTGGCTCGCTGGGGGTATGCCGTGTCGAAACTGTTCACTGAGCATCTGGGGTTTGCCTATCAGGAAGCCTATGGATTGCCGATTTCCATCCTTCGGTTTTTCGGATCGTATGGACCGAGAAACCATGTGAGCTGGTGGGGAGGGCCTCAGGCCGTGTTTATCGACGCCATTTTGAATGATCGAGAGATTACGATTCATGGCGACGGCCTGCAGACACGGAGCTTCACATACGTGAGCGACACCGTCGAGGGAATCTATGCCGCCATGGTGACGCCCGCAGCATATGGGGAAATTCTTAATATCGGGACGACCCATGAGGTCACCATTGTCGAACTGGCTCGCACGATCCATCGTCTGGCCGGCACTCCCTGGCCTCTAAAATCCACTTTCGTGCCCTATCAAAGCTTTACCGGCGGCAAGTATGAGGATGTCCGGCGAAGAGTCCCTGATATCGAACGCTCACAACGAATTCTGGGGGTGACTGCTCGAGTCGGGTTAGAGGAAGGGCTGATACATACGATCAATTGGCAACGAGCTCTTTCTGCGCCGATTCCTGTTGCCAATGAGACACCGCGCCTGGAGGAAGCAGCCGTCAGAGTGTGACCGTTCTCATTTCGCCTAGGAAACCACGTATGCCGTTGCGCGTCGGAATCATCGGTGCCGGAATCATGGGGCTGTCGCTGGCTCAGCGCCTGTCGTCGAATGGCGCGCAGGTAACTTTGTTCGACCGTGAGCCCCAGGCTGGAGGGCTGACGACCTATCACGACTATGGAGACTTTTGGTGGGATCGTTTCTACCATGTGATTCTCTCTTCAGACAGACACCTCATCGGATATCTGCACGAGATCGGGTTGGGGGACCGGCTTCGTTGGAGCCCCGCCCGGTCCGGTCTCTATGCCAAGGGGCGGATGTATCCAGTCACCAGCCCGTGGGAGTTACTGCGTTTTCCCTTGGTGGGAATGATAGGGAAAGTACGATTGGCGCACACGATACTGGCCTGCAACCGCATTCGGGACTGGCGCGCGCTGGAGGCCGTCTCCGTGGAAGAGTGGTTGATCGGCCTCTGCGGACGCCGGACCTACGAGGCGTTCTGGAAACCGCTGCTGCTGGCCAAGCTGGGAGAACAGTACAGGCGCGTGTCGGCGGTATTTATCTGGTCCTACATTACGCGCCTGTTTTCCACTCGTGATACCAGGGCGCAGCGGAACCAGCTTGGGTATGTGTCAGGCGGGTATCGCACGGTGATTCAGCGGCTCGAAACGCTGATCCAAGCGGCGGGCGGGACGATACGCTTAGGAACGGCCATCCAGGCAATCGAGTCTGCGCAAGGTGGTGGATTCTCGGTGAGAGGGAACGGAAGGGATGAGCATTTTGACAGAGTAATTTGGACCGGACCGATCGATGGCGGGAGTCCTTTGGCGACGAAAGGGCTGGTGTCGGTGGGAACATCATCAGGCCCTGTCGAATACCTTGGAGTCCTATGCCCTGTATTGGTCACCAGGCGACCGCTTGTGCCGTACTATACTCTGAATCTAGCCGCTCCGGAGATTCCTTTCACCGGTGTGATCGGGATGAGCAGCATCGTTGCGGCGGAAGAAACGGCAGGGTTGTTCCTCACCTATTTCCCGAAATATTTGCCGTCCGACGATCCTCAACTGAAGCTTCCTGACGACATTGTAAAGCCGCAGTTCGGTGAAGGGCTGCGGAAATTGTTCCCGGACTTGCAGGAGGCCGATATTGTCGGTCTCCATATCAACAGAGCGGCCAAGGTGCAGCCGCTTCAGGTGTTGCACTACTCGAAGCGGGTGCCAACAGTGACGACACGTCACAAAGATTTTTTTATCCTGAATACCTCGCAATTCGTCAATTCCACGCTGAACAACAACGCGGTGATCGGGGCGGTCAACGAGTTTGTGCGAACGCATGGCCGCAGTTTCGAATCGACGCCCGATCGATCTCCGGCTGTATTGGAGACGGTTGAGGCTTCTTAGTATGGATTCCATGAACAGGCAAGCTTCCGATAGTCTGGTTCCGACACTCTTGCCTCCGACGGCGCTGGTGAAAACCAGTGACGTCGACAAAGCCGAATGGAATTTCCGTCCGCTGCTAGGCCTGGTCCAGCGACTTCGATTCCGAATGATTCTGTCCCTGCTCCCGAAGCAGCCTGTCGGGCGTCTATTGGAAATCGGATACGGGAGCGGTGTGTTTTTGCCGGAGCTGGCCAAGCGTTGCCACGAACTGTACGGGATCGATCCTCACCAACGAGCCGCCGCTGTATCGCGCAACCTGATCTCGCATCGGGTGGACGCCAAGCTGTTCTCAGGCAGCGCCTTGGCCTTGCCGTTTCAGGATGAGTCGTTTGATTGCATTGTGGCCGTGAGTTGCCTGGAGTATATGGATCCATTCGAGCAGGCCGCTGCGGAAATCAGACGCATCATGAAGCCGGATGGTTCGCTGGTCTTTGTCACACCGGGTAATTCTCCCATTCTTGATTTGGCCCATTACCTCCTGACCGGGTGTCGAGCGCAAGAGCATTACGGTCAACGCCGGGCTTCCCTCATTCCCACCATACTCCGAACGTTTGCTGTGCAACAGGAAGCACGGGCCCCGCAGGTCGGCAGCAGTGTGGTCACGCTGTATCGCGCGATGCGTGTGGGCGCCCGTTAAGACCGAATATTTGGAGCAGAAGGGTCACGATGGAAAAGCCTCTTGCAAGTCTCTCCTGCGATTTGGATGACAAGTGGGCCTATATGAAAACCCACGGCAATCCAGCTTGGAAAGCACTTCCTTCCTACCTGGATCTGGTCGTGCCTCGAATTTTGTCCGGCTTGTTGCAGCATCAACTCAAGGCGACATTTTTTCTGGTCGGGCAGGACGCCGCATTGGAGAAGAATCTGGATCACTTCGCCGCGATCGCCGCGGCGGGTCATGAGATTGGAAACCACTCTTTCCATCACGACCCCTGGCTGCATCGCTACGCAGAAGGCGCCATGGCCCGTGAACTGGCCATGGCGGAGGAATATATCGAGCAGGCGACCGGACAACGACCGATCGGGTTTCGAGGGCCCGGTTACAGCCTCTCGCAGACCACGGGGGCGGAGCTCAACCGCCGGGGATATCTCTACGATGCGTCCACCTTGCCGACCTTCATCGGGCCACTCGCGCGCGCCTACTTCTTTATGTCCAGTGCGTTCACCAGGGAAGAGGCGGCCTATCGCAGCGCGATTTTTGGCGGAGTGCGAGACGGGTTCAGGAGCATTCAACCCTATCGATGGGATGTCGGTGGGGAGGGGCTCATCGAAATCCCTGTGACGACGATGCCGTTTGTACGAATCCCGATTCACTTCAGTTATCTCCTGTACCTCAGTTTGTATTCGCGCACAGTGGCCCAAGGCTATTTCAGGACTGCCCTCGCTCTCTGCCGCACCTCGGGAGTTGAACCGTCCTTGCTGCTGCATCCCCTCGATTTTCTCGGCAATGACGAGGCTGACGGCGTCGCGTTTTTCCCGGGCATGCGGTTGCCGCTTAAGCACAAGTTGTCCATGATCGAGTGGGCACTGGAGGAGCTGAAGCAAACGTTTCAGGTCGTGACTATGCGTGAACATGCAACCAAAGTTGCTCGGCAGACTGCTGTGCCCGTTCTAAGTCCGACGATCTAACCCTGGTGACGTCAATTCCGTCTCGAATCTCGCAAAGGATTTCGGAGACTTGTAATCATGAAAGTCGTGTCGATCATCGGGGCCCGGCCGCAGTTCATCAAGTGCGCGCCGGTGTCCCGCGCCTTGCGGAAGGTCGCTCAGGAAGTGCTGGTTCATACCGGACAGCATTATGACGACAGTATGAGCGGCGTGTTTTTTCGTGAACTCGGCATTGCCGATCCCGACTATCATCTCGGTATCGGCTCCGGACCCCATGGACACCAAACGGGCGACATGCTGAAGGGCGTGGAAGAGATTCTCCTGAAGGAAGCCCCTGAGATGGTCCTGGTCTATGGCGATACCAATTCCACGCTGGCCGGTGCACTGGCTGCGGTGAAGCTCCATGTGCCGGTGGTACACGTTGAGGCGGGATTGCGAAGTTTCAATCGCAGAATGCCGGAGGAAATTAATCGAGTCGTCACCGATCAACTATCCACTCTTTTATTGTGCCCGACGGAGACAGCCGTGGAGAATCTGCGGCGCGAGGGAGTGACGCAAGGGGTGTATGTTGTCGGAGATGTGATGTACGACGCCCTTATGGACAGTGTCGAAAGAGCCCAACAGACCTCCACCATTCTTGAACGGTTGAGAATCACACCGCAGGGGTACTTGCTGGCTACGGTGCACCGTGCCGACAATACCGACCAGTCCATGCACCTGAACGGCATTCTGTCAGCGTTGAACCGGCTCTCCGGTCCCGACCGAATGATCGTGTTCCCCGTCCATCCGAGGACTAGAAAACAACTCGAGCAAATATCCTTTTCACCTTCTCCCTATCTGCTCCTGATCGACCCCGTGCCGTACCTGGACATGGTCTGTTTGGAAAGTAATGCGCACGTGATTGTCACCGACTCGGGCGGCATCCAAAAGGAAGCCTATTGGCTGGGCGTTCCCTGTATCACGCTTCGGGAAGAGACCGAATGGGTTGAGACGGTCGCGAGCGGGTGGAACTGTCTGGTCGGGACGGCGACGGATCGAATTGTTTCTGCAGTCTGCGCGGCCAGCGCCGGGCGTATTGATGTGTGGCCCTATTCGCGCGGAGAGGCGTCCACGTCAGTCGCACAGAGGATTACCGCGTACGCGTCGGAACAGATGACGGCCAGTCCCGTTTAAGCCGGTAGCCTATTCATTCAACCACGATCTGTCCCACGCATTTGTCACGGATCGTCGGAACCCATAAAGAGTACTCCCAGGTATGCATCGTCCGATTCAATGGCCAGACGGTAAATCGTTTGCCTTTACCATTTTTGACGACCCTGACTATCAAGCCAGGGGGAGCGTTGGACCAGTCTATACGCTGCTTGCTGAATTGGGCCTGCTCAGCACGGTGTCGGTGTGGCCCCTACGGGGTGCAAGTCGTCCCCGAATCGGGGGAGTGACCTGCGAGGATTCTGCCTACTTGGAATGGGTTCTCGGTTTACAGCGCAAGGGGTTCGAAATCGGGCTGCACAATGTCACCTATCACACTTCCAACAGGCAGGAGACCAACAACGGCCTGGAACGGTTTAAGGAGTTGTTCGGTCATTATCCGCATAGTATGGCAAATCATTCCGGCTGCAGGGAAGGGATGTATTGGGGCCGCGATCGTCTGAGCGGCGCTCACCGTCTGGTGTACGACCTTCTTCACCTGCGCCAATCCCGTGGCGAATTCGAGGGACATGTGGAGCGAAGCCCGCTCTTCTGGGGTGATCTCTGCCGCGAGAAAGTTCGATACGTGAGGAACTTCACGTTTTCGGAAATCAATACGCTCAAGGTCTGCCCCTTGATGCCGTATCACGATCCCGACCGTCCTTTCGTGAAGTCCTGGTTTGCCGGGGCGGAGGGACCTTGTGTCACCACCTTCACGAACATGTTGTGCGAGAAAAATCAGGATCGGCTCGCCGAAGAAGGCGGCGCCTGCATCATGTATACGCATTTTGCGCAGGGCTTTGTCGAGAACGGCCGCGTTCACAAACGGTTCGAGACGTTGATGAGGCGTTTGAGCCGGTTGAACGGATGGTTCGTTCCGGTCCATACCCTCTTAGATTTCCTCGCTACCACACAACAAGGTCAACCAATTCCGGCGTCCGACCGGTCGCGAGTCGAGCGTCGCTGGTTGTTACAAAAGATATTCAAGACGAGGGGCCGGTCCTGATTGGGCCACAGATTCGCGCCCCGGGTTGGCTCATTGTGGCTCTGATTTGTGTGTCTTTGTCGTAAGGAATGACCCGCATACATTCTTATGTATCGATTTGAATTGCTGAATCCTGAAAACGATGGTCCCTGGAGCAGGGTGTATTCCTATGAAAGCAGCACTGTGTTTCAAACACGGGCGTGGATTGCCTTCCTTGTGGCTACCCAGCACGCTGTTCCGGTGATTGTGGGGATACGAGATGGCGATCGCGCCGTGGGGTACTTCGTCGGCTTGATCGTGGAGCGCTTCGGGGTACGAATTCTGGGTAGTCCTTTTCCAGGCTGGACCACCGATTACATGGGATTCGTGTTGGAGCCCGGCAGCTGTCGTATCTCAGCCCTTCGCGGACTGTTTGACTTTGCTTTTGAACGTCTCGGTTGTGCGCATGTTGAAGTCATGGATCGGCAGCTCACGACCCAAGATCTCAGCCACGTAAATGCCAACTATCGGCTCTACGAAGGATTTGCGGTCGACCTGTCGTTAGATGAGGCGACGCTCTTTGCAAACTTCACGAGCCCCTGCCGTCGTTGCATCCGGAAGGCAGACAAGGACGGCGTGCATGTCGAAGTCGCGCCGGCTGAGGGATTCGCTGAGGATTATTATGAGCAACTCAAAGACGTCTTCGCGAAGCAGAGCCTCGTTCCAACGTATGGTCTCGATCGCGTGAGACAGTTAATCGCGCATCTGCACCCTGTCGGTTACCTGCTTCTTCTACGAGCGCGCGATCGTAGCGGACGCTCTATCGCTACCGGCATTTTTCCGTTTCTTCACGGGGTGATGTATTTCTGGGGCGGCGCGAGCTGGCGGGAATTTCAAATCCTTCGTCCGAATCAGGCGTTGCACTGGTTTGCCATGAAACATGCGAAGGCTCATGGCGTTCATACGTATGATTTGGGCGGCGCGGGTGAGTACAAGCGCCAGTACGGCGGCCGTGAGATCCGGACTCCCTGGATCAGAAAATCCAAATATGCGTGGATGGAGCCTGCGCGTACCCTGGCACAAGAGGCATTCAGGGTCCGTCAGCAGATGCAGGGACAATGGCGCCAGCTATTTGCAAAGACTCGAGCGGTATCTGTCAATACGTAGCCAGCAACAACAACCACGAACCAGTAACCTTACAGGTGCACCGATGAATGTTCCACTTCTCGATCTGAAAGCACAGCACGAACCCCTTCGCAAAGATCTCCTTGTCGCCATGGAGCGTGTTCTGGATCAGAATAATTTCATCCTCGGCCGAGAGGTCAAGGAGTTGGAAACGCAGGTGGCCGCCTATTCCCAGACGCGCTTCGCCGTCGGTGTTTCCTCCGGTACCGATGCGTTGCTAGCTGCATTAATGGCCTTGGACATCAAGTCCGGGGACGAAGTCATCACCACGCCTTTGTCATTTTTTGCGACGGTGGGCGCCATCGTGCGGCTCGGCGCGACGCCGGTGTTCGTCGACATCGATCCCGTCACGTACAACATCGATCCGACACGCATTGAGGCGGCGGTGACGGCACGCACGAAGGCGATCATCCCGGTCCACCTTTACGGCCAGTGCGCAGATATGACCCCCATTCTCGAAATTGCGTCGAAACACGGGCTGGCAGTCGTGGAGGACGCGGCACAAGCCATCGGATCTGAGTATCGTGGCGGTCGGCGCGCCGGAAGCATGGGCACGATGGGATGCTTCTCATTCTTTCCGAGCAAGAACCTCGGAGGACTAGGCGACGGTGGTATGGTCGTTACGAACGATGAACGACTGGCCGAACGGTTACAAGTCCTGCGGGTCCAGGGCGGCAAACCGAAATATTACCACCGCGTCATCGGCGGCAACTTCCGGCTCGACACACTGCAGGCGGCGGTCTTGAGCGTCAAACTACCATATCTGGATCGTTGGACAGCCTTACGGCAGCAACATGCGGAACTGTATGAATCACTATTCCGGCAATCGGGGGTGGAATCTGCATACGGAGTGCGCCTGCCGCACGCGGTCTACAAGCAGGACGGTGTCGGCCACTACCATATTTACAACCAGTTTGTGATGGCCGTCCCCAAGCGAGATGCGTTACGCGACTATCTCAAGGAGAAGGGTGTCGGCACGGAAATATACTATCCGGTGCCGCTGCATCTTCAGGAATGCCTTATGTCATTGGGGCATCGCGCCGGAGACTATCCTGAAGCGGAGCGAGCGTGCCGGGATTTGGTCGCCCTGCCGATCTACCCGGAACTGATTGCTGATCAACAGCACTATGTCGCACAGAGATTGTGTGAAGGGCTGGCGGCATTACAGTGATGCTACGTAGATTAGGTTGATGATGTGGCATGGCGGAAGTTGGTCACGCCCGCGAATGGTCCAGCCATGTGTAATGTGTTTTGAACGCCTGTCTCTACGGCTTCAGTAGAAAAAGATTCTGGCCGTTGTTGTCCGAGCTCCTATCTTCACTCTACTTGGTGAGGGAACTGCGGACAGTTTCTCCGGCATTCATTGCAAAGCGAAAACCGGCGTCTCGCTAAAAATGCCGGTAGCTCGTCTCCCTGCCACTACAAGGATGTATTCATGACCAATCGAGAGCAGCTGATCAAGGCGAGGCTGGCCATACTCACGATGGCGGCGGAGCTCAACAATGTGGTCAAAGTCTGTAAACTGGCGGGGGTGAGCCGGTCTCATTTCTATGCCATGAAAAAAGCGTATGAGACTCAGGGAAAGGAAGGATTGGCTCCGCGAGTGCGTCGGAAGCCATTGATGCCTAATCGCACACCGGAGTGGCTCGAAGGGCATATCCTCGCTAAAACACAAGAGAATCCAACGGTGAGTTACGTCCGGCTGGCCGGGCAGTTGCAGGGGAGCGGGGTCGCAGTCACTCCGGCCATGGTTCGATACGTCTGGCAACGGGAGGGGCTATCGACCCGTCATGCTCGTCTGCATTGGGTCAAGGTGAAGGTCCGTCAGGCTTGTGTTCAGCGGGAATTTGGGAGAGACGATGGCGACCACTCTGATAGCTCTTCGGCGGCACGTCACTGTGCCGCCGGTGCGATCGGGCACGACGGTGCGTCCCCTTTATGACTTCCTTGTGATACTAGATGTTGGTTCTTGTCCTGAGTGCTTTAACTAAGTAGTTGCACTCCCATTTTTCTTGACGTTCTCTCTCCAGAGCGGGACAATGCGTGCCTACTACGATGTTGGAGTTTCGTGTGAGCGCCACGAACGCATAGGCGGAATATCGGTCAGGTTTTAGCGGTTACGGCTGTTACGATTGTGAGTCCAAGCAGGGTGTTCTTTAACGAAGGGAGGCATGAATGATAGCAGCACACATGGGCGACTGGCTTTCTACCATTATTGGGTTGATCAATGGGTATCCGCGAACTCCGGGAACGGGGGGAAGCGTTCCTGTTCCTGAAACCCTGCTGGTCTTTGCTCTGGGCTTTGCGGCGTTTGTCGTATGGCGGGCGAAGCGAGTGGAAGAGTAGCGCGCGCTCTGGTTAGCGAGCCACTCGCGCAGAGATTCGCGCGAGTGGCCACCTTCTCTCCCGGTTTGAATTTAAAATATTCTTAGCATTCCCCCTATCTCTTACAAAGAGCTTCAAGTTTCTCAACTGAATTGGCCGAAGGCCGATACTGTCTTGTGCGAGGAGAACACGCAAACTGCGTTGCGACCTTGCGATACTTTATTGCCGTATCCCTATGAAAACAGCCGACCGGATTTTAACCGGGCCTGCATCGACCGCGCCTACTCTATGGTCAGACTTCCAGAAAGCTGGAATGATTCTCTGCGCAGCATCTCTCTGTGTCGCCACCCTCTTCTGGCCGACCATTCAATCGATGGTTGACGTGTGGGGGAGCTCCCGGACCTTTGCGCATGGGTTTCTGGTTTTGCCGGTCGTGGGGTATCTCGTCTGGTCGTTCCGTCGCCCTCTGGATTCCTTGTCGCCTGTTCCGAATGCCTGGGGAGTGGCAGCTCTCCTCGGCACCGGGTGTGCCTGGGCAGTAGGACAAGTCGCGGACCTCTTGTGGCTCCAACAGGCGGCGGTGGTCGCATCTTTGCCTGGCCTGATCTGGACGATCTATGGCACCCAGATTGTCCGAACGCTTTCCTGGCCGCTCGGGTTTCTTCTATTTCTTCTTCCCGTCGGGACGTCCCTTGAACCCTGGCTTCAGGATATCACCGCCTGGCTCATTCTCCGCGGCCTCGATCTGTCGGGTATCACATATGCCTATCGAGGCTACGACATCATGGTTGGTCCGGCTGTCTGGGAAGTTGCCCCTGATTGCGGGGGGCTGCGGTATCTCCTACCTGGACTCTCGCTGGCCTATGCCTTTGTGGCGCTGACGTATCGGCAGCCGACCAGGCGAATTCTGTTTCTGATCCTCTGTGCCGTCGTCTTGATGATCGCCAACGGTATTCGCGCCTATGGGGTGATCGTGGGGAATCATCTCGGCATTGCGGTCGATGCCGATCATCGCCTGTTCAGTTATACGATTTATGGGCTGACCATGCCCTGCCTATTTTGGTTAGGGCTTAAGTGGAAGCAACGGCCTACCGCCGACACGGGAATGCGCCCGGGAGTGGCTGAGCGTTTAGATGCCCGCAAAGCCATGTTCGCTTCCCTCATTGGAGTTGGTGGGTTATTCCTCGCGCGTCTTTCGGTGTGGTTTCTTTCCGCCTCGTTTTAATTCATCACGTCATCGCATATGTGGCTTCTGCCGCCGGGTCGAGAGTTCCGCTCCGTCCCGCAGGTAGGCCCTCCGGATTTCGCATTCGTTTTTGATGGTTTTCACGCTGTCTGAGAGGAAATGTACTATGGCTGCCTATCTTCCGTTCCATGTTCCGGAAATTGACGACGAGGATATCGAAGCAGTCGTGAGCGTGCTGCGTTCAGGGTGGCTGACCACCGGCAGCAAGGCCAGGCAATTCGAGCAGGAGTTTGCTGCCAAGGTAGGGGCACGATATGCGGTGGCCTTGAATTCATGTACGGCCGCCCTGCATTTGGCGCTGGAGGCGATCGGCCTTGGTGAGGGGGACGAAGTGCTCGTGCCTACCATGACGTTTGCGGCTACGGCGGAAGTCGTCACCTATTTCAAGGCCAAGCCTGTGCTCATCGATTGTCTTCCGGCGACCTTGAACATGAATCCCGATCATCTTGAACGGGCCATTACACCCCGGACCAAGGCGATCATTCCGGTTCATTTCGCCGGTCAGCCTTGCGACATGACCTCGATCCTGGAGGTTGCGCGTCGCCACAATCTTCGAGTCATCGAAGATGCGGCCCACGCCTTTCCCGCTTCATACAAGGGCAAGGTGATCGGGAGCATTAGCGACTGCACGTGCTTCTCGTTCTACGCCACGAAAAATATCACGACGGGTGAAGGAGGAATGGTTACGACCGACGACCCGGACTGGGCGGATCGCATACGCCGGATGAGTTTGCATGGACTGAGTCGCGATGCCTGGAAACGCTATACCAATCAAGGTTCATGGTACTACGAGATTGTCGCCCCGGGATTCAAATATAACCTGACCGACATGGCGGCGGCGTTGGGGCTGTCACAGTTGCATAAGGCCGATCGATTCTGGAAAACCCGGGAGCGCTATGCGGCGCTGTATGCGGAGGGGTTTCGAGATCTGCCCGAGATCACTCCATTGGTCATGCAGGACGATGTGCAACATGCCTGGCATTTATATGTGATTCAACTCGATCTGGACCGGTTACGCATTACGCGTGACGCGTTCATTGAACGGCTCCAACAACAACAGATCGGATGCAGTGTCCATTTCATCCCGCTCCACCTGCATCCGTATTACCGTAGCACGTGGGGATATCGTCCCGAAGATTTTCCGGTAGCCAGCCGGGCCTTTAAGAGCATGGTGTCGCTCCCCCTCTACTCGAAAATGATGGAGTCGGACATTCACCGCACCATTGCCGCGGTCCGCGAGCTTGTGCTGGAGGCCAGGCAATGAAACGCGCCGTGGATGTTATCGGAGCGCTGATCGGTCTGGTGGTGACCTGGCCCCTCTGGGTCCTGGCCGCAGTTGCCGTCAAGCTCGATTCCCCAGGGCCGGTCTTTTTCACGCAGACTCGCATGGGTCGCGATCGTCGGCCGTTTTCGATTTACAAGTTTCGCACCATGACGGCCGACGCACCGTCGAGAGGCGGGCAGTTGACGATCGGTCAGGATGCCCGCGTGACCGGGGTCGGCGTCGCATTGCGTAAATATAAGATCGATGAATTGCCGCAACTCTGGAATATCCTGACGGGCGATATGAGCCTGGTCGGTCCGAGGCCGGAAGTGCCGCGGTATGTGAATATGTTTCCGGAAGCCTATGCGGACATCCTTACGGCTCGGCCCGGTCTGACCGACCTCGCCTCGCTGAAATATATCGATGAAGCGGCTGTCCTCGCTGCCTCTGCCAGTCCGGAGGAGGAATACGTCACGGTTGTGCTGCCTGAAAAAATCCGCTTGGCCAAATTTTATGTCCGGCATGCTTCGACGATTTTGGACCTTGCCATTGTCATTCAGACCTTGCTGTGCTTGCTGAAAATCCCCGTGGTCGTCTGTGATTTGCCGGGTCTGCAGGTGGCGAGACCGTCACAATCGACTGACTTCGGTCCGCGGTGTCTGGCATTCATTCTCAAATGGCGCCGTCCGCTGATTGTGCTCCTCGATATGGGGTTGATGGGGCTGGCCAATTACCTCGCCTTCTGGCTGCGTTTCGACGGCCGGATTCCGGAGGCGGAATGGGACACGTTGCTCCTGGTATTGCCCTGGGTGCTGACGATCCGTACTGCCGCGTTCATGGTGTTTCGCTTGAATGAAGGCCTGTGGCGATACACCAGTCTTTGGGATTTGAGGAACATCGTTGTCGGAGTGGTCACCAGTACCCTCGTGTTGTACGCATGGACGCGATGGGGAATGGGCATCAGGGAATATCCTCGGTCGATTTTTATCATCGATGCCATTCTCTTGATCGGGTTTTCCGCAGGGGTGCGACTTCCGCGACGCATATTGCGTGAGGCGGTCATTTATCGCCCGAAGAAAAGCGTCCTCATCATCGGTGCAGGAGACAGGGGAGAACGGGTTGTACGAGAAATGAAGCTCAATTCCAATTCCCGGTACCAGCCGATCGGATTCATCGATGATCACACATCGCTTCGATTCAAGAGAATCCACGGAGTGAAGGTGCTTGGGGGTCGGGAAGATCTGTCCTACGTGCTCTCGACGGAACGCCCGGACGAGGTGGTATTGGCGCTCCCGCAGGTGACTCCCGATGTCTTGCGTCAAATCATGGCCGACATCGGCCCGTTTAAAGTGTCGGTCAAAATGTTGCCGAGTATGCAGGACTTGCTCGGGGACCGGAGCGCCGTCAGTCAGATCAGAAACGTGGCCGTTGAAGATCTGCTGGCGCGAGCGCCGGTTCACATGAAGACCGATGCCATGGTGGAGATGGTGGCCGGACGCCGGGTGCTGATTACCGGTGCCGGCGGCTCGATCGGCTCGGAACTGTCGCGTCAGATCGCCTCTATGGGGCCGGAGTCCGTCGTGTTGTATGAGCGGCATGAAAACAGCCTCTACACTATCGCCAAAGAGTTGGACGACCGGGGGTTGTCCGCGATCGTCCATCCTGTGCTGGGTGATGTGACGGATCGCCGTCGACTGATGGAAACGATGACCCGGTATCGGCCTGCCATTGTCTTTCATGCGGCCGCTCACAAACATGTTCCGCTGGTCGAACTCAATCCTGCGGAAGCGTTGAAAAATAACTGCATCGGAACCCGTATCACGGCGGAAACGGCGGATCGCTGTGGAGTGGAACGATTTGTCCTGATTTCCACCGACAAGGCGGTGAATCCGTCCAGCGTGATGGGAGCTACGAAACGCGTCGCCGAGTTGATCGTGCAGGACATGGCTGAGCGAAGCGCGACACGATTTCTCACCGTGCGCTTCGGTAACGTTCTGGGCAGCAATGGCAGCGTGCTGCTTCGCTTTCAGGAGCAGATTCAAGCCGGGGGACCGGTCACGGTGACACACCCGGACATTCGGCGGTACTTCATGCTGATTCCGGAAGCCGTGCATCTCGTGCTGCAAGCCGCTACGCTGGGCGAGCAGGGGGCCACGTATGTGCTGGACATGGGGGAGCAAATCAAAGTCTTGGATCTCGCCAGGAATTTGATTCGCCTGTCGGGGTTCGTGCCGGGACGGGAGATCCCCATCCGTTTCGTCGGTCTTCGACCTGGTGAGAAATTGTATGAGGAACTGGTCGGCACGGATGAGAGCGCCGAGCGATCGGCGCTGAGCAAGATCTTGCGCATTCGCCGGTCAGGCATGACCGGCGTCGGTAAGGTCTCGGGCATGATGATGGCCATGGAGGCAGCCGCCTATCTCAACAACCCGGTCAAGGCGATCGAACGTCTGCGTGAACTGGTCACGGATTTCCGTCCGCCGGAAAATAATGACGACCCCGGCATATTGGGGACGGAATGGATCGAGGATGAGCCGGCCTATTCGGGGCCCGGCCGGTAGAGAAGACGATTCGTGTTTGTGTGATAGCCGACAGGACATGGGAATCGTACGATTCTTGTACACGACCGCCGTATCCGAATGGCAGCAATGAGCAGGGCGACCGTAACAGGCAGGGTGGAGACTATGGGGCAAACGAATGTCATGCCGCAAAACGGCAATACCGCAGCAAATCTGTTCAATGAATATTGGGGCATGGTCTTGCGCCGGAAATGGATTCTTCTGGGAGCGGTGCTCGTCTCCTTGGGAGCGGCCATGGTCTATTGCAAGGTGGCGACCAAGGTGTATCGCTCCGATACGTTGATTCTCCTCGAGGATCAGAAGATTCCTGAGAATTATGTCCAAGCCAATGCGGAAGGGAACAGCAACTTCGATCGCCGGATTTTTGTGATCGAAACTCAGGTGCGCGATCGGCTGCGGCTCGACAAAATTCGCAAAGAGTTGAATCTCTATCCGGCGCAGGTGGAACAATCCGGCCCGGATTCAGCGGTGCTTGCCATGAACGCGGCACTGGAAGTCACGACGGTGAGTAAAGGCGGTGTGCCCGGTCAGAATACGATCGGTGCCTTTACCATCTCCTTTGCGCATGAGGACCCGGCCACGGCCATGAATGTCATCGCTAAGATATCATCGATGCTGATCGAGGAGGATATGAAGGACCGCACGCAAGCGGCCGAAGGGACGACGGAGTTCCTCGATAATGAAGTAAATCGGACGCGGGCTCAGCTCGATAAAAAAGAGGAAGAGATCAGCCGCTTCAAGTCGCAACATGTCGGGCAATTACCGCAACAAATCGAGGCGAATTTGCGCGCCCTGGATCGTTTGCATGACGATCTCAAAATCGTCAATGAGAGCATCCATCGTCAGAGTGACCGCCTGTCCTTGGTGGAAAATGCCATCCAGAAGTATCTGGAATTCGGTGTGACGATTCCCGCGTTGGTGAATGGGCCGGTTCAGCCGAATCCATCTTTCGCGCGTTTGAATGAACTGAAGAACAAGCTGACGCAGTTGGAATCCGAATTCTGGGACGGCTATCCCGAGGTGGCGCTGACGAAGGAAGAGATCAAGCAAATCGAACAACGGATCCGGAAGCAGTATGGGCCTGAGTCCATGGGCTCTGACGCCGAAACCAAGGATCAATATTTTCAGGATCTGAAGAAGCAGAAAAGTGAGTTAAAGAGCGAACTTTCCCTTTTGAAGGAACGGCGGAACACGCTCCGGGCTGAGAAGCAGGAGTATGACTCCCGGGTGGAAACCGCTCCGGCGATCGAGCAAAGTCTGCTCACCTTGATGCGGGATTATGAAAATCTCAAGGGCAGTTACCAGTCCTTGCTGGATAAGCGGTTGCACGCTTCGGTGGCCGAGAATCTTGAAAAGCGCCAAAAGGGCGCGCAGCTCAAAATACTGGAACGTCCCAAGTTTCCGCGGGTGCCTGAGAAACCGAATCAACCCCGCGTCATGATGCTCGGTTTGCTTCTCGGGTGCGCGCTCGGGGTAGGAATGGCGGTGTTACTTGAACAGTTGAATCCCCAATTCCGTCGTCCCGAGGATGTCGAGCTGATGTTCGGACCCCAACTCCTGGCTGCGATTCCCGATTTTTCGTTGGATTACGCGTATTCGAACTGGAGGCGGTTCCTTCCTGCCTACCACTTTAGGTTTGGTGGAAAATCAGCCCAACAGGCCGCCGGCTTGATTCCGATTCGGCCAGGGGAGACAGCCCTGAACGGAACGAACGGTCATACCTTCGATCGCAGTTTTGTCGTCAAATGGATGCCCAACGCGATTGTGTCCGAGCAGTATCGGGTCGCAGCGACACGACTGTTTTTGCTGGGAACGGAAACACAATCGACCGTCGTGGCGGTGAGCAGTGCCATCAAGGGTGAAGGAAAGACGACGACCGTCATCAATCTCGGCTATACCCTGGCGCGCGACTTGGGCAAACGGGTCCTGTTACTGGATTGCGACATGAAATGCCCGGGATTGGATAAGTTCATGGAGAATAGTCCGGAGGGAGGATTGGCCGATTATCTCGTCGGTGCGTTGGATCTTGACGACTGCATCTCGAGCTTCGGTGATGTGCCGTGCTGGATTATGCCGGTTGGAAATTCAGTGGCCAATTCGACGGAAGTGCTCCGAACAGACCGCCTCACTCCGCTCTTTGATCGGCTACGGAAGCGATTTGACTATATCATCTTGAATACTCCTCCGATTCTTCCTCAGGCGACCATGAATGTCCTCGAAGGGCATGCCGATGTGCTCCTGCTGGTGGTACGTGCAAACTCCACCCCGCATGATGTCGTCAGGCGGGCAGTCGGATCATTGAGAAGTCGTAAAGCCCTTCACGTTGTGCTGAATGCGGTCGGCAGCCAGTCTCTTCCCTCGTATGTCTACGAATATGGGCAGCCTCAAACGAAGGTTCCTCGCGGGCAGCTGAAGGCATAACACGATCTGGTTTTACCGTGCTGTGTCGGCACGAGACGCAGAGCCCGCCATCTCTTTTCCCCCAACAAGGTCGCCAACCTTACCTCGGGCGGAACAGGCTCAGAGCATATGCAATCTATGGCAGCGCTTTGCTGCAGGAGGCTAAATCATGGGGAGTGATCAGTGGATAGTCAGCAATCGCGCAGGAGAGCAATGGGGCCTCATCACCCGCTTGATCCTGGATACGGTCACGCGGCAGATCAATTACGCCGATGTGGTCGTGATTCAGACAGGTCACGTTGCGCGTATCCCCTGGGATGGATTTGAAATTCGTGACCAAGGAATTACGCTCGGCATGCCGGAAGCTCAGGTTGTGGTTGGTACCGCAGCGGGGTCTGAAAGCAGAGTTGCGGACGGGGTGGCTATGGACGTCTGGCCGTGATCGGCCAACTGGCTTTACTCGTTCCTGATCCCTGACTGTATCGTATACGAAGGCTCGGAGTTCTCCGTGGCTTCAGGCGACGTGCGAAACTCGCTGTTAGTGGGCTCTTGAGTTTACTTCCGACCCGCACCAAATCCGCTTCAGTTCTGCTCGAGGTTCTCCAGATGGTCCCGCCGGTCTGCTCTGAGATCTCTCTAAACATTTTGATTCAACACATCGCGTGACCCCGGCCATGTGGGCTTCGCGCCTGTCCGCAGGATGCTGTCCGGCACCCTGTTTCTAGGGTACCATTCCCGGAATACATTCGGTCGGCATGAGTTCGCCGCCGTGGAAATGGGAGACTTGCTTCCATTTCTGTAGAACGGCGGTACTGTCGAACGTCAGCAGATATTCCTCACACCAGGTGCCGGGCGCGGTATACCGATTGCCGGCCTGTTGCTCGCGGATTTCATACACCCACACCGTCTCGCCCTCGTCGCTCTTGCGAACCGCTTTGGGAACGCCCAGCTCCTGCGTCACCTCGGTTTGTGTCGCCCTCCCTTTCACCGAATTCAGATAGGCCGCTTCTCTGTTTTGAAAATGACTGCATGCGGTGATCCCGATGGTTAAGGCCATCAGGCCGAGCGTCCAGGTGCGTTTCATCATCGTGCCTCCCGATTCGACGGTGATTCGATCTGTGCGGTCTACGGTGCCATGCGGGATTGTACACGCATAACATGGTTCCGTCTCCTCCATGCGCATTCTGCTCGCGCCGATATGGAGCCGGTCGAGCATGCGGGATGACGCGCGAAGAGGCGAGACCGTCGTCTGGAATGCCTTCGCGCAGCGCAAGGTCTCGGTCGGTTGAGGAAAGTAAAGCGAACTGCCCGAGCAGGCGCACCCCGGGTGCGAAATCAGATCATGTGACTGAGTGATGGAGGGGAGGCGCGGGGGAGATCAGACCGCTTTTTTTACGAGACCCGACCGCAGGCAGCGCGTGCACACGCGAATACGCAAGGCCGACCCGTTCACGAGTGCTTTCACGCGTTGCAGGTTGGGATTGAAGACGCGCTTGGTCTTGTTGTTCGCGTGGCTGACGTTGTTACCGGTCTGATGCTTTTTCCCACAGAGATCACAGGCAAATGCCACGGCCCTACTCCTTTGTTGCGGCGTCTTTCAACGACTAGTCCTTGAATGGGAAGGGATGCTACCATAGCGCCAGGGGACAAGACAAGCTGCCGGGGTGAATTCTCCTTTCAGGACACCCTCTTCCGCTCGCGTCGCACGTCATTCCATCTGAGGTCATGTCTATGGATCAGGTCACGCTTATCGGATTGCTCGCGGGAACGCTGACGACGATTGCTTTCATCCCCCAACTCCAGCAGACCTGGCGCACGCGTTCCGCGCAAGATGTATCGCTCGGGATGTTGTTGACCTTTACCATCGGCGTCTTTCTCTGGTTGGTCTACGGGCTGCTGCTCGGCGCACTTCCGATCATCCTCGCGAATCTGGTGACCTTGGTCCTGACGCTGGCCATTCTCATTCTGAAGTTACGGTATCGCGCTTAGCGCCCCGCTGATAGGCCAGGGCCGAGCAGGGTGGGTCAAGTTTCACCTTGACAAAATTGACCTGGCTCTCCTACAGTTTGCTTCGTTTTCAGACACCTTGGGTCAAGGGAAGAGGGTGCAAAACCCTCGCGGTCCCGCCGCTGTAAATGGGGACGAAACCCGCAAGCGCCACTGTCTGGGGAGGCCGTCAGTTATCGGCAGTCAGCATTCAGTCAAAACCTGATCGCTGAAAGCTGGGAGCTGATCGCTCCGAAGATGGGAAGGCGCGGGGAGTAGGATGAACCATGAGCCAGAAGACCTGCCCAGGGAGAGACCCTTTATTCCCTCGTGGGCTGGGGAATAGGCGAGGATGATTGTGCGGGTGCAATCCTCAGGGTTCCATGTTGGCCCTGGGGATTTTTTTATTTGCGCGCCGTTCGACTCAATTCTTTTAGTCGGTTCCTCGTCGGATGTATCGGAGTCGTCTGGTATGTCTTCCTGCCCTGCCTCGCGCTCGCATTGGGAGATCCCCCTGGAGAGGACACGGTGATGAAACGCCGTCAGCAGGGCATTCTGACCGGCATGCCGTTCATGGCCAATATCACCCCGCGCACGTTCATCGACGATGCGGGACGAAAGCTCTATGTCGCCAAGGCTCCGACGCGCGTCGTCTCGCTCGCGCCGAGCATTACCGAGATGTTGTTTGCGCTCGGGTTGGATGAACAGGTCGTCGGGGTCACGGATTTTTGCAATTTTCCGCAGGCCGCTGTCGCCAAACCCAAAGTCGGATATAGCAATCCCAACCTGGAGTCTCTGATCGCCCTACGGCCCGAATTGATCGTTGCGCCGCTCGAGTTTCATCGCGCTAACGTGCTGGCCAAGCTGGAGGAGCTGAAGATTCCGGTCCTCCTGCTTGAAGCCACGTCGCTGGAACAGGTGTTTGCGCACATTCATACCTTGGGACGAATCTTTGATCGGTCGACGGCCGCCCATGCAATGACCGCGGAGATGCGACAGCAGATGGGCGAGATCAGTCGTCGAACCGAAGGCCTGACGCGTACCCGGGTGTTGTATGTCATCAACAGCCAGCCGCTCATCACGGTGGGACCCGGTAGTTACATCCATCAGATGATCGGTTTGGCCGGGGGAATCAATATCGCCTCTCAAGCGGCCACGGCCTATCCGAGGCTGACCATGGAAACGGTGTTGAAAGAAGATCCTGAAATTCTGATCTTTCCGAGAGGGTCGGTGGAGACGGTGCCGCGAAGCGAGCAGGAAGCCTGGCGACGCTGGACCACGCTGACGGCCGTGCAGCACAACCGCCTTCGCGAAGTGTCGGCAGATGCGCTCAATCGTCCCGGCCCGCGCGTCATGCAAGGCTTGGAAGCGTTGGCTAGGGTCATCCATCCCGAAGCGTTCGTGTCTGAATCGACGACGGCCCAACCATGATGCCATCTGCCGGCCACCCCACGTCGCCTTCCCCTGCGCTGACATCGCCATCGCCGACTCTCTCGCCGAATCTCATGGGATCCGGTGTTCAGACTGCCGCGGCCGATCGGCCGTTTCATGGTGCAATCCTGACGCGCTCGCGCTGGTTCGCCGTCATGAGTGCGCTGGCGCTGCTTTCCCTTGTCCTCGTCATGCTGTGTTTGCAGCTTGGCACGCAATACATCGGCCTGGGAAACATCTTCGGGCTGTTATGGTCTGCGCTCTTCGGGACGACGGGCGAACCAGATACGGTCCGGACGACGGGAGTCATTCTGCTGCAGGTCCGGTTGCCGCGCGTGTTCCTAGGGTTTCTGGTGGGCAGTTGCCTTGCAGCCGTCGGCGTCGCGCTGCAGGCGTTGCTGAGAAATCCGTTGGCCGATCCCTATGTGCTGGGAGTGTCGAGCGGGGCGGCGCTGGGAGTGGCCATTGCCGTCCTGTTTGGGATCGGCACCACGGTCCTCGCGCTGTCGCTGTTGCCTGTCTGCGGGTTTGCGGGTAGCCTGATTGCGCTGATGGTCATCTACCGCATGGCGGCGTCCTATGATCGACTCCCGATCCATTCCGTGCTGCTGGCAGGGGTCATCCTCAATGCGATCTTCTCCGCCTTGATCATGTTCATCACCTCCATCATGGAGCCGAACCGGTCGTTCGGGATGATGGCCTGGCTCATGGGATCGCTGACGGCGCCTGCCTATCCGGTGCTGAGCGCCCTCACGGCCTACTTGCTCGTCGGCCTCATCCTGCTTTTGAAGCAGGTCCGGGTGCTCAACATTCTCGCCCTAGGTGAAGAGCCGGCCCGGTCGCTGGGCATCAATACGGAACGGACGAAACGCGTCATCTTCCTGCTGTCGGCGCTGATGACCGGGGCTGTCGTGTCCTTCAGCGGCATGATCGGATTTATCGGCATGATCATTCCGCACGCGGTGCGTCTGGTGGTGGGCGCCGATCACCGATTGCTCCTGCCGGCCTCTGCCTTGGTCGGGGGAATGTTCCTGATGGTGGCCGACACCATGGCCCGCACTTTGTTCGTCCCGTCCGAGGTCCCGGTCGGCGTGATCACGGCGTTGGCCGGCGGTCCATTCTTTGTCTACCTGCTGGTCTGGCGAAAGGATCGACTGGCATGATCAGCGAGCGCGGAGAGCATGCCCTTGCCGAGACCGGAGGAGGTGTCGACCTGCGCGCCGCCTATGCCTATGATCTGGGCGGGGTGCATTTCTGTTACGGCAGCACCCGCGGGCCGGATGTCAGATGGGTGCTCCGGGATGTGACATTGCAAGTCCGGCCGGGTGAGATCCTCGGGATCGTCGGTCCCAACGGATCGGGCAAAACCTCTTTGCTGAAACTGTTGGCGAAGCTCGCCGCGCCTCAAACAGGGAACATCACGTTGTTCGGCTGCAGCCTGGCCGGTCTCTCTCAGGAGGATACGGCTCAAACCGTCGCTTTTGTGCCGCAGGAAAGTGCGCAGCTGTTTCCTTTCACGGTGGCGGAGACCGTGTTGATGGGACGTTTTCCGCATCGGCAACGATCGCGCTGGAGTCTGGGTTTCGGGTGGGAGGATCAGGAGGACTGCCAGGCGGCCGCGCAGTCCATGGCGACGATGGATATTGCACATCTCGCCGCGCGTCCGGTGACCGATCTCTCAGGCGGTGAGCGCCAGCGAACCATGATTGCGCGCGCCCTGGCCCAAATGCCTCGCGTGTTGCTGCTGGATGAGCCCACGGCGTTCCTCGATCTTCAGCATCAGCTCGACATTTGCGCGGTATTGCGTCGTCTGCGTGATGAACGGAGGTTGACGGTGGTGATCGTCTCGCATGATTTGAATCTAGCCAGCCAATATTGCGACCGCGTTGCGATGTTGAAGGACGGCAGGGTGACCGCTGTGGGCAGTCCGTCGGAAGTCATGTCAGTCGAGATTCTACGTGACGTGTACGGCTGCCACGTGCTGATCGATCCGCATCCCGAATCGGGGCTGCCCCGCATCACGCTACCCGGTCCGGCTTTACGGAGTCACCATTAGAAACGGAATGTTGCGGGAGGGGTTCGTGCCCGGCTCCCCCGTCTATTGAAAAGGGCACGCCATCATTGTGGAGAGAAGTGTCAGGAAGACGCCGTCAGCGTCGGGGAAGATGGTGCAAATCCATCACGGTGCCGCCACTGTAAGCGGGGAGTGACCCTGCCATGCTGCCACTGTGTGTTTAACACATGGGAAGGCGCAGGGAAGCTAGGATCCGTAAGTCAGGAGACCCAACTGACGGTTGTTTCAACTGATCCCTTCGAGCGAAAGGGAGAGGCAGCATGTTGTCTATTGTTAGGGACTGGTCCGTCCGTGTGATCCTTGTATGTCTGATCAGCGCTTCGCCGGTGTGGATGGTGCCGGCATCGGCTGATGAACCGGTCAAGGCTGATCCCGCGAAGTCCGATCCAGCCGAGTCCGATCCGACTGCACAAACCGACGAAGTAGTCCAGACGGAAGAAGTCGTGGTGTCGGCTACCAAAACGCCTGTGCCGGTCAGTCAGGTGACGAGTGCGGTAGAAGTCATCACGGCGCAAGACATGAAAAAGCAAAATATCCGGCATGTGGCCGATGCCCTACGGTTGGCCCAGGGACTGGCTGTTTTTTCGAGCGGAGGACCGGGGACCGAGGTCAACGCACGAATTCGGGGAGGTAGTTCAAGCCAGACGCTGGTACTCATCGACGGTGCGATCGTCAACAGCGGCACGCTCGGCAGTTATGATTTTTCCAACCTGACCACCGACAACATCGAGCGGGTTGAGATCCTGCGCGGCGCGCAAAGCATGTTGTGGGGATCGGATGCGATGGGCGGCGTCATCAATATCGTCACGAAGAGAGGCCAGGGTCCGCTCTCTGCGACCGGTTTTCTGGAATATGGATCGTTTGCTTCGCTTCGAGAGGGCGGCACGGTCTCTGGGAAAACAGGCATTGTCGACTACAGCCTCTCGCTCTCCCGCTGGGATACGTCCAGTTTTTCGGCAGTGAATTACCGTCGTGGCGCGACGGAGCGGGATTCCTTCCGCAACTGGCAGGGATCGGGCCGAATCGGCGTGGACCTGCCGCATGACGGCCGTCTCGACTTCAACATGCGATGGATGAATTCCGATACGCAACTCGACAGCGTCTCGGCGACCTTTCCGGCTGACGTGTACGGGTCGAAGATGCGCAGCCAGCAGTATGTGTTCAGCGGGAGTTACGAGCAGCCGATTACCGGGTGGTGGTCGCAGAAGCTGACGCTCGCGCGTTCGCAGGAAGCCTCGCTGTTTCTGCCGGGGACCTTGCAGCGGAGTCTCGTCGATGGATTGTTCAGCACGCCGTTCGGGTCTCCGAATGAAACCCGCGTGCTTTCCAATCGCCTGGAATGGCAGCATAACTTCCAGATCACGAAGCTGCTGTTGCTCAGCGCCGGGTATCAATTTCGGGAACAGCAGGGGGAAAACGACACGGGACTGATCAATCGCGTCCTGAGTTCTCACGCAGGATTCGCGCAGGCGCAATTCAATCTGTGGGATCGAGTCTTCGCGACGGCCGGTGTGCGGCATGACAGTTACAACGTCTTTGGCGATGCCACTACCTACCGTCTCACCGGCGGGTATTACCACAAGGAAACCGATACGAAACTTCGAGCCAGCTATTCCACCGGCTTCCGCGCTCCCAGCATGAACGAATTGTATTTCCCGAATTTCGGCAATCCCAATCTCGGGTCGGAAAAAAGCCAAAGTATGGATGTCGGTATCGATCAATATTTTCTCTCCAAACAACTAAAACTCACCGGAGGGTTTTTCTGGAACCACTACCGGAACCTGATCATCACGACGTTTGATCCGGCGTTTTGCGCGCCGTTCAGTACCTTTGGCTTCTGTCCGCAGCAACTGGGAGAGGCATCCACGAAGGGATGGGAAGCTGGCCTGTCCTACACCTATTCCAGCGACCGGCCGTTTCTAAAAGGTGTGGTGGTGCAGGCGCAGTATACGAATACGATCACGCGTGATCTGGAGACCCAGACTCGTTTGCCACGCTGGCCGACCGATCAGTGGAGCGCCTCGGTGAGTTATCAACCGATCGACCCCTTGTGGATCACGGTGATCGGCCGGTACGTCGGGTCGCGTTTCAATACCACCGGAGATCGGCAGCAGCTCCCGGCCTTCGATGTCTGGTCCCTCGCGGTCACCTACGATGTCACCAAGCAGATGCAGGCTTATCTGCGGGCCGAGAACCTGTTCAACGAAAAGTATGAAGAAATCTCCAGCGCCGGCACGCCGATCCGATCGATTTTCGGCGGCGTCCGGGTCACGTTCGGCGGGAAGTCGTAATAGACCATGGCCATTGCATTGTGATGCATCGTCCACGACTCGTCATCGCCGGCACCCACAGCGGGGTCGGCAAAACCACCGTCACCCTGGCGCTGATGGCCGCTCTGAAGGCCAGGGGGCTGGTGGTGCAACCCTTCAAGGTCGGGCCTGATTTTATCGATCCCGGTCATCATCAACTGGTGACCGGGCGCCCCTCGCGTAATCTGGACGGGTGGATGTTGAGCGAGGCGGTGAATCGGTCGATCTTTTCAGGGGCGTCGGCCGATGCCGATCTCTCCATCATCGAGGGTATGATGGGCCTCTTTGACGGGAGTTCCCCGACACAGGAACAGGGCAGTACGGCCGAAATGGCCAAACAGCTCCAAGCCCCGGTGTTGCTGGTGATCGACGGCAGCGCCATGGCGCGCTCGGCAGCGGCTATGGCGTCGGGATATGCGAGATTCGACCCCGCACTTCCTGTCCAAGGAGTCCTGTTTAATCGCGTGCGGAGTGAAGGGCATTACCGCTTACTGCAGGAAGCGGTGGAGTCAGAGACAGGGCTTTCCGTGGTTGGGTACCTGCGGCCCGATCCGACGCTCACCATTCCGGATCGGCATCTCGGTCTCCGGACCGCCATAGAAACGGGGCACTGTGATCTGTACGAGCGGCTCGGGCAATCAGCCGCCGAGACGATCGATCTGGCCCGGGTGGAAGCGCTCGCCCGCTCCGCCGGAGGATCATTCGCAAAAGATCTTCCGGTCACCGCAGGCCGGCAGGAACCGGTCCGCATCGGCCTGGCCTATGATGCCGCCTTTTGTTTCTACTATCAGGACAGCCTGGAATTACTCGAAGCATTCGGAGCGGAGATCGTGAAGTTTTCCCCCTTGCACGATGCCTGTCTGCCGGAAGTGGATGCGTTGTATTTCGGCGGCGGATATCCTGAACTCTATGGAGCGGCGCTGGAGGGTAATGTGAGCATGCGAGCCGCCGTGAAGGAGTTCAGTGACGGGGGCCGAACGATCTATGGGGAATGTGGTGGATTGATGTATTTGACGCAAGCCATTTGTGACAGCGAGGGCGGGCGGTATGAGATGGTCGGGGTATTTCCTGCCGAGGCCGTCATGCGCAAATCCGGCATGACCCTGGGCTACCGCAGGGTTGAAACGGTGCGGACCTGCCTGCTTGGCCAGGCCGGCACGTCATTGCGCGGGCATGAGTTCCATTACTCCCTCCTGGAACCGAAAGGGGCCTTGGAGTATGCCTGCACGCTGGCAGATGCCGCGGGCAAGCCGGTGGGTCGGGATGGCTTGATGAGGGGAAACACCCTGGCGTTGTATAGTCATCAGCATTTCGGCAGCCGTCCGGAAATAGTGGTGAATCTGCTTCAAGCTGTGAGACAAGAGAAGACTGCTCGCCAAACCGTGAAAGGCCTGAGATGACCGACCGGGATGACCATACCGCCAGGATGCAGCGAGTGAAAGCCTCCGTCGATCGACGCATCGAGGCGGCCCAGGAAGAAAAGGGGCTCCTGATGGTCTACACCGGCGCGGGCAAGGGAAAAACGACCGCTGCCTTCGGCATGGCACTTCGTTGCCTCGGCCATGGCATGAACGTGGCCGTCGTACAGTTCATCAAAGGGGCCATCGATACGGCCGAGGAACGTATCCTCACGTCGTTCGGGGATCGCGTGACGTTCCTCCGCATGGGGGAAGGATATACCTGGGAGACGCAAGATCGTGAGCGAGACACGAGATTCGCCCGGGAAGCCTGGAACAAAGCGTGCGAGTTCATGGCAGATCCCTCCTACGCGATGGTGATTCTTGACGAGTTCAATATTGCGCTAAACCACCACTATGTGGAGGTGGCGGAGGTGTTGCCTCGATTGCAGGCGCGACCGCTCATGCAACATGTGGTCATCACCGGTCGAGGGGCTCCGGCCGAGCTTATCGACGCGGCCGATCTGGTGACCGAAATGAAACAGGTGAAACATCCGTTTCGAAAGGGAATCAAGGCGCAGGCGGGGGTGGAATTTTGAGAGGACCGGTGAGCAAGACCTGTGAGCATTGCCGACAGCCGTTCGAGTGCGTCGGATACCAATGCTGGTGCGGAAAGATCGGGATCACCGAAACGCAGATGGATTGGATTGCGGCGCGGTATCGAGATTGCCTCTGTCCCGCCTGTCTTCAACAGGTGGCGGATGGGACGCTTGGACCAACGGTGACGTCTCCGGAGAATCAAGGACAATAGCCTGTCGAGAGCAGATCTCTGCTGCGTGCATCCGAAGACGCAGGCCGGGAGTGAAAGGATACAGCAATGCGAATCACCAAGGTCTATACACGAACCGGGGACGCGGGCCAAACAAGACTCGCGGGGGGACAACAGGTCTGGAAGGACTGCTTGCGGGTCGAAGCGTATGGCACCGTCGATGAACTGAATGCGTCCGTGGGATTGGTACGGGCGATGAATGCCGAGGATGGAGGTGCGTCTCCGGCCTCCGCGCAACTCGAGGCAGACCTGCGCTGGATCCAGAATAAGTTGTTCGATGTGGGAAGTTTGCTCGCCACCGCGCCAGGTCAGAGCTTTCCGAACATGCCCACAGTCACGGCCGGCGACGTGACCAGGCTCGAGCAGATGATCGATCGCTGCCAGGAGGACCTGGCCCCGCTCAAGGAATTTATTCTGCCCGGCGGAGGGAAAGTCTCCGCCACGTTGCATCAAGCGCGAACGATCTGCCGGCGGGCCGAGCGCGACTGCATCCGGCTGAGCCGCGAAGAGGCCGTTGCGGCCGAGCTCAACAAGTATCTGAACCGGTTGAGTGATGCCTTGTTTGTCATGGCGCGCTGGGTGTCTAAGACGCAGGGGGAGCCGGAATTTTTGTGGCAGCGTGAATCTGATGTCTCGACCAAGTGAGTCGATGACGAAGCGACGGCGTTCAAGGTCCCGCCTCATTCTGGTGCTGGGGGGCGCGGCCTCGGGGAAGAGCCAGGCGGCACTGGAGCGGGCGGGCACCCAGGCCCCGAAGGCTTTTGTCGCGACGGGGCAGGCGCTGGATGGCGAAATGAAGGCGCGTATTGCGCGACATCGCGCGACCCGTGCCGCCGATTGGGTGACGGCTGAGGTGCCGCGCGATCTGGCGGCTTGGTTTCGCTCTGAGGGACCGGGGTATCGTACGATCCTGGTCGATTGCCTCACGCTCTGGCTGAGCAATGTCTGCGGGCGCCGTATCGCGGACGTGGATATGACTGCCCGGGTCGACGAGGTACTGGAGGCCATTCGCCGCACCCCGGCGCGCGTCGTCCTGGTGAGCAACGAATTGGGATTCGGGCTGGTGCCGGCCAGTCGTAGCGCGCGCGCGTTTCGCGATGTCGCCGGGCGGGTCAATCAACAGATTGCCGCCTCGGCTGACGAAGTCTATTTTGTCATCAGCGGCCAGTCGCTCAGGCTCAAGTAGGAGAGGGAGATACCATGACGCTCGATGAGGTAGTGGGCCTGACTCAACCGGTGAATCGTGACAGTGGGGCGAGCGCTCAACGGCGTCTTGATCGACTGACCAAGCCGCTTGGCAGTCTGGGGCGGTTGGAGGAGATGGCCGTGCACTACGCCATGATCACGGGCGACGTGAAGCCCAATGTCCCGCGCGGCGTCGTGTTCACCTTTGCGGCCGATCATGGCGTGGCGAGAGAAGGCGTGAGTGCCTACCCCAGTGAAGTCACGCCGCAGATGGTCTTGAATTTCCTTCGGGGCGGTGCCGGAGTGAACGTGCTGGCGCGGCATACAGGAGTCGAGGTCCGTGTGGTGGATATCGGCGTGGCCTATGATTTCGGGTCAGTGCCCGGCCTCATTCAGAAAAAAATCATGCAGGGGACGAATAATCTTTTTCGCGAACCGGCGATGTCCCGGGCACAGGCGATACAGGCCGTGCAGGTCGGAATCGATCTGGCGACAGAAGCTGCGCGGGAAGGTATTGGGCTCATCGGCACGGGCGAGATGGGCATCGGCAATACGACTCCAAGCGCGGCGATTACCGCGATCATGACCGGTCGGCCTGTTGCCGACGTGACCGGCCGGGGAACCGGCATCGATGAAGCCGGTCGTGTCCGTAAGGTTCAGGTCATCCTGGACGCGCTGGAGCGGCATCACCCTGATCGGGCTGATGCGCTCGACGTGCTGGCCAAGGTAGGTGGACTGGAAATTGCCGGGCTGGCGGGACTCATCCTGGGCGCGGCTGCGTCCCGGGTACCGGTGGTGTTGGATGGCTTTATTGCTGGCGCCGCTGCATTGATTGCGGTGGGCCTGCAACCACTCTGCCGCGACTACGTGATTGCGTCGCACCGATCGGTTGAACGGGGCCATCAGACGATTCTGGAATATCTGGCACTCAAGCCGCTGCTCGATCTGGATCTCCGGTTGGGCGAAGGAACGGGGGCTTGTCTCGGGATGGGGCTGGTGCAAGCCTCGATCAAGATTCTCACCGAGATGGCGACGTTCGATGAAGCTGGTGTGACCGAACGTGACTGAGTTGGCCGCCATGACCAGACCGTTTGTCTTCGCCTGGCATTTCCTGACGGCGATCCCGATCAGCCGGCAGCACCATGTGCCGACGGGGCAGGAGCTGGCGGCATCGATGGCCTGGTATTCCACCGTCGGACTCTTGATCGGCGGTCTGACGGCGCTGGCGGACTATGGCTTGCGGTTGTGGGTGGCGGCGGAGGTCGGCAACGCGTTGCTGATCGTGCTCCTTGTGTTGCTGACGCGCGGGTTGCACCAGGATGGACTGGCAGACACGGTCGATGGATTGGGCGGCGGCCGAACCGTTGAAGACCGTTTGCGCATCATGCGTGATCCACGAGTCGGCGCTTTCGGTGCGACGGCCCTGTTTCTCTCCCTGTTGTTGCGATACGCGGGATTGCTGGCGTTGCCATCAACGCTGCGGCTGCCCGTGTTGCTCTGCATGCCGGCGCTCGGTCGCTGGGCGATGGTCAGCCTGGCTTGGGCCTCTCCTTCTGCGAGACGTGAAGGCGGGCTGGCCGCGGCGTTTCTGACCCATTTGTCCTGGCAACATGTGTTGCTCTCGACCCTCGTGTTGGGCGCCGCGTTGACGATCGCATTGGGAGGCAGCGCGACGGTGGCGACGATGGGTATGGGCATTCTGTTGCTTGTCCTGATCAGGCAGCGGTGCCTGACCTGGTTCGGTGGTGTGACGGGTGATGTCCTTGGGGCGACGAATGAATTGGTCGAGATCCTCTTCCTCTTGTCGATTCCGGTGTTGGTGATGGCCCGATGACCGGCGTCGAATTGGCGTTCGCAGCCGTGCTCGATGTTGCGGCGGGGGATCCGCGCTGGTTGCCCCATCCGGTCAAGGGTATGGGCGCCGTTATAACCTGGGTCGATCATCGTATCCGCACCATCTGTCAGAGTGAGCAGGCCCTCCAAATTGCGGGAGTCTGTCTGGCGCTGGGTTTGCCGGTTGCCGTGTATGCCGTTGCCACCTGGGTGATTGCGCAGGTGACGGCGATCTCCCCCCTGCTTGGAACAGTGGTCGGCATCGGATTGGCTTATACGACCCTGGCGGGGCGGGATCTGTTTGACCACGTTCAGGCGGTGCTCCGTGAATTGGAGGCAGGCAACCTGACCGGCGCTCGTGAAGCGGTGGCGATGATCGTGGGCCGTGACAGTGCGGGGCTCACGGAGCCCGAGGTCGCCCGAGCCACGGTGGAAACCCTCGCTGAAAGCAGTTCCGATGGCATTATTGCGCCGTTGGTCTATCTCTCCCTGGGGGGGGCGCCGCTCGCGCTGGCGTATAAGGCGGTCAATACGCTGGACTCCATGATCGGTCATCGCGACGAACGCTATGAACACTTTGGCTGGGCCTCCGCCAGACTCGATGATGTGATGAATTGGGTGCCCGCGCGATTGGCGGGCGGCTTCATTGCGCTGGCGGCAGGTGTATCGACCGGCCAGTGGCATCGCATCCACGAGAGTTGGTACATGCTTCACCGCGACGGGGACAAACATGCGAGCCCGAACAGCGGGCTGCCGGAAGCGGCGATGGCCGGCGCGTTGGGCGTGCAACTTGGTGGAACAAATTATTATGACGGCGTGGCCCACGAGGCTCCGCTCATCGGTGACGGAACCGCCGACATCACGCCGGAGCATATCCGTCAAGCCTCCCGGATCATGATCGTCACCTATGGTCTCGGGCTGTTCTTCGCATTGCTCTCCCTGTGGGTATCATGACACGAGCGACGCATGGCGGTGATGTGTATGCCGCGGCGCGTGAATTGGGACGAAACGTCCGGCACGTGTTGGATTTCAGCGCCAGCATCAATCCTTTGGGGCCGTCCCCTGCGGCGCGGCGCACGATCGGCCAGGCGAATGAACTGCTGCTCCATTATCCGGATCCGGCCTGTTGGGATCTGCGGCAGGCGCTGGCAACGTTCTGGGACCGCTCACCGGAAGAGTTTCTGATCGGCAACGGCTCGACCGAATTGATCCACCTGCTTCCCGCGGCCTTGCAGATCAGGCACCTCTTGATCCTGGGCCCGACTTTTTCCGAATATGCGGCGGCCATGGCGCGCGTCGGGGGACGGATCAGCACAGTCATGGCCGCGCGCGCGGACGGATACCGGCCGCCGCTTGAGCAGGTCCTGCTCGCTCTGGACAAGTTACCGACCAAAAAACCCAGCATGCCTCCTGTTGATGCGGTGATGCTGTGTAATCCCAATAGTCCGACCGGGCAAGCCTGCGATGCCGCCATGGTCAGGAAGCTGGCTCGCCGGGCGGCCCGCCTTGGACAATGGTGCATTGTGGATGAAACCTTCGCCGAATATTGCGAACAGGTCTCGATCATGCCGGAGGACCTCCCTCCGCGGACCATCGTGTTACGGAGCTTCACAAAGTTTTATGGTCTGCCGGGACTTCGTGTGGGGTACGTCGTTGCGAGTCCCAAGGTCATTCAACAGATCGGGGCTCAGCAGCCTCCTTGGTCGGTGAATATGCTGGCTCAACGAGCCGCTCAAATGGCGTTGCATGATAGGCTGCACAGTCAACGGAGCATTCGCTTCATGGAGCGAGAGCGGGCGCGTTTTGTGAAAGGACTGACGCAAATACCGGGCTGTTCGCTGTTTCCTTCCGTGGCCAATTTCCTGCTCGGGGAATTGCCGGCGAGACTGAAAGCTGCGCGGCTGGTTCCGATGCTTCGGCGGCAAGGCCTTCTGATCCGGGATTGTTCGCAGGTACCGGGACTGAATGATCGTTCGATACGCGTGGCCGTTCGGTCACGCGCCGACAACGATCGCCTTCTTGGAGCCCTGGCGGACATTCTCAGGGACATGCGGGCATGAACGGGGGGCGAGCAGACCGCATTTCTACTCGGCATTGGGTCGCCTGTGACACGCTCATTGTGGATCTTAGCGCCCGCATGCGCGTGTTGTCCTCGGCTCCACGAGGGGGAGGCCTTCGAACGACCCGGTATATCCTGAATCATCAAGTCCCTCCAAATCCGCCAGGTGCAGGCGTACGGGAAAACTGGGAACATCCATCCCGTTACCTCAGGCGGCTTGCGGAGAGGCTCGGCGTGGAATCCGACTGCGTCGGCCTCATGACGGCGGTTCCTATGACCCAGCTGGTGGCTCATCGAGAAGAGCGAAAGGGGCTCTGGGTGGAGGGTTTTGCTACCGTGGGGGTCACCAATGCCGTGCGGGCAGGGGAGCCTGTTCGGCGAATGCAGGGCGAACCGAGCGGAGCGACGGCAGGAACGATAAATCTCATCCTGGTCACGAATGGATGTCTAGCGGTTCCTGCCATGGTCGGCGCGGTTCAGGTGGCAACGGAGAGCAAAACCGGCGTATTGCGAGATCATGCGGTTCCCAGCTGGACCGGTCTTGCCGGTGCGACCGGGACGGGAACGGATGCCGTGGTGGTCGCTTCCGCCCTGCGAGGCAACGGTCCCTGGCATCCGTATGCCGGCACTCATACGGAGATCGGTTCGATGATCGGCCAGGTCGTTGCAGAGTGTCTCCTTCAGGGGCTGGCCCTGTCAGCGCAGTGGGCCGATAGACATCGTAGCTGAACGTCGATCATTCTCATGAGCCATCCTCCTCGCGCCAAAGCCATCGCGATTCTTGGAACCGGGTCCGATGTCGGGAAAAGCCTGGTCACGGCCGGCCTTTGCCGGCTCCTCCATCGAGCCGGAATCGACGTGGCCCCTTTCAAGGCGCAGAATATGTCGCTGAACTCATTCGCCACGCCGGAAGGCGGGGAGATTGGGCGCGCGCAGGCGATGCAAGCCGAGGCCTGCGGGATCGCTCCCCATGTCGATATGAATCCCATCCTGCTCAAGCCGGAATCCAACGCCAGATCGCAAGTGGTGGTTCAGGGGAAGGTGTTTGCGACCTTGGATGCCCGGGCGTACTTTACACGCGGACGGGATTCGGAGTTGTGGCGCGCGGTGCAAGAGAGTTATGAACGGCTCGCCGCGAAACACGAGGTGATCGTCATCGAGGGGGCCGGCAGCGCTGCCGAAGTCAATTTGCGCGATCGCGATCTCGTGAACTGGACTACTGTGGAGCTGGCGGATGCGCGAGTGGTGCTGGTGGGCGATATCGACCGGGGAGGCGTCTTCGCTCAAATCATCGGGACCCTCGATCTGATTACGCCGGAGGAACGGGCCCGCGTCTGCGGGATCGTGATCAACAAGTTTCGAGGGGACCGGACACTCTTTGCCGATGGCGTCCGCTTTCTCACAGAACGAACGGGCATACCCGTCCTGGGAGTATTGCCGTATCTTCGCGATCTCGCATTAGATCAAGAAGACAGCCTCGACATAGGCGCACGACGGCAGGTCGCGTTCACGGCCGATTGCGTCAACATTGCCGTGCTACTCGTGCCGCACATGAGCAATTTCACGGATTTTAACGCGCTGTCTCAAGAAACAGATGTGGCGTTGCGCTATGTCGCAACATCCGAAGAGGCAGACGGTGCTGACGTGATGATAATTCCCGGCTCGAAGACGACGCTGTCCGATCTGGGGTATTTGCGCGAGAAGGGGTTTGAACGTCTGTTGCATGACCATGTACAGCGCGGAGGGGAATTGGTTGGCATCTGTGGTGGGTATCAGATGTTGGGCCAATCGATCGCCGATCCCGATGGGGTAGAGGATGGCGGCCAGGGAACCGGTTTGGGATTTTTGCCGGTCGCCACCGTCTTGGCTCGAGACAAAATTACGGAGCAGGTCGAGGCGCAGGCGCTGCATCTCGATGGATCGATCGCCTTGCCTGTCCGGGGATATCTCATTCACATGGGCAGAACGGATCGTGGCGGCCTTCGGCCCTGCTTCCAGCTGTTGGGAAAGCCATGTGTATTGGAAGATCACGGCAGAGCCACTCCTCGGGAGCAGGCGTCCCAGGATGGCGCGGTGGGGCATGACGGGTTAGTGTGGGGGACTTATATCCATGGTCTGTTTGATCAGCCGGTGTTTCGCCGCGCCTGGTTGAACCGGCTGCGCAGCCGCAAGGGATTGGCGGCGGTCCCTCTGGAATGCTCCCAGCGCGTGAATGAGACACGTCTGAAAGCCATGGACCGGTGGGCTGACCACGTTGATCAGCACCTCGATCTCGCTCCAATCCTGGCATGGCTCCGTTAGCCTGATCGAACCCCTCTCGAACGCTCTCCTGTCTTCACCCCTCTGTAATTTTGACACTTCCACCGTCAAGCGACCAAACTTTGGCGCTCCGATCGAATTCTTGAACAATTGAGTGCCCGACGCAGGCTCACTGATCATAGTGGGTATAGTTGGTCGTCCACATCTAATCATCCGCAAAATCGCCGACTTCATTTCATTCGCTTCTGGTCATCCACGGAATTCTAAGTAATTGTTTTGTTTGGCACCGAACATGCACGAGGCAGGCCGGGGCTGCAGGGGCTGGCGAAACCGTCACGCCGCCGGAAAATTGTCAATGGCTAATTTTGCGCTATCTTTGACAGAGGTTTGGCGCAGTTAACGCAATCGATTCCTCAGGGGCGACATCGAGATCGGCAGGAGGAGGGGGCATGGCAAATCATTTTATCAGCACAATCGTGGGGGCTGTCCTGGCGGCGGCTTGTATCGGAGTGTCCGTTCCCGCGTCGGCCAATACCGAGGTGGAAACAGCTGAGTTACTCATTAAATTGCTGCAAGTCGGACGTGGTGTGCTGTCGGAAAACCAGGCCACGATCAATGACGCGAGTAAGGGAGACAAGGGATTTACCGGGGATTACGTTGCCAACCAGGTTATCGACCGGTTTCGCAAAGCGACCAAGATCGATCTGAGCCGCCCGGCTACCGTGCCTCAAGCGCCGCTGTTTCTCGCCATGGTGGAATCAGAGAAAGAAGTGATCGATGAGGCGCAGCCTGTGATCAACAAGCAGGGCGTCGGGTTCAAAGGCATTATTCCTGCCGTCTTCGCACGCAAATCAGGGGAGCGCTTCTATCGCAAGACCGGTATTCGCGTCAAGCTGACGAGCATCGACTATCGCTTTCCTGGAAACCGGCCGGATGATTTCGAATCCGAAGTGTTACGGATTTTCGCCGACACGCGCCATCCCAAGGGACAGCCCTATAGCAAAGCCACCATGTTGGACGGGAGACCGGTGCTGCGCATGATGGATCCGGAATATGCCGCGACCACCTGTCTCAGCTGTCATGGGAATCCCAAAGGCGAACGTGACGTGACGGGCGCCAAGAAAGAGGGCTGGCACGAAGGCGATCTGGCCGGCGCCATCAGCATTGTTATTCCTATGAAGTAGGCACCACGGCGGATTCCACACGTGTCTGTCGCACATTTTAGCCGGTTTGAAGGGGGGATGGATTCATGAGCAAAATTGTTGTGGTCGATGATTCGTACGCCGAACTGCAGTTGATCGAAGGGTATCTCAAGTCGGCCAATCATACGGTGGTGTCCTATCCGAATACCGACAAACTTGAAGACAAGCTGGCGTTGGATAAGCCGGATCTGATCGTGTTGGACGTGGTCATGCCCGGACGCAACGGATTTCAGGCCTGCCGCGACTTGAAGAGCGATGATCGGTTCAAAGGGATTCCGATCGTCCTCTGCACCTCTAAGGGCCAGGAGAGCGATAAGTTTTGGGGGCAGCAACAGGGTGCGAACGGCTATGTGGTCAAGCCGTTCAAGGCCGAAGATTTGGTCGCAGCCGTGAAACGGGCACTGAACTAACTCATGAGCGACGTTCCACTCATCCAGTCTCAGCCCTCCGCTTCTTCCCCGGCTCAAGGATCCTCCGGTTCATCGAGGTCTTCCGCCGCACCGACCGACGGCGTGCTGCGCATGTGCGTACTGACGCTGGGAGGAGAGCTGTTCGCCATTGATCTTCGCCACGTCAGTGAAGTGTTCGAAGTCGAATCCGTGACCGCCGTACCTAGCATGCCCAGCTACCTGACGGGAGTGACCAATCTCCGGGGAACGGTGATCACTTTGGTCGATCTGCGCGGGAGCCTCGGCTTGTCGGTGAGTCATACGGCGTTGCCGTTCGCGGTCGTGATCCGTCACGGCGCGAGGCAAGTTGGTGTGCTGGTCGATCACGTGCCGGAGATTCATACGGTTGCCCGCGAGCACTTGCTGCCGGCCATGCAGGCGGGACCGGCAGGCGCACGACCCTGTGTGTCGGCAGTGCTTCGTCTGGATCAGCGCCTGGGAGGCGTGCTGGAAGTGCCGCAGGTCTTCGCGCAGGTGGACGGTGGGAGTGCGACGTTGTCGGTCGTGTAAGAGACAAAGCAATGACGGTTCGTGGGCCCGCGCGACCAGGGATTGTGCGACCGGCCTTCGAGCGTTGAGAAAGCAGTAACAAGGAGGAGCGCACCATGATCGGGCAAGGCGTCACGAATCGATTCCAGGACATGAAGACACGATCGAAGCTGCTGCTCAGTTTCGGTCTGGTGAGTTTCATCATCTTGATCATGGCCAGCGTCGGCGTATTCACCCTGCGCCAGCTCAGTGCTCAGTCGCAAACCGTGTACGTGGACTATACGGTGCCGCTGGCCGAATTCGCCCAGATGGGAACGGCGCTCACCAAGCATCACCAGATCTTGCTGGACGTTGCGTCTGCCACCAAACAAAGCGACTTCGCCCAAGAGATCACGAAACTTCCCCCCTTGAAAGCCGAAATCGACAAAGCCGTGAACAACTATAAGAGCACCAACTTGCGGGTGTCTCGGTCTGGCCGCGACGAAATGAAAGACCTCACGCTGTTTGAACCGGCTCTCAAAAAATACTTCCAGGAAGCCGATGGCGCGCTCAGCGCGATGGCGGATAGCTTCGATCGCAATACGTTGTCGTCGGCACAGGCAGAGCAGATGCGAGCCCTCGGCGTCTTGGCCTTGACGGTCAACTTGACGCCGTCCTTCGAGAATGCCGTGAAGCGCCACAACGAGCAGGTGACCAGTATTGAGGCGGTGGCGAAGGATCTGAACGACGACGCCCAATCCCTGGCAGCCAGCGGTACCTTCATTCTCGTGGCCGGTGGTCTGGTGGCCGTGGCGCTGGGATTGTTCGTCGGATATATGCTGGCGACCTTCTTGTCGCGAAACATCACGCATATTGCCAATGTCGCTACGCAAGCGGCCGGCGGTAACCTCCAGGCGCGCGCGAAAATCGCATCGCACGATGAACTGGGGCAAATGGCCACGGCGTTCAACTCCATGCTCGATCGTATTACGGCTCTCGTGTCCACGGAGGAAGAGCGCGACCTGATGCAGAAGCGCTTGATGCAATTTCTCGTGCTCGTCTCTGAAGTGGGTAAAGGAGATCTGACCCGTCGAGGTGAGGTGACGGCCGACATGTTCGGTAACCTTGCCGACGGTTTCAACCTCATGATCGCCCGATTCGGACAATTGTTGAAACAGGTGCGTGAAGCCGCCGATCGCGTGAACAAGTCGGCCGGTACGCTGCGGGATTCAGCCGGACAGATGTCCGGAACGGCCCGGGCACAAGCGGAAGAGTCGGTGCGGACGCTGGGCGCGGTTGAACAGCTGGCCGCAGGTATGCGCCAAGTGGCCACCACAGCCGGCGCGTCGTCGGATTCCGCCAAGCAAGTGTTGTCGGCGACGGAACGCGGAAACGTCGCGGTGCAGGAAACGGTGCGCGACATGCAGAGTATTCGCTCCGCGGTGCAACGCATGTCCAAGCAGGTGAAGGGCCTCGGTGACCGTTCACTGGAAATTTCCCAGATCGTTTCGACCATTCGTGATATCGCCAACCAGACGAACCTTCTCGCGCTCAACGCCGCCATCGAGGCGGCGGGCGCCGGTGAGGCCGGTGCGCGATTCGCCGTCGTCGCCGACCAGGTAAGAAAGCTGGCGGAAAGCTCGACGCAAGCCACGCGTGAAATCGCGGACCTCGTCAAAGTGATTCAAACGGAAACGCAAGATGCGGTGGTCGCGATGGAGCATGAAACACAGGCCGTAGAAGCGGGATCTGCGTCCGCTCTCCGCACCGGTGACGTGTTCGCCGAAATTTCAGACATTGCGAAACGGTCATCGGAACTGGCGCAGAATATCGCCAGCGCGGCCTCGGATCAGACCTCATCGACTGAAAAAGTCGGTCGCGCGATTAAGGAGTTCACCGGCGGCGCCGTGGCGACGCAGAAACAAACCGACTCCACGCGACTCACGATCGAGGATATGGCCAAGCTGGCCGAAGGCCTCAACTCTTCAGTCGCCCAGTTCAAGCTCGCGTAGCAGAATTCTAGAAGAGCGGTAACCTGTCTCCGCTCGGATGTGAAGTAGGGCTATGAGCGCTGATTTTGATCGCGACCAGCTGCTGGACATTTTCGTGGCCGAAGCCGGCGACGACATGGAACGGTTCTGGAAGGCATTACACCTGGGAGGGAAGACGCGTCCTGAACCGGGTGATGTAGCAGGTTTCCATACCGTCGGCCATAAATTGAAGGGCGCAGCGCTCCTGTACGGGTTTCCTGGTCTCGGCCAACTGGGCGCGTTACTCGAAGAGATCCTTGAACATGTTCAAGAGATTTCTCCGAGTCAGTGGCCGGTCGCCTTTGATGTGATCCGGGATATCGTCGCATCCTTCCGCCATCAGGTGGCGCAGATCGGACGAGGGGAAGGCGAGGATGCTTCGATCGTGGACGGGTTCGTTCAACGGTGCGCGCAATTCCTGCCGGCAGCCTCTGACGACGCTGCACCTTCTTCCCACACATCAACTGTGCCGGCAGACGAATATCTTCTCCCTGTGATGGATGCAGAGGTCCTTTCCTACTTTGCTCCTGAGGCCGAGGAATATCTGACTACGATTCAAACCCTTCTCCAGCGTTTGGAAGTCAATGTGTCGGATGCCGAGGCCATTCACCAATTGTATCGTGTTGCCCATACCCTCAAGGGCTCGGCCTATACCGTCGGCTTTCAGGTCGTGGGTGATGTGGCTCTGCCGATTGAAACCTGCATGATCGCCGTTCGCGAGGGCACGGCCGTCATTGCACCTCAGTGGATTGCGACGATCCGGCATGCAGTCGACGTGATGCGTTCGTTGATGGCCAGAGACGCGCAGCAGTTGGCCAGGCTGCGTCAGGATGTGCCCTGCATTACGACGATGCTCCGCGAACTAGAGCAAGGCATGCCACAGACCCAGCAGCCGGAAACGGCTTCCGTGCCAACCACGAGCGAACCGGTCGAGGACGTGCCCCCCCATGCGGCTGTTGCCGCTGAGCCGAGTGCTCCTTCTGCAGAGCAGAATCACTCAGGCGAACTGTCGGAAGCCTACTTGATTCCTTCACTGGATGCCGAAGTCATTTCTTATTTTGCTCCGGAGGCGCAGGAGTACCTGGAAAGCCTCGAGACCGACTTCTTGCGAGTGGACAAGGATGAAGCCAACCCGGACATCATCCATCAATTGTTTCGCACGGCCCATACGTTGAAAGGGTCGGCCTACACCGTCGGATTCCAATCAATCGGTGACTTGACGCACCACATCGAAGATTTTATGGGCGCGGTTCGCGAAGGACGTCTGAAGTTTCTTCCCGGCCATACGGACGTGCTTCTGCGTGCCATCGACGTCATTCGTGCCTTGATGCGGCGCGACCCGTCGCTTCTCAGCCGAACGAGACAGCGGTTCGCCGCGTCACTTCAGGAATTGAAAGGATTGGGAGAAGCCTCTGCGCCAGAAGGCCTAGAGCCTGCCGTGTCTTCGTTGACCGAAGCGATTGTTCCCCTCGGTCCGGGCGAACCTGAGACGGCCGAGTCGAGTCATGCGGGCGAGAGTAAAGCGGGAGAAGAGCGCGAGGTAATCCGGGTCAGCCGTGATCGCTTGGAACGACTGCTCAATCTGGTGGGCGAATTGGTCATCGATCGCGGACGTCTCGAACAGCGATTGCGCACGCTGGATCAATTGGCGACCCAAGTGCTCGCCAATAAGAATCGACTCACCGATGCCGTACGGACGTTCGAAGACAAGCATACGTTCTCCTTTCAGCCTTCCCCTTCGTCGCAGGGAGAATCAGTGCCCCAAGCGTTTCCCGGTGTCAGCGACTTCGGCAGTCTGGAATTTGATAAGTACGATGATTTCAATATTCTGGCTCGTCGAATCAGCGAAGTGACGGCCGATATCAGCGAGTCCATGTCGCAGTTGTCAGGATCGATCCACCGCGCCCAGGATGACATGGGATCCCTGCAGCAGTTGACGCTCGGCATGCGTGATGAGATCGCACGCGCGCGTATGGTCCCGATCGGCACTCCGTTTACCCGGTTCCGCCGTGCGGCGCGCGAAATGGCCCGGGCCACGGGAAAAGAAGTGAATCTGGTTACTTCAGGAGAACATACCGAAATCGACACCGGCGTCGTCGAGCGTTTGGTGGACCCGTTGGTGCACTTGGTGAGAAACGCCGTCTACCACGGCATTGAGCCGGCGGCGGTTCGTCGGATACAAGGCAAGCCGGCGGCGGGCACGATTTACCTGCACGCAGCGCATCGAGGCAACTCGGTACTGATCGAGGTCGAAGACGACGGGGCAGGACTCGACATCACCAAGATCAAAGCGAAGGCCGTCAAGCTCGGACTTGTCAGGCAGGATGTCGCGGAAACCCTCCCCGAGAGCGAAGTCATCAAGTTTATCTTCCTGCCCGGATTCTCGACCGCTGATGCCGTCGGCGACCAAGCGGGACGCGGAGTCGGCATGGATGTGGTCAAGCGCGTCATTGAGACGATGAACGGCCATATCGAAGTGGAATCGGTACGCGGGCAGGGCACCAAGTTTACGATGCATCTGCCCCTCACTCTGTTAATTGCCACGGCCTTGCTGGTACGGGTTGGAAAAGAGCGCTATGCGATTCCTCTCCCGAGCGTGCGCGAAGTGACCATGTCGACGGCATCCACGATCCAACACATGGGTGATCGACGAGTGGTGCAAATCGGCGACGAGGCCATCGAGGTCTATCCGCTGGGAAGCCTCATACGGCGCGAGGCCGGAACAACGGATGGAGTCTCTCCCGTGGTGATCGTACGAACGTCGACCGGCGCACTGGGCTGTGCGGTGGACGAATTGCTGGGCCGGCAGGAAATCGTCATTAAGTCGTTGGGTGGACTGAAGCCGTATGAGCGGTCCGTGTTTGGTGGGGCCACGATCGATCCGGAAGGACGTGTGGTGCTGGTGTTGGACGTCAGCCGCCTGACCACGCGCGAGTATCATGACACCCTGTCGATTGCGCAGGCTCCCGCCATGGCGTCGATTGAAGACGCGACGGGGCACAGCGATGCAAGTTCGGATTCCCGCGCGCCGTTACCCCTCCTGTTGATCGACGACTCCCTCAGCATCAGAAAGTTCGTGGGTCGCATGCTCGAAGCTGCCGGGTATACGGTGGAAACGGCGGTCGACGGCGAAGAGGGCTGCCGCAAAGCCATGGTGCAAGCCTACCAACTGATCATCACCGATCTCGAAATGCCCAAGTTGAACGGCTACGAAGTTATCCAAGCCCTACGAGCCAGGCCTCAAACTCAGGCGACGCCAATCCTCGTGATGACGACGCGGGCGGGAGAAAAGCATCGCCAGATGGCCGTGAGTGTCGGCGCATCGGGCTACATTGCCAAACCCGTCGAGGAACGGGCGTTGATTCAGGAAGTGCGCAAATGGACCGGTGTCGAGGCACGGGCCGAAAAATAAGAAGGTTTTGCCGACTGCTGCCGTGGCTGGCAGAATGAAGGGCACCAATGGGTCTTCGTGGACAACGGGCAGTCACCATATCGAACGGTCACGCAGTCAGATTTCTTGTCACGTCGATCGGCGGCTCTTCCGTGGCTCTTCCAGCACATTGGGTTCGAGGCATCGTGACGCCCGCTTCCGCCGGGCCTGATGGGCTCGTCGCATGGGCCGGTATGCAATACGAACGAACGGATCTGGCCGCTCGACTCAAAATCATCTCTGGCGGTCTCTCTCACGATACCCGACTCATTCTGTATGGCAATGAAGAAAAAGCTCGATCGTTTGCGGTGGATAAGGTTCTCGGACTGCTGGACGTCGAGCGGGCGCTGATTTGTCCGTTGCCCCCTCAGTTCCGTGGCCAAGAGCGAGAACGACTGCTGGGATTTTTTGTCGATCCATCGTTCGTTGCGCTGATCGCCAATCCATTTTGGGCCCTCGAGCTTCCACTCAGGCCCCAGGCGTTAGAGATATTTGCCATCCGCTCTTCGGAACGCAGTCCGTCAGAAGCTGAGTCGATCCATCTTCCTGCGGTGGCAATGGATGAGGCGCTGTCGATGTCAACGGGCCCTGTGAGTTAATCGTCAAAGGTCATCATGCTACGTGGGCAACTACGCAGACAGTCACAAGGTACGGCAGGAAGCGCGACCCACGCGCGGGTCCAGAATATGGTGGTGTTTTCAGTCGCCGGGCAACGGCTGGCTGCCCGGACCGAAGAGATCGGCGGCGTTCTGCCCTGGCCCGGGACCACGCCGGTTCCCAGTGATACGCCGTTGGTCACGGCGCTGGTCCGGTATGAGGAATCGTGTCTCCCGGTGTTCGATCTCGCCGCAAAATTTAACCGAACGGTGCGCGAAGAGGATTCGTTGTGTCTGATCGTCAAACATGTTGATGGTCCTCTCGCGATTTGCATCGATGCACAGGTGCCATCGCTGCATGTGGTGCCGCGCTCAGAGCTACAGTATCAAAGCGGCCTCGATCCTGATATCGCCGGATCGTGTGTCGCAGGCGACGAACAACTGCCTCTCATCAACCTGGCAACTTTAGGGGTCGCGTCAAGGCGTTCTACTTAATGCATCCGACATCTCGTAGGGGAATGACATGCCAAAGATCTTGATTGCCGATGACAGCATTGCGGTTCGCAAGGTGGCGGAGCGGCTTTTGACTGAGGCCGGAATGGGCGTCACACTCGCGGCGAACGGTTCGGAAGCCTTGGCGATGTTGGCAAAGGATCGTCCCGATCTGATCGTCTCCGACGTCATCATGCCAGACAAGAGCGGGTATGAAGTCTGTGCATTCATCCGCGGGCAGGCAAACCTGGCCGATCTTCCCGTACTTCTGATCAGCGGCATAGTCAACGACGAAGTGTCCAGGCAGGCCGAATCCTGCAAGGCCGATGGGGTGCTGAAGAAGCCCTTTCAAGGATCGTCCCTCAAAGATCGCGTGCTGGATTTGCTGACGAAGCGTCCGCACAAGCCTGCGCCGGTGTCAGAACCTGACCATGCCTCACTCGCCGAGTCACCGGTCGTGACGGAGGTCGCGCCTGCGCCGGTGCCGCCGATGAAGGAAGACTTCGTGCCAAGCTCAGTGGTTCAACGGGAGTGGCAGCAACCGGCTGAACCGGTGGCGATCGCGATGGACCTGGCCCCTGCGGTGCCGGTGAGCAGTGAGGAATTTCCCACTGAGGGTATGCCCGCCCACCAGGCCTCTGAGCCGAGCCCTTCGGTGCAGGCAGATGATCGACATCAGGCGATTCTGGCCGAGCGGGATGCTCGAATTACTGAACTGGAAGAGCAGCTGGGCTCCGAACGCAGGAACAATCAGGAAGAGCGACAACAGAATCAACTGGTGTTGTCGGAACATCGCGAACAGATCGCTGCCGTATCTTCCCGAGCACAGGCGCTTGAACAAGCCCTGACAGAAGAGCGCGCTCATCGGGATGCGATGACTCAACAGCTGGAAGACCTGTCGAGACAGGCGCACCGATTGAGCGAGGTCGAGGCGGCATTAGTCGAAGAGCAGCGGCGCGCCCAACTGTTGGCGCAGCAGGTCTCGGAGGGGGCTCGTCTCGGCGCGCGCATCGTGGAATTGGAAGCTCATCTCGAAGCCGAGCGGGAAGCCGCCAACCAACTTGTCAGCCAGATTACAAGCCTCGAGCATGTCGAGGACCGCATGCGCGAGCTCGAACGGGTCCTGGCGAGCGAGCGGGAAACGGCGATGGCTCAGCGTCACGAACGTGCACAATTGGAAAAAACTGCAGCCATGGTGCCGGTACTGGAGGAGGCGGGGGAGAAAGCTCGAGCCCAGGTTGCCGAACTCGACGGGGCACTCGCGGCCGAGCGCGAAGCCGCGGCCGCCCTGTTGACGCAATATAAGCAGATGGAAGAGAAGGCGCAGCGTGTGGAGGAATTGGAGCAGGAGCTGAGTGCCGAACGTGACCACTCCATGCAATTGGGCAAACGCGTGGCTGATGCCGAGCTGATAGCCGAACAGTCTACGCGACGATTTGAAGATTTGGCGAGAAAACTGGGCGAAATCGCGGGACTCGCCTCGCAACTCGGAAACGCAAAACGCTAAGAGGCCGTCACCCGTCCCATACCGGGCGAGTGCATGTGTCAGAGGCAGGACGCACTGTGTCGTCGGAATCAGAGCAAACCCAGGACGATTTCCAAAAAGAACTCATCGAGCTGTTCGGGCAAGAGGCGCAGGAGTGGCTCCTCCAGATCCACGCGGCGCTGGTTGAGCTCGAAAGCCTGCCGGATTCGGATCGGCACACCCAACTGATCGACGCAGTCGTGCGAGGCATTACCAGTCTCGGCGGCTCCGCAGCCACGGTAAGTCTGCCTGATGTCGAACGGGCCACATTTGCGCTCCTGCCGTTCATCGAGACGATCAAAGACCGGACCACGGCGACGAAACAGGATTTCAACACTGTCCGAGAACATTTTCGCATCGTCATCGCATCTGTGAGGGTGGCCACCGGAATCACGCTCGACATCGAACCTTCGCAGGAGTCGGCGCCCGCGCCAGAACCGGTTCTCGATTTTCTTACCCTGTTAAACGCACTGCATCGGCTACAGGATGAACTGGCGGCGCAGGGGAGCATGTCCCGCAGCCTCATCCCGCAGGTGCTGCAACGTGTGGAGCAGGAGGCGCGGCAAGGAGACGGACAGATCCAGGTCGCTAGGTTTCAGGAACTGTTGGTGACGGTCCATCACACGGATGCTCAATATCTGGGCTCGCTACGACAGGAATTGCCCGGCATTGCACTGCATCTAAGCCGGCTTCGAGCCGGTGGACAGGCAATCCTGTCTTCTGACGTCGGATTCGACGCTCCGATGCAGATGGTTGCAAGCCTTCAGGACGTTGCCAAACAAACCAATGCCACGCCGCTCGTGACTTTTCTCACCGGTCTGCAGAATTTCCTTACATTAGTCGTCCAACGCCGCATTGAGATTGCGGCTCATCGGGTCGAATCGGTGGAGACGCGCATTTTGGCCATCGCCAGCATGGTCGAAGAGTGGATTGCCGACGGACAAAAAGAGTTGGATCTGATGAGTCGACTCGTCCCGTCGACCTGAGGACGCCACCCCGCCACCGGGAGGCCGGTTAAGACCTTCCGCAGACGTCCGGTCGGATAGCGGAGGATGCTCACCCTGTGCGCCACACCGCAACGGCCATGATCCTGTACGAGCTAGATAGGGGCGATCGTTGATCGCGACGGACGTATAGGCCCCAGGCTCTGCAGACAATGCGAGCGAGAGAGAGGGAATGGAAGAGAATCACTACCGGCGGGCCGAGGAGATAGTGGCCAAGGTGGCTGCCTCCGTACAACGGCAAGACGCCGTGGACCTCGCCGATGTCACGCATCTCGCAGACGCCATCGTCGAATCGTTGCAGGCCAGCGACCAATTGGTTGTTGAAGCGCTCTCCAGTCCTGCCGGGCCTCCGCTGGTGACCAATCTCATCAATGTCGGAATCCTCGCCACGAAGGTCGGTATCGGCCTTGGATACTTCGGTGTCGAATTGCACCGGCTCGCCTTAGCCGGGTTGTTGCATGACATCGGCATTTTTGCCGTGCCGCAACATCTCCTCACAAAAACCGGGCGCCTGACCTCTGAAGAACGGACGTTGGTCGAACAACACCCTCGGCTGGGTTCCGAAGTTATAAAGCGTGCGGGGCCGGACTATGCGTGGTTGGCCGAGGTGGTGCTGCAAGCACACGAGCGGGGAAAGGGGCAAGGATATCCTCTTCGCTTGAAGGGGCGAGAGATCAACGAGCTGGCGCAGATTATCGGCCTGGTGGACATCTTCGATGCGCTGGTCAGTCCGCGTCCCTATCGACGGCGGATGCTGCCCCATGAGGCCGTGCGTGAGTTACTCACGACGGAACGCACCGCGTTTCCGCGCGAAATCATGAAAGCGTTGGTCGAACAGTTGTCGGTCTATCCACTCGGCACCAGGGTGCGGGTCAGCAGCGGAGAGGAAGGGGTGGTGGTGCGTATTGCCGCCCGGTATCCTTCTCGTCCGGTGTTGCGTGTCATGGGCACAGAGAATGCGCCGGCCTCTGAACCCCCGCGTCTACTTGATTTGAGCCTGTTGCCGCACGTATCGGTGGTGGATACCGTCGAGCCGCCGGCCTTGGAACGTGTCACATTCGAACCTGCTGAGCCTGCCACGACGGCACCTGCTGCGCCGACAAACGTCTCCGATCAATTTGCCGCCTTGCTGGAAAGTCTCGATGCCATTGCCGGCGTCATCCAGGCCGCCGTAGATCAGCCGGCGGCAACGCCGGGGTCTGCCCAGGAGGCCGTCGAAGTTGAGCCGGCTGAGGCAGTCGAGCCGATGATTCCTGTACGCCGGGAAATCCTGGGCTTGTTCGTCTTGGAAGCACGAGAATGGCTCAATCAGATTCAAACGGCGTTGGAACGGCTGGACACCACCAGTGAGCAGGCCCGTCGCGCGCAATTGGCCACGATTTTATGGCAGAGCGTCAACAACCTCGCACGTTCCGCAGCCACGGTCGGGTTGACGGCAGTGGAGAATATGGCGACCAGGCTGTTTCCGCTGCTGCAGGCGGCGGCGAGGCATGAGAGAGCCGTGGCGGTGCATCACGTGGCGTCGCTTCGAGAGGGACTGCTGGAGATCAGCAAAACGGTCCAGGAGCTTCGGGCGGTCGATGAGACTCAAGCGACAGGCGAGGGGGCCGTTGAGCATCAACAGACGGATGTTGAGGAGTCGAGGCCGCCAAAATTTCAGGATCCGCAGGTCCCTATCGAGATTGCTTCCCATATCGTCCCGCCCTCGAACAGTTCTCCCCATCCCGGGCCCTCGTCTTCCATTCTTGATGCCTTACGGCACCTGCATGTGGCGCGTGGACGGTCGCTTGAGCCCGTGCGTGATGTGTTGGAGACGGTCATTCAGCGAGCCGAACGGGAGATGGCGGAAGGCGCTGCGGTGGTGGATGCGCGGACCATCGGCCGTCTGCTGCAAGAATTGGATGATTTGGATGAACGGTTTCTCGGCCACATGCAAGCCCGGGTTCCATCGGTCATCGCGACGCTCGGCCGCATCGCACGCGCGAGCGAAGAGCGAGTGCTGCCTCCTCAGGCGTTGGAGCCGATTTTTGACGAAATCGATGTGCTATTCGAGGCCTCCGAACGGGTGTCCGCAGCGAACATCAGCGTCTTCCTTCAAGGTCTGCGAACATTCCTTCGCGTGACCGCGCAACACAAGCCTGCTGCCATTCGGGAGCGGTTGGCTGCCGTGGAAGAGCGCTTGGCCACGCTTATTCCGCTGGCTCAGCAATGGGTTGATGTCGGGCGTGTGGAACGGGCGGCCATTTTTGATATTCTGCCCATGACCTAGGGCCTATGCCCCCTCACGGATCCCATCTCCATTCCTTCTGAACATCGTTCTTTCAGTCGCCTAATCCTTGGGCAGTTGACGTCCGCGCCCTCGCAGTCCGCGTGCAAGCGTTCCATCCACATGGTTGCGCACAGTCCGTCCACAGTTCTTGTGGACAGGCGGCAGGAGCCGGCTCACAGCGGCCATTCGGGACGAAACATATCTCATCGAATCCGTACAATTTCTCTTGCGGTTGGGGTTGGGATTGTACGACCATCACCGCCATGCCAAAACTTGTCTCAGTCAAACAGCAGGAAGGCCACGACGCTCGCGCGACGGCCTATATCAAAGCCTACATGTTATTTCCCGCCGGTATCCTCGGCCTGATCTCCATGATCGGCGGGGTGGGCGGGTTGGGGTATCAGCTGCTTGCCACGGACACCTATTCGTGGACAACATTTCTCCAAAGCTCAGGACTATTGTTGTTAGGAGGCGTGCTGGGCTGGCTGCAGACCACGTATCATCGCTGGATCCTGGCCAATCGTCCGGAAGTATTTGCCGAACGCATGCGGCAGCCGGCGCTCAACAAAGCTGGCCGGCCCAAGCGGGAGAGTGGAAAAAGTCAGGAGTCGGCCAGTGGCTCGCCATGGGCTCCCGGCGCATACATGGTCGGTCTTGCAGTCCTGCTTGCTGGATCGATGCTTAGCGTGCTCTACGGTGCGGTGCATCCGATCGCGGCTTGTTTTCTGCCTTGGGCCGGATTCTTCTGGGCCAAACTCTTCTTCTGGAAGACGCTGCTGAAGACCTGACGAGTGGTCAGAATGCTATTTGCGGCGAGGCTTGCGGGATTTGGCGGCAGGTTTTGCTGCTTGCTCCAGAGTTGCGAGACGTTCCTCCAACTCCCGCACCCGTTGGCGCAATTCCGGCAATTGTGGAATCACAGCCTGCGCTTTGAGAAAGGTGGTGTGCGGCATCACCGGCGCGCCGGAGACGATCTGATTCGGTTCCAAGCTTCTGGTGACGCCGGATTTCGCCGCGATCATGACCTGATCGCCGATCTGCAAATGATCGGCTAGGCCTGCCTGGCCTCCCACCATCACATAGCGCCCGAGAGTGGTGCTTCCGGCAATGCCGACCTGTGCAACCAGAATGTTGTGTTCGCCTACGACTACGTTGTGAGCGATCTGCACGAGGTTATCGATTTTGGTACCGCGCTTGATCACGGTATCGCCAAAGGTCGCGCGATCCACGGAGACGTTGGCGCCCAATTCCACGTCGTCCTCGATGAGGACGCCGCCTAGCTGAGGGATTTTCTGGTGGCGGCCTTGGTATTGGACATACCCGAACCCGTCACTGCCGATCACCGTCCCGCTGTGTACGATGACGCGTGCCCCCAGCCGGCATCCTTCCCGGACCACCACATTCGGGTAGAGGAGGCTGTCGTCTCCAATGACGCTGTCGTCCCCGATGAAGACACCGGGATACAGTGTCACCCGTGCGCCAATGGACACCCGGTCTCCCAAGGTCACGCCGGGCCAAATCGAGGCGTCGGACCCGATCGTCACGCCGTCTCCCCGCGTCATGCCCTCCGCAACCCCGCGCGCCTGACTCGGCCGCGCAAAAAACTGTTGCGCGGCGCGTGCGAACGCGTAGGCCGCGTTGTCCACCACGATTTGAGGGGAGGGGCAGCCTGGGATGTGCCGTCCGACTAGCAATGCGCCGATGGTAGCCGTTTGCGGAGACTTCAGATGGCGCTCGGAAGTCACAAAGGCCAGATCGCCGGGTCCCGCCTGCTCCAGGCTGGCCACACTGGTGACGGTTGCATCCGGGGAACCGATCAGTTCGCCCCCCACATACTCGTGCAGTTCGCGAAGTGTCAGTGGGGTGCGCCTGGGTGCCGTACTCATCCGGTTAGGCTTTCTTACTCTTGGGTGAGCGTGTCGCGGCTGGCTTCTTGGTGACGGTTTTTGCGGCGGGCTTCGCTACGGTCTTGGCTGCAGTCTTGGACGGGGCCGGTGCCACACGCCCTTCCACGTAAGCGATGACATGGCCGACCGTGGTGAGGCCGACCAGATCTTGGTCGGGGATCTGTAGGTTGAACACCTCTTCGATCCGATACAACATTTCGATGACCGCCATCGAATCCAACCCAAGATCTTCTCGCAAGTGATGCGTCGGCGTGATCGAGGTCGCATCCCGCTTCAAATATTCCGCCAGTGCTTGAATGATCTTGCCGGAAACGTCTGTTGTGTTGGCCATGACCGAGTTCCTTCGTTCCTTACCTGGTGAGTCGTCCATCGACCGCTGTCGTTGCGAACAGGGATCAGGAGGAGACAGCTTTTAAGACGACCGCAGCATTGTTGCTGCCGAATCCAAATGCGTTGATCAGCGCCACCTTCGCCTTGCGCGTTTGCTGCTCTTTGGACAGGCCCGCCAGGGCGCAAGCGGGGTCGGGATCGTCAAGGTTGAGCGTGGGATGAACCTGCCCGCTGGTGAGCGTAAGAGCCGACACGATACCGGCGAGTGATCCAGCCGCACCCAGCGTATGGCCCACGAGCGACTTCGTGGCGTTCACCGCGAGCTTGTCCGCTCGTGATTTGAAGACCAGGCGAATAGCCTTCACCTCGACCGCGTCGCCGACCGACGTCGAGGTGGCATGAGCGTTGATGTAATCCACCTGCGCCGGCGTCACACCCGCATCTTTGAGGGCCAGCCGTATGGTCGTGGCGACTTCTTCGCCGTCCTCCCGGGGAATGACCATGTGATGGGCCTCGCTCGTAGCGGCATAACCGGCCACTTCCGCATAGATCCGCGCCTTGCGTTTCTTGGCGTGGGCGAGCGATTCGAGGATCAGCGCGCCGGCTCCTTCTCCCATCACGAACCCGTCCCGTCCACTGTCGAAGGGACGTGAGGCCCGCTCCGGGGCATCGTTATACTTTGTGGAGAGGGCTCGAAGCGAGCAAAATCCTGCAAAGACCAGGGGAGTGATGCTGGCATCTGCCCCGACCACGATCACGGCATCTGCCGTGCCCGCGCGAATGGCATTCATGGCTTGCCCCAAAGCATGGGCACTCGACGAGCAGGCGGTTGAAATCGTGAGGTTGGGCCCCTTGGCGCCATAGGCCATGGCCACGATGCCCGAAGCGGAATTCAGCGTGATGACCGGAATAAAATTCGGATGTACCCGATGGGGACGTTTCTGTTCATAGAGTTGCGTGATCTCGCGCTCGCCCATCACCATCCCGCCCATGCCGGCGCCGACGATCACGCCCACCCGGTGCGGGTCTTCACGCTCCATCTTGAAGTCGGCATCGGCGAGCGCCTCCTTGGCGGCCACCAGCGCAAATTGGGCATACCGATCGACACGATCGCCTTGCCCCGCCGGTAGATATTCCTCGGGAGAGAATCCCACGATGCGACCAGCGACGCGCGAGCGATACCCTTCCAACGGGAACGGGTCGAAGGACGTAATGGCCGAGATCCCGGACCGGCCTTCCAGCGCCGCTTTCCAGAACTGCGGTACACCGATGCCGATGGGGGAGACGACTCCCAGACCTGTGATGACAACCCTCGTCGACATAAACCCCTTTCGCTGCCGCGTGACGATGGTGAGTGCGGCCTGTCTACTTACCGCACGGTGGCGTCACAGTCAATGCTGTACGCAGACAGGTGTCTGCCGCTAGTGGACAATTTCAGCATCTTTCAGTAGCGCACCTTCAACAACAGGTACAAGCCGAACGTCAGAAACACCATATTCGCCATCCATCCGGCCAGCATCGGCGAAAGCGCGCCGCCGCGGCCCAGCGCAATGGCGACGGAGTGTGTGGACCAATAGAAGAAGCCCACGGCCATCGCCTGGCCGATGCCCATGGCCATCCCGCTTCCGCGGACGCCGGTCCGACGCAGGCTCAACGCGATGCCGACGATCACCATGATAAGTGTGACGCAGGGAAAGGCGATCCGGCCGTAATAATCCGTCAGCAATCGGGGGAGGATGGTGCCGCCCAGGTGGAGACGATCGACATAGGCGCGAATTTCTCGCAGGGTCATCGTTTCGGAGTCCAATTCAGCCCAGGTGGTAAAGTCATCGGGAATGTGGGGAAGTGCCAGCGGTTGCGTCTGGAAACTGCTCACCGATACCGTGCCGTCCTGGCGGAATGAGCGTGTCATGCCGTCGTGCAACGCCCAACCTTGGGCGGAATAGACCGCGCGCTTGGCCTCCGCGATCTCCTCTAATTGAAACGTCGGTGTCAATCGATACAGCCGGATGTTGCGCAAGACTGCGCCTCCCGGATCAATCGTGTCGATGTTCATGAGGGTTTGGCCGCCGAGACTCACCCAGGGCTGTGCGGCCTTCAGAGAGACCGGCGTGATGCGTTTCTCGATCTGTGTCGTCTTGATCTGTTCGGCCTTCGCCAGAGCGAGTGGAATGACGGTGGAACTGAACAGGAACAGCACCATCGCCAGCACGGTTCCCAGAAAGATAAACGGGGAGGTAATCCAATAGAGACTGATGCCGCAGCTCCGCATGGCGGTAATTTCATGGCTGCGCGAGAGCAGGCCGATGGTCAACAAGGTCGCCATCAAGACCGCCAGCGGCGCAATCTGATAGGAGATGGCCGGCATCTTCAACACGAAGTAAGCCAGCACATCCAGGGCGTGAGCGTCATACCGCAGGAAGCGGCGGACCTTTTCAAAAAAGTCGATAACGAGATAAATCGTCATGAGCCCGGAGAAGCACATGCCGAAAATCTTCACATACTCGCGCAGCATGTAGCGGAAGAGAATACTCATGACGTTACTGCCGGCTTACCCGATAGAACCACAGAATCGTGACGATCGTGAAGATGACATTCGGTAACCAGGCGCCCGCGAACGGAGAGATCCAGAGTGTGGTCACCAGAAACTCGCAGGCGACGTTGATCACATAATAGGCGATGACGACGAGCACCCCGACGGCGAACCCGCCGATGCTGCCGGAGCGTTTGGAGACAATCCCGACCGGCACTCCCAGGATGCAGAACACCAGCGACGCGGCCGGAAACGCCAGGTCTTTATAATATTCCATGAGCCGCCGCAAGGCGTTGGTGTCCGTCCAGTTGGAACTTTCCAGTTTCGCGCGAATCGCCTCCATCGGCGTGCGCTCTTCGGCGCCATACAGGCTCGCGTTGATACTCAATTTGAGATCGTAGGCCGCAAACGAAATTTTCTGATACTCCTCGGGGTTTTGTGGGCGGCTGTGGATGACACCGTTCATGAGCCGTAGCGCCACCTGACTGCTCGCTGAATCCGTCATGACCTGGTACTGCTGCGCCACGATGATGCGTGGATCAGCCGGATTGCGTTCATCCGCCACAAAAATGCCACGGTTGTCCTGTCCCTCCTGGGCATCGGGTACGTAGATCGTCATCTTGGGAATGGCTTCGTTGAACACGCCGCGGTCGAGTTCCAACACCAGTTCGTCGCGCAACAGATTAAGCGCCACCTTCTTCAGATTCACATTGCTCCACGGCTGGCCGTATTGCGCCATCATGAGCGTGAGGCCGCAGACGAGTGCCGCGAACAGGAACACCGATTGGGAGAGGCGTAACAGGCTGAAGCCGGCGGCGCGCATGGCCACCAGTTCTTTGTCCAGGGACAGCCGGCCGAAGGCCGTAATCGAGGCGATAATGCCGGCGATGGGCAGCGTGAGGACGAGGAACGAGGGTAGCAGGTGCGCAAACACTTTGAGCACCGAGAGAAAGCCGATGCCCTTCGTGACCAGCAGCTCCACCAGGCGGAGCAGTTCCTTCGTGAGCATCACGAAGCAGAGCGCGCCCAAGCTGATGCAGAAGGGTGAGAGAAGTTCGCGAAAGATGTAACGATCGAGGATGGTGTGCAGCACGAGAGCGGTCGGGGTCCTACATCGGAAGATTGGTTGCTGCACTATAGAAGAGTCTGCGTGGGTTGTAAACAGATCAGATAGGCCAGGGCCAAAAGATACGCTTGACAAGCTTTTCACCTCATGGTACATCGCTGCGCACTTTTCAGCAGGTCAAGATGGTTCGGGTTGAATATTGTCTGAACGCCCCCGCAAGAGCTGCCGCGCTCGTCGCTGTTGTTCCCCATTTTTATCGTCATCATTCCATGCCATGCGACTCAGCCGACGAGCTGATGCGCTCTTTATGTCCGTGCGTTGAGCAAAGGAGGACCGTATGAAAACTAAGGGCACCGTGAAGTGGTTCAATGATCGTAAGGGATTCGGATTTATCCGGCTCGATGGCGGAGACGATGTCTTCGTGCATTACTCTGCGTTGCAGGGCGATGGATTCAAGACTCTGAAAGAGGGCGAGAACGTGGAGTTCGACATCGTTCAAGGCGCCAAGGGACCGCAGGCGGCGAACGTGTTGAAAGACCTCGCGCCGGCTTCCTAACCGGCTACACGTGTCATCATCCGCGGCCCCTCTGTCGCATCGAGGGGCCGCCGGTTGCTTCGTCGAACACCCGCTCTGGACGCCACGTTTGCGGTGTCTCTCTTTTATCCATTTGTTTTGACAATAAATAGGTTGACTGTTAGCGTGGACTCTCAACGTCCGGTGAGGGCACTCCTTGGCTGTCGACCGTCGAACAGTTCTTCAGAACGCGCAGCTCTTTGCGTCCAAAGGGCAGTACGATGCCGCCATCGCCGAATGGCGGAAGCTGACCACCGACACGCCTGCCGACGGGACCATCTTTAATTCCATCGGCGATCTTCAACTCAAACGGAACGCCACCGCTGATGCCGTCGCGGCCTTCCTGCAAGCCGCCGGCGCCTTCCGTTCAGAAGGGTCCGTCCTCAAGGCCATTGCCGCCTACAAGAAAATTCTCAAGGTCGATCCCGCGCGGATCGAAATCTATCGGCATCTCGGCGATTTGAATGCCGAGCGGGGATTGCTGAGCAGCGCCGTTCAGGATTATCTCACCCTGGGTAAGCATTACTTCAAGGACGGCCGTAACAAAGAAGCGCTGGAAATTTATCGCAAGATCGTCTCCCAGGATCCGTCGAACCTGGACGCCCAATTACGTGTCGCGGAACTCTGTGTGCAGGAAGGGCTTGTCGATGAGGCGGTGCGGATGTACCTGCAGCTCGGGCGGGAGCAATCTGCCGCGCAGCAGTACGATCAAGCTAAAGCGATGTATACGGCGGTCCTTCGCCTCGACCCCGAGAATGCCGAAGCCAAAGAAATTACCTCGATGATCGAAACGGGCGGCAGCGTGGCACCTAGTGCGGCGCGCCCTGCCAAAGCCGCGACGGCCGCAGCCAAACCAGGCGATGCCAGCGATCTCATGGCTGAAGCCACGCGCCGGATCGAAGAAGGGCAGTATGCCGGAGCCGAGGCCATGTTGACCCAGCTGCTGAGCCGCGAGCCCGGCAATCCGGAGATCTGTCAACTGCTGGCCCGGATGCATCTCCTGCAGGGCAATCTGGTCGTCGCTTTGGGAGAATATCGGTTTCTCGCCGGTGCGGCCCTGCGCGCGCAGGACTACGGCATGGCCGAATCGTTGATTGCGGAGTATCTCAAAGTCGAGCCGGCCTCCGTCCCCATGTTGGAATTGCTGGGCGAGCTGTATCAGGAAAAGGGTGATGCCGCCACGGCCGCGCAGCATTTCGGCCGGGCGGTGGAAATTTTGTTGGAGCATCCCGAGCCGGGCATGCCGACGCTGCCGGCTGAACTGTTTGAAAAGGTGCAGGCGTTGGCTCCGGGCAGTGCCATTGCGCGCAAACTTGCGCCCGCATTCGATCCCAATGCCGGTTCGACTCCCGAACCGGAACCAATCGCGCCGATAGTAGAAGTGGCCCAGGCGCCAATGCCCGAGCCGGAGTCAGTGCCTATCGTCTTGGCCGCCGAGCCTGTCGCGGAATCTCCCTTCAGACTCGTGGATCCCTCGGCGCCTCCGGTCGAGACTGTGGCCGTGCGGCCTCCGGTGGTCGAGCCGGTCGTCGTGCAAGCCGTGCCGCCACCCGTTGCGCCTTCCGCACCAATACTCGAAACCGCACCCGCCCTCGCGGCCTCGCCTCCGCCACCACCACCGGTGGCGCCGCCTGCTTCGATTGCCGAGCCAGTGGATGCGGAAACCCGCTACGCCCTGGGCATGGCGTATAAGGACATGGGGCTCTGCGAAGAAGCGAAGGAAGAGTTTATTTTGTCGATGAAGGATTCAGGGTTTTTCGTGGATTCCTGCCTGATGATGGCGCTCTGCTGCAAGGAGCAGGGCCGCTCGGATCAAGCGATCCAGTTGCTGGAGAAACTCATTTCAGACTCGCGCTGCCGGGGAGGCAATGCGCAACTCGTCCGGTACGAACTCGCATTGCTCTACGAAACGACAGGTGCTCGCGAGCGGGCGCTTAGCATGTATCAAGCCATTCCGTCCTTCCACGACGTGCCCCGCCGGGTCGAAGCGCTACGCCTGCAGTCTACCAACGGGGCCGCCCATACGGAACTTCCCGCATCCGCTCCGACCAGTCCTCTGCCGATTGCCGGGCACTAAGGCCCAGCTCCAGTCGTCGCCTCGCTACGTAGGGTGGACCTGATTCGGCGCCGGCCTTCCGGCAAAAACCGCTGCAATATTCTCCAGGCAGATCATTCCCATCCGGACCCTCGTCGCCAGCGTGGCGGAACCCAAATGCGGGAGGAGCACGACCTGCCTGAGTTCGCGGAGGCTGGGATGGAAGGCCGGTTCCTGTTCGAATACGTCGAGCCCTGCACCGGCGAGGCGACGTTGAAGCAACGCATCGGCCAGCGCGGCCTCCTCGATGACCGATCCTCGTGACGTATTGATCAGGAACGCTGTGGGTTTCATCAAGGCCAGCTGGCGAGCCCCGATCAGGTGATGGGTGACGGCGGTCAGCGGCACATGCAGACTCACAAAATCGGCTTCTTTCAGCAAGTCGGCGAGCGCGCGAGGTTCCCACTGGGGCGGCAACCCTTCGAGGGCTGCGGCCGTGCGTGAGGTGTAACGGACGCGCATGTTGAACCCCGTCGCCCGTTGCGCCACGGCCTGCCCGATGCGGCCCATGCCGATGATGCCCAACGTCTTGCCCGACACATCCGTGCCCAGCATCTGAGTCGGCGCCCAGCCGGACCAGCCTCCGGAGCGTACGTAGGCATCCCCCTCCGCCACCCGCCGTGCCACCGCCAGGAGCAGAGCCCAGGTCAGATCCGCCGTGGAGTCGGTCAACACATCCGGCGTGTTGGTCACCACAATGCCGCGCGCCTTCGCGGCGGCGAGGTCGATGTTGTTGTAGCCCACGGCATAATTCGCCAGAATTTTGAGACGGGTCGCCTCGGCCAGCAAGGAGGCATCCACGCGATCGGTCAGCGTACAGATCGCGGCGTCCGCCTCGCGCAGGCCTGTTTTCACGGCGTCCCAGGAGGGTGAGCTATCGCGAGGATCGTTTAGCAGCTGGAATTGCCGCCTGGCGGCGGTCATGACCGGATCCGGGAGCAGGCGGGAAATGTACAGTGTAGGGGCAGACATGAAAGCCTCGCCGGACTGAGCAGCATCTTAGCGGATCGCGCGACACTCAACAACCGGCTTGACCTCCCATTATCCCAGCGACTAGCAGATCGCGAAAGGGCTCGATTGTTCCGCGAGAACGACGCTGGCGGACTTTTTCCGTATCCTGCTAGAATGCGGCAGTGAACACACAAGCATGACCCTCATCCTGCCCAACACCTCATCCGCCGTCGCCAGCGATCTTCGGCGTCTTCTTGGACATGCGAAGGTCCAGGACGACGTGCCCACGCTGACCGCCTATGCCGTCGATGCCAGCATCTACCGCATGACGCCGAAGGCCGTGGTGTTGGCGGAGCATGAGGCGGATATCGACGCCGTCATCCGGTTTGCCGTATCGAGAGGCATCCCCCTCACGCCGCGCGCTGCCGGGACCAATCTTACCGGCTCGGCAGTCGGTGCGGGCATCATCCTCGATGTCTCCAAGATGAACCGTATCCTCGAACTGAACGAGGAGGAGCGCTGGGCCCGCGTGCAGCCCGGCATCGTGCTGGCGGAACTCAACAAGCAGCTGGGGCGGCGCAATCTGTTGTTCGGCCCGGACCCTTCCAGCGGTGACATGTGCAAGCTTGGCGGCATGGTAGCGAACAATTCCTCCGGCCCTCACACGTTGATCTACGGCTCCGTGAAAGACAATGTGCAAGCCTTACGAGTCTGTTTGCCCTCGGGATCCTGGCTCTCTGCCGCGCCGATGGGATTGGACGATCCGGCGCTCGACCGGACGCTGGCCGCGCATCCCACGCTCAAACCGATCCTTGACCTCGTGCAACGGCAACGCGCCTTGATCGACAGGAAGAAGCCGACCGTCAGCAAGAACAGTTGCGGCTACAATCTCTTCGGGTTGGCCGACGGGTTGAACCAGGGCCTCTTCGATCTTCCCAAACTTTTCGTCGGCAGCGAAGGCACGTTGGGCATCGTCAGTGAGGCCACGCTCCGACTCGTGCCCAAGCCACAAGGGACGCTGACCGCCTTGATCCATTTCCGCCGGCTGGAAGAAGTCGGGGAGGCGGTGCCGCATCTTCTTGGCCTCCGCCCGAGCGCGCTGGAAGTGATGGACGCCAACACGTTGAACCTGATCGGACGCGCCGCGCATGGCATTCCGGCCGACGCCGCTGCAACCCTGCTCGCCGAACTCGATAGCAGCGACGGCGAAGCAGACTTGCGTGACCGCGCCGACCGCATGGCCGCGATCTGCCGCCGGTACCAACTCTGCGGTGACCTCACCATTGCCTATGACAAAGAGCAGCGGGACCAACTGTGGAAAGCCAGGAAAGCCCTCTATCCCACTCTCTACCGGTTCGATCCACGCAAGAAGCCGATCAACTTCGTCGACGATGTGGTGGTGCGCGCCGAACGCATCAGCGAACTGATCCGCTACCTCGAAACGTTCTTCGAGAGCCAGCATGTGCCGGTGGCGATCTTTGGCCATATCGGCAACGGCAACGCCCACATCACGCCGCTGCTCGACGTCAACGACCGGCAGGACTTCGACAAGATGGTGCTGGCCTACCATGAGATCCATCAGGCCGTCTTGACCCGCTTCGACGGGTCGATCTGTGGCGAGCACGGAGATGGGCGGGTCCGCGCCGAATATGTCCGCAAGATGTTTGGCGAGGAACTCTATCAGCTCTTCGTGGAGGTCAAGCGGACCATCGATCCGGCGAACGTCATGAACCCCGGCATCAAGATCAGCGACGCGCCGTTCACCGACCATATCGACTACCAGCGGTTGTCCAAATCCTGCGCGACCTGCGCCAAGTGTAATTCCGTCTGTCCGGTCTACGATGTGTTTCAGTCGGAAGACATGAGCTCGCGCGGCTGGTACGAAATCGTCACGGCTAAGGACTATTCCTATCTGAACTCGAAGCGGGTGGTGGAAGCCTGCCTCAATTGCAAATCCTGTCGCACGATCTGTCCGGCAGGCGTCGATGTCTCGGAGCTGATCCTGCAGCGGCGCGCCGAACAGCCCAATCAAGGAAGCCGTTGGCTGTTTGCGCTCCAGGCCAAGCTCCCGATATTTGAAGCGATGCTGAAACTTCTGGCGAAGACCCAAGGTCTCTGGGATCGCCCCGGCCCACGCGCCCTGCTCGAACGTCTGGCGGCGCCCTTGTTGAAGCGCATCGCTCCAACGGCCAAATTGCCGGCCGACATGGTCCTGCCGAAGCTGGCTCCCCGGCACCTCCGCGACCGCTATCAGGAGCTCACTCAGCCGAGTCCAACTGGAGTAGGCCCCCGCGTGGCCTATTTTCACGGCTGTGCGGCCAACTATTTTGACGACGGGGTGGGGGATGCGGTGATCGGTGTGTTGCAAAAACATCATGTGAAGCCTGAGCTTCCGCCGCAGCGCTGCTCCGGCACGCCGATCGAAACCTATGGCCATGTGGACCTCGTGAAGGAGAATGCGCGATTCAATCTTCAGTCGCTCAGGGGGTACGATCAGGTCGTGACTGGTTGCGCTTCCTGTACGCTCATGCTCAAGGAATACAAGAAGTTCTTCGAGGACGGGCCGGAGCGCCAGGCGGCGGACGCGTTGGCGAAGAAGGTGGTCCACATCACGGAATTCGTAGCGCGCTCGCCGGAACATCCACCCATGGGGGCGGCCGAGGGCTTGGGCAACCGGGTGACGTACCATTCCTCCTGCCATCTGCGAGCGGCCGGCGTCACGAAGGAGCCGCGCCAGTTGCTCAAGCAGGTACCGGGATCGGACTATGTCGAGATGACCGATGCCGATCGCTGCGCAGGCGGAGCGGGCACGTATCTCGTGAAGGACTACGAGACCTCACAAAAGGTGTTCGAGCGGAAGCGCCGGAACATCGAGCAGAGCGGCGCGGACACGGTGGCCACCAGCTGCCCGGCCTGCATGATCCAGCTGAACAACGGCCTGCGGGGGCGCGCGGCGGTCAAACACGTCGCGCAGGTGTTGAACGAGGCCTACGAGGCGGGCACACAACAGACGAAGACAGGACCAGGAGCCGGCTGATGACTTTTCGCAAAGTGGATCTGATTTTTGTGGTACTGGCGCTACTGGTCGTCGGGGGCGTCGCCTTACTGCCGTCGCCGCGTGACCGCAACCCGAAGGTGCCGGCCAACAGCGCGCACCAGGCCATCACAACGGAGAGCCAGTGTGCGACCTGCCATGCGCCTCAAGCCGTTCGCCCCTTGCCGGTGCAACATCCCAAGCGGCAGGATTGCCTGCATTGCCACGCGCGGGCGCAGGGGTAGAGACACGCGCGACGAAAGAGTCGCGATGAACAGTGCAACAGGATTGAACGGGTCACTAAATGGAGGCCAGGTAAACACATGGTAAAGGTGCTGATTCTTGGACCGACCTTATTACAGCGGGTGACCGAGCCGGAATTGGATGTGGAAGTCGAAGGACCCACGGCCATCAAGCTGCTGATCGAAGGCAATGCGGAGTTGATGGATGCGCTGGCTCCGTTCATCGTGCGCGGCGAATTGCTCGTGACCGTCAATCGCAAGGTCGGCTCGCTGGACTCGTTGGTAAAAGACGGCGACACGCTGAAAATCGCGCATCAATCCCGCGCCTCCTATGACGGGACGACCGACATTCCCACCTGAGTCCGCCACTCAGGGGAAGCGAAGGGGCAAGCGCGAGGAGCGACGGAGGCGTGGGCAGCCATGGCGCGTAACGATCAGGCCGTACGTCTGTTAGTGGTGTTGAAACAGTTGGAGGCATCGCGCCAGGGCCTCACGCTGGAGCAGTTGGCGGAGTCGCTGGCGCCCGGGTCCACTCGCCATCCCCGCACCCTCAGGCGCGATCTGGCCGCACTGGAAGAAGCCGGGTATCCCGTCGTGACCGAGCGGATCAACGGCCACACCTGTTGGCGGCTCATGGAGGGATTTCGCCAGGTTCCCGGTCTGCGGTTCTCGCCGTCGGAATTGATGGCACTTACGTTCAGCCGCCGCCTGATTTCCCCGCTGGAAGGCACCGAACTCCATACCTCGCTTCAATCGGCCCTGGGCAAGGCCGCCGCTGCGTTGCCGCCGCAAGGGGTGGCGCTGGTGCAACAGCTCGACGGCACGTTCAGCGTCGGGCTCGGTCCGCACAAACGCTATCGACAACATCGCGATACTATCGACCGGCTCACCCGCGCCATCGCCAATGCCACCACCGTGCAGATCCGGTACGACTCCGCCTCGCGTGGCCGCACGACCAGGCGCGAAGTCGATCCCTATCGGCTCTGGTACGCCACGGGCGGTCTCTATCTCATCGCCTATTGTCACCTGCGGCGCGAGCCGCGCCTGTTCGCCGTGGAGCGGATCAAGTCCGTCACGCCGACCGACCATCCCTATCAGATGCCCCTGCATTTCGATCTCGATGCGTTCGTACAGGATGCGCTCACGGTCATGCGCGGGCCGCGTATCGAGGTGGAACTCGAGTTCAACAAGGCCACGGCAGCCTGGGTGAAGGATCGGGTCTGGCATCCCACGCAGGGGACAAAGCGGGCGAAAGGCGGCGGGCTCCGCATGACCCTCTCCGTCGCTGATACTAGAGAGCTCGTCGGTTGGGTGCTCAGTTTCGGCAGCGGGGTGAAAGTCCTCAAGCCGGAGAGTCTGCATCAAGCCGTGGTCGACGAAGCCTGCCTCATCAGTCAGGGCTAACAAGTCCGCTTGCACGTGTCGCTTCTCGCAGGATGCTTTCTGCGCGGGAAACGGGTATTCTCCCCAATTCGATTCTCTATGACGACGACCAACGCCACATCCAATTGCCTCCCGATGCCCCTGTATACCCAGGTGCTCATCGCCGTGATCTTCGGCGGTCTGCTCGGAGTGATCTTCGGCCAGGAACCCTACCTGGGCGGGATCACCAATGCGCAGTTGGGCAAGCTCGGCATGGTCGTCGTGCAGTTGCTCAAGACGCTGGCCATTCCGCTGATCTTCTTCGCCATTCTCGATGCCCTCATCCGCACCAGCCTGCCGCTCAGCCAGGGGACCAGGCTGCTGGTCATTTGTCTGGTCAACGTGACCGTGGCGATGACGATCGGTCTGGTGATCATGAACACGTGGCAGCCGGGCTTGTCCTGGCAGGGGCATGTCGATCAGTTGTTGCAGCTCGTGCCCGGTTCGAAAGCACCGGCCAAAGTGGCGACGTCACAAACACCGATCGAAGACCTCGCCGCTTACATTCCCCGCACCATTCTTTCGCCCTTTTCCACCAATAACATCATCGGGGTCGTGTTGCTGGCGCTGGTTCTCGGCACGTTCCTGCGCCGCTTGCACATCAAGGCGTCCAGAGCCGGCGCGGAGGACCATGCGGTGGTGCGGGTCGTGGAATGGGTATACGAATGGCTGGTGCGTATCCTCGGCTGGATCATTCACCTGGTGCCGTTGGCGGTGTTCGGCGTGGTGGCGCAAGTGGTCGGCAAGTCCGGCGTGGGCGTCTTTTCCGTGCTCTGGATCTTTCTGGTGGCCATGCTCGCGGGGCTGACGATTCACTCTCTCATCTATTACCCGCTGGTGGCCTGGTTCGTGGGGAAGAAATCGCCGAAGGTCTATGTGGGGGAGGGGGCCGACGCAATCATGACGGCCATGTCCTGCAACAGCAGCCTGGCGACGGTGCCGGTCACGCTCCAATGCCTCCACCGGATGAACGTGTCGGCACAATCGGCGCGCCTCGCGGCCTGTGTCGGCACGAACCTCAACAACGACGGCATCACCCTCTACGAAGCGATGGCTGCGCTGTTTCTCGCCCAGGCCCTGGGGTATGACTTGTCGTTGACCAGTCAGTTCTTGATCGTGGCCGCCTCGATCATTGCCGGGGCCGGCGTGGCGGGCATTCCTGAAGCCGGGCTGATCGTCCTGCCGCTCGTACTGTCGGCGGCCGGCCTGCCGGACACCGTCATCGCTGCCGCCATTCCTCTCATCATGACGGTGGATTGGATCATCGCCCGCGCGCGCTCGGGCGTGAATGTCATGAGCGACATGCTCGTAGCGATTCTCCTGGATGTGGGGCACGCAGCGCCTGCCGCCCAACCAGCCCCAGCCCACTATCAACCAGAGCCGGTGCGGCGGTCCGAGTCGCCGCTATCCTAGCTCCATCACTGCTTACCGAACGCTCAATTCCCCTGCATCCTCACGGCCGCATTTCAGCCCGTAACGTCTCCCCGCGAAAATGATTCGGCAGCAGCATGATGCAGTTGGGATTGAACCCCTGCGATTTCAGCGTATCGATGCTGCCCACCACTTTGCCGCCCTTTTTCAGGTCGATCACCGTGACGGAGCCGTCGCTCATGCCCTCCAGGTTGAGCAGGCTGTTCTGCACGAACAGGTAATGTTCATCGGGGGAGAGCACAGAATGGTGCGCGCCGTTGGCGGCTGGAATGGCCTGCAGAAACTTCGGGTGGCGCGGATCGCTGTTGTCGTACACATTCACGAAGCCCGGCTTCGCCGTGGTGACGAATAGGCGATCGCCCTTGGCGTTGTAGAGCATTTCCAGCGGCATACCCTGCTGTCGCGGCCCGAAGTCATCGATCTCGTGAAACGAGAATGACGCGGTGGTCGGGTCCCAGACCCCGGCCCAGAGTGTGGCTTCCAGCATGTTCGTGATGTGGACCACCGGCGGCGTCGCGTTCGGCGAAAACATCACTTCAACCGGCGCAGATTTCGAGGGAGTCGGTTTGGACGACACCCGATGCGTCGAGAGCACCGCGCCGGTGGTGGCCTCGATCACCGTGATGGAATCACCCGCTTCAGACATGTCGGGCTTGACCGTGCTGGTGATCAATACCCGGTTGATGCCGTTGTGGATCGCAATCCCGTGCGGATAGCGCACGGAGACCGGGGCGCCCTCGCCCGTGCGCACCACCTTCGTCGGCTTGTCCGTCATCGCATCACCCATGATCACCGTGCTCGACCCCATGCAGGTGAGGAACCAGGTGCGGTTGTCTTCAGAGACCACCAGGTCTTCCAGTACCTGGCACTCCGGCACTTCGATCGCGCGCAGCCGATAGGGGAAACGGGTCAGATCCACGGCGTGCAGTACGCTCTTGTTCAGCGCGGTGATGTAGGCCTTGGTCCGGTCGCGGTTGAAGAAAATGTGGTGCGCGACCAGATCGGGGGGCAGCGGCACTTCCATCAGGATTTTACCGAAGTCGGCGGATTCGGGATCGATGTCCATGATCGCGATCCCTTCGCGGCGCACCGGCTGGTTCGGCTTGCTCTCATAGTTGAGCAGCGCCAGCAGTTCGGCCGAGGCTACTGACGTACAGGAGAGGAGCAGCAGGGAGAGACAGGTGAGGAGCCGGATGCGTGTCATGATCAGCCTCCTTGAATAAAGTAGGGCGTATGAGTTGTGAAAAAGGGTACTCCTGTAATGGGACATAGGCAAGGGCGCGTCAGTGAAATGGAAGCATTTGAGGGAGGTGGGGCGAACAGACGACAAGCCGTCAACTCGCAGTGCCTCGTGGTCTTTCCATGGACCGCGTATCGAGAATCCTGTATGCTGCGCCTCGCCCAATGGCCGGGAGGACGAGCATGACGGACGACGCACGCATCCGCATTTTCGATAGCCAGGGACAGGACTACAAGCAGGCCTTTCAAATTTTCCTCGACCACACGGACCAAAAGCGTAATGCCCGCACGTGGCTCGAGCGGGTGGTGAAGGGACTTCCGAATCGGCAGACCTTCATCGACGCAGGGGCGGGGAACGGAGAGCTGGCCAAGACGTTCGCCGGCTCCTTCCATCGCACCATCGCCGTCGAACCGAATACCTATCTGTTAAATCAGCTCCGCCAGGCCCTCCCTGATGTCGAAGCACACGACCGGCCGATCATGGAGGCGCAACCGACCGCCCAGGGCGATTTCGTGCTCTGCTCCCACACCCTCTACTATATTCCCGCCACGGAGTGGCTGGCCCACATCGAGCGGCTCGTCAGCTGGATGGCTCCGGGCGGCGTCACGGTCCTCGTCCTACAGCACCGCGAGAGCGGCTGCATGAACATGCTGCATCATTTCTTCGGCCACCGCTTCGAACTCCGGCAGACCATGGAGGCGTTTCGCGCCAAACATGGCGACCGGTATGAAGTCACCATGACGATGGACCCGGCCCACGTCGAGACGCCCGACCTCGTGAAGACCAGCGCCGTGGCGGAATTCATGCTGAATCTGCTCAACCTCACCAACCCGCCGACCAAGCGCGATGTGGAGACCTATCTCAACGCCCACTTCGCGCAACCGAACGGAAGTTTTAAGATCCCGGTCCACCAGGATTTCGTTGAAATCCGGCATGGAGCCGCGCGGCGCTAACAGTGTCGTCTGGTCACGGAAGGTTCGGGCTTCTCTCCACCTCCCTTGACCTCTTCCGTCGTCCGGCCCATGCTAGGGCGCAACTAGCGACTTGTTGAGACTCCATACCCTGAGATGCGCCTCCCACCATTGATGCATCCGCTGGTGCTGGTCGCCCTCGTGGCGATCGCGCTCCCTTCCGGCCTGTTTATCCATTTCCTCCGACCGCATGTCCTCTGGGTGCACCTGCCGCTCCATTCCACGGTGGAAGCCTTGGGCGGCCTCGCGGCAGTCCTCACGGGCTTGGTGTTGCTCGCGCGAAAAGTCGAATGGGACGACGAACGGCTTCAGGGCATCGCGAGCGGCTTGCTGGGCATGGGGATTCTCGAAGGGTTTCACGCCATCTCCACTCCCGATCATGGATTCGTGTTGTTGCGCAGCGCCGCCAGCCTGCTTGGGGGCGTGGCCTTCTCGTTCGTGTGGCATCCGCCGCGTTTGATCAGCACCAGGACGAGGGCGTTGATGCCCTATCTCGTCGGTGGCGGCACGCTGGCCTTCGGGCTGCTCGTCGTCACCATGCCTCATCGCCTGCCGCATTTTACCGAACAGGCCCAATTCGTGCCGATGGCCCTCGCGCTCCACGGGCTCGCCGCCTGTCTGTTCTTCGCCGGCGCGGCCGGCTTCTGGATCGAAGCCAAACGGACCGGCAGACCGGAGCACCAACTGCTGGGCACGCTCGCGATTCTCTTCGGCTTGGCCGAAACGATGTTTCTCTTCTCGGCTCCCTGGCAGAGCGACTGGTGGATCTGGCACGGCGTGCGCTTCGCGGGCTACGTGATTGCGCTCCTGCATGTCAGCCGCGGCTACGTGCGCATGGTCAGCGACACGCGAAACGCGCTGGCCGAGGCCAGGCGAGCGGCGCGGCGTCTGGGGGCGGAATATGCCGTGACCAGGGTCCTGGCGGAAACAGTCACGTTGAAGGATGTCGGCCATGCCGTGCTCCAGGCGATCGGCGAAACGCTCGAATGGGAGTTGGGCATGTTCTGGGAGCTGGATGAGCAGGGCCAGGCCCTCCGGTTCGTCGATCTGTGGCATGTCCCGCAGCTGGACGCGGAGGAGTTTGTGCAGGATAGCCGCGGCCGGACATTCGGGCGGAGTGAAGGACTCGTCGGGCGAACCTGGGCGGCCGGCAAGCCGATCTGGGTTCCGGACGTGGTGGTGGATCCCGCATTCCGGCGGACCAAGATCGCGGAGAAGATCGGCTTGCACGGGGCCTTTGCCTTTCCGGTGCAGAAAGGCCATGAGATTTATGGCGTCATGGAGTTCTTCTTCCGCGCGATCCGCGAGCCGGATCAGGACGTCCTCGACATGGTGGATAATCTCGGGACCCGGCTGGGCCTGTACGTGGATCGCAAGCGAACTGAAGAAGAGCTACGCCGGACCGAAGCCCGCCTGGTCGAGGAGCAGCGTCTGGCTGAAGTGGCACGGGTGCTGGGCGACATCGGTCACGATCTGAAGAATCTCCTCATGCCCATCATGAGCGGGGCCCAGCTGCTGGAGGAAGAAGTGCGGGACTGTTTCACAAAACTCCCCGAGTCGACCCTGCATTCCATGAAGCCGAGCCATGACGTGGCGCAGGAACTCATCGAGATGATCCGGGGGTCATCCCAGCGCATTCACGAACGGGTCAAGGAGATCGCCGATTCCGTGAAAGGGCTGACCCGGCCGCTTCAGTTTGCCCCCTGCCGCGTAGACGATGTCGTCGCCGGCGTCATGGAGACGCTGCGGGTCCTCGCCGATGAACGGCAGGTGGCGCTCCGCACCGAAGGGCTGAAAGAGCTCCCGGTCATCGAGGCCGATGAGAACCGGCTCTTCAACGCGTTCTACAATCTCGTCAACAACGCCATTCCCGAAGTCCCCCCGGGCGGCTCGGTCACGGTGCGGGGCCGCACCGACGCAAACGGAAGCACAATCGTCCTCTCGGTCGTCGATACGGGCAAAGGCATCTCCCCGGAAGTTCGCGACAGTCTGTTCACCTATCGGGCGATCAGCAGCAAGGCCGGCGGAACTGGACTGGGGACGAAGATCGTCAAAGACGTGGTGGATGCGCACGGCGGCACGATTAGCGTCGAAAGCGAGGAAGGAAAAGGAACGGCCTTCCACATCACGCTGCTCGTGGATGGTCCCCCGCGGAAGGCCGCACCGAAGCCGTAAGTGGGTGAAACCAGGATCGGATCGGTTGGCGGATACGGAATATACGTCAGGTGCCATTGCCCGCCGCGTTGGTGTTGAACTACTTCATAGGTTTCCCGTCGAACCGTTCACCTATAGCGCCCGAGAGTGACCCCGGATGTCACGGCAGGGGAGTATGCTGCAGGCAGAAATGCACAGGCACAAGGGAGGCGGCCATGCGACAGGCTCAGGTGCTAAATGGAATGATCGTCGGATGGCTTCTGCTGGTGGCGATGATCGGGACCGGTCGGGCGGAGTCCGGCTTCGACGAGAAGTACCAGCGCGACTTCAACATCTTCAATCCCATCAACCAGTACCAGCCAGGGAACCCGCTGAATCCCATCAACGCCTACGACCCGGCGAATCCGTTCAACCCCATCAACCGGTTCGATCCCGGCAACCCCGCCAATCCCATCAACCAATTCAACCCCAACAATCCGTTCAATCCGGTGAATCGCTATCGGCCGGAGAATCCGTTGAATCCGATCAATGAGTTCAATCCGGCCGTGCCGTTCGCGCCGTTGGATGGTGGGGGAGGCATGGGGAAGAGGCGGTGAATGCTTCGTCTATCCACCGGAGATAGCTCCACGTAGGAAAAGCGGTCGTCTGAGAGGGTAGCCAGGTAGGCCATCAGCCGCTTTTGCCCGTAAAAACGCGAGTGATTAAAAGAATGGAAACGGGTATGCTGCCGGCGCCGCGCTCAAGAGGGACTATGCCGTTAAACCTTTCTGGCGATTTCTATCCTGCCTTCACTGATAACGCAGTCATTTATGGCCAAGCTGATAGAGCGTGCATTCAACAGACCGTCGAACGCCTCCTCTCAGTTGAAACCAGTGCTGCACAACCAGGAATGCTGCTTGGAAAAATCCAATCTGGAAAGACCAAGACGTTTCTCGGAGTCATTGCTCTCGCGTTTGATAGCGGTTTCGATATTGCCGTGATCCTGACAAAGGGAACGAAGGCCTTAGCCCGACAAACCTTGGAACGTGTGCGCCGGGATTTTGCGCGATTTACCGTGGACGATAAGTTACAGATCCACGACATCATGACCATTCCGTCTGGACTGACTCCTTGGGAATTGAATCAGAAGCTCATCTTCGTTGCGAAGAAGCAGACGGATAATTTGGACCGGCTCGCCAAACTCTTTCGGGAAACGTATCCTCAGCTTATTGGAAAGCGTGTTCTGATAATCGACGACGAAGCTGATTACGCCAGCATTGGGTTCAAGAGCACAAAGGAAGAAGGGATTGTCATAAACAAGACCACCCGACAAATTGAGGGACTGCGCCAGATTCTTGCCAAGTCGGCCTTTTTGCAAGTCACGGCAACACCTTATTCACTGTACCTGCAGCCACAGGACATGGTCGTGAACGGGGTAGAGTTTAGGCCTGTTCGTCCAGCATTCACAGAACTGGTGCCTGTCAATGACAGGTATATCGGTAGTGATTACTACTTCGATAGGAGTCAGGAAGACAACACTGTCGCCTCCTTTGTCTTTCGCCCCCTCACGTTGGACGACCTGGAAATACTCCGCCAGGAAGACCGCAGAAGATTTCGGATCGAGGATTGTCTGACAAGCGACGCTATTAGTTCACTGCGGAGAGCAATCTGCAATTTTGTTGTTGGGGGTTGCCTTCGACGATTACAGGATGGGCAAGCAGGACAGCCATTACGGAAATTCAGCTTCCTATTTCACACTGAGTCGGCAAAAGCTGCCCATGCCTGGCAGGAGCGAGTAGTCACCGCCCTTAACCAGAAGCTGATGGAGGCGGTCAGTGATCAGCCTGAGTTGCTCCGACAATTGCTCACTGAGTCTTACAACGATCTAGCCAATTCTGTGCGGGTCCTAGATCGCTACCTGCCCCCGCTCGATGCGGTCATCTATCAGGCCTTTGCCGCACTTCGGGAAGGATGGCTGATGATTACGAAGGTCAATTCTGAGCAGCAGGTTGAGGAATTGCTCGATCGTGAAGGGCAGCTCCGCCTCCGAACACCGCTCAATATCTTCATCGGGGGGCAGATTCTTGACCGAGGTATCACGCTCGCCAACTTGATCGGATTCTTCTACGGGCGCCGGCCCCAGATCTATCAGCAAGATACAGTGCTCCAGCACTCCCGAATGTTTGGCTTTAGGCCAATCGAAGATCTGGCCGTCACAAGGTTCTATACCGAGCCGACCATTCATGCCGCTATGCGGCGCATGCACGAAAGCGATGTGGCCCTGCGCGAGACAATCCAGTCCAACCCAGACCGGGCGGTCGTGTTTATTCAGCGAGACCCACGCGGACAGATCGTGCCATGTAGCCCCAATAAGATTCTGATCTCGAATACGACGACACTACGGCCATTCAAGCGCATCCTACCGATCGGGTTCCAGACCGATGTAAAAACTCGAGTTCAGCCGGTGATTCGACAAGTCGATACAATCCTGGATCAAGCGCTCGCACGACAGGACCCGACCAACCCATTCGAAGTCTCCCTCGCCTTTGCGCTCGATCTCCTGCGAAGAATTGAGCCGACACTCATTCTGGAAACAGACATGGGATACGAGTTTGACTGGGAGGCAGCGCGTGCGGCGCTCGAATATATGAGTGGTCGAGCCAGTAATCCCAATCATCGAGGGAAGGTCTGGTGTCTCGTTCGGAGAGACCGGAATCTTAGTCGCTTTCAGCCGGCTCTAGGCCCCCCTTACTTCTCGGATGCCCCAGACACAGCCCAGCGCGAAGGAGCTATTGCGCGGCGCGTGGCAACAGAGATTCCGATGCTCATCATGATTCGTCAGAACGGGACCGAAGAACAAGGCTGGAAGGGAACGCCATTCTATTGGCCTGTGATCATGGCTCAAGAGACTATCCCTCTCTCGATATTCGCCCACGAAACGACACCTTAAGGACGGGACATGCCTAAAAAGAAAGCGGCGGCGAAGACGAAAGCATCTAGGCCAGCAGATCAGAACCAGACAACCGACGCGATCACTACATATAAGTATCCGTCGAAGCGGAAGAATATTCCACCGGCTGGATTAGAAGCACACGGGTATATTCGTGAAGTGCCGCGAATCCGCTACGAATACAATCCGCACCTTCCGCCGGTGTTGCGGTCGGCCACGGATGCAACGGGGACAGACAAACTGCCGGATCTGCTAGCTACGGCAAGGAAACGGGCAATTTCGGCAGAAGAAGCGACCGTGCTGGTAGAGGCGCTTCGCCGGCATGAGCCATGGCTAGAGTGGAGTGGAAAGCGGGAGAAGCCGTGGTTCGAAGTCGAGCCGGTGGCTTTACACATGCACGAGCGGATCTCAACCCAGGCGATCTTGCGCGTACTCGCGCGCGAAGATGTAGAACGCGATCTCTTTGCCGATCCGCAGCAAGACTATGCCAAAGCTGTCCAGTTTTACCAGCACGACGTGGACTGGACGAACCGGATGATTCTGGGTGACTCCCTCCAGGTGATGGCAAGCCTCGCCCGACGCGAAGATCTCGCGGGCAAGGTGCAGATGATTTACCTTGACCCGCCCTACGGCATCAAATTCGCCTCGAACTTCCAGCCTCAGCTCGGCCAACGAGACGTGAAGGATCGCGAGCAGGATCTGACCCGTGAGCCGGAAATGGTGAAAGCGTACCGGGACACTTGGACGCTTGGCATCCACTCCTACCTTGCTTACCTGCGCGATCGGTTGGCCATGGCCAAGGAACTCCTCGCCGATACCGGCAGCATATTCGTCCAGATTAGCGATGAAAACCTTCATCGAGTGCGATCGGTAATGGATGAGGTGTTGAAGCCTCAAAATTTTTGCGCAATCATCGCTTTTCGAAAAACCACAGGCCAGTCGGGCGACCTGCTCCCCGATACTAACGACTACCTGCTCTGGTTCGCAAAAGAGAAAGAGAAGGTCAAGTTCAGACCGCTCTACGCAGATCGCGAGGGTGGCGGCTGGGTTAATTACAGCTTCGTGCGACTTGCTAACGGTCTACATCGAAAACTCACTAAAGAAGAAGCTGAAGACTACTCGCTAGTTCCCGAGGGCGGGGGAGTGTATCGGCGGTCTCCTGCAACATCTACTTCAAGTAGCGAAGCAACGCTCGTTCCGGTCCAATTTCAAGGAAGGACATTCACTCCCGGTAAGGGTGGTTGGAAAACCAATCTCGACGGTTTCGTGCGCCTCGGACGTGCTGAGCGTTTAGAGGCATACGGCACCACGCTTTCATATCGTCGTTTCACTGGCGACTTCCCTTTTTTCCCTCGAAGCAACGCTTGGTTGGACACCGCTAGTGGCGGATATGGAGACGAAAAAGTCTATGTTGTTCAGACCAACACAAAGGTCGTGGAGCGTTGCCTTCTAATGACCACCGACCCTGGTGATTTGGTGCTGGACCCGACTTGTGGGAGCGGAACAACGGCGTATGTGGCCGAGGACTGGGGTCGGCGTTGGATCACCTGCGATTCCAGCCGTGTAGCGTTGGCACTAGCAAAACACAGATTGCTAACGGCCAAGTTTGACTTCTACAAGCTCCGCGAACTCAGCGCAGAGGACGTAAATCAGAACCCGAAAGGGACGTGGATTGCGGACCTAGACGAGGAAGGCAAGGCAACAGGTAGAAAACTGACGTTTCAGTGCAAGACTGTTCCGCACATCACACTTAAGAGCATTGCCCGCAACACCTCACTCGATCCTATCTTTGCCAAGCATGAGCCGATTCTTGCCGAAGCGCTCAAGACATTGAACAAGGCACTCGCGGGCGTTACGTCGGCGATCCGCGAGGCAATGGTACAAAAGTTGGTGACGAAACACCGTGAACAGGGAGTAAGCGCTGTAACCGAAGCTGACTTGCGTCGGTGGTTGCTGCCTAACACGCAGCCTGCTTTGATCAAATCCATTCCCGCCCGCCCACCCCTCAAGGGCATCACGCCTAAGCAGGCGGAAAGCTATCGCGCTGCGATTCCCAAAGACATTTGGAAGGAATATGAAGTGCCCTTTGACACCGATCAAGCTTGGCCAAAGCCGTTGGCTGCTGCGCTTACCACGTACCGCGCTTCGTGGCGGGCAAAGATGGACGAAGTGAACGATTGCATTGCCGCCAATGCCAAAATGGAAGAACTCGTTGACAAGCCAGAAATAGTTAATGGGGTGGTGCGGGTGACGGGCCCGTTTACGATGGAAGGCGTTATCGCAGTGGAGGAGGGACCGGATACGCCAATTGGTGGGGCACCGGAGGAATTGGACACCTTCGGTCAGAGCGAAGGCGCCGACAAAGCCGTAGTTAACGCCGAGGCACATCTGGACAAGATTCTGCGCCTGCTCAAGGCGAGCGGGGTGGATTTTCCTGGCAATAAGAACATGAAGTTCAGCCGGCTTGATCCAACGGCTGGGGCCTCGCTCATACACGCCGAGGGTGAATGGGTGAACGGCGACAAGAGGGATAGGCGCGTGGCTGTCAGCATCGGCCCTGAAGTCGGCAACATCAGTGCGATGCAGGTGGAGGACGTGATCAGAGACTCGAATCGCAAAGGCTACGATGATGTGGTCTTCGCTGGATTCGGTTTTGACGCAGCAGCGCAGGATGCCATTGAGAGCGGAAGCCATCCGAAGCTGAGGCTCCACATGGCGCTTATTCGCCCGGACGTGGCTATGGGCGACCTGCTCAAGACACAGCCTGGCAGCCAGTTGTTCACCGTCTTCAGTGCCCCGCGCGTGAAAGGTCCTACAAAGCAGCCCGACGGCGAATATGTGGTCGAAGTCGAAGGGATGGATGTGTATGACCCTGTCAGCAATACGCTGTTTCCCACGGACAAGGAGCGCATCGCTGCGTGGTTTCTCGATACAGATTACGATGGACGGACGTTCTGTATCTGTCAGGCCTTTTTTCCAGACAAGAGTAAATGGTCTAAGCTTGCCAAGGCGCTCAGCGACACCGACGTGATCGAGGAGGATGCGTTTGAAGCGTTGAGCGGGCTGACCAGCCTTCCCTTTCCGCGACCGGCTCGCCTCCAGAAAGGTGAGAAGTGGCGTGTCGCGATCAAGGTGATTGATCCGAGGGGGAACGAAGGATTGCGCGTTCTCGAGGTTAAGTAGGACAGGAATACCATGCCTGAAGAGTCCATTCCCATTCAGCCGGTTGAGAATCCGATCCTCTGCTCTCCCTACAAGGAACCAGATCAACATTGGCTCTATGACACACGCACAGGCATTCCAAGCAAGATGCCTAAACGGCGTCCCGCAAGTTATTGGTTCAAGACTGAACGTACAGGCAGCACTCAGATGTCCCTGCTTGCTGAAGAGGAGCGTGATGATCTTCCTCTTGTGAATGCCTTACGAGAAGATGTGAAACGCTGGCATGAATCAGGCTGGGAGAATGCGTCAGAGACAACCAAAAGGCTGTTGAGGCATTGGTGGCGTGAAGATCGAAGCCGGCGCTTGTTCTTCTGCCAGGTCGAGGCCGTTGAGACGATCATTTATCTGCAAGAAATCCTCGCGCAAGGTAAGAAACCTCGTTGGACACCGAAGCTAGGGGTGGATGAATACCTCTCGCTCTGCAAGGGGAAGAATCCACGGCCAGATGAATGGCTGACGAAGATAGCCCAACATCCCAAATTGGTCGACATCCCGCATGAGCCAGGTTTGAGGCCGATCCCTCGTTACGCCGCCAAGATGGCGACGGGGAGTGGCAAGACCGTGGTGATGGCTATGTTGATCTCTTGGGCTTTCTGCAATCGTGGTACTAAGCCTGGAGATCCTCGTTTCCCTCGCCGCGCATTGGTGGTGTGTCCCAACCTCACTATCAAAGAACGCCTCTCAGTGCTCTATCCCGGTGATCCCAACAACTATTATGAACAGTTTGATTTGGTGCCGAGTTCACTCCGGCCAGAACTAGCGAAGGGCAAGGTGCTGGTTACAAACTGGCATTGGTTCAGCCCAGAGTCGGAAGTGATTAAAGTTGGCGGCGTCACGGTGGGAAAACTGGGTGCCGAAACAGCAGAGGCATTTGCCAAAACCAGACTGGAAGATTTGTGGGATCCAGAACCCTTGATGGTACTGAATGACGAAGGGCATCACGCCTATCGCCCCGCGCCGGTTGGTGAGGATGAGAAACTCACGGCGGAAGAGAAGGCCGATCGTGAAGAAGCCACTGTCTGGGTTTCAGGATTGGATAAGATCAATTCAGCCTGCGGCATTTCTGTCTGTGTAGATCTGTCTGCTACTCCATTCTATATACATGGCAGTGGTTATCCGGAGGGCTCGCCGTTTCCATGGATTGTCAGCGATTTTAGCTTAGTCGACGCTATTGAAAGTGGCATCACGAAGATTCCCCGTCTCCCGGCCATTGATAACACCGGCCGGCCAGACCCGAAATATTTCAAGCTTTGGGAACACATTACGCGTGACCTGCGACCGGGGGAGAAATTGAACGGCGGCAAGCCTAAGCCTGAGGTCGTCTACCGCAAGGCGGAGGATGCGTTACTCACACTGGCAGGTGAGTGGAAACAGCGCTTTGAACAATTGCAGGCTTCGGCACCCGGCCAAGATCGTACGCCACCAGTCATGATTATCGTCTGTGACAACACCGACATTGCTGAGCATTTTCACCGGATGATTTCCGGTGAAGAGATGATCCAGGCGGATGTGCCAGAAGAAGATGATGATGACGACGATGCGCCGAAACAAAAGAAGAAGCCAAAGCCACAGAAGCGTTACCAAAATGGGATTGCTGGTTTTCAGGAGCTGTGGAATCGGAAAGGTGAGGAGGTTACGCTACGCATAGATTCAGACCTCTTGAGCGCCGCTGAAAGTGCAGACCCCAAAGCCACCCGTAAAGAAGCTGCTGAAGAACTCAGGAAGATCGTTTCGACTGTTGGACGTCCTGGTGAGCCCGGTGAACGGATTCGCTGTGTCGTGAGTGTGAATATGCTGAGTGAGGGCTGGGACGCGAACAATGTGACGCACATCCTAGGACTCCGAGCATTTCATAGTCAGTTGCTCTGCGAGCAAGTAGTTGGACGTGGATTGCGTCGGATGGATTACACACCTGACCCGACGACAGGATTGCTGACGGCTGAATATGTAGACATTTTTGGCGTGCCGTTCTCGTTGATTCCGTTTAAAGGGCGTGATCCGAAGAAGGGGGCGCCGCCAGAAGACCGGCCTAAGCACGAGGTTATGGCTCTGCCAGAGCGAAAAGGTTTCGAGATCCGCTTCCCTATCGTTGAAGGCTACGTGGTGGACCTAAAACGCAACCTGATCCGTTGCGATGTGGATCAAGTTGAGCGAACGGCTCTGGATCCCTGGAGCGTACCTATTGCAGCTTTCGTTCGTCCGCAAGTGGGTTATCAAGTCGGCCATCCCAGCTCTCACCGTGGCTTCGGTTTCGAGGAGGTGAACCGGCAGGAGTATTACGACTCGGTTCATCCTCAAACCATCACGTTCGAAATGGCACGAGAAATCGTACGAATCCTTACAGAGGCTGCCCATCCTGGGAAAGAACGATTGAAGACTCAGAGCCGAGGAGCGTTATTCCCCCAGGTGCTGAAAGTAGTGCAGGAGTACATTGCCACTCGCGTAGATTTTGGTGGTTGCCATCCTTGCGAAGTGGGCCTGCAAACTTATACCCAGCGAATTATTGGCTTGCTCGTTGCCGCCATTGTTCCCGATGACGAGCAGGGAGAAGCTCCGTTACTCCCTCGACTGAATAGGTACAAACCAGTTGGGAGCACTGAGAAGGTGCATTTCAAGACTGTGAAACCTGTGCAGGCAACGGAAGTGAGTCACCTCAATTATGTAGCCTGCGATACAAACTCATGGGAACAGGCCGCTACGTTTCAACTGGAAAGATTAGCCAAGAATGATGGAGTGCTTTGTTATGCCCGCAACGATCATATGGAGTTCAACATTCCATATGAACTATACGGGTATCCTCATGTATATGAGCCTGATTTCTTAGTACGTTTGAAGAATTCACTGACCGTCATATTAGAGATTAAGGGGAGGCCACACGAGGAGACGGATGCCAAGCATCAAGCGGCTCGCCGCTGGGTTGCAGCCGTCAACCGCTGGGGTCGATTAGGCGAATGGGATTTTCTTGTATGCTGGGAACCCCAGCGACTTCCCGAGGCGTTCGCAGGACTACTGGCTGCCCGAAAAGATCGAATACGAGCCGTAGCTAGTGAGTTGCATCGTAAGGCTGAAGCAGAGTTGGAGCGTTTGCGATCGGCTGGGTGGACCCAATCTGATTTTGCAAGAGCTTTGCGGGAACTTTTAGAAGGTGAGACGTCGCACTAATCATGCAAACACCGGTCTACCGTGTTGTATTAGACACGAATCAGATGATCGCGGCTGGTACCAGGTGGTTAGAGGGCGAGCAACCTCAATCGGGCGATAACACTTGCCGTCGCTTGCTAATCCGTGTGGCGCAGTCTCACTGCGGTCTCTATTGCGGAAAGATTATTGGCGAATATCTTGAGAAGCTTGTGGACCGAAATCATCCGCACGAGCGAGCGTTGAAGATGATCGCATATGTAATGGGGGCATTCACAAAGGTTCCTATCGTGACTGCATCTGCCCCAGTGCAGCCATCTGATCCAGACGATGAAGTCTTTCTCCTTTGTGCCTTGGATGGCCAAGCGCACTACCTTGTCTCGGAAGACAGGTCATTGTTGGCTCTGAAAGAAAGCTACGCCCAACCAATCATTGGGGGGAGCGAAGAGGTAGCACAAGTGTTGGGGGTCTGAGCGCATTTCGACAATACGCCTGTGATGCCCCCTCAGGCCTTACCTGTGGACACGCGTTTCCTGCATCAGCCAGAGTTTTAATGACACCTGTTCATAACACTCAACCAGCACAAGTGAGGAATATATGCGTCCAGCGAATGCCTTTGTATTAAGGCAATCTCCCGGCGGAATTCGGGCGCTCGAGGTTATATCGCTACCTAATAACGTCATTGTTAACGGTTGGTCGGACGCCAGAGAGCTGATTTCAGAGAAAGACTATTCCAAGTTTCGCGAGATCATCAGCGAAAGTTGTTACCCAGGAGAAAAAAGCCTTAGAAAGTCTGGGTATGGTGCGAGCACAATGTGGCGATTCCTCAATGAAATGCGCCTCGGCGATTGGGTTGTTGTTCCCGATAGAAATGGGACTTTTTATCTCGCCGAAATTTCGGGCGAACCATTTTATGATGATACCCAGGAAGCTCATAAAACGGACAGCTGTTACCGCAGGCAGGTCAAGTGGTTGAACGATAAAAAACCAATTCGTCGAGACTATGCTCGCTCGGGTTTGATTTCGCGCATGAAGACTCAGCAAACGTCGGCTTATGCGCAGGATTTGATTGATGAGATTGTCGAGGCTTTACAGCTTGCGTCAAAGACTGAGGAAGTCAACCCAGAAAACTTGTTTGAAAAAGAGTTGCGACAAAAAATGAGCCAAGCCGTGCTCAAAGAAATCCATTCAGGATACATGGATGAAAGGAGGTTTGAGCGACTTGTTCAGACATTATTGAGGGCGATCGGTGCATCGCGTGCCGAGATAGTGCCAAGGTTGCATGATAAGGGCGTCGATATCCTTACGGAGTTCCCGCTCGGCCCCATGCAAATTCGTGTCGGCGTACAAGTTAAATGGCATCAGGGCCAGACGACCAAAGAGTATATCGATCAACTTGCTGGCGGATTAGAGGCGGAGAATCTGACCGTGGGATGGTTAATATCGTCGGGTAACTTTGCGGAGGATTGCCAAGCGTTATCGGAAAAGCTCTTTCAGGAGAAGGGACTGCAGATAAACCTGATGGACGGTGAACAAATAGCCACAACCATCATCGATAATGGCCTTCAGACTTTTCTCACAAAAGTATAGGCAGGCAAATTTTCATTGATACGCAGGGTTCCGGCATTCACAAAGCGCATCTGTTGTAGAAGTAGATTGGCATGAAGCTAGCCCGCAGTTAACGTTGCAATGGCATTGGCCTCAGCGTTAGTGAGGGGAAAGCAGCGATCTCCCGGTCGTGCGTGATGAATTGATCAAGAGAAGGGAACCCAGACATGGCACAAGGGCGACCGAGTAAATGGGCAAGTGTCAACATCAAGCAAACCATCTGGCTCGACAAGACTGGCATCTCTATTGTGGTATGGGACAAGGGGAAGACAAAGCGCCAAGGCACGCTTGTGGTCTCGATCGGTGGTCTTCGTTGGTATCCTTACAAGGGCAAGAAACCATCACAACTTATCAAGTGGAACAAGCTGAACGCTGATTAAAGGAGTTAGGGGCACCTCACTCCCGTTCCACTCCTCTTACCTGGAACGCACGTACATCCTATTGATCGAGGAGAGAGGTCACCATGAAGTCTTTTCCGATGGTCATCTTAGGCGGCGGCGTGGTGGCCGGGTATGCGGCGAAGGAATTGGTGTCGCAAGGCGGGGCCAAGTGCAGGTCGCAATCCTGAGATTGACGAAGACACTTCTGTAACGCTCACCCAATCGACGGCGGCCTCCGGCCCACGAAGAAGCTGATCAGACAGGCCACGAGAACATCAAAAGCACCACGTAGGATAGCGCCGTCGTGGTGCGTGGGAGCGAAAGAGGGTCAGGTCTTGCAATCAAGCATTCTGGCCGGACGGGAATCTATCCTTCCCGTGCGCCCCACACCTCGGGCCTTCGGTTTATTCACCCGCCAGTCCGGAATTTCCGTCCCCACCACTGATGATTTGTTCCTGTGCTTTGCCCTTTGCCCAAATTGATCCTTCGCGAACTGCCTGTTATCCTCAATCGTGATTGTATAGCGGGTCGGTGCTCACCCTCAGGGAGGACGACATGAAGCTGATGACACCGGGGATGGTGCTGAAGGCGTTGACCATGTTTCAAGGGTTCACACAGACGGCGGCAGGGTATCTCAAGGACAAAGACCGGCTTCGGTATCTGCTAGCCGCGGCCCTCTCGATTGCGCAGGGCCGTGGTGGCAAGCTGTTGGACGACCTTCTGTTACTGGTGCGGCTGGTGAAGGCGTCGGTGAGCGGGGCCTATACAGGCTTCTCGGTCCAGAAGCTGGTGACCATTGTCGCGGCGATTCTGTACCTCATTAGCCCGCTTGATGTGATCCCGGACTTCATTCCCGTGGCCGGCTATGCGGATGATGCGGCGGTGATCGCCTGGGTGTTGAACAGCCTTGCCGAAGAACTGAAGGGCTTTAAGAGTTGGGAACAGGGGGCGTGACCGGGAAAGGTCCTGCGACGCCAGTAGGCTTTCACACGAAGTTCCCTGGTACAATGCCGACCCTCACGAAGATGTGATCAAGGAAAGGCCTGCGATGTCGAAGCCCTCACAATCGAATGCCGTGCTGGTGGCGATCCGCACCCCCCGGGTGACTGCGGAGGAACTGGACAGTTCGCTCCAAGAGCTCACCCGTCTGGTGAAGACCCTCGGGTACCACGTCGTGGGCCGCGTGACGCAAAAGCGGAGTTCCGATAAATACGCGGCGGTTCTGGGGCAGGGCAAACTTTCTGAACTGGCGCAGTGGACCGGTGGGTCCGGAAAAATCGAGGCGGCGTTTGCACGGCCGAAGCACAAAGCGGCATCGCAACACGAGGGGGAGGCTGAGGACGTCGAGGACGAATCAGACGAGGACGAATCGGATGACCGCATCGAGGCTGCTCCAGGACCCCGCGAACCGGCGCAGATCGTCATCGTGGACTGTGATCTGTCGCCGTCCCAATTGAAAAACCTGGAACGTGCCGCCGGCGTGCCGGTGCTTGATCGGACCGGGGTCATCATTGAGATTTTCAGCCGGCATGCGCGGACCAGAGCGGCCCGGCTGCAGGTGGAGATCGCGCGGCTCAACTACCTCGCGCCCCGGTTACGGGAAACCGGCGGCGGCAGCGAGCGGCAAGGCGGGGGAGTCGGCGGCAAAGGAGCCGGAGAGACGAGTCTGGAACTCGATAAGCGCCGAATCCGCGATCGCCTGAAAGAACTCCGGACGGAACTGGCGGCGATCGGGGACGAGCACCAGACGCGGCGCGCGCGACGGGAACACGAATTGACGGTCGCGCTCGTCGGGTACACCAATGCCGGGAAATCCTCGCTCATGCGGGCGATGACGGGTAGCGAGGTGCTGGTGGCCGACAAGCTGTTCGCCACGCTCGATACCACGATCCGGCCCCTGTATCCTGAAACGCGTCCCAAAGTGCTTCTCTCCGATACGGTGGGATTCATCAAAAAGCTGCCGCATGACCTGGTGGCGTCGTTCAAGTCGACCCTGGATGAAGCGGCCTCCGCCTCGCTCTTGCTGTTTGTCGTCGATGCTTCAGATCCTTCTTTTCGATCTCAACTCGAGGTGACGCGGAAGGTGTTAGCCGAAGTCGGCGCTACGGAGGTTCCCAGCCTGTTGGTGTTGAATAAACGGGATCGTCTCGGGCCGGACGAGCTCGCGGCACTGAAGGCCGAATATCCCGACGCGGTCTTGCTGTCCACGAGAAACAAGGAGGACCTGCAGGCGCTCCGTGAGCGGATCATGGGGTACTTCGAGAGCGATATGACCGACGAGGAGTTGCGGATCCCGTTTACGGCTCAAGGGGTCGTGGCAGAGATCCGCGCCAAGATGCGTATCCTGTCCGAAGAATACGATGCCGAGGGACTCACGATACGGGTGCGCTCGACCCCAGAGAACCTGGCTGCCATCAAGAAGAAGCTCGCGCGAAGCGGTGTTGCGGAGACCAGGAAGCCGTGAGGAGGCTGTCTCGGTCTGAGCGAACCCAAGAGTGCCGGTGAATTTCTAGGGATTTTCCTAACTCTCATAGTGATGGCGATGCGATAAGGTGAACTCATGAAGAATTTGCAATGGAAATATTAGGCACGCATGACGGAAACGTTATGAACGCATAATATAAAAATTGTAAATTCTGGGAGCTCCGTCTTCGAAAGAGGACGGAGCTTTTTTTTTGGCCTTTATCCTGGATGATCTGACCGGATAGGCGACGCGGTCGTTCTCCAATCACACCAGCCGAATCAATATCACGCCGGCGACGAGCAACAGCACGCCGCCGATGCGCAATGGAGTCGGCGAACGTTGAGGCAGGCCGAGCAGGCCGTACCGATCCACCAGCACGGAGATCAACTGTTGTCCGGTGATGGTGAGGCCGACCGTGACTGCCGTGCCGATGACCGGCATGGCCACGAAGACGATCAACACGTAGTAGGCGCCAAGGACGCCTCCCAGCCAACCCCACCAGGGCATTTGCGAGAGACGTAGCTTTCCCGACGGGAAGGCTGATGCCATGAACACGGCCGCACAGAGCACGGCCAGTATCATGCTCGCGGTCGCCACAGAGAAACTGATCATCCCGACGGCCAATGGCGCCTGCAAATCGTTGCGCAAGAGTCCGTTGACTGCGCCCTGGACGGGAAGGAGGGCGCCGGCCAGGAGACCCAACAGGAGCGAGCCCAATTGTGTGGAGAGCTGCCGGATATGGCCAGCGCCCTGGCCGAGCACGATGCAGGCTGCCCCTGTCACCACGCTGACTGCTCCCAACAGCATCGTTCCGGTCAGCGGCTTTGCCGTGATGCCGAGCAGGCCATGGACATCGAGGACCAACGATGCGGTCATTTGCCCGGCGATGACGAGCCCCATGGTGGCCACCGCTCCCAGGCGCGGCAACAACAGAATGCCGGAAAGGACGTAACAGGCGCTGGCCAGCCCTCCCAGGGCATGCCACCAAGGCACGTCGGGCAATCGCCCGACGGCGCCCAGGGTGCCGCTGAGTCCGGTGACGAGGAGGAGGATGAGTGAGCCGACTCCAAGCTGGGCCGTGGTGGCCAGAAGGGGAGAGCCGAACGATTTGCTCAGTTGCGCGTTCGCGCCGGCTTGCACCGGCAATCCCGCGCCTGCGAGTAACACCAACGGTATCAGGAACTGTTCCATTCTTTTCCTCCACGTGGTCCGTTCCGACGGCTGGTTGCGAAGAATGTTCCCACAGGCCTTTGTGGGAACGATCGCTAGAGTCAGCAAGGATCGTTCCGTCGCGTTTCGGCGGAGGAAGAAATGCGAAGTCGAAGAGATGTCAGCGAATGTTCGGTGGAAGCTATCGAAGAATGGGCGGGGAATCGTCGGAAGTGCCGCGCGCTCTGCCCAAATACAGGCACTGTGCCCATGGGAAGGCTCTAGGGTGGACGGGAGATGTTGAGTTTGCGCATCTTCCCTTGCAACGTGGTCCGCTTCATTCCCAGCTTGGTGGCGGCCCCGTCCGGTCCTCCGACGATCCAATTGGTTTGTTGGAGGGCGTGGGAGATCAGGGCGCGTTCCGCATCCTCCAGAGGAAGGATCGGATCGGATGGCACCTTCGCGGCGCGCTGCAACTCATCGATGGGAATCTGCAGCGTCTTTCCCTGGGTGAGGATGACGGCGCGCTCGATGACGTTTTCGAGCTCCCGAATGTTTCCCGGCCAGTGGTAGCGCGAGAGTGCGCGCTGGGCCTCCGCCGGAATATCCTCGATCTGCTTGTGCAGGGTGCGGGAAAACTTGGCCACAAAGTGACGAACCAGGAGCGGAATGTCCTCGGTGCGGTCGCGCAGGGGAGGCGTGGAGATGGGAAACACATTGAGGCGATAGTACAAGTCGCTCCGGAACTCCTTCGCTTCCACCTGTTGGGCCAGGGAGCGGTTGGTGGCCGCGATCAGCCGGATATCCGTGCGAATCGTGCGGGTGCTGCCCAGCCGCTCGAATTCCCGTTCCTGCAACACGCGAAGCAGCTTCGATTGAGATTCCAACGAGAGATCGCCGATCTCGTCCAAGAAGATCGTTCCCCCATGGGCTAATTCGAATCGCCCGATCTTGGTGGTGATGGCTCCGGTAAAGGCTCCCTTTTCATGCCCGAATAATTCGCTTTCCAACAGTCCCGTCGGGATGGCCGCGCAATTCAATTTGACGAAGGTCGCCGTGCGCCGGCGGCTGCGATCGTGGATCGCACGCGCGATCAGCTCCTTGCCGGTCCCGGTTTCGCCTTGGATCAGCACGGTGGAATCGGTCGGGGCCACCACTTCGATCTGCCGCAGTGTGGCGAGCAGGGAGGGGCTGGTTCCAATCATCTCCCCGAAATTGTGATCGGCTTTGATTTCGTCTTCGAGATAGAGTTTTTCTTTCGACAGCTTCTCGTTCAGCTCGGCGATGCGCTGGTATGCCAGGGCGTTGTCGACGGCAATGGCGATTTGAGTCGCGATCTGCTGGAGCAGCTCGACGTCGTTCTGTCCAAACGCGGTTCTGCGGAGACTGGCGACATTCAGGGTGCCGAGTATCCGATTGCGGGACATGAGCGGGACGCAACAGACCGATTGCATGCCTTCGGCGAGCAGACGGCGGGCGATTTCCGCCCGGAACTGTTTCAGGTCATCGGCGTCGAACAATTCCGGCCGGCGCGATCGGACCGCCCGTCCAGCCGGGCCGGTCTCCACCGGTTCCGTCAGCACCTCTCGAAGCGGGCCTTTGCTGGTTGGGAAATCGAGGGCATGCATACGGAGTGTCGTCTGGTCGCGGTCGTAGAGCGCCAGACTGGTATATTCCTGATGGATGATCCGGCCGGTGCAGGACGCGATGGCCGTCAGCAGTTGCGGCAATTCCAGATTCGCAAGGATCACATTGTTGACATCCAGCAGTAACTGGAGCCGATCGCGATCACGGAGGAGTTGTTCTGGGCGGGATACGTTGTTCACCGGGTCACAAATCTGCTCATCTCGGTGGTACCCTCCACAGCCACAGCCGTTGCTAGAAGCAGAACAATGAGCAGACTGTACCATTCTGAGCGGAATAAGGCAGCAGGGGTAGCATCAGGATGATCGCCATAATATTTCCCCAGCGATCCTGGTAGGATGGGCGAATGAAGGAGAGGCAAATGAGTTGTAGGCAAGGAGTAGCGATCACATGAAACGACAGGAACTGGAAGAAAAACTCCCGACCATGACGCGGGAACAGCTCGTCGAGACGGTCAAGACCTGCCTGGACATGATCGAACGGTTGGAAAACGACCTCACGGCCGGGACGCACAAGCTCGAGGAAATGTCGGCGTTGGTGAAAAAATTATCCCACGTGTAAGACGATTCTCGGGACTGTTCGCTTATTCGCTCGACGGCGTTTTCGTCCGACGAAAACGCTGCCCAGGTAAGCCACAAAGAACAGCATGAAGACCACATATGAAAAGGCGGTCGCGGTACCGGCAAAGCCGGAGAGGCCCACAATGCCCGCGATGAGGGCCAGCCCCAGGAACAGCCAGGACCAGTAAGTGATTGGTCTCTGCATGACAGTCCTCGTTTCCATATAGACCTCCATCGGCGTTGGTTCGCTGCTATCGCACGCATCACCATGCCTTCCTGGTCATTATTTTAGCCTGGCCCTATGGGTGCCTCGACTGGAACAATCCCTAGCCGAGTGACCTACCTTTTCTAAGGGGTGCAACTGCCGTTCTATTCATTCGCCAATCCGAATCCCGATCTGGGAGCAAACTTCACGTCTTCTCATTCCGCGCATGGAGACAGGGCAGATCTCCATGTATAATCATCCATGTCTCTCACGACGAAGCTGAAGTTCCTTGCTGAAGCTGCTAAGTATGACGTGTCCTGCGCCAGCGGCGGCTCCCGCCGGTCCGGCTCCAAAGACGGCCTTGGCCATACGGACGGCCACAGCATCTGCCACAGTTTCACGCCTGATGGCCGCTGCGTCTCGCTCCTGAAAATTCTGCTCACCAACTACTGCGTCTACGACTGCGTATTTTGCGTCAACCGGGTCTCGAGCGACATTCCGAGGGCGGCCTTCACCCCGCAGGAAGTGGTGGGCCTCACGCTCGATTTCTACCGGCGCAACTACATCGAGGGTTTGTTCCTGAGCTCCGGTATCTTTCGCTCGCCGGATGACACGATGGAGCAGCTCGTGGCCGTGGTGCGGACGTTACGTCAGGCGCACCGGTTCGGCGGCTACATTCATCTGAAGGCCATCCCGGGCGCATCGCAGGGGCTCATCGAGGAGGCGGGACGCTGGGTGGACCGGCTGAGCGCCAACATCGAGCTGCCGACTCAGGCCGACTTGGTGCAGCTCGCCCCCGAGAAACAGATCACGGTCATCGAAGGCACGATGTCGCAGATTCAAGAAGGCGTGCAGGCGGCGCGCGAGGAGAAATCGTATCGCCGAGCCGCGCCTGCGTTCGCGCCGGCCGGCCAATCGACGCAGATGGTCATCGGGGCCACGCCGAGCACGGACGCGACGATTCTCGCCACGGCCGCGCATCTCTATCAGAGCTACGGCCTCAGGCGGGTCTACTACTCCGCCTTCAGTCCCTATCCCCACGCCGATCCGCGCCTGCCGTTGCAGGCGCCGCCGCTCGTGCGTGAGCATCGTCTCTATCAAGCCGACTGGCTGACCCGGTTTTATGGGTTCTCGATGGAGGAGCTGACCACCACCGACGATCCGAATCTCTCGTTGGATCTCGACCCGAAACTGGCCTGGGCTCTACGACATCGAGATCGCTTTCCCGTGGATGTGAATCGCGCGTCGCGCGAAGTGCTGTTGCGGGTGCCTGGGTTGGGGTACAAGAACGTCGCTAAGATCCTGTCTATTCGCCGCTACCATCGGGTGACGTTGGATGATCTGCGGAAGTTGCACGTGCCGTTGCGACGGGTGCGTCCGTTCGTGCTCACGCCCGCCCATTCGGAGCGGTTCTTGCGATTGGACCGCGACGATCTCCCTTCGTTGCTCGTCAAACCGGCGCAGTTGGAACTGTTCTCCGCCTCGCTCGACACCCTCTCCGGGCAACTCTGACCATGCGCGAGATTCGTTTCACGCCGACGCCTGACGGATGGCTGACAGCGGCTATGGAACAGTTGGGCGACCGCCGTATGCCTTCCGACCTGCTCTGGACGGAAAACACAGCCGACCAACCGGCGTTGCCAGGCCTCTTTGCCGAGGGACCGGACGAAGGCCTGACAGCGAATCCTCCAGTACGTTCTGCGCCGGCGGCTTCAGTACCCGGTGAGTTTCGCAAGTTGCTTCGCATGGTGGCCTGCCATCGGGATCGCTCCAAGTGGGCGCTGCTCTATTCCGTCTTGTGGCGACTGACGACCAGCCAACCGCGATTGTTGGCGATCGAAGTGGATGGTGAGGTGAGTCGCCTGCTGACGATGCAACGGCAGGTCCAGCGCGACGTCTATCACATGAAGGCCTACGTGCGGTTTCGGAAAGTCACGGATGGCCCGGACGACCACTACATCGCCTGGCACCAGCCGGATCATCCCGTGCTGCCGCTCGCGGCTCCTTTTTTCGTAGAGCGGTTTGCCGCGCTGCGCTGGTCGATCCTGACTCCGGATGCCTCGGCCCATTGGGACGGGGAGACCGTCTCCTTCGGCCCCGGCATGACGCAGCGGGAAGCCCCGACCGACGATGCGTTGGAGACGGCCTGGCGGACCTATTACGCCGCGACGTTCAACCCGGCCCGCATTAATCCGACGGCCATGCGGGCGCAGTTACCTGGACGATTTTGGAAAGGCCTGCCGGAATCTCGCCTGATCGCGCCGCTCACGCAGGCGGTGCGCGCCAGCGTGGGGCACGTAATGGACACCCGTCACCACATGGCCGCCTTGCCGATGGCCGCCTCCTTGCCGGAGCTCGCGCAAGCCGCCACGAGCTGTACAGGTTGCGATCTGCACCTGGCTGCCACGCAGACTGTCTTCGGACGCGGCCCGTCCAATGCCCGCATCATGCTCGTGGGGGAGCAGCCTGGCGATCAGGAAGATCTGGCCGGCGAACCGTTCGTGGGCCCGGCCGGTGAGGTGTTGAATCACGCGTTGGAACAGGCGGGCATCGACCGTTCACAGCTGTATGTGACGAATGCCGTCAAACATTTCCGCTTCGTGTTCGAGGGCCGGCTCCGTCGGCACAAGGCTCCGAGGCCATCGGACATTGTCTCCTGCCGGCCCTGGCTCGAAGCGGAGCTGAAGGCGGTACAGCCGGAGGTGGTCGTCTGTCTGGGCCGAACCGCCGCGCAGTCACTCATCGGCGGGCAGGTGTCAGTGGAGCAACAGCGAGGACGGTTTTTCAGCAGCCCCTTCTCGTCCAGGATGTTGCTGACCTACCATCCCTCCAGCATTCTTCGCGCGCGGGATCGAGTGACGCAGGATCGGTTATTCAATCTTCTTGTGCAGGATCTGAAGACGGCCGTGGCTTGAGGGCAGAAGACTGGTTCTGCTCTGCCGGGCCGAAAGCGGTTAACGCCACGTTCGCTTAGCCGATTCAAATCGGCTAGAGTGTAAATGAAGGCGAAGCATCACAGAGTATCGACGCGAGCGTCACGCAACGAATCTGAAAAGGAGACTCACAGCATGCCTGCAATGAAACCGAAAGACGTTCAGTTGCAATTGAAGTCCGTTCCCAAGTGGTCGAGACGTGCGAAAACCCTGGTGCGAACCTATCAGTTCAAGACTTTCATGGATAGCTTGAAGTTCGTCACGCTCGTCGCAAAGCGCGCCGAGAAGAGCCAGCACCATCCCGATATCGACATCCGCTACAACAAGGTCACCTTGAATCTCACTACTCATGACGAAGGCGGGCTGACGGAGAAGGACTTTCTCATGGCGCAGCAATGCGACGAGGCCTTCGCGAAACGGTAGGAGGGTTGGTCTTCGTCCGGCGCATCCGGTCCGCAATTTCCCCCTGTTGAAAACTCCTCCCTTTCTGTAAGCTGGACTTTGGATCCATCCTATTGATCGAGGAGGGAGGTCAGCATGAAATCTTTTCCCATGGTCATTCTGGGCGGAGGCGTGGGGACCGGATATGCGGCGAAGGAATTCGTCTCGCAAGGCGGCGGCAAGGGGCAGCTTGCGATCGTCACGGCGGAGCATATTCCGTCATACGAACGGCCGCCCCTGTCGAAGGAATTTCTGGCCGGCGAAAAGAAACGCGACGACATTCTGATTTCGGATAGCCAGTTCTATCAGAAACAGGGCATCACCCTGTTTCGAGACTTTCGCGTGCAGAAGGTGGACTTCAGACGCCGTCTGCTCCATGGTCCCTCCCGCCAAACCATCGGCTTCGAGAAACTGCTGGTCGCCACCGGGTCTTCGGTGCGCAAGTTGACCGTGCCTGGTGCCGATCAGCCATGGATCTATTATCTGCGACAACTGCTGGACTCGCAGCACATCCATCAGCACATCAAAAGGGGCAAACAGGCCGTGGTGATTGGATCCGGATTTATCGGCATGGAAGTCGCCTCGGTCCTCACCAGGCAAGGTATGCCGACCACCATGGTGTTTCCCGGCGACCGCGTCTGGGAACATGTGTTCACGCCGGAGGTCTCAGCCTTTTTCGAGAAGCAGTTTTCCGGTCACGGCATCCGCTTGATGCGGGCGCAGAAAGTCGTCGGCTTCGCGCGCGAGCAGGGCACAGGACAGGTTCTGCTATCTACCGGCCGGCAGATCCCGGCAGACCTCGTCGTGGCCGGCATCGGCGTCACCCCGACCTTGGATCTTTTCAGACGATCACCGCTCGAACACGATGAGAACGGCATCAAGGTGAACGAGTATCTTGAGACCAGTGTGGATAGCGTGTGGGCGGCCGGCGATATCGCGAACTATCCGGATCGGATTTTTCGCCGGCGCATGCGGATCGAGCATTGGGATAATGCGGTGGAGCAGGGGCGGGTTGCCATGCGCAACATGATGGACAAGTTCCAGCCCTTCATCCACGTGCCCTATTTCTTTTCCGACGAGTTCGATCTGTCGTACGAATACTGGGGCGATGCGAAGGGGCACGATCAGGTCGTGTACCGCGGGGAGATGAAGAAGAAACAGCTCAGTGTCTGGTGGCTCAAGAAAGGGACACTCTGCGCGGCCCTGCTGATGAATCGTCCCAACGAAGAACGCCAGTATGCGCCTCGCTGGATTCTCCGTCGCGCGAAGCTCGATCCCAACGCACTCAGAACGGCGAAGAGCGTGAGGTCGTTGGATCGCACGTTCGGTCAGGATTGATGCGGGGTTAGCCGGCTTCCCTATTCATCAGACCAGTCTGTTAAAGCCGCGAGGCAGGGGCTTTCCCCAGTATGTCCTTCTCCCCATGAGGGTTACGCTAACAGGTGATAGCGACTCGATTACAACATGGAGGACATATGATGAAACGAACTGTTGAAATGCTGCTCGTGGCAGCCTTGGTGACTTCAGGCGGTGGGCTCGCGTTCGCAGCCGATCCTATGAAGGATAAGGAAGCGACTCCGACCATCGGCGAGCGGATCACCAAGGATGCCGTAAAGGGTACGCTGATGAAGATCGACGGGGAGTTTTACCAGATCCGAAATACAGACGGCGAGCTGGTGAAAGTCCATGTGGACAAGAGCACGAAACTCGACAAGGTGGTCGAGGGCGATATGGTCAAGGCCTATGTCACCGACAAGGGTCATGTGACCACGTTGCAGCGGGTCGAGAAATAGTCTCCGCGACGAAATCCTGGGCGGCGGGCCTGCAAGCCTGCCGCCCGATTCGATGGTAGTGAATTCTGTTGCTGGACATTCGTCCAAACCCCGCGTAGATTTTCCAGCCGTGGCCGCTACACCACACAAACATTTCTCGATGCTCCGCGAGTTTCATCTCGCCGATGTGCTTACGCTAGGCAACGCTGCCTGCGGGCTCGCGGGGGTGTTGCTCGCCATGCAGTACATGAGCAGCCCGTCGCAGACACATTTCTTCGCCGCCGCGGCCCTGGCTCCGGCGGCGCTGTTGTTCGACTGGTTCGACGGCCGGGTCGCGCGATGGCGTCATCAACAGTCGGTGCTCGGGCGGGAGTTGGATTCGCTGGCCGACATCATCTCCTTCGGCGTCGCGCCGGCCGCATTGGGCTTCGCCGCCGGACTGCGGGGAGGGTGGGACTGGATGGCGCTGACGTACTTCGTCTGCTGCGGGGTGAGCCGATTGGCCCGCTACAATGTGACGGCCGAGAGTCTATTTGCCGGACGCGACAAGGTGGCCTATTTCGAAGGCACCCCGATTCCGACCACTGCGCTCTTGACCGGCATCCTCGCTCTGGCTGCCTGGCAAGACCGGCTCGGCGATCGGCTCTACTGGGGTGTATGGACCATCGGGCCGGCAGATTTGCATCCTCTGTCCTTCCTTTTCATCCTTTCCGGCACCCTGATGATCAGTAAAACCCTCCACATTCCCAAGCTGTAATGGTCCGGGGGGGCGCACATCTCTTCCACATTTACTCCCAAACGGTCAGTACCTCATGTCCACCCTCTCTACTCTCCGTCTGGCCTGAAGCTCCCAACAACTCCCTAAGCATGGCCCATTTCGCGCCGCTTTGTAGGAATACGTCACGCCTGAGATAGCAGTTCACATCCTCTTGTCGCCAGAGACTCAAGCCTCACTGGCAGATCACCGACAAAGAATCTCGAGAATCGTAGGCCGCGACAACGTAGGAATCCGAGCGAAGCAGAAGGAGCCTTTCATGATGACCGCGCTGATGGACCGGCTGTCCATTCGTTTCAAACTCGCTTTGATTGCAGGCCCTTTTTTGCTGGGACTGGTGGTGATCGTGGTCACGGGCTACGCGACGATCGGCGAAGTGAAGGTCAATGGGCCCTTGTATCAAGGCATCGTTGAAACGAAGGATCTGGTGGCCGATGTCCTCCCCCCGCCGCAGTACCTTCTCGAGTCCTATCTCGTGACGCTTCAGATGCTTCAGGAAACGGATCAACGCGCGTTGCAGCAGTTGGTCGCACGGGGCAAACAACTGCGCAAGGAATATGAGGAGCGCCACGCCCATTGGGTAAGAACGCTGGCAGCAGGGCCGATGAAAACCGCGCTTGTGGAGAAGTCGTACAGATCCGGCGTGGCCTTCCTGGACTCACGCGACCAGGAGTTTGTCCCCGCGGTGCTGGCGGGAGATGTGATCAAAGCCCGTGCGCTTGCGGCAGGGAAATTGAATCAGCATTATCGCGAGCATCGGGAAGCGATCGACGAGGTTGTGGCCGCTGCGATGCCCTGGCAACTCCAGCAGGAAGCGCAGGCGACAGAAATCGTTCAAGCCCGTATCAATAAGATTGCGCTCGTCTCCCTGGTCATCCTAGGCGCCGCCACGGTGGTGGGGCTGACTATTGCCCGACGCATTACCAGTCGTCTGTCGACCATCGAGTCGTGTTTTCAGACGATCTCCGGCGGCGACTTACGCATTCGTATTCCCGTCCAAGGAGAAGACGAGGTGGCAAGGTTGAGCCGGGCGACGAATGCGCTGCTCGACAATCTCGAAGGCATGATCGGGCGGGTGGCGATGGTCACCGAACAATTGGCGTCTGCGGCCGTGCAGCTCTCAGCCACGGCGGTGGAAATTTCAGGCGGCACCGCTCGCCTGACGTCACGCGCCACTCACACGGCCGCGGCGGTCGAAGAGATGAACGCGACGGTCGGGCAGGTCGCGCAGAATTCCGGCAAGGCAGCCTGCCTGGCGCGGGAGACCGTCGAAACCGCGAAGGACGGCGGGGTGGTGGTGTCGAATACAATCGAGGGGATGGAACTGCTGTCGGACGCGGTCTCCAGTTCGTCGACGATCATTACCGAGTTGGGAAAATCCTCCGATCAAATCGGCGTGATTGTCGGCACGATCGAAGATATTGCCGATCAAACGAATTTGTTGGCGTTAAATGCCGCGATCGAAGCCGCGCGGGCCGGGGAACAAGGCCGCGGGTTTGCCGTCGTGGCCGATGAAGTTCGCAAGCTGGCGGAACGGACCACCAAGGCCACCAAAGAAATCAGCGATATGATCCGCCAGATTCAGCAGGACACACGCGGCGCGGTGGATTCCATGCAGCATGGCAAGGAGAAGGTGTCCGCCGGAGTGGACCTCGCCAATAAAACCGGCCAAGCACTGACCAAAATTGTGCGGATGGTTTCGGAAAGCGCGGATATGATTCAGCAGATTGCCGTCGCTTCTGAAGAACAATCCACTGCGACCCAACAGATCGCGGCCGACATCGAGAATGTGGCCCAGGTGACCAAGGAGTCGGCCGCTGGAGCGAATGAATCGGCCAAAGCCTGCCAGGACCTGAGTCAAATTGCGATTGAACTGCAACGGCTGGTCGGAAATTTCCGTGTCTCCAAAACAGGCAGGCCTTCGACCGTGGCATAATCTGTCCTCGAGAGGGTTTGCGCGGGATACGGTTGAGGCAATACGCTTATTTCTTCGCCTTATACATTTCGACTGTCTCCCGAATTTTCACCCATTTGTCCCAGCCGTACCCTTTGGCTGTGTTCCTGATCGACTCCCTGGCGCCCTCGATGACTTTCCTCACCTGTTCCCGGTCCATGGTCGACGCATGTCGCACCATGATGTGGAGCGTCTGCGGATCGGCGAGAAAGATGTCCAGCGAATAGGGACGGTCGGGGCTGGCCTCTCGTCTGAGGCCTGCTCTCACAATCAAGGCCAACCATTCACCCTCCGTGGGCGTATAGGGCGAAAGGCCGGGCCGCCCGGGCGTCGCTTGCGTCTCGGTTATCTCCGCTTCATCCCTGACTTTCTGACATTGATTGTTGCTACAGGCTTTGTGACGTGTTTGCCGGGTTTCCAGGCAGCCATGTTTATCGTCTGCGCTGATGGCATTGTCGAGGCACTTTCGCGCTTCTTCTTCCGCTGCGTAGAAACAATCTGAACAGGGGCTTTGGGCGTAGACAGGGGCGGTAAGCCACAGCGGTAGAAGCAGGGCGCACAGCAGCCATCGGTTCATGATCGGACCTCCCGTACCCTTCCTCTACGCCACTCGCGGCGCGATTTCAATCATGTTCCCCGGAGAGAGTCGCAAGGCCGCATCCGGACGGCGATTGACGGGCAAGGCGTCAATCGGCTAGTCTCCGGCACCTACGCGGGTTTTGTTGGATTTCCTTTGCGAGGCTTCCCATGCGGCTGCGACACGGCATGATGGTGCTGATCCTGATCGGGTGCCTTCCTTTCCTGGGTTGGAATCTGGCCTCGGCCGAACCCTCTTTCGATCTTACGGCCCACTACATCCTGGACATCGTCAAAGCCTTTCGCACCGCCTACGTCTTGCAGGTGGTTGAGCACACACGAGAAGGCGGCCTATCGCCTCAGGAAAATTGGGAAACCGACGCGCATCTGCTGCCTCTCCCTGCGCAGTTCGTCAAGGCGGCGGCCGGACAGGTGCAGAGCGTGGAGATCGGGCTGATCAGCCTCTCGCCTGTCAACCCGGAAAACCGCCCCCGCACCGCCGCCGAAGCCGATGCCTTGATCAGTCTGGAGAAAGACCGGTCGCGCAGCTTCGTGAGTTTTGTCGATGGCGATCAATTTAAGGCGCTGTCGGCGGATTTGGCGCTCGTTCGCTCCTGCCTCGATTGTCACAATAACCATCCCCGCGCAGTGCGGAGGAACTTTCAGCAAGGGGATGTGATGGGGGCGCTGGTGGTGCGGATGAATCGTGTGGAGCAGGGCCCCGGCCTGACGTTGCCTCCCGAGCCGCTCCCGCGTTCACCCGGATCCTACGACCGGCTGAAACCGCCCTCGTTCGAGACACCCTGGGTCAGGTGACGCCCGTCGCCTGAGGATTTCAAGGGGAGGCACGATGAACCCCTGTGACATCGCTGAACGGGTTGGAGTTCTGCCCCGCAACGTTCTCCTCAAAGAGACCTTCTTCTACGCCGCGCTTGTCCTGCCGTGGGCTCTGGGTGGTCACGTGATGGCTTCGGAACCTCCCGGCAAGTCCATTCAGGCAGCCGATCTCATCGGCGCCTGGCAATTGACCATGATGATCACCGACAAAAATGCGAATAACAGACTGGAGGATGAGGAGCGCAAGGATCCCATCCTCGGCGCGGAGGACTACATGAAGCTCAATGCCGACGGGAGCTGCGAGTTTTATACGCTCAAGGTCAAAGGCCGCTACGAGATCAAGACGTCTTCGAGCGGCTACCAGACGGTCGTGTTGTTCGACAAGGACAAGAACAAATCAAGCCGTGGGCGAATCTACTCCGTGACCAAGGACGAACTCATCCTCCTGGACCATTCGAGCGGATCGACCTTCAAGGTATACAAACGCCTGTAGGTTGGCGCGGCGAGTCGGACTGCGATCTGTTCGAGCGGCCTTGCAAGAAGATTCTCCAGTACCTGAACAAAAAGAGGTTTCGATGTTACAGCCCGATGTGATGGCGGCGGTGCTGGAATTCCGGCGGAAGCGCAATTGGGAACAGTTTCACAAGCCCAAAGAATTGGCGGCCGCCATTGCGGTCGAAGCGAGCGAACTCCTGGAAGTCTTCCAGTGGAAATCCCATGAGGAAGTGGCGCGGTTGCTAGAAGGCTCCTCGCGAGAACGGGTCACCGACGAGATTGCCGATGTGGTGATTCTTCTCTCCTATCTCTGCCACGACCTCGGCCTCGATGTGAACGATGCGGTGCGCTCGAAGCTCAAGAAGAACGAGGCCAAGTATCCGGTGGAGAAGTCGTACGGTAGTGCCCGGAAATACGATGAGTGATCCGACGAGCCGGGCCTCAGGCCCCCGGGATGATCGAGCGGGAGCCCGCGGGGCCTGCTGGTCGATAGGTGGGAGTGGAGGGGCCAATCGCGCTCACACGGCAGCGGCGACCTCTTCCCAATCATACTCTCCCACGATGTCCCGGCCCTGAGTGATTTCGAGGATCCCGATGTAGATCATCTGCGCCTTCCTGGACCAGTGGGAATCCAGGGGAAGGCCTCGGAATGCCGCTTCGGCGGCTTTGCGTTCGTCATGCGTCAGCAGGCTCTCATCAGTCAACATAGTGCACCTCATCAATCCTTTCTCGCGCCTTATGCGGCTTGGTCGGAAGGCGTCAGGCGCGTGAACCGGATGCGTTTCCCGGTCGTGAGCAATCCCGACACGGGAAGCTTCATGAATTCGCGAGCCGACAGGGGCCAGACCCCGTCTTTGTCCTGTGCGGGCCGCTGCTGTTCGGTGCGACGAACCGGACGTTGCATCTGCTGTTTCATGATGGCCTCCTCGTACTTTGAAGAGTAGAACCGTCTTGTACACCTGGCTGTAATTTGTTCTACCGCGTGTCGTCGGGAGTCACGACTAGCGGAATCCCTGGGCGACGGAGGCCATCGCCCTAGTCTTTTGGACAGTCCTTTGGTTGCACGGTACCTGTTGGCCAGGTACGATGCCAGCCACATTCTTGCTGGAGGGCAGCATGGCGAAGATTACCGAGGTCGCTCCGGACCTGTTCCGTATCACGACCTTCCTTGAACCGTTCAATCTCCAATTCAGTCAATTCCTGGTGCGCGATGAACAGCCGCTGCTGTTTCACACCGGCCCGCGCGCGTTGTTTGCCGACGTGAAAGAGGCGGTGGCCTCGCTGATCGATGTGCGTACGCTCCGATGGATCAGCTTCAGCCATTTCGAGGCTGACGAATGCGGCTCGCTGCCGGAATGGCAACAGCTCGCCCCCCAGTCGGATGCGGTCTGCAGTCTGGTGGGCAAGCTGGTCAGCGTAGATGATTGCCTGGCGATTCGGCCCGCGAAGGGGATGGCGGACGGGGAGGTGCTGCAGACGGGCCGATACCGGTTCCAATTTCTGGCGACGCCGCATGTGCCACATTGTTGGGAGTCGGGCCTCTTGTTCGAAGAGACCCAGCGGACGCTCCTTTGTTCCGATCTGTTCCACCAGGCGGGCAACGGTGAACCGGTGACACAGTCTGATGTCGTCGGCCGCTGTCGCGAGGTCCTGACGGAGTATCAGCAAGGCCCGCTGGCCAACTACATGCCCTATTGCACGTTGACGGATCCCACGCTCACCAGGCTGGCGGCCTTGAAGCCGAAAACCCTGGCGACGATGCATGGCTCCGTCTATGCCGGCGATGGAGCGCAAGCACTGCACGATCTGGCCCAGGTGTTTCGTGAAGTCCTCGGCGGCGGACCAGCCATCGCGCCTCGTCCGTCTCGATGAATCGTTTTTCATGCTGCACTAATCCAATCCTCATGTCGCCGCACTACAGTGGAGCAGAGTGAGACGGAAGACACCCACCCGGCCGCCATGGTGACGGCCGTCGAGTCGGGCACATGGGAGGGAGCGCACATGAAAGACGTGACGACATCTCCATCGATAGTCGAACGCAGTCTTCAATCGGAAAGACCCGGACCGCTGTCACCGGGTCTCTCGAACTTGACCGCCCGGCTGTTCGCCGTCGGTGCCGAGCGCTGGCGACGTCGGGCGCAGTTTTACGAACGCCATCGCGATTATTTCCCGCGGCTGGCCTCGGGCCCGTTCGTCGACCGGTGCCGTGAGTTGGAGTCGGCCTATCGTGGCATTGCGCAGAAGTTGTTCGCAATGCCGCCCCGGGTCGAATTGGTGCCGGTCCGGATCACGGTCTCGCGGCTCAAGTCATCGCGGCCGATGTAACCCGCGTGCAGTTCGTGCCTGGTCAGATTCCAGCATTGAATCTGTGTGGCTGACAGCTTAGGCTAGGTTTGTGCGCGGTCGGCCTCTTCAGAAAGGAAAACCCTATGCTGGTTTCTAGACTCGTTCTCGCCCTTATAATAATGGTTGGGCTCGTCGGGTGCGCTGGCCAGGCCCCTCCGGTCCGTACCAATAGCGGAGCGCATCCACCGCAACTCGCCGATGTGATCCCGCCCGATCAGCCCTTCCAACGCCATATGGTCGACCTCGACGGCCTGCATCTGAGCGTGCTGGAAGCGGGGACCGGCGATCCGATTATCTTTGTGCATGGCGTCGTCACGACGAGCAATATCTTTCCCAAATACGTGGGCGCCTATTCGCCGGAGTTTCGCGGTATCGCGGTGGACCTGCGCGGGTATGGCGACTCGGAAAAGCCGGAGACGGGTTATTCCATCCCTCAGTTTTCTAACGACCTGATCAAACTGGCCGACGTGCTTCAGATCAAGAAGGCGGTGTGGGTCGGTGTGTCGATGGGCGGCATGATCCTCCAACGACTGGCGCTGGATCATCCTGAACGCGTGCGGGCCCTCGTGCTGGTTTCGACCACGGACGGGCCGATGATTCTCGACAAGGACATTCCCACCATCGGCGCGCCGCGCGACTATCGCGAGGTCTCGAAGAGCATGATCGTGGAGAGTTTTCCAACCGGCACATTGCCGAAGACGTATCAGCCGCTGCTCGAGCGTATTCCTACCTGGAACGGCACGGTGATCCGGGAAGCGCTGACCTCCATGTCGCAATTCAGGGTGCAGGGCCAATTGACGCGCATCCACGTGCCGACTTTGATCATGGTCGGGGCGAAGGATGATGTGGCGACGCCGGCGATTGCGAAGGGCATCCAGGCGCAGATTTCCGGCTCGCAGCTGGTGGAATTCAAGACCGGCCATTTCATGATGGCGGAAGATCCCGATCAGTTCCGCGCCGTGCTCGGGGAATTCTTGAAAGGGTTGCCGCAATAACCCGGTGTTTCGTGGTGTCATGCTCCATTGATCACCGGGGTGAGTCTTCCAGGCCGCTGCGCGTCCTCTTGCCCTTTGCTGCTAACGGCTACGTACTGTGGTTCTACCGGATCTGCTCGCGCCGCAACGTTTACGAGCCCCATTATAAAGCTTGACGCCGTTGTGGATAGCGCGTAGCGTGATGCTGTGACGTGTGATGCTCCGCTGACTGTCCTATTCTCACGCATCTCCATTTCTTTCCTCGCGTGACCAATTCCCCAGTCTCCGCTGCTCTTGCGCCAGAGTCTCTCTGATGTACGGTCTGGTCGATGTTAAGGCCTCCTGATGGAGGAGGCTCGGATTACGCCCAGGCTCCAGGTGACTGTTCGGTTCACGTCCGCATTCCATAGAGAGGAGTGAGCCATGCTCTATTACGCACTGATGTTTTTGGTGGTCGGTCTGATCGCCGGCGCCCTGAATTTCCTGGGGGTGTCCGAAGCTGCGGTCCAGATTTCCTGGATGTTGTTCCTAGTGGGGATGGTTCTGATTGCCGTGCATCTGTTTTCGAATCGTCCCAAGACTCGGATGACGTGATGGACGCTCTCGCCCATTCGGATCCCGAGAGTCGATTGATCACCGTTTAATGGCTCACTTTAAGGAGAACTCAATGAACACACGCTCTGTCATGAACGTCTGCACAGCTTTGGTAGTCGGTGGAGTCCTCATCACCGGATCGGCCTATGCGTTCGGCAAGGCTGAAGAGAAGACACCGATGACGGACTCGTGGATTACGGCGAAGACCAAGATTGCGCTCTTTGCCGATTCGCGTGTGAAGGGGAGTGAGATCTCTGTCGAGACCGCGCAGGGTGCGGTGATGATGCGTGGTAAGGTCGATTCCGATGCGGCCAAACAGGCAGCGGAAGGCATTGCCAAAGGGATCGACGGCGCCAAGACGGTGAAGAATGACTTGCAGGTGGTAGCCCCATCCAAGCGCGAAGCCACGGATGACAAGGATGATGCGATCACGGCTCGCGTCAATGAGCAAATCTCGAAGAATGCATATTTGAAACAGGCCGGCATCCATGCGCAGACGAATGCGGGCGTTGTGTCGTTGACCGGTGAGGTGATGGATCTCACCACCAGTGCCGATGCATCGTGGTCTGCCTGGCAGGTCCCCGGCGTGAAGTCAGTGAAGAATGATCTCACGGTGAAGGAAAAGGCCTAGGTTTTACCAGTTCAGCACGGACACTCTTCGTCCGCCGGGAACCGGCCATGCAGCCGCGGCGGACGATAGAGCCTCGGGTTCAAGCAGGAGATGATCGAGAAGTTGTTTAGCAGTCGCCGCCGTTGAGGAATCAAGAGTATTTTGGAGAGCCTTGGGACAGCGAGAGACTGCCGGGGCTTTCCTGGCGTTTTTCCGCCGTGGGTGCGATAGGTCAGGTTCAGGGATGCGCTCGATCGATACGGCCGTGATTCAACCTGTGGTTCCGAACAGGACTCCTACACCCGCCGTTGCGGCCATGGCCAATGCTCCCCAGAAGGTGACGCGGAGCGCACCCCAGAGTATGTTGGCTCCCCCTACGTAGGCCGCCAAGCCGCCAAGCAGCGCCAGGAATGCCAGCGAAAATCCCGATACGAGCCAGATGAGCGTTGCCATTGGGGCCCAGATCACGGTCAACAGTGGCATAGCTGCCCCGATAGCAAAGGCGCCGGCTGATGCGAGGGCCGCTTGCACCGGACGGGCACTGAGCGTTTCTGAAATACCCAGTTCATCGCGGGCATGTGCGCCCAAGGCGTCATGGGCCATCAATTGGCGGGCCACCTGTTTGGCCAGGGACGGCTCCAAACCACGGCGAATATAGATGGTCGTCAGTTCCTTGTGCTCGCCCGCCTCGTCATCCTGAAGTTCCTTCCGTTCCACTTCGAGCGCTGCATCCTCCGTATCGGCCTGCGAACGAAGGGAGACATATTCACCCGCCGCCATCGACATCGCGCCTGCGACCAGGCCGGCGGCGCCGGCGATGACGATGCCGTCGCGGGTCCCGTGCGCAGCGGCTATACCGACCAGCAGGGAGGCCGTCGAAATAATTCCGTCGTTGGCGCCTAACACCGCCGCGCGTAACCAGCCGAGGCGCTCCGTGCGGTGCCGTTCATTCTGGTGCGCAGACATAGTCGCAGTTGCCCCTTCCGGTCAGCTCAGGTTCAGGTCAGCGTTCACGCTTCGCATGTATTTGGTCAGCGCACGACTCGTCACAAGGTCCTGGTTACCGACGTGCGAGCCGCGCTAGGCGCACTTACGGGTGCCGTATGATCATGACCGAAGCGACCCCAGGACGTCCTCTTCGCGCACCAGCACCAACTCTTCATCGTCACCGTCCACTTCTCTGGCGGCGTATTTCTTATACAGAATATGCTCGCCCGGTTTGAGAGTGGTTTTCACGAAGGTCTTTGTCTTGACCTTCTCTGTCGAATCCTTGTCCTCGACGAAGCGACCTCCGCCCACGGCGAGGACCTCTCCCTCTTCCGGTTCTTCTTGTGCCGAATCCGGGATGATGATGCCGCCGCTGCTTTTCCCGCGCGGCTCTCCGCTTCGGATCAGGACCCAATCCTGTAATGGTGTGAGCTTCATGGACTCTCTCCTTTCCTCTACGCAAGGAGTGCCTTGGCGGTGTCCCGATACAACAGATGGCCGGGACTGCCCACTGCCTCAGCTTAGCACGTCCTGTAGCTCGAAAGTCCGCCCCTGGCAGGGTGCAGACCATTCTCGGCTCACCTCTGCCGGCCTTCTCGAAGATCCCAAATGGGATTGCGGACAGTGCACCTCCGTCGGAGGAGATGTTATGATGCCATTAATCAGTGTCGTTATTTCTTACTCACCCTTTGAGAGGACAGTATCGTGATGAATTCTGCACGTATGATCATCGGCATGTCGTTGGGAATGATCTTGTTCGCTGGGGCTGCCTCCGCGGTTGAACCGGCTGAAGTGGAAAAGTACGTGAATGCCCGAATCGAGATCGGCGAAATGATGACGAACTATTTCAAGGGTGGGGAGTCGTACGGAGCGGGGCAACGGCCGTCGCCGGAGAAAATGAAGGAAATGGGCGACGACATCAACGGCAAGCTCAGCGATTTATTGTCAAAACGCGGGCTGTCATTGGAAGAGTATCGCGTGCGCAGCAAAGAAATCTTTGCTGACAAGGATGCCGTCGATGCCTATTTGGCCAAACATCCCGATCTGAAGACCCGGTATGACGCGCTGCCACTGAGCCGGATGAGCGGGAGCGGAGGGAGCACCGGTCGGGGGTATTAGCAGGCGGGTGACTCTCGCTATACTGCTCGTTCATACAGAGAAACGCTCGGCGTACCGGATCAGTACGCCGAGCGTTTTCATGTCACATTGACTAGTTAAATAGCTGTTTGACGAGCCTGGTCAGACCACCTGGATGAACAGATTCGTCAAGTGCTCCATGCCGATGCAGTCGAGGATGCAGTACGCGCGATACTGCATGCGGCCCTTTTCGCCGGCGAGAAAACTGACCGTCGATTCCCGGTTCATCATCCACAGGGGGCTGGTTTCCTGCTTCCAGCCATCTTCGGCGCGAACCGTAATCTGGTGCGTATCCCCCGCGGCCAGGCTGGTGAGATCTTCACTGAAGACGAAGGTGATCTTCACCATCGTGTCCTTGGGGACCTGCAGCATTCGCTTTCCACCATAGGGCTTGCCCTTCTCATCGAAAAATCCCTTTTCGCTCACCCGGATCTTGATCTCCACCGGAGCCTTGTCGGGGCCGTTGGCGTAGGTCAACGCCGGCGCAGCCAAGGCGGCGGCAAAAGCCAAGGTGGTGAGTGCGGTGGCGAATCGCTTCATGATCTCCTTCATGGTCCTGATCTCCTGTATTCCGACCGGCGTGCTGTTCGAGCCGGCCCTTCCCTGATGGGGAGCGACGGTGGTGAAAGGTTGTGGAGACGAGAGCGGAGAGGGAGTGCCCTACGACGCGGACTGTGTGTTCCCGAACGCTTCGCCTGCTGTATTGACCTTAGCACAGCACTGGTACTTGGCAAGTTCTTTCACCGGAAAAGCATCCGCAGCAGGTAGGAAAAGGTGAGGCGCGCAAACCCTTGTCACGACAGGAAAAATAGCTGCAGTACGCCTCAGGGTAAACCCTTGGCAAGCAGGGTCTTGGCTTCTGCGATCGGGAGCTCGCGCCAGGCGCCCGGCTGGAGATCCTCAAGAGCAAAAGGGCCGTATTGAATGCGGCGCAACCGCGTGACTTCGTGGCCCAGCGCTTTAAACAAACGCCGGATTTCCCGGTTCTTCCCCTCGGTCAACGTGACGTCAACATGTGATTCCCGGCCCGAACGCTTTTGAATCTTCAGCTCCGCGCAATGCAGGTGCTCGCCTTGATCGTCAACCCCATCGATGGCCGCCTGTGCCCGGTCATCCGTCAGCTCGCCGCGCACGGTTACGAGATAACGCCGCGGCACCCGCCGCGTGGGATCTGTGAGAAAGCTCGAGAGCGCGGTGTCGTTGGTGAGGAGGAGCAGGCCACTGGTGGCCTGGTCCAACCGTCCGACCGCATGCAGACGGATGAACTCCGGAGGCAGCACGTCAAAAATGGTGCGGCGGCCTTTCTCGTCGTCATGCGTCGTGACCAAGCCTTTGGGCTTATGAAAGAGGATGAAGCGCGGCGCACCTTGTTGAAGCGGTTGGTTATCGAGGGTGACCACATCACCGGGCCAGGCCACCCAGGTTTCCGGCTGGCGCGCGAGGCGTTGATTGATGCGGACGCGTCCGGCCTTGATCCATTCCTGCGCCTGGCTTCGGCTCGCGATGCCAAGCTTGGACAGCAAACGATCCAGGGTGACGCGTTTTGCATTGTCGGAAGCGGCCGAAGGTTGAGGGCGAATTGCTCCGGGGTTGTCCTTCCGTTTGCTTGGGGATCGTTTGAACATGGTCTGACTCTACACCGCCGGATGGTGAAAGAGAAGCAGCGGCGACGGCTGCATGTCACGCGCCGCCGATGGTATGATGGGCGCGGGTTGGCGGACGAATCACGCATTGGCTCGTTCGCCGGCGAAAGAATCGTCACTGATGGATCGTATGCCGATGGGGAGTCAGATGTGATGCTGAACTATGTTGGGGTGGTGGTGGTCTCGACGCTGTTCTTTGTGAATACGGCATCGGCCGAATGGTTGATGGTCGGGGGCACGCATAAGTATGACGGGTACGTGGACATGTCCACGATCGGGCCGACCGGCAAAACAGTCACGCTCTGGACGTTGAAGGACTTTAAGGTGGATCGGCAGATTCCGCAAGGCACGTATCGGTCCGTGCGGATCAAAAAACAAATCGATTGCGAGGGCCATAAGAGCCGCCCGTTGCAGACCAAATATTACGCGAGCCAAATGGGAAAGGGACGTCCCCTGCAATCGGGAAAGGCGACACGTGAATGGTCGCGGGTCACGCCCGGGAGTGACGGCGAGGCCGAATTGAAGATCGCCTGCAAGAAGGTGTAGCGGCCGCGTCATGTCTGCCACCCCTCGCGTCATCATCATCGGCGCCGGTCTTGCCGGTCTGGCTTGCGCCAAGCACTTGGTCCGGCACGGGTTGGCCTGCACCGTCGTCGAGGCGTCGGATGAAGTGGGCGGCCGGGTTCACACCGACCGTGTGGACGGCTTTCAACTCGATCGGGGTTTTCAGGTCTTCCTCACCGGCTATCCAGAAGCCGCGACTGTGCTGGATTATCCGGCCCTGCACTTGCGCTCTTTTCACCCCGGCGCCCTGGTGCGTTACGCGGGCGGCTTTCACCGAATCAGTGATCCCCTGCGTCGCCCGCAGGATCTGTTCTCCAGCCTGATGAGCCCGATCGGCTCGTTGCGTGACAAGCTTACGATCTTTCGTCTTCGGCAGGATGCGCTGAATCACCGTCTCTGCGCGCAAGCGGGCGGAGGGAATCGCACGACCATGGAGGCGCTCGAGGCCTATGGATTTTCCCCGTCGATGCGAGACCGTTTCCTCCGGCCGTTCCTCGGTGGCGTGTTCCTCGATCCAACCTTATCGACGCCTTGTCGGCTGTTTGCGCACGTGTGGGCGGCCTTTTCGCGCGGGGCCATTGCGTTACCGCGGGCCGGCATGGGCGCCATCCCGGCGCAGTTAGCCTCGTCGCTTCCGGCCGATGCGATCCGGCTGCGCGCGCCCGTGGCGCACCTCGACGGGAAGCAGCTGGTCCTGGCTTCCGGTGAGCGTCTTTCGGCCGATGCCCTGGTTTTGGCCACCGATTATGCTACGGCGGCAACCCTGCGCGGAGAGGATGCACCGGCCGCACCGGCGCGTCAGGCGACCACATTGTATTTCGAAGCCGCCACTCCGCCGGTGACTGGGCCGTGGCTGCTGTTGAACGGAGAACAGCAGGGACCGATCGGAACCGCTTGCGTGTTGAGCGAGGTGGCGCCGAACTATGCGCCTTCCGGGCGGGCGCTGATTTCGGTCAGTCTGTCTGATCAGACAATGTCAGTCGGAGAAACCCAGCAGCAGGCGGTACGAGCCCAGCTGCGCGATTGGTTCGGGGCGGCAGTGAATGCCTGGCGGCACCTTCGAACCGATCACCTCAGCCGTGCGCTGCCTCCCATCGCCTCCCTCGCTGCTGAGCAGGGATCCTCATCTCCTCACCTGAAGTCCGGGTTGTACCAATGCGGCGACTATTGCGACACCGGCACGCTGGACGGTGCGCTGCTGTCCGGGCGTCATGCCGCCGACGCGATCCTGGCCGATCTGTGAGTGGGGGACGGAGCGTGAACTTGGCGGACCGTAGCATGTGGGGACTGATACTGACGATGACGGGGACATTGCTGATCTCTGCTGCTCCGTTTGCCTTAGCCGATCCCGCCTCTGAACAGCAGTTGCAGGCCCTCGCCGGCCAGGGGGACGCGAATGCGCAATGGATGTTGGGCCAGGCCTTGCTCACGGGAAATCTGGGCACGATCGACGAAGCCGAAGCGGTGCGCTGGCTGCAACTGGCGGCGGATAAGGGCCATGCGCTGGCGCAGCGGGACATGGGGATGTTGTATGAACAGGGGCAGGGCGTGACCCAGGATACGTTGGAAGCGTTCTTCTGGTATTCCCTCGCCAGTCGCCAGGACAGCGGGCGGGCCAGATTGCGGCGCGATGTGTTGGCGGCGATGCTCACACCCGATCAGCGGGAAGCCATTGCGGCCCGCCTCAAAGGATGGCGGCCGAGCAGATAGTGAGCGAAGGCTTCTCCGGGGGGGATGATCCTACCCTCTGGTCTTTCGTCGAAAAAGATCCGTACTGAGCGACTGAATGCGATCGAGGAACAGCATCCCGTTCAGATGGTCTACCTCGTGTTGGAAGGCGAGTGCTTCAAATCCCCTCGCATTGATCGTGATGATCCGGCCGTCTTGCGCCAGGCCTTCGACGATGGCCTCCTCGTGTCGCAACACATTGCCTGTGTAATCCGGCGCGCTCAAGCATCCTTCCCGAACGATCTTCCGGCCTTCCAGAGCCAGGATGACCGGGTTTAACAAGACGACCAGCCCGTGCCCCGTCTCGCCCTTCTTGCGTGACACGTCCACGACAATAATCTGCACGGCATGCCCGATTTGCGGCGCGGCCAATGCCACGCCGGGTGACGCCGCGAGCGTGTCCAGGAGGTCTTGCACCACGTCATCCACCGCCGGGTCGGCCGGAAGCACGGCGGCACTATTGGATTTGAGGCCTTGATGGGGATACTGCAGAATCGGACGGATAGCCACGGTCAGAAGGTGACGCTTTCGAGCGGACGCAAGGTCAGGTCTACTCCCAATAGAGGCTTGAGTGCATCCAGTGCTTGCCGGAGAGACTCCGCCTGCTGAGGCTGGGGGAGTTGAATTTCCAGCACCATCACGTAGACGGGGACTTCACCCGAGCCGATCACGCGCGTATTCATATCGGTGATATTGCCGCCCTGTTGGGCGACGGTGCTTGCGACCTGTGCCACAATACCCGGATGGTCGGCGCCATAGACCGACAACATGAACGTCGGCACGTCCGGGGCGCTGTGCCTCGTTGCTGCCTGGTCAGGCAGCGCCCGGCACAAGAGGGCGAGATCCAATGGCGCGGTCTTGGAGGTCAGGCGACTGCCGAGGGTGTCGGCATCGATTCCAGCCGGGAGGCGCACCATCAGCATCATGGTGAATTCGCCACGCAGCCGCGTCATGCAGCTGTCTTCGATGTTACAGCCTAATCGGTAGAGGCTATCGGCCATCAGGGCGACGATGCCCGGACGATCCTGGCCGAAGGCGGTGACGATGGCAAACCGGTCCATTCGACTCTCTCTGGCTCACGTTTAAAAAAACCACTCGGGCAGCATGCGGCAATTGAAGCCGATTATCAAGCACCGGCATGGCTCGAATGGGCGTACGAAACTCTTGCTCCCTATATTCGTCGTTTAGTTCGATTCGTCGGTTGCGCGCTCAGCGGGTCGTCGGGCCAGTGGTGGCGCGGGTACCGACCGCGCAACTCTTTCTTCACTTCCTGGTAAGCCGACCGCCAGAAACTCGCCAGGTCTTTCGTCACCTGCACGGGCCTGCCCGCCGGTGAGAGTAGATGCACCATGACCGGTATTTTTCCGCCCGCAATGCGGGGCGTGTCCTGACACCCGAACATTTCCTGCAGGCGCACCGCCAGCACCGGCGACTCACCCTGCTCGTAGTCCAGCCGCACGTGTGATCCGCTGGGCACCGTGATGTGTGTTGGGGCGACTCGAGGCAATTCCTGGCGTTGTTGCCAGGTCAGCAGGCTGTCGAGCGGGGCTTGCAGGTCCAGGCGACGCAGTTGCGCCAGGCTCGTGAGTCCGTTCAGAAAGGGCCCCAGCCATTGTTCGAGGGTTGTCGTCAGTGCCTCGTCGGAGAGATCCGGCCAGGCTGAGTCGACGCGATACAGGAGGGCGATGCGTGCCCGCCACTGTTGCTGTTCCTTCGTCCAAGGGAGCGCGGCGAGTCCGGTGCGCCGAAGACCAAAGAGCAGCGCCGCCGTGACCTGGGCTTGATCCGGTTCGTGAGTGGCGCGATCTTCCAGAATCAGTTGGCCCAGGCGCCGCTGTCTGCGTGCCCGGACTGCTTCCGAGCGGTCGTCCCATTCCAGCAGGTCGACGGCGGAGATCTGCCCGGCGCAGTAGCGCTCCAGATCCGGAAGGCGCACCGGCGCGGCGGCGAGGATACGTGCCCAGTCTCCCGTGCCGTCGAGCTGCGCGACGGCGAGATAGTCCTCCTGCGACAGACTCTGTTGTCCTTGGAACGAAGCGCCGCGTCCGTTGGCCAACCGGTACCGCCCCTCACTGCCGGCGAGCCGTTGCGCCACACGATCCGGGTAGGCGAACGCCAGCAGGATGCCGAGATGGTCGAGGCCGTCGCCCGATGGTCCGCCCAGTTGAAGTTGCCGCCGCCACTGCTCCGACGCTCGCCGAACCCGTTCGCAGGCAGCCCGGTTGATCGTCGCGCCGGCGAGGTGTTCCTTGTTGCCGTATAACGCTTCCATCCGCAGCCGGAGGTCGGCATTGCGCCAACCGGCGCCGCCTTGCAAAATGTCGCGTTCGCTGAGCAGGGCGGCGAGGTCGCAGGCCAAGGAGCCGTAGCCCAGCGGCACGGCGGCGACCATCATGTGGGCCAGGCGCGGGTGCACCGTGACGTGGGCCAACCGCCGCCCGTGGGCCGTCAGGCTACCCTGCGCATCGAGTGCGCCCAGTTGCCTGAGCAGATCCCTTGCCTGCGCGAGTGCCCCGGCAGGTGCCGGGTCGAGCCAGGACAGTTCGGTGGCGTCGAGTACGCCCCATTCCGCCAGATCCAGTGCGAGCGGCGCCAGGTCCGCCTCAAGGATCTCCGGTGGTCGCCGTGGGAGCAGCGCGTGATGTTCGGCGTTGGTCCAAAGCCGATAGCAGGTACCAGGCTCCAACCGTCCGGCGCGTCCTCGACGCTGGTCGGCGGCGTCTTGCGTGACGCGAATGGTGTCGAGCCTGGTGAGGCCTGAGCGGGGATCGAAGCGGGGGACGCGCATGAGTCCGGCATCGATGACGCAGCGCACGCCTTCGATGGTCAAACTGGTTTCGGCGATGGAGGTCGCCAGGACGATTTTTCGATGGCCTGGTGGCGCGGGGCGAATGGCCTGTTCCTGTTCGTCCTGCGGCAGTTCCCCATGCAGCGGGGCAATGATGACGTCCGGTCCGAGCCGCGTCTCGCGCAGCTGTCGTTCGACGCGCCGGATCTCCGCCATGCCTGGAAGGAAGACCAACAGACTGCCTGATTCGTTGGTCAGCGCCAGCCGGATGCTTCGCACGACTGCCGGTTCCAGGTGGCCTTCGATCGGCCGGTCGAGATACTGTGTCGTGACGGGAAACAGCCGACCTTCACAGCTGATAGTCGTGGCATCGGACAACAGACCGGTTACGGCGGCGCAGTCGAGGGTGGCCGACATGACGAGCAGGCGAAGGTCTTCACGGAACAGCCGCTGTGATTCCCTCGCGAAGGCCAATCCCAGATCGGCCTGGAGACTGCGCTCGTGAAATTCGTCGAAGATGACGAGGCCATACCCGGCAAGCGAAGGATCCTGTTGCAGGAGACGCGTAAGGATACCTTCCGTCACCACCTCGATACGCGTGGCCGCGCTCACCTTTGAGTCGTGGCGGATACGGTAGCCGACGGTTCGCCCCAGCGGCTCGCCGAGACCCGCGGCCATGTAAGTCGCGGCCGCGCGGGCGGCCAGCCGTCGCGGCTCCAGCATGATGAGCTTCTGTCCGGCCAGCCACGGTGCGTCGAGCAGAGCCAGCGGAACGCGAGTCGTTTTGCCCGCGCCCGGTTGTGCGGTCAAGAGCACCGACCGTCTGGTCGCCAGTTGCTCGCGGAGGGCGGGGATCGCCTCTTCTATTGGTAATCGGTCCATGATAGGGTGCGCTTCCTGAGGAGCCTATAGCGTATAGCACAGAGCGTCTCGGGAATGGGACAGGTCTCATAGGCTGCACGATTCACGGGAGGATCATGACGCACTTAGTATGGACAAGCGACAAGCCGAAGCAGGCCGGCTGGTATTGGTGGCGCGGGCTGGGAGAAGACATGGATCCGCTGATTCTCTACGTCGATGAAGTGGGATATTTTCAATGGCCCGATGGAGCGTCGCAGGAAGTCGGACTGACGAAGGGCGAGTGGGCCGGTCCGATCGCCCCGCCGGAGGAGTAATGAGTGCCACGATGATGATTCTGCCTGCGACCTGTGAACGAGCCTTGCTCGAACGATTCCTGCGCGCCGAAGCGATGGCCTTGTGGGCCGTGCGTGCCGCTCAGACTCAACAGCTCCCTCGCCATGTGCAGACGTTTCTCCAACGGCATGAGACGGACGAGCAGGATCACCTGCGGCAATTCGAAGGTATGCTCGGAATCATGTCTCAGCGGCCGTCGACGTTGCCGACCGTGCCCTCGCAGTGGGAAATGCTGGCGGTCTTGTTGTTCGGGTACGAAGCGCTGGGGCTGGAATTCGCCTCGTTGCTGGCCACGATCAGGCCTGATCTCTCAGACATCCTGGAAGATGAACTGGTGCATGTCGGCTTCTTCGAGAAGGAATTGACGACGATTCTGGCGGGCGGCGGCATCGGCGCGCAACAGGCGCGGGACGCCGCGCGCACGTGGTGGAAAAAACTGCCTCGCACGGTGGACCGGTACCTCAGCGATGCGTCGCTGAATCCCTATCGCACCGAGTTGCGGCACCACATATTATCCGCGATCAGCCAACGGTTTGTCGGGCTCGGCCTGCTCGCCGAGGCCACGCTGCCAAAGTGCCAATGACGATCCCGGTTGACGGACGAACGTGCAGGATGGTTGTTGGCCCAACCTGCACGCTCACCGATTCCATTCTCCCTAGCAGGTAACGAACAGCTCGCTTGTTGCGTTATGGCTCGCGCTGGGTTTCACGTGCCGGCTCACGTGGCCACACGTTGCAGGATGCGTAAAAGGACCGTCCAGCAAGGCCGCAGCGAGCGAAGAGGCGAATCGTACTCTCGCGGTACGGTGAGCCTCTGAGTGATGCGAGAACGCCGCTGGCGGACCGTTTCCGCATCCTGTCAGAACTGTAGGTTCCCGTTGATCGCCGCCAGCACCTGATTCTTGTTCAGGCCGTCGTTGTATGGCGAGCGCTGCCCGTCGAACCAATCGGCTCGAATCTCCGGACGAATCAGCACATTGGGGTGCGGACGGTAATTGAGTCCGGCACTGACCGAATAAAAGGAGCCGGCAAACGGCCCGAGATTGGGGTTGTCGCGCACCGGGTTTCCGCCGACCCGGGTACCGGCTTCGTCGCGCATCCACTCGAAGCGCAGCCCGGCCCGCCACTCATCGGCGAAGGCGTAATACAGGTAATTGTCGATGCCGTACCAGCGAGCGGTACCCCCGTCGAACCTGCCCTGGTTCTGGTATGCGTAGTGATGGTGCAACACATATTCCCACCGCTCAGCCGGATGCAGCGTGAAAATGGCGCTATAGCGGGTACGGGTTTCAAATTGCGTCGCCACCGCGCTGGGTTCGTTGCCGGTGACCATCGAGAAGGAGAGCGACCAGAGATTTTCCGGTGCGGTGTACTTGATGCTCGCCAGCCCCGTGGCGCTGTCCTTTGTCCGGTCCAGCGAATCCCAGCCGGTCACCACGCCGCCTTGCAGCGTCACCCGGTCGTTCACATGCCACGTAGCCAGTCCGCCCCAGTGGGTGAAGGGGCCCGCGAATTGATAGGCAAAGGACTTGGAGTAGAAGAAGTTATTGATGGAGGGCACGCCTTCATACCCGATGATCGTGTAGAAATGTCCGACTTTGACGGAGAAGGTCTGGTTGCCGATTTCGGCATAGGCCTGGGGCATCGCCAGTCCATAGTGCTGGCCCTGCGCGTTCCAACGCTGCGCGCCGTTTTCCCGCCGCTCCACTCCGTTGCTCTGTGTCAGGAAGAAGTCGTAGCCGTACATGAAATCCAAGCGCCCGCCGATGCCCCAATTGCTGCCCGTGGCCGTCAACGGCTTCTCGATGATCATGTACAACTGATTGAGGACCGGGATGTCCCGGTCGATGGCATTGTACGGTCCGTTGAAGTTGCTGCGCGGGCTGCTCGTATTGTACGTATACCCGCCGTCGATCCAGCCGCGTACGCGGAGGAATCCGTCCTGTGGAAAAAAGCGGTGGACTCCGGTTTGATCGGCCTGCCACAAAGCATCGGTCCAGAGCGGATCAGATGGGCCATGACCATCCGATCCGGGCATTTGCGCGGAGAACACTGGTGAGAGCCGGTCGCCGAGCGAGATGCCGGTGAGCAGCGATTGTCCCCATGCGTCTCCGGTCCACGCGCCCCACGTGCATAGCAGCGACAGGATGCAAGCGTTTACGATCGACTTCGACATACCTCTATTCACCTCCTGTGAAAAATCTCCCTTGGTCTCTTGAGTGATGACCCAGCGCGCAAGTTGACTCGGTCGATACGGCATCGACGCGGCTTGCGCAGGCGGGCGGCAGTGTACCAACTCGTCGGGCGATGGAAAATCAGGCCAAGTCTGTAGGTGGTTTCAGCGGGTCTTGATAGCCGGGGCCGGATGGAGACGAGACCGCCTTAGCAGCGGCGGGGATGATCGCCCTCGCAGAGCAATACGTGAACGTCAGAATGGCGCGACAGACGAGGTGTTCCGCGGCTTGTGAGGATTGACTACGGACGAATGAGGTCGGGGATTCGAGAGTGGCTACGCTCCTACCGGTACGAGCCCGCCGACGACGCCGATCTTGCGGAACTTTTGATCGCGCTGCGCGATGAGCTGATCGGTCGGCAATTCAACGAGCGCATACAACTGATTGGCCAGCGCTTTGGCAACCCGGTCGCACATGGCCCGTGGGTCGCGGTGCGCGCCGCCGAGCGGTTCGGGAATGACTTCGTCCACGATGCCGAGCCCGACGAGGTCTTGCGCGGTCATCTTCAGCGAAGCGGCTGCATCCGGCACCTTGGTGGGATCGTCATACAGAATCGCGGCGCAACCTTCGGGGGAAATGACGGAGTAGACGGAATGCTCCAACATCAAAATACGGTCGCTCACGCCGAGAGCCAGCGCGCCGCCGCTGCCGCCTTCGCCGATGACGACGGAGATGATGGGTACTGAGAGTCGGGACATGACGAACAGGTTTCGGGCAATGGCTTCAGCCTGTCCGCGTTCTTCCGCGCCGATGCCGGGATAGGCGCCGGGGGTGTCGATCAGGGTAATGATAGGACGGCCGAATTTTTCCGCCAGGCGCATGAGCCGCAGGGCCTTACGATAGCCTTCAGGATTGGGCATGCCGAAGTTTCGCTGCATGCGTTCCTTGAGGGTTTTGCCTTTTTGATGGCCGATGATCATGACCGTTCGGTCGTTGAAACGGGCGAATCCGCCTACGATGGCGCGGTCGTCGCCGAAGTTGCGATCGCCGTGCAGTTCGAGAAATTCGCGGGAGAGTTCGTTGATATAGTCGAGGGTCGTGGGCCGTTGGGGATGACGGGCCAGCTGAGTGCGTTGCCAGGGGGTCAGTGTGGTGTAGAGCTGATGCTCGACCTGCGCGAGTTTGGTCCTGAGCTTTCGGATTTCGTCCTGTGTCCCGGATTTGGGTGACTCGGCGGAAGCCAGCTTCTCGATTTTCTCTTCGAGTTCGCGGATCGGTTTTTCAAAGTCGAGGTAGTCTCTCATACTGCTGAACCCCCTTAAGGGTGTTGCCTAGGTTCGCCTAGGTTACCAAAGTGATGGCGCCTTTGCCCAGCACTTCCTCAATATCGGCGACGAAATGCTCGCTGGGCGTGATCTTCACGTTGGGAAGGGGAGACGTCCGGGCTTCGATGGCGCCGCCGAGCGCCATGACCAGGGCGACGGTCGAGGAACCGGGATACTTCTGAAACACCTGACGCAGCATCGGAAGTCTGGTGGAGGCCGTCGGCCCGTCATGCAGGCGTATCATCACCCGCGAGATGCCCTTATTCTGCAGTTCCGCCAACGGTTCGATCTTGGTCCCGCGCAACTTGGTGCCCTTGTCTCCGCGATCCACGGTGCCCGTCAATCGCACGACCTGTTCCGGCACGATCATGTCGGCATGGTCTCGGTACAAGTCAGGAAAGGCTATCACTTCTACCAGCCCATGTAAATCCTCCAGGGTGATGTACGCCATGCGATCGCCCTTTTTGGTCAGCATGGATTTCACCGCCGTGATGATGCCGCAAAGCTTGACCTCGCGTCCGTCCGGCACGTCGGCCACCTGCATGGTCGTCGTGGTGGCAAAGAGTTGGATGGCGGCTTCATAGCGCGCCAGCGGATGGGCGCTGATGTAGAAGCCGGTCAGCTCGCGCTCGTACTTCAGCATCTCGCCCTGGCTCCATTCGGGCACATCGGGCAAGGCCGGTTCATCGAGCGTCTGCGGCAGGCCCGGCGTCTCGTCGCCGAAGATGCTGGTCTGGCCGACGGCGCGCTCCTTTTGAATACTCACCCCTTCGTCCATCGCCTGGTCGAGGACGGCGAGGTATTGCGAGCGCCGCCCGCCCATGGAGTCGAAGGCGCCTGACTTGATGAGTCCCTCCATCATCCGCTTGTTCAGCTTGCGGAGATCGACCCGGCGGAACAGATCGAAGAAGGAGCGGAACGGTCCGGTGTCGTTGCGCGCTTCGATGATGGCTTCCACGGCGCCTTCGCCGACATTTTTGATCGCCGCGAGCCCGAAACGGATGCTCTTCTCGACGACGGCAAAATTTTTCTGGCTCTGATTCACATCGGGGGGCAACACGGGAATCCCCAGCCCACGGCATTCGGTGAAGTAGCCGACGATCTTGTCGGCGTTCCCCATGTCGGTCGTCATCAGGGCGGCCATGAACTCCGTCGGGTAGTGCGCCTTGAGATAGGCCGTGTGGTAACAGACCACGGCATAGGCGGCGGCGTGCGACTTATTGAAGCCATAGCCGGCGAATTTCTGGATCAACTCATACAGTTTGTCGGCCTTCTTCTCAGCAATTTTTTTCTGCTTCGCGCCTTCCAGGAATTGGACTCGGAGCTTCTCCATCTCCTCGGGCTTCTTTTTGCCCATGGCGCGACGGAGAATATCCGCTTGTCCCAGCGAGAACCCGGCCACCTTGTTGGCGATGGCCATGACCTGTTCCTGGTACACGATGACGCCGTAGGTGTCCTTCAGGATCGGCTCGAGCTCGGGCATCTCGTAGGCGATCGGAATTTTGCCCTGCTTGCGTTTGATGAAGTCCGGGATCAGATCCATTGGACCGGGACGATAGAGCGCGATGATGGCGATGATATCCTCGAACCGGTCGGGTTTGAGTCCCATCAGCAGGTCGCGCATCCCGGAGCTTTCCAATTGGAACACGCCGGTGGTTTTTCCTGATGACAGCAGCGCGAAGGTCTCGGGGTCGTCGAAGGCCAATTGCTCGACGCGCAAGGGCGGCTGGTCAGGGCGCACCTCGTTCACCAACGTCTCGGCCCGGTGAATCATGGTGAGGGTCTTCAAACCGAGGAAGTCGAACTTGACGAGGCCGATTTTTTCGACGTCGCCCATGGAGTATTGGGTGACGATTTCGTCCTTGGGGCCTTTGTACAGCGGGACATGTTCCGTCAGCGGCTGATCGGAAATCACGATGCCGGCCGCGTGCGTAGACGCGTGGCGCGCCAGTCCTTCGAGCGACTGCGCCACCGACATGAGTTCCTTGACCTTCACATCTTTGTCGACGAGTTCCTTGAGGCGCGGTTCCTGTTCGAGCGCCTTATCGAGCGTCATCTTCAAGTCGTCCGGGACGAGTTTGGCGATTCGGTCGACTTCGGCATAGGGCATTTCGAGCACGCGGCCGACATCGCGAATGGCGGCCTTGGCCTTCATCGTTCCGAACGTGATGATCTGCGCGACGTGGTCTTCGCCGTATTTATGGATGACGTAGTTGATGACCTCGTCCCGACGGTCCATGCAGAAGTCCATGTCGATGTCGGGGAGGGACACGCGTTCGGGGTTCAAGAATCGTTCGAACAGCAGCGAATACACCAGCGGATCGAGGTCGGTAATCCGCAGGGCATAGGCGACGAGGCTGCCGGCGGCGGAGCCGCGTCCCGGTCCGACGGGGATGCCGCGCGAGCGCGCGAACTTGATGATGTCCCAGACGATGAGAAAATATCCCGCGAATCCCATCGAGCAGATCACCGCGATTTCTTCTTTCAACCGGACCTGATAGGCGATCGCGGGAATGGAGCTCGGCCGTTCCTTGAGGCGGGCGGTGAGCCCTTCCATCGCGAGTTGCTCGACGTACGTTTCGCGAGTGAACCCTTCCGGCACTTTGAACTGGGGCAGATAGGTTTTGTTGAGCGCCAGTTCGAGGGTGCAGGCTTCGGCGATCTTGACGGTGTTCGAGACCGCCGTCGGCATTTCCTTGAACTCGGCCAGCGCCTGCTGGGTGGATTTGACGTAGAGCTGGTCCGTGTCGAACTTCATGCGGTTGGGATCGTTGATCGTTTTCCCGGTCTGCAAGCAGAGCATGAGGTCGTGCGGCCGCGAGTCTTCTTTCTTCAGGTAGTGGCAGTCATTGGTGCCGGCCAGCGGGATGCCGAGTTTTTTGTGGATCTCCAGGAGCCCGTCGTTAGCGATCCGCTGGTGCTCCAGTCCGTTGGCTTGCAGCTCGAGATAATAGTTGTCCTTGCCGAAAATCTCCCGGTACTCGCCCGCCGCCTGGGTCGCTCCGGCCAGATCTTTTTGTCCAATGAGGTAGGCGACTTCGCCGCTGAGACAGCCGGAAAGGCCGATCAGCCCTTCGTGGTGCTGTTGCAAAATTTCTTTATCCATCCGCGGCTTATAGTAGAAACCTTCAAGGTAGGCTTTGCTCACCAGCTTGATGAGGTTCTGGTATCCCTTGAGGTTTGTCGCGAGCAGGATCAGGTGGTAGTAGTCGTTGTGCGCGAGGTGAGAATTCTTCTCCAAACGACTGCCAGGCGCCATGTAGGCTTCGCACCCGATGATGGGTTTGACGCCGGCTTCCCTGGCCTTCCGATAGAACTCCACCGCCCCGAACATGTTGCCGTGATCGGTCATCGCGACGGCCGGTTGTCCGAACGACTTCACCTGTTGCATCAGGGGGTCGATCTGATTAGCGCCGTCGAGAAGGCTGTATTGGGTGTGGAGATGAAGATGAACGAATTGTGATGCCACGGGGTCCGATTGTAGTGAGGGGGAAAGTTGAAGTCAAACAGAGGGGGGAGAGGGGAGGGTGGTGTGACGGTCTCCTTTGCTCGCGCAACGCGCGGCCTCCGAAGGCCCTCGTTGGACGCGCGCAGTCGGAGACCCTCATACCACCCTCCATGGAGAGACGAGATGTGGGATCGGCAGCCCTCGCCTGGGTAACTGGCGCGTCTCGGCGCGCCAGTGGGCTGGGCGGGTAAGAAGGTGGCGTACAGTCGGAGACCACCACACCACCCTCCATGTAGAGGGAAGTAGCTGATTCGGCATCCGTTGGACGCTGCCCTGACCACCCGTTTACCTCATTTCCTCCGTTGACACTTTACTTTCTCAAGACTAGCCTATCGTTGATTTTGCGTAGAGAGCGATCTTGGCGTTTCCTGCTTGAAGACCGGAGCGTCGACTCAATCTGGTTGTGAACAGGCTTCGAATGGCTGAGCAAAAAGACGACAAACCGAAACTACCACTGGCTGGTCTCATGGCGTTGCTGTTGGCCGCGGTGAGTAGCTTGATCATCTATCAGGTTCCGATCAAGACGTCGCGACCGATCGATAAGGAGGCGGAGAAGTCCGTCTCGGTGCGTGATCGCGTCCAGTCGCGGCTCTGGCAGGATCCATTCGAGGCCGTGGCCAGCCATATCCAGAAGGAGAAAGCCGCTGGAGGTGACGCGGGGCATGAGCACCATGCTTCGCCTGGTTTGGTAAACGGGGCTCAAACAACCAAGGAGGCGTTTCGCTTTCGCTTGATGCCGGTCTGTGTCGATGGGAGTCCTTATGCCAATGGGGTGGAATCGAGGTTGCGGGACCGCTATGCGCTGGTGTCGGCGCTGGGCGTGGCCGGGTATCTGCCCGAGTCCGGAGAATCCATTCGTTACTTCGAATGGAAACCGACGGCGGGGCCGAGTTCGATTGTTCCAGCCGAATGGTTCGTCCCGGGGCCGAGAGTGCCACAAACGAATCAGCAGGGGCAGCACGATGCTCAGCCGATTCTCGTTCTCTGGCTGAAGGAGCAGGATCTTGGTGCTCAACCGCTGAGCACCCTGACGAGTCTCGTGGGCTATCTCACGAAGAATATGCACACGCCCCCTTCGGCTTATCGCGTGTTGGGGCCCCGCAGTTCCGGTTCGTTGAGTGCCATGCTGCAGGAGCTCAAATCTGTTTCCACGCCGGGAGGTTCGCTTGCGTCTGCCGATACAGCGCCCCGGCCTGGTGCTGCTTCGGTGTTGAGTGGCGCCGAATTCTATTCCTCCTGGGCCACGGCTGCCGACCCGGTGCTTCTGGATGACGCTTCCGGCGAGCAACCCAGCGACGCAGTCGAAGGACGATTCAAGTCTGCCGGCCTGACGTTGATCCGAACGATCGGAACCGATGACGCGCTGGCGAACGAATTGGTCCTTGAGCTGCAAAGACGAAAGATCGACCTGACTGAACCGGAAAAGATTCCCCATATTGCCCTGATCTCCGAATGGGACACGCTCTATGGACGATCGTTGCCGCGCACATTCGTGGCGGTCGCAAAGCGATTGGCTGAAGAAGCCGCGCAGAAGGAAGCCGAATCAACTGGAGAGAAGACACCTGTTCACACATTGGCACAGCACCTTCATGCCCTTCGTGATGAGCAGTACCCGAATTGGGTGCATCGGTATTCGTATCTCGCCGGCCTCGATGGTGAATTGCCGCCCAAGGAGAACGGAAAGGACGCGGGTGGTGCCAAGGGGAAACCAGGTGACAAGGGGTTCGGTGTTGAGCCGGTCGAGGAGACACCTGTCGGTCGAAGCCAGCTCGACTATCTGCGTCGCTTGGTCGAACAGTTGAAGCGGGAGGAAATCACCTCCGATGGGGAATTCAAGGCGATCGGTGTGTTGGGCAGCGACGTCTATGACAAGCTGATGATCCTGCAGGCCTTGCGCAAAGATTTTCCCCACGCCCTGTTTTTCACCACCGATCTCGACTCCAGGTTGACGCATTCCAGTCAGTTGCCCTGGACGAGGAATTTAGTCGTCGCTTCCCATTTCGGTCTCGAACTCGATCCCCGGCTGCAGACACCGATTCCTCCCTTCCGCGACAGTTATCAGACGGCGCTGTTTTATTCGGTGTTGCGGGCGGTGGATGCTCTTGAGCCCGTCCCGAGACCCCCCGGGTTGAAGCTGTCCACCGGCGCGATGTTTTCTGCGGAGGTGCTGCCGCGTCTGTATGAAGTCGGACGGCATGGCGCAGTCGATCTGAGTCCAGATCCGGCCCATGCGGCGACGGCGCTCCCGAGTATTCATTTGCTTCGTTCCGATGTGGAGCCGGCGACCGCCGCGCTGCGCCTCCCGTCGCTCCGCACCATCAGTCTCCTCCTTTTGGCCGCCGGGCTGATGGTCTTTTGTGCGATGCTCATCAACAGTCAACTCTGGTCGTTGTGCCGGGGACGGACACTGGCGAGTCTTCTGGCCTTGCCGGTCCTGATGGCGGTGATGGTGGTCGCGTTCCTGGCCGGGGCCAGACTGGATGGGACAGGTGGCGAACCGTTTACCGTTACCGATGGCATCAGCGTGTGGCCGACGACAAGTCTGCGTCTATTTGCCTTTGTATTGTGCGTGATCTTTTTCGCCCATTCCTGGTGGCGTTTGTGGGAAAGCGATCGGGACCTGATCCGGCAGTTTCGCTTGTCGCGTCTTGATGCCGTGCTCTCGCGCCCGTTCCGTTCGTGGATCGGCATCCATCGTTGGCTATCGCCTCTCTCTGGTCATGCGGAGGCACGGGAGCTCTGGCACGAATATCGTCTCCTAGGAGCGTGGAAGGAACGAGTACGGCGCGTGGTGCCGCAGGTGGTGGTGTATGGGCTCTTCGGCATCGTCTTGATGCTGCAGTCCGGCTTTCCCGTCATGCCCTGTCGGGGTGACGCCTGTTTCACGCTGAATTACATCATTCTGGGAGTGAGTGTCGTCGCCATGACGCTGCTGATGTTTTATGTCCTGGATGCGACACGCCTGTGCCGTCGCCTGATTACGATCATGATCGATACCACGATTGAATGGCCCAAGCGGCTGCTTGCCCGGGAAGCCGCCAAGCATAGCGTGGATCAGGCGTACGTACATGAATGGCTGGGCATTCAGTTCATCGCCAAGCGGACGGCGATCATCAGCGCCATGATCTACTATCCGTTTGTGATTGTGTTCCTGATGGCGGTGGCGCGGCACAGTTATTTCGACCGCTGGGATTTTCCCGCGGGCTTGCTGGTCATCTTTGCCCTCAATGCGTCGTACGCCTTCGGCAACGGAGTGCTCCTGCGTCGGTCGGCCGAAGAAGCGAAACAGGAGGCGGTTCGGCAATTGAAGAGCCGGCTCAAGAGCTTGTCCGATGAGCCGGTGAGCAAGCGGACCAAGCGACGGCAAATTGACCGCATGGTCGAGCTGATCGAGCAGACGCAGGAAGGTGCATTTTTGCCCTTCACCCAGCATCCCTTGTTCGGGGCAATTGCCTTACCGACGGGCGGCACCGGCTTACTGTTCTTGCTGGAATATCTGGCCACGCTATTCTGACGAGAGTGGTTGTGAATGGGACTGGCTTGTGTCTCTTTCGCCTTCGTGCCGGTTGAGCACCGAGGGAGGTGGGTTGTGTATCGCGCTGCCCGACAGGGCGGGTCATCAGGAGTGCCTTTTCATGAATAAGATATCTCCACGCACCGATACACGGAGAAAACGGTCTGCCGCGCCCGCGCCTGTGAGTCGTGTGCTGAAAGAACACGGAAAGGTGGAACAGGCTCACGCATTGATCTCCCGGGCCTGGGAGGCTACGACCGACCGGCAAGCGGCGTCATTGGCCCGCCAGGCGCTGGAGCTGTATCCCGATTGTGCGGATGCCTACACGGTGCTGGCTGAATCTGAGGCAGGGTCGGCAGAAGAAGCCTGTCAGTTGTATCAGCAAGGCGTCGATGCGGGGCGGCGTACACTCGGCGAGGCCTTGTTTGATCGACAGGCGGGCCACTTCTGGGGACTGATTGAAACCAGGCCATACATGCGTGCGAGTCAAGGATTAGCCGATTGTTTATGGGCTCTCGGCCGGAAAGGCGAGTCCATCGCGTATTGGAACTGAATCCCGACGATCACCAGGGGATTCGTCAGGGGTTGTTGAGCCGGTATCTTGCCGTGGGGGATGATGCCGGGGCAGAACGTCTTTTTCATCGGTATGCGAATGAGTCATCCGCCGCATTCCTCTGGAGCCGTGTCGTGCTGGATCTTCGCCGGGGGGATCAGGCCGCTGCAAAGGAAGACTTACGGGCGGCGCGGCATGGCAATCCCCATGTGGCCGACTTATTCATCGCAAAACGGAAGCTGCCTGTTCAGTTGCCGGAACGCTATAGTCCCGGAGACCGGAACGAAGCGGTCCTCTATTTTGCGGGGTTTGCCGAAGCCTGGCTTGCGTCATCGGATGCGATGGAATGGCTGTTGGATCAACTGACGGCGTGAGTCACAGGACTGGTGTCGAATCACCGGGTAGATACGCTTTACCATTCCTGTTCTTGCGTCACGTTACCGGACCTGGTACAGTGCAGGTGTTCGCGTAAGACCTTCTGTAGCCGGGGGCAGCAGCCCTTGGATCTCTGAAGTCTTACGCGATTGTTGTTTGTGCCCGCAGATGTGTCGTCTCCGCTGAGCCTACCGCCGAAGGGTGTTCCTCCGTCGTTCGCACCGCCAGCTCGTCACCGCCGTGGGATTCTTTCTTTACCTGTTCTAGAGGTGTTTCCTTGTTTCACGAATTCCGTTTCATTCTCCGGGCATTCCTCCGCCATGCGGCAGGGAGCCTGTATCACATCGTCATCGTCGCGATGAGCGCAGGCATTGCGCTGCTCCTGCCGGCCGGCGCCAGACAGCTCTTGTCGTTCTGGTCGCGGGTCGAACATGACACATTGTCATTGATTGCGGTCGAGATGGCCGCCGCCGTGTTGTTGATGGCCGGGTTGAACTATGTCCATCGCAGTCTGCGGGATCGGGCGCTCGCCGCCGCCGCGCTCGGCGCCGGGCTCGTCTCGTTCTTTCCCCGGCGCGGGCCGGACGCGCGAGAGCGCATTCAGGCCTTGAAAGATGAGCAGGGCACCGGCCGTTCTGTAATGGTGATCGGATCCAGCGGAGCCGGGACCCTGGTCGATCAAGTCGGGGATTTGTCGTCGGTCCTCGACAAATGTCTGGAGGCGAAGATCCTCCTGGTGAATCCGTTCAATCAGGGCGCGCGGGCGCGGATGCAGGCATTGGCCCATCCTTCCTGCGTGTACCCGACCTTTCGCGAGGAGGTTCGGCAAAGCATCGCGCTGCTCAAGCGGCTCAAGGCGATCGGCAAGGTCGTAAAGCTGAAGCTCTACGCCGATGCGCCGTTGGTCAAGCTGGTGATCCTCGGTGACTATCTCTGGTTGCAGCATTACCATGCCGATCTGGACGTTCAGAACATGCCCGAGTATGTCTTGCAGCGGAACCGCAAGGAGCACGGTCTGTATACGTTCTACGCCCACTACTTCATGCAGCGATGGGAGAGCCCGGAGTTGCCTGAATACGACCTGGATACCGACGAGCTGGTGTACCGCAGCCGGACTGGCCAGGAGATCCGGCGGGAGCCGGTGGAGATCGGGGCCGCTCCGGTTAACGCACATGCCGCGGAAACTGCGCGGGTCGATGCCCGCGACGCGTTTCAATTGCTGCACGCGCCAGGTCCGTACCTGCCGGTTCGCGGGTACGATCTGGAGTAAGACATTCCTCCATCACTTACCCCGGCTGCTCAATGACCTCGGGGATTCTCTCCCACGACATAGCCCGACCGCCGGCTCTGTGGTATGAGTATGGCAGTCGTGCCGATGCACCGCCGGGCCGGTCGAGTGCACGAGAGGGAGTCACGGATGATACGTAGTGGGACGGAGCGAACCGGAGCCTTGTCGATGACGGCGTTCTTTTCGTACGGATTCCGTCCGTTTTTTCTGGGGGCTGCACTGTTTGCCGGGGTGGCGGTTCCGGCCTGGATTCTGATCCTGGCGGGAACCGGAAATCCGGTCCTGCTCTCCACCGCCCGCGACTGGCATCTGCATGAGATGCTCTTCGGTTTTTTGCCTGCAGTGATTACCGGATTCGTGCTGACGGCCGTGCCCAATTGGACAGACCGTCCCGCGATCAAAGGGCGGCAATTGGCGAGGCTGTTTGGCCTGTGGCTGGCGGGGCGAGCGGTGTTGGCCTTGCCCTGGGTTCCGCCGGCCCCGGCGGCCATCATCGATGCGGCCTATCTCCTGGTATTGGCAGGAATGCTGTGGCGCGAAATCGCAGGGGGAAAGAGCTGGAATCACGCGCCGATCGGCGTCCTGCTTAGTCTCTATGCCGGCGCAAATATGCTCTTTCATTTCTTCGCGCTCACTGGCCTGCCGACGGATCTCCCCGAACGCATAACATTAGGGTTGGACATGACGCTATTGGCGTTCATCGGCGGTCGCGTGACGCCGAATTTTACGCGCGAGTTTCTGGCGCAGACACGAAGGCCTGAGAAACCGGCGCGGTTTTCTCATCTCGATATGGTGGCGATAGGATCGGTCGCGGCCGCCTCGACGAGTTGGGCGATCCTCCCGCAGGGAGCTGTGGCCGGGTGGTGCCTCATACTTGCCGGAATCGTCAATCTTGTTCGACTGTCGCGGTGGTATGGCTGGCACACCTGGCGGGAGCCGCTGGTGTTCGTGTTGCACTGGGGATACGGCTGGCTCACCCTGGCGCTCTTCCTGCTCGGATGCGCCGCTCTCGGCGTCGGCCTGCCGAAGGAAGATGCCGTCCATGCCCTGACGACCGGGGCGGTAGGCGTGATGACGCTGGGCATTATGACTCGCGCAAGTTTAGGGCATACCGGCCGCCAGCGGGAGGCCGGCCCAGCGACGGTTGCCATGTATGTGCTGGTCACTTGCGGCGCGATGCTGCGGGTGTTCGGGCCGGGTACAGGCCTGCCGAATACGCTCGTACTCGGTTCTGCCGCCGCTTGTTGGAGCGGCGCGTATCTTTTGTTCGCCTTGGTCTATGGCCCGTACCTCTTGCGATCCAGTGTGGATGAGTGAGGGAAAAAGCGGGTGGGTATATCGAGAGCGATGCCGTCAGCGATAGGTTGCTGGATCCAGCCCCTGTTGACCGCGAGCCTCCTCCAGTCCAGACGCCAACACCAGACGGCAATACAACGCATCCGCGAGGGGCTGGAGGTTCACGCAATCGGCCTCGTTGTACGCCAGCAACAGTTCCCGCGCTCCCTCATCGCGCTGGTGGCGCCACCGGTTCCACTGGCGGACGGCATCGTCTCCCGAAAAACCCTGGAGCGCCGTTATACGATTGATGCCCATCCGGCGTTCAATGGCTTTGAGCCCTCCGTGATAGCCTAGCTGCCGGCCTATACCGCAGAGATCGATGTGCGGCTGGTCCAGCGTCAGGTCGGAAAAGTGGGCTCGCAACATGGGGAGATCGAACGTCGAGCCGCAGAATGTGATGAGGAGGTCGTACTGCGACAATTCCTCTCGCAGACGAAGCAGGCTCAGTGACTCGTTGCGAACGAGGGCGGTATAACGCCCCTGGCCGTACAATCCCACCACTGTGATCTGCCCGAACGAGTCGGTTTCGATATCGAGATACAGCGCTCGTTCCCGCAACCACTCATAGAGACGCCATTGATGACGCGCGGCCAGTGTTCTCGCAAAGTAGCGGCTATCCTGCTGGACAACGTGCTCCTGTGCCTCTCTCATGCGGTCGTCGAAGAGAGCCTTTCGGAGGGCGCTGACTCCGGGCACCTGGCGCGCCAGGAGAAATCGATCCCAAGTCAAAATGCCGTGGCGCCAGAACCGTCGTTCCGTGCGGAGGCCGACACCCGGCAGCAGGCAAAAGCTGGACGTAATCATGACAGTCACCCGAACGGGTCGAAGCGGAATGAAGGAAAGGAGTCGTGGACAACAGCGAGGAGGAAAGCGGCCGGTCAAGTCTGGTCAGGACGTCCTACAGTTCCTCACCGTATTTCAGAAAATGTTGTTCCTTGGCACCGTCGATCCAATTGTCGTGGCGGATGCGGTCCGGGAACGTGTTGAGTTCCGACGCCATATGTTCGACGTCTTGATCCTTCCATTCGGCGATCTGACGAAACGTGAACATCCCCATGCGATTCAATACGCGCTCCATCACCGGTCCGATCCCATGTATCTGCTTGAGGTCGTCTTTTTGGGCGGCGCGCGATTTTCCGGCGCCCCGTGCTGCGGCGGAGGCACTGTGCGAAGCCGCTTCGCCGGGGTTGGTTGATTTGGCTTGTGTATGGTGCCGCTGAGCGACCCGGTATTCGACCAGCCGCTTGCGCAACGCCCCGATTTCTTCTTCCCGTTCACTGACGTCCATCACCCGGCGTTCTTCCGCCTCGCGGAGCGCGAGCTCTTTTTTCTCCACCTCTCCACGGAAGACTTCCAATTCTTCCACCGTCACACGGAGGCGTTGAATATCTTGATCTCGCTGTTGCAGCGTTTCGGTGAAACGCGTGAGGTCTTCTTGATTCTGCGTCCGCAGGCGAGCGAGTTCCGATTCCATTTCCCTGATGTGGGTTTGATGCCGGGCCAGTTCCTGATCCTTCCCCTGAATCATGGCGGAGGCGCGCGAACGATCCTGTTCGAGGTCCTTTTCTAATCGTCGGGTTCGTTCCTGGAACGGCTCCAACTCCTCGGTGCGCGCCCGCAGACGGGCGATCTCGGCGTCTTTCGGCGCCAGTTGCTCGACCCAGGTCTTGAGTGTGGCGATCTCCTGATCCCGGCTGACCAACACGTCTTCCGCATTCTCCATCTGCGTCTGCATTTCAGCGAAACCCGTCGATTGCGCCTGGAGCCTGGCTTCGGCTTCCTCGAGTTCCCGCCGCAGGGTATCCCGTTCACGTTCGGCCGCATGGAGATGCACTCCCTTTTCGCGGACTTCGGACTGCAGCGTCGAGAGTTGTTCGACCTTTGTCGCAAGATCGGCGGTCAGGTCCTTGAGCGCCGCTTCGGAGGTGATCATCTTCCCTTCCAGCATCTGGACGGCCGAGGTGCGCACTTTCAACTCATGGTTCAGAGTGTCCAGCTCATGTTCGCGGCCACGGAGCCGGGTGGCAATTTCAGACAACTGCTGACGTTTCTCCGACGTGGCGAAACTGCGTAGCAGCCATCCCATCATGAGCCCGATGGTCGCCGCCACCAGTAAGCATCCGATCATTTGCAGAACTAAGGCTCCCATACGTTCACCGTTCCTCTTTCACACGAAATTCAATCCGCCGGTTCTTTTTGGACGCGGCGCGCGTCCGGTCCTGGCTCAGGGGCCGGGATGCTCCATAGCCCACCGCGGTCAACCGATTGGTCACCCCGTGGTCCGTCAGATATTGTCGAACCGACTCGGCTCTGGTCCGGCTGAGCTGGAGGTTGTACTCCGGGTCACCATAGGAATCGGTATGGCCGCCGATTTCGATGACCGCCTCGGGTGAGCGCTTGAGGGCAGGAATCAGTTTATCGACGACGGCTCGTCCCTTGGGGGTCATGACGGCGCTGTTGCTTTCAAAGGCGATATGTTCTCCACGCACGATCTCATCCAACCCTGCTTGCACTTGAGCACGGGAGGCGTGCGCAGGCGTTGGCGTCGGTGTGGAAGAGGGGGAGGCGGGGCCTGCTGAAGCCACGGTGACCTGATCCTGCACATGAATCGAGGTGCCCAGCAGCGAACTAATCTCATGCACGAGTCTGGTTTTGGTGTCCCCGTTCACGGCCGCGCCTTTGATTGTGGCCGTCTGGCCGGAGACGGAGAGGGTGGCCTGGTGTTGATGGAGGGTCGCCACCTGCGTCAGTAATGCCGGTACCGCGGGTTCCCACGCAGCGGCTCCGCCGTCCTCAAGGACCTCGAGATTGTCGGTGACACGCAGCTTGAGATTTTTGGCGAGCTCCTGCGCGCGGGCGACGGTCGCAAGTTTCGCCTCTTCGCTTCCCATGGCACCGGAGAGCGTGAGGTGACCATTTTCGATGTGGGCACTGAACGAGGGATGGCCGGTCGCCGACGACGTCACCGGCAGGTGTCGAGGGATACAAATGAATGCCAGCAATGTGAGTGCGAAGAGTCCTACGCCGAAAATAATTCCGCGCGACATGCGCCAGCCCTTATCGCCCCGGGGACGGGGCCTCGCTGCGGCGTCGTACGCCACAGGAATGGTGTGGTTTGAAGACTTCGAGTGTTACTTGATTTCCTGATTGCGCAGCGCCGTGCCGCCCGATCATGAATCTGCGAAGGGTATCACATCGCCAGAGCTCATGCTAGCCTGGATTATCCGTCACGGAGCCGCTCGTGAATCACCCACCGGGTTGCGAGGAGACCGCCGCGGTCGGATGCCGTTCTCGATCGGCTTGCAGTGGCGTCGAGGCATCTGCTATTGTCACGGCGTTTTTTCGTCCATTGTGATCCCACCCACCCGATATCCATAGTTGAAGGAGTTCATCATGGCCAGCATTGCGCGGGCACTGATCAGTGTTTCTGACAAGACCGGAGTTGTTGAAATGGCCAGGGGTTTGGCAGCCCTCGGCGCAGAAGTATTGTCCACCGGCGGAACGGCCAAAGCCTTGCGTGAAGCGGGTGTGGCGGTGACGGATGTCGCTGCCTACACGGGGTCGCCGGAAATTCTCGATGGCCGCGTGAAAACCCTGCATCCCAAAATCCATGGTGGGTTATTGGGGCGTCGGGGTGTTCCCGACCATGTGAAGCAGATGCAGCAGCACGGCATCGGCAACATCGATGTGGTCGTGGTGAATCTGTATCCCTTCGAGGCGACAATCGCGAAACCCAATTGCCCCTTCGAAGAGGCGATCGAGAACATCGACATCGGCGGCCCATCGATGTTGCGCTCCGCCGCGAAGAATCATGAGGACGTGCTCGTCGTGGTCGATCCCGCTGACTATCCCCGCGTGTTGGAGGCGGTGAAGGCCGGGTCCGTGACGCCCGCCTTGCGCCGAGAACTGGCCATGAAAGTCTTTCAACACACGGCGCGCTACGACAGTTTGATCGCCGGCTATCTCGAAAAACAGGTGCAGGGGAGCGAAGTCAAGTTTCCCGCCATTCTGTCATTGCAGTTCCAGCGCGTGGAAACGCTGCGTTACGGGGAGAATCCGCATCAGCAGGGCGCGTTCTACCGCGAGATGCATGCCAAGGAGCCGGCGGTGTCACGCGGGAAAATCCTGCACGGCAAAGCCATGTCCTATAATAACTTTCTCGATTCCAATTCGGCCCTTGAACTCGTGAAGGAATTCGACGAGACGGCCGTGGCGATCATCAAGCACAATAATCCCTGCGGCTGCGCCCTCGGCGCCACGCCGGTGGAAGCCTACGTCAAGGCGCGCGCGACTGATCCCGTGTCGGCGTTCGGCGGGGTGATTGCGTTTAATCGTCCCGTGGATCTTGCGGCCGCGAAGGAGATTACCTCGACGTTTGTCGAAGTGGTCATCGCGCCGGGTTTTGCGGAGGATGCGCTGGCGGAGCTCAAGCGGAAGAAAGACATTCGGCTTCTAGATGTCGGTCCGCTCAGCAAGGCGACAGCCGAAGGGTATGACCTCAAGAAGTTGGTCGGCGGATTGATCGTGCAGGATCGCGATCTGGGCGTCATCAAGGACATCAAGGCCTTGACTGTGCCGACTTCACGCAAACCGACCGAGCAGGAATATGCGGCCTGCGCATTTGCCTGGGTGGTCTGCAAACATGTGAAGTCGAATGCCATCATTTACGGTCGTCCCGGTGAAATCGTCGGTATCGGCGCAGGACAGATGAGTCGCGTGGACTCAGTGAAGCTGGCCGTGATGAAAGCGCAGTCCGCTGTCAAAGGATGTGTGATGGCGTCCGACGCCTTCTTCCCGTTCCGGGACGGCATCGATGCCGCGGCGGAAGCCGGCATTACCTGTGTGATTCAGCCCGGTGGATCCATTCGCGACGCCGAAGTGACCAAGGCCGTGGATGAACATGGGATGGCGATGATTCTGACCGGCATGCGCCACTTCCGTCACTAGATCGGATGCTGAAACAGGTTTCTAACTTCGTTCTCGGCTGGAAAAAATCCTCAACGTAGCCCAGAGGCTACGCCTCCGGTTTTTTCTCGCCTGCGGCCTTGTCGGCCGGCCCGTTTGAACGCCCTCAAGGCAATGGGCCGTGTAGACTGATCCTGACGAACAGGGAAGTGGCCCTGTCGTTTCGTAAAGTCTGTCGGCCTTGAGGCTGCACGCACTTCATTCAAGTAAAGGTTGAGCTGTGAGAATTCTTGTCGTCGGCAGTGGTGGTCGGGAACATGCGCTGGTCTGGAAGATTGCCCAGAGTCCTCGGAAGCCGCAGATATTCTGTGCGCCGGGGAATGCGGGCATCGAAGGTTTGGCCACCTGTGTCCCGATTAAGGCCGATGATATCGAGGGGCTCAAAGCGTTTGCGCTCAAGGAGCAGATTGATCTCACCGTGGTCGGGCCGGAAGCGCCGTTGGCGTTGGGCATTGCGGATGAATTTCGCAAGGCGCGACTGAAAATTTTCGGTCCCACCAAGGCTGCCGCCCGCTTGGAAGCCAGCAAGAGTTTTTCCAAGGAGATCATGGCTGCCAATCATATTCCGACGGCCACCGCGCGCAGCTTCGAGCAGATGGACCAGGCGCTGGCCTATCTGGATGCTCAGCCCGTGCCCATTGTGGTAAAGGCGGACGGCCTTGCGCAGGGCAAAGGGGTGGTCGTGGCGACGACCCGCGAAGAGGCCAAGCAGGCGGTACGCGACGCCATGGAAAACTCCGTATTCGGCCAGGCCGGCCAACGGGTGTTGATCGAAGAGTTTCTCGACGGTGAAGAATTGACGATCATGGCGTTTACAGATGGGAACACGGTCGTGCCCATGATCCCCGCACAGGATCACAAGCGGATCGGAGACGGGGATGCCGGACCCAATACCGGCGGCATGGGCGCCTATGCGCCGGCTCCCATTGCGACGGCGGCGATTCGTGAGCAGGTCACGCGACAGGTGTTGCAGCCGACCGTCGATGCGATGGCCCGTCTCGGCTGCCCCTTTCAAGGTGTGCTGTACGCAGGCCTGATGATTGTGAAAGGGACGCCCTACGTGTTGGAATTCAACGCGCGCATGGGAGATCCGGAAACCGAAGTCGTGTTGCCGTTGTTGAAGACCGATCTGCTGGATGTGCTGGAGGCGGTGGTAGAACATCGCCTCGATCAATTGGCCGTGGAATGGCGGCAGGACACGGCCGTGTGTGTGGTGATGACCTCGCCGGGCTACCCCGGGTCTTACCAGACGGGCTTTCCCATTCAAGGATTGCCGGCGTCATCCGGTGATGCGCCCATTGCGGTCTTCCACGCGGGAACGAAGCGGGAGGCAGGGCAGGTGGTGACAGCCGGTGGACGGGTGTTGGCCGTGGCGGCATGGGCTCCGTCGTTACTCCAGGCGCGGGCGCAGGTCTATCAAGCCGTGCCGGCGATCACCTTCCAGGGCCGTCATTATCGAACCGACATCGCGCACCGAGCTCTCCCACGCCAGTCTTAATCCGACACTGCCACAGGCCGTGATATGGCTCTGGTTCTTCCCTTTATCGACAAGACTTGCGACGCCGTGTTCCCGGAGGTGCAGCGTGTCTTGTCCGCGCAGGGTCTCATTGCGCTGCCGACGGAAACCTACTATGGCTTAGCGGTTCGTCCCACCGACGAGGGCGCGGTCCGCCGACTGATTGAGGTCAAAGGCCGGCCGACGGACAAGCCGATTCTTGTGCTCATTGGCGCCCGCGATCAGTTGTCTACATTGGTAGAGTCGATTCCTCCGGCCGCAGCGATGTTGATGGATCTGTTTTGGCCGGGGCCTTTGACCATCGTGTTTCCCGCCGCACCCGGCTTGTCGCCATTGCTGACGGCGGGGACCGCCACCATCGGGGTTCGATGGTCACCGCTGGCGACTCTGCAGCGCCTGTTGATGGAGACCGGTCCTCTGACCGGGACCAGTGCCAACCGGTCTTCCGAGCCTCCGCTCGACCATGCAGAGGCGGTGCAGCAAACACTCGGGCCTCTCCTTGATCTGATTCTCGACGGGGGGCGCACGCCGGGTGGTGCTGCATCGACCATCATTGATGCGCGCGAACAGCCGCGTGTGCTGCGAGCGGGGGTGTTGTCTCCGGATCGGCTCCGCGCGGCTCTGGAACAACAGGGGTACACACTTTCATCATGATTTGACGATTCGTTGTGGGTATAATTCACCCACACGGGAGGATCACTTATGCTCATTCGTTCACGTCGCGCGGTGATGGGAGTGTCGATGCTCGGGATCAGCAGCATGCTGCTGCTGGGGGGATGTGATTTTTGGCCGCCGGCGCTCCAGGCCCAGATTGAACAACTGCATTCAGAGGCTCAACAGGCGGCGGCGGACAAGGCGCTCTTGCAGAATCAGCTCAACGCAGCGAATAAGGCGAAAGAAGAACTGCAAATTCGTGTAGAAGATTTGACGCGGGTGAATAAAGAGAAGTCGGCGATGATTGCGAATTTGGAACACACGATTGCGGCGGCGAGGGAGCGAGCCGTGAAAGCCGTAAAGACTCCTACCGTCAAGCCGGCCACGAAAACGGCCGTGAAGAAGCCGGTCAAATCGACATCCAAGGCGACGTCGAAATCCTCTGCCAAGTCCTCGACCCTCAAGAAACCCAAACCTGCCCAGCTGCGATAAGTCTGTTGCAGTCAGTGGTTCAGGCCGGCCTTCTGTTTCCGCAGGCCCACGTCCGAAGGATCAGGCGGTTCGATCCTGTTCCTGACGACAGCGAGTTCGCCGATCAAGGTTTACTCGTGGATGGAGCGGAAGACGGAGAACTCGTGGCGCCAGTGCCGGATGGACTCGTGCTCGTCGACGAGGGTGAACTGGGTGTAGTCGAAGGCGTGGACGGTGCAGGGGCCGACGCCGTAGACGGGCTGGCGCTCGTCCCTTCGGACGAGGCCGGAGCTTTCGTTTTCTCCGTGTCGGGCGCCGCTGGCTTGTCGGACGTATCGCTTCCTCCCGGTTTCATCTTGTCCGAGTAGTCAGTGATGTACCACCCGCTGCCTTTGAACATGATGGCAGGGGGCGAGATCAGCTTCGTCACTTCCTTGCCGCATCGAACGCATTCCTTGATGGGCTCATCCTTGATGCTTTGCTTCACCTCGAACCGGTGCGCGCAGCTGCTACAGAGATACTCATAGATTGGCACAGGTCATTCCTCCTCTGATCTCACTCCGCACAGGATTCTGATTCTTGATTCCATCGCCTGTGCGGGAACCCTTTCTACATAGCCTCGATTTCACGGCAATCAAGGGGGCGAGGGATGTTCAGATCCTGCGATCCTACACCAACCGGCGAATCGCAGCCTCGATACGGGTAAGCCCGCGCTCAATCGCTTCCATGGAGGTCGCGTAGGACAGCCGGATATGGATGTCGCTGCCGAACGGTTCGCCGGGCACCAAGGCTACCTGCGCCTCGTTGAGCAGATACGTCGCCAGGTTCGCCGCCGAGCCGATGGGCTGATCCTTCCACCGCTTTGCGAGCAGACCGCTCACATTCGGAAAGGCATAGAAGGCTCCGGTCGGCATTCGACAGGTGACGCCGGGCATCTTGTTCAGGCGCTCGACCATGAGGCGTCGTCGCCGATCGAACTCCGCGACCATCACGGTGGTAAACGGGTTCCCGAGACGGAGGGCGGCCACCGCGGCCTTTTGCGAAATGGAACAGGGGTTCGAGGTGCTTTGACTTTGAATGTTCGCCATGGCCGTCAGCAACGCTTTCGGTCCCGCGGCATAGCCGATGCGCCAGCCGGTCATGGCATAGGCCTTGGAAACCCCGTTGATCACCACCGTGCGTGCCGCGACTTCCGGGCTCAAGCTGGCGATGCTGATGTGCTGAACGCCGTCATACAGCACCTTTTCGTAGATCTCGTCTGAAATGATGACGAGGTCGTGACGCAACGCGACGGCGGCGATACGCTCCAGGGTCGTCCGGTCGTACGTCGCGCCGGTGGGATTGCAGGGGCTGTTGACAATAATGGCTTTGGTGCGCGGCGTGATCACGGCTTCCAGCGCTTCTTGCGTGATCGTGTACCCCTCCCGTTCCTGTGTCTGGAGCAGGACCGGGGTGGCGTCGTTCAGCAGGGTCTGATCCTGATACGAGACCCAGAAGGGGACCGGGATAATCAATTCATCGCCCGCTTCCAGCAGGGCTTCCGCGACGTTGTAGAGCGAATGTTTGGCGCCGCAGGACACCAGAATCTGGGACTTGTCGTAGTGGAGTCCCTGCTCTTCTTTCAACTTGTCCGCGATCGCAGTGCGCAGTTCGTCGATGCCTGACGAAGGCGTATATTTCGTAAAGCCGGCGCGGATCGCGGCTTCAGCCGCGGCTTTCACCGGTTCCGGCGTATCGAAGTCCGGTTCGCCGGACGCAAAATCGATCACGTCGATGCCTTGCGCTGCCATGGCTTTCGCGGTGGCGGTGATGCTCAGGGTAGGAGAGGGCACAATACGTCCGACACGGGCTGCCAGTTTCATCCTTTGAAACTCCGAATTCGTTCTTGGAGCCTCCGCGCCACTTCCGGGTGCACAAAGTCTTTTAGAGACCCGCCGTGGCCGGCGACATCCTTAATGATGGTGGAAGAGAGATAGGAATATTCTTCGCTGGGCATGAGGAACACCGTTTCGACGGTTTCCGCCAGTTTTCGGTTGACCAGTGCCATTTGAAACTCGTGCTCGAAATCAGAAATCGCGCGCAGTCCCCGCAGAATAGCATGCGCGCCGCTAGTGCGCACAAAATCCACCAACAGCCCCTCGAAGGTCGTGACTTCCAGGTTGGGGAGATCCTTGGTGACCAGGCGTACCATGTCCAGTCGTTCCTGCGTGCTGAATAGCGGATGCTTACCTGGATTGGGGGCGATGGCCACGATGACCCGCGTGAACATCCGGAATCCGCGCCGGATGATATCACTGTGACCATGCGTGATCGGATCGAATGTGCCGGGGTAGACGGCGGTCTTCATGCCGATTGGGCTTCTTTCGGCGTGACGTGAAATCGGGTCAGCGCGGTGTCACCGTAGTCGTAGCGCTTCACCTGCGAGAGCGGGCCCAGGACGGAGGGAATGTCTGCCTTTCGTCCATGTTCCAGGATGACGACGGCATTGTCCGCCAGCCAACCCGCGCGCCAGTCTGTCGCCAGGGTAATCACTTCAGGGGTGAGTAGATAGGGCGGATCACAGAAGACAATGTCATAGGGGCCTGACCACTGCGTGCCGCGACGAAAAAACTGACTCACCTGACAGGCACAGATGTTGGCGCACTGTTCCAACCCGCACTGCCGAAGATTGGAATGGATCAGGCGTAACGCGTCGCGATCGGCTTCCACAAAGGTCACGTGCGTCGCGCCGCGGCTCAAGGCCTCAATACCGATCGAACCGGTTCCCGCATAGAGGTCGAGTACGCGAGCTCCCATGATGCGTTCGCCCAGGATGGAAAAGAGCGCTTCTTTGACTCGATCGGAGGTCGGGCGGATAGCCTGTCCCCTGGGACCCAGCAACCGTCGGCCCCGATGAAGCCCAGCGATGACACGCATGATCGTATTCAGGTGAGAGCCATTCGTCACTGGCTAAGCAGTGAGAGAATGTAACACAGCGTTTTTGAAGGGGTCAAGGTGACGGGACGCGGTGAGGAGAGGCTGTGAGCCGGAAAGGTCTTCTCCCCGCCGCGGGGCGGGGAGCGCTGTAGACGTCGAGGAGGAGTTAGCGCGCTTTGACGCGTGACAGGCGGCTCGCTATAATCGGGCGACACCAAGACTCGGTTCACGCGGGCTGAGGAGGTGGCCACATTCCGGGCCGTCACACCACCACATCACACAGAGAACAGAGCGCTGGATCCGCGCTTAGCGGGTCGCAACCGGCTGAGCGTCGCGAGCGGCGAGGCTCTTTCTACGATTGGCCGAAATGGTTCGATCGATGATGGCTCCGCAGTTGATGCATTTCCAGGCGTAGAAAATGAGAAAAAAGTCTGAGAACCGTTCCAACATCATCATGCCTTTGCACTTCGGACATTCCATTGTTTCCTCCTGGGTGTTGACGTTTACAGCTGTGTCTGCTCTCAAGCAAGAGCTGCACCAAAATGTCAAGCGTTTATATTTCAATGAGTTACGAGTTGAAAGTGGCATACATGACATGCGCCAGGCGTCAAGTCTCCGGCACAAAATGGTGCACGCTGACATTTTTTTGTCGTAGAAGGTGAGCATGACAGTCAAAAAGACGGGCCGTGGAATTGGAGAATGGCCGGAAACTGAACGGCCGCGTGAACGATTGCTCAGCGAGGGGGCAGAAAGCTTGTCTGATGCTCAATTACTGGCGATTCTGTTACGTGTGGGACGACAGGATGCATCGGCCGTCAAAGTTGGCATGGAGGTGCTCGGGCGCGTCGGGGGCATTTTCGGGCTGCTGCATTGCAGCACCGAAGAACTCTGCGCCATCCCTGGTGTCGGGCCGGCTAAGGCCGCGCAATTGAAAGCGGCGGTGGAAGTAGGGAAACGCGCCGTGTCTGCGCCCTTGACCACCGGGACGCGCATCAATTCCAGCGCAGATCTGTTTAAGCACTATCACGCACGCCTGCGGGATCTGCGTCATGAGATTTTCGCCGTGGTCTTGCTGGATGCCAAGAATCAGGTCATCCGCGACGTGACCATTTCGGAAGGGAGTTTAACCTTAAGCATCGTGCATCCGAGGGAAGTCTTTATTCCTGCCATGCGTGCGTCAGCCGCCGGAGTCATTTTTCTCCACAATCATCCCAGCGGAGACCCCACACCCAGCCAGGAAGACCGTGTGCTGACGGCCAGGCTTGTCTCTGCGGGGTCGCTTTTGGGAATTCAGGTCCTGGATCACCTCATCGTGGGGGACGGGCGGTATGTCAGTTTCGCCGACCTGGGATGGCTTACCGGCGAGGGGCAGAAAGTATGACCGAGTACATCCGGCGCACGTCTCATCCGGCGCCGCCGGCCGAGACGCCACAGAGAAAGAAAGGATGGTGTCCCCGACAGGTCTCCCTCTAACCAGGCCCACAGTGGCCGCCGACTAGCGGAGGAGGTCATGATGAATGTTCCCCTCACCGAATCCATCAGGAATGTGGCTGTGGTATCGAATGCGGGATCGGGCAAAACCTCATTGATCGAAGCCTTGGCCTGCTCCGCAGGCGGTCTGTCCTCTCCCGGATCTATCCAGACCGGAACCACCGTCTCCGATTTTGAACCGGAAGAAATCCATCACCGCACCTCACTCCACACGAGCGTCATTCGTTGCCTGTGCCACGACACCGTGCTCAATCTCCTCGATACCCCGGGATCGCCGAGTTTCACTGCCGAGGTGCGGTCGGCGCTGCGTGTCGCGGATGGCGTCGTGCTGGTGGTGAATGCGGCGACGGGCATACGCAGCGAACTGCAGCGCCTGTGGTCTCATATCCGGGAGACCGGGCTTCCCTGTCTGGTGTTCGTGAATGGTTTGGATAAGGAGGGGACCACGTTTACGACGACTCTCGAACAGGTGACGAAAGAACTGGAGATGCCCGCGGTCCCGCTGATCCTCGCCAATGCAGAGGGCACGGAGTTGAAAACCATTGTGGACCTGCTTCAGAACTGCGTCGTGACAGCGCGGCCCGATCGCCCGCAAACAGAGCAGTTGCCGGTTCCTTCCGAGTGGCGCGACCGCACCGACCAGGCGCGGCGCCGCCTCATCGAGATGGTGGCCGAAAGCGACGAAGCCTTGCTGGAACGCTACCTCACTGACGGGACATTGACGGACACCGCCTTGTTGGAGGGATTACGGGCCGGTGTCCAACGAGGCGCACTGGTTCCGGTGCTTGGAGGATCGGCCCTGCGCCAACTGGGGGTGCCTACGCTGCTCCAGGGCCTGCTCCAACTCATGCCGTCACCGTGTACTCGAGCTGAAATCATGCCCGTACAAGGAGTAGCACTCACGGAGGGCGCAGCGCCCATCATGCGGGAGCCGCAGGCAACGGCGCCGTTGTCAGGACTGGTGTTCAAGACCATCATCGATCCGTTCGCCGGGCGGCTGTCGTACGTACGACTCTATTCAGGGACCTTGGACGCGGATAGCAGTCTGTACAATGCGACGAGGCAGGTGCGGGAACGCGGCGGCCATCTGTTCTCGATATTCGGAAAAAAATATACCCCTGTTTCTCGCGCGATGGCCGGCGACATCGTGGCAATCGGAAAACTGAAAGACAGCCTGACTGGCGATACGCTCTGTGATGAGCACGCTCCGATCCGGCTGCCCGGGATTCAACTTGGACGGCCCGTGATGTCGTTCGCCATCGAGCCGAAATCCCAAGCTGATATCGAGAAGGTGAGCGTCGGCTTGCACAAGTTGATCGAGGAAGATCCGAGTCTTGAATTCGTTCGCCACATGGAGACGAAGGAGATGGTGTTGAGCGGCATGGGGCAACTGCATATCGACGTCTCACTGGAAAAATTGCACCGCAAGTATGGCGCGGATGTGATGCTCCATGCCCCGAAAATCCCCTATCGCGAAACGATTCGGAGTGTGGCACAGGCGCAGGGTAAATATAAAAAGCAGACGGGTGGACATGGCCAGTATGGGGATTGCTGGGTAGAAGTCGGTCCGCTCCCGCGCGGCCAGGGATTTGAGTTTCAGAACAAAATTGTCGGCGGCGCCATTCCGCGCAATTTCGTGCCGGCCGTCGAGAAAGGCGTCGTTGAAGCGCTCCATGAAGGCCCGCTGGCGGGGTATCCGGCCGTTGATGTGCGGGTGACCGTCTACGACGGGTCCTACCATGTGGTCGATTCTTCTGAAATGGCCTTCAAGATTGCCGGATCTATGGCTGTAAAAAAGGCGCTGGAAGCGGCCCATCCGGTTCTCCTGGAGCCGCTCATGACCGTGGAGGTCGAGGTGCCGGCTGAGTGCGTCGGCGGGGTACTCGGTGATCTCAACGCCCGGCGTGGGCGGATTGTCCTGGTGGAAGCCAGTGGCCACATGGAAACCGTGAAGGCGCTTGTGCCTCAGGCAGAGATGGTCAGCTATGCCACCTCATTAAACTCGATGACCGGAGGGCAAGGCAGTTACGTGATGGAATTCACCCACTACGAGGAGGTGCCGCGAGAGCTGGCGGGTCGCATCGTTGAAGAACACAAAGCGGAGCGCCACGGGGTAGTGGCCCATTGACGAACCGCTTCCCGGGGTGAAGCGATACGACTCCGCTGCGTAGTTCTAGTGATCGGCTGGTTTCAGCACGACGTAGAAGGCTCGTCCTTCTCGCAGTACGCGCAGGAGAATCGTGTCGCCGCGTTTGACCTTGGCGACGGCGATAGTAAATTCTCCGACCGTGCCGGTATCGACGCGGTTGACCTCTTTGATCAAATCGCCTTCCCGCAAGCCCTCCGCTTGGGCGAGGCTTCCCGCGTCTACCTTTGAGATCAGCACACCACGGCTCTCATTCAGTCGAAACTTCTCGGCCAGACCAGCCGTCAAGTCCTGCACATCGATACCCAACTTCAAGTCGGTTCGGCTCTGCGGCAAAGAGGCCGTGACGACCGTATCCCGGCGCTCGCTCAGCGCGACCTGGAGATTGATGCGTTTGCCGTCGCGGACCACTTCGACCCTGGTCGTGGACCCGGGATCCAAGGCGGCGACCAGACGAGACAGTTTGTTGGGGGTGTCCACGAGCGCGCCATCGACCTTCGTAATCACGTCGCCGGGCTTGATGCCGGCCAGCGCTGCCGGATCCCGCTCAAACACTTCATTGACCAGGACCCCTTCGTTTTCCTCCACGCCGAACTTGTTGGCCAGATCCGGCGTGAGCGGTTGCAACCCGACGCCCAACCAGGCGCGCACGACTTTGCCTTTAGCGATCAGCTGGTGCATCACCTGCTTGGCCATGTTGGACGGGATCGCGAAACCGATGCCCTGCGCAAAGTTGATGATCGCCGTATTGATGCCGATGATGTCCCCCCGGAGATCGAAGAGCGGCCCGCCGGAGTTGCCCGGGTTGATCGAGGCATCAGTCTGAATAAAGTTTTCGTAGCGGGAGAGATTGATGTTTTCCCGTCCGATGCCGCTCACGACGCCCAGGGTCACCGTGCGGTCGAGGCCGAACGGATTCCCGACGGCCAGCACCCATTGCCCGACCTTCACGCTGGAGGAGTCCCCGAAATGGGCCGCGGGGAGGGGATGATCCGTCGTGATTTTCAGGACTGCGAGATCGGTGTCCGGATCCTTGCCGATGACCTGCGCAAACAATTTGCTTTTATCCGAGAGGCGGACCTCCACCTCCGTGGCATCGCCGACCACATGATTATTCGTAATGATATGGCCGACGGGATCGATGATGACGCCGGAACCGGAGCCGGTCGAGCTGGGAACCCGGTCTCCCGATCCGTCCCGAGAGCGTCCGGTGGCCGGGATTGGAAAGATGCTGACGACCGACGGCTTTGCCGTTTCGGCCAGATCTGTAATGACGGTCTGCAGTTCTTCCAGGAGGCGCAATCCGGGAGACACGGTGTGTGGCGTGGATGCGACATCGGCCGCGGCAACGGTGGAGAGGGGAAGCCCCAGCCACGACCCGGCGAAACCAAGTCCGACAAGCAGCACTGCCGAAACGGAAATCGGTGTGTTCATGTTGAGGCAAGCTCCGAGGGCCATACCTGGACAGGTTGACGATGCCTCAGAATAGCAGATTTTCTCGTGACGGCGAAAGGAAGGATCAGGCTGATTTGGATGCGGCCGAGTGCTGGAAATGCGGCAGCCAGTGGACCAGGTCATGGCGCAGGCCCACCAGGATCACGATGTCATCGGGACGAAGCGTCATGGAGGGGGAGAGAGGCAGGAGAAACGGGCCGCGAAAGACCGCGACGATGTGCGTCGTGGCCGGCAAGTCGAATTCGCCGATCGGATGGCCGATGACCGGCGCGCCTCGGGCGACCAGCACGCGCTCGAGGCCGGCGTCGCGGAGGCCCAATTCGCGCTGCATGGTGAGCAGGTCTTCGTGCGCCAACTCGATCTTGAGCTCGCGGATCTGGCGTTCAACCAGCTGCAACGCGGTGTGTTGCCCCTTGATGCGGTCAGAGGCGGTGCGGATCGCCTCCTGCAACGAGGCCAACTCGGAAGGCGCGATTGGATGTATTCCCGCGGCTGGTTTGGCTGCGAGGGCGGCCACGCGTTGTCCGATGTGTCGATGAATGGCGTGAGTCTGGTGCAGAATTGTCGCGGCCTGGCTATGGAGACGCAAGACATGGACTTTGCGATTGACGCGTTCCGCGATCGCGACAATCGTCTCGTAGAGTGCGCTGCCGGTAAGGGAAAGTTCTTTGCGGATGCGAGCTAAGAGCTCAAAAGACAGCATCGTAGTAATGTCTGATAAGATATATTATGTCAACTAGACTGTCCGATTCGAGATTCTGTTCCACTCCACAATCGAATCAAATTGTCCTTATGTCGCATCCAGATCAAGAGACTGACGACACAGGCAAATCCGATAAACGTCCACGAGCGATGGAAGAACAGCGCCACAATCGGAAACATCGCAAAGGCGAACAGTGCGCCGCCGGACGAATATTTCCACAACAATACCGCGCCGATCCAGAGCGCCATTAATGTGAGTCCGACCCAAGGAGCGACGCCCAGTGCGGCGCCCAAAGCCGTGGCCACGCCTTTTCCGCCCTTGAACCCAAGGAACACCGAGTGCAGATGGCCGATGATCGACGCCAGGGCGACCCACAGAATGGCGGCTTCCTGGTGCAGCACCATCGCGGCCACCCACCCTGCCAGCCAGCCTTTTCCAATATCCCCGAGCAGCGTCACGATACCCGCTTTTTTCCCGCTCACCCGCAAGACATTGGTGAAGCCGACATTCTTGCTGCCGGCGGTTCGCGGATCGACGGCGCCCAACAGGCGTGACACGACGACTCCAAAAGGAACCGACCCGAGGAGATACGCGGAGAGGATGAGGAAACCGATGAGCCAGGGACTGTCCATCACCGAGTGACTGCCGCCGGGTTGTCCACCTAGAGACCTTTTGCTCCGACTTGACGCCAGAAGCTCCAGACATATTGTGCGCCCGACACATATCCGAGGATCAAAGAGAGGTACAGGGTGACGATGCCGGCCAGATGCAGGTTGCCGATGGCCTCCACGACGGTGCCCTCAAGCACCAGAAGGACGATGGCGATGACCTGCAACGCCATTTTGTATTTACCGGTGACTTCGGCCGACATGATCAACCCTTCGGAAGCGGCAATTGCCCGCAAGCCGGTGACGGCCACCTCTCGCGCGATGATCAGAATGGCCACCAGTGCACTGACGCGATCGACTTGCACCAGGAGAATCAAGGCAGATAACACGAGGAGCTTGTCGGCAATGGGATCCAGCAGTCGCCCGAGCTTCGTAATCTGGCCGGTTTTCCTGGCCACGTAGCCGTCCAAGAGATCCGTCACGGCAGCGACGACGAAGACGATGGCGGCGGCCAAGGCACGATCCGGCGTAGGGTCGATCAGCAGCATGACGAAGACCGGGATCAAAAGAATCCGGACAAGCGTCAGCACGTTCGGCAGATTGACGTTACTTTCCCGCCCTGCCGACCGCATCAACACCAGTCCTGCCTCTTTCCAGTTCTCTGCCATAGTCGCTTCCGCCCGGTTTCCTTGCGATTCTCCTATACAATGCCGTGTTTGAGCAGGTCATGCAAGTGAACCACCCCGGCCAGGCGATTTGGCGGCTCGATGACCACCAGCGCTGTGATCGAGAAACGCTCCATCATGGCGACAGCGGTCGTGGCGAGTTCATCGGGCCCGATCGTCTTCGGATGCCGGCTGGCCAGGTCACCGGCCGTGATGTGGCTGAAATTCCCGCCGGCTTGAATGAAGCGCCGCAAGTCACCGTCGGTCACGATTCCGTACAACGCCCCTTTCGCATTGACCACCGTCGTCAGACCAAGTTTCTTCGACGTCATCTCCAGGATCGTATCCGCCCCTGACACATCGGCGCGCACGCGCGGCAAGTGGTCGCCATGCTGCATGAGATCGCGCACCTTCACGAGCAGTCGCCGCCCGAGGCTGCCGCCGGGATGAAACTGTGCGAAATCGTCGTGCTTGAACCCGCGCTTTTGCAGTAAGGCTACGGCTAGGGCATCACCCATTGCGAGGGTGGCGGTCGTGCTGGCGGTCGGCGCCAGGCCCAGTGGGCAGGCTTCCTCATTGACCGACACATCGAGCGTGACATCGCTGTTCTTTGCGAGCGTCGAGGTCATCTTTCCCGTCATGCCCACGACCGGCACATTCAGCCGTTTGACGAAGGGCAGCAGTTGCAGCACTTCCTGCGTCTCCCCGCTATTTGAAATCGCGATGAGCACATCCTGTTTGGCTAACATGCCCAAGTCGCCGTGGACGCCTTCGGCCGGATGCAAAAAGAAGGAGGGTGTCCCGGTGCTGGCCAACGTCGCCGCGATTTTCTGCCCGATGAGACCGGATTTGCCCATGCCGGAAATGACGACTTTCCCCTGGCACTCGTATAGCAACGTCACGGCTCGGGCGAATCGCTCATCCAGACGGGCTTTAAGATCGAGCACCGCGCGCGCTTCGATATCGAGGACGCGAATCCCCTCTCGCACGCTCGCATCGACTCGCGCAGATCGACCTTTGGTTGTCGTGGACTTGCCTGTTATCGGACCGGCTGTGTGGCGGCTGCGTCGCATATACGTAATACCCGTTCAAGGAGTGAGTGAAGCGCGTGAAGCGGAACCATATTCGGTCCATCGGATAAGGCGGAATCGGGATCCGGATGCACTTCCATGAAGAACCCGTCGCAGCCGGCTCCTGCCGCTGCGCAGGCTAATGGTTCCACGAATTCGCGTTGCCCGCTGGATTTGGTGCCACCCCCGCCCGGCAGCTGCACGCTATGGGTGGCATCGAAAACCACCGGATAACCGAACCGCCGCATGATCGGAAACGAGCGCATGTCGACGACCAGATTGTTGTAGCCGAAGGAGGAGCCCCGCTCCGTCAGGACGATGCGACGGTTGCCGCACTCTTCCACTTTCTTGACGGCATTGCTCATTTCCGGCGGTGATAGGAACTGCCCCTTCTTGATGTTCACGACCTTGCCGGTCTTCGCGGCGGCGATCAACAGGTCGGTCTGGCGGCAGAGAAAGGCGGGAATTTGCAGAATATCCACGACGCGGCCGGCCTCCGTCGCCTGCTCTTCCGAGTGAACGTCGGTGAGGATCGGGACACCGATCTGTTGCCTGACTTTGGTTAGGACGGCGAGGCCCTTTTCCAATCCCGGTCCCCGAAAGGAGGTGATGGAGGTGCGATTGGCCTTGTCGAAGGACGACTTGAAGACGTAGGGCATGCCGAGCGCCTTCGTGATTTCAGCGATGCGCCCCGCCGTATCCATGACGAGCTGTTCGCTTTCAATCACGCAAGGTCCCGCGATCAAAAACGGCCGATGCCCAGCCCCGACGGTAAAATCTCCAATTTGAATAGCATGGCTCATAAATTATCCGACTCTCACAGGAGATGCTCAAACCGATCTTCCAGCAAGGCCGCAGGAAGCGTGCGGACTGAGGCGTACCCTTGCGGTACGTCGCAAGGATGCACGCGACCGAGAACGCAGGTGGAAGCCGGTTTCAGCATCTCACGCTTAGTGGCCGCACTTGCGCCGTAACGCCGCCCCCACAAACCCGCTAAACAGCGGATGCGGGTGATGCGGCCGCGACTTGTACTCCGGGTGAAACTGTGTGGCCAAAAACCATGGGTGGTTTTGCAGTTCGACGATTTCGACCAAACGGCCGTCCGGTGACAGGCCGCTCAGAATCAGCCCCTTGGCCGTTAATTGCTCGCGATAGGCATTGTTGAATTCATACCGGTGACGGTGCCGTTCCCGCACTTCGTTCACGCCATAGGTTTTCTGCGCTAATGTGCCTTCGCCCAGTTTGCAGGCATAGGCTCCGAGCCGCATGGTGCCACCCTTGTCGTTGACGGATTGCTGGTCGGACATCAGATGGATGACCGGATGCGGCGTGTGGGCATCGAACTCCGCGCTGTTCGCGCCGGCGAGTCCGGCGACGTTGCGCGCAAACTCGATCGTGGCGCATTGCATGCCCAGACAGAGGCCGAGAAACGGAATCTGATGTTCCCGCGCATATTGAATGGTGACAATCTTGCCCTCGATCCCTCGTGAGCCAAACCCGCCGGGAATGAGGATGCCGTCTGCCTCGCGCAAGATTCGTTCTGTCCCCTGGCGTTCCACGTCTTCGGATTCAATCCACGTGACGTTCACGCGGGTTTCGTGGTCGATCCCGCCGTGTACCAGGGCTTCGGCCAGGCTCTTGTAACATTCCTTCAGCCCGGCGTATTTTCCCACGAGCGCGATCGACACTTCGTGTTTGGGGTGCTTGATCTTTTGCACCATCGCGTCCCATTCGCGCAGATTGGGCGGGCCGGTTTCCAGTTTCAATTGCCGCAGGATCAGTTCATCCAACCCTTCTTTGCGGAACACGATCGGCACTTCGTAGATCGTCTCGACATCCTTGGCCGTGATGACCGCATCCTTCTCCACGTTGCAGAACATGGCAATCTTGGCCTTGAGTTCCGGCGGCAGGTATCGATCCGTACGGCACAGGAGAATGTTCGGCTGAATACCGATCTCGCGCAGCTTGTTGACGGAATGCTGGGTCGGTTTGGTTTTCAGCTCGCCGGCGGCGCCGATATAGGGGACCAGGGTCAGGTGCACATAGAGGACGTTCTCGCGTCCCACGTCGTAAGGAATCTGCCGGATGGCTTCCAGAAACGGGAGGCTTTCGATGTCGCCGACCGTGCCGCCGATCTCCACGATCGTGACGTCCATGCCTTGGGAGGTCCGCATGATGCATTGCTTGATCTCGTCGGTCACATGCGGAACCACTTGCACCGTTCCGCCCAGATAATCTCCGCGCCGTTCCTTCGTGATGACGGAGTGATAAATGCGGCCGGTCGTGTAGTTGTTCTCGCGCGTCAGCGTTAGCGAGGTGTAACGTTCGTAATGCCCCAGGTCTAAATCCGTCTCCGCTCCGTCTTCGGTGACGTAGACCTCGCCATGCTGGTACGGATTCATGGTGCCGGGGTCGACGTTGATGTATGGGTCGAGCTTCAGAAAGGTAATCTTCAACCCCCGGCTTTCCAGTAGATTGCCGATGGACGCGGAAGCCAGTCCCTTTCCGAGTGACGATACGACACCCCCGGTCACAAAGATCAGCTTGCTCATCGTGACACCTTCTTGTGAATGCAGCCTGTTGTCATAGTTGTCTGTTCCCCTGCCCGCTCATATGGGCGCGCAGTTGTGCGACGGCCACGGGCACGTCCTCGGGACTATCGATGCGCAAAGACGCCTGGGAGGTTTCCCATACGCGAATCCGGATGCCGTTCTCGAGTGCGCGCAGCTGCTCGAGTTTTTCCGCCTCTTCCAGGATTCCGGTCGGTAATGCCGCCAGGCGCGCGAGGGTTTCGCGAGTATAGATATACAGACCCAGATGAATAAAATGTAATCCCGGTACGGCCGTCCGTTTCGGATCGTCTCGAACCAGCGGGATCGGTGCTCGAGAAAAGTACAGGGCATGACCCTCCCGGTCGGTCGTGACCTTGACCACTCCGGGATTCTGCAAGTCCTGGTCGGAGTCGATCCGCCGTTTGAGGGTGCCCATCGGCGCGTTCCCGGCCAGGAATGGCTCGACCAGGTCCGTGATCAGGTCGGGATGGAGCAGGATTTCATCCCCCTGCAGGTCTACGTAGCAATCACCGCCCCGGGTGCCGGCGACCGCCGCCACGCGGTCGGTGCCGGTGCGATAGGGCTCGGTCATCATGAGGACCTGGCCTCCGAATCCCTCGACTGCCTTCTTGATCCGGTCGTCGTCCGTGGCCACCAGCACATCGTCCACTACGCGGCACGCCTTCGCCTGCTCATACACATGTTGAACCATCGGCTTGCCCAGTAAGTCGATCAGCGGCTTGCCCGGGAACCGTGACGACCCGTATCGGGCTGGAATGACCACCGTGACCGAGCGTTTCACCTCAGCTCTGCCCCAAGGCATCCGACAATTGGGCGGCGGTCACCGTAGCCGTGCCGATCATCCCGACCACGACGCCGGCGGCTTGATTGGCGAGCATGGCGGCCTCGCGCATACTGGCTCCGGTCGAGAGCGCCAGCGCCAGGGTGCCGACCACCGTATCCCCGGCACCGGTGACGTCAAACACCTGTCTGGCGCGTGTGGGAATATGCCAATGTTCGCCATGGCCCTGATAAACGCTCATCCCTCGCTCGCCTCGGGTCACCAGAACGGTCTGGCATCCCAATCGTTGGCGAAGGACCATCCCGGCTTTGTTGATCGTCTTGTCATCCTCGCCTTGCACGCCCGCCGCTTGGGTGGCCTCGAGATGGTTGGGGGTAACGACAGTCACGCCCTTGTAATAGCTGAAATGCTCTACCTTGGGATCGACCACGATGGGGATCTTGCGCTGTCCGGCCAAACGAGTCAACTCAGTCATCAGGGAGGCCGTGACCACCCCCTTGGCATAGTCGGAGACCACCAGGCAGGACAGTTCCTTCAGGCGCGATTCGACGTACCGCAGGATACGACGCTGCAGCAGGCCGGAGAGCTCCGTGCGGCGTTCAACGTCATACCGAACGATTTGCTGGTTGTGGGCGACGACGCGTGACTTTCTCGTTGTCGGCCGGCTTTGATCGATGACGACTCCGCCGCGTCCCTGCCGGCGCCCGCCCAATTCTTTCAACAGCAGCCGTCCGCTTTCGTCCGCTCCGATGACTCCGCAAATATCCGCTTGGCCGCCGAGCGCCAGGATGTTGTTGAAGACGTTCGCCGCGCCGCCGAGTTTCAGTGATTCCGATTCGACATGCACGACTGGCACGGGGGCTTCCGGAGAAATCCGGCTGACCCGGCCCCACACGTAATGATCCAGAATCAAATCTCCGATGACCAATACGCTGGCCCTGGAAAAACGCTGAATGTACGCGCCCAGCGCGGCCTGATCCACCGTCACATCCTCGCCCGAGTGCCCGTTCGACGGTCCGGCATGACCGGATCGCCCTACTGGATGGCTTTTCCTAACCTTTCCCATCGTACCCATTCCGTCCACGATCCTTGGCCGCTCCACGACCAGTAAATGCGAAATGCTTTGCCGCGCACTTTCTCCGTGCGCACATACCCCCAGAACCGGCTGTCGAGACTGTGATCCCGGTTGTCCCCCATCACGAAGTACGCATCTTCCGGCACCGTCACCGGGCCGAAATTGTCTCGCGGGCTGATGTGCCCGTCATGGACGGGCGGATCGGTGTGCTGTGTAAAGGCATGGTCATCGAACGGCGTCCCGTTGATGTGCACGACCTTGTTGCGGACTTGAATGGTGTCGCCTGGCAGCCCGATCACGCGCTTGATAAAGTCCTTGTCTTCATCCTCGGGGAATCGAAACACGATGATGTCGCCACGCTGGATCGATCCGAACGGAATCAGTGTTCGCGAGGAATAGCAGGTGACCGGGGGAAAGCCCGGTTGAAACTTGCAGTCCGTCGGCCACTGGAGCCCGTAGGATAACTTGCTGACCAGAATATGATCCCCGACGAGAAGGGTGGGAATCATCGAACCCGAGGGAATTTTGAAGGCCTGGACTACGAAGACCCGTATCGCGAACGCGAGCAACATCGCAATGATGATGGCTTCCGCATACTCACGCAGGATCGACTTGTGGGTCGGTTGGTCCGCCACGACGAGGCGTGGTTCGTTGGTCGTCGGTTCGGTGGGCGCGGGCGTCGTCGGTCCGTTCGTCGCGGGGACCTCGTCGGGACGGGCATTGGGATCCACGCTCATTCCTCGCCCACCTTGAGGATGGCCAGGAAGGCTTCCTGCGGCACTTCCACGCGACCGACCGCTTTCATGCGCTTCTTGCCCTCTTTCTGCTTGTCCCAGAGTTTGCGTTTGCGCGAGATGTCGCCGCCGTAGCACTTGGCCGTGACATTCTTCTTGATGGCGCCGATGGTTTCGCGGGCGATGATTTTGTTGCCGATGGCCGCCTGGATGGCGATCTCGAACATTTGTTTGGGAATGAGCTCTTTCATTTTTTCGGCGACCTGGCGCCCGCGCTGATAGGCCCGTTCCTTATGCGTGATAAACGACAGCGCATCGACGGGCTCGCCGTTGAGCAGAATGTCCAGTCGCACCAGTTCGGACTCGCGGTAGCCCAGGAGTTCGTAATCGAGCGACGCATAGCCCTGGGTCTTGGATTTGAGTTTGTCGTAAAAATCGAGAATGACTTCGTTGAGTGGCAATTCGTACGCGATGACCACGCGGGTCGGATCCAGATAATGGATGCTCCGTTGAATGCCGCGACGTTCCTGGCACAATTGCAGCAACGTCCCGAGGTAGCGTTCCGGTGCGATGAGCGTAGCCAGAATGAACGGTTCTTCGAACGAGGCGATGGAACTCGGTTCAGGCAATTCCGCGGGGTTATTCAGTTCAAGCACATCCCCGCCGGTGGTGAGGATCCGGTAGATGACGGTCGGCGCAGTAGTGATGAGCGTCAGCCCGTATTCCCGCTCCAGTCGCTCCTGAATGATTTCCATATGGAGCAGGCCGAGGAACCCGCAACGGAATCCGAATCCGAGCGCCAGAGAGGTTTCCGGCTCGTAGATGAAGGACGAGTCATTCAGCCGTAGCTTTAACAGTGCATCGCGCAGATCTTCGTAGCGGGCAGTGTCCGTCGAATAGAGTCCGCAAAAGACGAGTGGTTTGACTTCCTTGTAACCGGGGAAGGGCTGATCGGTCGGACGCACGGCGTCGGTTAAGGTGTCGCCGATTTTCACGTCGGCCACTTCCTTCATGTTGGCGCAGAGATACCCGACCTCTCCGGTGAGAAGTTGCGTGCCCTTCGTCCGCTTCGGCGTAAATTGCCCGACTTCCGTCACTTCGAACAACCGGTCATTCGACATAACCTTGATTTTCATGCCCGGGCGAACGGATCCGTCGATGATGCGGGTCAGCACGATCACGCCCTGGTAATTGTCGAACCACGAATCGAAAATCAGGGCCTTGAGCGGGCGAGTCGGATCGCCGGATGGTGGCGGAATTCGTTTGACGATGGCCTCGAGCACTTCCGGAACGCCGAGTCCTTCTTTCGCGCTCACGAGCATGGCATCGGTGGCATCCAACGTCAGCACATCCGAGATCTGCTGCTTGGTGCCTTCGACGTCGGCGCTGGCGAGGTCGATTTTATTGATGACCGGGATGATGGTGTGATGGTTGCCCATGGCCAAGTTCACGTTGGCGATGGTCTGGGCCTGGACGCCTTGTGTCGCATCGACGAGCAAGAGCGATCCTTCGCATGCCGCAAGACTGCGTGAGACTTCGTACGTGAAGTCGACGTGACCAGGCGTATCGATCAAATGCAGTAAATAAGTCTTCCCGTCCTGCGCCTTGTAGCGGATGGCGACGGCGTGAGCTTTGATCGTGATGCCGCGCTCACGCTCCAGGTCCATCGCATCAAGGATCTGCTCCTTGGCCTCCCGCGCAGTGACTGCGCCAGTGGCGTCGAGGAGCCGGTCGGCGAGGGTCGATTTACCGTGATCGATATGGGCGATGATCGAGAAATTTCGGATGAGACTTTGCAAATCCTGGCTCATGTTCCCCAAAATCGGTTCATTATAGTGACCGCCTCCAACGTTGTCAAAGAAATCGCCCGCCGGTATAATCCGCGTGCGACGCGGCGTTTCATGCATCCCAGAGGTCTTACCGCGCAACCACAGCGTTACCCCGCATCATCAGATGACACGTCTATCCAAACGCCCGCCGCTCGCCGCCTGGGATCATGCCTATCTCTGGCATCCGTTCACCCAGATGCAGGAATGGGAACAAGATACACCTCTGATTATCGAAAAAGGCAAAGGCTCCTACCTGATCGACACGGAGGGGCGGAGATATCTCGACGGGACGTCTTCCATTTGGGTCAATCTCCACGGGCATCGGCATCCGCAACTGGATCACGCGCTGACGGCGCAGCTCAGGCAGATCGCGCATTCGACGTTTCTCGGACTGTCTAATCCTCCGGCAATTCGTCTGGCGAAAGAGCTGATCCGGATTGCGCCGAAGGGGCTGCGGCGGGTGTTCTACTCCGATAACGGTTCGACTGCGGTGGAAGTAGCGCTCAAGATGGCGGTGCAGTACTGGCAACAAGCACAGCCGGCCGCCGGACAGAAGCAGTCGTTTCTCCATTTGAAGATGGCCTATCACGGCGACACGGTCGGCGCCGTGAGTGTGGGCAATATCGAGTTGTTTCATGCGCGCTTCAAACCGCTGCTCTTTCCCACACATCAGGCCGAGCCGCCTTATTGTTACCGGTGCCCGCTCAGTCTCACCTATCCATCCTGCCGGATGGCCTGCATCGATCCGCTCGAGACGCTGCTGAAGACCAGGCATCGAGAATTGGCGGGCGTGATCCTCGAACCGCTGGTGCAGGCGGCAGCCGGAATGATGGTGGCGCCACCCGGGTATTTGGCACGTGTGCGCGAGCTCTGCACTCAGTACAACGTGCTGCTGATCGTCGACGAAGTCGCAACCGGATTCGGACGGACCGGAAAGATGTTCGCCTGCCAGCACGAGGGGGTCACGCCGGACCTGATGGCAATCAGCAAAGGGTTGACCGGCGGATATATGCCGCTTGCCGCGACCCTGACGACGGAAGAAATCTATCGCGCCTTCCTGGGACGGTATGACGAGTGGAAGACCTTCTTTCACGGCCATAGCTACACTGGAAATCCATTGGGCTGCGCGGTCGCCTTGGCGAATCTCGACATCTTCCGGCGTGAACGGACGCTCGCGCAGGTGCGAAAGAAGTCTCGCCTGCTTGCCCGGCTCTTGAAGCCGTTGGCCGATCTGACACATGTGGGTGACATTCGCCAATGCGGGTTCATGGTCGGCATCGAGTTAGTGCTGAATCGTCAAACGAAAACCCCTTATCCGCTCGAACATCGCATCGGGCATCGCGTGGCGCAGGCGTGCCGGCTCCGTGGACTATTGCTGCGGCCGCTCGGCAACGTGATCGCGCTGGTTCCTCCCCTCTCCATCTCGCCTCGTGAGCTCGCCAGGATGGTAGCAATTTTGCACACTGCTATTTGTGAGACCACCGAAGACTCCGCCGCCTCGTTCTAAAAGCGCCCGTCTTTCCCGCTGATTGCTGCTGACCTGTGATCACTCTTCTGTGTTCACGCCGGAACAGTCTCCCGACGGGTTTTGTGCACCGCTGCTAGGGCCGGGAGCGCGGAAGTCGAGTGCTACACTTGATTTCATGCTGTTCCACGCGATGCCCTCCGCGAGCATGGTTTCATGAAGACCGGTCGGATGATCCGGGCCCTGTGCCTGCTCCTTCTCCTGCCCCTATCAGTGTGGGCCGAAGACCAGCAACAGTCGGAACTTCTTCTCCAGCGCATTCAGTTCAGCGACACGGCCCGGGAATCCGGTACCTCTGCTATCCCCTTTTCAATTGCTTCTCCGGTCCTGCATACGTCTTTTCAGGCGACGTCGTTTGCGCCGCCGTCAACGTCCACCCGCTTGAAAGATCTGGTTCCTGATTCCGACCGGCCTCAGACGAAAGGTGTCGGCGCCAATTCCACCTGGCTCAAGGGCCAGCTGACGGCGGAAGGTGAAGTGGCGAACAATGCGACCAACGATGCCGGCCTCACCTCACGCATCGATCAACGGGATGACGGCGCCAAACGCATGGTGCGCATGGCGCTGACCGGCACCAACGGTCCGGTGCGATACGGCATCAATTATCGATCGGCCGGTAAAGCCTTCTTCAACTCGCCGGACCAGACGGTCCGGGAAATGTGGGCTGAATGGGGATTGGGCATTGCGAAGCTGCGCAGTTCGTCCGGCCAGACCTGGAACAATGTGGATCTGGAGCCGAACCGGCCGCGTATTCAACAGAACGTGAATCGTGTCGGTGTAGCCCTTGTGAAGCCGGCTTGGCCGGAGCTCAGCCTGACCTATGCGCGGAGCGCTTTGGAGAGCACATTCATTCCTGCAGGAATGACCGCTCAGCGTAGCCAGAGTAACAGCATGGAAGCGGCCCTGGCCTATGCGGGCTTGACCTGGAATGCCAGGCTTTCATCGAGCTATATCCTGACGAACGACGACACGCGAGGGGGCGCCCAATCCACCACCTTCGCCCAGACCCTGGTCGCGGCCTATCGACCGCTCAACACCCTGACTCTTGCGCCGACGCTCAGTTACCGCTCGGAGACGCAGAGCTGGTCCGGCGCGAAGATCCAGACACCGATGGCCTCTGTGTCCCTGCTGTATAAACAAAGCCAGCGATTATTGGTGAGCGCGATGGGCGGGTACACCAGCACGAAGTCGAGCGACGGGTTGATTGAAACGGAGAGTATCGTGGGCCGGGGGATGTTTGCCTTCCACCTCAATCCGATTTACGGACACCCTACCACCCTTTCACTGGAAGCCTCTTATACCAATACGACGAATCGGACGGTGGCGGGAGTCGATACCGAAGATTTGTCGGGGCTGGTGCGAATTCTCGTCGCGGCGTTATAGCCGGGACCGGCCTTCACTGCCGAGCGTGCTGTGTCGCGTCACTCCTGCCCCCGTGCAGCCTTTTCTGAAGCCAATCTCACAGACCTCCCTGACCAGACACGAGCGAGAGGGCGGGTGGACGTGTCATCCTACCCGTCTTAGGCCCCACCGGCAGACGTGTCGCTCGCAGCTAGGTGGTTGATAGACAACGGGCTGAGCACGATGCGTTCTCCGGTAGAGACGCCTTCTCTTATCGTCACTTGGTTGTCTGTTACGCTGTCGATCGTCACGGCCCGTTCCTCAAACCGCCCGGGCTCGAGTTCCACCACGATCCATTGCCTGCCGGATCGTTCCACCACCGCCTGTCTGGGAATCACAATTTTCGGGCGCATGGTGTGGCCTGCAATCGTGAGTCGTGCAAACATCTCCGGCTTCAAGCGGCGGTCCTGGTTCGAGACGGTGGCGCGAATTTTGATCGTTCTGGTACCCGGATCGACGACATCGCCGATGACGGCAATCTTTGCGGGAAATTCAACGGCCGGATAGGCCTCGACCGTCATGGCTGCGACCGTGCCCACCCGGATTCCGGAGAGGTCGTGCTCGTAGACATCCGCCACCACTTGCAATCGGTCCAGATTGGCCACCGTGAACAGCGGCTGATCCGAGGCCGTCCCGACGATTTGTCCCGGCGTCACATTGCGTTCAACGACCGTGCCGGTCAGCGGGCTCCTGAGCTCGAAGCGTGACGTGATCTGTTGTTGCGCGAGAGGTTTGCTGAGTTCGGCGGCTGGGACGCGGAGGGAAAGCAGTCGCTCCTTCGCCTGTTTGAATTCGGCCCGTTCGCGATTTAGATCATTTTCCGCATGCTCGAGATCTTTCAAGGACATGGCCTGGGCATCGTAGAGATCTTTGATCAGTTCATAGTTGCGTTCGGCTAGTCCCAACTCCGAAATCTCCTCGACATAGGCGGCGTAGGCGCGAGCGATATCCGCCGCGTCGATGACCATCAAGCTGTCTCCGGCCTTGACCGCCTGGCCCAGTTTGACCCGCACGTCGAGCACCGGTCCCTGAAGCGGTGAAGAAATTTTTGAGTATCCGTCCTCTGAGTACGTCACTCTGGCAGACAGGGTTAACGCCGGCAAGGATGGCGATGCATCCACCCGCATCGTCTGGACATCCGGTTGGTGGTTGGCGACCACCGATGGCGGACCAG
>JACOEK010000014.1 GCA_024998595.1 Nitrospira sp.
GAAAATGAGCTGGTCGCGCGCCGTGCCGGGAGCGCGGTAGCACGCGGCGAGGCTTGCCATGACGCTCACCGACATGACGATGCGCCATGCCGCTGTCGCGCCAAGAGACAGGAGTGTCCTGCGAGCGACAGGCCTTGAACCGTATGGGGATGGCGGGTGACTCATGCGTCTACTTCGCAGCCGCCACGCGCAAAAAAGAGGCCTCGGTGAATGTCGCCGATGCTGACCATGCCGACGAGCGTGCCGTGGTCGGCGACCGGAAGACGGCGAAAATTCTTCAACCCCATGTACGATGCCGCTTCAAGGATGGGCGTCTCCGGTGAGACCGTCAGCGGGTTGCGCACCATGATCTCCTCGGCCTTTTTCCCCAGTACCTCGGGATAGTTCTGCTCCATTTCCAGAAAGTCCCGGCTGTGCACGGCGTCGTGAATGTAATCGCCATAATTGGGATACATCGGCAGCATGACGTCGCGCAGGGTCACGATCCCGAGTAATTCCTGATTGGCGCTGACGATCGGAATGGCCCCGCAATGCCGGCTTAGCATCTTCACGACCACGTCCCGCACGGTTTCTATCGGGGTGCCTGTGACGACTCCCGTAGACATCACCTCATGGATTCGCATGGAAGCCTCCTTTCGTTTCGCTCATAGACCTGAGATGCTGGTCTGGTTTCCGATGCCCGAGCCGCTCGGGAGCTGTTCCCCGGCAGGCACAGTCCGATGATCCAAGTGGTACTGCGACTGGCAATGGCCGCAGTACACAAACCAGAGGCAGCCATCAGGATAGTAATCACACTGAAGTTTCGGCATCAGTTCGTGGGCTCCACAAGTCGGACAGGGGAGTTGGTGGAGCTGAATCCGTAAGGCCATTACTGGGTCGTCGAGAATTGTCATGGCAGGCCTCCCTGTCGAACGGGATGCATGGTCTGGGTTTCGGTCGCGCTCACGTTAGGCCGCGACGAGCCGCGGCATACGGGGACTGGTGAACTGAATGGACTCGGCTGAAGCCGTGGATCGTTTTCGGTGTTCAAGAATCAGCGTATCGACCAGATCGCCGCAGAGCAGGCAGCGATAACCGTCCACGCACAAGCTGCTGCTCCTCCCTTCGAGATCGCAAATCCGCTCCTGCACCATCAGCCCGTTGCATCGTTCACAGGTCACGATTCACCTCCTTGTGGATGGGAAACATGTGGCTATCCTGAGTACGATCCTAGCGGGTGTCTCGCTGCCGATCTGTAAGGTACCTCACGTGTTCTGCATTCTTTCTTTGTGCACTTGTAATCCAGCCCACAGAACTTCCGAGTGCTCCGCAGTAGAGTGCAAAACTTATCGCGGGATCTCGCCGTGGCCGTCCCACCGATGAGACGGAGAGAGTTCTCAACATTCACCTGTTCGTTATGAAAGGAGTGCAGCATGTCCAAAGTCGCGATCGTGGTATTAGCCGACACAGACACCCATGAAGGATTGGGACGTGTGGTGAACGCGATGGAAGCCGTCAAAGAGTTCAAGGAGGCCCACGACGACGTGCAACTCATTTTCGATGGCGCCGGGCCCAAGTGGATTCCGGAACTGGAGAAGCCCGATCACATGGCCCACGGGCTTTACGTGGCGGTGAAGGATCGAATCAGTGGAGCCTGCGACTTTTGCGCGGGCGCGTTCGGTGTGAAGGACAAGGTCGTGGCCTGCGGCGTGAAGCTGACGGGAGAATATGACGGTCATCCGAGCTTCAAGAAGCTCGTGTCCCAGGGGTATCAGGTCATCACATTCTAATTTCGTGAACCATCGGACATCCGGACGGCGCAATCTCCACGGCCGGGTGTCCGCCCCTTGCAGTGAGCATCAGCACACTGCCGATCCCAATCATCAGAAGGAAACCAGGCTATGAGAAACCCGTTACGATTTTTCATCGAATTGATGCAGCAGCCTCTAGGGGTCTCCCTGTGGGTCCTGTTTCTCATGCTCGTCAACATGGCGAGTCTCGCCTTCTGGCAGGAAGCGGTCGCACAGCTCGTTCTCACGAATTTTCTCGCAAGCGCGATGCTGATGATGGGACTCTATTCGCGATACGGATTCACAAAGATTCTCGGGCTCGGCCACTTCCCATGGATTCCGCTGCTGGTTTATGTTGTCACGCAGATTTCTGCCGCTGAGGCTTCGTTCAAACGCTATTTGCTGGTCTTGTCGGTCTCCATGGCCATCTCCTTGGTGCTCGATACGATTGATGTCTGGAACTACTTCAGAAGCCGGGTGCACCTCTAAAAGCCACTTCGTGTAGGCCAACTGCACTCCGGAGCGTTTATTGCCCCAGCGAGATGGGAGCCACCTCACAGTGACCCCAGCAAACCGATGCGCATTCACCAGAATCGTCACCTGATGCCAGGCCTTGACCATTGTCCGCGCCACAAGGCATAGAGGATCGGAATCACGAGCAGCGTGAGCACTGTCGAGCTGACCATCCCGCCGATCATCGGTGCCGCGATGCGTTTCATGACGTCCGCGCCCGTCCCAGTGGTCCACATAATGGGGAGCAATCCGCCCATAATCGCGGCGACCGTCATCATCTTTGGCCGCACTCGCTGAACTGCTCCTTCCAGAATAGCCTCCTGCAGGTCGTGAGCGGTCGCCATGCGGCCTTCGCGTACCCGCCGCTCATAGGCCTCATCGAGATAGACCAGCATGACCACGCCCGTCTCCGCCGCCACGCCGGCCAGCGCGATGATGCCCACCCACACGGCCACGCTGAGGTTGTAACCCAGATAGTCGAGATACCAGATGGCCCCGATCGCGGCGAAGGGAACGGACAGCAACACGATCAGCGATTTCGCCAGCGATCGAAAATTCAGATAAAGCAGTAGGAGTATCAAGGCCAGGGTCACAGGAACCACGAGCTTCAATCGCTCTTCGGCCCGCACCAGATGCTCGTATTGACCGGTCCAGATCAGCCGATAGCCAGCAGGCAGAGCGACTCGTTCTCGGACAGTTCGTTGGGCGTCTTGGACATAGCCGCGCAGGTCGCGCCCGCTGACCGCGACCGACACCAAACCGGCCAGCGCTCCCGCCTCATCCGCAATCGACGGCGGCCCCTGCGTGATGACGAGATCTGCGATCTGTCCGAGTGGAATCTGTGCACCGCTCGACGTGGGGATCAGCACCCTCTTGAGCCGATCTGGGTCATCGCGTAGTTCGCGCTTGTAGCGCACATTCACTGGATATCGTTCCCGCCCCTCGACCGTCGTCGTTACGGTTTCTCCCCCGATGGCTGTGGTAATGACTGCCTGCACGTCTCCCACCGTCAGGCCATAACGGGCCGCTTCGCGTCGGCTCACGATCAGATCCAGGTAATACCCCTCGTTGAGCCGTTCAGCAAAGGCGCTTCGTGTGCCAGGTACAGTGGCAAGCACACGTTCAATGTCCAGGCCGATCGCTTCGATCGTTTTCAAGTCCGGCCCCAAGACCTTGATGCCGACCGGGCTGCGCACCCCGGTCGTGATCATTTCCGTGCGGGTCTGAATCGGCATCCACCAGATGTTCGGGAAACCTGGAATGCGGAGCTTGGCATCCATCTCATCCAATAACCGGTCCCAGGTCATGCCGGGGCGCCATTGCGTTTCCGGCTTGAGGGTGACCGTGATCTCGGCCATTCCCACAAACGCCGGATCGGTGGCGGTCGGGGCCTTCCCCATCTTGCCGAACACCCGTTCCACTTCCGGGAAGGTCGTGAGCAACTGGTCCTGGATCTGCAAGACCTTGGCTGATTCAGGGATCGAGAGACCCGGGACGGTGGTCGGCATGTAGAGGATCGTGCCTTCATTCAGCGGCGGCATGAACTCCGCGCCAAGACGCATGAACACCGGCCCCGTGAGCCCCACCGCCGTCACTGCCAACCCGAGCGTCAGCCACCGGATGCGCAACGCCCCGGAGAGGAGAGGCCGATACAGCGAGACCAACAGCCAATTCAACGGATTCCTGGCTTCCGCTCGGATGCGGCCACGGATCAGGAGCACCATCAGCACGGGAGCCAGCGTGACCGACAGCACGGTGGCGAACAGCATGGCAAAGGTCTTGGTGTAGGCCAACGGCGTAAAGAGCCGCCCCTCCTGCGCTTCCAGCGCGAAGATCGGCAGGAACGAGACGGCGATCACCAGCAGTGAAAAGAACAAGGGCCGCCCAACCTCTTTCGCAGCGGCGATGATGATCTCGATCCGGTCGGCGGTCGGATTTTGCTCCAACCGCTTGTGCGCATTCTCTACCATGACAATAGCGGCATCGACCATCGCACCGATGGCAATGGCGATCCCTCCGAGCGACATGATGTTGGACGTGATCTTCAAGTAGACCATCGGGATGAAAGCCAGCAGCACGGCCACAGGCAGGATGAGAATCGCCACCAGAGCGCTGCGCAGGTGAAACAGAAAGACCATCGCGACCAGGCTGACGATGACACTCTCCTCCACGAGCTTCTCGCGAAGCACGGCGATGGCCCGATGAATAAGGTCGGACCGATCATAGGTGGGAATAATGCGCACACCGTTGGGCAGGGCTGGTGTAATCTCTTCCAGCCTTGCTTTGATCCGTTCGATCACGGCGAGCGCGTTCTCGCCGGCCCGCATGATCACGATGCCGCCGACCGTCTGGCCCTTGCCGTCTAACTCAGCGATGCCCCGCCGCTGGTCCGGTCCGACGTGGACATGGGCAATGTCCCGGATCAAGATGGGTGTCCCGCGTTGATCCGTACCGACCGGAATCAGCTCGATCTCGTCGACCGAGCGCAGATAGCCTCGCCCGCGAATCACGTATTCGGTGCCGGCCATTTCCAAGACGCGGCCGCTCACCTCCGCATTGCTGTTGCGGACCGCTTCGATCACCGTCTTGATCGACAACCGATAGGCGGCCAACGTGTTGGGGTCCACCTCAATCTGATATTGTTTGACGAACCCGCCGACCGCCGACACTTCTGCCACGCCCGGCACGCTTTCCAGTTGGTAGCGCAGGTACCAATCTTGAAGGCTGCGGAGCTGCGCCAGGTCGTGTGCGCCGGATTCATCCACCAGGGCATACTGATAGACCCACCCGACGCCGGTCGCATCGGGGCCCAGCGTCGGCGCGACCCCAGCCGGCAGCTTCCCAGTCAATTTCTGCAGGTATTCCAGCACGCGACTCCGCGCCCAATACAAGTCTGTCCGATCTTCGAAGATGACGTAGACATACGAGACCCCATATTCTGATACCCCCCGCACTCGTTTCACTTTCGGCCCAGCGAGCAGAGAGGTCACGACCGGGTATGTGATCTGGTCTTCAATCAACGTGGGGCTGCGCCCCTGCCACTCGGTGTAGATAATCACCTGGACATCGGACAGATCCGGAATCGCATCCAGCGGAACCTGCAATACCGCCCAGGCTCCCCAGCCTGCCAACAGCAACACACAAAGGATGACCAGGATTGGATTGCGGGCGCTGGCTTCAATGAGTCGCGCGATCATGATGGGCTACATGCCTCCCCCGGCGACCGAGAACTGATACTTTTCGGCGATCGGCGGTCGTCCGGATACCGTCACATTGACTGTCACCACCCAGGTTCCGCCCATGCCGAACCTCACCGTACCTTCGTAGAGCCCATCTTTGGTGTGGCGAGCTATCACCTTGGAATCGGTCATCCCCGGCATCGGCATCGTGTAGAGGAAGAAGACCTGCGCACGGGTCACCGGGTTGCCGGCCTGATCGGTCAACTTGAGCTTGAACAGCACCTCACCGGCCTTAGGTTTTTCCGGAACTGTGCTCAACGAAAGCCCGAGTCCGCTGACTTGTCGAGTCTCCGCCACGACGATCGCAGGCTCCGGCTCCATGCCTTTCATCCCCGGCATACCTTTCATGTCACCCATCTCCATGCCCGGCATGCGTTCCATCCCCTTCATGCCTTGCATTCCCTCCATCCCCTCCATGCCTTCCATCTTGCCTTCATACGCGCCGCGCATCTGCCAATCGCCCATGCCGATCCGGCCCATCATGGCCTGCATGCTCGAGGCCGAGGTCAACTTGCTCTCTGCGTCCAACAAGAAATTGGCTGAGGTGACGATGCGATCACCTTCCTTGAGTCCTTCCAGCACTTCCACATCATCCTGGCTCCGACGCCCCAGCTTGACTGACGCCGGCTCGTACCGGCCTTGGCCCCGATCCATGAACACGAGTTGGCGGAGACCGGTTTCCAGCACGGCCTCCTTGGGAACGACCAATGTTTTGACCGTCTCCGTCTGCACGTTCACAGTCCCATACATGCCGGGCTTCAGCTTCAGCCCAGGATTCGGCAATTCCACCCGCACGCGCACCGTACGGGTGTCGATGTTCAACGAGGGGTAAATGTACGACACGTTGCCGCGAAAGGTGGTTCCTGGATAGGCGGCGAACGTGACTGACGCCGGTTGGTTGAGCCTCACCGCCGCGACCTCGGATTCATAAATGTCGGCAGAGATCCAAATCGTGGAGAGATCCGCCACTTCATACAGCGTCGTGCCTGGTTCCACATATTTTCCAGGCAAGGCCTCCCGTTTCAGGACGATCCCGGAGGCCGGAGCATAGACCGTGAGCACCGGCTCCGCTGTGCCTCGACGTTCCAGCATGGCGATTTGCAGATCGGTCACGTCCCACAGTCGCAGGCGCTCCCGCGAACTATCCACGAGGGAACCTGCGTTGGCTTTGACTTCAGCGAGAGGACTCGCAGCCAGTTGGCCCTGCGTTCTCACAGCGAGGAGATACTCGTCCTGCGTGGCCAGGATGTCCGGCGAATAGAGGGTGAAGAGGCGTTCGCCTTTGCGTACGGGGCGACCGATCGAATCGACGAAGACTTCCCGCACCCACCCGGAGGTTTTCACGGTGACCTGAGTCAAGCCACGTTCGTCGTAGCCGACCGTGCCGACCGCGCGAATCTCTTGCCCCAAGGACGCGTAGGTGACCGGGGCACTCCGGACTCCGATCAACTGTCTCGCCACAGCGGGAATGGCTACAGCCCCGGACGGCGCTGCGGACATACCTGGCGTGTCCTGCATGGGCCTCTCCTTCGTATCCATCGGCGTCATCCCTCTCATCTCACCCGCATGCTGCGAGAGTGGTGAGCCGCCCCTTTGCTCCGCTGTCATGCCGGCCATGTCACCCATCATTCTGTGAGCGGCGAAGAAGCCGGCGGCGACTCCAGCGATCACACCGATCGCTACGGCACCGACTATGAGAGTTGTTTTATAGAACTGCTGGTTCATGTGCTCCTCCTTGACGACTGCGTTAGCCCTGCCGATCGAGAGTGATGCCGACGACCTGTTCGAGTTCAGCCAGCCGATGCTGTCGGTCCACGAGCGCTTTGAAATACTCAAGCAGAGACCCTCGCCACGCCCGCTGGGTTTCAATCAGATCCAGAAACCCTGCTCTGCCCGCACGATACCCGACGCGCGCCGCGTCCAGGCTCTGCTCGGCCTGTGGCAAGATGGTGGTGCGGTACAACGTGGTCACCTGGTCAGTCGCCCGGAGCCTGGCCAAGAGGTCTTTGACCTGAAAACGGGTCAGGTTTTCTAAGGTATGGTGCTCCGCCCGCGCGGCCGAGAGCGCCGCCGCGGCCTCCTGCACGCCTGCGTCATACTTCGGTTTGGTCCAAAACGCGAAGGGGATGCTCATCGCCACATAGGCGCCGAATCCGTCGTTGGCCTGAAAGTTCTGGAAGCGCTGAAACGCCACATTGAAGTCCGGGTAGTACTGACGCTGGGCCAGCGCACGGGACTGCTCGTTCCGTTGCACGGCCAGCCCGGCGGCCTTGAGCTCCGGTCTCTCGTGCAGCGCGAGACGGTGGAGATCATCGAGGGTGTTGTCGAGCGGGATCTGAGACGGCTCTTGAGGGATGCCCAAGGGTGAGGTGGCATCCCGATCCAGCAGCGTATTCAGCATCGCTTCGGCGGTCTCGCGACGCTGTTCCAGGATGGGAAGCTGCTGGAACAGCAGGGACAACTCGATCTGGGCCTTGAGGACGTCGGTCTGGGCTCCTTTGCCCGTACGGAACTTCGCGGTCGTAATCTCTACGAACTGTCCGAGCAGCTCGACTTGTTCATGATGAATCTGGATCGCCTTGTGTGTGAGGAACAGATCGTAATAGGCCTGCTTGAGACGAGCGACCAACTCCCATTCCTTCGCACGCAGCGCCTGCTCGATCATCTCGGCCGAACGACTCGCCACGTCGCCTTTGAGCGCGAGTTTGCCGGGGAATGGGAGATTTTGCGAAAGACCGAAGATACTGTTCTGTGCCTGCGTGACGTTGAAGGTCTGCGGGACATTCCACAACTGGACTGACAGGGTGGGGTCATCCAGCGACCGCGCCTGCGTAATCCGTTGCGAGGCGGCTTCCCATTGCTTGCGGGCCGCGACAAGCTCGGGATTCCGAGCCAGGGCTTCCTGGATCAAGTCTGGTAATCCTAATGACGATCGTGGAGTCTGATCGACTGCATAGGCGATGTGGCGTTCACCTGTCCAGAAGGCCAGGCTCACGACCATGATGGTGAGCAACCAAAACCGAGTTGACCAAGTCATGTGACGGTCCTCCCCAAAGGTTTGTCTGCCCGGTACTATTGCGAACCCCTGGCTCCTATCCTTGAACGGAAGTAAGGACTGGATGAGCCACGGCCCAGCGACGGGCAGATGACGTGATGGTGGAATGGTTACGGAAGAAGCGGGGAGATCAGATGCGAAGCACGGTGGTTGCGAGAGACTGATGCGGGGGCGAACTCGATTCGAGAGGCTGATATCGGTGGAAGATGCGTTGGAATTGCTGGCTCACGGCCGGCAGTGTAGCCAGCGCGTGGTCAGCCAGGAGATGATGGTCCACGAGCAACGAAGATGACTGGGAGCCGGACTCGACCCCCAGAGTTTTGAAGGCGTCGCACAATTGCCGAGCCGGTTGCTCAGTGGGGGTCGAACACCCATTCGACATCGAGGCATTGGAGGTTCCGGACAACGGGATGAGACAGGCGTACGCATTGAAGCTGAACGCCAGCAAGAACACCACGATGGTCCCGGCGAGAAAAGACCGGGAGCAATGGGAACGCATTCGCATGGCGTCAGTCTATCCCTCGTCCAGCTTAACAATCAACGGTATTTCTAATACACAATTACTCGATCGGCTGACGCAAACACATCTACCATCTTGGCCAGCGGAACGGGAGTCACTGAAGAGGCGACCCGTGCTGGATCAATGTTGTAGAGCAGCATCATCGTCTGGTTGCCGTAAACCTCGACGCCCAGCTTGTTTTTGAGAACATCGAAGTACTCGCCGTAATTGTGCGGGACCTGCTCCAGCGGGACGCCCATCTGTTCGGAAAGGCTCTGCCGCTCTCGCTCCGGCAAGCCAGCGTGATCCAGTGCAGTTGACTCGGAGCCAATGAGCTTCCTGAACCAGCCGAAGCCTTTCGTCACTGAGGTGACTGCACTGGCGTCCACCAGGATCGTGACTTTGTGGCCAGCCTTCACTGCCGCCCAGGCCACGTTCGGCACCGCGCAGATCTGTGCATCGTCCACGGCAAGCGACGTTTTCATATGGATCAGTATGTTGGCTGCGGATGCTGGTTGAATCCAAAATCCAATGTTCCAGGCGAGTGCTGTGAAAGTCATGAGCAGGACGGGAACAATTCGCCGTTTCATGGTGCCACCTCCTCATCGGTATCGCTTGGCGTTTGGTGATCGCAGCAACCTGCGGCACCCGACGTCGTCTCAGGACCAATAGATTCCTTGTACGCAGCATACGCTTTCAGCGCCCATTCCTCGCCGGGACAACCTTGCATGGTCATGGCCACCTCGAGGAATTCGATCAGTTCTTCTTGTGTGCTGCCTTTCTCTCGCGCCATCCGGACATAGGCGCGAATGCAGGGTTCGCATCGGATCGCGATGGAGATCGCCATCGCGGTGAGGAGCTTATGTTTGGCGGGAACCGCCCCATCGCGATAGGCTGCCTGGCGCATGCGAAGCAACCCGCCTGTTACTTGCGGACTGAGGCGACGCAATTCCGTAAACCGTGTGTCGTTCGGACGTGTCACGATGTCCTCCGTTTCTGTGATTGTTGTGAGGCGGGTTGTTCTCTTTCCATCTGGCGCAGAATCTGACAACGATCGATGGGCTGACCAGCCTGACACATGCGGATCAATCCGCGCAGCGCGCGGGCCAAAGCCTGGAGGTCTGTCAGCTTCGCTTCAACGCCATGCAATTTAGCTTCTGCCTTCCGCTGCACGTCGCCACAACGCGCCCGGCCATTCACTCGGAGGCTGAGTAATTCACCGATCTCTCGAAGCGTGAATCCCAGTGCCTTCGCGTTTCTGATGAATCGGAGTCGTGCCACTGCCTCGTGGTCATAGACACGATATCCGGACGGCCGACGGCCGACAGGCGAGAGGAGCTGTTGCCGCTCGTAGTACCGAACTGTTTGGACATGAACGCCAGCCGACTTTGCGAGCCAGCCAATCGTACGTTGGGATGTCATAGTCGCTCCGTGGGAAGAGGCTACACCTGATACTATGGTACCGAGTCAAGGGGACGAGGAATCTACCTGATCCATGCTCCGCCCTGTCAGAAGTACTCTGTGCTGGTGACGGATTCCTCGCGCGGCGATGCTCTCACTTACAGGGTACGACTCAATGTAAGCCAGCTTACAGAACCTTCGTCCTCCTCGCTGTATCCTTCCCCTCTGACGCATTCATCTTGGTGCCCGGCTGGAGATTGAAGGCAACTCGGTCAGTTTCATACATAGACGTCTCTTCATATGTTCATGACTTAGCGGGGGAGCCATGCCAGGAGAGAACATTACTCAGGCCGTCAGCGATCGATACGCCCGGGCGGCCAGCTCGGGTGAACACATGTGTTGTCCGACCAGCTATGACATGAGCCACCTCAAGACCTTCATTCCCGAAGAAGTCCTCAAAATTTCCTATGGCTGCGGCACGCCCGCAGGGCTGAAAACCGTGAGCGCCGGCGAAACCGTCCTGGACATCGGATCTGGAGGCGGGATCGATTGCTTCGAGGCGTCGCGCCTTGTCAGCCCGACGGGCCGCGTGATCGGCATCGACATGACCGATACGATGTTGGAGATCGCGCGCAGGAACGCCGTGATCGTGGCCGGCAATCTCGGCTACCCCTCTTCCAATGTCGAGTTTCGCAAAGGCATGGCCGATTCCATGCCGGTAGAAGAGGGCACGGTTGATTTGATCATCTCCAACTGCGTGATCAACTTGGCCCCGGACAAGCGCAAGGTCTTCCGTGAAATGTTCCGCGTTTCTAAGCCGGGCGGACGGTTTACTATTTCGGACATCGTCGCGGATCAGCCCGTACCTCAGTATCTGGTTCATGATGCGGAGAAATGGGGCGATTGCCTGTCTGGCGCCCTCACACTCACCGACTATATGGCTGGCATGACGGAGGCGGGGTTTATCGGCATCCATCTGATCAAGTCGTCCCCCTGGCAGCGGATCGAGGGTATTCACTTCTTCTCGGTGACGTTGACCGGCTACAAACTCCCGGCCAATGCACCGGCATTAAGCCCACGCTATGCCACGCTCCGCGGCCCCTTCAGCCGCGTGGTAGATGAACGGGGCACAAGCTACCGACGCGGAGCTCCTCAAACACTCACACCGGACTCAGCTCTCGTGCTGAGCCAGCCGCCGTTTGCACTGCTGTTTATCTTGTCACAAGACCCGGTGACGCTCGAACAGACAGATCCGAGATGGGTGGCGGTGCTTCCTGAACAAACACCCTGTGTGTGGAAAGGTGATTTTGCGCTGTTGGCCGGACCCTTCCTGGAGGCGCAGGACGACGATCACCATGTCTTTCGACGCGGCGAGCCGCTGGAAATCTGCTCTAAAACCCTCACGGTCCTCGCAACCGACGGCTATGCGCCGCACTTTGCGATTCTCAATCGCGCCGGTCAGCGCGTAACCGGGGAGGCCGTGACCTGTTCCCCTGAGGGAGCCTGCTGTTAATGAAGCGTGCTTCGATAGACGACATCCTGACCACGGGCCAATGTGCCACGGTGCTGAAAGCGTTGGCGGATAAGACCCGGCTGCGTCTTCTGGAGTCCCTGCTGGTCGAAGAGAAATGCGTGATGGAGCTTGCGCGGGAATTACGCTGCCCGCAGCCGCACATCTCCCATCATCTTCGCATTCTTCGCGATGCCGGGTTAGTCGAAGGACTCCGGGAGGGCAAGCAAGTCTGCTATCGCATTGCTCCGACCGTCAAACGGGCGTTAGCGAATCGGCAAGGGCAGGCCCTGAATTTTGGATGTTGCGAGGTGCGATTTCCTGAAACTGTTTTGACCGCGGTGACACATGCACGCTGAGGTGGCGTGGCTCGTGAGAGGAACTGTTGTGTGTGTGAGGACCTCGACATGCCGCTGACCCTGCTGGGGGGACAGCATCCGCTGGCCTCCGCCTCTGAACAGCTCAAGCTGCTCGCCGACACGCACGGCTACTTGTCGTTTAAGACTCGGCTCGATCAAGCCGGTCTCTTCCCGCTTCGAGCGACCGGGATAACGGTGCTTCAGATCAACATGGGGAAATTCTGCAACCAGACCTGCAAACACTGTCATGTAGACGCAGGCCCGGATCGGACCGAGCGCATGTCGCGAGACACGGCCGCGCTGTGCATGCAGGCGCTCGCCACAACCGACATTCCCACGGTCGATCTCACGG
>JACOEK010000008.1 GCA_024998595.1 Nitrospira sp.
GCGCGAAGGCGGCAAGACCGTCGGCTCGGGCGTCGTTACGGAAATTCTAGCTTAGGGATGCCCTGGTCTGTTGGCCGGCATGTTAGGAGTTGAGCGTGAAAGTCGATCAAAGAATTCGTATCAGGTTGCGTGGTTTTGATTATCGCGTGCTTGATCAGTCCGTGGTGGAGATTGTGGAGACGGTCAGGCGTAGCGGCGCGCGGGTTGTCGGCCCCATCCCATTGCCGACTCGAATTGAAAAATTCACCGTGCAGCGTTCGACCCACGTTGATAAGAAGTCCCGCGAACAATTTGAGATTCGTACGCACAAGCGTCTGTTGGATATCATGGAGCCTACGCCAGAGACCATGGACTCGTTGATGAAGCTCAATTTGGCGGCTGGTGTAGATGTGGAGATTAAGCTCTGAGGGTTGAAGTTCTTCGACCATACTTGAGCTGACAGGAAGACCATGACAAACGGATTGTTAGGTAAAAAATTGGGGATGACCCAAATTTATGACGAAAGCGTTCTGGAGCCGGTTACGGTTATTGAAGCTGGCCCTTGTCGAGTGGTTGCGATCAAAACCAAGGAGCGTGACGGCTATGAGGCCGTTCAGCTATCATTCGGTGAGGTGAAAGAGCGGAGCCTCTCGAGCGGGGAGCTCGGACACTTGAAGAAACATCAGGCTCCTGCCAGTCGCTGGTTGCGCGAATTCCCCAAAACGGGAGATGTGGCTGTTGGCGCGACCGTGAAAGTCGACATGTTTAAAAAAGGTGATTGGGTTGATGTTGTCGGTATTTCTAAGGGTAAGGGATTTCAGGGAGTCGTGAAGCGGCACAATTATGCCGGTGGCCCTGAGACGCATGGTTCCATGTTCCACCGTGCTCCTGGTTCGATCGGCGCAAGCTCGTATCCGTCACGTGTTTGGAAAAATAAGGCGTTGCCTGGTCATATGGGGGATGAGCGTGTCACGGTTCAGCGCTTGAAAGTGATTGACGCCCGTCCAGATGAAAACCTGTTGTTCGTCCGCGGAGCAGTGCCTGGTGGTGCAAATGGGCTGCTGGTTGTGCGGAAGTCGAAAAAGAGTTGAGCTATGCCGATCGTTGATGTGGTTGATTCAAAAAAGAAGAAAGTCGGTAGCGTCGATCTGCCTGACGAAGTATTCGGCTGTAAGCCGCATGGTTCGCTGGTTCATGAGGCCGTTGTCATGCAGAGGGCGTGTGACCGCCAAGGCACCGCCTCAACTTTGCGTCGCGGTGAGGTGAGCGGATCTGGCAAGAAGCCGTGGAAGCAAAAGCACACGGGCCGTGCGCGGGCCGGCTCTTTGCGATCTCCTGTATGGCGGCATGGAGGTACTGTTTTTGGGCCTAAGCCTAGAAGCTACGCCTTCGGCATGCCCAGGAAGAAGTATCGGGCAGCCCTTCAGAGCGTTCTTTCCGCCAAGGTTTCTGAGGGCAACGTGCTAGTGGTGTCTGAGTTGTCTATTGCAGAGGCAAAGACGAAATTGTTGGCAACCGTTTTGGCTCAGCTTGGGATTTCAGGAACTGCCTTGCTCGTGGTTGCCGATCCAAACTCTCATGTGGTTCAAGCTGGGAAGAACCTGTCGAACGTTACAGTATTGCGACCCGAAGAATTGAACGTCTATGACGTGCTTCGTTGCCACTCCCTCGTCATTCCGCAGGGTGAGTTGGGTCGAGTGAAAGAGGTGTGGTCATGAAAGGCGATCTTCATCAAGTGTTGATCCAGCCGTTGTTGACTGAGAAGATCACCGCTTTGCGTGAGCGGAGTAATACTGTGGGTTTTCTTGTTCATCCAGACGCAAACAAAATTCAGATTAAGCAAGCCGTCGAATCGCTCTTGAAGGTCAAAGTATCGAGAGTCAATGTCGTAAATATTCGCGGCAAGATAAAAAGGTTGGGACGTTTTGTTGGGAAACGGTCCGATTGGAAGAAGGCATTTGTCACGTTGAAAGAAGGCGAGAAGCTCGAACTCTACGAAACTGTGTAGGCGTGAGCGTCTCGACGGAGTGAGAACCAGCTATGGCACTAAAAGTTTATAAGCCCACGTCTCCGGGGCGTCGCGGTATGACCGCCATCCAGGGAGAAAAGCTCACCAAGAAGAAGCCAGAAAAGTCCTTAACCGGCTTTCATCTTCGCACGGGTGGGCGGAATAATGACGGGCGCCAGACTATTCGATTCCGTGGGGGAGGTCACAAGCGCCTCTATCGCCAAATTGATTTTCGACGCGACAAAGCCGGTGTTCCAGCCAAGGTTGCCGCGGTTGAATACGATCCGAATCGGTCTTCGAGAATCGCGCTGCTGCACTACTTGGACGGCGAGAAGCGCTATATCTTGGCTCCTGTGGGGCTGGCCGTCGGCGATACAGTGCAGTCTGGTGAAGGTGCTGAGGTGCGACCGGGTAATGCGCTCCCGCTCGTCAATATGCCTCTGGGTACCACCATTCACAATATTGAGTTGAAGCCAGGTAAGGGCGGGCAATTAATCCGCAGTGCCGGCGGCTCAGCCCAGGTGATGGGGCGGGATGGGGCGTATGTTCAAATTCGTCTCAAGTCCGGCGAAATGCGGAAAGTGTTGTCCACCTGTATGGCCACGGTTGGCCAAGTTGGAAACGTCGATCACGAAAATGTGGTTGTGGGTAAGGCTGGCCGTACGCGATGGAAGGGAAAGCGCCCCCATGTTCGCGGTGTGGTGATGAACCCTGTCGATCACCCGCATGGCGGCGGTGAGGGGAAGTCAGGTCAAGGTAATCCGCATCCAGTGTCACCTTGGGGTACCCCGGCCAAAGGCTACAAGACGCGGAAGAATAAGGCGACGGATAAGTTCATCATCGCGCGTAGGAAAAAGTAGGAGAGGATCAATGCCTCGTTCAATTACGAAGGGCCCGTTCGTCGACGATCATCTGATCAAAAAAGTCGAACAGATGAATCAGACGAAGGACCGAAAGTTAATCAAGACCTGGTCGCGTCGATCAACGGTTATTCCTGACATGATCGGCCACACGTTCGCGGTCCATAACGGGAAAAAATTTATTCCCGTTTTTGTTACGGAAAACATGGTCGGCCATAAGCTGGGAGAATTTGCTCCAACGCGCTTCTTCAAAGGGCACGGGCAAGCAAAGACCGAAAAGGCAGTGGCGCTTAAGTAATTGCCGGTTCACTAATGGGCCAGCATGGTGGAGTGGGGTCAGCTATGGCAGAGGCAAAAGCAAATTTACGTTTCGTAAGAGTCACGCCTAGGAAGGCTAGAGTTGTCATCGATATGATTCGGGGCCAGCAAGTGCCAATGGCCTTAGCCATGCTTCGGCATACCCCAAAGCACGCGGCCCGGGTCATCGAGAAGCTTCTTCGATCTGCAGTGGCCAATGCCGAGCAGAAGGAATTGGGCGACAGTGACGAGATGTGGGTGTCGCAGGCCGTAGTGAACTGCGGACCTATTTATAAGCGTTTTAGAGCACGATCGATGGGACGAGCCAACTCCATTCAGAAGCGGACGAGTCATATCACGATCGCGGTTGCCGCTCCGAACGCCGCTCACAGCAGCTAACGCTTTTACAATTAGACTGAGGGTTATTCTTCATGGGTCAGAAGACACATCCAATTGGCTATCGCATCGGCTATAACTACACCTGGAGCTCGCGCTGGTACGCGGATAAAGACTATGCGCGACTGCTTCACCAAGATATCAAGATTCGGAAGATGGTGAAGGCCAAGCTGTACCACGCCGGAGTCGCCAAGGTGGAAATAGAACGATCCGGGGATCAAACCCGTGTGATTATTCACACCGCTCGCCCTGGAATTATCATTGGTCGAAAGGGCGCCGAAGTCGATAAATTGAAAGCAGCTCTCGAGAAGGAATATTCGGGACAGGCCTACATCACGGTCAAAGAAATTAAAAAGCCCGAATTAGACGCTCAATTGGTAAGCGAAAATGTCGCCACTCAATTGGAGAAGCGTGTTGCATTCCGACGCGCGATGAAACGTAGTGTGCAGTCTGCGCTTCGTCTGGGTGCCCAGGGAATCAAGATTATGGTCGCCGGACGCTTAGGTGGTGCAGAAATCGCCAGAACTGAGTGGTATCGAGAAGGGCGGGTCCCGCTCCATACCTTGCGCGCCGAAGTGGATTATGGTTTTGCGGAAGCCCATACGACGATGGGGCAGATCGGGGTGAAAACCTGGATCTATAAGGGTGAGTTGTTGCCAGCGCTTCAGTTAAAGCCTGATTCTACGCTAGGACGACTTGGCTAAAGAACTTCGATAAGGAAAAGGTGGGTCTGTGTTAGCGCCAAAGAAAGTTAAGTTCAGAAAAATGCAGAAGGGCCGGATGCGTGGGAAGGCCTATCGCGGGGGAGCGATTACTCTCGGGGAGTTCGGTTTGAAAGCGCTCGAACCTGGCTGGATCACCAGTCGGCAAATTGAGGCCGCCCGAATCGCCATTACCCGTTTCGTCAAGCGCGGCGGACAGGTCTGGACGAGAATATTCCCGGACAAGCCAATTACTAAAAAGCCCGCTGAGACCCGCATGGGTAAAGGTAAGGGCAATCCAGAGTATTGGGTGGCCGTCGTGAAACCGGGACGCATCATGTATGAAATGGGCGGTGTTGCTCCTGATGTTGCCAAGCAGGCGTTAAAGCTTGCTTCCTATAAGTTGCCTATTGCCACGAAGTTCGTGGTCCGCGGCGAGTTTCAGTAACCTGTAGCGCGTGTTGAGTGGTGATGTGATGGATGTGAAGGATCTAAGCGGGCTCTCGCTGGAAGAGTTGTCCGAAAAGGAAAAGCAGTTACGCCAAGAACTATTTAATTTCCGATTCCAACTCGGCATTGGTCGCCTTGAAAACCCAATGCAGGTTCGAAGCACAAAGCGCGATATTGCCCGCCTGAAAACAGTCAGGCGTCAATTGGAATTGCTGCAGACACAGGCCGACCCGTCGGTCGGAAAGTAAGAGAGAAGAGGCGTATGAAGGAAGGCCAACAACATCGACGTGAGTGGTATGGCAACGTCGTCAGCAACAAGATGAATAAAACGGTTGTCGTCGCCGTTGAACGATCGGTCATTCACCCAATTTACAAAAAGGTCCTTCGCCGCGTCACCAAGCTCAAGGCGCACGACGAGGGTAATGTGTGTAAGGTTGGGGATCGGGTTCAACTGAGCGAAACGCGTCCAATCAGCAAGGATAAGCATTGGCGCGTGGTACGCGTCATGGTCAAAGGGCAACCTGAGAAGTAACCACGGAATACACCTGAAGAGCTAAAGGGCCAGATCCTTTTGGCGGTGAGTAGGGCGGGGTATGATTCAGAATTACACATACATGGATGTGGCCGATAATTCCGGCGCGAAGCAGGTCATGTGTTTTCACGTTCTCGGTGGCACGCGACGTCGGTACGGATCACTTGGGGACATTGTCGTGGTAGCCGTCAAAGAGGCGATTCCGCAGGCCGGCGTAAAAAAAGGCGATGTGAGTCGGGCGGTCATTGTGCGGACGACCAAGGAAGTGCGGCGTGACGACGGTTCGTATATCAAGTTTGACCGTAACGCCTGCGTCCTGATCAATGCTCAGGGCGAGCCAGTTGGGACTCGAATTTTCGGCCCAGTCGCGCGTGAACTTCGCTGGAAGAAGTTCATGAAGATTATTTCGCTTGCGCCGGAAGTCTTGTAGTCGAAGGAAGAAAGGTTTTGGTAGGGATGGCACGAATCAAAACGAAAATTCGTAAGGGCGACACGGTCGTGGTGATGACTGGGCGTGAGCGTGGCAAGTCGGGTAAGGTGTTGTCCGTCGACACCATAACCGGAAAAGTGTTGGTAGAAAAGCTCAATATGATCAAGCGCCACACCAAGCCAAATCAGAAGCTCCGGCAGGGCGGTATTCTTGAGCGAGAGGCTCCTCTTGCAATTTCCAATGTGATGTTTTTGTGCCCAGTTACCAAGAAGCCGACTCGGTTGGGAGTCAAGCGGCAGGAAGATGGCCGACGGACCAGACTGAGCAAGAAATCAAAAGAAACTGTTGAATAGTCGGAACAGGAAAGACGTTCATGGCAAAAGTAGAGAAGGGTAAGGGCGGCAAGGGAGCAACTCCTCGGTCGTCAGCTAAGAAAGAAGTGGCAGCGCCTGAAATTTCACAGGAGGCTGGTACAGAACATCAGTTTGCGCCGCGACTCAGGGAGACCTATCGCGACCAAGTAGTCCCGGCTCTTATGAAAGAATTCGGCTACGGCAATTTGATGCAAGTGCCGCGTCTCGAAAGAATTGTTTTGAATGTCGGCATGGGCGAGGCAATTCAAAACGTGAAGTTGCTCGAAAGCGCTGCGAATGAGCTGGGCATTATCACCGGACAGAAACCGGTGACGACACGCGCGAAAAAGGCTATCGCCGGTTTCAAATTAAGGCAGGGGATGCCGATCGGTGCCAAGGTAACATTGCGCAGTCGAAGAATGTGGGAATTTTTGGACCGCCTGATATCTCTGGCACTGCCTCGTATTCGTGACTTTCGCGGTATCTCTCCCAAAGCTTTTGATGGCCGAGGCAACTATACGCTTGGACTGAAGGAGCAATTAATATTTCCAGAGATTGAATACGACAGTGTCGCATCCATTCACGGCATGGATATCACCATCGTCACCACTGCGCGTACGAATGACGAAGGCAAGGCCCTGCTCAAGCATCTTGGCATGCCGTTCCGAGCCTAAGTATTTGGATTGAAAGTGATCGGCATGGCCCAGGCGGGCCACGCAGGAGTAAAGGGGGATGTTGTGTCAAGATTAGCGCTCAAGAATAAGGCCGCAGTGAAATCCAAGTTCTCGTGTCGCGACTACCACCGTTGCGGGTTATGTGGTCGTGTACGTGGGTTTTTACGTCGATTTCGCATGTGCCGTATCTGTTTTCGGTTTTTGAGCCTCAAGGGAGAGATTCCCGGAGTGCGTAAGTCCAGCTGGTAGTCGCCTTGGCGGAAGCCTGCATTTGCGGGCATAAAAGAGGAATGCATGATTACTGATCCGATTGCTGATTTGTTAGTTCGACTGGGCAATGCTGCTCGCCGTCGTCAGGATGTCGTTAAAGTCCCTGTCTCAAAAGTGAAGCGACAGATTCTGAATATCCTCGGCAAGGAAGGATTTATCCTCGGCTATGGGGAAACGCAGGAAGATGGGCACCCTATCTTCTCTGTCCAGCTTCGCTATGTCGAGGAAGCGCGTCCGATGATCACGGGCATGCGTCGAATCAGCAAGCCGGGGCGCCGTGTGTATGTCGGGAGAGATGATGTGCCAAAGGTCAGAAATGGGATTGGCGTGGCCGTCATTTCAACCTCGAAAGGTCTTATGACCGATAGTGATTCCAGGCGGGCGGGCTTGGGTGGTGAAGTGCTTTGTTCTGTCTGGTAAGAAGAGTCGGCTAAGACGCAGTAATAACCGGGATCGCTGTAACGTAACGGGGTTCGTATGTCGAGGATTGGGCGGAAACCAATTTCAGTTCCAAGCGGCGTTGATGTGAAGGTCGCCGGTAAGCTCGTATCAGTGAAGGGCCCCATGGGTAAACTCGATTGGAGGCTGACCAATGGGTTGAGCGTCGCGGTCGCAGACGGGCAGCTTGTTGTCAACCGGTCAGGTGATGCGCGTGAGATACGTGCCATGCATGGGTTAGTTCGCGCCGAATTGAGCAATATTATCCAAGGTGTCACCAAAGGGTACGAGAAATCGTTAGAGATAACGGGTGTGGGTTACAAGGCTCAACTTCAGGGACGTGAGATGAGTTTTAATGTCGGGTACATCAATCCGGTCACCTATACGGTACCTCAGGGAATTGATGTGAAGGTCGACAAGCAAACACTCATTTCCATTAAAGGTATCGATAAGCGACTGGTCGGTCAGGTTGCGGCCAACATTCGCTCTATTAAACCTCCCGATGTCTATAAGCAAAAAGGAATTCGATACGCCGGCGAAGTACTGAGGAAGAAGGCAGGCAAAACCGGCAAGTAGAGGCATCTGATGAATACCCAAGAAAAAAATCGAAAATTAGCGCGACGTAAACAGCGGGTCAGAAAATCGGTTATCGGTACGAGTGATCGTCCGCGTTTGAACGTCTTCCGTAGCCGATCGCACATCTATGCCCAAATCATCGATGATCTTCGTGGACACACTGTGGCGGCAGCATCTACATTGGACGAATCCTTGCGGAAGGCTGTGAAATCAACCGGCAGCATTGAAGGTGCGAAAGCCGTAGGAAAACTTATTGCCGAACGAGCCAAGGCGGCCAAAGTTTCAATGGTCGTGTTTGATCGTGGCGGGCGGCAGTATCATGGACGGGTGAAGGCCTTGGCCGATGCATCCCGCGAGGGCGGATTACAGTTTTAGGAATGGGTCCGGCGGAACGCCTCGGCTTGCAGCAAAAGAACTGAGCCGACCTAAAGGAGAATGACGTTGTGCGAGTCAATCCCGAAGAATTAAGTCTGAAAGACAAGGTGGTGTTCATCAACCGTGTCGCCAAAGTCGTGAAGGGCGGAAAGCGATTCAACTTTTGCGCGTTGGTGGTGGTCGGCGATGGACAGGGCTATGTAGGTGTCGGCAAAGGGAAAGCCGCGGAAGTTCCGGTGGCGATTTCAAAAGCCGTAGAGCAGGCCAAAAAGCATTTGGTTCGCGTTCCCATCAAGGGGGGGACCATTCCTCACGAAGTCCATGGTCTTTTCGGCGCTGAGCATGTGCTCCTCAAGCCGGCTGCCGATGGCACCGGTATCATCGCCGGCGGCGCTGTGCGAGCGGTTGTCGAGCTGGCTGGTGCGCACAACATTATCGCCAAGACCTTAGGGCGAGGGAATCCGTTCAATGCAGTCAGGGCCACTCTTAATGGACTTCAGCAGCTGTGCGACCCGCAGGAAATTATGCGATTGCGGCGGGCTGTTGGCAGTGAAGCGTAGGGACATCATGGCTACTGAAAAGAAAACAACGACTGCTCAAGGAAGTCTTCGAATTACTCTGAAGCGTAGTCCGATTGGAACCCCGTACAAACACCGCTTAGTTCTCAGGGGTTTAGGGCTGCGCAAACTCAATGCCACTGTGCTGCGTCCTGCCAGCGATCAGGTGAAGGGCATGATTGCCAAGGTGGGTTATTTACTGGAAGTGAGTCCCCAATGAAGTTGCACGATCTTGCTCCTTCTCGAGGAGCGAAGCACAAGCCAAAAAGAATCGGTCGCGGCCCTGGTTCTGGCCATGGCAAGACTGCCACAAAAGGGCATAAGGGTCTGAAAGCTCGTTCAGGCGGCGGTAAACGCCCAGGATTTGAAGGCGGCCAGATGCCGTTGATTCGCCGAGTTCCGAAGTACGGATTTACGAATCAATTCAGAACCGAGTATACGATCATTAATTTAAAAAGTCTGGCTGGTCTGGAAACAACAGAAGTCATTACGCCCCAACTCTTGATGAATGAAGGCCTTGTTCGACGCAAAGGAGAGCTGATTAAGATCCTCGCCCAGGGAGAGTTGACGAAACCTCTCGTGGTCCAGGCTCACAAGTTCAGCAAATCAGCCGAGGCAAAGATTCAGGCAGCCGGGGGGAGGGCCGAGGTCATTCCCTGTGTTTGAGCGTCTGCTGACCAGTTTTCAAAACATCTTCAAGATACCTGAGCTGCGGACCCGCGTATTGTTCACGCTGGGGATGCTGATCGTCTATCGCGTCGGGGCTCACATTCCCACGCCAGGTATCAACGGGGAAGCTTTATCCGAATTCCTTCAGAAGCAAGGGGGCGCGCTTCTGGGATTCTTGGATATTTTCTCCGGCGGATCGCTATCGCGTTTGACTATTTTTGCGTTGGGCATCATGCCCTACATCAGCGCCTCGATTATTCTCCAGTTACTCACCGTCGTCATTCCCCATCTCTCAAAGCTGGCAAAAGAAGGTGAGCGCGGGCGTAAAAAGATCATTCAGTATACGCGTTTCGGAACAATTGTCATTGCCTTGATTCAAGGATTCGGGATCGCTGTGGGTCTTGAGCAGATGAACCAAGGCGCTTTCGTGTTAAGTCCCGGATGGGGATTCCGATTCATGACGGTGATTACGTTGTGTGCCGGAACCGGGTTCCTCATGTGGCTTGGCGAGCAGATCACCGAACGCGGAATCGGCAACGGTATCTCACTAATTATTTTCGCCGGAATTGTCGCCCGGCTTCCCGCAGCCGTTGCTCAAACTTTTGATCTCTATAAGGTCGGTCAATTGAGCTTTCCGCTCTTGGTCGTCCTGACGGTGGTGATGTTCGGGGTCGTCGCGGCGATCGTCTTCCTTGAGAGCGGGCGTAGAAAAGTTCCCGTTCAGTATGCGAAGCGTGTCATTGGAAGAAGGGTCTATGGCGGCCAAAGTACCCATATCCCATTGAAGATTAACACGGCCGGGGTGATCCCCCCGATTTTTGCCTCTTCCATTATCGCCTTTCCCGCGACGATTGCTGGTTTTTTTGAGACTCCGTGGATTAAAGCGATTGGATCGCAACTCGCTCCAGGATCACTTCTCTACACGCTCATGTATGTCGGATTGATCGTGTTCTTTTGTTTTTTCTATACCGCAGTCGTGATGAATCCTGTTGATATGGCCGATAATCTCAAAAAATATGGGGGGTTTGTTCCTGGTATCAGACCGGGTCAACGAACCTCCGACTATATTTACTCGGTTCTCACGAAAATCACATTTGCCGGTGCCATTTACCTGGCCATTGTGTGCGTTATTCCTGAGTTTCTGATCTATAAGTTGAATATGCCGTTCTATTTTGGCGGCACGTCACTGTTGATCGTTATCGGCGTGGGATTGGACACCGCCCAACAAATTGAATCTCACCTTTTAAACCGCAATTACGATGGATTCCTCCAAAAAGGAAAACTTCGAGGCAGAACGTCCTAGGACCATTTCATGCGACTCGTTTTTCTCGGAGCACCAGGGGTAGGAAAGGGTACTCAAGCCGATCGGGTCACCGCTCAATTCGGGTGGCCTAAGATTTCTACCGGTGATCTGTTGCGCGAAGCAGTCCGGAATCAAACAGAACTCGGTGTTGAAGCCAAAAAAAGCATGGACGCCGGGAAATTAGTGCCGGATAGCGTAGTCATTGGTATGGTACGTGAAAAATTATCCGCATCTTCATGTCAGAACGGTTTTGTGTTGGATGGTTTTCCTCGAACGGTTCCCCAGGCTGAAGAATTACTCACTATCTTAACCTCTCGCGGTCTGAAGCTTGATCAGGTCATTAACTTCAGGGTTTCTCGGCAGGATGTGGTCACACGTCTCAGCGGACGACGGAGCTGTCCAAAGTGCCAGAGCGTGTTTCATATCGAATTTGCCCCGCCGAAAGTCAGTGGGCAATGTGATCGATGTGGAGCTGCGTTGGTGCAACGGAGCGATGACAAGCCTGAAACTATTGAAGCTCGGTTAAAGGTTTATGATGAGCAAACGACTCCGCTCATCGCCTATTACCAGGCCAAGCACCTCCTGAGCGATCTGGATGGTTCCGGTGAAATGCCCGTTGTCTACGGTAGGCTCTCCGCGGTGCTGCGCGGGCTCGGCGCTCAATGATTGTCTTCAAGACGCCGGATGAGGTGACGTTAATGGCGCAGGCCTCCCGAGTGGTGGCGGAAGTATTAGCGCTGTTGAAGGGGAAAGTGGCGCCTGGTATTACGACCGAGGATTTGGATCGTATGGCGGAAGAGGCCATTCGTGGTCGAGGAGCCATCCCAGCCTTTAAAGGATATCGCAATTATCCTAAAACCCTCTGTGCATCCATTAATGAGCAGGTGGTTCACGGGATCCCGTCGAAACGGAAACTCAAAGAAGGCGACATTATCGGCCTTGACTTGGGCGCTATAGTCTCCGGCTTCTATGGAGACTCCGCGGTGACGGTCCCGGTCGGGGCTGCCAGCTCCGAGGCGTTACGGCTGATACAGGTGACCGAGGAAGCGATGTACCGGGGAATTGCGAAGGCGGTTGTCGGGAATCGCCTTTCGGATGTCTCCCATGCTATACAGACCCATGTCGAGCAGGCTGGTTTTGCTGTAGTGACGGAATTTGTCGGGCATGGTATAGGAAGGCAACTTCACGAGGAACCCCAAGTCCCGAATTATGGCAAGCCTGGACAGGGCCCACGCCTCCAGGTCGGTATGGTATTGGCTATCGAACCAATGGTGAATATGGGGGGCAGTGCCGTTCGTATTCTGGAAGATCGGTGGACGGCGGTCACTCAAGACGGCCGTTGGTCTGCTCATTTTGAGCACACGATCGCCATTCAACCGAATGGCCCGGCGAAGATTCTTTCACAACTGTCACACTAAGACGGGGAGGCGTACCGATACGTGCCAAAAGAAGATGTCATAGAAGTGACCGGCACGGTGGCTGAGACCCTCCCGAATGCGATGTTTCGCGTAGAGTTGGAAAACGGGCACCGAATTTTGGCTCATATTTCCGGAAAAATGCGAATGCATTTCATCCGGATCCTTCCCGGCGATAAGGTGACGATTCAATTGTCGCCCTATGATTTGACAAGGGGCCGGATTACTTATCGCTTCAAGTAGTGGAGAAATGGAATTGCTATGAAGGTCAAGTCGTCAGTGAAGCCGATTTGTGCAAAGTGTAAAGTGGTCCGCCGGCGTGGGGTCGTTCGCGTATTATGCGCCAATCCCCGTCATAAACAACGACAGGGATGACCGAATGTGGGTTGCCTTGGCAAGGCTCGCCCGAGGGTTGGTAAGAGATCCGTCCGTAGAACAACGGCATGCGGTTTCTGGAGCGTTGCTGAGCCAGCTCATCGTACGATCAAGAAGAGGAATTAGGGGGTAATTATGGCACGTATTGCTGGCGTGGATTTGCCAAAGGACAAGCGAATCGAAATCGGGTTGACCTACGTCTTCGGGATTGGTCGCGTCGCTGCGCAGACGATTCTCAAGAAGGCCGGTGTTGATGGCTCCATTCGTGTGAAAGATGTCAGCGAAGACAAGATCATCAAGATTCGCGAAGTGATCGAGCGGGATTACCGCGTAGAAGGTGACTTGCGCAAAGAAGTGTCGATGAATATCAAGCGTTTGGTGGATACCGGAACATTTCGTGGGCTTCGGCATCGCAAAGGGTTGCCTGTTCGCGGACAGCGAACCAAAACGAATGCACGCACTCGTAAAGGAAGACGTTCGGGTGTGGGCAGCAAACCGCAGAAGCCCGCTGGTTCCAGAGCATAAGAGTTTAGACCAAGCAGGCGCCACGCGCTGAGGGAGATTCTATGAGTGTCAAGAAGGGGAAAAAGAAGGAACGGAAAATTGTCCAGAGCGGAGTGGCTCACGTTCAGGCATCGTTCAATAATACGATCGTGACCATTACGGATATGAGCGGCAACACCGTCGTGTGGGCCAGCTCAGGCAATCAAGGGTTTAAGGGCTCACGCAAAAGCACCCCCTTTGCGGCTCAACGAGCCGGCGAGGCCGCGGCCAGAAAAGCCATGGAGAATGGCATGCGCCAGGTTGATGTCTATGTCAATGGTCCGGGAGCTGGACGAGAGTCTGCCATTCGTTCATTACAAAGTGCCGGATTGCGTATCAACTTGATCCGCGACGTGACGCCGATTCCTCACAACGGATGCCGGCCGCCAAAGCGTCGGCGGGTGTAGAAGATCTGGGCATCCTCGCAGTAACGAAATATCTGATTCGGTTGTACTTGAGTTGTTGAGGTAGAGGAGGGGTAGTAGCGTGGCAAAATATAGTGGACCTGTCTGCCGCTTGTGCCGGAGAGAGGGCGAGAAGCTCTTTTTGAAGGGGTCTCGTTGTATGACCGAAAAGTGCGCAATTGAGCGCCGGAGTTATCCTCCTGGGCAGCACGGTCAGGCGCGTCAACGGACGTCAGACTACAGTTTGCAGTTGCGTGAAAAGCAGAAGCTCAAGAGGATTTATGGCCTCCAGGAATGCCAATTTCGAGGCATTTTTGAGCGAGCGGAGCGTCAGGCCGGCGTCACGGGCGATACGCTGCTGCGCCTCCTGGAATGTCGCTTGGACAATGTAGTGTACCGGCTCGGCTTCGGTGCCTCCCGAAAAGAGGCCCGGCAATTGGTCAATCATGGTCACTTGATGATCAATGGCCGCAAAGTGAAGGCGCCCGGTGCTCTCGTCAAGGCTGGTGATTCCATCGAGGTCCGGCAAAAGAGCCGTGAATTGATCCCGATTCAAGGGGCGCTTGCGGCTGTGGACGGTCGTGGCATTCCTGAATGGCTCGAGCTGGACAGGGCTGGCTGCAAGGGGACTATTCGGTCCTTGCCGACCAAGGAGCATATTGTATTGCCCGTAAATGAGCAGATGGTCGTCGAACTGTATTCGCGCTAGACATACATGGTTGGCGAGCCATTGCTGCACCAATCATGGTTGAACGATATATGGGCATACACGAGTTAATGAAGGGGGAGTCATGATTAAAGCGATGAAAGACTTTCAGATCCCCATGCGGGTGGAAGTCGACAAGGACACTCTTTCCCCGACATTCGGAAGATTTACGACTGAGGCATTTGAGCGAGGATTCGGAACCACGGTAGGAAACTCCTTGCGCCGGGTATTGCTGTCCTCTTTGACAGGGGCTGCGGTCACCACGGTCAAGATCGAAGGCGTGCTACACGAGTTCTCCACGATTCCGGGCGTGACCGAAGACGTGACCTCGATTATTTTGAATGTGAAGAGCCTCCGGTTGGCGCTTCAGGGTGACAAACCGAAGACCATCCGTCTCAAGAAAAAGGGGCCAGGGGAAGCCAAAGGTTCCGATATCACCCACGATGGAGACGTCACGATTCTCACGCCTGATTTGCACATTGCGACGTTGGACAAAGATGCTGCGCTTGATATGGAAATGACCATCAAGCACGGCCGTGGCTTTGTGCCCGCTGAGCGCAATAAGGAAGAAGGGTTGCCGATCGGCGTGATTGCCATCGACTCGATTTTCTCTCCTATCAAGCGGGTGAACTTCCACGTTGAAAATGCGCGTGTCGGTCGAATGACGGACTATGACAAATTAACGCTGGAAATTTGGACAGACGGTACGATTTCTCCGCGCGATGCCTTGTCCAACGCGGCAGGAATTCTTCGGGAACATCTGGATATCTTCATCAATCCTGAAGAGCGTTCTGATGCGAAGCCATCGGCCGGTAGCGAAGATCTGTCGGACGAAGTGAATAAGAATCTCTATCGAAGCGTCAATGAATTGGAATTGTCGGTTCGTGCGGCCAATTGCCTCAAGAACGCCAATATCAAGACGATCGCCGATTTGGTGCAAAAGACTGAAGCGGAGATGTTGAAGACCAAGAATTTCGGGAAGAAATCGCTCAATGAAATCAAGGAAATCCTGACCGAAATGGGACTGAGCCTTGGAATGAAAGTCGACGCCTTGCCGTCAGGCGACGCGGGCGTACGTTCAGAGTAAGAAAGGAACAGGACTACCGTGCGCCACAAAAAGAAGGGTCGACAGCTCGGACGTCAAACCAAACACCGATGGGCTCTGTTCCGGAGTCTCGTGACTTCGTTGTTGGAGCATGAGCGCATCGAAACGACGGAAGCCAAGGCCAAGGAAATCCGTGGCTTTACTGATCGAATGATCTCCCTTGGCAAAGAGGGCAGCTTGCCTGCTCGCCGTCGCGCTCTGAGCTTCTTGCGAAGCAAAGACGTGGTGTCGAAATTATTCAGCGATGTTGCGTCACGATTTCAAAATCGTCCGGGAGGCTACACGCGTATCATCAGAACTCGTCGTCGGATCGGAGATGCCGCTGAGATGGTTGCCATTGAATTGGTGACCAGACCGGAGAAGCCGAAGGCGGTACCTTCCACCGAGACTGCGGTGGCGGAGAAAAAAGAGTCGACAGAAAAAAGTTCTGCCCCTGCAGAAAGCTAAGTGCGAGAATGCCACGACGACGTAAGAGTCGTCGTGGCATTCGATCCTTCCTCACCGTTCTTCCCGTTGCAATTCACATCATTTTCCTAGGCCATACTCAGTCTGTTTGTTTACTTGGCTTCGGTGGAATGCTACTATCATGCCACCGGCTCTGACCTGGGAAGCTCTTTAAATTAGGGGCTTTTTTCCATGTGGGAACGTTGGGTTCGGCGAGGTCTTCTAGCTTTCAGCGTGGTTCTTGCGGCATTTCTTGGCTATTTGCTCATCACACGCTCCAATCCTGGTTCTTCCTCACGGTCGGTCGCCCCGGTCACTGCCGAGTCTGCCGATGCGCGTATTCAGGATTTTACCTTCACCCAGACCAAGGGCGATCTCGTTCAGTGGAAAGTACAGGCTGAACAAGCTCGTCTCTATGAGAAGGAGAGCCGGGCCGTCCTGAGCAACGTCCAGATAACTCTCTACGGAGTGCAGGGAAAAGAACTGACCTTGTCCGGCGATGAGGGAACGTTGGACACCCAAACGAAAAACTTTCAATTGTCGAATAGATCCACGCCAATTGTAGTTGAGACTCAAAGTGGCTATACCATTCAGACAAATCACCTCGTATGGACTGATGCACGGCATGAAATTCAAACTCCGGACCATGTCACTATTCAGGGGCATGGATTGCAAGTCACCGGCAGAGGGTTGCTGGGGAAGATGGATACGGAGGAATTCCAGGTCCTTGACGACGTGCATGTGGATGTCGTGCCTGCTTCTTAGTGGCGAGGCGGTGCTGGGCACCCAACACGCGTATGCGGCAGAGCCGCGTGCGGCCAAAGAGTCTCCGGCCAATTCTGCCCCTACCACGATTACGTCTCGGACTATGACGGTCAACAATCAAGAAAACACAGCGATTTTTGACGGAGCCGTCGTCTTGACGCGTGGGCTGTTGGTTGTGCATTCGGACCACATGGTGGTGTCCTTCCATCCGAGCCGCAATGGCGCCGATTCGAAGGACTCAGGTGGAACGACAAAATCAAAGAATCTCACGAGCCCGACGACAGCCGAGGCGAAGGAGCGGGACTCAACACCTGCTGTGTCCGAGCGCAGTATTCGCATGGTTGAAGCGACAGGTCGAGTCAACATTAAGAAAGAAGACGGCCAAGCCACCTGCCAGAAAGCTGTGTATTATGAGGACCAGAAGAAAATCGTCCTCACGGGCGAGCCGGTTGCCTGGCAAAAGGGTACTCGTGTGTCAGGCAAGCGGATCATTATGTTTCTGGACGAAGACCGAAGCGTGGTCGAAGGCGACTCCCAGGTCATTATCGAGGGTGAAGGCGGTGGCAAGCGGTGATCGAGACCAAGTCAGTCACACAGGCGCCAAGAGAGGGCTTGGCGGATCAAGCCGGTACAGTAGATCGCCTGGCGGCCAGTGGATTGGTGAAGAGTTTTCGCGGCCGAAAAGTCGTCAAAGGCGTGTCTCTCGATGTGCAGGCCGGCGAGGTCGTTGGACTGTTAGGGCCGAACGGCGCCGGGAAGACCACGATTTTCGATATGATGGTGGGGCTCTGTCAGCCGGATGAGGGCCAGATTGCCTTGAGCGGCAACGACATCACCGATCTACCCATGTATAAGCGGGCGCGGCGGGGAATTGGGTATCTACCCCAAGAGTCGTCGGTCTTTCGTCGACTGTCGGTGGAACACAATATCCTTGCGATTCTCGAGATGCTAGGCTATTCGAGAAGTGAGCGGATGGAGCGGGTGGAAACATTACTGAAAGAGTTGGATCTGGTGCATATTCGGAAAAGTAAGGCGTATGCCTTGTCGGGAGGAGAGCGCCGGCGTCTGGAGATTACGCGTGCGCTGGCAACAAGTCCGCTCTTCATGCTGTTAGATGAACCCTTTGCCGGCATCGATCCGATTGCGGTCGCGGATATTCAGCAAATCATCATTCGATTGAAGCAACGACATATCGGGGTGTTGATTACCGATCACAATGTGAGGGAAACCCTATCGATTACGGATCGAGCCTACATCATCAATGAAGGCACGATATTGGAAACCGGTCCACCCGGCGTGATCGAGAAAAGTGAAATGGCCCGGGCGGTGTATTTGGGCGAAGGATTTCGCCTGTAGCAGGCGGGGAGTGGGGCGATGAAGCTGCGACTGGATCTTCGGCTGAGTCAAAAACTGATCATGACGCCGCAATTGCAGCAGGCGATCAAGTTGTTGCAATTGTCCCGCTTGGAGCTTCAGCAAAGTCTGCAACAGCACCTCATGGAAAATCCTCTGCTGGACGAATTGGTTGCGGAAACCGAAGAGAGCGAGGAAACCGCGGCCACAGAGCGTGAACAACCGGATACCGCGACCACTGTGGCTGCCGAGACCCGTGGGGAAGGCGATGACAAACCGGCGGAGAGCGGAGAAAATGCCGAAGAATTTTCCGCTTCGACCTGGGAAGACTACTTCGATACCGATATGCGCCGCGGCGAGACCGAATACAGCTCCTCGTCCAAGGAAGAATTTCCGTCCTATGAGCAGACCGTCGCGAAATCGACCTCGTTGGAAGATCACCTTGTCTGGCAGTTGTCCTTGTCTGGCTTATCCGATCGCGAGAAGGCCATCGGCCGCCTGATCATCGGGAATTTGGACGATGACGGATATCTTCGGATGACATTGGAAGAACTGGTGGCGGGATCCGAATATTCCGTGGCGGAAGCTGAATCGGTGCTGAAAGACGTCCAAGGTTTTGATCCGAACGGCGTTGCGGCAAGAGACTTGTCCGAATGCCTACTGCTTCAACTCAAGTTTTTGGGACGGAGCCAATTGGGCTCTTTGGGATCGCGGCCAGGGGTGCTCAAAGGGTCGGTGCTGGAAGCCATCGTCCTTCACCATCTGAAGGATCTGGAGAAGAAGCAATATAATCGCATCGCCAAGGCATTGAATATTTCCATGGACGATGTGTTCGAGGCGACTCGAATCATCGAAGGCTTGGAGCCGAAGCCTGGGCGTCCGTTCTCCAACACGCAGAATTACGCGATTGTGCCGGACGTCTTCGTCGTCAAGAACGAAGGGGTGTGGGAAGTCTTGCTCAATGACGACGGCCTGCCGCGCATGAGGATCAGCCCGTACTATAAGCAACTAATGTCATCAGGGCAGTCAGGCTCGGCTGAGACGAAGGCGTATTTGGATGACAAGCTCCGCGCCGCGCAGTGGGTGATCCGGAGCATTGAACAGCGTAATAAGACGATTGTCAAAGTCGTCTCGAGCATCGTGAAGTTTCAAGAAGGTTTCTTTGAGCAGGGGATTCAGCATTTGAAACCATTGGTTCTGAAACAAGTGGCTGAAGATATCGGGATGCATGAATCCACGATCAGTCGGGTTACGGCCAATAAGTACATGTATTGTCCGCAGGGGATGTTGGAGCTGAAGTTTTTCTTCAACGCCGGACTTCAACGCGCCGATCAGCCGACGGATATGCTTTCATCACTGACCGTCCGGGAAATGATCCGGCAAATGGTCGCGGCCGAAGATGCTCGCAAACCGCTCAAGGATGAAGAGATTGCCGCGCGACTACGGATCCAGCAAGTGTTAATCGCCCGCCGGACCGTAGCGAAATATCGCGCGGAGGACAATATTCCCTCTGCCACGCAACGGCGGAAGTTTTTTTGAGGTGCGCGAAGTCTGACACCATGGAGACGGCTCTGTGGCGGTACAACAATCGTCGCGACGGGCGTGAACGCGGAGTCGTGTTCGGGGCCCGAGAAACGAGGATGGCATGCGTTTGATGATCACGGGGCGGCATGTAGCGGTCACTCCAGCCTTGCGGGAGTATATCGAGATACGCATGGAGCGGCTTGACCGCTATGGATTGAAGCTGGGCACGCTTCAAATTCTGCTGAGCGTGGAGAAGTTTCACCATGTGGCGGAAGTGGTAGGCGTTGTACAGGGGCGACGGTTGCAAGCGAAGACTTCGACCGAAGAAATGTACGCATCGATTGACGAAGTCGTGGATAAACTCGGCGCGCAATTGCGCAAATTGAAAGAGCGCAAGGTCAACCACAAATTCGGCGATCAGCCGCGCGTGCGCGCCGTGGCTCGTAAGGCGGCCCCTCGCTCAGAAAATAACGGCATGGAAGTCGTACGTCCCAGGCTCGAAGCCTTGACCGTCGAGGAGGCGGTGGAGACGCTCACTACCGAGAAGCTCGCTCTCTTGATGTTTATCAATGCGCTGTCCGGGTCTATTCAGGTGTTACAACGATTGCCCAACGGAAGACTTTCCCTGATTGATCCTGCGAGCGACCGTGCTCGCGTCGCTCATGGCCGCGCTTAACCTTGTCGTCATCAGTGGTCTTTCCGGGTCGGGGAAGAGCCATGCGCTGAAAGCCTTCGAGGACGCGGGATATTTTTGCGTCGACAACCTTCCTCCGGCCCTGCTTCCAACATTCGTCGAATTGTGCCACCAACAGGGTGGAGAAATTAAGAATGTCGCCCTCGGGATCGACATTCGCGAACGGGTATTTTTCGGCGACCTGGCAAAGGTCCTCGGCGAATTGAAGGCGCAGGGGCATGCCTTGCAGTTGGTGTTTCTGGAAGCTCGCGAGGAAGTGCTGGTTCGACGATTCTCAGAGAGTCGTCGCCCGCATCCGCTGCTGCCGCATATGCCTGTGGTGGAGGGGGTGCGGTTCGAGCGTGAGCGTCTCAGCGAACTACGAAAACATGCCGATCGAGTCATCGACACCTCCACGCTGACGGTGCACGAGCTGCGAGACTTGTTGATCAGGCAGTTTCGTGACGAGACGACTGTTCGGCGTATGACCATTTCACTGGTCACATTCGGATACAAGTTCGGCGTGCCGTACGATATCGATCTCCTGTTCGACGTTCGCTTCATCCGCAATCCCTTCTTTGTCCCCGAGCTGAAAGCCTTGACGGGTGAGGATGTCCGAGTCCAGCAATATGTCTTTGGAGACCAGACCGCCGGCCAATTCCTGGAGCATTTGCAAAAGCTCTTTGCCTTTTTGATTCCCCTGTACGAACGGGATCAACGGAGCTACCTCAGTATCGGCATCGGTTGTACCGGAGGGCGCCATCGGTCGGTGACCATGGCATTACGCCTTCAGGAACAATTTGCCGCCCTCGGTTACGACGTGTCCGTGACCAACCGCGACCTGCAGAAATCCTAGTCCCAGAGCGCCATTTCCGCGATTTCCTTCGATAACCACTCCCAGGGTCCGCTTTCTTGACAGGTGGACTATATCAACTATACTTAATTCCGTGAGCTCGAATCATGCGATGAATAGCGGCGTTTGAGGCGGTGCGTGAAGAAAGTGAGCGATGCTCCCAAAAAGAAACTCTACAAGACCAACGAGGTCTGCGAGATGTTCGACATCTCGCGCGCGACGTTGTTTCGTTGGGAGCGCGAAGGGCTGATCACCGGCCCGCCTCGAGATTGGCGTAACTGGCGCCTCTATACGGCCGAAAATGTCGAACAAATCAAGCATGTGATGGGTGGCGGGCGCAAGGAAGTTGCGTAGAGAGGGCAAAGGCATGCTGGCTTCACTGAAACACCTCACTGACATGGATTTCCTGTCGATGTTTTCACCCCAGAAACAGCTCTTGGGGCTGGACATCGGGTCGAGCAGCATCAAGCTGGTGCAGATCAAGGAGCACCGGGGCCGTTATACCTTGCAGAAGTTCGGTGTGAAAGAGCTTGAGCCAGAGGTGATCGTCGACGGCACGGTGATGGACGAAGGGCGGGTGGTTTCAGCCATCAAGGAATTGTTGGAGGAACACAACGTCAAATTGAAGCAGGTTGCCGTGTCGATTTCCGGTCATGCGGTCATCGTCAAAAAGATCACCCTCCCGCCGATGCCGGACGAAGAACTGGATGCGCAGGTGAAGCTGGCGGCGGAGCAGTACATCCCCTTCGATATCAACGAGGTCAATCTCGACTTCTACGTCTTGCCGCCATCGGAGAACCCGGACGAGCAGAGCGAAATGTCGATCGTGCTGGTCGCCGCGAAGAAAGACAAAATCAACGAGCTCACGGAATTGGTCAAGGCGGCCGGTTTGACCCCCATCGTTATGGATGTGGATGCGTTTGCCGTGGAAAACATGTATGGCGTGACTTCACCCTCCACTCAAGATGACACGACGATTCTGGTCAACATCGGCGCCAGCGTCATGAATGTGAACATCGTGGGCGGGGGTGTCTCTCTCTTTACGCGCGACATCCCGCTGGGGGGAAACCGCTATTCGGAAGCGGTGCAGCGTGAAATGGGCGTCTCGTATGAAGAAGCGGAGCAACTCAAGAAAAACGACGGAGATGACGATCATACACTTGCGGCCGTGATGGAAAGCGTCAATGCCGAAGTGGCATCAGAGATTGCCCGTACGATCGATTATTTCAAGACCACGTCCTCGGAGAGCGAAATCGCACGGGTCTTGCTGTTCGGTGGGGGAGCGAAGGTGAAGGGTTTGGCTCAACAGCTTCGCGATCGAATGCATGTCGATGTGGAAATTGCGAACCCCTTTAATGAGATCGACACTTCACAGTGCAACGTCGATCCTGAGCAACTGGCGGAAATGGGGTCGCTTGCGGCAGTGGGGGTTGGCCTCGCACTGCGCACGGTGGGGGACCGATGATTAGAATCAACTTGCTCGCAACTGGGCCTCGGTCCAGAAAAGCCAAACCGCAGTGGGATGTACGCGCGGAGGCATTGCTCGGCGTCGGGGTGCTGCTGATCACATTGACCGGCTGTTGGTTTTATGCTGCATCGCTCGATGAGGACATCCAGGCCAAGCAAGGCGAAAAGCAGCTCAAGGACAAACAAGTGGCGCAGTTGAAAGAGCAAGTGAAGGCGGTCCAGGATTTTGAAGAGAAGAAAAAGCAGCTCGAAGCCAAGAACCGCATCATCGATCAGTTGGAGAAAAGCCGGACGGGCCCGGTCAAAGTGCTGGACCATGTCAGCCAGAGCCTGAATCCTCTCAAGGTCTGGCTGGTGCGGCTGAATCTCAAGGGTAACAGCGTGGAGCTTGAGGGCCGTGCCTTGACCAACGATGACGTCGTCGAATTCGTCAATAACCTCCGGCGGACCGATCAGTTCGGTGCGATCAAGTTGATGGAAAGCCGGGCCGGGCTGGACAACAAGATGAATACCTATCAATTCCGACTTGACCTGTCGATGAAAGGCTAACATGAGTCTGAATGCGATCAGCTTAGACAGCCTCCGCAGCATTCCGACAGGCCAAAAAGTCGCGCTGCTTGGATTACTGGTGGCGGGAATCTTAGTCGGGTTTTATTTCTACGTCGTCGACCCCAAGACCATCGAGCTTGAAGCCGTGCAAGGGCAGGTGGCGCAGTTGGATACCGAGATCCAGAATCTGACGCTCAAGGTCAAACACCTCGATGAGCTCGTGGCGGCTAACAAACAATTGGAGATCGAATTGGCGGCGAAGAAGGAACGCCTCCCGCCGGAAGAAGAGGCGGTGATGCTGCTGAAGCAGGTCTCCGATCTGGGGCTGCGGTTGGGCCTTGATGTGAAGTTGTGGAAGCCCGGCACGCAAGCCGAGGATCCGTCGAAGCTGTTCATTCGAATGCCCATCAACGTGGAAGTGGCTGGTGGATATCATACAGCCGCCATCTTCTTCGATCGAATCAGCAAGTTGTCCCGTATCGTGACCGTTCAGGATGTCCGAATCGGCGCCGCCCGGGTCGACCAGGGCCGTGTGGTGACGCAAACAGTTTTCGATCTGGTGGCCTACGCCGCTCCGCAGGAGAAGAAACCTGCGGCGCCGGTGACTGCGACGAAGCCGAAGTGAGAATGGAGCTCAGGTCATGCCCAATGTAAGAGGACGCACCGTGAACACACGAGCCTGCTGGAATGAGTGGATCCGGCCGATGAGCATCGGAGCGGTGGTTCTGGTCATCGGAGGCACCTCACTGCCGGTGGAATCGAAACCCCTGCCGCACTTGCGCCAGATCGCGTCCATGCGACCGGCCGATTCGCTGAAGGTGATGCCTTTGCCTGAAGGACAAAAGCCGGTTCCGGCGATTGAATCGCCGGCTCCTCGCGCTGATGCGGCCGTTTCGCAACCGGGTGATTCGCTGTCGATGGAATTTTCCGGCGCCTCCTACGATCCTTCGGGGCGTCGAGATCCTTTCCTGCCAATGGTGCAACTGGGTCAGCAGGTGGAACAAGACGCGAGTCTTCCCCCGCTGCAGCGCGTCGGTCTCACGGAACTGAGTTTGATCGGTGTGCTTTGGGGCAACTACGGATATACGGCCATGGTTCAGACGCCGGATGGAAAGGGTTACAGCATTCGTCGCGGAACACGAATCGGGCCTAACAATGGTGTGGTCAGTTCAATCACCGAACGAGGCATCATCGTTCAAGAGCGGTTCACGGACGTGTACGGGAATAAACAGGAGCGCGAGTATGTCAAGCTCCTGCACCCGAAAGAAGGCACAGAATGAAACAAACACAGGTTGGTGTACATCCGCTGCTGAGTGTCACTGTGATGGCCGGACTGTTATGGCTTGCCGGGTACGTGCAAGCTGCCGCGCCGGGGGAAACGACCGGACTGTCCGGATTCACGCAGGCCACCGATCAGGCCGTCGCGGTTTCCGCTGAGAGCACCGCAGCTAAGGAAGAACACCCCTCAGGGGCAAATCCGATCGCAACATTGCTGACTGGCGTTGAAGCCAAGCCTGAGGGCGGACGGGTGGCGCTGATCCTGACCGGCAACGGCGTATTCGATCACACGGTGAAAATGGTCGGGGATCGCCGGATGGTGCTCGACATGCCGCACATCCAATCGCAGGGTCGTCAGACACAGTTGGCCGTCGGCCATGCGCTGCTGTCGAAAGTGCGATTCGGGTATCACGCTGACAAGGTGCGATTGGTTCTTGATCTTGCCCAGCCCGCCGAGCACAGCGTCACGTCAATCGATGGACGTCTGGTTCTCACGCTTGAGCCGAAGGCTGTGGCATCCACCACGGATATGAAGGTGGCGGACATGGACGCCACGCCATTGGCCGAACAGACTGCAACCCCTCGCTCGATGGTGGTCTCTCATAAAGCGCCTCATGCGCTGTTCCGTGTCCAGCCTATTCAATTGACGGCAGAGTCGGTTCAGAAGGAAGACCGGAAGCCGGAGACGAACGAAGTGGTGAACGGTGCGTCGCGTTATGTCGGGCGGCGTATCTCCCTCGACTTTCAGCAAGCAGACATCAGCAATGTGCTTCGCTTGATCGCAGAAGTCAGCGGCTTCAACATCGTGGTCGGCGAGGGCGTGAAGAATAAAGTCACCATGAAGTTGGCCAATGTGCCATGGGATCAGGCCCTCGACATGCTGCTGAAGATGAATGCCCTGGGCATGATTCGCCAAGGCAATATCGTGTGGGTCGATACCCTGCAGAACATCGCGAAGCAGCAGGATGAAGAGGCGCGCGCCAAGGATTCCAAAGCCAAGGCGGAGCCGATCGTCACTCGGGTGTTCTACATCCGTAATCTGAACGCGACGGAAGTGCAAACCTCCTTACGGCAGAATCTAAGCCCGCGCGGGACTATGACGGTCAGTGCCGCGAGCAATGCATTGATCATCAGCGATACGGAGTCCAAGCTGGAAGTCCTCCGGCAGTTGCTCGACGGGGTCGATCTCGAGGTCCCGCAGGTGCAGATCGAGGCGCGTATCGTTCAGGCCGATACGACCTATACTCGGTCGCTGGGTGTTCAATGGGGCATTCAGAACGTCAATCAATTGGGAGCCTCGAGCGGCACGTCTGCCTTTAAGACCGGCACCACCGGAGCTTTCGGTGCCCAAGTGTCGGACTTCCTCATCAACTTGCCGGCTAACCCTGGATTGCCTTCTGTGCCAGGTGCCGGCTTCTCAATCGGAAAAACCGACGGCGCAATGCTCGATGTGCGGTTGTCGGCCGGCGAATTGCTCGGGTTGACCAAGGTCATCGCCGCGCCGAAGATTACGACGTTAGACAAGCGGGATGCCAAGATTGCGCAAGGTGAATCCATCCCGTTCCAGACGACCTCTCTCCAGGGCACGCAGACCACCTTCGTGGATGCGAACCTGGAATTGAACGTGACTCCGCAAATTACTTCCCGCGATCCCAAAGAAATCGGGAAGCAAATCCTGATGAAGGTGCGAGCCACCCGCAATGCCGTGGGTGCCCGGAGCAACCCGGCCGGTCCGAGCATCGATCGTCGTGAAGCGACAACCCAGGTGCTGGTGCGTGACGGGGAGACCATGGTCATCGGCGGCGTGTTCGTCGATACGCAATCGAACAACGTGGCGGGTATTCCTTACCTGTCCCGCGTCCCGGTGCTGGGCTGGCTGTTTAAAAACAAGACCGAGAACGTCTCGAAGCAGGAACTGTTGATCTTCCTGACTCCAACGATCGTGCGCTCCGCAACTTGACAGGTCCCCGCTCGACACGCTAATAATCGCCCCCATTGATGATGGTACGCTGTCTCAATGGGGGCGAATCCCATAGAACGTGTCTCCTCCCTGTTCTCGATGGCGCTTCTTCCGGGCTTCTTCTCCCTGTAGATCGTATAGCCAGCAATCCGGTCTCTGACCACATCAGTGCCTGCCGGGTGAGTCAACGACCCGTGCAGCTAGGTGGGGTTTCCACGCTAGGCGATGGCCACTAAGAGGCCTCATCCAAGTCACTGGATAAGAGTTCATGGCAACATCTAACCCTGACGTGCCTCGGAACACGATTCATCTCGAATTGGGTGCACGCAGTTATGACATTCATATTGGGCGAGGTCTGCTGAAGGAAGTCGGCGTTGAATTGACTCGACTCCAATGCGCAGGCAAGGTGGGAGTGGTCACTGATCGCAACCTTGCCGCATATTACCTGAAGCCCGTGACACGTGTGCTGAAGGCCGCCGGGTATCAAGTGGTGCCGATCGTGCTACCCCCTGGCGAACGAACCAAAACCTTGCGCTCAATCGGAACGGTTATGGATGCTCTTGTCAACGCCCGCTTTGAACGCAGTTCAACGCTGCTGGCCTTGGGGGGTGGAGTGATCGGCGACATTACTGGCTTCGCTGCGGCCATTTATCAGCGCGGGATTCCCTTCGTGCAGGTCCCAACCAGTCTGGTAGCGCAGGTTGATTCCAGCGTCGGCGGAAAAACGGGAGTAGATCACCCCAAAGGGAAGAATCTGATCGGCGCATTCAATCAGCCGCGAGCCGTCTTGATCGATCCGGCTACACTGCGCACATTACCTGATCGGGAATGGATCGCCGGCCTGGCGGAGGTGATCAAGTACGGGGTCATCGAGGATGAAGCGTTTTTCGAGTATTTGGAACAGCATATCGCGCCGATTTTGGACCTGAGTGATGTGCCGGTTACACACATTGTGAAGCGATCCTGCGAAATCAAGGCGCAGGTGGTTTCGGAGGACGAGCGCGAAGCCGACCGCCGACGCATTTTGAATTTCGGGCATACGATCGGCCATGCGTTGGAATCCCTTGGAGGGTACCGTGGCCTGATTCATGGCGAAGCGGTCGCCGTCGGGATGGTGTATGAAGCTGACTTGGCGAGGCATCTCGGGTATTGCGATCAGAACGTCGTCACCCGCGTGCGCGCCCTCATTGCGGCAGCCGGGTTGCCGGTTCGGCTGCCTCCGAACGTGCCGTTCCATGCACTTTGGGACGCGATGCAGCAGGATAAAAAGGTGTCCGCCGGGACCGTCTACTGTGTGGTTCCGGAACGGATCGGGTCGGTGCGAATTGTTCCGTTAGAGAAGGCGCAGACTCGCGCCTGGTATGAGACGGTGCGCGTAGGCGATACAGGCTCCAGGCAACGCATTCCCCGCAAGAAGCAGCCTCGGTAGGAGTTCAATGGCATCGAAGCGAACAGTGCCTCAGTTGGAGCAGGCGTTGCGTGAAAAAACACGTGAAGTCGATGTCCTGCACCGCATTAGCGAATCGATCAGCAGCACCTTGGATCTGGAGTCAGTCCTTCGGCATATCGTCGATGTGGTGGTCGAAGCGACGAAAGCCGATGCCTGTCTGTTGTATTTGCTTTCCGACAACCGGGACGAGCTGATTCTTCGAGCCTCGAAGAATCCACATCCGAAGCTCATCGGGCGTATCACAATTGGATTAGGAGAAGGCATCACCGGCTGGGTTGCGCGGGAGAGGACTCGCGTGGTGATTCCGAACAGCGCGAGCGATGATTCGCGATTCAAATTTTTTCATAATTTGCCGGAAGACCGCTATCAGGCGTTTGTCTCCGTGCCCATTACGACCAAGCAGGAAGTGGTCGGCGTCATCAATGTGCAGCACAAACGGTCCCGGCGGTACCGTCCGGATGAGTTGGCGTTGCTGTCGACCATTGCCACGCAGGTCGGCGGCGCCATCGAGAACGCGCGCTTGTACGATCAGATGACCCGCAAGGCGCTGCAACTCGACACGCTGTCGCAAGTGTCGGAAACCGTGTCGTCGAACCGCTTGATCGAAGATGTGTTGCAGCTGATTGTGACGATGACCGCACAAATGATGGGTTCGAAGATCTGCTCGATTATCCTCTTGGACCAGACGACCGGTGAACTCCGCATCGCCGCCACGCAAAGTCTGAGCGAACAGTACCGACGCAAGCCCAATGTGAAGATCGGGCAAAGTATCAGCGGTCGCGCGGTCCAGGATCGCCGGCCGATCATCGTACCGGATGTCACCAAGGAAGGTTCCTACATGTACCCGGACATGGCCGCAAAGGAAGGACTGTGTTCGCTCCTCTGCGTGCCGATGCTGGTGCGGGAAAAAGCGATCGGGGTCATCAATACCTATACCTCCAAGCCCCATACCTTCACGTCCGAGGATGTGAAACTCATGCAGGCCATTGCCAATCAGGCGGCGATTTCCATCGAGCACACGACGCTGCTGGAGAAGTCGTTTGAAATGCAGGAAGCGTTGCAAGTCCGCAAGTTGCTCGATCGGGCCAAGGGGTATCTCATGCGCTCTAAGCGTCTGTCGGAAGAGGATGCGTTCAAGCTGATTCAACGACAGAGTATGGACCTTCGCAAGTCCATGCGAGAGATCGCCGAAGCGATTTTACTGGCGGGTGAAATTGAGGACCGGGCCGACAAAAACCGAGGGTGACAGAGTACTGCTGCCTTGTCCGGCGTTACGGCTTGCGTGAAGGCGTCTGGCTGCCTTTGGTCGGTTCGTTTCCCAGTTGACGTTTGATCTCCTGCAATTCCTTTCGCAGCTCTTCCACTTCCGATTCCTTCTGCTTCATCTGGTTTTTGATTTGTTGGATATCCTCGTGAAGCGGCGGGGCGACGGCAGGAGTCGGCTCGGAAACAGTCGGGGGCGTTGGCAGCGCGATGGTGGGCGTTTTTGCCAGAGCGTCATAGTCGATGACCAGAGTAGTCAACCCGTCTTCTGCTGCAAAAGGCGGCGCGTAGATGTCAGGGCGGAGCGCCGATTCCGGCGTAAACAGCACCGTCCGGTTTCTCAATCCGGTTGGTTCTGGGAGCCGGCGATTCGGCATGTTGATGTTGTCGGGCGGTTCCGTGTGGTAGCGGAACTGGTGAATCGTCAGGTAAAGCGATCGCCCATAGACGAACAGCCGGCCGGCCGTGGTGCTATCCTGATTCCGTTGGGGGGAGTCAGTTCCTGACCCGACCCCGGCACCGGTTCTATCACGCCCATCGATAGTTCCCGCCTGCACGATCCGAAAACTCACCTGCTGATCCGGGGCGGCTTGACTCAATGCATCCGCAATGGCAGGAGCGAGCAGGGCGATGTCCTCCTGGGAAAAGACCGGGATCGTGCGGGTTTGTTGTGCGCTGAGGGATTGCAGGAGGCCTTTTGCCTCCTGGATCTGAACGCCCTGCAAACTTTTGGCAATGAGCGCAGGGGCAAGTCTGATCGGATGAGCTGCCTGAAACTGGCGTGTGGAAATACGTTCAAGGTAGACCCCGCCCCGCAGGGATTCCTGAATCGTGACATCACGTTGGGAGCCGACACAGCCAACCACCCATAGAGACAGGACCATATACAGGGCCGGTGCGTAGCGACGGCTTATGGGGGAAATGTTAATCATAGATCGGCTTGCCTGCCGCGCAGTGTATCACAGGACACACTCAGGAAGGGCAGGAATGGCTGAGAGGAGACGCTTGACAAGATGATGGGCTGAGGCGTATAGACCTGTCCCGTATACGGTGAAGTCAGGACAACGACGTCCTGACTTCTCGTAGCCACCACATAGGCAGAGGACAATGACGTCCTTTTGGTCCAACGGTTGGACCGGAAGGGCGTTTTTTTTTGCCTGCGAGCCCATCCGGTCTGGTGACAGTCACATCGTTCCGAACCAGGAGGGCTACCAGGATGGACATACAGGGGCTGGGAAAATTTGCACTCTGTGCGAGTGTGATGGTGGTCATGGCCATTGCAACGCCGGTGGGAGCAGAAGAACAGAGTGCGGGAGAGGCGGCAGGAGCCGGGCAACGATTGCGAGAGGTGGAGACCCCACCGGCTGTGATTTGCGGCGGCTGCGTCACGCCGACCTTTGCCGGCGAGGGCAAGGGCAGCATTGTTCCTTACGGGCGTATCGAATTAGATGGGATTTACAGCAACCGGAATACTAACCCGCTCGATCCGGGGCAGTTCAACGGCTACGCCACCGCGGCGGGAAAGAGCAGCAATGCCTCGTCGACGTTGAATCCGCGCTATAGCGTGTTCGGGTTACGCGCGGATCGAACCGACGGCACCCACTCCCTCACGGGTGTCGTTGAAGCAGACTTCTACAGCCAAACCGACAACGCAGGCAATATTTCTCCCCGCTTGCGGTTGGCAAACGTCAAATACTCTCCGAACAACAGTCGCACGACGATCACAGCCGGTATGGATTGGACGCCGATCATGTCGTCCCATCCGAACCTGATCGACTTCTCCATCATGGGCTACAACGGTAACCTGTGGCAGCGCCTTCCGCAGGTCACTGTGAAACATCAGTTCACCGAGAACGTCAACGGCCTGCTGACCGTCATGCGATTCGAACGCGGACTGTCGGCCATACAGCCTCAGACGCAACGACGGACTTTCCAAGGGGCCGGCGCTGCGGCAGCGGCGCCGGGCAGTTGCGGCAGCAGCGGATTTGCCTGCTCAGAAAATGCCTTCAATGATCCGGTGCAAATGCCCTATGTCGGGACCCGCTTCGCCTACATGGGGACGGGGGATCAAGCGGGCTTCATGGTGGCGCTCAACGCCGCCTTCCGTCACTACCGGTCCGCGCCCACGGCGGGCGGCATTCCTTCCGGTCAGGACATCAATTCCTATCTCGTCGGGGCCGAACTGGCCGTGCCCATTACCAACAGACTGAAATTTACCGGCGAGATCGCCTATGGACAAGCGCTGGGCGTGGAGTTCTTCCGGTTCGGGCAGGAGCGCAACCTTGGTACGGGCAAGGCGATTCGAACGGTGGTCGGCTGGGGTGAGTTGGATTATGCGTATGACCGGCAACTCACGCTCATTGCCGGATACGGCTTCGACAACCCGTTGAATTCCGATCTGAACGGCACGACTGCCGGTGCGGACACGCAATATATATTGAATCACCGGACTTATCTGACGGCCGTCCGTCACATTTGGGGCGATTTGTACGCATCCTTGGAGTGGAATCACCTCATGACCGAATGGTCCACGAGGGAGCATTTCGCCGGGGACAATTTCATGCTGTCCACTTGGTACAACTTTTAGCCCAGACCTGACGGCGAAAGGAGCCGAACGATGAACGAACAGAACGCACATGGCGACGATACAAAGATTTCGACGATCACCGATGAACACCTTCCCTCACGGCGAGACTTTTTGCGGCAGAGTTCGCGTACGGCCGCCGGTATCGGGATCGCGGCAATTCTGGGAAATCTTGGCACCTGGGCCCTGTCCCTCGGGGCGGACAATGAGCCGATCAAGGTTGGTGTGCTGCACTCGCTGAGCGGCACGATGGCTATCAGCGAAGTATCCTTGAAGGACGTCGTGTCGATGGCCGTTCAGGAGATCAATGCGAAAGGCGGGGTGTTGGGCCGCCAGCTGAAATTGGTGGTGGTAGATCCCGCTTCGAACTGGGACCTGTTTGCGGAGAAGGCCAAGCAATTGCTGGTGCAGGAGAAGGTGGCGGTGGTGTTCGGCTGCTGGACATCGGTCAGCCGGAAATCAGTCCTGCCGATATTCGAGGAGCATAACGGTTTGCTGTTTTATCCCGTGCAGTACGAGGGCGAGGAATGTTCGAAGAACGTTTTCTACACCGGGGCGGCGGTCAACCAGCAGGCCGTTCCTGCGGTGGAATACCTGATGAGCAAAGAGGGCGGCGGCTACAAAAAGTTCTACCTCCTGGGAACGGACTACGTCTATCCGAAGACGACGAACAAGATTTTGCGCGCCATGTTATTGGCGAAGAAAGTGCCGGCCGCCAACATCATGGAGGAATACACGCCGTTTCACCACCAGGACTACCAGACGATTGTCGGAAAAATTAAAAAGTTCGCCGCCGGCGGAGGCGCTTGTGTCATCAGCACGATCAACGGCGACAGCAACGTGCCCTTCTATAAAGAGTTTGCCAACCAGGGCTTGCGCGCCGAGGATGCGCCGATCATGGCGTTCAGCGTCGCGGAAGACGAGTTGCGCGGCATGGACAAGACGGCGCTGGTCGGCCATCTGGCGGCCTGGAACTATTACCAGAGTGTCGATACGCCGCAGAACAAACAGTTCGTGGCCAATTTCAAAGCGTACTGCAAAAAGAACAATCTTCCGGACGGCGACAAACGTGTCACGGACGATCCGATCGAAGCGGCGTACTTCGGCGTGCATGTCTGGAAACAAGCGGTCGAAAAGGCGGGGACCACGGAGGTGAATGCCGTGCGCAAGGCCGTCTACGGCCAGAAATTCCTCGCGCCGGGCGGAGAGATCATGATGGACGAGGCCAATCACCATACGCATAAGCCGGTGTTGATCGGCGAAATCATGAAAGACGGCCAGATCAAAGTCGTCTGGCGATCCAAGGGCTTGGTCAAGCCAGAGCCCTGGAGCGAATACACCAATCCTGAGAAAGGCTGTGATTGGGTGCAACACCAGGGTACATATAAGAAGGCCTGATTGAAGACGCCTCGGCTGGAGATACGGATGAGGATGGTCAACGCATGAAGTCTGTCATCGGGATCGGGGTGATCGCGTGGTGTCTGGGGTATTGTGTGATGGGTGGTCTGGCGGCGGAGGCGCAAATGAACGTGCCTCCGTCGTCTCAGCTGGAGCAGGCGCTAGTCGACTTATCGAGTGAGACCGAGGGTACGCGAGACCAGGCGGTTCGTCTCCTCATCGAACAGGGTGATGCGGCGCTGCTGCCGAGACTGGAAGAGTTGCGCGCCAACGCGGATCGCAGCCTGCGAATGGCGATCAAGCCGGTAGCCGATGCCTGGCGTCATCGGATGAACCTGGCCAGTCCGGATGCCGATACGCGGCGTTCGGCTGCCACGGATCTCGGAACGAGCGGGCGTCCGGCGGCCATTCCTTGGCTGGAGGCGGCGGCGGTCAACGAATCGCATCGGTGGGTCCGGTATGCGATGGAGGAGTCCGCGCTGTTGTTGCATCTCGCCTCCGACAATCCGACGGTCAAGCAGCAAGCCGCGTCGAAGCTGGGCGACATGCGCAGCCAGAATGCGGTACCGGCATTAAAAGAGCTGGTGCAGGCCGGGAGCGAAGCGACGGCGAGCGAACCGCAGAAGACTCTGGCTCAGGCGGCCACTATTGCAATCGAGCGAATCGAATCCTGGAACGTCTGGTCCAGCGCGATCGAGACGCTGTTTCGCGGCATCAGTCTGAGTTCTATTCTCCTGATCATGTCCCTCGGGCTCGCGATTGTGTTCGGGTTGATGGGGGTCATCAACATGGCGCATGGCGAGCTCATGATGATCGGGGCCTACGCGACATTCGTGATACAGGAGTGCTTTAAGCTCTATTTCCCTGAAAGTTGGTTCGACTCCTACTACCTGGCAGCCCTTCCGGCGTCGTTTCTTGCCGCCGCTCTATTCGGACTGATTCTAGAAGCGACAGTCATTCGCTTCCTCTACGGCCGCCCGCTGGAGACCATGTTGGCCACTTGGGGCGTCAGCCTGATCTTGATTCAGGGCGCGCGCATGTACTTTGGAGATTTGACGGCCATTACCGCGCCGTCGTGGCTGAACGGCGGCGCGCAAGTGCTGGTGGGCGTGTTCCTGCCCTTCAATCGGCTGTTCATCATCGGCCTGTCCATCCTCAGCGTCATCGGAATTTACGCCCTGCTGTTCCGTTCAAGCATCGGATTGCGAGTGCGGGCGGTTACACAGAATCGCAGCATGAGCGCCTGTTTGGGGATTCCTACGAGAAAAGTGGATGCCTACACGTTCGCCTTTGGCTCCGGCCTGGCCGGGATCGCGGGCTGGGCCTTGACCCTGGTGGGCAATGTGGAACCGGGCCTCGGTCAGAACTATATCGTGGATTCCTTTATGGTGGTCGTGACCGGCGGCGTGGGCAAATTAGCCGGCACCATCATCGCCTCGCTGGGGATCGGCGGATTGAACAAGCTGATGGAGCCGAGTCTCGGCGCAGTGTATGGCAAGGTGTTGATTCTGGTGTTGGTGATTCTGTTCCTGCAGCGGCGGCCCTCGGGACTCTTCGCGGTTAAGGGGCGCCACGCCGAAGGGTAACGCACAGCGGAAGATCGAACGAAAAGCATGGGAGAATCAGTGCCACCACAACCGAGTGCGGAGCGACACGAAGGCACCATGTTCTGGATTGTCGGCTTCGTGCTGCTGTTTGTCCTGCCGGTGCTCAATGTGTTGCCGACGGAGGATTCCTGGCTGCATGTCTCAGACTTTGCGCTCAACCGGTTCGGGAAATTTTTGGCCTTTGCCATCCTGGCGCTGGGCCTCGATTTGATATGGGGGTATGCGGGCATCTTGAGTCTGGGGCAGGGAGTGTTTTTCGGGATCGGCGCCTACTGCATGGGCATGCACCTCATGCTGACGATCGGCAGCCAAAGCGTTTACGGCAGCGCGTTGCCGGATTTCATGGTCTGGAATCAGGTCACGGAATTGCCGTTTTTCTGGAAGCCTTTCTACAGCTTCTCTGCTGCTGTGCTGGCCGGTCTCCTCGCGCCAGCCTGTTTCGCGCTGATCTTTGGATTCCTCGCCTTTCGCAGCCGGATCAGGGGCGTCTATTTTGCCATCATCACGCAGGCCTTGGCGCTGATGGCGTGGCTGGTTTTCAATCGTAACGAAACGAATCTGGGTGGCACGAACGGGCTGACCGATTTCAAGACCATCCTCGGATTCCGACTGTCCGCGCCGGGAACGCAACTCGCGCTCTATGTCATTACCGTGCTCTGTCTCGGCGGAGCCTACGCTCTCTGCCGCTGGGTTATCGCCTCGCGCGCCGGCAGGGTCCTGATTGCCATCCGTGACAGCGAGCAGCGTGTCCTGTTTTCTGGCTACTCACCGGCCAATTACAAGTTGTTCGTATTTGTGGTGTCGGCTGCGTTGGCAGGGCTGGCGGGAATTCTCTACGTGCCGCAGGTGGGCATCATCACCCCGGCGCAGATGGGCGTGTTGCCCTCGCTGGAGATGGTGGTCTGGGTTGCAGTGGGTGGCCGAGCCACGCTGGTGGGGGCCATCGTCGGGGCCGTGGGCGTGAATCTCGGGCGCAGTATCCTGACGAACTCTTTTCCAGAACTGTGGCCGTTTTTTCTCGGTGGACTGTTCGTGGTGGTGGTGCTGCTGTTTCCGGATGGGGTGATGGGAGTCGCAAAGCAAGTACGGGGAAAACTTGCCGCGAGGGCCGTTCGGTTACCCAAATCATCGGCGGTGGAAGGGGAGCAGGTATGACGGAACACGGCTCCATCATTTATCTGGAAGGTGTGACCGTCGATTATGACGGATTCAAAGCGCTGAACAATCTGAACTTCATCGTCAATCACCGTGAGTTGCGCGTGGTGATCGGACCGAACGGTGCCGGAAAAACCACCCTGCTCGACGTGATATCGGGCAAGACGAAACCGGCAGCCGGACGCGTGATCTTCGGCAAAGACCGGGATCTGACGGGGATGCATGAGTATGAGATTACGCAACTCGGGATCGGGCGAAAATTTCAGGCTCCGTCGATCTACGGCAACCTGAGCGTCTGGGAAAATCTGGATCTGTCGTTGAGCCGACCCAGCAAGGGCGTGCTGGCTACGCTAAGAGGCGTATCAACGGCGGCCGAGCGGGAAGAGATCGACCGTACGCTGGAGACCATTGGATTGACGGAGCAGGTGCACAAGCGCGCCGGGTCCTTGTCGCATGGACAGAAACAATGGCTCGAAATCGGTATGGTCATTCTGCAGGACCCTGAGCTGTTGCTGGTGGATGAACCGGTGGCCGGCATGACGGACGAGGAGACGGAACAAACCGGGCGGCTGCTTCAATCGCTGGCGGAAAAACACGCCATCATCGTGATCGAGCACGACATGGAGTTCGTGCGGCAGATTGCTCGCATCGTCACGGTGTTGCACGAAGGTACGGTGATCTGCGAGGGCACGGTGGAAAAAGTGCAGGCCGATGACAGGGTGAGAGAGATCTATCTCGGACGTCAGAAAGTGGCGCATGTGTAACAGATGTTGAAAAGCGACTCCAGCCGCGTTCCCGGCTCGACATGCTCCTCAACGTACCCCAAAGGGGACGCCTCCGGCCTTGTCTCACCTGCGGCCTTGCTGGAGCCCCTTTTGAACATCCTTTCGAGGTAATCAATACATACGATGCTACGACTTGAAACTGTCAACGTGTACTACGGCGAGAGCCACATCCTGCGGAACGTGTCGTTTCATATCGAGGCGGGGCAAGTGGCCTGTGTGATGGGTCGCAATGGCGTGGGTAAGTCGACCACGCTCAAGGCCATCATGGGACTGTTGCCCGTGCGCAGCGGCCAGGTCTTTTTTGACGGAGCGGAGATTACCAAGCACCCGACTGACCGTCGCGCCAAGCGCGGTCTCGCCTATGTGCCGCAGGGGCGGGAGATCATCCCCCATCTGACCGTGCGCGAAAACCTCAAGCTGGGATATTGGGCGCGCGAAAATATGTCCAACGGTATGCCCGAAAAGGCCGCGTTCGACGAAGTCTACACCTTGTTTCCCAAGCTCACGCAGATCCTGGAGCGGCCGGGCGGTGTGCTGAGTGGTGGAGAACAACAACAACTCGCCATCGGACGGGCGATCCTGTCGAGCCCGAAAGTGCTGTTGCTCGATGAACCGACGGAAGGCATTCAGCCCTCCATTGTCGATCAGATCGAAGACGTCATCATCGGCTTCAAGACGGCCCGCCGGTTTGCGATTGTGCTGGTCGAACAGGGCCTGCATTTCGCCGCGCGGCTGGCGGATAGTTACGTCGTCATGGCCAAAGGGGCGGTGATGGCGGCGGGAAAAAAAGACGAGCTGAGCGCCGAAATGGTGAAGCAGCATTTGACGGTCTAGGCCGGGAGGATTTCTTAGCCCAACATTTTGCCTGCCACGCGGAACATGATGTTGTTGATCTGCCGGGCGTCCCTGGCTACTATGTGCCCGCAGGTCGGGCGCATGACAATTTCTCCGTGTAAGTGAAATGATAGTGCAGGCACTGCTCAAGGCGTCGTTCATGGTGTGCATCGTCACCTGTGCCGCATGCGCCACCGGCCAATATACGCCACTCGTCGGCGCCGATAAGGATGAGGTCGAGCAGCTCAAGGAGAATGTCTACCGCGTCGAGTATCGCGTCAGTTCGTTCTCGTCCCAGGCACAGTTGGATGCCTATTTGCGTCGTCGCTGTGCGGAACTGACGTTGCGCGAGGGATACGATTTCTTTCACCTGGCACAACGGGCGGATGTGTTGGCGCTCTCGCGTCGCACGTCGATGACGGTGACGATGTATAAGGGCAAGAAGCCGGTCGGTGCGGATGATGTCTACGACGCGAAAGAAGTGCTGGCCGCGCCTGTGGCTGTTCCGAATCGGGATTGACGCATGGCCATTGACGAGGATGTACGATGCATCTGACACCGCGTGAGCAGGAAAAGCTCTTGATCTATGTGGCGGCGAATCTGGCTAAGGAGCGCAGAAAACGCGGCCTGAAGCTCAATCATCCGGAAGCTGTCGCGTTGATCACCGCCGAGATCCTGGAAGGCATTCGGGACGGGAAATCAGTGTCGGAACTGATGAGTTATGGCGCCACGCTGCTGACTCGTAAAGACGTGATGTCCGGTGTGCCGGAGATGATTCCTGAACTTCAGGTCGAGGGCACGTTCCCGGACGGCACGAAACTGGTGACGGTCCATGAACCGATCAGGTAGGTGAGAAGATGAAAAAGAAATCGAAGGTCGTTGCAAAAGAGTCGCCGTCGAAGATGGCGCCTGCATCGCATTCGCGGAAGGCACCGGAGCCTGCTCCTATCATCCCCGGCGAAATCATTTCCGGCGAAGGGGACATTATCGCCCTGCACGGCCGCCCGACGATCGACCTTTCTGTGTCGAACACCGGCGATCGGCCGATTCAGGTGGGCTCGCATTGCCATTTCTTCGAGGCGAATCGCGCACTGAAATTTGATCGAGCGCAGAGCTACGGATTTCGTCTTCAAGTGCCGGCGGGAACGGCGGTGCGGTTTGAGCCTGGTGAATCCAAGCGCGTGACCTTGGTGGCGCTGGGTGGCAACCGCGTCGCCTATGGCATCAATGGATTAGTGAACGGCAAGCTCGACGATGCGAGCGTGCGAGACAAAGCGATCTCAACCGCTCGTGAACAAGGTTTTATTGGGACAAATGACTAGGATCGTGGCCTTTCTAAGAGAAGGGAGCACGGCTGCTCAAAATGGCACTCCAGCAAGCCGCAGGCGCAGCACAACCCGGAAGCGTACCCGCAGCGGTACGTTGAGGATTGTGGTGAGCCGAGAACGAAGTTGAAGGCTGGTTTCAGCAGCCGCTTAAGATGAAAATTCCTAGACGCCAATACAACGACCTCTACGGCCCCACGACGGGGGATCGGATTCGCCTGGCCGACACAGACCTGCTGGTAGAGATCACGCGCGATCTGACCGTGCCTGGCGAGGAAGCCAAGTTCGGCGGCGGGAAGGTGATTCGAGACGGCATGGGGCAGTCGCCGGCGGCGACGCGCGCCAAAGGGGGCCTGGACCTCGTCATTACGAATGCGATCGTTATCGACTGGTGGGGCGTGGTGAAGGCCGACATCGGGATTAGGGACGGCCGCATTGTCGGTATCGGCAAGGCGGGGAATTCCGACCTCATGGACGGCGTTACGAAAGGTATGGAGATCGGACCCTGTACCGAAGTCCTCTCGGCGGAGGGGAAGATCGTGACCGCCGGCGGGATCGACACGCATATCCATTTCATCTGTCCGCAAATCATTACCGAAGCGCTGGCGAATGGGTTGACGACGTTGATCGGCGGCGGCACGGGCCCGGCGACCGGTACAAATGCGACGACCTGCACGCCTGGACCATGGAACATCCATCGCATGCTGGAGGCGGCGGATGGGTTCCCGATCAATTTGGGGTTCCTGGGCAAGGGGAACTCGTCCTTGCCGGAGGGTTTGAACGAGCAGGTCGAAGCGGGAGCCATCGGGTTGAAGTTGCATGAAGACTGGGGAACGACGCCGGCCGCTATCGATACCTGTCTGAGTGTTGCGGAGCGGTATGACATTCAGGTGGCGATCCACACGGACACCATCAATGAAGCGGGCTTTGTCGAGGACACGATCAAGGCCTTCAGGGGCCGGACGATCCATTCATTCCACACCGAAGGCGCCGGCGGCGGCCATGCGCCGGACATTATCAAGGTCTGCGGCGAGCCGAACGTGCTGCCTTCCTCGACGAATCCCACGATGCCGTTTACCGTGAATACGATGGACGAGCATCTCGATATGCTCATGGTGTGCCACCATCTGAACCCGCGCGTGCCGGAAGACATTGCCTTTGCCGAGTCGCGTATCCGCCGTGAGACGATTGCGGCCGAAGATATTCTCCATGACATGGGCGCGATCAGCATCATGTCGTCTGATTCGCAGGCGATGGGGCGCGTGGGGGAAGTCATCATCCGGACCTGGCAGACCGCCCATAAAATGAAGGTGCAGCGGGGGCATCTGTCCGAGCGTGGAATTGAGGCGGCAGACGGGCTACACGACAACTGGCGTGCGCGACGGTACGTGGCAAAGTATACGATCAACCCGGCGATTGCCCATGGGATCGCTCATGAAGTGGGGTCGATCGAAGTGGGCAAACTGGCGGACCTCGTCTTGTGGAAACCGGCGTTCTTCGGCGTGAAACCCGAGATCGTGTTGAAGGGCGGTTTTCCCATGTCGGCGGCGATGGGCGATCCTAATGCGTCGATCCCGACGCCGCAGCCGGTGCTGACGCGGCCGATGTTCGGCAGTTTCGGTCGGGCGCCCTTCCAGACGAGCCTGACGTTTCTGTCGCAGAAGGCGTTGGAGCGTGAGGTGCCGAAGCAGTTGGGGTTGCAGAAGCGGGTGGCCGCGGTCAAAGGCTGCCGGAACATCGGCAAGCGTGATCTTAAGCTGAACGACGCGCTGCCGCAGATCGAAGTCGATTCGGAAACGTACGAAGTGCGCGCGGATGGTCTCTTGTTGAGATGCGAGCCGGTCGATGTGTTGCCGATGGCGCAGCGTTACTTCCTCTTCTAGTCGGATGCTGAAAAAGGTTTCCAACGTCGTTCTCGGCTTGGCAAAGTCCTCAACGTACCCCCGAGGGTACGCCTCCGGCTTTGCCTTCGCCTGCGGCCTAGTTGAGAAACCTTTTTGAGCATCCGTGCGCGTCGGGTGCGGCTCTATTAGAGAGCCGGATTGAGCATTCCGCAGTCATGAAGGGATCAGGTGCCATCCTATGCTGAATACGCTTTCATTGCTTCACGGGCTCCGGTTCATCGACAGCTTTTTCCCATCCGGGGGCTACGCCTATTCGTCGGGCCTGGAAGCGGCGGTTCAAGGAGGTGCGGTGCGGACTGGGGAACAACTCTCCCACTATGTGGAACAGATGTTCCGGCATGGCGTGGCGCGACGAGAGGCTGTGGCCGTAGGGATCGCTCACGAGTCGTTGCTGCGCAACGACGTACAAGTGGCACTGGCGATCGATCATGAATTGCATGCGATGAAAATCGGACATGAATGTCGTGTGGCCAGTCAGCAAATGGGGCGACAGGTGGTGAGGATTGCGGCGGAACGACCGGCCGCCCACGCGGTCCTGAGAGATTTCTATGCCGCGATGGAGGCGGATCGGACGCCGGGCCATTTCCCCGTCGTGTTGGGGATAACCTTGGCTGATGCCGGATGGGACAGAGGCGAAACCATTGCCGCGTTCTGCTATCAGACGGCGATCGGATTTGTGTCCGCCGCGCTGAAACTCCTGCCGATGGGCCAGCGAGAGGGGCAACATCTGCTGGAGCGTTGGACGCCGCTGTTCGACGAATGTGCCAAAGAAGCAACAGCTGCCACCACGATGACGTCATGGTCGCCGGTGCAGGATATCTACGCCATGCGCCACAGTCGCCTGGAGTCGCGGCTGTTTCGATCCTGAATTTTGCTGAGACCCTCTGCGAGATGCTTCCGGGATACGAATAGCGAAGGACGATACGATGCATCGTGAAGACGAACATTTTTGCGGAACTGGTCGCACGACCGACGCGCGGGCGAAGGGTATTCCGATCATCGGGATCGGAGGACCGGTCGGGTCCGGTAAGACGGCGCTGGTGGAAGCGCTCTGCTTGAAATTGCGCGACCGCTACAGTCTTGCGGTGGTGACCAACGATATTTTCACGAAAGAAGACGCGGAGTTTTTGACCAAACGCGGCGCCTTGCCCCAGGACCGTATTCTCGGCGTGGAAACCGGAGGCTGCCCCCACACCGCGATTCGCGAAGACGCGTCGCACAATCAAGCCGCGCTCGACGATTTGCTGAAGCGTCATCCGAATGTGGAACTGATGTTCGTGGAAAGCGGGGGCGACAACCTGGCTGCCACCTTCAGCCCTGAGTTGGTCGACCGTGTCATTTATGTAATTGACGTGGCCGCCGGCGATAAGATCCCGCGCAAGGGCGGACCGGGGATTACACGGTCCGATTTGCTGGTGATCAACAAAATCGATCTCGCTCCGCACGTCGGCGCGGACTTGGCCGTGATGGATCGAGACAGCCGGAAGATGCGCGGCGCGCTGCCGTTTGTCTTTACCAACCTGCATAAGGGGGAAGGGTTGGAACGCATCGTCGAGTGGATCGAACAGACTCTTCCCTTACACGCACATCCTCACTGAGGGCCGAGGCGCTCATGCCGCCGTTGCTTGCGAATCAATCTGCCATGGCGGAGATCGGGCGGGTCGGCTGCCTGGATCTCCAGTACCGGCGCGAGGGCCTGCGCACGATTCTGGCCACCTCCCGCTGCTCCACTCCCTGGCATTTGTTTCCCCCTGCCTATTTGGATGACAGCGGGTGCGCCTTCACGTCCCTCGTCAACCCGTCGGGCGGATTCGTGGCCGGTGATCACCTGTCGATTCATGCCGCACTGGAAGAGGGGGCGCATGTGGTGATGTCCACTCCTTCTGCCAACCGCGTGTATCGTTCTCTCGGGGAAGAGTCCAGGCAGTTCGTGACGATCTCGGTTGCGCCGGGTGCCCTCGTCGAGTGGTTTCCCGAAGTCACCATTCCGTTCGCCGGCTCACGTTTTGCCCAAACAATGGCGATCACATTGGCCAAGGGGGCGACAGCGTTGATCTGGGACAGTCTTGCGTCCGGTCGTGTGGCGCGAGGTGAACGCTGGGCCTTCAGCTCGTTGCGCAATGAGATTCACGTGACCACGGCGTCTGGAGCTCGATTGCTGGAGCGATACGATGTCAGACCGGAACAGGATTCGGACTCGCTCGGATTATTATCCGCGTACGACTATGTCGCCTCGTTTTTTGTGATGAGTGATGCCATCGATCCGGAACGGTGGCCGGCGGTCCGCGATAGGGTGTCTGGAATATTGGGCTCGCTGGGCCCGGATCTTCTAGGGGGAGTCACGGAGCCGCCTGTCCCCGGATTAGCCGTTAAACTGGTAGCCCGCTCGGCAGAGGTGTTGGGCAGGGCGAGGGAGCTTGTTTGGGAGGCGACCCGCGGTGAGCTGTTCGGGCTGGAGAGGCCGGCGCTTCGGCAGTATTAAGAACGTGTTGAAGCAGGTGCGGTAGGTTATCCTTCGAGTACCACCGTTACGGTGTCGGCGCCGGCTTGCGAGGAGAAGTCTTGGGTTTGGCCTTGGAGGCGGCTGAGTCTTTCTCAGCAAGTTGTCGTCGCAATGATTCCAGTTCCGCCTTGAGTTGCTGGAGTTCCTGCGCCTGTTTAACGACCACGTCCTTCGTGGCTTGCAGCTCCTGTTGCACGCTGGTCTGTTCGGATGCGGGTGAAGCCTGAATAGGTGTGACTTCAATGACTGGCTTGTTCATAGTCGAGACAGGAACTGTAGGAGGGAGCTGATTCAGGGCGTCAAGCCACACTGCCACGCGGGGCTGCTCCGGTTCGATAATCATCCAGGATTGCGGCACATCGTCCGGCACGATCGCTTCTGAGGGCGTAAACGACAAGGTGAGCGCCGCCGGCCTAGTTTCGTGTTGACCCTTAGAGGCACGATAGTGGGACAGACTGACTCGGAGGGTCGTCCTGTGCAGATACAGCGTGCCCTGGGTGATGAGTCCGTCATCCTGAAGGGTGAACCTCACTCGTTGATCCGGTTGGGCTTGTGAGAAGGCGCGTACGATGAGAGGCGTTAAAAACTCTGTTTCTTCCTGAGAAAACAGCGGATACCGCTCTTGTCTCGGTGCGGCCCCTGGCCGGTCAACGCCTGCGATGGACAGCCCGGAAAGCAGCCGTGAGACGGGTGATGCGGATATTGTGGCCGGATGGGATGCTTGAAAGGCGCTCTGAGGACTGCCGTATTTGGCGGTGGTGCCCCGGCTGACCAGGCGTTCAAGCGCGACGGTCCCTAACGGCCCCTCTCCGACGGACGTGAGCGGAGAGGTTGCGCTGCACGCGACCAATAGTAGACAGGGGAGAATGATTAGCCAGGTTGTGCAAAGACGTAGGGGGTATCCTACGAGCAACATTGTCTGTTGAATCACTTGGCGCATGGGGCGGGATTGTAACATAAGACCGGCCTCGGGCCGTGGAGGATCTGAGACAAGCCCCTCCCGTATCGGTTGACAGTCGATTCCGGCTGATGCTATATCATCGCCAGCTTTTCCAGGGACAACGGAGTCTCAGGAGGCTCTCCTTTATAGAGATGGCGTAGGACAACGACGTCCTCTGATCCACCGAGGTGGGTCCGAGGACTTTTTTTTTATCAACGGCATGCTGAAAACCGCCGCCCGCTGCGTTCTCGCTGACTCGGATCTTCAACGTACTGCTCGAGTACGCCTCAGATCCTTATTGCGCTGCGGCCTTGCGGGACAACTGTTTTGAGCATGCTGCGTAAATTCTATTGCATCTCCAAATTGCCGAGACCTGGGAAATATTGATGCGCTCCCTGCGAATGGCCATGGCCCAGATTAATCCGACGGTCGGCGACATCGCCGGGAACACCGCATTGATCAAGGCCTGGATCAAGGACGCGCGCCGCGCCAAGGCTGACCTCGTGGCATTTCCCGAACTGGCCATCACCGGGTATCCGCCCGAGGATCTGTTGTTCAAGCCCCGCTTCATTGAAGACACCCACCGCGCGTTGAAAGCGGTTGCGGCGGAAGCGCATGGATTGGTGGTGGTAGTGGGGTACGTTGCGCGCGAGGCAACCGGAGCGACCGCGTCGGAGACGTCTGCCTTTTCACCGGCCGGTCGGCACGATCTGTACAATGCGGCGGCAGTGCTGTGTGAGCGCCGCCTGATCGCCAACTACTGCAAGCGGCTGTTGCCGAATTATGGCGTGTTTGATGAGAGCCGGTATTTTCATTCCGGCATGCGCCTGCCGTTGCTGGTCCTGAATGGCACGACGATCGGGGTGAACATTTGCGAGGATATCTGGTTTCCCGAAGGGCCGACACGCGCGCAGGCCGCGGCGGGCGCCGAGGTGATCGTGAATATCAACGCCTCGCCGTTCCATGTGGGCAAAAGCCGCCTGCGCGAGCAGGTGTTGGCGACGCGGGCACGGGAGAATCGCGTGATCGTGACCTATACCAACACGGTCGGCGGGCAGGACGAGCTGGTCTTTGACGGCTGCAGCATGATCGTGGATCAGACCGGCGAAGTGGTGGCGCGCGGCAAGTCCTTTGAACAGGATCTGCTCATTGCGGACCTCGATGTTGCGGCTGTGGGACGAGCGCGACAGGGCGAACGGCATACTAAGCCCTTGCCGTCGCGTGTGGCCGCGCTGGTGGATCGTGTGGCGGTCCGGCTGCCGGCGAGAAAGTCGTCGTCGATTGTGGTCCCGGCCCTGGAATCGCCGTTGGATCGACTTGAAGAGGCCTATCGCGCGCTGGTTCTTGGTGTGCGTGATTATGTCCGGAAGAACGGGTTCAAGCGGGTGGTCATCGGCCTGAGCGGCGGCATCGACTCGGCCATCACGGCCGTTATCGCGGTGGATGCGGTCGGCGCAAAAAACGTCCTCGGAATCTTCATGCCTTCGCCCTATACGTCGCGGGCCAGTCGCGAGGATGTTGCCGATCTCGCCCGAGGTCTTGGCATCCAGGTGGATACACTCTCCATCACGACGACCTTCAACAGTTATCTCCGGACGCTTTCCAAACCATTTTCCGGGCACCGTTCCGATACGACCGAAGAGAACTTGCAGGCCAGGATCAGGGGCAATCTGCTCATGGCGTATTCCAACAAATTCGGCCACCTGGTGTTGACCACTGGGAACAAGAGCGAAATGAGCGTCGGCTACGCCACCTTGTACGGCGACATGGCCGGGGGATTTGCGGTGATCAAGGACGTGCCCAAGACGATGGTGTACGAACTGTCGCATCTGCGAAATCTGAGCGGACCGGAGCAGGTGATCCCGAAACGCGTGCTGGAGCGGCCTCCGACGGCAGAGTTGCGCCCGGATCAAAAAGATGAAGACAGTTTGCCGCCCTATTCGGTTCTTGATCCTATTCTAAAGGCCTACGTCGAGGAAGATCGGGCCTTGGAGGATATCGTCGCCATGGGGTTTGAACGGGAGACGGTGGCCCGGGTCATGCTGATGGTTGACCGCAGCGAATACAAACGCAGGCAAGCCCCGCTCGGCATTAAGATTACGCATCGGGCATTCGGTAAGGATCGGCGGATGCCGATCACCAACGGGTATCGGTAGACAGGCAGCATTCCGACCGACAACGACGTCGGTCAGCAACACTGGCAATGGCGCCAGAGAGACGGAACTTCCGGATCGTCGGGCACGACGGTCTCGGAGCGGGCCACTTTCACTTCTTCTCTCTTTGGAGGCGTCATGAATATGCTGGTAGGGCGAAAGGCACGGGCATGGGTGTTGGGGTTGGCATTGATGGCAGTCGGTGGAGGGGGCGCTCTTGCCGAGGCGGGAACGACAGACGACCTGATGGACACCACCAAACACCCCGTGTCGGTGACGATGGCGATGCAGGCCGACAGTTTTTTCGGATTCAATCCATCCATTTATGGAACCTACGGTTTGACCGACAACATCGCACTCGCCTTTAACTTCACCTATTGGACCATGATCAGCGGCGTCGGTGTGCACGACAATGCGCCCTGGCTTGAAACGGACGTGGGTCTCAATTTTACGTTTCTCGAAAAACGCCTGTCCGTCACGCCGATGATCGGCTTTGTGCATGGCAGCCTGCTGTCGTCCCGCGGCGGGTTCTTTCCGAACGGCGGCGGCAGCGTCAATGAGCGAACCACTGCCTTTGAAGGCGCCGTGCCGAACATCATTGCGAACTATATCGACAATCGGTTTGAAGGTGAGTTCTACCTGGGCTACTACAAATCAATCCGCAGTGAAGGCGGCAGCGGCGGAGGCGGCGCGATCGGGTGCGCCAACCCGGGCGGCACCAACTGTTTGGGCCCGATTCAAGGCGGCGGCCGGGGAACCTGGGATTTCCTGCATTACTGGGTGAGTGCCGGCATGCGCGTGAACAGCATGTGGTCTCTCGGAGCGCACTATGAGCATTTGCTGACGACGCGTGACAGCAGCGCGCCGGGGGCGGCTCAGGACTACTATCGCTGGATCGGCCCGTACGTTGAAATGAAACTGCCGGGGAACATGGCCTTCCGGTTCACGGTCGGTAAAGATCTGACAGACAATCAGGATTTTTATAAGCTCAAGTTCACGAAGACGTTTTAAGCTCCTGCCTGGACCTCCTCCTGAGCAAGGTGAAGGAGGAGGTCTCTTGGCATGCAGCGTAGCCGAAGGAGGACAGCGTGAAGGCATCGGCACAGTGGAAAACGTTTATCGTGGGTCTGGCAGGGGCACTAACCCTGCTGCCGGGATTGGGGGCGGGGCAGGCCTGGGCGGAGAATGCGCCGCTCAAGGTTGACAGCGGCGACACGGCTTGGGTTCTGGTCTCATCGGCCTTCGTGCTGGCGATGTTGATGCCGGGGCTCGCCCTGTTTTACGGCGGCCTCGTGCGCACCAAAAATGTGCTCGCCACGATCATGCAGAGCATCATGATCCTGAGCGTGGTCAGCCTGTTGTGGATTTTGTTCGGTTATAGCCTGGCATTCGGGCCGGACAAGGGCGGGGTGATCGGTGGATTGGATTGGGTCGGCCTGAGCGGGGTGGGTAGCCAGCCGCATGCGGTATACGGTCCGACCATTCCGCACCAGGCCTTTATGTTGTTTCAGTTGATGTTCGCCGCCATCGCGCCGGCACTGATCACCGGCGCCTTTGCCGAACGCAAACGCTTTACGTCGGTCGTGCTCTTCGCCGCCATGTGGTCGGTGCTCGTGTATGTACCATTGGCCCATTGGATCTGGGGCGGCGGATGGCTAGCTCAACTGGGCGCCTTGGATTTTGCCGGCGGCGCGGTGATCCACATCAGTTCCGGCGCATCGGCGCTGATCGCCGCGATTGTGCTGGGGAAGCGGCGGGGTTATGGAACGGATTACATGGCGCCCCACAATTTGCCGATGACGTTGCTGGGGACCGGGTTTCTGTGGTTCGGCTGGTTTGGATTCAACGGGGGGAGCGCGCTCGGGGCGAACGGCGTGGCGGTCTCGGCCATTATTGCGTCACATGCAGCGGCCTGTATGGGGGCCATCTCCTGGTGTGGCGCGGAATGGATGCATCGCGGGAAGCCCACGGTACTGGGACTGGCCAGCGGCGCGGTGGCCGGCCTGGCGACAGTCACCCCTGCAGCGGGATATATCAGCCCTCTGTTCGCCATCCTCATCGGCCTGGTTGCCGGGATGTCCTGCTACGCGGCGATTGTCTGGAAGGGGCGATTCGGCTATGATGACTCGCTTGACGTCGTGGGAATCCACGGAGTTGGGGGGGTGATCGGGGTGCTGGCGACGGGTCTCTTCGCCAGCAAAGTCGTCAATCCCGGAGGCGCCGATGGGCTCTTCTTCGGCAATGCCGGCTTGTTCGGCGTCCAACTCCTGGTCGTGGTCGTCACGACGGTCTTCTCGCTGGTCGCCACCTTTGCCATCCTCAAATTGGTCGATGCGATGACAGGACTGCGGGTTTCACCCGAAGAGGAAGCGACCGGTCTGGATTTGAGTCAACATAACGAACGCGCCTATTCGTGATACGACGCCATCGACTGTGGACGGTCGGCGGTCTCAGGAGGCAAGGATGAAACTAATCGAAGCGATCGTCAAACCGTTCAAGCTCGATGAAGTGAAGGACGCCCTGCTTGAAATCGGGATTCAGGGCATGACGGTCACGGAGGTCAAGGGCTTCGGCCGGCAGAAGGGACATAAGGAAACCTATCGCGGCCAGGAGTACACCATTGAATTCGTGCCGAAGGTCAAAATCGAAGTGGCCGTCAATGACGGTCAGGTCCAGCGCGTCTTGGAAACGATTACACGCGCGGCGAAAACGGGTAGCATCGGCGACGGCAAAATCTTTGTGCGGGATCTTACATCCGCCGTCAGGATCCGGACCGGTGAAACGGGAGAAAGCGCGCTCTAAGTATGTCGCAGGCGTTGGACGCGGGTTCCCATATGGTGCACGACGCGGCTCCCATGGCGGTGTCCCAACTGCTGGCTGAACAGCGCCAAGCGATTCAGCAGCGATTGTTGGCCGGTGCGTCAGGCGATGAGGTGGTCGCAGCCACGACGGATCTGGTTGATGGAGTGATCGTCGGCCGGTATCGGACCGCGGCGCGGACCGGCGGCGAGGCACTCACGACGGCAGGCTTTCAGCACTGCTGTCTGGTGGCGATCGGGGGCTACGGTCGGCGGGAATTGGCGCCGCACTCAGACATCGATCTGATGTTCCTCTTTCACCAGGATGCGGCAAAGGTGATTCCCGATCTGGTGAAACAAGTGCTGCATCCGCTGTGGGACAGCGGATTTCAGGTCGGCCATAGCGTGCGGACCATTCAGGACTGTATTGATTTGGGTTTGGCTGATCTGACCGTGCGTACCTCCATGATGGAGGCACGCTTTCTTGCGGGCAGCCCCGAGCTGTTTCAGCAATTTCATGCGCGCTATGTGCGAAAGGTCGTATCGAGCGGCTTCGACGGGTATCTCGATCAGAAGGTGGCAGAACGGCAGCGTGAGTACCAGAAGTTCGGCGAGACGGTGTATCTGTTGGAGCCGAACGTCAAGAAAAGCAAAGGCGGCTTGCGCGATCTGCACCTCTTGCAATGGATTGGATCCGCGCGATTTCAAGCGCCCACCATCCGTGAATTATCCGACCGGGGCATTTTGTCCCAGGCGGACTATCGCGCGATCAAGGAAGCTCGTGAGTTCCTGCTGCGGGTCCGTTCATTTCTGCATATTCGGGCCGGCATGGCGCAGGAAATCCTGACATTTGATGAACAGGTGTGGTTGGCCAAACACTGGGGCTTTGCAGACCAGCCGCATTTGCTCGCAGTCGAGCAGTTCATGCAGCAATACTATCGGCATACGATGGGGCTGCATGCGGCCTTGATGCGATTTGTCGAGCGCTGTCGCCGCCGATCGCTATGGCAGCGAATCGTACGATGGCTGCCGTCTCCTCGAATCGAGCAGTATTTTGCCATCGATGGCGAGGCATTGACCGTGCCGGCGGAACTGCGTTCTCAGGTCCTGGCGCAACCGGCGTTGCTCCTGACCCTGTTCAATCTGGCCCGATCGCGCAAGCTGAACATCGATCCCTCTCTCCTGGAAGACATTCATCGGCATGCCGAAATTTTGTCCGCCGAGCAGTTCCACACGCCTGAAACCGGCCGTACCTTTTTGTCAATTCTGGCCGGCCCGGGCACGGCGCAGACATTGGAAGCCATGCATCGCGCGCATTTGTTGGAGAAGCTTGTGCCGGCCTTCTCGCGCGTGCGGGGCTTGATGCAATTCAATCAGTATCACAAGTACACCGTCGATGAGCACAGTCTGTTGGCCGTGGCGAAGGCGGAAGCGCTGGCCGATCATGCCGGGGTCCTCGGAGAGGTGTATCGGGAGATCAAGCGGAAAGACCTGCTTCACCTGGCCCTGCTTCTTCACGATCTGGGGAAAGGGCATGAAGAGGACCATAGTGAAGTCGGGAAGCGGTTGGCGGAAGAAACCGCCGCGCGCCTGGGGTTCGATGAGCGAGAATCGCGCACGCTGGTGATGCTGGTCCATCGGCATCTGTTGATGGCCCACACGGCTTTCCGTCGCGACCCCTATGATGAAAAAGTGCTGTTGCCGTTCGCGCGTGAAGTCGGCACGCCGGAAGTGTTGCGCAAATTGATGGCCCTGACCGCCGCGGACATCGCCGCAGTCGGGCCCGATGTGCTCACGAAATGGAAAGAGTCCCTTCTGGTTGAACTGTATCTGCGAGCCATGCAGGAAGTATCCGGCGAGCGCGAGACGGCTGATGAGCCGCAGCGGCTTGCGCGTATTGCGGATGACGTGGTGGCACAGTCGCCTGGCGATCAGCAGCTCCCGGCCGACAAGGCCTGGATCCGCTCGGAGCTTGAACAGTTCCCATTGCGGTATGCCTATGGCACGAGTCCGCGACGCATTGCCGCTCATTTGGGCGCCATTCGACGGCTGCAGGATCGCGGCGTAGTGGTGGAGACCGACTTTAACGCGCCGCTTGGCACGTGTGAATATGCCGTGATTGCGCACAATGATCTGATCCCGGGATTGTTTTCGAAGATTGCCGGGGTGATGGCGGCGGGTGGATTACAGATTCTGGACGCGCAGATCGTGACGCGAAAAGACGGGGTCGTCGTCGATACCTTCCAAGTGGCCGACCCCGATTATCAGGGCGCACCGCCGGCCGATCGGTGCGAATCGATCGGTGCGATTATCGCCGAGGTGTTGACCGGCCGCCAGTCGATCGAAGCGGTGATGCGGCGCGGCGCCCGGTTGAACATGGGGCGATCATTACCCGCCCATCGGCAACCGGCGGAAGTGCGCATCGACAATGAGACATCCGACCGGTTTACGATTCTTGATGTTTTTGCGGATGATCGGCAGGGATTGCTGTACATTATCACGAACGCAATTTTTCAATTGGGCCTGTCGGTCCATGCGTCTCGGATTTCCACCCGGCTCGATCAGGTGGCCGACGTGTTTTACGTGACGGGGATGGATGGCAAAAAGGTGGAAGAGGCCGGCCGCCTGGAAACGATTCGGGCGTCGATTCTCAACGAGATTGAACTGTTTCTCGGAGCTCATGCGGCGTAAGCAACAGGGTAGTTCTTTTATCGGCGGTTGAAAGGAGGAGGGGATGAACGTTCGTGAGGTGTTAGATTTTGCAAAGAAGAATAAGGTCCAGGTTGTGGACATGAAGTTCGTCGACCTGATCGGCACCTGGCAGCATTTTACGATTCCTGTCAGTGAGCTGACCGAGGGCCTGTTCAAGGATGGCTCCGGGTTGGATGGGTCCTCGATTCGAGGGTGGAGGGCGATCAACAACAGCGACATGCTGCTCGTGCCGGACCCGACAACCGCTTGTATGGATCCCTTTTGCTCCGTGCCCACACTGAGCCTGATCGGGAATGTGGTCGATCCGATCACGCGCGAAATGTATGATCGCGATCCGCGGTTCATCGCCCAGAAGGCGGAAAAATATCTCCAGAGCACCAAGATCGGCGATACCTCGTACTGGGGGCCGGAAGCCGAGTTCTTTATTTTCGACCATGCCCGTTACGATCAGACGAACCACAGCGCCTACTACCACATCGATTCCGACGAAGGCGTGTGGAACATGGGCCAGGAAGGCGTCAACTTGGGCGGGAAGATCCGCCACAAGGAAGGCTATTTCCCGGTTCCACCAACGGATACGCAGCAGGACATCCGCACGGAAATGATTTTGGAAATGGAAAAGGCCGGCATCGCGACCGAGAAGCACCACCACGAAGTGGCGACGGCGGGCCAGGCGGAAATCGACATTCGCTTCGACAGTCTGCTGCGCACTGCCGACAAGATGATGATGTTCAAGTACATCGTCAAGAACGTGGCACGGCGGCACGGCAAGACGGTGACCTTCATGCCGAAGCCAATTTTTGGCGACAATGGATCGGGCATGCACACCCACCAGAGCATCTGGAAGGACGGCAAGCCGCTGTTTGCCGGGAAGGAATATGCAGGCGTCTCACAGATGTGTCTGCACTATATCGGCGGCATTCTGAAGCATGCGCCCGCGCTGGCAGCCTTCACCAACCCGTCGACCAACTCCTACAAGCGGTTGACGCCGGGATTTGAAGCGCCGGTGTTGCTGGCCTATTCGAGCCGCAACCGGTCGGCCGGTATTCGTATTCCCATGTACTCCCCGAGCCCGAAGGCGAAGCGGATCGAAGTGCGGTTCCCGGACCCCGCCGCCAACCCCTACCTGGCCTTTGCTGCGATGTTGATGGCCGGTCTGGACGGCATCGAGAATAAGATCAATCCTGGAGAGCCGGCTGAAAAGGATCTCTACGATCTCGAAGCCAAGGAAGCCGCGAAGATCCGGACCATGCCGGGCAGCCTCGATGAGGCACTCAACCACCTGGAGAAGGACCATCAGTTCCTCCTCAAGGGCGGGGTGTTCAGTGAGGACCTCATCGAGGCCTGGATCGGGTACAAGCGGACCAAGGAAGTCGATACCATGCGGTTGCGGCCGCATCCGTACGAGTTTTTCCTGTATTACGACGTGTAGCCTGCGGCCTCCTCGTCAAGGGAGCTTGACGAATCCGAGAGGCGATGGTATACATGCAGTGCGTGGGTGAAATCAGGCAACGACGCCTGAAGTCGACCTCGCACCACATACAGTACACGGACAATGGCGTCCGTCATTCTTCCAAGAGTGGCGGACGCCTTTTTCATTTCTGCCGACGTTGAAGTCGGCACACTATACATAGACGAGGAATAACACCCTCGCTGAACCGGACAAAGACGTCCTCCTCCCCGTTGCGGGATGAGGGCGTCTTTTTTTTGCTGGCGGATCACCAAAAGGAGAGTCTCATGCACACAGCGGATCATGAGCGGATCGCGGGGGTAGCGGCAAAGAAGTGGGCGTTTTTGGAACAAGCGCCCGGCGGGTATTTCATCCTGTCGGCCTTGGCAGGGATTTATCTCGGGTTCGGCATTGCGTTGATCTTCAGCCTCGGGGGCCCGTTGGCAGCAGCCGGATCTCCGGTGGTCAAACTGGTCATGGGCGTGTCGTTCGGTATCGCGTTGACGCTTGTGATTTTTGCCGGATCCGAGCTGTTCACCGGCAACAACCTGATCGGTGCCATCGGCGGTCTGTCGCGAAGCCTGTCCTGGACGCAAGTCATTCAGCTCAATGCCTGGTCCTGGTTCGGAAATTTAGCCGGATCGATGGGGCTGGCCTGGTTGATCGTCGAATCAGGTGTGTTTGCGAAGGGGCCGTCGGCAGACCTGATCGAAAAGGTGGCGGCAGTGAAAATGTCTCTCCCGGCCTGGGAGCTGTTCGTACGGGGGATTCTTTGCAATTGGCTGATTTGCCTGGCCGTGTGGATGACCGGGCGGACGACAAATGATACCGCGAAGATCCTGCTGATTTTCTGGTGCCTGTTTGCCTTCATCGGCACGGGGTTCGAGCATAGCATCGCGAATCAATCGTTGTTGGGCATGGCGTTGTTCTTGCCCCATGAAACAGCCGTGACCTGGGCGGCCTTTTGGTACAACCAGCTCTTTGTCGTGCTGGGGAACCTGGTTGGGGGCGGGCTGTTTGTCGGCGGGCTGTACTGGATGGTGAGTCCCTATCGTGTGGCCGAAGTCCCGGTGGCTTCGGTCTCGCGTCCGGCCACATCGGCGGTGGTCGGGTCGTAAGTCAGAGTGGCGAGCGCATCTTTGCAGGCGGATCAATCACAGGAGGAGACGATGGAGAAGGAAGCAATGCGAAAGGCGATCAAGGCGCAACGGTTGAAGAAGAAGGTCACGATTGCCGAGGTGGCCAAAAAGGTGGGCAAGAATCCGACGTTCGTGGCGGCAGCTCTAAACGGCAATCACCGCCTGGTTCCGGCTGATGCGGCGAAGGTCGGAGTGCTGCTGGGCCTGAATAAAGAGCAGGTCGCTGCCTTGAGCGCATTTCCGGTCCGTGCAGATTTCCCGAATCTGACTGATCCGTTCAAATATCGGCTGATGGAGGTGATCGGGGTGTACGGTGACTCAATGCGGGAGATGGCGAATGAAATGTTTGGTGACGGGATCATGAGCGCCATCGATTTTACCCTAGATATGGAAAAAGTCACCGGCAGTCAGGGAGAAGCTCGCTGCAAAATCACCCTGAACGGCAAGTGGCTCGAGTACAAGACGTTTTAGACAGATCACTCAAAGTGCCGCAGAGCCGGCACTCAGACGAAGGGAGGACATCATGAAGACGAATGAAGAAACCGCAGTGCTGACGCTTCTCAGGCGGCAGGCGCCCCAGTCATTCGAGCAATTGATGGCCCTCTCCGGTCTGAGCGCCTCGCAGGTGCTGCTGGTGGTAGATCGATTGAGTCGTGAGGGCTCAGTAGTGTTGAGAAAATCGGGCCTGGACTATTCCGTCGCACTGGGGAGCACGATATGAACAAAATTGAGGCCATCAAAGCAGAGCGTGACGGATTAACGGTGCGCGAGATGCTTGGGCATTATGCGCAAGCGGGGTGGGAGTCCATTCCTGAAGACGATATTCAACGGCTGAAATGGTACGGGCTGTTCTTGCGGAATCCCACGCCGGGATTCTTCATGTTGCGGGTGCGCATGCCGGGCGGCCAAACCACCTCGGCTCAGCTGCGAGCGCTGGCGGATATCGCCCTCGCCTACGGCAACGGAGTTATCGATGTGACCACGCGGCAACAAGTGCAACTGCGCCATCTGACGATTGCTCATGTGCCGGCGGTCTTCGCCAAGCTGGAGGAGGCCGGGCTCACGTCGATGCAAACCGGCATGGACAGCGTGCGCAACGTGATGACCTGTCCGGTCGCGGGCTTGAATCCCAACGAATTGCTGGATGGAACGGAGATTGTTCGCGCTATTAACAGGGAAGTGCTGGGCAACCCGGCTTATACGAATTTGCCGCGCAAGTGCAATATCGCAGTGACCGGCTGTACGGACAATTGTCTGCATACGGAGACGCAAGATATTGCGCTGGTGCCCGCCTACCATGATTTGGGGCACGACAAATGTTTTGGCTACAACGTGTTGGTCGGGGGCAAGCTGGGCTCCGGCGGATATCGCGTGGCGAGTTCGTTGGATATGTTCGTGAATCCGGCAGAGGCGTTCGAGGTCTGCCGGACCCTGTTGCACATCTACCGCGATCATGGCCCCCGCGAGAATCGCACCCAAGCACGGTTCGCATTTTTGGTTGAAGCCTGGGGCGAGGCCCGGCTGAGGCACGAGGTGGAAGTGCGCATGGGCCGCGCCTTACCGTCTGCGGGCGTGGATGCCAGGGCGGCGGGCGAGCGCGATCACATCGGCATTTTCCGGCAAAAGCAACGCGGCTTGAACTACATCGGCCTCAAAGTATTGGTGGGGCGGATCAAGGCCGCTGATCTCCGCAACATCGCAGCACTGGCAGAGCGGTACGGGACGGGCGAGGTACGGCTCTCGCCCGCGCAAGCCTTCGTGATCCCGCACATCAGTGATCGTGTGGTGGGGGAACTGGCGGAGGAGCCGCTCGTGAAGCAATTTGCCTATAACCCGTCACCACTCTACAAGGGGCTGGTCAGCTGTGTGGGCAGCGACTATTGCAACCTGGCCGTCATTGAAACCAAAAGCCGGGCCGTGGAGACGGCCCGGGTGCTGGAGCGTAAATTGGGCGAGGGGCTGAAGCCGATCACGTTACATTGGTCCGGTTGCCCTGCCGGTTGCGGCAATCATCTGGTGGCGGATATCGGGCTTCTCGGCAAGAAAGCGCGCGTCGGCGGCAAAGTGGTCGATGCTGTCGATATCTTTGTAGGCGGTCGTTCCGGGCCTGATCCGAAGTTGGCGACCAAGATCATGGAGGATGTGCCTTGCGACAAGCTCCCTGCGGTCCTGGAGAACCTCATGCCTTACCATACGCGGGAGAAAATGCATCGCGTGCGGGGAAAGGCCGCGCCGAAACCGACAGGCTCGGGAAAGCCGGCGCCTTCGGGCAATGAAGCGACTGGAGCCATATCCAGTCTCACGCCTCAACCGTTTCCGGCCTAGACTATGAGACTTGAGCCGATACCGGAGTTGGGTTATTCTCTTGGGCTCAACAAGGGAGGCAGCATGGCCAAGAGAGTGAAATCGAGTCAGGAACCGGCCGATCTACTCAGCCGGCACATAGAAGGAATCCGGGAGACGCTGGTGGCATTCCAACCGTTTTTGTCTCGACGGAAAGGAAACGCATCGTTGGACGCGTTTGACGAGCAGGCTGAAGAGGTACTCAGCGAAACCTTCGGCGGAGCGTCCGAGGAGCTTGAAGCCTATCATTACGCCAAGCTCGGTGAAGCGGCCATTCTTCCGGAGGAAGCGCAGGAGGCAGGAACGCACAATCTCGATCGTGAGAGCCTGCATCAACGCAAGCAGGTCTTGGAGAGTTGTCTCGCGCAGCTGGAGCTGAAAAAGAGCGCCAGGGTCGGGCGGGATTGGCGTCGGACGCTTGGTGAGCGGATCGATGGCCGCACCGTGGCCGAGTTTATGTCGTCCGAGGTCCGCAGCGTGCACAAGGGCGCATCGATCAAAGAGGCCGGTCGGTTATTGCAGAAGTGGCGTATCGGGTCACTGCTCGTCGACGACGGGTCCCGCTATCTCGGCATCATCACGGATACGGATCTGAGCCGGAAGGCCGTAGCCAAAGGGTTGGATCCGAACAGCACCACCGTGATGTCATGCATGAGCAAGGCGGTGGTGACTATCGAGGACAGTGAGCCGATTAAGGAAGCCTTACGGGTGATGAAAAAAGAAGGCATCCGGCACCTGCCGGTCACAGAAGACGGCACCATCATCGGCGTGTTGTCGGTGGGAGATTTGCTGCGCGCCTACCAGAAGATGCTCGAATTATTATAATGGCGAGTGGCTCTGCGGCATGCTCGTGCCGCGGAGCCACGGTAGAAGCTATAACTCCTTGACGTAGCGCGCCGGGCTTCACTGCTCATCAGGCTCCGCAGGCGGCTTTGAGCAATCCGCCAGTGGCCGTGCCAGGGTTTGCCGGAGCCCACTGGTTGGAACTGTTCGCCGAGCGTACTGCCGATCCGCTTCCCATCTGACCTGAATACCAGCTCGATTTGAGCGGCTGGCTCTTCTTGGCCTGACAATCGTATTCACGTTGAGTCACTTTCGACAAAGCAGCAGGACCGCCGTCCGTCTGCGGCGTTTTGTAGTCGAACAGATCTGACATCACAACCGTTTCATCCGCCTTCTTGATGCTCGCGTAGTCGGCATAGTATACGTAGTTTTCCGTTTCGCCGACCTTCGCCCAATCCGCCGCCGACTTCACGGCAGACCCCGCGCCATCATCGCCGCCACTACATCCGGACAGTACCGCACAGGACAGTACGACAAAAGCGACTCGTGCTAGCATGGCGCCTCCTCCGTGAGCAACTGTGGTTTCTTACTATACCACGTCGCGGTTCATGTGATTCGAAAGGAGTCGTATGTACGAGCCAGTAGCGGGAATGTCCACGCGGAACGGCGTGACTTCGCTGATAGCCGGAGTGACGCATTCAATGCGCATCGCGGTTCTCCTCCTCACCGTTCTCGTGCTGTCCTGGGACTGTCTTGGTGCCCGGGCGGCAGTCGCTGGAGAAGTGCCGACGAAGCCGGGGGTGGTGAAATGGCACCCGGGTCACTATTACACCCCGATGACATTCATGCGAACGAACCCGAGCATCATGGCGCAGGTCTATGCCGAGTTGAAGGCGACGCCCGCGCTACGCGGTCTTCAGATACGATTTCCGTGGCCGGAATTGGAACCGGAGGAGGGGGGGTACGATTTCAAGGGGATCGAGCAGCTCCTCACGGAGCTGGTACCCTTGAACAAGCATTTGGTCATATTACTGGAATTGAAATCGTTCAACCCGCAAACCCTGCCGGTGCCGGCTTACATGCGAACAGAGGCGTACGAAGGGGGTGCCTTTCCCTTTAGCACATATGGGCAGAGCGCTCCGCGCGGGTACAACCTCAAGCTGTGGAACTCGGGCGTGCATGATCGGTTGGTGGCGCTTGTGGCAGAGTTGGGAAAGCGTTTCAACAGCCACGCGAACTTCGAAGGCATCGGTTTGACGGAAACCGCCCTCGGGCAACCGATCGAATCGGTGTCCAGTCACGACACCGAGAAGTATTACGACAATCTGTTGGATGTGCAACGCCACATGCGCGCGGCCTTTCCCAATACGATGACTTACCAGTTTGTAAATTACCCGCGGGAGATGCTGGCCGGGTTTGTCGATCACATGCGGACGATCGGCACCGGGTTGGGCGGGCCGGACATTTTCCTGGACGATCCAGGATTGAACTTCGATCACCCCAACAAACCGAAGGGGATCTATCTCTATTACCCGCACATGTCGGGCTTGATTCCGTTGACGCCGTCGGTGATGCAGGCGAACTACGACAACAGCAGGCATGACGGAAAGGGGCGGGTTCCAACCATTGCCGAACTGCACTCGTTCGGCCGCGACAGGCTTCGGGCTAACTACCTCTTCTGGACGCGTGCACCAGGCCATTTTCAGCAGGTCCTGGACCACTTGCGGCAGATTCCACTCCAGGGCAATCCCGCCGGTGGACTGGATGCCTCCTGCCCGAAGGCCTACCAAGGCTGCGTGGAGTAGAAGCTATTGGCTAGGAGAACGGGATTCAGTAGCGTTGTAGCAAGCTGCGCGATGTGCACAGCTCTCGTGCATAAAGGCTCCGCCTCGACACGGTGTTCGTCAGGGCAAGCCGCGTACAAACTTCGCTGAGCCCTGGGCGACCAGCATGGCAGGACGCAGTGCTGTCTGTTCCACCATGGCTGCATAACCTTCGATGTCCCCGAGTAACTGTTCGTGATAGGTCGCCAGCGTCGCTCGGTTCGTCTGACTCTGTGCGGCTGCGCCATAGCCGGCGGGGGCCAGACTCAGCTGGCCTTCCTGTACCCGTTCTTTCACCGCCGCTCTATATCGTAGCAAGACGGCACGGCGTGCTTTGAGAATGTCCGCTTCCCTCGACAAAACCTTCGGCCAGATCTCCTGCTCGTAGGCCTGCCATTCCCTCTGGCATGTGGCCTCGCAACCGATCGAGTCCCAATCCATCTTGGGCTTCTTGCCCGCCAGTGGTTTCTGGCTGAGCTGTTGCGCCGCCTGTTCCCACTCCTGCGTGAAGGTGGTCAAGGGACCGGTCAGCCACGTCGAGTAGTTGACCGTGTAGTTTGTGGCCGCTTCGGCGGCGGCTTCGACCTCCGCTGGTTCCTGGCCCATGGCGCGTGCATCCTGCTGGGTTGCTTGCAGCTGCGCTTGCATCAATCTCTGGGCGAATGCCATCTTTTCCTGGGTGGTCATGCGCTCCGTCCTCTTTTGCAGCTCTGCCTGATAAGCCGGGTCGCGCTGCAGCCGGGCCGCGTCGATACCTGATTCATTCAAGCCTTTCTTCGTGGGATCTTCGGAGAGAGTTTTCGCCGCCGTCTGGCGAAGGAACCGGCTGAAGCCTTTACTGGCCGCCAGGTCTCCGCGCAGACCCAGCAAATCCGGATGAGTCAACTTACCTGGGCCCGGCTTACCCGCTTCAGGTGTAAACCACGTCGCCGCGTCCTGTGCGGTGGCCGGAACCTCCGGTACGCGGCTGAGCAGATCTACGAGTGACTTTGGCTCGGCGGCCCAGACGGGCACTGTGAACGAGAAAAGCAGTGCGAGCAACGAGACGGTGATGTGCATGACCGGGCCTCCAGGAAGAAGGCGCCGATTCTACAAGAGCCGCAACTAGCTGGTCTAGAAGGGGAATGGAGGGGCGGGGGACTTGCCGGTGAGAGAGCGTAGATCCGGAAATGGTAAGTCGCCCCTTCACACCCTTCCGAACATTTTTTCAAAAAACTCTCGGTTCTGTTTCATGTGCTGCTCGATATCCGACAGCAGATGTTTGGCTCCGGTCTGCCAATCCTCAGTTTGATAGCCGACCCGGCGGGCGAGAAAGATGAATTCGTCAGACTCCGGTGGCGGGAGGACGAGGTCCTTGGTGTTGCCGCGCACCATGCGAAGGCCGTCGATCAGCATGCGGATGAAGAGGTAGGATTTGCGCAGACTCTCACCGGTGGCACGGGGGATGAGATTGGCATCGATCAGGGCGGCCAGGGCTCGCAGCGTGTTGGGGGTTCGTAAGCTCGAGTGGCGATGGCCGTGCATGACCTGGAGGTATTGAATCGCGTATTCCAACGTGACGATGCCGCCGTGGCTGTGTTTCAGATTGATCTGCCCGGGCTCGACGAGTTGCTTCACCTGCTGCCGTCGCAGATCGAGCGCGGTCGCAAGATCCCAGGGAGCGCCGCTGTACACAAAGTTGTCGCGATGAGCCTCAACCTTCTTCCCGAGCGCGGTGTCTCCCGCGATATGGCGCAACTTGATGAGCGCCTGCCGCTCGAACGGAGCTGCCAATCCGTCGGCGCTGTAGTATTTGCAGACCTCATCGAACGCGTTCGATAGTGATCCTTTTCCGCCGTGTGGCCGGAGGCGGACGTCGATGTGGAAGATGCCTTCCTGCTTGGCTTCGATCCATTGCAACAGTTCCTGCGCCAGCCGCTCGAAATATTCGCTATTCTCGATGCCTGCTTTCCCTGTCGTGTGTCCTGGACCACCATAGACGAACAACACTTCGATGTCGGAGGCGTACCCCAGTTCGCGGCCGCCGAACTTTCCCGCGCCGAGAATGGCAAAGGGGCAGGGCTTCTTATTGGCGAGGCGAGGCGAGCCATAAAGCTTGGTGAGCTTGGCCTGGCAGTCGATCAAGCTGCGCTCGACGATGACTTCGGCCAGTTCGGAAATTGCCAGCGAGAAATCGGGCAGGTTGGTCCCAGGCTCGACGATGTGCTTCATGTCGATGCGGAAGAGTTCCTGATCTTTGAAGCGGTTGAGCGCCTCCTTGCGCGCTTCGTCGGTCTTGGCCTTCGCCACGACGCGGTTCAATTCCTTACGCAGTGTGGTTTGGGGCTTGATCAGCGGCGCATCGCGATAGTCCTTGAGCAGCGGCAGGAGGTTGACATGTTGCCGTCGGAGAAAGTCTTCCCACAAAAAGTCGCTGGCGCCGAGCAGGCGCGCCAGGATGGGGAACGTTTTCTTGTCGTTGACGAAGTCCCAGGCCTGTTTCTTTCCGGCTTGGCGCGAACCCTCGAGGACGAGGTCGAGAAACTGATCGAAGGATTCCAGCGCCTTGGCGGGATCAGGCGCCCAGGTGAGCGCATGGGTGAACTGTTTGATGAGCACGGCGGTGAGGCGGAGTTGCTCCTGGTCGCCGGGGTCCAACAGCTTCTGTCCGAAACGATTGCGGACATAGAAGCGGTCGTGCAGTTTTCCCTCTTCGATCGCGAACTGAGCCTTGCTGATGTAAACGTTGCGCATGGCCAGCGCATTGGCGAAGGCATAGAGAAACGCCGGCGTGTCGTCCGACCGGATGTCCATGATCGTATCGGTTGCCGACTGGCTGTTATCGAAGGTGATGTGGACGGTATGGAGCAGGCCGCTGAAGGAACTGCGCTGTTTGCCCAGGTGTTCGATCAGCTGCCGATTGACCTGCTGTCGGGCCTCATCGAATTCGTTCGTGTCCAGCAGCACGATCATGCGGAAGAGTTGCTCGGCCAGCCGTTTCTGGTCTTCGACGGCGAATGGTTGTCCTTCGGTGGGGCTTACGGTGAAGACATCCACGATCTTTTTTCTCGTGAGTCCCGGACGGCCCTGGGGTCTTGGGCGTGTGCCGTAGGATGGACTTGAGCGACCGGACCGTGCCGGTTCGCTTTCCGCGGAGGTAAAGATGCGGCCTTCTTCGATATTTAAACCGAAGGCGGAGAGCAGCCCGCAGATCGTGGCGAATTCCGAAAAGTAGTCGTAGGCGACGATGGTGATGGTCCACCGTGTGCGGTCGAGTTTTGCAAATCGGATCTCACAGGGATGGTCGGGCGTCAGCAGTGCGGCCAGAGTCACATGACCGGCAAGGATGTTGGGAGGAAAGGCCGCGAAATAATCCGGATCCATCCTGGTAGTGAAGTCTTGCAGGATGTCGACATCGACGTCCGGACAGAGCGGAGCCAGGGTTGCCAGGATCTGGTCGCGATCAGCGTTCGCGTGCAGCATGATTTCCGTGGAGTATACCCGAAGGTGGTCTCGTTGTACCGGAAGAATTGCGTCAGTATAATGCGTCGCCATGGTACGACGTTCTTCGCAGAATGACCCCCTCGCCGCACCTTCTAGAACGGGCACCTCCACGGTTTTTCCCGATCCGACCCCCTTGCTGGTCGCATCCGGTCTGGAACCGGAGCAGGTGGTACGGATCCTGGGGCCCTATGGAGTGGCGAATCCGGCCGAGGCGGATACGAACATTCAGAGCATGGCGGGGGAACCCCATACGCGCCGTCTGCTGGCGGCGATTCTCCCGCGTCTATTAGCGGAGGTGGCTCGCACGGCAGATCCCGATCAAGCGCTGAATCATTGGGAACGTCTCTTTGCCGGAAGCGCAACCCGTTCATCCCTCCTACAGTACCTGCAGGCTTCACCCAGGATGTTGGGGTTGCTCTGCACGATTTTCGGCAACAGCGACTCCCTCGCATTCGCACTGATCCGGGACCCCATGCTGGTCTATTGGCTGGCGGAAGAGGATGTGTTGACGACGGCCCCGACCAGAGGTCGGATGGTCGCGGCGTTACGCCAGAGCCTCGGCTCGCTCAAGGCCACCGAATTGAAGCTGGAGGTACTGCGGCGCGTGCGGCGTCGGGAAATGTTGCGAATCGGCGTGCGCGACCTCCTGCGCCTGGCCACGGTTGAAGAGACGGTCGGATCGCTGTCCGATCTCGCCTCGGTTCTGATTCATGCCGCTTATGAGATCGTTGATAAGGACCTCAAGGCTCAGCATGGGGCGCCGATGCACCAACGAGCAGACGGCACCTGGGTGGAAACCGAATTCGTCGTGATCGGCATGGGCAAGCTGGGCGCGCATGAGTTGAATTACAGTTCGGATGTCGACCTGATCTATGTGTATGCGTCGGCAGATGGTGAAACCCGAAAGGGAAAAGGCCATCGTCAGGCCAACCTCGAGCCCCTGTCCAATGAAGAATATTTTGAAGTACTCGCACGGTCGCTGACGAAAGCCTTGGCTGAACAGACTCGCGAAGGCGCGGTATTTCGCGTGGACCTCCGGCTCCGTGCGGAGGGAAGCGTGGGGCAATTGGCGCGCTCGGTGCAGGCCTATGCGAAGTACTATGCACAGCGCGGACAGGTGTGGGAGCGGTTGGCATTGCTGAAGGCGTGGCCGGTGGCCGGTTCGCCTGCGCTCGGACAGGCATTCGTGCAGATGGCGGAAGAGTTCGTGTTTCAGCCGGATCCTCAGCCATTGACGCGAGAGCGGGCCTTGGCAGTGATCCGCGATGTGCGTTCAGTCAAAGAAATGATCGATGAGAAGATCGCTCTGCGTGGGCACCAGCATCGGAATGTGAAGCTGGGGACTGGAGGGATCCGGGAGATCGAATTCCTGGTGCAGACGATTCAGGTGCTCATCGGCAGGGCCGTGCCTGATATCCTGGATCGAAAGACCGTGGGAGCCCTTCACCGATTCAGGCGACATCGCTTCGTCAACGAGGACGACCAGCAGCGGTTGACGGAGGCCTATTGGTTTTTACGGGATGTCGAGCACAAGTTGCAGATGATGCATGATTTGCAGACGCACGCGTTGCCTGACAGCGATGAGGAACTGCAACGTTGTGCGATTCGGATGGGATATAGCGCGGAGTCACGCGCGGGGGCGTTGGCAGCGTTTCTAGCGGATCGGCAGCGGCATACGGCGATTGTGCATCAGACGTTCCGGTCGCTCTTTTACCATCCGGAGACGTCCGCCCTTTTTGCCGCCGTGGTGGCTGCGGCAGAAGGCCACTCCCGCCGCAGCGCGTCTCGGCTCGAAAAAGAGACCGGTCCGGCGGGGCCACCGCCGGACCGGTCTTCGACAGCGAAGAAGAAACGGAAACCTTAGTACATACCTTCCATGCCGTGGTTGTGACCAGCATGGCCACCGGCAGGTTCTTTCTTCTCTTCCGGCAATTCCGTGATCATGACTTCGGTCGTGAGCATCAAACCCGCGACGCTGGCGGCGTTCTGCAAGGCACAACGCGACACCTTCGTCGGATCGATGATGCCCAGCTTGATCATGTCCACGTATTCGTCGGCAGCGGCATTGTAACCGCCGTTCGGATTCTTGTCCTCACGGACCCGACCGACCACCACAGAGCCTTCGGCTCCTGCGTTGGCTGCGATCTGACGGACCGGCTCTTCGAGCGCCCGGCGTACGATGTCCACGCCGACTTTCTGTTCCAGGGGCAGGTCCTTGAGGGCATCCAATCCCTTGAGACAGCGCAGATAGGCCGTGCCTCCGCCGGGAACGATGCCTTCTTCGACGGCTGCCTTGGTGGCGTGTAAGGCGTCTTCCACGCGCGCCTTCTTTTCCTTCATTTCGGTCTCGGTCGCGGCACCAACGTTGATGACGGCCACACCGCCGACGATCTTCGCCAACCGTTCCTGCAGCTTCTCGCGATCGTAGTCCGAGGTGGTCTCTTCGATCTGAGCCTTGATCTGCTTCACGCGGCCGTCGATCTTCTTGGGATCGCCATGACCTTCGACGATCGTGGTGTTGTCCTTGTCGATCGTGACGCGCTTGGCACGGCCGAGATCCGTCAGTTTGACGTTCTCGAGCTTCAAGCCGAGGTCTTCGGAAATGACTTGGCCGCCGGTGAGGATCGCGATGTCTTCCAACATCGCCTTGCGGCGATCGCCGAAGCCCGGGGCCTTCACGGCAGACACGTTCAGGGTGCCGCGCAGCTTGTTGACCACCAAGGTGGCCAATGCTTCGCCTTCGACTTCTTCAGCGATGATGATGAGCGGCTTTCCGAGCTTGGCAACCTGCTCGAGGACCGGGAGGAGGTCCTTCATGCTGCTGACTTTCTTTTCGTTGATGAGGATGAGCGGCTCGTCCATGACGGCTTCCATCCGCTCGGCGTTGGTCACGAAGTAGGGGGAGATGTAGCCACGATCGAACTGCATGCCCTCGACGACGTCCAGCGAGGTGGTCATCGACTTGGCTTCTTCGACCGTGATCACGCCATCCTTGCCGACTTTCTCCATCGCTTCTGCGATGAGGTCGCCGATGGTCTTGTCGTTGTTGGCGGAGATGGTGCCGACCTGGGAAATCTCGGTCTTGTTCTGGCAGGGCTTGCTGAGCTTCTTCAACTCGCCGATCACGACTTCCACAGCCTTGTTGATGCCGCGCTGGATTTCCATCGGATTGGCGCCGGCGGTGATGTTCTTGACACCTTCCCGGTAGATCGCCTGGGCCAACACGGTGGCGGTGGTGGTTCCGTCGCCGGCCGTATCGCTCGTCTTGCTCGCGACTTCGCGAACCAACTGGGCGCCCATGTTCTCGTACGGATTCTTCAGCTCGACTTCCTTCGCAACGGTCACGCCGTCCTTGGTGATCGTCGGGGCGCCGAACTTCTTATCCAAAATCGCGTTCCGGCCCTTCGGACCGAGCGTTGCCTTCACGGCATCGGCGAGCTGGTTCACCCCGCGCAGGATGGCCGCCCGTGCCGCTTCGCTATACAACAATTGCTTTGCCATAATCGTCCTCCGTTAATCGTCTAGTAGTCGTGTTTCAGGTGTTTTGGGGTCAATCAGAATTAGTTGGTGAAGATGCCGAGGATGTCCTCTTCCTTAAGGATGAGGCATTCTTCGTCTTCGATCCGAAGCTTGCTACCGGAATACTTGTCGAACAACACCTGGTCACCGACCTTGATGTTCTCGACCTTCTTCCCGATGGCCTGCACGATACCCCGCTGCGGCTTTTCCTTCGCAGAGTCAGGGACATAGATCCCGCCTGAGGTCCGTTCCATTTCTTCAGTATAGGTGACGAACAAACGGTCACCGAGCGGCTGAAAATTCTTCGCCGCCGTAGATTTCTTCTCTTTCGATTCCGTAGCCATACCCAATCCTCCTTCTAGATTAGTGAGCGTCGAGGCCCTAATGTACAGTTGTGTGAAAGCTGGAAATTCAGCTTTGACGTGTTACCGCAAGGGCTACCTGCAGTAAACCCGAGACATAGATAGCGCTAGCAAGAGGCAAGTCAATGGATGAACTATAAAATTATTCTTCCGCGAGATGCAACGAGAAAGTGTTGCGCAAGTCGTTGATTCTACGAATTACGCGACGGATCTGGCCGGTACACATCTTAGAAACGCGAGGTTGTGTTCACGGGAGGCCGCAGTTCGATGTGCAGCCTAGAAAGCGCCCGGCTTTATTTACGAGACGCGCTAGGGGCCCTCGAGGCCAGCAATCTCAATACGTTGGCGGTGATTCGTTGCGCTGCCTCGCCGGATCGGGCGGTCCGCAAGGCTGGAGCATTGTAGTCGTCGAGGCCCCAACTCCATTGAATCGTTCCCGCGGCGAATACGCGAGCGCCGCTCGGGGCCTGGTAGAAGGTCATGTCGCCATACAGCACCTGTCCATCCCTCGGGTAGGGAGAGTGAGCCAAAATGACTAAGCCGGCTGGCCCGTCGGGAAACACCTGGTCGATTTCGTACCCCAGCAAGCCGGGAAGACGATGATCGGACGGCAAGTCCACCCCGTCGAACAGTGGATGCGCGGGTTGCGCAATGAGTACGTCTCCATCGACCGGCACGGTCCCATACATGACGCCCAGGAGGTGATGCTCGGGACGATTGACGGGCAGTTCCCGCCATTGCACGGTGACCAGGTGATCATTCGAGGGATCGCCATCCAGGGCCAGGGGATCTTCCTGGCGTGCCACCTCTTTATAACTCACCATGGTCCGGTTCGGTTCTCCCGTGAGTAGGCTGGGCTCGAGCCTGATTTGCCAATAGCAGGTATTGGCAGAAAAGAAACCCAGCCCGACACCGTGATCGCGAGCTGCCTCGACATGGCGTCGCATCTCGTGCGACCAGTATTCGTCGTGACCGACGAACAGCCAAGCTCTGTGGCCTTTCCAGAATTCCGCCTGAGTATGGGTATCGATGTCGGTGCTATAAGTCACGTCGTAGCCGTTTCGCTCCAGCCAACGCACCATGTTGTATTCCCAGCCGGCGGTGGAGAGCGCGCGGGTTGGATGGATCGACATGGCGGTCAGGAATTCGCCCGCCCCGGTGCCGCTCCCGCCATGGGGGTGCTGGCTACGGGCATAGGGACGGTTGAAGGAGACCTTTCGTGCCCATTGCTCATCTCGGCTGTTTGACGGATAAGTCGATTTCCCGCCCCAATTGTTGTAGGCCTGAAAAGTTGTCACGCTGGACTGGAAGAGAAAATCCGACGGCCGAGCATCTTCTCTAACGACAAAGATGATATAGCTCTGCTTTCCGCTGGCCGAGCCGGTCAATTTCACGAGATACATCCCGCTGAGCCAGTCGTTCTTATCGTGTGATTCAGTGGTCAGGGTGTAGGAGACCTGCCATTGGCATTCGATGAGGCCGGTCACAGGATCGGGAGTCGGCATGGGCTGTCGAATGCCCGGCAGAGTGATACCCCCACGCATCAATCGAGCGCCTGTCCCGCCATACCAACCCATGCGATAGATGGCGACCGTCACCATAGGATCGGTGCTGTGAATGTACAGGCGAAGCGGCTCGCCGCGCTGGATGCTCGTAGCCGAGGCATAACCCTCGACTTCATGGTCGGCAGGATCGGTCAGGACCCAGTCGGATTGGCCGGGCCGGGCATTTTCCTCGGTGATGAGCGACGCGGCGTGGGAAACAGCTGCACAGGCGGATTCGACGAGGGTTGCCAGGATCAGGACTAAGAGGGCGATGCCGAGGCAAGGACTCGCCTTACATCCGAAGACGGTCAAAGTCCTTCACATCCTTCTTGATGAAGTCGCGGAGCCGCGAGATGATGCGTGCCTCCAATTGCCTGGTGCGTTCCTTGGTGATGCCATACTTTGCGCCCATGTCTTCGAGCGTCAAAGGAGTTTCGGACAGGATTCGGTTGCGGAGAATATCCTCCTCGCGTTCGTCGAGCGTTTTCGTGAACTCCGCGAGCTTGCGTCGAAATAGCGCCTTCAACTGCGTGTCGGCCAGTTTTTCATCTGCCGGCTGTTCATGCGCAGGCAGGACGTCCATTAACGTGCCATCATTGTCCTGGCCGATAGGTTGATCAAGCGACAATTCCCAACTGCCCAGCCGCTGATCCATCTCGATGACATCGCGTTCGCGTACGTTGAGGCGATCGGCCAACAGCTTGCTGTCAGGCGCGAAGCCTTCGCGTTCGAGCTTGGCCTTCTCCTTCTTGAGATTGTAGAAGAGCTTACGTTGATCCTGCGTCGTGCCGACCTTGATCAGGCGATAGGTGTTCAATAGATAACGGAGAATGTATGCCCTGGACCACCAGGCCGCGTAGGCATAAAAGCGCACGTTCTTTGTCGGATCGAATTTCTTGATGGCCTGCAGGAGCCCGACGTTGCCTTCCTGGATCAGGTCCATGTGGTCGGCGCCGGTGTGCAGATATTCGGAGGCGATGGATACGGAGACGCGCAGATTGGCAAGAATGAGTTTCATCGCCGCATCGCGGCTCCCGCGGAGCTGATACTCCTCGAAGAGGCGTAATTCTTCTTCCTTGCTCAGATAGGGGTAGCGGCGAATTTCCGTCAGGTATTGCTGCAGGGTCGTGACAGGGACCAGGGACGTGCTTAACGGAGCGGACTCTGGCTCCTTCGACGGTTGCTGAGCGGCCGCCTCATGTTCTTCCGTCACCTCATCGTCCGTCGGCTCCAAGGCCTCCGGTTCGAGGGCGTTTTCTTCGTCCATGGCCGAATCTGAATGTGAATCGTGTTTTGGCTTACGCTGTCTCATGCCAGGCGAATCCATTGGAAACAGGAGCTGACTATACCAGATGTCGAGTATCGGGTAACAATGAGCCGGGCGGACCGGCTCCTGCCTCCCTTGCGTCTCTGAAATCGCGCCTCGTATAGTGCGTGGGTGACGCTGAAGAACCAATCGCACGGCAGAGGAGCAGGCGGCACAGGATGAAATCGTTGGGAAGTTTCAGGACATTGGGAATGGCCCTGCGGAGCGGGCATTGGCCGACCCTGGCAGGCGCCTGGCTGCATCTCACCGTGAGTTTCATGGTGTGGCTCCTCTTCGGGGCATTGGCCGTGGCGATCGGCGAGGATCTTCACCTGACGGCGACGCAACAGAGCGTGGTGGTCGCCCTCCCGCTGCTGAGTGGCGCGCTGCTGCGTATTGTGGCCGGCTGGGCCTGCGATTGGTATGGAGCCAAGCGAACCGGTCTTGTGGTGTTGGGCCTGCAACTGATTGCGATCCTCTGGGCGTCTCTGAGAGGAACAGACTACGTAGATCTGTTGGGAATTGCATTGCTCCTTGGAGCCGGCGGGGCAAGTTTTGCGGTGGCCATGCCGGTGGCCAGTCGAGCCTATCCTGCCGCCCATCAAGGGTTGGTGCTGGGGCTGGTCGCCTCCGGCAATATCGGAACCGTGCTGGTCCTATGGCTGGCGCCGCGATGGGAGGGTCAGCTGGGATGGCATGGGGCCTGCGGGATCATGACGGTGCCGATTTTAGTGGCCATTGGCCTGTTCGCTCGGGTGGTGCAGGAAGAGCCTCCTGTTCATTCCCTCGCAGGAGGCGCCTGGTGGCAGCAGGCCTGGAGTATGGTGCACGTGCCGTCCGTCTATTGGCTCTGCCTCGTGTATGGCATTACGTTCGGCGGATTTGTCGGCCTCACGAGCTTTCTTCCGGTGCTGCTGCACGGTCAATATGGCACCGCCCCGATCGTCGGCGGCGCTATTGCCGCGCTCTGCGGATTGACCGGCAGCGTGATCCGCCCGGTGGGTGGATATGTGGCTGATCGTTGGGGAGGCCTGCCGGTATTGGCGGCGGTGTTTATCGTGCTTGCTTTAGTGACGGCATTGGCGGGGACGCTTCCCGCACTGCCCTGGCTGGCGAGCCTGTTGATGGTGATGATTGCGGTCATGGGATTCGGCAACGGCGTGATCTTTCAAATCGTCTCTGAGTGGTTTCCGAAGAACATTGGTCTGGCGTCTGGACTGGTGGGGGCCGCCGGGGGAATCGGCGGATTTTTTGTGCCGATCGGGTTCGGCCTGCTACGGGAAGGGACGGGGACGTTCGTGCCGGGGTTTCTGGGATTGGCGCTCGTGAGCGCCGCCGCCGCGATGACGGTGAGCTCCGCCCTGCGGTGGCGCCCCAGAGCCGTGACGCAGACCCCGAATGCCGAAGGTTTTTCTCGTTGACAGGTATGGTTTGAAAAGAGTTAGCTGGGCACCCACGCAGGCCGGTTGGTACAATTGAGGGACTATGGCGACACCGTTTAATTCGATCGAAGAGGCGATTCGGGACATCAAGAAGGGGAAGTTCATCATCCTCGTCGATGATGAAGATCGCGAGAACGAAGGTGATCTCGTGATGGCGGCCAGCAAAGTCACCCCGCAGGCGGTCAATTTCATGGCCAAACATGCGCGCGGGTTGATCTGCCTGGCCCTGACGCCGGAGCGGGTGGAGGAGTTGCAGCTGGTGCCGCAGGCCGCGGAAAATACAGCCACGTTTGGCACCGCCTTCACGGTTTCGATTGATGCCCGCAAAGGCATCACGACGGGCATTTCGACGGCCGACCGCGCCACGACGATTCATGTCGCCATCGATCCCCGTTGTTCTCCGGCCGACCTGGCGCGTCCCGGTCATATTTTTCCTCTGAAGTCGCAAGTCGGCGGCGTGTTGCGGCGCGCGGGGCAGACTGAAGGGTCGGTGGACCTGGCGCGAATGGCCGGACTCTATCCAGCCGGCGTCATTTGCGAGATCATGAACGAAGACGGCACGATGGCGCGCGTGCCGGAACTGGCTAAGTTTGCCAAGCGGCACAAGTTGAAAATGGTGACGATCAAATCGTTGATCGAATATCGCATGCAGCGCGAAACGTTCGTAAAGCGGGCGGCGAGCGCACGCTTGCCAACGATGTTCGGCGAGTTTGAAGCGGTAGCGTTCGAGAACGAAATGGACAATGTCACGCACATCGCGCTTGTCAAAGGCCGGGTAGATGATGGCAAACCGACACTGGTGCGGGTGCATTCGGGCTGCCTCACGGCCGAGGTTCTTGGATCCCTACGCTGCGATTGCCGGGATCAGCTCCATAAGGCCATGGAAATGATTCAAAAAGAGGGGCGCGGCGTATTGCTGTACCTGAACAAGCAAGAGGGACGGGGAATCGGATTGCTGAACAAGATCAAAGCCTATGGGTTGCAGGATCAAGGCAGCGATACGGTCGAGGCAAACTTGCAGTTGGGATTTAAACCCGATCTGCGGACCTACGGTGTGGGTGCGCAGATTCTCGTGGATCTTGGGCTGCACTCGATTAAAGTGCTTACCAACAATCCGCGCAAGATTGTCGGCATAGAAGGGTACGGGCTGAAAGTGGTCGAACGCGTGCCGATCGAAATCGCTCCACGCGCCGACAATGAAAAATATCTTCGCACCAAAAAGGCCAAGCTCGGTCACCTGCTGAAAAAGGTGTAACTCGTCCGCAGCACCTCCTCTCGAGTGCGCTCCGGTAGGAATAGGCGCGCCTGAAACGTGTAGCCATTTGAGGACGTTTCCAGGTATGATCGCCCTCTTTCTTCGGCGCACGCGCAATTCATGAGTCGGCTGAATCGGTATCTCACTCCATGAAGCTTCGTAAGGGCTCCCTAGACGCGACAGGTCTGACTGTCGGTATCGTGGCGAGCAAATTTAATAAGTTTGTCACCAGCCGGCTGCTGACCGAGTGTGTTAAAGCGCTCACCAAGGCCGGAGCGTCCGACGAGGCGATCGAGGTGGTGCGAGTGCCCGGGGCATTTGAAATTCCTCTCGTGGCCCGGCAACTGGCCCGCTCCGGTCGATTCGACGCGGTGATCTGTCTTGGCGCCGTCATTCGCGGCGACACCCCACATTTTGAATACATCAGTACCGAGGTGAGCCGGGGTATCCTTCAGGCTTCGATGGACTCGAATCTGCCGGTGATCTTCGGTGTCCTCACGACCGACACGGTGGCGCAGGCGATTGAGCGCGCGGATCCGGCGAAGCTGAATCGCGGCGCTGATGCTGCGAAAACAGCCATTGAAATGGTCAACGTCATGCGACAACTCAAGAAAGAAGAGAGTGAGGACGTGCCGCCGGCCGCCTCCTCACGAAAATCCGGACGAGCGGCCGCGAGGTCGAAACGCTGACCGGCGTTGTACTATGGCCTCTCGACATCAAGCCCGTGAGCGGGCGGTACAGATTCTCTTTCAATATGATATCCATGGCCAGGCGGGTCCATGGCTGGACGATTTTTGGATTCAATATCCGCTGACGGACGATCTCCGAGTTTTCGCAGAGCGACTCGTGGCCGGGGTCAGAGAGCATAAGAAAGAACTGGATGCGTTAATCGGCGCCTATGCGACCAATTGGAAGGTTGGCCGCATGCCTATCATCGATCGCAATATTCTTCGCCTGGGTTGCTTTGAATTATTGTACGCCCCGGAAGTACCGGCCAAGGTCACGCTCAATGAGGCGATCGAGTTGGCGAAAAGTTTCGGTGATGAAGAAGCCTCCAAGTTCGTGAATGGAATCCTGGACAAGGTGCTCGGGTCGGAGACCCGTTTGGAACGGAAGCGCGCCTTTCCGGAATTGCCGGTTGTCGGGGCACAAGAATAGGGGCGCATGGCAAATTGCCCAACCACAATGCTCAGGCGTCGTACTCAGGCGACGATTGTTCCGAGCTAGACGCCGTAAGCCATCGGCCTTAGGCTCTCAGTACGAGGAAATATGATCGACCGTTACACCAGGCCGCGCATGGCGGCCATCTGGGATCTGACACATAAGTACGAGATCTGGTTGGAAGTCGAGCTGCAGGCCTGCGCGGCGTTTGAGCGGGCCGGGCAGATTCCGCGCGGCATCAGCGCCAAGATCCGCAAAAAAGCCAAGATCGATGTAGCGCGTATCGCCGAAATCGAAAAAGTGACGAAACACGATGTGATTGCGTTTCTCGAATCGCTCATGGCGTCCGTCGGACCCGAGCATCGGTTTCTCCACATGGGCCTTACTTCGTCGGATATCGTCGATACGTCGCTCGCGGTGCAGATGACCGAGGCGCTTGACCTCATACTGGAAGACCTCGACGAGTTGATCGCAGTCCTGAAGAAGCGCGCATTGGAGCATCGCCATACGGTCATGGTGGGCCGGTCGCACGGGATTCACGGTGAGCCCGTCTCGTTCGGCTTCAAGTTGGCGATTTGGTATGAGGAGGCCTGCCGCCACCGGACGCGTCTCGAAGCGGCGAGGAAAGACATTGCGGTCGGGAAACTCTCGGGGGCCATGGGCACCTTCGCGCATCAGGGGCCGGAAATCGAAGAATACGTGTGTGCCAAGATGGGGCTGGCCTCGGATCCCGTTTCGAACCAGATCGTGCAACGCGACCGGCATGCGGCCTATGCCTCCGCCTTGGCGTTACTGGCTGCTACCATTGAAAAAATCGCCACGGAAATCCGCCATCTGCAACGGACGGAAGTGCTGGAGGCGGAAGAATACTTCTCCGAGGGACAGAAGGGCTCCTCGGCAATGCCGCATAAGCGCAATCCGATTGCCTCGGAAAATCTCTGCGGCCTTGCGCGTCTCGTCCGTGGCAACAGCCTGGCGGCGCTGGAAAACGTGGCCCTCTGGCATGAACGGGATATCAGCCATTCGTCCGTAGAGCGGGTGATCATGCCCGACAGCACCATTCTGGTCGATTACATGTTGGCGCGCGTGACGGACCTGATCAGGAACCTGGTGGTGTATCCCGAGCGGATGCAACGAAATCTGGATTTAACCGGGGGGCTGGTCTATTCGCAGCGGTTGCTCCTGGCGTTGATCGATAAGGGTGCCCAGCGCAAGGAGTCCTACGAGGCCGTCCAACGTAATGCGATGACCGCCTGGAAAGGCGGGGTCGGATTTCAGGAACTCGTCACTCGAGATCCGTTCATTACCACTCACTTAAAGCCGAGTGAGATTACGGCCTGTTTTGATCCCATGTATTATCTGCGGCATCTCGATCAGGTGTTCCGCCGGGTCTTCGGCGCCCGTGCAGTTCCGGCGAAACGACGCTCAAGGAGGCGCGCCTGATGGCTGCGTCAATGATGAGAATGGTGCTGATGGTAGCGCTGTTGTTCGTGTCGGCCGTCTTGCCGGCCAGGGCAAACGATCGGGATGCCCTGCTGACCAAGCCCGGCGTCTTCGGCACCTTCGCCGCGTTCCAAATGGATCATGACTGGTGGGATCTCAATGGTGAAGCGCGTGTCATCGCCGTGTCTGAGGTTAAGGGACTGATTGAGCAATTCTCGCACAAGGTCGTGATCGAGTCGTATCTCCTCCGCGGACTTTCGGACCATGCTGACTTGATGTTCCGGATCCATGCGCATGCCTTGTCGGATACGCAGCAGTTTCTCATCTCTTTGTTGGGCACTCGTTTGGGACGCCATCTTGTGGCCACCAGTTACCTGCATGGGCTGACCAGGCAGGCGGCCTACGTCCCCGGGTTTCCCGAGCAGATGAAGAAAGAGTTGCAGCCCGCGACGAGTGATGCAGGACTGAAATCCTATGCCATCGTCATTCCGATCAGAAAAGATGCCGAATGGTGGGCTCTGGATCAGGACACCCGCGCCACGCTCATGCAGGAGCACACGCAGGTGGCACTGCCCTATATCAATACGGTGAAACGGAAACTGTATCATTCCAGCGGTCTGGATGACTTCGACTTCATCACCTATTTCGAGACGGACAAGCTGGAGGACTTTCACGGTTTGATCCGTGCCCTCGAACAGGTGAAGGAATACCGCCACGATCGACGGTTCGGGCATCCCACGTTGCTCGGAACCATCAGACCGCTGGACGACATTCTGGAATTGTTTGCACGGTAGGTGGAGGATTGAGGATGGCTGGCGAACCGGCAGGCACAATGCTTTACGAGGGCAAGGCCAAGAAGATTTTCACGACTGAACGGCCTGATCAGGTGTTGCAATATTTCAAGGACGACGCGACCGCCTTCAATGCGCAAAAGCGCGGGACCATCGTCGACAAGGGTGTGGTCAACAATAAGGTGTCGGAGCGGCTGTTCCAACTTCTGGAGCAGCAGGGGATCCAGACCCACTTCATCGAGCGCGTCAGCGACCGCGAGATGCTCACCAAGAAGGTGACGATCGTGCCGGTGGAAGTCGTAGTCCGGAACGTGGTGGCGGGAAGTCTTGCCAAGCGATTGGGCCTCTCTGAAGGAGCCGCTATCGAGCCGGCTATCATCGAGTTCTATTACAAAGACGATGCACTGGGCGATCCGCTGGTGAACGACGATCATTTGCGCTTGTTGAACGTCGCCACCCCGGCGGTGCTGCGTGAGATGCGCGAATTGGGCCATAAGATCAATGCGGTCTTGTTACCCTTCTTCAAACAGCGACGTATGCTGTTAGTGGATTTTAAGCTGGAGTTCGGTGTCTTTCACAATCGACTCATTCTCGCCGACGAGATTTCTCCCGATACCTGCCGGTTCTGGGATCAGGCCACAAAAGAGTCGATGGACAAAGACCGGTTCCGGAAAGATCTGGGCAAAATCGAAGAGGCCTATCAAGAGGTATTGGCGCGGGTGTGCGGATAGGATCGGCATGAACCGGTTTCTCCAGTTGTTTTTGAACTATGGTTTGGTGGCGGCAATTCTGGTGTGGGCGGCGACAGTCGCAATGATGGCCTATCACCTCAAGGAATCGCCCTGGCGCTGGGCGTTTGTCCTGATGTCGCTGGCAGGGCTCGGGACCATCGGCGTGATCTTTTGGATCAGGAAGTACGTGCAGAGGGTCGGCAAAGCACAGCAGGAAGTGGGAAAAGCACAATGAAAGCCAAGATTCATGTGACGCTGAAGCAGGGAATTCTCGACCCTCAGGGGAAGGCGATCGAACATGCGCTGGACTCTCTGGGGTTTCAGAACGCGGGAAACGTGCGAGTCGGCAAGTATATGGAAGTCGACGTGAACGAAACTGACCGCGCCAAGGCGGACGCCCAGGTGAAGCAGATGTGTGAAAAATTGCTGGCGAATACGGTTATTGAAGAATATCGATATGAACTCGGATAGGAGCAGGCAGCTTGTAGCTTGTAGCTGTTGGCAGATGCCGAGACCTCTTTCCGGTCTCGTGTCGTATGCCATGTGGCCACGGCTCTAAGCGCTTTAGAATTATGAACATCGGCGTAGTGGTGTTTCCCGGCAGCAATTGCGATCACGACTGCGAATATATTTTCAAGGATGTGCTCGGGCAGTCCGTGAAGATGATCTGGCATAAGGACACCTTGCCGGCAGGGCTGGATGCCGTGGTTTTGCCGGGAGGGTTTTCCTATGGGGACTATCTGCGGACGGGCGCCATCGCGAGATTTTCCCCGGTCATGGGCGGAGTAAAAGAGTTCGCGCGCGAGGGTAGGCTGGTGATCGGCATTTGCAACGGCTTCCAAATTCTTTTGGAAGCGGGCTTGTTACCCGGCGTGATGTTGAGAAACACCTCACTGAATTTCATTTGCAAAGATGTGTATGTGAAGGTGGAGAATGCCGCGACTCGGTTTACGAATCGTTGCGAGTCCGGCCAGGTGCTGAAGATTCCCATCGCGCATGCGGACGGCAATTATTACACCGACCCGGTTACGCTCGCCGGCGTCAAGGCCAATGCCCAGGTGATCTTCCGGTATTGTACGGCGGACGGCAAGGTCACGGCTGAAGCGAATCCGAACGGCTCGTTGGACAATATCGCAGGGATCATGAATGCTGACGGGAATGTGTTGGGGATGATGCCGCATCCCGAACGCAGTGCGGAAACGGTGCTAGGCAATGAAGACGGTCGGTTGATCTTCCTGTCCATGTTGAGCGCGTTCGGCAAGTCGGAGCAGCAATCCAGACTGGTTGGCGTGTGATGGCGGTGCGAGTGAACGGAAGTGCCGGTTGTGTCGGTCCTCATCTACGATAGAGAATGTGCAACGCATGAAATCACTGGTCATTACCCAAGCGCTCCTTGAGCAGCACAAGCTGAGCGAGGATGAATACAAAAAGATCTTGGAAATTCTGGGCCGGGAGCCGAACTGGACAGAACTGGGCATGTTTTCGGCCATGTGGAGCGAACATTGCTCCTACAAAAGCTCCCGCATCCATCTGAAGAAACTACCGACGACGGGTCCTAGAGTCGTCCAGGGGCCTGGCGAAAACGCCGGAGCCGTGGATATCGGCGATGGCCTGTGTGCGGTGTTCAAGATGGAGTCCCACAACCATCCCTCCTTCATAGAACCTTACCAGGGCGCGGCAACAGGGGTTGGCGGAATTCTTCGTGATATCTTCACGATGGGAGCGCGGCCTATCGCCCTCTTGAACTCGTTGCGATTCGGCGGTTTGGACAATGCGAATACGCGCCATCTGCTGAAGGGTGTCGTGTCAGGCATCGCCGGTTACGGCAATTGCATGGGGGTTCCGACGGTCGGCGGTGAGATCGTCTTCAATGACATCTACGCGCTCAATCCTTTGGTCAATGTGTTCTGCCTCGGGATTGCCAGGAAGGATAAGATTTTTCTCGGCAAAGCGGCAGGGGTCGGGAATCCGGTGATCTACTTCGGGTCAAAGACCGGTCGGGATGGCATTCACGGCGCGACGATGGCCTCAGATTCGTTCGATGAAGAAGCGGCTCAGAAGCGTCCAACGGTTCAAGTCGGTGATCCGTTCACGGAGAAACTTCTGCTCGAGGCCTGTTTGGAATTGATGTCCGGCGACTGTCTGGTGGGCATCCAAGATATGGGCGCGGCGGGTTTGACGAGTTCGGCTTGTGAAATGGCTTCGCGGGAAGGGACGGGCGTGGAACTGGAGTTAGCGGATGTCCCCCGTCGCGAGCCGGGTATGACGCCGTATGAGATCATGCTGTCTGAGTCGCAGGAGCGCATGCTGATGGTCGCGAAGGCCGGCCGTGAGGGCGAAGTCATCAAGATTTGCCGCAAATGGGATTTGGATGTCGCGGTCATCGGGCGGGTGACGGATACCGGCAAGGTTGTTCTCAAGGAAAACGGTCACATCGTGGCGGAGATTCCAGCCAAGGCTCTGGCTGATGACGGCCCGCGATATGACCGGCCCAGCTCGCCGCCCGCTTATCAGGAGATGCTGCAGGCGCTGAATCACGACACCTTGCCGGACGTCAAGGACGCCAATGCCGCATTGCTCGCACTCCTGGATTCGCCGACCATTGCCAGTAAGCGCTGGGTCTACGAGCAGTATGACCATATGGTGCGGACGAATACGATGGTGCGGCCGGGATCGGATGCGGCCGTGCTGCGGGTGAAAGGTACCAACAAGGCCCTGGCGTTGTCGGTCGATTGTAATGGACGGTATTGTCTGCTGAATCCATACGAAGGCGCCAAGATTGCCATTGCAGAATGTGCGCGCAATCTCGCCTGCTCCGGCGCCGAACCAATCGGCGTCACCGACTGTTTAAATTTCGGCAATCCGCAGCGGCCTGAGGTCATGTGGCAGTTCGTACTTGCGATTGAAGGGCTCAAGGATGCTTGCGAGGCATTGAAGGTGCCCATCGTGAGTGGCAACGTGAGTTTGTACAATGAGACGAACGACCTGTCGATCTATCCTACGCCGATGATCGGGATGGTGGGATTGATTGAGGAGGCTGATCGTACGGCCACGCAGTGGTTTAAGCAGGCCGGCGACGTCATCGTTCTGCTGGGCCGAACACGGGAGGATCTTGGCGGAACGGAGTATCTAAAAGTATTGCACCATCGCGAACAAGGGTCGCCGCCCTTGCTGAATCTTGAGGACGAGCAGGCGGTGCAGGCTTGTACGATTCGGTTGATTCGTGAAGGGTTGGTTCAATCTGCGCACGATTGCTCCGATGGTGGATTGGCCGTGGCGCTGGCGGAGTGTTGCGTGTCGGGGACCGATGGGCGAGTCGGCGCTGTGGTAGAATTGCAGCTTGATGGTTTGCGTCGTGATGCTTTGCTCTTCGGAGAAAGTCAATCGCGCATAGTACTGTCGGTGAAGCAAGAACAGGTGGAGAAAGTTTTGGAGGTTGCTATGAATGCCGGCGTGCGTGCATCCCGCATCGGCACGGTGGGAGGCAGCCGGTTGGTGATCCGAGTGAATGGCGATCAGCGGGCAGCGGGGTGCACGATCGACCTCGACGTGACAACCGTGCATGAGCGTTGGGCGTTGGCGATTCCACGAGCACTGGGTCAGGACTAGAGCACAGACGTCATGGCCAAAGAATTACCTCTCATTTCCTCCGACAGGTTTCACGATGAGTGTGCCGTTTTCGGCATTTACGGCCATAAGGAGGCTGCGAACCTCGCCTACCTCGGTCTCTATGCTCTGCAGCATCGCGGCCAGGAAGCGTCCGGCATTGTGTCTAACGATGGCGAGCAGTTTTATGTTGAGAAGGGCCAAGGCCACGTTGCTGATATTTTCTCGCAGCAAGCTTTAGCACGGCTTCCCGGCGCTATGGCCATTGGTCACAACCGCTATTCGACAGCAGGCGGCGCCGGCCTTAAAAATGTGCAGCCTCTGAGCGTCAACTTTGCGTTCGGAAACCTCGCTGTGGCCCATAACGGAAACCTCATCAATGCCACCATGCTTCGCAGCGAATTGGAAGCCTATGGTGCCATTTTTCAATCCACTTCCGATACAGAAGTTATCATTCATCTGATTGCACATTCTCGAGCAGATACACTTCTTGACCGAGTGATTGATTCGCTTACCCAAGTTCGTGGTGCATTTTCCGTTGTGCTCATGACCGATCAGGGAGTCATTGCGGCTCGCGATCCGCATGGATTCCGTCCGCTCTGTCTGGGACGTTTTCGAGATGCCTGGATTGTCGCATCAGAAAGTTGCGCGTTCGATTTGCTCGACGCTGAGTATGTGCGGGAAATCGAACCTGGCGAGTTGGTCGTTCTGGATCATCGGGGCGTGACCAGTTATAAGCCCTTTGCACCGACTCAGCCCGCAATGTGCGTGTTCGAATATGTATATTTTGCGCGTCCCGACAGCCGTATTTTTGGCGGAAGTGCGGTCTACTCGATCCGAAAGGCGTTTGGCCGGCAATTAGCGCAGGAATCTGGCGTGGAAGCGGATATCGTGATTCCCGTGCCGGATTCTGGTGTGCCGGCGGCTTTAGGTTATTCTGAGGGCTCTGGGATTCCGTTTGAAAGCGGGCTCATCCGAAATCACTATGTGGGCCGGACGTTCATTGAACCTGAGCAATCGATTCGTCATTTCGGGGTCAAGGTCAAGCTCAATGCCGTTCCCGAAGTACTTGAGGGGAAACGTGTCGTCGTGGTGGATGACTCGTTGGTGCGAGGGACGACCAGTCGAAAAATTGTCAAAATGTTACGTCACGCCGGTGCGAAAGAAGTGCACATGCGGATTAGTTCTCCTCCGATCGTGTCGCCCTGTTTCTATGGCATTGATACGCCCACGAAGAAAGAGCTGATCGCCTCCAGTCATACCACCGACGAAATTCGTAAATATATTACCGCTGATAGTCTCGCCTATTTGAGCCTCGACGGCATGGTCAAGGCTGCGCCCGGTACTCCCGGCCAATATTGCGATGCCTGCTTCACTGAACGATACCCCATTTCTTTCACTCGAGCGGAAGAGCTCCAGCTCGGGCTTTTCGAAACTCCACGCTGACCACGGACCTTCAGCTGCTTCATAGGATCGTCTGGACTTCTTGGCGCGCCTTGCTAGACTGAGGCATGTCGAAAGTTCGAAAATATCGCCTGGTTGCTGGCACAGGACTTGTGGTGCTCGGGGTCAGGATGGCGTTGCGATTCGTGAGTCTCCGCCGCCTGCTCCGCTGGCTCTCTTGCCGCCCCACATCTGGAGGTGAGGGGCAATTGGTCATGGGAGATACGGCATATTACGTGGATCGTTGGTTGGCCTTATTTCCCTACAATCCCAAAGGTAACTGTTTCCCACGCGCGCTAACGTTGTTCTTGTTTGCTCGCCGTGCAGGACTTCCCGTTCAATTTAATTGTGGCGTCATGAAGGTGCATCAGCAGCTGGAAGGACATGCTTGGCTAACATTGGATGGGCACGAATTCCTTGAGCCCTCTTCCTATTGGCAAGCGTTCACCGTGACCCTCAGTTTTCCGCCGCCGGTAGTGTCTTCGGATTAGTCGTCGAAGTCTCACCGTCCTATCGTTCATTCAGTAGTTCTCAATTTCTTTCTTCGACACGCCTGTACAGAGCATCTCGGTTTGGTCGGCAATCTATCTCACAGTCTCACTAAATCGGTGCTGACTTGGATGCAGCGGATTCTTGCTGCTCCCCCTGCCCATTATTTGCGTAGTGAAAGCGTTCGGCCCCTCCAAAGAGAGGTCTCCCCAGCCTCACTAGGAATAGATAAACCGACTGATCGAGGCTACCTTTGCTTATGTGCAGCGTCCTAATGCCACCATCTTCGAACATATGGCAGCGCGACATGCCTCATGACAGTTCTGAATAATCAGGTGCGGTTAACGATATGAACTGGGAGGTGTTTTTATGCCCGCTACGACACCTGTTTTGAGTGAGTGTCAGGTTGATCTAACTCAGATATTTCCTAAACAAAATAAGGATGTCCATAGCACGGCCTTGGATGGGGAGAGCGTATTGCTCAATCTGAGTACGGGCCGGTACTACAGCTTGAATGCCGTAGGATCTGTGGTGTGGGAGCAGTGCACGGGGGCACTTTCTCTTGCAGCGATTTGTTCCAGCATTTCCGAGAGATTCGATGTGACATCTCAGGATGCTCAATCAGACCTGCTTGATCTAATTGTCCAGTTTCGCCAAGAGGGGTTACTTCACACTGAAAGGAGGTGAGTCAGCATGGAACAACGGAAGAAGAACGAGTACATGAAACCGGAACTCGCGAAGCACGAGTTGTTGCGCGATGTAACGGCTATTCAGCTGTCTCGTGTCATCACGCAACCTAGGTCCTAGAGCGAGCCCGTAGTCCTACTATTGTGGTTCGAGCAAATCTATGGGGTCTTCCGATTTCTCCCCTTAGCAGGAGGTCCGCAGGATGGAACAAAAGACGAAGCGCGAATATGTGAAGCCTGAGCTTGTGAAGCATGAGTTGTTGCGCGATGTGACGGCTATTCAGTTGTCCCGCGTCGTGTACCAGAGGAATGCATAACAGTCTGAAGGCTCCATACAGCAGCGGCTGGCCGGTCTCTAGACCGGCCAGCTCGCTCTGTGCCGCTCGGTGATCAATGCCCGCTGAATGGGATTGTATGAAGAGGTGGTAATGCCCATCACGTCGACAACGAGTGAAATTCTACTCTCTGTCCATAGCATAGACATAAGGTTTGCCACCAACTCTCCCGAGTTGCTGGATTCCGTTGAGGGGTTACTCCGCCATTTTTTATCCAAAATCAATTCACCTTGTCCTATGCGGATGCAATTCGACGGGGTCGACGACCGTCGGGATATCCCTGTTCAGGTCTCAAGTGAGGCGCTGTTGCTCTACAGCGGTTCGGGTCTCCCAATCGGGCCTAATCGGCAAACGACATGGCTTTGCGATATGTACTCGGATCAAGGACTGTTGATTGCGGACTTTCACGACGAAGGGCTGGTAGTCATCGATGGGGCGTCCTATACGGCACAGGGGTACCTTGTGCGACCGGAGTCTATGGCGCCGGATATTCGTGTGAGCTTCGTGCATTTTGCGATGACCGAACTGCTGAAACGCCGCGGCCTCTATACTTTTCATGCCACGGCCTTGGAACACAATGGAAAAGGTGTATTGATTCCGGGGTTCAGTGGGCGCGGAAAAACTACCTCCTTTCTTTCCTTGTTAAGGTCCGGATATCGCTATCTCTCCGATGACCACCCATTCTTCCGATTGAACGGCGCTCGAGTGGAAGTGCTCCCGTATCCGCTAAAGATTAATGTCACGGACCAAACCGTCTCTTTCTTCCCTGAATTACGTACAGCGCCACCGTCGGTTCTCCACACAGGGACGCCCAAACGCTACTTCTACGCCGAGGATCTCTATCCAGGCCCTCTCGGGGCTCCCTGTGAGCCTGCCGTGATTCTGTTTCCTTCTGTCGTCGATTCACCCCACAGCTGCCTTGAGCCCCTGTCAAAAAAAGTGGCCTTCGAAATGATTCTGCCGCACTCGTTGCTCGTGTACGACCCGGAGATAGCTCGTCAGGAATTTCAAGCCCTTGCGAGGCTGATTCAACAAACAGATTGCTACCGACTTCACTTTGGACGTGACGTCATGGACCTCCCGTGGTTAGTGACGCCTCTGTTAGAAAAACGCTAGGCAGGAGAAAGAACTGAGATGGTACAGCAGTCAGGACCCATGATCGCTCGATGGAAACCATCCCGCGTGGCTAAAGGCTTGCGCACAGGGGAGTCATCGTCGCCGGGCCTCTTCCAGATGTCTCCTGAGGGACGTTTGCTCGTACTCTGTGCGCGTACGACGGTTAGTGAGTTTGTACGAGTCGAAATCGCGGATCTGGTGTGTGATGGTATTAATTGGGATTTAGTGTGGCAATTGTCGAAGGTCCACGGGGTATCCCCGTTGGTCTATCGTAATCTCTCCACGATCTGTCCCGCGGCGGTGCCCTCGGCAATTCATGAAGCCTATCGTCGTCACAATCAGGCCAATGCGCTCTTAAATACGTTACTTGCCAAGGAGCTTGTGACGCTTCTTGACGCGTTAGGGGCGAAGGGCATCACGGCGATTCCTTTCAAAGGCGTGACACTCGCTCAGATTGCCTATGGCGACATCAGTTTGCGCGAATGTGCGGACATCGATTTGATCGTTGAGCAAGGGGCGATTCCCCAGGCGAGGAAGATCCTCTGGTCGCAGGGTTACCAACTCACCAGTCAGGATACAGGGGCGGATGACGAGGCCGGTGAGCCCTATCATTTCTTTCAGAAAAGAAATGGCATTGTTGCCGTTGACCTCCAATGGGTAATGGCTCGCCGGCACTTTGGATTTCGTCTGGACCGGAGTGCATTCTGGAGTCGGCTGAAACCGGTCGGCCTGCCAACCAAATCGGTGCCGGGGCTGTGTCCTGAGGATCTCCTGATTCTGCTTTGCGTACATGGATCCAAACATGCCTGGGAACAGCTGAAATGGATTTGCGATGTCGCCGAACTCGTGCGCCGGCGGCCGGGATTGGATTGGAGTCGGGTTCTGTTTCAGTCAAATGAATGGCGTTGTCGGAGGATGGTTCTGCTGGGGTTAGCCATGGCCAAGCATCTTTTTGACACGGTGTTGCCCCGCACGGTTCTTCAAGAAATCCAAGCAGATGTAGATATATCGGTGTTGGTGCGAAGGATGCCCAAGCAGTTACTCAAGCATCCCAGCCAGGGCATCGATGAGGACTGTGCAGATGCGTTGTATGTGACGATCAAGGATACCTCGTGGGAACAATGGAAATTGGCCGTGGCACTATGTCGGGTCGAGGCCGATGTCATTACTCGTTCGTTGACATGGTTTCGGTTTCAGCGAAAGCTTCGAATTCTAGCGGCTTGTCTCCGGCCGCTCCATCGAGTGGTAGCCAGGTGGATTCTTTCCGTCCGAATGCGTGAAATACTTGTGCGCTGGCTGCAGAGTTCTTAAAAATTGCTGATCACTCTTCCTGCCGAGCTGAGCTGTTCGGAACCTGGACAAACCGTCCCTGCCTAAATGGTTGCTCCTGAAAAAATTCGCGTGCTAGGATGCCAGCATGGTTGGTCATGATGGATCATGTTGTGAATCAGGGAATTTGGTTTTCCTCTCTGGCTTGCCGTGCGGAAGGAGGCGCTGATGAAACGGGTCCTGGTCATAATCGCACTCGCACTGTTCCCCCTGTGGGCGGCTCATTTTGCCGTTGCTGCAGGTTTTTTTAAGGTGGGAGAGCCCGCACCGGCTTTTGCTCTCACCTCGATCACGGGAGATGCCGTTTCGCTTGAGCAGTTAAAGGGAAAGGTGGTCGTCCTGGGCCTCTTCCATATTTGCGATCCCTGCATGATGCAAGGTACCAATCTGCAAAAGGTTTACGAAGTGGTGGCCGGGAAGAATGTTGCTGTCGTGGGCATCAATTCATCGGGAAATTCCAAGCGAGACGTGGGTGAATTTCTGAGCGCGTTTCCTGTGAAAGTCACGTATCCGTATCTCCTTGATCCGAATAAGGTCACGGACAAACTCTATGGCGGCGGTAAATTCATTCCCAACGTGTATGTGATCGATCAGCGTGGCGTGATCAGATGGCAACGGGTGGGCAATATGGAACTGGCCGGTGCCGAGGTCATCATTCAAGAAGTGGAAAAATTACTGGCGGCCTCGCCTACCGGTGCAGGTGCCATGTAGCAGGGGAAAAGATAATCATGGACGAATGGGAAGAGGGTAAATTGAAGTTTCTCGAAGTGATCAAGGACATCGACCAAGGTGTTGAGGTGGTAATTCCGACGAAACCAACCAACAGCATGTTCCTCATTTCCTTGACCAAAGGTCCGAATCGGAAGTTTGTCACCGTGTCGGAGGACGATATCATTGATCTTCCGACGGAGGCCGGCATCCGTGCGAAGATGACGAAGACTCTGCAGGACGCGATTTCAAATTTGTAATTTCTGCAGAATGAGGCGAGTCGCGTGAAACAATTACTTCCCGGCATTTGGCAATGGTCCTGGTTTTCCGAAGAAAAACAGCTCGATTTTAATGGGCTATTTCTCACGGTGGGGGAGCATAAGATTGTCATTGATCCCCCTCCGATGACGGCGGAAGCAAGCACCCTGATCCGTCGCCAGGGTGCGCTCGATTACATTATTGTGACAAACCGTGACCATTTACGAGAGGCGGCCACCTGCCAGGAGGAATTTCGTTGTCAATTGCAGGTGCCCGAGGCCGATGCGTCACAGATGGATGTGACGCCCTCGAAGACCTATAAGGACGGAGAGCTCTTGCCTGGAGGCATCTGGGCGATTCAACTGAAGGATCAGAAGTCTCCGGGGGAATCAGCCCTCTATATTCAGCAGGGGAAAGGTGTGCTGATTGTCGGGGATGCTTTGATTGGAAAACCAACCGGGACTTTGAGCCTCCTGGCCTCTGAACGGTATGGAGATGTGGCGAAGGCCAAGGAAGGACTCCGGCGGTTGTTGAAATATAACTTCGACTCGATTCTTGTGGGTGATGGGACTAGCATCATATTCGGGGCCAAACAGGCGGTGGAGCAGGCGCTCCAGGCATAAAAGATTATGGCGCTTCGAAACGGACTTTCGGAAGAACTGAATCGCCAGGGCAACGAGCATTTTGCTCGAGGGCATTACACGGACGCTTATGCCTGTTACGCAAAAGCGTTGGAATGTGATCGTTTGACGGGCGATCACCGCGCCTTGAGTGCCACATTGGGGAACCTTGGCAATATTTGCGCAGTCAGTGGACGCCGGGACTCGGCGCAGAGTTACTATCAAGAAGTACTGGAGTTGCAAAAAGTTTTGGGAGATGACAAAGGCATTGGGACAACCCTGGCCAATCTGGGGAATCTCCGCGCGGACGCCGGGGAATGGGATCGTGCCAGGGCGTATTATCTCGAAGCACTCGATATTATGAGTCGCGTGCACGATGAACTCGGCAAGGCCGTGCTGTTTTCCGATCTCGGCTTGGTAGCTCGGGAAACGGGGCAATGCGATGACGCACTTCGATATTACGAGCAGTCGCTGGTCCTGATGCGTCGCCTCAATAATCAAGGTGGCGTCGCCGATGCCTGGCGAATGATGGGTCGGACCTTCGTGATTCAAAAACGATACGAAGACGCGATTGCCTGTTGCCAAACAAGTCAATCTATTGCCGAACGAAGCCGGGACGAACTCAGGACCGGTGGGGCTCGCTACGTGTTGGCTCAGTGTTATGAAGATCTGGGCCAGTTACACCTCGCTGTTGAATTGCTGGAACAAGTCGTGCGGATGGATCGTAAGTACGAGCTTCCGAAACTGGCCGAGAACATCGCTCGGCTTGAACGTCTTCGTGCCCGCCTGGATGCTGAAGATCCAACTCCCCAACCCAGACGGTCCCGCGCATGAGTACTGTGGCTCTTCCAGCATGGGAGGCGGCTCGTGCGAAACTTCGTAGCAGTATTCCCCAATTCTATGAACTGGAGCCGGGTGGAGCGCTCGTCCTTGATTTGGGCGATGACGGATGGATCTTAGAACTGAGGTCGGACGGTCAATTCCTCTGTCAGCATGGAATTGCCATGGACGATGTAAAAAGCTTGATGTGTGACGGCACGACCGAAGATTTGGGGACCGATGAAGTGGCCAAACAGGCCAAGTATTTTCTGGGCCCTGCAGTGTCTAAAAAACGCCCTGCTCTTCTGAAGGCTGGGTTTGCTGAGCAGACGGATATGAACGACGACTATGTCGCCATTGCTTTCCTTAAGACGGTTGATTTTGAGCGCTACGAGGATGTTCTTGCCGCCGTGCGTTGGTGCCAAAATCTTTTCAAGGCCTAGTCCTCTCGTATCAGAAAAGATACGAGTTCCTCGTGCCATCTCCCTCCAGTTCTGTTGTTAATCTTTTCATTTCGTTCCAGCCGTCGGTCGATCGCGAGGGGGTATCGTGATCGATTCGAGCTTAATCGCTGTACAGCCACGAGAGTTAGACAATGGTTTCCTCGTCGGCTAGCACGTAACATTGAGGTAAACACACGCGGATTTGTGCAAGCGCGGGAAAACGCATGAATGCCTTCGAGACCTGAGGTATATAACGAGGCCGACTATGATCAAGAAGGGTAGTGAAGCTTGGGATTGGGGCCTCCCGGAGGCCGTTCGCCAGGCTGGAAGGTGAGCAGGCAACGTCCTCCGATAGTCATAATAAGGAAGTTGAGCAGGCTGCTTCCTAAAATGAGCATCAGGACGATTATGCGTGGGGAGGGTTGGCTGGCTTCCTGAACAATCGTCGCGAGGTCAAGTGCGAGAGCGATTGTGCTGTAAATGACCGTTCCCATCACGGTCCATGGTTGACGGATCAGAATCAGCCCGATTACGAGCAGCGCAGGCACCCCGAATAAAAACCCTAGCAAGACCCCGTCTTTGATTGTTGATAGGGGAGAGCCCATTTCAACTCCGAAAAGGACACCCTCCAGGATGATGAGGGCAATCAAAAGGACGACGACCGGACGAGCGTGGAGCATAGCGGCACTATAACCTTGGCCTCCGTCTGCCGCAAGCTGCCTTAATCCTTCGGCTATTGCCGGTGACGTGTGACACTCGAACACGTTGCTTGCCCACCCTTTGAGGGGACAACCAGGTCAGTCGAGTCATTTACCGTGGTGCTGCATTCACGTGACAATTCGCCTCTCATCAGGGAGGCACACGTGGCTGTACACACACATACAGAATCAGTTCCATATCAGGTCGCCGAACCTCAACGGTCCGACACATCGGTCCAGCTGGGCGATACTGTCGCCAGGCGATCGGTAGCCCTGATGATGTGGGCGATGGTAGTGGGGAGTTTTGCGTCGGGAATTGCCTCGGCAGCACCTTATTCAACGGGAAGTGGCATGACGCACGAGTCGGCCGTTGAGCCAGTGGCTCAAGAGCCGGATGACCATGCGCCGGTGTTGGCGGCGGGGTTCGGTTTTCAGGCCGCTGGCTCGTCGCTCATAACGGTTCGAACGTATGACGTTCCGACAGGAGCCATTCTCTCGGAGGATTCATTTGATGTGAGCGTTAAGGAAGAGGGCGCCGCCGAATATGATGGCAACAGAGGACGCGTGTTTGCCGGAGGAATCGGCACCGACACTCAGGGAAAGTCTAAGTTTATGCTGAGAGTGTATGACGCGGAAACGGGAAGGTTTCTGTGGGAGGGACAATTAAATCTGCTCAAAGTAGGTGAAGGCGGGGTAGCCCAAACGAAAGCGATGATAACTCCAAGGCCTCTTTCCGCAGTGCCCGCCGCAGATCGCGCTACCCAGTCGTTCCAATCCCTCTTTTCTGTGCGAGCGGTCAATCCTCTTAGCGGAAGACTTGTATGGCAGGATCAGTTTACACCGGGGATTCGAAAGCGACCAGGCAGTGCAGGGGTGTCATGTAGAAAGTGCGCGGTGAAACCGATCAATGAGCCCATCGGCCACATTTTCGATTTGGTTGTCCGAACCTACGATCGCTCATCAGGCATTCTGTTGTGGGAGGATTCGTTCGAGGAAATTGATCGCATCGAAGAGCCAGACTCCGCGCCGGAGACGAATGCTTATCCTCAAGCGATTCCATTCTGGCATCCCGCCGGTACGAATGAGACCGACATCTTTGAAACGGCTCTACGACAATCGTTACGATTTTGGCGCGGATAGTGTGGCGCCCAGGCTTTCAGCCCATTGTTGCTGGAAGTTATCATAGGAAAGCAGGAGGCGATCCTGCATTGCGGCTGCAATGGTCTGGCGAGCCTTCAGGTGAAGAAGTAGCTCATGCACCTTGTGCATGCCGAATCGTTCAATGAGGTAATGGGTGGCGGCATTCGCTTCCATGTATGCGGCGCCCACCTTTTCGGCCGGTAAACTTTCCCAACCTTCCTCAAGCGCCGCCAAGGGGAGCAGGTTATGTTCTCCGGTAGGCACGTTCCCGACTTCCTGCCAGGAATCACTGGCCAGCTGCATGGCCAACCCTTCATTCAGCCAGGTTGGTATCGCTCCACCGCTAGATCCCAGCTCTTCATGAATCAATGCATGAACAAACTCATGCCGAAGGACGCGTGTCAGCCAAGCCCGATCCGTCGCGGCGCCTTGACTGGGGATCTGAATGCGGCCGAGGACAGGGTCGAACAAGCCATCCGCCCAAACAGGACTTCCGGTGGCTCCTTGGAACTGAGTCTTGGTATGCAGGACGACCATGATTGGCTTAGACGGAAAGAAATTGAACTTCTGGCCGATTTCTCGATAGGCCGCTTCAAGAATGTCGAGCACGGCCGTCCAGGTCTCCGGATCCTCACTCCCGTCGTATTTCACCGTGAAGTGGACGCTGTTGTGGGTCGAAAACTTGTCTTCCACTTTTTCCGCGCGATGCACCTTGGCGGTCACAACCTTCACATATGACTGAAGACCTGGGTCCTTTTTCATTCGATCCTTAGCCTGTGCGAGATGTTTTGCCGCTTCCGTGAGGCGATCTTTTTCTTGGAGAAGATCCGCTAGCGCGACGTGCGGGAACGGCTCATCTGGAGATAGGGTCAGCACTTTCCGCAGAAACTCTTCCGTAAGAGCCGGATCCCGCAGGCCCCAGTACGCGTGGGCAAGATTGAGATGGGCCACCGGGTTTTGCGGATCGAGCATCACTGCTTTCTTGAAAGCTTTGACGGAAATTTCGGTTCCACCGGCATTTTCCTGAAGAATTCCGAGGTTGTTCCACAAAATGGCCACATGGCGTTTAGTGGCGGATTCCGAGAGAATCGACGCGGGAAGTTCTTCAAGTTTCGCTTCGGCCACCGCAATATTGTGTTTCTCAAGCTCGTCGTGAATGGTGCCGAGCAATTCAGAATGCCGAGGCACGGGAATACTGACAGGGTCAATGGTTCTGGATCGTTTCACCTCTGGAGCGACAGCCTGTTGCGGCGGAGCCACGGGGCCTTTGGAAGCAGAGACTTCCTCTGCAATGACTTGCGGCGGAGGAGCAGGTACCTCATGGAAATAGTGTGGCTTGAGCCAGGTCTGATAGAAGATGAAGATGGCAATCAGAACGGCCAACGGCCCAAGAATATGCTTGATATTGCGTCGGTACATACGTGTCCTTCCGTGAGTCCTACACGAAATCACTCTAGCATCGAGGTGGCGGAGGGCCAAGGAAAGTCGAAAAAGCCTGCGTAGGTTGATCGTAAGACCGCATCTGAATCATGCCGGTCCTTCGTTGAGCAGCCGGCCGGCCTATGGTACGATCCCGCCTTAGGATGCCACGTCCTGATTCCTCTGACCCCCACGAGTCATTCCGAGCATTTCTGCAACGAGTGGCAAGACCTATTGAATTCGCTTCCCGTGATGCCTATGCCCATCTCCCGACGGTAAAGAATCTTGACCGTTTTGTATCGGAACAGGTGATTGGCGCGCTCGGCGAACGCCTTCATCCTCGCGCGCTCGAGGTTGAGCTGCTCTCCTTACGGAGCTTGTTTGTCGATTTCCACGCAGGACTCACACCTGCGGAACAACAATATCGACTGACGCAGGCGCTCCAACTTCTTCGCCGCCTAGAGAAGGATCCGTCGTCGATTCATCCGCCCGTGAATACTTCAGAGACGAATCATCCGGTTCACACTGTCAAAAGTAGTGCTTCCGCACGATCTCATTTAGATGTATCGATTCAGTTTGCCAAGGGGGTTGGTCCGAAACGAACCCTGCTCTTGAAGCGTCTTGGAATCCAGACGATCGAAGAGGCGCTGTGGACCATGCCATGGCGGTACGACGATCGTTCGATCATCACCCCGATAACTAAACTGGTGCTCGGTACCTTGCACTCTATTTGTGGGGTGATCACCCAAGTGGAAGCCACCCGTGCACGATCGCGCCGACTGTCGATTCTTGATGTGGCCGTTGAGGACGAAACCGGAACGGTGCATGCCGTGTTTTTTAATCAACCCTACCTGGAAGAGGTGCTGAAGCAAGGAACACGGGTCATGATGGCCGGACGTGTCGTTGCCGGTCGGCGTGGATGGATGGATCTGCGGCTTGAGCCGACGCAATTTGAAGTGTTGAGCGTCCCTGACGATGAACTGCTCCACGTGGGACGGATTGTTCCGGTCTACCACGAGACCAAGGGATGGAGCTCTCGCCAGATGCGAGTCTTGATGCATGGCTTGCTGACTGAGCACGGAGCGGAGTTGCAGGAAGTACTGCCGCTATCCATTCGCGCGCGCCACCGTTTGCCGCCGATCGGCGAGGCGATTCAGCACGTGCATTTTCCACCGCCGAATATGGACCTGGCTGCGCTTGATCGGGGTGTGACGGCCGCCCACCGCCGGTTGGCCTTCGAAGAATTGTTCCTGCTTCAGGCGGCCATGGTGCTTCGGCAACAGCAGATGAAGGCAGAGCACAAGCCGTTCCGATTCAATCCTCATGTGACGCAGCTGAAACAACTTGCGCAGATTCTGCCTTTCGCCCTGACGGCTGCGCAGGAACGGGTATGGGGGGAAATTCAGGCCGATATGGCGACCTCACGCCCCATGAATCGCTTGGTACAGGGCGATGTCGGGTCGGGAAAAACGATTGTGGCCCTGCACGCCCTGGTGATGGCCTGTGGCTCCGGTTGTCAAACCGCCCTGATGGTCCCCACCGAAATACTGGCCGAGCAGCACTATTTGAACCTCAAGCCCTTACTAGAGGCGGTCGGACTACATGCGGTGCTGCTCACCAGCGGTGGCAAGGCTAAGGATCGCCATGCCGTCCTAACGCGGTTGGCGTCAGGTGAGGCGCAGGTGGCTATCGGCACGCATGCACTGATACAGAAGAAGGTCGCGTTCGCCAAGCTAGGACTGGTGGTGGTCGACGAACAACATAAGTTCGGTGTGTTGCAACGCAAGACGCTGCTCGACAAAGGATACCGGCCTGATGTGTTGGTCATGACGGCGACGCCGATTCCTCGCACCCTGGCCATGACGCTCTATGGAGATCTGGATGTATCGGTCATCGATATGTTGCCGCCGGGTCGCAAGCCGGTGCGGACCATGCTCTATTCAGAGGGCCAGCGCCACAAGACCTGGCAGCTGGTGGGAGATGAACTGAAGGCCGGACGCCAGGTGTATATTGTGTACCCGTTGGTCGAGGAGTCTGAGAAAAGTGATCTCAAGGCCGCGATACAGGGAGCCGAACAGGTGCAGCGCGACGTATTTCCGCAGGCACAGGTCGGGTTGTTGCATGGCAGGATGCCGACGGCTGAAAAAGAGCGTACGATGGCGGCCTTCAAGGCCGGTACGATTCAGATTCTGGTGGCCACGACAGTCATTGAAGTGGGGGTCGATGTCCCCAACGCAACGGTCATGGTCATCGAACATGCCGAACGGTTCGGGCTGGCTCAACTCCATCAATTGCGCGGACGTGTCGGACGTGGGACGCATCAATCCTTGTGCATCTTAATGGCGTCGTATCTTCCGCGAGAGGGCAGGCCGAAAGTCAGTCTCGACGGAAAGCCTGAGGTCAATGCCTCCCATGCCCAGCAACGATTGGGTGCGCTTGTGAAATTCCACGACGGGTTTATCATTGCCGAGGAAGATCTCCGCATCAGGGGGCCGGGCGAGTTCTTGGGATTGCGGCAATGGGGGGTGCCGGAGTTCCGAGCGGCCAATTTGGTGCGTGACGTGCAATTGTTGGAACTGGCAAGACAAGAGGCGTGTGCGATGTTGACCCAAGATCCCGGCTTGACGCTGCCTCAGCATCAGGCAATCAAGGCGGCGATGGTTCGTCGCTGGACGGGCAGGTTATCTTTGGGAGACGTGAGCTAGCTGAATGCGATCTGCCGAAGTCGTGGAGGGCTGATGGATGGGCATGCTGCAACGCTTGAGTCATGATCTTCGCGCCGGGTGGGTGACATTGCGGCACGGCACCGCCAAAGTTGCGACGAGAGCGCTCGAAGAGGGTGAACTCCTTCGTTACCGATTGGAACTACGAAAGGTGGAGCAGCAGCTGGACGATCTGCATGCGGACATCGGTGAACGGACCATCGAGTTGCATGATCGCAGCGAAGCGCCGGATCGCATCGTGACCGATAGCGAAATTGCACGCATGATGAAACAGGTGCAGACGTTGCAGGACGAGCGGACCAAGTTGTTGCTGGAAATGAATGACATCACGGTCGAAGAGGCATAAGCGATTTTATGCCTGGCCCAACGACGGCTTCTCCACGAATCTTGGCTGGCATCGATATCGGAACGCTGACCTGCCGACTAGAGATTGCCGCGGTGACTTCCGAGGGGCATATAACAAAACTGCGATCCGACCGACGAATCCTCCGGCTTGGTCAAGGGGTCGATCGAGATCGACTGCTACGGCCCGATGCCATGGAGCGGGTGGCGGCGACGCTCAAAGACTGGCGCCAGCTCATCGATGAGCATCAGGTTCAGGCTACGGCGGTTGTTGCGACGAGTGCCGTGCGTGATGCCCGGAACCGTGAAGAATTTTTAAATCTGATCGCGCGTGAGGCTGGCTTGCAGGTCGAAATCATCTCCGGCGAGGAAGAGGCGCGACGAACCATGCTCGGAATTCGATCCGGTCTACCTGCTGGGGTCACGGACATGCTGGCGATAGATATCGGCGGTGGAAGCACGGAGTGTATTCTGGATCGCCCGGGACAACCGCCGATTGTGCGATCGATCGATATCGGTGTGGTGCGCCTGAGCGAACGCGTGCTACAGAGCGATCCGCCAACCGCCGAAGAACTTCGGCAGGCGCGTAATTGGATACAAAACGAGACGGAAGCCGCCGTCGCGACCATGCCCGTGCCGATCGGGCTGACCTTTGTCGGCACGGCGGGAACGATCACCGCATTGGCCGCTATGGCTCAACAGTTGCCCGCGTATGAACCGGCGAGAATTCACAACTATGTCTTGACGCTCGACGAGGTAAAACGCCTGGAAGCCCAGCTCCTCAGCCGGTCGAAACAGCAACGAGAAGGGTTACCAGGCTTGGAGCGAGGTCGCGAGGATGTCATCGTTGCAGGGGTGATCATCCTCAGAACGATGATGGAGATGCTGGGTATGGAGAAGGTGCTTGTCAGCGACCTCGGACTCCGAGAAGGCGTGCTGCTTGAATTGGCAAGTCGTTTGAATTGACGCTCGTTACGACGGCAGTAGTGGAACCGAAAGCGCGACGTCTTCCGCCTTTGATGGGATAACGTTGCGGGCCACTATCGCTGTGAATACCAGCGCAGGCCGCTTTTTTGCTCTGTGAAGGTGGCTTGGGGGATGCCGCCCGGCTTTTCCAGGAGCAAGACTTTGAAGTCGATGAGGCCGAACCAAGCCGGATCGGCGATGTCGTGGTAGTGGCAGCCTTGGAGTTTCGGAAGGATATCGCCCAACGTTTTCGTGAGTTCACTCTCGGTGTACGCCCTCACGGAGAAGTGTTGACCGAGTCCCTGGCAAAAGCGCTGAATCGTATAGGCCGCACCCGTGCAGAGAACCTTTGTGTCCGGTTTGATCTGTAAAAACTGAGGGAGCGAAAGGTAGCGCTCCTGAAAGCCAAGCCACTTCACCGCCTGCCGCAAATGGCTGTACTGCACTTCGTATTCGGTGTGGTGGGGGAGTTTCACCGCTGCAGGCCAGCCTTCCTCGATGCCGAATTCTGTCAGAAATGCGCGCCCTCCCGGTTTCAGGACTCGCCAAACCTCGGCGACGAATCGCACCGGCCCCAGGTTGAAGATCACTTCTTCCGGTAGGTCTTTTTCGAGCGGGAGCCGAAGCCGTCTGATCCAATCCAATGCTTCCTGATGTTGTTCAGTCGCGCCCCGCCCTTCCGTGAGTTCCTTCCGGCTCAGCTTCACGGGGGTCATGTCGGCCATATTCTCGTTGTCGATGATGAGATCGACCGAATTGTCTTTAAACGGCAGCCATTCTCCATTGGCATGAGTGCCGGTGCCAGTCCAGCCACCGGTCTTGGCCCGCTTGGTCTGAAGCTGGAGGAATGGGCGTGTGACATCCAGGGAAATGTACTGGATTCCCTGCTTCTCGAATGGCAGCAGTTCCTGCCCGAGTTCGCGGGCGACGTAGCCCAGTCCGCCGCCGATCTCGACAATGACTTTTGGCTTCGGTTTGAACCAGCCCAGGCGGCGCAGCTGGCGCATGAGCAGGCGTCCATAGGTGGTGCCACCCAACGCCTCACAAGGTTCACGGAAGAGGTGCGAGACGGTGGTTTCAATGAGGTCGAAGTGGCCGTCCTCCAGATCGCTTTCTTTCAGCTCGTGAACATGGAAGTCTTCGAGATGTTCTTCGCCTTCGAAATCCTGTTGCCCGGACCAGCTTTCGCGTATTTGCTGCAGCAGGAGATCCCATTTGGCTTTGTGCCGGTGGCCTCCTGGCGGTTCGGTCCCGAAGTAGCAGAGCGAATAATTGGGAATCGACCAGCGTGCCAGATGCCACGAGCCAGGCTGGCCGTCAGGCCCGCAGATTTTGTTGCCGTATTTCTCCATGAGTGCACCGACCGTAATATGGCCGTTCATGGAGGTGAGCATTTCAATGCCGACGGCGTTGAGGCGAACGAGCGGAAAGTCGTCGTCAAGCGGAGCCAGCCACCATTCGTCGAAGGCATGCTGGTAGGCGACCAGGTCGGGTATCCTCCAAGCAATCAAGCTGAGGATGTCGCCGTTGAGATTGAGAGGTTCTTGTATGGCTGCGGCAGCTTTCATCGCGTCGGGCGGTCCAAGATCACAAGAAGCCGCAGCCTACACGAGGCTCACGCCGACCTGCAAGAACATAGGAGTATGAAAGGTCTAAGTTTGTGACGGAAGGAGCGGGGAATCGGTCACGATGATGATCCCTCGCATAATGGGATGGATGCGGCATTGGTAGGGATACCGGCCCGGAGGCAGACTGGGAATGGTATAGGTACCACCCGGCTCGACGGCGCCGGAGTCGAAGGCGCAGCGCCCGGTGTCCTCGAGACATCCGTCGTGGGTGACGGTGTGATGCGTCGGGGTCGGATTATCCCATCTGATCGCGCCGCCCGCGGTCACGGTTGCGGCAGCGGGCACATAGTATGGGGACCCGCTATCCATGAGGACGTGGACTGCCGGAGGGGTCGCGGAGGAAGGCCAGGCCACTAAGGTAGCTATCGTAACGCTCAGGCATACAGCGCGCCAGCTCATGAGATTCGTGACTCCAGTGAATATCGATCGTTCTATTATACATAGAGACAGGCGCGATGAGGAAGGGTTCACCAGGCTGCCCTAGACCGGTGCCGGATTCTCTTAGTGACTGAAAACTCGGAGGTGCAGCTTGAAGGCCTGGGAGTGGCGTATCTGCCTCAACGTACGACGTGACGTTGCCCAGCGACAGGCTTTCGATGCCACTGTGACATGGTTGCAAGAACCTGGTGGTTCATGCTAGATGGAGGCCGCTTTACCACCGACGTGCCATGTTGAGATCTGAGAGGAGGACGTGGAATGGCGAAGAAGACTGTGAAAAAGAAAAGCTCTGCTGGGAAAGCCGCGGGGCCGAAAAAGGTCGCGGCAAAAAAGGCGAGCAAGCCGAAGAAAGTCGTAAAAGCGAAGAAGGCTGTAGCAGCCAAGAAGACGGTGAAGGCGAAGAAGGCAGCGCCACCGAAGGCGGCTCCCAAGAAACCGGTCAAAAAGAACGCCCAAAAGAGTACAGGCAAGCAGGCCCCCGCGAAAGCCGCGCGTTCCTCCAAAGCGAAAGCGGCGCCAAAGGCCGCAAAGCCTGCGCCGAAACCTACATCCAAACCCAAGCCCAAGCCGACACCACCCAAGGCCAAGGTGCCCGCGGAAGTCCCTGCAGCCGTTCCTGAGTCGAAGCCGGTGAAACCTGTCGTGCCGGAGGTTGTGAAGGCACCTACGGTGGACATTGAGGCATCGCAGCTCGAACTCGAGGACGACGAAGAGGAGATGGCCGAAGATTTGGAGGATGTTTCAGAGGAAATTGAAGAAGAGATCGAAGAAGAACTCGGACTCGACGCCGAAGATGACGACGTCGATTATCTGGAAAAGTCCGAAGATCTGCTCGACGACGCGGACGAGTATCGTAACAATTAGCCCAGGTTGATGCGGGCCTCTCCCGAGTGGCTCGGTCGATGGGTCTGCGTGCCTCGTGTGTGCTAGCCAGTGAAGGTCCCACTGAACATGCCGGATGCTATGATGTTTTTCGGTGCCTCCTGCGTGGAGTCTCGGCGCACACCCCGATTGTATTGCGTCGGCACTGTGCTACTGGTGGAGACGCTCGTCTATTCTGACCGCTCACCCCTCGCATGAGCCACTTTCTGTTCATCGCCGGCGCGTTGCGCGAACGGACTTCACCCGAGAGTGCCGAACTGCAACTTGGCGCGGGAATCTGGGGCCTGTGCACGTCTCTCATTCGCGACAATCTTCAGAAGTTCATGACCCCCGATTCTCACGGTTTGGTGTATGTGTTGAAGGAAGGTATTCGAGCGGAGTTTTCGATCATCTCGCCGGTGCAGCCATTTCAAGCCTTAGACGAGCTGCTGAAAGATGAGCTGCGTACGGAGGCCCGCTATGGGTTTGTACGGGTCACACCGGTTCGACGTTGGGAAGGCAATGCGCCTGATTGCCAGATACTACTTCAGCGAGTCCTGTGCATCGAGGAACAGTCAGAGCTATCCAGGCGACTCAGCCTTGGGATGCACCGGCTCTCAAATGAGGAGTATCAAGCGATTGTTGAGGGGCTGGGGGCGGAAAAGTAAAGGCCACGCGGGTCTTACTTAGGCCGCTAATCGAGGGTGCCCCCTGTCATGAGATAGTAGGCTTCTTCAACCCTGTCGACCTCCTTGACCTCCACATTGAGCTCCCAGGCGAGCCGGGTGATGTTCCACCGCGGATCGTCGCGTTGACCCTGAGGGATCAGGATAGTGCGATATCCCTCCCGAGCCGCTGCGCGGATCTTGTCGGAGATACCTCCCACCGGACCGATCGTGCCGTCCTTGGAGATGGTGCCGGTGAGCGCAATGCCGCGCCGGATCCGGTCTCCTTTGAGCAGTGCGGCAAATCCCACCGTCATGACACCTCCGGCACTCGGGCCGTCGGTGCCGGTTGCGGCATAGGCAATGCCGATGACGCTGACGGTCCCGCGGTGGTCGACGTTCGGCGTATGTTCGAGCGCGTATTGGAATGCGAGGGCCATGGATCCGAGGTTGGTCTGCCCAGGCTTGATGTTGCCACCTTGCCATTGCAGCAGCATCGGCGAAGGACTCGGCTGTTGGTCCCAGCGCAAAAGGAGCACCTCGAATACACCAAGGTGATTGGCTTGAATCGCGGCTAACATGGGGACTTCGACTATGGACTCGGCATCTGCCTGAAGGAGGTTTCCGAATAACCAGCAGGGGCAAAGGCAGATCAGGCATAAAATCCGCAGACGTCTACGGACGATGGTGTGATAACTGGTATCCGCCATATGAGAGCGAGTGTAGCAAAGCCCATACCGGTGTAAAGTGGCGCGGCGATTTTTCGCCCGCGAGTCTGGACGGAGAGTTCAATGACAGTGCTGCTCCGAGGGAGAGTGTTAGATCGAGTGCCGTTGTGCCTGGTGGGTTTCGTGTGGGTGTTCGTAATCGTTCCTGGAATGCTGTTCGCCGAATGTACGAGTGAGGGAAGCGGGAAGACCGCGACCGCCGTATTCACTTTGCATTTGCACCCTACCTGCACGGAAGCCGAGCGGGAGGCCCGTGCCATTCCTGCGCAGGATCTCTTGCGAGCCTTGGCGGCCGGGAAGGGAATTGATCTGGCCGGAGTGGTCATCCAGGGGGATATGGTACTCGATGAGTTGCCGGCGCAGAAGGTTTCTGCGGTCCAGGGATTGTCTCTGGAAGATCGCCGGATGCTTGAAGGCCTCAATGATGACGAAGTGCATGTCATTCGAGGGCCATTCGTGATCAAGCACTCCCGTGTGAAGGGGCGGATCGTTAATCGCCTCAAACGGGGATTCTTGCTGATAACCGGACCGGTAGTATTGGTGCACACCGAATTTATCGGCCTCGTGGATTTGTCGCGTACGGTGTTTCTCGGTTTAGTTGATGGATCAAATGTCAGATTCGAGCAGGAAAGTTATTTCGTGCAGGACCGCTTCACGCAAGGCGCCATGTTTTCTGATACCCGGTTTGGCCCCCATGCCAGATTTCACCGCTCTGTGTTTAGCGGTCCGGCCATCTATCGCGGCGCTGACTTTGCTGGCCTGACCGAATTTCTGGAAGTGGTGTTCGAACAGGATGCAAATTTTTCTCGCGCGGCATTTCATATGGGAACCGGCTTTTCCGGTGCGCACTGTCGTGGCAAATGCGATTTCTCGTCGACGCAGTTCGATAGAGAGGCATTCTTTCTGTTTGCACGGTTTGACCGGGCTGTGACATTTGCCTCCGCGCGGTTCAATTCTGAAGCCGATTTTTCAGACGCCTCCTTCCAGACGTCTGATGACCTGACGCAGGCCACGTTCGCTCGCCCGCCAGTCTTGACCAGAACCGCCCGGGTCGTTTCGGCTATGCCCGCTAGTCCGGAAGGGGGGCCCTTTTCTCAGGTCCTGACGATTGGATTGTTCATTGCGGCATTGGGGATTCTAATCTACATTCTTAAGGCGAAGTGACGACTGCCGAACCCCAACATATAGTTTTGGTATTGCCCCATCCCCCCATAAATTGGTATAAGATTAAAACTTTGTCCAAGGGAGCGCCTGGTACCTGATGGACCAACCTGAACTGCCCTACCAAGTCAAGATCGAGAATTTTGAAGGTCCGCTCGATCTCCTCTTGCATCTCATCAAGAAAAACGAAATCAACATCTACGATATTCCGATCGCGCTGATCGCTCAGCAGTATTTGGACTATCTGTCGGTGATGAAGGAATTGAACCTCGCCGTGGCCGGTGAATTTTTAGTGATGGCAGCCACGTTGTTGCACATCAAGTCGCGTATGTTGTTGCCGGCAGACGAGGTTACTGTAGATGAGGAAGAGGGGCCCGATCCCCGCGAAGAACTTGTCCGGCGGTTGCTTGAATACAAGCAATTCAAGGAAGCAGCCTCCCAGTTGGATTATAAAGAACGCCTGTGGCGGGATACGTTTGGCCGCGAGCCCGGGGCACCGATCGAAGTCGCGAAAGATGAGAGCCTGCTCGACGAGATTTCTCTGTTTGATCTGGTTGATGCATTGCAGGGCGTTCTGTCCCGTCATCCCGGAAAACGTCTGGTCGAAATTATCCCTGACAACCTCACGGTTCGCACGCGTATGAGCGCGATTATCGAGGCGTTGGAAGTGCACGAGTCCATGGCATTCACGGCGCTGTTTGAGGAGTCGAGTCATCGGCTGGTCGTGATTGTGACCTTTCTGGCCTTACTCGAACTGATCCGGATCAGGGTCGTGCGAGTCTTTCAAAGTGAAACCTTCGGGGCAATTCTTGTCTCCCGTGCCTTTACGGCGGTGGCAGAAGGCGATCTAGTGGAGGAGTCTGAATGGAAGAACCTATGAGTCTCAGCATGGAGGACGCAGTCGAACAGTCTGCCGAACCCGGGGAGAGGGAGGTGATAGATTCTGAAGAGCCGATTGCTGGTCCAGAGATGGAGGCGCAGGTCGGCGAATCTGCCATCACCGAGATGGCTGCGCCGGCGCCCGCCGCTGATCCTGCCCTCTCCGACTTGCGAGCCTTGAAGGGAATTCTTGAGGCATTGCTCTTTGTCACGGCTGAGCCGATTCCTGTCACGCGGTTCCTCGCGTTACTCGGAGCTGTGACGAAGCAAGAGGTCGATCAGGCGTTGGCCAGTCTTAGTCATGATTACGAGCAGGAAGGCCGAGGCCTCCAGTTGGCAGAGGTGGCCGGAGGCTACCGTATCGTGACCAAGGCTGAATTTGCTCCCTGGCTCAAGCGGCTGGAGAAGGTGAAGGCTCCGTCGAAATTGTCGCGCTCCGCGCTTGAATCCCTGGCGATCATTGCCTACAAGCAGCCGATCGTCCGCGGGGAGGTTGAGCAGATTCGAGGCGTTGAAACGTCTGGGGTGATCCGGACTCTGCTGGAGCGAAAACTCGTGCGCATCGTTGGCAGAAAAGAGGAGCCGGGGCGTCCGATCATGTACGGTACCACCAAGGTGTTCCTCGAACATTTTGGCCTTCGCGATTTGTCTCAGCTGCCCCCGCTCCGCGAATTTAAAGAATTGGGCGAATCCGAGCAAGCGATGTTACCCATCGATGAGGTTGAGCCTGTGGGGCAGGAAGCCTTACCCCCAAGTGCGGAGGCTTCGGCTGAGGAACATGTTGAAGGATCAAACGGGTCGGGAGATCGTTTTGAGATGAACGGTGTCGGCCAAGTGTTGCCGGAGACGACCTCGATTGAAATGAATGCTGATAACGAGCTAATGGTAGCCGAGGTGGCAGAAGAATCCTGATTGCCGCATGCCCATGCGCAGGTTCGGTTCAGTCAGTGCTCGGCATCCCTTTGCGCGCTGATCGCCCGTTCTCTCCCACGCTCTTAAAATACAAAAGGCCTTCGGGATGCTCCATCGGAGCGTGTGCCCGGAGGCCTTTCGCATATGTGGCTGAGCGCGCCAACCTAGCGACAGCCGATCGGAATGAAGCCGGCTCCGAAAATCCGTGACAATGTGACGTACCGGGCATTGTCGTAAAAGGAGTAGCTGGGGGCGTACCAGTTCTGTGCCGTAGGGTCCCCGCCATAGGATGGATCCGTCCCGAAGATGTGTCCCCCACGGCTATTCTGATTGAGATGGATCCACTCCATATACATGGAACAGACTTCTCCCTGCACTGATCCCCCGGCAGTGTTGCCGGCATACCAATCGCGCCCGGAATCCGGTATCTGCGATAAATTGCGCAACGCGCCCATCGGAGTATCGTATGAAAAATCTTTCGCCCGGGGGGCCGGCGTAGCGGGTGAGCCGTTGGTCGAGGGTGGGAAGACCGTGTCGGGCAGCGAGGGTACGACGGAAAGGGCCTTCAGGACTTTTGGCTGGCACTCCGGTCGTTCTTTGTTGGTATAGAGTGTCGTTCCTTCAGGACCAGGGCATTCCCACATTTCGACCGGGGAGGACTCAACCGCCTGCACGCTGGGGGCGAGGATGAAACTCGCGGCGAGAGTTGCGAGCACAAGTCGTGTTGGCCACATGGTGCACCTCCGATTAATTTGTCTTGCCGGGCGACGCGCGTTGTTATCGACCATTGAGAGAGCAGAGCCTATGACATTCGAAAGAAATGCGTCCATCCAGCTTTGGAGGGATGTTAGCCTACCAGGGGCTCGACACGGGGGACAGGCCTCGTCGTCGATCGACCAGACTGCGGCAGAACAACAGGGGGAGTTGGCGCGACCCACGCTGGTACTGCCTTGACTCCCTTCTTTTCGCTTTGTTAGACTGCCCGATCTAAGTTATTGAAACATCCGCCAATCTTCACCAATCTCGTACCACGAGGAACACCATGATCAAGGCTTGGCTACTCGACGAAATGTTTCGGTTTGACCGTCGGTATCTCACCGCGGAAGGAAGTCAGAGCGAGTGGGGCGCCGGGGACTCCGTTGCAGAGGAGGAAGACCTTCCTCCTGCGCCGGCAGGAGTGGCCGCCAAAGCCGGGAATGGCCGGGTGATGATTACCTGGAACGCCGTGCCGGACGCGATGTACTACAACTTGTACTTCATGACCACGAAAGGCGTGCAGATCAAGTTTTCAGAACTCACGCGTCCCATCGCCAGCGCAGAAGATTTCAAGACCGTCATCGGTGTGACGAAGGAAAAAGGGACCTGTATCGAAGGGGCTCAGTCGCCATTCATCCATGACGATTTGGCGAACGGAACGTGTTACCACTATGTCGTGACAGTGGTGACGCAGAAAGGGGAAAGCCCCGAGTCTCAGGAGGTCATGGCGATCCCCGCTCCCTACCTGATTGCGAAAGTGATTGGCCAGGAAGGTGTGGACGAGGGGGAGTTCAGCTCTCCGACGGGCATCGCGGTGGACAAGGACGGCAATCTCTACGTTGCTGACACGGACAATCATTCCATTCAAAAATTCGATAAAGACGGCAAATTTCTCGGACGGTGGGGTGGAGAGGCGGGCAGCGCGGAAGGCAATTATTACTATCCCCGCGGTCTCACCACTAACAACGACGGACAGGTGTATGTCGCTGATACGGGTAACAACCGCGTGCAGCGGCTTGATACCGACGGCAATCCCATGAAAGCGTGGGGAAAGTTCGGATTTGCCTGGCGCGGGGCTGATATGAATAAGTTCGACGCGCCCTGGGGTGTGACCACCGACCAGGAGGGCAACATCTACGTCACAGACACCAACAATGCCCGCATTCAAAAGTTTAAAGGCGACGGCACGCCCTTATTGAAATGGGGACGGGACGGCAGCTTTGACGGCGCGTTTTTCTTCCCTCGTGGAGTGGCTGTAGATTTCGTTGGAAATACGTATGTGGCCGACGAAGGGAACAACCGCATTCAAAAGTTCGATACGCGGGGCAGCTTTTTGACCAAGTGGGGACGTGAGGGCAGCGGACCGGGCCAATTCAAAGCGCCCTGGGGCGTTACCTGCGATGCCTTGGGTAACGTGTATGTCGTGGATCAGGGTAATCACCGCATCCAGAAATTCGATGGAAACGGCACCTTTCTCTGTGCCTGGGGCAATCGCGGCAAAACTGAGGGTCAGCTGAACTTCCCGTCGGGTGTCGCGGTCGACAGAGAAGGCGCAGTCTACGTGGTGGATAGCGGCAATCATCGCGTGATCAAGTACGTGCCGACGGATGAGGAATTGAACCGCGGCAAGGAAGAGCGTGAGCGGGCTCAGGCCGTCAGCGAATACCCTGCTCCGGGCAATCTGGCGATTAAGCCTGGTGATACGGAAACGTTTCTCAGTTGGATGGATGTGCCGAAGGCCTCCTCCTACAATCTGTACTTCCACACTTCGCCTCACCTCACGTTGGAGGGCGGGACGAAGATCGAGGGTGTAACCAGTCCCTACAATCATACTGGACTGACTAATGACCAAGCGTACTTCTATGCGCTGACGGCGGTCTACGAAGACGGCACGGAGAGCAAGTTGTCGGAAGAGGTGTCGACGACACCGGTGCTGATCGACATTACGGCCCCGCAAACGCCATATGCCGTGATCAATCATGGCGCGTTCATGACAAACTCGCCTGAAATTGTTGTGACCATTTCCGCGACCGACCTCGATACGGGAGTGGCCGCGTACTATATTTCGGAAAATCCGATGACGCCGATGGCGGGAACGCCTGGTTGGGTCGAGGTTCCCCCGGCCATCAAGTTCGGCGCGACGATTCCCTTCATTCTTTCTCCGAGCGACGGGCAGAAAACCGTCATCGTCTGGTTCAAAGACGTCGGGAACAACATTTCGACACCGGCGAGCGCCACCATCCTCGTCAACACGTCCGGCTACCTTTGCGTCTCCAAATGGGGCAAGCCGGGCCGCGGCGCATCCTTGTTGCACGGCGGCGAGTTCATGGCTCCGATGTACGGTCTGGCCATCGATCAACAAGGTTCCATCTTTGTCGTCGACAATGGAAATAACCGGATTCAGAAGTTTGACCGTAACGGGAATTTCATTATTCTCTGGGGAAATTTCGGCGCGGCCAACGCGAACTTCCATAATCCGACCGGTATCGCCTGCGACGCCAAGGGCGATGTTTTCGTGGTCGATACGAACAATCATCGCGTGCAGAAATTCGATGGCAAATTGGGCGGCTACATCATGAAGTTCGGTTCGCGGGGCAACGGCGAAGGCCAGTTCAATGCGCCCTGGGGCATCGCCATCGATCGGGTACGCGGGTATATCTACGTCGTCGATAGCGCGAACTTCCGAGTGCAGAAATTCGACCTCACCGGCGAGTTCATCATGTCGTGGGGCAGCTTCGGCAACGGCGATGGGCAATTCTATTTCCCGCGAGGAATTGCGGTAGACCAAGCCGACGGCACTGTCTACGTGGTCGATATGGGCAACCATCGCGTGCAGAAATTCGATACCAGCACGAACGTCTTGCCGCAGTTGCTGACCAAGTGGGGCGGCAGTTCCGAGGCCGGTCATGCCAGCAGCCCGTTGGCGCAGGAAGCCGGACAATTACGATCCCCCTGGGGTATTGCCGTTGATGGCCAGGGTGATGTGTATGTCACGGACACCGGGAACCATCGTCTCGAAAAGTTCGACCGTGAGGGCAACTTTATCTCTCAGTGGGGCGGATTCGGCGGCGGCGACGGACAATTCAATTTCCCCTACGGCATCGTGGTGGATTCCCGTGGCAGTGTGTTTGCCGTCGATAGCGGCAACACCCGTGTGCAGCAGTTTATGCCGGCGGAAGAAGGCAGCGAGCGATTACAGGAAGAAGCGGATGCCGCAGCGGAGCTGGGGCAGATCGATAAAACCACGAGAGTCTAAGGGCCGCGGGCAGGAAGCCCGGGAGAGGGTGGCAACGGATGTTAGAGAAGGAGATTCGGCTCGGGTTGACCTATGACGACGTCGTCCTGGTCCCAGCTAAGTCACAGGTTCTCCCGACCGAAGTCGATACCCGCACTCGCCTCTCTCGGAACATACATTTGAATATTCCCATCGTGAGCGCCGCCATGGATACCGTAACTGAAGCACGGTTAGCCATTGCGATGGCTCAGGAAGGCGGCATCGGCATTGTGCATCGCGTACTGTCGCCGGTTGATCAGGCCGCTGAAATTGACCGGGTCAAAAAATCAGAAAGCGGGATGATTCTTGATCCCATCACCATCGCGCCCGATCAAACCATCCGTGATGCGCACGACCTGATGGCCAGGTACCGGATCTCCGGCATTCCTGTCACCAAGGGCGGTAAATTGGTCGGGATCCTGACAAATCGCGATCTGCGGTTTGAGACGAGGATGGAGCTGAAGGTCTCGCAGGTGATGAAGCGTGACAAGCTCATCACGGCGCCGGAAGGGACGAGCCTGGAAAAAGCCCGCGAGATCCTGCATGAGCATCGGATTGAAAAATTGCCCGTGGTGAACAAACAATTCGAGCTCAAGGGGTTGATCACGATCAAGGACATTGAAAAGCGCATTAAGTACCCTAACGCCTGCAAGGATGCCCATGGGCGCTTGCGGGTCGGTGCGGCGCTTGGCGTCGGTCCTGAGACCAGAGACCGGGTCGATTTGCTAGTGAAGGCCGGAGTGGATGTCGTGGTCGTCGATACGGCGCACGGGCATTCGCAGGCGGTCCTTGATACCGTCAAAATGGTCCGAAAAGCCCATCCCAAACTGGATATCATTGCCGGCAACATTGCGACCGCACAGGCAGCCAAGGATTTGGTGAAGGCGGGTGTGGATGCCGTGAAAGTCGGCGTCGGACCCGGCTCGATTTGCACCACGCGAATGGTGTCTGGTGCCGGCATGCCGCAGTTGACGGCAATTGCCGACTGCGCCAGGGCGTTAGCCGGAACCGGAATTCCAGTGATCGCCGACGGCGGCATTAAGTATTCCGGCGATATTACGAAAGCCCTCGCGGCCGGTGCTTCCGTGGTCATGCTCGGAAGTTTGTTGGCGGGTACGGAGGAAGCGCCAGGCGAAACGGTGTTGTTTCAGGCGCGGACTTACAAGGTTTATCGAGGAATGGGATCTATCGGCGCCATGGAGCGCGGCGGCGGCGATCGATATGGACAGGGTGGGCGCCCGACGCCCAAGCTGGTTCCCGAAGGGATCGAGGGCCGCGTACCGTACAAGGGCCTATTAGCGCCGCACATCTACCAGATGGTAGGGGGCGTCAAGTCCGGCATGGGTTATTGCGGCTGTAAGACCATTCCAGATCTGCAACAAAAAGCCACGTTCATCCGCCAGACGTTAGCCGGGCTCCGTGAAGGACATGTACACGACGTCATTATCACCAAAGAAGCTCCCAACTATCGCACCGACTGGGAATAACAGGTAAGCGGGAAGGGCAACCTACTCTTTCCGTCTTCTTCATCCCCCGCATTGAACCTCTAACGTTGTACATCTCGCACACTCATGGAACTTTGGCACGATAGAATCCTCGTCCTCGATTTCGGATCCCAATACACGCAATTGATTGCAAGACGTATCCGGGAAGCGCAGGTCTACTCGCAGATCCTCCCCTGCACCGTGCCGCTCTCCACGGTGTTGGCCTATCGACCTAAGGGCATCGTGCTCTCCGGGGGGCCCTCGAGTGTCTATGATAAAAAGGCCCCCAAGGTGTCCAAGCAGCTCTTCGAGCAGGGCATCCCCATTCTCGGGATCTGCTATGGAATGCAGTTGGTGACACATCTGCAGGGTGGTGAAGTAGAGAAAGCTCCGCATCGTGAATTTGGTCGGGCCGAACTGCAGCTTGACGATCGTTCGGACCTGTTCAAGGGGATTGGCAGCGGCGGACCGACCGTCGTGTGGATGTCTCACGGAGACCGCATTGAGCGCATGCCGCCTGGATTTCGCTCCATTGCCCACACGGACAATTCCCCCATTGCGGCGATGAAGCGGCATGATGCCAAACAACGTATTTATTGTCTGCAGTTTCATCCGGAGGTGGCCCATACCGCCGAGGGCGCCGCGATTCTGAAGAATTTTGTCTACGACATTTGCGGCTGTAAGCCGACGTGGACCATGCGGTCCTATGTTGAAACGGCCGTGGAGCAGATCCGGCAGCAGGTTGGGACGGAGCGCGTGATCTGTGCATTGAGCGGCGGGGTGGACTCATCGGTGGCGGCGGCGCTCACCCATCGGGCAGTCGGCGATCAACTGACGTGTATCTTCGTCGATAACGGGGTATTGCGTGCCGGTGAACGCGAGCAGGTTGAGAAGACCTTCGCCTCGCAACTTCATCTAAACATGCGGATCCTGGATCGCACCAGTCAATTTTTGACAGGGCTGAAGAGCGTGACGGACCCGGAACGTAAGCGGAAGATTATCGGCCGCTTGTTCATCAAAAACTTTGAAGTCGAATCCAAAAAGCTGAAGGGGATCAAATACCTCGTCCAAGGCACGCTGTATCCGGATGTGATCGAAAGCGTCAGCTTCAAAGGACCATCGGCGACGATTAAGACACACCACAACGTCGGTGGGTTGCCGACGAAAATGAAGTTAAAACTGGTTGAGCCCCTTCGCGAATTGTTCAAGGACGAAGTGCGTGTGTTGGGTCAGGAGCTTGGCTTGCCGGATGAGATTATTTGGCGCCAGCCGTTTCCCGGTCCCGGCCTGGCGATTCGGGTGCTCGGTGCAGTGTCCAAAGAGCGCTTGGCCATTCTGCGGGGGGCGGAAACGATCGTCGATCAGGAAATTCGCGCCGCCGGACTGTATCGGGAAATTTGGCAGGCGTTCGCGGTATTGTTGCCGATCCGAACCGTCGGTGTCATGGGCGATCAGCGGACCTATGAACATGTGATTGCGATTCGCGCCGTCACGAGTCTCGACGGCATGACTGCCGACTGGGCTAAGATTCCGAATGACGTGTTGGGACGAATGTCGAGCCGGATCATCAATGAAGTGAAGGGTGTGAACCGAGTCGTGTATGACATCAGTTCTAAACCCCCGAGCACGATCGAATGGGAATGAGCGAGACGTCACGCATCACGTGCGACGCGCCGAAGCGGCCACTCCCGTGCACCCACGAACGTTGAGATATAACCCAAGCTTCACCTAAAGGCACGATGGAAGTTCGTCTTCAAAAGCTGATCGCCGGTACCGGGATGGCGTCGCGGCGCAAAGCCGAGGAATTGATTGTGTCCGGACGGGTGACCATTAACGGCCACGTGGTGAAGGAGCTTGGCACTAAAGTTGATCCGGATCGCGACCACGTCAAGATCGACGGCAAACATTTGCGGGCCGCACAGCCGTATGTCTACTTGATTCTGAACAAGCCCAAGAACGTCATGTCCACGCTCGATGATCCCGAAGGCCGCCCCACCGTGAAAGACCACCTGCATGGGGTCTCGGTGCGGGTGTTCCCTGTCGGCCGGCTGGATTTTGATAGTGAAGGGCTCATGCTGCTGACGAATCATGGCGACCTGGCCCAGGCGCTGCTCCATCCGCGCTACCATGTGCCGAAGACGTATCTCATTAAAGTGAAGGGCGTGCTCGATGACGCCAAAATCGATGCGCTCGAACGGGGCGTCAAACTCGAAGACGGCTTCACCGCTCCGGCGAAGGTTAACAAGGTCAGCAGAGCCGAGAGCAACTCCTGGCTTGAAGTCACGATCCATGAGGGACGTAAGCATCAAGTGAAACGAATGATCGAGGCCGTCGGCCATTCGGTCATTAAGTTGACGCGTGTCCGTATGGGGCCGTTACTACTGGGCGACTTGGCGTCAGGGGAATATCGGTTTTTGACCGACCGTGAGGCGAACCGGTTACGAGAAGTAGTTCAGGATCGGGTGGCCAGGGCCGAACATCCGCAGTTGGATGCGTCAGGGAAACCGGTACGCTGGACGCCGCCGACGGAGCCCGCACCCCCGCGGCCGCCCAAGCCTGAGCGTTCAGGGCGAGGCCCAAAATCTCAACGACAGGAATCAGGGGCCGGGTCGCAGCGGGCTCTGAACGGCGCGAAGGCGGGACGCTCTGGTCGTGGCGGACTGAAACGGCCGCTGAGCCCTGGCGCGAAGTTCCGCCGCCCGACGAAGACCAAAGCGTTTCAACGGCCTCAGCCCAGTGGTATGCCTCAAGGTGACGATCGAACTGCTAGGCCGCGTCCTGCCGCGTCACTTCGGAAACCTGGGCAGACCCAGTCGGGGAGGGGATTTGAACGGGGCCCATCCAGCCGAACACCTCAAGGCTCGGGCCCAGGCTCGGCAGCGGGTCGTTCCCGGTCTGGCCAGAAGTTTCAACCGAACAAGCGTAGCGGTCCCTCGCCGTCACGCTCGGGTCAACGGGGCCCTGCAAGGCAGTCGCGGAACTCAACGCGGAGAAGAGCATGAAGATCAGGACCCATCGGTGCGGGGAGTTGACCAAGGCTCAGGTCGGTCAACAGGTGGTATTGAACGGCTGGGTGCAACGGCGTCGGGACCACGGCATGGTGCTGTTTATCGACTTGCGCGATCGGACCGGGCTGACGCAAGTCGTGTTCAATGCCGAGCGAAATGCCTCCGTCCATCAGGCGGCCCACACCTTGCGGAGCGAATGCGTGGTGTCGGTCACCGGACAGGTCATGGCCCGTCCCGAGGAGTCTCGCAATCCGCATCTACCGACGGGTGACATTGAAATTTTTGTCGATGCGGTGGAGATTCTGAACGAGGCGAAGACGCCCCCTTTCATGATCGAGGACGACATTGAGATCACCGAATCACTTCGCTTGAAGTACCGCTATCTCGATCTGAGAAGGCCGCGGATGCAGCGCTTACTGGCATTGCGGCACGGAATCATGCAGGCCGTGCGTGCGTTTTTGAATGCGGAGCAGTTCCTCGAAGTGGAAACACCCGTTTTGACGAAGAGCACTCCGGAAGGCGCGCGGGATTATCTGGTGCCGAGCCGTGTCAATCCGGGCATGTTCTACGCGCTCCCGCAGTCGCCGCAGTTGTTCAAACAGGTCTTGATGGTCAGCGGGGTCGATCGGTATTACCAGATTGCCCGCTGCTTCCGTGACGAAGACCTGCGCAACGACCGCCAGCCGGAGTTTACCCAGATCGACCTTGAAATGTCGTTTGTGGATCGTGAGCAGGTGATGTCCCTCATGGAGCGGATGATCGTTTCCGTCTTCAACGATGCCGGCGGCGTGCAGTTGCCGGTTCCGTTTCCTCGAATGACGTATGCCGATGCCATGGGACGCTACGGGTCTGACAAGCCGGATCTGCGATTCGAAATGCCGTTGCATGATGTGACAGCGTTTGCGGCCAAGAGTGATTTCAAAGTGTTCAAAGATGCTGCAACCAAAGGTGGGCTCGTCAAGGCATTGATTGTGTCGGGTGGTGCCACCATCGCCCGGAGCCGTATCGATGCGCTCGGTGAAACCGCGAAAAGCTTTGGGGCCAAAGGGTTAGCCTGGTTGAAGGTGACCGCGGAGGGACAGTTGGAATCCGTGATCGCCAAGTTTCTCGATGCCCAGGCGTTTGCGGCGGCCTTGCCGGAAGCGAAGCCGGGCGATCTCGTGCTCTTCGGTGCGGATAAGCCGGCCATCGTGCACGATGTGTTAGGACGGATACGCCTATTGCTCGGTGAGGAGCTGAATCTCATCGACAAAACCGCCTGGAAGCCGCTCTGGGTGACCGAGTTTCCTTTGCTGGACTATTCGCCGGAAGAAAAACGATATGTGTTCATGCACAATCCCTTCGCGGCACCGATGGATGAAGACCTTCCGTACCTCGACACAGAGCCACTGAAGGCCAGAGCCAAGGCGTATGATATGGTGCTCAACGGGAGTGAGATTGGTGGCGGCAGCATTCGGAACCATCGTAGCGATATCCAGTTCCGAATTCTCGATCTGCTCGGCATCGGGAAGGAACAGGCGCAAGCCAAATTCGGTTTCCTCCTGGAAGCCTTGGAATATGGCGCGCCGCCGCATGGTGGAATTGCCTTCGGCCTCGATCGGCTGATCATGCTCCTGGGCGGCGCCGACTCCATTCGGGATGTCATCGCATTCCCCAAGACGCAACGCGCGCAATGTCCGCTTACGGAAGCTCCATCCGCTGTGAGTGCCGATCAGTTGAAGGAACTCCGCATCAAGCTGGATCTCGTCGAATAGGGAGAGTCATCCGCCCCATGGCCGGCAATACGTTGGGCCGAGTGTTCACCGTCACTTCGTTCGGCGAAAGCCACGGACCAGCGATCGGCTGCGTAGTGGATGGGTGTCCGCCTGGCCTCGCGCTTTCCGCCGAAGACATTCAGCAGGACCTCGACCGGCGGAAGCCGGGTACTTCGCGCCACGTCACGCAGCGGCAGGAATCCGATACCGTTGAAATCCTTTCCGGACTGTTCGAGGGCAAAACCACCGGAACCCCGATTGCCCTTCTGATCCGGAACGAAGACCAGCGCAGCCGTGATTACGGTAACCTCATCGACACCTTTCGCCCGGGCCACGCCGACTACACCTACTGGCAGAAGTACGGGATCCGCGACCATCGAGGCGGGGGACGATCCTCAGCGCGTGAAACGGCGGTGCGGGTGGCGGCGGCGGCCATCGCCAGGAAGTGGTTGCGCGAGAAATACGGCGTTCTCATCCGTGGCTATCTGAGTCAGCTTGGGCCCATCGACGTGCCGTTTCAGAGCTGGGATGTAGTCCGAACAAACCCCTTCTTTTCCGCTGATGACTCGGTGGTGGGAAAGCTCGAAACCTTCATGGACGAGTTGCGTAAGGCAGGAGATTCCGTCGGGGCGAGGATTACGACCGTCGCGGAGCATGTGCCGGTCGGGTGGGGCGCTCCGGTCTACGCCAAGCTGGATGCCGATCTTGCCGGAGCCATGATGAGCATTAATGCCGTGAAGGCGGTTGAAATCGGTACGGGCTTTGCCTCGGTCGCTCAGCGAGGGTCAGAGCATGGCGACGAACTCACGCCTGAGGGTTTTGTCACCAATCATGCGGGCGGTATTCTCGGTGGCATCTCCACCGGCCAGGATGTCGTGGTGACCATCGCCATCAAGCCCACATCGAGCATCCGAGTGCCGCGTCGTTCGATCGATAAGGCCGGCAATGCCGTCACGGTAGAGACCAACGGCCGCCATGATCCTTGCGTCGGCATTCGAGCGACGCCCATAGCCGAAGCCATGATGGCCCTCGTGCTGATGGACCACGCCCTCTTGGATCGCGCGCAAAACGCAGATGTCGTTACAAAGACCCCGAAAGTCCCAGGCTCGATAACAAGAGCCGGATCTGCTGCCGATAAGAACTCTTCCACGAAGATCAATACTGATCCTGCTGAAGCATAGCGGCGCGTAGCTTCTCGTACATGTATTCCATTTTTATTCCTGTAGGAATGACGTGATCGACATTTATACGGATGGCGCCTGTAGCGGAAATCCCGGGCCTGGGGGCTGGGGCGTGTTGCTCCGTATCGATGACGTCGAAACGGAACTGTGCGGCGGTGAGCCGGCGACGACGAACAATCGCATGGAGTTGCTTGCGGTCATCGAAGCCTTACAGTCGCTTGCCAACCCGGTAAAGGCACGGGTCTACACGGATTCCCAGTATGTGCAAAAGGGGATCAGTGAATGGATCCACAACTGGAAGCGCCGGGGATGGAAAACATCCGGCAACGAGCCGGTAAAAAATGCAGATCTATGGCGTCGCCTGGATGCACTGGCTGCCGGCCACACGATTGAATGGCACTGGGTTCGAGGCCACAACGGCCATACGGAAAATGAACGGGTGGATGCGCTCGCTCGTGCCGGACTTGAACAGTCGCGTCGCGCTGGTAAGCCGGTGGGCCGTCCAGTGGCTCTGCCTGTCCCTCCTCCGGACAAAGAATCCTCTCCGAAGGTCGGTGCTCGCCCGATTCTCGACATTCAACATGCGACGGTTTATCGGGGGGACAATCGCGTTTTCTCAGATTTCTCCTTCGTCTTTCATCAGGGCGAGCATGCCGCGATTGTGGGTCCCAATGGAGCAGGCAAGTCCACGCTTCTCAAGTTGCTGTCAGGTGAGGTCCATCCACTGGCGCTGGATAACACCAAGGTCAGCCTGTTCGGCGAAGGGCGGTGGAGCGTGTGGGATGTGCGGAAGCAATTAGGGATGGTGTCCCATGACTTGCAGCGGGACTATCTGAGCTGCGCCGAAGGCCTGAATGTGATTCTGTCTGGCTTTTATGCCAGCAACGACACGTATGACCACCAAACGTTCAGCCAGGAGCAGATCGCTCGCGCGCGAGAAGTGATGCGGGAATTACGGATCGAGCAGCTGGCCGATCGCACCTTTGGTCATCTCTCAACCGGCGAGCAACGGCGGTTTCTCCTGGGGCGCGCGTTGGTGCATGATCCCTCGGTGCTTGTGCTGGATGAGCCGACGAGCGGGCTCGATCTGAAGGCATGCTTCCAATACCTTGACCTCCTGCGTGCGCAGATCCGCAAGGGGAAGACGATTCTGCTGGTGACGCACCATCTCCACGAGATTCCACCCGAGATTGAGCGAGTGGTGTTGCTCAAGGGAGGCGAAATAGTCGCTGATGGAGCAAAAGCCAATCTCCTCACGGATGTGAACCTCAGCCGCCTGTTTGATCAGCCAGTGACCCTGGTGCGAGCCAATGGCTGGTATCAGGCCGTGCCTGCCTAGCAGGAAGGCGGAAAAAACCGCCGCCGGCTGGTCGATTATCCCCCCCCCAAGGTCACCGTAAACGTCAGATTGGTATCGATACGACGGACTTTCACGCTTACTTGCTGGCCGGGCTTGGTGCGTTCGATCAAATAGTTCTTTAAGTGCGCAGCGTCCTGAATGTCGGTCTCGTCTACAGCAATAATGATATCGTGCTTCTGAATGCCGGCGGACTTGGCCGGTTCCATGACGTCTTTCACCGCCATGCGCCACCGGGTGCCGTCTTTTACCGCAACCATATGAATCCCCATCTTTGAGAAGGTCAGCGGTTTGCCGTCCAGGGCGGCCGTCACGATTCGTTCAGCCAGCAGCGCTGGAATGGCAAAAGCCATACGACTGCAATGAGCGGTGGAGTCGTCACGTTCCGTTTGTATGATCGCATGCATGATGCCGACGACTTCTCCCTTGTCATTGAAGAGCCCGCCGCCAGAGTTGCCGCTGCAGGCAGCCACGTCGGCTTGAATGAGGCGTGTATCAACCGTTTGGAGAAACGTGTTCGTATTGCCCAGGTGGCCAAATGACATGGTCGGGCCCCAGCCCATGGGGTACCCGACAGTGAACACGTCCTGCCCAGGCCGCACGTCACCCGGAGCGAATGAAACGGCACCGGGCAACTTGGCGCGATGCGCTTCGGCGATGCGGTAGACGACGACATCCATGAAGGCGCTGTCACCAACGAGGTCCGCCGGAATCTCGTGGAGATCGGTCGTCAAGACATGAATCTGTTTCTGAATGACCGTACCGGTCGTCACATCCTGTTTTTCGGCCGCATGGCGAGCGGTGACGATGTAGCCATCGCGCAGGTGAAAGCCGGTACCGCGCACCAAAATTTTGCCTGGCTTGTCCGGCGTGCGCTGATCCTGCGTATCTTCCAGAACTCCGATGGTGGCGAGTTTGGCACGATCCAGTGCTGTGGCATCAAAGGCCGAAGCCTGGATGGCGAAAAGGCCGGCGGTGAACGAGAGGGATGCGATCGTCAGTGTGGTGTAACGCACGAGCCGGGAGTAACGAAGCGGGAAGCGTGACATACAAAGCGTTCCTTTCGTGTGAAGGCCGTGAAGTCTCTGCAGTATAAACTAGGGCCGGGGTAGGAGGAAATCCGGTTGTGCCCCTGCGGCGATAGTATCGCCAATCGATGTGGGCTATACTGACTTCATGATGAGACGTTCTTTCTCGAGCCTACTGATTGGAATGGTTGTCGCGGCGGCTGGCTGCGCGACGTCGGTCGTTCCGGAGTCGCTCGAACCACAGGTCGATAAGGCCGTCACGTTCAGTCAAGTCGTGGAAGCACCGGATTCCCACCGGGGGAAAGTGATTGTCGTCGGTGGGGAAGTCCTGAAGGCCAAGGCACTGAAGGGTGGGACGCAGCTGGAAGTGTTGCAACTGCCCTTGGATGGCGACCAGGAACCGGTGTCCAATCGGATGGAGTCCAAAGGTCGGTTCCTGGCCGTACAAAAAGAGTTCCTCGATCCGGCCACTATTGCCGAAGGCACCAGGGTCACGATTGTCGGGGAAGTCACGGGGAGCTCGCTCGAAAAGATGGATGAAGCCGACTATCGTTTCCCCACGCTGGATATCAAGCACCTTCATCGGTGGGATGCCAAACGGGCGGAGGAGCCTCCGGCCTCCGGTCCCTGGTGGAACGTGTTCGGTGGCGTCGGATTCGGCGGTGGCGGGAGCCGTAGTGGCGGTGGTATCAGTATCGGATTTTAGTTCCCTCCTATTAATTCTTCCCAAATTCCCAACATACTCAGTGGCGGCAACAGCTGACGGTGCCCCTTGTAGAAGGTGAGGGTATCGGCGGCATGCGACCGGACCGCCAGCACCCGCATTCCGCTAGGATCGTCCCTCGGCAAAGGTATCGCAGACATGAGGATCGCCGGACTGCAGACCGCGTCGCAGCCATGTCACCCGTTGGTCGGATGACCCGTGCGTCCAGCTTTCCGGTTGTACGTGCCCTTGCCCCATTTGCTGAAGGCGATCGTCTCCGATGGCCGCCGCGGCGTGCAGCCCGTCTTCGAAATCACCGGGCTCGATGAGTTGGCGATTGCGCCGGGCATGATATCCCCACACTCCGGCAAAACAATCGGCCTGCAGTTCCATGCGGACGGAGAGCGCATTGCGCTCGGCAGTGGAACTGCGTTGTTGCAGCCGGGTAATCTGGCCGGCAATGCCCAGCAGATTCTGGACATGGTGCCCGATCTCATGGGCGATCACATAGGCCTGGGCAAAGTCGCCCGGCGCGCCAAGCCGTCGTGCCAGTTCCTGAAAAAACGAGAGATCCAAATACACCTTGTGATCGCCGGGACAGTAGAACGGGCCGACGGCAGATGACGCGGTGCCGCAGGCGGAACGCACAGCGCCCGTGAAGAGCACCAGCTGGGGGTCTTCATAGGCGCTCCCCATTTGCGGGAGAAGCGCGCGCCAGGTATCTTCCGTGTCCGCTAGGACTACGGAGGCGAACTTCCCGAGGTGGTCGCTTGGCGCCCCAGTCGGTCCCGGGTGGTCTAGTTCAGCCGGGCCGGTGACCTCCTGCACGCCGGTAAGAAGATTGAGGAGGGTAAGTGGGTTGGTGCCAGTGAGAAAACTGACGGCTAGGACTAATACGAGTCCACCTAATCCTATCCCTGCGCCGGAACGCGCCGCGCCCATGCCGCGACGATCCTCGATGTTCTGACTCTCACGCTGGCCTTGCCATCGCATGGTTAGACTCCTTGGTTGCGGCTCAGGACTGATGGTCGTAGGGTGATACGGAGAAGCCCTAGCCAATGGAACCACATTTGAGGCGGTTCATCAAGGCGTGAACAGCTCTGCATACAGAATACTGGCGGAGTGTGGCCATGAGAGCGGACATTTCGGAACAGTCTCACTTTCTTCAATCTTCTGACTAGACAGGCTTAGGAATGCTTCGCTAGACTAAAATCATGCTGTCGCGTCTCTTCATTCATCATCGCCGGTATTCGAGGCCAGTCCAGCTGTTCACGCTCACGCTGATCGTACTGGTGACGCTCCCCGGATGCCGCCCGGCGCCGGTTACGACCCTGCCGCCTACGTTGAAACCCAGCCTCGCGTGGCCGGAATGTCCGAAGATCGGCGGAATGTATGAACTGCAAGGGGAAGCTCTCCCGGGGTCGATGAATTTTTACCGGAACCGGGATAATAAACTCACGCTGAATGCGATGTTGGGAGTGGCTGCGCCGGCGGATCTGACGCAGGAGTCCGTACGCGTTGAATTAGTGCATGACGACACGCTGGAGCTGGTCAATCGCTATGATGGAGCCATCACCGCCCACCAGTTGGATTTGCAGCCGGAAGATCGAGTGACCTGTGAGCACAATCGAATCCGGATTCACCGGACCCGCGCAGAGGGCGGCGTGGCCGAAGAACCGCTTCGCAATATTTCCGAATTTGCCCAGGAATTGACCGTGGAAGGAGACGGGAGCCTGCTCGTCAAGACCCGCATTCTCAACCAGAGCAAGTCTGCGTTTTGGAGTACCCCAATTCCTCCCGAAGAATATGCGGCTCGTTTTAGGCGGCTCGACTAATCGTAAGTGTTCTACGTTCCCTCCTTACCGTTCAGCTTTCGGGCTCATGGCTCTTCCATTCGGCGATCTTCATTCCCTCTCCTGCGTCGCGATGGCGACTAACTTCTTGCCGAGCGTCGCGCGTCTATGACGGTGCGACGTCCCTCACGCACCCTGGTTTTTAACAAACCCTACGACGTACTGCCCTGTTTTACCGATCCCGAGGGGCGCCCGACACTGAGCCAATACATCGATATTCCCGATGTTTATCCAGCGGGCCGATTGGATCGAGACAGTGAAGGGCTGTTGTTGTTGACGTCGGACGGTACGTTGGCGCATCACATTACCGATCCACGGCATCTGCTTCCCAAGGTCTATCTTGTACAGGTTGAGCGAGTCCCTGATACGGCGGCGTTAGAGCGCCTGCAGTCCGGAGTGGTGCTGAGCGGGGCCCTGACGCGGCCAGCACGCGCACGCCTCCTGGAAGACCCTCCGTCCTTGCCTGACCGGCCCGTTCCGATTCGATTTCGAAAACACGTTCCCACAGCTTGGCTAGAACTTACCTTGCGTGAGGGAATGAACAGGCAGGTACGACGGATGACTGCGGCGGTCGGTCATCCCACCTTGCGGTTGGTGCGTATCACCATTGGCCCGATTACGTTAGGCGATCTTCAACCGGGACAGTGGCGGGAGCTCACGACGCGCGAGGTGAGTGCTCTCTCCGGATCGTCCTAACTCGGGAGTGGCTCGTGTAGGTTGTATCCGGCAGCCGGTCAGCATGATACTAAGACCGAGACAGTAGGGTTCTCCTAGGGCGAATCTTCGCGTCAGACTCGCGGGAACTGCTTGCCTCTGGCCAAGTCATCAGATAATTCTGACAGAGGTTGAGTGAAGCTACGCATGAAGCACGCTCTTCAGGTGCATCTGAAACTGGATATGGAGAGTCGAGCTGAGGTATATCAAGCGAGGGAGCCGGGAGGTTGAGCCGTTGAATCGCTCCGGTAGATAGGGGGATTTCGTCATGTGGGAATGCACGAATGTGATGGGCAAATTGTCCGTTCTTCTGCTGCTGGGCGTCGGCCTCTTACCTTCGATGACGGTACTGGGTGCCAATCCGGACCCCGTTCCCGTCGCCGACATGCGACACATCAAGAAGTTTGTCGCGGTCGAGGTGCAGACCCAAGGCACAGCGGAAAAACTCGGCATTAGCGCGGCCGAACTAACCGACGCGACTCGTGTGACGCTTCTGAACAAGGTGCCGGGGATTGCTCTTGAAGGGTCGAGTGGTCCATCCCCCGATGCGTCGGAACGACCCAATCAACTTGGGTTTTTTACCTGTGAAGTGTGGACGGTAGGCGAGCAGTATATTGCCGCCTACCATGTGGATTGCAATGCAGGTTCCTACACGGCTCAAAAGACGCCTGGGAACTTGTGGAACCAGGCGATTCTCGGATATGGACCGAGGGACGAAGTCTCCGATGCGGTGCGAAAAGGCGTGCGCGCCATGGTGGAATTATTTGCGAGCACGTTCGCTGGTGTCCGCGCGGATGGCAGTGGCCGTTAGCCGGTTTCTGTCCTCGATTCGTTTACCCTGGCTCTGTTCTCAGTATTCTGTTAGTCGTTGAAAAATCCTCCTTTCCGCCTCTTCCTCCCTCATTCCTGCGACGCGTGCAGACCTCTTTTTCTCTCCTGAGAGAGGTAATCCGTCGGCTTTTGACCCGAACTACGTCAGGATTTTGGGCAAATCATTAGTTGAGCTGAATTTGAGGATGGCGAGCGAATTCCGGCAGACAAACAACGAATCGAAACGTTGAAAAATTAGGCAGAACATGAGTGGTGTGTTCGCCTTGATGCCAACATTTGCTGGCAGGTTCCGTGGGAGGCCGCGGGGTTTCTTCAACGATTGGATAGTTCGTTTCTGGCGGCGGAGGAGCAGTTGCAGTTTCGAGATTGCGAGGTTTTTCAAGTACTCACTAAGCAGTGCAGCTTAACTAGTATTGTTGATGAAAATTTTTGCAGAATCGAGCAGTTCCGATTCCTGGACGGCACCCTGACGTAGTGGATCGCAAATGGGCGTGTCTCGAAGATGGATGGGCTTATGGGTGTGCTTGAGGTCGTCGGGCAATCCACGTTGTCGGCAATTCAATTATTGTCGGAGCATAGGTTCGAGAGACCAGTATTCTCACTCGTGGCGTCCGCTGGAGCGGAATGATATCGGGATATTGTGATGGCTTTAAGAGAGAGCGATCAATACGGATCTGCTCGAAGATGATCTCTGCGAGCCGCCGCTCATGGTCGGTAGGGGGATCGTCTTCCTGCAAACTTCTTCTACGGGCGTCCCGGTCTTGGGTTACCGCTTGCGCGGTGAGATCCGAGGGGCACCGATCTGGTTCTGTTCGGATTATGTATATACGTAGTTCAACTGCTTCTCAGTTAAAGGGTTTCCACATCCGCAATAATTGTGTGTAGTCCACTCGATCCTGCTGGCTGCGGTCGAATGAGTTCGGCGATCTGGGGTTGCCCCTTGCTGTCGATGGCGCGGACAGCGACCTGGTACTTGCCGCGTTTCGACGGACGCCAGGCGTAGTTCCAAATGACCCATGAATAGGGCGACATCGGCGTTTCAATCTCGCAGGAATCCCATGTTCTGGCGGCATCCATGCTGATTTCCACCCGGCTGATGGAGTTTGGGCCGCCGAAGGCGATCCCGCGGAATCGTTGTTCCGGTCCGCGCAATGTTTGATAGTGGCCGGGGGAATCAATGCGTGAAAATGTCTTGATCGTGGCATCGTCAGTCCATCCTTTGCGCTGCCAATACCCTTTGTAGTCTCCGGCATAGGCCTCGATTTCCACGATCCACTTCACGTTTTTGATGCCATATAAGCCCGGGACGAGAAGGCGGAGCGGAAAGCCATGCTCTTTGGGTAACTTTTCGCCGTTCATCAGGAAGGCCAGCATGACATCGTCCTGCATGGCGCGAGCCAGAGGAATGCTGTCGTCGTAGGCGTCAGCACCGCGGAACACGATATCGCGTGTCGTATCTTCGTCAATTTCTGCTTCCTGGAGCAGTTTTTTCAGCGAGATCCCGCGCCAGCGCGCATTGCCGAGGCTGTCTCCTCCGGGTAAAGTGTCGATACACATCAGGGTGGAGACCTGTTCGAAATTGGTACGATTCAACAGCTCGCGCCAGCCCAGAGACAGTGGTTTCTTCACTTCGCCCTTTACCGATAGTCGCCATTCATCCTGTCGGAGGTCGCGAGATACGTTAAACGGCGAGTCGGAATAGTTCACAACGTAGAATTTTTTGTTTTCTGTGAAGTAATTTGTGTCGCGAGGGGGCATGGCGAACATGCGCCCGAAAAAAGATCCGACTCCGTCGCAACCGCCTGCGAGGCCAGCGGCAGCCGCGATTCCAGTGAGTTTTAAGAGGCTGCGTCGTTTTAAGCTCAACCAATTTTCCATAAGAATTACTCTGCGATATTAAAAAGATCTTTTCAAGGCTTGACTCCAGAAATCCAGATTGGTATAAGGATGCACGTTTGATCCAGCCAGGTGGCCGATGCGGTTGTAAGCCCCGCGACGGATTCTCAGCAAGCCCTGATCAAAAAAAATATCTGCTGAACCTCTTGACAAGGTCAGCCCCGCGTAGTAAAGTGCGCGGCTCGCGTGGGGAACGAAAAGTTCTTCCGAAGCGCGAGGCGGTTCTTTGACAACTGAATAGAGCGAGAAATGAGTAAGGTAAGGTGTATTGAAG
>JACOEK010000009.1 GCA_024998595.1 Nitrospira sp.
GTTCCACAAGAAGCGGAAAGACGGCGAGCTGTTCTGGGTGATCAAGAACGGCAGCCCTGGCACCGGCATGGTCTCGTTGGTCCCTGCGGCGATCACCGAGGAAGAAGCTTGGACGATCATCAATTACGAGCGCAGCTTCTGCAAGGGTGGCGACGAGTAGTCACGATTTTCGGCTGAAAGGCTGAATCGGAGAAGGGCGGCGAGGGTATCCTCGCCGCCCTTCTCTTTTGTGCAGAGGCGCCTGGTGACGGAAGGATCACATCGTGAACCAGGAGCAATCCGGGAAAGGAAGCAATCACCCTCCCGAGCCTTCGCGGCCCCATGCCGAGATGGATGGCAGAGGAGGAGCCCGTTTTTTTAGGGTCGGTCAGTGGAAGGAATCATCGCTGGTTTTGTGAGCACGGTGTCGAGGCTTTTCTCCGGCACACGCTGCGTCGGCAGGATCTGCGGTTGTTGTTCCTGCTTGAAGGTACTGCGAGCCGCTGCCGGAACTTTACGAGCGACATAGGCCGTGACCTCCCCGATCGTGACTTCACCGTTCCGGTTCATGTCTGCTTCACCACGCAGTCCTCGCAACAGGTAATAGGTAAACAGCCCATGATGCCAGGAGTCGAATTCCAGGCTCTTGCCGAATCCCGTAGTTGAAATCACATGAAGGACCGACCCCGTCGTTGCCGCCCATTTGGGTGGGGCGATTTTTGTTCGTCCTTCCGACCCATTTTTGAGCACCGTCCCGTCAAACACGAACAAGACTTGTTTCGCCTTCAACCTTCCCAAGGCTGTTTCCAGATCCTTGAGCGGATAGAGGCGTGAAGGTGATCCCAGGGAGCCGTCGTAGGGGATCAACAACGTCTCCCCGGATGACGTGACGATGGCCTGGCCGGCGAAATAGACCGTGACGACCGAGTCCGGAGTCACCTTTGCGGGGAGCCAATCGAGAAGGGCCTCTTCGATGTCGGGGCGTAAGGCGCTCCAGTCCCTTAAGACTCGCACATTGTTACGCGGTAATCCTCCGAGGGTCTGGAAATACGTGGCCACCATTTCGGCGTCGAGGGTGGCATACTTCCGCGCGCCAATCTCCTGTTCGCGGTAGCTGCTCAGTCCGATAGAAAGGAGATAGTCTCCAGGGCGCTGAAATCCGGCCGCTGCAGGAGGAATGTGATCCACGTCGTCGCTATTGGCTGCCGCAGACTGTACGGAGGCAACCAACTTTTGAATGGGTGAAACCTGTTGGCCCGCTCCGTTCAGGATCGCCACCTGGAATTCGGCCTGTTGGGAGGGCGGCGATTGCGGGAGGGTCGCAATGAATTCAAGTGATTTAGCGCCGCCGGGCGGGAGAGTTCCGGTGGGCAAGGTTGTGGCGGGGAACTGAGCGATTAATGCCGGCGGACCGGTCAGCTGCAGGGCCATGTCTTGGGCTGCTTGTGTACCGGTATTGACCACGTCGACTCGCACGCGGATCCGTTCGCCGCCTTCGAGGACCAGGTTGCCGTTTTCATCTAGGAGCGTGGCCTTGAAAGATAAGGGAGGAACCGGCGCCGTAGTTGCGGGAGCAGCGGGAATGGCAGCTGTCTTCGACGCCGCATCAGACGGCGGGACGGTCGCGCCAGCCGGAGGCGTTTGTGTCGCTGGGGCGAGCAGCACCCGGGCCTCTTGCATGAATTGCGTGGCCAGCATGGTGGACGTATCCTGCAGCAAAGGATCGACGACGTAATCGCAACGCTGCTGAGTCAGTTCGAGCTGTAACCGTTCTTTTCGAGTGGCTTGTAACGGCCGCTCTCCGAGCGGCGCGCCGGAGGCATCGAAGAATTCTGCCAACGCATCCAGGCTGAGTTCTGCGGGGGCACGATCATAGAGGGCGTCCGTTTGTAGCTTGAAGCGCGGATCCAGCATTCGCACGCGTACCGTCACGTCGGGCTTTCCCCCGGCCGCCTGACTTCCCGGAATGACCACGGAGCGAAACGTTTGATGAGCGGCCTGTATCAAGGTGTCTTCAACCGTCGGGCCGATCGAAAAGGCATGGATGCGGCTGCAGTTATCGATATACTCCGTCTTGGCCTTGGCCAGCGACGGGTCGATGTCTAGTTCAACCGTGAGAGGGACCGGTGGGCCGAGATCTGGGAGAGCCTGTCGAGAAAACCGCGATTTAATGGTGTCGCAACCGGAGGAAGCCAGAAAGGGGATCAAAACAATTCCAACAATGCATGCGCGGGTCGTCTTCAAGCCGGGGCCTCCTCTACGGCAGATTTCGAAGGGGAAACGGTACAGGAATGAAGGAGGCATTGCAACCAACTCCCGTGCCGGCTTGCGACCCTCACCAGCCTCGTTTATCCTACCGCCGCACATTTCCCCAGCCCTGTTTCCAAGGAAGTGGATTTATCGTGGTGGTGTTGGGTTTGTCCAATATGCGAGATGCGGCGGCCGCGCTGGTCGCTGACGGCCGCATTGTGGCCGCAGCGGAGGAGGAGCGGTTCGTTCGCCAGAAGCATGTGACGGCGCTGCCGGTCCATGCGATTCAGTATTGCCTGCGTGAAGCCGGGATCTCCCTGCGTGACGTCGAGGCCATTGTGGTGCCCTGGAAGTATTGGCAGGTCGGGCGGCGTCTCAAGCTGGCACTGACGGCCATGCTGCGCTCGACGCAACTGTTCCGTGTGAAGGGGGCACGTTCCCTTGAGCGAGCGAGTCAAGAATGGAAGGAACTCTTCCGGCTTCAGCAGGAATTATCCAGACGGGTTGAACCGGGTGCCGGCCGGCCGGTGTTTCTCGACCACCATCTCTGCCATGCAGCCAGTTCATTTCTCGTCTCCCCATTTGAACGGGCGGCGATTCTGGTCGTTGACGGGGCGTCAGAGGCGGACACCACCTTGTTGGCTGCCGGCGAAGGTAACCAAATCACCGTGCTGGAGCGTACACCGCTGCCCCACTCGCTGGGACAATTCTATGCGGCGATGACCGCGTTCCTGGGATTTCGCCCAGACCAGGATGAATATATCGTGATGGGCTTGGCCTCCTCCGGCGAGCCGACGTTCGCACCATCGCTCAGTCGCGAAATATTGCGGCTGCTTCCTGGTGGACGATTTGAACTCAACACGCGGCTGCTGGACTTTCACCTCGCCAGGGCTGGCTATTTTGTGGAAGAGTTCATCCGTCTGTTTGGCCCTCAGCGGCGGCCTCACGACGACATCACGCAGCGACACCGGGATCTTGCGGCCAGCGCGCAACTGGTTTTGGAAGACACCCTATTGCATGTGGGGCGCCGCCTGCGTGCGCTCACCCAAGCGACGTCGCTTTGCCTGGCGGGCGGGGTCGCGTACAACTGCGTGGCAAACGGTCGTCTGCGGGCCGAGCTGGGTTTTGACCATGTCTATGTGCCGCCGGCTGCTGGAGATTCAGGGGCGGCGCTCGGAGCGGCCTTGTGGTGGACGGCGCGACGCGCGAAGGCAACGGTGAGAATGCTGCTTCCCGATGCGTACTTGGGACCGCAGTACGATGAACCAGCCTATCGTGCCGCGTTGTCGGAGGCCGGATTAGTCGCCGAATACCTGCCCGATGACCGCTTGTACGAACGGGTGGCATCGGAGTTGGCCAATGGCCGATTGGTGTTCTGGTATCAAGGGCGGATGGAATGGGGGCCTCGCGCGTTGGGGAACCGCAGTTTGCTGGCGGATCCTCGACGGGAGGACATGCGGGAATTGATCAACAGCAAAGTAAAATGTCGGGAGGCCTTTCGGCCGTTCGCGCCTTCCGTGCCGGCCGATCGCGCGGAGGAATTTTTCGATGTGCCGGCCCCTTCTCCCTTCATGCAGTTTACGGTGCGTGTGAAGGCCTCTGCGAAAGGGATCCTTCCGGCGGTGACGCATGTCGATGGCACGGCCCGCGTGCAAACGGTGACGCGTGAAGCCAACCCCCGGTTCTACGATCTCCTGACGGTCTTTGGCAGACTGACCGGAGTTCCAGTGTTACTGAACACGTCTTTCAACGTGCAGGAACCGATTGTGTGCAGTCCCGACGAAGCCGTGCGTTGTTTCCAGCGCACCCAGGTTGACTGGTTGGTTCTCGGCAATCTTCTGGTGGGGCGGCCATCACCCACGTCGCCACAGCATCATGAACGCTGAGCCGGTTCGCCTCGCATCTTCCTCTTCTCACCCTGCGGTCAATTTGTTGCTGGACTTGTTGTTGGGCGCGTTTGTGTTGAACCTCGCGCTTCAGCCCTTAGTAGAACCGGATCTAGGTTGGCATCTCCGGGCCGGACTGGATTTGATTGCGCAAGGGTGGCGCGTGCCGGATACCGATCCCTATTCCCATACGATGCCGGATTGGCATTGGGTGGAGCATGCCTGGTTGACCGATGGGGTGCTGGCATTGATCTATCGAGGGATGGGGCCGTTCGGCGGACTGGGACTGATTGGCTTCTTTGGCGGGGTCACCGCCCTGGCCTGGTGGATCGCGGCACGACTGGCACCCGTCAACCGTACCTACCGGCTGGCAGCACTGGTCGCAAGCCTGTGGGTCGCATTGCCGTTTCTCGGTGCCCGCACGCAGCTGATCAGTCTCCTCGGCGTGGCGATCGTGCTCCTGACATGGACCCGCATTCAGCGAGGACAGCGGCAATGGGTCTGGGCGTTGCCGCCCTTGTTTTTGCTTTGGGCGAATCTGCACGGCGGATTTACGGCAGGTCTCTTCGTGGCCACCGTCTTGCTGTCGCTCTCATTCCTGATGAAGATCTGTATCGAGTGGAAGATCTGTCAGGCGCCCCGTGATGAACCGGTGCTGACATGGGATGATCTGTGCCGCTGGACCATCGCGATCGTCGTGTCCGTGGCCGTGACCTGCCTGAATCCCTATGGCTGGCGTCTCTATATAGAAATTTATGAGTCTCTGACGGATCGATTCATGATCGACACTTTGCGGGAATGGCAGCCGGTGTCGTTCCAGGGCTGGGCCGGTCGGGCCTACGGTCTCTACCTTCTGGGGCTCCTGGGATTGATCGCCGGATGGTATCGACGAGTGGAACCGGTCCGCTGGATTCTGCTGCTGCTCATGTTGGGGCTATCCCTGCTGCACTGGCGGAATGTCACTTTATTTTTGATCGTCAGTCTCCCGTTGGCAGCGGAATTGTGTGCACGAGTGGGGGGGGCCTTCCTGCGCCGGGTTCCAGTTCTGAAAGCTTACGCTGCCGGAAGTGTCCTTGTGCTGACGCTGATGGGGGCGACGGCTCTCTATGCCATGGGCACCGAGCACCTAGAGCATGTCTGGCAGTCAGGCCGCACTCCCGATGTGTATTTTGAACGGACAGAATATCCCATCGAAGCCGTGCGATGGATTCTGATCCATCGCGATGAACTGGGGACGAGGCTGTATAACGACTATGGCTACGGGGGGTTTCTTCTGTGGCAACTGCCCGGCGAGCGAATTTTCATCGACGGACGGATGCCTGCCTGGCGGATCAAAGACCGATGGATCTTTCACGATTACGTGGCGCTCAATCGCGAGGATTCGCCGCAGTTGGGCCTGCTGGATCGATATGGCGTGGATTGGGCTCTGATCCCGCGTGGCAGCGCGTTGGCGGCAACCCTGGAGACTCATCCGTCCTGGAAAAATGTCTATGCCGATTCCAAGGTGGTGATTCTACGCCGGCGCTCGTGAACCAGACGATATGTCGCTTAGAAATGCGATGGTTCGACAGTAGTGAGGGCCGGTTCGACGCCATTGGAAGTGGGCCGGCAGCGGGGCCGGTAGAGGCCCTGAGCTTCTCGCTTCCGGATGGCCAGAAGTTCTCGCAACATGAGCGAGCCGTCGCGCCACGGACGGACTTTTGATCCGGGCTGATCGGTCCAATTGATCGGGACTTCCGCGATTCGGTAGCGTCGTTGGCGGGCAACGTACAGCAATTCCAAGTCGAACGCGTAGCCGTCGATACACGACACGGCAAATAAGTCCTGGGCAATTGGTTGCCGGAAGAGTTTGAACCCGCATTGGGTGTCGGCGATGTGTTGCACGCCGAGTCGTCGCACCAGGTTATTGAAGAGGCTTCCCAGGACGCTCCGGTGCCATCGGGCGTGGACGGTGAAGGCCGGGTTGTGGGAAGCCAGGGCCCGTGATCCAATCGCGAGGTCCGCCCCATCAACAAGGGCCGCCTCCAAGCGGCCCAGCTCTTCAATCGGGGTGGCTCCATCCGCGTCTGCAAACAGCTGGATGGTTCCGCGAGCGGCCTGCATGCCGCGTCGAACAGCGGCGCCCTTGCCCATATTGCACGTCAAGTGAATCAGCCGCACGTGCGGACAACCCTGCGATGCCAGCGTTACGGCCTCGGCAGTCCGATCGTGACTTCCGTCGTCCACCACCAGAATTTCATACGATTGCCCCCGCTGGTCGAGATGGGCAATCACGCGCTGCAGAAATAATGGGAGTCGGCGCGCCTCATTGAAGGCGGGAATGATGACGGAAAGGTAAGGCGTTTGGGTCGGGCACAGAGTCACGTTGAGACAGCCCCCTGTGGGAGTGTGACGCGACCGCTTCGTACCGGGAACGAAGGGTGCACAACGGTAGCTGAGCCATGATCGAAATGCAAGCATTGGTTGGCGCATCTTGACAGGGGAAGAGCGCGGGAGTGATCGTATCTCAAACATATCGATATCCTCGACCTCGATCCGGCCAGGAGGGTGTCATGAGGTGCAAGAGGAATGGTTTTGCCTCGCTCGCCGTTGTGCTGGTCCTGACGAGCTGTGTGGTCGCCAGTCCTCCGAGTCGCTTGACTCAGTATGTTGGGCCGGTTGTGACGGATGAGTTGGCTTCTGCGAGATTGCCGATCGCACGTCCACTGCGGGCAGCGTTGGTAGTAGTGACCGATAGGTCGGCCCAGGATTCTGCGCCAGTTCTGCCGGACGAAGCGCTAGCGCGTGTGGGAGAGATCCTCACGGGGGAGATCAACCGTGGCTACCCCTTCGCCATTGAGCAGGTTGTGAAACTTGATGGAATGGAACCCGGAAGTACGCCTCCGGATTGGACCGGAGTCGCCAGGCAGCAAGGCGTAGAGTATCTTCTGGTGACAGTCCTCTCGAGCACCGAGCAGGAATATCCCGTGTCTCTCTTTCTCGGGTGGACGACTCATCGACAGCCAGGATTCCGGCGCGACAACTGGTCTCTTGCCGAAGCGGCTTTGATAGACGGATCAACAGGAAAGACGTTGCTGCATGCGGAAGGACGGGCCATGGCATCGTTGGATAGCCCCACGGCCCCGGGAATTTCGCAATGGTATCCCGTCATCTACCTGCGCGCACAGGATCCGGAACGACGCATTCGGCCGCCGAACTACGAAGGAGCGCCCCTGACACTTCGTGTGGTTTCGATGGAGCAGGCCGCAAAGCGATTAGCCGGAAATCTGCAGCGCGCATGGGTGGAACAGCGGGACCTGGAACTGGCCTCCACGGCGACACCCTGACGTAGGGTCGATGGTGGTACGGTGCCGGATGACCCGATGTGGAAATCGAGTCCGGTCCTGCTTTTTCCTCTTTGAAGGCGATTCTGTGATTAGTGTAGAATGAAACGTTCAACGATAGCGCGGAGGATGGTCCCTCAATTTCAGGTCTCCAGAGGAGTACACATGGCGTATCGACATCAGCGCGGGAAAGTGCTGTCCGTACTCGCAGCGACCACCATGGTTGCTGCTACGTTTTTGTCCGGCGGATTACCTGTCGGCAATCAGGCCGAGGCGGCTGGCGTGCCCCCGGCATTTGCTCAAGGATTTTCGGAAATCGTCAAGGCGGTCACGCCGGCGGTGGTGAACATCGCCGTCACCGGCGGTGGAGAAGGTCGTCGAGAAGGCCGTCGTCAACTTCCTCCTGGTGGTCCTTTCGGCGGTCCACCTCCCGGTCCCGGTGGTCCAGGGGGCCCTGGTGGCCCCGGTGATGAGCCCCCCGGCATGGAGCCCCCGGGCGGTCCCGGCGGTCCTCCCGGCGGTGGTCCCCATCGGCCAGAGCAAAGCGCAGGGTCCGGCGTGATTCTTGATCCGAATGGCTATATCGTGACCAATAACCACGTGGTCGAAGGGGCAACCCAAATCACGGTCACCCTGTCGGATCGCCGTGAATTTCCAGCCAAGATCATTGGAACCGATCCCAAAACGGATCTGGCCATCATCAAGATCGAGGCCAAAGATCTCAGCTCGATGAAGTGGGCGGATTACGACGAGCTGCAGGTCGGTGATGTGGTCCTCGCCGTGGGCAGTCCGTTCGGGCTGAGTTCAACCGTTACCCTCGGCATCATCAGCGCCTTGGGTAGAGGGAACGTGGGTATCGCCGACTACGAAGACTTCATTCAAACCGATGCGGCCATCAATCCCGGCAATTCAGGCGGAGCGTTGGTCAACATGCAAGGCAGGTTGATCGGTATCAACACAGCTATCTTCTCCCGCACGGGCGGATCGGAAGGAATCGGCTTCGCCATTCCCAGCAGCATTGCGACGGATATCGTCGAGAGTTTGACGAAGACCGGCAAAGTGGTGCGCGGGTGGATGGGCGTGGCCATTCAGGAAATCACCCCTGCCTTGGCCAAGTCCTTCAAGTTGCCCGAGCAGCGGAAAGGCGTGTTGATCAGTGACGTGAATGAAAACGGTCCGTCCCATACGGCCGGAATGCGGCGTGGTGACGTGGTCATTTCCTTCAATGGGAAGGAAGTGCAGAGCGTCAGCCAATTGCGCAATCTGGTCGCGCGCATGGGTGTCGGCAAGGATGCCGATATCAAGATTTTGCGCGAAGGCAAAGAACAGCTCTTGAAGGTGAAGGTGGCTGAGCGTCCGTCGGACGAAGTGCTTGCGAAGCGTGAGCCCGCTCCCTCCGCTGCGCCTTCCGAAACCGTGAAACCGCCCGACAATGTCCTGGCGGCATTGCGCGTCCAATTGCTGGATGCCGCGATGCAGAGCCAGCTGAACATTCCGGCCAAAACCACCGGTGTCGTGGTCAGTTCCGTCGAGGCGGGCAGTGCCGCTGAGTCGGCCGGGTTGCAACGCGGCGACGTCATCCAGGAAGTCAACCACGAAGTGGTGAAGAGCCTTGAGGATTACCAAAAGGCGTCAGCCAAGGTGAAAAAAGACGAAATGGTCGTACTCCTGCTGAGTCGGCAGGGGAACAATCTTTTCGTAGCCGTCAACCCGAAATAGACAGCAACCAGCGGACAGCTTTCAGCTATCAGGCCCATTCCGGCTGATGGCTGAAGGCCTCCTGCTGAAAGCGATTGTGAATGGCTGACGGGTTTAAGTTTCAAGAGTGGCTACAAGACACGGTCTTTAAGCCGCTTGAAGATAAAAAAATGCCGGTCATGGAGCACTTGGTTGAGCTCCAGGTCCGGCTGACCCGTGCGGTCATTGTCACGGCGATCATTTTTGTTGGGACGTTCTTCTACGCCGACACCCTGGTGAAGTGGATCAGGGTTCCGCTCCAGAACATGTTCGTCCCCGGCTCACTCTCCTGGATACCCACGGATCTTCCCACCGTCCCCTTCGTCTTTCTCGCGCCGGCTGAAGCCTTGTGGCAGAACGTCAAGGTTGCGGGCTTGTTTGCGCTGGTGCTGGGAACTCCCTATATCCTCGTAGAGTTTTGGCATTTCGTGGTGCCAGGCTTGCACGCGCAGGAACGGAGATTTGTCGGCCCCTTTGTGATCCTCAGCACCCTGGCCTTTTATCTTGGCCTGTTGTTCTCCTTCTTTTTCGTGCTTCCCTTCGCCTTGAACTTTCTTATTTCATACGGGGTCAACGCCGGATTTATTCCGCAACTCTCGATTGCGCAATATGTCGGCTTTGCCTTGTGGTTCCTGCTGGTCTTCGGTCTCATTTTTGAAGTGCCGCTGGTGATTACTCTGCTGGCCAAGCTCGGCTGGGTGGACGCCCCGTTGCTGAAGCGTTATCGCAAATGGGCCTTCCTGACGGCGTTTATTTTCGCCGCGATTCTCACCCCGACCCCGGATCCCTTTAACCAGTGCCTCATGGCGCTGCCCATGTACATTTTTTATGAAGTCGGCATCGTGAGCGCGGGTATCTTCAACAAAAAGAAGGCTGGCGCTCAGGCAGAGGCCACGGTGCCGGCGGTGGTCGCGGTGGGGCCGGGCCTTGGGAAAACGGGACCGACCCTTCCGGCAGGCGGTGGAGATGATGAGTATGTCGGCGTACCGACCGGCGGTCGTCGAGGGTAAGCAAGACCGGAGTTCAGCAAGGCGGCGAAAGAACGCTTTCGTCTTACGCAGCATGATCTACGTTGCACGAGGAGTCTAGGATGCCACGCGAGTTAAATGTCATTTCACAGCCCGGTTCCAGCAGCGGCGGAGATGCCTGCACCTATATGTGGGCCTGCGCCATTTGCGACGAAAACGAAACTTGTCAAAAGGACAAGGAAGGACACAGCCGCTGGCTGGTCGCAAAGCGCATGGAGCGGATCGAATATAAAGTGCTCGTCATGAGCAATAAAGGCGGAGTGGGAAAGAGCACGTGCACCACAAACCTCGCCGTCAGTCTTGCGCTGAAGGGCTGGCATGTCGGCATTTGCGACATGGATATCCACGGTCCCAATATTCCGAAGATGGTCGGAGCAGAGGGGCAGAAGCTGAAGATCAGCACATCGGGCGGGATCATCCCGTTTCAGGCCTATAATATGAAGATTGCCTCGATGTCGTTCTTGTTGCAGAACTCCGACGATCCCATCATCTGGCGCGACGCGTATAAGTATGAATTCATCAACCAATTGCTGGGAGGAGTGGAATGGCAGGATCTGAATTTCCTGCTGATCGATCTTCCTCCCGGGACGGGCAATGAGTCGGTCACGACTATCGATCTCCTGGGCGGTGTCAGCGGGGCGGTCATCATTACGACGCCGCAAGAGGTAGCCTTGCTCGATTCCCGCAAGTCCGTCACGTTCTGCAAGGACAGCGAAGTGCCGATTATCGGCATCGTTGAGAACATGAGCGGGTTGGAATGCCCCCACTGTCACAAGGAAGTGAATGTCTTCCGCAAGGGCGGCGGAGAAGCCTCGGCCACGGATATGGGTGTCCCGTTCCTGGGCCGGATTCCGCTGGATCCCGATGTCGTGACGCAGAGCGATGCCGGCGAGCCGTTTGCCCTCTTCAATTCCGACTCGGCGACCGCTCAGGCGTATCATGATATTGCCAACCAGGTGGAAGCCTTCTGCAAGAAAAGCGGGTCGCTCATAAAGCTAGCGCCGCGACAGCAACATTGATGGGACGGTGACGCGTGAAATCTGCCGATGCGACAGTCGGATTGACGCCGCTTCATGAGGCCCAGCGTATTGTGCTGGACGCGGCTGCTCCATTGGGGCTTGAGAAGGTCTCGATTATGGACGCCTTGGGCCGCGTGCTCGGGGAAGATATCATTGCCGAGCGATCGAATCCGCCGTGGGATAATTCCGCGATGGATGGTTTTGCGGTGCGAGCTGAAGACATTGCACAGGAACACGCGATCTCCAAGCCGGTCACGTTGACCATCATCGAAGATGTGCCGGCCGGGAAGATGCCCACCAAGTCCGTGGGAAAAGGCCAGGCCATTCGAATCATGACGGGGGCCCCCATTCCCGCGGGAGCCGATACCGTCATCAAAGTCGAAGACACCGAACATACGCCCGATTCCGTGCGCGTCTTCAAAGCGGAGGCGCGCGGCTCCAATATCCGTCCGCAGGGCGAAGATGTGCAAAAGGGTGACTGCATTATCCCCAAAGGGACGCAGATTCGCTCCGGCGAAGCGGGCATGCTGGCCATTTTGGCGAAGTCTTTCGTGCTGGTGTATCAGCGCCCGCGAGTCGCGATTTTATCGACAGGCGATGAACTCGCCGATCTTGATGAGCGATTCAGCGAAGAAAAAATTATCAATTCGAACAGTTACGGCATTGCTGCGGCGGTGCAAGAAGCCGGCGGCGTGCCGATCTTGTTGGGCATTGCGCGGGATACTCCAGCCGCGTTGAAAGAGAAGATTTCCCATGGATTGAACGCCGACATCCTCGTGCTGTCCGGCGGGGTGTCGATGGGTGATTACGATTTCACGAAAGCGGTGTTTCGTGACTTGGGCGCCGAGATGAATTTTTGGAAGTTGGCCATCCGGCCTGGCCAGCCGCTGGCCTTCGGGAAGATTCAGGGCAAACTGGCGTTCGGGCTCCCAGGAAATCCGGTGTCCTCGATGGTGACCTTTGAGCAACTCGTTCGTCCGGCCATGTTGAAACTGTCCGGGGCGCGGAGTTATGGGCGTCCGTTGCTTGAGGCAGTCTTTCAGGAAAAATTTTCCAAGCGCACCGATCGCCGTCATTTTCTGCGCGGAGTGTTGTGGCGTGAGGAGGGCGTGTTCAAAGTCAGGACGACCGGCGATCAGGGATCGGGAATCCTCACCTCCATGGTCAAAGCCAACTGTTTGATCGATATTCCGGTCGAGGTGGAACGTCTCAATCCCGGCGATCCGGTGACCGTGCAACTTCTCAGCGGGTCGGTGTGGCTGGACCAGGCCGCTCCGGCTGCATCTGCCGGCCACCGCCCCTCCTGCTGTTGAAACCGCGAAAGGAACGTTGTCATGCCCGTGCCCATTTTGTCTTTTGTCGGCCGATCCAATAGCGGCAAGACCACGCTGATCGAGCGTGTGATCCCAGAGCTGGTGCGTGCGGGCTATAAGGTGGCGACCGTTAAACATGCCGGGCATGGATTCGATCTGGACACTGAAGGGAAGGACAGCTGGAGGCACAAGCAAGCCGGAGCGAGTAGTGTGGTGATCATCTCGAAGAGCAGTCTGGCAATGTTCGCCGACGTCTCGGATCATATGAATGTGGAGGATGTGCGTGAGCGGTATCTCGATCCTACCTATGACCTGATTCTGGCTGAAGGCTGGCGGAGCGAAGGGTATCCCAAGATCGTCGTCGTGCGCGACCAGATTGGCGAGGTGCCGGTCTCACAGGATGGTTTGCTGGCTGTTGTGTCCAATAAACCGGTCCAGACTTCCGTCCCGCTGCTTGACCCTGATGATGTGGCCGCGGTGGCGGCGTTGATCATCCGGCATTTCCCCAAACCCCAACGGGATGATGCGTAGAACTCCCGCCATTGTGTTCGGGGCGATCCTCGCCGGCGCAGTGGCTTTCGGGGGAGTTGCGGTTCCGCTGACCAACCATCCGAAATTCTGCGCCAGCTGCCATACCATCCAACCGGCCTATGAGCGCTGGTTGCAATCGTCCCATAAAGAGGTGGAATGCGTGGCCTGTCATGTCAGGCCGGGCGTGGCCGGCTGGCTACAGGATAAAGCGTGGCACGGAACCAGGGATGTGGCGATTTATCTCTTCGGCAAACCGACCGAGCCCCACAATCTGCAAGCGCATGTCGATTCGGGCGTGTGTCTGAGTTGCCATCGAAACATCCTGCGGGTGTCGGAGATTGCGACCCGCGATCTGCCCGCACCTGTAAAAGATGTGGGCCTGATCATGAGCCATCGGAAGCATATGGCGGCGTTCGATCAGCGTGCGCAAGGCGAGGGGTGCACCACCTGTCACGCGGCGGTGGTGCATGAACAGCCGATCAAAGGGTATCCGATCGTCATTCCACGCGGACATGCGTCGACCGATAGCCGACCCTGGAAGCCGGAGCATCCGGAAGGTTCCGTTTTGCACAAGCGGGCGCAGGCGGATTGCTTCCGGTGCCACGATAACAAAACCGAGTATGAAGGTAGAGTGCTGAGCCGGAAGTGCGAAACGTGTCATCTGCCTGAGAAACTCACGGACTTCTTGTCGTTCTAGCCCACGAGAGTTGCTGCGCATGTCATCTCCGGTGGTCGAAGTACGCAATCTGAATAAACGATTCGGCGAATTCACCGCCGTAGACGGGATTTCCTTCGATATCGAGCGGGGCGAGATCCTGGGATTGCTGGGACCCAATGGGGCGGGAAAAACCACGACCTTTCAGATGATGCTGGGACTGGTGACGCCGACCTCCGGGTCGATCCGAATGTTTGGACTCGACTTACAGACCAATCGGGAGGCGATTCTTCAGCAGGTGAACTTTTCCTCCACGTACATCTCGTTGCCCTATTCCCTAACGGTGGAGGAAAATCTGAGGGTCGTTGCTCGGTTGTACGGGATGTCCAACATCGCCGGCCGAATCGATGACATGGTGAAGAAGCTGGAGATGAGCGAGTGGCGAAACAAGCTCACCCGCAAACTATCGTCCGGGCAGATGACCCGGCTCACCCTGGCTAAAGCCCTGCTCACGGAACCCAAGGTGCTGTTTCTCGATGAACCCACCGCAAGCCTGGATCCGGATATCGCGCACAAGATACGCGGCATCCTCCTGGAAGAACGGCAGGCCACCGGACTCAGCATTCTCTATACCTCGCACAACATGCGGGAGATGGAGGAGATGTCGGATCGCATTATCTTTCTGCAGCGGGGTAAAATCGTTGCGGAGGGTACGGCGAAGGACATTGTGGCCCGATTCGGGCAAGCCGATTTGGAAGAGGTGTTCCTCAAGTTAGCTCGTGAACAGTAGCGGCAGATCGGGATCGTTGCTTCGTGAAAGGGAGTACGGGTAGTCATGGTTGACGCAGGATTGTCGTTCGGAGTGGGCCTGCTCATCGGCGGGCTCGGCCTGATGTTGGGGTGGGGATTGTTCTGGCTCGTCGTCGGGGCGATCGGTTTGGCACGGCAGACGAGCGGATGGCCGATCTTCATCAGCAGCGTCAGCAGCACGGTGATTGCGGGGTTGTCGATGACAGGTGTGTTCTGGATGGTGGATTCGGCGAGGCTGGGTAGTTCTGCGCTGCATGCCGGACTGGCCGGGATTCCGCTGGCGCTGCTTGTCGCAGCGTTCTGTCGTTTGGAGGATGGACGGCAGATCGGTCCGGCGTTCCTGGAAGGCAGCCGCCTCATGTTGCATCAATTGCTTGGTGTTCATGACGAGGGATGCGGGCATTGCCACGAGAAACCTGCCGAGGAGCCGCACTGTCATCAAAAACCCTGTTTCGAGCAGTCCTGTCCCGAGAAGCCTTGCGACGGGAAGCTGTAGCTGCCGATGGCCTATCATCGTATCGCAGCCCTGGTGATCCGTCACCTGTATCTTTACCGTCGCAGTCTGCCGCGCGTGATGGAGATCATCTACTGGCCGTTCCTGGACTTGGTGGTCTGGGGATTCATCACCGTCTATCTGGCGACGTTTCAAGGGCAAATGCCGGCGGTGGTCACGTTTCTCCTCGGGGCGTTGATTCTCTGGGACGTGTTATTCCGCTCGCAGCAGGGCATCACCATTTCGTTCCTGGAGGAAATCTGGGCTCGCAACCTGATGAACCTATTCGCCAGCCCGCTCACGCCGAGCGAGTTTCTGGCGGCGACCATGGTGATGAGCCTGTTCAAAGTGACCGCGGTCTCGATGGTCATGTCGGTCTGTGCCTGGATCTTTTACAGCTACAACGTCTTTATCATCGGGCTCTGGCTGATGCCGTTCATCATCAATCTGGTGCTGACAGGCTGGATCATCGGTGTGTTCACGACCTCGCTGATCATGCGGTTCGGGCAGGAGGCGGAGGTGTTGGCCTGGAGCATGGTCTTTTTATTTCAGCCGATCTCCTGTGTGTTTTACCCCATGGAGGTCCTGCCTGCCTGGCTGAGAGGTGTAGCCTGGATCAATCCGGCCGCACACGTGTTCGAGGGTATGCGGGGATTACTCGCCACGCATGCGGCCCCCCTCACCAGTCTCAGCCTGGCGAGCGGATTGAATCTGCTGTATCTCGGAGCGGTGATTGTATGGTTTCATCATACGTTCAATGTCTGCAAAGAGCGTGGATCATTGGTGCGGGTGGGCGAGTAGTTGAACGTACTCACCTTGTTAATTGACAGTGGTATCGCAGGCCCTGCTTTAACACCCACCTAGGTCATCACCTAGTTGTCAGCACGCGTTACATTCGTTACTCTTAATCCAATTAAGGAAGGTTGGTCATACAGCTGTGTTAGAACAAGTCAGTCAAGCTAGATCATCGGCCTGGCTTGAGAATTTTTCATTTAACAAGACGCCAGTCCTTGTCGTAGAGAATTATTGGTCTGCGGAAGAGCGAGGCCTGTTTCGAGAGGGGATGGAACGGGCCAATTGGAATCAGCTGCGAGACATGTCCTACGTCAGGCAGAACTTTCCGAACTCCGGAAACTGGTCCAAAGCTGAAATCGCTCAGCCGCAGGGACGTCTGCTGTTGAGCCGATTGGAGTTGCCTTGCATTCAACATTATATCGAATCATTTCCGAACATTACCCGACGTCACGTAGGGTTCAGCTATTATTCTTACGGCGTCGGTGATTGTTTGTTGACCCATGATGACACGGATCAGGGGCACCCGGTTGGCGGGCGGCCCGCGCCTCGTCGACGCATCGCGCTCGTCAGCTATTTCCATGAAAAATGGGAGTGTGACTGGGGCGGGGAACTCATGATTTATGCGGCGGCGGGTGAGTCAGAAGACGGAAGGGCGGACTTGGCCATCACGCATTGTATCGCACCGAAACCGGGATCGTTGGTCATGTTTACCGTGCCCCGTTTTCATCGGGTATGCCGGGTGGATCAGACAGCCGGCGACCACAAGCGCCTTTCCATCGCCGGTTGGTTTATGACCGAACATGCGTAACTGAAAAGCTTCCGATGCAAGACACCTCCTCTCGAAGCCACTCGTTCAATATCAGAGACGTGGCGTGTCTCATCGAACCGGTTCAAACCGCGTTCGCCACTCCAGCAGCGGCCTGACTACCCCCGGCCATCGACCGTGAAAGTCACCTCGCGCCGAGTCTCCGTCGCCACTGTCATCCACGCGGAACCCGAGGGCTCGCGGCGCGTGGGCATGGAGGCGAAACGGATCCTCGGTCATCATCAGAGGGCTCACGGTCATCATCCCTTCGGCGAGAAAGTTTCCCGGAATTCTAGCAGTGGAGACATACCGGCCGGCGGGGCGAGGGGTTCGTTGCCATGTCGGGTCCCGATCATGCGCGATGAACACGGTGACATCTTCCTCATTGTAAAGATTAAAGACCGGGACAAAGATTTGCCCCGGCTTGATGACGTCAAATTCCACTTCGAGATCAATCGGCCTCCGGATATCGAAGCGATCCATGATCAACCCTGACTCCGTTTGTGCTCGGACGGCGCGGAGGCGGACGACCTCATTACCCGGGGCCTGAGCCGGGTCCGGCCACTCGGCACAGGGCTGGATATGCCCGGCATGCAGATAGTGATTCACCACGTCGTGCGCCGGCCCGGCCTCCACCACCGTCCCCTTGTTGAGTAGAATGGCCCGGGAACACATGCGCGTGATCGCCGGCATGTCGTGGGACACTAAAATGACCGTCCGCCCATGCTGCCCCACATCCTCCATCTTCCCCATGCACTTCTTCTGAAAGCGCACGTCCCCCACGGCAAGTACCTCGTCGACGATCAGAATATCCGGATCCATGTGGGCCAGCACGGAAAAGCCTAAGCGGACATACATCCCGCTGGAGTAATGTTTGACCGGCGTGTCGATAAACTGTTCCACTTCGGCGAAGGCCACGATTTCATCGAACTTGCGGGCGATTTCCTCCCGCTTCATGCCAAGAATCGCCCCGCTCATGAACACGTTGTCACGGCCGGTCAGCTCGGGGTGGAAGCCCGTACCGACTTCCAGTAACCCGCAAAAGCGCCCGTTGATGATTGCCCGTCCCTTGGTCGGCTCCGTCACGCGGGAGAGGATCTTGAGGAGAGTGCTCTTGCCAGACCCGTTGGTGCCGATGACCCCGAAGACTTCGCCTTTTTTGATCTCGAAGGAGACGTCGCGCAGGGCCCAGAGGCTGTCGTCGGCCGGCGGCGGGGCGGCGCGTCGGCCGACCAATTGACGCATGCCGCGTGCCAGCGCACCGGCCAAGGATCCGTCTTGCGCGTGGGTCGTACCTAAACGATACCGCTTGTGCAAATGTTCGACTTGAACCGCCAGGTCATTCATCTCGTTCACCATCCCGAGTCCGTGATCATAGGTTGCTAGTGGTTCTCTGCTGTACGGATTTTCGTTATGGGTGAACTTTCCTCACAGGGGCAACACCGCTGCTTACTTTGCTGGCCAGAAACTCCTTGAGCTCGCCGATATTGTTCATGTCAGCCAGTTCGTTCCCCTTGAATCGGATTCCGAATGCCTGCTCGATGCCGAACATCAAATTGATATGCGCCACGGAGTCCCAGCCTTCGATATCGGCGGCTATCATCTGATCGCGCAGCACGAGCTCATCATTGTCGAATACCTGACGAAATACTTCTTCCAATCGATTGTGCAGATCCATGAACTCCCTCACATCATGCGGTTAGGTGTCGTGTCGTGATTGCCCTGTCTGAAAGTGTGTACATTCGGGGGCGCCTCTCGGGCTGATTAAAATGTCTCCATGATTTGTACGGCCGGTGACGGGCTGGCCCGATGCAAATGCCCAACAATCGAAGCTGCAGCCTGTTCGACTTCCATGGCTCCCTGCCGTCCCACGGTTGTATTGGTCTGATCCGTGAGGAGTTTGGGTGGCCTCACAATAAGATGCCGGACCTTGGGGTGTCGGACGGCGGCCCAGTTCATGAGGCCCTCGATCGCGCATTTCGCCGTCACGTAATGCGGAAAATCTGCCGGAAGCTCGCTCACAAAAGACGACGAAATCACGATGTTCCATCCCCCCCGTTCGGCCAGGGTGCCGAGAAAGGTAGACATGGGGGCGGAGACGAGCTCGAGGCTTCGGGTCAGAAAATCTTGGAACTGCGCTATTTTCTCCGGTTCGAAGGCGAGCGGACGAATCGGCGGGGACGCATTGCACACCAGTACGTCGAGGCCGCCGTACTGCTTGAGAATCGTCTCCCTTACGGACAGACACCATTGAATGTCCGCTGCATTCCCCTGCATCAATTCAACCAGCGCCGACCGATCCCCCAGGCTGGCGTGAATCCGTTCCGCTTCCGCCGTACTCTGCTGATAGTTCAGCAACACTGAGCAACCTTGCGAAGCTAACGCCTGCGTGATGGCGGCGCCGAGACCACGGCTTCCGCCGATGACCAAGGCGAGCTTACCCTTCAAGTGTTCTGATTCTGGCAGCAGATCGGCGATGCGACGTAGGGAGGGTTCCGGGGAATCCTGCCGCACGAACGCCGACATGTGAGCCGTCACGTAGGGTAGCGAGCCTGCGGAAAGCGTTCCTACAGAGCGAAGCAGGTCATATCGCTCATCCAACTCCTCAACGGCCGCATCGAAGATGAACGGTCCTTCCCGGTGCGCTGCTGTCTCATGAAAATCAAGCGTCAACCGCCAGAAGACGGCGCGTTTGCCAGGAAGGTGCATCCCCACGATATAGCTGGCCCACATCATCGCCGCGATCTGGTGCGGGGTGGCGCCTTTTCCGGAGAGTCTCCAGCGATCGACCACCTGCGCAAAATCTTCGGTCCGTGGCGCATAGGTGCCTGTCACGCGAGTTCCCGTGACGAGAGTGTCTTTTTTTCGGTCTGCCGCTTCCGCAGCACAACATGTCTCCGGGAACAGCATGGACTCGGTAGTGTCCTGTCCAGGCATGAAGGCGACTGTCGCCGTCATCATCAGGCGTGTCGTATCATAAAGTTTGAGACGTACGTTGTCTGTCGACGATTCGAGGATGTCGAGACGATAGGGCACAGCCACGCTGAGAGGGTTACGAAATTCGACTGTGATATGTTGCAGTCGGCGATTGGGGCGTTCGGGAAGTTGCCCAAGCCCGGCCAGCAGCCCTAACAGGCCGAACACCACCGGTTCCGCGTAGGGGGTTATGCGGGCATACTCCTCAGAGATGTGCAGGGGATTTCTATCGTGACTAGCCGCACTGAACCGGGCAAGGTCCTGTTTCGTGAAGCGAACGGTGGTCATGCGGGCAGGAAGAACCGAGTCCAAGCCGACGAGTCAGGAGGTGCCATCAACGCTCTCCCACGAATCGACGGTTCCCACGAACGTATTGCTAATCGGGCCTCTTGTCTGCAGGTCATACCGCCATACCTGATGCCCGTTGGGTTGGTCGAACAGCTCGAAACCGTGTTTCGCATAGGCATCCGCCGCCATGGCGTTTTTCTGTGTCGGGATATAGGTTCCTTGGAGGACGGTGCAGCCGAGACGCGCCGCTTGCCGACAGAGGCATTCCAACATCGTCGCCTCGACGGTCCGACCGATGACCCGGCAGCTCATGAGCCAGGTGTCGATATCCAGGAGGTGACCCTCGCATCGTGCAATCATGACACTGACAAGGCCATGATCGGCGTAGCGGTCCCGCAACCGTAATCCGAAGTGGACGCAGTTCGCGCTTTGGATGAAGGCCGTCAACTGCGGCATGCCGTGGCGTCTGGTGGTGAGATTGAATTGATTGGTTTTGCCGATCAGTTGCGCAATGCGCGGCAGTTGTGCGTCTTCGAAGGGCGCCACGATCGCCTGCATGCGAAGGCTGCGATAAAAATCTTCGAGGGACCCGGCCGCGGCCTCTAGCTCTTTGATCTGCGCCCTGGCCCGATACTGGTCGGCCCGCTCACTGTCCTCGGCCGTCAGGGAGGCGGTCTCGAGTGAGAGATACTGCGACAATGTTCGGAGGTAATAGGCGGGATCGTCAGGCAACTCAAGCACGTCGACTTCGGGGAGGAATTTGCGGACAATGTCTCGCTCGACAGGGTTATCGTCGAGGAACACCAGACTATCCAGTCCGATTTGCAAGGTGTCGGCGATTCTGCGGATGTTATCGGGTTTGGATTCCCAATTCGCGATGAAGAGGGCGATATCCTGCAGTTTGAGTCGCATCTCCGAATGTTGTTCGAATGGTTGGATGGCATCGGCATAATTGTTCTTCGAGCACACTGTGAGGATGACGCCTTTCCGTTTCAGCTTCAGGATATATTCCTGGAAGGCCACAAATGCTTCGCCGTCCGGTCCCTGTCCCAATTTGATTCCGGCGAGACCTTCTTCTGCAATCACACCGCCCCACAACGTATTGTCGAGATCGAGGACCAAACATTTACGGCTTAGCCCGAGGTCCGCAGCGATCACCGCTGCCGTGTGTCTCGCCAGCAAGGGAAGCGCCTCCAGCGCAACGGCCTGTTTAGAGAGGTTCCAATAGCGAGGATCGAACCATTGCCGCTTCCCGACGAGCGCTGAAAGTCGTTCACAATCCACAAAGGACACGGCATGTCCCGCCGCTTCTCCCAACCGCATGTTCACGGCCTGCGTCATCATGTATCGGGACCCGGGCAGTCTCGTCGCCAAGTGGCCAGCGGGGACTTCGCAGGGCAGAGCAAAGTTATGCTGGATGACGCGGGCACGCGAACGCTCCGCAACCAGCTTCCAGAGCGCCGTCCACCGGCCGACTTCGGTTCGAACATCTTCCTCAGGAGTTGAACTGTACTCGGGGAGGCGGAGGTCTCCTTCGTGAACCGCGAGGATGACGATGTCCGGGCCGAAGGCGTAGAGCCGACTCCCGGGATCGATGATATCCTGTTGGTACTGTCCGTAGTGGCTCTCGTAGAGATCGATATGGATGCCAAGCCGGGCCGCTGCAAGCTGCAACAATGGACAGAATTGGGTGGTCGTGTAGCTGCTCAGCATGGCGACTTTGACTGATCGCACGACCGGTGAAGTACTCGTCTCCCAATGGCGTTGGTAGAGTGCCCAGCCGGCCAGCCAGGCCGTGAGATCATCACCCGCTTCAACGATGGAAAGAGCCCACCTGCAAACTTCTGAATGGTTCTTGAACTGATCGTAACATCGCGCAAGTTTTAGGCAAAGTTTGGGAGAGAGGGGGAACGTCGCGGCCTTCAAATAAGAGTGGATGGCTTCTTCGACCCGGCCTTGTTTTCGAAAGGCGTCGCCGCAGGCCTCGAGCGTGTCGGAGGAGGCAGGCTGTTGTGGCGAGACTATGCCGCTTGGGGTCATCCTGTCTGGACTCACATGCGTTGGGACATATGCCTGATAGTGCGAGGCTCCTCGGACGCATTCGAGAGGCGAATCACGCGGGGAGCTTCGGCAAAGACTCTGGCTCCGGCAGGAATATGAGACATGACGACCACATTCGGACCAACGACCGCGCCATCCCCGATAGTCACGGCGGCAAAAATCACCGCGCCGGGACCCACCTCTACATGGTTCCCAAGCCTGGGCCCTTTATGCAGGGTTTTCTGTCCGCCATACCCTGCACCGATGGTGGCATTGTGACGGATCAGGCAGTCATCGCCGACGACGGTCTTCCAATGAAAGACGATTCCGTTTTGATGGACAAGCCATAGTCTTCGTCCCAAGATGACCGTCAGAGGAATTTCGATGCCGTAATAATTGCGTATATAACGATACATGACCCGGTACAACCCGAGCAGCGCCGTTCGAAGCGCACCGGGACGCTTATTGGAAACCCAGGTGCCGAAGCGATGCACGGCAATGGCTCGGAAACCAGGCATGGTCCAGTCACGGTTGTTTGTCGCCCAGTCCTCGTGGATTTGGCTCGTGAGATCCTGCACGCTTCGGAAGAGTCTGCGGAATGTTCCCACCATGGGCATGTCGGTCGGATGAAAGAGTCTCGCCAGCACGTTCATAACACCTCATTTCGACGGGTAGTGCGTAGCTTCACTCGAGTGCGCTCTGTCCGCATTCAACGACGCTCTAGGCTCTTGGTTCGGGATCTGTATGTGAACATCGTCTGCGTTCGTCCACTGCGACAGCAGGCACCTGGATATTCCAATCGCCGGATGAATGTAGCCGATCTTACCATATGTCCAGCATTACTGGACAAGCCAAAAACATGTCGGTGAAGAAATTAGCGGGGATTTTTTGTGTAGGTCTGGCAATGACAAGTAGCCATGCGGGGAAGAAAATCTGCGACAGATCAGCAGCATTGTCCGCTAAATCAGCTACTCGTGATGTGATAAGGATTGGGCAGATGGCCCCATGAATCGACTAGGTATACCCCTAGTGCCGGCAAAGGAGATGGCGTACGTTCTGCTGTCTTTGAATGGAATTGAATGGACGTATGGCTATGAGAAGGGTCCTAGTTATCCGATAGGCATCGGTCAACTCTGAGCCGAAATACCTATTTCATGGCTTGTATGGCAGGGGGACGCGTGGTACTATTCGCGGTCTCCCGCTGGGGCCTGGTGAGGGATGCGTTGAAATAGTTCAGGCCTGACTCGATGTTGCCTTGCCCGGGAATCTAATCGAAAGCCAGACCCAAGTCGCCCCGTTGTCTAGCGTCTTCGGCCCGTCCTTTCCCTTTCTTTCCTTCGTTCAAGACAATGTCACTACCCAAGAGGAGGACCCACATGGGTTCTAAAATTTATGTTGGCGGGTTGCCCTATTCGGCAACCGAACAGCAGTTAAGCGATTTGTTCGCGGTGCACGGGGCGGTTGAATCGGCCCGTATCATCACGGACAAGTTTACCGGCCAATCGAGAGGTTTCGGATTCGTCGAAATGGCCTCTTCAGACGAGGCACAGAAGGCGATTTCGGCTCTCAATGGGACGGACATGGGTGGCCGGACATTGACGGTCAATGAAGCGCGTCCGCAGGAGCCCCGTTCAGGCGGTCCTGGACGGAGCGGCGGAGGCGGGGGATTCAACGATCGTGGTGGCAAGCGCGATCGCTGGTAACGCCTGACTTTGTATCAGCTCGTGGGGCAGTCATCCTTGTGGTGGCTGCCCCATTTTTTTGTTAGCGTAAGAAACGTCTTACAGGCTAGGTCCCGTGACGGACGCACACGGAGGGTGTTTGGGCGGGTAACGGTTATTCGAGCATCTTGAGCAAGAGATCGTCAAAATAGGTGACCGCGTCGGCTTGAGTCCATAGGCCGATCCGTCCGCTCGTGTACGTATTGTCGCAGACGCGAAACAAGACGGTTTCGTCGAAGATGGCTTTGATCTCACAGCCGCGTTGCGTGATACGAAGTTTGTGCCACCCGGTCGCAGGGAGCGGGCGATCGATCTGTTTGACATTCTGCTGCACGCCGTTCACGACACGATAGAGACGAATCTTCTGCTCCACCAGACTCGCTCTCAAGAGATAGTAATTCCGGTCATCCTTTGCCCGCCACAGCAGTCCTCCGCCAAAGTCGGCTTTCCCGGACACGGCGAGGTAGGACACTTCGACATCGATGTTGGCACTCTCGGTTCCCTCGATAAGGAGAAGTTTGTGCGTCTGATCCGTCCCTTTGGGCTGGATCTGGGCGAGCACTTGCGAGGGGCTCTTTGCGCGGTCGGTGATGAGAATTTTCCATTCACCGGCCGGTCGGCCGTCGAACAGCGTGCCGATGACGTAGGAGCCCGGTAGAATTCCGGGAGAGGAACTGTCGAAGGTCCATTGCCGCTGATGGCGTGGATCGGTCTCGGCTTCCTCCGCTCCTGGTAGGATGTCCGGCCACACAGCCCCGACGCAGGTCACCGCCATGAGAGACCCTGCAAGAATTCCGAGACGAACAAAAGAAGCCACAGTGTGGTGCCGGTGCATCAGAGTCCCTGTTCAGTACGTGCGTTGAGGACTGTACCCTAAACAGGGCGTTGTCGGCGAGAGGGCGACGAAAAAATCATCCTGCCGGTGATGCTTTTTGGATACGTAGCCTGGCAGGCCTTCTGGAATGCAGCGCCGCCCTACGGCATTTCCAGTTCGCGCAGTTTGGCCTCGGCCTGTTCCAGCCATCGGCGGTTGGCAGGAGTATCGAGTTCGAGGCGCAAGTATTGTCGTAATTCCTGGGCCGCTTCCATGCGTTGACCCATACCGGCCAGCGCATGGCCAAGGTTGAAGCGGATTTTGGCATCGTTAGGTCGCAGGTGCAGTGCGGTACGGAACTCGCTGATGGCGGCTTCAGGCTGACGCTTTTCCATCAGACCGAGCCCCAGATTGAAGTGCGCGTTCACATCGTTCGGTTGCAGACTGGCGGCAGTGCGATATTCTGCAATCGCCCCGTCAAGATCGCCCATGCTTTTGAGCGCCACCCCCAGATTATTGTGGGCATTCACATCGCTGGGATTACGGCGTAACACGGTCCTGAATTCCGCGATGGCTCCGGCCGGATCTCCCATCTCCTTGAGCGCCACTCCCAGATCATTGTGCGTTTTCGGGTCGTCCGGTTTCAGCCGCAAGGCTTCCTTGAATTCGACCATGGCCGCGTCATGCCGACCGATATCGAGCAGCGTATTGGCCAGATTCAAGTGCGCGGCAAAATAATTCGGTTGGAGCCGAAGCGCGTGTTTGAATTCATCGATCGCTTGCCCAAGATCCCCCTTGAAGACGAAGGCGACGCCGAGATCGTTGTGGCGCATCGCCTCAGCATCGGTATCGACTGGCTGCGTGATCTTGTCGGTGGTGGAGAGAATCTGCTCTTCTTCCAGGACATTCGTGACGGGCATCGTGGATTTGGCCGCGGGGGGTTCCTGCGAGGCGGAAACGGCCTGTGTGGCGAAGGGGACGGCAAGCCCCACTGTCAAAATGATGAAAGTTGAATATATGTGGCATGCCAGAACCTGGCCGCGGACACCGTCTCGCATGGGAGGCTCCTTCCCAGAAGTCACAGGGGCAATAGGGTGAAAAGCGGGGCCGGTGTCTGGCCCGCCGTCCGATAGGGGTCATGAAATCGCACCACGTCAAATACCCCGATCCGGCTAAAAAATTCAAGTTGAAAGTCCACCGCGTAGCGGTGCGGTCTGGTGTGTCTGTACGAGGAAGGCTCACCGGGCGATCGATTGCGATGCCGGAATGGAGGTGGTACTGGGCGGCGGCTGCCACCCGCCGCCGAGAGCTTTGTAGAGGCTCACCATATCGGTCAGCCGCGCCCGTTCCGTTTGCGCCAGTTGTGTCTCCGCCGCCAGCATCGTCCGCTGAGCGTCCAGGACATCGAGGTAATTCACGAGCCCTTTTCGATAGCGGACTTCCGCGAGACCGACGGCGGCCGTGGCGGCGCTGGCCTGCTCACGTTGGCGCAGCAGTTGTTCGGCGCGGGCCTGGATTGAGACCAAAAGATCGGCGACTTCTCGAAAGGCGAGCAGAATCGTCTGTTGGTATCCCTCCAACATTTGTTGATAACGTGATTGAGCCGCATCCAGCCGCGCGACATTGGTTCCACCAAGAAAGATGGGCAAGGTCACCGAAGGACCGATGCTGAAGTTGGCGCTGTTGCCCGTAAACCAGTTGGCAAACTCGGCGCTTTGCAGCCCTCCTTGGCCGGTGATGGAGAACGTGGGGAAGAAATAGGCGCGTGCCTGGCCGATGCGAGCATTTGCGGCGATGAGGGTCGCCTCGGCCTGCAAAATGTCGGGTCGCCGCTCCAGCAAATGTGACGGCAGGCCGACCGGAATATCCGGCTGGACAATGACTTTTCTCAACGACATCGGCGCCAGTATCAGAGTGCCAGGCGCCGACCCGGTCAGGACTTCCAAACGATGCAATTCAACCGCACGCAGGCGGGTCAAATCGGGAATCTGTCCCGCACTTTCGGCGACCAGCACTTCCGTGCGTTTGACGTCCAGGTCGGAGGCCAGCCCGACGGACGCACGTTTGCCGATGATCTCCAGTGAATCCCGGCGCAGGGCCAACGCGCGTTGCGCGATTTCGATCTGTTCGTCCAATTCGCGAATGCGGAAATAGGCCTGGCCGACATCCCCGATCAGGGTGAGAGCAATCGCGCGCGCATCCTGCTCAATCGCCTGTGCATCGGCAGAGGCGGCTTCCATGCCGCGGCGGATCCGGCCCCACACATCGAGTTCCCAGCGCAGGTCGGCCGCTCCGTTCCAGAGGTCGAAGCTGCTGCCGGGCCTGGCGAAGACCTGCTGCCCAGGTTGCTGTCCGGTCGCCAAGCCGAGTCCCGCTAGCGTATTTTTCGAGACGGAGATGTTGGTGTAACTGCCCTGGACGTTCAGTTGGGGATACAGTCCCGCTCCGGCCGTGGTGACCGATGCCCGTCCTTCAATCACGCGGGAGACCGCTCGACGCACGTCATGATTTTGCGCGAGCGCGCGCTCGACGAATTGTGTGAGTTCTTCATTCCGAAATGCCCGCCACCAGTCGGCTTCCGGCGTGTTGCCGGAGGCGCCGGCGACCAGGGGGCCGGAAGCCATATGACTCCAGTCGGCGGGTGTCTCGATCGGCGGACGTGTATAGGACTGGCCTTGTAGGCAGCCCATCAATGACATGGCCAGCATCATCACGAAGATTGTGGAGGCCGCGGGTATTCCCAGTATCGACCGGTTCATTTCGGCGGCATCTCCACGGGACGTTCGACGGCCTGTGTCTGAGATTGCCGACCGGGTGAGGTGCGCTCGATGAACACATCGACCTGTTGACCCGCGTACACCGGGAATCCCGGGCGGTCAAATCGATAGATGATTTGAAGGACGCGCGTGTCCACCCGTTCGTTGTTGTCACCGGTCAGGGATTTTTTAGGGACAATGTACGGTTCGATGCGAACGAAGGTCAGCGGAATAACTTGGGCCGTATTACCCTTCAGGTAGGCGACCGCCGGCCGCTGCGGGGCGACGAGCGGGGCGTTGACCTCATCCACTTCTGCGCGCACCTGCAATTGTTCCATATCTCCCAGCAGCATGAGCGGCTCGGTCGCGCCAGTCGTCAGTGCGAATTCTCCGGCCCGGATATTCACCTGCAGGATCGTGCCGGCGCGCGGCGCGCGAACGGTCAGCCGATCCAGAAGCAGTTGGGTTTCGTCCCGTTGTGCGACGATCTGTTTCAGTGCCGCCTCAAAACGACTCATCGCGCGTTTCGCCATTTCCGCGGCATACCAGGTACGTTTGACATCGTCTTCGCTGACGGCCCGGCTGTCGCGAACAGATTTCAATCGCTTGAGTTGGGTATCCAGATCGCCGATGCGATATTTTTGCTCTTCCACCTGCGCCTCCGCCGGTGGAATGGCCGCCTGCCGTGCGACGAGTTGCGCGCGCAAGTCTCGATCGTCCAATTGCAACAGCGGATCGCCCTCGGGCACCCGGTCGCCGACCGCCACAAAGACCTTGGTCACCAGCCCCGCAGTCGGCGGACCGATACGCACATTCTCGTTGGCTGCTTCGATAATGCCGCTTGCCGCGACGGTGGTCTCAAAGGGAGACCGGGGTGGTTCCACGACCGGTGTGGGCATGGGCACGGTATTGCCGGCAGTGAGCACGGACCAGGCGGCGAAGGCCGCGCAAGCCAGCGCGAGCCAGACACTGACACGATTGAGAATCATCATGCGGTCGCCTCTGCGTGAATGGGATGGATGCCCACAATGCGGCCGTCCGTGAGTTCGGCCATGCGATCACCGAAGTGAAACACCCGGCTGTCGTGGGTGACGACGATGACGCAGCGGTTTGGCGCACGCCCCACGTCACGAATCAATTCCATGATCTTCTGTCCGTTGGGCCCGTCGAGGGCGGCTGTCGGTTCGTCGCAGACCAGAAGCTGCGGATCGTTGACCAAGGCGCGTGCGACGGCGACGCGCTGTTGTTGTCCGCCGGAGAGATTCCGGGGCAGAAATTCCGTCCGATCGCCGAGCCCCATGCGTTCCAACATCAGTCGCCCGCGCGAAACAGCCTCAGTCCTCGACAGGCCTTGAATCAACAGCGGGATGGCGACGTTTTCCGCTGCCGTCAACGCGGGCAAAAGATTGAACTGTTGAAAGACAAATCCCATTCGCTGTCCCCGAAAACTGGTTCGAGTGCCCGCCGTCATGTTGGTGAGCGAAGCGCCCAGCACTTCGAGTTCGCCGGCGTCGATATCGAGAATGCCGGCAATGGCTGAAAGCAACGTGGTCTTGCCGCCGCCAGATTCTCCGACCAACAGCAATAATTCGCCGAAATGCACATCGAGGTCGATGCCTTTGAGCACGGTCACCGTGGTATCGCCCGCCCCGAAGGATTTCACCAGGCCGCGCACCTGCACCGCCACGGAGGGAGAGGGTTGCTCCTGCGCCGAGGTTCCCTGCTCTACAGATCCATCCATGGACATCACCGAAACACGATGGCCGGTTCGAGTCGTGCCAGTTTGGTAATACTGATCAAGGCTGAGAGCGTGCAGATGCCCAAAAGGGCCACTAACACCAGGAGCAGTAACTGCCAGGTTTCGACGAAGGGCAAGCCACCGCCCTTGGCGGAAAGAAATCCGAACCCAGTTGCCAGGCCGATGCCGACTCCGTAGCCGGTGAGCCCCACCGTAAACGCCTGCAGAAGGATCATCCGGGCGAGTGTGAACGTGGAGGCGCCCATGGCTTTGAGCGCGCCGAACTGTTTGAGGTTTTCGACTGTAAACAGATAGAAGGTTTGCCCGGCGATGGCCATGCCGACGATGAAGCCCAAGACGATCGTCGTGCCGAAGTTAATGCCGATACCGGTATTCTTGAGGACCCAGCTGATGGTCTTCCAGCCGAACTCCTCAGCGCTGAACGCACCCAGTCCGGTTTGTTCGTGGATGCGGGTGGTGACTTCGGTCACGGGCAGTCCGTCAATGGCTTTGGCGAGCACGTAGGAAAGTGTTCGGCGCTCACGTGGGACGTAGCGAATGGCGCGTTCGTAGGTGGTATAGACCACGGGGATGTTCGTGAAGCTCTTCTGTGTTTTGGCAATCGCGACCACTCGGGCCAGTTTGTCATTCAACTCGAAGAGCGTCCCGATCCCGATCACCGAGGGCCCACCCATGCGTTCAACTGCCCATTGATCCAGCACGACGGCGTCAGGCTCCAAAATATCTTCAAACCGCCCTTCCAACACTTCGGCAGGACGTCCGATGAGCGTGGGGGCATCCAATCCGGTCAGCGTGATCTGGTGGTAGTCCCCGTTGGAGAGCCGTGCCCGTAACACGCCTTTATACAGGGGAACGGCCCACTCGACGCCGGGCACACTCCGCACCCGGTCCACCGCGGTATCGGCGATGGGTTTGACTTCGTCCACCTGGCCGATTCCAGGGTCGGTCACCCAGATCGGCACGTTAATGTTGCTGATGCTTGATTGCGACCACATCATGAGGCCCCAGAAAATCGATCCCTGCTGCACGATCAGCATGACCGCAAAAGTTAGCCCGCAGAGCAGCATGAGGTACTTCGCACGATCGCCGAACAGCATCCTGAGCGCCACGTAGTTCATTCGCCATCCTCGCCTGCGTGACGGTTCGGGGTGAAGGCCATGACGAGAGGCGCTTGGGGAAGACTGATTTGATCGTGTCGATGAAAGAAGAATGTGCAAATTCGGGCAATCGGGCAGCCGTGGTGCAGGGCGACCGTCCAGAATCGCCGCACATGCTGGCCATCGGCCCGCTGCACTTCATCCATCAGGCGCAGGGGCCCTGGGAATGGATGGGCAAAGGTAATTCCCATGGGGGCGAAACGTTCGGCGAGTCCCTCGGTCAGGAAGTCGAGAATGTCTCCGCACCAGGAAAAGCGGCGGCCGTCTCTGCTCGCCTCGCCCGAGGGAAGCAACTGGCTCTGCCGTTCGGCCACATAGGCCTGAATTTCTCGACTGAGGGATTCTGGCGTCGGCCGTGACGCAACGAATTTCATGCAGGAGATGAGAGCACAGGCAGTGCCAGTGCAGAAATCATAGGCTTCTCGCTCGCATCCTATTGAAACCGCTGTTGAAACTAGACGGTTATGAGATTCGTCAGGGGGTAATCTTTAATGGTATATGCCGAGATATTGGCAGGCTGTCACCAGGAGTGCCCATATGCGGGCAGTTAGGAGGCATGTCTCGGAGGGCGGCTGATATCCAGCTTCTTCATGCGGTGTTGGAGGGTCGACCGTTTCATGCCTAGTTTCTCGGCGGCTCCCTGCGTTCCTGCCAAGATCCAGTTGGTCCGAACCAACACGTCCATGATGTGCGCGCGTTCCGCCTCCGCCAATGTGCGAGGCGGGGCGGTCCGCTCATGGCTGAGACCGAGACCATCCAGTTCCTCGAGCGTGAGGATGGATCCCTGACTGACGATCACTGCGCGCTCCATGAGATGTTCCAATTCCCGGACATTTCCCGGCCAGTCGTATGCGGACAGGGCCTTCAGTGCGGCGCTGTTGATGCGTGTCACCGGTTTGCGATGGCGAAGCCCATATTTCTTGGCAAAGTGGCGAGCCAGCAACGGAATGTCGTCGCGGCGTTCCCGCAGGGTGGGCAGACGAAGCGGGAAGACGTTCAAACGATAGAACAGATCGGCTCGAAATGCGCCGCGTTTGATCGCTTGTTCCAGATCGACATTCGTCGCCGCCAGCACGCGCACGTCAACGCGGATGGTGTGGCTTCCCCCGAGCCGATTGAACTCCTGCGCTTCCAGCACGCGCAGTAGTTTCATCTGAACATCGATAGGAAGTTCTCCGACTTCGTCGAGAAAAATCGTGCCGCCATGAGCGAGTTCGAATCGGCCCAGCTTGCGGGCCGTCGCACTGGTGAAGGCGCCTTTCTCATGGCCGAACAATTCGGATTCGATAAGCGTCGGCGGGAGTGCCGCGCAATTCACGGTCATCAGCGCCTTCTGCCGGCGCGGGGACAGCCGATGAATGGCCTGGGCAACCAGTTCTTTGCCGGTTCCGGTTTCCCCCGTAATCAGCACCGTGGAATCCGTGGGCGCCACCATTTCGATCGCTCTGAGCGATTTCTGAAGCGCGGGGCTATCGCCCACAAGGGTTTTCAGATCCAGGGACGCGCCCATGTCTTCGCGCAGGTACACGTTTTCCTGTTCCAGCTGATCCTTCAGTCGTCGGATCTGGTCATAGGCCGAGAGATTGGTGAGGGCATGGGAGAGGTGAAAGCCGATTTGTTCCGTCAGGGCAAGGTCGCGTTCGGAAAATGCGTTCCGCCGTTTGCTCCCGATGGCAAGGAATCCGTAGGGTGCTCCATGAACGAGAAGGGGACAGAGCATGGCAGAGAATACCCCGAGGGATTCGAAGTATCGGTGCTCGGCAAATTGGTCCTGGTTGTGCCCGGTGAGGAGCAGGGGTTTGCCGGTTCTGAGAATTTCGGCAGCGGCCATGTGCTCGAATGGAAATTGCCGCAAGACGTTATGGTCGATATCGACACCCTCGCAAGCCACGATCTCGAACCAAGGGTTGTGGGGTTCGCCGACAAATCGCACGAGGCCGGTCACGTCGTGATGAATGACTTCGCGGAGGATCGGCTCAATCGAATGGATCAGGTTGTCGAGTGTGATGGTGCCCAGCACGACCTGCTTGTTGATCGCGACCAGTGTGTCTCGTTCTTCAGCGGCAAGCACAGCAGTCAGGACCGGTGCGATGTGCCGGCTCAACACGTCGAGCCATATCCGGTCATCTTCCGAAAACGCTGCCGGTTTTCCAGGCGCTACTGCTGCGATGACAGCCAGCGTCTTGGTGGTCGCGCCGCTCACGAATTCAGCGGGCATTCTGATCGGAGAGACTAGCACAGAGGTTGCCTGGCAGATGTGAGGCGCGATCGCTTGGGCTTCAGTCCAGAGCGAGGCGCTGAGATCCTCTGTCAGGATCGCCTGTCCGGCAAGGACCGCTGCTTCCTTGATGGTGCCGGCAGCGGGTAATTGCGCAATCGGGTAGGCGGTGGAAGCCGGGTCGCGCAAACTCTCGGATACGGGTGAAAAAGCGGCCGTCGTCTCACTGTACAGGTAGAGGCCGACGACCTCGCAACCCAGAAGTTTGGTCAACTCCTGCTGGAGTCGTTCATCGAACTGGCGGAGGGTTTTCGCTTGGAGCAAAGCGCTCAGAATGGGAAAGCAATCACGTGCGCCAGTCAGGGTGCCCATATGTGGGCACTCTAGCACGTCTTGAGTATCGATAGGAAGGCGGAGAGCTGATGGCCACGCGATATCGTCACTGCGCACCTCTCGATTTGAGCGCATCGAGGCGCGGTTTGTCGAGCGTGACGTAGATAGATTTTTCCTGCGTCACGGTCACCGCGCCTGGGGCTTGCCCCTTGGCTTTTTTGACCCATTTGCGACGGGTATAGATGACATCGCCCTTCCCGCTTTTTTTTAAATCGCTGTAGAGCAGAGCCAAGGTGGCCGCATCTCGTACGGTTTCGGGTGGTGGCTCTGTGCCCTTGTCCAGCCGCACGACGACATGTGAGCCAGGCGTGCCGCGCGCGTGGAGCCAGAGGTCTTCGCTCTTGGCGTGTCCGAAGGTGAGCTCGTCATTCTCACGGGCATTGCGGCCGACCAGGATGGGATGCCCGTCTGATGAGACAAAACGCCGGAATGGCCCACGGGATTCCCTGTCGACCGCGCGGTTCCGTCGCGGGGCCGGCGTCACTCTTTCCGTAGAGCCGCCCTCCGTACTCGGTGCCTGCCAGGTTCCCTGTTTGATCATTTCCAATTCGGCTTGGGTCTGCTGAACCTCTGTTTCGATCACCGTCAGGCGTGGCGAAATTTCCCGTTGGGCCGACACGAACTTACGATACTTGGCGAAGTACGCATCCATATTGGTCTGCGGTCCTTTAGTGGGATCGAGAGGAATCGTCAGCTCAGGTAGTTGTTCGTCGTAATAGTCCACTACTGACACAGCACTCTGGCCCTTCTTGAGCAGGCCGAGATTCGCCTTCAACAATTCGCCGTACCGTGCATAGGATTCGTATCGTCCGGCCTGGTCGAGGTCGTGACGAAGCGCGGCCATGCGCCGCAGGAGTTTTTTGAGATTCTTCCGCAATCCGGATTCCCGCTGCCGGATCTGAGTCTGGTGCGACAGTTCTGCTTCGCGCTCGCGATAGAGTATTTCCAGCCGGGATGAAAGCGGAAACGGATTTTGGTCGGTCGGGAGTTGAGGCTCCAGTTCGGGGGCGGCCGGGTCATGTGGAGTGGGGCGGGAGGGTATCGCCGTCGGGGGTTCATAGGTCTGGCCCACTCTGTCTTTATTGTGCCGGATAGTGGCGACCGTCCGGCCTTCTCCATCGAGAAAGAGCAGATCCCCATTGCGGCTGAAGAGTTCTGCGATGAGAGATACCGGGCCATCTCGACTGGTGAGATCGAGGCGTACGATTCGGTCGCCGGGGATGTGACAAATGGCGTCGATGCGGGCACCCTGGATTCGAGCCCGGAGCAGCTGGCAGAAGGAAGGCGGCGTCGGCGGATTGGGCAGGTGCTGATCGACGAAATGAACCCGCGCCGTGTCGTTCCGCAGGGAGCAGAGCAGTCGCCGAGTATGTCCGGGGACACGAACCTCTAGGATGAGGGTGTCGGAGAGCGGCTGAGAAATTTTCTGAATCCAGCCGTCGGCCAGCGCCGGTGCAAATTCTTGGACAATGGAACCAATTTCTGTCGCAGTGAGAGCCATTTTTGGTACGTCCTGCTAGCTCCCCGACCCATGATGTCGCCGGTTCTTCTTCATGGGCTGGAAGCGGGGAGGGAATCTTTTCGCCTGTTTAGCCGATTTTACCCATTTTTGTCCCATGAGACCAATTCGGTCACAATCATCTCAATTCGGCCCGAACGGATGGGTTTTGGCGTAACAGCCTTTTCCGGCCAATCAATGATCTGCGTCGGAGCTCCGGTGGCATCCACATTGCTTCTCTCCACATCAGCTGGTTGCTGAGTTGTACGAGTGGGCAACAGATCATCCCGGCTCGAGGGAGATCTCACAGGCTGTCCGAAGGGAGGCGACTCATGACGTGCACGCGATGTGAAGGATTAATGGTGATGGACGATTTGGTCGATCTCCAGGAGAGTTATCACCCCATGCGGCTGCGTGGTCACCGGTGCCTTAGTTGCGGCAATGTGGTAGATACGCTGATTCAACGCCACCGGATGGTCCAGAATTCCCATCTCCGTCCGGTCCGTGCCTCAGTCCCGGAGAAGCCGTTTCTCTTTGATTTGATCAAGCGCACGGCGTAAATCGCTCCCCCGCGAAGCCGAAGTTGGTTTCGCGGGGAGGGTCTCCGGGCATCCTTTTCCGCCAGCCAATCCCCACTGCGCTTGCGAGTCTTTTCTTTACTGCGGCTTTACTGACCCCACGCCTTCACGATCTGTAACCGACGCGGATGTTCCCTGTCATGCTGCCCGCTTGTCAGCGTTCGATCAGTCGCGTAGAGTGCGCCCGCGGCACTCTCTTTGAGTCAGAAAGGCTGTGAGCGATGACGGTTCTAGATGCGCGGATGCTTGAGCGGTTGATGAAGGAATTTCAGCGATCGATGCGAGGTTTGTTGAAGGACGTGTGCCGTGATTTCACCCGGAACTATGCGGACGCTATCTGTACCTTTGAGCTACCGATGGACTGGTTCTTAGCGTTGGGACAGTCCTTCACGCAGGCGGAGTACAGTAACTGGAAGATGGTGGGGTGGATCGAGTCGCTCAATGACCTTCTGTATTTCGTCGATATTGTGACTCAAGTGCGACAGGAGCGGTCTCGACGGGATATTGCCGAACAGTTGCGTGCCGAGTTTCGAGAAAAGTTCTACGAGCACGGCTATGCCGATGAGATTTTTCCCAACGGCAAACCGGAACCGCGGATGCTTCTCGGACGTCTGACGGCGCTCTGCCATCGGCTGGCTCGTGAGATCACGCAAGAGTCCGTATGTCTTGCCCCGCGGTTGGCCTGCGCGTGGGTGGCGCAACAACGCCGGGATGCCTGGGTGGTGCCTTGTGATGTGACGGCGAATGTTGAGCGAGTCGAATTGCCCTGGGGCTGCGCAATCGGCACGGCGGGTGTTTTTTACGGGGCGACGGGTACCGCCCGCACCGCCTTACAGCGCGCAAAGGGTCAGGGGGAGTTCATGATCACGGCGTCCGGAATTGAGCTGCTGGTCGGCGATCGGGCCTATCCGATGGTGGAGTGCGGCAGGCATGAGCGCTGGCATTGGCGGCGTCTTGCACCGGTGCCGCTTCGGAATAGCCGATACGGGTCGCTCGTCCTCGGGCCGACACTCGTCTATGGAAAAGATAAAACGCCGGTCGGTGTGCGGCCTACGAAGGCCGAGGTGGCGAAACGCATGCGCCGGGCGGTATCGGCCATTGCTGCCGCCTGGCCGGACGGGGATCGGCTGCTGGCGTTGCTCACCTCGCGCATTGTTCCGTTGAAAGCCGCGGGGGTGGTGAGCTTCAGTTACCGGCATCGCCCGGGATTATCCGCCATCAATTGTTTTGATCGCGATCAGCTGGATCTAATCGATGACCTGATTCACGAAAACAGTCACCACCACCTCAATCTTCTCCTGCGCAACGATGTCATGTATCAGCACGATCACAATCAGGAGATTTTCTATTCGCCCTGGCGGCGCACGCTGCGGCCGCTGCGCGGAGTTCTGCACGCGACATTCACCTTCACCATGGGCGCCATGCTGTTCGAGCGGCTCGTGGTGTGGGGCTCCGGGAAGGCGGGAAAGACCGGCTGGAAAAGGGCCGGTCTCAACCCGCGCGATCTCGCCCGTGCTCGATACCGCTGCCTTGAAGAAATCGAATCCGTCCGGTACTCGCTCAAGGATCTTGAGTATGCAGGCAGCCATCTGAAGTGGCTTACAGGCGGAGGCAGGCAGCTGGTGAAGCAATTACGCGATGCGCTCGCCTCAATGGAGCGCGGGATGCAGGAGTATGAACAGGACGTCAGCCGGTCTTCATTCGGTCCCGCCTTGCGCCGGCATCGAGCCGAACTTGCTGAGGCGCGGGAGACGTTGAGCCTGATGTAATCCCTGTCGTAGGTAAATGGTCGTGATTGGGAGGCAGAACGGGCCCCGGCTTCGGTTGAAGCCGGGGCCCGTTTACTGGGGAGGAGTCTCCCGCGTATTGCCGAACTGCCAGAACTAGAGCGAGCTTTTTCGCCGGCGGTCACTTTGCCGGTTGTGTTTTTGCGGTCGCTGCAGCGGGCCTGATACGAACCAGGTACGAGCCGATCTCTGGATCGCCGGTTTGAGGACTCGCGGCCGGACCCTCGCTTTCGGCATGCGAGCCGGTGGGATTCAACAGGCTGAGAGACAATCGGAGGGTTCCGAGAATCCTGGTCGGGACGTCCGGCGGTGGAGCCGGAGGTTTCATGATGCCTCGGCTGGTGATCACGTTGGTCGCTGCATGGAGCACTTTGCCGTCCATGAGGTTTTGCAGGGTCTGAATCCCCTGGTGATTCCTGGCATCGTTGGGGGAAGGCGTGAGGGCTGGTTCCGATAAACCTTTCGTGATGCCGGCATGCTCGCATAACCCGCGGATCTGCGAGCCGTCGGCATAGTGAAAGCCGTGCGCCGTCGTGAAGTCGCCGAATCCGCCCATGACCTGCTGATACGATCGTCCGGCGGTTGCGGTGAGATTGAGCCACTGTAAATTGGTGTCGGTATCGAAGGTGAGAAGGTGATCCTCACTACCTGGAACGAGATCCTGTTGAATCAGTGCCATGAGAGTCCTCCATGGTTGGCGCTACGAGACGGTATTCAGCCAGATACAATCGATACTAGCACAAGGGCATGGGGTTGAACGTCAGTGCCGAACTGGCGGCTATACGACGGAGTCTATTGTGAGGGAAGCAAGGTAGCGGGAATGCTGAATTGCCTGTATCCGAGATGATACGCAAGTATCCCCACAGATACAGTGGAAAACAGCGCGATATGAGGGCCGTCGTTCATACGACAAGACTGAAATCACGGGTTATGCTCATCCTATTGAAGTGTGAATTCGGCGGATGGTACCGGGCAGGCAAGAACCATCCGGTCGCAGCGTCCGAGTCCGTTGAGGAATGGTTCGAACCGAGATACAAAGCTGGGGCCTTGTTTCAGAAGCCTGACTAAGGTTGGACGGTCACGTCGACATACGCCGGCACACTGTCCGCGCCCTTCTTATCCGTCACGCGAAGCTTGAAACGAAAGGTGCGAGTCTCTGAGACATACGGAGCGGTAAAGGATGGCTCCGCCATGTTCACGTCGAGCATGGCCACTTTGCTGCCGCGCACCTGCCCCCAGGCATAAAACAGCGCTTCTCCCTCAGGGTCGCGACTCTGGAGTCCGCTCAAGCGTACCTTCGTGCCGGCCTTCACTGTTTTGGCGGTACCGGCATTGGCAATGGGCGGTTCATTCGGCTCAGGATTGACCTCCACGCGCACGTCGAGTGTGGCCTGTTTGCCGCGGTTGGTCACGGTGAGTGAGGTTTTGCCGATGCCGACAATCTGCAGCAGCCCATCGGGCAGGACTTTGAGGATCTGATCATTCCCGGATGTATAGACGGTGCCGGAACTGGGTGAGGAGAGGGGGCGGCTGATGCCGTCTGCAAATTCGCCCACCACCGGAAGTTCGAAGATCTTGCCGAGTGAATCGACGTGGCCGTAGGCGGAGGATTGCCCTGTTCGCCCAAGTTGGAGCGGTTTCTCCGTTTCAAAGTCAATCGAAAGAAGCTCGGCATTCGGCTGGACAATGACAAAAACTTCATCGAAGACGGTTTTGCGTCCCAGGCGGCCTTGGGAAATATCCGCGATGGCCAGGAGCCGCATGCGGCCCACGGCGTCGGAGGGGACCGGCAACGCGCCACCGTAAGGCGGCATGCGATCCACAGTTGAAGTCAGCGCCGGGAGCGCGACGACAGGCGCTCCCGTGATGCTGTCCTTCTGCCAGTACTTTTCTGTCGACATGCTGCCCTGGGAGCCCTTTCCTGCGCGCTCCTCGCCTTGTTCCACCAAAGATTCCGTCTGTTCGGGATACCAGTAGTAGCGCACTTCGACGAGGCCCGCCTCACGGCCGGCTTCGACCTCGGCGGTGGTTGGCTGGCCAGAAGTCAGCGTAGCGCCGTTCGCGGGCGCGACGATCGTAAATGCCAGCCCCGGATGGGGAAGGGCGGTAAGCAAGCAGGCAACTGTCAGCAGGTGGGCGCTCGCTCTCCAATTTTTTCGTGATGTGCTTCGCATGCTCACCTCGTTAGGTGATAGGGAACGTCCGTCAGGATCACACGATCCTTAAACAGCAAGGCGCCTTTCAGCATGAAGGCCCGTTGGTTATGCAGGATGTTCTGCCACCAGCGGGCCGGAAGAATTTCCGGGATTACTACGGTGACCCAGCATTCCTGGTCCTTCTGCAGCACCTGTTCGAGATAATCCAGTAACGAACTGAGCACGGACCGGTAGGGAGAAGGCAGCACCGTGAGAGGGACGCCGCACCCCCACTGAGCCCATTGGATTTCCACCCGGGCGGTTTCTTCGGGATCGACATCGACCAGGACGGCCCGAATGTCCCCGGAGCGACTTCGCGCATAATCCACCGCGCGAATGACGGCCCGGTTGACGCCGCCGATCGGCAGCACCACGATATTGCGCCGAGGCATAGGAGGACGATGTCCCCGTGACAACGCAACTTGCTCAGAGACGGCTTTGTAATGGGAGCGGATGGCGCGAAAAAACGTAATCAGCATCGGGATCAGCACGATGACGATCCAGGCGCCATGGGCGAATTTGGTGCTGGCAATGATCAATGTGGCAATGGCGGTGGTGACGGCGCCGATGCCGTTTACCAGCAGCTTCTTTTCCCAATGCGGTCCCTTCTTGACGAGCCAACGCTTCACCATCCCGGCTTGCGAGATCGTGAAGGAAAGAAATACGCCGACGGCGTAGAGCGGAATGAGCGCATGGGTATCCCCGTTGAACAGGACGATCAGCAGGCAGGAAAAGACGCCGAGAATGATCACGCCGTTGGAGAAGACCAGCCGGTCCCCCATCATGGACATTTGGTGCGGCATGTAGCTGTCACGCGCCAGGATTGACGCCAACCGGGGGAATCCATTGAAGCTGCTGTTGGCGGCCAGGATCAAAATGGTCATGGTCGAGGCCTGCACGAGGAAGTACAGTAGACCGGTTCCAAAGGTGGCGCGTGCGATTTGAGAGACAACGGTCTCGTCGTTTTTCGGCACGATGCCGAAATAGTAGGCCATGGCGCTGATGCCGATGAACATGGTGCCGAGAATTACCGCCATGCCGATCATGGTAAACGCGGCATTTTTCGGTTCCGGTTTCTTGAATGCCGAGACACCGTTTGAAATGACTTCGACTCCGGTGAGCGCGGTACAGCCGGAAGAAAAGGCGCGGAGAAGGAGAAACAGGGTTAAAGGCTCCGTGGGCGCCATGCTGGGGAGTGGCTCGACACGTGCCGCATGGCCGAACAGAATCTGGACGACGCCGACGCCGAGCATGGCCGCGATGGTTGCAATGAAAATGTAGGTCGGCACGGCGAAGAACTGTCCGGATTCACGGACGCCGCGCAGGTTGACGACCGTAACAAGGAGAATCGCGGCGACGCAGAGGGCTTCTCTATGGGCAAGCAGGTCCGGGAAGGCAGACGTCAACGCCGCAATACCGGCCGCCACGCTGACAGCGACTGTCAGGACATAGTCGATCATCAGCGCTGCCGCCGCAACAAGGCCGGGCCATTCTCCTAGATTGGACTTGCCGACAATGTACGCCCCGCCGCCCTCCGGATATTCGAAAATAATCTGCCGATAGGACATCGTCAGGATAATCAGCAGGCCGATGATCGAGAGGCTGAGCGGGATGGAATAGCCCACCATGGCTGTACCGGCCAGGGTGAGGACGAGCAAAATCTCCTCTGTGGCGTATGCCACCGAGGACAAGGCGTCGGAGGAAAAGACGGCTAGGGCGAGTCGCTTAGAAAGGCGTTCGTGAGCGGCTTCCTTCGTCTTGAGTGGCAGGCCGACAAGCCAGCGTTTCAAGATCATGCGACATTATGCCTGAACTGGCTGAAGAGAGACAATGGAGCGCAACGATTGCAACTCAGAGCCGCGCATTATCTGACCCGTGTCGATCGCGCGTAAGATCATCGAGGAAGAAGGTTGCGTTCAAGTTCACGCTGGGGCAAGGGGGTTGACAGAGACTTGGGACTTCAGTAATCTCCGGCACCTGTTTCAATGGAGTGGCCTGCGCGCGTGATGCCGCAGGATTATGGCCAAAAAGCATTGCTCAAGGTCTGAGGTTGTCATGTTCTAATTCGTAGGCCCTCGTAACATTTAACATTCAGTATCTCTTCCAACTCTATCCAAGGAGGCCGGTCCATGGATTGTCAGTGGTTCACTCGCGTCACATCGCGCGCCCTCAGCGTTATCGCTGGTGGTGCGCTTGTGTGCCTACCGCTAGCCGCGTCGGCTGAAAGTCAGCTACACGCGGATCATGCGGTGCCTCAACAAACAGCAATGTCCCATCAACTTCCGCCCTGGGCGGAAAAGTTGAAGGGGCAAACGATCGTCGAAGATGCGATGGCTGGAAAGCCGGAGCGGTCCGCGATGGTCGAGCAGCAGCACCAACGGGTCATGGAGCATTTGACCAATGATCCGCAGGGGCAGGCGGTCAATACGGGTATGTTCAATACCCAGACCATGATGCACCAATATGGGGCGGGCGGTCAGGATCTTCTCTTGATGTCTGACCCGCGAGTGGAACCAGTGGCAATGACTGGCGGCGGGAAGTGCCCGGCTGCCGCGCCGGTGAAGCAATATAATGTGTCCGCGATCAATGTCGAGATCACGCTTAACCAGTGGCTCGATTTTTATCCCGGCTACATGTATACGCTGGATGAAAACCTCGACAAGGTTCGAGCAGAAGAGACGAAGAATCGGGAAGCCCGCGACAAGGAAGGATTTGACCCCGGTGCGGTGATTCCCGGTGTGCAAGCCCAGTGGATCCAGCCCCTCACGATTCGCGGGAACCAGGGCGACTGCGTCAAGATCAAGCTGACCAACAAATTAGAAGGTGGCGAAGACGTCAGCCTTCACATCCATGGCTCCAGCATGGTCGTGAGCGCAACCGGTGCCGCAGCCGCTACCACGAACTCCGACAGCATCGTCCAGAAGGAGAAGAGCGGCGAGTTTGAGTGGTACATCCACCCAAGCACGCAGGAAGGTGTCCGCCAGTTCCATACGTTCGCCAATGACCGCGAATTGACCGTGATGGGTCTCTTCGGGTCCTTCGTCGTCGAACCGCGTGGATCCGAGTACCTGGAAGCCTTGGGAACGGGCGATGCGACTCCGACCGCGAGCGGTTGGCAAGTCATCATCCGGAACGGCACCGGTCCGGATTTCCGTGAATTCGTCTTGTATTATCACGAGGTCGGCGACGAGGCCTTCCGCCCCGTCAACAAGAAGGGCGACTTCCTCCCTCAGCGTGACCCGCTGACCGACGCCTACCGTCCGGGTGGCCGTGCGATTAACTATCGCAGCGAACCGTTCGGCATCAACAACATGCACGTGCAGCACGAGTACTTCGGCTTCGAAGACGAGTCGATGGGGTACAGCTCGTACACCTTCGGCGATCCGTCGCCCACGATCCCGCGCTCGTACATGGGCGACCCGGCGAAGTTCCGCCTGGTCCATGGCGGATCGGAAGTGTTCCATAGCCACCATCCGCATGGCGGCACCATCCGGTGGCCGCGCAGCCCGCGCGCCATCGATGACATGAATCTGTGGACGACCGCTGGAAACGGACCGGTCAAGTATCCGGTGATCCGTGCCAAGACGGATCGTGTCGACGTCGAAGTCATCGGGCCGTCGGAAGCGTTGGACCTCGAGACGGAGTGCGGCTCCGGGTTGTGCCAGCAGTTGGCCGGCGATTTCCTGTTCCATTGCCACGTGGCGCACCATTATGTGGCGGGCATGTGGGGATACTGGCGGGTCTACAACACCCTTCAACAGGGCGACATGCGTAATGACGTCATGCCGGATCTGCTTGAGTTGCCCGATCGGAAAGGTCGCATCAAGGGGCCGATCACGTCGGACAAGTTAGTCGGTCAGACCGTGGATTGGTTCGGCAAGTCCTTCAAGATCGTCGAGAAGGGCAAGAGCGATTGGAAGTCCAATCCGGCCACCGTCACGATCAAGGACTGGGTCGAGATGCAGCTCCCGACGATGGGCAAGCCGGGACACAAGAACGACGAAAAGGGACAGACCGTGTCCTACGATGCCACGGTGTTGGATTGGGCCTGGGAAGGCACCCGTGCATTGAGCGAACCGGAAAGCGCGATCGACAATCCGAAGTATAAGTCGACCCATCCGGGCAAGCGGCACCCGATCACATTCGAGCCGTTGACCGGTAAAGTCGCCTGGCCTCACCTCACCCCGCATTTCGGGAGACGCGTCATGTTCTCCCCGAACCATGTGGGTGCGCCCTGGTTGGAGATGATCCGCCGGGATGCCAACGGCGAGGAAAGCGTCGATCAGGCCCTGCCCGGTGAAAACGGTAACTGGAGTCTCTGCCCGGAGAATGCGGGCCGGAAACACTACAACGTGCACTTCATCAAGCTCCCGATCACCATCGCCAAGAAAACGGGCAAGGAGCCGCCGGTCATCGATCCGAACGGCTTGATCTATGTCTTGCATGAAGAAGAGGCGGAGATTCGGAAGAACGATGATTTGAAGTATCCGCTGGTCGTCCGCGGCAACATCTACGATTGCGTGGACTGGACCCTGACCAGCGAGTGGGACGACGATGACTACACCAACTTCCAGTCGTCGAAGATCAACACCCACTGGCATTTCCTGCAGTTCGACAACCAAGCCTCCGACGGTGTGATCACCGGATTCTCCTATGAGCAATCCGTGCGTCCGTTCACGATGCTGGAGAAGAAGAATGCGAAGGGGCTTCCCGCCCCGATGAACACCGTCGTGACCGCCGCCGCTAAGAAGGGCGCGAACACGATCACGGTGAAGAATGCCAAGCAGTTCCATGTCGGGACACTGCTGCTTGTTGGTGCCGACAATGTGAAGGGGAATGAAATCTCCCGCATCAAGGCCATCAGCGGCAATACGATTACGTTGGCCAAAGGGCTGAAAAACGATCACCCGGCCAATGACATCGTCACGGTCGAGTTCGTGCGTCAGCGGTTCTGGGTCGATGCGGACGTGGGGACGGTGTTCTGGCACGACCATGCGTTCGGTGCGACCACCTGGCCGCACGGCGGCTTCGGCACCTTCATCGCCGAACCGGTTGGATCGACTTATCATGATCCAAAGACTGGAAAATTGATCCGCAGCGGACCGATCGCGGACATTCACACGAACGAGCCGGTTGGTCATGGCGTGAACAACAGCTTCCGTGAATTGATGGTCCAAGTGCACGACACCGTGCCGCACACCGTCAACATCGTGACGGCGGGCAATCCTCCCGGGCAGCCGATCGAAGTTGCGCTCGAGGCAGGAAAGACCGTCTCGTTCATGATGCCGGAGAAGATCTATATGACACCGATGCCGTTCTTGAACGGTGGTACGCATACCACCGGCAGCGGCTTGAATTTCAGGGCGGCGCCGGTTGCGCAACGGTTGGCGACCAACCCTGATTCGTCACAGATTTTCAGCAGCCTGGTCCACGGTGATCCGTACACGCCGACCTTGCGTGCCTATGTCGGTGACACGATGGTCTTCCGTCTGCTGCACACCCTCATGAACGAGTCGATGGTCTGGACCCTGTCCGGCCACACGTTCTGGACCGAGCGGTATGCATCGGATGCGAACCGGAAGAATTCGATTCACATCGGTATCGCGGAGCGGTATGACCTCGTTGTGCCGGAAGCGGGTGGGTCCCGGCATCAAGCCGGCGACTATATCCATTTCAACGGCCGGTCCTCGAAGTTTTCCGAGGGCGGCTGGGGAATCATCCGGGTGTTGGACAAGGAGCAGGGAGATTTGAAGAAGCTGCCCGCGGGCTTCTCCATCAAGGGTGACATTCCGAAGACCTTGCCGGTCTGTCCCGCTGATGCTCCTGTGAAACAGTTCAACGTGGTGGCGATGGACTATGCCGGCATGAAGTTCAATGCCAAGGCACCTGAATCCATCGAGGTGGACTTCGAGCGGCGGATCCTCATGACCAATGCGGAAGCGAAGATCTACGCCTTGGAAGAGGACACCGCAAAAGTCGCCGCCGGCGCGCATCCGATGCCGCTGACGCTCCGTGTGAACAGCGGTGATTGCGTCAAGGTGCACTTGAAGAACAAGATGAAGGACAGCAAAGCTTCCTTCTCTGCGATCGGCCTGGCCTTCGATCCGAAGGATTCCATGGGCGCGAACGTGGGGAACAATCCGGGAGACCAGACCGTGGCTCCGGGAGGCGAGCGTGACTACACCTATTATGCTGATCCGTTTAACGGCGAGACCGCTTCGTTGGTGTGGGATTGGGGTAATGTGATGACCAATCCTCGCAACGGGTTGTTCGGTGCCGTCGTCGTCGGGCCCAAGGGATCGAAGTATCGTGATCCCAAGACCGGCGCGGATCTTTCCAATAAGAATGCCTGGGCGGCGGATGTCATCATCGATCATTCGGTACCGGGCAATGAACTGCGGGCGAATTATCGTGACGTGGCGTTGTTCTTCCAGGACGAAGACAACATCATCGGCACGAGTTTCATGCCATATGTGCAGAACGTGGCGGGTTTGACCGGCGTCAATTACCGGTCGGAGCCGTACAAGTTCCGTGAAGAGCAGGGTTGTTCACTCGGCAAGGTATTCCAACCTTGCAAGGCGGATAAGCCCGAAGATCCTGCGACTCCGGTCATCGAGGCGCATGCCGGTGACCCGGTGCGCATCCATATACTGGGTGTGAGCAACGAGCAGAACGGCATGTTCAGCGTCGAGAAACACGAATGGCCGATCGAGCCGTTCATGCGTGGCGCTGACTTGATCAGTGTCGTGGAATTCTCCGGCTCCGAGACGATCGATGCGTTCATCCCCTCGGCGGGTGGAATGTATCGGCTGCCCGGAGACTATGTGTATAGCAACCAGCGGTTGCCTTACTCGCAGTCTGGCCAGTGGGGCTATGTGCGAGTATTGCCGTCTGGTGATACGAGGTTGCTCCCGCTGACCGGCGCCGGTGCCGGGGCGAAGAGTGCCGAAGTGAAGCAGCCGGCTGCGCACGCGATGCCTGTCGCGTCGAAGTAAGCTGGTTACATCTCACGTGCGGTGAGGAAGGGGGGAGCCTGAAAGGGCTCCCCCCTTTTGTTATGAGATGGGGATTGTGTATGATCAGCTCAGTGCCTGAAATCATATCGACTGAGACTCCCTGACCAACCTGTCATCGTTGGAGGATTGATATATGCGAATGGCCGGACTTGCTCTATTCACTGCACTGTGCGTGTTCTCCTCTCCATCATGGGCTTATGAGGAAGTCACCGTTACGGATGGCGGCAGTATTACCGGTACGGTCACCATGACGGGGGGGAAGCCGACCCCCAAGGGCTATAACCTGATCACGTTTCCCGATCCTGTGTATTGTGGTCGCATCTCAACCGGGACGGGTTGGAGAATTCTCGATGAGTTCTCCATGACGTCCGGAAATGGTTTGAAGGACGTAGTGGTCCTCCTGACGGACGCCAAGAAGGGCAAGCCGTTCAAGTTCGAACCGCTCACCATAGAAGCGCGTGACTGCCGGTTTCTCCCGTTTGTCACTGTCGTCAGAGACGGGTCCGAGGTAGTGGTCATGAACATGGACCCGGTCATGCACGATATTCAGGCCTATGAAACCTCCCAACTGGGACCACGGGTGCTGTTTAACACGCCGCTGCCTATGAATCCCCATCACAAGCGATTTGTCACGGCGGAAAGCCATGAGCATTTGGCTGGTGAGCCGGTGAAAGAGGAGATTCACATGACCAAGGGGCGGCGGATTTTTGTGATGCAGTGTGGGTTTCACGCCTATATGGAAAGCTGGGGCCTGGCTGTTGAGAATCCCTATTACGCTTTGACGACTGACGGCGGCACGTTCACGCTCACGGATGTGCCTGCCGGCGAATATACCCTCATGGCCTGGCATCCGGCCCTGGGAACCATGCTGCAGAAAAAAGTCATGGTCACGGAGAAGGGGATGGCTACGGTCGATTTCGCGTTTGAAGCCCCGAAAGGGCGGCGTAGTGTCCACGAGATCGAGCACAATCCGCATTACGGACCCGAATCCCTGGGCAAGGTGGTGGATATCCGCCCGACCTTAGAAAGGCAGGTTCCGTAGCAGCGCGTGAATCACAGACAAGGAAGGTCATAATGCTGAATCGAACTCAGAAGATGCATTCCTTCGCAGCGGCTGTGTTGATGTGGGTGGGGCAGGCGGTGTCGCCGGTTGGGGCCTATGATGTGATCGACGTGCAGCACGGCGGCACAGTGGACGGGAGGGTGACGCTGGCTGGCGCGATTCCCGATCCTAAAGCATTCAATCTCATCACCTTTCCAGACCCAACCTACTGTGGGCGGATCTCGAACGGGAAGGGATGGCGCCTGCTTCGCGATTTTATCGTCTCCTCGGAGGGAGGGCTCAAGAACGCGATTGTCACGCTGGAAGGAGTTGAGTCGGGTAAGGCATTTGACATGTCCGTGCCGTTGATCGAAGCACGTGATTGCATGTTTCAACCCTGGGTCACGATCGTGCGGAACGGTCACGCGGTGGAAGTGGTGAACATGGACCCGGTGATGCACGACATTCAGGGCTATGAAACCTCACCGGAGGCGGGGGCGCGGGTCTTATTCAATACGCCATTGATTCTCAATCATCAGCATCAGCGCGGCAATATGCGCGCAGTGCACAATCACGCCCCTGGCAAGTCACTCGTCGGACCGGTCTACTTAAATAAGGGCCGGCGGACGTTTTATATGCAATGCGGGTTTCACGCCTATATGGAAAGCTGGGCCATGGCCGTCAATAATCCCTACTATGCAGTGACGGACGACCAGGGTGCCTTCAAGCTCGAAAACGTGCCACCGGGCACCTATCAACTAGTGGTGTGGCATCCTCAAGCAGGGCCTGGAGTGACGCGGACGATCACGATCGCCCCGGATGGCACCACGACTGAAAAAGTGGCGCTCCCGGCTCCCAAGGGAACCCGTACCGCGTACAGGGTGATGGACAATCCCCGGTTTGGTCTGGAATCGCTCGGGCATCCCGTTGAGATTCAACCGTTGGTGGAGCATCAGCACTAATCGCAGCCGGACGGGCTTCTGGCAATGGTTCCTGAGAGGATGCCTGTCGACAAGTCTCTGCCTGCTAGCCGATGTTCCTGTGCTGGCGGAAGAGGCCTCCACCGGGCCCCGGTCCACACAGCCCATTGAATTTTCCGCGTCGCTCGTCAAGCGAGTGGAGGGTCGTCGTTTCGAAGCTCAAGTGTTTGCTAAGAGCGATCGCATTCGGTTGGAGTACAAGTATGCGGTCAAGACCGAGCTGGGCTATTCCAGTATAGAAATACTTCGATTGGACAAACGAGAGTCCTGGTTTCTGCTGGCCCAACGCCGGCAAATTCTCTCGGTTCCTGTTAAACCCGAAGAAATCCTGCCGATTCAGCCCACCTTGCCGGGAGAACAAAGCCGGACTCTGATAGGCGATGCCACCACTATCGGGCGAGCCTCCAAGCTCTACGAAGTTCGGGTGGATTACAATGGCCGGAATGAGCGCTTTTACGAGTGGGTCGATGTCGACACGGGGGTCGTCTTGAAATTGGTGAGCCAGGACCGGGATTGGGCGATCGAATATCTCCGTTTCCGGCTCTCTCCTCAGCCGGATTATTATTTCGAAGAACCCACTGGGTATCAACGTTGGGTGCCAAAATCGGGAACGCAAGAACGAGGATGAGCGTCAGTGGCACGATCAGGAAGGGGTTTCATGGCATCGCACAACAATAGGCGCTGGATTCGGACCGTCAACGGGTGTCTGGCCGCGGCAATCGTATCGGGGCCGCTCGTTGGTCTCTGGCCGGTTCCCGCCATGGCAAGTTCAGTGAAAGAGGCGCAGGCCGCCTTCGACAAAAAGCAATACCAGGAAGCCTTGGACCTCATCGAGCAGGTCACGAAAGACAAGGGCACTCAGCCGGAGACCAGACGGCTGAAAGTCCGGTCGTTGATTTTTCTTGGCAAGCCGAAAGACGCATTGGTCGAATACGAACGGCATGAGCAGGAATTGAAGCAGGAGGATCGGCTGCTTTTAAAGGAAGTGGCGCTGGGCTTCATCTATGTACTCGTGAAAGACATGCGCGAGCAAATGCGAGGCGCAGCGTACACAGCGTTGAAGGATGTGGATTCACCGGAAACGATTCCCGCCTTGGAAGATGGGTTGAGCGATGGATCCGGTCTGGTGCGTGCGCTGGCGGCGGAGGCCTTAGGGAAACTCGACGCAGGACGACATTCGCCGCGACTGCGCAATGCTCTGGAGGATCAAGCGGGGCTGGTGAAGGCCACGGTCATCAAAGTGTTGGGGAAAAGCGGAGATCGCTCTGTGATTCCACTCCTAGAAAAGGCACTGAAAGATGAGCAGCCGGCTGTACGCCTCGCTGCGGCAGGAGCCCTCTACCATACCGGCCAGACCGCAATGTGGGACACGATTCAAAAGGCCGCTTCGGCGCCCAACCCGGAAGAGCGCGCCACGGCGCTGAGGATGGTGGGAGATTTGAAAGATGCGCGAGGGCTTTCGATCCTCCTGGAGGCCATGACCAATACCCAGCCGTCCGTAAGAGGAGCGGCAGCGTCGGCTTTGGGAGATCTCGGCAAGGTGCAGGGAATTCCCGCATTGGAAAAGGCGCTCGAGGATAAGATTCCAGCCGTAAAAACTTCGGCGGCGATCAGCTTGGGTGAATTGGGAGTCAAAGAGTCCTTGGTGGCGTTGAGAAAGTCCCTGGCAGATCAGAACCCGGTGGTCAAGGCCGCCGTCGTTTCGGCGCTGTTGCGGGTTGAAGAGCCGTTCGAATCCGTCGCTCAAGCCTTGTACGAATTGGCACAGAACACTGATCCCGGGACACGTTCCGCAGCGGGGAAAGCGGCGGGGCGAGCGCATGGGCCCAATACGCCAGCTGCGATTGAGTTTCTTGCCGGACTTCTGAAAGACCCCATTCCACGGCCGCGTATTGCTGCGGCCCGCGCCCTTGGGCAAATCGGAGGGGCGGAGGTCTTGCCGATTTTGAAGGCTGCGTTGCATGACGAAGATGATGCCGTTCGAGCAACGGTGGGCGGGTCGATTGCGCGAATTCTGGGCCACGCGAAGTCCTCGTCTAATCACACAAAATCGTAAGGAGGCGGATTGGACGGATTTCAAGTTGACACTATGCGTGAGATTCCAGTATAGAGAAATGTTCAGAGGCCTAAACGCGGTCCTTCTAGGGCTACGTCACGAGCAAGTACGTTCATATCAAGAGGGCAATGGTCACCAGCCCTTGTGATTGAGTGGTGACAGAGTAGTTGTTCGGTTTCGGTTAATGTTCATTACAAGGAGGCAGTGACATGAAGAAGGGTGCGATGAAAGTAGTATTCGGCGTTGCGGCCGCAGCATTTTTGGCTGCGCCTCTCGCCTCGTTTGCCGGAGGCACGATTTCAGGGAAAGTGACCTATGCCGGGAAAGCCGAGCAGAAGGAGTTCTCCTTCGCCAAGTTCCCGAATCCGAAGTTCTGCCCGAAGAACCCGAACAAGAGCCTCATGGATGGCGATAAGCGCTTCCTCAAGACCATTGAAGTCGCGAAGGATGGCGGTCTGAAGGGTGCGGTCGTCTCCGTGGTCGATATCGAAGATCAGGCGTTCCAGGATGGTTTCAAGGGGACGGACGTGACTGCTGAGTTCTGCGAATTCTTGCCGTTCAGCGGCGTCGTGGTGAACAACAAGAATTTCCGCGCTGAGAATAAGGATGCCGATCCTGATGATCCCAAGTCGGTCTTGGGCGTGTTGCACAACCCGCACAGCTTTGTCGTGAAGGGCTCCAGCTCCGCCACCGGTTTCAATATCGGTCTGGCGAAGAAGGGTGACAAGTTGGAAAAGCCGGTGACCTTCCGTGGCGGCGCAGAAAAGCAGGGCTTTTATCGTTTGCAGTGCGACCAGCATGAGTTCATGCAGTCTTTCTTCCTGCCGGTCTGGAATCCGTACCACGCGGTGGTGAAGGATGACGGCTCATTCGAGATCCCTGGCGTGCCTGCCGGCAAGCACAAGGTGGTTGTTTGGCATCCGTTCGTCGGCAAGGGCAAGCTGAACGAATTCGAGATCGAAGTGGCCGAGGGTGGAACGGCGAACTTGAAGGCTGACCTCAAGTAGTCTTCCTCATTAGGCGGGATAATCTGCCGATGAAAGGGCAGTGGTTCTGTTCGAACCACTGCCCTTTTTTTTGTGAGGTATCCGCAATCTCACGCCACGGGATTCAAATAGAATCGCGATCTTCAAAGTCGTCCTCCGATATCTGCTCGTCGGGGAACGCCCATTACTCCTCGGTTTTCTGAGTCGTTTCCGTCCGCTGCTCGCCTTGCGTTTCCCTTTCTGAACTGGGTAAGATGACCAACTTCAGCGCCATAATATCTAAGTGGGGGATCTGTGCCTCGCGAATTGTCTCTCGCCGAAGTCTTCCAGTTGGGCTATTACTGGGAGACGAAAATCCTTTTGACTGCCGTGAAGTTAGATGTTTTTTCTGTCCTCGACGGTCAAGGTCGTTCCGCCAAAGAAGCTGCCCAAAAACTCGGTACTGACATCCGAGCGCTGGAGTTGCTCCTCAACGCGTTGGTGGCCATCCGGTTATTGACGAAAACCGGATCGGTCTTCGCTAATACCTCGGTGGCCACGACCCATCTCGTCAAGCATGGACCGCAGTATGTCGGCCATTTGCTCTTGCTCCATGATGCCGAGTGGGGGAATTGGGGCAAGTTGGAAGAAGCCATCAAGACCGGCCGATCACCTGTGACTCAGCATGTGTTCGAGACGGATCCGGCACTTGGCGCCAATGTCCTCTCGGTATTACACCGGATCGGCCAACAAAGCGGCCCGGATCTGGCGAAGCGATTGGCGCTTGGTCAGGCGAAGACCATGCTGGACCTTGGTGGCGGCGCCGGTACCAATGCCATCGCATTTTGTCAGGTCTATCCGGCCCTTTCGGCCACCGTGTTCGATCTCACCACGACCCTCCCTCTGACTGAACGGACGGTAAAAGACGCTGGTCTTGAGGCGAGAATCGCCTTGAAGGCCGGCGACTTTAATCGCGATGCGCTCGGGGGGCCCTATGATGTGGTGCTGATGTCGGACATCCTCCATTATCAAGATCTTGCGACCAATGCCGCGCTGGTGAAGAAGATTCATGGCCATCTCAATCCCGGCGGACGTTTGATCATCAAGGATCGATTCCTGGATGCATCCGGCACGAGCCCGGCTTGGACGGCTGCGTTTGCCGTCCATATTCTCGTCAATACGGAACAGGGCGCCTGTTATCGCACCGCAGAGGCCATGCAGTGGATGCATGACGGGGGATATGGTTCGGTTGAAGAACTTGAGCGGACGGCTGTTGTGCAGGGAGTCAGGCCGAATGCGGGCCAGAGTTGACGATGTTTGAATTCCTTCGACAGCCGGGGTTCTTCGGAACCCATGCCACCATGGGGGCCGATCTTAGCCAGTTGATGGCCACGCTGTTCACCGGCCTCTTTATCATCGGGTGGCTTCAGGCGAAGCAGCATCGCGGACATCCTCATCATTGGTTAATGCTGGGCGGCATGATTACGATGGTGGGATTCTTTACCGCCTACTATCTCTTTCGGCAATTAGGGGTGTTGGCGTTTGAGGGGAAGGAAGGATTCGGCGGGTCGCAAGCCTTGTACGACTATGTCTTTATCCCTGTGCTCACGGTTCACATCATTTTGGTGATCATCGGACTGGTCATGGCCGTGTATATGATTGTGTTGGGGTTTCGGTCCCAACAGTTCATCGGCGGAACCCGCGTGCTGAGTGCGTCGTTGCTGCAGACCTCATGGAAGAAAATCGGGATGATCTTTGCGGCACTTCTGACGGTGGTGATCGTTCTCTTCGGGACACGGGTGATGTCGGCCGGATTTTCCTTGCGCAAGCTGGAGGTCTATCTCGGATTTCTCAGTCTGGTGGCCATCGTGTTCGCGGTGGAAATGGGCATTCAGCGGATCTGGCCTGATGGCGGACAACGCCATCGAGCGCTTGGCCGGTTCACGATGATTGTCTATTGCATCTTGTTCCTGACGGGAACCTTCACCTACGCGATGTTGTATATTTTGTACCCTGGGAAAATCGGCTAGCGACAGAAGCCGGCTTGAGGACTGAGCGTCTTATGTTTGTGTGCGGATGCGGCGGGTGGATGCATACCGAGGGGATTGAGGAACGGCTGTCGAATGATGGCGAGGCCACCTGGTTTGTCCGCACGGAATGTCGTCCCTGTCGGTGGTGGATTGGGATCGAAGTGCCGACAGGACAGGTTGAAGGGCTTGTCGATCGGTTGATGTGGTCGGATGACGCCACGCATCGGTTGGATCGTGTTCCCCCTTATGCCGCGCCGGCATTGCGTGAGTTAGTGGAAGGGTTTGCCAGGACGAGACGGCACCGGGTCATCACCTACGACTTGATCGACCAGGCGTTGACCGGGGATGTCGTAGCCTGGGATGCCGACGCCGAGCAGCGCCTCGCCAATGTGCCGGCGCCCGTTCGTGCCATGGCACGTATCGAACTGGAGCGGACCGCCTTAGACCGTGGTGAGCGGTCGGTGAGCATCGCGTTGATGGAAGAAGTCAAAGCGCGATATTTCGGCATGGCGGCGCAGCGGGCGTAGTGATAGACGTGTGAGGCGGTGTGCAGGAGGTCACCGGGTGTCCCTCCCGTGCCTGACTCTCTTGATTCGGGTGGATGACACAATGTTGCATCGGTTGGCTCTACGTGTGCTCCCGAGTTTGACGCTGGCCGTCACAGAAGATTCGGTTCGCAAACGCAAGCGTCTCGTCATGTTTGTCCCGGGACTGGTGGCCTTTGCCGTGTACCGGGCGGCCAAGCAGGGATTCTCTCTCGCTGATCCACTCACATTGCTCTTGTTGTGCGGGCTGGTGTCGATGGCCACGGCGCTGTGCGCCTATCGAGTCGGGCGTGCGGTGCCATTCATGCAGCTTCTCCCTTCGGATGGACTGCAGCGTATCGGTTGGATCCTCGCCTGGGTTGGCTTTGTCTACGGTATCCAGTTGTCTCTGCTGGTGTTGGCCCTGCTGTGGTTGGTGGGGTACGACTATGCCAGACACCCCGACGGGCCGGCAATGATGGCGTTGATTATTCCCAGCACAGCTGTCGCGCGCGATGCATTTGAAATCGGCTATGTTCGCTGGCTTGAGGCCTGTGGGCGACCGCTGGTCACCTTCCCCGATGGCATGGCGTTACGAAGCTTGCTGCAACGATTCGATCGGGCGCTCTTGACCTGGGTCACAGCAGGCGTCGTCGGCTGTACGGCCCTTTCTGTGTTGACGGCGGCCGTTGTGAGCGGCGACCTCGCGGTGTTCGCGCAAGGGGGCATCGTCACCATGGCGGCGGGCTCCATTGGGCTTCTCGCATTTTTCGCCGGGCATGGAGATCGATCACCGCTGATGTCCAGACTGGCTGCGACCAGTCGGGGTGAGTTGATGAAATTTTGGTGGTGGCCAGGATTGGCCTTTGCTTCGACCTATTACTTGGTGCTGGTCGGAACCTGCCTCTACGTGTTGAAGCAGCCGATGAGTTCGATGGCCTTGTTTGTGGGGGTTGCCGGCCTCGTCGGCGGCATCATGCCGTTATATTGTTTCTATTTGGGACATCGACGGGAAATTGAAAATCGTCAACCCGGAGGCGTGCCGAGTGCGTTGCTACGTTGCCCATTCGTGATGGGCATTCTCGGCAAGTCTCGCGAAGCCATTGTCGGTTCGGCCTTGAGTGAATCTGCGGCTGTCTTTGAGAAGAACAGCCAGAGAGTGTCGTCATGACCAAACATCCTTCGCTTTCCTCCTTGATCATTCTTTTCGTAGGCGGGTTGCTGTCGGTGCTCAGTGTCATTGCGCTGAGTCCTTCCCCGCTTATGGCGGCCGATCCCTCGAACGATGTCTACTTCCATACGCCCGGCATTCCCAGCGGCCCTTCCGCGCCGACGGCCAACGATAATCACTATCCGCAAGTCGGCTCACTCGATAGCCGGCTATTGATGTGGTTTATTATTCAGCAGCATACGTACTTCGGTGGTTTCGTCTTGGCCCTGCCGGTCTTCTGCGTCCTGCTGGAGTTTTTGGGATTGGTCGCCAGAAATCCCGCGATGGCCTTACGGTATGACGGTCTGGCTCAGGATCTGCTAAAGGTGGCCCTCTTGGCGCTCTCCGTTACGGCTGCAGTCGGCAGTCTGATGCTGGCCATGTTTATCACGCTCTATCCCAGTTTCATGCAATATATGGGTGGCACCTTCAAAAGCATGATGCCTATCTATGCCTTGGTTTTTGTCGGCACAACGTTTCTCACGATTGCGTACTACTACAGTTGGGAACGCATGGCTGCGCCCGGCTCTAAATGGGTCCATCTTTCAATCGGCCTGCTCGCGGTGGTGTGTGGGACGTCACTATTGTTGCTGGCCAATTCATGGTCTGCGTTCATGATGGCGCCCTCCGGTGTCGACGGACAGGGGCGATATCTGGGCAATCCCTGGCACTTGCTTCGCTCCGCGTTGTGGAATCCGCTCAACCTGCATCGCTTTTTGGCTGACATCATGTCGGGCGGTGCGGTTGTATTGGCTTACGCCTGTTACCGGTTCTTTTCAGGGAAAAGCCAGGAGGAGCGGGCCTATTACGATTGGGTCGGTTACGTGTTTTTGTTTGTGACGGTCTGCGCCTTGTTGCCGATGCCCTTTGCCGGTTATTGGTTGATGCGCTCCGTCTACGCCTACAGTCAGAGCATGGGCGTCACCATGATGGGCGGTTTGCTGACGTGGCTCTTCGTGGTGCAGGCGCTTCTGATCGGCGCGCTTTTTCTTGGCGTGAATTATTATCTCTGGCAAAGCATGGGGCGTATCCGGGGCGGTGAACGGTATCAGCCCTACTACCAGTACCTCCTGCTGGCGCTGACGGGGTGCTTGTTCATCTGGCTGACGCCGCACACGCTCTTGATGACCGGCACGGAAGTCAAAGCCATGGGCGGTGCGCAGCATCCGGTGATCGGGAACTACGGGGTCATGTCGTCGAAGAACGGGGCGGTCAACGTGATGATCTGCATCACAGCGTTGAGTTACATTTATTATCGACGTGCCAACCGGACGATGACCATTTCCTGGGCCAGGCTGGGGAACGTCCTTCTTGGCGCCCTGTTCGGTCTGGGTGCGGCGCATATCATCGGGTTGTCGATCTATGGATTCTATCTTCCGGCCAGTCTCCGGGTGGGTCTGTCCGGTCCGCAAGCGGTGACGACGCTGTTGGTGGTGACCCTGGGATTGCTGCTCAACCGCCGCATGTTACGCGGGGCGACGATTCATGGGCCGGTGCAGTGGGGGCAGATCTCGGTCCGTGGCATGGTCGGTCTATTTGGCCTTGCGGCGGCATTTACCTGGGTAATGGGATTGATGGGGTACATCCGTTCCTCCGGCAGGTTGGCGTGGCATGTCAATGAGTTGATGCCGGATACGTCGCCTTGGGCCTTTACCCCCTCGCTAGGTTTTGCGGCGAAGATGGTAACGATCAATATGGTGCTGTTTTGGGGGGCGGTTTTCTTTCTGTTCTGGGTGTGCCAGCGCGGACAACAGCCGGTAATGCACGAGGATGTGAGCGCGGAAAAGGAGGCGGGCTTTTTACCGTCTCCGTCACATGAAGGCTAGCAAGGTTTATGAGGGAGTGTCGTGATGGGTATGAGGATTCTGGGTGTGTTTGGGGTTCTGGGCGTGATCGGATTGTGCGCGGTGCTCGGGGGCGCTACGCCTGTTCGAGCAGCCGAGGCGGGCGTGATGGTGCTGGAAGACTTTCAATCGGCCGATCAGGATGGTTTTCCTATCGATTGGCAGCATGAAAACCAGCGCAGCCAGGCGAAGGGGCGGGATGCCTACAAAATTCAGTCCGAAGAAAACAAAAAATTTCTCGCGGCCAAAGATGCGGGGCAGCGTATAAAAAAACGTAAAATCGATTGGGATCCGAAGGTCTATCCGGTCCTGACCTGGCGATGGCGCCTCCACAAGGCTCCGAGCAATTCAGAGCCGGTTGCGGCGCTGTATGCTTCGCTGGATACCGATCTCATGTTTATTCCTGTATTCACCAAATACATCTGGAGCGCGGGCAAGCCAGTGGGGACCTTCGTCGAAGGCGGCATGTTCAGCGGTTCGGAATTGGTCGTACAAAGCGGGGTACTGCCGGTTGGGGAGTGGGTTGAAGAGCGCGTCAATGTCTATGAGGATTTCAAGCGCATTCATAAACATGAGCCGGCGGAGAAGGCCTGGGGAATTTCGTTGTTTGCCGGTCCAGGGGTGGAGATTGATTTCGGCACCGTGACGGTGGGCCCGGCGAAGTAAGCGCAGGGCACCCGATTGAGGATGTACAGCGAATGACCCGACCCTCCGCCAGTGCATGGTTTGATGTGATGTTTGGCATTGCGGTCATGGCCACGGTCGGCGCCCTGATTGGTTCGTTTCTTGGTGACTCGTCTATTCCGGTGACCGCTGGATTAGGGGTGGCTCTTGGAGCGGTGGTCGGCTATCTCGGCGGACGAAGATTCCTCGTCAGTATTTTGGTCGGCACGGTCTTGGGAGGGTTACTTGCCTGGTTGATCGCCGGGATTGAAAAGGTTTCATTCGGGGCTGGGGCTGGTGCGGCGATGGGCGGCTTTCTTGGCGTGCAGATTTCGATGTTGCTGGATATACGGGCGGCCAGAAAAGCCGCACGGGCGGATGAGAGTGAGGGGGCAGGCGCGAGTCACTCTGCGGTGATCAAATCATGAGGTGCGAGTAAGGCGATGGAAAATCGAGGAGTCCTCATCGGATCGATTATTTTTGTGTTCGGGTCGTTCATCTTAATGATCGGCGGGTTGGTTTATGAATCCTACAAGGCCAAGCAGATGCGCCAATTAGCCCTCTCCATTGTGACGGAAGCCAAGCCGGTCGCCGCACCCCTGGCGCAGGACTTTTCTATGTATAAGACATTTACCGGGGACGATGGGCGGGAGATGGTGCAAATCTCCGAGGGGCCGTTTGTGATGGGCAGCCGTGACAATGACAGTGATCCGGATGAAAAGCCCGAGCATCAGGTCTATTTGAAGACCTACTTCATGGACAAGCACGAGGTGACGCAGGATTCATACGATCGATTTCTCAAGATGACGAAGCGGGTGAAGCGAAAAATCGAGGTTTTTGAAGACGATCCTGCCAAATTGCTCAAGCCGGAATATCCCGCCATAGCCGTGACGTGGGATGACGCGGAGGCTTACTGCAAGTGGGCCGGCAAACGGTTGCCCACTGAGGCGGAATGGGAGAAGGCTGCTCGCGGTGAAGGCAAGCGCCGCTACGCGTGGGGTGATGAGTTTATTTCCGGATACGCAAACATCGATGGAACGGAAGACGGGTTTCGCTATCTTGCCCCTCCTGGGTCCTTCGAATCGGGGCGCAGTACGTACGGCATTTACGACATGACGGGGAACGTCGGTGAATGGGTCGCAGATGTCTATGAGGAGAACTTTTATCGCACGTCGCCCTATCGAGATCCGAAGGGGCCGGATCAGGGCGAGCAGCGAATCATTCGCGGCGGTTCCTGGAGGGAAACGAAGCGAAATGTGCGCTCATCCAAGCGGTTCCAGGCGAAACCGTGGCGGCACGATATCACGGTTGGGTTTCGTTGCGCGAAAGACGTCGATACCGACACGGTAGTGAAGTAACTAGTCGGACCATGTTAGAAACGCGCTTCAAGGTCGTATTTCTCCTTGCTGTACTGTTTGCAGCCAGTTTGCCTATCATCGCCATTCTTCGCGGGACCATTACTACCCCCCTGGAGTCCGAGTCTCACCATTCTGAGGAAGATTCCCAGGGCGGTGCTCCGGACTCCTCTGTGCCAGAGCAGCCTCTGGAGGAAGAGCTCGTCGTCATCCCTGCGGGACCGTTCATTCGAGGAACCAGTCAGGGAGGATTCGATGAGCAACCGGAGCGAAGGATCTATCTCGACGAGTTCTCCATCGATCGATACGAAGTGACCAATGCGCAGTATGCAGCCTTTGTGAAGGCCACGGGCCATCGTAAATCAGGGCCTCCCTCGCGATATGCGAAGAATACAGGGCGCATGCGAGGGGTGAATCAGCCGGCGGTCTATGTGTCTTGGGAGGATGCCAAAGCCTATTGCGAATGGCGAGGCCGGCGGTTGCCGACTGAGGCTGAGTGGGAAAAGGCCATGCGTGGCACGGATGGTCGTCTGTGGCCCTGGGGCAACGTGGAAATGCCGGGGGGCGCGAATTGGGCGCGTATTAACGATGGTTTTGAGGTGGCGGCGCCGGTGGGGAGAGTGCGGAGTGATGCCAGCCCCTATGGAGTCATGGATGGGGCGGGAAATGTCATGGAGTGGGTAGATGATTGGTATCTGGAAGGCGCCTATGCTGCAGCCTCGGACCGCAATCCGGAAAGTCCTGAATACGGTACCTATAAGGTTTTGCGGGGGGCGGCGTATACCAGCTCAGGATCAGACCTGCGTATCACCGCCCGCAGTAAGATGATGTCGGATTTTCGGGATGAAACTATCGGCTTTCGCTGCGCGCAATCTCACGCAAAGACCGGCCGACTGGATGAGGGTGGGAGATTGAGGAAATCATAGGAAATCAAAGTAGTAAAGGATCAGAAACACCGCCAGAATGATATTGACAACCATTCCAGCCAAAACTATAATGTCGAACACTTTTGAGTTTTTAGCCATAAAAATCCCTTTAAAAATCATGTGCGTGAGGGATTTTGATTAACACAGCGTAGTTGGTGTGTCAATTTAAAATACGTACTTAAACCGTTGGGGAGAATCACGATGGAAGCTGCTCAGGATGACGTCATGGTTAAGGTCGGGAAGATGATTTTCTACATCACCTGTGCAGTCGGCTTGTGGTTTTTTTACTGGTTCGGCGGCATTCAATGCCCTTGCTGATCCTCGTCCCGGCCTTGAAAAATGTTTATTAAGTTGAAGGGGGTTTGAGATGGGCCAAACAATCGTGTATTTCGTCGTATCGATCTTGATCTGTGTGTCGTTTTTTGCGGCTGTTGATCACTTTCTGATGGATGCGCAAGGGTTGGACTTTTGGTATCTCCTTCGTAAGTAAGTGCTGGGAGATAAGGCTTTTGACTTTGTTGTTCACATACGCGATGTATCAAGGAGGTAACCCATGGGCTCTGTAACCCGCACGAAGTTGATGTCGGTCATGGCGCTATGCGCGATGATCGGCCTCCTCCTCATGCCCATTCTGGTTGCGATCCCCGCCCTTGCCGGTGATGGTGGCGCTCCCGCCGCTGACGGCAAGAAAGAGGGCGGTGAGGCAAAGGTCGAGAAGGGCAAGGATGTCTATTATAAAACGGAAGGCATTGTCTCTGGTCCGCCGGCACCAAAGACGACGGATAGTGAGAAGGACTACCCGCGCTATAACTTTGAGAGTCGCGTGCTTCTCTGGTTTGCCAACCAGCAGCATCTTTATTACGGCAGCTTCGTGTTGGCCGTGCCGATCTTCTGTATGGTCATCGAGTTCATGGGTGTGGTGACCAAAGATAAGGCCATGGCCAAGCGCTATGATCAGCTAGCCTACGACTTTATTAAAATCAGTCTGACGGCTTATTCATTGACCGCCATCCTGGGCGGTATCTTGATCTTCACCTTCCTGACTCTCTATCCGGCCTTTTTCCAATACCTTTCCGGTATTTTTAGGCCGGTTATGCACATCTACGCTCTGATGTTCGTGGCGGAGAGCGGTACGCTCTATATCTACTATTACGGCTGGGACAAAATGAAAGAGGGCTTCCTTAAGTGGATTCACCTCAGCATGTCAGTTGTCTTGAACGTGATTGGTACCATCTTGATGTTCCTGGCGAATTCGTGGATCGGTTTCATGATGTCGCCAGCCGGCGTTGACGAGCAGGGTCGGTATCTCGGGAACATCTGGCATGTTATCCACACCGCTCTCTGGAATCCGCTCAATTTACACCGCATCCTTGGCAATATGGCCTTCGGTGGTGGTGTCGTCGCGGCGTATGCTGCGTACCGGTTTTTGTCAGCGAAAACCGATGAAGAGCGTGCCCACTATGATTGGATGGGCTACATCGCCATGGCTCTTGGCGTGGCGTTCTTGATCCCTCTTCCTTTTGCCGGTTACTGGCTGATGCGTGAGGTGTACGCCTACCGGCAACAGATGGGTATCACGTTGATGGGTGGATTGCTTGCATGGTTGTTCATCATTCAGGCGACCATGATCGGAATCTTGTTCCTCAGCACAAACTACTACCTTTGGCAGGCACTGGGGCGCATGCGTGGGGCTGAAAAGTATCAGCGCTACATTAAGTATTTGGTGTTTCTGCTTACTTGCGGCTATCTGGTATTCATCACTCCGCACACCATCGTCATGACTCCCGCTGAGTTGAAAGCAATGGGTGGTCAACAGCACCCTGTGCTTGGCAATTATGGCGTGATGTCGGCCAAGAACGGTGGTATTAACGTGATTATCACGACCACGGTCTTGAGCTTCGTCTGGTACATGCGAGGCAATAAGGTCTCGACGGTGTCTTGGGCAAAGTTTGGCAATATTTTCATGGGCTGCTTCTTCTTCTTTGCCTACCTCAACATTATTATGTTGGCGATCTATGGCTACTACATTCCCGCCAACGTTCGTGTCGGTCTGTCTGTGCCTCAGGTCGCAACAACCCTGTCCTGTCTCTTCTTCATGTTTGCGCTTAATAGCGTCATGATGAAGGGTGCAAAGCAGATGGGTCCGATCGAGTGGGGTAAAATTTCAGCACGATCTCAGTACGCGCTCATCATGCTCGCCACCGCATTTACATGGATGATGGGTTTGATGGGGTACATCAGATCGTCGGTCAGGCTCTTCTGGCACGTTAACGAAATTATGCGGGACAATTCGCCATGGGCCTACACTCATACGGTAGGTTTTGCGGCAAACATGATTTCTGCGAACGTGCTGTTCTTCTGGATCAGCATCATGTTTGTGTTTTGGTTGGGTGCCTTAGCGGCGAAAAAGGCTCCAGTGGAAGCGAAAGCCGCTGTGCCTGGTCGTGCAACGGCGCCAGCAGTTGGTCACTAATCAAAACACGAAAAATGAATCAATGAGGGAGGGTCTCCGGGTTGCTTTGGCAACGCGGAGCCTTCCCCTCCTGCAGGAGGTTTGAGCTGTGATTGAACTCATTAAATCGGCCTTGTCGATGGGCTGGCCAGCGTTGGGCCTATTAGTTGGCCTAATGTTCTATTTTAAGGCCACCATTTCAGACCCGGTGGCAAACAAGCGGGCAGTGTTCAAGACATTCATTGGCATTTGGGGAGCGCTGCTCCTCTTCATGGCCATTGCCAACTACAAGATGAACTTTTTCGGTGAGTCGCGACTGTTGCCTGTGTCTCTTGTCTTAATCACCTCAATGACATTCATGATGGCCCTGTATTTCACGAATATCAGCGCATTGCTGAAAATCGGGGGCTTCATGTTCTTCATCGCTGCGGCGCTTTCCGGTTATGGAAACTGGCTGCCTCAGGTGGAGGGTGGGTTCCCGCCGATTGAAGAGAAAAAAGACTTCAGCAATATGCCGCAGACCGAACTTGCTGACGAGGGTGAGAAAATCATTTTCGGCGGAGTAGGGCAAAACAAGGTCCAGGGTGCCATCGGAAAGGGGCAGTGTCCTCTCTGCCATGCGTTCCACAAGGGTATGTTGGGTGAGCGCGCACCAAACTTGGACGGACTTCCGGAGCGCGCCGGAACCCAGATCGAAGATCCTCGCTATCACAAGGGGAACGCGGCTGCTCGTGATTCGGACCAAAAGGAAGCATTCCCTGGGTCAGGGACCGCCGAGAATGCACAAGAGTATATTGCCGAGTCGCATGCCTGTCCGAGCTGCTTCGTGGTGGCAGGTTACGGCGTGAAGGGAACCAATGACAAGGTTAGCCCGATGCCATCTATCCATAAGCCGCCGATCTCTTTGTCTTTGCCTGAGCTGGCCGCAGTCGACACCTGGTTATATTTGAGAGAAGGACGAGACGCGCCTGGTTTTGATGAGATTGTCAAATCCTACGAAAAGTTCATTCCGGAATCAGATCGTCCCAAGCCGCCAACAGAAGGGGATGCCAAGCCAGGCGCCAGCGCATTGATGGCGGACGGAACCGAACCAGTCGATCAGATTTTCGCCAAGGGGCAATGTGTCGCGTGCCATACAATCCCTGGGATTGCTGGAGCAACCGGCACGATTGGTCCGAAGTTGGTCGAGGGAACGAATGCTCCGCTGCGCATTAAGGACAAGGATTACAAGGGGAAGGCGAAGAGCGTTCCTGACTACATCATGGAGTCCATTGTCGAGCCTAGTGCTTATGTCGTGAAGGGCTTCCCCGACAACACCATGCCTAAGGTGTTTGGGCAAAAGCTTAGCGCTGGTGCCCTCAAGAAACTTGTAGATTACCTTTCGCAGGTTCAGGAAGGGAAAGAGCCGCCGAAGGCCTCCTAACTGCGCTAGGTATCTGGTTGCTATTGCGGAAGAAAGGGAGATGAGGACATGAAAGCATTAATGTCAGTCGGGGCCCTGATCGGCGTCCTTGGACTGCTCATGTTGATCGGCATGATCTTCGGAGTGGTTCCATCGAACACCGTCAGGCTCGTTGAGGGCTACATGCCCATGCAGGTGCTGAGTGAGCTGGCGATATTCGTCGCCGGCTTTGCTGGCCTGAGCTATCTCGCCAACTCTATGGGAATGACCATTCCTCGGTTTTGGCAGGGAGTTTTGTTCTGGGCATTTATTCAGACGTATCTCAAGTTTCGTATCTACCCGCCGATTCCCTTCAGTGTTAGAGCAATGTACGGCGTAGTGTCATTTGTCGCGGTATTTATGTGGGTTTCCGCTAACGAAGAAGACTGGAAGAAATTTCGCCAGCCAATTCTCAACGTTTTGGACGCCAACACCGGATTCCATAAAGCGCTCAGGACGATGTATTTAATTCTCTTGCCGATTCTTATCGGCGGATTCTCCTTCATGACGATGAAGCCCAGTGTGGACGAGCCAATTGAGCTCCGCACCGTGCATCCGGCTCCGCCTGCTAGCACGAAGGTGCACGGTAAGACCTATACCCTGCAAACCTCGCAGAATCCTTATCGTGTCAATCTCGAAGGTAAATACGATCAGGCTTACAGCAATAAGCTGATTGTGGAGCAGGGAATGGGCCGTTTGATGGCTCCTAATGCCAATCCATGGGATGACAAGGCTGAAGGATATTTAAAGTATGTCCGTGAAGGCGGAGAAATTTTCTTTCAGAACTGTCACTTCTGCCATGGCGACAACTTAAACGGTCGCGGTCTCCACGCATTTGCATTCAATCCGATCCCAGCGAACTTTACCGACCCGGGCACGATTGCGCAGTTACAGGAAACATTCATTTTCTGGCGCGTCGCTAAGGGCGGAATTGGTCTTCCGAATGAGGGTTTCCCTTGGGCCTCCGTCATGCCGCCATGGGAACAGCACCTAACCACTGACGAAATCTGGAAGGTGATCCTGTTCGAATACTGGCACACGGGATACTATCCTCGGACATGGGACTAATTCTGAATCTTACAAACAACCTGGGAGAACAGGTGTGAGGTTAACAATGAGCAAATTTCGTATGAATGCAAAGGCGTCCCCGGTTATCGGGGTTGCCATTGGTGCCCTTCTACTTTCCGCAAGTGCGGTCGGGATCGGCCATGCAGCAGATCTCCCCGAGGGCTTTGCCAAAGGAGAATTGGCTCCTGCCCCTCCGGCGGAAATGATCGAAGCAGGTAAACGTGTGTATTTCACCAAGTGCGTGTGGTGTCACGGAGTTGACGGAGCCGGGGATGGCCCTGGTGCAGACCGGCTTTGGCCGCGCCCCAGAAACTTCAATCAGGGTACCTTCAAAATTCGTCACACGGCGAGTGGAGAATTGCCGCTGTTTAACTATAATGAAAGGACCCCGGACAGCGGGAAAAACGATTTGTTCGATACGGTGACGCATGGTCTGCCAGGCTCCGCGATGCCACCCTGGGAGGGCATCTTAACGGAAGAACAGCGCAGTCAGGTGTTGTCGTTCGTGACCACTCAGCTTGTGAAAGATCGGAAATTCACTGACAAGCAATCAGAAACTCAGACCATCCTTCAGCTCGGCACGATCAAGCCGGCTGAGGCCACCGAGGACAGCGTCAAGAAGGGCGCTCAGTTGATTGTGGACAAGAAGTGCATCGAATGTCACGGCGTCGAAGGGCGCGGTGACGGCAATGCCTTCAACCTGAAAGATGACTGGGGCTTTTCTATTCAGCCCGCCAATTGGCACAAATGCTGGAATTTCCGCGGCAGCCGCCAGGATCCTTATAACGTGCGGAACATTTTCCGTACGTTCTCGACCGGTGTCAACGGCACTCCGATGCCGTCATTTGCAGATAGCACCTCGGTCGAGGATCGTTGGAATATTGCGAACTTCGTGAATTCGTTGTGCGAACGTGATGAGGAAGGAAAGCCTCTCGGCATCGATCCTCTGACCGACAAGCCGAAGATCAATTTCGTCGTTCCATCCATGGCGGTGGAAGGTGAAATTTCGAGCGATCCTGAGAACGAAATGTGGAAAAAGCAGGGTCGTCGTTATGTCGCAATGGGTGGTCAAATCACTCATAAGCCACGCAACTTCGTGAATCGTATCGACGATATCTGGGTAAAATCGCTCTATAACGAGAAAAGCGTTGTGTACTTGATCCAATGGGATGACCGGACCAAGAGCATCGCGGAAGGCAAGCTTCCTTGGGCGCCGACTCAGGTTAACGTCGAAAACTTCGGCGTGAAGGAGCAGGCACCAAAGACCGGTGAAGAAGGTTCGATCGCTGCGGCTCAGAATAATTATGCCGTCTATAACGATGCAATCGCCTTCCAGTTCCCGATCAAGTGGCAGGAAATTCCTGCTCCCTTTAAACCACGGTATTTGTTCGGTGACGCGAAATTCAATGCCGACATCTTGAAGTGGGAAGCGGACGGCTCATTGCGTTCCTTCAAGGGTACCGGATGGGATCAGGACTTCGAAGAGCGTGATGACTTTGAAGAAAAGGTTAAGCTCTTGAAGTCAGAGTGGAAGAACGGTCAGTGGACCGTCATGATCTCTCGCCCACTTAAGGGTAGCAAGGATGATTATGACGACTACACCCGATTTGATATCGGTAAATACATTCCGATGGTGTTTTTCGCCTGGGATGGACATAACGGTGATGCGGGACGCAAGATGGCCGTGTCGGCCTTCTATTACACGATCCTGCAACCTCCGATTCCTCAGGAAGTGTACATTTACCCGGCCGTTATCGCGGTGGGTGTGGTGTTCCTAGAGGGTTGGATGTTGACCCGCCGCTCTAATAAGAAGAAGGGCAAAGTCCTTTAAGCGAGAGTAGCGAATGTAGGTGTGAATGCGAGGGGGTGAGGCAACTCACCCCCTCGTTGTTTTTTGGCATGTAGTGTTTCGTGAAGTGAGGCAGTAACGTGATGATCGAAAATGTCTCAGGTGTCCTCATCGCCGGCGGTAGAAGTCGACGAATGGGACAGGACAAACGCTTCATGAAGGTGAGTGGCCGAAGTGTGTTTGATCGGACACTGGCTCTCTTACGCGCTACCTTTACGGAAAACATTGTCGTTCTGGCTGGGCCTATAGAAATGCTCGATGTCCACAGTTGCCCTGTAGCCTATGACTTGATCCCCAACGCGGGAAGTTTAGGGGGACTGTATACCGGGTTGATGACCGCGTCTCGACCGCGAGTATTCGCGGTCGCGTGCGATATGCCTTTTTTGGATACCGAGGTCATCCATTTCATGCTGTCCCATGATGAGACGGCCGATGTGGTGGTGGCCAACTTGGCAGGTAGGTTTCAGCCCATGCACACTCTGTACTCGAAGCGCTGTACGCCGTTTCTTCAAGCGATGGCTCAACGGCAGGATCTCAAGATTCAGAAACTGTTTCAAGAGAAGGAACTGCGAATGACGATACTGACGGAGAATGATCTCCGGGCTTTCGGGCCAGAATTCCGCTCGTTCCAGAATATCAATACACCGGACGACTTGGCTTTGGCTGAGGCACCACCTCCTCTTCAGCCGTGATAGCTCGCACGAATAGCCATGCGGATAAAACAGGGCTGTTGATCATTCACCCTGGGGCCTTGGGTGATGTGTTGTTGGCCCGCCCTGTTCTGCACGCGCTGCGTGTTCAATTTCCTCAGCATGAATTCGCACTGCTTTCGGCCAATGCCGTGGGCTCACTTTTGCGGGACTGCGCGGAAGTCGATCGAACATTCCCTCTGGAAGCGATGCATGTGAGTCAATTGTTTGCGGGCTTCGAGAGTCTTGGAGGATCATTCCGGACATGGCTGGGTACGTGCGAGAGAGCGGTAGGATGGCTTCGAGATGCGGAAGCGGCCGTGAGCAATACGCTGCGCACCGTAGGGGTTCGAAATATCAACCTAGAATCCCCGTTCTCTTCTGATTTGGTTGCGGTTCACCAAGCCGATCGCTATTTCGAGGCCATTGGAATAGAGGAGAGCGGGAAGGGCTTCACATATCCTCTGCTCTTGCCCGCCGACCTTAAGCGGCAGAGCCAAGCGATCTTGCAGGCGTGTGATTGGAGTGGCGAGACACCACTGGTCCTGATTCATCCGGGAAGCGGCAGTGTTCACAAGTGTGTGGAGGCTGGGCGTCTTGCTACGGTCATTGAGTGGTTGATCAAAGCCGGCATGACTCCCATCCTTATTGAAGGACCAGCTGACCGTCAGGCGGTCGCGAAGGTGCTTTCTTCACTGACTACGCAGGTCCCTGTCATTCGCAACCAGAACTTGTCAGCGGTAGCCGGAGCTCTGGCGAAGGCGGCGCTGTATCTCGGCCACGACTCAGGCATGACTCATCTCGCTGCCGCATTAGCCATTCCCACCGTAGCGTGTTTTGGCCCCACTCATGCTTCCCGCTGGGCGCCGCTCGGGCCCACGGTATCGATCGTATCCGGCATGCCATGCGTCTGCTCCAATTGGAGCGAAGTCGAGAGGTGTCATGAGCGAGTCTGTCTTCAGATTCCTTCGGAGTGCATGATTGAAGCCTGCCGTACTCAATTGATGCGGCGATCATAACTCTGCTCGGCCATCTCCTGATCTTGTCTCTCACATTCCGGTGTGTTAGATTGCGAGATTGATTTTCGCTGTTTCCACGCAGACTTAGGGGAGTTCTTGTGACTCAGGGTGTAGTGCAAGATAAGGTTGCCGAGGCGTTGACCGGGTCGCTTCGATTGGCGCAACAACGAGGAATTCTTAAGCTGGAGCAGATGCCGGTGATCAACCTCGAGGCGCCAAAGCGGCCCGAGTGGGGAGACGTGTCCTGCACTGTGGCTATGTCATTGTCTGCTTCCGAGCGACGGCCTCCCTTCGAAATTGCTCAGATTATCATCGATCACATTCATGAGCGAGACACCCTGTTCGCCCGGGTTGACATCGCGCGCCCAGGGTTTCTCAATCTCACGGTCAAACCTGAGCTATGGATGGACGTTCTGCGGCACATTGAAACACAGGGGGCAGAGTATGGTCACAGCCGGCTGGGGCAGGGACGCCGGGTATTGGTGGAATATGTCAGCGCCAATCCGACTGGTCCTTTGCACGTCGGCCACGGGCGCGGAGCTGCTGTAGGGCAGGCGTTGGTCCGTCTTCTGCGTGCGACGGGGCATGACGTTGTCAGCGAATACTATATTAACGATGCGGGCCGTCAGATGAAATTGCTTGGGGTGTCGGTTCTCGCGCGTTACCTGGAGTCGTGCGGACAGGCAGTCCCGTTTCCTGAAGACGGGTATCAGGGTGATTATATTCGCGCAGTGGCTGCGCGCGTGAAGGCGGAACAGGGTGTGGCGTTGCTCTCTCTTCCTTCAAGTGAAGCCGAGCAGCGAGGCAGGGAATTCGCCTACCGGGAACTCCTGGCTCTTATACGGCAGGATTTAGAAACCTTCGGTATAACCTTCGAGTCCTGGTTTAGTGAGGCCTCATTATTGTCTTCCGGTGCGGTCGAGCAGGTGTTGAACGAGTTGAGAAGCCGGGATCTTCTCTTCGATCAGGATGGCGCGCAATGGTTTCGCTCATCCGCCTATGGCGATGAAAAAGATCGGGTTGTCCGCAAGCAGGAGGGGGATTACACCTACCTCGCTTCCGACATTGCCTACCATCGAGACAAGCTGCGGCGTGGTTTTGATCTCCTGGTCGATGTCTGGGGGGCCGACCATCATGGCTATATTCCGCGAATGCAGGCGGTGGTGCAGGCCTACGGTTATCCGAAAGAGCGTCTGCGGGTGGTTCTGGTGCAGATGGTCAATCTTCTCCGAGGCGGCCGGAAGGTCGAAATGTCCAAGCGGGCTGGGGAGTTTATTACCCTCCGCGAAGTCATGGATGAAGTTGGCGCCGACGCGGCCAAATTTTTCTTTCTCATGCGCGACTCCAGCACGCATCTTGATTTCGATTTGGAGTTGGCCAAGCAGCAGTCGCAGGAGAATCCCGTCTATTACGTGCAATATGCACATGCGCGTATCGCCAGTCTTATGCGGGTGGCGGCATCACGAGGCATCGAGTGCCCCCTTCCCAGTCAGGCCGACCTTGCACTGTTGGACGATCCCGATGAACTCGTGATCATTCGAAAACTGTCGATATTCCCCGTGGTGCTAGAGGCGAGCGCTGTGGAGCTGGAGCCGCATCGGATGGCCTACTATCTTCGTGAGTTGGCAGCCCTGGTGCATCCTTTCTACAATAAACATCGCATTTTGCCTCCGGCAGCCGACATCGACTCAACCCCCGCCTCCCCAACAGAGCCGTCGGCTTCGGTCAGTCGAGTGCCAGAAGCGGTGCCGCCCGGTCTGACAGGGTCTCGATTGGCCCTCATGTGGGCGGTGCAACAGGTGGTCCGTAACGGATTGACGGTGCTGGGTGTCTCGGCCCCGGAGCAGATGTAGGACTGCCGATCGGATGTTGTCGTTTCGTATTACCCATGAGGAAGCAGGCGGGCGGGCGCGGGTTGGTGTTCTCACCACCGGGCGCAGCGAAGTAGCGACGCCTGCTTTCATGCCGGTCGGATCGCTCGGCAATGTGCGCAGTGTCGATGGCGAAGAACTGCTCAAGATGGGGTATGGGCTCATCTTGAATAATGCCTATCACCTGTACCTGCGTCCCGGCCACAAAATCGTCGAGGAGTTAGGCGGTGTGCATGGCTTCACGGCTTGGCCCGGTGCCATTCTCACCGACAGCGGCGGCTTCCAGGTGTTCAGCTTGGCAAAGTTTTGCAAGGTGACGGACGAGGGCGTGGTCTTTCAATCGCATATCGACGGATCCTCACGATTCATCAGTCCCGAAACGTCGATCGAGATTCAGGAAGCGTTGGGCGCGGACATCATCATGGCATTCGACCATGTTGTCGCGCTGCCCTCTTCGTTAGACCAGGTCCGTGCCGCCGCCAAGCGGACTTCTCTGTGGGCGCGCCGGTGTGTCGAGGCCAAACGTCGTACCGATCAGTCGTTGTTCGGCATCGTCCAGGGCGGCTTGGATCAGGGCTTGCGGGTCGAGTCTGCCCGCGATTTGGTCTCGGTCGGGTTTGATGGGTATGCCGTCGGCGGCTTATCCGTTGGTGAGGACAAGGCCGACATGTATGCCATGTTGGATGTCACCGTACCCGAGTTGCCGTCGGTCAAACCGCGTTACTTGATGGGCGTGGGTATGCCCGAGGATCTGGTCGAAGGGGTGGCGCGCGGGATCGATATGTTCGATTGCGTGGTGCCGTCTCGCCATGGCCGCACCGGGTGGCTGTTTACCTCCTTCGGACGTGTGGTGATCAAGCAGGCCCGGTATGCGCGGGACGAGCAGCCCATCGATCCGGCCTGCCGATGTCCGGTGTGTACCCGATATACGCGGGCCTATCTGCATCACCTGTTCGGTGTGAAGGAGATGTTGGGCGCTCGCCTCAATACGATTCATAATTTGTGGTTTTTTGCCAAGTTGATGGAAGAGATCCGGGGCGCCGTGAGGGGTGGAACATTTCAGGAGTTTCGCCGCGAGTTTCACCGGACCTATATCGTAGACCGGCCGACCGGCGAAGGGCGGTCGGATATTGAAAATACGAACGTGTCTTAAGTACGGGCGACACAGGTAGGGGGCTTTTATGTGGGATTCGGTAGCTTGGGCGCAAGGAACGTCGGGCAGCACGGGCGCAGGGGGCGGTCTTTTATCGCTGGTCCCGTTCGTCCTGATCTTCGTCATTTTTTATTTTATGCTGATTCTGCCGCAACAAAAACGTCAGAAGCAGGCGAAGACGATGCTGGAGACCTTGAAGAAGGGCGACAAGGTGGTGACGGCCTCGGGTATCTGGGGCACCATCACCAATATGGGCAAAGAGACGGTGACGCTGCAAATCGCGGATACGACCAAAATCAAAATCCAGAAAGAGCATATTGCTCGGCTGCGCGGTGAGGAAGAAGACTGACGCACGCGACGGAGACGGAAGGATTGGCGCACGTATGAAAAAAGTCGGCGGACGGTTGTTGGCGTTAGTGGCAATGGTGGTCGCTTCGATCATCTTTTTCTTGCCTTCCTACCAACCTCTTTACAAGGAACTTCCTCGATGGGTCCGAGAAGTGTTGCCGGATAAGGGGATTACCCTGGGGTTGGACCTACAAGGCGGCATTCACCTTGTCTTAGAGGTGGAAGAGGATCGAGCCGTTGAAATTGCGGTGGAACGGACGGCGGCGGGACTTCAGGACCTCCTCGTCGAAAAGAAAATCCCCGCTGAATCGGTTAAGCGCACGGGCCCTTCGCAAATCACCATCGGATTTCAGAATGCCGAACTCAAGGCGCAGGTACAGAAGTTTCTGGATGATTTCCCCACGTATGTGGAGGTCGAAGCCGCCGGCTCTGCGAACAAAGTGGTGTGGGAGTTGCGGGATGCCGAAATTAAACGCATCAAGGATTCCGCCATCAACCAGGCGCTCGAAACGATTCGCAATCGCATCGATCAGTTCGGCGTGGCTGAGCCGTTGATTCAGCGGCAGGGCTTGAAGCAAGTCGTAGTGCAACTGCCGGGGATCAAGGACGCCAAATTGGCGAAGGACCTCATCAAGCAAACCGCGCTGCTCGAATTCAAACTGCTGGATGATGACAACCAACTCAAGCTGGATCTTCCGGGCCGAGTTCAGAAGGGCAAGGAACGGGAGGATGCGTTCCTGAAGCAGGTTGAGGGAAAGGTGCCGGAAGGCGATCAGATTCTGTTTGAGCGGATCGTCGAAAAGGAGAGCGGGCAAGAATGGCTGGCTCCCTATCTCGTGAAAAAACGGGTCATGCTGGCCGGCGATGTGCTCAGCGATGCCCGGGTCTCCATTGGCCAGTTCAATGAGCCCTATGTTTCGGTGACCTTCGATGCGAAGGGTGCGCGGGAGTTCGATCGGATCACAGGCGAAAACGTCAAGAAGCGCATGGCGATCGTGCTCGACAATACCATCTATTCGGCGCCGGTCATTCAGGAGCGCATCAGCGGAGGAAGAGCCCAGATTACCGGAACGTTCTCGATGGAAGAGGCCAACAACCTATCCATCGTGCTTCGAGCGGGCGCGCTCCCTGCTCCGCTCAAGATCATTCAGGATCTCACGGTCGGTCCCTCCCTCGGACAGGACTCGATTGAGAAAGGCGTCAAGGCGACCCTCTTTGCGGGACTGCTCGTGATCGTGTTCATGGCTGTTTATTACCGATTGTCTGGGGTCATCGCGAATTTTGCATTGATGCTGAACCTGATCTGTCTGATCGGGTCTCTGGCCGCGTTGAATGCGACGCTGACGTTGCCCGGGATCGCCGGTATCATTTTGACGATCGGTATGGGCGTCGATTCCAACGTCTTGATTTTCGAGCGCATTCGTGAAGAGTTGCGGCAAGGGAAAGCGGTCCGGGTGGCCATCGATGCCGGATACGACAAGGCCCTTTTGACCATCGTCGACTCGCACGTCACGACATTGATCACCGGCTTTGCGCTGTTTCTGTTCGGCACCGGGCCGATCAAAGGTTTTGCCGTGACGTTGTGCCTTGGCATTGCCATCAATCTGTTTACCGCGTTGGTCGGCACCAAGGTGATCTTCGACCTCTTTAATCAGCGCAAGAAAATTGAGCAGCTCAGCATTTAGGAAGGAGCCCGTATGTTCGAGATTTTGGGAAAGACGAATATCGATTTTATGGGGAAGCGCGCCATCTCGTTTGCGCTGTCCGGCATCCTGGCCTTTCTGGGTCTGATCGCAGTGGTGCAAATCGCCCGGGGGGCGGCCAATCTGGGAATCGATTTTGCGGGCGGGACGGCGGTGCAACTCAAATTCGACCAGTCCATCAGAATCGACGAAGCCCGGCGTGCGCTGGAAAACAACGGGCTGGGTTCGGCCGAATTGCAGGAGTTCACGCAGGACAACAAGTTGCTCATTCGGGTGAAAGCTTCCACCACCATCGAGGAGAAGGTCGCGGAGCGGGTGATGGCGGTGTTCAGTAAGGAATTCCCCGGCAACAAATTTGTGGTGGATTCCAGCATGGAGATCGGCCCGACGATTGGAAAAAAACTACAAGAAGATGCCATGATTGCGGTGTTGATCTCGTTCGTCGGCATTGTGCTCTACATCGCGATCCGGTTTGAATTACGGTTCGGTGTAGCGGCAGCGCTGGCGACGTTCCACGATGTCCTGGCCGTGTTGGGCGTGTTCTACATTTTGGATAAGGAGATTACCTTGTTGGTCGTCACGGCGCTGCTGACGCTGGCGGGTTACTCGTTGACGGATACGGTGGTCGTATTCGATCGGATCCGAGAGAATCTCCGCACGCGCCGGCGTGAAGATGAGGAAACGATCATCAATCAGGCCATCAATCAGGTCCTAAGTCGAACCATCGTCACCAGTTTGACTGTGGTGATCGTCCTTATCCCACTGGTATTGGCAGGCGCCGAGGTCTTGCACGATTTCTCCCTGGCCTTGCTCGGGGGGGTGATGTTCGGCACCTATTCGTCCATTTTTGTGGCAAGCCCATTGCTGCTACTCTGGCCCGGCAGCGCCGGGGGCCTCCTGAAGCGTCGCTAGGCTTGGCGCGTTTGCGCCGGGCCTAGGGCCCCGCCTCCTGTGGCAAGAGGGCTATTAGTCGGGGTATCCGCACGCATGCTGTTCTGGAGCCGGTCACACAGCCTCCAGCGGAAAATCATCACAGCCATTGTGATGGTTGGTCTCCTGCCGTTAGGCCTTTCTCTTATTCTGACCTACCTCGAAGAGCGCCGGGCCTTGCGTGAGACCATCGGAGCCAACTTCAAGGAAGTGGCGGTCGAGGCCGCACGGCGGATCGAGATGCAGGTCACGCGCGGGATCAACGAGGCGCAACAGCTCGCCGCCACGCCGTTTCTCCGCACCTCGGTCACCGAATCCAACCGCACCTATCTGGACAAAGACGAAAAAACCGTCCAGTCGATGATCAAGGCCTGGCAACAGCGGTGGCGGCAGCGAGATAAGCAAAGCGAGTTTCCGCTGTTCATCAACCGCATCGTGACCAATTACTTGATCCGATGGCACGATATCCGAAAATCCGACTATGTGGGCATTTTCGTGACTGACAACCGCGGCGCGCTCGTGGTCAGTTCCATTCCACAAGTCGAGTATTACTATGGCAAGACGACGTGGTGGCAAACGTTCATGAAGCGGGGAATGGGGAAGGTTTTTGTAAGCGATATCTTCTTCGACCCTGCCTTCGGCACGCATGTGGTGAATGTGTCGGCGCCGATCGTCGATGATGAGCAACATACGACGATCGGCGCGGTGACGGTGCTCCTGCGTCGGGATACGCTGTTTCACTCCGTCTCTGAGGCGACCGTGGGGCAGACAGGGCATGCCATGTTGTTTAGTTCTGACGGTGCTCCGATTATCTGTCCGATCCTGTCACCCGAAGAGCACGTGGTCAAATCCGAGCTGATTGGTGCGATCAGCTCGAGTACGGCCGGCTGGACGACCGCGGCAAATGACTCGCATGGCGGAAAAAATTCGATTGTCGGTTTCGCGCCGGTTCGCCTGGGCGCTGATCTCACGCCGGAAAGTCTGGGCGGCAAACGTTGGGTGACCTTTGTGCGGCAGGATCCCGCTGAATCCTATGCGCCGCTTTCTCGGCTCGTGGTACAGGTCACGGTGTATGGGCTCGGAGTATTTGCTGTTTTGTTACTCACCGGTCTGACGGTCGCTCGTCGCATCGCCCGTCCCATCGGCCTGTTGCACGAGGGCGTACAGAAAATCGGGAGCGGGCGCTTGGATCAGCAGTTGAATCTCAAGACCGGTGATGAAATCGAGCAACTCGCCGATGCGTTCAATAAAATGGCGGCAAACCTGCGCGTGTCGTTCGAACAGATCGAGCACCGTATGGAGGATGTTCGCCGGTTGGAGGCGCGCTATCGCGATCTCATCGAACATTCTCCGGAAATGATCTATCAGCTGAATAAGGCCGGCCAATTCGTGCATGTGAATAAGACCGGTTTGGACAAGCTGGGTTATACGCTGGAAGAAATGCTCCAGATGCATCTCTGGGATCTGGTTCCTAAAGGACGCGAGGCGGAGGTGTTGGCGTATCTGGAGCGGCTCGTGTCCCAGGGGCGCAGTACGATTGAGACGGTGTTTGTGGCGGGAGACGGGCGTCCGATCGATGTGGAGATCCATTCGACCGCGCTGTTTGAGAGTGGGGGAGGGCTGGTCCATTCCCGCGCCTTCGTCCGGGATGTGACGGAACGCCGACTGCTGGAAGAGCAAATTCATCGCTACACTACCCGATTGGAGCAGGCCGTCAATGAGCGGACCCAGCAGCTGGTGGCCTCGCAGGAGCGGTATAAAGCGCTTTTCGACCTGGTGGCAGATTCCGTGTTTATGGTGGGCGAAGACGGGGTGATCGTCGCGGTAAACAAACGTGAAGAGCAGGCGCTGGGGTATTCCGAGCAACAGGTAGTGGGGAACAGTATTCTCGAAGTGATCCTCCCGACGCATCAGGAGGAAATGCGTTTGCTGCTGGCGAAGATCCATGCGGGTGAGCGTCAGGTGCCGACGCAGGAAATTACGGTGCGCGATGCCGGCGGCAAGGAAACGCCGGTGGAGATGGATTTGATCCTAGTGCGCGGCAGCGATCATACCTGGGTGATGGTGCAGCTTCGCGACATCACCGATCGAAAGCGCCTTGAGCGGCAGATGCATACCTACCAGCAGGAGCTGGAGGTCAAGGTCAGCGAGCGTACTCGCGAGATCGAAGAGACCAAGCAGTATCTTGAGAACCTGCTGGAAAATGCCAATGACGTCATTTACACCCTCGATAGTGAGCAGTGTTTTACGTATGTCAACAGCAAGGTGTTGGCGTGGGGCTATGCAAAGGAAGATCTGTTGGGGCGGCCGTATTTGGGACTGTTGTCGAAGCGCCATCGTGGACGCCGATTGAAATCGACGCTGGATATCGGCGTGAAGCAGGTCTATGAGGTGGAGGTGCTGACGAAATCAGGAGAGCCCCGTTCTGTCATGGTGAGTGTGTCGCCGCTGCATGGGGTCGACGGGGAAATCCTGGGCGTCCTGGGTATCGCGCGTGACATGACCGACACGAAGAAGCTTGAGCAGCAAATCAGAAACTCCGAGAAGCTGGCGTCGGTGGGCAAGTTGGCCGCAGGGGTCGCCCATGAAATCAACAACCCCCTGGGTGGTATTCTGAACTGTCTCTACAATATGCGTAAGGGTACCGTCTCACCGTCGCGCCAGGAGGAATATCTCGCGTCGATGGAAGACGGCCTGCGTCGGGTGCAGCGTATCGTCCGACAACTCCTCGACTTCTCCCAGCAGCACAATCCGGAGCTTGCGCTGGCCGATATCAATCATGTGGTCAATCGCGTATTGCTGCTGACCGATCATCTGTTCATACCCCATCAGGTGCGGCTGGAGACGAATCTCGCCGCTGACATGCCGGAAATCATGATCGATCGTCATATGATGGAACAGGTCTTGATGAATCTCGTGTTGAATGCCATTCAGGCGATGCGAAACGGCGGCGTGCTGACCATCCGCACAACGGTGAAAGAAGCCCATTGTCTGGTCCGTGTCCAAGATTCCGGGTGCGGTATTTCCTCGTCTGTTCTGCCGAGAATTTTCGATCCGTTTTTCACCACCAAAAATGAGGGCGAGGGGACGGGGCTCGGACTGTCGGTGAGTCTAGGCATTGTGGAGCGGCATGGTGGAAGGATTGTGGTGGAGAGTGAAGTCGGCAAGGGCACGACCTTTACGGTGTCGATTCCGCTCTCGACCGAACGCTATGCCATTGGGAGGTTTTCGTGAAGGGGCTCAAGATACTCATTGTCGATGATGAACCGTTGATGCGGCTCTCGATGTTGGACGCCTTGGAAGGGGTCGGTTGCGAGGGCATGTCGGCGGCGACCGGCACGGAAGGACTGGCGGTCCTGGCCACGCGCCAATTTGATATCGTGATTACCGACTTGCGCCTTCCAGGTGCAGACGGACTGACGATCCTGAAGGCATGTAAAGAACGGAGTCCAACCACAGAAGTCATTTTGATCACGGCTCATGGATCGGTGGATACGGCGGTGGGGGCCATCAAGCTGGGGGCCTACGATTATATTACCAAGCCTTTTCAGATGGACGAGTTGCTATTGCTCGTCGAGCGCGTCGGCAAAATTCTCGGGCTGCGGCGGGAAAACCTTGAATTGAAAGAAGTGCTGGAGGATCGGTTCAGTTTCGGCGGCATCCACGGGCGCAACCATCACATGCGGGCGTTGCTCGAAAAGATCAAGCTGGTTGCGGCCACCGATTCGCCGGTTTCCCTGGTTGGAGAGCGTGGAACCGGCAAGGAGTTGGTCGCCCATACCATCCACCTGAATAGCCCGCGGCGCGATCTGCCGTTGATCAAAGTGTGTTGCGCTGATCTTCCTGACCATCTGCTGGAGGCGGAACTCTTCGGCCATGAAAAGGGAGCGTTGGGTGGTGCGTCGCGTCAACGGCGAGGACGTTTCGAACTCGCACATAAGGGCTCCTTGCTGCTCGACGATGTGGATGCGCTCTCCCCTGGCCTACAGGCGAAATTGTGGCGGGTACTTCAGGACCGGAAATGTGAACGTGTTGGAGGGCGAGAACCTATTGAGGTTGATGTGCGAATCATTTGCGCTTCGCGGCAGGATTTAAAGGAAGCGGTGGGACAGGGTCGCTTTCGCCAAGACCTCTGCGACAAGCTGGCCGCCGTTCAGGTGGTTGTGCCGCCCTTGCGTGAGCGACGAGAGGATGTCCTGGTGATTGCTGAGCACGTCCTTGAGGTCAAATCAGGGGATCTGAATAGGTCCCCCAAGGGCTTTTCTCAGCCCAGTCGCGAATTGCTTTTGCACTATTCGTTTCCAGGCAATGTCGGAGAGTTGTCGCAGATGGTGGAGCGTGCCGTGGCACTGGGACGAAACGGGGAGTATCTGCAGCCTTGGGACCTGTGCGGGTTCCAGACCTGTCCGTATCTCGGAGGTGCGCCTCAGTCGGCCTGTGGATTTTGCGCTGAGGGTTTGTCGGCCAAGGCCGGAACGTCTGAGGTCCAACCCGCTGCAACACTGGCCACTGCGCGCGAAGCATTCGAAAAGGACTATATCGAAACGGTTTTGAAGCAGGTGGACGGCAGCCGGACAACCGCAGCCGCTCTGTTGGGATTATCTAGAAAGGCCCTGTGGGACAAGTGCAAACGGTACGGTATCTCCTCCGCCAAAGGCGAGGCGGAGGAGAGAGACGAGTAATTAATCTTCCGTTTCCTGACCGCCTTCCCACAGCTTCACCGTGCGATCCCAGGAGGCGCTGGCCAGTCGCAATCCGTCCGGAGAGAGCGCAATGCCGCGGACCGCTCCAGTGTGAGTCTTATCGGTTCGGAAGTTACGACCCGTCGCGATGTCCCAGAAACGGATCGTGTTGTCGTCGCCGGCACTGATGAGGACTTTTCCATCCGGCGACACGACCAAAGACCGCACCCATCCGTTGTGGCCGCGGACGACGCGGAGTTCGTTCATCGTCGGCATTTCAAAAAAACGAATGGTGTTGTCGCGGCTGCCGGTGATCAGGATCTTTGCATCGGGCGTGAAGGTCATCGCACCGATCCAGAACTCCATGGGTTTTTGAAATCCGCCGTCGTCTTCGATGAAAAACCCTCTGGTTTCGGTCGAGTCTTCGGCCGTTTCTTCCCAATGGCCGTTGTGAAGGATCTTTTCCTCTCCACTCGGTAGGACTTCCCAGATTCGAATTTTCCCGATGTCTGAGCCGCTCGCGAGATGCAGCCCGTCCGGTGAGAAGGCCACACAGACCGACCAATGGTGATCGTACTGATCCTTGCCCAAGAGAGTCATGAGATCGGTGCCGGTCGTGACTTCCCAAATCTTGATGTCCTTATTGTGGCTGCCGCGTGCCAGCATGAGGCCGTCAGGGGACAGGGACAGGCTGCAGACATTGTGATCGTAGCGGGTAAATAAGAGCTTGGTCGGTTCCCCGGTCTTCGGATTCCAGAGGCGAATCGTTCGGTCTTCGCTGCCCGAGGCGAGGGTGCGGCCGTCCGGCGTGAAGACGAGGGCGCGAATGTCGGCCGTGTGGCCGCGCAAAGAGCGCAAGAGGCGTCCGGTTTCAATGTCCCAGATCCGGACGTATCGATCCACGCCGCCACTGACGATCGTCTGACCATCCGGCGCATAGGCGACCGTCCATACGCCATGTGAATGTCCACGAAACGTCTTGAGTTCCCGCAACCCAGACTTCCAGTATTCTAAGTGGTCAATGGCCGGTGTCTGCGGATTCCCCCCTTGAGTTGGCAACGATGCGGCGGAAGGAATTGTCGGGGGCGTGGTCGTTGAATTGCTCATAAAAGTCTGTGCCTCGTCCCTGGTGTGAGCGAGGGCCATTTGGCCCCGGCCTGCCCTCCGCGGTTTGCAAAAAACGCCGAGGGGTTTGTATAATCGGCGGTCGTTTCGAGGATCGTAAGAGAAGGACCGGGGGCAAGTCAAGCACAGCGCCCGCGCACGTTTCATCCCTTTACTGTAACCGAAGATGTGAGGTCTTATGACTACCGGAGTAGAAGTATCCAAGCCGTCGATGGAAATCCGATTTCAGCCGGCGTTACTGCAGGAAGTCATCGACTCTTTTATTGAGAAAACGGAGCGGGAAGGGGACCCGACCTACTATAAGGAATTTCACGAACTGGCCGATCCGATCTATGAAAAGTTCACACTGGATGATCGGGAAGCGGAGTTCAAAAAACTATATCAGTATTTGTTCGGTATCTGGGGCTTTTCCGACATCATCCGCGACGCATTCAATGAGTTTCCCGAACTGAAGGCTCGAGTGGGGGTCGTATTGGTCAAAGGAGTGCTAAAGGAAGATCAGGAGGGCGTCGACGTCCTTCGCAAATGGGGCTCTGTCGAACATGATCTGGCCAAGCAATTTGAGGAAAAGGGACTGAAGGGAGTTGGAATTAAGCTGATTCCGCGACGCTTCTATGATCCTGCCTTGACCCGGTATTGTCGTCACGAACTCATGCATATCAACGATATGCTCGATCCGGGGTTTGGGTACGATCCTGATACCAGAGTCGGACAGAACCCCGGTGAGGAAACCCTCATTCTCCATCGCTACCGCATCCTCTGGAATATCAGTGTCGACAGCCGGCTGATTGCCACAGGGAAGGAGCCGATGCTTCAAAAGGAGGATCGGTTCAAGGAGTTCCGCTCCTGGTATCGCAAAATTCCACCGGCTCAATTGAAATCGGTGTTCGAAGGCTTGTGGCAGACCAGCTACTTTACCCATTCCGAACTGGTTGAGATGGCGACCGACACCCTGCGCATCCTGGATCGTGCCGTGGATGTCGAGGGGGGAGAGATTCCGGAGACCCAGAACAAGGTGATGTTGATGCCGGGGTTCCCCTGCCCCTTGTGCCGATTCCCGACGTATACCTGGGTGGAAGACATGGAGACGAAGCTGGAAACATACATTTTGGACTTTATCCGCGAAAATCATCCGGGCTGGGATGTCGAATACGGGGCCTGTGATCGTTGCGTAGAAGTCTATAAGTTGCGTGCCGACGGTGTCATGTAGTCGGGGGGCAACGTGGCCGGTGATCCCAAATACGGGCGTCGTGATTTCCTGAAGGATTCCGTGGTCTCGGTGGCCAAGGCGGCGAGGGAGTTTGCCCTTCACAAGGATGCACCACGCGAGCAGCCGGCAGCTCCAGTGCGGATGGACTGGCTGCGTCCTCCGGGCGCCGTCGACGAATCTTCCTTTCTCGAACGCTGCACGCGCTGCAGCGACTGCATTAAGGCGTGTCCGCCTGGGGCGATCGTGAGTGATCTCTCGAACGGCACACCGGTGATTTTTGCCAATCAAGTAGCCTGTGAGCTCTGCGACGATTTTCCCTGCATTGCTGCCTGCGCGACGGAAGCGCTGCTGCCGGTTGCCGATAGTGTTGATGTGCGGATGGGCATTGCCACGGTGTCTCATCGTGTCTGTACGGCTGGTCAGGGGTGCCATGCCTGCGTATCGAAGTGCCCCGTCGAGGCGCTCTCGATGGATTTTCACGCGCTCCGTCTTGTCGTGGCGCAGGAGCGCTGTGTTGGTTGTGGTATGTGCGAGCAGATTTGCAAGACCGTCAATGATCGCATTGCGATCAAGGTCATACCCGTGAGAAATCTTTCTGCGGGCACCATTAGCTACTGAATCGGGTCTGTGTTAGAAGGGTCGAAACGTCACATTCATCATGCAATTTTATAAATCATCTGCACGGAGGCGGCGGCAAAGGAGAGAGAGTTCATGCTTGACATCCCTCCCTCCTTTACCTATCATACGCCTCCTGTGCCGCAGGACTCAGATGTTGCGTAGTGTGCGAAAAAAATGCGCAACATGTTGAGGTGAGGAGCAAGATACGTATGACATCGAAACAAGTCGTGCAGCCCACCTCCCCGTCCTCCACCGCAATTGCTCCCCCCAAGGCAGTTCCGATTAAGGATTCGCCTGCTGTCGAACGCGCACTCAATCGCAGCAAGATATATCTTTTGTTCTCCTGGAGTTTGCTGTATCCGGAGGACGAGGAGTTTTTGGATTACCTGCAGTGCGGTGAGTTCGTCGAAGACGGACGAGCTGCCTTAGACGGGTTGCGACTCGCATTGGACGGAATCGGTGGCGACCGTGCCATTCAGAAGATCGCTCTGATGAAGAAGCAGTTTGATCAGATCGAGAAGCTGGTTTCGGCGGAGTGTGTCAACTGGCAAATCGGTGATCTGCAGACGGAGCATCGTCGGGTGTTCACCAATGTGATCACGCTGGATTGTCCGCCGTACGAAACGCTCTTCGGAAACGATCACGTGTTTGCGCAATCGCACGTCATGGGCGACATTGCGGGATTCTACAAAGCATTTGGCGTCGAGCTCTCGAAAGACGTTCACGAACGTCTGGATCACCTTAGTGTCGAGCTCGAGTTCATGCATTTCCTGACGTACAAAGAATCCTATTCCCGTTGTCACGATGGTGTCGATAAGACCGAAATCGTGGTCGATGCACAAAAGAAGTTCGTGAAAAACCACATCGGCCGGTGGGTGCCATTGTTCTGCCGGATGTTGGCAAAAAAATCAGATACCGGCTTGTTCAAGCTCATTGCCGACTGCATGTCGGAATGGATGGATTTTGAGGTCGCCTTCCTTGGAGTCACGGTGCAGCCATACTCTGAGGCGGACTACAGACCAGCTACCTTCAATGCTCCGGAAGGTCAAACCTACGAGTGCGGGGCGCAGGACAAGGGGAATGAGCTCAGCATGTTGCTGAGTGAGGTCGGCGCTGAGTCCTTCATGGACCAACAGACAAAAGAGAAGGCCGGCGAGAAGAGCGAAGGCCCAGTCGGGACTGCGTAGGAGTTCTCGGTTTGCGGGCAGTGCAGTATTCGGTTTTCGGCAGACGTTATACGTTCCCAGTTCTTTTTCTTATTAATCTTTCAGAGGAGGGCATACGCAATGAGACTGGTGCAGACACGCAATAAGCGTTTGGTGTTTGGCATTCTGTTCTCTGCGCTGATCGTCGGCATTATGTTGACGATCGGGCAGGTGCCTCTCGCGGTCAGCCAACCGGTGACCATTCCCGTGAAGGCGATCAAGGGGGTAATCCCGATGGATGGTGCAAACCCCATCTGGGAAGGAGTGCCAGGTGTCATCATCCCGTTGAGCGGCCAGACCATCACGACCCCGATGCACCCGAATATCTCGGTGAAGTCGGTGTTTGTGAAGGCGGTCAGCAATGGGAAGGATTTGGGGTTGCGCCTTGATTGGAGCGACCAGACCAAGAACGACACGGCGATCGGTCCGCAGGATTTTCGCGACCAAGTAGCCATCATGTTCCCGGTCAATACTGCTGGCGCGCCGCCGTTCCAGTGCATGGGCCAGTCCGGTGGGACGGTCAATATCTGGCGTTGGAATGCGGAGTGGCAGAAGGATCTCGGCAAGGATAGCGCCGGAATCTGGGACGTGGACGACCAGTATCCTGGCATTTTCTGGGACTACTATTTCGAGGAGCCGGCTGGTGGAGTCACCTATCCGGATCGTATCGGCCGGAGCCTTGGGCCATTCAACTCCGGTATTTGGTCCGGTAACATCATGTCCGATCCGACCCTGCGCGTCAGCTCCGTCGAGGATCTGAATGCTAACGGGTTCAGCACCTTGACCACCCAGGCCCATCAAGATGTGATCGGCAATGGCGTGTGGGAGCCGTCTGGTTCCCTCAAGGGCGGTGGATACACCGGTCCGACCTGGCGTGTAGTCGTGAAGCGTTCGCTGGAAACCGGCGATGCGAACGACACCCAGTTCAAAGGTGGAGCCTCTGTGCCCATCGCGTTTGCGGTGTGGGACGGTTCCAACATTGAACGAAACGGCATGAAGTCTCTCTCCACCTGGTTCACGCTGAAGTTGCCGTGAGTCGAGTGGCCTGAAAAGGTCAGTCCTGCTCCCATGTCGAGTAGGATGAGGAGTTGAGATTCGTAAGCGTGAAGGCCCCGAGTTCTTGCCAGAGATGGCGAGGTGACTCGGGGCCTTCGTGCATTTCTGAGGATATGCGATCAGGATGCGCGAGGAGTGGAATTTCTTGCGCCATGCAGGCGGAGGGTTGCTTTCGGACCGGAGCGGAGTGTATAAACCGATACGGTACAAATCTTCTGAAAACCCTGATTTTCCTGCTTAATATAAAGATAAATTTATGAAGGTTTCTCTTCTGTTTCCACCGACGTGGCATCCTTCGCAACCGTACCTTAGCCTCCCATCTCTCACTGGTTTTCTCACCCAGGCGGGGGTCAAAAACGTCTCCCAACGCGATCTGGGCATTGAGCTGTTAGACAAGGTGCTCACTCAGTCCTACGCTCACGGTCTCTATCAACAGCTGGTGGAGAAGCAGCGGAGCCTTGAGCGAGAACGTACGGGAGAGACGGGACCGGGGAGTGCGGAGCAGCTCGCGAGAGTCATCGAATCCCTCGATCGCTTCCCCTATTTGTTTGAGCGAATCGAATTGGCCAAAGAGACGCTGCGGGGAGAAGGGTTTTACGATATCGAGGCCTATCGCAATAGCCTCTTCCTGATTGATAAGTGGCTCGAGGTGCTCTCGTCGCTCTATTTCCCGACGCGAATGACGGTCGTCGATAATCAATTCGGGGACTATTCAATTTACTCCTCGAAAGATTTGATTAAAGCCATTCGTGACGAAGGGCAGAATCCCTATATCAGCCTTTTCCGTGAGCATGTGTTGCCTTCTCTCCTGACTGATCGTCCGGATCTGGTCGGTGTCTCGATCACGGCCACGTCGCAAATCATTCCCGGTCTCACGCTCTGTCGGCTGATTAAAGAACATGCCCCTGAACTGCATGTAACGGTCGGCGGAAGTATCTTCACCCGGTTGGTCGATAATCTGCGCCGCTGCCCCTGGCTCTTCGATCTCGTCGACGATTTTGTCGTGTTCGAAGGCGAGACCGCATTGCTGGAGTTGGTGAATCAGATGGACGGCAAACGTGATTTTAGCAAGGTGCCCAATCTGATCTATCGGCAAAACGGCAAGATCACGGTCAATCAGCCGTTCTATTCCGAAAATATCAATCAACTTACCGCCCCCAACTACGACGGGTTTCCGCTGGATCTGTATTTATCTCCGGAACCAGTCCTTCCCGTGCAGTTCTCTCGCGGCTGTTATTACAAGGACTGTGCTTTTTGCGCTCTGACGCTGGATCACCAAAATTTCCGGCAGCGCGATCCGGGCAAGACGGTAGACGATCTGGTCTGGTTGAAAGAACGGTATGGCGCGCAATCGTTTTTCTTTACCGACGAATGTTTCGCCCTGTCGCCCACCAAGCGTCTCTGCCAGCAGATGATCGATCGTCAAGTCAATGTGAAGTGGACCTGCGAGTTGAGGTTCGAGAAGAATCTCTCACGTGAATTGCTCGCACAGATGCGGGATGCCGGCTGCTTGAAAATCGTCTTTGGCCTCGAATCGTTCAATCAGCGGGTCATGGATTTCATGAAGAAAGGGATCAAGCAGGAATCGGTGCGCCGCATCGTCGATGACTGTGTCGATCTGGGCATCGCCGTGCATTGTTATGTGATCGTCGGGTTCCCCACGGAGAAGGAAGAAGAAGCGCTGGACACGATGAACTTCGTGGTGGGGAATACCAAGCTCCATGAATCGTACGGCTTCTCGTGTCAGCCCTGCCTCTTTGACTTAGAAAAAGAAGCGCCGATCATGAGTGATCCGGGCAGTTATGGCATCCGACGGATTATGCGGCCGGCCACCGAAGACTTGAGTCTCGGATTTTTTTACGAAGTGCAGGAAGGTATGACGCCGGCTCAGGCCGAGCAGTTGTATCAGCAGGTTTACGAAAAGATCAGCGAAGTCGTGTGCGAGTTGCCGTTTAACTATTCTATGGCCGACGGGCTGCTCTATATCGCCCGGGCCAAGTCGCAAGCGTTGCAGGTACCACAACCAACCGTGTCGTAGGATCGGAAGGCAGGCCCTGCGGGTCGATGCCTTATGTGCGATGTGGTGACGCGGTACGTAACGTTTGCCAGGGGGGCTGGAGATGTCTGCTATAGCCGCCGCCGTCGAACGGCCTACAGGACGGGTTGAGGATCAGGGTTTGTTATTCGAATACACCATCAAGCTGGTGTTGTTCGTCGGATTCTTCGAGCTTGTTCTATATCGGTTGGTCTCCCGTCTGGGCATGCATATCAGCAAGATTGCCGCTCAACACGAATGGATCGGGACGGTCTTCCAGATGCTCACCTCGATCGGGTTTGCGCTGTTGAATGTCGTGGCCATTTTTGTTTTTCTCGCGCTCGTGGTCTTATTGATCAACCGTGCCCGCGCGAGAGGCCTGACGGGTTTTAATGCCGTGAGCATCCCCAGTGTGGCGCTCCTATTGATGTTGACGGCCGCCTTTCTCATCGTGCAGCCGGCCATGCTCGGTTCCATTGCCTACAATGTCGTGACCCTTATTGCGCTCACCGCATTGATGTTGGAGTATCTCTCCCAGCAGCAGGAGTGGCCGAAACGGGTCATGGGCACAGTTTATTATTTCGGTATTTCCGGGTGGCTGTACTATCAAATCTTCTCCACCACCTACGGATGGATGGGGGTGATTGCGGCGCCGCCCTTTGTCTATGAAGCCAATCGCATCGGCGAAGCACTCATGGTGCTCGCCAGTATCCTGGTCTTCTGGGCGTATGGACGCGGGGTGTCGTTCCGCACCCGGAACAAACAGCAACGGCGCCGCGCGATCTGGTTCGGGACGGTTTCGGCGGTGGTATTTTTCGGCCTGTTGTTTATGGATTATTTCCTGGGCCTGTACAACCCCGCTCTGGCCCATTCCATCCGGAAGGCCGGCGAGGGGATCAGCTGGATCTTTCAGATGGGCATGGGCTATACCTTTTATCTGCCGTTTGCCTTTTACGTCGCCGGACTCCTGTGCTGGTCCTATACGGTCATCAGGCTCGTGACAATGGGACGTCTTGCAGGATACGGCCTGGCATTGATGTTTATCGCCGGCTATGCCTTGTTGTTTTCCAGTTTGACCTTGATGGTCATTCTTGGGGTAATGTTATTGACGCTCGACCGCCCGAAGGGAACGGTCACTGAGCAGGCGACGGTGAGCAGGCCGCCGCTGGTCGGCACGCAGGATTCACTCGTTGGCGGACACATTTAAATTCTGACTTACCCAGATTAGGATACGTTGTATGGACGAACAGACACAAACCGGCGGGGCAGAGCAGGGAAGTGCAGCGGTAGATCTCGGCGATCAGCCGTTAAATCCGGATGAGGAAATTGCCGAGATTGAAAAGTTGCTCAATACCGAACCCGACGATTTTCAGGCGCGATGCCGATTGGGCGAGCTTTACTTCAGTAAAGGCCGATTGGACGATGCCCTTACAGAAGTGAAAAAGTCCATCGAGATGGCCGAAGGGCTCAGGACGGAAATGAATCGCTCGCTGGCGATGTACTATTCCAACCTCGGGACCATCTATGCCACGAAGGGCATGATCGACGAGGCTGAGGCAGAGTTTAAGCGTGCGCTCGACGTGCATGCCTACGATGTGCTGGCGCTGTTTAACCTCGGCCGCGTGCAGGCGGACAAGCGAAAGTACATGGAGTCGAAGAACTATTATGAACGGCTGGTCGAGATCACGCCGGAGGATCCGATGGCATGGTACAATCTCGCCGGCGTCTACGTAGAGCTCGATAATCCCCAAGTATCCGACTACAACACCATGGACATGGCGATTCAGTGTTATCTGCGCGTCCTCGAATTGGACCCGAAGCATTTGGAGGCGAGCTTCAAGCTGATGGAGATCGCTCTCAATCACCGGAAGACCGACTTGGCAATCAAGGTGATGGAGAGTGCGGTGGAGCACAGTCCGGACGAGCCTCTCGCGTATTACAATTTGATCAGCGTGTACGATAAGTGCAAAATGTTCGAGCAAGCCGAGCAGGCTCGCCAGCGATTGAAGGAACGATTTGCGAAGAAGGCCAAAGAAGGATCCGCATCCTGAACATGTGAGCAAAGGAGATACACCATGTTTGGCAGCCTTGGTTTTACAGAGTTGATCCTGATCCTGTTTATTGTCTTGATTATCTTCGGGGCAGGGAAGTTGCCGCAGCTTGGTGAAGGAATCGGCAAGGCCATCAAGGGCTTCAAGAAATCCGTTCATGAAGCGGATGCCATCGAGGCTGAAGCTCAGGCGCAAGCACAGCAACAGGCCGAACCCGCGCAGGCTCAGGCCATCGCCGCTCCACCGACAGCTCCGATGCCCACACCTGTGGCGGAGCAACAGGTCGCTGCGGCGCCCCCGGCGGCGCGCGCGCAGGCATAAGATCCTCGACACCACGGGCCCAGCATAGAACGGACGCAGATCGATATGGAAACAGATGTTCAATTAGCTCCCGGATATATCGAAACCTTTGCCGGCAATGGAAAGGCCCGAAGTACGGGGGACGGCAAGCGCGCGGTGAAGGCCGGCATTCCCCTTCCGCACCACGTCGCCCTGGATCGGGATGAAAAGTGGCTGTACTTTGCCGAGTCGGGATCTGATCGCGTTCGTCGCGTCAACCTGCTGGAAGGCACCGTTCATAACTTCGCGGGTATCGGCGAGACGTGCTACAGCGGAGACGAAGGACTTTGCGGGGAAGCAGGATTATATCTGCCCCTCGATGTAGCCTGCGATTCCAAGAATGATCTCTATGTGTGTGATTCGGGCAGCAACCGGATTCGCAAGATTGATCGTGAGACCGGGATCATCACGACTGTGGTGGGGACCGGCGAGCATGGTTTCAATGGGGACGGTCCCGCGTTGGAGGTGAATCTCACGTGGCCTGCCGCCATTGCTTTCGATGCGGACGATGTCATGTATATCGCCGACACGCAGGCACACCGGATTCGCCGCTACGATTCACGGACAGGTCGCGTAGAAACCATTGCGGGCAGTTGGACTGCTGAGGATGAAGCCAGGGAGCAACCTCTGGTTGCGCGTAATTTGGTCGTGCTGTCGGGCGATGCGATCGGCATCGATTTCAGTGACGATAACGGCTGGCTCATGCCTGTCTGCTCGGATGGACTCAGTCTCTCCATGTATCTTGATGACGGCCGGCCCGCTCTTGAGGCACGCCTGTATGATATCGTCGGAATCGCAGTGGACAACGCTGGCGATGTGTATGTCGTGGACAAAGGCAGCAATCGCGTACGCAAGATCGATCACCGGACCGGGTTGATCTCTACGCTCGCCGGTGTGTGTCGTTATGGGTACGATGGAGATGGAAAGCCGGCGGCCAAGTCGATGTTACACGCGCCAGAAGCCATTGTGTTCGATCAGAATAACCACGCTTACATCTCCGACACCGGCAACCATCGTGTGCGTAAGGTCGAGGCAGGGACAGGTATCATAAGTACGGTGGCCGGGAACGGCGATAGCGGATATGACGACAAGAACATGGGTGGCTGCGGCGCCGCTCGCTTTGTCGCGAAAGACGCTGCTGGTGCGCTCAAGCATGGGGATGGTCTGCTGGCTATTGAGGCGGTGGTGAATTCTCCCGTGGGGTTGACGCTCGACTCCCAAGGATATTTATATATCTGCGAGCGGGGTGAAAATAAGATTCGTCGCGCCAAGTTGTGGTAACGCTTGGAGGACGGAGCCAGTGCTCCCGCACAGAGAACGGGTGCGGGCGTTCTCACGACTAAGGCACGCGCCGGGACATGAGGCGAATGACGTCGGTCCACACATCCCGCACCAGGTTGCTGAGTCTTCTTTCCGCTCTGCTGGTTCTCGCCCTTATTCTGGGTGGTCTCGGTATTCCCATCGTCAGCTCAGAAGGCATGATTATCCGTGCACCGGCATTCTCGGGAGAAATTCCCGTGGCGCCTGAAGATCCGGTATGGCAGAAAATCTCGCCGATGACCTTGCCATTAAGTGGCCAGATCATTACCCGTCCGGTCTGGCCTGAGCCGACAGCCCATGCGTTGACAGTACGCGCCGTACACAACGGTACCGACATCGCGTTCCTGTTGGAATGGCAGGACAATACGAAAAATGACCGGTTGACGCCCGGCACATTTCGAGATGGAGTGGCCCTGGGGCTTCCGCTCGGTGATGCTCCGGCATTTTTCTGCATGGGACAACTGGACCATTACATCAATATTTGGCACTGGAAAGCCGATTGGCAGAGCGACATCGATCGGCGAGCCGCGAGAACGACCGAAAAGGATAAATCGGGCGGAAGTGAGCCTCGGCGGTTTGAGGTGATCCCAAGGCGGGCCTCCTCGGTGGAAGATTTGATCGGAGGCGGGTTCAGTACCCTGACCACCAAAGAGAAGCAGGGGCGTGTTCAGGGAAAGGCCACCTGGAAGGACGGCACGTGGCGCGTGGTGATGCGCCGTCCCCTGTCGAGTGAGGAGCAGGAGAATGAAGCGAAGCTGATCCCTGGGCGTATACAGGCGGTGTCATTCGCGGTCTGGAATGGTGAGAACAAAGAACGAAACGGGCAAAAGGCAATTGCTCCTTGGTTTCAGCTCGCCCTGGATCCCGTCACAAAGACGTAGAGCTTCCTGGTAGGATGAGATACAAGCCGGGCGCATGGGCGTCCGCTTTGTCTGCGAAAGCGAGAGGCGATCTTTTGGAGGACAGGTTTCAGATCCAGCGCGGGATTCACATCAGAGCCCTTTCTTTCGGAAGGGCTCTTTGTCTGTGTGGAGTTGGAGTGCTCCTTGCGGCGGTCGCGGCCGCAGACCCAGGCAGCAATGGCGGGATGACGGTGGAAGAAGCCATTCAGCTCGGAGAAGAGTTCGGCATCGCGGTCGGTGAAGTCGACGAAGAGGTCCAAAAAGAGCTCAAGCTTCAACGGCCGGAGGGCGTCGCGGTCTTTGAAGTTATTGGAAATTCTCGAGCGGACTATGCTGGCATCAAGGTCCGGTCCGTCATCAAAGAGATTGATAAGAAGGAAGTCCGTAACCTGATCGATTTCGGGAAGGCCGTCAAATTGGCGATGAAGGAATGTAATTTCACCGTCGGGACCTATGAGCCGGCTGATCCAGGCGATCCGGTCGGATGGGGCGTGAATTTTCATTTCGTCGGGTGTAAGCGGGATTAATTAAGCGAGCGACACGTGACCGGAAACGGACGATCCATGCAGAAATTGGCTCTGAGCGCACTGCTGCTGATATTTACAGTGCTCACGGTCACGTTTCATGAGCGGGCCATTGCGCAGAAGACGGATGGGCAGGCACCAGCCGATTGGGTGGCGGAGATTGAAAAGATCTTTATCCGTTCAGAAGATTGCAAACAGTGTCATGACCGGCACTACGAAGAGTGGAAGGGCATGCGTGAGCAGACCCCTGACCTCAAATCGTTCGGTCGAGTGGATGCGGCTCTATTACACGGCACCTCCTTTGAATCCCCGGTGTTCCGCACGGTGTTGGGCGTCTGGATGCAGACCAATCCCACGCTAGAGGAGCGGCAGCGGTGTTTGTCCTGCCATGCGCCGGCGGTCACGGTCTTTCCTCAACACGCCGAAAAGATTGCTGCGCAGGTTCTAGCAGGCAAGCCCCAGGTCGAAGGCATCGGCTGTGCATCGTGCCACCTCATCAACGCGGTAGAAACGACGCCCCTGCCGCCGCCGACCTATAAGGTGCAGCCAGGGGAGATGCTGTATGGCCCTTATGCCGATCCGGAGGAAAACCTGGTGCATCCGGCGACACAGTTGCCGTTGTTCCGTGGCGCGAACTTCTGCACCTCCTGCCATTTCGACAAGGTCAAGGACGTCACGCAGAAAGACCTTCCCGGTGAAATTCTGCATGGCACGATTTGCCAGGATTGCCATATGGAACCTTCCACAGGGAGCTCAACTTCGAGACGCGGCGCCATGACTCGCGCCATCGGGCGACATTGGTTCCGCGGAGTCGTCATTCCCGGCACGTTACTGAAAAACCGCAATCTGCAAGCGGAATGGATGCCGCGTATCGATATTGACGCGACGAGGTCAGGGGCAGGGGTAGAAGGAACGGTGCTGGTGAAAGTCGGCAGTCTGCCTCACAGTTTCCCTGATGGTGACCCGGTGTTGAAACAATTCTTCCTCTCGATCACCATCAAGGATGCGCAAGGGCGCGTACTGGGAGAAGAGACAAAACAATTCGGGTTGCCCTACGAGAAAATTCTACGCGGACCGATCCCCGATCCCTTTATCAAGGGCGGCAATACCAGGCGTGTGCCTTTTTCGCAGGCCCTGCCAACCGGGGGAGGGGAGCCGTCGACGATTGAAGTCGTGCTCAGCTATGCGTTGATTCCGGAGCCCGAACCGGGATTGAAAGCAAAATATCTGGCTACGCTGCCCAACGACCAAGAGCGAGCGGCCGCGAAGAAGGTCATCGAGGAATATATTCAGCCTCGCATGCTGACCTATCGAGCCAAATCACTGTAAGGCCCCCTGCCGGTTCCAGCCACGACGGGCAGCGAGGTGCGCACCATGTGCGGAGGATATGCGAACGGTGAAGAATCGACGAGGTCTGTTGCAGGGGCTCATCATCAGCGCGCTGTTGATGGTGGTCGGGTTGGCAAGTTATGGTGTGCAGCAAGGGTTGGCGCAAGATGCCAAGACTCAGCTGACGATCGAGAAGTCGTTTCCCAGTTCTGCAAAATGTAAACGCTGCCACGAGCGGGTGTTTGAAGAATGGGAGACATCCCCACTCTCCAAATCGATCCATACGCCGACATTCCGTGCTGCCCTGGATGTCTATCTCACGTCCCCGGCCGGAAAAGATAAGGCCCTCTGTTTCCGCTGTCATGCTCCACATGTGCGTGAGTTCCCCGATCAGGTTCAATTGTTTGTGACTCAGTCCCAATCCGGGGATCCCTCCTTGGATGGTGTGGCCTGCGCGCAATGTCATCTGATTAAACAGGTCGATCGGACGAAGCAGCCGCCGGAACCTAAGTACGATCTCGGCAACAAAACCATGTATGGCCCGTACAAGGATTTCGCCGCGAACCTTGCCCATCAATCGATGGAATCGACCCTGTTCCAGAAATCAGACCTCTGTCTGAATTGCCATCAGGTCGTGCCCGTTGCGGCCGACCTCGGTAAAAGTAACGACCTGTTGGGGAATTGGGACCAAAGCAAAGCCGTGAAGTCCGGAAAGGAATGTCAGACTTGTCATATGCCTGAACAGGTCGGAGAGTCGGCCAATGGCGAAGCTAAGCGGAAGGTCGCCAACCATACGTTCCCGGGACGCATCGGTCAACTTAGACAAGAAGCTGCCAAGCTGCAAGTTGTGACAAAGGTGGATGGCGACAAGACTTCTGTCTCAGTGACAGTGCAGAGCCTGGTGCCCCACAATCTGCCGACCACCCATCCCGGATGGGCGAGTGTGGTCCTGGAGTTGACGGTGAAGGGGAAGAATCTGAAGACGGTCTTCAGCGATAAGCGCATCTACGGACGAACCTATGCCGACGCCAAAGGCCAGAAAACGGTATTCGATTTCGAGGCGGTGAAGGTGCTCGATGAAACGGTTCTCAAGCCCGAGGAAAATCGGGTAGAGAGCTTCAGCTTTCCGACACCCAAGGACACCAAGACCTTCGATGTTGAAGCGGTACTCAGTTATGCTCCCGTGACAGGCCCGGCGAACTTTCTGCAGCGTATCGAGGCGGAGTCCTCAAAAGGCGCGCAGGACCCCGTATTTCAGCCCATCCCCATCGCTAAATTCAGCGAAAATGTCCCGGTCGCCAAATAACTTTTACGCGTCCAACGTAACTGCGAAAGCGAGAATGGGAGCGCGATCGGCGAGAAGGCCTCAGAGCGCGTCGTTCGAGGGGCTCCTGCCCCTCCTGTTCACGACTTATTCTGAGATGATGCTGGAACCTGGCGACTTCATTTTGAAGATCTGAATTGCGCTGTAGATGCCTTTGGCAGGATGGTTCAGGATCAGCCGGGAGTTGGTGATGTGGGTGTCGATCAATTCGTATTGTCCGCCGCTATAGTACACATCGCAGTCGTCGATCTCACAATTTTTGTACACGTGGTTGTCCAGTGATAGCTTGGCTTTGCTGAACTTTTGCTGATCGATCAGGATGTATTCCGGCGCGAAGCCCATCAACGTCCTCCACAGTCCGCGCACTATAACAAACTCGATAGGCTTGCGCAAACCGCCTGGGTGGTGCGGTTCCGTTTCGCGCTTCACGATCTTTCGCCTTGATCAGGGTTGATCACCGCTATAGAATGGCGCCACTTTTCCTCAAGTTCGCGACCGTGTCAGTTGCCGGGCATGCGGCGTTTTTCTCGCTGCACAATCCGTCCGCGATGGGTTCAAGCCACGGAGCACCTGTGACATTCATCGATCATTGCACGTGATGGGTCATCTCCACGGCGAATGTGTGCCGTACCACGTCAGCTGGATTCTCAGTTTCACCATCTGTTACAGGAGGAGAACACTGTGAGCGACTCAGCGATTGTGACCTTTGCTCTGGTTGCGGCGGTGGCCGGTATTGTCTATGGCCTGTATCTCGCCATGTGGGTGTTCAAGCTGAACCCCGGCAATGCGAAGATGCAGGAAATTTCTAAAGCGATTCAAGAGGGTGCCAGCGCCTACATGAACCGTCAATACAGGACGGTTGGTGTGGTGGCGGCCGTGTTATTCGTCGTGTTGTGGGGCGCGGGTGCCGTCTCCGATAAGTTTGGCATGTTGACGGCAGTCGGGTTCCTCATCGGTGCCGGAGCATCGGCGCTCGCCGGCTATGTCGGAATGATCATCGCGGTGCGAGCCAATGTGCGGACCGCGCAAGCGGCACACAACGGGATGAATGCCGCCCTCACCGTGGCGTTCCGCGGCGGCGCGGTTACGGGTTTGCTGTTGATCGGGCTGGGATTGTTGGCCATCACCAGCTTTTATACTATCGCCTCTCAGTTGGCCGGTCAGGAGAAAGCCATTCATGCCTTACTCAGTTTGGGCTTCGGCGGCAGTTTGATCTCCGTGTTTGCGCGCGTCGGGGGCGGTATCTACACGAAAGCGGCCGATGTGGGCGCAGACCTGGTCGGAAAAGTCGAGGCAGGGATTCCTGAAGACGATCCCCGTAATCCCGCGGTCATTGCCGACAATGTGGGCGACAACGTCGGTGATTGTGCGGGTATGGCGGCCGACTTGTTTGAAACCTATGCGGTCACGACCGTGGCGGCGATGGTGCTGGCGTTTACGATGTTCAAGGGCGTCAGCGCGCCGATTCTGTATCCGCTCGCCTTGGGCGGTGTGACGATCTTCGCCACGATCATCGGCATCGTATTCGTCAAGGTGAGTCCTGGCGGCGAGATCATGCCGGCGCTCTACAAGGGATTGTTTGTCGCCGGAGGAATTGCCGCGGTGGCGTTTTTCCCGATTACCTCGCACATCATGGATGGGGTCGGCGGTGTCAGCGGCATCAGTTATTACCTGGCGGCATTGATAGGGCTGGCAGTGACCCTGGCGCTCGTCTTTATTACGGACTACTACACCTCCAAGTCGTATGCGCCGGTGAAGGATATTGCCAAGGCCAGCGAGACGGGACATGCCACGAATATTATCGCTGGATTGGCGGTGGGTATGCAGTCGACGTCGGCGCCGGTGATGGTGATTGGCGCGGCGATTCTCGGCAGCTATTGGATTTGCGGCGGCGCGGCATCAGGCGGGTTGTATGGCGTTGCGGTGGCGGCGGTGTCGATGCTGTCGATGGCCGGAATTGTGGTCGCGATTGATGCGTTCGGACCTATTACGGATAATGCCGGCGGGATCGCGGAAATGGCGCATTTGGGGAAAGAAGTGCGCGATATTACAGATCCTCTGGATGCGGTCGGTAACACGACGAAGGCCGTGACAAAAGGATATGCGATCGGTTCTGCCGGCCTTGCGGCGGTGGTGTTGTTTGCGGAATTCGCCCGCGAAGTTGCCAAAGGCACGCAAGCCAGCACATTCGACCTGTCTAATCCGTCGGTCCTGGTCGGGCTTTTCTTAGGCGGGATGCTGCCCTTCATTTTTGGGGCGCTCTGCATGAAGGCCGTCGGCCAAGCGGCAGGGCTCGTGGTGGAGGAAGTACGGCGTCAATTCAGGACGATCAAAGGCATCATGGAAGGTACAGGGAAACCGGAATACGGCACCTGCGTGGATATCGTGACGCAGGCAGCGATTCAGAAGATGATGATTCCCGGTCTGATTCCTGTCGTGGCTCCGATTCTTGTCGGAGTGATTCTTGGGCCACAAGCGCTGGGTGGCGTGCTCGTGGGAAGCATCGTCACGGGCCTGTTCGTTGCGATTTCAATGACGAGCGGCGGTGGCGCCTGGGACAATGCCAAGAAGTACATTGAGGAGCAAGGCTTGAAGGGGACAGACACGCACAAGGCGGCGGTGACCGGTGACACGGTGGGCGATCCCTACAAGGACACAGCCGGGCCGGCGATCAACCCGATGATCAAGGTCATTAACATTGTCGCCTTGCTGATTGTTTCCTTGATCGTCAAATAAGCCGATCGTGAGTGTGCCCTCCGGCTTCCTGTCGGCTCATGCATTGTTCGCGGGCTGGGTCAGGCTGACAGGAAGACGCGACAGCATTCGCCGGTCGGCTTGACGCGTTCAAGGACCCTAGAGTAAGGTGACAGAAGCGGGTCGTTCGAATGCGTCCGGATGAACTGGAGGTGCTCCGATGGAGAAACAGGAGAGGAGACCGGAATCCAGAAAAGAGTCGCACGCCAAAGAAGAGGTCAAGCCGAACCCGAAAGTCGTCGAATCGGGGAAGAAGATGAAAGAGGACATCGACAAATTGGTCGATGAAATCGATGACGTCCTGGAAAAAAACGCCGAAGAATTTGTGAAGAACTATGTGCAAAAGGGAGGGGAATAGTCCCCTCCCTTTTTAATTTGGTTCCTTACGCGCTCGCCCATAGCCATCCTGGATTCCCTTCCGCTCACCATCGCGCTATCGCATCACCGCACCGTAAGGTTGTCGCCCTGCCGAAGTCCCGTTTGACAAAGATGGGGTGAGTCGATACCATTCCCCTTACTTCTCAGCAACTTCCGAATGTTTCAGCTCTAAACAGAGGGGTCATGCTCGAAAAACTCTGGGTGTTCAGACCGTCCGATGCGGTCTTACAGAGCAGTCTAGCCAGAACGCTGTCGATCTCGCCGGTGACCGCATCGATATTGCTTGCTCGCGGGGTCACGACCGCCGACCAGGCGACCCGTTGGATGTCCAGCGCGCAGGATGGGCTTCACGATCCATTCTTGATTCCTGATATGGACGTGGCCGTTGAGCGACTCCATCTGGCGCTCGCCCGTCAGGAGCGCGTGTGTTTCTATGGAGATTATGATGTGGACGGTGTTTCGGCGACGAGCCTGTACCTGTCGTTCTATCAGGGGCTAGGGGGAAACGGTTGTGGGTACATTCCCCACCGGGTGCGCGAGGGGTATGGTCTCAACGAGGGGGCGGTCAGAAGGTTGGCTCAGGAAGGCATTACGTTGCTGGTCACTTCAGATTGCGGGACGACATCGCATCATGAAATCGCCGTCGCGAAAGAACTGGGCATGGATGTGGTGGTGACGGACCATCACCAGACCGATGCGACGATGCCCGCCGCCCTTGCCGTACTCAATCCGCACCGACGCGATGCCATCTATCCCTTTAAGGGGCTCTGTTCCGCAGGATTGGCGTATAAGGTAGTCTCGGCCTACCAGCGGCGGTATGGTTCGGGCGAGGTCGATCCCGAATCCTGTCTCGATTTGGTAGCGCTGGCGACGGTGGCCGATATCGTGCCGCTTCAAGATGAGAATCGTATTCTGGTGCGGGAAGGGCTGATCCAGATCAATCGCGGTGCTCGCTGCGGAATCCGCGCCTTAAAACAGGTCGCCGGTATTGCGAAAGCTTGTACCAGCGAAACGATCGGGTTTCGCCTGGGGCCCCGGCTGAATGCTGCGGGGCGGCTGGATCATGCGATGCTGTGCGTGCAGCTGCTGACGACCGAATCCGACCGGGAAGCGATGCAGATTGCTGAACAGTTGGAACAGCTGAATCGACAGCGTCAGCAGATCGAGGAGGGGATTACCGCGGAGGCGGGGAGCTCTCTCAAGCAGGACGAACCGGCTGCTGCGATCGTGCTGGGATCGCGTGACTGGCATCTGGGTGTGGTTGGGATTGTCGCCGCTAGATTGGTTGATCGCTTTCATCGTCCGAGCATCGTGATCGCAGTGGATGAGAAGGGCATCGGAAAAGGCTCTGCACGGACCGTGGAGGGCTTTGATCTGTATCAGGGGTTGTCGGCATGCCGAGATCTATTGGAAGCCTTCGGCGGCCATCCGAGCGCTGCGGGGTTGACCATCCAGGAATCGCGATTGGATGAGTTTCGGCGGCGGTTTTGTGAAGTGGCGGCACAGTGGGCCATCGGCAGTCCTGTCAGACCGACCTTGCATGTCGATGCGGAAGTGAAGCTGACGGAAGTGAATTTCGATTTGATCCAGGAACTCGAATCCTTGCATCCTTTCGGGGCGGGCAACCCAGAGCCGACATTGGCCGTTCGCGGTCTCGATGTGGTAGAGGCGCGGGTCGTCGGCGAAAAACATCTGAAACTGCGGGTGCGGCAAGGCCGTTCCTATATTTTTGATAGCATCGGCTTTCGCATGGGATCGTTTGAAGAGCTTGGGTTGAAGTCGGGCAGGCCTGTCGATCTGGCCTTTAGTCCTGAACGGAACCATTGGAACGGGTATGACCGCGTGCAGCTGCGTATCAAGGCGTTGCGCATGAGTGGCGAGGTGTCATAAGTATGCCGCACGAGACCGTCACAGAACTCGATCAATTGATCGAGCGGGTCAAGAGCTATAACGTCGAGGCCGATTTGGACCTCGTGCGTCGGGCCTATGACTTTTCGGCCAAGGCCCATGAAGGGCAGATGCGCCGATCCGGCGAGCCCTATTTCCGCCACCCCTTGGCGGTGGCCGGCCTGTTGACCCATCTGAAGACGGACGTGACGGCTATCGTTGCAGGTCTTCTGCACGACACGCTGGAAGATACGCTGGCGACCCCGCTTGAATTAGAGCAGCGGTTTGGAAAAGACGTCGTCCACCTGGTCGATGGCGTCACTAAGATCGGCAAGATCACGTTTCGGAACTACGAGGAAAAGCAGGCTGAGAATTTTCGCAAAATGGTGTTGTCGATGGCGGATGATATCCGCGTCGTCCTCATCAAGTTGGCGGACCGGCTCCATAACATGCGGACGTTGGAATATCTCAGTGAAGGGAAGCGACGGCAAATTGCCCAGGAGACGCTCGAAATTTATGCTCCGCTAGCCAATCGTCTCGGGATCGGGTGGATCAAAAATGAACTTGAAGACCTCTGCTTGAAGCACCTGAAGCCGGATGTGTACGAAATGCTGCGCGTGCGCGTGGCAAAACGGGACGAAGACCGGCAGCAATACATTCTGGAAGTCATCGACATGGTCAAGAAGGCCATGTCGGAGGCGGGCTTGCAGGGAGAGGTGTCCGGTCGCCCCAAGCATTTGTATGGCATCTACCAGAAAATGGAAAAGCAGTCGATCTCGTTTGAGGAAGTGTATGACCTCGCGGCGCTGCGCATCATCACCGATATCAAAATGAACTGTTACGCCTTGCTCGGCGTGATCCATTCGCTGTGGCGTCCCTTACCCGGCCGTTTTAAAGATTACATCGCCATTCCGAAATCCAATATGTATCAATCGCTGCATACCACGGTGGCTGGTCCTAAGGGTGAGCATGTGGAATTTCAGATCCGCACCGAGGAGATGCATCGAGTGTCCGAGCAGGGCATCGCCGCGCATTGGAAATACAAGGAGCACGGACGAATCGACGAGAAAGACGGGAAGGTCTTCAGCTGGCTGCGGCAGTTCGTGGAGTGGAATCAGGACTTGCCCGATAATCGTCAGTTTATGGATTCGGTCAAGCTCGATCTCTTTCACGACGTGGTGTATGTGTTTACTCCGCAGGGCATGGTGAAGGAACTCCCCAAGGGTTCCACTCCGGTAGACTTCGCCTATTCCGTCCACACGGAGATCGGGGACCATTGTGTGGGAGCCAAGGTCAACGGCAAGATTGTTCCGCTCAAGCATATGATGGAAAGCGGAGACATGGTGGAGATTTTGACCGCGGCGAATCAGACACCCCACCGGGATTGGCTGAAATTCGTCCGCACCTCGCGCGCGAAGACGAAAATCAAGCATTGGATCAAAGCAGAGGAACAGACTCGCAGCATCGAGATCGGCAAGCGGTTGTTGGAGGCGGAGTTCCGGCGTCATGGACTGGCTCCCGCCCAGATGATGCGATCGGAGCAACTCCTCACCGTAGCCAAACAGGCCGGGTACGAAACGCCGGAGGAGCTTGCCGCCGCCGTCGGGTTCGGCCATGTCCCGACCTCTCAGGTGATGAGTAAAATCGCTCCTCCTTCGACGGCGGAAGGTCAGACCAGTACGCTGGAAGCTCCGGCGCCGCATAAGCCGGCGACCGGTCGCACCGATGATACGGGTGTTCAGGTTAAGGGGGCACGGGACCTCCTGATGCAACTCTCCCGCTGCTGCAATCCCGTTCCAGGAGACCGCATTTTGGGCTACATCACCAGGGGGCGCGGGCTCACGATTCATACGGTCGATTGTCCCAATCTCGAAGCGTTGGATTACGATAAAAACCGGTTGGTCGAAGTCGAATGGGATCAGTCTACGCCCAGCACTCACTCCGTGAAGGTGTCGGTCATCGCGGTAGACAAAACAGGGGTGTTGGCGCATGTTTCCACGGCCATTTCGGAATGCCAGGCCAACATTAGCCGAGCTGAAATAACGACCCGCGAAGATCGGAAGGCGATGCTGGATTTCATCGTTGAAGTCGTGGACACGGCTCATCTATCGAGAGTGTTCAAGGCGATTGAAAAAGTAGAAGGAGTGATCACCGTACGACGGATGCGTTCCTGGCAGGAGCGCGCGTAGCCTGAACGGTCTCTCTGTGCGATCCTCCCCACGGTAGGTGATGTCCGCATGAATCTGGGAACCCTCGTCGGCGCCATTCTAGCCGTTCTGGCTTGCGCGGCTGTGCTGTTGGTCTGCCTAACGTACGTGTTTACCCGTCGAGGAAAACCGGCTCCCGCTCTGCCATTTTATGCGGGTGCCGTGGGTGTATTCTTCGTGGTCTCATCGCTGGTCGGCCACAGCAGTCTCGTGACGTCAGTTCCTCACCTCGTTCGGGCCTGTCTTGATGTGGCAGCCTGGCTGGGCGCATCCTTTTTCCTCTTCACGGTCCTTGATACCTTCATCATCGGCGAATGGCTGATCGAGCGAGGGCAGCGGTACATCCCCGATATCGTCCGACAGTTGCTCATCGGCGCGGAAGTCGTGGTAGCCGGTGTCGTGATCCTCTGGTTGGTCATGGGTATCAACCTGGTGGCTCTCGTGGCGTTACCTACGGTGGCGGCGGCGATGGTGGGCGTGGCCTTGAAGGATACTCTGACGAGATTTTTCTCCGGGATTGAACTTGGGAAGATCGTCAAAGTGGGGGATTGGGTGACTGTGCTGGACCGAGAAGGGGTGGTTACCCATATCGGCATGGAACATGTGAGTCTGTTGACTCGTGCGCACGACGTTGTGTCGTTACCCAACGATCTGGTGATTCAAAGCGGGGTGACTAATTTCACCAGGCCGACTACCACGCATTTTTGCAACGTGTTTGTCGACGCCGCGTATCGAACCCCGCCTGAGCAGGTCTGCGCCACGCTGCTTGAGACCGCGGCTGCAGTATCGGGAGTGTTGCCGGATCCCAAGCCGAATGCCTTCGTGAACGCCTTTAACGAGTCGGCCATTCAATATCGTATTAAGTTCCCGATCGGAGATTTTTCGCAACGGGATTCGATCGAGAGTGCCATGCGTACCTACATCTGGCATGCGTTTGCGCGCAAGGGGATCGAAATTCCGTTTCCACAACGCGTACTGCATCAAACTGCCAACGGGGATTTCGCGGCTTCGAATCGTCACGCCGTCGAACGGATCATGGGGCAACTGATGGCGGTCGATTTTCTGGCCACGCTCGATACGAAGCAAATCGGAGTGTTGGCGGAAGGCGCGAGATGGGAGTTGTACTTGCCCGGCGAGCGGATCGTTCGCCAGGGAGACCCCGGAGAAGTGCTGTACGTTATTGTCTCCGGAACAGCCGATGTCCGCCTGGAGCAGGGAGGACTGACGACCACTGTGACGACGCTTGAGGCGGGAAAGTTTTTTGGTGAGATGTCTTTATTAACCGGCGAGCCGCGGTCGGCCACTGTCCTGGCTGCTACGCAGTTATCGGTCATTGCCGTCGGGAAGCAGGCCTTGCTGCAGGTCGTTCAGGAGGACCGACGTCTCATCGAGAGAATCGGTGAGGTTGTCGCACGTCGACAGGCTGCGACATCGGCAGCGAAAGCCCAGCTCTCGCGAGATGCAGCCGCCTTATCTGTCGTCACGCACACGCGTTCTCTTGTGGAACGTATTCAAAGTTTTTTCTGGGGAACTTGCAAAACGAAGTGAGCGGTTTGGGGCCGATCAGGGTTGTTTGAAGCTGAGCTTGACGCCTCGTTGAAGTTGAAGTGCTGCTGCCCGTCCCGCCCCGAGTTCAAGAACATAGAGTGCTCCCTCTTCGGAATGGTATTGCGGACAGCCGTCGTCCTGTCTGGTGCAGATAGGGGTATTGCGTTCGATATGAATGATGGTCTTCTTCGCATCCATCCAGATGATATCGAGGGGAATCTTGGTGTTTTTCATCCAGAAAGTCCAAGGCTGCGCGTCGCCGAAAATGAACAACATTCCTCGGTCGTCTGCGAGGTGTTCACGAAACATCAATCCCTGGGCACGCTTCAGCGCCGTATCGGCTAATTCCGCTTGAATGAGGGTCCCATTCGGAGTTTTGACCGTAATGAGGGTTTCGGGCGGTGGATCAGCGGCCCAGCTTGTGCAGGTTATCGCCAGCATCACGAGGCCGCATACACCAGCGGTCATGCGACTAAACCGTGTCGAAAAGTGAGCCCTGCCGAGGCGGTGCATGAGTCCTCTCATGGTCGCATCCTAACGGGCTGTTTGTGAACCGTCAAGATAGCGGAGGTCGAGTTGAGAGGGTAAGGATGCCGCCTTGCAATTCCGCCGGCCCCTGTGCCATCCTCGACTTATCAATTAGACTTCGATGGAGGCTGTTCATGAAAGAAACGCGACGTGTGGTGTACATGCGAGGCGTATTTGTCTGTCCGAAGTGCCGCCAATCTTATGTGCAGGAAAAGTGGATCGAGGAATTTCGAATCCGCTGCCACAAGTGCGACTATCGCGGGACATTGACGCAAGTATCGGTTGAAGAGCACATGGACGAGGAAGTTATTCGTCGCTAGCGTATGCGGTTCTGCATGGCGAGATTCGCAAAGATCCTGCCTCCTGTCTCTTATCGGAAGGCCTAGTGTCCCATCCAGGCCATTCATGGCTTGGCCCTGCCGATGCCGGTCTTTCTCCTCTAGTCACCAAGAGGTACATCATGGTTTGGACGTGGCGACTGCTGCTTCTTTGCACGGCCGGTATACTGGCCTGTCCTGCTATCGGGGCATCGGCCGATGGTCATGGAAACATTCAGGTGTTGGTGGCCTACCACTCACTTTCCGGGAATACTGAGCGTATGGCTGAGGCGGTTGCCGAGGGTGTTCGGATGGTGCCTCACACGCAAGTAGTCGTCCGACGTGTTGGGAAAGTAACGGCTGAGGAGTTATTTGCTGCAGATGCCATCGTTCTTGGGTCTCCCGTCTATTGGTCGAATATGGCGGGAGAGGTCAAGGCGTTTATAGATGACTGGCAGTTCAAGTTCGGCGTCTTTCCGGACTTTAAACTGAAGAATAAGGTGGGGGCGGCATTCGCAACCGGCGGTCAGATTTCCAGCGGGAAAGAGCTGACGATGCTCTCAATTCTTGCAGCGATGCTAGGAAATTATATGATAACTGTCAGCGGCGGTGGTGCGTTTGGCGCTTCTGCGACGACAGAAGGTAATAGTCCTGGAATCGATGAGCAGGAACTCTCCAGCGCTCGTGAATTAGGGCGGCGGGTGGCTGACGTTGCCGGGGCAGTCAAGCGAGGATTTGAACTGCAAGAGCCTTTAGTGAGGTCAAACCTACGATGATTATGGCCTCTCTGAGAGGTTAGGAGGAAACAGGGTTTCGGCAGGCACTATCCAGTTGGCTTTTGGCGAGTGCGACTAATTCATGAATATTTTTTGCGCAACGACCACAGCATCCATTTTCCCGCAAACCGAACTCAGCAATAATCTGTCTTGTGGTCAAGTACCCCTGACGACCCGCTTCCCGCACATCTGATTCCGTTAAGCCCTTACATAAGCAGACATACATGAGTGGCGTCTCCCACTGATGGTCGATTGTCTCGGCCGGGCGATGCAAGCTTTTTTCTCGATACTGATAACCGTTCTCAACTGTATGAAGTATAGCGGTGGCGGCGCATTCTGTCAACATCAGGCATGATTGTAGCGAGCCATGGACTGCAGGTAGGCAGCTAGCAGCTCTATGAATATGTGCGAGTATTTTACGCGGTGAGGCTGGAGCGGTCGTTTTAAGGTTCTTGAAGACGCTTCCTATTTATTCGATGATTTGCTTTGGCAAGACAACTGTCCCGTCCGGATTGGGGGGTGTGTCAGGGCTCTGCGGAATAAGACTAACGTCCTATCTGGTAAAATGAAAAAGAATATGCACTGATTCCATCAGTAGTCTATTGCTGAAAGTACAAAGGCCGGAAGTTCTTGCGAACTTCCGGCCTTTGTTGTGCTGCGGTCCTTCACTGGCGAGAGAGGTTTTCCTCTCCCGCCAGTGTGAGTCTTACAGCCAGTTCACGCGCTCGGCCGGCCGAATGTAGATCGGCTCTTCGACCTGA
>JACOEK010000001.1 GCA_024998595.1 Nitrospira sp.
TTTATTTTAAGTTCCCATAATTATTCTTGGTTCCCTTAATTGTTTGTTTAAAACATCCGGTTACGGTCGGGGCTCCAATTCAATGAGCCCTTTTCGAATCGCCAAAATCGCGGCTTGGGTGCGGTCATACACCTGAAGCTTATGAAAGATATTGCGGACGTGGTTCTTCACGGTCTTTTCGCTGAGGTCCAGGCTGTTGGCAATTTCCTTATTGGTTTTTCCATCGGCGACTAAGCGCAGGACGGTGATTTCCCGTTCGGTCAGGTCATGTTCAACCCAAGCCGGCTTTTTACCCTTTTTCTGCGACATGAGAGAGAACTCGGCGAGAATCTTGCTGGCGACCGAAGGATGAATGAGTGATTCCCCTCGATAAATGGCCCGGATCGCCGCCACGATCTGGGAAGATTCGGAGTCCTTGAGCAGATATCCCGTCGCCCCGGCCCGCACGAGATCGAAGATATATTGCTGCTCTTCGTACATGGTCAGTGCGACGATTCCCATGTGAGGAAATTCTCGCTTGATTTGCCGCGTGGCTTCAATACCGCCCATGCGCGGCATGCTGACATCCATGAGGATCACATCCGGCATGAGGGTCTTGGTTTTTTCCACGGCTTCCGCGCCATCTTGGGCTTCGCCGACGACGTTGATATCTTCCTTGGTCTTCAGGATGGCCGCCAGGCCTTCACGAACTACGCGGTGGTCATCAGCGATCAGGACCTTAATTTTTTCCATGACGAATCGTCTCCTTGTCGGCTAGCGGGATGCGTAACACAATGCGCGTGCCGCGTCCCTTCTTCGAATCGATCGTGGCTTCTCCGCCCACCAGTCGTGCTCGTTCTAAGATGCCACGAATGCCGAAGTGATCCCACTTTTCAGGATCGCGGAGCACAGCGTCCATGTCGAACCCGATTCCGTTGTCGGAAATGGTCACTTGCAACAAGTCCAGCCGGATGTCGAGTTGAACCGACACCCGGCCTGCCTTGGCATGCTTCTGCACGTTGCTCAGTGCTTCCTGGACGATCCGGAATAAAAAGATCTTCGTGCGCGGGAAAAGGATCGTCTCATCTCCGGTCACGGAAAAGGCCGTCTTGATATGGTACTGCGTTTCGTACGACTTGAGATAATTCGTCAGCGCCGGAATGAGCTCCATCTTGTCGTAATGGAGCGGGCGGAGATTGAAGATAACCTGCCGGGCTTCTTGAATGGCCAGCTTGAGTTGAGCTTTGGACTCCCTGATTGTGGCCAGGCTGGCTTGAGGATTCTTGCGCAGCAGTTCTTGCGAGAGTTCCAGTTTGAAATTGACCCCGGCGAGGCTCTGCACCAGGCCGTCGTGAATTTCGCAGGCGATGCGTGTTCGCTCTTCCGTCACGGCCGCGCCGGTCTCCTTGACGTACAACCGGTACAAAGACTGGTACTTGTTCAACGCCTTCTCGATGTCGGCTGTGGCGCGGATGCGGGCTTCGATCAGCTGCCACATGAATTTGGCGCTGGCTCCCCCGATCACCGAAACACCCATGCGGCGTATGTCTTGTAGATATTCACCGACCTCAGGGTTGCCCGACACATCAATAACCAGATCGACCGGCCCGATTTTGAGCAGTTGCCGGTAATTGCGGGTGACGCGAATATGCAGACGCCTGGCGAGCCCGAGGCCCGGCGCTTCAGGACTGATATCGGCGACGCCGACGATTCGCACCAGCGGGTCGTTGGCGAAAATCTCCATCAAGGCTGTGCCCCCGCGGCCCGCCCCGATGATGACGACATGCGTGGCCCCCGGCGATCGCCGTTTGGTGGGGCGGAGGGTCGTGCGTCGTTCCTGTGATGTTTTGCGTGTTGCCATGAAAGTCAGACATGCCGAAGAACGGCGGCTCTCCTCTGTTGGCGCCCATCCCCGGGCTTCTACACAGCACTCTCTGATCCGGAACAGCGAGGAGAAGGGGAGGGTCTAACGCTCCCGGCGCTGCTGGGCCAGGGATTTGATTTCTTCCATGAACTGATCGATGTCTTTAAACTCTCGGTATACGGAGGCGAATCGAACGTAGGCCACCTGATCGAGTTGGGAAAGTTCTTTCATGACTTCTTCACCGACGGCGGTGCTGACGATTTCCGTCTCCCCCATATCCTGGATGCGTTTTTCGATGCGGTCGGTGACGGTTTCGATGGTTGCGGTGCTGATCGGTCGCTTTTCACAGGCCTTTTTGAGCCCGGACACGATCTTGCTTCGATCGAACGGTTCGCGGCGCCCATCTTTTTTAACGACGGCGGGCATGGTTTCTTCGACACGTTCGTAGGTAGTGTACCGGCGCTTGCACGAGAGGCATTCACGCCGCCGGCGGATGACCTCGCCTTCTTTGGCCATCCGCGAATCGACGACTTTGTCCTCGACATCGTCGCAGAAAGGACACTTCACGGGCGGCCGTCCTGCCTAAGCGGGAGACGAATCGTAGGCATGAAAGATGGGGAAACGGTTGCACAATGTTTTGGCCTGCGCCCGTACCTCGGCCTGCACCTGGCTGTCCTGAGGATGCTGCAACACGCGATCGATGAGCGCCACGATTTCCCGCATCTCCGCCTCGCGCATCCCGCGCGTGGAGACAATGGGGCTGCCGATCCGAATGCCGCTGGCCACAGCCGGGGGCTTTTCGTCGTAGGGGATGGCGTTTTTGTTGACGATGATCCCGGCGGCATCCAGGGCGGCGTCGGCTTCTTTACCCGTAATGCCCTTGCTGGTCAGGTTCACCAACATCAAATGCGTATCAGTCCCTCCTGACACGATTTTGTAGCCGCGGTCGACCAGCCCTTGCGCCAGCGTGCGGGCATTCGCCAGTACTTGTTGCTGGTAGCGCTTGAACGCGGGAGACATTGCTTCCTTGAACGCCACGGCTTTGGCGGCGATCACATGCATGAGCGGGCCCCCTTGCAGGCCCGGGAAAATAATCTTGTCGACGGCCTTCGCATGTTCGGCTTTGCACATGGTCACGCCGCCGCGAGGGCCACGCAGCGTCTTATGGGTCGTGGTCGTCACAAAGTCCGCGTAGGGAACAGGATTAGGATGCAACCCGGCCGCGATCAATCCGGCGATGTGCGCGATATCGACCAGCAGATAGGCGCCTACCGACTTGGCGATGTCCTGAAACTTGGCAAAGTCGAGGGTGCGGGCGTACGCGCTGGCACCGACCACCAACATGCGCGGACGGCATTCCTCGGCGATCTTGCGGACCGCCGCGTAGTCGATCGTTTCAGTCTGGCGATCGACGCCATACGAAAAGGCGCGGAAAATGATGCCGGAGAAGTTCACCTTGCTGCCGTGCGTGAGGTGTCCACCCTGGGCGAGATCCAGCCCAAGGATCGTATCGCCTGGCTTGAGCACCGCGAGATACGCCGCCATGTTGGCCTGCGATCCCGAGTGCGGCTGCACGTTGACATGTTCGGCTCCGAAAATTTGTTTGGCGCGTTCGATCGCGAGGCTTTCGACCGTATCGACGTGCTGGCACCCGCCATAGTAGCGTTTGCCGGGGTATCCTTCGGCGTACTTATTGGTCATCACGCTGCCCTGGGCGGCCAGGACGGCGGGACTGGCAAAATTCTCCGACGCGATCAGCAGCAACTTGTCGCGCTGCCGCTGCTCTTCGGCGACGATGGCGTCGTACGTTTCCGGGTCGGTCGATTTCAACGCATCCAACGAACCGATCAAATCCTGCATGCTTCCTCCGGGCGTGGCGTCTGACTTCAGCGGCGACCACGCGTGATCGCGCGAGCTAGGCCGTGGGAGCGGCTTCTTCGGCGGCTTCCGTCTCTTCTTGTTTCTTGATCACGTGCACCGCAATCGTGGCGGTCACTTCGCGCGGCAGCTTGATGGCAATCGCGAAGGTTCCCAATTCCTTGATCGGCTGGGCCAGTTGGATCTTGCGACGATCCACGGTGAATCCCTGCTCGGCCAGACCTTCCGCGATATCCTTGGCGGTCACAGACCCGAACATCTTGTCGTCCTTGCCGACTTGCGCTGCAATCGTCAGGGACACGGTTGAGATCTTCTTGCCATGCGCTTCGATGTCCTGCTTTTCCTTCTTCGCTTTTTCAGCGGCGGCGCGCTTGGCATGTTCGAATTCTTTGATATTCCGACTGTTCGCCTCAACGGCCTTCTTGCGAGGCAACAGATAGTTCCTGGCAAACCCGCTGGAGACGTCTAAGAGGTCGCCGAGGTCGCCCACGCCCTCGAGTGTTTCTTGGAGAATCACCTTCATACTGCAACTCCTTCTGTTGGAAAGGGAAAAAGCATACTGGCGGGCTGTGCAAAAGTCAATTGATCCGGAGCCGCCGCGAGGGTTTTCTTCGCGGCCCTGGAACGGGGAGGCGTGCATCCGCTCGCGGTGGATATTCGCTGTGTGACCGTGTTTTGATGGTGCCTGGCAACCAGAATTTCTGCAGGCGGCTGGACAGGGTCTTTCCCAACTCTTTAAGATACGCTCCCTATTTGACGGCCCACCGGGTCACGGATGCGCCCCAACGCAATGCAGGAGCAAGATCCCTTATGACCGCCATGCCCGGCACGTTGCCGGATCTTCTCGATCACCTGGCTGGAACACTCGAACGTGACGCTGCACAGAGTGCGAACCAGGGGCGGGATCAGACCGTCGAGCTCGTTCGTGGACGGTTGCTCCAGACAATCGGGAACCTGCATCTCTACGAGTTCTTCCTTCCGCCTGAGGTGCGGGTCGGTGCGGATCTCTCAGCGACCCTGTTACTGGGCGAGGAGACTGAACCGACGGAAGGCATCGTGTTGTTCCAAGAGGGGGAGCGTCTGGTGCTCCAGGTGTTTGATGCGATCGGCGAAGTGGTCCCACACGCCACGCTGGTGCCGGACTTCGGCGGATTGGCTCTGACGACCAGTCATCGATTGGCCGAAATGAGTAAGGCGGGGACCTCGTATACGCTGGGTCCGGCGGAACGTCTTCTCCCCATCCTTGAAGCAGGACAATCCGGAGACCGCGCCGCGCTGGCGGCCGTGACCCCGACCTCGGTGTTGACCCCCCTCTGGCAGGAAGATGCGACTGCGCGCCGGCAAAAGGTTGCGACGCTCGTCGTTGAGTTGATTCGAGCCAACAAACGTATTCTCCTCGTCACCCCTGATCACCAGAGCGCCGATGTGATTACCCTGGTCGCCGCACGGGCCATGAAGGCAGCCGGGCTGACGTTCAAGAGTTGGCTGAGCCGGTACGAAGTGGCGACGAGCAAGGAAAGCGGAGGCATTCCCCTCCCGGATTTGGGATTTGAGGCGCAGATGCATCAGTTCTATGCCAAGTCCCGGTCCGACAAGGCGGCGCTCCGCAAGAAGTACGATCGGTTTCGCGAGCTCACGCCGATCCTCGCCTACAAGGCCCAAAAGCAAAAAGATTTAGACGAAGTGCGCCTCCTGGAATGGCGCCTGGTGACGCAATTGACCGACTATCAGGCGAAGATCAAGGACATTGACGCCACGCTGGCGCAGTATGAACAGCTGCCGATTTGGAAACGTCTGTCCATGCAGGCGATGGGGAAAAATGTCGAATCGTTGCGCGAATACAAAGTGATTTACGAGCGCTATAGCGCCGGACTTCGCAAGGAGGTCGATATCGCCAAGCAGCGGATCGAGGAGCTGATTCCAGAGGCGACGGTCCCCAAGGAGCTCAAGCCCGAATTCGCCGAGCTGAAAGAAGATGTGATTCATTTGGGCGGCACGAAAAAAATCCGGGAGCTTCTGGCGGCGGAAGAGAATACGAACCGGCAAGCGTTCGTGCAGAACCGGCGGGTGATTGTCACGACCGCTGCGCGAGTGGCGGCGGATCCATTGTTTCGCAAGGTGCGGTTCGATGTGCTGATTGCCGAGGAGGCTCCCCGAATCCCAAGCCCATTTCTCCTGGCTGCGGCGGGACTTGTGCGCGAACGCCTTGTGCTCAGCGGAGACCTGCGGGAAGTGATCCCGCACGGCGCGTGGAATTTCGAGAAGGGCCTGTCCCCGGCCGAGTGACTATCCCGGGGCCGGTCCTCGTGCAGATTTTCCGCCGGCTCACCTTGACGGGTTAGGACCGATCAGCGATAATCCCCCTCTACTTCTCAGGCCGAAGTGGCGGAACTGGCAGACGCACTGGTTTCAGGTACCAGCGCCCGTAAGGGTATCCGGGTTCAACTCCCGGCTTCGGCACCATCCTTTTGATCTCTGTTCTTTTCGCGCCCTTACCTCTGTCATTCTTGTTTCATGCTAACGTTTTGCTACCGATGGCGGATCCAGCAGTGTGGACAGGCCGCCGTGCTTTCGCAAGTTGAATTCTTCTCTCGTCCGGATCTCCCCGAACTCAATAAGAGGTTGACGCGCAAGGGGGCAACGCATTTTGCCCAGATTTATTGCCTATTCATCAGGTCTGGACCTGAAGGCAATTAAGGACCCGCCTCAGCATCCCTGGGAGGTGTTACACCCTTATCGTGATCTCATGCCGTATCCGTAAGCGCATGAGGCCACAGGGCTGCTGTTTTTTGAGCCGCCGGGGGTTTCCCTAGATGTGAGAACGAAGGCAATCCGCTAAGCATGGGAAACGGCCGCCGTTCGCACGATCATAGCGTCTTGTTGGTGGTGGCGACCCGCATCCGTGCCTTCCTGTAAGTCGGCCATATGGCAGTACTCTCAACTCATCTGACCAAGGAGCCAACCATGCAATTCATGTGGACGATTCTCGGTATTTCAGGACTGCTGTTGTCGACGTCCATGGCGATGGCTGACGAACAAAAATCAGACATGAACATGATGATGGAGAAGTTTGAGAAAGCGGGGGCACCTGGGGAGCAGCATAAGCACATGGCGAAGTTGGAAGGTAAATGGGACACGAAGACCAAGTCGTGGATCGAGCCGGATAAGCCCCCCATGGAGACCACCGGGAGTTGTGAGTATCACATGTTCATGGATGGACGTTTCCTGAAGCAGCAATGTAAGGGCGAAATGATGGGTAAGCAATTTGAGGGTATGGGTATTACGGGCTACGACAACACGTCCAAGAAATACACGAGCACCTGGGTGGATAACATGGCCACGACGCTCCATGTCATGGAGGGGACCGCAGGGGATGCAAACACTATCACGCAGCAAGGCGAGTATACGTGTCCCATGCGAGGTCATATGAAGCTGCGCTCGGTTCTGAAGATCATTGATGACAACACGCATATTTTTGAAATGTACGGCACGGGTGAGAAAGGTAGCCAGGAAGCCAAGATGATGGAAATCACCTATTCACGGAAGTCATAAACACTGATCTTTGATAGGGGGCATGATCTCAAGATACGGGCAGAGAGGGCATCATGAAAAAGAAAGTGCGTGAACGCTTAGCACGCATTGAAGACGCGCTCCAGGTGTTGATTGCAGAAGTGGCAAAATTACAGCCGTCATCGCATCGGCATCCGGATGGGACTTCCAACCGAGGGAAACAGTCTGCTTCCAAAGCACTCGTGAATGCATCTTCAAAAACCTCGCGCACACGATCTCGTGGGAGGCTACAGGGCACCGTTGCTCGAGAGCGGAACGATGAGCAGTAAGACCGACTATCACCTGTCTCGAATCGAAGCATTGCTCCGAGCTCTCTCGAAAGAGGTGTGGACTCTGCGGGTGGCTCGAACGCGACTGGCGAACGGAGAGGAGACGGACGCGCACCTCAACGATGAGGACGCCATTACGAATCGGCGAGCCTTATTAAAGGCCGTGAAGAAAGCCAGTCACATGCGGTCATGACCACAGCGGCATCATTTGCCAAGGAGGCACGCATGTATTTTATGTGGGCAGCGATCTTCTTTCTGATTGCGATCGTGGCCGGGGCATTCGGCTTCACAAACATCGCGGCCGATGCCTCGGAAATCGGGAGAATCCTCTTTTATCTCTCTCTGACCGTCTTCCTGCTGATCCTTCTGTCGGGATTGTTTATCTTCAACAAGGTGAAGAGGGTCCTTCCCAAGTTCGACCCCAACAATTCGAAAACCACATAACATGGACACGGCTAATAGGTAGCAGGCTAGCGTCGGTGAGGAGGAACAACATGTCCACGCCCTTCAATCATTGTCCTGAACCTCTTGTCCCAATCATACTGGACACGTTATCGGCAGAATCCATCCCGGTTCCCGACAACCCGATGCCCTCTCAAGGTATCCACCAGAAAACGCTCGACGTGAACGGAAGCGATTTTGACGAATTAATGGTGCTGTACTATCACGCGTTCGGCAGCTCATTCTCCTGCGTGGATCGGGAGCATGGAGTGACACACAATGTGTCGTTTGTGGATAAGCCGTGCGTGATTACTCAGCAGCTAACCGAGTCCGCCCGGCGCTACAGGGTTGTGATTCAGCTCATGAAGCTGCCGAATCTCGGAACGAAGTGAGTGCCATATGGGCGCCGTCTCTGTCTAAGCCTGATGGTTCCGCTGATGACCGTCGTGTGTCACTGCAGTGCGTACGCTTGGGATACCACGGGACATGTGGTGGTGACGCTCATTGCGGAGCCACGGCTCAGGACGGATGCGGCCGCGTCGGTTACTCAGTGGCACACTTCAGAGGAACAAGGACGACATGACAGAGGGAACTGTAGTGGACTGGGCCGTGCAGTCTCACGATCCCGCCTGCAGGTTCGGTTCGGGCCAGCGCCTTGACGAGAAGTATCGCAAGCAGGCTCAGCCGATTATTGAGACGCATTTGCGAGAGCAGGGTGAGGTTGGGACATTGGCTTAGGACTGCTCTAATCCGTGATTCAGTCGATGCAGTGCCTGGGTATTACGGATCTCTTCTCGTTCAGTAAGCCTCCGAGCGCTGTTAAATTTCTCGTTCCGGGGGTTTCGACCGTGCTTGTCTCGTCACGCGGCGTGCTCGATTGTGTTTTCGATCTGCTCAATCGATTCCTCAGCGTGAGGTGGATTCAATCGATTGCGTAGAATAACAGGATCAACGAGATCCCCGCATTGGATACATCGGCTAGCCCAAAATCGGTAGCCGCCTTCGCTTCCGGCCAGATCGATACACTGCTCATGGACCAACATCCCACCGCATCGGCGGCATGAGTTTGACTGCGGTATGTCGGTTTGCTTGCTCTCGATAGGAAGGATGGTCATGGTGGGATGCATGGTCAGCTCATCTCTGTTGCTGTGTTAGTCACAACCTTCTGTGGGGCGTATACATATCAGGCTGACCTCGAGGGGCTGCACTAGAGCAGCCCCTAGGTGATCCCTGAAAGGTCCCTAGCTAGAAAAGTGGTCCTTCGCTTGGGGCGACCTTAGGTGCGGACGCAGGCGGCTATGACACGAGTGGCGCTGTTGAATATATTCGCGAGTAACGTTCGTCGTATTCAGGAAGAGGGTTGTCTCAATCGGCGCTCGCTACCATGGCCCGGCTGTCTACACGACACTTATGACGTTTCTAAAAAGGCAATTGTGATTTATTGGCGAATTTCTCTTTGTGCCTGGGGAACCTCCAACACCTAAAAAGTACTGCCACCAGGCTATGCCCACGATCCAGCGCGAGGGAATACGACGACCTGACATTGCCTCTTCTCAATTCAGTGTCCGTGGAATGATGCTGATCCCGTTTGCGTTCACGTAGACCTTCTTGCCCACATGTTCCTTGATGGCCGGAAGAATTTTGTCTCGCATGAGGTCTTGTAGCGCGGCCAGGTTTGTCTCGTCGAAATAGGTCCTTGAGAATTCGAGTTCCGATTGGCATATGCCATCGGTAAACAGAAACAGTTTCGGGACGACTCTCAGCGTGATCTGTTGAAAGCCCGCTAATTTCAAGATCGCGATAAGAGCCTCGTTCTTCGTGACGTCGGGCATCAGGCGAATCCCCCTTTATCTGTGTGAACCTCATGGACATTGACTCTCTCTTCTCAGGAATGAGTTGAGTGAGCGAGAGCCCGTGTCCATCAGGAGAAGTGCCTTTTTGATGCGAGTTTTTGAATTAGTGGTATCCCTAGTTTGTACCGGCCATGTGGGTGGATATGATTCGCACAGCGGTTTTTCCGCATATGCAGGCTCACACGAACCCGGAGATGCTCAAACCCTTGCGTCCTATCAAACTTCTCATAATCGACGACAGCATGGACTTTCATCTGCTCATCAAAACACTCCTGGAGGATTACGGCGTATCTTGCGTCGCGGCGACGGATGTTGTGCAAGCCACCTCGACGGCGGTGCGCGAACAACCGAATCTCATCTTGCTCGACATTGGTTTGCCGGGAGGGGGGGGAATGCTCCTTCTCGATAGGCTGAAATCAAATCTTCGCACCACGAAGATTCCCGTTATCGTGGTCACGGCGCAGACCACCCCAGGACTTGAATCTAAGGCACGATCCCAAGGCGCTGTCGCCTTTCTTCGCAAACCCATTGAGAAAGAACTCTTGATTGACACCCTTCGGCAGGTGCTCGCAACACCACCGACGCAGCAGTGATGAGCCGTCACCCAAGACGAGGGGCAAAAATGAGGAATGTGGCCAGGCAAAGAGTGGATCCCTTTTATAGTGACCTTGTGAAGATTGGATTTCTCTCCTACGATCCATGCGGATCGGTGTCGACCATGTGCGGTGGGTAGCGCGGACTGTCGCGCCGCTGGGGAAGGTTAGGAAGAGGATGCGTCCGGACCGAGATGGACTGTGCTATTCAAACTGTCGTCCTCGATAAAAGGCTCCCTTATCCGCGACGAATGCTGGAGGTGGGACAACTCTGTGAGAATTTACAGGAGCGGCTCATGATTCGGTTGGCGAGAAAGCCGGACAGCATTTTTTCCGACCTCCTAGACAGTGCGATTACCCAGATCGTCAATGACTACCTGACCTCGGCACACGCACGGGATCAAGAGGATTGGCTGTGCGCCTCGATGCCTCGAGGGGCCAGATTTTTTACGGCCTCGCAAGCGAGAGAGCAATTGCTCGCGATCCAAAAAATTTATCACGATGATCGCTTGTATGATGTCACCAAATATCACTGGTTACTGTTGTATGAGTGCCTGGAGACCTTTGCGCAGGGATTCAATGAGCAGCCGGTAGGATGGTTAGCCCAAAAATACGGAATCGAATACATCGACTTCCACCGCCTGGTGGAGCTGTTTTTCTGGGACACCTCTTTCCTCATGGACCATCTGGCGAGAATGAGTCGCGAGGAAACACGGACGATGTTGATTTGGCCTGAATCGGTCGGACTCGCGGCCGGCTTCAAGACTCATCCGGACGAGCTGTCGTTCATTGTATGTGACGAGGCCGTTACGAAAGGCTTCGAAGAAAAAGTTGAACTCCCTGCAAGGTCGGCCTTGTCAAAGTCCTACCCGATTTCCTAGGGGATGCTTCTCCAAAGAGCATTGTGTTCTGGGTGCATGATCGAGAAGGAATCGAGGGTGGTGCCACAACGCGTAGCGCCTGCCCCCGTATTTTGACATCGTGTGTGGGGACGCGTAGCATTTCCCATCTCAGCCTCACTGTAGATTTCACCGAAGCAGGAGGACTTGTATGTGGCTCATTGCAGTGCTGATCATCCTCACTGCTCCTATCGACTCTTTGGCCCAGTATGTGGGTGACCTCAGCCCACATCCGTATAGCAACAACGGAATCGGCAACCCGTTTAACTCTGGCGGCGCATACAGCCTTAGTCCTCCTTCCGCGCCAGGCCGAGGCCCTGTCGCACCCACAAGTCCCTATACCTGGTCAAATGTGTCCCCCAAGCCGAGTGGTCCGGCGATCCTCAATCGGTCCGAGTTGTTTGATTCTTCCGCGAATCCGCCAATCCCGCCCGTCACCACTCGCGCAGGGGCCCCTATGGCATCACGCTTCCCGGGAATCATCCCTTGGCAGTCGGAGAAAGATGAAGGGGTCGTCGGCAGCCTAGGCGAAGGCACGCCTGGGCCTTGATTCTCAAGTCTCCAAGCGAGTAGATATGTCTAGCCACCCTATGGACATTCCATCTTTCATTGCCCTAGTTGTTGGCGTGGTGCTGTTTTTCTATTGCGTACGCTTTTTGATAAAGCTCAGCCTCTCTTTGGCGTTTCTCCTCCTGGTTCTCACCGTCGGTAGTGTGCTGTCGTTTATTCTTCTTCCCGGTTTCCGATCAATCGTCGGCTCTTTCAGAGGCGTGTAGCCCTTTGGTCCGCGCTCATGTTTCGCACGCGCAGGCGGGTGCCTCTCTTCGTCCCAGGTCACGGAGTGCCTCAGAGTACGCAAGGGTAGGTCTGTATTACCGGCTGGCGAGGCCTAAGGTGTTGTGATGGAGGTAGACAACGGGAGCAGATTTGACCCAGGCGGCAACATTCTTCTGTTTCAGCGCCTGTTCTAATTCGAAGGTGGAAGGGTGGTCCTTGTCCAGTAACACCGTGGGGACCTGAATGGTGCAGATGATCTCCATGCCGTAAAAGACGGTTAACGTGCGGTCCACATATGTGCGCGAGCCATCCCGCACGTCGTGGCCAGGAAGTGCGTCTACCAAGTATCTTCGAATCACCTCAATCTTCTCGTCTTCACTGCTCATGATCAAGCCTGCTGGTTGTTGTGGACACCCTTGAATCGCTCTCTCCGTTCAATCGGTCGCGTCACGCCTGCACGATGTGCAGAAGGAAAACATGGATCGTCGGGCACTTCCGGCGCTGATCATCTGTGCGGGATCGCCATCCTCTGCCAGAGTGACATCCGAGCAGATTCGCCTCTATATCACCTACAGAACTACGCGACATCTTTGAGCTGGGAACATCCCTGGTTCGGCCAATGACTCAGAGACTGGTGGCATGCGCTTCTGCCCGAAATGGGCTGTCAGACTATCACTTCGGTGTGGCGCAGAGGATCGGTTGGTCTTGAGCGGAAGCGGGTGCGGTATCGATTCAATTTGAAGAACGATCTGTTAGGACAGGCGGTCAGTAGCCGATCGGGGTGATTAACCAACTGGTGATATAGACATTGCGAACCTGTCCCTTCGGCAGAACTCGGTTCACGGTGCGCTTGAGGTCGTCCCGCAATGTGACTGAGTGGCCGGGAGCCCGCAAATCTTGCATGGGGTAGCTGTGAAGCATCTCCATGATGTACCGGTCGATGGTTTCGTGTCGATCCCTCACTACGGTGCCGGTTGACGGACGATCGATCTCTACTGCGAGGTTCGCTTGCACATAGTAGAACCGCTCGCCGTCGTCCACAGGCGCGATGATGGGCGGCAGGTTGATCACGAGACCCGCCGATTTCTGCTGCGGTTCGACCGGCGATTCTTTGATGGAAAACGTGCGCGGCAAAAGATCCGAGTAAGAGATGCCTCCCAAGTAACCCACCAAGAGCAGCATGCTGGAGATGATGAGGAACAGCGCGATGCCGAGGCGTAATGTCATGGTCCTCTGAAGGAACGGTGGATGAAGCGGATTTCACGAAGGCGCTAGGGCGTGAATGGTCGTTCACCCCTGCCGACGTTCTGGACAATGGTACCACCTATTTCCTATATGTCTGTACGTAGTCGAGCGAGCGCTCTTTCTGGGCAAATGCCTAGGCCGCATGCATCATTCAAGGGCATAATGACCTCTCTGTAAGAAAATTCCCGCCGCCTGAAATCAATAGGATTGCCGGTTATGTCAGCGTTGTCTTACGTCAAGCCACGAACTGGCAGAAGCGTGCGGGTGAGCAAAACGCGTGTTGTGTTGTGTACGTGCGAAGGAATACGAGGGCTGGCGGGTGAATGAGATGCTGTACAGCGTATGGTTTTTTCTCGGTGCCCTTGCAACGGTTATGCGGGTGGATGCGTCGTGTTGGTGACAGATTCGTTCCTGCACCGTTCCGCGCAACGAAACTCGCGGCCCGTGAGCCATAGTCGGTTTCTTGCAAACCAGGCATAAGCCTTGACCGCAAGCTGATCGATGAAGGGTAGTCGGCTCATTCGAGCGAGGGCTCCCAGGCCCACAGCCTGCCAGATGGCACGAAATACTTCGACGCCCGTAATGACGACTCCATCGTCCCATCGTGCATGAATGACGGCGCTGAGCTCTGGTACAGGAATTCCGATGTTGGCGACATCAGAGTCGGGAGAAGAGAAGTCGCACAAGCGCAACCGATGTTTGCGGTCGAGTCGCTTCATGAATGCCATCTCGCGGGAGCACAGAGGGCAGGCTCCGTCGTAGAACACCGTGAGCGGGTAAGGAATCATGGCGAGCCCCTTCGTTATCCGGGAATCGGAAATCGTCGGGTGAATCGCTCCAACGTCTCATCTAATTCGCTGAAGGTTTCCAGGAGATCAATGCCTGCTTCTGCGAAGTGCTGACGCATGGCCAGCGCTCCACGGCCACCGGCCAGGATTTTGGAGACTGGCGCCACGTCTTGAGTCAACGCTTGCATCAGGTCGGTCGCGAGAGGGTCCGGAAGAGCGATGGTAATGGAAAGAATAGTCAGGTCTGGCGCCACTTCACGACAGAGCTTGCTCAGAGAGAGTACCGGCACATTGGCTCCGAGGTAGTACACCCGGCAACCCCGAACCCGGCAACGGTAGGCCACGGCCAGCGCGGCCAGGTCATGCTCTTCTCCTGGGGGGCATGCGACGACGATCGTGGCTCCGAATTCAGCGACCGGCAGCTGGTTCATGGCCGCATACAGCTTTTGTTTGATTTGACTGGTGACGTAGTGCTCGACGGCGACAGTGATTCGGCCGCTATGCCAGAGGTGACCCACCCGCTCCTGAAGCGGAAGGAGAATTCCGTGGAGAGCCTCGTCAAACGGCACCACGGCGACGGCGCCGTTGAGTCGTTTTTCGAACATCACGCGATCGAGTGGTTCCAGCGCCGACAGTAACTCCCGTAACAACCGATCGAAGGTATTGTCCACGACGGCAGTACGCGGCGCGGCTGCTCGTAGGCGATTGATCAACTCTTCCCGCCCCAACCGTGCGAGATCGCCGATCGACGCTCCGGCGTCCAGTTGCTGCTTCAAATACCGCAACAACGCGACATCTTCGTCGGAATAATTGCGATATCGGTTCGCACCTCGGGTCGGTTTGAGGAGGTCGAATCGTCGCTCCCATACCCGAATCACATCCCGACTCAGGCCGGTAAGCTTCGCAACCCTATGAATTCTGTGGGTATTCATTGGTACGACTAAGTATATGTTCAATGTCCAATGTTTGTCAAATATTTTTGGTTATAACTATTGACACACTGGACATAAAGGTTTAAACATTAGACATAGTCGCTGCAAACATTGGACACGAACAGACAGGAGTGACAATGGCAACCACGAACGCATTGCAAGGACAGGGAGCGCAAACCCACATTCGAACCGAGTTATCGACCTGTCAGCAGGATTCGAATTGCACTAGGTGCGGGGGCCTGATGGTGCGTGATTTCAGCACGGACCTTCTGAGTAGTAAAGGCGGACTCGATTGTCCCACCCGGCGGTGCGTGCAATGCGGTGACGTGGTCGATCCGGTCATTAGCTGGAATCGTCATCTCCAGCAATTGGCTGGCGCAGGGCTAGAGATGAACGTGCCAAACCCGGCGTTGCACAGACAGCCTTCTGTGTAGCAGTCGTCACTTGCTCAATGATTCGACCGTTCACAACCAAGGAGGTTTCACATGCGGAGTCACATCACCTTTCAGATGGGAATAGGAGTGCTGCTGGTGGCGGGGGCGACATCCCTGGCCATTGCAGGAGAGGCCAACGCTGACAACAAGGACATGGTGCTCATACCGAAAGGTGAGTTCACCATGGGCAGTCACGAACATTCAGATGAAGTCAGGCACCAGGTGGTGCTCGATGCCTACTTGATCGACAAGTACGAAGCATCCAATGCCCGCTACAAAGAGTTCATGCGAGCCACCGGCCATCCGGCGCCCGCCTATTGGGACGATCCTCGACTCAGCAAGGCCGAACAGCCGGTAGTCGGAGTCAGCTGGACGGATGCCAACGCCTTCTGCAAGTGGGAAGGCAAGCGGCTGCCCACCGAAGCGGAATGGGAGAAGGCTGCGAAGGGGCCGGAAGGCGATAACCATTATCCTTGGGGGCATCACCTCGATCCGAAGAAAGCCAACTACGGACAGAACGTCGGGCGCACCATGCCGGTCGATTCCTATCCCGAGGGCGTCAGTGGCTATGGGGTTTACAACATGGCTGGGAATGTCTTCGAGTGGGTCGACGATTGGTACGATCCGAAATATTACCGCACCAGCAATGCGTTGAATCCGCGCGGTGCCGAAAAGGGCTACAACTTCGCCAATCAAGGGCCGGTGAAGGTCTTGCGCGGCGGGTCCTGGCTGGCCCCTGAAACCTCGCTGCACACCAGCCACCGATTCTGGAATCAGCCGGAAAACAATTCCTACGGCGTCGGGCTGGGTTTCCGTTGCGCGAAATCGGTTAGCGCGGTGTCGGAAGAAGCGGCGCAGGCAGGACGCGATGCCTTCATTCAGGCACTCGTCGGCATGGGAGCGGAGAAGAATGCGGATGCCATGGCATCCATCGAGAAGGCTTTGGCTGCCGATCCCAACAACAAAGAGTATCTGGCAACACGCGAGCTGATTCAAAAGACGATGAAGAAATAATTCCTGGCCGCGGAGGAGGTGGGAAGACCACCTCCCTGTCGGACGCTCAGCCGGAGGAGGTGCTGTATGACGTGGATGGGGACTGTGCTCAGGACAGGCTTGGTCATGGGGAGCATCATGGTCGTTCCGGCAGCGCATGCCCATGAGTCTGAATTGTCGAAAGATATGGTGTACGTGGGACAAGGACCATCGGTGATGGGACTGGACAGGGCCGAGGCGGCCACACCGAGCCGTCGTCTTTCGCTGTACGACAAGCGCATGAGCATGCCTTGGTCCGCGGAGGCGTTCCACGATGAAGGGCCGGCCCATACCGTGTTCCTGGATTCATTCCTCATCGACAAGTACGAGGTGTCCAACAAAGACTACGGCGAATTTATCAAGGCGACAGGCCATCCCGCTCCGGCTTATTGGGACGATCCGCGCCTGAACAAGCTGCAGCAGCCGGTCGTGGGGGTCAATTGGATCGATGCCAAAACGTACTGCGACTATCGCGGGAAGCGATTACCGACGGAGGCAGAGTGGGAAAAAGCGGCCCGTGGCCCACACGGGAATCTCTATCCCTGGGGCAACGACTTCGATTCGAATAAGGCGAACTACGATCGCCACCATCACGCGACCTTGCCGGTGGACGCTCATCCGGAGGGCGCCAGCTACTATGGCGTTTACAACATGGCGGGCAATGTCTTTGAGTGGGTCGCGGACTGGTATGACCCGAAGTACTACGGGAGACTGGAGACCATGGTGAACCCCACCGGTCCGGAGAAGCCCTTATGGCTCGGCGGTACCGGCACCTACGTGGATCGGTTGACCGTCGGCGAGAAGCGTGTGATTCGCGGCGGCTCATGGATTGCGCCGGAAGGCACCATCCGCTCGACGCATCGCTTCTGGAACCATCCTCTCAACAACAGTTATGGCGTGGGGCTGGGTTTCCGGTGCGCCAAGGCGGCACCGGCTGATTGGGAGCAACGTATCCGGGACACCTATATCACGGCCCTGGTCGAAATGGGGCGAGAGCGATTCGCGGAGGCACAGCAGGCGGTCGCCCGTGGGCTGGCCATGGATCCGGTGAATGTCGAACTGTTGGAACTGAAACCCCTCATCGAGCAATCGATGAAACGACCCTCACGATGACGAAGGCCGGTCGCATCCCCACGGTTTCTATGACGGAGGTAGAGGCATGAGGTACATGACAGTAGTCACAGTGGCAGGTGGGTTAGCGGCGCTGCTGTCCGCGACGGATCTCCAGGCCGGTCCGATCGATGCCAGCCGTCACACCCATCCCGAGAAGGTGCAACTGGTGCATGAGGCGGAACATAGCGTGGACCATGCCTGGGAGGTCTACCATCGCGCGGCCTTGGGGGGAACTGTGGCGTCACCTGATCTGCAAGCACAAATCGAGCACCACTTGCATGAAGCGAGAACCCTCGTCACCCAGGCGCAGGAAGCGGCCGACCGTGGGGACGCGGGTGTGGTGGAGCGGCTTGTCGGGCAAATCAAGAGCCACACGGACCAGGCCATCGCGGGGAGTAAGGAGCAGAAGAAATGACACAAGGTTTGACCAGGAGACGTACCAGATGGGGATATGCGGGGCTATTGGTGGCGGCCGGCTGTACGCTCGCGCTATCCCCTGTTTTTGCGGCGCCGGCTGTGAAAGAGGTGGACCCGGTTCCCATGGTGAACATTCCAGCGGGACCGTTTTTGATGGGCACTCAGAGTCCAAAAGGGCGAGCTGATGAATGGCCGCAGCGTACCGTGCAGGTCGATGCTTTCGCCATCGATGAGGTGGAAGTCACCAATGAACGGTACATGTCGTTTGTCGCGACTACAGGCCACCGCAGCCCGCCAAATCCCTATGGCACCGGCGTCCTGGTTTCCGTCAAGGGAATCGAACAGCTGCCGGTTGTGCAGGTCACGTGGTACGACGCCAAGGCGTATTGCGCCTGGGCTAAGAAACGGCTCCCAACGGAAGCTGAGTGGGAAAAGGCGGCGCGTGGTACCGATGGCCGAACCTTTCCCTGGGGCGACGACGTGCCGACCCCCAAGCGAGCGAATTATGACCGCGAGTGGGTCGACGACAAGACCCTGCATGCAGTGGGGTCCTTGCCCGGCGGTGATTCGCCCTACGGCATCAAGGACATGTCGGGCAACGCCCGGGAATGGGTGCAGGATTGGTACGATCCGGATTATTACGCGAACGCCCCGACAAAAAATCCGCAGGGACCGGACAAGGGCATTGTCCGCGTGATTCGAGGAGGGTCCTGGCACAGCCCGCACTCCGATATCACAGCGACGGCACGGGGGCGCGGAGGATTCGCGCTCCAGACACACGGAACCGGATTCCGCTGCGTCAGGAGTGTCGACGATCAAGGTCATCAGGATGCATCCACTGCTGAACCGAAAGGCAGATGACCGAGGGTTCGAGTGGTGAGTGGCTAGAGTACTGCTGTGATGGTGATGGAGGTACCGCGACTCCGCACGCGGCCTCCCGTTGAGGCGGACGGGTTCTTCCTTTGGAGGCACCCGTCCCCTCAGCGAACCACCAAGTGAGTCCAAGTGGTAGGCGCCTGTATCAGGTGCAAGATGAAGGAGGCAGGTATGGCTCAGATAGTGATCTATGGCATTTCGACCCTCGTGGTGAGTATCGGTGTGATGCTGTATGCGCGGCTTCGGCAGCCCGCCTATGCTGCGATCCGACGGGAGAGCCGGGAGCGTCTTCGTGTCCGATAGTGTCGGAGGGCATAGCAGCTTGAGTCGCGATAGAGTCGAGGCAACCAGGCGAAGGATGCGTCCGCTCATTTTTTTCGAAGTCGGGGGTTCCAATGGAAACACATGGGACACCAGAATCGTTCTCACCTCCGCAACCGGGCAATCATGTGTGTCCTCGTTGCGGAGGGCTCTTATTGACCCAACATTATATTGATTTACTCGATGATACAGGCCAGATCGATATTACCGCGTGGCATTGCGCCATGTGCGGCGAAGTGCTCGATCCCGTGATCCTCAAAAATCGGCACAGTCCGCCGCCGAATTTGCTGTATGGTACGAAGGAGCGGAAATTCAGTCAGCGGGTGACAGCCATTTCAAATGGCCGCGCATCGAAGAAGTCGGCAGATCGCGAAGCGGCAGCGGACAAAGAGAAGGATTCAACGGCTGGAGCCGATCACGCCCCGTAATGCCGACCGCTGGCAGTGAAGGATGGTCAGATGCATATTGTTGTGAGCGGGGGAACAGGATTTATCGGCCAGGCGCTGGTGGAAGAGTTGGCGCGCGCGGGGCACGATGTCGTGGTATTGAGCCGCAAGCCACGCCTCCCCGGCCAGTCGTCGATACGCTATGTGGAGTGGGATGCGCGCTCGGCCGGATCATGGCACGCAGAGGTCGCGGTGGCGGATGCCGTGGTCAATCTGGCCGGTGAGCCCATCGCGGAAGGACGATGGACGAGTGCTCGCAAGCGGATCCTCGTGGAGAGCCGTATTCTCGCCACGAGACTGCTGGTGGATGCCTTAGCAGCTCGGCCTCGACCGCTTCCCGTTCTGGTCAGTGCATCCGGCATCGGGTATTACGGCCCCAGTGATGATCGGCTATTGGACGAACGATCCCTGCTCGGCGAGGGGTTTCTTGCTCAATTGTCTGCGGCCTGGGAAGCGGAAGCTTTGCGAGCCGGTCAGTTCGGCACGAGAGTGGTACTCCTGCGAACCGGGATGGTCTTGGAACGGAATGGCGGGGCATTGCCGAAAATGATGCTACCGTTTTACGTGTTTGCGGGGGGGCCGGTGTTGCCGGGCACGCAGTGGGTGTCCTGGATTCATCGAGCGGATCTCATCGGCATGATTCAGTGGGCCCTCCACACGCCGGATCTTACCGGGCCCGTGAATGCCGTCGCGCCGGAGCCGGTGACGATGAATGCGTTCTGCGACGTCCTGGGGAAGGTACTTCATCGTCCATCGTGGCTTCCGGTTCCCGGTCTGGCGTTACGGCTGATGTTGGGGGAGTTGGGGACGTTGATGACGACCGGTCAACGTGTGGAACCGGCCAAGGCCCGAGCCGGCGGTTATAGTTTTCGATACCCGAGCGTGGAGTCGGCCTTGCGAGCAATCGTGACGAAGGGGAAACGGGTATGAGCCCGCTCTTTGAATCGGTCATGCAGTATCTACATGTGTTGGCTGTGGCGATACTCGTCGGCAAGGTGGTGCTGTTGTCGTTTGTCGTCGCTCCGATTCTGGCGAAGCAATTGGCGCCGGAGCAGTTCGGGAAGGTCGTGCGGCAATTGTTTCCCGCCTACTATCTCTTGGGGATGGGCGCAGCGGTTGGTGGTCTGGTGTCGGTGACCGCACTGGTGCTCGTTCGCGGACTGAGCCCTGCCCTGTCGGCGGCCGGCGGCATCTGGTTGGTTATTCTGTTCGCAGAGTCCTATTGCCGATCGCCGCTGACCCCGCAGAGCAATGCGATGAGGGACCAGTTGAAGGAGCAGGAAGGTCGGGGCTGCGTCGACCCGGTCTTGAAGGCGGCCTGGGAGCGCGTGCATCAACGGTCGCTGTATTTGAATTCGCTGGTTCTCTTCGGTGGGCTCTGGTTGGTGGGTTTGGCTTAATAACGGTAATGGTGATGAAGGGAGAAGCACTATGCAAAGACAGACGTTGATGGCGACATGCGTCACCCTGGGGTTCCTGAGCCTCTGTGTGGGTGAGTGGCGTAATGAAACAGGCAGGGCATGGGCTGCGGAGGGACATGAGAAGGCGGGGGCTCCGGGAGGATCCTATGGGCTGGAGGTCGCCATTCCGGACGGCGTCATCGGAGTATCGTTACATGTCGGAGCAGAGCGAGTGGGCGAGACGGCGGTACTGTATATCGCACACGTGTTGCCGGATGGTCCGGCGGAGAAGGCCGGACTCAAACAAGGTACTGAAATCACGACGGTCGACGGCGTGGCAGTGACCGGCAAGACGTATGAGCAGGTGGCCTTGATGGTCAGGGGCGAGCCGGGCACGGTGGTCACGTTGGGGGTAAAAGAAGAGAGCGCTGTGCGAAACGTGGCGGTGACGCGGGTGGCAGGTCAGACGCTCTATAAAGGCCAAATGGGCTCACATGGCGGCCCCGCCAAATAGGTGATGTGTGAAACGCACGATGGCCGTAATCGGGTGGTTCGTCATGCTCGTGGGAGCTTCCGTCATTGAAGTCCATGCGCATCCCACGCCCGGATCGTCGTTATCAGTGGTCGAGAAAACAGGCCTGTACCTGCTGGCAGGTGACTACCGCCGCGCCCTGGAGAGTTGCGAGCAGGCGATACAGGAGCGCCCGTCGGTCGAGGCGTACGTTCGTTTGACGTATGTGTATCATGCCATCGATGCGTACCTTGAACAGTTGTCCAAGGACGAGAGTTGGATGGCGGTGGAGCAACTGTATCTGAATCTGGCTTACCGGCATACCGAGGATCTGGTTGATCCTCCAGGCGGTCTCGCGCGCATGGCGAAAGAAATGATTCAAACCAGTGTGCGCCAACAGTCGGATGTCAGCGCCGCGATGGCCGTGCGGTTGAATAAGGCGGCCTCCGATCGCCTCTGGCAGGAACAGACTCAGTGGCGGAATGCGCATCCCACGACCTGGTGGCAGGCGTTTCCCGATGTCTGGGTGCAGTGACGGGATGAGTGCCAGGGCGCGGCGTGTCCAGGGAAGGAGGGCGGAACATGATCCAGCGATCGACTCAGCGCGGCATCGATATTAAATTGTTCGGGGCGCTCTTTGTGTTGGTGGGATTACTCGATGTGCTCATCATTGAATGGTTCCCCGCCTATGCCCTCAAATTATTCGGCGTGACGATTACCGGCCCGATGGCCTACGTTGTGAAGTTGCATTCCCCGGCCGCGCATTTTTTGATCGGCTACGGGTTCTTGTTTTTGCGTCCATGGGCCTGGGGATTGGCCATGGCCTATGGAGGGTTCGGTCTCACCAGTGAACTCTTGAATCAATGGCAATTCGGGTTCCATCAACTGCGCACAGGGTTTATGGCCACGACCGCCTTGTTCCTCTGCTATGTGGCCTGGAGACGGGTTCTGTTTGCTGATCCAGTTCCGCCCACGACGCGACTTGCTTCTCCGTCTCCCGAGGTTCACTCATGAAGGGCCTGGTCTGGTTTCGACGGGATTTGCGGCTGCATGACAACCCTGCCCTGTCGGCGGCCTGCAAGGAATGCAAAGAGATCGTCCCGCTCTTTGTGTTCGATGAACCGTTGCTGCGCGAGCATCTCTTCGGGTCTGCCTGCGTGGGATTCATGTTGGGCTGTCTGGAGAAATTGCGCCGCTCGTTGGCGGAGCAAGGTGTGACCCTCGTCTGGCGAATGGGTGAGCCGATTGACACGGTGCTGCGCACGGCGCAGGAATGCGCCGTCGATGCCGTCTACTGGAATCGTGACTATGAACCGTCTGCAGTGGTACGTGATCGGACGGTTCAACAGCGGCTGGCTCAGCAGGGGCGCCTGGTGAGGACCTTCAAAGACCATGTGGTGTTCGAAGCCGAAGAAGTTCGAGGTTTAACCGGCGACCCTTTTCAACGGTACAGTGCGTATCGCGATCGTTGGTGGACCCAATGGATGTCTGCCGCGCCGCCGCTGCTTCCGGTCCCTGCATTCCCCTCGCCGTCTCCGGCAACGAAGGTGTCGGCTTGGCCCACTGCCAAGGAGTTGGGGTACGAATCGGTGCCGATGTGGATCGAGCCGGGTGAACGGGCGGCACGGGCCCGGTTGCAATGGTTCTTGAAAGGGCCGGTCCATAGGTATGTCAGCGGCAGAAATCTTCCCGCTCAAGACGGCACCTCCAAACTTTCTCCCCATTTACGTTTTGGAACGATCTCGGCGCGCACGATGGTGCATGCGGCATTACACACCCTCTCGAAGGGTGGTCAGGTGTCCCGCCCCGATGTGTTCACCTGGATGGACGAAGTGGTCTGGCGAGAATTTTTTCAGCAAGTGTTGATGGCGTTTCCACATGTGGCCGACGGCCCCTTCAAGAGCAAGCCTGGGCTTCCGGCCCCGCGTCCGGCTGGGCCGGAGCGCGATCGGTTATTTGCCGCCTGGTGTGAGGGCCGTACCGGGTATCCGATTGTGGATGCCGGCATGCGCCAATTGAATCAGACGGGTTGGATGCATAATCGTGTGCGCATGGTGGTGGCCTCATTTCTGGTGAAGGACCTTCGAGTCGACTGGCAGAGCGGCGAGCGGTATTTCATGCAGCATCTCGTGGATGGAGATCTGGCAGCCAACAACGGAAACTGGCAATGGTGCGCCTCCACGGGAACGGATGCGATGCAGGGGTATCGAATCTTCAACCCGACCCTGCAAAGTGAAAAATTCGACCCTGAAGGGGACTATCTGCGATGCTACGTGCCGGAGTTGAGCTCCGTGGCGAAAAAGTGGATTCATGAACCGCAGCTCATGCCGAAGGAGGAACAGATCCGTGTCGGATGCCGCATCGGCTTGGACTATCCGGAACCGATTGTGAATCATCGACTAGCTCGTCAGGAGTATTTAGATCTCGGCAAACAAAAGGTGTCGACGTGACGACCTCGCCGCTCCGTCTCGGCATCAGCCGTTGTTTGCTTGGCGAGGACGTTCGTTTCGATGGCGGCCACAAACGAGACGCGTTCTTGACTGATGTGTTGGGGCGCTATGTGGAGTGGGTGCCGGTGTGTCCGGAGGTCGAGGCCGGATTGGGCACGCCGCGGGAAGCGATGCGGCTAGTCGGCAATCCGCAACAGCCACGGTTGATAGGTCTCAAGAGCGGGCAGGATCATACACGAGCCTTGGAGGTCATGACGGCCAGGCGAATGGATGAACTGGCTGGCGTGGACCTGTCCGGTTTTGTGTTCAAGAAAGATTCGCCCAGCTGTGGAGTCGAACGGGTTCGTACATACAACGAACACGGGATGCCGGGTCGCAAGGGCGTGGGTCTCTTCGCGCGGGCATTTCTCTGCCGCTTTCCGCTGATTCCAGTGGAAGAAGAAGGACGGCTTTGCGATCCGCTGCTGCGGGAGAATTTCATTGAGCGGGTGTTCTGCTATCGCCGTTGGCGGGACCTCATGAACAGCGGCGCTACGCGGCAGGGGGTGGTGCGGTTTCACACCGTTCATAAGTACCTGCTGCTCGCACATAGCGCACCGCATTATCGCCAGCTCGGCCGCTTGGTGGCGCAGGTGAGTGACTATCGTCCCAAAGATCTGGCCCTTCAGTACGGCGAACTCTTCATGCAGGCGCTGGCGGTGCGGGCGACGGTTCGCAAGCATGTGAATGTGTTGCACCACATCCTTGGGCATTTCAAGGAGCGGCTTGATGCACAAGAAAAGGCGGAGTTGCTGGGAGTGATCGGAGATTATCATCAGGGGCTTACACCGTTGATCGTCCCGCTCACGTTGATCAAGCACTATGTACAGCTCTTCGATGTCGAGTATATTCGCGAGCAGGTATATCTGAATCCGCATCCGAAGGAGCTGATGCTCCGGAATCACGTGTAGAAAGGACGTTATGCCGCACGTTGTCGTGGAGGGGGCCGGTGACCTTCATGCGCTCTATCAGAATTTTGCTCCGATTCTGCAGCGGGCTGAACAGGAGATCCTCAAGGTTCAGGAATTCTATTTGGCCAAGAGCGGCAGGGAGGCGCTGCTCGACGCGGTCGTGATCGAGCAAGGGGTGGCACGGAGCTTTTTTATTCAGTTGAAACAGCACGAGGGCACGATTACCGTCCGCCTGCTGCCCGCAACGGATCCTGAAAAAACTCCGGCGGTAAAAAAAGCGATGGCGCTCGTGGCGCGATTCATTCGAACCGTGTGTCCGGCGAGTCGGTACGGAAAGACCAATCTGCAGGAATTCTTAGAAGTCGGCAGTGGGAAGTAGGCGTCGATCGGTGGGACATTCAATGGGAGGAATGAGGAGATGGCCACAGTGCGGAAAGGTGTGATTTTGGTGGGACACGGCGGGATTCCACGGGGTTGTCCTCAAGACATGGTCACGAAACTGAAACGGCTTGAGGGGCAACGGCGCGCGGCGAAGCAACCGGCCTCGGCTGAAGAGATGGAGTTGGACGCCAAGATTCGCCAATGGCCGAGAAATGCGGAGACGGATCCCTATCAGGCAGGGCTTGAAGCGGTGGCCGCGCAGTTGCGCGCGAGTCTTGGAGACGTGTTGTTTGCGGTGGCCTATAACGAGTTTTGCGCACCGACATTAGAAGAATCGGTCGAGCAACTCGCCAAGCAAGGCGCGACTCAGATTACCGTCGCCACCACGATGTTTACGCCGGGCGGGTCGCACTCCGAAGTGGAGATTCCGGAAATTCTGGAACATCTCCGGCCCCTGTATCCCGGGGTCGAGCTTCGGTATGCCTGGCCGTTTGACCTGGGGCTGGTCGCGGGGACGCTGGCTGAACAGGTCCGGCGGTTCTCCTGATCGGTCGCGAATGGATCGTGCGGTCTTGTGAACGTGGCTGATTGATCATACGCGGCAGATACGTCTCTCTCCTCGGTGAATCACCGTTTCATCTGCTTCCGGACCGGTGTAGAATCATCCGCCGTTGGGAGGCCCGTAAAGCCGTGGTGGCTTGATGAAACGGCCTTCAAAGGAGCACAGGACCTATCATGCTGCAAGACGAACTTATCGCCGCGTTTCACAAGACGCAGTCGTTCAAATGGGATCCGAAAGGCGGCTTTAAGCTTGCCTCGGGGTTGCTTAGTCCGTTTTATGTCGATTGCCGGACACTGATGGCGTTTCCCCACGCTCGCCATCTGGTGGCCAAGAAGGCCTGCGAGGTGATCAAGGATTTGCAGGTTGATTGTCTCGGAGGACTGGAGATCGGGGCGATCTCCATCGCCACCTCCATCTCGGATTATGCCTATTCGGCATCTCCCAGCCGGGAGTGGCGCACCTTTTTCGTGCGGAAACAGGCCAAGGACCACGGACTCGGTCGATTGGTTGAAGGTGTTGTGCGGACGGGAGATCGCGCCCTCATCGTCGATGATGTCTTAACCTCCGGCGGATCTGTGGTGAAAGCGATTGTCGCGGCTCGTGAAGCCGGGTTGAAAGTCACAGACGCGCTCGTGATCGTCGATCGTAAAGAACAGGATGGCCGCGCTCGTGTGGAACAGACGGGAGTGAGCGTCATGAGTCTCCTCACGATTGATGATCTGATGAAAGGAGGTCCCATTCCTCTCTGACTATTTGCACTGGAACTGAATGCCCCAACGTCGTTCTTCCACAATGTCGTTCGATCCAGCGACAGGACTGGCCTGGCGAAGCCGGCCCTTCGTTTCCCCTTCTCGAACGATCAAATACCCTCCCTGGCATTTCTGTTCCATCAGATGCACCGCTTCTTTTCGGAATGACGAAAGCAGGTTGCCTTGTTCGACTCGATAGGGATACACGACAACACCTCCGTCGGCGCTGTCCTTCACGAGAAGGGCCCCCTCTCCGCAGCTTACAAGGAACAGGGGTACAGCAAGGACCGTCCAGCTTGACCAACTTTTCATACGGCTTTTATCATACAGCATGTGTCACAGACCTATTCCGGCTTGCGAAAAGGAGAGATGGCCATGAGATACGGGACTTCTATCATGTGCGCGGTCTTTCTGTGCGGTCTTCTACTCGATGGCGCTCCCTCGGCCGTCGCCTATCATTCCTATGTGCTGAGCGTGCAGCAATTGCGGGCCGGCCTCGTGAAGGCGCCTTCGACGAGTGCCAAGGGTTTTGTCCTGGTCGATGTGCGTTCCCCTGAAGAGCATGCATCCGGCATGATTCCCGGCACGGACCTTAACATCGACTTCCGTGACATGAAATCTCGCCATCGAGAACTCGGGGCAAAGTTGGATGATCATATCGTCGTCTACTGCCAGTCTGGTCATCGCAGCAATATTGCCGCGGAGACGCTGGCGGATTTGGGCTATACGCATGTCTACAATGTGGTGGGAAGCATGAACGCCTGGACCGAGGCCGGGTTTCCCGTCTCCCCTGGCCGCTAGGTCAGCGTCCGCGAGTTGAGTGTGACGGGTCAGCAGCCGGTGCGCCGCGCGCAGGCGTGCGTGGACTGATGCCGATCACGGTCGGCAGCGGGATATGCACACCCATGGTGCCCGCAAGAAGCGATCGCCATCCAGCCTGTGACGTGGTTTCCTGGGCGGCGTGGAGCAGGTCTGGACTAGCAATAACGTCGGACGATGCGCCTCCATCCATGGCCATGGCCTGCTGAAGCGCGGGCAGTTGCCGATGTAGGCAGTCGGCAAGGTGATGGAGCGACACCACATCCGCCGTCTTGATCACGAGAATGGCCCCCTGCCCGTCCTCCGCCACTACGGTTTGAAAAGCGCGTTTTCCGCTATCCCGAACCCGAAGTTTGCCGGTTCGGTCGAATAACATGAGCGACTGTGCGGCTTCCCGGTACAGCGGAGCATCTTCAGTGAACCCCTCGAAGGCGAGGTCCAGCACGCGCGCCTTCCGGAGCTTTCCGTCGGTGGGCTCGGCGGCGAACAGCCCCTGCCACGAGTGATGCTTCTTGCTGCCGAGCGAACGCCCTTCCTTCAAGAGGACGCCTAAGTAGGAATAGTCCTCCCGAAACAATCCCGCATTGAACAACACATATGCATCGGTCCGCTGCTGCCAGTCGTGGATCGAAATCGGCGCCCGCAACCCTTCATCGCGAAACTGATGGATGGAAAAACGATAACGCTCCGGGTCGACCTGCAGCATCAGCAGTGATGGGACCTGAGGGCAGGCCTCAATGGGGTTCCACAGCGCCACATGCATGCCTGCGGTCAATCGTTCCCACGGGACCGGCTCCGCCGAAGCCGGTCCCGTCTGAAGCACCCCCAGGTGACCGAATGACAGAAGGCAGACGCAGATGAGAATCGACCGGCCAAGGGATCGCGACGAGTATCGGCTCTGTGAGATCATCGAAGCACGTGATCTTTCATCGTATTGGCAGGCCATGGCGGCATGAATTGCCTCGCGCGCCTTCAGTATAAAAAGGATGGGCACAGGGGTCAAATCCGTCGGGAACATTGGGCAGGTGAAATATTTCTTTAGGAGGCGCGTGCAGTGCGCGAGGCTTGGTCAGACGGAGAGTGCGGATGTTGGGTCTGCTGCATTGATTGCGACGATGAGTCGAGCAGGGCGCGCACGGTGCGCAGCAGAATGTCCGGAGTGAACGGCTTTTGTAAAAACGTGGTCCGATGGGGGTCCATGCCGCTATTCACAGAGATATCGTCCAAGTACCCCGACATGAACAGAACCCGTAAGTTCGGCTTGATGACGGAGAGGTGTTGCGCGAGTTCGCGGCCGTTCATGCCCGGCATCACCACATCAGTCAGCAGGAGATCGACGTGATAACTTTGCTGCGTAGCGGTCAGGCAGGCCTCCACGCCATTTTTCGCTTCAATCACTTGATACCCGGTTTTGACCAATTCATGACGAATCAGGTCGCGCACGCCGCCGTCGTCCTCGACAAGAAGAATCGTTTCGGATCCCTCGCGTGGCCGGCCTTCTGGTTTTTCGGCGCAGGTGGCCGGCGTCTGTGGATTGGCGCGCGGGAAATACAGGTCGAAGGTGGTGCCGTGTCCGACCTGACTCCAGACATCGATTCCGCCCCCGCATGTCGTGACAATTCCGAATACGGTCGAGAGCCCGAGCCCCGTGCCCTTGTGTTCTTCTTTTGTCGTAAAAAACGGCTCAAATAAGTGGGCGAGGACCTCGGCATCCATGCCGAATCCGGTATCGGTGACCGTCAGTTTGACGTATTGTCCCAACGGCAATGGATGGAGATGATGCATGGGGGTGCGCGCGAGTTCAGTTTGCGACGTTTCGATGGCCAGCAGACCCCCGTTGGGCATCGCGTCCCGGGCGTTCACGACCAAATTCATGAGGACTTGTTCGAGTTGTCCCGGGTCGGCTTTGACATGGCCGTGATGGGGATCGGGGCGGATCACCAGTTGGATATCTTCGCCGATGAGGCGACGGAGCATGCCCTCTACATTGCCAAGGATCGAATTCAACGGCAGCACCTGTGGCTCGACCGGTTGCTTGCGGCTGAAGGCCATGAGTTGGCGAATTAAACTCGCAGCCCGCTCTCCGGCTTTTTGCATCTCTTCAATCTTCGAGCGAATCGGGTTGCCGGCCGGCAGCTCTCCCAGGAGAACCTGGCTATGTCCCATGATGACCGTCAGGAGATTGTTGAAGTCGTGGGCGAGTCCTCCGGCGAGGCGGCCGACGGCTTCCATTTTCTGCGCCTGACGAAATTGCTTCTCGCTCATGCGTAACGCTTCTTCTGCCCGCCTGCGTTCAAGGCGCTCATCAAGGTCGCGCAGGGTTCGTTTGATGGACGGCACCAACCGGCCCAGGCGTTGCTTGAAGATGTAGTCGGTGGCTCCTCGCTGCATCATGTCGATGGCGAATTCCTCGCCCTGCGTCGCGGAGACAAAAAGGAAAGGGACGTCTGGATGCAGCGTCCGAGCGAGGCCGAGTGCGGCTGCTCCGTCGAAGTCGGGGACTGTGGTGTCGGCGAGAATGAGGCTGAAGCCTTCCTGGCGGAGTGCCGCCAGAAACTCCTCACGCGTCTGGACGCGCTTGGGTTGGCAGAGAATGCCGGCTTCCCGGAGCGTGGAGTCAATCAGTTCCGCGTCCGCCGGGTTGCTCTCAAGATGGATGAATCGCAGAGGCTGAGGCATCGTCTCATCGAGATCGGAGGTTAGGTGGACCGGCCGGCCACCCGGCTTGCTCCTTCGGGCGGAGGTTCATTGATCATTCCCCAGAACACGCCAAGTTCTTTGACCGCCTTCAGGAACTGATGAAACTCGACCGGTTTGACGACATAGGCATTGGCGCCGAGAGCATAACTTTCAGCCAGGTCCCGTTCTTCGCGGGAGGATGTGAGCATGACGACGGGGATAGGCCTCAGCGCGGCGTCGTTCTTGATCGTGCGCAAGACCTCAAGGCCGTCGACCTTGGGCATTTTCAGATCGAGCAGGACCACTGCCGGATTGCCTTGGAGACGCGCTTTGAAATGGCCTCGGCAGTAAAGGTAGTCCAACACTTCCGCGCCGTCATGGCAGAGGATGACCTTGTCGGCCAAATGATGCTCTTCCATGGCTGCGAGCGCCAATTCGGCGTCACGCGGATTGTCTTCAGCAAGCAAAATGGGTTTAGATACGGTCATGCTGCAGGCCTCACTCTCGGGAGGCTGACATAAAAGGTGGCGCCTTCTCCGAGGGCACCTTCCGCCCAGGTTTTCCCCCCGTGCCGATGAATAATTCGTCTGACATTGGCCAGACCAATGCCGGTCCCTTCGAACTCATCCGCTCGATGAAGCCGTTGAAACACCCCAAAGAGCTTGTTGGCGTAACGCATATCGAATCCTACCCCATTATCGCGTACGAATAACACCACTTCATCCGGTCCGTTGTCCAGACTGCCGATTTCAATCATAGCTTGCGGCCGAGTCCCGGTAAATTTAATTGCATTCGCAATCAGATTCATAAAGACCTGCCGCAACATGGCGGCGTCTCCCGTGACCTCAGGGAGTTGAGCGATTGTCCACGAGATGACGCGATCTTGCAAGTCATGTCGAAGATCGTGCCGCAGGGAGGCGATTAATTGGTTCAGATTGACCGTCCCGTGCAACATTTCCTGCCGTCCCATGCGCGAGAACACCAAGAGATCGTCGATGAGTTGTCCCATTCGGGTGGCGGATTCCGAAATGGTCTGTAAGTAGCGTTTTGCCTTGTCATCGAGAGAGATCGATGCGGCCTTGGCGAGGAGCGACGCATAGCCGTCGATATGCCGGAGCGGTGCGCGCAAGTCGTGCGAGACGGAGTAGCTGAACGCCTCCAGTTCCTTATTCGCGGATTCAAGGAGTTCTCCCCGGCGGTGGAGCTCGTCGGCAATCCGGCGCCGCTCGGTAATATCATGGCGGATCAGGTAGTACACGGCCGCGAGGAGCACGAAGAGCAAGAGGGCCCCTATCGTCAACAGAATGATGCTGGAGCGAGTGGTCGTCGTCGATTCAATGACCCGTTGTGCGAGTGCCTTGGTTTCTTCCTGATCCATCTGGGCTTGCAGATGTCGGGCTGAGTCGAGTGCGGTTTTGGCGACCCCCGTGAGTGCCATCCCTCGCACCGAGTCAAAGCCTGTCTTGGCACGTAGTTCGATGGCAGCGCGTTCTTCCTGCAATTGTTGAGTGATCAAATGCTCGAGATCGCTCACATGGGCGCGCTGTGTGCTGTCCGGATCGGTGAGCTCCCGGAGATAGCGAATATATTCCGGGGCGCGTTCCCGGAGGCTGTTATAGGCGGCCAGGTAGCTCTCGTCTCCGGTGACGAGGAACCGCCGGTGGCCATTCTCCGCGTCGTCTATGGCTTCTCCGGTTGCGCCGAGAAATTGAATGAACTCGTGACTCCGTTGGTCCAAGTGGCCATTCCGAATGAGGACCGTCATGTTGCGGTAGGAAATGGCAGAGATGACCAGGATGCCGGCAAATACGAGCCCGAATCCAGCCAGGACCCGCTGTTCGATCGATCGCTTCTGAAAAGTCTGAAACAGCGGCGTGAGGAATGAGGCTCGGCCAGCACTCTGCTCAGCCTGCGGGGAGGCAGGCAATGGGGCGTCGAGTCCGACGTCAACGGATTGGTGGCGGTTCGGTTCGTCCATGCCCAATGTGAAAGCTCCGGAGAGATGCGGACTGGAGCCGGGAATGCGCGTCAATGACTGTGGTGCAGCCGGGAGACTGCACAGCCTATTGTATCAGAAGGTATTGATTCGCGAAGAGAATTGATGGAAACCGAGAACCGGAACTCCGAACTGAGCTTCAGCCTCCGAACGGAGTGACCGGCGGAGGAATGGACGCGGCAGGTCCGACGAGATTTGAAAACATCAGCGTGGCAGCCACAGCCCAGTCGAGGAACGGTTGCGGATAAATGCCGATCACGAGCGTTCCGGCTAGTCCGACATAGATCACCGCTCGCAAGGGGCCAGAGGTCTTGATGGGGGAGGAGTCGAGCGGTTCGTTGATGTACATCTTCTTCACGACGATCAGATAGTAATACATCGAGACGACGATATTGACGAGGCCAACGGTAATCAGAATGTAGAGACCTTCTTTGATGGCGGCGACAAAGATATACAGCTTTCCGATAAAACCGGCGAGCGGAGGTACCCCTGCTAGAGAAAGCAGAAAAATTAACATGGCGAATGCGAGAAACGGTGACCGCCGGTTGAGTCCGCGATAATCATCGATCTCATCACTCCCCAGCGAATTGCTGATCGCCATGATGACCGCGAAGGCGCCGAGGTTCGCAAAGAGGTAAGTCAAGAGGTAGAACAGAATGGAGTCGGTGCCCATTTTGGTTCCTGCGGCCAGACCGATCAGGACGTTGCCGACCTGGGCGATACCGGAATAGGCCAGCAGGCGCTTAATGTTTCGTTGTGCAATGGCTACGATATTGCCGTAGGTCATGGATAGGATCGAGGCGGCAACAATGAGCAATGCCCAAGCCGGTTTGAAAGTCGCCAAGGCGACGAGGAACAGCCGGAGCAGGATAGCGAAGGCGGCGACTTTCGGCGCGATGGACAAGAAGGCGGTCACAGGGGTCGGTGCGCCATGATACGTATCCGGGATCCACGAGTGGAAGGGGACGGCGCCGATCTTGAAACCCAATGCCGCGAAGATCAGCAGGAAGCCGATGACCAGTCCCGTGGTCGGGTTCGCGCCGGTCATGTCCGAAAAGACAAGTTTGCCGGTTTCGCCGTACACGAGGCTGATACCGTACGCCAGCAATCCCGCCGCAAAGACGCCAAGGATGAAGAACTTGAGGCCTGCCTCGTTCGATGCCATGTCGTCACGGAGATAGGAGACGAGGACGTAAAATCCGAAGGTCGCGAATTCGAGTGTGACGAAGAGTGACAAAAGATCGTTGGCGGAGGCCATGAACATCATGCCTAGCGCCGACATTGCGACGAGGAAGTAATATTCGCCTCGGAACAGAGAGAACCGATGCACATAGTCGATCGAGAGGAGAATGACCAGGATGGTCGCCACAAGGATCATGACTTTGAAGAAGATCGCCATTCGATCCACGACGAACATCTTCCCGAACAAGGTACCGGTGATGCCGGTTACGTCGAACCAGGCGAGGCAGGCCAGCGTGACGAGCACTCCAAAGATGGTCAGGTAGGCCAACTGTTCCTGCACGATGCGCTTGAACGAAAAATCAACGGCTAGGACGACGCACAGCCAGAGCGTGAGAAACAGCTCGGGAAGCAGGAGGAGCAGATCGCTGGCCGAAAGCGTGAGGGAAAAAGTCATCGCGAGGTCACTTTCGCAATCGCCTCACGTGAAGTAGACACGGGCACGGTGGGCGAGCTGGCTTGTGGAATGTTCATCGGAAGCTCGGCGACCGGGACCACTTTGGTAATGCGGGCGATGAGCGGGTCGACCCCTGAGCGGACCACAGAGTAGAGATGTCCCGGGAAAATGCCGAAGCTGATGCTGACCGTAATCATAATGAGCAGGGGCATGCGGTCGACAACCGCCACGGCATCGTGGGAGTGGCTGTACTTTTCCGCCATCGAGCCATAGAAGAGACCGCGCATCATCTTGAAGAGATAGGCCATGGTCAACACGATGCCGAGCACCGCTACGACGACCTGGAAAGGGTATTTGTTCCAGCTGCCGACGATGATCATGACTTCGGCGATGAAGTTGACGGTTCCCGGCATTCCGATCGAGGCCATACACCCGATGACAAAGGCTGCGGATATAAAAGGCATCCGGTTGGAGAGGCCTCCCAGGGAAGGGATGTCCCGGGTGTGAGTTTGATCGTAGACCCAGCCCGCCATTGCGAACAGCATACCAGTGGCCATCGCGTGCGCGAACATATAGATCACGGCTCCGCTGAGGCTGATGTAGTCCAGTGCCGCCATGCCCAGGAACACATAACCCATATGACTGGAGCTGGAATAGCCGATGACGTATTTGGTGTCCTTCGCATAGTAGGCGACGAGACCGCCATAAATGATGCTGAAGATACACAACACTGCAGCGATGGGCATCAGTTCCCGGGTGGTTTCGGGAAGGATTTCAAACGCGACACGGATAATTGAAAAGTGGCCGAGTTTCATCAGCACGCCGGCATGCAGCATGCTGGTGGCGGCCGGTGCGGCGGCGTGCCCGACCGGAGACCAGGAATGCAACGGCCAAATCGGAGCGATCGACGCAAAGCCGAAAAAGATCAGCAGCCAAATGAGTGTGGCTAAGGGCCCTGAGAAATGGGCTTTCTCACGCAAAATGAGGATGTCGAAAGTGTTCAGCCCAGAGAATTTGTAAATGAGCAGAATTCCCATCAAGGCGGCCACGGCAAAGGCGGAAAGGAACAGCACCAGTTTCATAGCCGCATATTCTTTGCTGTTCGCGGCGAAGTTGAAAATGAACCCGACCGAGTCCCGTTGTTTCAGACCTTCAGGATCGGTCATTTCGAGATATTTCTTGGTGTGGCTGCCCCACATGCCCAGGAGCAGATACATGGGGATCACGGACATTTCATAGAAGAAGTACAAGAAGAATAAGTCGAGCGACATGAAGACGCCGATCGTGGCCGCGGCGAGAATCAAGATCCAGATGTAGAACTCCTTCATCCGGTCCTTGATGTGCCATGAGACGAAGATGCCGGCGAATAAGAGAATGCCCGATGCGAGGACCAAGGGAGTGCCGATACCGTCTACGCCGAGATGAAGTGAAATGCCCAGCTGACGCGACCACTCAATGCGTTGGATGAATTGGAACCCGCCTTTCACTGAGTCATAGGCGTAAAAGAGATAGACGGATGCGGCCAATGAAACAAAGGCAGACCCGGCCGCGATACCGCGCACCAGTGAGACTTGTCGGTTGGAGACAAAAATGAGCGCGAGGGCCCCTAGGAAGGGGGCGAATAAAATGATGAGCAGGGTGTATTCAGCCATGATCTTACTTCGCGGGCACGTGGATAACGGTGTCTACTGAGGCCACTTTTGCACGATCAAGTCGGTCGACGAGGGCTTGAATTGATCCATTCATCATCCGCAGGAACGGCGAAGGATACAGGCCGATCCACAAAATCATAATCGACAGCGAGAGCGCAATGGTGATTTCTCGCATGTGGAGGTCCTTGACGGCCGCCGACACATTTTTACTCAGAGGCCCCAACATGGCGCGTTCGTAATACCAGAGGAAATAGGCGGCTCCGAAAATCACGCCAAGCACCGCCACGGCTCCGAACCACCATTTGGCTTTGAAGGCGCCCAGAAGAATTAAAAATTCGCCGACAAAACCGTTCGTCCCTGGCAGTCCGATAGAGGCCATGCCGATCAAGAGGAGGAACGTGGCCAGGAGCGGAGCTTGTTTGGCGAAACCACCGAAGGCGGACAACTGCGAACTTTGCTGACGAGTCGACAAAAATCCAGCCATGAAAAAGAGACCGGCCGTACTGAACCCCAGGTTAATCATGGTCAGCAGGCTGCCCTGGAGGCCTTGAAAGTTCAAGGCAAACAATCCCACCACCACAAACCCGAGGTGGCTGATGCTGCTGAACGCGAGTAATCGTTTGAAATCCGATTGCACCAGCGCCACGACCGCGCCATAAAGAATGGCGGATAGCGCCAAGACCATTACGATGGACACAACCCCTTCACTTTTTGATGCATCGGGTAACAATGGGAAGGTGAAACGAAGGAACCCGTAGGTGCCCAGTTTCATGCCGGCTAACATGACGGCCATTCCAATCGGACCTTCCACGAGCGCATCAGGCAGCCAGGTGTGGAAGGGAAAGACGGGTGCCTTGAAGGCAAATCCCATAAACATGAGCCAGAAAATTAAAATCTGTTGCGAGAGGGGAATGGGAACGGACAGCAACTCCAATAAGTCGAACGAATAGACGTGGTCTAAGTGATGGGTCACGGCCCACTGGTGATAGTTGATGTCCAGCAAGGCAATGCCGACGAGCATGAAGACGCTGCCCAGCAATGTATAGAGCACGTACTTGAGTGCGGCGTAATGCCGGTCCGGTCCTCCCCCCCAGAGCTTGATGAGAAAATAGCTTGGGATGAGCATAAGTTCCCAAAAAACAAAAAACAGGATCAGGTCAATGGAGACAAAAATTCCGATGGTGGTGGTCTCGAGCGCCAGCAGGGCCATGAAGTAGAGACGCAACTGGTTGCGTACCGTATCCCAGGAGTAGATGACGACTAGTACGGTCAGGAATGCGGTCAGGCCTACGAAAAGGACGCTGATACCGTCGACGGCGAGGTGATATCCGATTCCGAGGGCCGGCATCCACCGCGCATGTTCGGCGAATTGCATGGCCGCCGAGTCCGGCACAAAACGCATTAACACCAGACACGCTAGTGCCAGTTCCACCAGGGTGATGCCCAGTGTCGTAGTTTTAAGAAGATCTTCGTCGTCGATGAGCCAGAGCACGGCTGCGCCCGCCAGCGGGAGGAAGATCAGGTACGAGAGGATCGGGAAACCAAAACTAAACTCTTCAAGCATCGTGTGTCCAAGCCATCGACTGCATCAACGTGATGAATAGCCGGTGGAGCCGGCTCCCGTCCAAATCAGGAGAATAACGTGCGCGAGAATAAAAAGCCCAGCCACGATGATGGCTGCATACTGGTGAACCATGCCGGTCTGGAGACGTCGCCAGGAACGGGCCAAGAGATGATTTGCATAGCCGATAATATTCAGGCCCGCATAGACGACGTGCTTTTCGGTCCAGGTAATGGCTGCCGAACTGGCATCCGTGCCCCGGTCAATTGAGCGGACAAGCCCGTCGATGATGGTCCGGTCGAACCAATCGCAGAGCCGTCCCAATTGCTTCGTCGGTTCCACAAACAGTCGGTCATAGAGCTCGTCGACATAGTATTTATTGAGCAGCGTGGTGTATATGCCGGGCATACGGTCCGCGAGGGCTGCTGCTGCGGATGAGGGGCCGCTGTAAAAGTAATGTGCGAGGCCCCACCCAAGGAGTGCAATGACGGTGGCCGTTCCCATGAGACCGAGCATCAAGCCCGGCGGGGTCGCGTGTTCTTCCCCTGCCACGCCGGCGACGGAATGGAGGAAATGGTGAAACCAGCCGTTTTCCGGTGGAACGCCCGGGAACCCGCCGATGACGGACAATGTGGCCAGCACCGCGAGTGGGCCAATCATGACCATTGGCGATTCGTGCACGTGCTCCGCCGTATGATGGTCGAGCCGTGACGTTCCATAGAATGTGAGGTACGTCAGGCGGAACATGTAAAAGGACGTGAGGAATGCGCCGACTGCTGCCATGCCGTACAGGACGTAATGATGGTGGACGAAGGCGTGGCCCATGATCTCATCTTTGCTCCAGAATCCTGCCAGAGGCGGGATTCCCGCTATCGCAATCGTCCCAATGAGAAACAAGGTGTGGGTCCAAGGGATCTTCGACTTCAAGGCTCCCATCTTTCGGATATCCTGCTCGCCGGAGAGGGCATGGATGACGGACCCGGCTGACAAAAAGAGGAGAGCTTTGAAGAAGGCGTGGGTCATGAGATGGAATACGGCGGCTGTGTAGGCGCCGAGACCGCAGCCAAGGAACATATACCCGAGTTGGCTCACAGTGGAATAAGCCAGGACACGCTTGATGTCCGTTTGCACCAGTCCGATCGTGGCTGCAAAGAGTGCCGTCAAGCCGCCGATCCAGGCGACCGTTGTCATAGCCATTGGCGCGAGGTCGAAAATGGCATGATTGCGAACGATCATGTACACGCCGGCCGTGACCATCGTGGCCGCATGGATGAGTGCGCTGACGGGGGTCGGGCCCTCCATCGCATCGGGCAGCCAGGTGTAGAGCGGGAGCTGGGCCGATTTCCCGACCGCTCCGACCAGCAGGCAGAGCGCGATCGCGGTGGCCATTTCAGGCGACAGTTGCGCCGCATTCTGCATGACCTGCGTGTAGTCGAGTGTCCGGAAGTTCACGAAGACGAGGAAGATGGCCAGCAAAAAGCCTGCATCCCCGATACGATTGACCACGAACGCCTTTGTTGCAGCCTTGGCCGCTGACACCTTGTCGTAGTAGTAACCGATCAAGAGATAAGAACACAGTCCGACGCCTTCCCACCCGATGAAGAGAACCACATAGTTGTTCCCCATGACCAGGAGAAGCATCGAGACCATGAAGAGGTTCATGTACACGAAAAAGCGCGTGAAACCTGCCTCTCCGTGCATGTATCCCACGGAGTACACATGGATAAGAAATCCGACTCCGGTGATGACCAGGAGCATGATGCAGGTCAGAGGGTCGATCAGGTAGGCGAGATTGATGGTGAGATCGCCGCCGAAGATCCATTTGTAGGCAATGACTTCACGAGCGGCTCCGGTTCGCAAGGTTTCCGTAAATACCGCCAGCACGCAGAGGAACGACATCAGGACCGATCCCCACGCAAACCGGTGTGCCAGGTCATGGGAATATCGGTGCCCGAAGAGGCCGTTCACAATGACGGCCATCAGCGGAAACAGGGGAATCAATTTTACGATGAGGTCAATGGAATCGGACACGTTACCACTTCAATAAGTTCATTTCGTCTACGTTCGTGGAGATCTTGCCGCGGAATACCACAATAATGATGGCCAGCCCGATGGCTGCCTCTCCCGCTGCGATGGCGATGATAAACAACGCCACGATCTGCCCGTGCATGGATTCCAAATAGTGAGAAAACGCGACCAGGTTGATCGTGGCCGCATTCAGCATGATTTCGACTGACATGAGCACGATAATAAAATTGCGGCGGATGAGGACTCCGAGCAAACCTGTTGTAAACAGGATTGCGCTGACCGCGACGTAGGCGGATAAAGGAATCATGTGTCCCGCCTCGTTTCGAGGGATCTGGGCGCTTTGGCCAGGACGATCGCGCCGACGATGGCCCCTGTCAGGAATACACCGATAATTTCGAATTGGAGCAAGTACTCGCTGAACATCTTGATGCCAATCGCATGCGCATCTCCGTTCAGAAGGACGGCGGCCGTAGAGGCATCACCTCGAGATCCGCCGAACGGAGAACGTATCAAGAGGAACAGCAGGTAGACTAAGCCGATCACGGCCGGAGCCAAGAGATATGGAGTCCTGGCATGGAAGTAACGGTCGTCGGTTTTGAGGTTGAGCAACATGAGCACGAATAAATAGAGGACCAGAATAGCGCCCGCGTAGACGATGACTTGAACGGCCCAGAGGAATTCGGCATTCAGCATGACGAACAGCCCTGAGACGTGGAGCAGCAGAGCCAAAAGCGCCAAACCGCATTGCACGGGATTCTTCAGCGCCACGGTGAGAATGCCGGCGACAATACTGACCACTGCGAAATACGCGAAAAACACGAAGGCCATAACGGTACGATTCAGCTCAAATGTTTGGGTTGTGACTGTGTGGGCTTCAGCACGGACTGCGGAAAGTAGTAACGATACTCTCGGCTGTCGTCCGAATTTTTTTCTTGGTTATGGGCGTACAAATATTTTTTGGCGTCCTCAAGGTGGCGTTCGCCGACCTCGTAAAGCCGTTTTTTATCGAAGAGGAGGGTCCGCTTGTCGTGGGTGGAGTATTCATACATTTTCGTCATCGCCAACGCGTTGACCGGACAGGCCTCAACACAGTACCCGCAGAAGACGCATTTGGTGATGTCGATATAAAACTCGCTGGCAAAACGCTGCAGCGGTCGTTCAGGATCTTCCTGGCTAATAACCTTGATGCACCGTGATGGGCAGGCCGCTTCACAAAGATCACATCCCACACAGCGATCATGTCCATCGCTATAGCGAAGCAGCCCGAGCGCGCCCCGATGACCGTCTGGAATGGTGCGTTGTTCGCGCGGATATTGGAATGTAATGGGTCGGTGAAACATGTGCTTGAAGGTGACCTTCATGGCGTCCCAGATTTCGTAGAACAACGCCGCCTGCAGAATTTTTTTGGTCAACGCCCCGACACTCATTCCCACCACCTTTGACGACATCAAAAAGACGGACGAGCTTACTCTTATGCACCAACCTTTTCAATCGTTACGCGTGTCGATTTGAAATACGGCACGCCGGTCACGGCATCGGCCTCGGTGGTCATCAGATCCTTAACCGGAGGCTCGTTGAAATGTTCCGGGAAGAAGCAAGAGCCAGTCTGGATATCCGGGTCTGCTTTCACACCTGCCTGCACAGATCCTTGCTGCGAAGTCAGGCGGACAGTGGATTGTTCAGTCAGTCCAAGTTTCTCCACATCAGCCGGATTCATCCGTATACGACCGTTGTTCGGCTCAATGTTGATGAGCCCTGAAGCCTGCGTGGACATTTTCCCGGAATGGTAGAGTACCTGGCCCATCACCAAGGTGAAGGGCCGTGAGGACTCGCCTATGGACGGCTGCTGGCGATATCGATTTAAGACCTCGCTGGAATAGCCGTTCGACAGGTATGCGTCGGCTGACGGGGAGATACGACGTGGCTGACCCAGGTTATAGTAGCCGGGGAGCAGTTTCATGATTTCGTTCTGCACGTCCTGCGGTGACTGGTACGGCCACTCATAGCCGAGACCATTGGCCAATGCAGTCATGATGTGCCAGTCCGGCAGGCTTTCTCCGACTTGGTCTAGCGCCTGGCGTACACGCAATACCTTTCCTTCGAGATTGGTGAACGTGCCGTCCTTTTCCGCATAGGTAGCCGCGGGGAGCACGACATGGGCCATGCGACCCGTTTCTGTAAGAAAGGGGTCCTGAACGATCAAGAGTTGGAGCTTTTCGAGGGCACCCTTCACATCCATGGAGGCCGGTAAGGTCGCCAGCGGGTTTTCACCGATGACATAGAGCGCCTTGATTTGACCCTTCTGAATGCGGGCCAGAATCTCCAGAAGATTTGCGCCCGTGCCAATAGCCGGAAGGGTCACCTCCCAAGCTTTTCCGAATCGTTCGCGTGCGCCGGGATCGTCGAAGCGAGCCTGCCCAGGAAGGAACTCAGGGGCAACACCCATGTCGATGGCGCCCTGTTCATTCACCTCTTCGGTGACGGTCGTGACACCGGAACCTGGTTGTCCCAATTTACCGGTCACCCAGGCGAGGTCAATGAGCTTGAGCACATTCTGGTATCCGTTAGGCCGGCGAACGATGCCTTCCGCGCACAACGCTACCGCCCTCGGGGCTTCCGCAAAAATGGTAGCCACCTCGCGGATCTGTTCGACGGAGACCCCGGTCTGCGCGGATACCTGTTCCAGTGATACCTGCGCTACAGCTTGTTTCAGGGCTGCAAATGCCTGTGGATGTTGCGTCGCGCTCGTTTCATCGACGAGATCCTGTTCGATGACGGCTTTGACGAGACCATCGATCAGCAAGGCTTCCGTCCCGGGCTTCACGAGGAGTGGATGCGAGGCTAACTGGGCGATATTGGTGTTCGAGGAATCTACGACGATCACTTGTGCGTGATAGACTCGAATGGCCTCTTTAATTCGGACGGCGGTCAGCGGATTGGTTTCTGTGATATTGGAACCGATGACGAGGACGGCTTTGGCTTTCGTGAGATCTTCCCAGTCGTTGAGCGGTCGGCCGATGCCGACGGCATGCCGAACGGCGTGCACGTAATTTAGGTGGCCGTATCGGGCGCTACTGTCGAGTTGATTGGTCCTGAGACCGGCCCGCATGAGCTTTTGAAACAAGTACAGCTCTTCGTTCGTGCAGCGGGCGGTGATGAGTCCGGCAATCGATTCCGGTCCGTGCTTGCGATGGATGTCTGACAACCGGTCGATGACAGTCTGCATGGCATCGAGCCAGGGCGTTTCTGTCAGGGTGTCACCGGTGCGGACCAGGGGTTGGCGGAGTCGTTGCTGACTGTCGATATACTGAAATCCAAATCGGCCCCGGACGCAAAGCCCACCGTGACCTTTGGCGGTTTCTGACCGGTCGCCCCATTTATTCTTCCAAGAAAGCGGTGACGTGACTCGAACGACTTCCGTGTCCTTCGTTTCGAGGTGCATCTGGCAGCCATCGCCACAATAGTTGCACGTAGTCGTGGTTTTCTTCATCTGCCACGGCTTATACAGATATTTTGAATACTTGTTCGTGATGGCGCCGACGGGACACACAGCCAAGCAATCCCCGCAGAATTCGCAAGCCAGCGGCTGATCACCCTTGGCCACTACTTGGTTGAAGCCGCCTTTTTTCATGAATTGCAGCGCATCGATCATCAACACGTCTTTGCAGACGTTGATGCACTCCGCGCAGGCGATGCAGCGATTCATGTTGAAGTCCAGCACCAGGCTTCGCGTGTCTTCCGGAATGAACTTTTGCTTGGCATTGGCCAGGTTGGTGACGCCATGCTGAAACGCCATGTCCTGGAGTTCGCAGTGCCCATCCGCGTCACAGACCGGACAGTCCAGCGGGTGAACCGAAAGATGTTTTTCAACGGCTTTCTTTCGGGCGGCGAAGAGGTCATCACCGTCGGTCCTGATCACCATGCCGGCTGCGGCCTTGGCGGTGCAGGAGCGCACCGGAGCCTTTTTCCCTTCCTGCATGACGAGGCACATTCCGCAGGATCCAAAGGGGTCGAAGGTGTAGTGGTAGCACATGGCCGGAATAATCTTGCCCGTGCTGGCGATCACATCGTAAAGCGAGACGCCGTCCTTGGCCGCTACCGTTCGTCCGTCAATGGACAGTTCAATGGTGGCGGCTTCAACGTCAGGATTGGTCGCTGGTTTCAAACCCATGCTGTGGCCCTAGTACTGAGTTATAAGTTTTTGGAGCTGAGTGAGCCGTTCACCATGCTGCACTCATCACTCGCAATTTGCTTATCTGTCACATTCTCCCATGACGATGTCGTACGTTCCGAAAATCGTCACGGCGTCGGAGATCATATAGCCTTTCGACATATGATCGAATGCCCCCATGTGAATAAACGAGGGAGCGCGGATTTTCAGTCGGTACGGTTTTCCACCGCCCGTGCTGACGATATAGAAACCCAACTCGCCTTTATGCGCCTCGGTCCCGCAGTAAATTTCCCCGGGAGGTGCATTGAATCCCTGTGAAAACAATTTGAATTGCTGAATCATGGATTCCAGGTTCGTGAACACCCGCTCTTTGGGCGGCAGGGTCACGCTGGGTACGTCCGCCATAACCGGCCCATCCTGGATCTGTTCGAGGCACTGGCGGATGATCTTCACGCTCTCATAGAGCTCCTGCACGCGGATCCAGTACCGATCGTACGTGTCGCCGTTCTTGCCGACGGGGACGCTGAATTCACACTTAGGATAGGCGGAATAGGGCTCGTATTTGCGAAGATCAAAATCAACGCCGGAACCTCGCAATGTTGGTCCGCTTAAACCAAAACTCAACGCATCTTCTGCTGAAATGACCGCCACACCCTTGGTCCGTGCAAGCCAAATTCGATTCTTTTCCAGGAAAATGACGTATTCGTCGATCTTCGGTGGGAAGTAGTCGAGGAATTGCTTTAGTTTGGCGAACAAGGACGGCGTGAAGTCCCGCTCCACACCACCAATGCGATACCAGCTGGTCGTCAGGCGGGCACCGCAGAGTTCATCAAACCAGTCGAGAAGAATTTCCCGGTCCCGGAAGCAGTAAAAGAAGACGGTCATCGCGCCGATATCGAGGGCTTGTGTCCCCAGCCAGAACTGGTGCCCGATAATACGTTGAATCTCCGCGACGATCGTGCGCAGGTATTCCGCACGATCTGGGACGGTGATGTTCATCAATTTTTCAACCGCCCGGCAATAGGCAAAGTTGTTGTACATCGCGCACACATAGTCGAGGCGATCGGTATGCGGGATGAATTGATGATACGTCCCTTCTTCGGCCAGCTTTTCCACGCCACGATGGAGAAAGCCCATCACCGGAGTCGACTTGACCAACCGTTCCCCTTCCAGCTCCAGAATGACCTTCAACACTCCATGAGTGCTGGGGTGCTGAGGGCCCATATTGAGCAGGAGCTCCTCAGTCCGGAGCGTTGGAAGCGTTTCGCTCTCCGGGTGCTCGGGATCGATTTTATAGACAGTGGTTCTTTGATCTTCGAACTGTGCCATGATCGTTCAGTGGTTCAAACCCTGTTGCTTAACGGGTCGGTTCATCCAAGAATTCAAACGTGTCACGCCAACCTTTGCCGCGGAGCGGAAAGTCTTTGCGGAGAGGATAGCCCTCCTCGTATTCGTCCGGCATCAGAATGCGACGAAGGTCGGGATGGTTCCGAAACCGGATTCCCATCATGTCATACACTTCGCGCTCCATGAAGTCGGCGCCCTTCCAGATGTCGGTCAAGGAGTCCACAATGCAATCCGACTCCGGCACCCGCGTTTTCAGGCGAACTCGTTGTCGCATCCGAATGGAATACACCTCGTAGACGACTTCAAACCGTTCTTCATCGTCGGGCCAGTCGACTGAGCTGACATGGACAATGTAGTCAAAGCGCATGGCCGGGTCATCTCGCAGAAACCGGGCTACATCATGCAGAGTCTCAGGCTTAACGGTCACAGCGAGGTCCCCCCGCCACTCCACCACTTTGGTGCAGGCGCCGGGAAAGGTGTCCTCAATACGTTTGGCTAGTTGGCTCATGAAGTCGGTTTCCGCCCGTCAGACCTTCAGCGCGTCCTTCACTTCTTTGGGTTGGGAGAGGAACACGCGCTTTTGCATAATGCGCTCCTGCAATTTCAGAATGCCATCGAATAGGGCTTCTGGAGTTGGCGGACATCCTGGCACATAAATGTCGACCGGCACGAATCGATCGACGCCTTGAACCACACTATAGCTGTCGTAAATGTTTCCGGATGTGGCGCAGGAACCCATGGCGATCACATACTTCGGTTCAGGCATCTGATCGTAGATTTTTCGAATCACAGGCGCCATGCGCCGGCACACGGTGCCCGCCACGATCATGAGGTCGGACTGGCGGGGGGAGGCTCGAAAGACTCCGGCACCATATCTATCCATGTCGTAACGGGACGAGACGGCGGCGATCATTTCAATGGCGCAGCAGGCAAGTCCGAAGGTCATTGGCCACAAAGACCCTTTTCTGGCCCAATTCACGGCCTTCTCCACCGTAAGCGTTATGACATCGGGAGTCCCGTCTTTGTCGTGGCCTCCCAGTTGAATTAATCCCATTCCAGCGCTCCTTTTCGCCAGGCGTAGACATAGGCGACGAGGAAAAGTCCGATGAAGATCAGCATCTCTACAAGGCCAATCAGGCCGATCTTGTTGAAAACAATAGCCCAGGGATACAGGAAGATGACTTCCACATCGAAAATGACGAACAGCATGGCGAAAATATAGTAGCGCACCGGAAACGGCATTCTGGCGTCAGAAAAGGGCTCGGATCCGCACTCATAGGTAGAGAGCTTCTCAGGTTCTGGATACTTCGGTTGAACAAAGTAGCTGATGAGCAAGGTGCCCGCACCGAACGCCAGTGCGACGAACACAAACACCAGGATCGGAAAATATCGACTCAGGTACTCTAAGAGGAGCTCGGAACCGGCCATTGGCTCGAACCTCAACAGGTTTGAGGGCTTATAGGGCTAATTAGGAGGTCGGAATCTTAGCCCCTGCCTATTTTTAATAGCAAGCGCACAAAGGACCTAGGGCTTTAGTCCCGAAAGTCCTAGAAAGTGAATACTGTCCAGCAGTTAGGAGCGGCCGCCGATTGTCACTATTCACGGGGTTTGTTTGTGGTCTTCGAGCGGGATGCCGACGAAACATCGGGGGAGGAATGATCATGCGTGGAGGCGGGTCTCATCTGACTTGCCGGAGTTCTGAGGCCGGACGGTGGAGATCCGCCACCGATATCCCACTCCGAGGCCATGAGTGTGGATGGTTGAACCTTCGTTCGGCGGGGCATTTGAGTGTTGATGCGTCGTTTCTCCATTCCCATGAGATTACCCGCCCGATTCTGGTTCCGCGATGGTGTACGGCAGCGACTTCACGATACCATCCAGAGGCACCTGAATCAAACTCTGGCGCCCGGACGTTTTCTTGACAACCCCCTGCTCTTTGCTAAGGTTGCTACAGACAACCCTCCTAGGTGTGATCAATATGAGGACATTACCTATGCGCGCCAGCCTGACCATCCTCTCCTGCAGCCTCATGGCCGTGACGGCTATGCCTGTTTACGCTCAGAACGCGCAAAGTGTGCGACTGGGTGAGGCTGCGCTGACTTATGCTGCCGGGTCGATTCGACAGGACATGCCGATCGACGGTGTCATCAATGTCATTACCGGCGATAATCAATTGTCCGGCAACCGGATGATGCTGGGATGGTCCGGGACGGATACACTGTATCTCAAACTGAAAAATCCAGGGGACGCGGCACTCGGTGATCTGTATACCGTGTATCGGCGCTCTCGCAAGGTGTTTCATCCCATTACCAAGCAATATCTCGGTTATGTGATCAATCGGGTTGGTGTCGTGAAAGTCATTCAACTGGATCCTGTGCTGGTTGGGGTGCAGGTTGTCCGATCGTATGCACCACTTTCACCCGGTGACCCGGTCATGCGCTTTACGCCCCCTTCCGCTGAAGCAATCAACGAACCTGTCTCTTCCGCGCCACGGGTCGAAGGCATGATCGTCGAGTTACAGGCAGACAAACACATGTCGCTCGTGTCGCAGGGCAATGTGGTGTATCTCGATAAGGGGCAAGATGACGGTCTCCGGTCCGGAGATTACATGGAAGTGTTTCGTACGGGCGGCGGCCTCCCCGAGAGAAAAATCGGTGAAGTGAGGGTGCTTGCGACAGAACCTCACACCGCCACGGCCGTATTGTCCCAGGCTTCTGCCCGCGCTCTGGTCGGAGATCGTCTCCGTTCCAAGCAGGGCCTGTCCGTCGAGGCCATGCAATCTGACGGTGGAGAGACCGATCTTCAGACGGCACCCGCGCAGCCTGTGATGGTTTCGAAGGCCGATGCTTCCGTCGCTGATGCGAGTGACGCCCGTTTGACCGGCAAAGTGAAAGTCGAGGGTGCGCGTGGAACGAAGAGACTCAACCTCGATGATCTGGCGGATCAGTTGGAGTACGAGTCCGGGGAAATCAAGGTGAGACCCGCAGGAGTTCCCATTCTCGAAAAACTGACCGCGTATTTGACGACAACCGCCGGCGGTCAGCAGATTCGTGTCGAAGGCCACTCCGATAACATGGAAATCGGTCCGTCCTTGAAGGGCGTCTTTCCCACCAATTGGGAATTGTCCAAGGCCCGCGCCGCAGAGATCGTACGCTATTTGGTCGAGAAGGGTGGAATGGATTCCGCGAAGCTGTCTGCCGTGGGCTATGGAGCGAGCCGCCCGGTTGCCAGCAACGGAACCGAAGAGGGACGTAAGAAAAACCGCCGCATTGAAGTCGTACTTGAGTCGCTCGAAGAGGCAGCCCCCGCGCAACCAGTGAAAGCACCGGCTGGCGACAAGCAGTTGGGGGCGTCACAGTTTAGCTACAACCAACTAGATTCGGCACAGGTGAACCCCATCGGCGTGCCGGTGTCGGAGACGCCGTCTGAGACGGTTCCGTTGGATACGACGACCGATCATGCGACAGTAGTCCCTAATGACGTGGCGCCGGCGTCTCCCGCTGACGGGAATCCACCATCGCCTGCTCCGGGCTCGTAGTCGCGATGACGGCTGGTCTTCTGTAATAGGCCGGCCGTCGTCCCCTGCGCTCTTCTCTGCTCGTCTCCCTATCTAGGGTCGTTTTCTTTCCTCCTGATTGCTCGCGTCTCTCTCACCGGTCGTCATTGTCGCTCCAGTCTGGTGTTGTTAGAATGCCGCATGCTCGACCCATGCTCGCAGGCGGCTCCGTCGGTGGTTGCTTCGCCTTTTCCTGCGTATGTTGACGTGGTATTGCCACGTCGGCTTCACCGTCCGTTCACCTATACGATCCCGTCCGAACTCAAAGGCCGGGTCGTGATCGGACGCTCCGTGGTCGTGCCCTTCGGCTCTCAAGACCTTCAAGGTCTCGTCATTGCGGTATATCATCGGCTTCCTCCCGGCGCACCAGAAAAAGGCCTCAAAGCTATCCGTTCGCTTGGCGCGGCGTCGCCGGACCACCTGTTGACCACCGATCAAATCGGGCTCAGTCACTGGGTTGCGGAACGGTACGCCGCACCCTGGGGGCAATGTATCAAGCTCGTGCTGCCCCCCGTTGATCGGGAAGGGCGCTCTCAGCCTCGATATGTGCCGACATTGCAAGGCCTCGCGAGTCCCTCACCTGTCGATGCGTTGGGAGAAACCGAAAGAGACCTGCTCGCACGCGTACGCCGACGTCCCAAAGGCATCATGGCGACGACTCTTCTGAAAGGCGACAAGCCCCGCACGACCCTCGCCTTGGAGGCGCTGCTCCAAAAAGGGTTGGTAGTCCGTTGTGACGAACCGGTAGCCCCAAGAACCCTCAGCTCCGCACAGCAACAGGGCCGGCCGCCTGGAGGCGCACTCCCAATTGAGCCGCTGGGGATGCTTGATTCTCTGGGATTGCCTCCCCCGGAAGCGATGCCGTGGCCGGCTCTTCTGGAACGGACGCTTGCGAAGGAGACCTTCACCCCCATACTGGTTCACGGGAACCACACCACGACACGGTGGTGCCTGGCCCAGGCAGCCCAAGCTACCATCCGCCGCGGGAGGCGTGTGTTGATCCTCACGGGTGATGTCGAGAATGCCTGTCGATTGGCAGGATCTCTGGCGTCGGCAGGCGAACGTCCGATGCTCTTGCACAGCGGCCTATCGACGAAGGCGCGCGCGGCAGTCTGGAAGGCGGCGCAAGATGGCTCGGCCATGATCCTTATCGGCACCCGCATGGCGGTCTTCGCGCCCCTGGAGAGGTTAGGTCTGGTGTGGGTGGAAGGCGAGGACGATGCGTCACTCAAAGAAGAGCAGGTGCCCCGGTATCATGCGCGAGAGGTGGCGCACTATCGGGCTTCACGCGAACGCGCTGTGTTGGTGCTGGCTTCGAACCATCCGTCTCTCGAGAGCCTGTTAGCGGTTCAAGAAGGACGGATGACGGCCTGTGTGTATCGTGATCCGGGGCAAGCGCCGAATGTGCAAGTGATCGACATGAAGGACTATGCCAGAGAGTCTTCAGGAGGAACGGTATTATCGCCTTCCCTGCGCGAAGGAATTCGTGAGGCCTTACGGCAGAACGCGTTGTCGATTCTGTACCTGAATCGCAAAGGGTTTGCGAGTGTCCTGCATTGCGGGGATTGCGGCGCGATGCCCCAGTGCGATGCCTGTAGTGTTGCGCTGACGTTTTTCCGACGAGGCAACCATGTCCGGTGCCACTACTGTGGCCGAACCAAACCCGTGCCCGAACATTGTCCCCGGTGCCAGTCGCTCAAGTTGGAGCCGGTGGGTTCGGGAACGGAACGTGTCGAAGAGGCTGTCCGACGGATGTTTCCACAGGCGCGCGTGGCACGTGTAGATGGCGAAACGATTCGTCGTCCTGTCGATGCGCGGGCCTTCAATCGGCTGTTGGCCGCAGGAGAGCTGGATGTCGTGATTGGCACGCAGATGTTATTCAGGCTCGGTCTTCAAGGACGGGCGGCATTTGTGGCTCTGCCGGATGCAGATGCCGGTCTCCATGTTCCCGATTTTCGTTCAGCGGAACGGATGTATCACGCCCTTCGGGATGCCGCCGATCTGGCCCGTCCTGGCTGCGCCGGAGGCCGGCTCCTCATACAGACGCGCTTCGCGGACCATCATGCGATTATGGCGCTGGTCTCAGGCGACGAGGACGTGTTTGTGAAGCAGGAACAGGCCTTTCGGCAGATGCTTCAATATCCTCCATGGACCTGTCTGATCAGGCTGGATGTGTCCGGGACGTTGGAGCCGCTGGTGGCTCAAGCTGCCGGTCGCTGGGCGACGTTGCTGCGAGCGCAGGTTGCAGGTAAAGAAAAGGTGAACAGGGGGGCTAGCACAGATGCATCTCTAGTTTCAGAATCTGTCGGACAGCGTTTGGTCTCCAACCAAGTTGTCGTTCTAGGGCCATCTCCGGCACCGCATGCCATGGCGCGAGGTCGGTATTGTTGGCAGATCCTAGTCAAATCCAGTTCTCTTGACGCCGGCAAGGAGATAGCGGTACGGACACGCGAGGAACTTGAACGGGGGTCCCGCCGTGGCGGCCTCCGGTATGACATTGACGTCGATCCGGTGTCGATGGCGTGACACGAGTCAGGCCCGGGCGCGTTTTTTCTTGCCTCTCGGCGGGGCCGGTTTGCTTTCCTGAACCGGAATGGGTGGGGCGTTCTGTTCCCGCAGCCGTTTGAAGAGTCCGAAGGCAAACGTAACCCAGAACACTGAGGCGAAGAGGCCGAAAAGCACCGCATTCAGAATCGTTCCCATCTGTTCCTCGGTCGGCTCAATCCCTTCCATCCGGATTCGGATCATGGTCACAATCGGCCAGGTCATGCTTTCAATGCCGAGCCCCAAGGTCGTCCAGGCCCATACGGCTCCGATGCTGCGTCCTTGCCAAAGGAGAAATGCGGTTGCTACAGCGGCGATGAGCAGCGTCCAGACGATTCCTGCCTGTTCCCACATGACGAAGACGCCGCCGGCGGCGACAAGGCCGCCCAGTAGCGCGTGAAGTTGAGGAGTCCACCAGGTCATGAGTGCGGTCTCGTTCTCAGGTACAAGGGAAGCCGAAACGAGCGTAGTGTGCGGATCGATCGGATGGAAGTCAATGGAGCAGGCGCGTCACAGGACGCGAAAGGGCGTGAATCGGTCAGCCGGCAATCTCGGCTTGGACAGCGTCCAGCAGCTGTTGCATCTCGAAGGGTTTCTGAAGCGTACGGCGCGCGCCGAGCATGCGAGCGACATCCAGAAAATTGAGGATGCCGATCATGTCGCTTCCTCCAGTGATGGCCATGATTTTTGCGTTCGGAAATTCCCGCCGGAGGGTCAAAATGCTCTCCAAGCCGTCCTGGTCCGGCATGAGAATATCCATGATCACCAGATCTGCGGGTGATTGACGATAGCGCGACAAACCTTCCTTGCCGTCGGCTGCCTCTTGGACACGATAGCCTGCCTGTTCGAGCGTGCTGGAAATAAGCCGGCGAATCGCTTCTTCGTCATCCACAATCAAAACCGATGGCATAACCTTCCTCGCAGGAGTTCAGTTGATTGCTGCTTGAATTCACGCCGTGCGGCGCGCAAGACGGCCGGTTAGTATCCCCGTGGGTCGCTTAGTACCCATCGCGAATCTATCGCTCTTTGTCGCGCTCAGCAAGAAATTCCTTCTGTCCTGTAATGTCCGATGCTTCGGCACGAGGCGACTCGGCTGCGCTCATGGAGCCGGGGGGAAGTATCGCAGGCAGGTAGACTTCGATGGTGGTTCCCTGGCCGACTGTGCTGGTGGAACGAAGCGTTCCGCCATGCTCGCTCACGATGCGCTGCACCCCTGCGAGTGCCGTCCCGGCGTGGGTTCCTGCCGGAAGATTTGCGAACAGCGGTCCCAATTTACGACGGTGGTCTTGGGCGCTCACCTCTTCGCCCGTATCTGAAACGGTGAGGCATACATAGTGGCCAGGGGGGAGCGGAAGGTCGTGTTCGTTCGCCGATGGGTTCAGGTGGATATTGTCGAGGCGTACCTCCAGAATTCCCCCGTCCGGTTTCAGGGCTAATTCGGCATGGGCCAAGAGTTTCACGCAGACTTGGTGGATCTGGGTCGGGTCAGCAGAAATCGGATGGGTAGCCCCGGGAATCCATTCACGAAGGCTAATGTTATCGGGCAGCTTTCCCTTGGCGATTCGCAAGGTTTCTTTCAGGAGGATATCCAGAGACACCGGTTGCTTGATGCCCTCTGCCTGGCGGCCGAACATAAGCATCTGGGTGACCAGGTCCCTGGCTCGTTTCGAGGCCAGGACCACCTGCTGAACATGCCCGTACACCCGACTATCCGGAACAAGTAGTGGCAGGGCCAGGTCTGAGAATCCCATGATGGCGGTCAGGCAGTTATTGAGCTCGTGTGCGATGCCGCCGGCAAGGGTTGCCACGGCCGTCATTTTGTGCGCCCGGCTCAGCTGAGCTGCGGCGTCTTTGTGTGCGGTGATATCTGTGGCCAGCACCTGTATGGCCGAGTGGCCATCGAAGATCACCTGGCTGGCGACCAATTCCACATCGAGCTTGGTTCCATCGGGCCGCAGGTATTGTCGCTCCACGGGTGTGGAAGATTCGGTTCCCTGAGCCGGATTCGCCAAGGGGAGATCCTGCAGGAATTCTTTCGGAAAACATTCCGACAGCGGGTGTCCTTCAAGCGAAGACTGTGACGACGGAGCGAAGAGTCTCGTGCCCGCGTCATTCAGGAACAGAATCGTCTCGTCCGCGTACACTACGATCGCTTGCTGCGAGAGCGCGGCCAGGTTCCGGTAGCGGTCTTCGCAGGCATGCAAGGCTTCGAATGCCATGTGTCGAGGGGTGATATCTCGGATCATTCCCACGTAACCGCTGGAAGGCGCTCCCTCTGCGCGCAAGGGAAACGCTTCGGCCATCACCCAGCGAAGCGATCCATCGGGTCTTTGAAAGCGAAATTCACGCGAAAAGCTCCGAGCCTGTTCGGTGGCTGTGGACCAATCGGTGACAATCGCGTCATGGTCTTCAGGAGCAAGAGCCGTGAGCCAACATGCTCCCGGTGCCGGTGTGTTTGGGATTCCAGCCATGCGGCGCAGGCGTTCATTGAGATAGACGGTGTGTCCTTCGGGGTCCGAAAGAAAGATGCCGATCGATGCCTGGCCGGACAGGGTACGGACAACGGCCTCAATCGACGGGAAATCTCCTGAGGAAGGGAAGGCCGCTGCCAAGTCTTGGGCGCTCACAGGTTGCTCCTTGATCTGCGGTGAGGGGGCTGATCGGTCAACAATTTCGCCCCTTCGTGGAGTCCATCCAGCTGGTGGTGATGGTTCCGCTGGAAATCGCGGGGGCACGAATACGTACCCGCGTTGTAATACATAGATGCAAGATCCGCATCATAGCATCAAGCCCTGGCATGCGGTGAGCGATGATTGATATTTTGCAACGTAATTGGGCCCTAGTGTAATAGGGCCGTTTACCTTCATTAAGGAAGGCATCGGGATGCCGCTGTTCTGCTGTTCTATAGGTATTCGCAGGGAGAGTCGAATGTGAATTCGATGGATGGGCGTCGGGAGAAGGGGCGGGCTGAAAGAGGGTTGAGCATTTGTCTCCGCTGCATGCTGCAGTGTTGAGATGCCCGTCTACGAATGTTGAGTTTGGTGCCGAAGGCGGGACTTGAACCCGCACGGCTTGCGCCACACGCCCCTCAAACGTGCGTGTCTGCCATTCCACCACTTCGGCAACCGAGAGTCTCTCCGTCGAAACGTGAAGCGCGGTACACACCAGCGAGACGGCGGCGAAACGCGCATTCTCACTATGCAGGTGCCAGACTTCAGAGGAAGCGCATTATAGAAGTGGTCCAAAATGCTTGTCAATCAACTAGTTGTCCGGTAGAATCTGACCCGTGTTGCGCGGACACGTGGCACACCCTTCCTATCACTGCGATCAACAGGCCAACGTTCGAGATGACGCCTCTTTCAGCCCCACATATTTCGTACACAGTTCGGCAGACGGACATTGCCGCGCTGTTTGACGTCGATAACACCTTGCTGCCCGGTCAGGCCAGCGAAGTGCGATTTTTTCGTTTTCTTTGGAAGCGGGGACTCGTGGGTTGGCGTGAGGTTCGGGACAGCATCGAATGGGTGCTGCGATGCGCGCCTCCGGTGTCGTTGCACCCGTTGCGAGAACGCAAGCTGTATCTGGCAGGAAAAGGTGCGGCTGAGGTCGAGTCGTTGGCTGAAGAATTCTGCCGTACTGAGTTATGCCCTCGTCTGTCCGCCCAAGCGCTCTCACGCATGGATGAGCACCGCCGGGCCGGGCATCATATCGTGTTGGTGACCGGATCCCTCGATTTCCTGATCGCTCCGCTGGCCGCGTTGCTGGAAGTGCCGACCTTGCTGGCCGCCAAGCTGGAACAACATGAGCGTCAGTTTACCGGTCATGTCTGTGCGCCCCTCCCCTATGGCCCTGGCAAGCGAGAATTGATTGCCCGGCTGACGAGGGAATCCGGCATTGATCTGACGCAGTCGTTTGCCTACGGCGATAGTCCCGGCGATGTCGAATTGCTCGAAATGGTGGGCCATCCATTGGTCGTGAATCCTATTCGAGGCATGGACCGTATTGCTCAACGTAATGGATGGCCGACGACCACATGGACATGAAGATCTCCGCTGGCCACGCGTCACAGGCTGACCCGCCACATCCATCCACGATGCTCAGGGTGACCGAAATTTTTCACAGTATCCAGGGCGAATCCACGCATGCCGGCCGTCCTTGTGTGTTCATTCGGTTGACCGGGTGTCCTCTGCGCTGCACTTGGTGTGACACCGCCTACGCGTTCTACGGCGGTCGGGAAATGATGCAGGATGACGTTGTCGAGCAGGTGCGGGGTTTCGGTTGCGATCTGGTGGAAGTGACCGGGGGGGAGCCACTCAGCCAGCCGGCAGCTGTACCATTGTTGACCAGGCTCTGCGATGAGGGGTTCGAAGTTCTACTGGAAACCAGCGGCGCCATTGATACATCCGGTGTGGATCGGAGGGTCCATGTGGTGCTCGACGTGAAATGTCCTGGCAGCGGCATGGTCGAGCGCATGTATTGGCCGAATCTCGACCGGCTTGCGTCTCAGGATGAAGTGAAGTTCGTCATCAAGGATCGTACCGATTACGAGTGGGCGCGCGAGGTGATTCGTACCCGGAATCTGGCGGCGCGCTGTCCCGTGTTGGTGAGTCCTGTCTTTGGCGAGGCAGATGCCAGACAGTTGGCGGAATGGGTCCTGGCCGACCGATTGCCAGTCAGGTTCCAGTTGCAAATGCATAAGCAGATTTGGGCGCCCGATATGCGCGGGGTGTAACAGCGGCCGGTTGGGCCGAACGTCGGCAATTGCGTGATCAGCGAACGGCAAGAACCAGGGAGGATTGATGAAGAAGATCCAAGTTCAAGCACAGGTTGGGCGGGCGGAGAACGAGGTTGCCGAGGTGCTGGTCGTGCTCTGTTGCGAGGGGGCGTCAGACCTTTCGCCGGAAGCTGCAGCTATCAATACTCAGCTGGGTGGACAGCTCGCCGCCTTGACCCAGCGCGGAGAATTTGAAGGCAAGCTCGGCGAAGGACTGCTGGTGCATACGCAGGGCAAGGCCAAGGCGAAGCGAGTCTTGCTGGCCGGTTTGGGCAAGGAGAAAGACTTGCGCCTGGATGCATTCCGCCAGGCATTGGGCACCGCGGTCAAACGTGTCCGTCAGGCCAAGGTCTCGTCATTCGCTGTGGTTATGCCGGGGGCGATTCTGGAGGAGATCCCCGTTCAGGATGTCGCGCAGGCGTTGGCGGAAGGAGCCATTCTCGGCAGCTATCAATTCACCGCCTATCGGAGTCCGAACGGAAGCAAGCCGGTCGATGTCGAGCGACTGACGGTCTATACCGCCCAAGCGTCGTTGCTGACACAGATCACTGAGGGGATTCGACGCGGGGTGGCCACAGCCGAAGCCACCGTCCTGGTACGCGACCTCTGTAATCATCCGGCCAACGTGATGACGCCCACACGCATCGTGCAGGAAGCGAAGGCGGTTGCGAAAGAGTCCGGCGTCAAGCTGAAGGTGCTTGAACAGAAAGACATGGAACAACTCGGCATGGGTGCCCTGCTCGGCGTGGCCAAGGGTAGTCACGAACCGCCGAAGTTCATCATTCTGGAATACAAGGGCGCGAAGGCGAAGAAGAGCGATCCTCCCGTAGTGCTGGTCGGCAAGACGATTACCTTCGACACCGGCGGAATTTCGCTCAAGCCGGCCGAGAACATGGAGCATATGAAGGCTGACATGACGGGCGGCGCCGAAGTCCTGGCCACGATGCGGGCCGCGGCACGGCTCAAATTGCCGCTGCACCTGGTCAGCATTTTGCCGGTGGCTGAAAATATGCCCGGCGGGCGCGCCATGCGGCCCGGCGATATTGTGACGACACTTTCCGGCAAGACCGTCGAAGTGCAGAACACCGACGCCGAGGGCCGGTTGATTCTCTCGGACGCCTTGGCCTATGCCACCCGCTATAAGCCGGCGGTGTTGATCGACATTGCAACCTTGACCGGCGCCTGCGTTGTGGCACTCGGCCAATTTGCCATTGGGATGTTCGGTAACAACGATCAATTGAAAGAGCATGTCCGGAACGCTGGCATACGGGCCGGTGAGCGGGTCTGGGAGATGCCGCTGTGGGAGGAATACTTCGAACAATTACGCAGTGATGTGGCGGATATGCGCAACATCGGCGGTCGTGGTGGAGGCATGATTACCGCAGCCCTGTTCCTGAGCAAATTTGTGGGCGACTGCCCATGGATCCACCTGGACATCGCCAGCACGGACTGGAGCGAGCGCGAGCGAGCGTATCTGCCGAAGGGACCGACCGGGATCGGTACGCGGCTGCTCATTCAATTCCTGCTCGACCGGACCTTGCCCTAGCGGCAACTGACTGCGTTGAGCGGTGTCTGCGGAAGATCTATCTGCTTCTCACCAGATCGTGATTGTAGGGGGCTATGACACTACGCGAGCAAATCGGCCAGCTCTTCATGATGGGGTTTACCGGGACCACGGTCAGCACCGACCTGGCCTCTTTTATCAAGGCCTACCAACCGGGCGGTGTCATTTTCTTCCGGCGCAACCTCGAATCCGTGCAGCAGATCGTTGATCTCACGAACGGGCTCCAAAAACTGTCGCCCGCCTCGCCGCTGCTGATCGCCATTGATCAGGAAGGAGGCCGGGTGTCCAGGCTCCCAGCAGGATTTACGATTTTCCCGCCTTGCGGGCAACTGGGACAGTGTAATTCCAGTGAGCTGGCGTATTCGGCCGCGGCTACGATCGCCAAAGAGTTGCGGGCCGTGGGAATCAATATGAACATGGCTCCGGTGCTCGATGTGAACAGTAATCCGGACAATCCCGTGATCGGCGACCGGGCGTTCGGCGCCGAGCCTGATCTCGTCGGCGAAATGGGGCTGGCCACCATTGGCGGGTTGCAGGACAATATGGTCGTGGCCTGCGGGAAACACTTTCCTGGTCATGGCGATACGGCGACGGACTCGCACAAGGAGCTTCCGGTCGTGGACGCGGGAATCCAGCGGCTGCGTGAGACAGAGTTTCCTCCGTTCCAGCAGGCGATTCGCCATGGGGTGGCCAGTTTGATGACGGCCCATGTGTTATATCGGGCCTTGGACCCCGATGCTCCAGCCACCTTGTCTCCGGTAGTGATCCAGCGGTTACTGCGCGAAGAGTTTCGCTATGACGGAGTCGTCTTCACCGACGACTTGGAGATGCATGCCATTATCGATCATGACGGAATCGGCGAAGCGGCTGTCCGCTCGTTTGTGGCCGGATGTGATGTGCTGTTAATCTGCAAAGACCAGGACCGGGTCATGGCAGCCATGCAGGCGATGGAGCGCGCCGTGCAAGACGGCCGCATTACGCAAGAGAGACTGGAGCAATCGCTTGGCCGGGTAACGCGGCTCAAGGCACGTTATCTCCATCCCTACAAGCCGGTCACGATCTCTGATGCGCGGCTGGTGGTCGGGTGCCGCTCGCACAAGGTGCTGCTCGACTCATGGCACAAGGCCTATGCGCGTCACTCCTTGCCAAAGGTAGCGGAGAACAGCCAGCCGGCGGCATTGGATTCACCGGTCACGCATGTTTGAGGCATCAGCTCATTCCGCCTGCCGGGCCCTAATCGGGAACCCTTGGGCGAAAATTCTCCCCTCGTTGGGACGCTTCTGTTCTGATGTGCTCCGGGACATTCGGTGCTGGCTTTTCCCTCTGGGTTTTGGTTCACTAGTGCAGGATCCGACTCATCTTTCATGAACTCATCATACTGAGGCGCGATGGCCATAAAGAAGGGTGACATTCTCGACGAACGTAAGCGATTCCCGGATTCCTGTGGGTTAGTGGTCAAGTGTAGCGGTGGCGGTGAGGGCTTCCAGAAGATCTTCTGCTGCGGACATGAGCTGACCGAAGAGGATGTCGTGCCGGAGATCCTTTCATCGAGGGGCCGTAAACGAGGCACGCTACTTCCTGGGGCCATGTTGGAGGAGAAACGGCAGTTTCCGGATTCCTGCGGCCTTCGCCTCATGGTGATGGATGGCGGGGCTGGGCTTCAAGGGATCGACTGTTGTGGCCATCTCATTACGGCAGGCGCCGTGCATGGATTGAGATTCGGCCAACCATTGGAGGAAGGGTCTCCTATGCCTACCGGTCCGGCAGGGCAGGCGTAATGCCCACACCAAGTGTGCCGGGGTCTGATGAGAAGTTTCATCGGCCCAGTATGCGCTGGTGGCTCGGTTTTATGGACCAACTGGACCGGCTCGGGTATGTCGCGGCCGGGTTCAGCCTGCTGGCTCTCTGTGTGATAATTTTCGTCCATGCCTGGTACATCTTCCTGGCTCGACCCGTCCAACTCGCGCTTCTTCCTGCCGCGCTCAAGTTATTGAACGATCTGCTTCTGGTCATCATTCTCCTGGAACTGTTTCGCACCGTGGTCCGGTTTCTTCAGACGGAAGTGCTGGAATTGGAGCCGTATCTGTCCGTGGGCATTATTGCCTGCACCAGGAGACTGTTGACGGCCAGCGCCGAACTCTCCTACCAGCTTGAACTGGTAGCCAAGGAAACCAGGCACGAACTCTTTCAGCAGTACCTCATGGATGTCGGTTTGAATGTGATCGTCATCATCATCCTGATCGCAGGGCTGTACCTGCTTCGCTCGCGTCCGTCGACCGAGCGTCCTGCCGTCTCCTGATCCAGGTGGACCAAATAGCAGGGGGGGCTAGGTCCTTCTTGCCCTCTTCGTGCCTCTTATGGCATCATGCACCTCTTTTTGGAGGCATGGTGGCCACATTGCTTGAATATGTGGGATCGGTGCATATCTATCTCGGACCCTATCGGGGAAATCCTATTGCCTTGTATTTGAGGCGTACGGACACGGGATGCCAGATCGGTCCTCGCGCCTATCCATGGAATGACGTGGTTGGAGCCGGTGAAACCCCCAATAAGGCCGCTGCGGATTTCGAAGAAAAATGGAAGGGCAAGGGGTTGGCGGCAGATATGTATTCAGGCCCCTCCTGGGAAGGTGGAATTAAGCCTGAAAGGCCCGCCCCTCCCAAGCCTGCGGCTCCCCCCAAGCCGGCGGCAGCTCCGGCGACTCCAGGTACTTCCGCCGCCTCTCCAGCTTCACCTGCTCCCGCGGCTGGTGCTGCGAAACCGGCTACGCCGGGTGCGGCTCCTGTCGCCGTCGCTCCCAAAGTCGCCCCGGTCGCTCCAACCGAAGCCTCGTCTTAACTCTTCCATCGTCGAATCGTTGAAGCCGCATCACGCCTGTCGATGGCTCGTGCTGTGCTCAACGCTCGGATTGGTAGCGAGTTTGCTCCGGCGTATGCCATACGTCGCGTAGACAACGATGCCGATGATCGTCCAGACAAAAAATCGGATCCACGTCATCCAGGGCAGAAAATACATCAAGCCCAAGCAGGCCAGGACACCCAATATGGGGATGACCGGCATGAAGGGGATGCGAAATGGCCGAGGATGGTTCGGGTTAGTATAGCGAAGCACGATAATGCCGATACAGACGAGGACGAAAGCGAAAAGCGTGCCGATGTTCGTCATGTCGGCTGCTTCGCCGATGGGAATCAAGGCCGCCATGATGGCCACGGCTACGCCGGTCAAATAGGTCGCATGGTGAGGCGTGCGAAATTTCGGATGCACGCGTGAGAGCCAGGGACCGAGCAGTCCATCCCGAGACATGGCGAAAAACACGCGAATCTGTCCCAGCATCATGACCACCAACACGCTGGTGATCCCTGCGACGGCTCCGACCGCTACGATGGCGGCCCCCCATTTGAATCCGGCCACTCGCAATCCTTCGGCCACCGGTGCATGGATATCGATTCGTGACAAAGGCACCAGGCCCGTCAGGACTGCCGCCACGGCGATATACAGCAGGGTGCAGACGCCCAGCGAAGCGAAGATCCCGATGGGGAGATCGCGTTGGGGATTTTGGGCTTCTTCTGCTGTAGTTGAGACGGCGTCAAACCCGATATAGGCAAAGAACACGATCGCCGCAGCCGCACCCACGCCGGCAAATCCAAACGGCATGAACGGCGACCAATTGGCCGTATCGACGGAAGAGGTGCCGACCGCGATGAAAAACACGATCACAGCCAGCTTGATGAGGACGATGCCGCAGGTGGCGCGGGCGCTTTCCTTCACGCCGACGATCAAAATGCCGGTGACCAGCAAGACGATGATCGCAGCCGGGATATTCGCAATCCCTCCGTCAGCGCCCGGTGGATGGGTAGCCCAATAGGGAAGTTCCAAGCCACAGAGTTTCAGGATGTTGTTGAAGTACCCGGACCATCCGATGGCGACCGCGACGCAGGCCACGCCATATTCCAGAATGAGATTCCATCCCGTCAGCCAGGCTAGGAATTCACCGAGGGTTGCATAGGAGTAGGTATAGGCGCTCCCCGCCACCGGAATCATGGCCGCAAATTCAGCGTAGCAAAGGGCTGCCAGGGCGCAGGTGATGCCGGACAGAATGAATGAGAGGACGATCCCCGGCCCGGCTCCGGGTCGATGCGCATCGCCGACAATCGCTGTGCCGATCAGCACGAAGATGCCGGTACCGATGATCGCACCGATGCCAAGTCCGGTCAGGTCCCAGGCGGTCAGGCTCCGTTTGAGGCGATGTTCAGGGGCGTCGGAATCAGCGAGGATTCGTTCGATCGATTTGGTGCGAAACAGCGGATTGCCCACGCCGTGTCCTCTCTCCGGTGACGTCACGCCCATGTCCGCGGTCATGGGCGAATAAGTCCCGTGTCATGTGGTGGTCCCGCGTTGCGGAGGCGATCGTTGAAGCGCCGGGCGGCGTGAGGCGGCCCGTAAGAATGCCTCGAAGAGCCGCCGATGCAGTTGGTGGCGCTCAAACAAAAACTCGGGGTGCCATTGCAGGCCGAGAAAAAACGGGTGGTCGGGATGTTCGATCGCCTCGACGATGCCATCGGGCGCGGTTGCGCTGGCGATCAATGCCCGACCAACGCCTTTCACCGATTGATGATGGGAGCTGTTCACTTTCATGCGCGGGCGTTTGACGATGCGAGCGAGCAGCGTGCCGGGTGTGATGTCGATGCTGTGAGCGACGTGGACGGCCGGTGTCGTCTGTCGATGCTGCAGCACATTGGTAACCTGGGCAGGAATATCTTGGTAGAGGGTTCCACCGAACGCGACATTCATCGTTTGCATGCCGCCGCAGATGGCTAGAGTCGGAAGGTGGTTGCGGGTGACCAGGCGGACAAGATCCAATTCGAAGCTCGATCGTCGGGGAGCGACGATCGGGAAGGTGTACCGTTTCCGTTCTCCGTAGAGTGTGGGATCCAGGTCCGGACCGCTGCCTGTCAGGAGCAGTCCGTCGATTGTCCCGAGGAGGCGGCGACGTGCCGCACGATCGGCCACAAGGGGCAGAATGAGCGGCACCCCACCGAGTTCTTCGATGGCGCGGACATACCGAGCCCGGAGAAAATAGGTGGGCTCCTTGCCGCCCCATTCCTGACGATCACCGGCATTGAAGTCGGGCGTGACTCCGATGACGGGTTTCATACTATCGGATCGGTTCCAATGGCAGTGGCAGGGGCTCTTGAGGGGTATAGTCCCCGGCCTCCCGCGTGGGTTCGCTCGAAGAGACACCGAGGAAGCGGATCGGTTTATCCCCCTTCAAATGATCCGGTGTGATGATGTACGTGCCGTACATGCTGGGAACCCAAATATTTTTTGCAGTCTGCTCACTCCCACCTGAGAACCCGTAGGCTAATCCGCCGACTACTCCTCCACCGATAGCAAACGCCAGTTTGAGCGGGAAGTAGATGATCGTGGCCAGTGCGGATCCTGCTTGAATGCCGACCCCTGAAGGGCTGGCATCGTTCGAGGAGACGGGGACGTTGGAAGCACTGCCCGATTCTTGTGCTGCGACCGGCACAATGAGGATGGCCAGGGAACACAGCCCCACCAGGCCAAGAACCAAGGCGTTCGACCAGAGGCTGCGGCGTCTTTTACAGGACAGATTGACAGAGACGTTCACGTTAAGTGCCTCCTTCGTGCTGAAATGCTGACGGTGTGAAATTAGAAGATGAGTGCTAATAGACTGTCTACAATTGCGAGTACTCCGTTGTCGTTATAACAAATTCATCCCCATTTTCAAACCCCTTCTGCCTTTGTGACAGTCTCTCTGACTGGTCAGATCCCGGAGGTCTCTCTCAGGTCCAACTCAAGCCGAATGGGATCCGTCACTTGTTCCGGTTGCTCGTGGATGATGCGCTGTAGTTCGGTTACGAACGTTGCGACAGCGACGACCTGGTTTTGCTGTTCGATGCCTGCGTGGAGAGCGAGGTTCAGTGCGCAGGTACATACGGATTGAATGAAGAGTTCATCAGCCCGATGCATCGCTTCATTCCGCTCTTCCTGGCTGCTGTTTTGTAACTGATGTCCAATCCAGGATGAAAATCCGATCTCCCGACGAACCTGCTCGAGATATTCAAGGGCTACGTCGATGCCGACCTGTACGCCGCCTTTCCAACTGCGCTTCTTTACATTGAAGACACAGCGCAGATGGTCGGGCCGATGCTCCACGGGTTCGGGTCCGAAGAAAAATGTAACGCGGTACTGACTTGGATCTGCTGAGGAGGGAATATTCATAGATGGCCGAAGGCATTGTATCATTCAGAAAGGCTGAGAGCACCGCCTGATTGCCGGGTGGTTTCGATGTCGAAATGACGTTATGATGCGACGATGGATACTTCCTCTCGCTTTATTGCCCAAGTCAGCCGAATTCAGCAAGCCATTCGAGAGCAGCCGGGCATTGACGGATGGCTCTTCTATGACTTTCGCCATCTTGATCCCATTGCCTACCGGGTGTTGTTGCTGAACCCTTCGATCCATGTCACGCGCCGCTGGTACTACTGGGTTCCGGCGGTCGGAACGCCGGTTAAATTACAGCATCGCATTGAGCCGCATGTGTTGGACGGATTGCCGGGCGAGGTGCGGCTGTACGTCTCCTGGCGAGAACAGCAGGCGGCGCTCAGAGCACTTCTTGAATCGGCCAAACGGATCGCCATGCAATACTCGCCGATGAATGCGATTCCCTATCTCTCGCGAGTGGATGCTGGGACGTTGGAGCTTCTGCGCAGCTTGGGTCTAGAGGTTGTCACCTCTGCCGATTTGGTCCAACAATTTGAAGCCGTGTGGGATGATGCGCAGTTGGCCTCCCACCAGGTGGCCGCCATAGGGTTGCGAGCTATTGTGGATGAGGCGTTCAGGTTTATCGGGACGTCTCTGGCCACGGGTCAATCGCTCACTGAATACGGGCTGCAACAATATATCCTCTCCCGGATGCATGCTCGCGGTCTGGTGACCTCGAGTGCCCCGATTGCCGCAGTCAACGCCCATAGTGCAGATCCTCACTACGGACCGTCCGCCGAGGGCTCTGCCCCTATCCGGCAGGGAGACCTGGTTCTGATCGACTTATGGGCTAAACAACCGGAGCTCCGGGCCGTCTACGCAGATATCACCTGGACCGGCTTCGTCGGGCCGGTCGTGCCTCCCAGGCAGCAAGATATCTTTCAAATTGTTCGGCAGGCACGGGATGCAGCCGTGACATTCGTGCAATCGCGTGTACGAGATGGATCATTCCCGTATGGCTGGGAGGTCGATGATGTGTGCCGACAAGTCATTCAGCAGGCCGGATACGGGGACTATTTCGTTCATCGAACGGGGCATTCGATTGGCGAAGAAGTACATGGCAATGGTGCGAACATCGACAATCTGGAAACGCAGGATGCCCGCCGATTGTTGCCGGGCACTTGTTTTTCCATTGAACCAGGAATCTATCTTCCGGAAGACTTCGGTATCCGGAGTGAGCTGGATGTCTACCTTTCAGCCGATGACGCGGTGGTGTACGGTCAACCGGTACAAACCGAACTCGTCGCGATTTCCCTCGCCAGTACCTGAAGCCGGGTCTTATCCTCACGGATGAGCCGGGCCTTTCTTGACACTCTTTGCATGGGGCGGCTATCGTGAGAGATCGAATGGCCGGAGGGGTCTCGTGCCTGGCTGGCCCCTAATTTGTGAGGAAGGATACCGAACATGTTTGGCACGATGGGATTCTCCGAACTGATCATCATCCTGGTTATCGTCCTGATTATTTTTGGGGCCGGCAAGCTTCCACAAATCGGGGAAGGGGTGGGCAAGGCCCTGAGAGGGTTTAAGAAAGAAGTCAATGACATACCGGCTCAGGAGGCCGCGCCTGAACAGAGCGATCCTTCAACCGTGTCGTCCCAGAATCAGGTTCAACCGGTAGCAGAAATTGCCCAGGTAGCCCAGCCTGCGCCGGTTGCTCCGGCCGCTACCGTTCTGAAAGCCACCGCCCCCTATACGCCTGGTCCTGAGTTAACACCTGGTACGACAGCGGCCTTGATGGCTGCGGCTGCGCCGCAAGGGCCTCAGGTCGCCCAGCCGCCGAAGCCCCGCGTGGCCACGGTCGCACCAAACCAGGCTGCCCCGGGGTCGGCGGTAGCAGAAAGCCATCAACCCCCGACGATGGAAGACCGTATGTCGGCTCCGGCACCCGTGATGCGGGCTCAGTATCCCCCTCTTCCTGCTTCTGCCCAGAGTAAGCCGGTGGCCAAGCGTCCTTCTGCTATTGTGAATAAAGATGCTGTGGCCCGAGTACAGGCAGCGCAGGCTGCCATGCGAGCAAAGACCGGGCAGTCTCAGCCGGCAGCATTCTCTCCCCAGGACATGCAGGGTTTAGGTGAAGGGCTGGGAGATGCCGTACGGACCTTCCGGCAGGCCGTTGCTGATGTGCGGAGTTCAGTCGACCCTCAAATGCGGACAATTCGGGCAGAAATGGATTCTGCGCAAAAAGAACTGGAACAGTCGATCGAAGCAGCCAAGCAAGCGCCGGTGCTGGACGAGGATGCTCCGGCAAAACCGCTCTAGCGCCGGGGGCGCCGGCTAGATTGGGTGCGAGTGTAAAGCAGATGTACATAGGCCTTGGTGCCGAGCTGTTATGCTGATTCCACGTGCGTTCCCCTCCATGCAGCATGAACCCAGTATTCTGAAATCCACATGAAGTCCGGTTCTTTTTTGCATGCCGGTTCTCACCTCGCGCTGCTATTTCCGTTGATGCTCTTCTCAACGCTGTCCGGTTGTTATGTCGATGTCCCGCCAGCAGATCCCGAATCTGTTTCGAGAAGATTAAGTGAACTACTCGGTGATCCGGACCCGGAGGTTCGACGCACTGCGGCAGAAGCCCTGGGGAAGATCGGGCATCAATCTGCTAACTCGACGCTTATTGCTGCGCTGGCGGACCGAGATCCCCGTGTTCGCGCGACTGCAGCACTCGCCTTGGGTCGAGTGAATGACCAAATGAGTGGAGCGGCTCTGGTGGAGCACTTAGAGGATCCATCCGAGGCTGTCCGGAGGGCATCGGCCTTGGCTCTGGGTGAAGTGGGTGTATCTGCAGCTCATGAGGGGCAGATTCTTCAGGCGCTGCGCAACTCGGATGTTTCTACCCGGGTTGCCGCAAGTCTGGCCCTCTTAAGCCTAGACACCGTCTCATTCTCAACGGATCTCGTCGCGGGGCTGAAAGATTCGGATCCACAGGTGCGTCAAGGGGTCGCAGCGGTTCTGGGTGAGACGGGGGACGTGAGATCTCTGCCAAGCCTGGTGGGTCTTTTAAAAAACGATGCCGATGCGGGCGTGCGGGCCGAAGCCGCCTTTCGGCTGGGGAAGGTCGGGGATACCGGTGTTCTGGGTGCGTTGTCAGCGGTTGTCGAGAAGGACTCGAATCCAACGGTTCGAGAATGGGCGCATTGGGCTAGTCGGCAGATTAGGACATCGCCCGACTCCGGTTCAGTGAGTCCACGAGGCCAATGAGCCGCGTTTGAGCCTCCGGATCAATGTCGGTGAACTGAATACCCATTCCTGGAAAGAGCAAATAACGCTCGGGTTTTGATCTCGCCCAGGCGACTTTCGCACGGGTTTCAAATTTCTGGCTCGGTCGGTCTGGCAAGGCAAATTCAACGGTAAGTTCCGTGCCGGGCGCCAATGGCGTGCTACTTTCAATAAACAATCCCCCTCCGCCTATCCCGCCAGTCAGGCTGTCGAAATGCTTCCCGTCGTCGGTGGTGCAATGTACTTTGATCGCGAGGGGAGCCCGTGGATGCGATCGACTATGTGCAAAGCGAGCATCTTCATCAATAGAGAGCATGTGCTCGATCAGGGTTCCCCAGCCCAGGACGCCCAGTTGTTGCCCCTTTTGGTCGAATAAAGAAACCGTTTCCTGTTCGCAATCAATACCGAGCGTTTTGCCCTGGTGCTCACGCGTGGCGGTGACAGGAAATTTCATCGTGAAGTCTCAGAGGGTCCGCAGTGAACCGGTCTATCAAAAATTAGGAGCGTGTGTCGAGAATGTTTAGTGGGACTCGCCTTGGGGAATGCCTTTTACGGAATGGACCAGGTTCAGGACGCGACTTCGTGTCTCCGATGCGATATCCGTGAAACGCACGCCCATTCCGGGGCTAAATGTATACTGGTCTGCTTTTGGACAGACCCACGCGATCACACCTTTTGCCGACATCCATTCGCTTGGAGCTTCAGGCAGCGTAAATTCCATGGCAAGTTTGGTTCCGACGGCTAAAGGTGCAAGGCTTTCGATAAATAGTCCGCCGCCGCCGATTCCGCCTGCTCGACTCTCGAAATCCGTGCCATCCGGAGTGTGGTATTTGACGCGTATGGAAAGCGTAATCCGGGGTTCTGACCGAGCTTCCCGGGATTGCTGTGGTTTTCGATAGGTCAGAATCTGGTCGACGAGAAAATCCCACGCGAGGCTTCCCATTGGTTCGCCGTTAATGCCAACCAAGGTGATCAATTCCTTGGAAGAATCAATCTCAAGCGTTTTGCCCTTATGTCTCGTGCTGGATACGACAGGAAATTTCACGCGAGCCACCCTAAGAAGTTCCAGGGTTTCCTGGAAAATGCATCTTGGGCAAGTATAGCGCATCAATCGAACTTGTCGATAAAAACTGTGATTGGGAGCGGTCTAGAGCGGGGGGCAAGGTCTACTGCGGTGCTGCGAGGGGAATAAAAAGAGGGGGCCGACGCCCCCTCTCCCTACTTGGAAATCATTAAATATCTGAATGGTTAGAACTGGTTATGCGCTTTTGACGTCTTTGTCCTGTTCAAAGATTCGAATGGGCGCATGTTTCCCACTGATGGCATCTTCGGTGATCACGACTTCCTTGATCTGTTTCTGAGAAGGGGCGTCGTACATCACATCAAGCATGGCTTCTTCGAGGATTGCGCGTAACCCGCGGGCACCGGTCTTTTGCGTGAAGGCCTTCCGGGCTACGGCACTCAAAGCTCCTTCGGTGAATCGCAACTTCACCTTTTCAAAGGAGAGCAGTTTTTCATACTGCTTGGTGAGCGCGTTTCTGGGCTCTGTGAGGATACGAATGAGCGCTTCCTCGTCGAGTTCATCGAGAGTGGCGACGACCGGCAAGCGACCGATAAATTCAGGGATCAATCCGTATTTCAGCAGGTCTTCCGGCTGGACATGCGGCAGCAGTTCGCTCAATCGAATATCATTGCGGCCCCGGACTTCGGCTCCGAATCCCATAGATTTTCGGTTGAGGCGTTGTTCAATAATATGTTCCAGGCCGACAAACGCACCCCCGCATATGAAGAGAATATTGGCAGTATTGACCTGAATGAATTCTTGATGCGGATGTTTGCGGCCACCTTGGGGGGGTACGTTTGCGACTGTTCCTTCGATGAGCTTCAGCAGCGCCTGTTGAACCCCCTCGCCTGAAACGTCACGCGTAATCGATGGGCTGTCACTTTTCCTGCTGATCTTGTCGATTTCGTCGATATACACAATGCCACGCTCAGCGCGTTCGACATCGTAATCGGCAGCCTGAAGCAATTTAAGAATGATGTTTTCTACATCTTCCCCCACATAGCCCGCTTCGGTGAGTGTCGTTGCATCGGCCAACGTGAAGGGGACATCAAGAAATTTGGCCAAGGTTTGAGCCAGAAGGGTTTTTCCCGTACCGGTGGGACCGACGACCAGAATGTTCCCTTTTTGGAGTTCGACGTCGTCGACGTCCTTGTCTTTGGCTGATATACGCTTGTAATGGTTGTGTACGGCCACAGAGAGGATACGTTTAGCGCGATCTTGACCCACTACATATTGATCAAGATGATGCTTGATTTCGGCCGGTTTCTTCAGCTTTGAGGAGATTTCCTCCTTCGCTTCTTCCCAATCCTCGGCGATGATGTCATTGCAAAGATTCACGCACTCATCGCAGATGTAGACGGTCGGACCAGCGATGAGTTTGCGCACTTCGTCCCGGCTTTTCCCGCAGAACGAACAACGCAGGTGCCGATCAATCTTTTCCTGTTTAGCCATGCTGCCTCCTGTAAACCAAGGTCAACTAGCTCTTGCCGCCATCCTTCCCTGAGTCCGTCGATGCCACCGGCTTAAGGCTCTTCAGGGGGCGTGTGATGACTTCATCGATCAGTCCGTAGCGTTTGGCTTCTTCGCTGGACATAAAGTAGTCCCGCTCGGTGTCCTGAGAAATTTTATCCAGCGGTTGTCCTGTATGTTTAGCCATGATTTCATTCAGTCGTTCGCGAATCTTCAAGATTTCACGGGCGTGAATATCGATCTCGGTCGCCTGGCCCTGAAATCCGCCCATCGGTTGATGGATCATGACCCGGGCATTGGGCAGTGCATAACGTTTGCCTTTTGTCCCGGCTGTCAACAGAAAGGCCCCCATGCTTGCTGCCTGCCCCAAGCAGATCGTATTAATGGACGGTTTGACGTATTGCATGGTGTCATAGATGCCAAGTCCCGCCGTCACGCTTCCCCCGGGGGAATTGATGTACAGATTAATATCCTTCTCCGGATCCTCTGCTTCCAGGAACAGCAACTGAGCGATAATGAGGTTTGCAAAGACGTCATCAATGGGAGCGCCGAGGAAGATGATGCGGTCCTTGAGAAGACGTGAGTAGATGTCGTAGGCCCGCTCGCCACGGTTCGTTTGTTCAACAACAATCGGAACTAGCATTCGGCTGAATCCTTTCCGCTAGAAGACTGACGGGTGGAAACTCTTCAGTTTACCATACTCATCCCGCCGGGAATTTGATGCTCACCGCCCGACCTTCAGTAATGCGACTCTAGGCATTCGTTCCTGTTAGCCCTGAATCATTGCGTGCTTGTAAACAAAATCCAATGCTTTGTCAGCCAGAATTCTTGATCGAAGATCGTTCAGCGTATCTTGACCACCGGCTTGAATCATTCGGGTGACTTCCTCGATTGAAAGTTTGACTTCGGCAGCGAGTCGCGCAATTTCGTTGCTGAGATCCTCATTTGTCACGGTGATGTTTTCTTTCGCCGCGAGCGCTTCCAGTATGAGCCCAACCTTCACCCGTCGTTCAGCTTCCGGGCGATATTCCTCCTGGAGCTGTTTGGCCTCATCGGCTTGAGGGGACGTTGGCGAAGGCTCAGCACCGTCACCGGCTTTTCGTTGACGGGATTGCAATTGTTGACGAACCATAGCGGAGAGTTCTCGTTCGACCAGCGTTCCGGGAAGCTCGAAATGATGGGTCTCCGCGAGTCGCTTCAAAATCGTATCCTTGTAGGAATCTTCGATATCCTTTTTCAGGGCCCGATCCATTTCAGTGCGGAGCTTCTCTCGGATTTCCTCCAGGGATTGATAGGGGCCACAATCCTTCGCAAATTCGTCGTCGAGTGCCGGAAGTTGTTTTCGCTTGATCGACTTCACGGTGCAGCGAAAGGTGACGGTTTTTCCCGCGACCCGTACATCGGGGTGTGTTGCCGGAAAGGCCTGGGGGATGGTGATCACGTCACCATCTTTTTTGCCGACGAGGTGTGGTTCAATCTCAATTCCCAGGACGGAGGAATGAGAGCCTATTTTGTGAAGATGTCCAGATTTGGTTGTCCCATCAAGAGCAGTGCCGTCCAATGTGCCCTCAATATCTACAACGGCAAAGTCTCCTTCGGCCAAGGTCGTTCCGGTTGGAGCAGGGTGTAACTGAGCCATTTGTTCCCGAAGAACCTCGAGCGCCTTTTGAACCTGTTCATCCGTGACCGTTCGCTGATCCTGCTTCAGAGAGATGGGATTCGGAGCTTTGTAGTCGCGAAGCTCAATCGTTGGTTTGATCTCAACTGTTGCCGTAAAGCTGAAGGGGGAATCTTTCTTAACTTTGACCCGTTCTAGCGGTGGAATTTCTACAAGAACAGGAACGATTCCCGCCTGACGGATAGCTCGGTCATAATAATCCGGCACCAGACTTCGAATGACATCCTCTTCAATCGTTTTTGCATAACGCTTCTCAAGCAATTGGAGGGGGGCTTTTCCAGGTCGGAAGCCTGGAATGCGAACTTGTCGATTCAATTCGGAGTAAGCCTGGACAAAACGCAGGTTCACTTCGTCCGCAGGAACCTCAATCTTGAGCGCTCGCTTCATGGGGCCGAGTTCAGTCATTTCCATTTTCATAAGGCTATTCACGTCCTCCGAGTCCGATAATGTTTGGTGCGTCACGCCAAGTCACATGAGGGTGGTGCGAGAGGGGGGACTTGAACCCCCACGGTTACCCACGAGATCCTAAGTCTCGCGCGTCTGCCAGTTCCGCCACTCTCGCGCGACGCTGAGTACTAGGCCGCTCACTGATGGTGCATAAGGAATGGGTATGCACGTGTAAAAGCACGATGAATAATGACATTTTGTACCGTCGATCGTGTCTGCCTGTCAACCCATACGCAGGTGGGGCCCGCTTGTTGATATGGCATCTGAGAGGAAATCGTCCTGAGACAAAATCTATGGTCGAGGCCTCTGTGCGATCGGTGCATTTCCCTTGATAAGAGTTCTTCCGTAGCACTGCGTTCCTTAAGGAGCTGTATAATGAGCACGCAGGTATGTCGTGGTACTAAGCTCCCTTCGGGCCCTCTGCTGAAAGAAAGGAGGATACCGTATGAAGCGCTGGTGCGTGACCGTTGCAGTCGGGTGTCTCATTCTGGTGGGCGGCTTCCCACTTTTAGCCGGGGCCTATCGAGACTATTTTAGCGAGGCGCAAAAGAAGGAACTAGGGAAGATCCAAACGGTGTTGGTTGAGGCGCTCGCCTTGACGGATAAAGGGGCGGGCAATGCCGCTGGAATTTTGGACGTGGTGACGCGACGCATGGGCGAGCTCGGGTATTCGGCCGTCTCAGATCCCCTCGTTCCGCACGATGTCGTCGTCCGCGTCAAGTGCGAGCAAAGGAAAACGTGGGAGGGCACAGCGTCCGCGGGGGGAGACAATGATTTACCGGATGCGCCCTCCCGTTTGTGGAAAGGTCCGGCTTGTCAGGTCACCTACGCCTTGGGTGGCATGAAGATCAAATGGCAGAAGGAAGTTCGGACGGAATTTGAAGATGCTGTCGAGGCCGCCCAATCGGCTCATGCGCCCGACCCCGGGCTGTATGCGATGAATGCCCTACATGCCGCACTGGAGACATACGAGTTCCCCCTCCTCCTGACCGCAGAATGGGGCCAGCCTGATCGCCTGCTCAAGTTGTTGGATGCCCCACAAACCAGCCAGTTTAGAAAACTAAAAATTATTTCCCTCTTGGGAGAAATGGTTGCTGACGAGGCTTTGCCTCACCTTACTGAGGCATTGAAGGACAAGGATCTGGCCAAGCAGGCCGCGGTAGCATTGGGCAACATGGGGAAGGAGGGTATCCCCGTTCTTATCGATATTCTGAAGTATTCCAAGCAGCCTGATCTGCAGGCGGCTGCTGCCAAAGGCCTTGGCGATCTAGGAAATATTCATAGCGATGCGAGAGTTGTCCCTCCGCTACTGGAGATGCTTGATGCTCCCGGCATCGACATTGTGGTCCAAACGGAAATTGCCTGGGCGTTGGGGCGGGTACCGGATCGGCGGTCGGTTGAACCGTTATTTGCACTGGACCGGAAGCTACAAAAGATTCGGAAGGATCCCCCCGATCCACAGATTAAGAAGTTAAAAGAGGCGGTATTCTGGTCAATCAAGCAGGTGTATACCGAGGATCAGTACAGTTAACAGGCTGCCTTTTGTCTTAGTGCCTCAACTTCTCCGCTCCGCAGAAACAGTGCGGCCCCCAAGGGCGCGAGCATTCTCCACTACGAGTTTTCTCAAGGATGGGGGTGCCTTTCGTATCGATTGTCGCCCGAAACAGCTGTGCATCATCGGCAACTTCAAGCTGTGAAAAGACAGACGACTCTGCTATGAGAATCGTGACTGTGTCGTGGAGATCGTGTGTCCAGGGCGGCTAAACCACGCCCGGACATGCCTAGCACAACAAAGAGGGACAGGACCATGAATGGTATATCGCGACGACGATTCCTGCATGTATCTGCTATGAGCGGTGGCGCCCTGCTCTTCGGAGATCTCGCCGGGCGTCTGTTCGAAATGCCTTTTGAACGATCGGCTGCCCTGGCGGCTGAACCGATCAAAATCGGCATTCTGGATCCCCTCTCGAGCCCCTATAAGACGTCTTCCATTCATGATGTGCATGGGGCCAACGTCGCCGTGGACCTGTTTAACAAGCGTGGGGGAGTAGTGGGGCGGCCGGTGACGATCATGGAGGCTGACGATGCCTCTAATCCTGAGGCAGCTCTCAAGGCGGCTACGAAGTTCGTGCAGGACGATCGTGTAGATGTCTTGATGGGTACATTCAATGCGGATTGTGCGCTCGTTGTGTCCGAGTATGCCAAGAAGGAGAACAAGCTGTTCATGGTGACGGGTTCACATTTGCCTGAATTGACAGGAGCCGCCTGTAATTCACACACCTTCGTCTTCATGCCCAATGCTTCCATGTTGGCGCAGGCCGTTGTACCCCACTTGGTGAAAGCCTACGGCACTCGATGGTACATGATCACGACCAGCTCGTTGGATGGGAAAGCCATGGCCCAGGCGATGGCTTCCACCGGTCTCACCCATGGAGTGGAATTTGTGGGTGAAACCCTGATGCCGTTCGGTTCGACGGATTTTTCTTCGGCATTGACGGTGGCCAAAGACAAACATCCCACGCTGGTCGTGCTCAATCTCTATGGGTGGGATTTGGTTCACGCGCTCAAAGCCTATACCAAACTGGAACTGGCCAAGGACAAAATCGGTGTCGGTGGAATGATCGCTGGCGAACAGATTGGCCGTCCCCTCGGGTATGCCAACAATGCCGGCATCTGGGGTCTCATTTGGGATCCCAAAGTCAATACGGAGGGATCAAAACGATTCATCCAGGGGGTCGTGGATAAGTACAGTCATACTCCGACCTCGCGCTGTTATCTCGGGTATGCTGCCATGACTCAGATTTTGGAAGCAATCCAACGGGCCGGGACCACTGAAGCCTCCGCGCTCATCAAGGTATTGGAAGGACATGAGTTTGATGGTCTGAAAGAAGGGCGATCGTACTTCCGGGCCTCGGACCATCAACATGTGCAGGATGTGCTGGTCGGAGAAGCCTATGGCAAGGAGCTAGGACTTGGACACTACAAGATTCTGGCGACGGCTGCCGGCGAATCTGTTGCCGCAACTCAGGCGGGTGTCTGCCAGCTGTAAGCTGAACGGGTAGGGTCGGTCTAGTACGAGGGGGCCAGCGCGGCGAGATGATCCCGGTCGTCAATCGTTTTCCCCGTCGCTGATGCGACGGTAGGGCCCTGCACGATGACCAATTCGAGGCGTCGGTTTTTCTGGCGGCCTTGTTCAGTTGCATTGGAGGCGATGGGCCTGGAGTCGGCCAAGCCGACCGCTTTGGTTCGCTCGGCGGACATTCCTCCGGTAACCAGTGCCCGGCGAGCATTTTCAGCCCGAGCCCAGGAGAGTGCCTTATTGTCCGGAAACGTTTTCTGAAGCGCCTTGCTGAGCGTTTGATTGTCCGTGTGGCCGGCCACCTGGACGAACTTGTCTGAGAGTGGTCCCAGTACGGTGCCGATGCGTTTGAGCATGGTCATGCCGTCAGGAGTCAAGGCGGCCTCGCCGGAGGCAAACAGCCAGTTGCTGGACAGCGCGATCGTCAGCCGAGTCCCATCCTGCTTCACAGTGATCGCCTTCTGCCCGTTCTCGCTAGGGAGAACCTTCAGTAGTTCCTCCTTCATGGCTGCAAAACTTGCATCACGCGCGGTGGATTGCAAGGGACTGGTTGGTGACTGGCGGCCTGGTCGGCCGGAGTCCTTTTCAGCGGATCCAAGATTTTTGCTGGAAGTCGTTCCGCCCTCTCGCGGAGCCGCAGTTCCTTGGGCGCCCTTCTGACGAGGGGAAAGGTCTCGGGTCTTTTCATTGAGACGTTGCTCAAGTGCGGCGATTCGGTGCCGGGCCTGGTAAATTTCGGCGATCATCGCATTATATTGAGGCACCAGCTTGTCTCGTTCCATGAGACGCGAGCGAACCGTTTCAAAGGCTTGTTCCCGGTCTGTGAGCTGCTGATCGAGCGCACCGATGCGCGCTTTTAATGAATCAATGGTCGCCGTGGCAGTTTGTAGTTGGGCGGCGAGACTGTCCCGTTCGGCATTCTCAGACCGAACTGCACGGAGATCGTGATCCTGCCGAATGACTTGCGCTTCCAGATCCAGGATGCGGCGTCGGGCGACTTCCAGATCGGAGACGGCAGCCGAGCGTGTTTGGAGCGCAGCCAGATCTTTCTCTCGCGTCGCCAGCTGTTGTTCCAGGGTTCCAATACGTTGCTTGGCCTGCAGGAGTTCGTTATTGGCCAGGGTCAGCTGGCCAGCGAGTTTATCGCGTTCAGGGGTGAGTCGGCGCAGCTCGGCCAATTCGGCATCTTTTGAGTTCAGCAACTGATCGTACGAGGCAGTGGCGGGCTGGTTCTGGCGATCACCCAATTTACTTTCAAGATCGCGAATACGATCATGAAACTCGCCGAGAGTCGTCAGAAGCTGCTCGCGCTCCTGTTGAAGGGCCAGGACTTTTGCATCACCAGCCGACGGCGCAGGCGCGAGAGCTTGCGGCCGAGGAGCCGTCTCACAGGCGGATGCGAGGGCACCGAGAACCATGAGCGCCCATACAGCTCGTCTCATACGATCTCTCCCTGGTCCTCGGGACCGGTGGCGAACGTTGTGAAGGGGCGATAGCCGTCACAGAAATATTTCAGACGGGCTGCAAGCCCAGAAGACTGGGACCGATCTGGTGAAAATTGATCAGCGGGTGTGAGCAATGCGTGCCTGATGAATAGGTGAAAACCGTGCACGCCCCAAGAACACGCCGGTACTCTAACGTGTTCTTGGGGTGGACGCAAGGCGCGTGCAACGCGTGAGGGGCGAGTGCTACTGGCCGACCACGATTTCGACACGTCGGTTTTTCTGCCGTCCCTCGGCAGTCGTATTGCTGGCGATCGGGCGACTATCGGCATGCCCCTTCGCCACCACTTTGTCTCCGGACATGCCCCCTTCAGTTAGGGCTTGGCGTGCACTCTCGGCTCGCGCTTGCGAGAGTTCGGCATTGGTCGGGAATTTTTTCGCGAGTCTTCCCTTGATGGGCACATTGTCCGTGTGGCCTGCGACGTGAATCGACCGATCGGGATAGTTTTTGAGGACGCTCCCGATTCGATTCAACACATCGGATCCGCCGGGCTTGAGGGTGGCTTCTCCGGAGTCGAACAGCAAGGTCGTGGCCAGACCGAGGGTAAGTTGGTCCCCCAGCTGTTTCATCGTCACGTTCCCCTTGGCGACTTCTGCCTGGAGAAGTTTGGATAAATCGTCTTTCGCCTCCGCGAGGCTGGTCTTTTGCTGGTCCAGGGCGCCCTTCAGGCCGGCCATTTCGTGGTCCCGTCGCGCGATGTCGCTTTCGAGATCCGACGCCCGCTGCTTGGCTGCGGCGAGATCCGCTACCAGCTTGTCGCGGTCCCCAGCGGCATTTTTCAGAAGCCCTAGCTCTAAATCTTTCCCGTTGAGTTGACGCTCCAGCTCAGCAATTCGTTGTTTGGCCTGGGAGAGCTCGGAGGAAAGGCGATCTCGGTCGCCGGCATTGCTTTTCAATCCGGCGAGTTCCTGGTCCTTCAAGGCGAGTGAACCTTGCAGTGCGGCCAACTCTCCGGCCAGCCGGTCCTTGTCTCCGGCACCCTGCCTCAACGCCGACAGTTCTTGATCCTTCGCCGACAACTGTCGGTCTGCGTCGGACAATTGGCCCGCCAACCGATCCTTGTCGCCGACGGCGCTCCGGAGGCCGGCTAATTCCCGATCGCGCTGGCTGAGTTGGTTTTCCAGTTCGCTGACCCGCGCCTTGGACTGATCCAGCTCGGCGGCGGAGGAGGAACGTAGGCGCGCCAGCTCCCCTTCGAGATCCGCCTTCTGACGTTCGAGTTCCGCGATTCGGAGGTCACGCGGATCCGGCTTGGGCGGAACAGGTCGAGGCACAGCCTTCATTTCATTGAGCGCTCGGCTCGCGGTGTCATTCGGCGAGTGGGCGGTGGTGCAGGCCGTGAGCAGGATTGTGCTCAATAGCACAGGGACAATACGAGAGTCTTTCATGGGTCCTCCTTCAAAACCAGTGATGCCGCTGGACATGTCCAAGCGGCATCGATGAATCGTGGCACGTCCGCCTAGTGGCGTTGATTTTTCAAAAGATCACGGATTTCCGTCAGCAGGAGTTCTTCCTTTGGCGGTGCAGGTGGTGGTCCGGGAGGCGTGGCCTTCTTAAAGCGGTTCATTTGTTTGACCACCATAAAAATTACAAACGCAAGAATCGTAAAATCGAGCAGGGTCTGCAGGAACACACCATAGTTGATCGTGGCGGCGCCGGCGGCTTTGGCTGCGGCGAGGGATTTGCCTTTGGCCTCTTCGCTCAACGGAATAAAGAGACTGGAAAAATCCATGTGCCCCATGAGGAGACCGATAGGCGGCATGAGGATATCGCTGACGACGGATGAGACGATTTTTCCGAACGCCCCTCCGATAATGACTCCTATCGCCATGTCGAGCACATTCCCCTTCACGGCAAATTCTTTGAATTCACTCATCATGCCCATCGAGCCACCTCCTTGTGTGAGCCGAATGACTGCCGAATCCGTTTCGGACCTTACTGTTTTCGACTGGTGTCGAAGCTATATCCCAGCGTGATCAGGTAGAGGTTGTCGGTATCCGAAACGCCTGGCGGCGGATTCTTGTTGTATCGCATGGTCCATTGGAATCCGCTGACCAGCCCGCCCCACACTTTGAACCGCAAGCCGGTGTCTGCCGTCAGGTAGAGATCTTTCGCGTTGGCGAGCGATTGGAAGCCTTCCTGGAAGTGGTACAGACTCACCTGATCGCCGCCCCACAGGGGCCAATTCCATTTGACGGCCCATCGGCCTCGTGTGCTGGACTTATCATTGGCGAGCTTGAAATCTTCATTGAAGTACGCCGCGCCGGCTTCAGCCCAGAGGGTCATATCTTTCATGATGCCGGTCAAGTCGCCGCGGTCGAGGAGTTGATAACCAGGCCCCGTGGCGAGAGCGGTGCGCAACTTCAGGTCTTGGAAGGTATCTTGCTCGAAGTACGCCGACGCGAACCAATACAACCGCTTCGTCAGAAAGAAGTCAAGCTTGATGGTGCCGCGACTGTTTCGCACGATGAGGTTCTTGGCGTTATCACCGTAGATGTACCGTCCTAAGATAGTCAGGCGCAGGGATTCACTGCGGGCGGACATTTCACCGAGCAGGCTCCCGTTTCGCAGATGACTGTTACCGGTGGTTTGCGAGAATCCTGCTTGAAGGGCGCCGGTATAAATCACGGCAGGCTGATTCATGCCCACGACTGCATCCAGGGGTATGGTCATCGGAGCGCCCATGGGAGCGGCGTGCAACACCATGGTTCCGGGCTCGCCTGGTTGCGCCGTCCCCACGACCGTGGTGCCCTCTTTCAGGCTGAATGGCAAGGGACGATTCACGACCAGTTTGGCCACGTTCGGCCACATGATCTTCACGATATCCTCACCGGCGGTGGGCCCGAACGCGGTCTTGATGTGAAGCTCGTCGGCGATCATGCCGAGGACATGCCCGTAAATGATGGTACCGTCCTTGAGCGTCACCGAGTCCAATGTCGGTGCCGCGGCTGAGGCATCCGGCGTCACCGGTGCTTCAGCGCTCACACCGGAAGTCGTGAGCGCCACCGTCAGCAGCGCAAGTAGCAAACATTCAAAACGTCGCATCATTCCATCCTCCTGGGGCTTGCGAATGGCAACGATGTGCTGGTTGCCCGATGAGTGAGACACGTTTGCGTTGTATAATTGATTCTGCGTAGGAGATCAACTTTTCTCCTTCCCGCGCTTCCGCATCGCACTGCGCCGTTGCTGACGCACCAGGCACGACCCCGCGGCTTCGTCCACAGACCGGGTGTGCTGCTACCGTTTCTCGGCACTGATGAATTCGCATGCGGGTCAGATCGTGGCGGCCTACCTGCGGAGGACGTGTCTGAGCGGATCATTGTGGAACGGCACATTCAATCTGTCTCACGATGAGACGGCCATGTGAGTGCATCCTCGCGTGCCATCCTCTGGAAAAAGTCCTTCCCGATGTGGGGTATCCGCGCAGGCGGGGCTCCTCATTTGATGCTCGTGAGTCTCCGCGAAGCTTTCGTGCTCTGTGCCGTTGGCTTTGCGTCCAGAGCGCATTCCGCCGAGGGCACGGTGAGCAGACCTTCCAACAAGGCTAGACGAAGCAGTTGCGCGGAATTCGCGGCTCGGAATTTTCTCAGCAAGTTGGCACGATGGGACTCCACGGTTTTTTGTGCAATATGCAGTCGGGCCGCAATTTCCTGACTCGTCAAACCCGCCCAGATGTAATTGAGTATCTCCTGCTCGCGCGGAGTTGGTTGATCCGGCCGGGGGGTTGAAAACGGGAATATCTTATCCATCGCTGCTTCACCTGCTCCTTTCTGAAGGTCCTGTCGGTGATCCCACGGAATTGCACGCAGTGGTTTGTCCCGGCACTTCTACAAGCTCCGTGCCTGTGATGGGGTAGACTGCGTCAATACGAGTCAGTGCGCTGTATCACGCTGGGAACTGACTCGACATGGGGGGCATGGCGGCAGGGTGAGACGCATCACATCGTCTTCCGTTGTCTCGCCGGAGACGATATGAGACATCCGCTGTAGAAGACTGTACGGAATAGGCGTCTAGCTGGCTGGGAGATCGAGTTCGGTCAATCGGCGGTAGAAGGTGGCGCGACTCATGCCGAGGAGGCGCGCGGCTTTGGTGCGGTTTCCCCGGGCCTGTCCGAGCGCGGACACGAACCGGCTGCGCTCGTCACCGGGGGTGATCGGTTCCGGGTGAAGGCCTCCCGGCTCTCCTCGAAGCTCAGGCGGGAGATCCGTAGCGTCGAGCGTGTCGCCTTTGCAGTGAATCATGGCGCATTCGATCGTGCTCTTGAGTTCTCGCACATTGCCCGGCCAGTGATATTCCATCAGGGCGGCCATGGTTGCCGGGCTTGCCCGATGGATGATTTTGCCCATGCTGGCGCGCCCTTCGGCGAGGAATGACATGACCAGCAGCGGAATATCCTCCTTTCGCTCCTTGAGCGGAGGAAGATGAATGCGGGCGACCCGAATCCGGTAGAGGAGATCAGCGCGAAAGGTCCCCTTGGCCACGTCCTGGCTGAGATTGTGGTGGGTCGCCGTCAGGACGCGCACGTTAATTTTTCTCGGCTTGGTCTCACCGAGTCGAGTCACCTCCTTTTCCTGCAGCACTCGAAGCAGATTGGTTTGAACGGTATGGGGAATATCACCGATTTCATCGAGAAACAGGACCCCGCCCTGCGCGGCTTCAAACAGTCCCTGCTGGTCGTCGATTGCGCCGGTAAATGCCCCTTTCTTGTGGCCGAAGAGTTGGCTGCCGAGCAGGGAATCCGTCAGGCCTGCGCAATTGGCGGCAATAAAGGGGCCCATGCGCCGGGCGCTGGCCTGGTGTAAGGCGCGGGCGACCAGTTCTTTTCCCGTCCCGGTCTCGCCTTCAATCAAGACGGTCGAATCCACGCGGGACAGATCTTGGATCTGTTCATAGATCTGGGTCATCCCACGGCTCTTGCCGATCAAATCGTGATAGTGTGCTTTCAACTCCAGCAGCCGCCGGAGGTGATACACATCCGTCATGTCATGGAGGAAGGCGATCTTACTGCGACTGTCCCGCGGGTCGTCATGGACATCTATCTCCAACCAGAGACGTCTGCCTGCCGGTGTTTCGATGTGGCAGCGGACCCGTTCCCGTTGCGCCACAGGTTGCTCGAGGAGTGCCTGCAACGTCAGCCGATCGGTTTTCGTGAGCGGGAGCAGGCTGTCCCATCGGGGGCCCGGGTTGACGACAGGCGAGGGTAAATCCAAGAGACCGGCTGCGGACGCACTCAGAAACCGAACGTGCCCTTCCTGGTCGATCAACAGAGTGGCCAGCCCCAGTTGCTGTAAGATGGCCGCCACGTCATCCCGCGACCGTTCCATGTCCACCAGCTGCCTGCTGAGAATATGCTGGGTGCGTTGATGCCCACGCTCGTGCTCATGTTGTTGGAGTGCCTGGTCACGCGCCTGTTGAAGCACAGAGGTTTGTTGTTCATAGGCTGCGGCGTTGTGTTGGACGACCAACAGACGACTGGTCTCTATGCGGAGGGCCAACGCTTCGAAGTGCCAGGGGACGTCGAAGGCGGTCTGTTCAGTCCAGAATCCGGAGCGGTCGATGCGCGTGTCGCGGGCCTGCCACACATCCGCCGCGTCGGCCAGAAAATTATGCAGGACCGGTGTGCGCGTATCGATGGATAGAAGCTGCGTGGACTCAGCCTCCGGATAAAGGCGAAACAACCAGGCTGGCGGGTGGCCGAGGATGCGAAATTGTGTGCCGGTAATATGCTCCAGGATGACGAAGTCGAATCGGTGCAAAAGCATTGCGCACAGGAGGTCCGGCGCGTGCGGTGCTGTGTCAGCCATTGGTCTTCTCTGCAGTGGGTGAGGCCTTCGACGTTGCCAGCATGGCGCGAGCCAGGGTGGTGAATGCCTCTTCCACGCCCTGACCGGTTTTGGCGCTGCTCATCATGAATGACCATCCCTGCTGTGCCAGCTGTGCGAGATCTTGATCCGTAATGTCCCACTCTGCCCTCCGGTCATCCTTGTTGATCAGGACGACGAACGGCACGGGACCGAGTGTGTCGGTTGCGCGTTGCTGAATATGCAAGGCGATGTCCAGCGTCGCTCGTCGCATCCCATCAAGCACCAGGAGGTACCCCGAAGATCCCCGCAGATAGGAAGAGCGAAGTTTTTGGAACTCGTCCTCTCCGTAGAGATCCCACAGGACTATGGTGAGAGGCGTGCCGTCCACCGTCATCGATCGTTTGTCGACCGTGACTCCGATGGTCGTTTGATACTGTTCTGAAAAGCAGCTGCTGACGAACCGTCGAACCAAACTGGTTTTCCCCACGGCAAAGGCACCCAGCATACAGATTTTTTTCTCAATCATGCGGAAGCTCTGACGGCAACGGCTGAATCGTGATGTCCAGTGACGCTCGCCGATGCTGCGGATGCGCGACCGTTGCGGGGGCTCCGTGCAGTTCAGGCGTCGGGGCGAGGCCCCTGGTTTGAAACGTGAGCGTGTGAAAGGCGGCGGGGTGAATGGCGTCGAGAACCGCTCGCGCGCGACTCTCGCTGAGGCGGCGGTTTTGGTTCGGCCCCCCTAGGACGTCGGTTTGGCCGACGATCGACACGGTCACCGCGGCGTCGGTCAGTCGGGCCATGTCATCCAACTGCCGGAGCATCTCGGCGATGCGGCGGACGGTGTGAAGTTGTTCCGGCGATGCGAGCGCGCTGCTTCCCTGTTCAAAGAGAATCGAGGCCTCGGTCAACCGTTGACTCAGCTCTTCAAACGACCGGCTCACGAGGCGTCGATCATCATACCCATCGAGGCCCGGTAACGTGCGCGCCAGTGTTCGGCTCTGCCTGATCCACTCCGCCGGGGCCGTACCTCCGGCAGTCAGGCTGGTTCCTTCCAGGGACAACTGAACGGTTTGCGGTGGCGACAGGACGAATCCCGCTCGTTTCAGAACGAATGCTGCGTCGAGCGCGTAATAGGGTTGCCATTTCGCATCCACTTGATGTGCATCTATGCCGCTGTCCTGCAGAAGGGCAGCCGGATCGGCGGCCAGAGGATCGCGAAGGCCGGTGAGCCGATAGCCGCGACCTTCCGACTCAGAGCGGGTCACGACAAGCCCGGGCTGCGCTGCCAAACGAGTCAGGTAAGTGTGCCAGCGTTGGCGCTCCTGGTAGGCCGACAGACCCCACCAGGCCGTGGCACATAGCGCGACTACCACCAGCACCCATGTCATCGGGGCGACACCGCGCCGACGCGATTCGAACTGCGTGCGCAGGCACTCTTCGAGGAGCGGTGTAACACTGGCGAAGGTGGCGGCATCTCCTGTGAACCGGGCTAAGGCTTCCGGTCGCTCGGCGTGAATACGGTCGAGCGTATCCTGAAGATGCACGCGAAGGTTTTCCGGTGGGGTGCCGCGAATGACGGCGGCGAGGATGGCGGCCGGCCCCTGTTCGATCCAGACTGTGAGCTCACCGACCTGCAAGGTATTCAGCACTTGGTCCGGGTTGGCGCCGAATGAATCCTGCACGAAGCTGCGGATGGCGGACAACATGCCGGAAACCAGTGTCTGATCCTGCACGGCCACGGAGTCGCCGGCGGCATGCGCCAGCAGCAGTCCCGTTTCTGTGTGAATGAGAAATACCTGTTCGACCCGATAGCGCAACGTGTGCAGAAGGACGATTTCTGCGAAGGGTTTGCCTGTGCGCAGGGCTTCCACTCTCCATTTCACGCTTTGGAGCGACAGGCTGTGTTCGATGGTTTGATTGAGAGATTGGACCATGCTCCGCAGGGCATTGGCGATGGCCTGACGAATAGCCGGCATCATGATCGGCGCGATTGCGTCCACGATCATGTGGGGCTGTCTCCGTACGGACACGCCCAGCGCCTCAGACACATGCGGGGTCAGGACGTGCGTCAATTGGTGATCGCTTTGCCCGCGCAGCGCGATAGCATCGGGCAGGACGCGGCTGAGGTTCTGCGCATTGAGGTCGATATGTTCGACCTGCTCCTGGAGCTGCTCCAGACGCGTCTGTTCCGGCGCCAGCAAGAGGCTGCGCAGCTCGGCATAGTCGTGTTCGCCCGGCGTCGTGCCGCCGTTAGGTGACTGCGCCATACCGGTTCCCTGGTTCACAGCGATGAGGAACGTGCACGGTGGAGAAAATGGGGCGGTGACCGGTGCGGCGCTGCGTACGGAAGACAGTCCGGGACCGTTCAGGCATGGAGGCGGAACTATGCCTGTTGGGGAGGCTGGTCATGCGAGAGCCTCTGAGAAAGTTCTTGAAACAAGGTCGCCAGGGATGCCCGGTCGGTCTTTTGATGCGAGAGTTGCTGCACGGCCTGTTCGAGCGTAGCCGACAGGGTCGCATGTTGTTGCGTAAACTCGCCGGTGAGGGATGCCGTCTGATGCTGCAGTTGGTCTCGCAGGTCGCGGTCTGCCTGTTCACTCTGTTCCCGCAACTGCGCGGCCGTTTGCTGGAGGACCCCGGCAAGAGCGTGAAGCTCTGCGGTCAACGTGCCGACGGCATTCGTGCGGCCCTGCTCCTCGGTGTTCAGCCGTCCGGTCACTTGATCGACTTCGGTGCGAATGTATTGTTCCAATGAAGCGAAGCGCTCTTTGAGGTCCTGACGCAACTGCGCGGCTTCTGCGAGCAACTGCGTTTCGAGCTTGGTAAATCGGCGCTCGTGATCGCGGACCTGCGCGCCGAAGAGAATGTCGCGGATCTTGTCGAGATTATTGCCTGCCGCGGGGTCGTCGGCGAGAGCGGTATCCGATTCTGTCTCGGCGAGCGTGCTCGGTGTTCGTTCCGAACGTCGGGTGCGATCGAGATCCGTTTGCCTGCTCATGGTGTCGTCTCCTTGGTCGCAGTCGTCGTCGACGAAAGGCCGCTACAGTAGCATGTTTCCCGAGGTGCAACAAGTCACGAAGGGCCCCCACCGGGTGACAATGATAGGGCCGGTCAATAGGTAGTTCGATGTTGAATTAAGACGGATTCAGCAGGCGTACTTCACGTTGCGGAAAGGGAATGTCCACGCCATCGGCGCGTAATTGCTGGAGGATGGCCTGATTGAGCTCAATTTGCGCAGATCCGACTGAAGCCACCGGCACCCAGGGCCGAATGGACAGGGTAATGGAGGAGTCGGCGAAGGCGGCAATACCGATCATCGGAGTGGGATCTTGAAGGACCTGGGGGTGTCTGGAGATGAGGTCGCGCAGCACACGGAGTGTGGTCTCGATATCAGTCTGATAGGAGACACCGATGGAGAGATCCAATTGTCGAATCGTGCCGAAGTTGTGCAGAATTTCTCCGACGACTTTTCGGTTCGGGATGACGATCCTGGAATGGTCGGGATGCAGCAGGGTGGTCGTGAAGATATCGATTTTTGCGACATCGCCATGGACGCCCAACAATGAGACATGTTCGCCGACCCGGTAGGGCTTCGTGAAGATGATCGAGAGCCCTGCCACGACATTGCTGAGTACGCCTTGCAAGGCCAGTCCGACACCGAGACCGGCCACGCCGAGGCCGGCCACCAGTGGGGCAATTTGCACGCCGAGTTGATCCAGTGCGATGAGCACGCCGAGCAAGACCAGCAGGGTTTTCAGGAGTCGCACAAGGAGCAGACGGAGGGGCGGCTCCAAGTCTTGTTCATTCAGCCAACGCTCGAAGAGACGACCAACTGAATTGGCCACGAAGAGGGCGGCAACAATGACCAGGATCGCCCCCATGATGCGAAACCCGTATTGCACGACGTATTGAGTAATCAAATTGGCCAGTGACATGTCTCCTCCGCCGTCCTATCGTCCGAACAATCCCTTGAGAAGATCCTTGCCCTGCTTCTTGAGGTCCTCCGGCTTGGCGGAGCCGTTCAGGAGATCTCCCACCGCGCCTTTGACCTTTTCTTTCACCTGTTCCTGGACTTTGCCGGCGAACATCTTCGTGTCGAGTCCATAGGAGGGCGCTTGCGTGCTGCCGGTAATCACCAAAGGAAGCGAGAGGCGTCCATTGCTCATGGCGACCTTGGCAATGGGAGAGCCGGCGGCGATCTTCTGACTCAGGGCTTGGGACAGATTCAGATTCAGTTTCATGTTGAGCGATTGATCGAGACCGATCGTGCCGCCGCCGGTCGCCTGGAAATCATGGCTGTCCATCAGAACTCGCTGCAGGCCGATCAGTCCTTGTTTGATCACAATGTCGCTTTCGATCGTGGAGAACGCGGTCGCTTTAACATTGTCCAGGGAGACCCCGACCACTTTCAGTAACATTGCGGCCTGCTGCAACAAATTGATCCCCTCGAGTTTCCCTTCTCTCACAGACATGCGGCCGGTTCCCGCCAGGGCCTTCACGAGGTCCGGATGGGTAAATCCACGCCCGCTGATTGCCAGCTCGGCGTTGGCCGTGCCGCTGAGGGATACTTGGTCTGTGCCGACCGCCTGAAGTGCCGGTCCCACTTGTAGGCCTTGCAGCGCGACGGTGCCCGTGAAGGGCGGGGTTGGAGTTCCGAGACCCAGGGTTCCCTGGGTGCGGAGGAAGCCTCCGAAGACTTGGAGCGTGAGGTTGGTAAGTCGGGCCTCTTGTCCCTTCATCTCGGCCGAGGCCTGGAGGTCTTTGATCTCCACAGGTTTTTTCAGGGGTACTGCGATGGGCAGGTCGGCGGTATTCACGAGTTTTGAGGTAGCCGTTACTTTCGCCAAGCCGCCGAGGACCGATCCCTTCACCTCGACCCGCGAGCTTCCCAATGCGACGGTTAGGCCCAGGTTTGGAATCTCTGCGAGATCAAGCGGCGCGGTCCCTTCCTTGGGCGGATACTTGGCCCGGACACTCACATGCAGGTCTTTCAGCTCGACCGGTTTGGCCAGGGGAACCGCCACCGGAAGGTCGGCGGAATTGATGCTGGCCGAGGCCGCGGTGAGATTGGCCACGCCTTTCGCCGCCGTGCCCTTGATGTTAATGGCCGAGCCACCCATGACGAGGGTCAAGCCTAGATCAGTCAGGTCCACCTGGCTGGCGGGTGGGGTGTCAGGGGGGACCGGGTAGAGGGCATGGACCGTGAGATGCAGATCCTTGATCTGGATGGGTTTCGTCAGCGGCAAGGCGACAGGCAGGTCTGCCGTATCGATTTGCAAGGCATTGACCGTAGCATCGAGGTTCCCGCCAACCGCCCGGCCCTTGAGGCCCACTGCCACTTTGCCTAGGCCGAGGTTAAATGTGAACGATTTCACATCCAGCGTTTCGACGAGTGGTCCGAACGTCCCATCAAGACGCACGGGGAGGTTATAGGGCAGGACGGTCGCTCCCAGGTGCACAGTCGGACTGTCGCCGAGATGGACTGACGTGAGCAAAAACTCGAGTTGCGTGACGGTGTACTCGGTCGGCTTCGCGGTGGACTCGTCGCGATAGGTCAGTTTCCCTCCATCGATGGAGACCCGGTCTACGGCGAAGAGCGCCAAGGCTTGGAGCGGACTGCCGGCCGGCTGTCCTGGGGCCTCCGGTTTGGATGGCGCGGCCGGACCAGTTGGTTTGGCGCCAATGGTGGAGATATTGAGCTGGCCCTGCGAGTTTTTCAGGACCAGAATAACCGGATCGCGCAGGGTGATCTCTTCAACATCGACCTTGCCCTTGAGTAGCGGCAGCAGCTTGACGCCGACATCCAGCGACGCGAGGGAGGCGAAGGGGCCCGTACGGAATGCCGGATCATCCTGGACCACAAACCCGCCGATCCGTGCGCCGATGCGCGGCCAAATGGTCAGGCGGATATCCTGTAGTTCGACTTTCCTGTTCAGCGCCTCCTCGATCAACGGGCGATACCGGTCCTGATACCTGTTCAAATCAATGAGAAAAGGCAAGGCAATGATCAGGATCAGAAGCAGCAGGATCACGACACCGATCCCGACCAGGATTTTCATCACGTCCCTCCGCTGAAATGGTCCCGCAGTATAGGAATGCGCGCGAAAGGGGTCAATGGTGGCTCATCGGTCGCCGCTCCTTCGTCGTCGCGTCCGGAGGCTTTGTGGCCTGCGCCACCCTGCCGCTTCGGGGTCAAATCCGATCGAGAGGAAGAGGCCTCCCTTACCTTGCCGCCCACCGACCTGCGTGATAAGATGCCTCCCTTTGAAGTCGTCCGATCGCGGAGAGGTGCGAGAGTGGACGAATCGACATGCTTGGAAAGCATGCGTCTCGGCAACGGGACCGTGGGTTCGAATCCCACCCTCTCCGCCATCGAAAGTGCCATGCAAGATGTGGAAGGTGTGCGAGTCGAATTGTCATCGCGAGTTGATGCGGTGGGATTCGAACGAGGGGGGATCGCGGGGGAGGCACTCCCCTGCGTGGGGAGACACGAGGGGGCAGGCCCCCTCAGTGGGAGCGCGTACGCGCGACTTCGAATGCCCACCCTCTCCGCCATCCGTTGAAGTCGTGTCGTGTCAGGCATGAAATGAAGCAGGTATGCGAGGGTGAGCCAGTTACGGCCCGTCCTCCCGCCTGTCATCCCTGCCGGATTACGAAGTTCTCGGGGCCGGGCCCTGTGCAACAGAACCCTGTGAACCCCGCCAGGTCCGGAAGGAAGCAACGGTAAGCGGTTCGTTCTGTGTGCCGCAGGATCACCTGGCCCCACTTATTTTGACGGCTGGGCGATGCGTGGGAAGGTTGCCTGCCCCGGCGCTCGAATCCGTCACGCAGCGATTACGTCGTCACTCGAGTCTGGCGAAATTGGATTACCAAGTCTCCGCAAGAAAATATCGGCCCGGGACGTTTGACGATGTCATCGGGCAGTCACACGTCGTGCAGACGTTGATGAATTCGATCGCCACCAAGCGGATCGCCCATGCCTTTCTCTTCTCCGGTACACGTGGGGTTGGAAAAACAACGGTCGCGCGGATCTTGGCGAAAGCCCTTAATTGCGAGCAGGGGCCGACGGGTACCCCGTGCAACACCTGTGCGAACTGCCAGGAGATCACGCAGGGGACCTCGGTGGATGTGGTCGAAATCGACGGCGCGTCAAATACCAGCGTGGACGATGTGCGGGAGATTCGCGAGAACGTCAAGTTTACGCCGTTCCGGGGACAGTATCGTGTCTACATCATCGACGAAGTGCACATGCTCTCCAATTCGGCGTTTAATGCGCTGCTGAAAACTCTGGAAGAACCTCCGTCCCATGTCGTGTTCATCTTCGCGACGACGGAAATTCATAAAATACCCGCGACGATTCTTTCCCGTTGTCAGCACTATAACTTTCGCCGGATTTCAAAGGCCGAGATTGTGCAGCGGTTGAGGCATGTGGCGGATCAGGATGGATTGACCATCGAAGACCGTAGCCTAATGGCCCTGGCACGTGCCAGTGAAGGCAGTATGCGTGACGGGCTGAGTCTGCTGGATCAAATTATCGCGTTCGGCGGCAAGGCGATTCGCCATCAGGATCTTGAAACCTTGCTCGGCGCGGTTCCGCACGAGCGGGTGCGGGCGATGGTCGAGGCCGTGATCGAGCAAGATAGCGCCAAGGCATTGCAGGTCATCGCCGGTCTGTTGGATCAAGGGCACGACCTACGCGCCTACTGCGCCGACCTGGTGGAGTATGTGCGGAATATGTTGGTCGCTGCCGTGGTGCCCGCAGGCCCGGAGTTGCGGGGGCTGATCGAGGCGACCGATGAAGATTTGACGCAGCTCGCTCGTGATGCGGAACGGTTCACGGTTGAGCACCTTCAAGAATTATTTCGAATGTGGGCGTCGGCGGAGGATCATTTGCGGGTAAGCGCGCATCCGCGGTTTGTTCTCGAAACGGTCGCCGTTCGGGCGACCCGTCTGCTGCGCGCACCTGAACTTTCGGCTGGACCGCCGGGGATGAGCGCGCAGCCGGGTCCCTCACCGGCCGATCGTGGAGCGGGCGCCCGCGTAGCGTCATCATCGGAGAAGGTGGTTCTGCCCAAATCGACGAAACGGGACACGCCGAAGCCTGGCCAGGACGAGGGGGCCAAGCCGGTTGTTCCGAGCGGCGCTGCTCCAGCGCCGTCTTCTGTGGCGCGTCCTCGTGAGGCGGTTATTCCGCAGTTTCAGGCTCCCGTTTCTCCTGCTCAGGCTCCGGTCATTGCGAAGGTTCCACTCGAGGCGGCTTCGCCACAATCCGAGACCCTGTCTCCGTCTGTTCTCTCCTCACCCGCGGCAGAGATCAATTGGGAGGAGTTTCAAGAGGCCGTTTCGGGGCAGCATCCCAATATTGCGCCCTTCCTGGAGATGGGTCGGGTGGTGAAGATCGAGGGCGGATTGGTCACGTTGGGATTTACCAAGCAGGCGACGGTGGCGCGGTCGATGCTGGAAAAGGAAGACAATCTTCAGGCCTTGGCGGCCTTGGGAGAACGTCTGTACGGAAGTGCGTTACGTGTTCGAATTATCGAAGTGGCGGAGCAGGATCCGGAGGCCGCCCCGACGATGAAGCAGCTACGAGTGGCAAAGGAACAGGAACAGCTCGTGATCCTGACGCAACGGGCGAAAGCGCATCCTCTCGTGAAACAAGCTCTGGAGATGTTCGGTGGAGAGTTGGCCGAAGTTCGCACGACGACTCCGCCGCAGGAGGTACAGGAATGAAAAGTCCATTCGGGAATATGTCCAACATTTTGAAGCAAGCGCAGGCCATGCAGGAACAAATGGCCAAAGTCCAAGAGCAGGCCGCGACCAAAACGGTGTCTGGTACGGCGGGTGGCGGCATTGTGACCGTGACGGTGAATGGCGCGATGGATCTGCTGAGCGTGAAGATCGATCCGGAAGTGGTGAAGGCCGGTGATGTCGACATGTTGCAGGATCTTGTCGTGGCGGCCGGCAACGATGCCTTGAAGAAATCACGCGAAATGATGGCTGAGGAAATGAAAGCCGTGACGGGCGGCATGAAGATCCCCGGCCTGTTCTGATGTGACCGGCGTCTACCCCTTGTATCGATAGCAGGAGATTTCGGGGCGCCGGTGCTGTGCTCTGAATATGAAGATGCAACATGAGTATTGATCAACAGGGACTGCTGGCAAAGTTGGTGCGCGAGCTGGTGCGTTTGCCAGGGATCGGCCAGAAAAGCGCGCAGCGGCTGGCCTTTCATCTTCTCAAAGCGGAACGGGAGGATGCGCTGCGGCTGGCCGAAGCGATTCAGGCTGTGAAAGATGGGCTCTCGTTTTGCCGCCAATGTCGCAACATCGCGGAGGGCGAGCTCTGTGAGTTCTGTCGGGATCCGAAGCGGGACCGCAGCAAGATTCTCGTGGTGGAGGAGCCGAGCACGTTGTACGCGATCGAGCGTGCCGGTGGGTACCGAGGTCTGTACCACGTCTTGCTGGGGGTCTTATCGCCGCTGGACGGCGTGGGCCCGTCGGATATTCGTGCGGAGGAGTTGCTTGAGCGGGTCAAAGCCGGAGGGGTGGAGGAAGTCATCGTGGCCACCAATCCCACCATTGAAGGCGAGGCGACGGCGATCTACCTGACTCGACTCTTGAAGCCTCACCATGTCCGCGTCACTCGGATCGCCTATGGAATTCCCGTCGGAATGGATATCGAATATGCTGACGAGGTGACGCTGGTGAAGTCGATCGAAGGCCGAAGGGATCTATGATTTGAGCGGCCTGGTGCCGACAGAAGCCTCAGGCCATGGTCAATGCCCCTGGTCTCGCACCCACCTAGGATGAACCGATTGACCCCTCCGATTTCCGGCTGCTATAGTCGAAATTCGTTGGACCGTCTGGCGGCGATACCGGCATAGTGAGACCGAGTATTCGATGAAGACTTCGGCGAAGAAATCCACCACCACTCGGAAGAAGCCTGCAAAGGCGAACGGGGTCAAGTACCCGGATATTCTGAAAGACCTGGAGGGCCAACGTGCGGCCATCCTGGCCGAAGCCGGAGTGGTGCTGACCACTCCTACCGGTTTGGAAGTGTTTCCGGACGTGAGCGACCAGGCGTCCGCAGAGGCCGACCAGCATTTCTCGTTTCGCATCCGCGAACGGGAGCGAAAACTCCTCAAGAAAATCGATGAAGCATTGGGGCGACTCGCGACGCAGACCTATGGTATTTGCGAAGGCTGCCGAGGGGATATTCCGTATAAGCGGCTGAAGGCCCGTCCCGTTACGACACTATGCATCGAGTGCAAGACCAGTCAGGAAGAAGCTGAGAAGTCCCCCCGCTGATTCGCTCCCGTCCCTCCACATCTCTTTTATTGCCCGTCGACACCCTCTAGCTACTGGTGTTTGAGGGCTTTGACGCGCGATTGCGCCAGGGCTGAGCGATCGGCCTCCTCGGGGATCCCTTCGGTAAGTGCCAGATACGTTTCATATTCCGTAATGGCGCGTTTAGGATTGGCGTCCGCAATGGCTTCTGCCAGGTTAAAACGAGCGATCGCATAATTCGGGCGCATCAGAATCGCTTTTTCGAATGAGGCGAGCGCATTCTGCTTCTCGCCTAACTTGCCGTATACATACCCGAGATTGTTCACCACCTCCGGGGAGTTTGGTCGTTGGGCCAGCGACGCGAGCAGTTCGCGCTTGGCCTTTTCCAGATCGCCGGCCGATTCCCAGGAGACGCCGAGGCGATGATGGAGTTCCGCTTGCCAGAGCTGACTGGTGAACCCTGACGCGCTTGCCTTCTGGTAGGCGTCGAGCGCGATGGTTTGATTTTTTGTTCCGCAGTAGGCGAGCTGGGCGGTTTGGCCTCGGGCGAACTGTTGAAGCGACGCAAAGGGTTCCTTATCTTCCGCTCCCTGTGTGTCGAGATGTTGGCCACCGGTCTGCTGCCCCGTATCCCGAAGACGATCGAGAAACTCTTTGCGGTAGGGCGAGAACAGTTTGACGTAGGGGTCGATGGAAAAGGATGCAGCCAGGAGACGAGGCGCCTTTCGGTCGCCCAGCACGAGGTACCGCGTCGTGGTTTTTTCATCCCCCGTGTCGTACATGGTGCTGGATGCCATATTTTGACGATCGGCCAGTTGCGCGACGGTCAGATAGAATTCCAGACTGGGTTTCAGCTGAGAGAGTGTGTACCGAAGCGTTTTGTAGGGTGCCAAGTCGAGCCCGGAGCGAAAGACGAACAGCGTCCCGACCAATGTTCCGTCTTCATCGAAGAAGTACGACTCTTCCCCCTTGGAAACGCTCTGTTCGGCCAGGAAACGGAGTTCTTGCCCGCTCCCCCAGGCCTGGGTGTGTGGCACGACGCCGGGATGTTGCTCCAGGAATACCTTGCGGGTATCACAGAGTTTCGTGGATCTGAGAAGGTCGAGGTCACTTTCAGAGGGGGGAAGCGGTGCACGCTGTGGCGGCGGGGTTTCACACCCTGTCAGCAGGACGCAGACGGTGAAGAGTGCAGGCAGCAGTGAGTGCCGACGATGCATGGCCGGATTCGATGCCTCAGGTCAATGCCATACTGGATCGAGGGGCAGAGCATACCTGAACGGCTTTAGAGATGCGACTTGCAGGGGAAGCAATGAATACTTATCCTCGCCGCCGAGCAAGAAAGATCCCGGTCGGCGAGGTGTCGAGCAGGTTACCGGCGTTGCGAGTCGATCATCGAATCTTCGGCCGTGTAGCCGAAGAGGTACGGCGCATGTCTCGCAATGGCATAGAGTGGCCGGTTCACGGTGTAATCGACAAGGTGACCGACCGGGTGGAGCACAAAGCCTAGCCATCGGTAAGGATTGTCGTTCGCCTGTGAGGCGGCCATGGGATCGGAATAGACCAGCGAAGTGCTGTCCATTGCGCTATAGATGCTGAGCGGCGCGTTGTAGTTCTGATCCTGTGTCGCCACCTGATTGGTGGTAGAGCAACCCGTCGTCAGAAGCAGTCCCAAGATGATTGTGGCCAAAGTCCCGCGCATACCGTGCCTCTCTTTCTTCTATCGGAACATTCGAAGAGACGAAGTCTGTTCCTTGTGAGAAAAGTCTAGCGCAGGGTGTTGATTCTGTCCAGTCAGCTGGCCGCCTGGGCCGTCCTTCAAGGAAGGCGAGACAATTGGCGTGTTGCCCCAGGTGTGCGGGTGAGGAACTATCGAAGGGCGGATTGTGGGTGGTACAGCTGTCGACCCGTGGTCTCTTCCGTAGGAAGGTGGGAACATAGATTTCTCAGTCGTTGTTGCGGCAATGTTTCCAGCAAATATTAGCAATTTCAGGAACTTTGGAGTTCGCCGTGGCTATAGTCTGAACATACTTTTTGAGGTCGAGATAATTTTTGAACAAAAATGACCACAGGTGAGGCAGGTGCTGGGTGGCTTCGGCATTCAATTGCTCAGTAACTCGAACAAACGGGATGCAACCTCTACCCCGTCGCCTCACCAGTTCGCTAAAGCAACCTGTTACTCTTTCCTCGGGACATTCCGAGTCGCCTGGTGAAATCCACCATGCTAGGTTGAGAATGGTTCAAGCACGTGAGAAAGGAAACATCATGGGCACAGCAATTCTTGTGGTTGTAGGTTTGTCACTGCTCACCACCCTACCGAAGTGGTCTGCCTCAAGCCGATGGGTTAGCTATCTGCCTGGCGGGATGGGCTTGGTGTTGCTGTTTCTGACATGGACAGGAGATGGGCTGGCTCAATCGGGGAAGACAGGCACCTTTGATGAGCGGGATACCCGTGTGTTTAAGGCCGTTGCATGCACCAAGGACAAGAAGCCGGTCGAAGCCCTGTACTATATCGCCGCGAGTCGATCAGATTTGTCGGAAGGAAAGCCGTCTCCATCCTCGCAATTGATGAAAGATGAGGTGGGGAACAATTGGCAGGAAATCTCTTCGCAGCTGACCATGGAGCAGGTGATTGAAGAACGGTATGCCGACACCTATCACACCCTCCTGACTAAAATGATTCCCCTTCTGCAACAGGCGGTCCAAGATAAGAGTGGCGTAGCCATTGCTGTGACAGAGGTGAACAGTAGGCCAATGGATCAGGGGAAGGACCAGGACGTACCGGTTTGCAGTGTGCAGTAGTTATGAAGAGACATGGCGGATCACCTGAAGCGGGGTGAGGTGGTCACCGAGAGGAGCATTTTTGCCGTGAAAGCTAGATGGAGCCAACTCCTGGTGACTGTAGATCTGGCTTAGGGCGCGGGATGTAAATAGACGTAACACCGTTCTTAATCACTCCCCTCCAATATCACTCTCTGTTTTCCGGTGCTTTGATCCATCCCAGAACGCGCGGAATATCTTCAAAACGTCTTTTTGCGCACAGAGCAAACCAAACCGCTTTTTGTCTACAAGGTTCAAAGGCTCCTCTGAAGCAATTTCCCGAGGATGACGCTATGCGCATCATTACCCGGAAAGCCTGCGAGATGGAGTGGAGATTTTGGACCGACGGTCACAACGTGACACAAAAATGACCACAGTGTTGAGGGGTCGGAAAGGGCTGTCTAGGAAATAGTTGGAAAGGATGGTGGGCGATACAGGTATCGAACCTGTGGCCTCTTCCGTGTGAAGGAAGCGCTCTCCCCCTGAGCTAATCGCCCGCGCCGGTGGGAGTCTACCACGGTCCGGCAAAAGGGAGCAACAAACCAGATGACCGTCCTATGACCGAATGCAGGTCTGGATAGAGGACAAATCTCCATTGCGCGGTGGCGAAGGGGGCGTGCGGTCGAATCAGCCCTCGGTTTCTTGACATCGAGAAAAGGCGATTCTTACAATGGGCCTCCTTCCATCTTTTCAAAGGTTTCCCATTCATGCGTGAAGATATCGTCATCATCGGGGGTGGTCTGGCCGGCACAGAAGCGGCCTGGCAGGCGGCCAATCGTGGGGCCAAAGTGACGCTTTATGAGATGCGTCCGAAAGAGACGACGAAGGCGCACAAAACAGGTGATCTGGCAGAACTCGTCTGTTCCAACTCCTTGGGGTCGATGGACCCGCTCAATGCGCCCGGCATTCTCAAAGGGGAGATGCGACGTCTGAACTCTCTCGTGATTCGCGCTGCCGAGGAAGCACGGGTGCCGGCTGGCTCGGCATTGGCGGTCGATCGCGAGGTCTTCGCGCGCGCCATCACGCAGGCGTTGGAAGGGCATCCGAACATTCGGATCACTCGCGAAGAGGTAACGGAGATCCCAGCGGATACTGTGACGATCATCGCCACCGGCCCGCTAACCTCGGAGAAATTGTCGAAGGCGATCAGCGAATTGACGCATGAACGGCACCTCTATTTCTTCGATGCGATCTCCCCCATTATCGACGCCGACTCGATCAACATGGACATTGTGTACCGCGCATCTCGGTATGGGAAGGGCGGCGCGGACTACCTGAACTGCCCGATGGACGAAGCGGCCTACAATGCGTTGTACGACGCGATGATGGCGGCGGAAAAAGTTCAACCGAAAGAGTTCGAGAAAGTTGCGTACTTTGAGAGCTGTATTCCAATCGAGGTGATGGCGGAGCGTGGCCGACAGACCATGCAGTTCGGGCCGCTCAAACCAGTCGGCCTGGAAGACCCGAAAACCGGCAAGCGCCCCTATGCGGTTGTGCAATTGCGGACCGAGAATGTACATGGTACTTGCTATAACATGGTGGGATTCCAGACCAAGCTGACCTATCCCGAACAGCGGCGTGTATTTCGAATGATTCCGGGGCTGGAACAGGCCGAGTTTCTGCGACTCGGCAGCTTGCATCGCAACACCTTCATCAATTCGCCGCAACTGCTGCGCGATACGCTCCAACTGAAGACTCGCGGTACCGTGTTTTTCGCCGGACAATTGGTTGGTGTCGAGGGTTACACCGAGTCTGCTGCGATGGGCGGAATCGCCGGCATCAATGCGGCGCGAGGTCTGGCGAATCAACCGCTCGTCACTCCGCCGCCGAATAGCGCGCACGGATGCTTGATGGCGCATATCACCAAGAGCGACCCGGCGCATTTTCAACCGATGAATACCAATTTCGGATTGTTCCCGCCGGTTACCGTCAAGACGCGCGATAAGGATCAGAAGCGGCGTCTCATCCAGCAACGAGCGGTTGAGGATTTTGACGCATGGATCGCGCAATCCGGGCTTTCCTAGACGTTCTGGCTGTTCAGGAAGGCGCCTCTCCGCAAACGATCCGCGCCTATACGTCAGACCTGGCCCAGTTCCACGCGTTTGCCCTGGCCGCGCTGAAGCCTCGCGGAGCGATGACGGTCGAGTCGATAGAAGCGGGCCTGATTCGGGAATTTCTCGCTGCGCGTGATCGTGAAGGAGACAAGAACACGTCTCTGGCGAGAAAGCTCGCCTGCCTGCGCAGTTTCTTTCGATATCTGATTCGTGTCGGGCGGTTGGCAGTAAATCCGGCGGAAGATGTGCGGGCGCCGAAACTTCCCAAGCATCTTCCTCATGTCCTCACGAAGGACGATGCCGGGGCGTTGATGGAATTTCCGCGTGGAGAAGGATACGAGGGTTTGCGCGATCGCGCCATTCTTGAGACGTTATATTCGACGGGCGCGCGTGTCAGTGAATTGGTCGGCATGAATCGTGAGGATATCAGCCGCAGCGAGGGTGTCGTACGTGTACGCGGCAAGGGAGAGAAAGAGCGAGTGATTCCGTTGAGCCCACTCGCCCTTGAGGCCATCGATACGTATCATGCTCAGGCTTCTGTCGCGGCCGTCTCGAAATCCTCCGCTCAGGGTTCACAGGATATCGGGGCCGTCTTTCGCAATCGTCGCGGTGGGCGATTGACGACCAGAACGATTGCCCGCATCGTCGCCAAATATTCAGGACAGCTGAGCGGCGGATCGATCCACCCCCACACGCTGCGGCATTCTTTTGCCACGCACCTGTTGGATGAAGGCGCCGACCTGCGTGCCATTCAAGAGATGCTGGGGCATGTGTCGCTCAGTACGACGCAAAAATACACTCATCTTGCGACAGACCAGCTACTCGCGTTATACGATCGCACCCATCCCCGTGCCGTCACTGCGGCGGAGGCGGTGAAGGGCGACAAGCAGAAGGGCTCGCGATGAAGATTCGATCGACCACGGTGCTGTGTGTCAGGCGAGGCAATCAGGTGACGATGGGTTGTGACGGACAAGTCACCGTCGGCACCACCGTGATGAAACATAACGCCAAGAAAATGCGACGTATGCATAACGATACCGTCTTGTCCGGTTTCGCCGGCGCCACGGCCGATGCCTTCACCCTGTTTGAGAAGTTTGAAGCGAAACTGGCGGAATATCGCGGCAACCTGACGAGGGCCGCCGTGGAACTGGCGAAAGACTGGCGGACGGATCGCGTGTTGCGGCGTCTGGAGGCGCTGCTGGCGGTCGCCGATCTCGATCACTCTTTCATCATCTCCGGCACCGGAGACGTGGTTGAGCCGGAGGACGGTATTCTCGCCATTGGATCGGGCGGACCCTATGCACTGGCTTCCGCGCGCGCCCTGCTGGCGCATTCCGAACTGGCCGCCGAACAAGTCGTGCGCGAATCCCTGATGATCGCCGGCGGAATCGACATTTATACCAACCAACAGATTGTGATCGAATCGCTCACGCGTTAGGATCAGCCTGCCATGACGACCGAATCGACCTCCCGTCCACTCAATGTGAATAGCCTCACTCCCCGGCAGATCGTCGAGGCGCTGGATCGTTATGTGATCGGCCAGCAGGATGCCAAGCGCATGGTGGCGATTGCCTTGCGGAATAGATGGCGCCGGCAACAATTGGCGCCGGAGTTGCGCGATGAAGTCATGCCGAAGAACATCATCATGATCGGGCCGACCGGCGTGGGAAAAACAGAAATCGCCAGACGGTTGGCGAAGCTCGCCGAAGCGCCATTTATCAAGGTGGAGGCATCAAAGTTTACGGAAGTCGGGTACGTGGGCCGGGACGTCGAATCCATTATTCGCGATCTCACCGAACAGGCGATCAGTTTGGTGAAAACGAAACATCTGGATGATGTCCAGGAGAAGGCCTCGCGGCTCGGAGAGGAACGCGTCCTCGATTTGCTATTGCCTGGAGCGCCATCCCGTTCGGTCCCGCCAGGATTCGACCATGCTGGGTCGCGTGCGGAAGCTGCGGAGCCGACAGAGTCGCCTGACGCCACGCGCTCGAAGCTGCGATTGCAATTGCGCGAGGGCAAGCTGGATCAGCGGTCTGTGGAAGTAGAGGTGAAAGAGCGGGCTTTACCTCTCGGGGTGATCTCGAACGCGGGTGGGATGGAAGATCTCGAAGGGAATCTTCGCGACATGCTGGGCGGCATGTTCCAGGGAAAGAAAAAGAAACGGGTGATGAAAGTGCCCGATGCCCTGAAGCATCTCACTCAGGAGGAAGCCCAGAAACTGATCGATATGGATGAGGTGGTGCGAGAGGCCATCACGAAAGTCGAGCAAACCGGCATCGTCTTTTTGGACGAGATCGACAAGATCGCCGGCCGTGAGCGCGCGATGGGCCCGGATGTGTCCCGTGAGGGGGTACAACGCGATCTCTTGCCCATTGTGGAGGGTTCCACCGTCAGCACGAAACATGGGGCCGTGCAGACAGACCATATCCTCTTCATCGCTGCGGGGGCTTTCCATGTGGCCAAACCCTCGGATCTGATTCCCGAACTTCAAGGCCGGTTTCCTATCCGTGTCGAACTGGCGCCGCTCACCAAAGAAGACTTTGTGCGCATCCTGACCGAACCGCGTGGGGCCTTGGTGCGCCAGTATCACGCGCTGATGGCGACGGAAGGGCTCACCGTTGAGTTTAGGGAAGACGGTTTGGCGGAAATTGCGGCGACGGCGGTGCAAGTCAACGAGCGCACCGAAAACATCGGCGCCCGGCGTTTGTTTACGATCATGGAACGTCTGCTCGAGCAGGTCTCGTTCGAGGGATCTGAGATGCAAGAGAAGACCATCGTCGTGGATGCCGGGTATGTCCGAACACGGTTGCAGAACATTGTGAAGGATCAGGACCTGAGCCGCTATATTTTGTAAGCGGGGCCAGCCAGAGCGAGGAGTGACGCATGAACAAACTGATTAAGAAAGCGGACGTGCTGATTGAGGCGCTACCCTATATTCGGACGTTCAAGGGGAAGACCGTCGTCATCAAGTACGGGGGGCATGCGATGACGGATGCCTCGCTCAAGGCGCGGTTTGCGCAGAATGTGGTGTTGCTGAAGTACGTCGGCTTGAATCCGGTCGTGGTGCATGGCGGCGGTCCGCAAATCGATCAGATGTTGGATCGATTGGGGATGGAAGCGAAGTTCAAGCACGGAGTGCGGGTGACCGATGCCGCGACGATGGAAATTGTGGAGATGGTGCTGGCCGGCCGGATCAACATGGAAATCGTCGATCTCCTCAACCGCCATGGCGGTCAGGCGGTGGGGTTGAGCGGCAAAGACGGCGGGTTGATGTTGACCAAGCCCTTGACGGCCAAGGCGTGGGCGGAAAGTATTGAAAAGGACATTGATGTCGGCGATAGCGACGCCGACTTCGGCTTTGTCGGCGACGTGAAGTCGATCGATCCCACGTTACTGCTGAAGCTCCAGGAGGATCACTACATTCCGGTCATTGCCCCCATCGGCACGGATCGGGAAGGGAACACGTACAACATCAATGCGGACCTCGTTGCAGGGGCGATCGCCGCGGCGCTCAAGGCGGAAAAGCTGGTGATGTTGACCGACGTGAAGGGTATCCGGGATGCCAACGGCCGTCATCTATCGACGGTCTCTCGCAAGGATGTACAGCGGATGGTCAAACGCGGCACCATCAGCGAGGGGATGCTGCCGAAGGTGCATGCCTGCCTGGATGCATTGGCCGACGGCGTCGGGAAAGCGCATATTGTCGACGGTCGTGTGCCCCATGCCATTCTGCTGGAGATCTTTACCCACAAAGGTATCGGAACCGAGATCGTCGCCTAGCCTGTGAGCCAGCGCCGCCTCACGCGTCAATCACTTTTGAGCGGGGCGCATGATCACCCGGCTCCCGGCTGATCGGGCACCGATGGGTGCGTGGCGCACTTGCTGGAGACAGCCCGGGGTTTGCTCAGTACATTGTCACTTATAAGCCAAGTTACGAAAGACTTGGCCGCACGGGAGAACATGGGGCGTAAACTGGTCACGGTAGGGGTTGCTGCTCGGCGTGCGATTAAGGAGATATTTGCGCGTCTCGACTATTCGCGGCTGGGTCCCATCTATTGCGACGAAGGCGGCGATGAATTTTGGGCCGCGAAGAGAGGGGCCTGTCAGCGTCTCGGAACGAAGGTGGCCACGGCGCTCAGGGCTCGGCTCAAACGAGGGGGCACCAGTTTGTATGTGGGGGCCGGCGTAGCGGAAATTCCACCGCTGGTGATGGAAACCCTTGATTTGGGTCGGAGCGTGATCCCCTGTAACTTACGACGGCAGGAGGTACAGGTCCTCAATCGTGCCTGCGGCGTACTCCCGATCCGCTTCCAGCACCAAGACGCGGGTTCCGTGAAACAGCGGGTGGATCACCTCTGGCTTGTCAGTGTGCTGAATGATCCTGAACGTTTCCCGGAATTGTCGGTACTGTCATACGGGCGGGCGAATCCTGTGACGTTCAATGCCAAGAAATTTCTTGCGGAACAACGGACGGTCGCTCGACTGGTCGATCGTTGCTTAGGCCGGTTAACTGTGCCGGGCTTGGTCACCACGACGGTTGAAGAGGCGGTATGGGTTGCCGAGTGGTGTCACCGGCGGGGCATTCCCTACAAAATTGATCCGCGCACGTTCGCGTCACCCACCGTGGGCGATCCCATTTGTGTCATGCGGATTGGGTGAAGAGGGAGTAGGTGAAGCGCACGGATGACGAATGGGGTTACACCCAGAAGCCCGGGCGGGCTTTCTCTGGTCCAGAGAGATATTGGCGGGAATACCGGATATAGTTCTGCGCGGATTCGCGAATCCATGCGAGTTCCTGTTCGGTCACCGGGCGTTTGACCTTGGCCGGCGAGCCCAGGATGAGACTCTTGGGTGGGACGATCGTATTTTCCGTGACCAATGATCCGGCACCAACGACCGAGTCTTCCCCGATCACCGCGCCGTCCATGATGATGGCGCCCATTCCGACCAGCACCCGGTTTTGAATGGTGCAGCCGTGCAGCACGACGTTGTGACCGATGGTGACGTCGTCGCCGATGATGAGAGGGTGCGTGTCGTGGGTGACATGCAACATGCAGAGGTCCTGCACGTTGGTTCGGTGTCCAATGCGGATGTAATTCACATCGCCGCGGATGACGGCATGGAACCAGGCGCTGCAGTCTTCGCCCATCACGACGTCGCCGATGACGACCGCGGTGTCTTCGACAAAGCAGGATTGCGGGATCGTTGGCCTGATGCCTTGGAAGGTCCGAATCATCCGCTCAATCTAGGATAGCTGCAGGATGAATAGCAAGAGACCTCGTTTGACAGACTTTTCCGCCGTCTCGTAGACTGCCTGCTTATGGCTTCATCATCATTGATTACTCCCTCACGGGCGAAACGCAAGAAACCCACGATCGGCTTTGTGAACCTGGGTTGTTCGAAAAACCAGGTGGATTCCGAAGTCATGCTGGGGACGCTGGTGGCCGGCGGATTCCAGCTCACCGGCGATGCGCGTGCCGCCGAAGTGGTCATCATCAATACCTGCGGCTTCATTGAAGAGGCGAAGCAGGAATCGATTAATAGCATTATCGAGCACGGCCGCCTGAAGAAGTCCGGCTCCTGTCGCGTCTTGATTGCCGCCGGTTGCCTGGCGCAACGCTATCAAGGCGAACTCCTAAAGGAACTGCCCGAGTTGGACGGTGTGGTCGGAACCGGCGAATTCGGACGCATCGCGGAAATCTGCCGCAGCCTCTTGGCCCCGAAAGCGCGTCAGCAACGTCTCTGGCTCGGGCAGCCACCCTATCTCTATGATGCCGACACGCCGCGCGTCCGTCTGGGCACGCCCCACAGCGCCTATTTAAAAATTGCCGAAGGCTGTAACCGCAACTGTGCGTTCTGTGCGATTCCGATCATGCGCGGCAAGCAACGGAGCCGTCCGATCGAGTCCATCGTGGCGGAGGCCAAACGGCTGGCCCAAGAAGGGGTGAAGGAGCTCAACCTCATTTCCCAAGACACCATCAACTACGGGGTGGACCTGGGGATCAAACAGGGATTTACGGCCCTGTTGCGTGAGTTGGTCACCGTGGACGTGCGCTGGATCCGGCCCTTTTATTTGTATCCGCAACAGGTGACGGATGAGTTGCTGGATGTGTATGCCGGCGAGGCGCGCATCACCAAATACCTCGACATGCCGCTGCAACATATCAGCGACGGCATGTTGAAGCGGATGCACCGATTGGGTGACCGCAAGCACCTCACGAAACTGGTCGAACGTATTCGCGCCAAAATCCCCGGCGTCTTTTTTCGAACGGCCTTTATCGTGGGGTTCCCCGGCGAGACGGATGCGCACTTCGAAGAATTGAAGCAGTTTATCCTCGATATGGAGTTCGATCGCGTCGCGGTGTTTCTCTATTCTGATGAGGAAGGGACATCGGCGGTCGATCTCGATCGAAAAGTGGATCAAGCCGTAATGGAAGAACGGCGCAATGAACTGCTGTCTCTGCAGGAGTCCATTTCAGAATCCAAGAACCGTGACTATCTCGGCCGCACGATCGAAGTCCTGGCGGATGGAATTTCCGAAGAGTCGGACCGGTTGCTTGAGGCGAGGCACCAAGGTCTGGCGCCTGAGATCGACGGAGTTGTCTATTGTGAACGTGGAGTGGCCAAGCCGGGCGAATTTCTGTCGGTGACGGTGACCGACGTGGTCGGATATGACCTGATGGCTCAGCCTGTCGGGCGTCTTGATGCACAGAAATCGTCTTCTTCCACGTCTCCTGCCCTGCTCATGCCCAAAAAAAACGGGGCGGGTTACCGGTAAGCTTTCGCTCGCCGGCGGCCCGCCCGCTATGATGCACATACCCGCTTAGATCTTTGCGCTGAGATAGAGGGATGCGCCGCGCCGGTTAATCAAGACCAGAACGGTTTGGCCTTTCGTGAGACTCGATGCGGCCCGATCGAACTCCTTCATGGATGTCACCGGCTTGCGGTTGATTTCTCGGATCACGTCACCGGGCATCAACCCCGCCCGCTCCGCGTCACTCTCGGGATCAACCGTGGTGACCACCACTCCTTGAATCTTTCCCTTGAGCCCGAGTTCTTGAGCCGTTTCCCGGTCAAGCTCCTGCACGGCGAGGCCCGCCAACGGTTGGTCCGATGGTGTGGCCTCCGTCCTCGCTACCTGTTGATTGTCCGGCAGTTCCGCAAGAGTGACGGCCAACTCCTTTTCCTGACCGTCCCGCAACACTTTCACCGTGGCTTTGCTGCCGACCGCGCTGCGGGTGACGGCCCGCTGAAGCGTGACTGCATCTTCGACGGTGGTGCCCTGAAATGAGAGGATGACGTCGCCCTGTTTGATCCCGGCCTTATCCGCCGGGCCTTCTTCCTTCACATCGGTGACGACCGCGCCATTGCTGCCCTTCACGCCGAAGGATTTGGCCAACTCATGGTTCAGATCCTGAATGCCGATGCCAAGGTAACCGCGAACGACCTTTCCGGTCTTGATGAGGCTTTCGTAGATCGGCTTGCTCATGCCCGTCGAGACGGCGAAGCCGACGCCTTGATACCCGCCGGTTTGAGAAAAGATGGCCGTATTGATGCCAATTAATTCCCCTTTGGTGTTCACGAGCGCGCCGCCGCTGTTACCCGGGTTGATGGCGGCATCCGTCTGAATGAAATCTTCATACTGCGTGATTCCCATGTGCCCGCGTCCCAGCGCGCTGACGATGCCCAGGGTCACCGTGGAATTGAGGCCGAACGGGTTTCCGATCGCCAGAACGTATTCACCGACCTGAAGGCGGCTCGAGTCGCCCCAGGGAATGGTCGGGAGCTGCGCGCCGTCGATCTTGACCACGGCAATATCACTCTTCGGATCAGTGCCGACGATCCGCCCTTTGAACTCTCGTTTATCAGGGAGCGTGACCGTGACTGTTTTCGCTCCTGCGATCACGTGGTTATTGGTCAGCACATATCCATCCTGAGTGACGATCACGCCCGACCCTTGCCCACCGCCTCGATGCTCTCGCGGCTCCGATGGCGGACCGAACCGGCGCGGGCCGAATGGTGATCCAAAAAAGTCTTCCGTTTTCCCGCGCGGGCGGGCGTGGTCGGACACTTCCTCCGCCCCGCTGGTGGTGATGTTGACGACGGCTGGCGTGACCGTCTTGGCCACATCTGCGAATCCGGCAGCGGGTAAGGCGCCGGTCGGCGCAATCGGGCGTTCCTCTGCAGCTGGCGATGGGTTCGAGGCGTGAGACGGTGAGAGCGGGGTATAGCTCCAGATCAACCCGGCGCTCAATGCGGCAATACCGGCTAGGACACTGACTGATTGTACGGGTCGTTTCATGGGGGCTCCTCCTAGAAGACGGTTGTCTGTACGCGCGGGAGAGATGGATCCTACGTGCGACAGTCACTAGGAAGGTAACAGCCCTGGATGAGAAAACTATTAGCGAAGAATTAGAAGTCGTTAAGCTGCTGCTGCCAACGGCAGAACGAGGGTGAAGGTCGAGCCGTTGCCGACTTCGCTCTGAACTTCGATGTGGCCATGGTGGGCTTCCGCAATCCAGGCGCAGATGGCCAGACCGAGGCCCGTCCCTTTTTTGGTATGGGCCCTGGCATCATCCGTGCGGAAGAAGCGGTCGAAGATCTGTTTGTGCGCGTCCTGAGGAATGCCGATTCCATAATCGCGCACGGAGAGCCGCGCGGTGGAGCCTTCCACCCGCAAGTCGATTTCGACCTTGCCGTGGGGATGGGAATATTTCACCGCATTGTCGACGATGTTGAGGATGAGTTCCCGCAGCCGAAGTTCGTCGCCGCGCACGGTCGCCGGTTGTATCGTGCCCATGATGACATCCACTTCTCGTTCCTGGCCCAGGAGGCAGGCCTGGCGTTGAATGTCTTCCACTAGGGCTTCCAGGCGGACCGGCTCGCATTCTGTTTTGACCTGGCCCATATCCGCCCGCGAGAGGAACAGCAGCTCCTCCACGATACGGGACATGCGGTCGATCTCCTCCAGATTGCTTTCCAGCACCGCGATGTAATCTTCGACGGGTCGGGGACGGCGTAACACTAACTCGCTCTCGCCCTTCATGACCGTCAGCGGGGTGCGCAGTTCGTGGGAGGCGTCGCTGCTGAACTGCCGGATTTGCGCGAAGGAGGTTTCCAGTCTCGCGATCATGTTGTTGAAGGTATCGGTCAGGCGCCCGATTTCGTCGGAGGAGCGTTCAGAATGCAGTCGTTGCGTCAGATCGCCCGCCGCGATCCGTTGCGCGGCGACGGTAATGGAATCGACCGGGCGTAGGGCGCGTCCTGCCAGAAACCATCCTCCAACCAAGGACACGACCAGCGCAATCGGCGCCATGACGAGCAGGACGAGAAGGAAGCGCCGGAGGGTTTCCTCGACGCCTTCCAGGGTGGTGCCGACCTGGACGATATACAGTAATGAACCGCGGTAAATAATGGGCACGGACACCAGGCGCAGCGGCGGTTCGTTGGGGTATCGGGCGGATTCGAAGACGGTGCTGCCGGTAAAGGCGGCTTCCAGGGCCGGGCGGCTCAATGGAACGTCGTGCTGTCGGATATTCGGGGAGCGGATGGTGATGGTGCCGGTGGGGCTGAAGATCTGAAAGAATTTGTCGATACGGGTGAGTTCAGGAAATTGACTCAATAGGGCATCTTCATCGATGAGGGGAAGGAAGCCACGGGTCTCCAGCGAGCGCACGGCGGCCGAGGCGGTGTCCTGCAACGACTCATCGACCTGGTCGCGGAGGCCGCGGGCCGTGATGGTATAGAGCACCACGGAGAACGTCATCAGGATTAGGGCCAGCGCCGTTCCGTACCAGAGGGTGAGCCGGAGTCGAAGGGGCATCAGTCTACCTTGAGCATATACCCACTCCCTCGTATCGTATGGATCAACTTTCGCGCCCGCCCGCGGTCGATCTTATTGCGTAAGTAATTGACGTAGACGTCGATGACGTTGGTGAACGTGTCGAAGTCTTGATTCCAGACATGGTCGGAAATCATGGGACGGGTCAACACCCGTCCGGCATGCCGCATAAAATATTCCAGAAGGGCATATTCTTTGACCGTGAGATCGATACGCTGCCCTCCGCGGGTGACTTCCCGCGTGGCGGGATTGAGGATGAGATCATCGATCTGGAGCGTGCCGGAGGATTCGGCCGTGCCGCGCCGCAGGAGAGCCCGGACGCGGGCGAGCAATTCGTCGATGGCGAACGGTTTGGTGAGGTAGTCGTCCGCCCCCGCATCCAGTCCCTTGACGCGTTGATCGACTTTCGACTGCGCTGTGAGGATCAAGACGGGCGTCTGAATTTTTTCCTTGCGGAGACGAGTCAGCACTTCCATGCCGGGGAGGCCGGGCAGCATGAGGTCGATCATGATGAGGTCGTAGCTGCCGCTCAGGCCCAGATCGAGACCCTGCGCGCCGTCCTCACAGAGGTCGACCGCATAACTTTCTTCTTCCAGGGCTCGCTTGATGAAGGAGCCCACCTTGGTTTCATCTTCAACGACAAGTACGCGCATAGGTGCTGCCTGCAGGTGGGTGGATTATAGCAGAGGCAGCCGGTCTGTGATGAGGTCAAACGTGTGCGTCAGGGAAGGTCGATAGAATCCTGGCTGGAACGTTTGGCGGCCTGTAAGCGACAGAGTGTGCGAATGTCTTCCCAGTCTTCTCCGGGGAGCAGCTGGCGCGCGTCAGTCAGCGGTGTGCCGGCACGTGCGGTGAGCGTGGCGAGCCGCTGATCCATGTTCGGATGGGTGGAGAGAAAATCAGGCGGTCCGACATGGTCCTGCTCGGCCTTCTGCAAGGTTTCGTAAAAGGCAATCATAGGGGCAGGATCGAGATGGGCGGCCTGCATCATGCGAAGGCCTTCGATATCCGCCTCCTCCTCGTGGATGCGACTATAGTGTAAAGATCCCATCGTCTGTGCACCTTGCAGCCCCCAGGCCAGTCCACCGGAGAGGTCTCCCGACACGGCGGTCAGCAGCAGCGTGCCGGCCGTCTGCTCCAGAATGGCTCTGGTGCTATGGCGTTGATAGACATGCTGGAGTTCATGCGCCAGCACTCCGGCGAGTTGCTCAGGATTGGTGGTCTGTTCCAGCAGCCCGCGAAGAACCACCACCTGGCCTCCGGGAGCGGCAAAGGCATTCATGGCGGGGTTGTCGACCACTGAGAGCGTCACCCGGTAAGGAGAGGCCGGCTGAGTGGCTGCCAACGTTTGCACGACCTGGTCGATCTTCCGAAGTCGTTCCGGGTCCCGGCATTGCTGCGTCTCTGGGGCCAGATGTTCAACGATCTGCCGGCCAAGCGATTCCTCCCAGAGGGTCGGCACGAACGGCGTGGCCGCGGAGGCGAGACCCGGAATTCCCCAGCGGTAAAAGCCGATGAGCATGAGCACAATCCCCAGTCCCGCGCCCAGCGTCCAGGCCAGGCGCGCATTGCGCCATGAAGGATTGTGAAAATGTTGTGCAAGGGCGGGTGCCGCCGCATGGATGTCAGTCAGCAATGCGCGGCTGGCGACAACCACGGCCTCTGCCGGTTCAGGCCCGAACTCCAAGCGGACTGGCTCACCGCGATATGTCCCTTGGGTTTGACGAATCTGGCCATACGGCCATTGCTTGCTGCTGCCGTCGGGCATGGCGATCTGCAAGGCGGCGGGGCTTATGGTGAGGGTAACGCGGTGTCGCGTGGCCGTGCGGCCGTCGAGGTAGTGCGCGGTTCGGTCGGTCGACATGATTACGAATCCATGTCGAAGCCGGTGTCGAGGAGGTTCGACAGCCCTTCGCCGGTGACCGACGCGTCGGTGGTGTCTTGCAGCACGCGATCGAGATCAACTGGTCCTTGCAACGACAGCGTGCCGATAAAAAAACGGGCATTGCGTACCGTGACCCAGGGCCAGGCCCATCCCAATGTCGTCACGAGGAGCCCGAGATTGCCCAGGTACAGGGTGAACAGTCGTTGCCAGGTGATGTCGGAGGAGAACCGGGCTTCCCCGAAGGACGTGTGATTCCAGAAGTATCGCTGTTTTTGTCCCAGGAGCCAGATCCACAAGGGGCCGAGCACAAAGGGCATCAACAGCAACGTCAGTCCTGCATTCGCCAATTGTAATGCGAGGGCGAGCCCGCACAGGCCCAGGACGGCATAGGTGGCAAACAGGGTCACTACGAAGGGGATCATCACCCCGGATCCGTGGCCGGTAAAACGGAATCGCTGGTTGCCGAAATAGGTGTGGGAGTGGAGAAACGCCTGCCGCTGGGTTTGAAAATAGGGATAGTAGGTGCCCAGTGTCAGGACCGTGAACAACCATCCCCGAAAATACAGTTTCAAGAAATCCGCGGTGCGTCCTCGAAATGAGAAACGGATGCCCCGCCACGAGGTGCGGGTGCATCGATACCGGCGCGCGTTCACGATCGCGACGGGGACGTAGAGGAACAGCACCAGGCCGGCCAGCGCTTGCGACAATCCATCGATCCACGAGGGAAGGTCCAGAAACGTGTGCGCGGCGGTCAGGAAAAAATAGGGGATGCCGAATATCAACATGGCCTTCAGAAACCCCTGATAGAGTTCCTTTCCGGTGCCGTGATACACGAACCGGTCGCCTGCGAAAGACGTTTGGCTGAACAGGTACCGGCGGATCTTGGCCTTGGCCCAGAAGTGATACCCGCCCAAAGTCGCCAGCGTGAGGCAGACGTTCACGACATGCATGCCTAACAGGGTCCCGCCCATTCCATGAAAGGACGCGCGTATGGACGGGGGCATGGACGCCGTCGCGTCGGGTGTGGATGAGGGATCGGGAACGGAGGACAGCCTGTCCTGCTGGTTCGGCCAGTCTTGCCCGGGGTCTGCTGGTACCGTCTCCACCACCGCGAACCGTGCGCCGCATGTCGGGCAGCTGCTGCGAGACGCGGGCGACAATCGCTCCAGGGCGTGGACTCGATAGTGGCTGAGGCAACGGTGACAGGTGACCCGCGCGGCGCTCGTCTCGTCATGCTGCGCCGCAGTGGTCATGATCAACAGGCGGCCTGATGGCCCAAGGTACAGGCTTGTTGCAGCCCTTGCAGGAACCCTGCGCTATCGCCTTTTCCCCGCTTGACGATGGCGCGTTCGAAATAGGCTCGACCATGTTGTGGTTGGTGTATGAGGAACTGGTCCCAGAGGTTCAGGGCCTGGTCCCACTGCCCGCGCATGGTGTATACGGACGCGGCGGCGCTATACGCATTGATGTAGGTCGGATTCAGGCGGATGGTGGCGTGAAAGGCGATGAGCGCCTCGTCAGGCGAGTCCTTGTGGAGCAAGGCGGTTCCGCGTCCGTAATAGGATTCGTAGTCGTCGGGGTCGAGGTTCAGCGCCTCAGCATAGGCGAAGAGCGCGTTGTCGCTCTGGCCGTTTTTTTGGAATGCGATCCCCTGCGCGCGTCGGGCCTTGGCTTCAGAAAACTCTCTGCCTCCATGTTCGCGCAGCAGAGCGACCAGTTCTTGATCCTCGTCATGTTGAGCGATCTCCAGCGGGGTATCGCCGTGACTCTTCTGATTCACCGGAATGCCCCCTTCAAGAAGTCTCTGCGCGGCGGCCAGGTGCCCTCGCCGGACGGCCCGATGCAGCGCCGAATCACCAGAGATGGAGGTCGCTCTGATGTCGGCCCCGTTGATAAGGAGCGCCTCAATGGTGTCGGCATGGCCCTGCTCAGCTGCGACCAGTAGCGGCGTATAGCCCTGTTTCCCCTTCGCATTGGGGTTTGCTCCGTGTTGTACCAGCAGTGGCACCAGAGCGGTGTGCCCTCGCTTGGCGGCTTCAAGGAGCGCTGTCCGCCCCTGGCCGTTGCGTTGGTCCACCACCTGTCCGTCCGCCAGGAGAGAGGCCGCAGCGGAAAGGTCTCCCCGCGCCGCCGCAAAATGGAGCGGCGTCCATCCATTGGCTTTCAAAATGAATGGCGAGAGCACCAAGCCATCGATATCGTAAGGATCATGGGTGGTTTTGATTTGTCCGAGCATCCAGTAGGTCATTCCCGACAACAACACATAATTCAACACACAGGCCAGGACAGCCACGGCGATTCCTGTGAGCCGGCGCGAGAGATCGATCGGAGGATCGCATGCCGACGATCGGTTGATTATGTCTTCATCGGTTGTCCGCGCCCCCGGGTTGAGGACTAGGAGGTTGGCATGGCAGGAAGGGCAGGCACATTGGTGCAACGGAAGCCCGGCCACGGGTGCGCAGGAGGTGATCGCCTGGCAGAAGGGACAAACTGCGGTTTGTGCAGCGTTCGCCGGTGTCAGCGGAGGGGATGCAGATATGGCCGCGCCTGGGTGAACGGTAGTCATGGTGCCTTACGACCCTTCGCCCGGGCGCGTGCTGGACGGTAGCGTAAATGGGTGGATCGGTGATTACTGAAAAGAATAGCGCAAAACGGTAGGAGCGCAACCGCAGGGGTGGTGTGGGGCAGGCCGTTGCCAGGGGCTGACCGGGATCTCAGGGAGAGGGCTCGGGAACCGATGCGTTATGCGGGAGGGAAACGCGTAATGGTGACGGGGGCATAGGTGAGGTGCGGGCCGTCGGGCCGGCGGGAGCATAACGAATGGCGAAGCCATGCCGTGTCGTTTCGCGTCGGGAAGTCGGCCCGGTAGTGAGCCCCGCGGCTTTCTTCTCGTCCCAATGCGCCGATGACGATGGTCTCTGCGATCTCCAGCAGGCACTGCAATTCCAGCGCTTGAATCAGGTCCGTGTTGAAAATGTGTCCCTTGTCTTGCACGCACATGTGCTGCGCGCGAAGTTTCAAGGCTTGAATGGCGCCGAGCGCCTCCTGGATGGAGTGTTTCGTGCGAAAGATCCCCAGGTTCAGGCTCATGGTTTTGCCAAGATCGTCCCGTATCTGCCAAGCCCGTTCCGGACCGGGGTTGCTCAGCAGGGCATCGATGCGCTGTTGTTCGCTTTGTAGGATGGCGTCGGATACCGACGGCAGCTGATACGCGCGGATCGCCTCAGCGGCCTTTGTGCCCGTTCGGCGTCCAAAGACGATGGTTTCCAGCAAGGAGTTTCCTCCCAGGCGGTTGGCGCCATGCACACTGACGCAGGCGCATTCGCCGGCGGCGAAGAGTCCCGGAAGATCGGTTTCTCCCCAGGCATTCGTTCGGACGCCGCCCATCTGGTAATGTGCGCCGGGGCGTATGGGAATGGGTGTTTCGATCGGATCGAGACCCGCGAATTCCATCGCCAGCTCTCGAATTTGCGGCAGGCGCTCCAGAATTTTGACGCGGCCCAGATGTCGGAGGTCGAGCAGGACGCAGCCATCGACGCCTCGCCCCTCTTGAATTTCCTGCCCGATGGCGAGGGATACGGTGGAGCGGGTTGCCAGTTCCATTTGTTCCGGCGCGTAGCGTTTCAAGAACCGCTCGCCGAGGGTGTTCAGGAGATACCCACCCTCTCCGCGTGCGCCTTCCGTGATCAGGATGCCGGTGTCCTTTAATGTGGTCGGATGAAACTGGACGAATTCCATGTCCTGCAGGGGAATGCCTGCGCGATACGCCAGGGCCATCCCGTCTCCGGTATTGATCACGGCGTTGGTACTGGTGGAAAAGATGCGTCCACTTCCGCCGGTGGCCAGAATCACCGCTTTCGCGCGCAGGGTCTGCAATCCGCCATGGATCAGGTCCCAGGCGACTACACCGCAACAGCGTCCCTGTTCGACCAGCAATGCCGTGACATACCATTCCTCATAGACTTTGCAACGGCGTTTCATCAGTTGTTCGTACATGGCGTGCAACAGGGCATGGCCGGTACGGTCGGCGGCGTAGCAGGTGCGGGGAAAGCCGGCTCCTCCGAACGGTCGTTGCGCGATACGTCCTTCCGGGGTGCGGCTGAAAATCACGCCCATACGTTCCAGCTCTAGAATATCTTGCGGGGCTTCCCTGCACATGGCCTCGATGGCGTCTTGGTCACCGAGATAGAGTCCTCCCTTGGCCGTGTCATACGCATGGGCTTCCCAGGAGTCTTCTGCGCCGATGGCGGCGTTGATGCCTCCCTGGGCAGCGACGGAATGGCTGCGGACGGGATGCACCTTTGAGAGAAGCGCAACATTAATGTCCGGCGGCACGGCAATCGCGGCCCGCATGCCGGCGAGTCCCGCACCGACAACCAGAATGTCATGGGTTATCATGAGGTCTTTTGTCCCGATACCGTTTCGTGGGCGATCGTTGCCCTGCGCATGGGGTTCGATCTCACTATTACGCTATGGAATTTGGGAAAACAAGCGAGGGGAGTTGCCCGCTGAATGCTTGGAAAACTCCGTCCTGCATGATAGGTTACTCACGCTGCCTCGAATGAACGAGTGCGTCACCTTATAGCAGGATTTCACCCTCATGCCAGAACCTGATTTTCTCGAACCGAACGATACGTTTGTGCCCCGCCATATCGGTCCGACCGAGTCTGAGATCCAGACGATGTTGGAAACATTGAACGTGCCTTCTCTAGAGTCACTCATCGAGGCGACGGTGCCTGCGGATATTCGGTTGCAGGGTTCCCTGGCGGTCCCGTCCCCGCGCGGCGAGCAGGAAGTCTTGGCGGAACTGCGCGGCTTGGCCGGGCAGAATCAGGTGTGGCGATCCTTGATCGGGATGGGGTACTACGACTGCATCACCCCACCGGTGATTCAGCGCAATATCCTCGAAGGGCCTGGATGGTACACCCAATACACTCCCTATCAGGCCGAAATCGCTCAAGGTCGCCTCGAGGCACTGGTCAATTTTCAGACCATGGTTGCGGATTTGACGGGGTTGCCCCTCGCGAACGCTTCTCTGCTGGATGAGGCCACGGCGGCGGCCGAAGCCATGACGATGTGCGCAGCGATTTCTCGCGCGGCCGGCCACGAACGGAACAAATTTTTCGTCTCTGAAACCTGTCATCCACAAACGATTGCGGTCGTACAGACGCGCGCCGAACCGTTGGGGATCGTCCTGCATGTCGGCGCGATTCAGTCGCTGGATCTGTCCTCAGGCGAGTTCTTCGGGATGCTGCTCCAATATCCCTCGACAGACGGATACGTCGGTGATTACAGCGAGTTTATTACGCGGGCACATGCCGCTGGCGTTTACGTGGTTGTGGCGACCGATCTACTGGCCTTGACGCTGCTGCGTCCTCCGGGAGAGTTCGGCGCGGATGTCGCGGTCGGATCCACTCAGCGGTTCGGTGTGCCATTGGGATTCGGCGGGCCGCATGCCGCGTTCATGGCCACCAAGGAGGAGTTTCGACGACAGATGCCGGGCCGGATCATCGGCGTGTCGAAAGATGCTACCGGGCGTCCGGCTTATCGACTGTCTCTGCAAACCAGAGAACAGCATATCCGCCGGGAGAAGGCCACGAGCAATATCTGCACGGCGCAAGTGTTGCTGGCGGTCATGGCGGGAATGTATGCCGTCTATCACGGTCCTGCCGGGTTGCGACGGATTGCGGAACGGATTCACGGTCTCACGATGGTGTTAGCCGAAGGATTGCGCCGGCACGGCTGCGCGGTCGGGTTGGAGCCTGTCTTCGATACACTGCGGGTGCCTCTCTCGCCGGCCCAATCGGAGACCATTGTGAACCGGGCGCGGCAACAGAAGATCAACCTCCGTCGCTACGACGATCATAGCCTGGGATTGTCGCTGGACGAGTGGAGCAATGTAGAGGAAGTGCGGCAGCTGCTGACACTCTTCGCCGGTCAGGAGATTTCCGCGGAAGAGCTCCGCACCATTTTCGAATCGGTCGACGGGCGTTATCCGGCGGGACTTGCGCGCACCAGCCCCTATCTGACGCATCCGGTGTTTCACCGGTATCACGCCGAACATGAGTTGTTGCGGTATATCCACCGTCTGCAATCGCGAGACCTCTCGCTGGTGCATTCCATGATTCCCCTCGGTTCCTGCACCATGAAGCTGAATGCTACGGCGGAAATGTTGCCCGTGACCTGGCCGGAGTTCGGGCGGCTGCATCCGTTTGCTCCCGCCGATCAGGTGCAGGGATACCAGGCCCTGTTCCAGCAGCTTGAGTCGTGGCTGGCCGAACTGACCGGCTTTGCCGCTATCTCGTTGCAGCCCAATGCCGGGTCACAGGGCGAATATGCCGGATTGATGGTGATCCGGGCCTATCACCGGCATCGCGGCGAGACGCAACGCGATGTGTGTTTGATTCCGGTCTCCGCGCATGGGACCAATCCGGCTAGCGCGTCGATGTGCGGCATGACGGTCGTCCCCGTTGCCTGCGATCAGCGCGGCAACGTCGATCTGGCGGATCTCGAGGCCAAAGCCACGCAGCATCGTAGCCGATTGGCGGCGCTCATGGTGACCTATCCCTCGACTCACGGCGTGTTCGAGGAAGGGATTCGCCGCATGTGCCAGATAGTGCATACCCATGGCGGGCAAGTCTACATGGATGGCGCCAACATGAATGCGCAAGTCGGGCTCTGCCGGCCGGCTGATCTTGGCGCCGACGTCTGCCATCTGAATCTTCATAAGACCTTTTGTATTCCCCACGGCGGCGGAGGGCCTGGAATGGGACCGATCGGGATCGCCCGTCATTTGATTCCGTTCATGCCGGGACATCCGGTCACCAAACTGGGTGGACCGCAATCGATCGGGCCGGTGTCGGCTGCTCCCTATGGCAGTCCCAGTATCCTCACGATTTCGTGGGTCTACATTGCGTTGATGGGACGCGAGGGGTTGACCAAAGCGACGCAGGTGGCCATTCTCAATGCCAACTACATGGCCAAACGACTGGAGAAGTACTATCCGGTCTTGTATAGCGGAGCCCGAGGATTCGTGGCGCATGAGTTCATTTTGGATTTGCGCCCTCTCAAGGAGAGCAGCGGAGTGGAAGCGATGGATGTGGCCAAGCGCCTGATGGATTATGGATTCCATGCGCCTACCGTGTCGTTTCCGGTGGCAGGCACCTTGATGATCGAGCCGACCGAGAGTGAAGTGAAAGGTGAGTTGGATCGGTTGTGCGAGGCGTTGATCGCGATCCGTGGCGAGATACAGGCCATCGCGGAAGGGCGGCAGCCGCGCGCGGGGAATGTGCTGAAGAATGCTCCTCACACGGCATTGGCCGTGACCGCCGCCGAATGGACGAAGGCCTACTCCCGAGAAGAAGCGGCATTTCCTGCTGCATGGGTTCGCGAGAACAAATTTTGGCCGAGTGTGGGTCGGATCGATGAAGCCTATGGCGACCGCCACCTCTTTTGCACCTGTCCGCCGATGGATGCCGTCTCGTAGTCGTGTTCCGGGCGGCGATGTCCGGTGGACCGTCGCGGGTCGTCTTCGGCAGGAAGCTGTCGTCCGTCAGCTCGCTGCGAGTTGTCTGCTGCTCAACATTTTCTTCGTCCTGCCCGTGGGGGCTTCTACGGAATCCGCTGTTGTTGCGGAGACTCACGTCGAGGATCGTCCGCTCGACGCTGTATCGGGAACGACCTATCGCTCCGGGACAAGGCTCAGGATCACCGGCACAGACTGGTCGTTCGTTGTTCCCGATGGTTGGCAGGGCAATCGCCCTGACGATGCAGAGATGCCGTTTCTCATACCTGAGGAAGGCAAGGAACTAGGGATGATGTTCCCTCTTACCGGGGTAACACGAGACGGGCTGCGTGAACAACTCCGTGAGCCGCTGTCGTTGTTGCATGGCCTCTCGTTTATCCCGGCCGGCTCTCAAGCAGAGACCGAGGCATGGATCGCTCAATCGTACGAGGGAGAGGATCTGGCCGGCCGTGCGTTGGCGGTCATGGGAGCCGGCGATACGGCGGTGATTTATTTTCTCATGGGGCCGCCCCAAGAACTGCCCGTCTTCCACTCCGTACTGGAGCAACTCGGACAATCCACTCGTTTCAGCGAGGCTGGTTCGGGGCATGACGCAGCGTTGTAACCGGCATTGATCCGTGCATGTGCCGGGGGCGAAGGTGAAGCAACGACGCATGTTCCTGCTGACCGTACCATTCAAGCATGCAGAAGATTTCTCCAACCAAAGTCATTATTGATACCGACCCCGGGGTCGATGACGCGCTGGCTCTTCTGCTGGCCCTGGCGTCGCCTGAGTTGGAAGTTGTGGGGATCACTACTGTCTGCGGCAATGTGCCGGTTGGGCAGGGAACGAAGAATTTATTTCGTCTGTTGAATCTTCTCACCCCTCCGCCGGGATTGCTGGTGGGTCAGGGGGCCGCGCGGCCGTTAGAAGAAGATCTTGAGACGGCCCTCCACGTGCATGGGAGTGACGGGCTGGGTGAGCTCGACTCCCTGCTGACCGCAAATGGGGCGATGCGGTACCCCTCTGTCCGGCTGCCGCCTCTCCTTTCGACGGCGCAAGATGTGTGGAATGAATGTGTGCGGCGCTACCAGGATGACATTACGCTGATTACCCTGGGTCCACTGACGAATGTAGCCGTCGCGCTGAAAGTGAATCCGTTGACCGTGCAGAAGTTTCGCTCGGTGATTGTGATGGGGGGCGCGATCGGCGTCCCCGGGAACGTCTCGCCGGTGGCCGAGTTCAATATGTATGTCGATCCGCATGCTGCCCATCGGGTGTTTCAAGCGGCGCTCCCGTTAACTCTGGTACCGCTGGACGTGACCACCCGTGTCGGCGTGGCCCGAGATGTCCTCAAGACCTGGACGGCCTCATCGCGTGATCCACGCTGTCGTATCGTGGCGGATATGACCGCCAAAGCGTTTGATTTTGCCGAACAGGTCGAAGGTCATGGGTTGCTGTACTTCCACGACCCGATGGCCGTCCTCGCGGCCATTGAGTCGTCGTTGATGAAAACCGAGCCGTTGCATGTCGACGTGGAAGTGGTCGGGCGAGTGTCGCGCGGCGCTACCGTTGCAGACCGGCGCCATCGTAGGCCGGAGGAAAAAGCGAGTCCGAACATGCACGTGGCGGTGGATGTCGATGCCGAGCGGGCGTTGAGCGTGATCCGCACTCGATTGTGCCCATGGTCGTAGTCGTCGGTTCCAGCAACATCGACTTGACCGCGCTGGTTGACCGGTTGCCGGCTCGTGGCGAAACCCTGCTCGGGCGCCAGGTCATGCAATCGTTCGGCGGCAAGGGCGCGAATCAGGCGGTCGCGGCGGCGCGAGCCGGGGCCACGGTCGGGTTTCTGAGCAAGGTGGGAAGAGACGCCAATGGCGCCCTGATAGAACAGCATCTGGCGGCGCAGGGCTTGTCGCGGATGGTGCTGCTACGAGATGCCGCAGCGCAGACCGGGGTCGCGATGATTCTGGTCGACGCGGCCGGCGACAATCAGATTGTCGTTGTACCGGGGAGCAATCAGCATCTCACTCCGGCGGACGTGCGCCAACATGCCGGACTGATTTCCGGTGCGCGAGTCTTGCTTGTTCAAATGGAAATCCCCATCGAGACGGTGCAGGAATGTCTACAACTAGCTAAGCGACATGGTCTTCTCACCATTCTCAATCCGGCCCCGGCCTGTTCTCTGCCGCCGGAATATGTTCGGATGGTGGATGTCCTTACGCCCAATGAGCGCGAAGCCTGCGCATTGTCCGGTGTCACAGACCCGGTCGAAGCGGCAAAGATGTTGGTGCGCGGTGGTGTGGGAACAGTCGTCGTCACTCGTGGTGCGGAAGGCGCAGTCATCTCACGTGGCAAGGAGGTGATTCCGGTTCCGGCCTTCGTCATAGAGGCGGTTGATTCGACAGGTGCCGGGGATGCCTTCAATGGAGCCTTAGCCTGTGCCTTGGCTGAAGGGATGCCGATCGAAGCTGCGGTGGAGATGGCTGCTGCTGCCGGGGCATTGGCAACCACGGGACGTGGTGCCCAAGCGGCGCTGCCTACCCGGGGTGAGATCGACCGGCTTCGCCTGTCCGGAACGAGACGGATGCGGTCGTTCGCTTAATTTCCTTTGGCGGATTGGGTCCGCAGTTGAGCGAGTACTTGCCGGGCTTCCGGGATGAAGTCGACGCGCTGCAGTTCTTGGGCAAGATCCAGTGCTTTGGTTGCAATGGCGACGGCCTCTTCATGTCGCCCGCCGGCGCAGTAACTTTTTGCCAAACTCAATCGGGCATTGACGGCTGCTGGTTCGCGAGCAATCACCTGACGCAGCAGCAGTTCCCCTTTTTCCTTGTCCCCCCCCATGAACCCCGGTACGCGAACGAGAACGGTTCCTTTGGCGGACAGTGCGTCTAAATGGTCGGGCGCCAGTTCGAGGGTGCGGTTCAGCTCCTTCATCATGCGGCGGAATCCGAAGAGCGACGAGAGGCTCTCTCCGTCCACCCGCAGTTGCTCGCCGAGATTGCAGAACAAGGCAAAATGCGCGTCGGGCGATGATTCGTCCTCCGCAACAGCCTGCTCACCCAGGGCTTGTCCTGAAGCGAAATGTTGAATCCGATCCGTACGAGTCTGCGCCTGCCGGCCCAGCGAACATTCCTGCATGGCTTCAGCAGTGAGTTGCTGCACGTGTGTGCCTGCGGAAGCCTGATCGGTGATGAGAGCCAGAACGAGCGCGAACCACAACGCGATGACGAGATATCTCATGGGAGCACCGGTGATGAGGTGGATCTAGACGAGGGGCGAATGTTACAGCAATCATCCAGCTGAATGCCAGAGTATAGCATGCAGGTGGTTGCGTGGTTCGGGGGGTTACTTTGGAAAGGTTCTGGCCCAGGGTGTGAGCGTGCGAAACGCATTCAATAAGGAGTGGTAGGGATAGGCGGCATTGCGCCCACTTGGATTCGGAAGCAGCACAATGCGTGAGTCGTAGATCGTCACGGATTGCAGGCCGGGCTTCCGGCCTCTCTGCTTGGGCTCAAGGGGAAAGAGAACTGGATACAGGGTAATTCCAAGAAGCGCAACCACCCGCGGGCGATACCGATGAATTTTTCCTATCAGCGCCAAGCGGCCTGCTGCATAGTCCTCGGCTGTGAGGCCGTCAATTCCTGCCGTCGGGCGAGCGACAAGGTTGGTCAGTCCTAGGCCCCATTCTGGAAGCCTTTCGTCGTCGCGGTACGTGAGCGGCTCCGGCACCAGGGCCGCATCAGAGAGCAGTTTCCAAAAACGATTTGAATGGCCTGCGTAGTGATGGCCGACTTCGGCCGAGCGGAGTCCAGGGTTGATGCCCACAAATACGATGGTGAGGTCCGGTGCGAGATGGTCAGGCAGGGAGAGTGATACCGGCATCTGTGTATGAATTCCCGAGGGCAATGAAAGTTGTGCGTATGAGCCTTCCGGTATCGAAATCCGATCCGTTGAATGAGGCGATTTAGTAGGCGCCAGGCTATTCTGCCACAGAATGGACCCATGCATCATGGGGCGTTCGGACAATCCGAAAAATCGATGTGCGAAAAAACAATGAGTTACGCTGCATTCTCATACGGCAAGGACCTTGCTATATCGAGGAACCGTCGGTGGTCGGTAACTTCAAACCTAACAGGAGGTAGTCAGTATGAAGAAGATGATGTTGACGGTCATGGCGGCAGCGTTGTTGGTTGCGTTCAGCGCTCCTTCGTTCGCTGGCGACGACAAGAAGAAGGAAGAGAAAAAGGGCGGCCACTTCTCCCAGACCCTCTTCGGTGACGACAAGAAGAAGGAAGAGAAGAAGGGTGGACATCTCTCGCAGACCGTGTTCGGCGAAGAGAAGAAGAAAGACGAGAAGAAGGGCGGCCACTAAGAGCCAACCGTTTTTTGGCGAGGCTAGCTGGCTGAAGAGGTCTCTCATCCGAGTGGTGGGAGGCCTCTTCTGTCGTTTACCGGTTTCCTCCCTGCCGAATATAGACCGCCTGTAATCCGACGATCGTTTTGGCATCCCGTATCGTACCGTCTTCTATTTTTGCGATGGCTTCTTTCAGCGGCATCTCCACCACTTCGAGAACTTCGTCCTGATCCAAATTCTGGGTGCCGAGCCTCAGGTCTGTCGCGAGATAGATATGGATGACTTCATCGGCAAACCCCGGAGCCGTAAAAATGCTGGACAGGAGTTCGAAGCGACCGGCCTTGTACCCGATCTCCTCCTCAAGTTCGCGAGCAGCACAGTCTAACGGATCCTCTTTCGGATGCAGTTTCCCCGCGGGGATTTCATAGATGAACCCGTTGGCTGCGTGGCGGAACTGGCGGATCAGCACGACCGTGCCATCTTCCTTCAACGGCACGACGGCTGACGCGCCGGGATGGCGGATGACTTCCAGGTCTATCGTGTGCCCATTCGGCAGGCGCACTGTATCCACATTGAGCGTGACGACGGTACCTTTGTAGATAGATCTGACCATGGATGACGGGGTTACGGCGAGCCGGGATGTTTTTTGTAAAAGGGCGGCTTCACGACCACGGCAGGACAAGATCTCCCCCTGATATCGATCAGGATGGACGAACCCGGTTGGGATGCGGCCGGTGTGACGTATCCCATCCCGATACCTTTTTGCAGAATGGGCGACAGATTTCCGCTGGTGACTTCGCCGATCACCGCGTGCGGCTCTTGCGCGCTGAGGATCTTGAACCCGTGTCGCGGAACGGCCTTTTCGACCAGCTCGAAGGCGACGAGCCGCCGCGATGGTCCATTGCTGTGCTGCGCAAGTAGCGTCGTGCGGCCGATGAACTCTCCCTTGTCGAATTTCACCACCCAGTCCGCACTGGCTTCGATGGGTGTCGTCTGTTCGTCCATGTCATTGCCGTAGAGTAAGTAGGCCATTTCCAGCCGCAGTAAATCGCGCGCGCCCAGTCCAGCGGGCTTTATGCCCAGTGGCTGTCCCGCTTCAAGGAGACGATTCCAGATTGTCATGGCTCCTTGGGCCGGAAGATACAACTCATAACCTAACTCGCCCGTATACCCGGTCCGTGTCACCAGGGTCGGATGACCACAGATGACGGCGTCGAGGCAGTGGCGGATTTTCAGGAGGTGAAGATCGGTCAGGCCGACGGCAGTGAGAATGTCGCGTGAGGTGGGGCCTTGAATCGCAATTTGCGCCAGAGTTGTCGACTGATCCTGCACGGTGCAGCCCTGAGCTTGCGCGACCTTCTCGTGCAACCAGGTCACAATTTTGTCGCGATTTGAAGCATTCACGCAGACAAGAAAATCGTAGGGCTTCACGTGATAGATGAAAATATCATCCTTGATGCCCCCGTTCGGCGCACAGACCATCGAGTACTGCGACTGGCGAACCGACAGTTTGGACACATCATTGGTGGTGACGCGTTGCAGGAAGGCCAAGGAGCCAGGCCCTGTGACACGGATGCGCCCCATGTGACTGACATCAAACAATCCCGCATGGCGGCGGACCGTCTGGTACTCATCGACGACCCCGGAATATTGAATGGGCATCTCCCATCCGGCAAAATCGACCAGCTTGCCTTGTGCTGTGCGGTGGGCGTCTATCAGTGGCGTCTGTTTCATCGGACCTGCGTGAAATCCAGGGTGAAGGTGCGCGTAGACCGGACTGTGAACCGGTCTATCGAACTTCGAGCAATTCTACGTCGAACACCAGTGTCGCATTGGGGGGAATGACTCCGCCGGCTCCTCGGGCTCCATAACCGAGTTCCGCTGGAATCGTCAGCTTCCGTTTTCCGCCGACCTTCATTCCGGCAACCCCTTCATCCCATCCTCGAATGACCTGGCCCGCGCCGATTGGAAAGGAGAACGGATCGCGGCGGTCGACGGAGCTGTCGAACTTCTTACCGTTCGTCAACCACCCGGTGTAGTGCACCGTCGCCAGATTGCCCGCGGCGGCTTCGCGGCCTGTCCCCACGACGACATCGACGTATTTGAGCCCGGATGCGGTCGTGACTTCTGCCGCCGAACCGGTTTGTTCGCTGTTTGCCATCATTGGTCTCCCTATAGTCATGAATACGAGTCCCACGATACCCCAAGTTGTCCACCAGAAGCGAGTCTTCATACGTACCTTTCTGTTCCCTCAGTGAGCTGGCTCACGAGATATGACCGGCGAAGTCATTTACTGGTTTAGGCCGGTCTGACGCCGTCGCTCAGGCTCGGAGAAAATGGCAATGCTGGCCGTATAGCCATGGAGAAAATTCCGTCCACCGACCGGACCCACTTCTCCCTGTGCAAAAAATCCGGCGAGTGGAATGGCGCCCAATTGTTCGCTCAACACGGATGCGTCGTGGTCGGGAATGCCAAAGAGCCCCTTGCCCCGTCCGCAACAACTGAAGAGCAACGCGCCGAGCGGTTGTGATGGGACGCCGTGAGGGGGCGCTGCGAGCAGGGCATGAAGATCTTCGTCTGCGGAATGCGCGTCACGGACTTGGAACTGGACGGTTTGACCTTCCTGGACGACATCCCCGATGACGATGGCGCCGGTCTGCTTGTCGGCACCGAGCAGGTTGCGGATCAGGAAATCGCCGCGGGTGAATTGCGCACGTTGCTCATCCATGGCGATGCCGATATGCAATGCCCGTTGGGCCTGGGCGCGTTCATCACTGCTGAGTTGTTCAAACACTGTCTGGAGGCAATGCAAGGCCGGGATTCCTCCCAGCTCTTGAATGACGTTGTGCTCCGCTTTCGTGACGATGAAGCGGTCGCCGATGGGACGGCAGCCTTGTGAAATGACCGTGCGCACCGCGATGTTTCCGGACAGGGCCACGCCGACCAATCCGTCGGTGTATACCTGCTCGTCGAGAAACAGGCGATTTTCGCCCAGGTCCTGTCCCCCGCCGGACAGTCCGCCCAGTGTGCGGGTACCGGGGTAGTGCTCCTCAATGACGGCCAGGACTTCTTGCATAGGTGTGGAAAATGGATCGGCAAACAGCATCATGACCTGGTCTGCGCCCCCGGCGTCTTCCATATCCGGCCAATTGCGCAGCGAGAACTGGTCATGGACGCTAGAAAAGGAGAGCCGCAGCGGTTGGACGAGCACACCGGGGAGGTGAGCCACCCAGAGCGTGGCAGCCGGCCCCGACTCAATTTCCCGTCCGGTCGCAATAATCCCTTCGCCTGTACAGCCGACCAGCGTCATCGGACTCAGCGCCGTGCGGAGGGCCTGTGAAAGGGCCTCCGCCTGGTCTGCGTGTTGCGCCGAAATAAACAGGAATGCCACATCAATTCGCGAGGGGCCCAACTGTTCACGGATGGCCCTGCTCAAGTCGTCGGCGGCAGCTTGCGCGTCACCCTGGCGGGTGAGGGCGGAAGCAAATCGCAGCGTTGACGGCGGAGTCATGATCACGGGTTGTCCTGCTGAATAGGGATAGGCGGCGTGCAGCCGACGGCGTCAGACGCCAGGATTCATGCGTTCAGGTCGATCCGTCGCGAGCTTCTTGTAGTAGCGCCACATGTACGAGTGATAATCATCAAGTTGTGCAAGCAGATAATGGAGTTCAGTTGGATCTCGCGTTTCCAGGGCTTGCGCCATTCTCGTCTTCAAAAAGTCCGCAAACTTGTCGCTCTTTTCGAGTGCGGTGAGAAGCGTGAGTCCGCCTCCCATGGAATAATCAGCCATAGCCCTCCGGATCCGATACAGACGAGCCAGGAGAATAGCCGCGGGCCCCTGTAAAAGCAAGGTGCCGAAGGCGTCGCTCGCCTGTTCACCGGCTGATGGTCACGTCTGAGGAGAGCAGTGCACGGAGGCGTGGGATCGAAATGGCCTCGGCCCGAAATCCGTCACGGCCCGTCACGGTCGTTGCGCCGGTCAGCGCGTTGAGGATCGCTTCTTCCGTGGCTTCAACCGTCGCGGTAATCACGGCATTCAGATGGGTGTCGGCAAGATGCGTCATGGAAAAGGTCGGCTCAGCCGGGTAATGAGGAATCATATTGCCGGTGGAAAAGGCCAGCATGAAATCGCCGCTTCCATGGCGTGCGGTCGAGCCGGTCCTGGCGAGTCCCAATGCCGCGCGCTTTCCGAGTCGAGTCAGTTGGCGGCTATCGAGCGGGGCATCGGTGGCCACGATGACAATGATCGACCCCTCGGCATTGCCGCTGGATCCTTCACGCGAGACATGCAGGCGTTCCGGATTCGGATCCGGCACCACGCTGGACTGCGCCGGCGCGGCGTCATACCGCTGACCGACCGATACGCCGCCCATGACGAGTTCAGGGCGACGGCCGTGGTTGGCGTTGACCAGGACCCCGACCGTAAACCCTCCGTCGGCTGTCGAAAGCCGCCGGGAAGCTGTGCCGATGCCACCCTTGAATCCATACGAGATCATGCCGGTGCCTGCTCCAACGGTGCCTTCCGAGACCGGCCCGGATGTCGCGTCGTCCAACGCCTGCATGACATCAGCTTCGGAGACATGCCGGCCCTGGATGTCGTTCAACCGTCCGTCATCACATTCCGCCACGACCGGTGTGAGGGTATCATCGGTGATGCCGATGCCCGGATAGCGACGGAGCATCCAGCTGATGACGCCGTTCGCGACCCGCGGCACATTGAGCGTATTGGTTAGCGCGATGGGATATTCGAGAAACCCCGATTCGGCAACCCAGGCCAGGCCGGTCATTTCACCGGTGCCGTTCAGCACAAAGGCCCCGGCGGGGACTTTCTTGTGCCATACATCATCCCGTGGCACGACGACGGTCACGCCGGTTCGAACCGGTCCCTCCCCGGGCTTCAGCGCACCGTCCCCTCGCAACAATGTGACTTGTCCGACCGTCACTCCCGGCACGTCGGTAATGGCATTCAGCGGTCCTGGCTCCAATTGCCCGAGTCTCAGCCCCAGTGCGCGTGCGCGTACCCGCGCCTGCTCTACCGTGTCGTTCGAAGCGTCCGCGCTCCAGCCTGGAGAGACGCAGGTGGTCATCAGAAGAAGGGCGCAGGCGAGTATCGATGGGGAACCGGTGTATGAAGGGCTCATGCTGACGGCATCCTCTCTGCATCACGGGATTTGAATAGCGGGGTGAGGCTAGATCTCATAGCTGCTCTCTTTGTGGGGCACGACAATGGATGTCCGGGGGTATTCGCTCTGGATGGCTGCTGCGAGTGACAGCGCCTGTTTTTCTTCTCCGTGGACCACGAAAATGTGCTGAGGAGCGGGAGAGATCGCTCTCACGTAGGCGAGCAGGTCGTTCCGGTCCGCATGGGCCGACAACCCGTTAAACACCACCACTTGGGCGCGGCGCGTGGTGGGGATACCGAACAGCGGCACCACGTCCCACCCTTCAACCAGCCTGCGTCCCAACGTATGTTCGGCCTGAAACCCCACGATCGCGATGATATTGGCTTCGTCCTGAATGGCATGTTTGAGGTGATGGACCACGCGTCCTCCTTCGCACATGCCGGAGGAGGCGATGATCACGCAGGGGCCCTTCATGTTATTCAAACGCTTGCTTTCATTCGGCGATGAGACATAGCGGATATACCGCGCGGCAAAGGGATCTCCTTCCGAGGTGAAGGTGCGATAGGTTTCTTCGTCGTAACATTCAGGATGCTTACGAAAGACTTCCGTGACCTTCGAGGCCAAAGGTGAATCGATGTAAATGGGAAGCGGGTCGATCCGTCCCTCGGTCACCAATTGCTTGATGCGCATGACGAGGTCTTGCGTCCGACCGAGCGCGAACGCCGGCACGATAATCTTGCTGTGATGCGCTTTGGCGTGGGCGACGAGCTGTTGTGCTTTCTTGGTCAGCGCCTCGCCGGCTTCCTCATGCAAGCGATCGCCGTAGGTCGATTCGATGATCAACACATCGCAACTCGGCGGCGGCGTGGGGTCGCGGAGAATGGGCATGTGCGACCGTCCGAGATCACCGGAGAACAGGACGGTGGTGCTGTTGCCGCGGGCGGAGTATTTGAGACGAATGGCGGCGGACCCCAGAATGTGACCCACATCGTGGAAGGAGGCCGTCACGCGGGGAGTTACTTTGATCGTGTCCCCATAGCGGGCACCGACGAAGCGGCGGATGATGGCTCGCGCATCACGAGCCCCATAAAACGGTTGCAAGCACTTCCGTCCGCGACGGTTCTCCATCCGGTTCAGGTAGGCGCAATCGTTTTCCTGCAAGCGGGCGCAGTCCTCCAGCATCACGGCGGTGAGGTCCGCAGTGGCACGGGTCATGTGCACGTCTCCGCGAAACTGGTGTTGGCCAAGGACGGGAAGCGCACCGGAATGGTCGATATGCGCATGCGACAGGAGCACGGCCTGGATCGCGCGCGGGTCAAATCCCAAAAAGCGGTTCTGCCGATCGGCCTCTTGCCGCTGCCCCTGAAAAAGTCCGCAGTCCAAGAGGATGTTGCTGCCGGGCATTTCCAGCAGATGACGGCTGCCGGTGACCGATCGCGCGGCACCATGAAAGGAAAGTTTCATCGGCTGGCAGGGCCTCCATGGTTCAGACTGATCAGCTCCCATGCCTGTTGAGCCGTTTCCGCAAAATGGAAGAGCGAGAGATCATTGGGGCCGATGAGGCCTTCTTCCAACAGCATGGACCAATTGATGAGCCGATCCCAATAGGCCTGCCCGATGAGGACAATCGTGATGTTGCGAGTCTTGCCTGTTTGGAGAAGGGTGAGAGTTTCAAACAATTCGTCGAGCGTGCCGAATCCACCGGGAAAGACCACCAGCGCCCGCGCGCGAAGGAGAAAATGCATTTTGCGTAACGCGAAATAGCGAAATTGAAAGCAGAGGTCCGGGGTGATGTAGGGGTTCGGGTGTTGCTCGTGCGGCAGCGTGATGTTGAGCCCTATCGATTTGGCGCCTGCATCGGCCGCCCCTCGATTGGCGGCTTCCATGATGCCGGGTCCTCCGCCGGTAACAATGACGTAATCGCACTGCCCATCGATTTGACAGGTTGCAGATACCAGTCGGCCGAATTCGCGCGCGATGTCATAGTAATGAGCCATGGCCAGCCGGCGCTCAGCCAGCGTCACCTGCTGCTGTCGCAGGGCATCCTGTGGGGCGGTTTTCAATTCCGCCTTGGCGGCTTCCAGCGCTTGACGGGCCAGGGAGGGTTCGACCAACCGCGAGCTGCCGAAGACGACAATCGTCGAACGGATGCCCTGCTCTGTTTGGATCAATTCCGGCTTCAGTAATTCCAGCCCGAGACGGAGCGGGCGCAGTTCATCGCGCTGGAGAAACTCGATGTCGCGGTCGGCCGGGATATAGGAGGAAGACGTGGGGTGTGCCTGTCGGCTCGCTGAATCGTCGGAGGAACCTGCGCCCATGAGCGGCATTATAACGGGATGCGTGCAAGGCGGCAATTCGCGAACGGCGATGGTCGCGAGGCGGGGTTAAAACGGATACGGAGTAAATAGTGGCTCCGGACGATGGCGCACAAAGGCCTGGTGTGTCACGACCCAGTTGGTGTCGCACAGGAGCTCGAAGGCGTCCGTACCCATGCCGGAACGTGAGAAAACGAGGTCCGGGTCCACCGGAGACCAGGGCTTGACCAGCCATCCGAAATTCACGCGAGAATATTTGGCGTTAAGAAAACGATACGTCACGACGGTGCCGCGCTCGGTATCGGTGATGGAATCCGGCGCGCCCAGTTTGTCGACAACATCGGTCAGGGTGGTCTTCCCCTCGGTAATGAAGGCCACAGAGTTGGGGGTCAGCGGAGTGTTGATGGTCAGACGCGCGACGTTGCAGCCGGATAGGGGCATCGCCAGCATCGCCATGAGAAGGAGTGTGAGTGAAACGTACCTGCGTGACACGGCGTCAGTCTCCGAAGGGCCAGAACCGGAACTCCAGATTTTCAGTGCGTTTCGAAGCGATCACCTCTTCTACGATTCCTTCGCGATTGATGATGACAAACAGGTCGTCGCTTTTCACCGACACGCGGGAAAAGTTGATCAAGATCAGGAGTAGACTCCCGACCTTGGCATCGTATCGGTAGTATTGAAAGAGATCCCGCCCGTTCAGTTGCAGCAGACGGTCCGGCGCGCCGAGTTGGGCCAGGACGTCCGCCCTTGTGGTGGTGCCCTTCTTGATCGAGTTGACGGTGTCCGTCTTGATTTCTTCACCCAGGGTGCCTCGGCTGAATGCGCAGGCGTTCAGCGTCAGCAAGATCACGCCCAGCAACAGGCCCACTCGTCGCATATGGGATCCTCCTTTTACGTACAATCGTCCAGGCCGGCTAACTGTGGTGGCCGGGGGAAGAAGGTTTGGGAAGGACGAAATCGGATTCATAAATCCGGTACGTGGAGGGGGTCAGTCCGACCCGTTCATACACCCCTTGGGCGATGGTATTGTCGCCCTCCACATACAGCCGGACACCGCAGACGTCAGCGCGCGACTGGGCCAAGTTCATCACGGTTCGATGCATGGCACGGTACACGCCTTGATGCCGCCACGCAGGGTCAACGTAGACGCTCTGAATCCACCAGAACTGGGCATTCCGCCAATCGCTCCATTCGTATGTGATGAGTAACTGTCCTAGGGTCACTGTATCGGCCGGAGCGTCCCGGTGCAAGTCCGCGACATAAAATTGCCCCCGTTCCGGTCGGTCGATCACCGCCTGTGTGCCCAGTCGTAGACGTGAGAGGTCGAGTTTTCGGTGTTCGGTCTCCAGGGCCATGGCCGCGCTGAATCTCGTGAGAACGTCCAAGTCCTGCAGCGTAGCCTGGCGGATGCGTAGATGATCAGCAGAGATCATGCCGACTTTCCTGCCGGGGCTGTGAGCCAGCCTTGCAGCGGACGATACAACCCGGCTGAAAATTCCAACTTGAGAGCTTCTTCCGGCAAGAGATTCAGGGGCTGCAGTTGGCTCTTGGGAATCATGGCCAGATATCCCGTGAAGGGATGAATGGCGGTCGGGACGAACACCATGACCAATTCGACCGTCGGGGCGATCTGCAGTGCAGGCGGCGGTGACCCCATAACGAAGCCGAGCGCCCAGAGCCCATCCCGAGGAAAGGGGAACGCAACCACCGTGCTTTTTCCGAAGCGGGCCCGGTAGTTCAGGAGATCGGTCATGCTCTTCAACGTCAGGTAGATGCTGCGGATCAACGGGATGCCTTCGAGGGTCGCCTCGGCCCAGCGGACGAATCGCTGCCCGATGACTTGCGTGGCGATGGCTCCAACGATAAGGACCATTCCGATGAGCACCACAATCCCCAATCCCGGGGCATAAGGCTGCATCTGCTGACCGATGAGATTGAGCAAGAACGAATCCAGCGTGTCGAACAGAGCGGCCATGATCAAAAACGTCGTCCAGGCGGGAACGAGCACGAGCAGTCCCGTGAAAAAGATGCGTCCAAGCCGATGAGAAGAAATCACGCTGGGTCCCGGTAGTTGGTGCACGAGAGGGGGTATCAGTATTCTACGATACCAGATGGAGAAGAGTTTTGGTATCTTCTTGATCTGCCGATTTATTTGGACTATCTTCCCAGTAACCTTTGAGTCACCCTCGCGGGTGAGATTGTGAGATCTATCGTGAGTGACGCCGTTCAAAAGAAAGTCAATCTCGACAAAGACTTGTTGGCTATTCTGTGCTGTCCTGAAACCAAGCAGGCAGTCGTACTGGCTGACGAGGTGTTGATTCAAAAGGTGAACGGGGCGATTGAGCGCGGGGTGTTGAAGAACAAGGCACAAAAGCCGGTCACGGAAAAGCTCGATGGCGGGTTAGTGCGAGCGGACAATAAGATTCTCTATCCCGTGCGGGAAGACATTCCGGTCATGTTGATCGACGAAGGAATTCCGCTCGACCAGTTAGCGTAGTTTTCCTGCCCCGAATCTTCTCGGTGTTCCCATCAAAACTGGATTAGTCGGATGAATGGCCTTTGAGGGAGCAGCGATGCTCCGCCTGCAGCTTGCGTCCTCACGTGCTAGGGCCCTTGTCTGCGACCGGAATATGACGGGAGGGGGAGGACGCCTATGGGGCCAAGAGGCCGCTGTCTCCTGAGGCGCTCTCCGTTTTTGAGCCGGTGGAGGTTCCGCATTGAGCGCACAGGTATTCGTAGAGATTCCCCGTGGGTAACACGAGAAGCAGGCGCTGACGGGTCGGGGTGGCTTGGCGACAATTCCCGCAGTAGAGCAAGGACGCGTTAAACGAATCGTACTGATCCGCCTGGCGTTGGCCTTGCGATGGGGGTGTGGCCCTTGGCCTCGCTGCGCGTGGGGGCCAGCCGGGTGGTGAAGGTTTGTTCGAACGTGGCTGCATGAGGGACATTGTACTGAGGGAGTGGTGCAGGGCGCAACGGGGCGAGAGGTACTGTTCGTCAGGATCGACTCAGCGAATATGCTGGTCTTCGGTAGCGTCGGCTTCTTCGTTGTTTCTCCCGCGAAACACCCACCAGAGCGAGCGCAGGACCTGAACCACCACATAGAGAGCGAGGCCGGACAGTAATCCATACAGCCAGGCTTTGCTCCACGGCCACATGTCCGGTGCGTGCAAGACGACGGCAAGGGCAATATGGCCTCCCAAGCCGAGACAAATGGCGAAGATGATCCACTCACGGGCCATAGTCGCCCTCGGAGGAGGCCATAACGAAGGATAAGCCTGGAGACAATCGACAGGCGGTTACACGGAGGTTTTCGCGGACTCGATCTCAGTTGCCGTAATCAGGCTGGACAAGTAGTCCGCGACGAAGGTCAGGGCCTCCTCGCGTCCGTCTGCCCGTCGGCCTTTTTCCCGACGCTGGACGGAGAGCTCATGATCCAAGTCTGATTTCACTTCCGTCAAGACGCGCTGGAGCGTCGTCGGAGTGATGTTGGCATCCATATCTTCAAGTTCCTGGCAACGATCCAGTACCCAATTGAGGCCTTCGATCCGCCCGGCATAGTGTTCCTGCTCAGCGGTATCGATCCGGGACATGGTCGTCGCAAACGTCTGAGCTTCGTACACCAGGTTATAGAAACTCGTAACAGCGCGTTGTAACGTGGGATTCATAGTGCTCCTTGACTCATTAAGAGGTTCTCGTGATTATACCTGAGATTAGGGGGGCGACAAGGAATTTTTTTGATGAACAGCGACTACGTGAACAGGAGGGAATGAAACTCGTTCATGAACCCGTAGTACAGCGGGGCAAAATCTTTGAGGCTGTCCGGGCTGTTCTCTTTCAGTCGCTTGAAGAAAAAGACCTGCGCGCGAGGATCTAACTGCTCAAGGAGCCGGCTGAGCTGGGCCATCGTATAACTGCCGGCCGGAACACTGAGTACGTAGTGCACGAGCCGTTCGACAAACTGCTGCTCCACGTACTCGCTGACAAGCAGTCCCTCGGGAATCTTGCCCGATGCGAGATACTCGTCGAATGAAATGGCTTGCGCTGCAAACGGGGCCGACTGCTGCGGGCGGGAGGTCACGCTACGGTTACCTCATTGAGGAGAAGAGCAAAAGGCGACATGACACTCACTGTACTCAAGCCTCTCCAGTCCGTCAAGTGGACAGAAGAAGCAGGCAGCTCTGAGTCGAAAGGCTAAGGATCCCGTAGCAGAAGGGCAATCTGCGCGGCGAACAGTTTTCGATTGAGCCGTGATTTCGTATGCGTATTATTGATCGCGGTGCGAAGGAATTTGTGAAGGCTGGCTTGACAGTCTTTACATCTGGTCGGTAGAATCCCGCTTCTTCTGCCGGTCGGATGCGGGAATAGCTCAGTGGTAGAGCATCGCCTTGCCAAGGCGAGGGTCGCGGGTTCAAATCCCGTTTCCCGCTCCAATTTTCAATTTCTTAGACCCACTCTTCTCAGCTCCTTCATCCAGTCATATATTCGAGCAGTGCAAGCAACAGTCGCGTAGTGAATGTCGCCGTTGGTCAGGTGCAATTGTTCACAGGGCACGCGGGGATCTGGAGTGCACCGTCTGGAGACGGGATGCAGCGCATGGCTAGCTGTGTCCCTGATTTCTATGGATCGTTATGTTCAGGGCCTTTCGACAGATTCTATGGAGAAGGCCAAGTGGAAAAAATCGAAGCAATGTCCAAAAATATTGCAGCGCGAGGCCTATCTCTCCACGACTGGCGGATAGGGCTAGTTGGTTAAGCGAAAGCTGTCCCCAGAAATCCTGAGCTGCGCGTCTGCTGCGGACGTAGTCCTCCGTGTACTGCGGGTGTGTCAGGATATACGGCCGCTGGTATCGATAGGCGGTCATTGCTGACTTCAACATGAGTGCCCGGTTCTTCGTGGTCTGATTGCTGTGGTAACGATGTTCTGCCACCAGTTCATGGTGACAATGGACGACAGATCGTCGCGCCAGCCGCAGGAATAACTCGAAATCATCGCACCCATTGATGGCCGGGTCCGTACAGAAATTTCCAGACTCAGCGAGGATGCTCCGTTTGAACATGGCCGTGATCACGTGAGCGATGCTCGGAAACCGCAGAGCCATTCCATAGAAATCATCGGGATCACAGATATGGGAAATGATTCCCTCCTGCTCACCGAACTCCCGAAATAGCCCACAGACTGCAGCCGCATGGGGAGTCTGCTGAAATGCTTTCAGGCTCGTCTCTAGATGCTTCGGAAGGAGGCGATCGTCTCCATCCAAAAACACGATGTACGTTCCCTTCGTTTCCTGTATCCCTCTATTACGGGTGACCGCGACGAGGCCTTGATTACCTTGATGGATGTAACGCACATCAGCATATCGACCTACGATTTGGCCGGTCTGATCCGTGGAGCCGTCGTCCACCACAAGAATCTCGCGAGCGGGCACGGTCTGAGACAGGGCACTATTTATCGCTTCGCCGATAAATGGCGCTTGATTATAACAGGTGATGACGATGCTGGTGGATTCCACTCTGCTCGTCCCACGCCTCGCTGTTGAAACAGGCCAGGACAGTTTTTGAAACGCTCGGTGTATCAACTGGTTTCCCCGTTTTTACCGTAAAAACAGATGCTTGCGTGCATTCTATTGATTCGATGGATTCGAGGGGGATAGGTGGGATTTGAAAATTTTTAGCACAAATTTAGCACAGGTAGCCACGCCATTTCGTTTTCCACACAAGTACACGCTTGCGTTGTTCTGGCACTTACTCAATCAGCGCAGAGATCCACCTCGTCCGCCTTATTCTAGAGGTGCCGTGAGGCTATAACTTGTGTTCTTACTGCCCCCCTCATTACGGATCAGCACCCCTTGATCAATCAGCTCCTTGATATCACGTTGAGCAGTTGGCATAGAACATTTTGCGAGAGCCGCCCATTTTCTCGCCGTCAGCTTCCCGTCAAACCCGTCGAGCAATCGATTCAGCACTTTCCGCTGGCGTTCATTCAGAGTGCGACCGGTGTGGCGTTGCCAGAACGCGGCCTTACGCAACACATCCGCGCATCCCGCCTCGGCTGCATCGATCGCATTGGACACGCATTCGATAAACCAGAGCATCCGCTGCGTGATGTCGAGGTCGCCTTTCTGAGTCACTTCGAGCGAGGCGTAATACTCGGGGCGCTCGCGGTGAATCTGGCCTGCCAGACTATAGAATCGCTGTGGTGACTGTTCGGAGCGTGCAAGGCTCCGCTCCGCGAGTGCGCGCGCAATCCTACCGTTCCCATCGGCGAACGGATGGATGGTGACAAACCACAGGTGTGCGATCGTCGCATGGAGGATGCCGTCGATGGTGAGGGGAGCATTCAGCCATGAGATCAACGCCTCCATCTCGGCATCGACGCGTTCAGCCGGAGGCGCTTGAAAGTGAACCTTCTCACGTCCGACCGGACCTGAGAGCACTTGCATCGGGCCATCGGCATCATCCCGCCACCCGCCGGTCTTTACCTTGCGTAAACCTGAATACCCGGTCGGGAACAGCGAGGCCTGCCACCCGTACAGTCTCTCGCGGGTGAGCGGGGTATCCAGTTGGCCCGTAGCATCGAGCATCATGGCAACCATGCCCTCAATGCGTCGGTCCTCAGGACCGAGGGCGGCCCCAGGAACGCCAAGACGGCGTGCCACTGATGAGCGGACACTCGAAGGGTCCAAACGTTCGCCTTCTATTTCTGCACTTTTGACGGCCTCTTCTGTCACAGCCAGAAGTTCAGCCTCAAGGCGTAGCTCGAAGCCCAACTGCATCATTTTGCCAAGGAGCCGACCTTGCTTAAGGTGAGCATTGCCTAGTAGGTTGAGTAGTTGCTCAGCATTCCAGCGGAAGTGCGGCCAATCAGATAGTTCCCAGATATACACATTCGCCTCACGGTATGATGCAAATATACTCCTATTCGCATCAGGATGCCAGATATTCGCATCACTATTTGATTTGAATTGGCGGTCATTCACATCATCAGGGGATCATGAAGGGGAATAGTGGAACCTGCAAGTCGGTGGCTGCTGATAGATGCAGATCAAATAGTAAGTCTTGAGAGTGGATACAAAGCAATTTATTAGCGGTTTAATTTCGAGAAGGCTCCCCAGTTTTTCTGTCGTGCGTTTAGCAGTTAACAGCGCTTTACGGAGGTGTAGGTGACATCTGATCGGCCGGTGGCGTTGTGCTTCAGCCGTCTCCCAATCTCATCGTATTCCACCGTGCCGGTATTTGTCGTCTCGGCGACGCGCGGATGATGCCCGCTGGACACCATGTCATACAACCACGTGATGTTGCCGCCGATCGTATCGTTCACACTCGTCAAACGGCCGGTCGCATCCTAGCCGAACGTGGTGGAGCTCCCGGCGTAGGTGGCTGAGGTGCGGCAATTCAAGGCATCGTAGCCAAATGTACTCACCTGGCTCTTCCGTTCGGTGAACTGACTGGGCCGTTCGATCACGCTCCAACCTTGCACGGTCCTTTTGGAAGTTGGTTCAGCTACGCCGCTCATTGGAAATCCAGTCTGTCCCTATTTCTTGATCAAATTTCTGCTTTAGAAATCCTTCAAGCTCACTTTGGAAGGATGGATCAGTGGGGTTGCGGCCCTGACTTACTCCCTGCCAAAAATAGATGAAGGTGGCCATCTCTTTTTCAGAACGAGCTGTTTGTGTCACATACAAAAAAAAGTCACGAATATTGAATCCATCCTCTAGCATATCTGTGTACCAATATCGCCACACATGACGCACACGGTTGTCTGAACTGATACTAAAGCATCTTGTAAAAGGACTACGCCCGTACCGCTTGACCTGACTCGTCCCATTGCTCAAATCAAATATCTCCCCTCCTGCATACAGTATGAGTCGCTGATCTAGTGTATACAGCGCAAAGAACGCTTGCTTCCGTGGAAATAAACCAACCATTTTTGTCACGCCAAACCCTCGCGTACCGCGTTGTCCTTCAGCAAAGGTGGCACACTGTCTGAACTGTGCGCCCCCAGTGAGCAGCTCGAGTTCGTACTGTCCAAACTTGCTTGCGAAATCGCGAAGAAGGATTGTCATAGCCGTATGAAACTATTTACAGCCACATTTCGGTGAGTTTAATAGCGCTCCCCCAGCAACACCAGCACCTACCAAATTGAATCCCCGATCTGTACGACCCGTACGTCGGCATTCTAGTATTTGGGAAGGGCCCTCCTCGGAAGATACGCTTCAGCATGTTTCTGGCGCCAGATGCTTGAGCTACTGAAACGCGAGGGATAAGAGAGATCCCCTTCGCTTAACCAGCGTAAGCAAGCCGACTACCCCCAGCAGCCAAAGCCGTGTCGTAGCCATAAGAATAAGCATCAGAGCATGGATTGACTGTATTAGTCGTCGGCGTCATGGGCTCACTTCCCTCCGATCGTATCCCAGAACGCCGGGAATGCCTTCCAAACTTTTTTTTCGCGCACCAGCCAAAAACGGGCCCATTTCTGTTTGGTCGATATTCCGGCTCTGAACGATGCTCACAATTGCCGCCACCAGCGCAGTAAAGCGCACATACGCATCTTTATGCCTACTTTCCTTCGTGTGTGATCTGCCTGAAAATCTGTCCTCTCCTGTCCCCTCGTGACCCCTAGTGGCCCCTTCCGGGGCCTTTGCTTCGGTCCGGTGATTCGCCTACGGTGCGACGAACGGGAACAGCGCTCAATAGGAGAGAACGATGTCCGATTCGGAGCGCGTCACAGAGCAACACCGTCATCCGTCGCCGGGAGACAACGCCGGTCCGCGCCGCATGCCGGCAGGCTGGGGCGCGGAGCGGAATGGCCCCCGTCTTGGTAACACGGGGGCAACACGGGGGCGCTACCCACAGCGCTCCGTACAGGAGTTCGATAGCTTCCATGGATTCCAGCTTCACCCTCACGATTGATTGGCTGGCGTTTACGGTCTTAGCCAGCAACCCCCAAGAAACCATGAAGGTCCTTGGTGGAGACTGGAGTAAGGCCAAAGGCGGGTTCCGAGGCTATCCCCTGTCCTGGATGAGAGCAGACGGCCTGCGCGGGGTCGGCAAACTGGGCACCAATGCTCCTCGTCGCCCGAATGAAATCCTTGTGGATCTCTCGGGCGGCCTGGCGTCCGCCCTGACACTGGATCAGATCCGCACCCTGCTCAAGTGGGTGCATAAGCAGCAAGGGCATGTCACACGTATCGACTGTGCCTTGGATGATCGAGCCGGAACGGTGCCGGTGGCAACAATCCGAGAAGCCGTCTCGGCAGGCCAATGTGTGACTCGTGCGGCTCAGGTCCGGCATATCGTCTCCAACCTCACGCACGGGACCGGAGCCACGACCGGCGAGACGATGTACTTTGGGAGCCCTCAGAGTCAGACCTTGCTGCGAATTTACGACAAGCGGCTCGAACTCCAGAGCAAGGGCCAGGAGAACTGGCAGGAGTACGGGGTACGTTGGGAGTTGGAACTGAAGAAGGATCGCGCCGAACAATGTGCGAGAGCCCTAGCCTCATTAGACGAAGCCGATTGGAAGGAATTGGTGATTGGCTTACTTCGCTCCTACGTGGACTTCAGAGCCATCACCAAAGACACCGAAGACGAAGACCGATACCGGGCTCCCGTGCTGGAGTGGTACGCCCTCCTGACGGAGGGATTTCAAAAGGGGCGATTGGCCCAGGAGCAGCAGGTGCAGACCCTGCAGAACGTAAAACGATGGGTGAGTGACACCCTGACGCCGATGTTGGCGGTCATTTGTGCCACCCCTGGAGGGGAAGAATGGCTACTGAACGAAATTGTCAGGGGCATTGCTCGGTGGAACGACCGACACCGCAATTTGCTTAAGCAACCACCCACTCGGTTTCACCGGTCTGCCGGCGGTCACGCGGGCAGCCCATGTTAGGGGGACTGGGGGTGTCGGCAGACTCCCCCGGTATAACTGCACATGATCACCGTCAAAGAGCTCTCGGCTTGGCTCAATATCAAGCCATCTACACTCTACCTCTGGGTCTCACAGAACAAAATTCCCTGCCGGCGTATTCATGGCCTCGTCCGCTTTGAACCTGAGGCGATCCAGGCCTGGTTAGACGGCTTCTCCCCTGCCTCACCCGAGAAACCGTCTAGGTCTCCCCGGCAGAACGCTGAGGACGTAGACCACCTGATTGCGGCAGCCAAACATGCCGCCTATACTTCCCGCCACGGGGAAACCATCACACCGAGCCCACGCACGAAGGAGGAGCAGCATGGGGCTCGTTAAACGGAACAATACCTGGTGGATGTCATTTACGTTTCAAGGGCGGCAAGTGCGGCGATCGACCGAAACGTCGGACAAAAAGTTGGCCGAAGCTATTCTGAGCAAGATCCGAGTACAGATTGTCGAGGGGAAATATTTCGAAAAACCGAAAGAAGATCCCTACACCTTTTCCCAGTTAATGGACCGGTATCTGAAAGAGCATGCGAGTCGCCGCGCCCACTATCGGCGCTATGTAAACATGGTAGCAAATGTGAAGACATTCTTCGGGAATCCGAACCTTTCACAGGTTACGCCGAAAACCATCGTCGCCTTCAAAGCGAAGCGTTATGCGGATGGCGTCATGCCGGCCACCATCAACCGAGAACTGGCCATGCTGAAAAAGGCCTTTAACCTGGCCTGTCGCGAATGGGAATGGGCAAAGGACAATCCGGTCTGTCGGGTGTCGATGGAGAAGGAACAGAACTCACGGGACCGCTGGCTTACCGAACAGGAGGAAGCACGCCTGCTCATGGCTGCCGCCGCCTGGCTGCGGGAAGTCGTCACCTTCGCCCTGAATACCGGCATGCGTCGGGGTGAAATTCTTGCCCTCACATGGGCAGGGGTAGACTTCACACGACGAACCGTGACCGTCTTTACATCCAAGAACGGGGAACGACGGACGATTCCCGTCAACCAAACCGTCCTGGAACTGCTCTCTCACAAATATGAGCAGGGCCGTGGGTTACGGGGAACTGAACACGCCGTCGTGTTCTGCAGTGAAGCGGGTACCGAGCTGGATGGCAGCAACCTCAGGCGAGGATTTACGGCAGCTCTGAAGGCGGCACAGATTGAGGACCTTCATTTCCACGATCTGCGCCATACTTTTGCTACACGGCTGGTCCAGGCCGGGGTGGACTTGTACAAAGTCCAGCGGCTGCTCGGGCACAAATCTCCGAGCATGACCCAACGGTATGCGCATCACTATCCGGAGAGTTTGCGGGATGGGGTGGAGATTCTGGACCGGGGAAAGACGTTTAGCACAAATTTAGCACAGCGACCATTTGTGTCAACGGTGGCAATCTAAGTGCTTGATAAATGGAGCCGGCGAGTGGAATCGAACCACCGACCTGCGGTTTACGAAACCCGAGGTCCGGTCTAATCCGATCAGCGTGTACTAGATTCTCTTTGATCTTACTCCAGAATGGGAATGCGTTCTGCCATCCTGGTAAAAACGCACTGCAAGCGTCGCGGGGAAGAGGGGCGAATTGAGTTGGAGTGTTCCCGGTTAGCGTGGGGGCTGTTGTGAGTCGGTCGTCGAGCGTCGAAGAAGGCGGAGTTTGCGCAAGTGGGTCTCTGCTATGACGAGGTCTTCATCGGTGAGTGGTGCCTGACCAAACCGCACGCGCGTGTAGAGTTGAGTCAAACCATGGGCGAAGGGCCAGGCTTCGCCCCATCGCGCCTGAATGTGATCAAGAAATTCCAGTGACGTAGTGCTTGCTGGTTTGGTGAGACCACGCTGCGCACAGCAATGGAGCATGTTGGTGTAGATGGTGATGACGGTTTGTTGCTGCGTTGAAAAGGCACTGTTCTGCGTGGGGCTCTTCCGGAACCATCGCAGGATCGTCATCACTCCATAGGCTGCAGCGAGCGCCAGCAGGAGAATGACTGCTTGGTGTGGAATACCGGACGGAGTCAAGCTGGTCACCAGACGGCCAACGATGGCGGCACCCTGCGCCGATAAGGCGCTCAGCGTTTCTGACAGGCCTGCCCGTACCGCCTCCCCGCCCTCTCGAATGCCTTGCACGACGGTGAACTGGTCATGCGCGCTGTAGTGGACGAACAGACGATCCCACTTGAGCCGGATCGAATCCATCGCACTATTGGCTGACTGCCACCAGGTTGCACCGATAGCCTCTGGAGCGGGTGGGGTAGGATCCATGGTGATCCAGCCTGACTGCGGGAAATAGACTTCCACCCAGGCATGGGCATCTCGTTGTCGAACCGTGTAGTACCCGCCGAATTCATTCCATTCGCTCGCCAGGAATCCGGTCACCAGCCGGGCAGGGATACCTACGCTGCGAAGCATGATTACCATGGCCGTTGCATAGTGCTCGCAATAGCCGGTTTTTCGAGTCAACAGAAAGTCTTCGAGCGGATGCGAAGACTGCAGAGAGGGCACATCCAGGTTGTATCGATAATGCGCCAACAAATGGGTGTGCACCAGGGCGACGGCTTGGGCGACGCTGGTCGCGGGCTTGGTGATCTGGCGCGCGAGTTCGATGATCTGCTCATTCATGACGGGCACTTGAAGGTATTGTTGGAGAATTGAATCCGGGTAGAGCAACGCAGAGGCCCGTTTCTCCACCGCATTGAGGGCCGTCGGCGAGGAATAGACGGTGTATTGGCTACGTGTGTGCAGAGGAATCGGCAGAGAGAGCGAGCCCATGAGATCCGATTGAACGGAAAGAAAATGGCCTTTGACCGACGTGGGAAACGGAACCCCGAATAGAACGGTGGTGTCGAGAGGCTCAAGGAGAATCTCTTGTCTGAGTGGTCGAGCCACAGCCGATGATTTGGCGCCGGACGTACGGAGCGTGAAGGTACCTTCGGGAAGCTCCGTCAACATGCGGCGGTGCGGCAGGCTGTTGCTCCAGGATTTTCCGTCATACCGATTGTAGGCGACGCCTCGAAGGTACAAGGGGGCCCGATTCGAGTCTTGGGCGGTGCGATCAGGGAGTTCCACGCGCATAACAATGCTCGGGTCTTGCTTGACCGGCCCGATGACTCCCAGATCGACGTGCTCCGAAAACCCTGTCGTGCGCAGACTCTCCCCATGGTTGTTTTGAAAGAATCCCACCCCCACTCGCGGAATCAGAAAAAAGAATAACAAAGTGAGGGCGAACGCGCCCGCCGCCATCGCATTGGTGGTCCAGAAGAAGCGAGCTGTGAGGTGCGGGACCGGCAGGAGGGATGGCGCTGCGTCGGTGGGGTCTTGCGGCGGCTCCGCCATCTCTTCCTGTTCCTGCAACAGGTGATAGAGAAGCAACGTCCAGACGCCGACGACCAGATAGACGAAGAAAAACGGGGCGTACCATATCTGCGTCGTCAGCGCCGCGGAAGCCAGGAGCGCAATCAGGCTGATGGCGTAGAGATGCAGAAAGTCGCGTCGTTGGTCGAGGTTCGAGAGTTTGTTCACCAGCAGCAGTACGAGAAAGTGAATCCCTGCCGGAAGGAGTTCCCGTGAGACGAGGAGGAGATCGATCCAGAACCCCGCGAACGCGAGAAGAAGAAAAATGTTCCAGGTGAGGGCTGAAAACCGGAACTGACCTATGGCCCCGGAGATCCCGCTCGGAAGTTGGACGCGCAGCAACGCCATGGCGAATGCCCCCGCCGCCAGGACGAGGAGCCACAACGGCAGGGCAATGGCGAGTGTCAGGCTCGCCAAGCCGGTCGCCGCGAGCAGGATTGAACTAAGCCGGAAGGCCTGATCCAGCGGCATCGAAGAGGTCCTTGTGCGAGTGAGGGGTCATGATCTGGTCGACCGTTGGAAACAACTCGCCGAGAGCCGGGTCCGTCCATGGGGAGAGCAGCAGAGTTGGTCCATCTTGCGACCCTGCGAGCACCTGGGCCAGTGCTGCTTGTACGTTGGCGCGCTCGGCGACGGGACGTCGCTCACAGAGCGCCAGGGCATGGAATAGATGAAGCGGGGTCTCGTTTCCGTCAGCCAGGAGTTCTTGTTGATCGCCGAGCAGCAACCGGAGTCGTACGCCGTTATTGAGAAATTGATCAGTTAGTGAGGCGGCAATGGAGAGCGCCCGTTCGAATGTCTCCGCCTCTTCGTCCGGGGCGATTGTGAAGACGGCCAGCGTGAGCGTGCGTTGATCTTCGGCCTCGGTCTCTTTGAGCATGAGCTTGGCCGTTCGCGCCGTCGTCATCCAATGGATGGCTCGGGAATCGTCACCGGGGCGAAACTCCCGGAGATTGTACAGTGAATTTCCGGGTCCGCGTCGCGCCAGCACGTGATCACGGCCGATCGCGTTCATTTCCTGGATCAGCATGGGCGGGAGAGGAACGAGTTCAGGACAGACGATGACGCTGGCCTCTTGCGGATAAAATGCTTTCTTCTGAAACAGGCCGAAGGGGAACGGTGTGACGACACGGATGCCGTCCAGTTGATAGCGTCCCCGCCGTCTGATGAGCAGCGGGTAGGAGCGCAACGTCGACGCGCCAGGCGCGAGGTGCGTGAGGTGAATGCCGCGATCATGATCCTGGCCGGCGACGACGTCGAGGAGCCGCAAGGAGACGCTCGGAATATGTGATTTGCGGTTGGCGATCCAGAGCGTGGCGGTGGCCGGTTGGTTCACAAAGAGCGTGTCGGGGAGATGACGGTGGAACTCCAGCCGCCGCACGCATTGTTCCGACAACAAGCCGGATAACACGATCAGGCTGAGCATCATGGCCAGCAAGAGGTAGAACAGATTGTTCCCTGTATTGACGGCGGCGATGCCGACGGCCAGGGTCAACAACAGGAAGCGAACGCCTTCCGTTGTCACGCGGATCGCGCGATGTTGAGAGAGCCGGTGGAACAGGGTGCGGAGGGTCATGGATGCCATGCTGGTGGCCTGTCGTCCTGCGAGCGGCCCTGTGACGCGGTGGTCCGATACGACGCCCCCGGGGCCGGAGGAGTAGTCACACCGGAACGGGAATGCTCTCAAGAATGTCGTGAATGACCCGTTCGGTGTGCTCGACGCTCTTCGTACGCGTGCCCTGCGAGCGGCTGAGCATGACGCGATGCGACAGGACGACCGGAGCGAGTTCCTTAATGTCCTCGGGCAGGCAATAGGTTCGGTCGCGCGCAAGGGCGAGGGCCTTCGCCGCTTTGGTCAGCGCGAGCGCTCCCCGCGTACTCACCCCCAAGGAGAGTAAGGCGTTTTGCCTGGTGGCCAGCACGATGGCCAGCAGGTAGTCCATCAGGCTGTCTTCTATTCTCACTTTGTCCGCCTGGGCCTGAAGATCCAGGATATGCTGCGCGTTCAGGACCGGCTCAATTTCGTTGGCCGGATGCAGCGATTGCGGTCTGTCCAGCACCTTCTTTTCCTCTTCCGGCGTCGGATAGCCGATGCAGAGTCGCATGAGGAATCGATCGAGTTGAGATTCCGGAAGCGCAAAGGTGCCGTGGCATTCCGCGGGGTTTTGAGTGGCAATCACCATGAACGGCTGCTGGAGCGGATAGGTTTGATTGTCCACGGAAATCTGGGCTTCGCTCATCGCTTCGAGCAGACTGCTTTGAGTCTTGGGCGTGGTGCGATTGATCTCATCGGCCAGGACGATGTTGGCAAACAGTGGTCCCGGCATGAACTCAAAGGCCTGTTTTTGACGATTGAATACAGATATTCCGACGATGTCGGACGGCAGCAGGTCGCTGGTGAACTGGATGCGCTTAAAGGAGCAATCGAGTGAACGGGCCAGGCTATGCGCCAGGGTGGTTTTCCCGACCCCGGGCACGTCTTCAATCAATAGGTGTCCGCGCGCCAACAGGCAGACGACCGCCAATTCAATGGCTCGCGGCTTCCCCTTGATGACGTGCGCGATATTGTCCTGTAACAGTTTGATAGATTGAGAAGAATTCACGATGGGATGTTTCTGGAGAAGATTATGTTCGGCACATGGCGTGTATGCCGAAGTCTAACAAAGGGTCCCGGGACCGTCAATTTATACGGGCTTTCACGCAGGCTCACTGGAGGGGTAGAACGTGTCCGGAGCAGGAACCTTGAAGGATTTAAAAAGGTGCGACAGGTTCGGGGACGAGCGTCAGCAACCAGGGGGGCGTTTCTTCCGCCATGTTCTGGAAGCGTCGGGCGGTACTGCTGGCCGGGATGCCTTCGAATAACGCCCCCCGCTGAATTCTGACCTGCCGGAATCGATAGGATGCAGGTTTGTCGGACGGTGTGCGAAGGACTGAAGGAAAACTCTGCCGCAGCGGCGCCAGGTCCGACAGCAGACAGGAACCACCGATCGGCAGGGCTGATAGCCGGCGGTAGGTCTCGCCGAAGACTTCAGGGAGAGTTTCTGAGGACAACACGAGATCAGCAGGCCTGACGCGCGGGTCATCGATCAGCTGCGAGAGAATTTCCCAGCACACCTGGGAGTCCACGGCCCCCAACACACAGAGGGCTCCACGGGTGGCCATCAATTCCAGCAGGGCCAGCGGCCCGCGAATATCAAACTTCCAGGGCGGAAACAGCAGGCTCCGTCCTGCATGCTGCACTTCGAGGGCGGCTTCTTTTTCGTGTCGAGTCTGGCGAAAATCCCCCTTGGTGCGTCGCAGTTCTTCGGCGAGGCAGTGGGGAGATAGGCGGGTCGGTTCGTAGGCGAAGGTCGGAGTTGCCGGCGCCCAACAGGTGACGATGAGGTATCGTGCGGCCAGACGCTGGTCTCGTTCCAAGGCGTCGAGAGCAAACATGTCTTGGTCGCCGTAGAAGCGAAATTGCAGGCCCGACTTGGCGCGCAAACGATTCAGGCGAAGTGGCGGGGCATGTAATGGCCCTCCGAGTTGCGAAGAGGGATCGAGCCGGTCGAGGCAGTGGAGCACGAGCGGTCTGTTTAGGGCGGTCAACGAAGGTTCGTAGAGCGTGGTCAGTTCTTCGGCAAAGGAAAGATCCCCTGCCCCCAGATCTAACACCGATGCCGGAACCTGTTCCAGCAGCACATCAAACGGGTTGCGGTGTTCTTGGATGAACCGGTCGATGGTCTCTGGTGAAACGGTCGACAGAGGCCACTTGGTCGTCGATTTCGGTCGTACGTCAAACAAGACGCACAAGGCGCGCAGGGCTTTCGTGGGCGGAAGGCCGGTGAGCTGCTTGAGCAGGTCGGCGCTGGAGGCACGATCTTCGGCACCGAGCACTGCGGGCAAGGCCGCCATGAGATGCTGCTTGAGCCCGTCCGGCGTGGAGGAGACCTCGATGGCGTCGGTTAGGGTCTTCCTGGTCGCGGGCCAGTTTGTCGGGCTCACGAGGTGACGGGAGGCATCCCAGGAAGGTACATCGAGCGACCTGGCAGAGCTGACCTGTTTCCGGAATGCTGCCAGGCTGTCGGAATCAACAGGCATGAATCAGTCAGAAGTGCGTAAAGAGCCGCGCGGGTTGCAGTTAATCGATGCTTCGGATGTGTCGCGCAGAGTATCGGGCCGGTTGCAAAGGAGTCAAGCGCATCGTCTTGCGGCGGCATGGTGCGTGTGTTAGGTAGACGATATGCGTACATCACAACACCATTCGCGCGAAAACCGGTGGAAGAGCCTCAGATGTGCGGTCGTCATGCTGGGTCTGCTGCTCGTCCTGGGGGGCTGCCAGACGAAAGAGCCTGTGACCGTGGTGCCCCCCCAGGTGTGGAACGAGTGGTCCGTGGGGCAGGTGTTGGATGCCAAGACGGGCCGCCAGGTCTCACTGAGTGAATGGGTGGACGGGTTGGCCGGATATGACGTGATCTATCTGGGAGAGGAACATCACAATCACTCCCACATCGAAGCGGCGCTGACGGTGCTTCGGTCTCTGGTGAGCCGGGGGCGCCGGCCTGTGCTTGCGATGGAAATGTTCGGGTGGGAAGGCCAGCCGGCGCTCGACCAGTATCTCCTCGCGAAGGAAGCTGCTCGAGCGGAGTTTCTGGAGCGTGTGGGGTGGAAGCACAATTGGGGCGGACCCTTTGAAGATTACGAACCGTTGGTGCAGTTTGCCAAGGAGCAGCGGCTTCCGGTACTGGCCATGAATCCACCCAAACCGCTGATCCGCCAGGTCGTCAAACTGGGGCTGGCTCAGGCGAAGGAGCAGCCGGAGTGGCGTCAGTGGGGCATGGAGAAGGAGGCCATTGTTGATGATCCGGCCTATCGCTCCCGTATTCTGTCGCAACTCCAGGCCTGCCACGGAGGCGGTGCACCAGAAGACTACCAGACCATGTACGAAGCCTCCATGGTGAGGGACGAAGGCATGGCGAAGACTGTGACGGAGGCGGTTCATCGGGTGCGCGCCGCGGATGACCAGACCCAGGGGCCAGTGGTGAGTTATACCGGCGGCGGGCACGTTCAATACCGATTGCCGGTGCCGAATCGCGTCGCTCGACGGATTCAGGGGGGTCTCAAAGAGGTGACCATCTATATGGCCACATTCGAACAGGAGCGAGCCGCAGAACTCTATCAAACCATGCAGGAAGGCATTGCAGATTTTGTGTGGTTGACGCCGCAAGGGTCTCAAGGGGCTCCTCGCCGGTGCCGATAAGCTATGTAGCGGTCGAGTCAGCCCGGCCCTGCCGAATTGCTTCGACCCCTGCAGGTGCCCCTGTCACCGGGACGGTCCTATCGGGGAACCTGCCGTACACTCGGGTCCCGTCCCTGGGTGATAGGCTTCAGGGGTAATCATTTCATGACACTGCGGAGATCGTTCGGCAAGTTGCAAGGGCGACTCACAGGAATCAACCAGTCCACAGGTGGCACGATGCGGGGGAAAATCGCATGTTCGGCGGATCGCCTCGGTTTACTGGAGGCGGACATGATCAGCTCCATCGTGGAGCCCAATGCGTTCCAGATCGGGAAGCAATACCAGACGGAACGCCGGGTGCAGCTGACCGACGCGTCGGATACTGAGTTCACCTCGTCGGTGATGGGCAACTCCGGGCTGTATGAGCAGACCGTTCGTCTCACCAACGGCCACCTGGAAGCCAAGTGCTCCTGCACATTAAACGAGCAACCGATCTGCCGGCACGGCGTGGCCGCGCTGCTGGAGTATCAACGTTGGTCGAAGGCTCGAGTCGTTCCCAGGGCACGGCCTGCGGCTCCTCGGATCGAGGCCGAGCGGGCCACGGCGAAATCCGTCCCTTCCGGTGATGTGAAGTTAAGCGAATTGAATCAATTCAGCGATTGGATGCAGCGCGTAGTTCAGGCCATTCAATCCGGTCAGCCGGTGCCCGCCCAGCCAGATATCGAACCGGGCCTGGTATCGACCTGGACGCGGATCATTCAGCAATTGGATGAACGAAAGCGGGAAAGCGACGTCGCGCAAATCGAACTCGATGCGGAGATTCGCAATCGAGAAGCGGTGGTTGCCCGCCTGACTCAGGATCTGGACGCATCGGCAAAAGAAGCCAAGTCTTTGCAGGTGATTTGCCGGGATCTCCAACGTGAAGTAGACAAGCACAAGGCCTCTCTCGGCAAATCGACCGAACTCTCCCACCACGTTGAACAGTTCGAGACCGAAGTCAGGGCCATTGCCGGGCTCTTGACCGACAAAGGACGCCGGTTGGAGGGGCTTTCCGATACCTGTCGAGATGTAGCGACGATGCTGAAAGCGCTGGGGAAGGTGTAAGGGCGATCCTTAACCCAAATAAGCGCTATCCTCTCCGATTCTGAGCCGTAACCTTCCTTCTTCTCCCCCCTTGCGTCATGCCTGGTCCCTTCAGTACAATGCGGGCCTCTTTGGGAATTCCTTGATTACAAGGGGGAGATCATGAACAAGCTGATAGCAGGAGTCTTGGGTGGAATCGTGGCGCTTCAGGCCACCAATGCGTTTGCCAATGTCAGTGAGGGGCCGCCTGATTACAGTGGCATTACGGGTCTCTACTACACCTTGATCGCCTTGATCTTGGGTTTCGGGGTTTACGACACCTTCTTCAAGAAGAGCTAACCAGCTCCTCCGAATTGAGCGGCGTGAAATGTTTCTTCGCTGGCTGAGGCGAAGCGGATGTTTCACGCCTTCTTTTTTGAGACAGGCGAATTGGATTCGCTGGTTTTCAGGAGCGGAAGCAACGTCTGCAGCACGTTTTGAACCACAATCCGGTACCCTTCCCCGGTGGGATGGATGCCGTCGGCTTGATTGAGCTTCTGATCGCCGCCTACTCCTTCCAGAAGAAACGGGATCAGTGGAAGTGAATGGGTCTTCGCCAGGTCTCGGTACATCGTTTCAAATGTGGTCGTGTACTCTTCCCCATAGTTCGGCGGCAGCTTCATGCCTGCCAGAATCACCTGCACCCGGGCTTCTTTCAGCCGTGTGATAATCGCGTCCAGATGGGAACGTGTTTCCGGCAGGCTCAGACCACGCAATCCGTCATTCCCGCCTAATTCAAGAATCACCACGAACGGTTTTCCGGCAAGCACCCAGGAGACCCGGCGGAGTCCTCCGGCTGAGGTTTCTCCGCTCACCCCTGCATTGAGCACCTGATAGTGATGCCCGAGTGCATCAAGCTGTTTCTGAAGCTGCGCAGGGTAGGTCTGTTCAGGGGAGACGCCAAGCCCGGCTGTCAGACTATCTCCGAAGGCGACGATTCTGGGCCGGGTGTCGGAGTCTGGAATCGTCGCTGAGGCCGGCGGGTCGGCGGCAGGCTTGTAATCAGTCGGTGGCTGAGGTCTGGAAAGACCAGCGGGTGTGGACGACGTTGGAGCGCTGGAGGAAGATTGGTCGCAGCTTACGAGCCCACTGAGGAGCAACGCCACGAGGCCGCCTGTCAGCAGTCGCGAGATGGGGCGGAAAAGGTCGGGGCAGGTCGTCATCTGTACAGTATAATATGAAAACTGTTTCTGCATATGCGGTCAACGGATCAACATGACGATGATTGCTACCCACCATGTGACGATGCAATTGGAGGCCGGAGGCCAGACGGTCACTATTCTGGAAGACGTCACCGTAGACATTCCGGAGAAGCAAACCGTGGCGATTGTCGGGCCGTCCGGAAGTGGAAAGTCGACTCTGCTGGGCTTGATCGCGGGGCTTGATCGGCCGACATCCGGAACCATCTGGCTCAATGGACGTGAGATCACGGCACTGGGCGAAAAGGCTATGGCGCGCCTGCGCCTGGCCAACGTTGGGTATATCTTTCAATCCTTTCACCTGATTCCTACGTTAACTGCATTGGAGAACGTGTCGATTCCGCTGGAACTGTCGGGCGACCGTCATGCCAGCCAACGGGCCATCGAATTGTTGCAGGCGGTAGGGTTGGGGCACCGGGTCTCGCACTATCCGGTGCAGCTCTCCGGAGGGGAACAACAGCGGGTGGCGGTCGCGCGTGCGTTTGCCTGCCGGCCGCCGATCCTGTTGGCCGATGAGCCGACCGGGAATTTGGATTCGCATACGGGACAGCAGGTGATCGAACTCATCATGGCATTGCACCGGGATGCCGGCACCACCCTCGTGCTGGTCACGCATGATCAGCAATTGGCGGCTTCGATGGAGCGGGTCATTACCCTGCGCGACGGCAGGATTGGATCTGATCAGCTCACCGCACTCCACTACAACGGGTCCGGCGACCAGGTATGATGCCGTTCTGGTTCATCCTGGCCTGGCGGGAACTGCGATCATCCTGGCGACATTTTGTGTATTTCCTCGCTTGCATCGCCCTTGGCGTCGGGGCGGTCGTCGGGGTGTCTCTCTTTTCCGCCAATGTGGAGCGTGCGGTTCTCAAAGAGGCGCGTGGATTGCTGGGGGGCGATCTGGAGATCCGGCTGTCCAGACCTCTAAAGGAACCGGGCTCAGCGGTGCTGAGGGATTTGGCCGGGCGCGGGATTGTGGCCACGCGTGTGAACGAGTTGGTCGCAATGGTGGCCCGGGTTGATCGGGCCCAGGGGCCAACGGACGTCACACAACTCGTCGAGTTGAAAGCGATCGAACCAGGATATCCGTTGTATGGCGTGGTGCGGGTTGACCCGGATCGGTCATTGATGGAATTGCTCCACCCGGCAGGTGAACGTTGTGGAGACATCTGCCATGGGGCGGTCGTTCAGGAGGCGTTGTTGATCCGGCTTGGCCTGGTTGTGGGCGACGCGATCAAGATTGGGCAGGCCTCGTTCCGGGTCACGGGCGTGATCCACACGGAGCCGGATCGTATGGCCAACATGTTCAGCTTGGGTCCGCGAGTGCTGATCTCGCAGGAAGGGCTGGCAGCAGCCGATCTCATCAAGCCGGGGAGCCGATTGCGCGAACGGCATCTGTTGAAGCTTCCTGCTTCCATGGCCCTGTCGCCACTTATGCACGAGCTCCGGGGACGACTCACCGTCGAATCCGCGCGAGTGTCTTCGTATCGGGATGCTCAACCACAGCTCAAGCAGTTTCTCGATCAACTCGCTCGGTATCTGGGGCTGGTCGGGTTGACGGCGCTGTTTGTCGGAGGCATCGGCGTGGCGCTGTCGATTCACGCTTTCGTCCGGGAGAAGCTCCCTTCTATTGCGATTCTCAAAACCGTGGGAGCGGATACGGAAACCATCATCTATTCCTACTTAGGCCAAGCCGTCGGCTTAGGGCTGTTGGGGAGCGTGGCGGGGATTGGCATTGGAGTCGCTTTGCAATCGGTCCTTCCACAGGCGGTCTCCACATTGCTGGCGACCGATGTGCTGCAGCAAGTCGAGTTTACGTCCATGCTTTCCCTCGCGGCAGCGGCTCCCATTGGGAAAGGGCTGGGCTTGGGCATGCTGACAACGTTGCTGTTCAGTCTGTGGCCCCTACTCACCATTCGGGATATCAAACCGGCTGCCATCTTCAGGCGTGACGTGGAAGGTGTTGATGCCCCGCTGGTGCGACGCGAGAGAGCTCTGGCGACACGGGCGGTGCGATTGATCACGGCGGATCCTCTTCGAACCGCCACGGCGGCAGGTATCGGGATCGGGCTGGCAGGGCTGTCCATGTGGCAGGCCGGATCGTTCGCCATCGGCGGTTTGTTTATCAGCGGCTTGCTCGTCGCGATAGGGGTCTTGGCCGGGGCCGCTCAGGCGCTGTTGCGGGCATTACGGGCGTTGCCGGTGCCGCGGGCGTTGTCTTTGCGGCAGGCGCTTGGCAACATTCAACGGCCGGGCGGGCAAACGCTCGGGGTGATGGTGTCAATCGGCGTCGGCGTGATGGTGATTCTTGCGATCGCGTTGCTTCAGCATGCGCTCGTGCGGCAGGTGGGAGAAAACCGTCCGTCCGATTCACCCACGTTCTTCTTTATCGATATTCAACCGGATCAGGCCAATGCCTTTAGTGAGTTGGTGCATCGACGCACCGGCGATTTCGCTCCTGACCTGACTCCGTTGGTGCGTTCACGGATCCATGCCATCAATGGGCGACTGGTCACTGACGAGCGCGATTCCCAACCGGAGGAGCCCTCTTCCCAGTCGAAGGAGGAGAAACGCAAAAGCTGGTATGTGAGTCGCGAGTATGTGCTGACGTTTCTCGATCAGGTGCCCAAGGATAATACGATTGTGAAAGGCGCTTGGTGGAAGGCTGGTCAGGTGTTTTCGAAACCGCTGGTGTCCGTTGAGGAGGAAGCCGCCAAAAGTCTCGATCTCGACATCGGCAGTCTGCTGGATCTCAACATTCAAGGAACCATTCTGCAAGCCGAAGTGAGCAGCATCAGGAAAGTCGAGTGGGGGAACTTCTCCACGAACTTCTACATGATCTTCTCGCCGGGCTCCCTCGATGCGGCGCCGATGACCTACGTGGCTACCGTTCGAGTGCCTCCTCAGGACGAGGTGGCCTTTCAATCGGCCGTGGTCGAGGCGTTTCCCAATGTGACCGCCATCAATATCGGCGAAGTCCTGAACAGTTTTGCCCGCGTGCTCGATCGCCTGTCGTTAGCCATTCGAGGCGTCGCGCTGTTTTGCCTGATGGCCGGAGCGTTGGTGATGGCGGCGGCGTTAGCGGCGACGCGATATCGGCGGCTGTATGAGGCGGTGATCCTGAAGGCGCTTGGCGCGACGCGCGGGTTGATTGCGCGGTCATTCGCGGCTGAATATGCAGTGCTGGGATGTGTGGCGGGGGTGATTGGCGTTGCCCTGGCGAGTCTGTTCTCGTGGGCGATCTTACGCTACATTTTGGAACTGCCCTGGGCGTTGGAACTGCCTTTGCTGAGTATTGGATTGGGCTGCACCATTCTGCTGACGCTACTCGTCGGATTCCTCAGTACCTACCGCATTCTTGGCCAACCCCCGTTAACCGTGCTTCGGCACGAGTGATGCGAGAGAGGTTTTCGATTCTGTCAGGTCGTCTTGCGCGTCAGCACGGCACGAATCGCCTCGCGCTCGCGTTCTCGAAACTGCACGGCGATATGCAGTTGTTCCAGGTACTGCTCCAGCGTCTTTCCGCCGAGGTCGATCTTGCGGGACGTAAAGAAGTGTCGGACGTCCCGTTCCAGATCAGGGGTTGAGAGTCCGGTGATTCCCCCGCACATTCTCCGCAACCCGCTTTTGGGAAACAGCTTGTCCATCCGTTCCCAATTGGTCTTCACAAATTCCCAGGCCTTCTCGCGGATGTACACATTATGCAGCAGGCTGCTGACGAGGAACGGCGCATCTTGAGTGCGGATCTCGTCGGTCAAGGTTTTCGCCAACGTACGGTCCAGCAGCTCCGGTGCGCGGAACGCGGCGAGAGAGAAGAGATAGCGGCGTTCCTCTTGGGGGGTGGTGGCGCGACGGAACCGGCCGGCAAATTCTTCGTAGCGAGCTTCGTCACCGGTAAAGGCCAGGATGGAGACGAGCGCTGGAATCACGTTAGGGTCGATGGGCCGGGACTGTTGCTGAAGCGCTGTGTAGGCTTCCCGCGCTTGGGCCTGGATGGTCTGATCGCGTCCCAAGGTACCTAACGCGCGAATGATGTCGCCGCGCAACTCTTTGACGAGCTCGCGCTCATCGGCGCGCGGGGTCCACCCGAGCTGCTGAAACATCGGCGCGACCCGATCGCGTACCAACGCAGCCAACAACGGCCGATCGTCTTCGGCCAGGAGATGGTTGATCGTGGAGAACGACCCCAACATGACGGCCCAGACATGTGGGTCCTGTTCATTGCGGAAATGCTCGGTCAAGGCGAGGTAGTCGGCGGACGACACCATCCCGGCCAGGGTCGCGGCCCAGGTATCATTCAGGAGATTGAATCGTTCCACCGGCGCCAGGGTGTTCAGCCCATCCTTCTGCAGGCCGCTGAGTAAATCGGCGCTGTATCGAACGCGGTAAAAGCCGTGGCCCCCTTCATTGGCGAGGACCGAGGTCCAGCCTTCGGGCAGGGGAATGCGATTCTCCCGCTCACTGAGCAACACGCGTCTGGTTTCCGTGCCTCGCGGGGTGCTGATGCGTAATTGAACGGGAACCTGCCACCGTGGCTCCGCAGCCCCGGATGGTGTCACGGAAGAGTCACCGGCATAGGTGAATCGGCGTTGCGTGAGCATCAACGTGGAGCGTGACTCCACGGCCAGTGAGAGCAAAGGATACCCGGGGGAGAAAATCCATTCGTTCATGAGCGCTGGGACATCCTGTTTGGATGCCTGCCCGAGGGAGACCCAAAGATCCGTGGTCTCGGCATTGCCATAGGCATGCGTCGTCAGGTAGTGGCGAACGCCGTCCCTAAAGACCGTCGGGCCGATGTGTTGTTCCAGCATGCGAAGGACGGAGGCGCCTTTCTCGTATGTCAGCACGTCGAACATGGCTTCGGCTTCCTTCGGCGCACGCACGGGAAATTCAATCGGTCGCGTGCTCAGCAGGCCATCCACCGACAGGGCTGCGGCGCGTGCCATGCCAAAGGCCGTCCAGCGGTCCCATTCCGGTTTCCAGGCGTCGACGACCAGCATTTCCATAAATGTGGCGAACGCTTCGTTGAGCCAGAGCCCGTTCCACCAGGCCATGGTGACTAAGTCACCGAACCACATATGCGCGTTCTCATGCGCTACGACATCCGCAATGCGCCCTTGCTCCGCGTGCGTGGCGGTGCGTTGATCGAGCAACAAGGCGGTTTCCCGAAAGGTGATGGCGCCCAGATTTTCCATCGCGCCGGAGGCGAAATCGGGAATGGCGATCAGATCAAGTTTGTCGCCCGGATAGGGAATATCGTAATACTCGGCCAGGAAATTGAGTGAGTAGACGGCGATCTCATGCCCGAATGGGGTCAGATGTTGTTTGCCGGGTACCGACCAGAGTCGAACCGGTGTCTGCTTGGCCATGATCGGGGCCGTAGACACCAATTCACCGACAATGAATGCCACCAGGTACGTGGACATCTTCATGGATTCCGCGAACCGTACGATTCGTTTGCCGCTCTCCAGCCGGTCGTCGACGATCCGCGTATTCGAAATAGCCGTGAAAAGGGGATCGATGGCTAACGTGACAGCGAACACCGCCTTGAACTGCGGCTCGTCCCAACAGGGGAAGGCCCGTCGTGCGTCCGTGGCTTCAAACTGCGTGGCGGCGAGGGAATGCGCGACGCCCCGCTCATCCTTGTAACTACTGCGATAGAACCCGCGTAGCTTGTCGTTCAACGTGCCGCGAAATGCGAGGCCTAACTTCCACAGGCCCGGGGGGATCACCGAGGAAAAGGTGATGTGGCATCGCTGGTGTTCATCGTCCATCCGCACGGTCCCGGTGCGGGGTGCTTGGCCCTCGCCGGATATGGTCGCTGCCGATACCTCCAACTCCGTTGCGTTTAAGAGCAGCTCGGTGGTGGGTTCGGTGACGGTCAGGGTGACGAGCTCATGTCCCATGAACGAATGTGATTGGAGATCCGGCTCAATCCGCAGGTCATAGTGTGTAGGAATGACGTGGCGCGGGAGGCGGTAGGGATCGGATCCAGGTGCAGATGTGGTCATCATAGTGTGTGTAGGCTGTCGTTGGTTGTGAGATGGATTCGTTCGGCTCCAGGCTGCAGGCACGAACAACAGTGATGCCGTTCCCTGCCACGCGCCAACCAGCAAGACCGCCTGGGTGGCAGCACGCGCGATCAGAGCCACCGCTTGCCGGCGTGTCACCGGCGGGTGGTCGTGGGCGCTGTTCATGACTCCGGGGCATGGGTGATGTCGGCGCCTTGTCCATGGCCGACGATCAGGATGCTGGTCCGTCCGATAAACAGACCGGTTTCGACAATACCGGGAATCTGGTTCAGTTCAATTTCGAGCGCGGCGGGGTCATGGATTGTCGGCATGTGCAGATCAAGGATGACATGCCCGGCTTCCGTCTGGAACACAGTCCCGTTGCGCTGGCGCAACACGGCCTTGCCCCCCGAGGCCTTTTCAATGTGTCGTGCGGTGCTGCCCCATCCGAACGGCACTACCTCAATGGGGAGAGGAAAACTGCCGCCAAGCGCCGGTACGAGTTTCGTATGGTCGACCATGACGATGAATCGTTTCGCGGCGGCTGCCACAATTTTTTCTTTCAACAGCGCCCCACCGCCGCCCTTCACGAGATTCAATGCCGGGTCGACTTGATCGGCTCCATCGATCGCGACATCGATCATCCACGCATTGTCGGGATCGATGAGAGGAATGCCGGATTGCTTCGCGAGGGCGGCCGTGTCGTGAGAGGTGGGCACGGCTTGAATGTTGAGCCCAGCGCGCACCCGTTCTCCGAGGGCGATAATCAGATGTTTCGACGTGGTACCGGTTCCTAACCCGACGACCATGCCGTCGCGAACGAATTCAGTTGCCTTCAGCGCGGCCTGGCGCTTTTCCAAATCGAGGTCACAGGATGTTGTCATAATGTAGGAGAGGGTGTGAGTTGTGCCGCCACGGAGGCGGCGCCGAGCAAGGCGGTTTTATCGTTCATCACGACTTTCACCGGAATTTGGCTCATCAGCCGTTTATAGCGGCCTTTGTTGGTGAAGCCGCGCATGAACGAGCCGTCCTGCAGTTTCTTCAGGAGCTTCGGGGCAATGCCTCCGGCGACATAGACTCCGTCCAGCGTGAGCGCTTTCAGCGCCAGATTGCCCGCTTCTGCGCCATAGACAGATGCAAATAAATCCAGCGCCTGGGTGGCGATCTCCGCCTGGCCTTTGAGTCCGGCTTCGGCGATTTCCGCCGCCGGGTTGCCGACTTTGATCTTTTCGGCCAGCCAGGTGGGCTCGTTCTTTTTCGTGTCGCGCACGTACTCATAGATAGCATGCAGGCCGGGTCCCGACACAATGCGCTCGTAGCTGACGTGAAGATAGCTGCCGCGCAAATGCCGGAGCAGTTCAATTTCGCTGTCGCTGTTTGGCGCAAAGTCCGTATGTCCGCCTTCCGACGGCATGGGGCGGTACCGCACTCCATCCCAATACAGAAAACATTCACCGAGGCCGGTCCCTGCCGCGATGAGAGCGAGGGCTTGTTTTTTCTTTGGCGGCGATCCCGCATTCAGCACCACGACCTCATCGGGAGTGAGATGGAGGAGGCCATGAGCGGTGGCTTCGAGATCATTCAAAAGTCGCACGTGGGGGATGGCGAATCGTTCGGCCAGGGTGGCACCGTCAATGAACCAGGGCAGATTGGTCGTTCGACAACGGTTGTCGATCACCGGTCCTGCCACGCCAAAACAGGCCGCCGTCAACTTGATCGGTTCGGGAGCCACTTCGACGGCCTCTGCGGTCACCTCGCTGCTAGGATCAACAGGTTCCTCTTCAAGAGCGCCCTCTGTCACCGGCTTAGGGAGCGGGGCGCTGAGGAATTCGTCGATGATGTCTTCAAGGGCTTTGTAATCCGCACTGTGAAAGCTGTCTTCGCGCACCGGCTCGACCCGTCCGGTGGTCCACTCATAGAGCGCCAAATTGGTCTTCGTCCCGCCGATATCGCCTGCCAAAATCATGGTTCCTCTTACTTATGACAACTCGTCCGTCGGCACAGTCAATTCGGACGCCGCGGCGCGGTCAAGATACCACAACAGGCGTCCCGTCTCAGGACGGACTTTCGCTGCCGGATAGGTATCGGGGGAGTCGATACGACTCTCGACGATGCGACGTACGACATGGGCTTTATTCTGTCCCGTAACCAGGAACAGTACCACACTCGCATGATTGATCACACCTAGGGTGAGGGTGATGCGGGATCGCGTACCTTGCGGTGACTGGCCGGGAACAACCCAACGGCTTTCTTCCATGAGCGCTGCGGTGCCTGGAAAGAGCGACGCTGTGTGACCATCTTCCCCCATGCCCAACAGGACCAGGTCTAACACCGGCCATGGTCCGGGTGTGGTAGACGTCAGCCGCCGCAAGGTGTCTTCGTACTGCATGGCCGCGGTCTCAACCGAGTCTTCCCCCCGCATCCGGTGGATGTGTGCTGGTGGAATATTCAGCGGGGTGAACAACAGAGTATTTGCCAGGGCAAAGTTACTGTCGCTATGCGTAGGGGGAACTGCGCGCTCATCGCCGAACAGGAAGTGCACTTTGCTCCAGTCGAGTCGTGTCGCGAATTCCTGGCTCGCCAGGACCGCATACAGCGCCTTTGGAGTCGAACCTCCGGAAAGAGCGACGAGGAACTGCGCGCGTTCTCGTATCGCCTGTTGTCCCTCGGTGACGAAGAGGGTTGCTGCGGCGCGGACCAGTTGTTGCGCATCAGCGAAGGTGTGAAGTTCCGGCGTTCGTGCCATCTCAACGGCGGGTGCGACGAGTGGGAGTGGTTCGTTTCTTTGGGACGGATTTCCGGCGCGTGGCCTTCGTCGGTGTGAGGAATGTCACCAGGCTGCGAATGGTACGCACGGGATTCGGTCCGAGAGCAATACGGACCGCCGGGCGCTGATGTGTGTGCAGCGATTGCAAGTCGCCGATGGCCTGGGCTTGAGCCAATGTCCCGAAGGTATAGAACTTTTCCGGGACGGCCAGATCCGGCTTCATCGTATCGACCAATTCGAGAAACAGTCCGCTGTTCGGTCCGCCCTTGTGAAGTTGCCCGGTCGAATGCAGATAGCGAGGTCCATACCCTGCCGTCGTGGCCAGGTGGTGTCGCACCATGAGGGCCTTGCGCAACGCTCGCAGCGCGGCTTCTATCTGAGAGCTGGGCGTGGTGTAGGCCAGAATGGCCACGTAGCGATTCGGTGCAGTCTGCTCGAGCAATTGAGTTAAGGCCTGCTTGGGTGTCAGCACCGCCAGAGAGGGCAATGCCCCCTGGGTTTCGACCTCTTTCAGAACGCGGCCCGTGTTGTCTTTGCTTTCTTGGACATTCGGTTGATCGAATGGATGAATGCCAAGGGCATGTCCGGCTATGGCCGTGGCGAACTCCCAACGGAAGAATTCGCCGCCCAGGTCGTAGCGATCTTTCAGCTGTAAGGGATACACGGGATGGCCTGCTCGCTGCAGCGCGGAAACGGTTCGATCCAAGGAAGCATTCCGATCGCCTCTCAGCCGGAGTGAGACAAATACGCGATCGGATCCATATGCGGCAGGTGATGCGAGTGGCTCTCCTGCGATGGGGATAAGGCCGGTTCCTTCCTTCCCGGTGCTTTCGGCGAGCAATTGTTCTACCCAGAGTCCGAATGAGGTTAGTGCGGGAGAGGCGAGAAGGGTGACCTTGTCCCGACCGCTTCGGGCCATGGCAGCCATCATGCCTCCCAGGGCGGCTCCCGGATTATCTTTTGCCGCAGTATGCCGACAGGCTTCGCGCATGGCGAGGGCGCGAGCGAGGAGTTTTCCTACATCCAGCCCAAGCAAGGCGGCGGGAACCAGTCCAAAATACGAAAGAACGGAATAGCGCCCGCCGATGTCCGGTTGATTGGTAAAGGTGCGCCAGAACCCGCGTTCACGCGCGAGTTGTTCGAGCCCGGTTCCCGGATCCGTAATGGCGACAAATTGCGCGCCGCCACGATGACCTTTCGTCTGATGGACAAGTTTCCAGAAGTGGGCGAAGAGGGACATGACTTCGATCGTGCCCCCGGATTTGCTCGCCACAAGAAACAACGTCCGGGCCGGTTGGATCGCATTGGTCACTTGCCGGACCCACCCCGGTACCGTGGAGTCCAAGACCCAGAGTCGAGGGGCACCCTTCGATGATCCAAAAGTGCAGCGCAGTACTTCCGGTCCCAGGCTGCTGCCTCCCATGCCAAGCAGCACCACGTCGGTCGTGCGGGCCTCTCGAGCGGCTTGGGCGAAACTTCGCAGGTCGGAAAGTCCGTCCTGCATGTGGTCAAGGACTGTCAGCCAGCCCAGCCTGTTGTCGATTTCGGTGGGATTCGATTTCCAGAGGGTATGGTCTCGAGTCCAAATGCGCTCAATCGCGCGGCTGCTTGTCAGTTCATCGAATGTCGTCGTCAGGATCTGGCTGTCCAGAAGGGAGGAGACCTTGGGGCGGATCGGCATAACACGCTCTCTTCCATAGGTGGAGGAACGACGATGCACGTCGGCTGAGCCTTATCTTAGGTTCGGGAGTTTGAAAAGGCAAACGAGGAAGGGGATTGGTAGGTCAGGGAAGATTGAGATGAACCGAATTTGATGAATGATGGGGGCAGATGCCGCAGCGGGAAGGTACGTAGCGCAGCGTGCGCTAGGTCTCTTCTTCCTGATCGCCCAAGTCAGCGAGGACCAGCGAGATGGAATTTTGGGATTCCAGCGCCCCGACGATATTGACCGGTGTCCCTACGGCGACGTGATCAAACAACTGCGCAATCTGCGGGTTATCCAGCACGATACTGCCGTACGGTTGATCTGAAATCCCTTGTGCGATGCCGTGAAGCTGAATGAGGCCTGGCATATGTTGGCTTTTGGGAATCAACCCTGCCTTTTGGGCTTCCTCAAATCGACGTCGGTCGTCGCTATTGGGATAGTCAAGAATCAGCGCCCGGAAGTACGGAGTTTGTCCAGGTCCGCGCTTGCGTTGAATGCGATACTCGCCTTCTGGGGTTGCCCCATCTCCATAGTGCTGTTTTGCCCGGATGCCTCGTGATCCTAATCGAATGGGATAGGTCAGGACTTTTCGACCGTTCTTGTACAGCGTGAGGACGCGGTCGGCCTTGCTGACGACAATGGCCTGGGCCCGGTGCGTTCGAGACCAGTCAATGGTCCGCTGAGCAGATTCCCGCCAGGCTGAGATGAGATCATCGTCCGCATACCGTCCTAATTCGTTCGTGAGTAGTGCAGTCTGGGTGAGCAGGACCTTGCCGGCGCGCTCTGAGGCCTGGATCGAATGTTCGAATTGTCCCTGTTCAAGGAACAGTCGAGCCTGTTTGACGTGCACTTCAGTTTCGACCGGATGTTCCCCGAGCACCACACGACTACCGATGTCTCCCACCCGGGTGTTGAGAAGGCGGAGTCGCTGTTCGATTCTGGCTAGTTTCGCTTCGGCACTGGTGCGCTGAGCCTGAATACGGCTATTTACGTCACTCACAAGCTCTGTGCCCTCGACTTGAAGGGCTTCCAAATCGGATTCCAGCTCATTATCTTCCCAGGGCCACCGGACGATATTTTCCTCGGCCCGGATTCGGCCTTTAAGCTCAATCCATTGGCGGGAGAACTTGGAATAGGATTCGGGGGTGACATCGGAGGCTCGAAGTGTCACTAGGTCACGATCGATGCTCTCGATAGCTTCCACCAATTCATCAGGGACCGTTTCGACGCACCCGCCCGCACTCATCGACAAAAGACCGACGAGGGTGAACCGAGTTAACATGCGGCAGATCTGATGTGGGCGGCTCATGATATCTGTATTCTATCTTGTAGAGGGCGTATCCAGCGAGTTCTTCCCGCCTTTTGTCCTCACTCGCACGGTCGTGTGACCGTCGAGTTCTTCCGCTGCTACGGCTCTGATGTCTGGCCGAGTCACTTTCTTAAGCTTGAAATCCGCGCGAAGGCCGTTGGTTCGATGACATCAATCTTCTCTACGCAATGTAAGTGCCAGGGATTTCATTCTGTCACAGGTCATTGAATGCTTCGCGAGAACAACTAGTTACAAGGAAACATTCAGTTGCCCAGCTGACTGTCTGCTGTGGCATCTTTGCCGCAATCGGGCAAGAGTGCCTCAAGAACTGGTGACACTCAGGTGCCTGCCCATTGGAAGATGACTCACGGTCTATGGATTTTGGATTGTATTCCCTCGATTTCGTGGCAGGGATCCGGGGGCAGATTGATTGACAGCCTCCCGTTGCGCCCCTATAATGCGGCCTCTTTACTGCAAAATGATTTCTCGAGAAGGAGTGCGCAATGTCGTTCACTTTTAAACAACCCTCGAATCTCAAGCGCAAGCGGGAACATGGATTTCGGAAGCGCATGAGCACTAAGAACGGCCGCAAAGTCATCGCTCGTCGTAGAGCCAAAGGCCGCGCTCGCCTCACCGTCTGATCTTTCCTGCCGCTAGGCAATCTGCATGTAGGCAAACATCCAGGTGGTGGGTGGTCACCTCGGGTGAGTACTGTCGTTTTAGCCTGGTCGTGGAAGAATAAGGGCGACAAAAAGGATGATACGCGACATCGAATAGATGAAGCGCGGTCGAACCTGCTCACCCCGCAGACAGGTCGGTTATGACGGCAGGACAGACGTCTGCGCCGTTTTTCTTGAAGCGTAGCCGGGATATCCAGCTCATCAAGAAGAATGGGCGACGGGTTTCAACAGGATTGTTCAATCTCCAGATTTGTCCGGGCATGCTGCCCCAGGATGCCATGATGGGGATTGTCATCGGACGGCGGTTTGGGACGGCGGTGCGTCGGAACCGGGCGAAGCGCCTGTTTCGCGAATTGGGCCGCGCAGTTCGGCCGACGTTGATATCAGGGCATGCGTTCCTGGTATTCCCGAAGCGAGATTGTCTGAATTTGCCGTTTGCGGAGCTGCAAAACGTATGGCGCAGCACATTGCAAAGACAGCGGTTGGCCCGTTTTGGGGATATCTCGTCGTGAGGTATTTTTGTATCGGCCTGCTGTCGGTCTATCGGGCCTTTTTATCGCCGATGCTGGGTCCTGCGTGCCGTTTTCACCCGACCTGTTCAGTCTATGCGCAAGACGCTATTGAACGATACGGAGTGCTCAAGGGAGTAGGTATGGCTGGCCTGCGCCTCCTGAGATGTCATCCATTCCATCCCGGCGGCGTGGATCCGGTACGGTGATCCTTGTGACAACAACCCCTCAGTCTCTACTCAGTACGTAAATTTCATGGAAAAGCGCGTCATTGTTTTTCTCGTCATCTCTCTCGCCGTCATTATCGGTTACGACTACCTGCTGAAAGGCATGGGGTTGCTGCCGCCGTCGGAGCCTGTACAGGTCGCGACAAGTACCCCGGTCGCCGAAAAGACCTCCGCGGGATCCGAGAATGCGTCATCCCAGACTGCGGGTCCTGCCTCTTCCGGTTCTGTGGGTTCCCTATCCCAGCCTGGTTCGTCCAATGGTGAGACTGGAGCGGTCAAAGACGAACAGACGATTGAGGTGGATACAGACTTGTTTCGGGCCAGGTTCAGCAATCGTGGCGGAGTGATCAAGTCCTGGGAGCTGAAGCGATATACCACTGCAACCGAGCAGGGTCCTGCGCCGGTACAGCTCGTGTACGCGGGGGGACGCTTCAAGGGGCCTCTCAGTTTGGTCACCACCGATCAGTCCGTCACCGCCGATCTCGGATCTGGCCTCTACCAGGTGAGCCAGGACTTCTCTCGCCTGGATAGTGCCCATCCTATCGGTCACCTCACATTCCGGTATCACGACGCCGAGCGGAGCGTAGACATTGAGAAGGAATTGACGTTCCATCACGGATCGTATGTGGTGGACATTGCCATTCGGACACAAGGTCTGACGACGCCGGTGGACGTCACCCTCGGTACCAATTTTGGCATCGTGGAATGGGGGGAGGGCTTTATCGGTCTCATGGGGTCGGCGTCCCTCGTCGACGACAAGGTGCTGAAGGAGACGCCGGACGGCGAAGCTGAACGCAAAGGGGACGTGAAGTGGTCTGCGATTCAGGATAAGTATTTTCTCAGCGTCCTGATGCCCCAGAAGGCTTCGGCTGCCCTCGCCAAGAAAGAAGGCGATAAGCTGGTGTCTGCCGGTGTCCGCTTCCCCGCGCCAGCAGCAGGCTCGACGATGGCGATGCAGCTCTATGCCGGACCCAAAGAATACGACACCCTCAAAGGATTGAACGCCGGCCTGGAAGATACGATCGACTTCGGCTGGTTTGTCTTTGGCAGCTGGGGCCTGGTCAAGGCAGTGGCCAAACCGATTTTCTACGTTCTGCGCTTTCTCCACGAATTTACGCACAACTATGGTGTCACGATCATTCTCTTGACCATGTTGATCAAGCTGATGTTCGTGCCGCTGCAGTACAAAAGTTATAAGTCGATGAAGCAGATGCAGGTCATTCAGCCGAAGGTCCTGGCGATCCAAAATAAATTCAAGGATGATCGTGAGCGGCTGAACAAGGAACTGATCAAGCTGTACAAGGACCATCGGGTGAATCCGGTCGGTGGCTGTCTGCCGATGGTGCTGCAGATGCCGGTCTTTGTCGCGCTCTTTAATATCCTCTATATGACCATCGATCTTCGGCAGGCGCCGTTCATGCTCTGGATCAAAGACCTTTCGGTGCAGGATCCGTACTACGTGCTGCCGATCATCATGGGCGCCACCATGGTGATTCAGCAGAAGATTACGCCGACCACGATGGACCCCATGCAAGCGAAGATCATGTTGTTCCTGCCGGTTTTCATGACCTTCCTGTTCGTGAACTTCCCCGCGGGCTTAGTGCTGTATTGGCTGACGAACAATACGCTCACGATTACTCAGCAAGTCGTGACCGAGCGGTTGTTTGGGAAGAAGTGGCAGGCGCCGCCAGAGGGCGTTGAGGCTGCTGCCATCGAAGAATTGAAAGAACAGAAAAGTAACGGCAAGCGGCGAAACACCTCATCCGCCGAATAGTACCACCTCACTGGGTGCGTCATGCTTGGCGCGCTAGACGATACCATCTGTGCCATCGCGACACCTCCCGGCGAGGGGGGGATCGGCATACTCCGCATCAGTGGGCCTCGCGCTCTTGAAGTGGCCTCATGCGTAGTGCGCCTCCGGTCAGGCAAATCCCTTTACGATCTTCCTACGCATAGGCTCACCCTCGCGGACCTCTGCGCGCACAGTAAGAACGCGCTTGCTGAGAAGCGTGACGCTCCCGCGTCGAATTTTATCGATGAAGCGCTCGTCGTCGTGATGAATGCCCCGCATTCCTTCACCGGGGAAGATGTTGTGGAAATACAATGCCACGGTGGGCCGGTTATTCTTGATCAGCTGTGTCGCGGATTACTCTCGGCGGGAGCGAGACTTGCGGCCCCCGGCGAATTTACTCAACGTGCATTTCTCAACGGGCGTCTCGATCTTGCGCAAGCGGAAGCGGTGCTCGATACCATTCGCGCGAAGACCGAACGCAGCCTCACTCTTGCGCAGTCTCAGCGGCGGGGTGAGTTGTCTCGCCATGTGGAGGAGATCCGTTCCAAGTTAGTAGTGGCGCTGGCGCATATTGAGGCCGCCCTGGATTTTGCAGAGGAAGATATTGCCTTCGTCCGCCAAGACGAATTGATGCGGCTCCTCGATGTCACCCTGGACAAGCTACGGCAATTGGTTCGATCGGGACGTGACGGCCGTATCTGGCGTGAAGGGGCGGTGGTGGCCATTCTTGGGCGTCCCAACGTCGGCAAATCCAGCTTGATGAACGCCTTGCTGCGGAGCGATCGGGCCATCGTGACCGCTATTCCCGGCACGACGCGAGACTTGTTGGAAGAACTGCTCAGCATCGATGGCATCCCGGTGCGATTGCTCGATACGGCAGGAATACGCATGACGGACGATCCGGTCGAAGTGGAAGGGATCCGCCGCAGCAGACTAGCCTGGGCAGACGCCGATCTTGCGCTGATACTGTTGGACGGGTCTCAGCCTTTGTCGGAAAGCGATGGCGCACTCCTTTCTCAGCCTGAATCTGCGCACGCGCTGCTGGTCGTCAATAAATGCGACTTGCCGCGCCAATTGTCGAGAGAGGGTCTTGATCGATCTCATCCCGGCCATGGCAATATTCTTGAGATCTCTGCCACGATGGGGATTGGTCTCGAGGAACTGCGGCTAGCGGTTCGTAGCCGGCTAATGCCGGGCAGTCTGGAATCCGACGAGGGGGTGCTGGTGACGAACCTCCGCCACGCGAATGCATTTGAACGAGCATTGCAGGGGGTTGATCAGGCCAGGCAGTCCGTCGATGCTGGCCGTGCGGGCGAATTGGTCGCCATGGATCTCCGTATTGCGGCTGATGCCCTAGGAGAAATTACGGGTATCATTACGACCGACGAAATCCTAGAACGCATTTTTGCCGAGTTCTGTATCGGAAAATGAAAGGATATCCCGCATGAGTGAGCAATATGACGTGATCGTGGTCGGAGGAGGGCATGCGGGCTGTGAGGCGGCCTTGGCTGCGGCTCGCATGGGCGCGCGCACGTTGTTGCTCACCATGGATCCTGACCGGATTGCCCAAATGTCCTGCAATCCTGCCATCGGCGGAATCGCCAAGGGGCATCTCGTCAAAGAAATTGACGCCTTGGGTGGAGAAATGGGCAGGAATACCGATCAGTCTGGAATCCAGTTCCGTATGATCAATACGAGCAAAGGGCCGGCTGTACGCGCATTGCGCGCACAGTGCGATAAAAAAATCTATCGCCAGGTGATGCAGGACACGCTTCGCGCACAACCGGGCCTTCACATAAGAGGCGGGACGGTTGATCGTATTCTCAGTCAAGCCGGTGCCGTCACCGGCATTGTGACCGATTCGGGCAATCATATTGCGGCTCGTGCGGTGGTGCTGACCTCGGGCACCTTTTTGAAAGGGCTCATCCACATCGGCCTGAGTCACTTTCCGGCGGGACGCGCTGGGGAGTCTTCCGCTGAGCACCTTTCTGATTGCATGCGTGATTTCGGATTCGAGGTTGGCCGCCTCAAAACGGGGACTCCGCCCAGGCTGGATCGCGATACCATCGATTTTTCCGTTATGGAACTACAGCCTGGTGACGATCCGCCTCCGCCTTTTTCTTACCGCACCACTCGAATCCCCTTACCGCAGGTCCCTTGCCATTTGACTCATACGAATTCGCAAACGCATGATATTATTGCAAAAAACATCGATAGGTCACCATTGTTCAGCGGGGTGATCGACGGTGTCGGCCCCCGCTATTGCCCGTCGATCGAAGACAAAGTGGTCAAATTTGCGGATAAGGACCGGCATCAAATCTTCGTTGAGCCAGAAGGGCTTGATACCAACGAATTCTACCCGAATGGGATCTCGACCAGTTTGCCGGTTGATGTACAGGCAGCCATGTTGAAAACCATTCCTGGTCTGGAGCGGGCGACAATCTTAAAGCCGGGATATGCAGTGGAATACGATTATTTCCCACCCCGGCAACTCCATAACTCCTTGGAGACGAAGCTGGTGAAGGGGCTGTACCATGCGGGCCAGATCAACGGTACATCCGGCTATGAAGAGGCCGGGGCTCAGGGAATCATGGCCGGCATCAACGCGGCCTTGAGCATGCGAGGCGAGGAGCCGCTGGTGCTCGAGCGGTCGCAAGCCTACATCGGCGTATTAATTGACGATTTGATCACCAAAGACGCGAGAGAGCCGTACCGCATGTTTACCTCGCGAGCGGAGTATCGCCTGGTGTTGCGTCATGACAATGCGGATCTTCGTCTCATGGATATCGGGCACCGGATAGGACTCGTCCCCGATAAGATCCATCACAAATTTCAGGAGAAACGTTCAGCCATTGAGCGGGAGGTTGAACGGCTGAAGGGCACCAGGCCTAAGCTGACGCCAGAGGTCAGGCGGTTACTGGAAGAGTTTGAGATAGGAACCGTCACTCCAACGCAGTCCTTGGCTGAAATTCTCAGGCGTCAGGAGCTGACCTATGAAAAGATTTGCTCAGTGTTCGGCGGAGCTGAGATCGACGATCCTGAAATCATGGATGCCATTCAGCTCGAAGTGAAGTATGAGGGATATATCAAGAGGCAGCAGCAGCAGATTCTCCGCTCGCAAAAATTTGAACACCGGGTGATCCCTGGAAGCTTTGAATACGACGAGGTTTCAGGGTTTTCAGCCGAGGTAAGGGAAAAACTCAAACGTGTGAAACCGGCTTCCGTGGGCCAAGCATCCCGAATTTCTGGTGTGACGCCTGCCGCGATCTCTCTGTTGCTCGTTGCGGTTGAGCGCCATAGGCGGCGGCCGATAGTTGGCGAGTGATATCGTTCCGCCGCCACGATCATCTTCATCTGACAAATTTCCTCCTCTTGTCCAAGAACATTCTTGACCCCTGGGATGGTTTCGCGTAATTGTTCCACGTGGAACACGACGCACTCCAGTTCGCAGCTTCTTTTCGAAAACTCGCCTCAGAGCTAGCCATTCCCATTCCTGAGTCCTGTCTTTCGAGTTTTTTTAATTATCTATGTGAGCTTACAAAGTGGAATCAGGCGATCAATCTCACGTCCATCGATGACCAATATGAAATCCTGGTGAAGCACTTTATCGACTCCATTGCAGGCACTAAAGCAATTGATAATTATAATAAAATTGAGTTGCTCGATGTTGGGGCTGGCGCCGGTTTTCCGGGCCTTCCGCTAAAATTTGTTTTGCCAGATCTTGTGTTGGAACTTCTTGAGCCCAGTGAAAAGAAGGGCTCGTTTTTGCGGTACCTGGTTGGATCCCTGGGCCTGAAGGATGTCACGGTTGCCGCCGCCAAATTGCAACAGTATGTGAGCCGTGTGAATCGGCGGACCTTTGATTACATCGTGGTGCGAGCATTTAAGGTAGATCAGTGTGGGCACTTGCTGGCTGATCTGCTCAAGCCGAACGGTAAAGTGATTTTATATCGCGCCGAGCCTGTTCCGAAGGGGTTCGAGCTTGCTGACCTTGCTTTGGTGCAGGAACTCGAGTATGAGCTTCCATCTGATTATGGACATCGCGTGCTTTCCGTCTTCTCGAAATGATGGAGTGGGAATGGAGTTCCACGTGGAACATCGGATTCAATGGACTACGCGTTAGGGGGTTAGGAACTACATGGCTCGAATCATTGCTGTCGCAAATCAAAAGGGTGGAGTAGGCAAAACAACCACCTCTGTGAATCTTGCCGCAGCCTTGGCAATTGAAGGTGGATCAGTTCTGCTGGTCGATATTGATCCTCAAGGGAACGCCACCAGCGGCCTTGGTGTGGACGCGATGTCACTGGGAAAGACCATTTACAATGCCTTGATTGTGAAAGAGAGTCTTGCCTCTCTTGCCATGCCGACTGCAGTAAATGGTTTGTCTTTGGTTCCGGCCAATTCCCACCTGGCCGGCGCTGAAGTGGAATTAGTCAATATGGAGGGCAGGGAGCAGCGACTCAAGGAAGCCTTGGCCGAGGTTTCTGGTCGCTACGATACTATTTTGCTGGACTGCCCGCCTGCCCTCGGGCTCCTCACCATCAATGCCATGGTGGCGGCACACTCCGTTCTCATTCCCGTGCAATGTGAATACTACGCCATGGAAGGTCTGGGACGGCTCATGGAGAGCATCGAGCGTCTGAGACAGTCCTTGAATCCGAATTTGGAGATCGAGGGCATCGTACTTACGATGTATGACGCGCGCAATTCGCTTGCGCGTCAGGTCGTTGAGCAGATTCGAGGCCATTTTGGCGAAACCGTGTATCAAACTATGATTCCCCGTAACGTCACGTTGGCGGAGGCACCGAGTTATGGCCGTCCGGCGTTGCTCTATAACATGGCATCATCCGGTGCCCAAGCCTATCTTTCCCTAGCCAAGGAGTTTGTGGTCCATGGAGAAAAAAGCCCTCGGTAGAGGTCTCGACGCGCTGTTGCCGACCGGCCGAGGCACGGCCGATCCCGAGCGAGGAGATGTCCAGGAGTTGCGGTTGGAGGCAGTTGTCCCCAATCGTTTTCAGCCACGGCAACAGTTCTCCGAGGTCGAATTGGCCGAACTGACGGCTTCGCTCAAGCAAAATGGCCTCCTGCAACCCATTCTGGTGCGTCGGAAAGGTGACGGCATTTATGAGCTGATCGCGGGTGAACGTCGCTTGAGAGCTGCTAAGTTAGCGGGAATGCAGAAGATTCCAGCTCTTATTCGGAATGTGTCCGATCAGGAATCGATGGTGCTGGCGCTGGTGGAGAACCTTCAGCGTGACGACCTGAACCCCATGGAGACGGCGCGGGCGTACCAACGAATGCTGAATGAATTCGGTCTGACGCAGGAGGCGATCGCGCAAAAGGTGGCCTGCGATCGGTCGTCCGTGGCGAACATGTTGCGATTGACGTCGCTGCCCGCTGAAGTTCAGCACATGATCGAGGCGGATCAATTATCCACAGGGCACGCTAAGGTGATCCTTGGATTGATGACGCCGGCTGCGCAGGTCAGTCTGGCGACGCAGATCGTGAGCGGTCAACTATCGGTGCGAGAAACAGAGCGGTTGGTGCAAGGGCACGCGGAGGCAAAAAAAGCGGGGAAGCGTCCGATGCGGGCGCCGCTGCGTTCCGATCTCGAGGAGCGGCTGCAGAAACGCCTCGGCACCAGGGTCGATGTGCAAAAGGGGCGCCGTGGCGGCAAGATCGTCATTCACTATTTCTCTCCGGAAGAATTAGACGGAGTGGTCGAGCAATTGCTGAACGGATAACGGGAGGCATTTCAGAGCAGATTTTTACGGTTTGACCGGAGTACAATGCCGACGGAATGTGAATGAGTCATCGACCTGAACGATGAAAAGTTGCCGGTCGGCTTTTGAGACGTATGGTTCTTTGTTTGGAGGTATGACCCATGTGGATTAAGGACAAACCAGAAGGAAAGCGTCAGGCAGGACAAAGCGAGGGAAGCGAAATGGAAAACTTGGAATCGACAGCACCCCGCGAAGGGAATGAAGAGATCAATGCCTTTGTCGGGAAGGGCGTGAGCTTTAAGGGCGTTATATCCTATAACGGCACCGTGCGTATCGATGGCAATCTAGACGGGGAAATTCATACTGAAGGTGTTTTGTTGGTCGGTGAGGACGCGGTCCTGACTGCCAAGATCACGGCCGGCACGGTCGTGTGCAAGGGAAAGATCACCGGCGACATCAGCGCGCGGGAGAAGGTGAAGTTGCGCGCGCCTGCGGTGGTGAACGCCGGCGTCAAAGCTCCGTTGCTTGCGATGGAAGAGGGTGTGGTCTTCAACGGCACCTTGGAGATGAGCCAGTCGGGAACGCGTGAGCCGCAGGGGCAAGGATCTACGCGCGGCCAGGGCGTCAAGTTGGTCAACGGATAAAGTTCGTTAACGACGAATTTGTTGGACCGCGTGCCGCCGGCCTTGTATGCCGGCGGTAGGCATCAAGAGAAAAGTTCCATTTCAGTCCGCGCCACGGCCGGTCACCGTCGTGGAATGCGTGAAGGAGGACGCTGATGTGGGGTGAGACCAAAAAGCAGTCCGTCGCGGAATCCGATAAGTTTACCTTTCTCGGAAAGGGAACGAGTTTTAAAGGCATCGTCACCTTTGATGGAACTGTCCGTATCGATGGCCGCGTCGAAGGGGAGGTTCACACGGGTGGCGCGGTGATCGTCGGAGAAAGTGCGGTGATTAAAGGTGTGATCGCCGCCGGCTCTGTTGAAATCAGCGGGCGCGTGAAGGGATCGATCACCGCGCTGCAAAAGGTGGAAATTCAGAAGCCCGGGATTCTCATCGGAGACATTCAGAGCCCCGTCATCATGATCGAAGAAGGCGCGCATTTTCACGGCATGAGCAACATGGGCGCTGAGAAGTGGTCGGAGGATGAGTCTTCCGAATTTGGTTCTCCGCAGGATCCGGGTGTGCGCGACCTCGTGGCCCATCGCGGCAAAGTCAAAACTCAAGAGCCGTAAGTGCTCGGTTCATCGTTCTCCCGGTATCATTTATGACACGTCAGACGGTGCTGCTAGGTATGAGCGGCGGGGTGGATAGCTCCGTCGCTGCTTCATTGCTTGTGCAACAGGGGTATGATGTTCACGGCATCACGCTCCAGGTGTGGGAGCAGGAAGATGAGCAGGCGGCAGTGTCCAAGCGTTGGGAAGAGCGGGGCTGCTGCAAGATCGGGATTGCGAAGTTCGTCGCGCAACGGCTTGGGATTCCCTATGAGGTTGTCGATCGCCGTGAAATTTTTCAGCAGGGTGTCATCGATGATTTTGTCGCCGGGTATGCCGCCGGTACGACGCCCAATCCCTGTGTCCGCTGCAATGAGCGGGTGAAGCTCCGATCCCTCTATGCCTTAGCGCAGGAGCGGGGCATGGACTATGTAGCGACCGGGCATTACGCGCGTGTGCAGCAAGCCGGAGGACAATGGTCGCTGCACCGGGCTCTCGATGCACGCAAAGACCAGAGCTATTTTCTGTATCGCATTCAGGCGGACTGGCTGCCAAAGCTGTTGTTCCCCGTCGGAGAGATGCAAAAAACCGAGGTGTGGAAAGAAGCGGAATCTCTCGGGCTGCCGGTGGAGGAGCTCAAGGAGAGCCAGGAGATTTGTTTCGTGAGCCAGGGCGACTATCGAACATTCCTCGAGCAGGAACGGCCGGAGCTCAAGCAGCCGGGATCCTTTGTCGGCGTGGATGGTGAAGTGTTGGGCCGGCACGAAGGGATAGCCTTTTACACGCCAGGACAGCGACGTGGACTGGGCATTGCCGTCGGTCAGAGGCTGTATGTGCAGAAAGTGGTGCCCGAATCGGGAGACGTGGTCTTGTGCGCAGAAGACCAGCTCGTGCAGTCCGATTGCCACGTGGGGGATCTCAGTCTCTTGGATGCAGGCATCGGTCATCAGCCGGTCGATGTGGACGTGAAAATCCGGTATGCGACGCCACCAGCCGCCGCGACTCTTTTGCCCTCGACCAATGGGTCCTTGCAGATCCGATTCCACCAGCCACAACGAGCGCTGAGTCCCGGACAGTCGGCGGTCTTTTATCGGGGGGATCATGTGCTTGGCGGCGGCATCATTCAACGCAGCTAGGTGGTGACCGTTTCTTTTCAGTCATCATGCCCGAGGACATTCAACGGCCACTCCACTCTCTCATGTGCGGGATCCTCCTTGACAGTACCCGCGTTTGAATGCTAACTTGGCGCGCTTTTTGTCGTGCCCACCGCACGCAAGCTTCCCGTTTGATCAAAACACGGTTAACCGTAGCGGATAGTCCATTGTGATTAAGACAGCCGTCGCACGTCGATACGCAAAAGCTCTGTTCGAACTTCTTGATAACCCAAGCATTGAGCCGGCCCGTTTGGCCCTGAATGGACTTGGGGAGGCGTTTACGCAGTCAGCCGAATTGCGGCATGCCGTTGCCTCTCCTGTGTTCTCTGAAGGCACCAAGTTAAGTGTGCTGATCGAAGTGGCCACCAAACTCGAATGCCCTCCTGTCGTCAAGCGGTTCCTCGATCAGTTGGTAAAAAAGAATCGCGTCAGTTTCCTGCCCGACATCGCCGAGGCTTTCGCCAAGCTGGTGGATGAATCCAAAGGGACGCAGCAAGTGCTCGTGTCTTCCGCCAATGCGTTGCCTGCCACCGAACAGGATCGGATTACCACCCGATTGCGCGATCTTTTGAAGCGAGATGTCGATGTCACTTTCCATACAGAACCTGAACATGTCGCCGGCCTCCACATCCGCCTGGGCAGCACCGTCGTAGACAGCACGGTCCGGGGCCGACTGAGCGCCATGCAGCGTGTGTTGACCAAGGAGTAGCCATGCAGATCAAGGCAGAAGAGATCAGCTCCATTATCAAAGAGAAGATCAAGGGGTTCGATCAACAAGTCGATGTCAGCCAGACCGGGTCCGTGATTCAAGTCGGAGACGGTATCGCAAAAATCTACGGACTCGACGGCGCGATGGCCGGAGAAATGCTTGAGTTCCCGGGCGGCCTGTATGGCATCGCGCTGAACCTCGAAGAAGACAACGTCGGTGCCGTGCTGATGGGCGATGATGTCGGGATCAAGGAAGGCGACCCGGTCAAGCGCACCGGTCGCATCGCGGAAATCCCTGTCGGCGAAGCGCTGGTCGGACGCGTGGTGAATGCCATCGGACAGCCGATCGATGGCAAGGGCCCGATCAATTCCCAGCACTCCTCCCGCATCGAAGTCGTGGCGCCCGGCGTGAATACCAGACAGTCCGTGCGAGAACCGCTACAGACGGGCATCAAGGCCATCGACGCCATGATCCCCATCGGGCGCGGTCAACGCGAGTTGATCATCGGTGACCGCCAGACCGGAAAAACCGCGATCGCCGTCGACACGATTATCAATCAAAAAGGCCTGGGCGTATTTTGTATCTATGTCGCCGTCGGTCAGAAGCGCTCCACCGTCGCACGCGTGGTGAAGACGCTCGAAGAAAATCACGCCATGGAATACAGCATGGTTGTGGCAGCCACGGCCAGCGACCCTGCGCCGATGCAGTTCCTGGCCCCCTTCGCGGGCGCCGCGATCGGTGAGTATTTCCGTGACAACGGCAAGCATGCCTTGATCGTATATGACGACTTGTCGAAGCATGCGGTTGCCTATCGCCAGTTGTCCTTGTTGCTCCGTCGACCGCCGGGTCGTGAGGCCTATCCCGGCGACGTGTTCTATCTCCACTCCCGTCTCTTGGAGCGCGCTGCCAAATTAAGCGATAAGTTGGGCGGAGGCAGTCTCACAGCTCTTCCGATCATCGAGACGCAAGCGGGCGACGTGTCGGCCTACATTCCGACCAACGTCATCTCGATCACGGATGGGCAGATCTATCTCGGCAGTGATTTGTTCTATTCCGGTATTCGACCGGCCATCAACGTCGGGTTGTCCGTGTCACGCGTCGGCGGTTCCGCCCAGATCAAGACCATGAAACAGGTCGCCGGTACGCTCCGATTGGACCTCGCACAGTACCGCGAAATGGCCGCCTTCTCCCAGTTCGGCAGCGAACTCGACAAGGCGACGCAGATGCAGCTCGCCCGCGGAGTCCGCATGGTGGAACTGCTCAAGCAGGGCCAATACAAGCCGATGCCGGTTGCCGACCAAGTCCTGTCGATTTACGCAGGGGTCAACGGATTCCTGGATGATGTGCCGGTGGACAAGGTGCTGCAATTCGAGGCGGATCTGCTTCATTACGTCGCGCAGAATCACCAGGACATGCGGAAAGATATTGCCACGGTCGGAAAGATCGACGACAAAGTCGGTGGCAAGCTGAAGGAAATCATCGCGACGTTTAAGCAAAAAATGGGCTATGGAGGAAAGTAAGATATCGTGATGGCGTGAGCGGGGATGTGATCGTCGAGTGACCTGCTTCCCTTCCCTGAATCGTCCAATCGCACCTGTCTGCTTCCGTAAAATATGCCGAGTTTACAATCTCTCAGGCGGAAAATTGCCGCCTTCAAAAATACGCAGAAGATCACCAAGGCCATGAAAATGGTCGCGGCCGCGAAGCTGAAGCGTTCGCAGGACCGTATTCTGGCTGCGAGGCCCTACGCTCATAAAATGCGTGGGGTGCTCAGCAATCTCAGTCAGCGCGTGAATCGTACGTCCCATCCTCTGCTCCAAAAGCGGGAGGGAAAAAGAATTGAAATCCTCGTCGTGACGAGCGATCGCGGTCTTTGCGGTGGCTTCAACGGCAACATCGTCAGAAAGAGCGCCGAATTCGTCCGGCAATGCGAGGCACAAGGCTTGTCGGTCAATCTCAGCCTGATCGGACGAAAGGGACGTGATTATTTCCGCCGGCGGTCATGGCCGATCAGACAAGAGTGGACAGGGATTTTCGACAAATTGAGCTTTGAGCACGCCATCGACATCGGTGGTGATCTGACCGAAAATTTCGTCAAGGGTACGTTCGACGAACTTTATGTGGTGTACAACGAGTTCAAGTCGGCGATCCAGCAGCGAGTGATTGTCGAAAAACTATTCCCCATCGATGTGGCCGCCGAATTCGGAACGGCGCCCAATTCGACCGGGCAATCCGCAATCGGCGGTAGTTACTTATATGAGCCGGAAGAGGGCGAGCTATTGACCGCCCTGGTGCCGAAGCATTTCCAGATTCAGGCCTATCGCATCCTCCTAGAATCGGCCGCGGCCGAACACGGCGCCCGCATGGCGGCCATGGACGGTGCGACTCGAAATGCCGGGCAGCTCATCAAGAAAGTGACCTTGTATTACAACAAGACCCGCCAGGCGGCGATCACCAAAGAACTCATGGACATCGTGGGCGGCGCAGAAGCCCTGAAATAAAATGTGGAATGAGGAATGCTGCATCACGGTAATCCGCCGGCTGCATCATTGACGACAAGAGGAGCCTTATGAGCACAGGAAAAGTCATTCAAGTCATCGGCCCCGTGGTCGACGTGGAATTCCCCCCCGGTCAATTGCCGAACATTTACAATGCGCTCAAGGTGACGCAGGAAGAGAATAAGGCTGCCGGCAAGCCCGCCGTGCGGATCACGCTCGAAGTCGCCTCGCACCTCGGTGAGAACCGCGTGCGCGGCATCGCGATGTCGACGACCGATGGTCTGACTCGCGGAATGGACGTGCAGGATACGGGTGCACCGATTTCTGTTCCCGTCGGTCGTGAGACCCTAGGGCGTCTGATCAACGTCTTGGGTGAGCCGGTCGATGAGAAGGGACCGATCAAGGCGAAAAAATTCTATCCGATTCACCGGCCTGCGCCGCGTTTGGAAGATCAGGACACGAAGACCGAAGTCCTCGAGACCGGCATCAAGGTGGTCGATCTCTTGGAGCCATATAGCAAGGGCGGCAAGGTTGGACTCTTTGGCGGAGCCGGCGTCGGCAAGACCGTCATCATCATGGAACTTATCAATAACATCGCGCTCCACCACGGCGGTTTCTCGGTGTTCGCGGGCGTCGGTGAGCGCACCCGTGAAGGCAACGATCTCTGGCACGAGATGCAGGAGTCCAAGGTCATCGATCCGGACGACTATACCAAGTCCAAAGCGGCGCTGGTCTATGGTCAGATGAACGAGCCACCAGGAGCCCGTCTCCGCGTCGCGCTGACCGGTCTCGCGGTTGCCGAATTTTTCCGCGACGAAGAGAATCAGGACGTGTTGTTGTTTGTCGACAACATCTTCCGGTTTACGCAGGCGGGATCGGAAGTCTCCGCGTTGCTTGGCCGTATGCCATCGGCGGTCGGTTATCAACCGAACCTATCCACGGAAATGGGTGCGCTGCAGGAGCGGATCACCTCGACGAAGAAGGGGTCCATCACATCGGTGCAGGCGATTTACGTGCCCGCCGACGACTTGACCGACCCGGCTCCGGCGACGGCCTTCGCGCACTTAGACGCGACGACCGTGCTGTCTCGGCAGCTGGCTGAGTTGGGTATTTACCCGGCGGTCGATCCTCTCGATTCCACGTCCCGTATTCTCGATCCGCAAGTCATCGGAGAAGAGCACTACAAAGTGGCCCGTGGTGTTCAGTCCGTCCTGCAGCGGTATAAAGATTTGCAGGACATCATCGCCATTCTCGGCATGGATGAGTTGTCGGAAGACGACAAGATGGCCGTGGCGCGCGCACGCAAAATTCAGCGCTTCCTGTCTCAGCCGTTCCATGTGGCCGAAGCGTTCACCGGTGCGCCGGGCAAGTACGTGAAGCTGAAGGATACGGTCCGGAGCTTCAAGGAAATCCTGGAAGGGAAGTACGATCACCTCCCTGAGCAGGCCTTCTATATGGTGGGGCCGATCGAAGAAGCGGTCGCGAAGGCGGAAAAGATGGGAGTGAAGGTCTAGGGAGAGTGCCTCGAGCGTCCTCTTTGCTCGCGCCACGAGCGGTCTCAGAAGACCCTCGTCGAACGTGCGCAATACAGGACGCTTCGATTCCCTCTCACATGGAATAAGGGAGTAGTAAGAGAAGATGGCCGGGAAGATTTTGTTAGAAGTTGTCACGCCGGAAAAGTTGCTCCTGAGCCAGGATGTCGATATGGTGATTGCTCCCGGCTCTGAGGGAGAGTTCGGCGTGTTGCCGGGCCACTGCCATTTCCTCTCTACTTTGCGGATTGGAGAACTACGGTACCAGACGGGAGATATCTGGCACTATATGTCGGTGCTGTGGGGCTTTGCCGAAGTGACGCCGACGAAGGTCACGGTGATGGCTGAAGTTGCTGAAAAGGCTGAAGACATCGATGTCGGCCGTGCCCAACAGGCTGTTGAAAAAGCCGAGCAACGCCTCCAAGCCGGCGGCCTTCCCTCAGAAGTGAGAGAGGCGGAAATCAGCCTCGAAAAGGCTCGCCTCCGCAAAAAGATTGCCGACCGTGCGCGAAAAGCAGGGCACGCCTAACTTTCCTCCTCGGTACCTCAGCGCACTCTGCGGATTCCGTTTCAGCCTGATCTGCCGTCGGGGTCATCAGGTGGTACAACGCACGTCATTCGCATCTTGCTTCCTCGGGCTGGTGATCCTCTTTTGTCTCGGTTGTGCGGGACATCCGGTGACAAGTCGCGTCGTTCAACAGGAGTCTTCCTGGTTCGTACGCCTCGACACCTTTCAAGAAACCCGCGATTCGTCCCTACGCTACGATCATCCAAAGGCCTGGAAGGATGCTGAGCTCTCTGCCATCCTCAGCCAGTTGTTGCTTCAAGAACGGGTCGGTCTCATGGATAACGCGAGACCGCCGCGTTCGGTCTTCTCGTTGGAAGAGCTGAACCTCCTAGTCCCTGCCGTTCGCCAGTCCTTTCAAGAAGCGAGGTCTCGCGAATGGATCGTCTTTACGCTGGTAGGGACGGAAGGGTCCGGCCACGAAACCACCTCTGGCGGAATGTTTATTGAAGAGGGACAGCTTCATCTGGTGATCGCGAATCATCGACTCCCGCTAGGGGAAAAGTTGGAAGAGCTTGCGCGCGTGCGAGCGAATCCCCTCTATTCCGTACAAGGCAGCGGCGGGGCCTTAGCATTTGACTCACCCAGATTTGTGATCGGCACCAAGGCCAATTGGTCAGGGGGGCACCGAGCATCGGCCAGCGAATTGATCCTCGACTACACTGGATTTTTGTCATCTCTCCAGCGTAGGGGATCGGCGAGAGCCTCCCTGCAGATGGTCGGATCACCGGCGTCGGCTTCGACGCCTGAATTTGAAGCCTTCCATCCTGGACCATCCACCTCCGGAGAGGTCGATTCAGAAGGCATCATTCTTCAACTCCAGGAGGAGATCGAACAACTGAAGCAGCAACTTGCAGAGAAGGATGCAGCGCTTAATCGGCTGAAGTGTCGCGAAATCCGCCGCCTTCCGGTTCCATGACGCGTATACCTTTTCCTGAACAAGACCGACGCCCATTGACGTGTAGGATGGGACCTGTTCCCACCCGGCAGGATCGCGATGCGTCCTGCCGGTCTTGTTGTAGCGCGAGGGGCTTCCAGGGTTGAACGTCCAAGGAACTATTGCCCCACGGGAATGGTGATGACGAGCGCACCCATCACATCATTCAGCTTGAAATCCCGTTTTGGGCTGTCGGGGTGTGCGTTGTGGCAACCGAGGCAGGCTTGAGTCGCTGCGAGATCGGCGTACACGGCTTGGAAATAGCGCGTCTCTCCGATCTTCATGAAGCCGGTGTGGGGGCGAGTTGGTTGCGTCAGAATGGTTCCCAGCCCCACCTTTTCGAGCTCATTCGCCGCCACATTGCGCTTGTTGATCGGCCATAGGCTAATCAGTCGATATTGGATACCCAGGCCTTTCTTGGCGATGTAGCGTCCCGACTCCATCAGGAACTGGGCCGGTAGCGGCAAGGTATTCTTCTGCTCCCAGTTCTCCGATGCCACGACCACGCCCTTGGTCTGCAAGCGTTCGACGACATGTCTGGTATACACATCGCGATCTGCTTCAATCACGGCGTGCAGGTAGTTTGCCACCGTTTCGATAGGCAGGGTGACCGGGGCATTATCAGGTCGCGCGTGAGAGGGCCACAACAGAGTCGCGCCCGCCAAAGCGAGTCCCAGCACGGCCGCGACCCGTCGCAATTTTAGAGAGGATGTCATCGCAACCTCCTTGTTACGCCCATGGGTGATCCGGTCTGGCCGGTGCACCACGTGAGCAGATGAATTGCACGAGAGGGTCTGGAACGTGAGTGCTTGGTGAAGCGTGAAGCCGACGAGATGGTTGGCGAAGGAATGAGAAGAGTTGAAGGAGATCGACGCTGTGGAGGGGGGAAGCGATGAGCCGGGCTACCGGCCCTATCGATGGCCTCCTGAAAAAACGACCGGTCGTGGGAAGGTACCGAAGGCATCGCCCCAGCTCCTTGCCCGTACGAACCAGCGTGCCCGCAAGGTCATACGATGAGTCATCCTACTCCGGAGTACGGGGGTTGTCCAATGCAGAGATTACATGTATTGAGCGAGCCCGTTCTCAATCGCCTGCCGGTCTCACCTCGTGAAAGACCCTCGCGCAGCAGGTCGTTGATTGCCCACGAACTGATTTCACTGGTGTTAGTAGTGAATGAAAATGGGGGTTGGCACGCTCGAGCGCCGTGCTTGTGGTCGCCGTCGTCAACGCTCATTGCGCCTGCCGAGTTATTGGGGGAAGATCCTCGATTGCATTCCGTCGTCCGACTGCCATAGCGTAATCCCGCCATGCAAACGGAATTTGTTATCTCTTCGGGGGAGCAGCCAAAGCGATTGGACGTATTCCTGGTGCATCGTGAGCCGAAGCTCTCGCGAGCGGCTTTGCAACGGATGATTGCGGCGGGATGGGTGCGGGTAAATAATCACCTCGCCAAATCGAGTCAGCGCATCAAGGCGGGAGATGTCATCGTCTTTGATGCTCCCCAGCCAGCCCCACTACGCATCGATGGTGTGACGAAACAGTTGGAGATTCTTTTTGAAGATCAGGCATGTCTGGTGCTGAATAAGACTGCGGGGATCGTGGTCCACCCGTCACCGGGACATTGGTCCAACACGCTGCTGAATGCATTGCTGGACCATTGCGCCCGCGGAGATGGGACGGCGACCCCGGGCGTAGTGCATCGGTTGGATAAAGACACGTCCGGAGTGATGGTGGTGGCTAAGACAGAGGAGGCGCACCGAACACTATCCATGCAGTTCGAGCGTCATGCCATCACCCGTCACTATGAAGCGCTCGTTGTAGGCGTGCCGGCTGAATTGACAGGCCGGATCGATGCTGCGCTGGGCCCGGATCGGCAAAACCCCAAACGCACCTCAATCCAGACGTTCTCTCCGAAACCTGCCGTTACAGAATATCGAGTCGAAGAGGTGTTCGGCGCCGCGGCGGCCCGCGTCGTGCTTAGTCCGCACACAGGCCGCACGCACCAAATTCGGGCGCATCTTCACACCATTGGCCATCCAATTCTCGGTGACCGAACATACGGGGGTGAGCGGGTCGGTGCAATCGCGGGGGATGAGATTCCCCGGGTCATGTTGCATGCCCGTACGCTGGGGTTCACACATCCTGTTACCGGGGTATATGGCGAATGGACGGTCGCCGCCCCGCCTGATTTTGAGGCCGTGCGACAAGCGCTCTCTGGGGGCAGGCAATTCGTGCCGTTGGGTGGTGAGCGGTTAGAGCGAAAGGCCTGAGATGTCGCGGTCCAAGTGTTGGCGCTGGACAAGGAAGTAGGGGAATCGGCCTGATGCGAGACGGCAACCAACCAGGTAGCGCGGGTGGGTGGTGCCTACAGGAAGGTGCGTGGACCAGCGCACCTCGAACAACGTCAATGAGCGTTGTCGCTGCAGTGCGGGATTCTGAAGACTGAGCACCTGTCTGCTTTGCGGCTTCTGGTCAAGCAACAGGAGAATGCCGTCCGAACTCACATTCAAGGAATAAGCCTTCCCGAGTATCGTGGCGGCGTCGGAGCCATGTTCCACCACCCACTCGTAGACGCAAGGAGTCCTGACGGCAAAGCGAGTGTCGATGCGTCGTTCGCGCACGGGGGGTGGCATCGATTCCTCTGTCCGGTTGTCCACAACGGGGGGCTGAGCTTCTTCTGTTGTGACGAACTTGCCCTGCAGCGACCTGAGGATTCTGTGGATAAAATCAGCAGCCATTGGATTGTCCCAACCCCCAAATGTTGAAGCGCCAAACCTTCTCCATAATTAAGCAAGTCAGGTGCCTGTAGCGAGGGCGATAGGTATCGTGCTAACAACATGAATTTTTTCTGGAGTGCGAGTGTGTCATCATGCGACATCAGGGAGATGCGCAGAAACATGGTGTCAAATCCAACGCACCACTGACAGAAATGGACGGTCACAGCTACGCTCGTACCGGCGTGGAAGCGCGCGAGTATGCAACGCAACATGTGGATGAAGTGTGGACGACATGTGGGTGAGGTGTGTAGAGGATGGGGACGGAATGGGCAATGTGTGTGTTTGATCGATCTGTGTGGCAGCGTGTATCCTCTCGTATCGCAAGACGTCAGGCAGTCACCACGTGAATAGGATCAGCACAACTCCGGTTGAAATTGTCGTGACCGGAGGAGAATCGTCCAAGCGGATTGACGTCTTTCTTGCCAATCGCGACCCGACCTTTTCCCGTTCGGCCTTGCAGCGCCTAATCGGGGAAGGGCGCATTCTCATCAATGGGCAGACGATCCGGCCAAGCCAGAAGATCAAGCCTGGGGACCGCATCAGGCTGGAGGTGCCGCGGCCTGAACCGCTGGACCTCAAACCCGAAGCCATCCCGTTTGTTATTCTCCACGAAGATGCGGATCTATTGGTGCTCCATAAGCCGGCCGGGCTCGTGGTACACCCCGCACCGGGGAATTGGTCGGGAACATTGGTGAATGCCCTCCTGCATCACTTCGCGACCTCAGGTGTCACGCCTTCGCATATCGGAGGCAAGGAACGTCCAGGACTCGTCCACCGATTGGACAAGGAAACCTCGGGCGTCATGGTGATTGCGAAAACGGACCAGGCTCACCGCGCGCTGGCCGCTCAGTTCAAATTGCACACGATTACCCGCGTCTATGAAGCGTTGATCTGGGGAGTGCCGAAGAAAGGGCATGGCCTCATCGAGCTCGCGATCGGGCGGGATACGAAGGAGCGAAAGAAGTTTTCGGCACGCACCACCAAACCAAAGGCTTCTGCAACCGACTACCAAGTTGAGGAGCGATATGGAAAGATCGCGTCGCAGGTGCGGCTTTCTCCCAGGACAGGACGCACCCATCAGCTGAGGGTACACCTCACCTCCATCGACCATCCCATCCTGGGCGATAAAACATATGGGGGATCAAAAGTGATGACGGTTGCAGGCATCCCGATACCCCGAGTGATGCTGCATGCCCGTACGCTGGGATTCACACATCCTACCGGTGGGGAGTATCATCAGTTCGATGTGCCTTTTCCTCCCGATATGGAGCAGGTGCGGGATCTCCTTCGCGCAGCCACGAGATAGGGGATGCCTGCCGGGCAATGATTGGAAGTCAACAGAACAGAAGGCCGACGGTTCTCGTCGGCGAGGGTGAGGAGAAGCCAACGATGGAAACCAGTGCCGTGCTCGATCGGATCGGAGAGCTGATTGCACAGCTCAAGGGATATGCAGCCAAGTTACCGGCTGTGGTGCATCTGGCATCCGTGCCGACAGGGGTTAAGCCCAAGCCCGAGGCTGTGGAGGCATTTGAGCAGGCCCTCTTACGATTTCGAGAGCAGAGTGGGCGCTCTCCGCTCAAAGCGTTGCAGGAATACCTGATTGAGTCGTTGGAAGCGTTCGAAGTCGGCAATGTGTTGGGCACGGTTCAGCCGCTGATGGCCGTCCTCGACCAGGTGGAACGGATGCAGCGGGATAAGGAAATTACAGTCAGCCCGGCGGAGGAGAGGCGGATGGGAGAGTATCGTACGGCTCTGATCAAGATTCTGCCAGGCAACCAGCCGGAGTTGGAAGGCGCCGGGCGAGGCATGTAGAGTTACGCGGCGACTCAGACCGGGATGAGTTGATGAAGCGCCTCACGTTCCGGTACGTCGCACGCAGGGCTTGCTCGGCGAATCAATGCCCCATCTTCGGTCCCGTAGCGTTCGCGCCGGCGGTAACCAACTGAAAGCGGACAATCGAATCGCAATGCGGACATTTCGTGCGGACCGTTTCTTCGTCGATCACGTCGTAGTGATCTTGTTTGAGCCACATCAACTGAAAACACTTCGGACAGCTTCTTACTTGCGTTCCCATGGTCTTCCTCTTACACTACGGTTAACCGACTGACCCCGTTCGGAGGGATTAATTTAGTACAAGATGCCTCCTGCTCTCAAGACCGGCCAACGACCAATCGCATTTTCCGATCGCAACGATTTCGACGCGACCCAACTGATTCATTTGTACCGGCAGGCTCCCTGGGCCAGGCATCGCGAGCTGGAGCAGGCCCAAGCCATGCTGGCGAAGACGGATCTGGTCATTTCGGCCTGGGACGGTCCTCGATTGGTGGGCTTCGGCCGGGTGCTGACGGACTATGTGTTTCGCGCCTCCATTTGGGACGTGATCGTCGATCGCGAGTATCAAGGTCAACAGATCGGCACCGAGATCGTGCGGCGCATTCTTGATCATCCCACGCTGCAGCAGGTCGAGTTGTTCTGGCTGTGCACGCGCATGCCGGGATTCTACGAGCGGCTCGGATTCAGCGCCAAGGAGCAGACCGGCATGGTCTGGTCCCGGAAGAATCCGAACCCTCAGGCCTGACCGACGATTCCAATCCCTCGTTCCCGTCTCTTTTATCTCTCGAAACCCTGGCAACGATCACTCACCACCGCTATGTTTTTCGGCCAAAATCTCGGCGGCCATTGGCTATTCCGTTTGAATACGATGCAGCCGCTTCGGGGAACAGCAGACTGCAAGGAAGAAAAGGCTTGTGGCTAACAGCACGATGGATGGACCGGATGGCAGGTCGAACGCATAGGACAGCAGCACGCCGGTCACGGAACAGAAGATGCCGATGAGCATCGAATAGAGCGTCATTTGTGTGAGGCTGTGCGTGAGCTGGTAGGCGGTGGATGCCGGGATGAGAATCATCGCGAACACGAGAATGGCGCCGACCGTTTTTAAGGATATCACCACGGTCAGTGCGACGAGCGTGAGGAGGAGGTAAAAAATTTGCCGGGCAGGCACACCGGAAGCCGCGGCCATTTCCTGGTCGAATGCAATGAAGTAGAGTTCTTTCGAGAGCAGGAGAATCGTCCCCAATACGACGACGCTCAGTCCTCCGATGGTCAAGAGCTCTTCGGTGGTGACGGACAGCACGCTGCCGAAAAGGTAGCCATAGACTTCCGGGTTATACGTCTTCATGAGACCCAGAAACAGAATAGCGAGGGCCATGGTTGCGGTGTAAAGAATGCCGATGGACACATCCAACTTCATGCGGCCCTTTTCTTCGACCCAGCCGGTGATCCATACCGTTGCGAGTCCGAACACAATGGCGAGGCTCAGGGGAGGCAGGCCGAGCAAGTAGGCCAGCGTGACACCGGCAAATGCGGCATGGGCTGTTCCTGCACCGGCGAAAGCCAGGCCTCGCAGCACCACAAACACGCCGATCACGGAACAGACCGATCCCACCAGCGCAGCGGCCAGGAGCGAGCGTTGCATAAAATCGTACGCGAGCAGTTCTAACATGGTCTCACTGAGTCGTTGGGCCAGGTGAATGGATGATAAACGGTGGTACGGGAATAAGCCCTGCCCCTCCGTTCAATGAATGCTCCGTGATCAGATCGGCAGGCATCAGTGGTGATGATGGTAGTCTTCCACGATGATGAAGTCCTTGTCGGTAATGACCAGCTCTTTGCCATAGACCTGGCTGAGAATCTCCGGTTTCAGCACATCCTGCGGAGGTCCCGCCGCAAACAATTTGGTCTTGAGCAGGACCAATCGATCCACCCGCGCACGAATCATATTGATGTCGTGGGTAATCATGAGAATCGTCAGCTTTAGTTCTTGATGCAGCTGTTGGATCAATTCCACGACGCTGTGTTGGGCCGTGAGGTCCAGACCGGTTGTGGGCTCATCCAGGAGCAGGATGCGGGGCTGTTGCGCCAGGGCGCGCGCGATGAACACGCGTTGCTGCTGACCCCCGGACAACGCGCCCAATGCGGAATCCCGGTGGTGGTCCATGCCGACCTGTGTGAGCGCCTGACGGGCGATGTCGCGATCTTTTCCGGAGGGCCGCCGAAACAGGCCGAGCGCGCCGTATCGCCCCATCATCACCGCTTCCAGCACGGTGACGGGAAAGTTGCGATCGAGCATGCCCTTTTGCGGGAGATATCCGATGAGCGCCCGATGGTGGCAGCGAAGTTCTTCGCAGGCACAGTCGAGGACGCGGAGGGTGCCGCTCAGCGGGGCCATCAAGCCGAGCACGGCGCGACACAGGGTGGTCTTCCCCGATCCGTTCGGGCCGATTACCCCGACGAATTCCGATTCGGGAATGGACAGAGAAATATCCTCCAGCGCAACGGTGCCGGGAAACCCAAACGTAGCATGGTCAAAACGAATTATCGGATGGGTCATGCGTGGCGCGTTCGATGAAGATGCTGGTTGTCGTCGATGTCCGGTTGGCGGCAGCGGTTATGTCTGTTCAAGCGCGTGGGCCAATTGGAGCACATTATAGCGGAGCATGTCGAGGTAGGTCTCGGTTCCCGGAAGGCCGCCCGGCAAGGTGGTCAGGACGGCGATGTGCGCCCCGGTTTCACGGGCAAGCAGTTGTGGAACTTTCTGATTGAGTTGGACCTCGGAGATAATCACCCGGATATGGCCACGTTTGATGGTCTCGATCAGCGTATGCAGATGCCGCGCGGAAGGTTCCCCTCCAGGCTGGGTGAGAATCGTACCGGCGATATGCAGATCGTACCGCCGGGCAAAATAGGGCCAAGCCGGATGATGGACAATGACCGCCCGGTTCGGCACCGTTTTGAGCCGGTTGATCGATTCTTCCTGAACCCGCATGAGGGCCTGAAGATAGTCTGCTGTGTTGGTGCGGTATTCCGCCGCGTGAGGGGGGTCGGCGTCCGACATGGCCTTGGAAATATGCTGTACCATCGTGGCGGCCGCGGAGGGATCCAGCCAGACGTGAGGATTGCCACCCGCATGCTCGTGCCCATGCGCATCGGCGGACTCGGGGTGATCCGGGATCAATTCAATGCCCTTGGAGGTCGTGACCACCTGCAAGGACGCGTTGCCCGCATTCCTGACCAGCGATGAGACCCACACTTCGAGCCCCGCTCCGACCTCGAACAAGAGGGCGGCTTTACGGACAGCGATCAGATCGCTGGGCTTGGGAGAATAGGTATGCTCGCTCTCATAGCCGGTCATGAGCGAGACGACATGCACATGTGATCCGCCGATCTGCTGCACCCAATCTTTTAGGACCGGGAGCGTCACTACGACATTGAGCGGTTCTGCGGCAGATGCCGTGGGAACAGCCGTGGAAGAGGTCCACAGCAGAGAAATCAGGATGAAAAGGGTGAGCAAGATCGGGCGAAACATCCGGCGGACGGTAACATCCGATTTTCGCAAAGTCAACGCGATGGCCTGCACAGATGGAATCCTTTACAGAACTGCAGCGCTTGACCCGTTGCGTGGTTTCGATTAGCGTAGCGCACCGCATGCCAGGCGGATGCTTGGCATGCGGTGCGGGGAGAACGGGATGAAGATTATCGGACTCATGTCCGGGACATCGGCAGATGGTGTGGACGCGGTGCTGGTCAATATCGTCCGCCGCGGGGGCAGACCGAACATCACGCCCATCGCCTTCTCATCCCTGCCCTACCCTCGAACACTGCAGCAACGAGTGGTGGATCTGTCGCTTCACGGCCAGGTGGCGGAGATCTGCCATATGAACATGTACCTGGGGGAATTGTTTGCCAAGGCGGCGCTCAAGGTGATTCGAGCCGCGAAGTGTCAGCCGTCCGATATCCACGCCATTGGATCACACGGCCAGACGATCCACCATCTGCCGAAGGGAACGCGCGAGCCGGGTACGGGCCTGGTTCGATCGACATTGCAAATTGGTGAGCCGGCCGTGATTGCAGAGCGTACAGGTATCACCACCGTCGCAAATTTCCGGCCGCGTGACATGGCGGCGGGTGGTGAGGGAGCTCCGCTGGTTCCCTATGCCCATGCGATCGCCTTCAGCCATGCACGTCGGGGTCGGTTGGTGGTGAATATCGGGGGGATTAGCAATGTGACGTATCTTCCTGCTGGCGGCGGCGTGGTTGATGTGCGCGCGTTTGACACAGGGCCAGGCAACATGGTGCTCGACGCAATCATACAGGGAGCGACAAAAGGCCAGCGTGCGTATGACGCCGGGGGGAGATGGGCGAGCAGGGGAACCGTCAATCGGGCTCTGCTCACGGAACTTATGGCCCATCCGTTTTTGACGCGGCGTCCGCCGAAGTCTACCGGACGGGAAGAGTTCGGTGCTCCGTTCGTTCGCACCTTGCTCGACAGGCAGAAGAGGGCGCGGTTATCGATGGAAGACCTGCTGGCGACCTGCGCGGCCTGGACGGCGGAAGCGATCGGGTCGTCCCGGCGGTGGGTTCACGGCAAGATCGATGACGTGATCGTCGGTGGCGGCGGCGTGTCCAATCGAGCCATTATGGCGTCACTGCGGACGGTGTTTGCTCCTGCGCCCGTGCTGACGTTCGATGAATGCGGGTGGAGCAGCAAGGCGTTTGAAGCGACGGCCTTCGCATTGCTCGCTCACGATCTGTTGCACGGGCAATGCACAAATGTTCCGCAAGTGACAGGGGCTCGTCGTTCCGTTTTACTCGGTTCCGTGGTTCCCGGCGGTATGGGTAGGCGGAGTATGGGCCTGTCTCTGCCTCGTTAATTCAATCGGACTGTCATGGACCTACTCTTTCCTCTCCTCGGTATAGGCGCGCTGGTCTTTCTGGGAAGTTTGGCCTGGGAGACATTCGGACGGCGGCGTGCGCCGGCTGCGCCGGGGGACAACCTGCCGTCCGGAATGGCATTTGCCCCCAAGCCGCTGCTGACGGATCAGGAGGTTCAACTGTATAACCTTCTCCGTCTGGCGGTAGAAGATCGCTATCTGTTATTCACGCAGATTCCTCTGTGGAGTATCTTGGATTTGCGCGTTCCATCCGGAATGCCTCCGGCTGAGACGCTGCGGGAACTGGCGCTCACCCGGGCAACGTTTGTATTGGTGCATCCCGGCAGCCGGTTAGTAGAGAAGGTGGTGCAGGTCGAGCGACCGGCACCGGAGGCTGAAGCGGATGGAGCCTCTGACTCTCTGTTCGACGGTGCCCTTCGCGCCGCTGGCGTGCAACTCGTAAGGCTGAGTTCCTTACACACGTATACGGTTCCAGGTCTCGTGACGGTCCTGGATCTTGCCGATCCGGACTAATGCCGGTTCGGTCAAGGACGCGGACGGGTGGACGACCTGCAGCGACCGAATGTGGCAACCCGGTCAGTTCGGTTCAGCTGCGATGGGTTCTCCCTTTGCGACAGCGGCGTCTATCGCCTTACGTGCGACTTCTGCTTCAGGACTATCGGGATATTGGCCCGTAACCCGTTCATACATGAGTTGGGCTTTTTCGAGGTCGCCCTGTTTCGTGTAGATTTGTCCGATTTTGAGGGTCGAGGCCGCGAGTTTCTGACTCATCGGATAATCTGAAATGAGCCGGAAGAATGATCCCAGCGCTTCCTCATGTCGTCCCATGCGGTACTGGCATTCACCCATCCAATATTGCGCGTTGGCCGACAAGGAGGATTGCCCATGAAGTTCGAGGAAGAAGCGGAACCCCGCGAGTGCTGCGGCATAGTCTTTGTGGCGGAACTCGTCCATCACACGGTCGTAGAGGCGGCGTGAGGCATCCGGTGGCTGGGGCGACGCCGCGAGCAGATCCGAAGCGCTCGCCAGCATGCCGAACAACACCAATGTGGCACCGATGCCTCGCATTTTCCCAAGGGTGAGTTGAACCATGGTCATAGCAGCCCCTCTTTCTTCCGTGGTGGCAGAGCCTGGATCCCGTCCATTATCGTGGGACGTCGATATGAAAGAACTGCACCAGCCGGAGGCGGTCGAGAATCTATTGTGAAATTGTATGGTTGGCACGATCGGAGTGGCGAATGAATCAGAAAGTCCGGTGTGAAAAGCACACAGGGTTGTACGGAAAAGGGCCAATCGTGAGGATGAGGGGAGACTGGTTGACAGAAAGCACGTTCTCGTTTGTTGTCGGTTAGCGCTCCATTTGTTGTTGTGATCGGCCGGGCCGATCTGAATTCAAAGAGGATTGAGACAGTCGTATGGATAGACCTCCTGAGCCTGGTTCATTCGGCGCAAAGAAGGACCCCCTCACCGAGCCGCCGCCCAATCCCAAGGGCGGCAAGACGCTGATTGTCGATGCCCTGGACCCCGGTGCCTACATTCGTCCCAGCGCGGCGCTCAAGGATGCCGGAGATGATGATCAGGTGTTTATCCGCCCCGGCATCTATGAAGACAAGGTATTTGTCGCAGATAAGCCGGTGCTCCTTGTGGGGGCTGGTCGAGACCAGGTGCAGATTTACAGTCGGCGGGGCGGGCCGCTCTATTTGCAACGGGTTCCCAATGGCATGATTGCCGGGATTACCTTCCGGTATGTGGGCAGCGATCAGCATTCCGCCATGAATGTCTTAGACTCGGTGTGCACGATTATGCAGTGCCGGGCTATGGAGGGCATCCTGTCCGGAGTAGTGATTTATGGGCCGGAAGCCAGACCGACGTTTCTCGATAATGAGGTTTGTTTCAACAGGGAATCGGGCATCTTTGTGTTTGCGGGCGCGCAACCGCGTGTGGCGCAGAATGTATGTTATGGCAACCACCACTTTGGGTTGGCGGTGCGAGATCAGGGAAGCCATCCAGAGTGTGTCCGGAATGTGTGCCATAGCAACATGCTGAGCGGCATGCTCTTGTTCCATCATGCGGAGGCCCTGCTCTTGGATAATATCTGCCGCGACAACCAGCACTGGGGACTCGTGATGACGCCGGACTCGCATCCGACTCCTTCACAGGAGGAATTGGTCGCGGCGAACGTCTTCCTGCCCAATCCCCGCGGCTCCTTGATGGTGACGGAGCAACCCCTCGCCGATATCGGGCGGTAGCGGCGGGGTCGTGAGATGTGCGTGGATTCCAACTGCGGCTGGTGACGAGGGCGTCACGCAGCGTGTCTACGAGAGCGGAGCGGGGACGTCGGACGGAGAATGGCCGGCCGGTGAATGAAAGTGATAGCGGCCTCCGCCCTGCTGTTTGGCGGCGTACATGGCTTTATCGGCGTGCCTCAGCAGTTCGTCGAGATCTTCATCATCCAACGGATACAGGGTGATGCCGATACTTACGCCGATTGAGATGCGATGCGGTCCGATCTGAAACGGCGTACCGATCGATTCTACGATTCGCTTTGCGACAACCAGCACATCTTCTTCACCTGAAATCCCTTCCAGGATGGCGGTAAATTCATCGCCGCCCATGCGGGCGACGGTATCGACCTCTCGCACACATTCCATCAATCGCGTGGCCACCTCTTTCAGCAGCTGATCGCCGATATCGTGCCCCAGCGTGTCGTTGACGGCTTTGAAACGATCCAGATCAAGGAGCATGACCGCCAAGGGCTGATCCTTCCGTTTGCTGCGGGCCATGGCGTGGATGAGCCGGTCACGAAACAACGCGCGATTGATCAAGCCGGTGAGGGGATCATGCTGCGCAAGATAGGTCAGTCGTTCCTGCGCCTTTTTGCGTTCGATCGCATAAAGAATGGACCGTGCAAGAAATTCAGTCCCGCCTTCTCCCTTGACCAGATAGTCCTGCGCGCCGTGCTGGAGCGCCTGTAGCGCGAGCGGGTGGTCATCGTGTCCGCTTAAGACGACGACCGGTACATCAGGGCTTGTTGCCAACACCTGAGTGACGGTGGCCAGGCCATGTGTGTCCGGGAGCGAGAGATCGAGGAGGACGACATCGAATCGGTCTCGGCTCAATCGAGCGAGTCCATCAGCCAGTACGGAGGCATGGGTAATCTCGAAACGGTCCAGCGACCATTCGGCAAGGAGGTCCTGCGTGAGTTGGGCGTCGACGGAATTGTCTTCTACCAGGAGCAGTTTGATCATGAGGCAGCGCTCAGACTTCAATCACAACCGCATTTCATGGCCTGATATGGAGAACTCTGTCGTAAACAGGTCTCCGCCTGGAGAGCAACCATGAGTATCGGCAAGGTCCTGCTCATCATACATGAGTGGTGAGGCTGGGCGCGGATTCAGTGCGAGAATTTCTCCCGGCCCACGGTTTCGTGCGTTGAAGGACCGGCTTGATCGGGATTCTAGCATGTCGTTCAAAACCTTCAAACAATAGCCTGCTTCTCGCCTGATCTGCCTGTGAAAAAATGGTTCAGTCCGTGGCTTGATATCTGCTTCGTCCGTTCCCTATCGCCGGCATCCGTGCATCACTCCTGCAACCGACGGCAACGAGCATATGGCCAAAATATGGTCAGATGGCGCCCAAAAATCGGCTCGGCTCGAACTTCGTATCTGTCTGGGCAAAATTGTATGCGGAACCCTTTTCCTAACCACGGGATGTTGTTGGCTGTGGGCGTTTTTGTGCAACCAGCTGAGTGGCATGAAAGCTGCGGGAGCATGACTGATTCACGACGCTCTGAAGTCCCTCGGAGAAGAACAGCAGGAGAGGAGGGAGGACGTATGGCCCACGAACAATCTGCTTGGATCGAGCGTGCTTTTCAATGCACACCTCCCGACGATCGCAGTCTGAGCGGAGACGCGCGGACATCCGTCTCCTGGGCGATTCCGTTGGCCATCGCGAGTGCGCTGATTGTGGGGGATTCCGCTTCCGGGGAAAGCGACATCTATGGCTATGTGGGAGCGAACGGTGTGTTCGAAATGACGAATGTTCCCACTGACCGACGCTTTCGTCCGGCTGAGTCGCACGTCAACCGGTTGTCACATCGAGTGTCCGTAGAAGAGGTGGAGGACGCGGTTGAGCGCTATGCTTGGCAGTTCCACCTGCATCCGGCGTTGCTACTGGCCGTGATCAAGGCAGAGTCGGATTTTAATCCCACCGTCATTTCCCGGGCCGGCGCGGTGGGGCTCATGCAGTTGATTCCCGAAACGGCCATTCGTCACGGTGTGCAGAATTTGTATGACACGGGCGACAACGTGCGCGGTGGCGCGCGGCATCTGCGGTATTTGCTGGATCGTTTCAATGGGAATGTCCGGTTGGCCGTGGCGGCGTACAATGCAGGGGAACGACGTGTGGAGCGATATCACGCGATTCCGCCTTATCCCGAAACCCGCGACTATGTCCGAAAAGTGATGATTTATTACAAGAACTTTCGGGGAGATTATCACGCGTCGCCCCGAAAAGCGGTGTTGATGGCTATGCACCATAAGCCTTTGCAGTTCGAGCCCCTGTCCGTTCCAGTCGATTTCCGGAATACTCGCCGAGCTGCTAGAAAGTAGCGCTAAAAGAGAAATCCTCAAATCCCGCTATCGCACCGATTGAAGGAATAGAAAGGCCAAAGCAAGGCCTGCCTGTCGTTTGGATTCTCCCTGTCGATAGCCCCTCCGGACATCAGAAAGATTGGCTTAAGTATATTCCATACTCGTCCACGGAGAGTTTTGGGAGATGGTCGTGGGGCATAAACGTTTCATGTTCTGACAGTGTGCGTGAAAGCTGTCTAATCGTGAGCAGCCGTCAGGCTATTGAAGAGGGCTTCCAGGCATAGGGTTTTGCCTAGGTGCGACCAGGGCTCTCCTAGGGCACCATAAGTGAGGGAATACATTGTGAATCACTTCCTCGACCCCAGCCATTACGTAGAGCTTGTTTGGTAAGACTCTCTGGGGCCAGGTGACGTTATTGCCATCATCTACGTTCTGCGCAGGGGGAGTCATTTCTTGTCTTCCGCCTCATCCTTCCAATCGCACAAGGGGCATCCCAGGCGTGAACGGTTCTCCGTGAGTCGGCTGATTTCTGCCTTGGCATGGCCGGTTAAAACGATTGTTAGGCGGCTCCTGGGAGAGGGCTTCTATCAAGAGGCACGCGTAACCTTGCTCCACGAGCACGGCGGAGTCGGCCTGGATTGGAAATGGGGAAACTCTCTCCGTCGCGTCCATCCCATTCGGCGTGATTTCGGCTGGCAGTCCGGGCAGCCCATCGATCGTTATTACACTGAAGAACATTTTCTGCCGGCATACCACACGGACATTCGCGGCCGCGTCTTAGAGATCGGCGACGACCGCTATACCCGGCAGTTCGGAAAGGAACATGTCACCGTTTCGGATGTGCTTCATGTGAATCCCGGCATAAGTGGTACCACCATCCAGGCTGACCTCACGGACGCAGGGCATCTCCAATCAGACACGTACGACTGCGCCATTCTGACCTTTACCTTGCAGTTTATTTTTGATGTTCCAGCGGCGCTCAACACCATCGCACGTATCTTACGACCGGGAGGCGTCTTGTTGGTGATCGTGCCAGGGATTAGTCAGATTGCCCGCTACGATATGGATACTTGGGGCGAATTTTGGCGGTTCACGTCACTCTCTGCCAGGCGATTATTTGAGCAAGTGTTTCATGCGGAGGACATTACGATCACCACGTACGGTAACGTCTTGTCTGCACTTGCGAGTTTGCATGGTCTCCACTCAACAGAGCTCACCAAGGGGGAATTAGATCATTGGGATCGTGACTACGAGCTCGTCATCGGTATACGCGCCGTAAAGCGTCTCGATGGCCGAATTGGAGCCTAGGGCAGCTCTGTCCCTCCAATGGCCTCTGATAGGGAAGCCAACCACGAACGCTCGGAGCGTGCCTCGTCAGCCGAAACAGCTCCTTCAAAAAGCACTCACACGGCGTCTAATGTTTCGTGTCGACGAAAACCGCGTAATACGTGGGCATGGCACCTCGCCCGATCGCTTCTGGCAGGAAACATTTCTAACAATGTGGCAACGAGGCGTGAATAACGGCTGCGCTATTGAGGAGTCTATGATTGCGAAAATTTATGTCGAACTCTTAATGCAGATATCCCGGAGGCAGGGCATTTAAGATTAACGCGTCCGGTACCATACAGAGCTGTTGGATGGTCTTATCAAGAGCAGTGTTCAGACTGATATTATTGGACGATGCTGACGTGGAGGAGCCTCGTTCCACGTAATGAGGATTGAGTCGAGAGAGGGTTTCATTGATGTAAAGTGACGGATGAACCAACAGGCCTTGCCGCAATACTTCGTGGGGCAAGGTATCCGCATGATATTGGCAGATACCGGAGAGTGCCGGGTGCGCGTGAAGAAATTCTTCGAGCCGCCATTCGTAATCAAGAAGTTTTGAGAAATCTCTTTCCGGACCAAATTCCAGCGACATATCGCCTGTACACCAAAGACCGTGATACCCGTCACGTAATGCCTGGTTTAGCGCGTCTTCAAGCATTCCTAACATTCGATCAATATCGAAATGCCCGTCGGCAAGATGCGCGCTGTTTGAAGACAGCACGAGACTGCCTTTCACAACCTCCTGCGTGATATCGATTCCTCCGGCCAACAGATAGGGCCGAATTGCGGCGACCATAGTCGAAGTATTCAAATACAGGCAGCGATAATTCTCGGTGAGCTTCTGTCGAATCAGTGCCGAAAGCCCAGACAGATGCGTTGCAGGAGAGCCTTTATAAATCAGACATTGGTGACGAGGAATGGGTGTCATGACATTCGGCGGCATAAGTTAGACGCAATGGAACCAAATATGTCCATATTCCTTAATTGGCGCTTCCCAGATACTACATAGTATCTCATAAGGGATATCTGATCACGTAAAATTGAAAAAGTCATTGTGCTGTGGCAGCATCTGAATCGCCCGAATCGCCAAATGGCCATGGAGAAACATTGTCTAGTTATCCGGCAGGGCTTTGACGCATCAACTTTTGTTGTTGTATTATGGCTCCATGACCACGAACACCGGCAAAAGCCTCCCGACCGTCGCTCGCATTTTTCACGCATTATCTGAGGAGACACGATTACAGATTCTCGAGCACTTAAAAGAAGGCGAGCAATGTGTGTGCGATCTTACAGGAGTGTTTAAGACCGGGCAGTCACGACTTTCTTTTCATCTCCGAGTGCTGAAAGAGGCGGGCTTAATCCTGGCTCGACCTGAAGGGCGATGGGTGTATTACTCGCTCAATGCGGACGCGGTTGAAGAACTGCAGGAAGTGGTGAATTCACTCAAAGCGTCATCGTATCGCGCTGCTAAGCGAGGGTGTTGCCCCTGACATTTTTTTGCCTTTATTCATCAATATTAATTGATTTTGCGCGATAACTAATATGGACACCGTTGGAACCCTCGAGCAGCAGACTCTTCCGACAGAGAAACAGCTTAGTCTTTTCGAACGCTATCTTACCGTCTGGGTGGGGCTCTGTATGGTCGCGGGGGTCGTGTTGGGCAAATCTATGCCCGGCGTCATTCAGGCAATGCGAGCGATGGAATTGGGGCAGGACAGTCATGTGAATTTCCCCATGGCCGTTCTGATCTGGCTGATGATCACTCCTATGATGATGAAAGTAGATTTTCGCGCCGTGGCGAAGGTCGGCCAACGTCCTCAAGGCTTACTGGTCACCCTGTTTGTGAATTGGGTCGTGAAACCATTCTCTATGGCCCTCTTCGCCTGGATCTTTTTTCGATTCATGTTCTCAGCCTGGATGACATCGGGAGACGCGGATCAGTACATCGCCGGTGCCATCATCCTCGCCGCCGCCCCCTGCACAGCCATGGTGTTTGTGTGGAGTTATCTCACTGATGGTGATCCTGCCTATACCCTGGTCCAGGTTTCCGTGAACGATTTGATTATGTTGGTACTGTTTGCGCCTATCGTTGGTCTCCTGGTCAGCGGTGCATCTTCGCTCACTGTGCCGGTTGCTGTACTCGTGTATTCAGTCGTGGGTTTTATTGTCATTCCGTTGGTATTGGGAGTCCTGATCCGGCAGTGGTTCATCAACCAACGAGGAAAGACGTGGTTTGAGGATACGCTCCTTCCGCAATTTGCTCCTATCACCATTGCCGCGCTGCTCGTAACACTGGTCCTGATTTTTGCCTTTCAAGCGGACAATATTCTAGGTAAACCACTACACGTCCTGCTGATTGCGATCCCCATACTTCTGCAAGTGTATTTCAATGCGTCCTTGACCTACGGCTTGATGAAATGGTTGAAGGTCCCCTATGCGGTTGCTGCACCTGGAGCGCTGATTGGAGCAAGCAATTTTTTTGAACTCGCCGTGGCCACGGCAATTGCGTTGTTTGGCCCAGAATCTGGAGCCGCCTTGGCCACAGTCGTGGGTGTGCTCGTCGAAGTCCCCGTCATGCTGTCCGTGTGTCATATGTGTAACCGTACCCGACATTGGTTTCCTTCGAACGAGGCGACAGCAGTCTCTTGAACGGAACACTCAGATTCGTCTGGTTAATGAAGTTGTTGATGGAGACCAGCCGGCGATCAGTCGCTCAACTGTTCACCGACTGTTTACAAAAGGAGACTCAATATGAAGCGATTACATCTGCATGTCGGCGTAGAGAATCTCAGCGAAGGTATCAGCTTCTACACAGCACTCTTTGGGGTCCCTCCAATGAAGACAAAGCAGGACTATGCGAAGTGGCTGTTGGATGATCCTCGCGTGAACTTTGCTATCTCGACTCGGGCAAAGAAGGGGGTTGACCACCTGGGCATCCAGGTTGACGAAGAGGCAGAACTGGCAGAGGTGAGGGAGCGCCTGAAAGCGAAGGATGTCACCCTGACGGATGAGGGTGAAACGATCTGCTGTTACGCACGGTCGGAAAAATCATGGATTCAAGATCCGTCCGGGATAGCCTGGGAGGCCTATCGGACGATGGAGGATGTTCAACTCTTCTCAGGAGGAGAAGCCTCTGGCGAGGCCGCCTGTTGCACACCGCTGACCATGGCGACGCCGAATTGTTGTGAACCATCTGGAAAAACCGCAGGGTGTTGCGACTAATGCAGGGCAAACCCATCAACGTATTGGTTCTCTGCACGGGGAATTCCTGCCGTTCGATCATGGCGGAAACGTTGATCAACGCCCTCCGCCCTGGCCGCTACCGAGCCGTGAGCGCGGGCAGCCATCCGACAGGATATGTGCACCCGAAATCCATCGAGACGCTGAAGCGACATGGGATCGATCCAGGTCAGCCCCGTAGCAAATCGTGGAATGAATTCGCGAGTGAAACCTTCGATTTGGTGATTACGGTATGTGATCAGGCCGCAGGAGAAAGCTGTCCGTTGTTCCAGGGGGCACCCACGAAGATGCATTGGAGTACGCCCGACCCCGCCAAAGCGACTGGATCGGGCGCCGAAGTGAATGCTGCCTTCGACGAGGCGTTCCTGATGCTAAAAGCACGCATTGAACAGCTGCCCAACGACCCTCTTAGATTTTAGAATGCTTGTCCGCTTTCGGTATGCCCATCATCATTCGGAGAGTTTGCGTGCTGGTGTGGAGATCTTGGATCGCGTTCCGGCAGGAGTTAGCACAAATTTAGCACAATCGGCGTCTCACACTCGTGTCGAGGCCGGTGCTGAAACTGCTGTAAGTCGTTGAAAAAGAAGTTGGGAAGGTTGGTTGCGGGGGCCGGATTTGAACCGACGACCTTTGGGTTATGAGCCCAACGAGCTACCAGGCTGCTCCACCCCGCGACCGGATACTAACAGGCGTGTGAAACGAGAGTCAAGGAAGCGGCTAGGAGAATTGCATTCGCAAAGCGAGAATGATAAAGCCAGAGCATGCGTATTGTATTCATGGGAACACCTGACTTCGCCGTGCCCTCGTTGGAGGCGTTGCTCAAATCTGATGATCAGGTCGTTGGTGTGGTGACGCAGCCCGATCGGCCGAAGGGCCGCGGTCAAGAGGTCATTCCTTCCCCGGTGAAAGTTGTGTGCCAGCGCGAGGGCATTCCTCTGCTCCAGCCGCTGAAGATGAAGGATCCTGCTTTTCTTGACGCATTGCGCGTATGGAAGCCGGATGTGATCGCGGTGACCGCCTTCGGCCGTATCCTCCCCCCGGTCATTCTGACTTTGCCCCCGCGAGGCTGCATCAACGTGCACGGATCGCTGTTGCCAAAGTATCGCGGGGCAGGTCCGGTGCAATGGGCCATCATCAGAGGGGAACGGGAAACAGGCATCACGACGATGTTCATGGCTGAAGGCATGGATACCGGCGACATGCTGCTGCGTGAGACCGTGGAGATCCGTCCTGATGATACCGCCGGCACGCTGGCTCCCCGTCTTGCCGATGTCGGTGGTCGTTTGTTGGTCGAGACCATGCGTCGACTCAAGGCGGGGACGCTCACCCCGGAGCGACAGGATGATGCGCAGGCGACCATGGCGCCGCTGCTCAAGAAGGAAGACGGACAGATCGATTGGACCCTGTCAGCGACGGACATCGCAAACCGTGTGCGCGGCCTCTCTCCTTGGCCAGGGGCGTTTACATTTGTACACGGCGAGCGGTGGACCCTGTGGCGGGTTGCGATCGGCGAGGAGTTTCCAGCAGCGAGTCCAGGCACCGTGACGAAAGTGACAAAAGACCGAGTCGAGGTGGCGACAGGGGGTGGAACCATCCACATTCTCGACATTCAGCCATCCAATAGCCGTCGGATGACGATGGCGCAATACTTGGCAGGTCATCGTTTGACTGAAGGCCTTAGCCTGCAAGCTGTTCCGCCGTCACAGAGCTGACCGAGAGCGGTCACGCACATTCTCCTTAATACCTTCCAGCGATGAGTATGCCTACTGCCTATGGGAACTGATCCGCAACCAGCACCAGCCGCGCACGCGGTATCTCCCGGGCGACATGCCGCCGTGAAGGCGCTGTTGGCCATCGATCAGGCCGGCCTGTTGGAGGATGACTTGTTCGATCAGGTCTCGTCCAAAGCCGGGCTGGATCTCCGCGATCGGGCATTCATGGTGGAACTCGTGCGCGGTGTCTTGCGATATCGCGCGACGCTCGATTGGCGTCTGGGCCTCTTGTCCGACCGGCGCATCGCTAAACTTCCCACCCTCGTGCAAATCATGTTGCGCCTCGGCGCTTATCAAGTGCTGTATTTGGACCGGGTGCCGGATTCAGCGGCGGTGAACGAATCCGTACAGATGACGAAACAGCTTCGCCGGCGCCTGGGGCGAGACTGGAGCGGATTCGTCAATGCCGTGCTCAGGTCCATGCTGCGAGCGTCTCCGCCGGAGTGGCCGGATGTCACGAAGGGTCCTGTCGAGGCGTTGTCCGTTCGGTACTCCTGCCCGGCGTGGCTGGTGGAGCGTTGGTGTCGACTCTGGGGACCTGAACGTGCCGAATCCCTGTGCCGAGCCTCAGTAGAAGTGCCACCAATAACGCTTCGCGTAAACCGGCTTCGAACTACGCGGGCGGCGTTATTGACCGCCTTGGGCGCGGCGCAGGTGGACGCGAGTCCGACGTCGATCAGTGAGGTCGGCATTCAATTGGATCGCACCGCTTCCGTAGCAGACCTGCCCGGATACGCGGCAGGCCATTTTTATGTCGAGGACGAAGCGGGGCAATTGGTGCCCTTGCTGCTAAATGTGCAGCCGGGACAGCGGGTGTTGGATGCCTGCGCAGCGCCTGGTGGCAAGGCGACGCATATCGCTGCGCTCATGGAGAATCGAGGTGAAATCATCGCGGTAGACCGGGCCGCTATACGTCTTGACCTCGTGATGGACAACTGTCGACGCCTGGGGGTGGAGATTGTGACACCCATCGTGGGTGATATAAGGCGACTGTTGGGTGGGGAGGCTGCGCCAGGCGAGCAGAGCCTGTCTAGCTCGTCGCTTGAAGTGTGGTCTCGCCCGTTCGATCGGATTTTACTCGATGCGCCGTGCAGCGGCCTCGGCGTGCTGCGGCGTCATCCAGAAGGCAAGTGGTACAAGACGCCGGAATCCATCGCGCAACATCGGCAGGTGCAGTTGGAATTGCTCGCCGCGACGAGTCGTCTCTTGCGGCCTGGCGGGGTGTTGGTCTATAGTACCTGCTCGATTGAGCTCGAAGAAACCGAATCAGTCATCGACGAGTTTTGTCAGTCTCATCGTGAATTTCAGCGCGACTCGATTGCGCCTTGGTTGCCCCCAGCCGGTCTGCCGTTCCTGACCCCTCGAGGGGACCTATCTACGATGGCCAATATGAATCATATGGATGCGTTTTTTGCCGCCCGTATACGGAGGAGCGAATAATGGCCGGCAGAACCGTGTGCATCGCCCCGTCCATTCTGTCGGCAGATTTTGCGCGCTTGGCCGAAGAGGTCGCCCGGGTAGAAGAGGCGGGTGCCGACTGGTTGCATGTGGACGTGATGGATGGTCACTTCGTGCCGAACTTGACGATCGGACCCCCAGTGGTTGAAGCGCTCAGAAAGGTCACCACTCTCCCGCTGGATGTGCATCTGATGATGACCAATCCGGATGCGTTCATCGGGGAGTTTGCCGAGGCCGGCGCCGACTACCTCACCGTCCATGTGGAAACCTGTCCCCACTTGCATCGGACCGTGCAGTTGATCAAGGAGCGCGGGGTGAAGGCGGGGGTCACCTTGAATCCCGCCACACCGGCGATCACCCTGTCCGAAATCGTCTGCGACGCCGATCTCATCCTCATCATGTCTGTGAACCCCGGTTTCGGTGGGCAAAAATTCATTCCATCGTCCTTACAAAAGATTGCGAGCGTCCGGGCCATGATCGACCGCACTCACAGCCACGCGTTGCTCGAGGTAGACGGGGGCGTGAAACCGGACAATGCGGAGGCCATTCTCGCGGCCGGGGCCGACGTGTTGGTTGCAGGCTCAGCGGTGTTTTCCGAGCACGACTATGCCGCCGCCATTTCCGCGCTCCGGGCCGGTCATGTACCACCGCCACGGACCAATAGGATTGTAGCCGCTCAGCGATAGAGGCATCGGACCACACCGTTATTCATGGATAACCTTCATCCCCTCGAAAGCAAAGTGCTGCTGGCGTTGGCTCCGCAGCCTGGCTCGCCTTGTACGCTCGATCAACTCGCGGAATCCACCGGGCTGGAACCCTCGCAGTTGAGTATGGCCGTCGAATGGCTCTTGGCCAAATCCCTGATTGCCGTACACGCTGAAACCGTGGCGTATATCGCTTCGCTGACTCCGGTCGGTGAGGTGTTTTTCGAGAAGTACGCCCCGATTGAACGCGTGCTGTCGGCGGCGCGGGAAGCCGGGCAGACTGGAAAACGCCTGACGATTCAGGATATCCAGGCCAAAGAATCGCTCGAACCGTCGGATGTCAGTAAGGCGGTCGGGACCCTGAAGAAAGAGGGATCCATCCTGATCGTGCAGGGCGGATGTATTGAAAGTACCGGACGGAATAGCGCTACGGCAGAGGCGATGCGCGCCCTGTTGCAGGAGTTGCGGAGCGGGCAGCGGGAGCTACAGACATTTGCTGAACCCTTGCGGGCCGTGCTTCAACAGCATGCGGTCAAGCGCGGCAATGCGCGCGAGCCCTTCCGGGTCGATGAACGGGTGACGCGCTCGTTTCTGCTGACGCCATCCGGCCAGGAGGTGGCAGACCAATTGTCGCGCGACGGCGTGGCGGACGAAGTCTCGCAATTGACGCCCGAACTCCTGAAGGAAGGCGCCTGGCGAACGAAGCAGTTCCGAAAATATACGATCAGTTTGCGGGCCCCGAGGATCGCGGCCGGGAAACGGCATCCTTACAGGGAGTTTCTGGATCTTGTGAAACTCAAGCTGGTCAGCATGGGCTTTCAAGAAATGCGCGGAACGCTCGTTGAGACCGAGTTCTGGAATATGGACGCGCTGTTCATGCCGCAGTTTCATCCCGCGCGGGACATCCACGATGTCTATTTTGTAAAGAATCCGACCCATGCCCGTGACATTGCCGAGCCGTTTCTGACGAACGTGACGCAGGTTCATGAAAGTGGAACGGGCGCTGGATCGACGGGCTGGGGGTATCAGTTCGATGCCGAACGCGCGAAGCGATTGGTGTTGCGGAGCCAGGGGACTGCGGTCTCTGCGCGTAGGCTGGCGACGAGCCCGTCCGTGCCGGGAAAGTACTTCTCTATCGCCCGCTGTTTTCGTTATGACCAGGTGGACGCCACCCATGCGACCGATTTTTTTCAGGTGGAAGGGATCGTCCTGGGCTCGGATATCAACTTCCGGACGTTGTTGGGATTGTTGAATCTCTTCGCCCGCGAAGTGGCGCAGGCCAAGGAAGTGAAATTTCTTCCGGCCTATTTCCCTTTCACCGAACCATCAGTCGAGATGCATGTGCGCCATCCGAAGCTGGGTTGGATGGAGTTGGGCGGCGCGGGATTATTCCGGCCTGAAGTCACGACGCCGCTCGGCGTCTCGGTGCCGGTGATTGCCTGGGGTCTCGGGCTGGATCGCATGGCGATGGTGGCGTTGGGCATTCACGATATTCGCGACCTCTTTTCGGCAGATTTGGAATTCATTCGAACCATGCGGGGAAGTTTTTAGGACCATCACATCATGCCCACCATTTCCCTACAACGAGACGATCTTGAGGCGCTGATCGCCGGACCTGACGCCACGCCGTCCCGTATTGCGATCGACCAGCTTGAGCAATGGCTGATGTTGGTGAAAGGGGAGTTGAAGGGCCACAATACCGAAACCGGTGAATTGCGGATCGAGCTGCAGGACAGCAACCGGCCGGATTTGTGGTGTTGCGAAGGGATTGCGCGGCAGATCAGAATCAAGCAGCAGGGCGCGGCGGCTTCCTACCCTTTTTTTAAAAAACAGAAACGCGTCGCCGGAAAACTCGTGGTGGCTCCGGGGCTGGAACACGTGCGGCCCTATGTGGCGGCCTGTACGGCGATAGGCTATCGGGTGACCGCATCCGGTCTGACGCAACTGATTCAGACACAGGAAAAGTTGGCGGACATTTTCGGGCGCAAGCGCCGCTCGGTGTCCATTGGCCTCTATCGTCTGGCGCCGATTGTGTTTCCCGTGTCGTACGATCTGGTGAAGCCGGATGACGTGCGGTTCACGCCGTTGGGCATGGAAACGGTGATGACCCTGCGCGAGATCCTCATGGTTCATCCCAAAGGCGTGGAGTACGGCGGCATCGTGAGCGGCCACGATCGCCTTCCGGTATTGCGTGACGCGAAGGGGCAGGTCTTATCGTTTCCCCCGATCATCAACAGCCGGGAGATCGGCGAGGTGCAGGTGGGCGACGACCAACTGTTCGTAGAGGTGACGGGAACGGACCTCCATATGGTCGCGCTGACGCTGAATATTTTTGCCGCGAACCTTGCCGACCGGGGAGCCGTGATTACGCCGGTGGAAATTCAGTCGCCCGTGAAAACCGCCTTCGGCAAACGCTGGCACACTCCGATCGATTTCGGCGCGCCGCGGACGATTCCACTCAAGGCCATCGAAACCGCGTTGGGAGATGCGTTAGGGAGTAGGGAAGTCACGACGGCACTCAAGTCCTATGGCTACACGGTGAAATCAGCCGGACCCAAGGTGGCCGTGCAGTTGCCCCCGTATCGCAACGATCTGTTGCATACCGTCGATGTGGTGGAGGATGTGGCAATCAGTCAGGGCTATTCACGGTTTGCTCCGGTCATGCCGTCGCAGTTTACGGTGGGAGGGCTTTCCCGGTTGGAGCAAATGGCCGATCGGGTCCGTCATCTCATGGTGGGAATGGAGTTTCAGGAAATCATTTCCAACATCATGGGATCTCATCAAGACTTTTGCACGCGCATGCGCGTGGATGGCACTGAGTGGGCGAAGGTCGTGGAAGTGGATAATGTGATGTCCCTCAGCTATTCCTGCCTGCGCCAGTGGATCACCCCTTCGTTGCTGCAGGTCGAGACGAATTCAAGCCGGGCGTTTTATCCGCATCGTATGTTCGAGGTCGGTGAAGTGGCCGTTCCCGATGCGAGTGCCGATGTCGGGTCACGAACGATCACAAGATTGGGTGCGGTCATTGCCCATGCCGGAGCGCATTTCTCAGAAATCCATTCCTGCTTGGATTTGCTGCTCTATTATTTGGACCGTTCGTTTACCTTGGAACCGGTTCCTCACCCGTCGTTCCTTGAGGGCAGGGCGGGAAGAATCATGCTGAATGGGCGAGTCATCGGACTGCTCGGAGAGTTACATCCTGAGGTGTTGGAGCACTGGCAGATCGGGGTGCCGACAGTCGCGCTGGAGTTGGAAATCGATCGATTACTGGATGAGGCGTGACGGGAAACTCCGTTCAATCAGGACTTTCCCGTCACGAACTATGAGACGTACCCGCTAGCTCGCTGCAGTGGCGAGTTGCTGTTTGGCAACCCCGACGAGTTTTTCAAACCCCGCCATATCCCGGATCGCCATATCGGACAGGACTTTCCGATCCAGCAAGATGTTCGCCTTCTTCAGGGCATTCATGAAGCGGCTATACGCGATGCCATGCAAACGGGTGGCGGCGCTGATGCGCGCAATCCAGAGTTGGCGGAAGTCGCGCTTGCGGTGCTTTCGTCCGGCGTAGGCATAGGCCTGCCCTTTATCGACTGATTCAGTTGCTGTTCGGAACAGCCGGCTTTTCGCGCCATACTGGCCTTTCGCCAGTTTCAGGCGCTTCTTTCGCCGCTGTCGTGTTTTCGGACCACCTTTTGTACGGGGCATGGGACGCTACTCCTTTCAGATCCTGTTCACGGCACCATCATTCGTTATTGCGGAAGCAACTTGTTCAATGCGGGAGTCGAGGCGGAGGATACTTCCGTCGCCCCTTTCAGGTTCCGCTTGCGATCGCGCGGCTTGCCGGTCAACAAGTGTCGACCGCCGGCCTTTCGACGAACCAGTTTGCCCGTTCCCGTGCGTCGGAACCGCTTCTTCGCGCCGCTGTGGGTTTTCATCTTAATCTTCATGCTGTCATTCCTTCCTTGCGTGCGTCGTGCACGCTATTTGGGAGCCAGAATCATGATCAGGCTCCGCCCTTCCATCCTCGGCGCAAACTCGACGGTCCCTGCTTCCGTGCACTGCTGAATCACACTCGTCATCATCGTGCGGCCCATTTCCTGATTGGCCATTTCACGCCCGCGATACGTGAGCGTCACCTTGGTTTTGTTCCCGTCGGCCAGGAATTCTTTGATCTGACGGATCTTGATCTCAAGGTCATGTTTGTCGGTGCGCGGTCGCAGCTTGATCTCCTTGACCTGCGTCGACTTCTGGTGCCGCCGGCTCTGGTGATCTTTTTTGCTCAGCTCGAACTTATACTTCCCATAGTCCATGATACGGCAAACCGGCGGCTGCGAGGTCGGGGCAACCTCAACAAGATCGTAGCCCCCTTCCTGTGCCTTATTGAATGCCTCTACGGTCGGCAGTATTCCCAATTGCTCGCCGTCAGGACCGATGACTCGAACTTCCCGAATCCTGATTTCCCGGTTTACGCGTAATTTAGGGACGATAGGTCACCTCGTTTGTGAGTGGGTTGCTGTGTCGCGTAGTGATTGATTCGTGTCTGTGCGGATGAGTTCCAGGAATTGTTCGATCGGCATAGTCCCATGGTCGGCCTTGCTTCGACCGCGAACCGCCACCATGCCGCTCTGCACTTCCTTGTCGCCCACCACCAGCATATAAGGGATTTTGTTCTTTTCCGCTTCTCGGATCTTGAAGCCGATCTTCTCGTTGCGGAGGTCTGCTTCAACCCGGTAGCCGTGGCTCTTGAGCGTGGAGACGATCTTGGCCGCGAATTCTTGTTGATGATCGGTGATCGTGAGCACCACTGCCTGAACCGGGGCCAGCCACGTTGGAAAGGCGCCGGCATAGTGTTCGATCAAGATGCCGAAGAAGCGCTCAATCGATCCCATGAGCGCTCGATGAATCATAATGGGCTGGTGGTGTTTGCCGTCTTCACCGGTATAGGCCAGCTTGAAGCGCTCGGGATTGTTGAAGTCGACTTGAACCGTCGAGCATTGCCAGGAACGGCCGAGAACGTCCTTAATCTTGATGTCGATTTTCGGGCCATAGAACACGCCTTCACCCGGATCCACCTGATACGCCACGTTCCGGCTTTTAAGCGCAGCCTCCAAGGCGTTGGTAGCAACAGTCCAGTTCTCATCCGAACCGACCGATTTCTCAGGGCGGGTCGAGAGGTAGATTTCAAATTCCGAAAACCCGAAAGTGCCGAGGACGAAAAAGGTAAAGTCCAGCACGCGGCTGACTTCAGCCTCGATCTGATCGGGTCGACAGAACAAATGCGCGTCATCCTGGGTAAAGCCTCGGACCCGCAGCAGGCCATGCAGCACGCCGGTTCGTTCGTAACGATAGACGGTGCCCAATTCTCCGTACCGGATCGGCAAATCCCGATAGCTGCGCAAATGAGATTTGTAGATCATGATATGGAAGGGACAGTTCATCGGCTTGAGCTGATATTCGCTGCCTTCCAACTTCATCGAGGCGAACATGTTTTCGCGGTAGTAGTCGACGTGGCCGCTGGTTTTCCACAAATCGAGCCTGGCGACATGTGGTGAGTAGACCAGATCGTATCCATCCTTGATATGCTGCTCTCGCCAGAAATTTTCGATGAGCAGGCGGATCAGCGACCCCTTGGGGTGCCACAGGACCAAGCCGGGGCCGATTTCGTCCTGAATCGTGATCAGGTCGAGCTCTTTGCCGAGTTTGCGATGGTCGCGCCGTTTGATCTCCTCGAGTTTCGCCAGATGGGCATCAAGTTCCTTTTTTGAGGGGAACGAGGTGCCGTACACCCGTTGCAGCATGGGATTACGTTCGTCGCCCCGCCAATAGGCGCCTCCAGTAGAGAGGAGCTTGAACGCACCCACGTAGCCGGTGGTGGGAAGGTGCGGTCCTCGACAAAGATCGACAAATTCTCCCTGGCGGTAGAGGGAAATAGGGGAGCCGTCCTCGAAACTATTGATCAATTCGACTTTATAGGCTTCGCCGCGGTCCTGAAAAAACTTGATCGCATCTGCTTTAGACAGCTCGCTTCGACTGACGGTCAAGCTACGTTTAGTGATTTCAATGGCGCGCGCTTCGATCTGTTCCAGGTCTTCCGGGGTGAACGGTCGGTCGAACGCGAAATCGTAATAGAAGCCGTCTTCTAGCGCCGGGCCGATCGTGAGTTGCGCAGTAGGAAACACTTCCTTTACGGCCTGAGCCATAATGTGAGTGCTGCTGTGGCGATAGACTTCGCGCCCCTCTGCCGATTCAAAGGTCAAGGGTTCGACGGTCGCGTCTTGATCCAACGCATGAAACAAGTCCATCGGCGCACCGTTCACCTTGGCGGCCAAGATCTTGCCGTCGAGGCGTCCGCCCGTCGGAGTTAAGGCGTCGCGGACGGTGCATCCTGTTGGTACTTGTTTTCGAGTTCCGTCAGGAAGGGTGATGTGAATGAACTGTGAGGCCACTCCGGTCAATCCTGCCAAAAAAATACAACGTCGTGCCGACCACCCCCACTGCCGGTAATCGGATCACGAACTTCTTGAGCGAACCAAAATGGTAGGCGCGGACGGTCTTGAACCGTCGACCTCTACCGTGTCAAGGTAGCGCTCTCCCCCTGAGCTACGCGCCTATCGATCGGCGATGCTAATACAGGCTTACCGAAGGTGTCAAGGAAACGCGATGGCACCATAGGCTTTTCTCTGCGGCCGTGCCATGCAATCGCGTCGTTCCCGCTGGGCCATCCGGGAGTCTACCGACGAACTATTTCACTGCGGCCTTTAGTTCCTTGCCGGCCGAGAATTTGGGAATGCGGGCGGCGGGAATTTTCAAGGCTTCGCCGGTCCGGGGATTGCGTCCCATTCTGGCCTTGCGCTTAGAGATCGTGAAGGTTCCGAAATTGACCAGTGTCACGCGTTTCCCCTTCTTGAGAGACGTGGTGACTGCGCCGGTGAAGGCTTCCAGCGCGACCGTTGCGGCAACCTTCGTGATGCCGGCGCTATTGGCCATTTTTGCAATCAATTCTTCCTTGGTCATTGCTTCCCTCCGTTGGTGGTTGGCGACCTGTGGATGTCATGCATGGGCGTACCTATGACGCCTGTGAAGAGCTGCGACTCAGTCGTGAGGTGCGTTAGCTGGCCCTGGCGCGTTTGACAGGGATGTCCAGATCGAGAATTTTTTTTCTCAGCGTATTGCGATTCAGACCCAGTAGTTCAGCGGCCTGGATCTGGTTGCCCTTGGTCTCCCGCAAGGTCAGAAGAATCAACGGACGTTCGACTGCGGCGATCAGCATCGGGTGGAGATTTTTCCCCGAGCCGTTCCGCATGCCTTTGACGAAATCTCCGACCTTGTGTTCGAGATAAGAGTCCAGACACAACGCTTGTCCTTTGCCGTTGGACTGAGGCGCTTCGGCTTTCGGAGCCTTGGACGCCTGAAGCGCAGTAGCCGTGCGCTTGAGCACGGTGCGAGATCCCACGAGGAGCAGCGTTCGTGAAGGATCTATCCCTGTGAGCAGTTTGCCAAGGTCCGCCGCGGCTGCCAACTTCGATTCGATGATGACGGCATCGAAGTCGCGCTTCGCCAAGTCCTTCTGCAGCGATGGGCCTTCCCGACCGACCGTAATCGCTTGCTCACCGAAAAGGTCCTTGTAGTGTGACTGGATCTCGCTGTCTGTACTGAGCAATAGAATATTAAATGTTGATGAACGCAGCGTCATGAAAGGTACCGAGGAAGAAGAGGGCGGGATTATTGCTCAGGCCCCAGATGATGTCAATGACGAAAAATCTGCCGCGGCTCCGATGCGTCTTGATCTGGAAACGGCGTGAATGGCGAGACTGGTCAGGTCATGACAAATTGCCCTCTGAAATGGCGGCCGAGGGTTCTACGGATGGAACCGATGTGTCTCTGCAGGCGTCAGGCGGGAGCAATTGTTGAGTAGATGCTGTGTAGTGGGTAGCGCAGCAATGCCTTGCATGACCAAGTGAGCGAGTCTCGACTTGACAGGAAAGATGGGCGCAAGGTATAGACGTTCATGAATCCCCATCGGAATAGTCGCAAATGAAGGTCAGCCTTAGAGCCACCTATGGGATCATTGCTGCGGTGGATCTGGCGCTCCACCACGCGGAGCACCCTGTATGCGCAAAATCGATTGCCAAACGGCAGGCTATCCCGGCCCGCTTTTTAGAGCAGGTGCTGCATGCGATGAAGAAAGCGGGAGTCGTGACGAGTCAGCGCGGGGCCCAGGGTGGATATGTGTTGAGTCGTAAACCCTCGGAGCTCTCTGTGGCGGACATTCTCGATGCCTTAGAAGGCCCGCTACTCGCGACGAACGGTGACGCCGGTTCAAAACAATCGTCTGCGCGAGGATCGAAGCAAGAGGCGCTCCTGGCCCATATTTGGGATCGGGTGAAACGGGCGGAATTGAGTGTGTTATCCGAAGTGACCGTCGAGGAGTTGGCGAAACGCCAGCGGGCCCTCGACGAACAACATACGTTGATGTATCACATCTGACGATTCCAAATTATGTGCCGGCACATTACTTCCGAACCGACGAGGTCGTTATGATGAGTTCCCATACAGAGGCTCTGCGTCCCGCTGTGAAGACCGAGCCCATTCCCGCGCATATTGTCGAAGAAATCGAGACATTCGAGGCCGAAGCCCAGCGGGTTCTTGCGGGCGATCTCTCGACCGATATCTTCAAGCCTTTCCGGCTCCAGTACGGCATTTACGGTCAGCGGCAACCGGGCGTGCAGATGTTCCGGATCAAAATTCCGTTCGGCGGGCTGACGGCCAATCAATTGCGGCGAGTCGCCGAACTGGCCGACCACTTCGCCACCGGCGTGGGCCATGTGACGACACGGCAGGACATTCAACTGCATTTCGTGGAGCTCAAGCATGTTCCCGAAATGATGCGCCAGCTGGCCTCCGTCGGGCTGACAACCAGGGAAGCTTGCGCCAACACGGTGCGTAATGTGACGGCGTGCCATTTGGCCGGGGTGTGCCAAGGTGAGGTGTTCGATGTGACACCCTATGCGAAAACGGTCGCTTATCATCTCTTGCGCAATCCGCTGAACCAGAGCCTCCCACGGAAGTTCAAGATTGCGCTCTCAGGCTGCCGGCAGGATTGTGCGCTTACGCCTATCCACGACATCGGTTTGCTGGCGGCAAAGCGGGCGGACGGAACCATTGGGTTCCGGATGGTCGCGGGCGGTGGCCTGGGTTCGACCCCGCGCATGGCCCAAGTGCTCAGAGAATTTACGCCGATGGACGAATTATTGCCGACCATCGAAGCGGTGATCAAAGTGTTCGATACCCTCGGAAACCGCAAGAATCGTAACAAGGCTCGCATGAAGTTCGTCATCGAGAAACTCGGTTTCGACGAATTCAAGCGCCGGTGGGAAGCGGCCTACGCGTCGATGGGGTATGCGGTGCCGACGCATGAACCGATCAAGTTACTGGAGTATGCCGATACGCCCCCGTTGTTGATGCCGACGAAAGCCTCGAGCGTCACCAATGGAAACGGCACTGGCAACGGTGTTGCCTCGCGTAACGGCGCCGAGTCTGCATTCGAAGCGTGGAAACGGACGAACGTAGTTCCCCAACGGCAGCCTGGATTTTCCGCAGCGGCGATCAAATTGCCCATGGGCGATCTGACGGGCGAGCAAATGTGGGTAGTGGCCGACTTGGCCGAACGCTATTCCAATGGCAACATCCGCACCACCATCAATCAAAACGTGATCATCAGGTGGATTCAGGAGGAGCGTCTAAGCGCGTTTCATGAGGAACTCGTCGCGCATAGCTTGGGCGATCCCGGCGCTGAGTTGGTCGAGGACATTATCGCTTGCCCCGGCACGGACACCTGCGGCTTGGGGATCACATCGTCCAAGGGAATGGCCCGCGCGCTGGCTGAGGTGTTTCCTGCCGGTCAGGTGCCTGAAGATCTTCGCGACGTGAGCGTCAAGATCAGCGGCTGCCACAATTCTTGCGCCCAGCACCATATCGCGACGATCGGATTGCACGGCGTCGGTAAACGGCTCGGCGAACATACCGCGCCCCATTATGAGCTGCACCTCGGCGGACACGTGGATGGTACGCCGAAAATCGGACAGCTTGCGGTCAAGCTGCCAGCGAAAAGTGTTCCCGCGGCCGTGCGTCACCTGGTGGATGTGTATCGCCGCGATCGGAAGCCCAATGAGAGCCTGCAATCGTTCATCGGGCGGGTCGGGAAGAACGTCCTGAAGGACGAACTCATTCCCTATACGATTGTGCCGCCCTACGAGCAGGATCCGACCTACTATTACGATTGGGAAGGTGAAGCTGAATTTGTGCTGGAGGATTTGGGCCCCGGCGAGTGCGCAGGCGGAGCCTTGGAAATGATCGACGACCGCATGTTGGAGGCGGATCAGGAGCTCTACCAGGCGAAACTGCTCGTCGAGAAACACCAGTACGCTCTGTCGGTGAATAAATCATATCGCGCGGTGCTGGCGGCGGCCAAAGGGTTGCTGGTGACCGAAGGAATCGATCCGGCGACCGATGCCGAGACTTTCCAGGAATTCGACGTGCGCTTGGCGACCAAAGGCATCGTCCCGACTACGTATCAGAATCTCGGTGCGCAAGTCGGCGATCTGGGATCTAAGGATGCAACCGCCGAGGCAGCGAACGAGAAAATGGCGTTCGCCAAACGGTTTCTCGGTGTCTGCCGGGCAGCTACGGAGCAAATGGGCAAAGATCTGAAGTTGGCCCAGGTGAAGGAAGAAGCCGTGCCGACTCCGGCTCCTGCTGCGGTTCCCGCCGCACCCGCACCTGTTGCCGCGGCTCAGGCGCCTGTGTATGACCTGCGTGGTGTGGCCTGCCCGATGAACTACGTAAAGACGAAATTGAAATTGGAGATGATGAATAACGGCGAGCAGCTCGAAGTCTGGCTCGATGCCGGAGAGCCGATCCGGAATGTGCCGATGAGTTTACGGAACGATGGGCACAAGATTTTGGCGGAGGGACCGTTGGAGCCTGAGGCCAAGCATTTCAAAATTCTCGTGGAAAAGGTCGAGGGGTAAGAAGGGTGAAAGACACACAGCAGCCCGCTGAACGACCCTCCGATCCAGAGCTGAAGGCGCTGAGTGATTCATTTGAATCTCAGCAGCCCTGGGACCTGCTGGAATACGCGCTGAAGACCTACCGGCAACGCATCGTCCTGGCTTGCAGCTTCGGGGCGGAAGATGTGGCGTTGGTCGATATGGTGCATCGGATCGACCCGGAAGCGCCGCTCTTCTATCTCGATACCGATTTTCTGTTTCCGGAAACGTTCGACGTGCGGGACCGCATTGTCGCGCGATATGGCTTACAACCGGCGCAGGTGATTGAGATGAAATCGCTCTTGACGCCGGAGCAGCAGGCTGCTCAACATGGAGCGGCCTTATGGGCGAGCAAGCCCGATCAGTGCTGCGAGCTGAGAAAAATAGAGCCATTGACCCGTATCCTCGGCCGGTACAGTGCATGGATCACCGGAATCAGGCGGGATCAGGCTCCGACGCGGGCCAATGCGGGGCTGATCGAGTGGGACAAGAAATTCAACCTTGTCAAAGTGAATCCTCTGGCCAAGTGGAGTAGCGAGCAGGTGTGGACCTATCTTCAGCTGCATGAGGTGCCGTACAACACATTGCACGACCGCAACTACCCCAGCATCGGCTGCACGCATTGCACCGCGCCTGTCCTTCCGGGAGACGATCCGCGTTCCGGTCGGTGGAAAAATTTCGGTAAGACCGAATGCGGACTGCACAAATAACATCACCGTCACCCTGATACGAGACAAGGTTACTACCATTCACATGCAACATCTGCTCGCCAAAGTCGCCAAAGGTCAAAAGACGTCCAAGGATCTCACGTGGGAGGAAGCCAAGCAGGCCATGCGCCTGATGATCGAAGGGACCGCCACGCAGGCTCAGGTCGGCGCGTTTTTGACGGCCATGCGTTTCAAGTCCGAGTCGGTCACGGAATTGGCCGCGTTTACTGCCACTGCCAGACAATATGTTCCGCCGGTGCCCGTCCGTTCCGGACTCGGTGTGGTGGACGTCCCGGTGTATGGAGGCAAGCGGGAAACGTTTCACGCCATCGTTCCCGCCGCAATTATTGCGGCGGCAGCTGGAGCGGTGTTGTTGCTTCATGGTGTGGATGGACCTGCCGATCGACGCGGCGTCTCGGCAGTATTGAAGCTCCTGGGTATTCCTACCGATCACACCGCCAAGCTCGTCGGGCCTGAGCTGGAGAAGAAAGGGTTTGCGTATCTCGATCTCGCGTTGTACCACCCGCCGGTGAGCCGGTTTCTCGAAATGCGGCAGGAATTGGGCGTACGCAATTTCTTCCATCCGGTGGCGAGATTGCTCAATCCAGCTCGCGCCGGTTCTCAGGTGATCGGGCTCTCGCATCCGCCCTATTTCGAAAAGACGGTCGAGGCCTTGCGGATGCTCAGCTGTCCGCGTGCGCTGGTAATCCGCGGCGTGGAAGGCGATCCGGAACTTTCGATCGGCAACTCGACCCGTCTCTTGGAACTCAAAGACGAACGCATCACGCCCTTTACCTTTCAACCCAAAGACGCTGGACTGGCCATGGCGACATTCCGCGAAATGGCCGGGTTCCCCCCGGAGCAGCGTGAACGGGAAGCCGATTTGATCAAACGGTTGGTCGCCAACGAGATTCAAGGCGGGCAACGGGACTGGGTCCTCCTCAATGCAGCCATGTTGCTTTATGCGAGCGGTAAGGGGACGTCGATCACCGGGAATCTGGCGGCAGCCCGCAGCGCGTTGGAGTCCGGACAGGCCAAAGCCAAATTGGCAGAACTAATCGCGGGAGTACCGTCGGCAGCAGGCGCGGCGTCGAAGATCGGCCTCTCCGCATAAATACACGAGTGTGAATCATGAAACATTTGCGTCAACTTGAAGACCAGAGCGTCTACATCCTTCGCGAAGCCTATAAGCACTTCAATCACCTTGCCATGTTGTGGTCAATGGGCAAGGATTCGACGGTCTTGTTGTGGCTGGCTCGCAAGGCCTTTTTTGGGCATGTGCCCTTTCCTTTGCTGCACGTGGATACGAGTTATAAGATCCCGGCGATGATCGAATACCGTGACCGGATTGCGCGGGAATGGCGGCTGAATCTGGTGGTGGGTCAGAATAAGGAAGCCTTGGCCGCGGGGATGAATCATACGTTAGGGCGGGATGTCTGCTGCACGGCGTTGAAGACGAATGCCATGAAGAATCTCGTCGAGGAAAAGGGCTATACCGGCATCATCCTCGGCGTTCGTGCGGATGAAGACAGCACGAGGGCGAAGGAGCGATATTTTTCGCCGCGTGACAAACACGGCGATTGGGATTTCCGCGATCAGCCGCCTGAATTGTGGGATCAGTTCAAGACTACCTTTCCACCGGGGACCCATATCCGGATTCATCCGCTCCTCGATTGGACCGAGATCAATATCTGGGAATACATCAAGCACGAGAATATTCCCTTCATGGATCTCTATCTCGACCGGGGCGATGGAACACGGTACCGCAGCCTCGGGTGTGCACCCTGTACCATGCCCATCAAGTCGACCGCGAAGACGGTGGACGAGATCATTATCGAGCTGCGAAAGAGCAATGTGGCTGAACGGGCCGGCCGCGCGCAGGATGCGGGGCGAGGCATGGAAATGCTTCGTAAGAAGGGCTACATGTAGGACCGGTTTCCTCAGCCAGGTCGCTGGCCGAATCGGACGAAATTGGGAAACAAAAGTTCCACTGCACGAGTAATCATATGACACAGCACGACCAGACCAAGCCGCAAGAAAGCCTCAATATCGTCATTGTGGGCCACGTCGATCACGGGAAATCCACCTTGGTGGGTCGACTCTATGCCGACACCGGCTCTCTGCCGGAAGGCAAGTTGGAAAAGGTGCAGGCCATTTGCCGCCAGCAGGGCAAAGAGTTTGAGTATGCGTTCCTGTTTGATGCCTTTCTGGAAGAGCAGGAGCAAGGCATCACCATCGATACGGCGCGCACGTTTTTTATCTGGAACGGGCGGCAGTACATCATCATCGACGCGCCGGGGCATAAGGAGTTCCTGAAGAACATGATTTCCGGGGCCGCCCGTGCCGAAGCCGCCCTCCTGCTGATCGATGCCTTGGAGGGAGTGCGCGAACAGTCGAAGAAGCATGGGTACCTGCTGTCGCTGCTGGGCGTGACGCAGTTCGCGGTTGTCGTCAACAAGATGGATCTGGTCGGCTATCGACAAGATGTGTTCGATGGAATCGAGAAGGAATATCGGGAGTTTCTGGGACAGTTCCGGGCAGTGCCGCAACAGATGATTCCGGTCAGCGCGAAGATGGGTGACAACATCGCAACGCGCAGCAGTCATATGAACTGGTATCAGGGGCCCACCGTGTTGGAAACGCTGTCACTCTTCAAGAAAGAGCAGGTGCGTTCAGAGCAGCCGCTCCGGTTTCCGCTGCAGGACGTCTACAAGTTCGACGCCCGCCGGATTTTGACCGGACGTATCACCGCCGGACGTCTAAAAGTCGGCGACCAGCTCGTATTTTCGCCTTCGAACAAGACGGCGGTGGTGCAATCGATCGAAGGATTCAATGTGGATCCTCCGACGAGCGAGGCGCAGGCCGGTCAATCGGTCGGCATCACGCTCGACGAGCAGATTTTTGTGGAGCGCGGAGAAATTGCGTCGCATCGGGATTCCGTCCCGTTGGTCTCCACGGCGATCCGGGTGAACCTGTTTTGGATGGGACGGCGGCCCCTTGAAAAGGGGCGGAAGTACATGTTGCGACTGGCCACCAGGGAGGCCGCCTGCGAGGTGGCGGTGATCCATCGCATTATCGACACGGCCGACTTGGCGCAGCTGCAAGAGAGTCAGTCCGTGGCCCGGAATCAAGTCGCTGAATTGACCCTGCGCGTGAAAGCCCCTCTCGCGTTTGATCTATCGTCCTCTTTCGAAGCGACAGGCCGCTTCGTGCTGGTGGACGAATACGATATTTCCGGCGGCGGGATCATCACCGAGTTGGTGCACGACGAACAAGAAGGGCTGCGTGAAGAGGCCCGGCAGCGGGAATATGCCTGGCTGACCGGAGATGTCCGCTCCGAGGATCGAGCGCTACAGTATGGCCACCGGGCGGCGATTGTGCTCTTCACCGGCTCGGCGCAGACGGGTAAAACGTTTCTCGCGCGGCGGGTTGAAGCATTGCTGGTAGCCGATAGCCGGCATGCCTACTTGTTGGAAGGCGAAAATCTCCTGCAGGGGTTAGACGCGGATTTATCTGCCGCCGACCCGTCATTTGCCTCCGAACGGGTTCGTCGATATGGCGAAGTCGCCCGGCTGTTGATCGACACCGGACTGATTGTGGTCTCGACCAGCAAGACATTCGGTATCAACTATCACCGTATGGCGGAGATGATACGGACATTGGTCCAACCGGCGCCGGTGATTGCGGTGCATATGAGCAGAGCGGGAGAGGAACCGCCGCCGAATACTGACCTGCATTTTGCCGGGCCGCAGGATTTTGATGCCGCAGCCCGGCAAATCCTGGAGGAGTTGAAGAAGCGAGGCGTGCTGATCCAGCCGTCCGGGACGAAGTCCACCATCCAATATTCCATCTAATCGATGAGGGCTGGGTGGTTTGACTCCGTTGAAATCCCTGTGGTAGCGTCCTTCATCAACAATTTCGAGGGTTTTTCATGACCATGGCGGCCGGGAAAGATCTCAAGTCAATCCTGACAAAACTCCAGTATTCCGACGACGCAAAAGTTGTCCAGCAGATCACCGCGCAGATGAAGCAGGTGCAGGCTCGAATGGCCGGCATCAAGCAGAAGCTCGTGGTGATGAGCGGCAAAGGCGGAGTCGGGAAGAGCATGACCACCGTCAATCTCGCTCTGGCGTTTGCGCGCCAGGGTGCGAAGGTCGGGTTGCTCGATGTCGATTTAAACGGGCCTTGTGTCCCGCGCATGATGGGGCTACATGGCCAGTCGTTGAAAATGACTCCGGAAGGGGCGCTGCCCCCGGTCGGTCCCCTGGGCATCAAAGTGGCCTCGATGGATTTTTTCCTCGACGATGCCTCGCCGGTGCGGTGGAAAGGCCCGATGGATTTGAGCCCGGTCTGGCTCGGTCTCATGGAAATGAACGTCATTCGTGAATTCCTCGCCGACGTGGTCTGGGGCGAACTGGATTATCTTCTGGCCGATTTGCCCCCCGGCGCGGCTGCGGATAAGCCCCCGGTCATCGCCGGATTTATTCCCGATCTGGCCGGGGCGATCGTGGTGACGACGCCTTCCGAAGTCGCCTCCGATGTGGTACAGAAATCAGTCACCTACGCCAGGGATATGGGGATCCGGGTGTTGGGTATCGTGGAAAATATGAGCGAATATCGGTGTCCCGCCTGCGGCGCCGAAAATGAGCTGTTTGAGGGGAATACCGAGGCGATGTGCGAAGTCTTGGACCTGCCGTTGCTGGGTCGTATTCCCTTCGACCGCACACTCGCGAAAACGTTCGATAAGGGGCAGCCGCTCCTTGATCCCGACTATCCGACGATCCGGAAATATCAAGAGATTGTCGGGCGGATTCAATCGTTGCTGGATTACAAAAAAGTCCTGGCGGAGAAGCTCTAAGCGGACCGGCCTGGAAGGGGGATCCTATGAAGTTCGTTTGCCTGAACTGCGAGACCTACATGACGTTTCAAAAGGTCGAAAAACCCGGTGAGGGCTCACTCGGCGTGTTCTTCGGCTGTCCGTCCTGCGAAGCCAAGTTTTCGATGGTGACCAATCCCGGCGAAACACAAATGGTCGCATCGCTCGGTGTCAAGCTTGGAGGCCGCACGGAAACCGCCGAACCGTTCGAGATGACTCGAGGGACCCTCAAGGATGAAGCGCAGGCCGGCGCAGGGCAAATGGCCGCCTATCTCAATGAGAAGATTCAGGGTGGTCAGCCGGCCACGGCGGCCCCGAAGGCCAGTGCACCAGCGGCCGGTGGAGAGAAGGCCTCGGGTGGATGTCCGTTCTCGGCGATGGTCGCGGAGATGGGATTGACCTCTGGCGGCAAGCCGAATGCCAACGGTGCCAGCGAATTTACGTGGACGGCGGATGCCAAGGAAAAGTTGGAGCGGTTGCCGTCCTTCGTCAAGCCGATGGTGCAAAGCAGTGTTGAAGCCTATGCCCGCAAGCATGGGTATAAGAGCATCACGCTGCAGGTCATGGATGATTCCAAGAACGATTCCCCGAACGGCATCGCGTGGACGAAAGATGCCGAGCAGCGTATGGATAACATCCCTGACTTCATTCGTCCCATGGCTCGCCGGGAAATTGAGCGGATTGCCAAGGAGCGAGGCCTGGTAGAAATCACGGCCCAGGTCATGGACGAAGCCAAAGAGAAGTTCATGAAGTTCATGTAGTAGACGATTGCATGCGTGAGACGAGTTCTCGGCCCGTCCGGCAGTCCGGATGGGCCGTTCGATTCCCGCCCGTTTCCCTTTCTCGACCGAATTATCGTCTGAGATGGCTGAGGCCTTGGTGCTCGCTGTTGGGCCTGTGGTGCATCGCGATCTTCGTCTGGCTTGCGTTCTCTCCCATTGCACAGGCCGCTGATCATGGTCATGACTCGTCCGTCGAGGAGCACGGACATCACCATGGACAGTCGTCTTCCTCAGGGCCTCAGTGGGAAGGGTCGCGTGAAGGCATCGCCTATTCCGAATTCAATCATCATCTGGCCGGCGTTTTTCTTCTCCTGATCGGGTTGAGTGAATTGCGTCAGGCGTTGGGGTGGCCTCTCCTGGCCTGGACGCGCTTTTTGCTTCCAGGGGCCCTGGCGGTGGCCGGTGTGTTGCTCCTTATTTGGAGTGATCACGATGCCTGGCCAATCGGGTCGATGACGTTTGCGCAAACCTTTCTGGGAACCGACCCGGAGGTCCTGCAGCATAAGACCTACGGCGTGCTGGCCTTGTCGGTGGGTACCATCGAATTTCTGCGGCGCCTCGGCTGGTTCGCCCACGCCGTGTGGACAGTGCCCCTTCCGATATTTGCCGTCGTGGGAGGATTGATGCTGTTCGCGCATTCCCATGGGGATCACCCCGCAGCCGATAAGATTGCCCTGCACCATCTCATGATGGGTACCATGGCGATTACTGCGGGGTCGTCAAAGTTGATCTCCGGCTGGCGTCAGCGGCAGCTCGAGACAGAACGGTCATATTGGGAGCTCATCTGGGCGAGCCTCGTCCTCGTCATCGGTGCGCAATTGCTGTTTTATTCGGAGTAGCGACTGCCCCTCTTTTTCAGGAATGTTGCAGGCGCGGACATCGCGTTGACACCCTTGTCAGGACTATGTTAGCTGTACATTTTTAACCTCGGTTTCAACGCGTTCATGGACCACACGGGCAGTGGGGTCTGTGCACGCTAAGAGGAGTCGCCATGGGTGGCCACAGCCATTGGGCAACAATCAAGCGGCATAAATCGGCGGTCGATGCCAAGCGCGGCAAGGTCTTCACGCGCATCATCCGTGAGTTGACGATTGCGGCCCGGTCCGGCGGGGACCCCGATGGTAACCCCCGCTTGCGATTGGCCATTGCCAAGGCCAAAGAAGCCAATATGCCCGGCGATACCATGAAGAAAGCCATCCAGCGTGGTACCGGCGAATTACCCGGCGTCACCTATGAAGAATTCACGCTCGAAGGCTATGGTCCCGGAGGGACTGCCGTCTTGATGGAAATTACCTCGGATAACCGGAATCGCACGGTCGCTGAAATCCGCAGCCTGCTCACCAAAAATGGCGGCAACATGGCGGAGGCCGGGGCAGTTGCCTGGCAATTCCATAAGAAAGGCGTGCTGGTCGTCGAGAAGGGGAAGGCCGAGGAAGATGCGCTGCTCACCATCGCCCTGGAAGCCGGTGCGGAAGATGTGAAGGTCAGCGACAAGGCCTTCGAGGTTTTGACCAGCCCGCATGATTTTGAGGCCGTCAAGAAAGCGCTGAGCGACGCGAAAATCGAGTATACGCTTGCTGAATTGAACTTCATTCCCCAGAATACGATTGCGTTGGAAGAAAAGGCCGCGGAACACATGTTAAAGCTCATGGAAATCCTGGATGAGCACGACGATGTGCAGAAGGTCCATGCGAACTTTGACATTTCCGACGAGGTCATGGAGAAAGTGGCCGCCGCCACGGCGTAATCCGGGAGTTCGGCACTGAGTATCGACGAGCACCAGTCTTTTCACCAAGCACTCCGCAGCCCTCGTTCCTACTGATCATATGATCGCCTTACTGACAGGCCTCGTGGCCTTCAAGGCGCCCTCGCAAGTCACGCTCGATGTCCATGGCGTGGGCTATGAGGTGTTGGTCCCTCTCAGTACGTACTATTCACTGCCCAATCAGCATGAGCCCGTGACGCTGAGCATTCATACGCATGTGCGGGAAGATGCCATTCAGCTGTTCGGGTTTCTCACCGCTGCCGAGAAGGAGGCCTTTCTCCTGTTGACGGGCATTTCCGGTATCGGGCCGAAGTTGGGACTTAGCGTCCTGTCCACACTCTCCGTACGTGACCTGTACACGGCTATACAGGCAGGTGATATTGAAAAATTGGGGACAGTGCCGGGCGTCGGCAAAAAGTCGGCGGCTAGAATTGCCCTGGAACTCAAAGACAAGGTGGCCAAGTTACATCCATCCGGCGAGCCGGCCGGGGCTGGCTCCGGGCGGTCCGATAATCCGCTCTATGAGGATGCCTTGTCGGCGCTGGTGAATCTCGGCTACCGGCAACCGGATGTGAAAGAAGCGCTGAAGCGGGTGGAAAAATCTGGCGTGATGACGCAGGGATTAGAGCAGGTGATTCGAGAGGTCCTCAAAGACCTGGCCAAGGGGTGACACATGGCAATGATGGAGCTCGCATCAAAGACACAGCGACGGCGAGGCATCGCGACCGGGTTGGCCGTAGTGGCCGTGTTGTTCTTCGCATCGATGACGGAACGGGTCTTTGCTGTCGACGGGATGGAGGAGCCCAAGAGTATCCGTAAGACCTGCGGGTTGTGTCCGGACGGGTACGCTACCACCGGGAGAACCAATGCCCCGGAGTTGTGTAAGGATGGCGATCCGGTTTTGGTGCAGTGTGTGCCTTTAGGCAGCAACATGCTCTCGGTCTGTGGCGCTTGTCCCGATGGCTATAGCGAGGTGGGGCGGTCTCATGTGCCCTCGCGTTGCGGATCGGTCGATAATGGGCTGGTGTCGCAGTGTCAATTGCAGCAGATGGGGTCGAGCATGCCCGATCCGAGCCAAGGAGGAGTTCGCTGCCCGCCTGATTGCGGAAGCACGGCTGCCCCGGGACAGGGCGCCTCTCCGCCGCCGCCCAAATTCAGGCCAACACCCGAGTCCAAATAGTTGCGCCCCATTCTTTTCAGGATTATGTCATGTCCGATCGCACCGTGAGCAACCAACTGACAGACGACGAGCGCGGGCTCGAGGCAGCGCTGCGCCCGCAGAGCTTGCGGGAATATGTCGGACAATCACGGATGAAGGAATCGCTGGAGATTTGCATCGAGGCGGCCAAACGTCGTGGCGAGGCGTTGGATCACGCCATCTTTTACGGCCCGCCGGGCCTTGGCAAGACGACTATCGCGCACATTATCGCCAGGGAAATGGGGTCGGCCATCCGGTCGACTTCCGGCCTCGTCCTGAGCCATGCGGGTGATCTTGCCGCGATCCTGACTAATCTGCAGGAACGAGATGTCCTGTTCATCGATGAAATTCACCGGTTACCGGCGTCGGTGGAAGAGGCCCTCTATCCGGCAATGGAAGACTACCAGCTTGATCTGGTCGTGGGGCAAGGCGCGTCGACCAGGACCGTCAAACTGGACTTGCCCCGGTTTACCCTGGTTGGAGCGACGACCAGGGCCGGGGCCTTGACCTCACCTCTGCGAGACCGGTTCGGGTTGGTGCACCGCCTGGAGTTTTATTCCTCCCAGGAGCTGACATCGATCGTCACGCGCTCAGCACGGTTGCTCAGTATACCGATCGACGAGGCCGGGGCGGCTGAGATCGCCCGGCGGGCTCGCGGAACTCCGCGCATCGTCAATCGACTGATTAAACGCATCCGGGACTATGCCGAGATCAAGGCGGGCGGCCACATCACTCAACGAGTGGCGCAGGATGCCCTGGTCTGGTTGGCGGTGGATGCCGCCGGGTTGGATGAGATGGACCGGCGTGTTCTTTTGACGGTGATCGAGAAGTTCAATGGGGGCCCGGTCGGAGTGGATTCCTTAGCGGCCGCGGTGCAGGAGGATAAGGGCACGCTGGAAGATGTCTATGAACCGTATCTAATCCAGGCGGGCTTTCTGGAACGCACCGGTCGAGGCCGCCAGGCAACCAGGTTGTCCTACGATCATTTCAAGAAACAGAAAGACCTTCTCCCGTTCTCCGGCGAAACGGATTCCATCGCAACTCCTTGAATCCCCAGACCTATCCTTGCAATGCCCGCGGTGGCTCCTGTAGGATACCCACTTGTCCAAGTACGTCCTTTGGGCTTGGACTCGTTTCGCGGCTCGTCTTCCTGAGGACGTGTTCCGTGAGGAGGAAATCCCCCCGTCATGTCTGACGACTTGCAAGTCCATCGCGAAGAAATCGACCGGCTCGACGATCAGATTTTGCGCCTCCTGAATGAGCGCTCGAAATCGGTCATCGAAATCGGCCGACTGAAAAAACTGAAAGATGCTGCGGCGAATTTGCACACGCCGGCGCGCGAAGCGGCAATTTTCGATCGTCTCAGCAAGCAAAACACCGGGCCGTTCCCTACCGAAGCCATCCGTGCAGTGTATCGGGAAATCATGTCGGCCTCGTTATCCCTGGAGGGGCCTCAAAAGGTCGCCTACCTTGGACCGAGGGCCACATTTACCCACATGGCCTGCATGCAAAAATTCGGGGCCTCCGCGCAGTATATTCCCGTCAACAGTATTAAGGACGTCTTCAGCGAAGTGGAGCGGGGACGCGCCCATTTCGGCGTGGTGCCGATCGAGAACACGACTGAAGGTGTGGTGAACCACACCCTCGATATGTTCGTCGATTCCAGCCTGTTGATTTACGGCGAAGTGCTTCAGGAAGTGGCGCATCATCTCATGTCAAAAAGCGGAGTGGCAGGAGACATCAAGCGCATCTATTCGCATCCCCATGCCATTGCGCAATGCCGCAATTGGCTGGAAACCAACTTGCCCCACGTGCCGGTGTCCGAAGTGGCGAGTACCGCGCGAGCCGCTGAGATGTCGATGGATGATCCCTCGGCCGCCGCGATCGCGTCGGAGTTGGCGTCCCAGTTATACGGGCTGAAGGTGGTAACGGCGAGGATCGAAGACAACATCAATAACTTCACCCGGTTTCTCGTGTTGTCACAGAAGGCGCCGGAGCGGACCGGTCGAGATAAAACGTCACTGATGTTGTCGGTCAAGGACAAGGTCGGCGCGCTCTATGACTTATTGCGACCATTTGCCTCTCATGGCCTGAACATGACCAAGATCGAATCGCGTCCATCGCGTCGCAAAGCCTGGGAGTACATTTTCTTTGTCGATATCGAGGGACATATCGATGAGGAACGGGTGAAGAAAGCGGCGGAAGAGGTCAAAAGTCGCTGCCTGTTCATGAAGATTCTCGGGTCGTATCCCGCCTATTCCTAGAGGTCCGAGTTACGCCATGCCATTGAAGGTGCACCCCGACATCGCTTCCCTCGTGCCGTACGTGCCAGGAAAACCCATTGAAGAACTGCAGCGTGAGTTGGGATTGCCGCGCGCAGTGAAGCTGGCGTCCAATGAAAATCCGATCGGGCCATCACCGAAGGCCATGGCAGTGCTGGCGGAGACAGTGCCGACGCTGCACCGGTATCCCGACGGCGGGGGGTTTCGCTTGCGCGGAGCCCTGGCCGAGCGTTGGAAGGTTTCGCCGGACCAAGTCATTCTCGGAAACGGCTCCGATGAAATTTTAGGGCTGCTCGCGCGAACGTTCTTGTCGCCGGGAGATGAGGCCGTGATGGCCGAACATACCTTCGTGATTTATAAAATGGAGGTCAAGGCAGCGCACGGCGTGGCAGTAGAAGTGCCACAGAAAAATTGGTACCACGATTTGCCGGCCATGGCGGCCGCCATCACCGATAAGACGCGGTTGCTGTTTGTCTGTAATCCCAACAATCCGACCGGCACCACGGCTACCAAGGCGGAGGTAGCCGCTTTAATGGAACGGGTGCCCGACCATGTTGTGGTCGTGTTCGATGAGGCCTATTACGAATATGTCCGGCATCCGGAATTTCCCGAATCGCTCGGCTATGTCAAGGCCGGACGTCCTGTCATCGTCTTGCGGACCTTCTCCAAGATATATGGATTGGCCGGCTTGCGCATCGGGTATGGCATCACCACCCCTGAGATTACCAATTATTTGAATCGAATCCGGCCACCCTTCAACGCCAACAGTATGGCGCAACGTGCCGCCCTGGCGGCACTGGACGACGAGGCCCATGTAGCGGCGAGCCGGTCACTCAATCATGTTGAGATGGACAAGGTGCGGGACGGTTTACGGCGGCTCGGGTTCGAGGCCTTGCCCAGCGAAACGAATTTTCTCTATTTCGATGTCGGGAGAAGCGGGCGCGAAGTCTTTGACGCGTTGTTGGCCAAGGGCATCATTGTGCGTCACATCGAAGGCCGCATGCTGCGGGTGACCATCGGCCTCCCGGAAGAAAATCAATTGTTCCTGAGCGCGCTGGAAGACGTGACACGCGCGTCGCAATAAGGAAAGCGAGACGAGCACATGATTATTGTCTTGAAGCCTGACGCTTCGGAGCGGGAAGTCGATCACATCACAGACCGGCTTCGGGAATTGGGGCTGAAGTCGCACATCTCTGCGGGGCAGGAACGGACCATTATCGGGGTGATCGGGGACGACCGGATTTTGCACAATCAGCCGTTGACCGCTTTGCCCGGCGTGGAGAGCGTGTTGCCGATTCTGGCCCCCTGGAAGTTGGTCAGCCGGGAATTCAAAAAAGAAAACACGATCATTGACGTGAACGGGGTCAAGATCGGCGACAAGAAAATTACGATCATGGCAGGGCCCTGTGCGGTCGAGCGTTTGGAACTGACCGTGGGAATCGCGCACGAAGTCAAATCGGCCGGCGCCACGGTGTTGCGAGGCGGTGCGTATAAGCCGAGGACCTCGCCCTATTCCTTCCAAGGGCTGGGCCGCGAGGGCTTGGATTACTTGGTAGAGGCCAAGAAGCAGACCGGCTTGCCGGTGGTAAGCGAAATTCTCGATACCCGTGATATCGAACTCTTCCTGGAAAAAGCCGACATCATTCAAATCGGCGCCCGCAACATGCAGAACTTCGAACTCCTCAAGGAAGTCGGCGCGTATGATAAGCCGGTTCTGTTGAAGCGCGGCCTCTCGGCCACCATCAAGGAATTTCTGCTTTCCGCGGAATACATCATGTCCCGCGGCAATCGCAATGTCATGTTGTGCGAGCGCGGCATCCGCACCTTTGAAACGCAATATCGGAACACCCTGGATCTCGCGGCCATCCCGACGCTCAAGGATCTCTCCCATCTTCCCGTCATCGTCGATCCCAGTCATGCAACCGGCAAGTGGGATCTAGTGGCGCCGATGTCCAAAGCAGCGATCGCTGCCGGAGCCGATGGGCTGTTGATCGAAGTGCATTCCAATCCCGAATGCGCCCTGTGTGACGGTGAGGAATCCATCCGGCCGTCGAAATTCAAAGAACTGATGGGCGATTTGCGCAAGATTGCTGCCGCCGTCGATCGAACAGTGTAGAGAGCGCGGCGATACCTGGAACAGTTTCCTGAGAAGCGGCAGTGATTCAATGACGAAACCACATTTCAAACAAGTCGCAATTATCGGGGTCGGACTCATCGGCGGCTCTCTGGGGATGATCCTGCGCCGACAGAAGTTGGCAGACTCGGTCGTCGGCATCGGGCGCCGTGTGGAGAATCTAAAAACGGCGGTGGAGGTCGGCGCCATCGATCGATATGTGTCTGATCCGCGCGAAGGCGTCGAGGGAGCTGATTTCGTCCTGCTGGCCACGCCGGTTGACACCTATGAGCGGCATCTGCAGGAATGGGCCGGATGCCTCAAGCCCGATACGATCGTCAGCGATGTGGGCAGCGTCAAGGGGGAGTTGGTCACACGGGCAGAGGCCCTGCTTCCGCCTGGCGTACGGTTTGTCGGCGCACATCCCATTGCCGGCAAAGAAAAGACCGGTGTCGCCGCCGGGTCGGAGACGCTCTTTTCCGGTGCACGATGCATTTTGACGCCCACGGCCAAGACAGATCGTGAGGCACTAGCAACTATTCGCAGAGTCTGGGAGCTCGCAGGATCGATCGTGCTGGAGATGGATCCCTTTCTCCACGATAAAATCCTCGGTGCCGTCAGTCACCTTCCGCATGTGGCGGCTTTTGCGTTGATGACCGCCTTGGCGGATGTGCGCGACCATGGCGTGCCCGAACTGGATCTCGCCGGTCATTCCGGCGGCGGATTGCGGGACACCACCAGGATCGCCGCCAGTTCGCCGGAAATGTGGAGAGACATTTTCCTATGGAATCGGGACAACGTCGTGTCGTTGATCGAGACCTATGAACGGCATCTCGGGGAGCTCAAACGATTAATTGCTGCGGGCGATGCGGCTGGGATCGAAAAGCAATTGGACAAGGCCAAGCACGAACGCGAACAACTGATACCCCGAACGCCGGGGAAGGTCTAGGCTGCGATGGCCTCGTTAACGATCAGTCCAGGCCGTCCGTTAAAGGGCACCATTACAGTGCCTGGCGATAAGTCCGTCACCCATCGGGCCATCATTCTCACGGCTTTGGCCGAGGGACCGAGCAGTGTGAAGGATTATTGTCGTGGCGAAGATTGCTTGAATACCATGCGCGCCTTTCAGTCGCTGGGAGTACGGATCGAAGAGACGGCGCAATTGTTGACCGTCCACGGCAAAGGCATGTGGGGATTGACGGAACCGCTCGGCCCTATCGATTGCGGCAATTCAGGGACCGGTATTCGTTTGATGGCCGGACTGCTGGCGGGGCAGGATTTCTTTACGGTCCTTACCGGAGACGAATCGATCAGACGACGTCCGATGGGGCGGGTGGTGAAACCGTTGCGCGCAATGGGGGCGACAATCGCCGGCCGAAAAGGCGGGGAATTGGCGCCATTGGCCATCACCGGGACCAGGCTCAAGGGCATGTCCTATGTGTCGCCGGTGGCAAGCGCCCAGATCAAATCATCACTGCTGTTTGCCGCCCTCTATGCGGACGGTCTCACGACGATTTCAGAGCCGCGTCTCTCACGGGATCACACCGAGCGTATGTTGGCCTATTTCGGGATTCCCTTTCAGCGGGACGGATGTACAGTCCGGATCGAAGGGCGTCCGTCGGTACGCTGGAGCGGCAAGCCGGTAGTAGTCCCTGGTGACCTCTCGGCCGCGGCGTTTTTTCTAGTTGGAGCCTCCATTGTCCCGGATTCCGATGTGACGATTCGCAGTGTGGGGATGAATCCGACGCGTACCGGCTTGATCGACATCCTGCTTCAGATGGGTGCGCAAATCGAGGTGCTTCATCCGCGCGAAGAGGCGGGTGAGCCAGTAGCGGATTTGCGGGTGGTGTCTAGACCGCTTCGTGGTGTACGGATCGGTCCCGACCAGATTCCTCAGACCATCGACGAATTTCCCATTCTCTGCGTGGCGGCAGCCGTGGCGGAGGGCGAAACGGTGATCACCGGCGCTGAAGAGCTACGTGTGAAAGAAAGCGACCGGATTGCCACCATGGCCAAAGAGTTGCGGGCCATGGGAGCGCGCATCGAAGAACGGCCGGACGGCATGGTGATTCGGGGGCTGGGACGCAACGGCACCAATGGCTCACTGACCGGCGCCACCTGTGAAAGTCATGGCGATCATCGCGTGGCCATGTCCGTGGCCATCGGCGGGTTGACGGCGTCGCAGACCACGCAGATTCAGGATACAGACTGTATCGAGACTTCGTTTCCGAATTTCGACCGTAAGCTCTTGGAACTGTTGACTGATTCTGGGAAACGTCTATAGTGCGAGGATTGCGTGGGTGAGATCGGTGCCCCCAACCGGGACAAACGTGGTTTGATCATCGCGATCGATGGTCCGGCAGGGGTGGGCAAGAGCACGGTTGCGAGGCTCCTGGCGTTGCGGCTCGGGTATCTGTATTTGGATACCGGTGCCTTGTATCGCGCCATTGCGTGGAAGGTACACAATGCGGGGATCAGTCCTGACGATCACCTCGCTATCGCCGCGCTGCTCCCTAACACGACCCTGCAGATGGCCTGTGGCCCGGAGCAATCCCATGTGCTCCTGAATGGACGTGATATTACCGGAGAGCTGCGAACACCGGAGGTGACGGCACTGGCCTCGATGGTCTCGGCCATTCCGGCCGTTCGCGAATGGCTGCTGCCCGTGCAACGGCAAATCGGTACCGAAGGGTGCGTCGTGGCAGAAGGGCGTGACATCGGCACCCGGGTCTTCCCGGAAGCCGATGTGAAGTTTTTCCTCGAAGCCGATGCGGAAGTGCGAGCCACGAGGCGTCATCACGAACTGGTGGCGGCGGGGCACTCGGTGCAATTTGATCAGACCAAGCGCGACCTCACCGGGCGTGATGATCGTGATCGTTCCCGCGCGGTGGCGCCCTTGATTCCCGCACCTGATGCGGAACGCCTCGATACGTCGAGCATGCCGGTGGAGGAGGTCGTCTCACACATGATGGCCGTGGTTGCGGCGCGATTGTGAGCTCCGCACTGTATGGCCTGTTGTGGCTCCTCTCTCGCACCATCGGCTGGATCTGTTTCCGGTATCGCACGATCGGGCGGGTGCCGAAGCAGGGTGGATTGCTGATCGCGTCGAACCACGCGAGCTATTTGGATATCCCATTGCTGGGCTGCGGAATCTCCCGGCGCGTGTGGTACATGGGGCGGCATGACTTATTCCCGATCCCGCTGCTGAACGGCCTGTTGCAAGCGTTGGGATGGATTCCGTTACGCATCGGTCGCCTCGATCGGGATGCATTCAGCAAAGCGGTCGCCTTGATCAAAGAGGAAAAAGCCGTCGCCATTTTCCCCGAGGGCGGCCGCACGATGACCGGGGCCTTAAAACCGGGAAAGCCGGGGATCGGGGTGATCGTGTCGCAGACTGGTTGCCGGGTGGTGCCGACGCATATCGGCGGCACGTTTGATGTGTTGCCGCCCGGCGCCTCATGGCCCAGATTTCGCCGCGTGACGGTGACGTATGGAGAACCGTTAGATTTCTCCTCAGACGCCGCCCGGTTGGAAGGTAAAGCGTTTTATCAACATGTCAGTCGTACGGTGATGGCAAAGATTGCAGAGCTCGGACAGGTTCCGAACCCCGGAGACGGGCAGGCGCATGCCGGGCCCTCTCATGATCTTGACGCCAGGCCGGCAGCCAAGTCTTGCAACGCTGAGTAAGACTCGGAGTATTTCACTATCAGCACCCGGCATAGGCCGGAGGACGAGGACCTTTTCATGAGTACTGCCACACCACAAAGCGAACCCAAACTTGACCGCGATGCCTTGGCGGCAATGTATGAGGAAACCTTCCGCAATTTTGAGGAAGGAACCATCACCGAGGGCATGGTGGTCGCGATCGGCAAGGACAAAGTGGTCGTCGATATCGGCTATAAGTCCGAAGGGATGATTCCAGCCGACCAGTTCTCACAGGAAGAATTGGGGCAACTGAAAGTGGGCGATCGCCTGCAGGTGTATCTCGAAGAATGTGAAGACGCAGACGGCAATCTCGTGCTCTCCAAAGAAAAAGCCGACAAGATGAAAATCTGGGAGGAATTGGAGAAGCTGCATAAGGAAGAAAAGAGCATCGAAGGCAAGATCATTTCCCGTATCAAGGGCGGCATGATGGTCGATATCGGCGTCAAGGCGTTCTTGCCCGGCTCCCAGATCGACCTGCATCCGGTCCGCGATCTCGATGGGCTGGTCGGCAAGACGTTTCCCCTCAAGATCATCAAGATCAACCATCGCCGCGGCAATGTGGTCGTTTCCCGACGGGTCTTGTTGGAAGAGACGCGCGACCGTCGCCGTCAGACGACGTTGTCGACCTTGAAAGAAGGTCAGCTGATTCAGGGGACGGTGAAGAACATCACCGATTACGGAGCGTTTATTGACCTCGGCGGCATCGACGGATTGCTGCACATCACGGATATGTCCTGGGGTCGTGTGGGGCATCCGTCCGAGCTGTTCCAGGTCAGCGACAAAGTGGAAGTCACCGTGCTCAAGTATGACCGGGAAACCGGCCGTATCTCCCTGGGCCTCAAGCAGAAGTCGGCAGATCCCTGGACCGGTGTGGCGGCGAAGTACCCGGTGGGCACGCGCGTTCGTGGTCGCGTGGTGAGTTTGACCGACTATGGCGCCTTCGTTGAGTTGGAGCCCGGCGTGGAAGGATTGGTCCACGTGTCCGAGATGTCCTGGACGCACGAAGTGCGGCATCCGTCCCGCGTCGTCTCGGTCGGCGATCAGGTGGAAGCCGCCGTGTTGAACATCGATCCGGGAAGCCGGAAGATTTCGCTCGGCATGAAACAGACGGCGCCGAATCCGTGGGACATGATCGAGGCGAAGTACCCGGCCGGGACGCGAATCGAGGGAAAGGTGAAGAGCCTGACCGATTTCGGCGCCTTCGTCGGATTGGAAGAAGGCATCGATGGATTGATCCACATTTCCGACATGTCCTGGACGAAGCACATCAAGCATCCGTCGGAGCTCTTCAAGAAGGGCCAGAAGGTGGATGCCGTCGTGATTCGCATCGATAAGGAAAAGGAGCGTCTCTCGCTCGGGTACAAGCAATTGTCCCGCGACCCGTGGGAAGAGCAGATTCCCAACAAGTATCGGGTTGGCGATAGCATTACCGGCAAAGTCAGCAAGATCGCTGATTTCGGACTCTTTATCGAGCTGGACGGCGATGTGGAAGGGTTGATCCATATCAGCGAAGTGGGCTTGGATGCCAACGTCCGCATGGAAGAAAAATTCAAGCCGGCCGATGACGTGACGGCGAAAATCATCAAGGTGGATCGGGATGAGCGGAAAATTGCGCTCAGCTTACGCGATCACCAGATGGATTCCGATCGGCGTCAGGTCGATGAGTTCCACGCGTCGCAGGGCGGCATCGACCAAACCCTGGGTCGCGCGGCCAAGCAGAGCCGGAAGCGGAACCAAAGCGATTCCGAAGCCTAGGAGTCGGGAGACTGAATGGGGCCACAAGCAGACACGGCGGTGAAACCACAGCGGAGCCTGTTGCGCCGTATCTTCTGGGCCATCGTGATTGGGGGAGGAGCGTTGATTCTCTTGAACGCGCTCCTCCCCGACTTCGATTTCTCAGCCCAGGATCGTGTGGCCCTCATTCGCATCGAGGGGGTGATCCTGGACGCGCAAGCGACCATCAGTGAGTTGAAGCACTACAGCGAGAATCCGCTGGTGAAGGCGATCGTGTTGCGCATCGATAGCCCTGGCGGCGGCGTCGTGCCGTCTCAGGAAATTCACGACGCCGTGAAGCGGGTGAAAAACAAAAGTAACAAAGCCGTAATCGCCTCCATGGGAACAGTCGCTGCTTCGGGAGGCTATTACATCGCGGCTGCGACGGACCGTATCATCGCCAACCCCGGTACGTTGACGGGGAGTATCGGCGTCATCATGGAAATGGCGAACTTCGAAGGCCTGATGAAAAAAGTTGGGGTCGAGGGCGTGGTCATCAAGAGCGGGCGATTCAAAGATGTCGGGTCGCCGTTGCGGAAGATGAGTGACGAGGAACGGAAGCTGCTGCAGTCGGTCATGGATGATGTGCATCAGCAGTTTATTCAGGCCGTGGCCGACGGACGCTCGCTGGAGGTGTCGGATGTCGAGCCGCTGGCCGACGGACGTATTTACACCGGACGCCAGGCAAAAGAGGCCCGGCTGGTCGACGAACTGGGCGATCTCGACGATGCGATCCATATCGCGGCGGACATCGCCGGTATGGAAGGGGAGCCGAAAGTCGTCGAGCCGCGAAAGCGGTTTTCATTTCGGGATATGATCGAATCACGTTGGTCGTCGGTGTTTCCGAAGCTGGAGTTCGATACCGGCGTCAAACTCAAATATTTGATGGCGTTCTGAGCGGCCGGAGCACCATCGGTCAGGCAACGCAGCAAGTCAGCCGTGCGTAAGCCCCACCCACGAGGAGAGGGACGATGACCAAAGCGCAGATTATCGAGCGGGTTTCGGAACAGGTCACCACGTTGACGAAGCGGCAGGCGGAAATCGTGGTCAATACGATTTTCGATTGTATTCGGGACTCCCTGCGAAGCGGCAATAAAACGGAAATTCGAGGGTTCGGGAGCTTCCGTCTTCGTGCCCGGCGCATGAAGGAAGGGCGCAACCCCAAGACCGGCGCAACCGTTGCAGTGCCGGCGAAGCGTGTGCCATTCTTCAAGGCAGGCAAGGAGCTGAAGGAATTACTCAATAAGTAACAGGAGTGATACCGTGGCAGAGTCCTCAAATATAACAGCCCCAGAGGTTCGGTGGAGTGACGGCGCGCTCAAGCGAATGGAGCGCGCTCCCATGTTTTTGCGAGGAATGGTCCGCCGCCTGGCTGAGAAAAAGGCGCGAGAGTTGGGCTATCCCGAAATCACCGAAGAAATCCTCGATCAGTTCAAAGGTCAGATGATGGGGACCATGGGCGGTGAGGGCGGAATGGCAGAGGCGGCCGATCAAATGGCAAAAGGGCAGTTGCCCTGGACCGCGGCTGCGAAGGAACGCTTGGCGGCCGTCCCGGAGTTCATGCGCGGGATGATCAAGCAGATCGCCGATGAGATCGCCCGCAAAGGCGGCCACATGGAGGTCAACGTCGATCTCTTTGAAAAGGTCGAAGCCTTAGGGGAGATTCGCGAGCGCGAGGCGGCCCCACTGGAATGGTCCGAAGGTGCGTTGGCGCTCTTGCAGCAGAAGATCAAAGAGTCGCCGCCGATCGCCATGGATTTTGTGAGCGATATGATCCGGCATGATACAGAAGAGTTGGCGCGAGAGAAGGGATTCACCAGGATCGACGAGCAAACCGCGGTGCAGTTGTGGGAAGCCCCGCAAGAGCGCGTAGCCTGGAGCGACGAAGCCTGGAAGCGCCTGCAAACGTCGCCCGATTTTGTGCGCAGCGGCATCCGCAAAGCGGCCGAGCGTCGAGCCCGCAAGTTGGGGCTGAAAGAGGTCGATTCCGAGCACCTGACGACCTTCCGGAACCAGGCGATGATGAAAGCCGTGAAGCGCATCCGGTCATTTGGATATAATGAGCTGACGTTCGATGCCTTCGACACCGCCCTCCAGAAGACCAAGCGGTTGCAGGGGAACGATCAGGCGGAAAAACGGCTCCAGGAAATCCGTTCGCATTTCAGTGATCCCGAAGTGAAGAAGCCGGAAGGCGGGACACTGGGGGCCGACCTGATGGGGCGTTTCAGAAAGTTTCTCAAGGGCGAAGGCTCGCTCTAGCAATCAAACGGGCCGCCTGGGATTGGAAGTTCCGGGCGGCTCGTTCCTTCCACTCCCACCTATTTCCACATCCTCGCAGTCGCGCTGACCACATGATGTGCGGGTCTTTCCCTGCGCAGATGACAGGAAGATTCACCTCGCCTGGACGATTTCTGGGGACGCGCAACGAAGTCCGCTGAGCCCGTGCCGCGAAAGGACTGCAGCCGGGAAATCGGGATCCTTTTGTTCAGGCGGTCATCGGGCTAGCCGATGATATTGGGAGACAAGAACCTGAGCGGAGATTCCACCCGCAAGCCGGATGCCTGCGGGTGGATCACCACATTGAGACGAAGTGAACTGAGGCGTGTCGCTTAATGTGCGGCGGTACCGGCCGCTTGGGGCCAGAATTTATGCCGAATCTGGGGAAGCGGTTCGTTATCGAAGTTCGGAATGTCGTAGAGGCAACGGTCAACGGTTGACACCTCGTCTTCCGTCAATTCCAAGGCGATTTGCTTCTTCCAGAATTGGTCGAGCGCCAGATAGTCGTTAGACGTGGGCTTCTCGGCCAAAAGGGCCTGCATATGTTTGAACCCTTCGGTATCGACTCCCGGCACACGGCCGTTATTGCGATCAATACACCATTTCAGCACTTCTGCGACGCCATACATCGACAAAGGAATTGTAACTTTCTTGCTCATGGGCACCTCCTCCACACTTGGCCCGCATTGTAGCCTAAGGCTTTCCAAGTTTTCAAAGGGGCGAAAGGCCTAGACGCGAGAGCCCATTCGGGAGCCCGACGGGCAATCACCGACCCACGTTGCCGAGGGCCGGACTTCGTTGCGAAGCAGCAGGGGGCTCTGTATACTCCGCACAGCGCATCAGGATTGGGAGCGGCGAAGCATGGACTTGGCCGGAATGTCATGCTGTTTTCATCGGGATGGCTATGACCATCAACACCCGTGCCAGCAAGAGTTCGTCGATCGTGCGTGTCGGTCTGGCACTCGTGGCCGGCTGGCCCCTCCTATTCGCCTGCTCGAAAACGGATCCGTACGTCCCGCCTGATCCCTTCTACTATTTTGAGAGTTATCCGGTCGGCAAGAACCCCACGACGGTGACGACGGCCGACTTCAATCGTGACCAAATCACCGATCTCATCACGACGAACATTTCCAGCAACTCCATTTCGCTGCTGTTCGGTAACGGAGATGGAACGTTTAAGGATCAGGTTCAGGTGAAAGTGTGCCAGGAGCCCAGGTCGCTGGCCCTCAATGACTTCAATCACGATGACCAGCTGGATGTGGCGCTGGCCTGTTCAGGCGGGGACCAGGTCTCCATCCTATACGGTCGAGGCAATGGAAAGTTTGATGAAGGCCCCCAGTACCCGGTGCATCGCGCTCCCGTGTCCATATCCAGCCAGGATGTCAACGGCGACGGGCATCCGGATTTAGCCGTCGCCTTGCGCAACGACAAGGTGAAGATTTTCCTCGGGAGCGCCCGCGGCGAGTTTCGTCCAGGCGCGCAGTATGAATATGGTGATACCCCCACCTCCGTAGCGCTCAGAGATCTCAATCAGGACAACAAGCCGGATTTGGTCGTGACGAACGGCGGGCCCATGTTGAGCGCCGTTTCCGTGTGGATCGGCAACGGCGACGGAACCTTCCGCGATCCCAAAGACTACAAAACCGGGAGACGGCCGTTGGGGGTGAGTTTTGCCGACTTTAACAACGATCACCTGCCTGATCTTCTGGTCATCAATGGGGAAGGGGACAGCTTTACAACCTTCCTGGGCAACGGCAATGGGACGTTTCAGCCGGGAAAGGATTCCGGCGCCGATGCCAGCCCCAATTTCGGCGTGGCCCATGACTTTGACGGCGACCATATCGACGATGTGGCGATCGTCAATTTGCAGTCCACCGATTTGTCCATTCTGTTCGGGCGCGGCGATGGCACGTTTCATTACCCGCCGCGCAATTACCGTACGAAGAACGGCCCGTTTGCGGTGGCGAGTTATCGTGTCTCGGCCGACAACGGGGAAGAGCCGGGTCTCGTGACGGCCGATAACGGCGCCGCCAGCGTCTCGGTATTTTTGCATCACGGTAAGAAGGCGCAGATCCCGCCGAGAGGGACGACGGAATAGCGGCCGATTCAGATTTGAGCCGCGTCAACCGAAGAGGAGACAGGCAGTTTGCTTGACACCTCGAGGGGGCTCGGATAGAGTTCGACAAGGTCGCCGGACGCAGGTCCCGCGCTATTTTCAGCGATCAGACCACGGGGGCTCGTGCGATCGTTTTTGTGGTGGTTTAGCATGGGCTGCCTGACGACGCTGGCAGTCTTAATGGTCCAAGGCGGGGTGCGCGATCTGGTGTCGGGAACCAACCCGACGGGAAGCTCCGGCGCGATCCTTTCCTTCAGTACCACGATCTTCGGGGGTGGGTTGTTGGCCGGCTGCCTCGCCCTTATCCTCAATCGTCTCCGCTAAACACAGTGACGACGTTGGTATCGGTCTGAGATGCGCCGAGGCGTCCACGCAATCATGTCGAAGGGGCAATGGTCGGGCGATGCACTGTCTGAAATGCAAAGGATTCATGATGGTGGAGCGGCATTACACGCTCATGAATCGCCGCCTGTACGCGCGCTGCCTGAATTGCGGGTTCTGGATCGATCTGGCCGACTTGCTCCGGTTTTTCCACAAAGTCATTGCCAGCAGTGTGCGTGGCACGAAGGTTCGAGAAACCTATACCCTGTGACCGTCGGAGTTCCTCTGCTCGTCACAAGAAAGCATAGACATTCCGCATGAACCGTTCACATCGGATGTTGCCGGTGGGTGGCATGGTCATTCTGTTCCTCGTAGGTGCCCTATGGACCGGTCAGGCATGGGCCATCGACAACGATGTGGATGATGAGGTCATTACCGTTCCTTACGATCCCAGACCGGTTCCGTCGGCCAAACAAGCGCATCATAGCCTCCGATGGCGTCATGTGCCGGCGCACAGCATTTTGCTCAAAGAATTGAAGACGGGCACCACGCTGTATCAGTTCGAGAGTGAGAAGCGGCTGTCCCCCGCGAGCCTCACCAAGATCATGTCTGCATTGGTGATCCTCGAATATGGGCATCTCGACGATGAGGTCACCGTCAGCCCCAAGGCCTCGCGCGCCCACAAAACCCACCTGCGTCTCCGAACGGGACAGATTTTCCGTTTGGAAGATTTGTTGAAAGCCATGCTGATTGTCTCCGCGAATGACGCCTGTCTGGCGGCGAGCGAGCATGTCGGCGGCGATGAAGCACGATTTGTCGATCTCATGAATGCCAAGGCGGCGGCGCTCGAATTGCACAATACCCACTTCAGCAACGCCTGTGGGTTCGATGCGCCGGAACATTATTCGACCGCCGAAGATCTGGCCAAGCTTAGCGAGATCGCCCTGCATCATCCTGTGTTCAAAGAGCTGGTCCGCGAAGAGCGGGAAATCATCATGCCGATCAATGAGCATCGCGCCTACGTCTTGCGCACCACCAATCGGCTGCTTGGCCGGATTCCCGGGGTGCAAGGGGTGAAGACGGGATTTACGTCAAAGGCCGGCCGGTGTCTGATTGCGAAAGTCTCCCAAGACGGCAGCGATCTGCTGCTCGTGATCCTCAACTCGAAGCGTCGTTGGAATACGGCGACCAGCCTCATCAACTACGGTCTGCGTCTCAGCGATAGCCGCGCAGCACTCGCCAGATAACATTTCACCATCGTGAGCGGTCGTGGGAAGTCCGTGCCGGTCTCGTCCTCAGCGGGGCTGGCACGAGTGCGCCTCGTTCATGACGAAGAGGGACGGTGGATGGATTCAGGAGGTTGAGAGGACGAAAGACTCGAGGAGCCGGAGCGGAAATCAGTAGCCTGATGGTTAGTGCGGGAGTGAGAACTCCACGTTGACGTCCTTGCCGAGATAATTCACCTGGAAGCCCTGCTTGTCATAGGCCAGCATGGCGCCCATCACATTCTCATCGCCGTAATCTTCCTTGCCAAGGATCTTGCGCACATCGTCAGGGCTCTCACTATTGAGGACATTGCGGAAGATGCCGCGCGTTTTAAAGGCAAACCGATTGTTGATGAAAATCAGATCGACTTTGCCGTCTTGGACCCGGACGCCGGCCATCGGCCCGGTCGGTTTGCGTTGATCGAGCAAGAAAATGAAGGTGGCCTCTTGCTCCGCCTTGATGCCCGGGATCTTTTCATTCACCAGCCCGTCGAGGGCTTTCGCTTCATCATCGCCCAGCTTGATACCGAACAGTGAAACGTCCTGGCTGGCGACGCCTTTAGCGTCGGTTACGTCGTTCTTGCTGAGTTCATACGGTTCGGCGGTCACGATGGCAGCGAGGCAAAGGGACCCCAGCAGAGTCGTCAAAGCTGTGAACGTCCGGGTACGCTGCATCATGAATGCCTCCTTAAAGCCCTTACGGAAACCTCAGACTGAGTCACCATGACCGGTCGCATGATAGAGGGAAATGGTCAGGCAACAGGGCATTCTATCCAAGGGGCCGTCTGACTTTCAAGGTCGCGCCCGCGCTTATTCGGGTTGGAGAAGTCTGGAGACCGTTCCTCAGCGAAGGCGGTTTGAGATGCTAGGCGGCTGTTCCTTTGCGCCGCCTGTTGCGGGGCGGCTGAGTGGATCTTGACTGTAGATCACGCATGGTAGTTTCACACAGGGCGGCGAATTCTTCGGCTGCTTGGCCCCGATGCCGTTTGGTGAGGTACGCAAGTCCCACGGTATGGCGAGGCGTGGGATCGTACAGGTCGATGATCTGCAGTTGTGCCGCCGGCAGTCTGGATCTGACGTAGAGTTCTGGCAGAATCGTCGCCCCGGTTCCTTCCGCCACCGCCTGAAGAATACCTTCCGGCGAACTCATTTCCAGCACGACCTGCGGGTGCACTCCCGCCTTCGCGCATTCCGATTCGACCATTTTTCGCAGGCAGTAATCTGCAGGCATCAAGACCAAAGGTAGCTGCGCAAGGTCTTGCATGCGCGTTCGAATCTTGCCGATCTTCATGCTGGCGGGAGCAATGAGCGCGAGGCGTTCTTCAAACAGGGGAATGGTGGTGATGTGCGCATGGGACAGGGGGAGGAGGCAAATTCCGACATCAAGACGATTCGTCAAGAGGCCATTGACGATCTCGGAAGACGGTTGAGCGTGCACTTGAAGATGAATGTCGGGAAAGCGCTGCTTGAATCGAGAGACCAGCGGTGCAATCAGGTAGGAATTGACGGTCGACAACGTGCCGACCACCAAACGGCCGCGTTTTGCGCCGAGCAGTTCGTGAACCACCTGCTCCGCCTGCTCTACTTCTCGCAAGGCCCGCTCTGCATGCACCTGAAAGAGTTCGCCTGCCTGCGTCAGCACGACCTTCCGTCCGAGGCGGTCGAACAGACGCGTGCCTAACTCCTTTTCAAGCCCCGCGATCTGAATCGACAACGAAGGCTGCGAGACATGCACATGCTCCGCGGCGCGGCTGAAATTGTGATGCGTCGCCACGGCCATGAAATATTCAAGTTGTCGCAATTCCATGCCGGCTCCGTCTAGCTATAGTCATAGGCTATGAATTATATCAAAACAATATATTGGACGAATAGATCTTAGAGCTCCTAAGGTGAATCGTCAACTGGCATGTCGCGTCACAGAGCGCCTTGCTATCGTTGAAGGCGAGGTCAGGCAACCGGGTATTCATCATTAGGAGGTGGTTGATGGTATCGAAATATGGAATGGGAGTAGTCCTCTTAGGGGCCTTGGCACTGTGTGGAGGATGCGCCGAAACGGGAGGGGTGAACGAGACTCAGCGCTCGGCAGCCGCCGTTCCCGTGGCGAAGTCCTTGTACGAACGCTTGGGCGGCCAGCCGGCGATAACGGCGGTGGTCGACCAATTTGTCGCGAATGTTGCGGCTGACGGACGGATCAACAACCGGTTTGCGACCACCGACATCCCCAAGTTAAAGGGGCATCTCGTTGATCAGGTGTGCCAGGCAACAGGCGGGCCTTGCCGATATCAGGGGCGTGATATGACGGCCACGCACTTGGGTATGCGGATCAGTTCGGCAGATTTCGGGGCGTTGGTCCAGGACCTCGTGGCGGCGTTGGACAAGTTCAATGTGCCCGCGGGTGAGAAGGGCGAACTTCTGGCATTGCTCGGTCCGATGAAGAAAGACATCGTGGAGTTGCCGTAGGCACATGGCAAGGGGGCCGGCCTGATGGCCGGTCCTCATCCTGCGGCGTGAACAGACTTAAGATTGCCGGCCGGCGTCAACGAGGGCGGTCGCGAGCCGGCGAAGGCGCTGGAAGTAGCCCAGGCTGTCCTCCGACAGGTCTTCAAGCAGACCATCGAGGTCGGCCACACAATCCTGAAGTATGGCGATACGCTGGATGTCCATTTCCGGCTCCCCGTCCAGATAAAACACCGCGCAGCCGCCGATCACGGTATCCAAGGTCATCAATTGCCCTTCATTCGGGCTGGAAAAACGAGGCCAGCCTTCGCGGCTGTGTTCTTCCCAGAGAGAAGCGATGGATTGAGGACTCATACAGATATGATTGGCCAGGCTCGTGTGAGAACGAAGGGTTACCCGTGCAACAACCCTAACGCATGGAGGAGCAGGACGGCAAGCGTGCAGAGCCAGAGGCCGAAGAATCGGTAATCGACCGCCTCGCGAGTGAAGCACCAACTCAGAAGAGGCGTCCGCCAGTCGGCCGGGCCCCATGCCAGGAAGCCGCTTTTGATGACCATGACCGCACCGGTCATCCACCAGAGTGGTTGATACGGCAACGGGGTGGACCACAGGAGAAGAATGATCCCGAGACCGATGCCAACAGCTTGCCAGCGGAGCAGGTGCGGACTCTGCTGGAGTGAATCCTGCAGCCGCCGGATCACGAGCAAGGGGGCGCTCAACAAGGCGAGGCCGTCGGCCATCCACATGCCGGCAATCGCCGCGAGGATGTAGCGACTCATCGCTGGGACCAGAAGCTCGGCATGATCGCGGCTTACGGGTAAAGCCCGCGTTGGAGATGGGCCTGAGCTACCTTATCGATGCCCGACATGAGCGCCGCCATCCGCATCGTCGTGCGCCGTTCGAGAGAAAAATGCAGCGTTCTGTGGAAGGCGCTGGTGATGATGTCTTGTAACCGGTCTTGAATGTCCTTCGCTTTCCAAAAGAAGCGCTGCACGTCCTGCACCCATTCAAAATACGAGACGATCACCCCGCCCGAGTTGGCCAGGATATCGGGAATGATGAAGATCCCTTTGTCAGTCAGGATGCGGTCGGCCTCCAGGGTCGTGGGGCCGTTCGCGCCTTCCGCCAGAATGCGGCAACGCAACTTCGCCGCGTTGGTTTGCGTGATTTGTTCGGAGAGGGCCGCGGGAACCAGTACCGTGCAGTCCAACTGGAGTAATTCTTCATTGGTGATCGGTTCGCCCAGCGTGATCTCGCGAAGCGGCTCCTGTTTCTCGTGGTAGCGATTCAGCAGGTCCGGGATGTCGAGGCCGTGAGGGTTGTAGAGCCCGCCGCTCACGTCGCTCACGGCAATGATTCGCGCGCCGGCCTGCTGCATGATGCGGGCCGTATGAGAGCCGACGTTGCCAAACCCTTGAATCGCAACGGTGGCTTTCGAGATATCCAGCTTCAAGTGCTGGAGCGCTTCCAGTGTCACATAGACCACACCGCGACCGGTCGCTTCCTCACGTCCGAGGCTGCCCCCGATGGACAACGGTTTTCCCGTGACGACGCCTTGCACCGCATAACCGACTTGTTGGCTGTAGGTGTCCATGATCCAGGCCATGACCTGCTGATCGGTCCCTACGTCAGGCGCAGGCACGTCCTTATCCGGGCCGATGAGGGGGAAAATCTCCGCCGCGTATCGCCTGGTGAGGCGTTGCAGCTCTGCGCGGCTCAACTGTTTGGGATCTACCCGTACGCCGCCTTTCGCGCCGCCATAGGGCAGGTCGGCCAAGGCGCATTTCCACGTCATCCACATGGAGAGGGCGGCGACTTCCCCTAAATTCACCTCCGGATGGTACCGGATGCCGCCTTTCGACGGGCCGCGGGCCGTATCGTGCTGGACGCGATATCCCGTGAACACTTCAACGCGGCCATCATCCATTCGGACCGGCACGCTGACAATCAACGAACGCTGCGGGAGTTTCAGCCGCTCGCGCAGGTTGGTATCCAGATGCATCGCTTCAGCCGCTTCATTAAATTGCGCGACGGCCAGGCGGAAGGTGTGAGTATTCAGTTCAGTCATCAGAGCGCTCCTTCGGGTTGGATGGCGCATGAATGGATGAAGGGAGAAGAGTCTCGTCCGGTTGTGCCATCAGAGTCGTCAGCCGTTCAGGAGCAACGGTCTCAGTCCAGGTGAGATGAAACCGCGCGGCAAACTGCGCGGCAATCTGTTGCTGAACGACAGAGACCTCGAGTGTAGTACTCAAAAGAGCGGCCATGGATGTCACACGGCAATCCAAAATGCCGCAAGGAACGATATGAGAAAAGGGTTCCAGCTCAGGGCAGACATTCAACGCAAAGCCGTGGGTAGTGATGCCCTGGGAAATACGCACACCGATCGACGCGATTTTTGACGGACGGTCACCGCCGACCCACACACCCGGCAGGCCCTCGCGCCGATGGGCCGTGATGCCCCACTCGGCGAGGGTTGCGATCAACACCTCTTCCAGCCGGCGAACGTAGGCCTTGGGCCCTGGGCAGTAATCGGTCAGTCGAAGGATGGGATACCCCACCAACTGTCCCGGCCCGTGGTAGGTAATCGATCCGCCGCGTTCCGTCCGGATCACGGGAATGCCGGTTTCGCGAGACAAGCGGTCTTCTCCCGGCCAATGCCCTTCCTGCGTCGTGCGCCCCAGGGTGTAGACGGGAGGATGTTCCACGAGCAAAAGCAGATCGTGGCAGCGGTCAGCCGCCCGTTCGGCGCGGTAGGCGCGCTGCAGGTTCCAGGCTTCCTCATAGGGCAGCGTCTTACAGTGGACCAACGTTGCGGGGTGCGGCGCTTCGCTTTGTTCCGGCGTCTCTGGGACCGTGACAGTCGTGGCATCGTCATTGTGGGGATGGTGAAGTGTCATGGTTTACGGCCGAGCAAGGCGGGTTGCGAAACGGTGATGGTGGATGTGCCGGATTTGCCTTGGGTGGCGATCTGAAACGACATCTGCCCGTTGGCGTGCTCAATGGCATGCCAGAAATCCCCCATATTATAGAGCGGACGGTTGTCGATGGCGGTCACCACGTCCCCGGACTGCAATCCGGCCTGTCCGGCTGGTTTGGCTTGGTCCACTTGCAGGGCAAGGATGCCCCGATCGCTCTCCAGATCGAAACTCGCCGCCACGCTGGGCGTAATGGTCAGTGGAATCAATCCAAGGTCCGGCCGCTCGACGGTTCCCCGGGCCATCATCGAGTCGATATGCGAGGTCATGGCTTCGATGGCGATGGCGTAACTGATGGCTTGAGCCGAAGGTGCAATGGCAACGTTGATCCCGACGACCTGGCCGAAGCGATCGACCAGGGGGCCGCCGCTGTTGCCCGGATTGATGGCTGCATCCGTCTGGAGCAGATTGTAGAGGGTTTCACCCTCCGGCGTCAGGACTGACCGGTCCAGCGCGCTGATGACTCCGACGGTGACGGTAGAACCGCCCTTCAGGGCCAGCGGGTTGCCGATGGCGATGACGGTTTCTCCAATCTCAAGCGCGGTCCGCCGGCTGAATTCCGCAGGGACCAGATCGGGCGCGGTGATGCGAATGAGGGCGAGGTCCAGGAGAAAGTCGCGGGCCACAACTCGTCCTGGCGTCAGCCGACCCGTGGATAATCCGACCACGACGCTGGTCACGCCCTGAACCAGATGGTTGTTGGTGAGGATGTAGCCGTTGGTATCGAGAATGACGCCGGAGCCCGATCCGGAGGGCGCGCCATGTTGCGAGCCGCCGGGAGGGATTCCGCGTGTCAGCACGGTCACGACCGACGGTCGTACTTTCGACACGACGGCGGGCACAGGCAGTTCCGCCAACGAGACGCCAGTGGCGTTCTGCTGCTCCCCGCCGAACGCGGTGATGGTGAGGCTGCATATGAAGAAGGAGAGGGTACAGGCGATGCGACGAGTCAGGCCGCGCCTGGAGCGTGCGCCACGACTGTAGGAGCCTGTCACCATGGATCTCGATCCCCCGTTGGCGCATTCTCTCACACTCGCGCGACCGGAGAAAGCGCGCACAAAACAAAGCGGGCGAGGCCGAGGCCTCGCCCGCATCCAACTCCCGAGAGCCGTTCTGCCGTCGTTACTTCAGCGCGGCAAACATTTCCTTGACCATGGGGGTCTTGAGCTTCTTCAACGCTTTGGCTTCAATCTGCCTGATGCGTTCGCGCGTCACCGACAGATGTTGCCCCACCTGCTCCAGCGTACGTGCTTGATCTTCGCCGATGCCGAATCGCAACCGGATGACCGTCTGTTCTCTGGGCGTCAACGTCCCGAGAATACGGTCCATCTCGCGGGTGAGTTCCGTGCGATTCACATGGGCGTCCGGCGGGACCGCCTGCTGGTCCGGTAGAAGTTCGCCGAGTTCCGTACCGCCATCACCGACCTGATGCTCCAGCGCGACCGGCTCTTGAAACGCCTGCATCGTTTCGTGCAGACGATCGGGCCGCATGCGCATCATCGAGGCCACTTCCTCCAGGCGCGGCTGGCGACCTAACTGTTGCACGAGCCGGCGCGAAGCCCGGAGAATGCGGTTCGACGCCTCGGTCTGGTGCACCGGAATTCTGATCGTGCGTGACTGATCGGCGAGAGACCGCGTAATGCCTTGCCGGATCCACCAGGTCGCATAGGTGCTGAATTTGAACCCCTTGCGGTGCTGATAGCGCTCGGCGGCCTTCATCAATCCGATATTGCCTTCCTGCACCAAGTCCAGCAGCGTGAGGCCTCGCCCCGTGTAATGCTTGGCGACATTCACCACCAGCCGAAGGTTGCAGCGCACTAACTCGTCCTTGGCCGTTTCCAGCGTGATGCGTGAATTTCGCAGCGTGGCCAGGCAGGTTTCCAGCTCTTTGCGTACGCCTGCGGGAAGTCTGCCGCCGGTCGTCGTATCCAAGAGCAGGTGTTCCAGCGCGTGATCCGCTTGATTGAGCACCGTGGCCGACAGGCCGCTGAGACGCCGCACGGTCTGCAACGTCTGAATGTGTTCAGCGGCCTCTACGGAACGTTTCAGCCCTGCACAGGCTTTCACCGCTTGATGCAGCGTCTGGCGAATCTGGCGCGTGCCGAGGTCGAGTTGCTTGGCCAGTCCGATCTCCTCGTCTCGCTCAAGCAGTCCCCGTTCGCCGAATGAACGAAAATATAAAGATTCCAAAAGAAAAGGGGACGACGTCGAACGCGAGGATTTTTCGGGAACCGCCTCCTCGGTGTCCGCTTCAGGTTGGTCGCCCTGCACGATGCTATCCAGCAGAGTGCTGGCTTCTGCGTCATCGGCGTCCGGGTCCACCTCTACGGTCACCGTCGGATCTGTATCGTCTTGAATCGCCATCGCATTTTTCATCATGTGTCACCCCTCTTCCCCATCTTGGGGATGGTTGGCTACGGGATCCTTGAGGGAAGACTCCCTCATATATGTGAGAGACCAGAGTAGGAAAAAGGATTCGTGCCGTTCATCCCACTCTCCGGCTGTCCTTGGTCATACTACGGGGTCACACAGCCATTCAGATTCGTTCTTCGCTGAGAAAGAGATAGGGATGCTCGTTGAACTGTCAAGGGATCGGCGGGAGAGGACCTGAGGGCTGGTCTGCCTGCGGTTCGGTTGAAAACGCGTCGGCCATCTCCTAGAATGCCGACCTATGTCACAACTACAAAACGGGGAACGTGTTCACCTGGTCGACAAGAAGGGCCGCCAATACGCCCTGACTTTGAAGGCTGGAGATACCTATCACTTCAGTGGCGAGACGATTCCGCACGATGAGTTGATCGGCAAGCCCGACGGGTCGATCGTGACCCTGTCGAAAGGCAAGCGCTTCCTGGCGTTGCGGCCGACGTTCGGAGAGTATGTCCTCAAGATGCCCCGCGGGGCGCAGGTGTTGTATCCCAAAGATTTGTCGTTGATTCCCATGTGGGCGGATGTGTATCCCGGCGCGCGGGTGTTCGAGGCCGGAACCGGCTCCGGAGCCCTCACGATGGCCTTGCTGCGCGCCGTGGGCCCCACCGGGCTGGTGGTGACCTATGAGGCTCGCGATGATTTTGCCCGCACGGCCTTGACGAATATCGAACGGTACATGGGGCCGGTGTCCACGCTGATGCCCATGAGGAAGAACGCCTATGAAGGCATCGACCTCCTCGAAGATGGCCGTCCGTTCGATCGCCTGGTGCTGGATTTGCCGGAGCCCTGGCAGGTGGTGCCGCATGCGGCGAAGGTGTTACGCTCCGGCGGCATCTATTTGAGCTTTGTGCCCACGGTGCCGCAAGTGATGCAAACCGTCGATGCGCTGGAGCGCACGTCGGTCTTCGGCAATATCGAAACCTTTGAAACCCTGCTGCGGACCTGGTCGATCCAAGGGCGTAGTGTCCGACCGGATCATCGGATGGTGGCGCACTCGGGGTTCTTGACCGTGGCCAGAAAGGTCGAGGAGGGTTGGTGGTCGCGTCCAACCAAGACCGTCGATCCGGAGGAGCAGGCCGACAGGGACCACGAAGAGCACGAGGGGGAGGACGCAACGGCATGAATCGGTTACAGGGGAAAGTGGCCATCATTACCGGTGGAAATGCAGGAATCGGCGAAGCCATCGCCAAGTTGTTTGCGGATGAAGGGGCGCACGTCGTCGTCACGGGTCGCCGGAAAGAGGAGCTCGACCGCGTCGTCAAGGGCATTGGAGTGAACGGAGGGCGAGCGCTGGCGGTCGCCGGGTCCGTCACGGACGAAGCCCATGTGCAGGACGTGGTGGCGCAGACCACGCGGACGTTCGGCAAAGTCCACATTCTGGTGAACAATGCCGGAATTGGGGATTTCGGCAAGCGGCTCCACGAGACGGACGATGCCACCTGGGCGAAGGTGTTGGACATCAATTTGACGGGCGTGTTCCGGATGACGCGGGCGGCGCTTCCGGAGTTGATCAAAGCCGGTGGCGGCTCGATCATCAATATTTCCACCGTGGCCAGTTTGATCGGGATTCGCGGGCTGTCCGCCTATGCCGCATCGAAAGGCGGGTTGGATGCCTTGACCAGATCCGTGGCCGTCGACTATGGGCAAGACAATATCCGGTGCAATGCGGTGAACCCGGGCTTGGTCGATACACCGATGGCGGCTCCCTTAATGGCGGATCCTGCCAGCCTGGAACCCATCATGGCGCAGTATGCCATCCGTCGGCCCGGGAAGCCCGAAGAAGTCGCCAAGATGGTGCTGTACCTGGCCTCCGATGAGGCGACCTGGGTGACCGGCCAGACTTTTCCGATCGATGGGGGCATGACGATCAGCAAAGGATAGGCAGCAGTCTCTCGCGCCGGCCACGGCGTGGGAATCATCGCGCACGAAGCAGGATCATCGCGTATGGACATCACACCTCACACTCAGTGGTGCGGCATCATCGGGAACCCGGTCGAGCATTCGTTGTCGCCGGCGATCCACAATGCCGCCTTTCAGAAAATGGGGCTGGATCTCGTCTATCTGGCCTTTCGCGTGGAATCCCTCGGTGATGCGTTGAAAGGCATACGGGCCTTGGGCAATGCGCGGGGCTTCAGCGTGACGATTCCGCACAAGGTGGCGGCCATTCCGTTCCTGGACGAGGTGGAACCCACGGCCAAACACATCGGGGCAATCAATACCATCGTCGCCGAAGAGGGCAAACTCAAAGGCTACAATACGGATGCGTCGGGAGCTCTGCGGGCGTTGAAAGAGGGTGGGGCACTGCTCGACGGGCATCGTGTGTTGATCCTGGGTTCCGGCGGAGCCGCTCGCGCCATTGCGTTTGCGCTGGCCACGGGGACGGGCATTGCGGGGTTGACCATTCTCGGTATCGAAGAGGCGGAGCGGCAGAAGCTGGTGAAAGACTTGCGGGACAAGACCGGAGTGCCCATCGAAGACGGGCCGTTGACATTGGACATGCTCCGCAATTGGGTCCCGCATGTCCGTACGCTGATTCACTGTACGCCGGTCGGCATGTCGCCGAAGGTGGGAGAATCCTGCGTCCCGGCCAATCTGTTCAGGCCGGAACTGACGGTGATGGATATCGTCTACAACCCGCGCGAAACCAAACTCCTCCAGGAAGCGAAGGCAGGCGGGTGCCGGACGATTTCAGGGTTGGAGATGTTCCTCAATCAAGCCGTGCTGCAATTCGAGTTGTGGACGAACCAGCCGGCTCCGGTCGATATCATGCGGCATGTGCTGGAGTCGCGCTTTGTCTAACGAATCGGCCCTTCTCTGCGGGCAGACCTGGGCAGTATCCTCATCCTTTCCCACCTGGAACTTGTTATGAATCTGGTGTTGATCGGGTATCGGGGGACCGGCAAGAGCACGGTCGGCAAAGTTCTCGCGCGCAAGCTCGGGCGCACGGTCGTCTCGACCGATGCCGAGATCGTGAAGCGCGCCAACCTCCCCGTGCCTGAAATCGTCAAACAATTCGGGTGGGACCATTTTCGGGATTTGGAATCGACCGTCTGCCGGGATTTTGCCGCGCAGGATCGCTTGATCATCGATACCGGTGGCGGCGCCATTCTCCGGCCGGAGAATGTTGAGATGCTGCGAAAGAACGGGACGCTGGTTTGGTTGACCGCCACAGTGGAGACGATCACACGCCGGATCGGTGGCGATACGCAGCGGCCGTCGCTGACCGGCACGAAATCCTTCACGGAAGAAATCCGTGACGTCTTAGCCGAACGGACGCCCAAGTATCAGGCCGCCGCCACTCACGTAGTTTCGACCGATGGCGTCTCTACGGCAGTGGTGGCCGAACGCATTCTCCAACTGACCTCGGGCATTTCTTGACATCCCCTCAGTAACATGGTCTTAATCCCCACGCGCGCCCGTAGCTCAATTGGATAGAGCATCGGACTTCGGATCCGAGGGTTGGGGGTTCAAGTCCCTCCGGGCGCACCATATAATCAATAGGTTGCATCGTTTCTCGCTCTTCCCCCTCCGGTTTGGTCACGGTTTTGGTCACGGTTCCAGCCAGACTCCCTCGATTCACTGCGTCCCGAAGATGTCCTGGAGCAAGGTGGGCATACCGGAGGGTCGTTTCAATATCGCGGTGTCCGAGAATCTCCTTCACCGACACGAGATCGACCCCTGCCATGACACGGCGGCTGGCTGCGGTATGCCGAAGTGAGTGCCAGCACGCCCCAGTGATCCCCGCTCGGCGCAGGCTAGGCTCAAACGCACGCCTAAGGAACGCCCGGCTGTCCATCGGGTGAGTCACGTCCTTTAAGCCTGGGAACACCCAAGCCGATCGAAGGAACGAGTCAAATGACCTCAGAATGGTCTTGGCTCCTTCGCTCAAGGGCACATGCCGGGTTTTGCCGCCCTTCGGCATGGGGAGGGTCAGGACCTCGTTCTCCAAATCGACCTGGTTCCACCGGAGCGAAAACTGTTCTCCTCGTCTCAAGCCTGTCTCGACGGCGAAGGCCACCAATTTCCAGTCGTCCGGGGTCATCACGCCCCTCAATCGATCAAGTTCCTCACTGGTCAGGAATCGCGTCCGGTTGGCTTCCGGGAAGAACTTGAGGCTGGACACCGGGTTCTTAGTGAGCTTGTCGTCTTTAACGGCTAACATGAGCACATGACGAAGGAAGGCAAAATGTCGGTTGATCGTGGCATCCGCCCACAGTCGTTGCGGGTCCTTCTTACTCACCTTCAGTTTGGCTCGCATTCTGGCTTGAATGCGCCGGAGATCGTCGACCGTAATCTGGGTGAGCACGCGATTCCCGATGAGCAGCGACCAGCGTCGCCCATAGAGCACTTCACCTGGCTTATTGCGGTTAACAGACCCTTCGAGGTAGCGATTGATCCAGGCCCGAAGCGTCACGTCCTTTCGAGGGGCGAATTTCTCGGGGAAAAATGTCCCTTCCCGAATGTCGGCCCGCAATCTGCCATACAGCGCTTTGGCCTGTGATTTTGTATCACACCGAAACCAGCGCTCCCGACCGTGGACATAGAGCCTCACCCACCAGCCTTCGCGGTTTTTGCGCTGGGTGATCCCCCTATCCTTTCCCGCTTTTCGTGCCACGGCGACGCTCCTTTTGTTGGTCGGCTTTGTGGCTCTCTCGCCATTTGCGAGTCGCGACTCGCGTCTGACAACGAGGCCCACAGTATCTTTGATCGAAACGAATGGCCAAGTAAATCCGTTGGCACTCGGGGCAGCGACGGATGCGCCCGGCATAGTCCACCAACAGATGGGCAAACCGATATTCAAATTCTTTCACTTTCCGCTTCGTGGCGACAAACACACTCCCTTTGCGTTCGTCTTCGAGGGGTAACGTCACGATGATCGTGAATTGCGGGAACGTAAAGGCGGTGACGGCGGTCTCCCAGAGCGTTTCAAGGCTGCCCAGGACCATCGCCTGGATCTCTTTGGCCTCTCCACGACTTGGCAGTGTGCCGCGAGCTCCCTCTCCTGGAATCGATCGGACGCTCCAGCCGGCCTCTGTCGCGATGTCCGCCCCACGGCGGTTGGCGACGTCATCGACAAAGCTGGCGATCTCAAACGCCAAGACCATCCATTCACTGGCCGTGAGGGTGTCCAGGTCAGTCTGAATAAACTTCAGGAGCCATCCCACCTCGCCATCTGCCGTGGCGAGAATCCTCTCTCTCGCCTTCTTCATCTCTCCGTGAAACTGGTCGTAGATTGCGGCTCGATCACCCGGCATTGGGGGCTCCTTCTCATGATGAGTGGATGAGAATCTCACTCCATCGCAGTACAGACGAAAAAAGTTGGGACCAACGGTAGATGTTGCGTGGAAATCGCTTGAAGAGTGTACCTCGGTAGTGGTAATGCGTGTCAAGATAGGATATGCCTTTATATCACTAGGCATATCAGTGCATATAACGCATAACCACAAAGGAGGTTCCCATGGTCCCCAGTACAAAATTGATCACCATTCGAGAGGCCGCCGAACGGCTCGGCCTGAAGGAGAGCACGATCAGGAAATACATCCTGAAACGTCAGATTGCCTATGTGAAGCCGTCGGTGCGAGCCGTGCGGATTCCCATTGAGGAATTGGAACGGATTCTGGCTGCCGGCCTCAGGCCTGCCATTCCTCAAGCGGAGGGGGCCCGATGAGCCGCTGGAAGGAGTTCCGGCGGGAACCCGTCGCCGGGGAATGGACCAGGAAACAGAAACGGGGCTATCACCGGGTACGGTCGCTGCTCTGGTTCTGGGAATGTCACCAATTCCAAGTCCTCTGGGTCACCCTGTCCACGGCAGAAGGCGGGCATGCCGAGAAGCTGACCTATCACCACAAGCAACTGCGCCAACGGATCGAGCGCCACCTGGGGTTTCAGGGCTTGGAGTATTACCAGGTCCGGACAGAAGAAGGGCATGGCGTGCTCCACATCTTCTGGGCCTGGCGGGTGCCGGATGGGGAACGCCCTCGGCGGTTCTGGATCTCCCAGGAATGGCTCTCCTCCCAGTGGCAAGCCCTGCACGGAGCTCCGGTGGTCTGGATCAAGGCCTATCAGCCCAGTCATCGTTCCCGGAACCGTCTCAGCCGCTACGTCATCAGCCAATATGTTCAGGATCAATGCGGCTACGTGAACATGTGCTGGTCCTGGAAACGCTCCCTCGGCTTTCCCATAAGCCGACTGTGGGAAAAGATGCGGCATCAATGGTCCACCAGGAATGCTTATCGCCGGATCAGAGGTGAGATCGAAATCCCTAGGATCGTCTTCCTCAAGACCTGGGAGGATCTGCTCTCGGGGCATCCCATTTGGTTTAGCGGCACCATTCTGCAACTGGTGTTGGGGAAGGGGCTTGTCTATCAGGAGGTCTGAGGATGATCTGGCATCGATGTAGTCTTAAACTGCCAAGCCTGTTTGGACCGGCCTGTTGCGGACGGGAAGCGACCACTTACGACCGGGCACGGAAAGCCTGGCTCTGTCCTGAACATGCCAAGGAACGGCTCTGTGAGTTCTGCCAATTCGAACGAGCGTGGGTGCGGTTTTGTTATCGGGAGTATGACGTCACGTGCGAAATCTGGCTCTGTGTCGAGTGTGCGGGGCTGACAGGGCGACGGTGAAACGGTCTAATCATTTCTCCCTGTCACCCTTCCACTATCCTCTACGGGTGAGAGGGAACATGCTCCGTCCTTATATCAGGCGGCGATGCGTCAGCTTGGCCGCCGTTCTGGCTGAGTGTTGGTTACAAATGTAGAGAAGAGAACAGGGATACTGAAACCATGGGGAGATTAGGAACGCAAAGACTCCGCCCAACGAGGCCGCCCGGCCGTTCCGGACCAATGGACCGGACGGCCGGGGGGATCGGGGGCGCAGCCCCCGCTTCACTTGATCTATATGGTCAAAGTAGGACCACACCTCTCCGTGGTTCTTCGGTCGGATAACTTGCCTAATGATCTCGGCTTAAGTTTAAAGATGTCGCCTGTTCCCTAAATCTATCGAAAGTTCTGATAAGAAAGTCTCGAAATTAGTGCATAAGAGCGATATAGTCCGTGTCCATCGTTTAGATGATTGAGGGAAATTTTTAAGATTGATGATATCGAATCTGGAACGCTATAGGACGGACCTAGACTCTTTGCTGGCAAGTGGACACACGCTTACCTCGTCTCTCAACTATTATTGCTTCAAGCAAGATTTCGAAACAGTAGTCAAAAGACAATTAGGAGAAAATGCAGGAGCGTATCTGTCCTCGCTTCCCCAATTTCAGAAAGCGTATCAACCTTAGTATTCAGAGGCAAAGGTATTGATAAGGCAACTATTGCCTGACCGACTTGATGATTTCATCCGGCACTACGAAAAACCAAAGTCGAGAAAGGAGATTACATATGAATCTTATCGGATCGAAGATTGCCTCCTAGGAATCTCTGTCACCCGTGGCAGTGGTGGTCAAACAATAGTCACCCTTGACGGCGCAGTCCCACACCTTGAACAACAGATAGCTATATTGGAATCCGTTAAGAGCCGCTTTGAAAGCTCACTATTCGATATAAGGCAACTGGTACAAGCCGACCTCTTCGATTCGGAATTAGACGCGGCCAAAGAGTTGCTCCGGCAGAAATTCACGCGTGCGGCCGGGGCTTTGGCAGGAGTTGTACTGGAGAGGCATTTGTTGCAAGTCTGTGAGAATCACACTGTCAAAATAGGGAAGAAGAATCCCGGCATCTCTGACTTGAATGACCTCTTGAAGGAAGATAGTGTTGTTGCTGTTCCCGAGTGGCGGTTCATACAGCACCTTGGCGATCTCCGCAACCTTTGTGATCACAGCAAAAAGATAGAGCCATCAACACAACAAGTAGAAGATTTGATTGCTGGAGTCATGAAGATCGCAAAGACGGTATTCTGAGCTTCCAATGCAGAACTACATCTCTCAAACACATGAATTTGGGGTTGGTTGTTTCCACTTCGGCTTAAAGGACGGTATAGAGCAAGGGGTAAATAGTTCTGAATACCTCAGTGCCGTCCGGGAACTCTTGGGTTCTTTCCCAGAAGTCGAAGACCTTCGCTGCTCTTATGAAAGTAGCCAGACACCAAAGAGTTTCCCGAATACGCCTCACTGCAGCATAGAAGAAGGCGGTAGTCCCTATCCGTATTTACTGCTTCCGTCGGGCATACAGTTTCGCCTAAGGCTCACCCAAGATCGGCAAGCTAAAATATTTCCAATGTTGTCCCGCAGTAGAACTGGATGTGGTGCAGAAGCTTATCTAGTCACAATAAATTCTCCTTTTTATTATCCCGTCGCCTTCGTGGAATCACTAAAAGCTCCCGCTGGATGGCGACCATCGGCTGGCGTTGGAATAGTGAGAAATTACCTAAGAGACGCAGTGAATAAGAATGAATCCTCAAAAATTAGGTTTGAATGTCTCGGTCCGAGTCCTTTCCATGCTGACTTCTATATACGGACCAGTTCAGATGTGGAAGCTGGGGCAGTTGAGCACGAGCGAGAAGCAAAAAAAGGTTATGACAGGTTCGTCTTTACCGTAAATCCTGTCTCGGTTGTTGAAGACGCTTCAATGGTGGCCGAATTGGTCTATCGAAATATACAGGATGAGCTTTCCCTTTATTATGCGTGCAAGGCATTACAGATCTCTGTTTCGAGGGAATGGAAACAAATTCAAAAACTGGTCGATGAGGCTATTGGACAATATACTGAGATTGGCCTAAAGGGATATTTGCACCGGCTGGCTCGTGCCCATAAACCGGCGCAGAAGGCTATAGTGGCCATCGTGAAACTTAAAAGCAGTGAAATAGAAGCACAGATGAAACGGGACAGGATGTACGAATCAGTTTACAAGGTAAAGGCTATTGATTATCCTTTCGAGGCAATAAATAAAGACCTAGTTAATAACAACCCTATATTCCCCACCATTCACGCTTATGACCTCTTGAAGATGTTTGGCGAAAATAGGATGAAGCATTTAGAAATCCTCGCTGTGACACTCTCAGCACTTTTGGGTGGCGTTGTGGGTGCGTTACTAACCAAGTTTTTCGGCAATTGAAAAGTCCCACCGTAGATTCACCTCCGGCTAGTGTCTAAATAGTGCCTATCGCCCGCGTCATTCAAACATTTGCAGGGGTCGTATGTGAACCGTGGTCCGAATGAGATAGACGCCCGAGAGGTATAAATTCTGTTCGCAAAATCTGGAACTCCTAAGAATAGATAATGCTCAACCGATCGCTTCTCGTTACCCTTGGATCGTTACGAAGACTCGACAAGAAGCTATTTGTCGCAGAGAATTTTCTTACAGCCGCCTTTGCATTCCTTCTTAAAAGCGATCGTGCTTTCCTCAAAGCCTACATAAAACGCTTAGGTTTTCGCCTACCCAAACTGCCTGAGGTCCAAGTACAAAAAAACTACATCGAATCGCCTCAAAATATTCCAGACATGGTGCTCTCCGATCATCACACATATATAGTTCAGGAAAATAAGATTGATTCTCCGTTAGGACGTGATCAGCTTCGGAGGTATGCACTGCTAGTTAAGACTAGTGGAAAAAAATACAAATGTTTGGTTTACCTGAGAAGAAGGCACTCTAATTATTGGAAATCAAAACATTACATTGATGGTGTTCGGATCGTCCCGCTAACATGGGATTCTGTTGCGACTCTTATTAAAGTAACGGCAGCGGATCTATCACATGGTAAGTCGAAATGGCTGCGGCAAGAGGTTTGCGATTTCTTGGAGTTCTACGCGATGACCTACCCATCCCCATTGGATCTCGTGAAGCTAAGCCAGGCATGGAAAGATTTTGAATCCCAAGATGTCGCGCTTAGACGTGTGATCGAAGATGTACATCAAGCTCTTAAGAACAGTCTAAATGAGAAGCTCTACAGAGTACGCACTTCCCGTCCTGCGGAGTATCCTGGAATTTACATCTGCAAGAACCATGGACGACTAGGACAGACGATGAAATCTCAAGACTTGTGGGCATGGTGCGGGATCTATCCTTGGGAGGATGGAAAAGTATATGCCGGAATAGATATAGGCTGGGGACACAGATATGAGCAAAAAGTTCCTACATCATTTAGGAATCTTCTAGAAAGACGCCGGTTTGAGCACTATTCAGTTCCGGACGACCCTTCATTCCCATACGAAGGATATTCAATCGATAAGACTCTCAAATCGATAATCGGTCAATCAAAAATTTTTGAGGAACAATCTGCTAAAGCAATAGGCTGGTTTCTTCCTAAAGCCAAAGAGGTAGCTATGCTGTTAGATCACCTTGACCGAAAATGGTAACAATGTTGTTGGTCTGTCTATTGATGAGGCCTAGCCAAATTTCACTGGAATGATTTTCGTGGACTGGCGATACTTATTACATTCTGAGGGTCTCTCTAAGCCCAACTGTTTGAGACTGCTTGGTACCGGGCTAAAATTGCTTTGAATCCAGAAGCTGAAATGTCTGTAGGAGGAGACAGGAATGCCGCAGTTCACTACGATCTCGCCCACTCACGTCCCTGGGAAAAAAGAGTACGCATGGCAAAAGTTTCTTTCCGGAGGTTATGTAGCAATCGGGTGGCTCGGGGATAAGGATCTCACTGGTAAGAAAATAGAGGAAGTCGAAGAACTTATTCGGAAAGAGGAGTATGAGAACGAGGCAAGTGCAATACAATCATATCGAAAGTTTCTGTCTCTTAAGGTAGGAGACTACGTTGCAGTTAACAATGTAGGTTACGGCCTGTTCGGGGTCGGTCAGATTACCTCACCATATAAGTTCCAATTGCACAAGCACGATTCAGGGTCGGAGGATGTGGAGGAGTTTTACTCCCATTATCGTGAAATTAAATGGCTTGTAAAAGAGTATCTACCTCGGACCTCGTTGGTTGCAGGAGGAGAAACAGCCTGGGCTCCTTATGGCACTGTAGGTGGGCTTTACCCAGAACTTCCGCCTTATATCGTGCGGATCGTGCATCCCGAGGCAGCACTACAAACAGAGAAAATCAAATATATCCGCCCTGACTTCCTTGCATCCGTCATCAACGACATAGAAACACTGCGTCCAGATGTAAGGCACCAGGAGCGAGCTCACGAATCACTCGCGGAGGATTTTTTTGTCGCTCTAGGTTATCAGAAGCATAAGGATATAAAGTTCCGCCAAGGTCGGATAGACATTACTTTAGAGCATGCAGGTCAGCCGATAGCCGTTATTGAGGTGAAACGAGATTGGGCTTTCAACATGAACGTTGTGAGACAACAAGCCTACGTCTATGCTCATAGCATCGGAGTTCGGTATGTCGTCTTAACTAATGGGGAAACCTATATCCTCTACGACCGATTAAAAGGGCTCTCATGGGATTCAAATCTTCTCGGGGAATTTCGTCTAACCGCCCTGCAGGATGAGGACCTAAAACTTATCGACCGTTTGCGGCCAAAAGCTTTTGGTAATCCTGACCTTCATGAACTTTTTCGCCATTTATCAGAGATGTTTGCTCAACAACGTAGCGAATTAGTGTGAAGCACGTCTAGATCTGAAATTATCACAACTCTGTTATAGCCAGAGAATCGGTTCCTTATGTAGGGCGTTGAAAAGAAAATGAGCTGGCTGGAATCGCAAATTAAGATCGATACCTGCCGTCGATGCGAAGAAGCCTCGGTCCCCTATGTGCAGGTGCCACCAAATAACAAGCGGCACCCAACATATTTTCCACCCGTACCGACTCGGATCCTTTTCGTCAGCGTGGCTCCGCCCTGGGGCGGTGATTACTTTTGGGATGAGACTAAGCCTGATAGGGTGCGGGAAGGTCTCTTTGAGGCTTTGTTACGCGCGACTGGCAAAACACTTGATTCAGTGATGGCGTTTCATTCTGCCGGTTACTTTCTTGTGCCTGGCGTTAAATGTCCATCGCGGGTCGGGAATAAGGATCACCTTCCTCACGTGAAAGCGATTGCCAACTGTACACGTCATCTAGGATCTGAGATGCAAATCGCGCGGCCTAGGAGAATCCTAGCGTTGGGGATGCCAGCCATGAAGGCCGTTGCTCTAACTTGCGGTTTGAAGATCCCATCGAGGGTTGAGGAGATCTGTAGGAGTCTTTGGTGGACAAAGCTAGATGAATACTTGGTCCCGGTCCTTGGAACGTATTTCCCAGGGAACAAAAGGCATCAAGGGTTTGACAGAATTCCTGAATCAATCAATGCGCTTCTCGCGCTAGAGCCCAAGCAATTTGAATAAAGTTTGTTCCTGATGATCGTCAACTTTGCTGGCATTTTATACGACGATCTCAGAGGGGGAAGAGTTTGAGGAAGTAGCCTCTCTACCGAGTTTCAGAGCAAACTGAGCGTCAAACAGATATAGACCGGAGAACCTTAGCGTTTTTCAACCCCAAAACTGTCTCGCGTTCTTGAGAACATTTTGGTCCCGGTTTTGGTCACGGTTCGGTCACGGTTTTGGCCACGATTGCAGGTATGTCTCCATCGCCACTCATCCCCATCCATTGATGGTGAAGTCATTGTTCTACAAAGAAAAAATATCCATCTGTCCTCCTTGATCGCTGTCAATCTCTATGTCACTTTGTGAGCCTTCGGATCCGAGGGTTGGGGGTTCAAGTCCCTCCGGGCGCACCACTCAGTTAAAGAGCCATGTAAGTTTCACGCTCCGTCACTATCACCGCCCGGCCATTTTCATCACAACGTGGAGTTCCCATAGTCTCCAACTGACTTCACTTCATCTCCTGGTCCTCGTCGCCTTGGCCTTGCTCGGCCGTTTGCCGCTCGGAATGCCTGAAAACTGGCGATTTCTTTTAGCTCTCCTAAGAACGTGTCGCCCAACGCTCAGCGTATAACTGCTCGAAATGACGGTGGTTTCTGACGCGCTCCTGCGGAATCCTGAGGAATTCGATGCCGGTGCTATATTTGTTACGTACAGCACAGGTTACACCCCCTCCAAGGAGCAAGGTTCATGAAGTACCGTGGCGCGTCGCAGCTGATGTTGGGCGGAATGGCAATGGTCTTGTTAACGGCACCGGGCTGCAGCAATATGAAGTGGTTCCAGTCCGGCGCTGATGAGGCCTCCAACTCGGGGTCTTCCTCGTCGGCGTCGTCCGGCGCGTCGGGTGGGTACGGAAGCGGCGAGGCTGGGCGTGACGGACAGTATCCTTCGCTGGGTCGGCAGCAGGACATGGCCGAGGCGGAAGGCGGACGGTTGCGCGGCTTTTCCCCGCTGGTCAACGGCCAGATTGCGGGAGAGGAACGATTGAGCCGGAGTCCGATCGGCAGCATGTTGACGTCGAATGAACGGGACGAGAAGTGGGCGGCAGAAATCCGACGTGAAGAGGCGGCGGCTCTGGAAGCCGGCTTGAAGGATGTGTTCTACGGGTATGACCGGTATAGCGTGTCTGAAAACGACGGCGTGGCATCGCTGACGACCAATGCCGCCTGGCTCAAGGATAACCCGAAAGCCCTGCTCAAGATCTCCGGGCACTGCGATGAACGCGGGACCCATGATTACAATCTCGTGTTGGGTGAAAAACGTGCCAAGGCGGCCAAAGCGTTCCTGGTCGACATGGGCGTGAGCTCAAAGCAGGTGGCGATCATCTCCTACGGTAAGGATCGCCCTTTCTGCGCCGAACATGACGAAGCTTGCCATCAACAGAACCGGCGCGGCCACATGTTGCTGCGCAAATAGACGAGAGTCTCCGGCGCCTGCTCGTGGGGCGCCGGGGCCAGGTTCCGGCAAGGCCGCTCCTTCCTTTTTCATCAATTCCTCATAGCATCTCACCTCACATCCTTTCCATCCTGCAGAGAAGGCCCCTCGCTTCTGACAGGCTGCTGGTGGAGCCTGCCCGCTAAACCACCTCTCTGGTTTTCCGACAGTCGCCCAGGCTGACGGCCTACATGCCTTTTTCCTATCCTGTGACAGAGGGTGACAATACGCGGGAGCTTATGGTATTGAGCCACAGCAGGCGACAGACTTTCTGCCGCCTATTTCGCCGAAGGAGTACGATTGTGAACCAGCGCTTTGGGATTACCGTGAAGTTTTTGATTTCAGCCGACTCTCCCGAGGAGGCCGAAGAGATTATCGAATCCGGCTGTGAAAAGATGGCCTCATCCATTCACGAAGGGGATGTCAGCTACGAAGGCATCGAGGATATCGAAGAGGAAGACGAGTAATGACGAAGTCCGTCCCTTGTGCCTCTGCTCCATGTGTCCGATGCCGCTCTCGTCGCGTACGATCGGCGTGGAGGGGGGCGGCTGCATCCTGCAGCAGGTTCAGTTGGAGACAGGGGTGATATGACGGACACGGTCGAGTCTGCCGGAACGCATTCCCGCCCACCGGGATTTCTAAACCGGATCCACCAATCCAATAAACAGTACCTCCCGCAGTGGCTCGGGGTGCCGGCGCACATTCACCATGTCGCCTACCGGATGGCGAATCCGCCCGTAGAACGGCCCAATAGCCGCCGAGAGTTTCAGCATTTGCTTCAGGCCCTGGATATTTCGGAAGGCGCCATCGAGGAGCGGTTCGGCTATGGGTTCAAGACCGCTGCCAACGGGGATCGTCTCGTCGTCGTGTGGGAGGCGCACACGGAGTACTACAGTTATCAGGTCTGGCACGTGGTGGGTGATTCGAACACTCCGCTCGATTTCGGACCGATCACGTTTCCCGGCTATCAGATGCCTCTCTGCCCCCTCGGCCTTCGGGTGAATGCGCTTGATCTGCTATTCCTGCCGCAAGAGCTACCCCTTGAGCGCGAACTCCCGGCGAGGCTTCCCGGCGCCATGGTGTATGGGAGCCGTATTCTGGGCGACGAGATCGTGGCGGTCACGAGTTTTACGCCCGATGAGTTCGATCGGGAACGGTACCTGATCTGCTCAACCTCCGAGCAGGCGCTGCGGCAACAGGTGGCGAAGATTGTCGATACGATCGTCGCCATCGAAAATTACTACCATCTGGTCATGTTGCCGATGAAGGCCTTCTCCCGGGCCGTCGATCAAATCCATGACTATGAGCAGCGGCACCTCTATCAACGGGCTGTGCTGATCGAGCAATTGGGCGGCACGACTCCACCGACTATGCAGAAATGGCTGACGGTGCTCACGCAGGACCTGTTGCAGGTGAGTCGGCTGGCGGAGTCGATGCGATACCGGCTCTCCGCTTCCGTGCCATACGACCGCATCGTGCAGAGCAACTTGGTCGCCCTACAGGAACGGTCCTACCCACCGCTGCGCCAAATTTCAGAATATGTCAGTTGGAAAATCACCGGGGTTACCGACGGCTATCAGCAGTTGCTTCGCCGGATCGATGCCATGGAGAAGGATTTTGAAGCGACCGTGGCGGTGCTGCGGACGCATATCGAGTTGCGGCTGCAGGAGCAGAATATCCAATCGCAGGATCAGAATATGAAGCTGCTGGCCAGCGTGGATTCGACCACGAGGGCGCAGGCGATTCTGCAGCGCACGGTGGAAAGTCTGTCCGTGATCGTCATCACGTACTATCTCACGGGGCTGGGTAGCTATGTGCTGAAGGCCTGTTACGAGTTGGGGTGGGTGAAGAATGCCAACGTGGCCACGGCGATTTTTGTGCCGATCGCCTTCGCGATTTCCTTTACCCTCATGACTGTAGGCAGAAAAATCATCGTCAAGCGGATGGCGAATGCCGCCGGGGATCCTGCCGGGCACTAACCTTCGACCTGTACCTTCCGAACTACACCAAGTATCGTTGCCACGTTTGCGAGAGACGCTTCCGGCGGCAAATTCTGGCCTGCAGACCGGGCCGATTACGCAGCCGTCAGTTCCTGCCTGTCTCCATTGTGTCCGACGGTAGACTCTTCGAGGACCTGGCCGATCAAGCGTTGAAGCCGGCTCTGTTCGTCCCGACGCACCCGAATGAACTCGACGCCCGCCTTCTGTTCAGTGGCCCAGCGAACCTTCGCCAGCCCCACGGTGAGCGGCCGGGCTTGGTCGGGAGCCATGACGTGCAATTCGAGGTAATCGCCGGGCCGGACGGGCAGCGTCGTTTCAATGGCGCAGCCGGGGGCGGAGAGGTTGACGACCGTGCCTTGGCCGATCATCGAGTCGCCGGAAAGGCGGACGGGATAGGTCACAGTGACGCGAGTAGATGAACGAAGATCCGTGTTCATGTGAAGGCCTCCTTGCCTTGGCCCTCTATTCCTGAGGGCGTACAGACCTTTTCGGTAGGGTATTTCCCGAACTTTAGCCTGAAAGGCCGGAAAATCGATCGATTCCGGCCAGTCGAGAACCTTTTGGGCGCGCCTGTAGAGGAAGGGCCTGGCCGAGTGATATCGGGGGTAGCCTGGAGGGCTTCTCGGCCTGAACGCCAGGCCATGGCCTGGCGAGACGCGGGTGAACGAATGCCCCGAGCCGACCGCTCGTGACGAAAGGCGGTTGATTTCATGCACGGAAGAGCGTATCCATCTCCGGACGTTTCTAGGATCGACCACCGTGCCATCATCCGATGAAAGGTTCATGTGGAGCGACGCGATACTCCTCGGTATGAAATACAAGTGCCAATGACGTTCTCCGGTCATGCGATCGACGGAAGCGGCCTGATCACCAGTCTTTCCAAGGATGGTTGCCATGTCACGAGCGAAGAGTCGCTCCCCATGCGCGCCAACTTGTCGCTGCATGTTCAGTTCCCCGCGCCCTATGAACCGCTGACCGTCGAAGTAGCGGAAGTGCGGTGGACGAATGCCACAGGCTTTGGCCTGGCGTTTGTGCATGTACACGACGAAGAGCATGTTCGGTTGCAGCGGTTTATCGACTGGTTGAAACGGACTCACAATAACTAACGTCGCCGTTGTTTCCGGTCCTGATCCTTTGTCATCGACCCAATCCTGCAGCGATTCCCGGTAAGCGTCCTTCTTCGTCGATTTATCTCTCTAGCAACTCGCCATCCACGTATTCCGGCGTAGTCACCGTGAAGATACGATGCCGCACGAGCGGATCCGCACGATCGTGCGGCAGATTGCACGACGTCATCGCAAAAAAGCTTCGATGAGCTGGTGCGATGGTTGCGGTTGGGGGAGGGATCAGGCAGGATACCGTATGTCTTTGCAACGATGTCGGCAATGAACCTGGAACCTGCCATGGACCTTCCTCAACTGCGCACACCCTGTGTCATGGTTATTTTTGGCATCGATGGTGACCTTGCAAAACGGAAGTTGCTTCCCGCGCTCTACAACCTGATGGCAGGGCATTTCCTTCCCGACGGCTTCGCCATTGTGGGATTGGACCGCTCGGAGACGACGACCGAAGAATTTCGCGCCAAGTTAAACCGGGTCATGCCCGAGTATCTGCCGGAGAAGGCCGATCAATCCGTGTGGCAGGCCTTGTCGCAGCGGGTGCATTACATGGCCGGTGACTTCCAGGAGGGAGCGACCTACCGACGGCTGAATGACCTTCTTCAACAGGTCGATGCCTCCGCCGGTACCCAAGGCAATTATATTTTTTACATGGCCACGATACCCGGCTTGTTTGGAGAGATTGTGACGCATCTGGGAGAGTACGGCCTGACGGTTGAGCGGGACGGCATCTGGCGTCGCGTCATCATCGAGAAACCCTTCGGGCATGACCTGGACTCGGCGCGGGCGCTCAACCATGAACTGCAGCGAGTGCTGCAGGAACGACAGATCTACCGGATCGATCACTATCTCGGCAAGGAAACGGTTCAGAACATCCTGGTATTCCGGTTTGCCAATGGCATCTTTGAGCCGATGTGGAACCGGCGGTATATCGATCACGTGCAAATCACGGTGGCGGAGAGCCTCGGGGTCGAACATCGGGGCCGTTACTACGAGCAGGCCGGAGCGTTGCGGGATATGGTGCCGAATCACCTCCTGCAGTTGCTTTGCTTTTTAGCGATGGAGCCTCCGAACTCCTTTGCCGCCGATGCCGTGCGCGACGAAAAAGCGAAGGTGTTGCGCGGCGTCGTGCCGCTCAGTTCACTCGACGTGTTGCGGTTTGTCGCGTTCGGCCAATATGGCCAGGGTTCGATCGACGGGAAGTCTGCGGATGGGTATCGGGCGGAGCCGCACGTCGGCGAGGAGTCGATGACGGAGACCTTCGTGGCGATGAAACTGTTCATCGACAACTGGCGCTGGGCCGGAGTGCCGTTTTACCTGCGGACGGGGAAACGGATGACCCGACGCTTGACCGAAATTGTGGTCCAATTCAAATGCGCGCCGTTTATGTTGTTTCGAAAAACCCAAGTCGATAAGTTGGCGCCGAATGTGCTCGTCATCCGCATCCAGCCAGACGAGGGTATTTCCCTGCGATTCGATGCCAAAGTCCCGGGACCGACGGTACGGATCGGGACGGTGGATATGGATTTTCAGTATGCCGACTATTTCGGGAATGCCCCGCATACCGGATACGAAACGCTGCTTCACGATGCCATGGCCGGCGACGCGACGCTGTTTCAGCGGGCGGACAATATTGAATTGGGGTGGTCGGTCGTGCAGATGATTCTGGATGTGTGGAAGTCTCTTCCCGGGCCGGCGGCCTTCCCAAATTATCCAAGCGGAAGCTGGGGCCCACCGGAAGCAGACGCGCTCTTGCGGCGCGAGGGCCGTGAGTGGTGGAATGGCGGGCAGGCGTAATCGGCGGCCCGGAGTCGAAAGCGAGGTGGGTGATGACGCAGGCGGGGACTGAGATTGCCACTCTGGCCGGGGGCTGCTTCTGGTGTCTGGAAGCGGTCTATGACCAGGTCAAGGGCGTGCAATCAGTTGAATCCGGCTATATCGGCGGTCAGGTGGATGCGCCGACTTATGAACAGGTCTGTGGCGGACGAACGGGGCATGCCGAAGCGGTACGAGTGACATTCGATCCTGCCGTGGTCAGTTTTCGTGACCTCCTCGAGGTGTTTTTCGTGATTCACGATCCGACGACACGGAATCGGCAAGGGAACGACGTCGGCACGCAGTATCGATCGGCGATCTTTTACCACACGCCGGAGCAGCAGCAGGTGGCGCAGGATGTGATCGCCGCCGTGACTCAAGAACGCCTGTATCCCAATCCAGTGGTCACCGAGGTGGTGCCGGCGAGCCAGTGGTTTGAGGCCGAGGCCTATCATCAGGAATACTTTGCCCGCCATCCCCTCGAAGGCTACTGCACCTATGTGGTCGGGCCGAAAGTCGCGAAATTCCGCCAACGGTTTTTGGCCATGCGTAAGGCCTGAACTTCTACGGCACAGCATCCCGCTATGAGGATTTGAGTAGCCTCATGAGTCCGTCCCGCACGTCTTTGAGCAGGCTAGGTTGCTGCGTAACCTGGTGGGGTTTGACGAGTAGCTCTGCTTGTGGGGGGCAAAACGGCCACTCGATCGTGTTTTTGCCTTGAACCTGCGCGACGATGTCCTCTTCATCCGATCCCTCGACCGGAGTATGGAGAACAATCATCGGATCCTTCGGATCGAGCATGCAGGTGGAGGCATAACCGGCCTGGCGGTGCTGGTCCGGCTTGAAGAGTGGCACCTTATGGGCCCCGGTAGAGAATACCGTATCGCCATCGCGAATCGGTCCGTCCGGTGCGAGCGAAAAGAGCAGCATCGGCGTCAACAGAATGACCGCTGCTGAGGCCGCAATGGACCACAGCGGGGGCTCGGCCCCCTGCCGAGAGGACGGTGCGACCCGGTTCATGCCCGCCGACTGGCCTTCATGCGATAGGACTTGCGTCTAGGAAGAAACTGTTTCACACTCACGCCCCCGCACTGGCGTCATCTTACCCCGGTGCGAGAGAGAAAGGCGCGTGACGACAGTCTCCATGGTGTATTGTCCAATGTGCTCAGGTAGCGCCAAGCGGGTGACCCGTCACGGCTGGCGTGATTTCGTGATGCGTGTGATCGGGTTCTATCCGTTTCGATGCACCCTCTGCCTGTATCGCTTCCGCTTGCGCCGCCGAACCTGATGCCGACTGGCACACTCGATCTGTTCTAAACGGGTACAGTCTTGTGGCGATCTGGGACAGGCGTCCAGAAAATGACAGCTGCGCTGTCGTGAAAAACGTGACTTGCAACGCCCTAGGGTGTTTCAGTAGGATTCTTCCTTAACGTCGCGCATGGCTTCTGCCGAATGAGTGGGTGATATGTCGTACTGCGGAAAGTGCTCCGGTTATACCAAACGTTCACGCCGTCAAGGGCTCCTGGATTTTTTCTTTTTCCTGATCGGCTACTATCCGTACCGCTGTCTGCGATGTGGTCGGCGAACCCATCTGCGGCAGCGCGCCTGATCTCTTCCTCTTTTTCTGTCTTTCCCTGAAAGTTCTCGCGATGGTCGTGCGGCCTGCTATGAAGCGGGAGCGGGTTGCTGTTGTTCACGAGCTCGACCTCAGCCGCGCCTCAATCATCTGCTACAGTAGATCCTCCTCGGCGTCGCTCACAGCGGGTTCAGTCGAGATGGCGTCAGCCTTCAGGTCTGAGAAGTTGAAGAGCGAACGATCCAGGAGCAGCGACGGAGCGATGTTGCCGAGTGCGGCGAACATGCTGTCGTTGGAGCCGGGAAACCGCTGATTCCACTCTTGCAGCATCTGCTTGACCTGTTTTCGTTTCAAGTCCTCCTGGGAACCGCAGAGGTCGCAGGGGATAATCGGAAACTGAAGCAGGGTTGCATAACGAGCCAGGTCGGCCTCCTTCACATAGGCCAGCGGACGAATCACCACATGGCGGCCGCTCTTGGATCGCAACTTCGGCGGCATCGCCTTCATCTTCCCGGTGAAGAAGAGATTCAACAGCAGGGTCTCCAGAATGTCGTCGCGATGATGCCCCAGCGCCATTTTGGTCGTGCCCAGTTCCGTGGCGAGGCGATAGAGGTGGCCGCGGCGGAGACGGGAACAGAGCGAGCAGGTGGTCTGGCCTTCCGGAATCAATCGTTTGACCACGGAGTAGGTATCGCGCGTTTCAATGTGAAAGGGCACGCCGCGCCGAGTCAGGTATTCGGGGAGCACATCAGCCGGGAATCCGGGCTGCTTTTGATCCAGATTGACGGCAATGATGTCGAAGTGAATCGGCGCCCGGCTGCGGAGCGACAACAGGATTTCCAACAGCCCGTAACTGTCTTTCCCTCCCGACAGACACACCATGACCTTGTCGCCGTCCTCGATCATGCGGTAATCGGCAATGGCTTGCCCCACGAGACGGCAGAGTCGAGTCTCCAGGCGTTCAATCTCTTCGGATTGTGCGGGCGGACGTGCAGGGGACGGAATGGGTCTAATAGTCGTGGGTTGCATGGCCAGGCATTCTATCCCAAGAAGGGGCGCGAATGGGATAGGCCGAGGCCCCCGCCACATCCGATTTCTGACCCAGCTGAGAGTATTCCTACGGGCGATTCCCCATTCACAGCGTCGGCGTATGTGACATCCCACCATCGACCCTCACCGGGGTTCATGCTGCCCGAGGGTTTTCCCTGATCATCGAGGAGGATCGTCGTATGATGCTCAAGCACAATTTTTGCGAGCTGCTATAGTTGAAACAGCACAAAACGGCGCCGGACGGGGCTTTTTGGTGGTTGGACGATGGGGCGGACACAGAGTCATCGACGACAGAGGCCTGCGGTGGGCGATGGCGCACCCCTGTGGGCAGAGTGGACTGACGAACAGCTGCTTGATCTTCGCATGTGTGATCTGGACCTGCGTCTCGACGGCACCTTCTATCAGCAGCCGATCGAACAATTGTATCGTGAATTGGAGGGGCGGCGTCTGGTATTCAGGCCCCACTTCTGGCTCTCGGATGAGTGGTTTACCCCGGACGGGGTGCCGGGAATTGCCGTTCCGTTTTATCTCGCGCATCCGCGGTTGGCGAAGTTGGAAGCCAGCCAAATGTTGGAAGTGGAGGGGGGCACCCACGACTGGTGCATGCGCATCCTCCGGCATGAGGCCGGGCACGCGATTGAAAACGCCTTCTTGCTGCGGCGCCGCCGACGTCGGCAGAAGCTCTTCGGGCGCTCTTCTCAACCCTATCCCGAGTATTACACCCCGCGGCCCTATAGCCGGAGTTTCGTGCGCCACTTGGATGTCTGGTACGCCCAGAGCCATCCCGATGAGGACTTCGCCGAAACGTTTGCCGTGTGGCTGGATTCGGGGTCGCTGTGGAAAGAACGCTACCGTGGGTGGCCGGTGATGAAGAAGTTGGATTTCATGGAACGGCTCATGGGTGAGCTCGCCGGCGTACCGCCGATGGTCACCGGGCGGCAACAATTGGATCCCTTGTCCCGCATTTACAAGACGCTACGTGATCACTATGAGGAGAAGCGGAAGCACTACGGAATCGGCCGGGCCCCATCCTACGACACGGACTTGAATAAGTTATTCTCGGCCGGGCCCGCGTATGCCAAAAATCCCAGCGCAGCCGAGTTCCTTCGTCGAACGAGGAAGGAGATTCGCCGCCGGGTCGCCGAGTGGACGGGTGAGTATCAATACACGATCGATCAGGTCATGGAAGGCATGATCGAACGGTGCCATGCGTCGAAGTTGCACCTGACCCAGCAGAAGGAGCAGGCCAAACTCGACTTTGCAATACTTCTGACTGTGCAGACCATGAACTATCTGCACAGCGGGAGACATAAGGTGGCGTTATGAGGCGAATGCGAGTGCTCGTGCTCATGCATAAAGATCTGGTCCCACCTGAACAGCTCAACGGCCAGGACTTGGAGACCGCCGCGTGGAAAACCGAGTATGACGTGGTCTCGACATTACGTAAGCTCGGTCATGAGGTGCAGGCGCTCGGCGTCAAAAGTGACTTGGAAGTCATTCGCGCCGCGGTGGAGGATTGGAAGCCGCACATCGCCTTCAATCTGTTAGAAGAGTTCGACGGCATGGCGGTGTACGACCAGAATGTCGTGTCCTATCTTGAATTGATGCGGATACCGTACACCGGCTGCAATCCGCGTGGACTCATGTTGGCGAGGGACAAGGCTTTGGCCAAGCAGGTGATGTCGTACCACCGGATTCCCTATCCGGAGTTTATGGTGGTCCCGATTCACCGCATGGTGCGTCGGCCCAAGTATCTGCCCTTCCCCTTGATCGTGAAGTCGATTACCGAGGAAGCCTCGTTGGGAATTTCGCAGGCCTCCATCGTCGATGACGACGAAAAGCTGCGTGAACGTGTGGCGTTCATTCATGACAATGTCGGAACCGGAGCGCTCGTCGAACGGTATATCGAAGGACGGGAGCTGTATGTCGGCGTGATGGGAAACGCGCATTTGCAAGTCTTCCCGGTTTGGGAATTGGTCATGGATAAGATGCCGGACGAGGCGCGGCGCATCGCAACTCAACGGGTGAAATGGAGCCGCAAGTACCAGGACAAATACGGCATCCGTTCATGCGAAGCGAGGAATTTGCCGGATGGAGTCGTTGATCATATTCAGCACCTCGCCAAGCGCGTCTATCGCGCCTTGGGACTGAGTGGTTATGCGCGAATCGACATGCGGATGGATGCTGAGGGAACGGTCTATGTGATTGAAGCGAACCCCAATCCTCAGATCGCCAGCGGTGAAGACTTCGCCGACTCGGCCGAAAAAGCCGACCTCGCCTACAAAGACCTGCTGCAGGAATTGTTGCATGTGGGGCTTAGATGGCGCCCTGCCCAAGCCGCGTAGCGGATGTTGAAACGGGCTTACGGCTGCGGTCTCGCGTCGCTCAGACCCTCAACGTACTGCTGCAGTACGCCTCGGGCCCTCACTTGCTGCAGCCTTGCCGCAAGACCCGTTTGAACATCCGCTAGCGCAGCTGCTCAAACAGTCCCCCAGCTTCGTTCTCGCTTCTCTTCAGCCCTCGACGTACTTAACGCAGTACGCCTCGGCCTGTCGTTCGCTGCGGCCTTGCTGGAAGACCGTTTGAGCGGCTGCAAAAAATTCTATCGCCACGTCTGAGCGTCGTTCAGAACGAACGTACAGCATGCACAGTGCAATACCCGTGCGATGAGGCCTACGGCCCCCAGCGAATGCCGAAGAGCAACGCGACGCTGGTGTTGTCGTTTGGGACGGGCGGCGAGAGGGTGATGTGATGCAGATTCACCATGAGGGTCGTTGAGAACGCGATCTTCGGTCCGACTTGATATTCCAACGACATGCCCAGCGGAATGAAATGACTGGTGTCGTTGCGATCGACTTTCGTGGGGCCGCTGCCGCGATTGAGATCGGCATGCAGGATGCCCACTCCGGCAAAGGGCACGAGATTAAATCCACTGTTCAGACGCAGATGGTATTTGGCGACACCGGCCACGCCGATTTGCGTCAGGTCACCCACCGGGGTGAAGAGGGCCATCCCGCCGAACGAAAAATTCTGGTCCATGTAGTAGTCGAGACCAAATCCGAGCGCGAACGTCGTATTGTTGGTCGTGCCGGTCCAGAGGCCGAGATCGGTAGTAAAGCCCCAATGCGGATCCTGCGGATCGGCGGAGTGTGCAGCGCAGGGCCACAGGAGTGCGATGAAGGCAAGGTTGACGAGGAAGCGCCGGATCCGTCGTGTGTACGTCATAGTCCCCGGGTCTCAGGGTGATGGCTCTATGTAGCATAGGCCTTTCCCGCGGACAAGCGAACGTCCTTGCCTATCGCAGCTCAGAGTTGTCAATGCGCGCGAGGCTCCAGTATGCTTGCCCCTCCTGAAGGAGGAACGGTATGAAAAAAGAATCCATGACGCCGGCTGAGGCCGCGGATGCCTTGTACAAACTGATTCCGCGCCGGATCACTGTGGAAATGTTGAGTGAGTATGGCATCGAGGGTGAGGAAGCGCAGGAGGATGCCCTGACGCGGGAAGTGTTGTCCTTCACGCTCTACTGGGTCCTGGCCGCCATCAATGCGCACATTCCACGCAAGTATCGCGACCTGGTGTTTCGCCGGGTGATGGACCTGATTCACGCGGATTGGGAGACCGAGTATAAACTCGGGACGGTGCAATGGGAGGCGTACCTCGATGAAGTCGAAGAGCGTCGCGCACGGTATGCGCCGGTGGGAGATTATGAGGGCGGCGCTATGGCGGCATCCGAAGAAATCTCAGATCTGCTCGAAACCGAGGGATTGATCCAAGCGGAAGACCGGCCGAAGTTGCTGGTCTTACTCCCGGATCTGGTGCCGCTGGACAAGTATCAGGAACTCCTGAGCCAATGCGTGTAGGCGGGACGTCCGTCACGCATTCCGGCTCACTGTAGCGCAGGTCTGCTCGATCAGAGATAACGGTGCGACAGCACCTTCCCGTTGTTGTCGAGTTCGTACAGCAAGGGCGCGCCGGTCGGAATATTGAGCTCCAGCACCTGTTCGCGGGTCAGTTGTTCGAGTTGCATCACCAGCGCCCGCAGGCTGTTGCCGTGGGCGGCGATCAGGATGGTTTCTCCCTTGAGCACATGCGGTTTGATGCGACTCTCGTAGTAGGGCAGGACCCGCTCCGCCGTATCCTTCAGGCTTTCCCCTCCGGGGGGGCGCACGTCGTAACTGCGCCGCCAGATCTTCACCTGCTCATCGCCGAATTTCTTGGCCGTCTCGGCCTTATTGAGTCCCTGCAGTTCTCCGTACATGCGCTCGTTCAGCGCCTTGTCTTTTTCAATGGGAATGGCCGTTTGCCCAATCGCTTCGAGGATGAAGCGTAGGGTTTCGTTCGCGCGGGCCAGGACGGAGGAGAAGGCGCGATCGAAGGTGAAGCCTGCCAGTTTTTTGCCCGCGGCTTTCGCCTCTTCGATGCCCTTTGGCGAGAGCGGGACATCCACCCAGCCCGTGAAACGGTTTTCCAGATTCCACTGCGACTCGCCATGACGAATGAGAACCAGTTTACTCATCGTGCTTCGTCTCCTTGTCCGAGGGGATACGGCCTTGTCGCGACAGGTTATGCGATTTCCCCTTCACCCTGTCAAGGTCTCTTGTTTTGCATGGAGGTAATTGGGAGCTGCCTCGGTTGCAATCAGAAGTGGCAGTCAGTACCATGCCGCCGGTTTCTTCTGTGTTTTTCTCACCCGTGGAACGTACCGATGCCGGATGTCTCCCTCTCGGACTGGTCTTCCTTGCAACAGTGGTGGCAGGCGATGGGGCGTCGTCTGCAGGTCGAGGATCGTGTAGAGGCGTTTTTCCGTCGCGCGATGGGGGTGAGCCAGGCCCTTGCAGGGGTGGTGCAGGCCGGTGCAGAGGTCGAATACATCCTCTTTGTCCTTGTTCGCTATTGGATTCCTGTCGTGCTTCCGCCGCCGGGACGGGAGCGGGCCTCCAAGGGCGATCCGGACTACTGGCTGGAATCAGAGCAGATTTTGAAGGCTGCGGCGGTCCGCTTACGGGAGCTCAAGCCGCTGATCGAACTGCTGACGGCGACTAATCCATTAAGTGCCGGGACGGCGGAGCCCCAGTCTGCCAGGCCGCCGATTGTGGAGGTCGAATTGGCGAATATGCTGCAGGGGATTGCGGAATCCGCCGGGAGTTACGGGGGGCCGGATTACACGTCGGTGATCAAGACCTTCGACCCGGTACCCTTGCGCCAGACCCAGCCCTTTAAGCACAACAAGAAAAACAGCGCCGAATTGTGGGTCGTGTTTCTGTTGCGCGAGCATTTCCGGAACCTTGGGCTCGGGAAGGATCGCTACTGGCCCTTGGTGGCCGGTCTCTGCGCGGCGGCGGGGATTGCCAACCCGAACGGACAGCCGTACGGGCCGGACGAGCTGAAGTCATGGTGGCAAAAGAACTGGCCTCGCACCTATACGCAATTAGAACAGACGCAGGCGGCGACCGACCTCAGCGGCGCGGCCTACCAACAGGATTTCGACTGGTTTGTGTCCTGGATCGAGTGGCAGCGGCAGCGGATCTCGCAGGCCTGACGCCTCGAGTCGCGGTGGCGATTTATACCTGCGTCAGGCTGGCGGGGTGTGGTTTTGCAGGCGGGACTTTCGTCCCATCCGCTGCACCGTCTTTGAACATCGCTACGACCAGCCCGATTTTGAGGACGAGCAACCCGACGCCGACCCAGACGACATAGGGCTGCACCCCGCCCAGTTCTCCCAACATCTTCTGGCGGGCTTCCCCGCTCGTGCCGCGTTCGCTCTTGATTTTGGCGAGCTGTTCCTTGGCATGCCAGAAGTAAATGTAGTTGGCGCTGCCCCCCGCAATGACCCGCCAGACGATGTCGGCAGACAGGTCTTGGGTAATATAAAAGGCCATGGCCGGCCCGATGGCATAAATGAGGGCGTAGACGTACATTTTTCGGTACAGAAACCAGAGAAACGGCTCGAATACGAAGGCCGGCCAGTGCCATGTCAGCGCGAATTGCGGTCCGCCCGGGCCTGAGAATTTCTTGAACGTCTCCAGGTACCGGTCGGCATTGGGGCCGATGAAGGCTTTCCAGAGTTCCGTATCCGTCTGCGGAGCGACCTGGTCCGGCTCAATAGTGGCCGCGCTGGCTTCGAGGGCAAACGCCCCCCCGCACTGGTGACAAAACCGGGCATCGTCCCGGTTATCTTGCTGGCATTGCGTACAGGATTTCATACCGTCACCTTATCCCATCCGCAATCTCTCCCCGTCAAGGGAGGCTCCTGCTGTAAGCCCGGTTCGACCTCTTCATCTGCCGCGCTGGGAGCCGCGAATGGGCGCTGGTTCGGTTGCTTTCACCTGTGCCCTATGATAGCTTCGCCGACTCACGATAGGAGAGGTGTGTCATGCCGACGGGTGAGTTGCGTCTCAATGCCGAGCAGTACCTGATGAATACGTACCAGCGTCAGCCGCTTTCAATCGTGCGGGGGCGTGGCTCGAAGGTGTATGACCTGGAAGGCCGGGAGTACATCGATTTTGTGGCCGGCATTGCGGTGAATGTGCTCGGGCATGGACATCCGGATCTGGTGCTGGCCATTCAAAAGCAGGCGCAGCACCTGCTCCACACGTCGAATCTCTATTACACCGAACCGCAAGTGCGCTTGGCCCAAACCTTGGTTGAACATTCGTTCGCGCAAAAAGTGTTTTTCTGCAACAGCGGCGCGGAAGCGAATGAAGCGGCGATCAAGCTGGCCCGAAAATATTCGTATGACAAATACGGCGCCGATCGTTACGAGATCATCACCATGGCGAGCTCGTTTCACGGGCGCACCCTCGCGACGCTGACGGCCACCGGCCAAGAGAAAGTGCACAAGGGATTTGCTCCGCTGATGCCGGGATTTTCCTATGTGCCGTTTAATGACCTGTCGGCAGTCGAACGGGCGATCACCCCGAAAACCGCCGCGATCATGCTGGAGCCGATTCAAGCCGAAGGCGGAGTGCATGTGGCTGAACGAGGATACCTGCAGGGGTTGAGAGAGTTGTGCCGGGAGCGTGACGTCCTGCTGATTTTTGATGAGGTGCAAACTGGCATTGGCCGGACGGGCACCCTCTTCTGTTATGAACAATTCGGGATGCAGCCGGACATCATGACCCTGGCAAAAGGTCTTGGCGGCGGGGTTCCGATCGGAGCCTGTCTCGCCACGGATAGCGTCGCCCGCGCCTTCGGTCCCGGCACTCATGCCTCGACGTTCGGCGGCAATCCATTGGCTTGTGCCTCCGCGTTGGCCGTGTTGCGCGTCTTGCTGGACGGCAAGATTTTGGACCAGGGTCGGCGAATGGGCGAGTGCCTGGCGAAAGGGCTCACGACCTTGAAAGAGCGGCATCGCTGCATCAAGGACGTGCGCGGTATGGGATTGTTGCAGGGCATGGAATTGGACTTCGATGGAAAGGCCGTGGTCGCCGATTGTCTGACGCGAGGGTTGTTGATCAACTGCGTGGGAGATCGGGTGCTGCGGTTTGTCCCCGCGCTCATCATCACGGAGCGCGAGATCGACCGTCTGCTGGCCTCGCTCTCACAGATTTTTAGTCAACGAACCACCTCAACCCATTAATTGTGTAGTGGCGCGTATGTTGCGGCGTCTTCGTCGGCCAACCCCCCGGACCGGCCTCGGGAAAGATTTTCTGGATTTGCTCTCGATTCCCATCGAAGAGCTGACCGGATTGTTGCGCCTCGCGGCCCAGTTGAAAGTGAAGCAGCGCCGAGGCCTGCCCCACCCCTTGCTGCAGGGCCGTATGTTGGGGCTGCTGTTCCAAAAGCCTTCCACCAGGACGCGCGTCTCGTTCGAGGCGGGGATGAATCAGCTTGGCGGCCAGGCGATGGTGTTGCCGATGGGCGACATCCAATTGTCACGAGGCGAGAGTATCGCCGATACGGCGCATGTGTTGTCGCGATACCTGGACGCGATTGTCTTGCGGACCTTTGACCATGCCATCGCGGAAGAGTGGGCGCGCGAAGCGAGCATCCCGATCATCAACGGACTCACCGATCTCAATCATCCCTGTCAGGCCTTATCCGATCTGCTGACCATTCAGGAAAAGAAGCGGCGGCTGAAAGGCATCAAGCTCGCCTATGTCGGCGACGGAAACAACGTGACGAACTCTCTCATCGAGGCTGCCGCCAAGATGGGCATGACGATCGCGGTGGGCTGTCCGCCCGGATACCAGCCGGACCGGCAAATTGTGGATTTGGCTTTGGCCGAGGCGCAGCGGACGGGGGCGGTGATTGAAATCGGCTCCGATCCATTTGTGGCTGTGAAGGATGCCGACGTGGTCTATACCGACGTCTGGATCAGCATGGGCCAGGAGAGGGAACAGGCCAAGCGTCTGAAAATTCTCGCCCCCTATCAGCTCAATGCACGATTGTTGAAATGCGCGAAACCGGATGCGCTGGTGATGCATTGCCTGCCCGCCCATCGCGGAGAAGAAATCAGCGCCGAGGTGCTGGATGGCCCGCAGTCCGTCGTGTTCGATCAGGCCGAGAACCGATTGCACATGCAGAAGGCGATTCTGGTCAGGCTCCTCGGAAAGAAAACCGCACGGAAGACGTAAGGGAAAAGGAGTCGTATGAGTCAGTCATCGTACAAGAAAGTGGTGCTGGCCTATTCGGGCGGATTGGATACTTCGGTCATTCTCAAATGGCTGGAAGAAGTCTATGGCTGCGAAGTGGTGGCGTTTTGTGCCGATCTTGGGCAAGGCGAGGACCTGAAGGCCATCAAAAAAAAGGCGCAGTCCCTGGGTGTGAAGAAGGTGTACGTCGAGGATTTGCGTGAGACCTTCGTCAAGGACCACGTGTTTCCCATGTTGCGCGGAAATGCGATCTATGAAGGCAGCTATCTCCTCGGGACCTCGATTGCGCGTCCGCTCATCGCCAAACGGCAAATCGAGATTGCCGCCAAGGAAGGCGCCGAGGCGGTCTGCCACGGTGCAACCGGCAAGGGCAACGATCAGGTCCGGTTTGAGTTGACCTATATGGCGCTGCATCCGCAGATCAAGATCATTGCCCCGTGGCGGGAATGGACCATGCGCTCGCGGCGCGAGTTGATCGAATATGCGGAGAAGCACGGCATTCCGGTCACCGCGACTAAGGCGAAGCCATACAGCATGGACATGAATCTGTTCCACACGAGTTATGAGGGGGGCATTCTGGAGGATCCATGGGAAGCCCCGCCGGAAGAAATCTTTGTCATGTCGATCTCCCCGGAACGGGCGCCAGCCAAGGCGCGAGAAGTCGAGATCGACTATGTCTCCGGTAATCCGGTGGCGGTGGACGGCAAGAAAATGAGCCCGGCGGCGTTATTGGATCACCTCAACAAATTGGGTGGCGCGTACGGGGTCGGTCGTGTCGATCTGGTGGAAAACCGCTATGTCGGCATGAAGTCACGCGGTGTCTATGAAACGCCCGGCGGCACCATTCTCCACGCGGCGCATCGGGGCCTGGAATCGCTGACCATGGATCGGGAAGTGCTGCATTTGCGCGATAGTCTGATTCCCCGGTATGCGGAGCTGATCTATTACGGATATTGGTACGCTCCCGAGCGGGAAATGTTGCAGGTCGCGCTCGATGAAGCTCAGAAGGATGTCACGGGTACCGTTCGCGTAAAGCTCTACAAAGGGACCTGTACGGTGGTGGGGCGGAAGTCTCCTCGCTCGCTGTATCGCTTGGACATGGCGACGTTCGAAGAAGACGACGTGTATCGGCAGAAGGATGCGGAGGGGTTCATTCGTCTGAATGCGCTCCGGCTGGCCATTCGCTCACAACGCAAAAAGAGGTCGACTAGGTAATGGCGAAATCCGTACCTGTCGGCACTCGTGGCCGTAAATCGGCGCGTTCCCCTCAACGGGCCACTCGAGCCTTGCCCAAAGGAAAGGCCTGGGGTGGCCGGTTTGCCGAGCAGACCGACCGTTTGGTGGAGCAGTTCACGTCGTCGTTAGCCTATGACCGGCGACTGTATCCCTACGACATTCAAGGCAGCATCGCGCACTGCAAAACACTTGAACGCGCAAAGGTCCTGACCGGCCGTGAGTCGGCCCAACTCGTGCGGGGCCTGCAATTCGTGAAGGTGGAATTGGATGGCGGGCGGTTTCCTTTCTCGCCGCAGGACGAGGACATTCACATGGCGATCGAGCGCCGATTGACGGAGCTGATCGGCCCCGTGGGTGGCAAACTCCATACAGGCCGAAGCCGCAACGATCAGGTGGCGTTGGATCTGCGCTTGTTCTTGCGCGATGTGTTATCGACCTTGATGACACAGGTTCAGGAATTCCGGCTGGTGCTGGTGGGGCAGGCGCGGGCGCATGTCGATGTCGTGATGCCGGGCTATACGCATTTGCAGCGGGCTCAACCGGTGTTGTTGGCCCATCATTTCCTGGCCTATGTCGAAATGCTCGATCGGGACAGAACGCGGCTTCACGATTGTCGGGAACGGCTCAATGTCATGCCGTTGGGATCCGGTGCTCTGGCGGGGTCGAACTATCCGGTGGACCGCCGGTATACCGCTGCGCTGCTGGAGTTTCCATCGGTCACGCAGAACAGTCTCGACGCCGTGTCGGATCGCGACGGTGTGGTGGAAGTGCTCAGCACGTTGTCCCTCATCATGATGCATCTCTCGCGGTTGAGCGAAGAATTGATTCTCTGGGCTTCGCAGGAATTTCGCTACGTGGACCTGCCCGATACCTTTTGTACTGGTAGCAGCATGATGCCGCAAAAAAAGAATCCTGACGTGCCGGAGTTGGTGAGGGGCAAGACCGGGCGGGTCTATGGCCACTTGATGGGAACTCTGACCCTGCTGAAGGGTTTACCGCTGAGTTACAACCGGGACTTGCAGGAAGACAAGGAAGCGTTGTTCGATGCAGTGGATACGACCGGGCAATCGTTGGCGCTCTGCACGGAATTGGTGCGGCGGCTTGTCGTCAATCGAAACGTCTTGGCCGAAGCGGCCGAAGGCGGCGGCATGTTGGCGACGGAACTCGCGGACTATCTGGTCACGACGGGGGTTCCGTTTCGGGAGGCCCATTCCATTACCGGACAGATTGTGCGATTCTCATTAGAGAAAGGGCGGCCCCTTCAACGGCTGACGCTCAAAGAATTGCAGGAATTTTCAGCGCAATTTAAGGCGGATGTCCTGAGCTGTCTGACGGTGCGGGGTGCGATTGATCGAAAAGCCCAGATCGGCGGGACGGCGCGACGTCGTGTGGAAGCGAGGATCAAGGAGCTCGAAAAGGCGCTGAAGGGATGATGCCGGCCCGTGCGAGGTGCGTGGTGATCCCGCGACCTCTTTTGCTCGCGGCGATGTCATTCATACTTCTTGGGGGATGCGGAGTGCTGGGTGCGCCGATTCCACCGGAGGATGTCGGCGTGGCGCCGGTGATTGAACGGCAGTTGAGGCGGGAGGGGCTGTTAGCCGCCGGTGCGAGTGTCACGGGGTCAGCGTCCCGGCCGAACGCTCCGAGCGGGCTGACCATCGAAGAAGCGCCGATTCCTCCCGATCCGGATCCGTTGCCGACTCCGCCGTGGAGATCGATGGGGACCAGATAGGCGCAGGAGGGTCCAAAATCGATTCCGGCGGATCTCCTCCGCACCGGCGTTTGTCGAAACGCTTCATGGGACAGATAAGAATTTTTGATCGAGGATTATTATCATGCATGATTTTCACTATCGGAACGGGGAATTGTACTGTGAAGACGTGCCGCTCTCGCGTATTGCGAAAGAGGTGGGCACGCCCTGTTATGTGTATAGCCATCACACATTGGTCCGGCATTTCCGCGTCTACGACGGGGCCTTTAAGAACATCCCGCACATTGTGGCCTTTGCGATGAAGTCCAATTCGAACCTGGCGGTTCTTCGACTCATGGCTAAAGAGGGGAGCGGTGTAGACATCGTTTCGGGCGGGGAACTGTTTCGCGCTCTGAAGGCGGGCGTGCCGGCCTCCAAGATCGTGTTTGCCGGGGTGGGGAAGAAGTCGGACGAAATTCGCGAAGCTTTGAAAGCCGACATCCTTATGTTTAACGTCGAATCCTCCGCGGAGTTGGACGCCATCAATGAGGTGGCGGCATCCATGGGAGTGAAGGCGAGGGTGGCGTTGCGGATCAATCCCGACATAGATCCCAAAACGCACCCGTACATTTCGACCGGATTGAAAAAGAGCAAATTCGGCATTGCGGCCGATCGTGCGATTGAAGAATTCAAGAATGCCGCAGCATTCAGCCATATCAAAGTGGTGGGGTTGCACGCACACATCGGATCTCAATTGACGCAGGTGACCCCATTTGTCGAGTCGCTGAAGAAAGTGTTGACGCTGGTGCAGACGCTGGCAGAGCAAGGAATTCCTCTCCGGTACGTCAATATCGGCGGAGGGTTGGGCATTACCTATTCCGATGAGACCCCCCCGGAACCCAAGGATTTGGCTGAGGCGATTTCTCCGCTTGTGCGCGATCTGAAGTGTGTGCTGATCATGGAGCCAGGCCGCGTGATTGTCGGTAACGCCGGGGTAATGCTGACGAAAGTCTTGTACGCAAAAGACGGTGAAGCCAAACGATTCCTGATCGTGGACGCGGCGATGAACGATTTGATCCGCCCCAGCCTCTATGATGCCTATCACGAAATCCGGCCGGTGTCTGAGAAGGTGACGCATGGGGAAAAGAAGACCGTCGACGTCGTTGGTCCAGTATGCGAATCCGGAGATTTTCTGGCCAAGGACAGGGTTATGCCTGAAATGGTCGCCGGTGATCTTATGGCAGTGATGAGCGCGGGTGCCTACGGATTTGTCATGTCCTCGAACTATAATTCGCGTCCTCGCGTCCCCGAGGTCTTGGTGCACGAGGGGCAGTATCATGTCATTCGTTCGCGCGAAAGTTACGAGGACTTGGTACGAGGCGAACAGGTGCCGGAGTTTCTTTCATAAGCCGGGTTTTTACTCTCTTCCTTGATGGAGCGCCCCATGTTTACAGGGTCTTTGGTTGCCATTGTGACCCCGTTTAAAAACGGCAAGCTGGATGAGCGCGCCCTCGGTGACCTCATCGAGTGGCAAATTACCAGCGGTACGCACGGGATTGTCCCCTGCGGGACCACCGGCGAATCTGCCACACTGACACATGCCGAGCACGATCGCGTGGTGACCTTCACCGTGGAAGTGGTCAGACGTCGTGTTCCGGTAGTTGCGGGGACAGGATCCAACAGCACAGAAGAGGCGATCGCGCTGACGAAGCACGCAAAAGCAGCCGGTGTGGACGGGGCTTTGTTGATTACGCCGTATTATAACAAGCCCACCCAGGAAGGTTTGTTTCTGCATTACAAGGCGGTGGCGGAAGCGGTGGACCTTCCGCTCGTTGTGTACAATATTCCCGGGCGAACCGGGGTGAATATGATGCCCGCCACCATCGCGCGCCTGACTATCTGCCCGACGGTGGTTGCGATTAAGGAAGGCAGCGGTTCAGTTCAGCAGGCATCCGAAATCATTCAACTCTGCGGGGACCGCTTGACTGTATTGGCTGGAGATGATGCCTTGACCTTGCCCATGATGGCGGTAGGTGGCAAAGGGGTCATTACGGTAACGGCAAATCTGCTTCCGGCGAAAATGGCTCAATTGGTCAACGCGTTTCGTGACGGGCGCCTTGAGGCCGCGCGGGCCATGCACTATGAGTTGTATCCTCTGTTTACGGCTTTGTTCTATGAGACCAACCCCATTCCTGTCAAAGAAGCATTACATTTGATGGGCAAGATCGCCCCTGAGATACGGTTGCCGCTCTGTCCCATGGGAAATGAAAATAAGGCAAAACTGCTGGCTGTACTGAAGGCCGCCGGCCTGGTGTAGTTGGCCTGTCAGTTCTGAAGGATGGTGCCATGATCAAGGTTGTTGTCACTGGGGCTGCTGGACGAATGGGCTCTCGTCTCGTGTCCTTGGTCAAAGATTCAGCATTTCTCACGCTGGCGGGAGCTGTAGAGAGTAAGGGCCATCATGCGTTGGGTGAGGATTCGGGTGAAGTAGCTGGCTGTGGGCGTACGGGGGTGCCAATCGTCGAAGATCTTTCAAGCCTGATGGAACGAGGAGAAGTGGTCGTTGATTTCACGACTCCTGCAGCGACGCTCGGTCATTTAAAAATCGTGGCTCAGCATCGCCGAGGGATTGTGATTGGGACGACTGGATTCTCCCCGTCTGAACTGGATGAGCTTAGAGGCGTGAGCAGGCAGATCCCCTGTGTGTTTTCGCCCAATATGAGCGTGGGGGTCAACGTCATCTATAAGGTGATCGCAGAAATGGCGAAGACGCTCGGCGAGGACTATGACATCGAAGTGATCGAAGCGCACCACCGACTCAAGAAAGACGCCCCGAGTGGTACCGCTCTCAAGCTAGCGGAAGTCTTGGCTCGAGCCGTCAATAGGGACCTTGAGCAAGTCGGTGTCTATGGGCGCAAGGGACTTATTGGTGAACGTAAAAAGGGAGAGATCGGTATCCAGACAATTCGGGCAGGTGACATTGTCGGAGACCATACGGTCATGTTTGGGACCATGGGCGAACGTATCGAGCTGACTCATCGCGCCAGCAGTCGGGATACATTTGCGCGAGGTGCGCTCCGGGCCGCGCGATGGGTAGTGAAGCAGCCACCGGGACTCTATGACATGTTGGATGTGCTGAGTCTCAAATAGCTGTTTTTACAGCTAGTTCCGTCTCCGTGAAGCTGTATGGGTATTTCCCACGAAGAAACACGGGAAGTCCGTTCAGCGGTACCTTTCGGTCCAAATCAGCGTACAGCGAGGATTGTAGTTTGAGAGCGGGCGTAGCTGCCAGTTGGCTCTGTGCGTCGGCCGAAAAAGAGGGAGGGGAGGCTTATCGTGCAATGGGATTGTACGGAAGTCCAGATGAGGACGGTACTCTGTAGCGAGTGTGTTGCTGACACCCTCTACTCATCGCAAGTGAGCGCTCTAGGTCGATTTGTTACTGCAACGGGTCAATGTCGTGACGTAATCGGTCTCGGTTCTGCATCTGCTGCTTTTCGACGGCCACAGTTCAAGCAAGCAAGCACTGTGATAGCCAATCCAGCATTCAGATCAACCGCCCGTTCCGGCAACATCGTTCCGCGGCATTTGTCACATTTATGCATGACTGGCTTATAACATTACGCTGTAGGATAAACCATCCATCTGAAGTACTGTGTGAGAAAGGGGAAAAGGCCCTCGTAGTTTGGTAAGTATCTGGGCCATTTGGTCCTAGTAATGCCCTTATGGGATTGTTCCAGGCTAGTAAGTTGTCCAGGTGTAGCGGTGAGATGAAACCAGCAAACTGAACATTTCGTGGGTAAGGTAGGGAAGTACCACAATGTATAGATTATTTCTGATTGCAGTGCTGTTAGTGATCGTCTACTACTTGATCCGCCGGGCAATCAGAAAAATTGGGCCGGATGGCGCATTGGAAAAATCGAAAGGTGGCGGGGTGCCCGGAAATCACATGGTACAAGATCCGGTCTGTCGTGTCTTTGTTCCTCGCGAAAATGCCGTAGAAGAGCACATAGGCGGGCAAACATACTTTTTTTGCAGCCGCGACTGTGCTACCGCATTTCAAAAACAACTTTCAGCCTAGCAGCCTGAATAAGTGGAGTCCGAGACAGTGTCATCCTTATCAAAAAACAAAATCATCTGACATTCGTTCGCCTTAAAGTTGAAGAGCGGCGGTCCTCCCTTCCCCCCGGCAATTCGATTGTAAGTCCACTTCTCTCCTCCGAAAAAGCGAGTGGTTTTGGCATCAGGAGCCCCTAATTCCTTTTCGATCCATGCCCTGTCTTTTCCTTGGTACCGTGTTAATGAATTCTCCAAGTAGGGATTGTGGCTGCAGGCTCCCGCGAGAAGTCCGACGGCTAGAAGCCAAACTGGTGCGCGCATATCGCTTATCCTCCTGATTGGGTCCGCCTCAGTGCGGACGTACGGCGCGATGTAGAAAAAAATGCTAAGGAGCACTGGCCCGCCCTATCAAACGAGTCTATCATAGGTGCGTTGACGGAGCGTTGACCCGTTGCCTTGCCTTTGACTTACTTCTACAATAAAACCTTAAAACCTTGGTTCAAGCGCATGGAAAGTTAAGAGACAAGAAAGGGACCTTTGCATGAAACTCTATCTCGATACGGCCAATGTAAAAGAAATTCAAGAGGGAGCCAACCTTGGTCTCATTGACGGGGTAACCACAAATCCGTCTTTGGTGGCCAAAGAGGGGCGCAGTTTCAAAGAAATGTTGCTGGAAATCTGCAATATGGTTGATGGTCCGATTAGTGCCGAAGTCGTTGGCGTCGAATCCGAGGCCATGATCAAGGAAGGTCGGGATTTGGCCAAGGTTCACAAGAATATCGTCGTGAAAGTCCCGCTCATCCCTGAAGGGCTTCGAGCCACCAAGAAACTCTCCGCGGAAGGTATTCGTGTGAATGTGACCCTGTGTTTTTCCCCCACGCAGGCGCTGTTGGCAGCAAAGGCTGGCGCCTGGTGCGTGTCACCGTTTATCGGCCGGCTTGACGATGTCAGCTCGGATGGAATGGCGCTGATCCGTCAGATTGTCACGATTTATAAGAATTATGATTACAAGACCCAGGTCCTGGTCGCCAGTGTAAGGCATCCTCAACACGTGGTTGAAGCGGCGCTGGCAGGCGGGCACATTTGTACGATGCCCTATTCGGTGTTCCAGCAGTTGGCAAAACATCCGTTGACGGATATCGGTCTCAAGAAATTTCTGGCTGATTGGGATGCAATGGGAAAGAAATAATACCAGCTAAGCCGACGGGGACAAGCGACGATTCCCGAGCCGTCGTACAGCTTCGGAAAAGATACGGTGGAACATGGGTCTGGTCAGTTTGCCGGTAAACGTATTCTGCTGACTGGGATGATACGAGCCGATCAGGGAGACCCCCCAAGGTAACTCATACGTTACGCCATGACCGAATTTGGGAAGGGGCGTGGGGAGATCGCGCCCCATTTCACGACACGCTTTGAGATAGTGATCAAACGCAATCTTGCCCAAGACGACGACCACTTGCACCTTCTTCAGTAGGCGCAGTTCACCCAGCACAAACGGCCGACAAGCTGTGAACTCATCCGGCGTGGGTTTGTTCGCCGGCGGAGCGCATCGCACGGTTGCGCCGATATAGCAGTCCATCAGAACGAGGCCGTCATCGACATTCGTAGACATGGCCTGGTTGGCAAACCCGAACCGATGCAAGGCCTCATACAGCCAATCTCCGCTACGGTCTCCCGTAAACACTCTCCCCGTCCGGTTTCCTCCATGCGCGGCCGGCGCCAAGCCCAGGACGTACATCCGGGCTTGTGGATCGCCAAATCCCGGAATCGGCTTTCCCCAGTAACGCCACTCTCGGTACTGCCGCCGTTTCGTGGCCGCAATGGACTCTCGGTAACTGACGAGTCGAGGGCACTGCGTGCAGGCAATGATTTCATCGTTGAGTATCGACAGTGTCGCCATAATCGTGGAGTGTATCAAACCGACGAGTTTCTTGTCCCGCAAGGAGCTTGTTGATAGCATGGGTCTTTAAGCGTGTGATGAAAGGATATGTGGGGCATGCTGACCAATGATTGGGGGCTTCGGGCGTTCGTAATCGGTGTCACCATGGTGCTTGGATTGGCACCCCTGTTTGCAGAAGTATCTCAGGACTCGAAAGCCTCAGCGCCCTCGTTCAGTTTGGGCGACGATCATCGCCCCCCCGTATCCGACCACGGACCGGGTTCCATGGCCGCCGAACCGGAGGGCGCGCCTGAGCTAGAAGATCGATTGGTGATTCTTCCTGAAATCAAGCGAGAGGGCGAGCGATTCTTTTTGAGTTCGTTCAAATTACCCGACAAGTTGACCTTCGCAGGCCAGTCGATTCCATTAGATAATTGGCAGGTGCGGGAGCGGATCGAGTATGAGTTTTATCAATTTCTGGAAGACCAGGGAGAGAGCATCATCCTGGCAAAACGAACGGGGCGGTGCTTTGCGCCGGCTGAAAAACAGCTGGCCGACGCAGGGTTACCTGATGACCTGAAATACATGCTCTTGGTAGAAAGCAAATGCATAGCAGCCGCCTATTCTCGAGCCAAGGCGTCGGGTCCGTGGCAGTTCATTAATTCCACGGGAAAGCGTTACAAGCTGCACAACGAACGCTGGCTTGACGAACGCCGCAACCTTGAAATGTCGACCGAAGCGGCCATCAAGTATCTCCGCTATCTTCGGGAACTACAGGGCGACTGGTTCCTCGCCATGGCCTCCTACAATGCGGGCGAAGATCGCGTGCGAAAACTCCTCAAGGAGCAGAACGTGACGGATTTCTGGCGCATGCATGGTCCGCGGGAAACCATGCGCTATGTCGCGCGCATTATTGCAGCGAAGGAAATCTATTCCCAGCCGGAGAAATATCTTGGCTTGACCAAGAAAGATCTCTATCCGCCGCTTGAAACAGAGACGGTGACCGTGACCATCAAGGAATCCCAACGCCGGTTGACGTCTATCGCGGAAGAATATGGAACCTATTTTCTTGAACTGAAGATGCTCAATCCGGAGTTCACCAAGGACTACTTGCCAAAGGGCAGTTATCAGGTTAAGGTGCCACGGCAAACCTGTCCGAACCGCTGTTTCAAGCAAGACAAGCTTCCCTAGTTCGCATGATAAAAATCGGCGTTCCGCAGCCTCGCACCAGAGCCCTTCTCGCAAGGCTGTTGCGGGCGGGACTGCAGGCAGTCGATCCCTACGAGGCGGTGCGACGTCAGGTCAGCGTCGGGCGAAAACATCTCACCATCGGCTCGCAGCAGTACCCTCTAGCTCGATTCAAGCGCATCGTCGTGGTCGGCGCAGGGAAGGCTTCGGCCCGCATGGCGCAGGCGCTGGAGCAGCAATTAGGGCTACGGATCGACACTGGTGTGGTCGTGGTGAAGTATGGCCACGGCGCGCCGACCAAAACCATTCGCATCGTAGAGGCCGGGCATCCCATCCCCGATGACGCCGGTCTTCAGGCCAGCCGCCTGATCATGGCGTTGGTGAAGACGTTAACGGCTGATGATCTGCTAATCGTGCTTCTGTCTGGTGGTGCCTCAAGCCTTCTGCCTGCCCCCGTGTCCGGCATTGAACTCCAGGACAAGCAGCAGACGACCAAATTGCTGCTCCGGTCAGGGGCAACCATTCATGAGATCAACGCGGTACGCAAGCACCTCTCCTCAGTCAAAGGGGGGCAGCTCGCGGCTGCGACTCCGGCGCGCGTAGCCAGTGTGATTCTATCGGACGTCATCGGGAATGACCTTGGGACGATTGGGTCAGGGCCTACTGCGCCTGACCCTACAACATTTCGAGAGGCCTGGAACATTGTCGAGCGATACGGGGTCTTGAAAACCATTCCCGCGTCGGTGCGCAACCGCCTGAAGATGGGCATGGAGGACCGCGCGGCGGAGACGCCCAAACCACGCGCCGCGTTGTTTCGTCGCGTCGACAACATCCTGATCGGAGACAATCAAGTGGCGGTTGATGCTGTCGCCAGGGCTGCAAAGCAACTGGGCCTACGCACGCTGGTTCTTTCCACGACTCTTACAGGCGAGGCGAGGGAATTGGCAAAAATGGTCGGCGCTATGGCGCGGGAGATTGCGGTTCATGGACGTCCCGTTCAGCGGCCTTGCTGCATCATTGCAGGAGGAGAACCTACGGTCACCATTCGAGGCGAGGGAACGGGCGGACGGGCGCAAGAATTTGCCTTAGCTGCTGCTCTGGAGATTGCGGGATTGCCCAATATGTGGGTGGCCGGTTTTGCCACTGACGGAACTGATGGGCCGACTTCCGTAGCTGGTGCCGTTGTGGATGGCCAGACGGTGACGCGGGCGCGCCGAAAGCAGCTCAACCTGTCCCAAGCCCTGCAAGACAACGATGCCCATCCGTTCTTCAGGAAACTGCATGGCCATATCATCACCGGTCCAACCGGGACCAACGTTAACGATCTTTACCTCCTCCTCGCACTCTAGTTACTATCCCCATCCATGACCTCGCCACTGATTCTCACTTTGGAGGAGAGCCGCGATCCGAGCCTCGTCGGGGGGAAAGCCGCCGGCTTGAGCCGGTTGTTGGCGGCTGGCTTCGCTGTGCCCCGGGGCGCATGCGTCACAGCAGCTGTGTACCGTCATGCCCTGTCCACGGCGGGAATCAGTGCCGAAGCTGTGTGGCGGAGGGTACTGCAGGCATCCCCGGAGGAGCGAAGCCGGGAGCTGTCGAAAATTCGAGAAAGTTTATTGAGACACGCCTGGCCTGCAGGATTTCAGACTGCATTGGAAGGGCGGCTTGCGGGGTTAGCTCACGATCCGGTGACCAGATGGGCGGTGCGGTCGTCAGCGACAAACGAAGATGCCGAGCAAGCCAGTGCGGCGGGACTCTATTGCACATCCCTCGGCCTGTCGTCTCCAGAGGTATTGGGAGGAATCTTTGAATGTTGGCTGTCGTTGTGGACGGATGCTGCCGTTGAGTATGCCCTCCGGACGAGAGGCGACACGCCCTGCCCATCCATGGCGGTGGTGATCCAGCCATTGCTGCAGGCCGCCGTCGCAGGCGTGGCCTACTCAATCCATCCCGTCACGGGACGCACGTCTCAGGTCGTCATCAATGCGGTACCCGGTCTTGCCTCATCCCTGGTGAGTGGCGAGGTGACACCGGACCAGTATGTCGTTGAAGTGGCGGAGGACGATGGCCAGCCGGTCCGTATCCGGCGACGTGTACTGGTCAGGAAACAGCGGAAGTTCGTGTCCGCACCCGCCGGGGTACAAGCTGAGAGGATTTCTGATTCCGAGCAGGAGCAGTCATCATTGTCCGATGCGCAACTGTTCCAGTTGGCCCGATTGTCGAAGCAGATCGAAACGGCGTTTCGACACCCGGTAGACCTAGAATGGGTGTGGGACGCTGAAAGGCTGTGGGTTGTGCAGGCGCGACCCATCACCGCGGTGCGACCTGCTCCGGCGCTGACGAACGATGAATGCGAGTGGACGCGGGCGAATTTGAAAGAAACCATGCCGGAATTGCCGAGTCCCCTGGGTCTTTCGTTTCTTGAGCGGTTCATGGATGCCTATATCATCGCGCCCTATCGGCGCCTCGGCTGTACGGTTCCTGACGGACTGTCGTGCGTTCGGGTCTTGCATGGCCGCCCCTATCTCAATGTGACCTTGTTTTACACCCTGATTACGCAGCTCCACGGGAATCCGTCGTTCTTAACCGAGCAAATGGGCGGGGAGCCGCTGGGCTTTACGCCGTCGGTGCGCCCCCTGAGTGGTCGCGCACTTGTCCGAGCGGGTCTGTCTATGATGCGGGAATGGCGCAGGGTTGTGCGGGAGGGGCCTCTGAATTTTGCCGTCATGAAGGACATGGCGATGACCTATCAAGCCGGCCGTATCGGGAGCCTTTCCGCGAAGGAAGTCGCGGAAACCCTTGAGCGTCTGGGGCAATGGCTCGATGGGCATGAGGTGACGTTCGGGATTGCAGGAGGAGTCGCGCAGAGCCTTCAAGCGATGGGTACCTTTCTGCCCGGCTGGTTAGGAGAAGACTGGCGTGAATTGCTCAATGCCTCGTTACAAGGCCAGGGGAGCGTGATCAGCGCACAACACATCCTGCGCGTCGCTGAATTGGTCGAGGTCGCGAGGAATGAGGTTCTTGTCCAGCGGTGGTTTCTCTCAGAAGGATGGACGGCTGCCGGATTCCGTGAGGCCCTTGCAGATACAGAATTTCTGCGACGGTTCGAGGAGTATCTGGCGGACTACGGACATCGCGCGGTCGGGGAGTCGGATATCATGTCCCCGCGAATTGCGGATCAGCCGGATGCGGTCTTAGTCCTCTTGCAGACGCAGTTGCGTGTCGGGAAGGACGTTCTGCCGGGGGAGATCATTTCCCGGCAGGTGGAGCGGCGTCAGGATGCGCTCGCAGAGATACATCGGCGGTTCGGCTGGCGGCGTCACCGGGGAATAGTCTTTCGCTGGTGGTACCGTCGGCTGAGCCGTTTCTGCGCGTTGCGGGAAGCGAATCGCCACCATTTACTGTATTACTCCACGGCTGTTCGCCATCTCCTTCTTCAACTCGGGGAGCGAATGGTCGAGCAAGGGATCCTGACTCAGTGTGACGACGTATTCTATCTGACCATGGACGAGCGATCGGCATTAACTGCAGGGGCACAACGCGATTGGCAACGGTTGGTCATAGAGCGCCGGGAGGAACTGGCGCGTGATACAGAGGTGCAGGTTCCGGACACCATTCGGGATTGGGAAGCGGTTCTTGAGCAGGGAAGTTCCATGACGAGTCAAGAAGCCGACGGTGTGCTGCGCGGCATTGCCGTGAGTGCCGGAACGGCAACCGGCCCGGTCCGCCTCGTCCGTTCCACAGATGATTGGAAACGAGTGCGGCCCGGCGACATTCTGGTTGTTCCGGTCATCGATCCGGGGATGGCGCCCTTATTTGGCATTGCGGCCGGTCTCATTGCGGAAATGGGAGGTACGCTTTCGCATGGGGCCATTATCGCGCGGGAATACGGCCTTCCGGTCCTGGTCAATGTGCCCTATGCAAGTAGTGTATTGCGCGAAAATGAGCAGGTCCAAATTGTGAGTTCGACCAACACGGTCAGTCGATTGGTCCCTTGACGTTTCAGCTGCTTTCTCGTACCCTCTACGCGATTTCCCTACAGCGCCCAGGTGAGAGGCATGCCGGCGATGCTCTGTACGTATAAGGTCGCATCATGATTGATCTCACCTCCGCAACCTTTCTCGCGGGTGGAGTGGCCGGCCTCGGCGCCGGTGTCTTGCTCACCGGATGGTGGGTAACCGCTCGTACGCAATCGCGGGTGCAGGCACGGCTGCTCGAAAGCGGGGAGCGTGCGCAGCGGGCTGACGCCCTGGCTGGAGTGCTGCAGCAGCGGCTGGAGCATCAACAGTCTGAACTAGGGCAGTTGCGCCAGGCGCTTGCCGAGTCGCAAGAAAGCCGGACGAAAGCTGAAACGCGCATGGAAGTGATCAGCCGCAGTCTGGACGACCAGAAGACGATGCTCAGTCAGGCGAAACAGGAGTTGCACGAATCCTTCGAAGCTTTGTCGGGACAAGCGCTGAAGCAAAACAATGACGCGTTTCTGGACCTTGCCCGCGCCTCGTTTGAAACTTTGCAAGCGGAAGCCAAAGGGGAGTTATCTCAGCGCCACCAGGCTATCGGTGAACTGGTGAAGCCGCTGGAAGAATCGCTTCAACGCTACCGGGAGCAACTACAACAGGCTGAACAGATTCGCCAGCGTGAATACGGCGGGTTGGACCAGCAACTGAAGTTCATGGCCGAATCACACCAGCGGCTCCAACAGGAAACCAGCAATTTGGTAAAAGCTTTACGGGCCCCGGCGGTGCGCGGGCGGTGGGGGGAAATGACGCTCCGTCGTGTGGCTGAGCTTGCGGGCATGGTGGCACATTGCGATTTTATGGAGCAGGATTCGGTTGACTCAATGGAAGGCCTGCTTCGTCCCGACATGGTCGTGTATTTGCCGGGGGGTCGGCAGATCGTCGTGGATGCCAAGACTGTGTTGGCCGCCTATCTCGATGCGTACGAAGCCCAGGATGACCAGCAGCGGCAGGCGCACTTACGTCGCCATGCCACCCAGGTGCGAACGAGGATGGATGCCCTCAGCCTGAAGGCCTACTGGACGCAGTTCGGGCAGACGCCGGAATTCGTCGTGTTGTTTCTTCCGGGAGAACAGTTTCTGGGCGCCGCACTGGAGCAAGACCCTACGCTGATCGAGGATGGCTTTGCGAAGGGGGTGGTTCTGGCCACGCCGACCACTTTGATGGCGCTCCTGCGCGCCGTCGCCTATGGGTGGAGGCAGGAACAATTGACCGAACATGCCGAGCAGGCCGGTCGGCTGGGGAAAGACCTTTACGAGCGGATGGCGGTCCTCACCGATCACCTCAATGAGATAGGTCAGGCGCTCGGGAAAAGTGTCGGTGCTTATAACAAGGCGGTGGGGTCCTTGGAGTCGAGGGTGTTGCCTGCCGCTAGAAAATTTAAAGACCTCGGGATATCATCTGAGAAAGACATTGCGATGCTGGAAGCCTCCGGCATCGAGCCCAGGACCGGCTTTCCCTTTGCGGCTGAGGATATGAGGACGTGAGAATGATGCAGCCCCAGGACATGGTGGCCGAATTTCACCGCAAGTTCGATATTTCGATCGGTGACAAACCGTCGATCCCTTCTGAGGCCACTCGGCAGTTGCGGGTGCGACTGATTCAGGAAGAGTTCGCCGAGCTTCAGGAAGCCATGGTTGCACAGGATCTCCCGGCCGTCGCGAAGGAACTGGCTGATCTGTTGTATGTGGTGTATGGCACGGCCGTGTCCTACGGGGTGGATATGGATCCGGTCTTCCGCGAAGTGCACCGGTCAAATTTGAGTAAAGTCGGCGGCTACAAGCGGGAGGATGGAAAGTGGGTGAAGCCCCCGACCTATTCTCCAGCCGACGTGAAACCATTGCTCGCAATACAGTTGTCTGGAAGCGTACACTCCGCCTCGCATGTGGAGACCGGGATGCAGGAGTCAGAAGAGTAACATGAAAGAGTTGTATTGTCCGGCGTGCGGCACGCCCTGTGTCAGAGTGACATCCGGCGCAAGTCTGATAGAGAAGACATTGAATCGGTTCTCTATTTTTCAGGTTCGATGCCAGCTCTGCACGACTCGCTTTCAGGCTCGCAGGCCGGGGAACCGGCTGACCACGCAGGAATTCGATCGCCGCGAATATCGTCGTCTTTCTGCCAATTTTGCAGCAACTCTGATCCTGGATCACCCGGCGGCCGGAGGGGTCGTCACCGACATTTCCATGGGCGGCTGTACATTGCAAGCAACCACGTCGCTTCCTCGTGGCACGTTTGTCAGGTTCGTGCTGCATGGCCCGTCCGGACAACCGGACATCAAGGTGGATTCGGCGATGATTTGTTCGATTCAACCCCAGTCGATCGGGATGAAGTTTCTGGAATTTCAACCTCAAGACAAGCAGCGCATGGGGCAATTGATTCTTGAGCTCCTTGCGTACCAACAAGCGCCTCCCCGTATCTCCGTATAATCTCTAGACAGAGCCGAGCGGGTTGGACTGAGGAATGAGACTGTTCGACCACGAGGTCGGAGAAAGCCAATTACATCCCTGGTCAGGACTGAGGTCTGATCGTCACCGGCACATTGTCGAGGAGTCGGACGGCTCCGAGGCGAATGGCGCCGAGAAGAATGGCGTGACGCTGAACTGTCTGCAAGGGCTGCAGGGTAGAAGGATCACAGACGGCGAGATACTCGGGAGTGACTGATCGCTCTGCCGTGACGGTCCGGGCCATCAGGCGTTGTATATGTAACCCCCGCCGTTCTCCGCCACGAATCGCGGCGGCGCCAGCCTGAAGTGCGCGATAAAGTACCGGTGCAGTCTTCCGTTCATGAACGGACAGGTACACATTCCGTGAACTCAACGCCAACCCATCACTTTCCCGCACCGTCGGATGTACGACCAGTTTGCCCGGCAGATTGAGGTCCTGCGCAAGCTGTCGGACCACGGCTGCCTGCTGGAAATCCTTCTGCCCGAACCAAGCGATGTCCGGTTGGACTAAGGAGAGCAGTTTCGTCACCACGGTTGCAACGCCCTGAAAGTGATGTGGGCGCGCCTCGCCTTCCCAGAGCCGCGCCAGATTTGGAACCGCGACAATCGTCTGAAACCCGGCCGGGTACATGGCCTCGGCGGTGGGGGCGAAGATGACGTCGACCCCTTCCTTCAGGCAAAGCGCACGATCGAGTCGAAGCTGGCGTGGATATTTCGCGAGGTCTTCCGTTGGTCCAAACTGTGTCGGATTGACGAAGATGCTGACGACCACGGCATCGCAAGCCAGGCGAGCGGCACGAATCAACGCGCGATGCCCCTCGTGCAAGGCCCCCATGGTCGGGACAAACCCGATCGTGACTCCTTCGCGATGCAGACGGCGGCTCCAGTCGGCCATGGCCGAGGTCGTGCGGATGGTCTTCACGCGTGGGGACTCTGAGCGGGAGGTGGACTACAGGCAGGTTTCGACCCGTAACGTGGGTTCGGCTGCGGATCGAGCCGGCGGACCACGGATGGATCGGCAAGCGTCGCCAGCAGTTCACGGAGGCTCTGCCCGATCACCGGATGTCGGCGATCGGGATCGAGTTCGACCAAGGGTGCCAGGACGAATCGACGCTGATGGAGACGGGGATGGGGAACGATGAGGTCCCGCTCGCTCAACACACAATCGTCGTACAGCAGCACATCGAGATCGAGCGTACGCGGCCCCTTGCGGTTCGCCTGATCCCGCCCGAGTGCCCGTTCGATTTCACGGCAAATCTCCAGCAGGCTCTTGGGTGTAATATTCGTTTCGATTTGCACCGCGCCGTTCAGGAACCATGCGGGCCCTGGATCTGCTCCGTCATCAATCGGTTCGGTTTCATACAATGACGAGACGGCGTCCAGCCGTGAATGCGGCAGGAGGCCGAGCAGGGTGACAGCCCGATCGCAGAAGTCGATCCGGTTCCCCAGGTTAGAGCCGAAGCCAATAAACGCTGTTGCCATCGTCTGAACCTGACTCAGCCTCCGGCGTGGAGAGTGCTGTGTTGTGCTTTCACACTCGGAGCCATCTCATTTGACAAGACTGACACTAGAACCCTGCCTTGCGGATGCGCTCCACTGCTTCCGCCAGACGCTCTTTCGTCGTGCAGACGGTCATGCGGACATACCCCTCGCCAGGTGCGCCGAAGCCGTTACCCGGCGTTGTGACAATGCCGGCCTTTTCCAAAAGATGGGCCGTGAACGAGGCAGACGTATATCCCTTCGGCACCGTGACCCAAATGTAAAAAGCTGCGGGAGGCGGATCGACTTCCAGCCCAAGCTGTTTCAAGCCTGGTACGAGGGTGTCACGCCGTTCTTGATAAATCTTTCGTAACCCGTCCGTGACGGAGTCAGGAAGTCCGAGCGCGGTGATGCCGGCCGCTTGTACGGCTTCGAATACCCCAGAATCCAGCTGGCTTTTCACCCGGCCGAGCCCGGCCAGGACCTCTTTGTTGCCGACGGCGAAGCCGATGCGCCAGCCGGTCATGTTGTACGTCTTCGAGAGGGAATGGAATTCGACCCCGACCTCTTTCGCGCCATCCACTTCAAGAAAGCTCGCAGGCCGCTTGCCGTCGTAGAAAATTTCCGAATAGGCCGCATCATGGCAGACGATGATCTGGTTCTCCTGCGCGAACTCCACAACTCGCTTGAAATAGTCCTTGCTCATAATGACGGACGTCGGATTGTTCGGGGAGTTGAGCCACATCAGTTTGGCCTTCTTTGCCACATCTTTCGGGATGGCATTGAGATCGGGCAGGAAGCCGTTGGCTTTTGTGAGGGGCATGATATGTGAAACGCCGCCGCAAAAACTGGTTCCGACCGGATAAACCGGATAACCAGGGCTAGGCACCAGGACAATGTCGCCTGGATCGATAAAGGCGAGATGGACGTGCCCGATCCCTTCTTTGGAACCGATCAAGGTCAGTACTTCATGAGCCGGATCGAGGGTGACGTTGAACCGTCGTACGTACCAGTCAGCCACGGCTTTGCGGAACGAGAGCATGCCCTCGTAGGAGGGATATTGATGGTGTTTCGGGTTTTTCGCCGCTTGATACAGGCTCTCGATGATGGGCGCTGGAGTCGGCAGGTCAGGATCCCCGATGCCGAGGTTGATGATATCGACCCCGCGCGCGAGTGCCTCTTGTTTCATCTTATCGATGGCGGCAAAGAGATAGGGAGGCAGCGTCTTAATGCGGGTTGCGACTTCAATCGGAAAACCGGCCATGCGAGAGCACTCCTTTTGTTGGCCTGAGCGGGGGCGCTCAGCAGTGTACGAGAGGTGGCGGCTTGGAGCCGTCAACCGGGAATCGGAAGGAGCTAGGGTACCCCAGGACCACACTCGCAATCAACGGAGTGAGTGCCGAAAACCCGGTAGCACCCAGCAGGTCATGAGAAAGGGCGATTGTGGGTCACGACGAGCCGGCTTCGTTCTGAGAAAGGTTAGACAAATTTCCGCTCCTATGGTGTCGTGAGAGCATGGATGCTACCAGCTTGTGGCCCGTAGCCGCAGTTGTGACTCTCGCGCTCGCCACTGCCATGTTACTCCCCCGCGCCAGCCTTGATCGGGCTTCCACGACACCTCGCTATACGTCTCTCGACGGGCTTCGAGGCTATCTGGCGCTGGCCGTGTTTCTCAGCCACTCCTCCATCTGGTACTTCTATCTGCGATCAGGCACCTGGCAGGTGCCTCCGTCCAACGTGTACACACAGCTGGGGCAAAGCAGCGTCACCCTCTTTTTCATGATCACAGGGTTTCTCTTCTGGTCGAAGCTTCTCGAGGGACGGCTGCAACCGATCGATTGGCTGCGGCTCTACCTGTCCCGGGCGCTCCGATTGGGACCGTTGTATCTCGTGGCCGTGACATGCGTGCTCCTCATGTCGTTCGGCCGCGCGGGTTTTCATCTGCGGGAAGCCCCGGCGATCATTGCCGAACAGACGGCGCAATGGCTGCTGTTCACGATTCCAGGGATCTCGCCCATCAATGGATTTACGGAAACGGTCCCTCTGGCCGGAGCAGTGTGGTCGCTGCCGTATGAATGGTTGTTCTATGCCTGTTTGCCACTGGGAGCCTTCTGTCTTCGTGCAGACCCTCCAGTTCGCTGGGTGATCGTGAGTCTCGTAGCCGTGGTGATCATTGTGATGGTCATGCCGCAGGTTCGGTTCCCGGTAGTGTCTGCATTTGCGGGCGGGATTGCGGCGGCGGGCTTGGTGCGTGTCGCTGGCATCCGGATGATGCTTGCCCGTGGCGTATGGGGGGCCATCGCGATACTCTGTCTCGCCACGACGATTGTGTTGTTTCCGACGGCCTATTCGGTGTCGGCCCTTCTGCTCCTGACAGGCGGCTTTCTCATTATTGCCTGCGGGAATTCTCTCTACGGCATGCTCGAATGGCCGGCGTCGATCGCTTTGGGTGAAATGGCCTACAGTTTGTATCTGCTACATAGTGTGGTGTTGTTTGTGACCTACCGTCTGCTGCTTGCCGAATGGGCCGCGACGTTCTCTGCGGTCGAACATTGGGCCATTGTGCTGTGTCAGGTTCCTGCCCTCATTCTCATATGTTACGCGACCTTTCGCCTTGTCGAGAAGCCGGCCATGGACGCGGTGCCGCGTTGGCACGCATGGCTGGTCGCACGCCGGTCGAACAATGGTGCAGGCGCGGAGCCATCCGGCCGGCACTGATGCATGGCAGACGAGGTGAACGGTTGACAGAGGAGACGTGCCTCGTTAGAGTTCAGTGTACATTTGATCGTACGGCTTCCCTCCTGATACCTAATTCTGACGGACAGTTGATCGCGCTGCCATGAAAGTACTCGCGCCTTGCCCATCGAGTCCGAACTGCGTCTCGACGCAAACGACGGACCAGAGTCGCCAGATGGCGCCATATCGGTATCAACGAAGTCTAGCCGGCGCACAAGAGGCGCTAAAGACTCTGGTCAGCCACTTGCCGCGCACGACACTCGTCGAGGAGGCTGAAGGCTATCTGCATTATGAATTCACCAGCTTCTTGCTGCGATTTGTCGACGACGTGGAATTTGTCTTTGATGAGGAGACCAAGTTGATTCAATTTCGGTCGGCCTCTAGGACCGGGTACAGTGACCTTGGCGTGAATCGACGGCGGATGGAGGAGATCCGCACCCTGGTTGAAGGCAAATTGTAGTGCGAAATGGGACAGGTTGGGCTGCCGGAGTGACGTGTTGACGTGGAGACGCTTGTCCTACGGATGATTTGTGGTTGATTTGGTTGATCCGAGCCGTCAAGATAGGTGTGAAGGCGATATGAGCTGCACCGGCGGTCTTTATCAATGAATAGACGAGGCTCTGCTGTGATCAGACAAGCCATTCATCTCTCGGCCCTGTTGTGTTTGGTCTTGTCTAGCGCCTGTGTCTCTGTGCAGGTTGATCCGTTGACCACCAAAGAATTTGAGCCGCGATCGGGAGCAGAGGGAGTGACGACGTTACAACGCGAACCGAACCATGGCCATGTGCAGATCGCCCGCATCGTCGCCACCAGTGAGTATGCCAGTGAAGATACCCTTCGGGACCGCATTCTGGAACGAGCGAAGGAATTGGGCGCAGATGCTGTCGTTCTCGGAGACGCGGATGTCCGTCGCTTGTCTGACAGAGGCCCCACGTTTCAATCGACGATGGGCACCGCCATACCGGGTGGCGTCTCGAGTAATTCTTACCGTGGCGGGTATTGGAATCCGTTCCGGATGGATGCGTGGAGTTTTACCCAAGGTGCCGGCGGCGGGCAAGGTTGGATGCTCCACATGTCTGGATTAGCGATTCGGTATGTTTCAGCAGAAGAAATGCGTGCTGCTCCAACGCCTCCCCTCTCTACGCCATAACCGGCTCTCTGCCGGCTGAAGCGGTTGTTACGGTCCTTCGTCACTTCGTGCTGCATCGCTTGTCCTGTTAAGCCTGGAAGTCAACGAGCCTGTGGCTTCCGCGTTTCTCGCAGCAGGGGTCCGGTCGGTCCTTAGCCGAAGGATTGATAGGCGGAAGTGCAGCTAGGACAGGAATGTTGGCAACACTAAAATGGCTGGTCTCGAGCATCAAGCTTGACCAAGCGTCATAAGTTTGACATAACAGACCGTGAACTGTACGAGTTAGGATTAAATGCTGTTGGGCCGGAGGACCCGGCTCTTCATGGACGCATTCTACAGCTTCAATCGATTTATGTGCGTAGAGCCTAGAGGGATCACCCAAGCGAGATGTCTGTCATAAATATCGACCAGCGACACCCGGTGGTGTTGCCCCACGTTCGAATTCAGCCGGCTAAGGGCCTGCTGGACTTGGATTTGGCTAGCCTCTGGCAGTATCGCGAACTCATCCATATCCTCGTCTGGCGTGATGTGACCGTGCGCTACAAGCAGACACTTCTGGGCGTGGCCTGGGCCATGTTCCAGCCGGTGGCGACCATGTTGATTTTTACGGTCGTGTTCAGCGTGATGGGAAAGATTCCCTCGGATGGTTTTCCCTATCCCGTGTTTCTCTATGCCGGTCTGCTGCCGTGGTTTTATATCTCTCAGGCCTTGAGCCGAGGTGGGACCAGTCTGGTGGGAGAAGCGCCGCTCATCAGCAAAGTGTATTTCCCGAGGCTCATTCTGCCCCTCTCAGCGACGATCGCGCCGCTGGTCGATTTGTTCCTGGCGTTTATCGCGTTTCTCGGTCTCATGGCCTGGTTCGAGGTCGTGCCGACCTGGCGCATTCTCCTGTTGCCGGTCTTCGCCGGATTGGCGGCAATGATCACCTTGGCCGCCGGACTCTGGGTGTCCGCGCTCTACGTCAGGTACCGGGATGTCGGGCATATCCTTCCCATGTTCATTCAGCTGGGGATGTTTGTGTCCCCCATCCTGTACCCCGTCAGCAAGGTGCCGGAATCCTGGCGCGCCATCTACGCATTGAATCCGGTGGTAAGCGTCGTGGAAGGATTTCGATGGGCGCTGATTCCAGGATTTCAGGTAGACTTTTCAATGGTGCTTCCCAGTCTGGGCATTGTCGTTGTCGTCCTCATCGGCGGATTGATCTATTTCCGTTCGATGGAGCGAACATTTGCGGACGTGATTTGAATGAGTACCGTAGCGATCCGAGCAGAAGGGCTGTCCAAACACTATCGACTGGGGGCAGCCGTTCAGCACAACACGCTCCGCGATCAGGTCATGCATCGCCTCAAGGCCCTCACGCAATGGGGCTCGGGCCGTTCTGAGCCCGATCCCTCATTCTGGGCGGTAAAGGACGTCTCATTCGAGGTCAATCAGGGAGAAGTGCTGGGCATCATCGGACACAACGGGGCCGGGAAAAGCACCCTCCTCAAGATCTTGTCCCGAATCACCCAGCCCACCAAAGGTACCGTGGATATTTACGGGCGCGTCAGCTCGTTGCTGGAAGTAGGCACGGGTTTTCACTCAGAGTTGACCGGGCGGGAGAATATTTTCTTGAACGCGGCGATGCTGGGCATGCGTCGCGACGAAGTCCGAAGAAAGTTTGATGAGATCGTCGCCTTCTCAGGCGTGGAAGATTTTATCGATACGCCGGTGAAGCGGTACTCAAGCGGGATGTATGTACGATTGGCGTTCGCCGTCGCCGCGCATCTCGAACCGGAAATTTTGATCGTGGATGAAGTTTTGGCGGTGGGCGATGCGAGTTTTCAGCAGAAGTGTCTGGGGAAAATGGAAGAGGTGAGCCGAAGCGGGCGCACAGTTCTTATCGTCAGCCACAATATGGGCATCATCGAAGGGCTCTGCGAACGGGCCATTTTGTTGGAAAAGGGACGGGTCGCAAAAATCGGGAAGACGCAAACGGTGGTCGAGGGGTATGCCGATGCGATTCGCAGCCAGGCGAGCATGCCGATCGGCGCGCGCCCCGACCGAGTCGGCCTCGGAGAGATCCTACTCACCGAGATTGATCTGTTGGACAAAGACCGGCATTCGATAGCGGCTGCCATGACAGGCCGGGATGTGATCATCCGGATGCACTACCGCTGTGCGGACGGGAGAGAATTCCGCAACTGTCGTGTCAGTATTTCTGTCAATGGGCGGAAGGGCCAGGACCTGTTCGTCTTGTCGACTGATATCGTGGATCCCGCGCCCTTGACCCTGCGTGGGACCGGGTATGTGGATTTCATTGTGCCAGACCTGCCCTTGACCGGCGGCGCGTACTTTTTGCAGTCCTATATTGAGTCCAACGGACATGCCCAGGACTGGATCAAAAATGTCGCGCCATTTTCAGTGCTCGATGCCGACTACTATGGTACGGGTAACCTCTGCCCGCCCGGCTGGGAAGCCAATGGCGTGCTGGTTCGCTATCGCTGGGAATCCAGCGACAACCTCCAAGGCAGGACCTTGCCCTTTCGTGCTCGCGAAAAATAAGCTGCACGGGAACTGTGCGTTCGTGCCACGCGACCTGCCCTCGCTTCCTCTGCGTAACCCTCGTCGATAAATCACTAAACGCTCCGCAACTGACCAAGAGTGCGCTACGATTTGCCCTATCACTCCGCACGGCGATCGACTGAGGCGTACGCATGGGTTCCGGGTTTGAAGACGGGCAGCAGGCACAACTCGAACTGGCCGGTTTGAGACGCACGCTGAAATGGACAAATATTCAACGCGAACAATTGTTGGATCGCCTCGACCTTCTTCGCCTCGACAATCAACGTCTCCTGGAACGTGTGGAGGAGTTAGAGCGTCAACTGGCAGAGGCCAAGCAGCAGCAAGTGCTGTTCTAGTCTCCTGTCGCACAGCCCCCCTCTCCCTACAACAGGCATTTCGGCCTCATCTCTGCAGCGTCCGCGTGATACAGTGGTTTGGTAGGGTGTCGATACACGGCATCCTGCTGAGGGCTTTCACGTCGCATGACACATTCGATTAAGACGGCCGAGGAAGTTCGCTGGTTGCTGACGCACACGCAGGGGTTTCGTGGTGGTCGAGTGATGGATGTGCACCTCGCCAAACGTTGGATGTTCGACGAGGAATCAGGCCGCGACGTGACGGCAGGGAGCGTCGTGACGGTGGTGGTGCAGTATCACCTGAAGGACATCCTGCGGATTGCCAAACTCACTCTGCAGGGGGTGTCCGACTTTTCCATCTTTGAACAGGACGGCGGAGACTGTTCTTCATTAGGCGTGATTCAGGTCGAAGTGCAGGAAGGCCAATTACGCTTCTGGTTCGATCCGCAGGGGAACCTGTACGTGGTCTGTGAAGAGGCACTTCTGGAGGAAGTGGCATTGCCGCACAGCGATAAGGACATGAACACAGAAGTCGCCCAGTGGATCTTCCAAGCTGAATCCGGCGATGCTCCCACAGTGGCCTGGTTGCTGAACGAACTTGATCAGGCAGGAGTGCCCTGTATCTGGAGATCGGCGGGGCGCCGGTCCGGTGCACCACGGGCCCTGTCATGGGAAGGAGAGTTGGTGGCGGCAGCCGACCTGAATGCCGGCTCGAAGGCAGCGCTGACAGTGCGAGCGTATGAACCGATCGACGGGGCCGGGTTTGGAATCAGATTGTTGCCGCGGCTCTCCGCCGGCCGGATCAATGGCCGGTTACTGAGGGCGGTGACTGAAGTGGTGACACAGCGGTATGCAGGGACCTGCCTGGCCGGGATTTCAAGCGAGGAGTGGTCGGGGAGGAAATTCTAAAGATTCGGGCATAGTCCTGCGCCGAATCCCAAACTGTTGCGCGAGCGTTACTAACTCAGGTGCCCGTGCCGACCGTTCCCATTTCCATTCAGGTTTCCGTTCCCATTAAGGCTCTTCGAACCCTTCCGGTTGACACATTCCACCAGGTGCCAGAATTTCATCGGGTTGACTTTCTCTTTTCTGGCCACGTGGAGGTCGGTACCTTCCAGCACGGTGTTCAATGAGAGATCGGTACGAAAACCGATGTGCTTGCAGAGTGGGGAAATGACTTTTTCCACGGCGGCGATCAGCTTATTTCCGTTGCTGAAGTGATTCAGCATGATGATGCGGCCGCCCGGCTTGCAGACGCGGATCATTTCATTGACGACTTTTCGATAGTCCGGCACCGCGGTGACGACGTACGCCGCCATGACCGTATCGAAGCTATCATCAGGGAATTCCATCTTCCCGGCGTCCATCAACATCAGGCGGACATGGTCCAAATGATAGTGGGACTGGCGTTGTCTGGCTTTGGCCAGCATGCCTGACGAAAGATCAATGCCCGTAATGTTGCAATTTTTCGGGTAATATTCGAGGGCGATCCCCGTTCCCACGCCGACTTCGAGGATGTTTTCTTCCGGCCGGATTCTGAGATTGCGCACGCAGGCTTCGCGCGATTCATGAAAGATTTTTCCGAAGATGTGATCGTAGACGCCGGAATAATTGGTATACACTCGCTCGACTTTGGCGATATCCATCGTCCCTCCGCAAAATCACGCCGCTTTGCCACGCACACTCTGCAGTGCAGAAGTGACGGCGATAAGAAGTGTGGCGTGGAAAAATCTATGAAAGGCGGGAACGCAATTCGGATGACTCGTCCTCACCCGCCGGATAAGAACGGGCTTAATGTAGCCAATGCACTGATGGCTAGTCAACAGGTTCCTCAGGATTTTGATTCTCGTCACCGTCTGTTCGGGCTTGATTCTCCGTAAAGCCCTGTGGGAAGTTTCGGCTATGATGCTTGCCGGTGCGTTCGCCATCGTGTTGTGTATCGGATTGATCGTCGGCGATTGGATGTACTTTACCCGTCTCTCGTCCGATGCCACCCGTTACGGCTACGGAATCGGGCAGGTACAGGACCGGTTTGTCGCCCTGACTGTTCCGAAACTGCTTCGCGCATTCGACACGAATGGGTTTTTGAGTTTGCCGCACGGAGTCGCGCGGGTGTTCCCTGAAGCGAATCGGATGATCATCCGGCCTACCCATCGGTTGTTCTCCATGCGTTTTCGCACGGCCTGGCCGCTCAAGGGTTGCATTGAATTGGCATCGGAACCTGAAGGCCTCCGCATGGTGTGCACGAAACGAGTGCCGTGGTCATCCTCGATCCTGACGTTTCTCTGGTTCAGTCTCGTGGGGTTTGGGACGCTCGGGTTCCTCATAACTTACGTGCTGCAGGGAGGGCTCGATTCCTTAGGGAGTGTGCTGCTGGGAGTCGGCGTGACCGGTGTGGGATTGATCGTCGTCGCCTTCGGTCTGCTGACGGTCACGGTGGCCTATCGCATTGAAAACACCCGTCTGATGCTCGTATACACGGAACTCAGAGCCGTGGCGGTGGAAAAAGAAGGCGCAGCATAGGCGTCCATGAATCATCCTCAGGGAGCGCCGGGTGATCCAGCGCGCCTTGGTGAAGGTTCACGCTACGATCCGGTGCGATAGAGATCAAGCAGATGATTGAATTCTGGCGGCAGGTCCAATGATGCGCCGGATCGTGCCAGGCCTGCGATGATCCCGCGATGTTTCTGGCTCAGGCCCGATTGGACAAAGGCCTGCCGAAAATGGGCCCACCGTTGAGTGGTGTCTGCGCCCAGACGTTCAAGTTCATCCGGCGGCAAGCCTTTGAGTGTGACGGTGAGCACTCCCAAGGCCTTTTCGACACTGTCATAGGGGGCGGCCAGTTTGAGGCGGCTGTAAAACACCTCGAGATGTCCACGGAACTCGTCCCGGAGCGCTTCGATCGACCCCGTTCCACGTTGAGACGCCTTCTGCTCGCCCATGCCGGTACTCCTTGCCCTGTCTAGGTGTTCCGGCAAGCTTACGGGAGGAACGAGGTGCGCCGCAACGCGTTTTCATGCGAACCGGTCATTTTTTCATCATTTTTTTCAATGGAGGGTGTAATGAGGTATCGATCCCTGTTTCTTCTTGTCGGAGTGCTGGTAACTGGGGTGGCCAGTTGTTCCCACCACCATGGAAGTTATGAGCATGCAAAGGGAGACTACTACTGGAGCAAAGCATCTCAGGACGTGAGCGGCCTGCTGGAAAAACATGTCAAGAATCCGGAAACCGTCAAGCAGGTGAATGTGGTGATGGGAGAGATGATCGCCGAGATTAAATCGGCCCGGGAACAACATCGTCAGTCTCATCGTACGCTCTATGAATTGAATGCGAACTATGCGGCTTCGCCCGAGGAGTTCACGAAAATTCTCGATGAATTGAATAATAACCGGATGCGCTCATCCGCAAGAATGTTGGGGCTTCGGTTCAAAATGAAAGCCTTGTTGACGGCCGAGGAATGGACCGCGCTGTCCGAAGAGCTGAAACGGTATGGCAGTCGCTACTATGGGAAAGGTTCGGAGGGAGCTTCCGCTCACCAGTAGAAGAGAGGTTTCCTCATTCAGGCCAGGCGGTGTATGCCGGGCCGGTGGTTGAGGAACAAGAGGTGAGTCCCGGCGTCGGTCACTTCCAGTCCGCTGACTCCGGCATGGTCGATACGCGCGTGACGTAGCGCGCTCAGGTCGAAGTGGAGATAATGCGCAAGCAGCGCTCGAATGACGTCGCCATGGGACACAAACACGTAGGGTGCCTCATGCGCGGCCTGGAGAGTCCGTTCGACCGCCCCCACGGCACGTTGCTGCACTTCACGGAGCGTTTCTCCGCCTGAAGGTCGAGCCCGGTCCGGGTGCAGATACCAGTCCCGCTTGGCCGGATCTTCTACTAGGTCCTTCCAGTACCGATTGAGCCAGTCACCCACGCCGATCTCGCTCAGCCCCCGAGCATGATGCACCGGGGCTGCATGCGTATGCCCCAGGATTTCGGCGGTTTGCACGGCTCGCAAGACAGGGCTGGTCACGATGCTTGCGATCGGAGTCTGCGCCAGCATGTCGGCGCAGGCGCGGGCTTGCTGTTCGCCGGTCTGGTTCAGAGGGATCGGCTGGTTTCCCATGACTTGCCCCGATCGATTCCAGTCGGTTTCTCCATGTCGAATAAGCAGCAGTGTTGGCATCGGTGATCCTGGGTGCCTCGTTATGGCGTAGAGACGGCCTGGCCTGGCCCGGAGAGAGGAATCGATGTCCAATGCTGGCCCCCGTCAGACGATCGGTATAACCCACTGCCGTTGGTGCCAAGATAGAGCAGCTGGGGATCACTCGGGCTGAGGCTGATCGTGCGGATATTCAAGGTCGTGAGTCCCTCATTGTGCGCCTGCCAGGTTTTTCCACCATCGATGGTTTTCCGCACGCCCTCCGGGCCGCCGATGTAGAGCATATTGGCATCCGTGGGATGCAGCGCCAACGTGCTGATGAATTGACTCGATAATCCCTGCCCGATCTGCTCCCAGTACTCGCCTCGATTGACGGATCGAAACAGTCCCTTCGTGGTGGCGGCATACACAATCTCGGAGTTTCGCGGATCGACAGCCAGCACATTGACGCCCAGCGCCATGGCGGCATTTAAGACCTCGTCGGGAATGAGCCCGTTATTCTTTTTCTGCCAGCTCGTGCCGCCGTCGTCACTGCGATAGGTGCCGCCGGTCGTTCCGGCATACAACACGCGGGGGTGCTGAGGATCCATGGTGATGCAGGTCACGATATGCACTTCTTTCATTCCTGCCATCCGTTCTTCCCATTCCCTCCCACCGTTTTTGGAAATGAAGGCGCCGACCGTCGTGGCGAGGTAGATCAGTTCGGTATGCTCTGGATGGAAGATGATTTCATTGATGAACGACACATGCTCTTTGAGCCCGACGTTGTGGGGAAGCCAATGTTGGCCTCCGTCGGGACTCTTGTAAATGGCATCGCCCATGGTGCCGGCGTACACTGTGGCAGGAAGTTTCGGGTCTATGGCCAGGGTCGTGACGCGGCGAGCGGTGAAGGCGGGAAACTGCTCCCAGGTTGCGCCGCCGTCCCGGGTTTTATGGACGGCATCGTTCGTGGCCACATAGACAATGTTGGGGTTGGACGGATGGAGCGCGATCGAGACCACGGCCGATTCACGGCTGCCGCAAGCCAGGAGGACTAAGGCCATGAGGCAAACCGATAGCCGAAGCAGGGTCGCGATTCGAATTCGTAAGGGCATCACAATGGTCGCAGACCTAATCACAGCGTCGCGACTGAGTCAAGGTGAGACATTGTAGAGATCGTGTGGATGAGTGGAGATTCAGAGTTTCGGGGTGAACCGTTCAGCATATCCGGTCATCTCGACATACCCTCGTCCCTTTACGGGCATGCCTCGCGCCTGGCCGGAGGCGGACACCGCTCCCTCCCAATAGGTGACACGAGTACTACGGGCCGTATCCAATTCCTGGTCCGCGAGGAGCGATTCGACAGTCAAATCTATTCCTATCGCAGGGGCCCTGAGTCGCCACTGCTGCGGATACCGTCCCTTGGATCGTGGACTCGTCCAGTAGGCCAATGGTTCGATGGTGAGGTCATGAGCGTCGAGCGGCTGGGCGTGTCCGTCGGCCAGGACCAGGGTGCCGCTCGAGACCGGGTCGCTCGATCCGTCGGCGCGTCGCAAAGAGTACCACATCAGTTCCGTGGAGTCGCTCAACTGGAGGCTGAACCAATCCCATCCCACCACATCCTGTCCAAGGTCGGCTGAGCCGAATTCATGATCCATCCAACTGAGTCCGGTGACGGCAAACGTCTCGGTGCCAACGCGAATCTGTCCTCCGGTCGCGAGACGAGTGAGTGAATAATAGTGCGAGGATTGCCCTGGAGCGGTGCCTTTACGGCTGATCCCATTCTGGCCATGCAAGACAGGCGGTTTCTCCTGAAGGGCATCGAGATTGATCGCAAACGCGTCGGTGGCGGCCTGAAGCTGATGGTGAGTCGTTCGATCATCCATCACCAGAGACCAGCGGTCCACCCACACACGTAATCGGCCCGTCTCTGCGCCGGCCTTCCCGAGTCCCTCGCGACTGACTTTGTCGGCGAAATAAAACCGGCCGGCATCCAGGTCGGTCAGAGCGAAATGGGCGAGATAGAGTTGCTGAATAGACCACGTGGACGGGAGTGTGTGAACCTGATCAGGAGGCATGCCCCGGCGAAAAAAGGTGAGTTCAAACCCGAACCGCCGGCCGTCGGCGGCGGTGAGCTGACCGGTGTAATACCACCATTCAGTCCGAAACCGTTCGTGTGCCCCATGGTCTGCGGGAAACCGGTACTGATACCCCGGCAGGGCCATGTCGAAGGCGTGAGAGGCCTCGTCCGTTGCAATGGCCTGCGCGGTGAAGGCGCGTAGACCTGCCAAGACCAGAAGGGAAATCAAGCCTGCGAGGCGTACTATCGTCATCGTGAAATCAGCACCCGGTACCTCCGGCCATTCCGCATGGCCTCGTCTGGTCCCACTGTCTTTTTTGATAGGCAGGCAATAAAACGTCAGTATTCATGCATGTTTTGTGATGATTCTTCACATGCTGCGGCCCCGTTGCAGCGTTGACAATTTTGCAAAGCATCAGCTATCGTGAGCCATGTTTCCTGAGCCTGAACGTGAGCCGTCGAGCCGGGAGTTGTCGGGAAAGGTCCAGCCATTTCCTGTTCCGGAACGCATTCCCTTATTTCCTCTTCCGAACGTCGTCTTCTTTCCCAAGACCTATCTCCCGCTCCATGTGTTCGAGCCGCGTTACCGCCAGATGGTAGCGGATGCGGCGGCGGCAGGGCAATGCATCGGCATGGCATTGTTGAAGGAGGGCTGGGAGGAGCAGTACGAGGGTAATCCTCCGATCTTTTCCGTCGGCTGTGTCGGGCGACTGGCAAGCGTGCAAGTGCTCCCCGATGGTCGCTCCAATATCCTGCTCCAAGGCCTTGAACGCTACGAAATCCATGAAGAATTTTTTGAGAAAAGCTATCGCGAGGCCCGCATTACGTTGAAGCCCCGCGACGGGTCCTTGTCTCTGGACCAGGCCTTGCGTCGGTACCTGATGGGCGTGCTCGATGAATATCTGAAAGCCGATGAGGAGGCCTCACCGCTGCACAGTTTGATCCGGCCCGATGTGAGCGACGAGGTGTTTGTGAATTCCCTCTCGACCTATCTCGATTGTACACCGCTGGAAAAACAATTCCTGCTGGAAGCGGAGCATGTGCCGCAGCAGGCTCGCCGCCTCAGCGACTTGATTCAGTTCAAGCTGGCGGAGCGGCGTGGCACCGGAGGATGGGGCTGATGTCGCGGCCGGTCGCTATTGACGTGTCCCACCTCGGGAAGACGTACGACAAGGTACGGGCCGTCGATGATCTCTCGTTTCAGGTCTACACCGGAGAAATTTTCGGTCTGCTCGGACCGAACGGCGCAGGCAAGAGCACCACGCTTCGCATTCTCATCACTCTCCTCAACCCCACCTCCGGATCAGCCCGGATTTTCGGCCTGGATTCGGTGAAGGATGCGGACCGTGTCCGGCAAACCATCGGCTATGTACCGCAGGAGCGGGCCATCGATCGGTTCCTGACGGGCCGGGAACATTTGGAACTGCTTGCCGACCTCTACCATCTCTCGACGGAGGACGCGACCCGGCGCATTCCCCAACTGTTACAATTGGTTGAACTCGAGCAACAGGCGGATCGTCCCGCGAAGACCTATTCCGGCGGCATGAAGCGTAAGCTTGACATTGCCTGCGGATTACTGCCCGATCCAAAAGTCCTCTTTCTGGACGAGCCGACGCTCGGGCTGGACGTGCAAAGCCGGTTGCGCATCTGGGACCATGTGCGGGCGATGCGGGAGCGCGGCATCACCGTGGTGATGACGACCAACTATCTGGATGAGGCCGATCAACTGTGTGACCGGATCGCCATCATCGACGGAGGACGGATCAAAGCGCTGGGCGCTCCCAACGAGTTGAAAGTCGGGTTGGGCGGAGATCTCGTGTCGCTGACGGTGCGCGAAGAGGATCGCGTCGAGAAGCTGGCAGCTGCGGTGAGGGATCTTCCGGCCATTCGTGCCGTTACCACCAAGCCGAACGGACTGGACATTCGTGTGGACTCTCCCGAAAAAGCCTTGCCGGCTATCCTCGAAGCGGCGAATCGCCTGACGTGCCAGCTGGAGTTTATCGATTATCATCGGCCACGGTTGGACGACGTGTTTATTGCCCATACCGGGCGATCCATTAAGGACGACCAGCCGAAGGCCGAGGACTCATAACTGTCGTCGAGGAGCAGGCGGATCGGTTTATGAAAGAATATTCCCAGGAAATTCGCGCATTGACGATGCGCTGGGTGCGACGGCTGAGCCGGGAAAAGTTCAGCATGCTATTTACGCTCGTGCAGCCGATGTTATTTTGGCTGATCTTCTTCGGCAACCTGTTTCAACGCGCGGCGGACATACAGGTGACCCAATCGTCGAGTTACATCAGTTTTTTGACCGCCGGGGTCGTGGTCATGACGGTGCTTAATAACGGATTGGCCGGCGGCGTCGATCTCCTCTTCGACAAGGAGAACGGTTTTCTGGAGCGGCTGATGTCCACGCCGATTCATCGAACCTCGGTCATCCTCAGCCGGTTCATCTTCGTGACCACCATCACCTCGCTGCAGGTCTTGGTCATCCTGGGTGTGGCCTGGCTCTTCGGCGTGCAGCCGGTCACAGGCCTGGCGGGGGTGGCGACAATTTTGCTCATCGGCATGATGTTCGGGGTAGGGCTCACGGCCATCTCGATGGCCATGGCCTTTTCCGTCAAAAGCCACGGCGATTTCTTTTCCGTGCTCGGTTTCCTTTCTCTGCCCATGATTTTCCTGAGCTCGGCATTAGTCCCTCTGGCGGCCATGCCTGGCTGGATGGGATTTCTGGCCCAGTTCAATCCCATGACCTGGGCCATTGATGCCGTCCGTCCGCTGATTCTCCAGGGATGGGCGGAGGCGTTGCCTCATGTCGGCATGGTGATCGGCGTGATGGTGTTGTTCGATGCAATCTGTCTGTACGGTGGTGCGCGGGCCTTCCGGCGGGCGATCGGGTGAGCACGGTTACGCACCGAGGATCCTCCATGTTCGTGAACGAAAGCCAAATTCGCGCCCTCATCCGGCTCCTCGGTGACGAGGATGAGCGGATCGTGAAAACGATCAGCGGAAAACTGATCGATTTCGGCGACTGCGCCGTCCCCCTGCTCCAGGAAGCCGAAATAGAGCAGCCGGAGATGGCTGATCGCATCGTGACCGTCTTAGAGGAAATCCGCGGGACGAGGCTGGAGGAAGAGCTGCGTGATCTGATCGCGTTTCCTGAGGATCAGGTGGATCTGGAAACCGGCGCGTTCATTCTCGCGCGGTATGCCTATCCCACGCTGGATGTGCAGGCCTACCAGCGGCAATTGGACCGTATGGCGCAGGACGTCAGAGAGCAGATCGGGTCCCGTGTGTCCGGAGAGGAGACAGTCAAAGCGCTGAATCGCTACCTGTTCACGGAAGCCGGATTCAAAGGCAACACCAAGAACTACTATGAAGTCGAAAACAGTTATCTGAATTGCGTGATCGACCGCCGGACGGGAATTCCCATCAGTCTCTCGACGGTCTATCTGCTGATCGGCCGACGATTGCAGTTGCCGGTGCATGGGATCGGCATGCCGGGTCACTTCCTCGTGAAGTTCGATTCAGAGAAATACAAAATCTTCATCGATTGTTTTAACGGCGGCGCCCTGCTGACAGAAAAGAATTGCGCGCGGTTCCTGACTGAAGCCGGTTACGGATTTGAAGACCGCTTCCTGCAGAAAAGCCCGACCAGGGCGATCCTCGCCCGCATGATCAAGAATCTGCTCGCCATCTACAATAAGCTCGACGAGCCGCTGAAAAAGACCCGCCTGCCGCGATTTATTGAGATCTTGGGCTGTGAACAACGCGAGGAAGGACTGTAGCGCAGACTGCTTGCCCGTAGCGTCCCTGCAGACTTCCTACGTCGGCCGATTTCATCGTCTAATTTTTGGGCCTCCCTGGAATCACGCTAGCTCCGCAATTTCAGCAGGTCCCGCGCCATTCTGACCTTTCCCGAAAAGTACCCTCTCGCCTGTGCGCGAACATCAAACCGTTCGGCAATGGGATAAAAATGAGACAGGATCAGCTGATTGACCCCGGCTTCCTGCGCCACGCGGCCGCACAGGCCGGCGTGTAAATGCCCGGCTCCTGGCTGGTTCTCAGGAAACGAGCAGTCGAGAACGGCGAGATCGGCTCCGCGGCAGAGGCGAACCAAACTTTCGCAATACAGAGAATCCCCCGAATAGGCCGCGACATGCCCTTGATAGTCGATCCGGTACCCCACGCAATGCAGCTTGGGAGCATGGGTGACGGTGGCGGGCGTGATACGTGTGTCGCCGATCAGGAAGCTGCGATCCGACACCTCACGGATCGTGACTTTGAAGGGCGCACGATCGAAACTCGGGAACGTCGTCATCATGGCCCGCATCAAGGTGGCGGTGCCATGCGGACCGATGAGCGTCAGCGGCGGCCTGGTCCCGCCCTGGTATTTGCAGAAGATCACGGCATCAAAGAAGAACGGAATAAAATCCGCGAAATGGTCTGCGTGGAAATGGGAAAACAGAATGTGCGTGATCGTGTGGCGATCGACTCCGCTCTTGATCAAATTGGAGAGCGTGCGCGGGCCGAAGTCCAACAGGAACGTCTGATCGGTCTGGATGAGGTACCCGGCGGCAGCGCGGGTGGGATGCACATTGGTTCCTGACCCCAGAACCGTGAGGCGGATCATACGCCCGGTTTCTCCTGAAAACTCTGATGGAGCCGCAGGAGCAGGTTGCGCAATTGATCGGCTTCTGCAGCCGAGAGCGCACGTTCGAAGAAGGGACGAAGGAATGCAATGTGCGCGGAGAAGGTAGTTTGGAACAACCGGTTGCCCTTGGCCGTCAGGCAGATGCGGGTACTGCGCCGATCGTCGGCGACTGGCGTTCGGCGAATCAGTCCCTTAGCCTCCAGACGGTCCAGCACGCCGGTGAGTGTGCCTTTCGTCACCAACGTGGCGGTCGAGAGTTCGGCGCAGGTCAATCCCTTGGTGTCACCGAGGGTGGCGATCACGTCGAATTGCGACGGGGTGAGCCGCAGCGAGCGCACATGCCGGCTATCGGTGCGCCAAAATGCGAGATAGGTCTCGACCAGGGGACGGAGCACTTTGAGGTGGGGATCGTCTTTCAGGTCCGGAAGCTCCATCGCGGGCGAAGACTAGTCATCCGTGAGGCTAGCTGTCAAGAGTCGTTCGCGGGACTTGCGTTGACGCCGCACGGACCGCCCCCCTATCATGTCGCCTGCCATGGCTCGTCACTTGCAATCCGGCCAAGCCAATCTCACGACCATCTTTCTCCTGCTGGGCCTTGTTGTGTCCGGGGTGTGGGTGTGGAAGCGCCTGTCGCCGGATACGCAGGATGTGATCATCGATCAGGCCATTCCGCTGGCGGCACTGGTGATCGCCCTGCTGACCCTGGTATGGATACTGGCCGGAAAAATTCGCGCGCGCCACAGACGAAACCAGGAACGGGCTCGGCTGATCAAGCTGTTCGAGGGCCAGGCCGCGGGCGACAAACGACTGCAGCTCGCATTCGCCGTGATTGAAGTGAATGAGTACCGGCGCGCGGGCCTCGAGGCGATTGCGCCGCGCTTTCAAGAGTTGTTTCTCACGACACTCAAACGAGCGCTGGGTGACAAGCAACATCAGGTGCGAGGAATGGCGGCGAGCCACTTGGGCGTGATCGGGGATGACACGGTCGTGCCCCATCTTCTCGCCGCATTGGAAGACGACCATGCCTATGTGCGATCCAGTGCTGCCTTGGGCCTGGGGCGCCTGCGCGCCACTGCGGCCAAGGACAAGTTGGCCTATGTCAGTAAGGAAGATTGGGACCAAACGGTGCGGAGCCGGGCGCGGGAGGCGTTGGAGCGCATTCGCTGAGCAAGCGGAATGGATAACCCTTGTGTCGCAGGTTCAAGCGGCCCACTCAAGCAGCACGATTTCCGGTGTGCAGTTCAACCGCATGGGGAGGACCGACCAGCCAAGGCCGCGATTGACATACAGACGGTGGCCGCCTTTTTCATACATGCCATGAGTCCGCCCATGACAACCGGGCGGCAACCAGAATGTCGGGATACCGGGAATCCGCCATTGGCCGGCATGGCTATGGCCGCAGAGCGTGAGATCGGTGTGCTGCTCGGGTGTCAGTTGATCCAGGATATTCGGCGCGTGCGCCAGCACCAGCGTGAACCGTCCCGGTTGCGGCGAAGGAAGGCATCGAAGGTCCGCCCGATGGAGTGACGGGTCATCCAGCCCGACGATAGCGAGTTCGCCGGTGGCCACCCGAATGAAGGTGACCTGATTGAGCAGGAGTGTGACCTTGCGGCGATCGAATTGCTCGGCGAATTCATCGACACTGATGCCGCTGTAGTGATCGTGGTTTCCGAGGGTGACGAAGACGGGAGCCAGTCGGCGCAGTTCAGTGAGAAAGCGCAACACATGCGGGAGGCCGTCCCGTACGTTGACCAGATCGCCGGTGATGAAGATCCAATCCGGCTTCAGGTCTGCCACGGTGCGAACCAGGGAGCGATGCCGGGGGCGGTAGCGGTCCAGATGCAGATCGCTCAAATGCACCGCGCGTCGTCCAGCCAGCGGGGCGTGGGTGAGCGGCAGTCTAGTCATGGCCGTCGTAGACAGACCGATCTCCACTCCCGGTATCAGATTGAACAAATGGTGAAAGGGACGACTGAGCCAGTGGCCGATCCAGACGCGCGCCAGCTCCTGCCATCGCATCAGCGTGGAGATCATTCCATCACTCGATTTAAGTGAGCTTTGTCTGCGGGGGTGACACGATAGCCCTGATCGTAGAGTTTGCCCATACCGGTCATGAGCGCTTCCATGCCACGGGCGTCATGCAGGGAATCGAACTGCGTGGTCAGTGAACGCAGATGGGCAGCGGCTCCCAGAGAGGGCTCGGCGGCCAGGTTCAACGCCACGAGCATGTCCTGCAGTTCACGCGCGCTGTACAGTGAATTGTCGTCACCGTCGCCGACCAGAGCGAATTCGTAAAAGGTCAGGCTGAGAGAGAGCAGGGCCTGGGTGCGTTGAAAATCGACGCGAACCCCATCCAGTCCGTCTGGATACCGCTTGCGGCAGTCGGCACCGTCCGTCTCTGACTCAGCAACGGGCAGGACTGAGGCCTCCGGTATGACCCAGGTGATGTTCTGCACGGCGGGAGCGGCCGGCTTCTGCCGCTGTTGCTTGTAGAACCAGTTCATGCATTGGCTGGCAATTGCAAAGGCTTGTTTGTCAGTGTCAGCCTGCCGCTTAATGTGTTGGGTCAGCTGCGCAAAGACATCGATCCCAATCGACCGGGAGGCCGCCGTCGCTGATGGGACGAGCGCGACCGCGCACAAGAGGATCACGATCGCACCGCTGATATGGGCAACGCCTGTTCTCATTGGGACCGCGTCCAGCAGGATGGTTGGCGTCGGAGACTGTCTGAACTGAGTATAACACGGGTGGTCGACGCGCCTATCCAAATGACGTGAAGTGTAATCTTTCAAAAACGCTAAAGGAAACTCATGCCGACTCCCTCCTGGCTCGATGACACGGTGCCCTATTTGACCGCCTCCATCCCCGCGCTCGGCGGCCGTATTCGCAGTACGCCGGAAGATTTTTGCGTGGAAGAACGTCCCTTGTACCTGCCCTGCGGGGAGGGAGAACATTTGTATATCAAAATCACTAAGCGGGGGCTGTCAACCCCTGATCTGGTGTTGCGCCTCTCGTCCCAACTCCATGTGAAGGCGCAGACGATCGGTGTGGCCGGGCTCAAAGACGCGCAGGCTGTGACGACGCAGATGTTGTCCTTGCAGGGCGTGAAGGCCGAAGCGGTCGCGGCGTTACCGACCGACGAGCGGCTCCTCAGTCTGGAGGTGTTGGGACGCCATCGCAATCGACTGCGGAAGGGGCATCATGCCGGCAATCAGTTCCGTTTGATCGTGCGGGACCTTCGCGAGGGGAGCGAGGACCTGTTAAGCCGTCTGTTCGATGAACTGGTGCGGCGCGGTGTGCCCAATTATTTTGGCCCGCAACGGCAAGGACGCTCAGGGACGAATTTCCAATTGGGGGCCGAGTTGCTGCAGGATGCGGCGCGCCGCAATAAGATGCCCCGCTCCAAACGCATCTGGTTCATGAATGCGTACCAGTCGTATGTGTTCAATCACATCGTCGCCAAGCGGATCGAGAGTATCGACCGGGTGTTTCTCGGCGACTGGGCCATGAAATCTGAAAACGGCGCCTGCTTTCCGGTGGAGCAGCCGGATGTCGAGCAGCTTCGGGCGGATCGATTCGAGATCAGCCCGACGGGACCGCTGTTCGGTTCCCGTGCGCCTTGGGCGACCGGTGTGCCGGGAGACATTGAACGAGCAGTCATTACCGATTTGGGGACGACTCCGGAGGTGCTGTCGAAAGCCGGCGCCGAATGCGGATTTCGCGGTGAGCGGCGCGCCTTGCGCGTTCGTCTCAATGATCTGGCTTGGTCGCTGGACGGTTCGGTGTTGACCCTCTCCTTTTGGCTGCCCCCTGGTTCCTATGCCACGAGTGTGCTGCGAGAGGTGGTGAAAACGAATGCGTAGTTTGCGGGTCATCCGTCCGGACTAATGGTAGAATCATGATGCGCACCAGTTACCCACGGTGCCTGCTTCTTCCGGCACCGACGTGAGTTGAGAGGTCCGGTATGACTGCCTCGCAGGAAACCGTCTTTCTCCAGGGCCACATCATTGATTCGTTGATTCTCGCCAAGGTGCTGGACACGATTGTGATGATGGGCGGTACCTTCGATCTGCAGGACGTCACCATAGGGGCGACGAGAGATGCGCCTTCCCAGGCGCGAATTGTCGTGCGCGCCCATTCCAGTCGGCTGCTGGCTGAGATTCTCCAGGCCATTCAACCCCATGGCGCCGCTGTCGAGCGAGACACCGATTGCCAATTCGTGCCGGCTCCGGCGACGGGGATATTCCCCGATCAGTTCTATGCCACGACACATTTGCCGACTCAAATCCGTCTCGACGGTGACTGGGTCGAGGTTGAGGGCATGGAAATGGATCTCGGCATTTGTGTGGATCCGGCGAAGGCTCGCGCCAGAACCTTGCCGATGGGGGCGGTAAAGGCCGGTGAACTAATCGTGACGGGGAGAGAAGGCATCAGGGTCACGCCGCTGGCCCGCCCTGCCGAGCGCGATGTATTCGGCTTCATGGAGTCCGTGGTGTCCTCGGAGCGCCCGCATCAGCCGGTCATCGCCGATATCGCGCAGCGCATGCTGAAGTTGCGCGCAGGCTATCGGCAGGGACACCCCGGCACGAAGGTGCTTTTGGCAGGTGGACCGGCGATTGTGCATGCCGGAGGGCGGGAGGCGCTGACCTGGTTGATCGAAGCCGGCTTTATCCAAGTCCTGTTTTGCGGCAATGCGCTGGCTGCGCACGACATGGAAGCCGCATTGTACGGCACGTCTCTTGGGTATGGCTTGACCGCTGGCCGTTCCGTCCCCCATGGGCACGAGCATCATTTGCGGACGATCAATCGGATTCGCGCCATCGGCAGCATTCATGAAGCCGTGCGCTCCGGTGTAATTGCCGAGGGTATCATGGCGGCTTGCGTACGACACGACGTCAGCATGGTGATGGCCGGCACCATCCGGGACGATGGACCCTTGCCCGGTGTGGTGACGGACTCGATGCAGGCCCAGCAGGCAATGCGCGCAGAAGTGCAGGGCGTCGGGCTTGCTCTGCTGGTGGCGTCCACGCTGCATGCGATCGCAACCGGCAATTTGTTGCCGGCCGCTGTTCCCACCGTCTGTGTCGATGTCAATCCTTCCGTGCCGACCAAACTGGCGGACCGGGGTAGTTTTCAAGCCGTCGGCCTTGTGATGGATGCTGCGTCATTTCTCAAAGAACTGGCGCGTGAACTCGGGTGGCGTCTATGAGCCGGTTGCTGGTCTGTCCACCCGAATATTTCCAGATCGATTACGAGATCAATCCCTGGATGCGGCGGGAGAATGCGGTGGTTCCGTCGCGCGCGGTGAGTCAGTGGCAGACGCTGATGCATGTCTTGGAGGAGGACGTCGGTGCAGGAGTCGAGCGGATGCCGCCTGTGCCCGGCCTCCCCGATCTGGTCTTTACGGCCAATGCCGGGGTGGTTGCCGGTCGCCGCGCCGTGATCAGCCGGTTTCGTTATCCCGAACGCCGTCGTGAAGAAGTCTACTTCGCGCAATGGTTTCGTGAGCATGGTTACGAAGTACTGATGCTGGAGGAGTCGCTCTATTTTGAAGGAGCCGGCGACCTCTTAGGATTTCCGGATACGTGGTTCGGCGGCTATCGCCAGAGATCGGATATCCGATCGTTTCCGAAGCTGAGCGAAATCTTTCAGCGTGAAATCATTCCGCTGGAACTCATCGATGGCCGGTTCTACCATCTCGATACGTGCTTCTGTCCTCTCAGCGGCGGAGAGCTCCTGTATTTTCCTGCCGCTTTCGATGCCTACGGCCTGACCGCCATCGCGCAACGAATCCCCGATGAGCAGCGGCTGGGAGTGCCTGAAGAGGAGGCGATTCGATTTGCCTGCAACGCCGTCTGTATCGGCAAACACATCGTGATTCCGGCCGGCTGCCCCCGCACGATACAGCTTCTGGAGTCTCGCGGGTATCAGACCCATAGCGTGGAGCTGGGCGAGTTCATGAAGTCAGGTGGTGCGGCTAAATGCCTGACCCTCGCTCTGGATTAACAGCGGACCTGACTCGCCTGAGTGTCGTTCGGTCAGTGCTTTGACCGGAAGAGAAACGACAAGTACAGTCCTGCAATGGCAGTCGTAGTCAGTTCGATCGTGAGCAGTAAGCGGCTGACGATGGCATCCGGTTGCGGCGGTGAAAGAATGAAGTGAAAGCCGAGAAAGGCTGCCGGTTGCGAAGGCGGCGTTTCCCAGGGCGGCATGATGACAGAGACAATTAAGACTGTGACCATGCCATACAGGATGTGGAGATTCAGCTGGTCTCTGGCGGAATCAGCCCCAGAAGTGCGCGGCGTCGCCGACTCTTCGTTGTCGCCGGCCACGCCGGTCCCGCAGTAGGTACAGTAGCGATTGATTTCTGGCAGGGCACGTCCGCAAGCTGGACAGGGCTTCATGACTCTCGCTCCTCGTGGACCTGCAGCCTACCGTCTGTGCGAACGGAATTCCAGTGCCGATGTGCATGTGACGGCTGCCTTCGTTGACACCCTTCCAGACCCCTTCCTATAATCCGCGTCCATGACGCAATCATTCATTCAACGTGTAGCAGTCATCGGCGCCGGCGCCTGGGGAACGGCGTTGGCCCGGCACCTGGCCGAGAAACAGATCTCCGTGTGTGTGTGGGCGCATGAACCGGAGGTGGTGCAGGCTATCGAACGACGCCGGGAAAATGTCGTATTTTTGCCGGGCGTGCAGCTGCCTTCCACCTTAACCGCCACGAACCACTTGTCCGACGCCCTGGCCGAGGCAGATTGTGTGATCTTCGCCGTGCCCTCGCATGTGGCACGACTGGTCCTGAGCCAGCTCAGTCCCCACCTGTCGCAATCGGTGCCGTTCGTCAGCGCTACCAAGGGCATCGAGGAAACCACGCTCGATCTGATGACACAGGTGATGCAGGATGTCTTGCCCGTCCATCTGCGAAGCTCATTGATGGTCCTGTCGGGGCCGAGTTTCGCCAGCGAAGTCAGTCAAGGAAAACCAACCGCTCTCTGCCTCGCCGGCCAGGATGCCGGAGCCGTCAAGGCGATCCAGGCCCTGTTCATGACGCCGAACTTTCGGGTCTATGCAGACGACGACCTGATCGGGGTCCAACTCGGCGGGTCGTTGAAAAATGTGATGGCCCTGGCCGCCGGTGTCGTGGATGGGCTTGAACTCGGCCATAACGCTCGAGCGGCACTCATCACTCGAGGGCTGGCCGAAATGATTCGGCTTGGTCGGGCGATGGGCGCGGATCCGCGGACGTTTTACGGCTTGTCCGGAGTGGGAGATCTCATTCTGACCTGCACCGGCCCCTTGAGTCGTAACCATTCAGTCGGGGTGCGGTTAGGAAGGGGTGAACGATTGGACGGAATTCTTGCGAGTATGCAGGCCGTGGCCGAAGGCGTGCGTACGGCCAAGGCTGCGTTGGGCTTGGCGCAGCGCTGTGCGGTGGATATGCCGATTGTGCAGGAGGTCAACGCCGTACTGTTTGCCGATAAACCCTGTCGTCAGGCGGTCGGAGACCTGATGGAACGCGAAGCCAAGGAAGAAAAGGCCTTGTCATGAACCAAGACCAGTTACGGGCGTTGCTCATTGAAGTTCAGGAGGGCGACCTGGCGGTGCCGGATGCCCTGCACCGGTTACGCACCCTCCCCTATGAGAATTTAGGATTTGCCTCGCTCGATCACCACCGTGCACTTCGACAGGGTTTTCCGGAAGTCATTTTTTGCGAAGGAAAAACTGTGTCGCAGGTGGTGGCCATCGCCAGGACCCTGTTGCAGAAGAACGATGCGCTGCTGGCCACGCGGGTAGAGCCTGCCGTCGCGCGTGCGTTGCTGCGGGTCAGCAAACGGGCGATCTATTACGAGGATGCGCGGGTAGTGGCGATCGTGCCGCCCAAGCTGGTGCGTCGAGGGTCTGTGCTCATTGTCACCGCCGGCACCGCCGATATTCCTGTCGCCGAAGAGGCGCGCGTGACGGCGGATATCATGGGCAGCAAGACCGACACGTTGTATGACGTGGGGGTGGCCGGGCTGCATCGGTTGCTCGGCCAACAAGAACGGTTACATGACGCGCGGACGATCATCGTTGTCGCCGGGATGGACGGGGTACTCCCGAGCGTGGTCGGCGGGTTGGTACGGCAACCGGTGATTGCGGTGCCGACGAGCCGTGGATATGGCGCACATTTCGGCGGCTTGGCTGCGTTGTTGACGATGCTGAATTCCTGCGCGGCCGGTGTCGGCGTGATGAACATCGATAACGGGTTCGGTGCCGGCTGTCTGGCCCACCGCATCAATATGGTGGGGGAGACGGATCAGGAAGGATCGACTGGCAAGCAGCCTTGAATGAGGGGCGTGTTGTTGCTCGATCAGCTGTCTGCGGAAAGGATACGTCCCTAGTTCTTCACCACAATCTTCCCGCGTTTGGGCCACGAGAGCATTTGGGTGCGCTGGCCCTTCTCTCCGTTACTCAATAGCTTGACCCGCACTTCATATTCATACGATCCGACCGGGATCTGCTGTTTGTTGTGGTCCAGTCCGTCCCACGCCAGGTCGACGTGCACGTGCTTTTGCGGCGTCTCTCCATTCGCGCTGGGAGTCGTTTGAACATGTTCATTCACCGGTTGTCGAATCGAGAGGAAGCGTAGCGAGGTCATGGAGGAAGAGGTCACGAGGGCGGACACCTCCAACATGAGGTGCTCATCGATTTCCTTCGGCAACTGCACGGTGGCGATGAAATGAAAGGCCCCGTCCTGAGGCCGGTAGGGCATTGGCGCGGCTTGCAGCGAGAGAATTTTCAGGTCCGGCTCAGGGCGCGGGACACTGCTCTTCCCTTTGGTCTTGGCGAGGACGTCCGTGCTGTGTCCCCCCACTAGAAGGAAGACGCTGACGAGAAACAACAGGCCGAATCTCATGCCTGCCTGTGCGCGTGGGACGGTAGTCCGGAAAGCGGGTGTTGAATTGATCATGGGTGTCGGTGTCGCAGGTGGTGGCTGGTGATCCGATGGAATGCGTCTCTTGATTGGGGATAACACAGCATCGCAGGGCTGTCAATGAACGAGCGGAATGATTGCTGTCTGGGTGCGGCTCCGGTAAGATGCCGCTCGTTTGCGCGGAATTCTGAATCGTAGGAGTGACGTGGCGAGGCATCTTCATTTCGATTGTTTCTCCGGCATCAGCGGCGATATGACCTTGGGCGCGCTGGTGGATGCCGGTTTGCCGTTCAAGGATCTCGTGCGTGGCCTCGCCTCGCTCAAGATCGATGGGTACCGGCTTGCGCGGAAGAGGGTCGAGCGCGGAGCCATCACCGCGACCAAGGTCGATGTGCTGATCGAGAAGGGCTTTCGCGCGCCGCTAACCTTGGCGCAGATCAAACGGATTCTATTGAAAAGCGGCCTGCCGTCGGCGGTGAAAGAACGGAGTCAGGCGGTATTCGATGTTCTGGCAGACGCTGAAGGGAAGGCCCACGGGGTTGAGCCGTCGCATGTGCATTTTCATGAAGTGGGCGTGATCGATTCGTTTGTGGATGTCGTCGGCGGAATCCTCGGCCTGCACCTTCTCGACATTCAGCGGGTGACGGCCTCCGCGATCAACGTCGGGTCCGGCATGCTGCAGTCGGCCCACGGCGCCTTACCCGTGCCGGGACCTGCCGTGGCGGCATTAGCAGTCGGTGTGCCGATTTATGCCAAGGGACCTGAACGGGAGCTGACGACGCCGACCGGGATGGCCCTGCTCAGAACCGTGGCCACCGAATTCGGGGGTTTGCCCGCTATGCAAGTGCGGCAGGTGGGGTATGGCGCGGGGACTGCCGATCCGGCGCAGTGGGCGAATGTGTTGCGAGTGTTCATCGGCGAAGAGGCGGATGTGAACGGGGATGTGGAAACGATCGTTGAGCTCGAAACGAATCTCGATGATGTGAACCCGCAAGTGTACGACACGGTGTTCGACCGAGTGTTTGCCGCCGGGGCACTGGATGCCACGCTGGCGCCGGTCATCATGAAGAAAGGCCGTCCGGGAAACGTGCTGTCCATCCTCGCGCCGCGGGCACAGGCAGAGGCGGTGCTGGCTGTGCTCTTTGCCGAAACGACGGCGCTGGGTGTCCGGACGCGCGAGGTGCAGCGGCGTGTCTTGCCGCGGCGGTTTGCCACGGTACGGGTCAACGGGAATGACGTCCGCATCAAACTCGCTGATATTCGGCCGGGCCAGAGCAAAGCCGCTCCTGAATACGAGGATTGTAAACGTGTGGCCGAACAGAACGGGCGTCCGGTCAAAGATATTCTAGAAGAGGCCATGCTGGCCTATCGGCAGTCACCAGGCAAGCCGCCAACGAGAAAGGTTCGGAAGTGAACCACGTGACGATGTCCGTTCCTTGCTGCTCTTCCTCCGTTTCGACAGTGCGGAGACTTCTGTGACAATCCTGTTCTATGTAGGGTTGTTCATGGCCTCCGTCATCATCACCCTCGCCGGGTGCCATCTCTTCACGAACGGAATCGAGTGGCTTGGAAAGCGCATGAATATCTCCGAAGGCGCTGTTGGGAGTGTCTTCGCTGCCGTCGGGACGACGCTGCCTGAAACCTCGATCCCGATCATCGCCATTTTTTTTGGGGCAGGCCGTGAGCAGATGGAAGTCGGCCTGGGAGCAATTCTTGGGGCGCCGTTCATGCTCAGCACGTTGGTCCTGCCGATTCTTGCGCTATTGCTGGTACTCTACGCCAAGCTGGGGAAGCGGACGGCGACGTTCAAACTCAATTATGGCGAGGTGCGGGTCGATATCAGCTTCTTTCTTGTCAGTTATGTGTTGGCGCTGACCTGCGCCATGATTCCTTCAAAGGGGTTCCATATAGCGGTGGCCCTTGTCCTGCTGGCGATGTACGTCTACTACATGAAGCTCAAATTTTCAGCCGAGGACGAGGAAAGTGAAGGGGGGGGTGACGAACTTGAACCACTGCTCTTCGCCCGCCGTTCCACGAAACCCTCTTATCTGGTGATCGGCGCCCAAGGAATCGTGGGATTGCTGGGATTAGTCGGAGGCGCTCATCTGTTTGTGACGGCGGCAAATTCCATTTCTGCGGAACTGCAGGTCTCGCCGCTCATCCTCGCGTTGCTGATTGCCCCGTTGGCTACGGAGTTGCCGGAGATGTCGAACAGCTTTCTCTGGTTGTACCGGAAGAAGGATCGGCTGGCGGTTGGAAATGTGACCGGTGCAATGGTGTTCCAGGGCTCGATTCCCGTATCCGTCGGATTGCTGGGGACCGAATGGACCTTAGGCACGACGGCGTTGGCGACGATGGTTCTGGCAGTCATTGCCATGGGCCTCAGCCTCTTGCAGGCGGTCTGGTCGGGCCATTGGCGGCCCTGGTTGCTCAGCGGCAGCGCGCTGCTGTACCTTGGTTACACATTATTTTTGTATACCCATGGCTCGTAAACTCTCACCACGATTGATTCGTCCAGTCCTGGGGCTCACGATGGGCGATCCAGCCGGGATCGGGCCGGAAGTCATTGCCAAGGCGCTGGGCGACAGGGCCCTGACGCGGCTCTGTCAGCCGGTGGTCATCGGCTCCCGTCCGGTCATGGAACGCACGATCAAGTGGCTGGACTTGCCCTTAGATGTGGTCACGTTCGATCCGGCAGGCAGTTCACGAGTGAAGCCCGGACAGGTCGCTATTGCCGATCCGCTGGAGACTCCGTTGCCGAAGTTTCGCATGGGTGCCGCTACGGCAGTGACCGGTGCTGCCTCCATCGCGTTCATCAAGAGGGCGGTCGAACTGGCGCAGGCGGGGAGTGTAAGGGGGATCGTTACGGCGCCCATCAACAAAGAAGCCATGAACATGGCCGGGTTTCACTACCCGGGCCATACGGAATTGCTGGCAGATCTCACCAGGACCAAAGAATTCGGGATGATGATTGTCGGCGGCCCGTTAAAGATCATGTTCACCACCACCCATGTGGCGATCAATGCTTTGTCTCCGTTGTTGACGACTGAGAGAATTGCCAAGGCCATCCGCCTCGCGCATCTCGGGTTGACAAAGTATTTTGGGATCGCGCGCCCGAAAATCGGCGTGGCGGCGTTGAATCCTCATGCCGGGGAACATGGCCTGTTCGGGAACGAAGAGACGACCAGCATCGCTCCGGCCGTGAAGTTAGCCAGGGCCGCAGGGATCAAAGCCAGTGATCCGTTGCCTGCCGACACCCTGTTCGGAAAGGCCGCCCGCGGGGACTACGACGGCGTGGTGGCGATGTACCATGATCAGGGGCTCATTCCACTGAAGCTGGTGGCCTTCGGAACCTGCGTGAATTTGACCGTGGGGTTGCCGATTATCAGGACCTCGGTCGACCATGGAACGGCTTACGATATTGCCGGCAAAGGGGTTGCCGAGCATGGGAGTCTACTGGAGGCCGTGAAGGTCGCCGCCCGCCTGGCCACATCCTGGTCACCGGTCACTAAAATGTCCCGATAGGAGAGAGGGGTGCACGTTCATGGCAGAGACAGGACTTTCCGCGGCGACGATGATCGATCAGCAGGTGAAGGAATTGGATGCGATCGCGACACGAACCATCCAGGACTTCAACACCACCTTGGGCACTGAACGCGTGGGGCAGTGGAAGATCCGTACGGTGGCCCTGCTCCAGCAACATGCGGGTCAGGCCGAGGCGGATGGGCTGGCGCGAAAAACTGCCGGCATGGCGTTCACAAACGATCTGATCGAAGAGTTCAGTGACGAGGTGGAATGCTATCGATCCTATCTGGTCACGCTTGCAAAACGCTTGCGGAACGCGGTTCCTCCGACCGCCGGATAGAAAGCCGCGTGAAAACCATGGCTGCGTCCTTCCCCCCGGCCCTCAAACGACTTGGTCAGAATTTTCTCATCGACCCCAACATTATCCGAAAAATCGTCTCCCTAGCCGCGCTTCGTCCGGACGACACGGTATTGGAAATCGGACCGGGGCGAGGCGCGCTGACGGCCGGATTGTGTGCCGAGGCCGGGCGCGTCATTGCAGTCGAGATCGATCCGCAGCTCCAGCCTCAACTACAGGAGACGCTCGCTCATTGCCGCAACCTGGACCTTCGAATTGGGGACGCGTTGGCATTTCCCTACGAAAGCTTGCCGCCGCGAACGGTAGTGGTCTCGAACCTACCGTATTATGTCTCCACGCCGATCCTGTTCGCGTTACTTGATGCCCGTGCCCATGTCGACCGTCTGGTGTTGATGCTGCAAACGGAAGTGGCGCTCAGATTGGCCGCCAAACCGAACAGCGAGGACTACGGAGTGCTTTCGGTGCTGACGCAGGAGGCGGCAGAGGTGGAGGTGGCGTTTCGTGTCTCCGCAAATTGTTTCCGTCCTCGTCCGACTGTCGGGTCGGCGGTGGTGCATCTCAAGATCAAGGCTTGGGATGGAGTCGATCCGGTGCGCTATGAGCGGTTCCGGCGTCTGGTCCGAGCGGCCTTTGCCCACCGGCGTAAGACGTTGGTGAATTCTCTGCGTGACGCGGGATATTCGTCCGAGGGGATTTCCCGCGCGATGCAGGCCGTCGGTGTTCCGTTGCAGGCTCGCGCGGAGACGCTGACTCTCGATCACTTTCGCGCCCTCGCGTCGGCGTTCGATGACGAGTCGGTTCGATGTCGAGGGTCCTCAAGGGGCATGGGCCGTGGCTGATCGACCTGCGCAACATTGCCCCTTTGTTTGAAAAGGCGTTTTCCCTGTGCTACGATCCGCCGCATGGGTGTATCCACCACGGCAAAGCGCGGTGACGCCCGCTCAGCCCCTTCCCGTTCCTCTCATGTGAAGCGCGAAGTGATCGGGGTTCTCCTGATCGCAGTCGGTCTCTTGATCCTGCTCAGTCTGGTGTCGTTCGTTCCCGGCGACGCCAAATCGATCGCGGCATCCGGAGCTGCCGGCAATCAGCCCAAAAACATGATCGGGTCGGTCGGAGCGCTGTCGGCGGCCGCATGTTTTTTTATGGTTGGTGGAGCCGCTTATCTCTTTCCGATTCTCCTCGGACTCCTCGGTGCGCGCTGTTTCACACCGACCCCGCTCACCATGCGACTGAGAAATGCCGCCAGCGGCCTCGTCGCCATGGTGTTCCTGAGCGGGCTGCTGCATTTGGAAGTGACGGCTGTCCCGACGATTTCCAGCGGATGGGTGAATCGGGGGATGGCGGGCGGCATCATCGGTCAGGTGCTGGCTGATGGAATCCGCGGGTATTTTGCCACGACCGGTGCGCATATCGTGATCCTTACCGGGCTGATGGTGGCCCTGTTGTTTACGGTGCCGATGTCGTTGACGTTGTTGTTGCAGCGGGTCCCGGACTGGTGGGTCGCAGTCCGCGAGCGCATGGTCGGACTCGTGCCGGAGTGGCCGGCAAAGCAGGAAGAGCCGATCAATCAAGCGAAGCGGGCGCGGGTGAAAGTCGCGCGGCCGTCACGCGAAGCGGAAGAGCCAGAGCTCGACCGGGAGGTGCAGGTAGTGGCTGAGGCCGTCGAGCAGATTGCGGTCCCCATGATTCCCCCCAAAATTCAGCCGCCGATGAAAGTGGAAAAGCGTGTCACGCCTGTAGACGAGTCGGCTCCAGCCGTGGCGACGAGTCCCTCCGTCTCGGACGGGTATGTGCTGCCGGACCCGCAAGAATTACTCAGCGATCCATCAGGTCCTATCGCACGCCTCAGCGACGACGAATTGAAGCTGCAATCGGAGATCCTGACCAAGGCGTTGAAAAGTTTTGCAATCGAGGGTCGCGTCACCGAAGTGCGCCCAGGGCCGGTCGTCACCATGTATGAATTCGAGCCGGCGCCCGGCACCAAGGTCGCGCGCATCGTGAACCTGGCCGATGATTTGGCGCTGGCGCTTAAGGCCATCAGTCTACGTATCGTGGCCCCCTTGCCGGGAAAATCCGTCGTGGGCATTGAAGTGCCAAACCCGCATCGGGAAATGGTGTCCATGAAGGAAGTCGTGACTAGCGATGCCTTTTCCCGGTCGCGTTCAAAGCTGAGCCTGGCGCTCGGCAAAGACATTTTCGGCGGTGCGGTTTGCGCCGATCTGCAAACGATGCCGCATTTGCTGGTCGCGGGTGCCACCGGGGCTGGAAAAAGCGTGGGGTTGAACACGATGCTCTTGAGTATCCTGTTCAGTGCGCGGCCGGATGAAGTGAAGTTACTGCTCATCGATCCTAAGATGCTGGAGTTCCAGAGTTACGATGGCATTCCTCATCTGCTTCGTCCCGTCATCACCGATCCCAAATCGGCTGCACGCGGGTTGGGGTGGGTTGTCCAGGAGATGGAGCGGCGGTACAAGCTGCTGGCCGAAGCCGGGGTGCGCAGCATCGACGCGTACAACAGACGGATTTCCGAGGTGCAGGGGGCGGTGAACGATGTCTGGCAATCCGGTAAACCTGAGCAGGTCGAACTGACGTTTCTGTCGGAAGAAGAGCGCCTCTCCAAGGGAGAAGATGCGGAGCCGGCCGGCGACAACGGACCGACAGATTCGGTCAAGCCGAGCCCGCCCGAGCCCTTGCCGTACATCATGGTGATGATCGACGAATTGGCGGATCTCATGATGGTGGCCCCGAAAGATGTGGAGGACAAGATTGCCCGTCTCGCTCAGATGGCGCGCGCCTCAGGCATTCACCTCGTGCTCGCCACTCAGCGGCCGTCGGTCGATGTGCTGACCGGTTTGATCAAGGCCAACTTTCCGGCGCGTATCGCGTTTCAAGTCTCGTCCAAGACCGACTCGCGAACGATTCTCGATGCGAACGGTGCGGAAGCGCTACTTGGCCGCGGCGACATGCTGTATCTCGCGTCGGGAACCGGGAAGTTGATGCGTATTCACGGCTCTTTTGTCTCGGATGACGACGTGCGCCGAGTGGTCGAATTTGTGAAGAAACAGGCGTTGCCGTCTTATTGCCGCGAACTGCAATCGCTCAAAATCGAAGAGGCGGAAGAGGAGCAGGCCAAGGACGAAGTCTATGAACAGGCGAAGGACCTGGTCTTGTCGACCGGTCAGGCCTCTGCCTCATTGATTCAGCGGCGCCTCCGCGTGGGGTATCCCAGGGCGGCGCGCATGATTGAACAGATGGAGGCGGAAGGCGTGGTCGGAGCGGCAGGACGGGATGGGCGTCGAGAGGTGCTGGGACGTCGAGGCCCGGTCGGTGGAGATGAAGCATGATGCGGACATTCATCATCATTGTATTTCTGTTAGTCACCGGATTGCCGGCTATTGCCCAAACGATGAAGCCCGATGAGCCGGCGGTCAACCTCCAGCTTCTGAAGGAAGTTCAGGAAGTGGTGAAGAACATTCAGGCGCGGTACGAGAAGACCAAGGACTTGCAGGCCTCGTTCACGCAAAAAACCAGAATTGAAGGGTTTTCCACGCCCGTGATCTCGACCGGACATTTCTACATCAAGAAGCCCGGGCGTCTGCGATGGGATTATATCGAACCGGCTACGGAAGAGATTTACGTCAACAAAGACGATGTGAAAATGTACGTGCCGGAGCATAAGCAGGTCTTGGTCGGCAAGCTGACTTATATGGCGGCTTCTCAGGCGCCGCTGCAACTGCTGCAGGGGGTGGCCAAGCTGGATGAGGAATTCGATATCGAACCGATGCCCAATAAGGAGCGGGGAGCCGGAGGCATTCTCCTGGTCTCGCTGACTCCAAAGCAGGGACGTGCCGAGCCGGAGCGGGCGATTCAAAAAATCGTGATCGAGGTGCAGCCCAAGACGTACTTCCTCAAGACCATCGCGCTGCACGAGGTCAGCGGCAACGTCGCCACCTTTGAATTTTCAGAGTTGAAGCCGAACAGTGGATTAAAAGACGACCTATTTGATTTCAAGACTCCTGCCGATGTAGAAATCGTCAGGGCGCCGGTCCTGAGCCGACCCTAGCAGGATGGTGAAAAAGTCCACCAGCTTCGTTCTCGCATCGCAGAGAACCTCAACGTACCACAACGGTACGCCTCGATTTTCTGCTCGCTGCGGCCTTGCTGGACGGCCTTTTTGCCCATCCTGCGAATAAAGGGCTTTCAGTAGGCCAAGAAACAAACAAGACACCGTGATGACTGGTGAAGCGTGAACCCGGACTTGGCGAGGAAAGCATGAACGAGGCCTGTGCAAGCAGTGTTACCGAAGCAGTTGAGCGGGCGATTGCGGCCTTGGATCTCGATCGGTTGGAGCGGGAGTACTGGGAGCAGAACGAGTTCCTCTATATTCCTCAATTTTTGCCGCGCGAGTTTGTCGAGGCCGAGCTGACGTCGCAGGCGCAGGCACTCAAATCCGGATTGAACCGCAACTACATTCCCGGACACAAAAAGGGCGGCAGTGTCAGCTACTATGCGGTGAGGGAGCAGGCGCCTCAGTTCATCGACCTCTATCGCTCGGAAGCCTTTCTGGCCATGCTCAACCGGTTGACCAAGGTCAATCTCCTCCTATGCCCTGACAACGATCCGCATTCTTGCGCGTTGTATTATTACACGGAAGCCGGGGACCACATCGGGTACCACTACGACACCTCCTACTACAAAGGAGCTCGGTACACAATCTTGATGGGATTGCTCGACCAGTCGAAACAATGCCGCTTGGTGTGCGATCTTTTCAAAGATGTGCCGGGAAAGGAACCGGTGCACCGTGAATTGGCCACGGCGCCCGGTGACCTGGTGATCTTCAACGGCGACAAGCTCTGGCACGCCGTGACGCCACTCGGCGATCAAGAGGAGCGAATCGTGCTGACGATGGAGTATGTGACCAATCCCGACATGGGCGCATTCAAGCGCCTCTATTCCAATTTGAAGGATTCGTTCGCCTACTTCGGATTGCGATCGGTGTTTAAGCGGGCCTATCCTACTCGTTCGCGCGCGTAATCCCTTCCGCTCCTGCTTCTTCGAAGACTTGCGGTCGCGTCACTGCGATAGGGCGGGGAACCGCAGCCGGAACGTGGTGCCCTGCCCATCGACACTGTCCACCGTAATTGTTCCTGCATGTCGAGTGACGATCTTCTGCACGATACTGAGCCCCAGTCCCGTCCCCTTTCCCGGCCCCTTGGTGGTAAAAAACGGATCAAAAATTCGGGGTCGTACCGTAGCCGGAATGCCCGGGCCGGTGTCGGAAATGGTCACATCGATCCATGCCCCATCTTGAGCGGCGCCTAAGGTCAGGCGACCGGTCCCGTTCATGGCTTGTGCGGCATTGTTGATCAAGTTGATGAAGACCTGATCAATTTCGTTCTTACGCGCGCGGAGAAATGTGGGTGCGTCGAATCGCGTGACGACGTCTACGTAGCCAAAAGAGGGACCGCGGCGAGCCATTTTGACGGCTTCCATCAGGCGCTCCGCCACATCAATTTCCGTTTCACCATCTCGTCCGGCCGAACGAGCGTACCCGGCGAAATCCCGGACCACATTGGAAACGTGGCGAGCATAGCCCACGATATCTGCGGCAAATTCCTTGACCAACGCGGGGTCTTTTTCCTCTTGAATGAGTTCGGCCATGCTGAGAATGGCTTGCGCCGGATTGTTGATCTCGTGCGCCATTCCCGACACCATCGTGCCCAGACTGGTAAGCTTCTCCGATTGAATGAGCTGGTCTTGAAGATGTGCGTCGTCGGTGATGTCCCACAGGACAATGCCGATCTGATATTGAGTGGTGTCCGGAGTGGCGACTGGAAAAAAGCGATAACGATACAGCCGTGAGGCGACTTCGCACTCGCGCTCGCGAGCATGATGCGGTGAGTCCGCATTGAGGGCAGCCCATTCCTGAACCAATTGTTGAGCCGCGGCCTCAGTGAGTGCGAGGCATTCGAACAGAGGCCGACCGAGTAATGGCGCTCCTGCAACGGCAAAGTACTGATGCGCCAGGTTGTTGGCATACTGGATCTGCAGATCGCGTCCGCAAAGGAAAATAGCCCCTGGCAGGCTGGCCAGCAAATTCTGCGTCATCCGATGGGTGGCGCGTAATGCGGTGCCGGCTTGTGCGCGGTCGATGAATTGTCCGATCTTCATGCCGGTGTCGGTGAGGATGTGAATGAGTTGGCTATCAGGGGGACGAGGCCTATCAGTATACAATTCCAGTACACCATGGATGAATCCTCCGGTCCTGATTGGGATGATGCAGGCTCCGTGAATTCCGAGGCGCGCGGCGGTCGGGGCGCGGGTGAAGCGGGCATCCGTCAAGGCGTCGGGAATCCACAGCGGGAGCTTCGTGCTCCAGACGGCTCCCGGGAAATCCATCCCCGGAGGGTATTCGCTGTTGCGACAAATCGTGACGAATTCATCCCATCGGCAGGATGGCCGGATCCATGTACCCTCACAGGCCAGCCTGTCGCTCATTGGTGCTTTACGCCAGAAGATCGTCATCTCCCATGGTCCCATTTCTCCGATCACGCGAAGCAGCTGTGGAACGGCTTCCTCGAGGGCGCCGGACTGGGCCAGGATATGGCTGACGGAGAGTTGCGCTTGCTGCAAACATTCCATCTGCTTCCGGGCGGTGATATCTTGAAAGACCACCACCACGCCCACCGGACGATCTTGCTCGCGAATAGGACTCGTGACGAATTGGACCGGGAACGACTCCCCGCCTTTACTGGTGAACACGTCGTTTTGTACACGATGAACCGCTCCATCGCGAACCGCGGCGGACAGACACAAGGGGTCTGAGAGCTGCTCGGTAGCGTCGCTGTGAAGCTTGTACAGGAGCGGCGCCAAGCGTTTGCCGATCAATTCAGCGGCATTCCATCCCAGCATTCGCGCCGCCGTGGCGTTCACGAAAGTGGTGCGTCCTTCAAGGTCAAGACCGAAGATCCCTTCCCCGGCAGCATCGAGAATTAACGCATTCTGGTGACTCAGCCGGACGACGGATTCTTCCGCCTTTTTACGCCGCGCAATGTTGCGAATGATTCCGCTGAAGAAGGCACCCTCTTTGGCGCGCCAGGAAGCCAGTGACAGTTCGATAGGAAACTCGTCTCCGGCTTTGGTCAGTCCAACCAGTTCAACGGTTCTCCCGATGACTTTTGCAGCCGCTCCTTTGGCCAGGCGCATGATGCCGGTGTCATGCGCCGCACGGAATCGTTCCGGCATGAGCATGGCGAGGGATTGTCCCAGCGCCTCCCGTTTGGAATACCCAAACATCCGTTCCGCCGCCCCGTTCCACCAAATGATATGGCCGCAGTGGTCGGCTAAGACAATAGCATCTGTTGCCGACTCCACCAGCGCGCGAAATCGTTCCTCGCTGGCATGCAGGGCTTGCTCGACATGTTCGGCGCGTACGGCGAGTCCTTTCACCGAAACGGCTCGGCGGATGATGGCCTTGAGTTCCTGAGCGTTGTACGGCTTGGTCAGATAGGCAAATGCGCCCTTGGCGAGGGAGCCGATGGTATTTTCAGAAGTCGCGTTTCCGGTCAGGATAATCACGGGAAGCGAGGCGTCCAATTCCATCAATACCTTCAGTACGGACAGCCCGTTGAGGTCAGGCAGCTGGATATCCAAAATGGCCGCGCCGTATTGCCGCTGTTTTGCCTGATCCAGCGCTTCATTTCCTGACCCGGCGCTCTCCACCAGATAGCCCTCATGCCGCAGCATGTCTGTGAGGGACTCCCGGATATCCCGATCATCATCGACAATAAGTACGGCGGTGTGCACGATATGCCCACCCTGGCTTGTGAAACCGCTTGTCTCGATGAATGCGAGCGCAATACCCATGCCGTAAGATCGAGGTTGATACAAACCTGACTCGGATCAACAACTCATTGATTCTCTGGTGAAGAGCGAAATCGCTTACGATGAATGAGGCGTAGTTGTCTGATAAGGGCTGTGCAAAAGAATGCAGCTATTATCGGATCGGATACAGAAGCAAGAGCATGACGCGATCGGGTGGGAGGCGACCTACTGTTGTGTCGGTTGCGTGGCGGCGAGCGGCAAGGTGAAAGAGAACTGCGTTCCCGCTCCCACCCGGCTTTCCACCCACATCTGGCCTCCATGCAGCGTGACGAGACTTTTGGTAATGAAGAGGCCGAGTTGAGCGCCCTGCGACGTGGGCATGGCCGATTCCACTTTTGAAAACTCGTTGAACACGAGCGGCAGCTCGTCTGCGGCAATTCCACAGCCGGTGTCCGCGACGGTGATTTGGGCGAAGCTTGCATCATGGGCACTGCATCGTACCGAGACGTGTCCGGCATGCGGGGTAAACTTGATGGCGTTCCCGACGAGATTCCAGAGAATTTGCTCGAGTTTGTCACGGTCGGCGTATACCCTGAGAGGCTGCTCACAGGGGAGCACGTCCAGTGTAATGGATTTCTCCGCCGCAAGGGTCTGAAAGCTTTCGACCACATCGCGGACAAACGCATCGATGGTCAACGCCTCGGGTTTGATGTCGATTCGTCCGACATCCAGGCGCGACCAGTCCAGCAATTGATTAATGATCCTGGTCAGTCGATCCACGTTATGTTTTACGCGTTGGAGATAATGCTCTTGCCGTTCGGATAATTGTCCGGTCAGTCCATCCAGCATATTCTCGACAAATCCTTTAATGGAGGTCATCGGTGTGCGTAATTCGTGGGAGGCGACGGAGACGAATTTCGAACGGCGCTGATCGTGGTCCTGCAGGCGTTCGTTAACGGTTTGCAATTCCTGCGTGCGTTCCTGTACGCGTCGTTCGAGATGTTCCGTCAAGGTGGCGAGTTCGGTATACGCCCGCGCATTATCCACGGCCACCGCCACATGGCTGGCAATGGTGACCAACAGATCAAGGTCTTCCTGAGTGCATGGCTGTGCTCCGCGATCGGCACCAAGGTAGCCAAGAATGCGCTGTTGACTACGGAGAGGGGCGGCGACGAAGGAGGACAATCCTACCTGGCGAAGCCAGGGCAAGACGGCCGGAGAGATACGGTCGGTCACGATTTCGATATTCGGCACCAGGACGGGTTTCCCGTGGAGCAGAATTTCGGCCGCGAAACCGCCGTCCTCATGCACGGGAATTGCTAAACGTCGGGCGGCTTCCTCGGCCTCTGGGGGCATGCCGAGCATTTGTCCTACCGTAGCGATACCGCGCTCGCTGTCCCACAAGAACAGGACCATCCTGGCGAATCCCAGATTCTCGCTGAGCAGCTGCAGCACCGTGGACAGGAGACGATCAAGGTCGAGGGTGGATGTGATCGCCGCGCTGGATTGGTTCAAGGTCGTGAGTTGTGTGACATGACGTCGGATGGTTTCGAGGTTTGCGGAGATAGCCTGATTGCGTTCCTGAAGAGATTTCGTCATCACGTTGAAGAGCGCCGTCAGCTGGCCGACTTCGTCTTGTGTGGTCGGCACGACAAACGTGGAGAGATCGCCTTCCCCGACCTTGCGCGCGCCCGCGGCAAGATTCCGCAAGGGCGTAATGATGCGGCGCGCAAGAAGATTGGTGGAGAGAATGCCGGCCGTGATGATGCCCAACGTGAGGAGAAGGAAGGTCCGCAGCACCTCCGCTAGTTCCCGTTGCATCGGTACCTCGGTCAGACCGATTTGGACCACGCCGAAGGCAGGCTGGGACGTTGGGGCGGTGCGGGTCTTGTGCGTTTCTTCCTCTTGAAGGGCGAGCGCTTCCAATCGAGGCTCAGCGCGTTTGAGCACCGGAAGAGCGAAATCGTAAAAGGTCTCTTCCCGTATGCCGGGGGTCGACACGCGAAGCGCAGAGTCGTCATCCTCGAGAGGGATCGTGCTCTCGCCGGTGAGCCGGAGCCGCGTGACGGTCGGTTCCGGAGCCGGATGTTTGATCAACAAGGCCGCGATGGAGGAGGCCGGGTAAAACGGTTGATCGCCCGCGCGCACCGTACCGAGCGGAGTTTTCAATTTGCCTTTGCTCTTTGCAGCCAGAACCTGGCCGTCGGCCCCCGTAATCTGCGCGTACACGACTTCATCCACTCCCAGGACCCCATCGATGAACTGTTCTAGAATGACACGGTCTTCGAGAATGATGCCGTAGCGGACATTGTGAGCCAGGTTCTTGACCAGAATGCTACCCAGGTCCTGCACCCGTTCGGTCATGGCGATGCGTTTGCTGTGGATGAAATACCAACTCATGCCCGAGCAGGTCAGGATGATGATGAGACTGAAAAACACGACGAACTTGGTCCGTAAGCTGACGAACCGCTTCAGACCGTTCGGGAGGAACGGCGGTGCGGCGAGGTGGACTGGAGCTTTCACAAGCGGTCCTTTCATCAATACAGCTCGTCGGCCTTTTGCTCGAGTTCCCGAGGAATGTCGATACCGAGGAATTTGGCCGTTTTCAAATTCAAGCTGGTTTCGATGCGTTCAGGGTGCCAGGGTTTCATGGGCAGCGCGAGCTGACCGTCGAGGAGCTTGCGGGCAAGTTGTCCGGCTTGCCGACCGATGTCGGCATAGTTGACGGACAAGCACAATAACGCTCCACTCCGCGCGAACTCACGAGAGAACCCGATCACCGGTACACGTCCTTCCAGTGCGGTATTCAAGATAAAGCGCAGAGACTCGTCGGTCAGCACCGTGGAATCGGGAACGAGCCACAAGGCGTCCACCGACGGCAGCAACGCGCGCAAGCTTCCCGGAACATCCCGCTCACTGGTGATTTGCATGGGGACGAGTTCAGTTCCGCTCTGCTTCAGCAGACGCCTGGCTTCGTCGATGAGCGTCGACGTCTTGGCCGGGTCATAGAGCGTGCCGATGTGTTTGAGTTGAGGCAGAAGGTTTCGGATCATTGCCAGTTGCCGTTCAGCCGGCACTTCCAGCAGGACGCCGGTCATGTTCTGAGCATTGAGGCCATATTTAGCGGGGTCTAACACCATGGAGTAGACCACGGGAATGTCGACGATCTCGAGTTGCGCGGCCTTCGCGGCTTTCAACCCGACGGCGAATACGAGCGCCGGATCGGAAGCGCGGATCCTCCGAGCTAGTTTGCGGCCTTTCTCGAGGTCTCCCTGTAAGTCGTATTCAGACAGGTTGATTCCTGGTGGAATGGTGGCTTTGAAGCCATTGATGGCCTGATTGTAGGCAGCGATATCGGAGGATTTGAGAATGATGACGTCCGTCGCCAAGGCCGGAGTCGCGAGCGGGAACGCCCACAGGAACAGGCCTATGAGGCAGCACAGAAGGTTCCGCCGGCGTACGGAAGTCGGTGTGTCGAATCCTGCTTGTAGGAATGCAAACGTCACAATCCGCGTCCTCGTCGAATCAGCCGGCCCGGTGTGAGGTCGCCGAAAGTCGCCAGGTCATTCGTCGGTGCGTCCCGTCGTATCGTGCACGATGCCGAGTACGCGCGTCGCGACTCCATCGGTATTCCGATAGATCCGTCCGCTCCATGCCAGCCAATGTATCGAGCGATCGGGCCATACGACGCGATGCCGAAGATGGACGGAGCTCTGATCGCGAAGGCTGAGTTCGAGACGGGTGAGGGTGGATCCGCGGTCAAGCAGGTAGATCAATCCGATATATGCGGTGTACGTGCCGGGAAAGGACCCCGGAGCCAGGCCGAACAGCGTCTCGACGCCCTCGGACCAATAGAGACGGTCCGACGCCACATCCCAGTCCCAGATCCCGAGGTCTGACGAGGTGAGGGCCATACGCAATCGTTCTTCGCTGAGGCGCAATCTGGCTTCAGTCCGCTTGCGGTCGGTAATATCTTGTAAGGCGCCCGCCATCCTGATGGCTCGTCCTTGCGCATCGCGCTGCACCACTTCCGCGCGGGCGTGAAACCATTGGTACTCATTCTTCTTGTTCAAGAGCCGGTACTCGACGTCGTAGTGGGAGATGCCCTGTTCCATGCATGCGGTCAGTCGCTCAAAGACCGCCTCGCGATCCTCGGGGTGTAATCGGGACGCCCAACTCTCCAGGACATCGGGGAAGTCTTCCTCATTGTATCCCAGCATTTCGCGCACGCGGGGAGACCACCAGACAGGGGTAATCGGTGCATACCAGGGATGATCCGGCAGGACACAACCATCCCAGAAGCCATCGTGAGAACCGCGAATGACGTGTTCTAATCGTTCCTCGCTGGCTCGCAGGGATTCCTGGACCTGCTTGTATGCGGTAATGTCGCGTGAGATGGCCAGGAGACGCCTCGAATATCCCTGCGTGTCGAGCATGGGAGTGACCTGCACATCCCACCACTTCGCTTGCCCACCCGTGGTGGGGCAGAATCCGACAAACTTTCCGACGTCGCCAGCCTTCGCTGCTTCCAACGCGGCTAAAGCCGCATCGCGATCGTCGCCGTCCCAAAATTCCGACCAGGGTTTGTTGGTGTACGTCGTGAGATCCTTGATCTCCAAGAGCGTCTGGCCGGCATCGTTGATGTATTGCAGCCGCCCTTCCAGATCGAGAACTTTGATGCAGTCTGCGCTGCTGTGCAGGATCTGGTTCTTAAACTCTTCACTGTCGTGAAGGGCGATTTCAGCCTCTTTGATGGCGGTGATGTCTTCACACACGATCAAGACCACCGGAGCCTGTTCGTGGCCCCGCACGGCCTGAGCGGTTTCTCGCACCCAGATCACGCTGCCATTTTTTCTGACCTTGCGAAGTTCCCACCGCTTAGGTTGTCCCACCTCGGACAGGCAGTCAGAAAGATTCCGGCGAACGGCTTCCTGATCGTCCGGATGAAACACATTTACGACGGAGGTTCCGATCAGGTCATGAACGTCGTAGCCCAGCCGTTCGGCACCGAAGCGATTAACGGAGAGCACGATCCCGGCCGCATCCGCCATAAAATACATGGAGGGGTTGTCATCGAACAGGACTCGATAGCGGCGCTCACTGGCGATCAATTCCGCTTCGATCCGTTTGTGTTCGGTAATATCCTCGGCGAATCCCACGATGCGATAGACCTGATTTGATACATCACGGATCGGATAGGCGCGGTCCCAGATCCATCGCATGGATCCGTCAGGCCGCAGGATGCGATAGGTTTCATCGTATACGTCCAGGATTTGGCGACTCATGGCGGCCTGCTCGATTCGAGGCCGATCGTCAGGATGGATGGCTTCGAGCCATGAAGCGGGATGGGCGTAGAGACTGTCACAGGAGCGGCCCCAGATTTGCTCGTACCCGGGGCTGATATACACCACATGTGTTTTTTCCGGATTGGTGATCCAGAACACTTCCCGGATATGTTCCGCCAGTTGCCGAAACCGCTCCTGACTTTCTTCGACCGCGCGCTCGGCTTCCTTACGCGCCGAGATATCTCGAAACACTACTACCGCGCCTGCCGTGTATCCTTTTTCGATAATCGGCGTACTGACATATTCTACCGGCACTGCGCCCCCGTCCTTTCGCCAAAACACATCGGTCGCCACGCGATGGACTAAGCCGTCCTGCAGGGACGTATAGATGGGGCACTGATCGGCCGGATAGGGACTGCCGTCGGGCCGAGAATGATGGAGCAGCCCATGCATCGGCCGGTCGATCAGTTCGTACGGTTCGTAGCCGAGCAATTGAGCCGCTGTCGGATTGACAAACGTGGTCATTCCGTCGCGGTCCAGTCCGTAGATGCCTTCACCGGCTTGAGTGAGGATAACTTCGTGCAGATGACGGAGGCGGTCCAGAATCTCCTCTGCCCGGCGTCGTTGTGTAATGTCGCGGATGATGCCGCTGTAAAAGACCGCCTCGTCGCTCTTCCACATGGCCAGTGAGAGCTCCAGCGGGAATTCACTTCCGTCCTTCCTCAATCCTTCCAGCTCGACGAGGCGTCCGATGAGGCGAGACTGCCCCGTATCTCTGACGCGCGCGAGTCCGCGTTCGTGAGCGGCGCGGTGACGGAGCGGCATCAATATGCTGAGAGATTTTCCAAGGACCTCGTCATCCGTATATCCGAAAAGATGCGCGGCGGCGCGGTTCCAGGAAAGGATATGACCGTTATGATCGGCCAGGACGATAGAGTCGGTCGCCGCTTCGACCAGTGACCGGAATCGTGCTTCGCTCTCATGCAGGGCATGCTCGGCATGTTCAGCTTTGACGGCCAAGGCTTGAACTCCGACCGCCCGTTGCAGGACGGCGCGCAATTCATCCCGGTTATAGGGTTTGGTCAGATAGGCGAAGGCGCCTTGCGTCAGCGATCCGACCGTACGGTCGGCGCTAGTGTAGGCCGTGAGGATGATGACCGGCAGTTGCGGCTGTTGTTGCTGGAGGGTGAGCAGGACGGAGGAGCCGTCTCCATCCGGAAGCCCCAGGTCGAGTAACACGGCATTGTAGTGATGGGCATGGGCTTGCGCGAGCGCTTCCGCGCAGGTCATGGCGACGTTCACCTGATACCCGTCGTGATCGAGCAAATCCTGCAGCCCGAGTGCAATATCAGGATCGTCGTCTACGACCAGGATGGAATGAGTCAGTGTTGCCGGTGCCATCGCATCCTCCCGAGTGTCGTCGGGCACATGTTAAAACCGAAGGGTCAACCAGCCCATCACCCGCCGGCCGATGAGGTCGCCCAGCGGGTGTTCCTTGTGTTCGTCGTTTAACGCGTTGAAGACAGAAACTGCCACTTCGGCATCGCGCATGTAGCCCGCCGCCGCCTTCTGCTGCCAGAAGCGATACCCGGCCCGGAGGTTCAGCAGGTTGTAGCTGCCGACCTGACTGCCTGGCACCGTGACTCCAGCCGACGGAAAACTTGCCAGTTGGGTGAAACTTTGTGCGATCGGATAGGTGGCAGCGCCGACGTAGTAATAACTGATTTCTCCGCTGAGGCCATTGTCCCATTCGGTTCGGACACCCGCGCTGACTTTCGATCGCGGAGCGCCGCGGCGGACTGTTCCGGTGAAGGACTGACTGATCTCCTCGTACGAATAGTTTGCGAACCCACTCAGCCAGCGACTGGCCAGAACCTCGATGCCGGCTTCGCCTCCGTAAATGTCGGCGGACCCGGGATCGTTCACGAATTCAGAGGCTCCGCTGGAGGTGACCCGGCTCCCGACCAGATCCGAGACATGGTTATAGAAGAGATCGGCGCGCACGCGCACGCGATGCTTCCAGTACCAGCCTTGATACCCTGCCTCATACGAAATAATCCGTTCAGGAGCGAGGTTCGTCGAACCTGTCACCGGAACAGTGGACGAGACCGATGAAGGTAATGGAAAGGGCAGACCCGTTGGGATGGTCGTTGTGACCCGTTGGTCCTGATGAGACTCGAAGAGCGTGGGAGGACGATACGCCGCCGAGCCTGAGAGATGAAAAGTGTGGCCTTCCACCGGTTGATACAAAATAGCCAGGCGAGGGCTCCAGGTGCCGTTGATTTGGGTGTGGAGATCGTACCGGATGCCCGCCACGACGGTGATCGTTGAGGCGGCACGCCATTCGTCCTGCAAGAACAAGCCTAGCCGGTTCTCCCTGCTGAATTGATCGATTGCCGGACTGGAGAGTGAGTTGTGTCGATAGGTGGCTCCATACAGGAGCCGGTTTTCTGAACCCACATTCACCCCATGTTGAACATCTACATTGTAGGTATTTCCCGAAAAAGGATTGGTCGATACGCCGTTGCGGTCGGTCACACTGAGGAGCCCGGCCAATTGGGGAAGAGGATTGATGGTGGCATGGTCCGTATACCCGGACCACCAGGCTCGAACGAGAAGGGCTCCATGTTCGTAGACGGCATTGGCGTAGCCGAAAGAAGGACGGATGGAATTGCTGGTCACTTCTCCGACTTGCCCGTCGTAGCGGTTCGTTTCGACGAGCCCGCCGGATAGTTGCAGCTTCGATATTGAGGACAGGGCATAGTCCGTCTGGACATTGAATTTGTGAGCGCGAAACGCCAAGGCGTCTCCGTCTTTCCATTGCTGCGCCTGATCCCGCCCGATAGAGAGCCGATAGCCGAACTTGCCGACTGTGCCTGCATGGACGGCGGCACTGCTGATGGTGCCTTGCTCCCCTCCGCCGAATTGTAGGGTGGTCCCTTTCATTTCTTCCGGTGACTTGGTGATGATATTGATGACCCCATCGAAGGCATTGAATCCATACATGGCGGAAGCGGGACCCTTCAGCACTTCGATTCGTTTAATCTCGGGGAGGGTGATGGGAAGAGATTTCCAAAACACGTTTCCTTGCACATCGAGGTAGATCGAACGTCCATCGACCATGACTAGCATCTTGTTCGCGAAGGGTTGGTTGCCTCCTCTCGCGCTGACGTTGAAATCAGCGCCGGTCATCTGCATGACTTCCAGCCCCGGAATGCGGCGAAGCACGGTCGGAAGATCGGTTGCGCCGGATTGTCGGATATCCTCATCCGTGACGACGTAGACGTTTGACGGTGCCTGTGAAATGGGTTGTTCGTACCGTGACGCAATGCTCACGGTTTCTTCTTCCTTGAGAAGCTCCAGGTCGTTATTGGCAGAAAAGGCGAGGGGATCTTCGAAGGGGATCGTCGGGGATTCAGCGGCAGCGAAACTGCTCACGCTGACCGTCAGAAATGCCGCGACCATCGTATGCCACACTCCCTTGAATTCAAATTGCATATCGCATGACTCAATACCGTAATGTGATCCATCCCATGACCCGGCTTCCAATCGTGCCTCTCAACGGATGTTCTTGTGCGGTCCGTCAGGGCGTTATAGACGGCAAGGCGACCTCGGCCTTGTCATGCCAGAGTCGGTATCAGCCGCGCAGGATCAACAAGGTGTAACCATCGACGCCGGACTAATCAGATTCGGCAGCACCGGAGCGGGTGCGGGAACAATTCTGAGCGGGTAGCTTGCACCCGCAATGTAATGCACCGTGATTCTCCATTGAGACCGCTGTCCCAATCGCCACGGAAGGATAAGCAGTTTGCGTGGCCGCAGATGGACATTGAAAAATGATTCCGGGTCGCGTAGTCCGAGTGCGCATGGCATACCTTGAGCCCTCTAGCAGCGGCATCGGACATTGTCTGACGGAGAAATAGCGCGAGACCTGCCTTGCTCAAGAAAGTCTCACGCAAAAGGCATGCTTGTCCTACCCAGATGGTTGTAGAAATGGCGGGTTAAGATTTCGAAAGGATCTACGCGATTTGGATAATCTTCGGAGGAAGGAAGGTCTTGTCTGAAATCTCGTAGTCGAGGTGCGTATCTAAGGGGATACAGACTGTATGTTTTCAGATACAGAGAGGTGATTCGTTTTACTGGATCGCGGCCGACCTGGTTTCAAGTCTTGAAGCCTCGGCGAGAAGGGACGGCCATTTTGCGATTCCAGATTGTGAAGCAGATCTTCAATTGCCGATGAAATGAGGCCCGCCATTGTACTCCCGGAGGTCCAGTACGCAGCATCGCGCATGCGCTCTAAAAGATCCGCCGGCAGGCTGACGGTCATGCGTTGCCGCTTTTGAGGTCTCAAATAGATGAATCGGTTCATGGTGCAACTCCTTTGCACGAGAGGCGTATGGAGGTGTACGCCTCCCGATCCGTTCTTGCTTCGTCTTTACGAGGTGCCGCTCCCCTCCAAAAATGAATCAGTCGGCTACATCCTCCGCTGTGGCGGATGCGTCTCGGCGCGATGTGAGGCGCTGTCCTTCCATACCGCAACGATCAAGACGGCCAACATACCACTGACTCCCACCAGGAGACCGCCCATGACGAGTTCCATGTCAGGCTCCTTTCTATCTCGAACGGGGCTGCGTTTCTCTATAGCTGCTCCAAGAATGTCTACGTATGCACTCATACACACAGCAACAGCCGTGCCACTATGATCCTTGCCAGCGATTCTTACTCAATGAAGAAAATGTTTGAAAGTCGGGATTTAAAAATACTAGCTGCTCGCGTAAAGAGGTGCCGCAAGGGTAGGGAGGGGTCTCACTGTATCGGATCCGATGCAAGGCGTATCCGATCTGATACCAGGCAAGGTCGGGGGCAGTGTCCTTGAACTGCGGGGAATCTGATTACATGGAGAGAATCAACTCGCGCCGGGTCTCGCTTCCGATCCAGATACAAGGAGGTGATGGCCGATGGCAGCATTGTGGCGGAGGTCTCGAAGGATTCATCGTGTGGGAATCCAGTGCTGTGATTAAGGTGAGGACTCTCCCGGCAGGTGCACACCGGCTTGATGCAACAAATGGTCGAGCATTCGCCGTAATCTCTCCTTGTCTGACTCCTGTTCAATTAGTTCCACCAGACAGGCAATGGCGTCGTACCAGAGGCCTGACTCGGCATAGCGATAAATCCCTTCCGTATCACAAGGAGACGAAGGACAGGGCATACCGAGGGCGCATGCCTCATCCAGAGAGATTCGTTCGATCATCCCACCCGCCACCACGTCGAGTGATGGTCTATGAGGGTCCATCACAACCGTCACATACCATCGGTAGGACTCTTCCACCCGGAACTCCACTCCATACTCACGCGGTCTCAGGCAGTGAATCCCATGACGAACAGGTGCGGGAAGTGATTGTTCAAGGATGGGACGGATCCCCCGGGAATCGACCACCGTTAGAACCATTGGTCGAGATGCGTGCAAAGATTGGTACCAGCATAGGGTGGGATCATTCTTCACCGTAAAGGCAATGTGATCGGGCACCAAGGCAATGAGGACGGGGGTGCCAGTCTCCACTCCCCGGCCCTGCCCGCCAATGCGCGCCCGTGGCGCGTCCGCCTTTCTTGGTTTGTACTCAGGCAGGCGGCTTTCAGGAGTAGCAACAGGCTCGGCCGCAATGCTGCTCAAAAAGCTGAATGCCACCCGAGACCGATGCCCGCCGGTCAGCCACGTTATAGTGAGGAACAGAAGGAAACAAATTCGCAAGTATGGCATTCGTCACCGTTGTCGGGCATGGGATTGCGCAAGGTCCCAGTCCGCCACATCATGGAGGCCCACTTGCCTGAGCAAGGCGGCACGCTGTTTCCGGAGCCCTGTGTCGGACGGGTTGGATTCAATGAGATCGCATAGACACGCCATGGCATCGTACCAAAATCCTTTGACGGCACTGGCTATGACCGCTTCGCGGTTACACATGGTCATAGCCCCTAATATCGAGCATTCACTGAACTCGCAGCGCTCGATCATTCCGCCAGTCACGAGATCCTGGGAGGGGGAGTCCGTGGCTTTGATCACGGAGATATACCATCGGTATTGCACATTCGCCTGAAGTGCCAAGCCGAGATCCTCGAGCTTGACGGCGTGAACTCCTGCCTTGTGCGGGGGCGTGAGGGACCGTTCGACCAAGGCGTGGATGGATCGCTCATCGATCAGGGTGAACGTGATCGGCAACGAAGTGTGCTTGGATAAAAACCAGTTCAGCGCCGGATGTTGTCTGACGGTGATGCCGACATGGTCTGGAACGAGCGCCGCGACAGCGGGATCTTCACCCTCGCCGCCCCGCAAGCTTCCACCTAGGCGGGCACGTGGTGTCATCTTCTGTGGGGCATGGTACTGCGGGAGGTCCGGTTCCTCTTCCGGCAAGGCTGTGCTCGTGCCCACCAGGGAGACGGTGAGCAGGACCGTGGCTCCTAGTAACTGAACCATGAAATGATAGAGCCACGTAGCCAAGCAATTACCCTTCTTCCCCGAGTCGGTCACAGCCAATTATTTAACAACAGAAACGCTGCCCAATAGGCCGGATGTTCATACACGCGATCTGAGAGTAGTTTCATCTGTGCTTGCTGCAAGGCTCGCGCCTTCGAGATCGAGGGGTCATGCAATTGACGGTAAAATTCTGCGACCAGTTCGGAGGAGGCGTCGTCATTGATGAACCACAGGGTAGCCAACGCACTTCTGGCTCCTGCCTTCACCGCGATCCCAGCCAATCCAAGCGCCGCCCGGTCATCACCGCTTCCAGTCTGACAGGCGCTTAAGGTCAGTAATTCAAGTGGCTCCCGGCGAAAGCGAAACAGGCCCACCAGCTGTTCCAACTGAGTCATGCTCAGCCGAGCGTCGAACGTCAGGAGGAACGACTGATTTACGTCGGTGGCGAACTGCCCATGGGTGGCGATGTGGAGGATGCTGTAGCGTCCTCCCCTCAATTCTTCTTCCAGCCGCGGCGTCAAAAAGTCCTGGTCGACGAGGCGCTCTCCCTTAAACAACGCATGAATCGAATTGAGTTCGTCGGCCACATGCGGCAAAGGAGGAAACCCCTGCACCGCTTTAGTCAGCCCGCTGGACAAAAGGTGAACGTTGGCACGATCGATTGGTTGAGGGTCGGTCAGATCAAGACCGGGAGACATGGCCACGGCAAAGTGTTCGATCAGAAACTGCTTTCCATCATGCAGGGCCGACATCGGAATGGTGCGGAGCGATCCGTCGGGGACAAAGACCAATGTGTCCACGTTGAGTCGGCGAAGGTCAGGTTCGAGTGGCCGAATCAGCCAGTCATACAATTGCTGGGCATGAGGCAGGTATTCGCGGGTTGTGCGCTTTTCGAGCATATGTCGAAAACGACGCACTTCCTCCGTCAGAGTCGTCGCCGTCACCGGAATGGAATGTCGTGTCAGGCCGTCAGGAAGGCTGACGAGAAGCTCGGTGCGATCGCTGAAGATTATCGGATAGACGATGGCGGTGGAAGGAGAGAGCACATCCAGCTTCGTGATGCGGGCTTGCATCTGGTCGACACAATCGTCTCGAAAGTAGTCCCGAAGTTCCGCGGCCTTAAACGCTTCAATCACATCCCGGGCCGCTCGCAAGTAAGGTTCCGCCTCTCGGTTATCGCGCATCAGGGCCGCTCGCCTCAGCAGTAGGTCCGCCAATTCAAAATATAACGCCCGAACGGATGGCTGATGCTGATCCGGGATTGTCTGTAAGGCGAATGTCACTTCGCTTCGAATGGGGTGCAGGGTGAGGGCGGCTTCTTGATAAGCCGACAGGGCGTCGTCGAGTTGCCCCAGCTGATTCAGCACACGTCCACTTTGCCACTGCCAACGGTACAGCGACTCCGGCGCGCGCGCTGACTGGGCTGTGAAGACCGCTCGTCGGGTCAACTGAAGCGCTTCGTCGAATCGGCGTTCGATTTCATAGAGATGCCCGAGGTGGCCAAAGGCATAGGACGCAAGACGCGCATCCGCGGGGTTTTGTGCCATCCCGGCCGCTTCTTGCAGCAACGCAGCAGACCGCGTTAAGGCAGAAGCGTAGGATGGTGAATGAGCCAACGCCAGATCGCGATATCCCAAAGCCAGGTTCACGAGTCCTTCTGTCTTCTCGTAAGAAGGTCCGCCTTCAGCAAGCCGCACTACCGCTTCGTCCAAAGCCGGAGCGACCGCATCGAATTGTGCGAGCTGAATCGCCATCCGGGCTTCGTTGACGCGGGCACGGATGAAAAGGGAGGTGAGCTCCTCCTGTTTCGAACTCACCGCGCACTTGCGGAATGCCGTCAAAGCATCTTCCAGGCGTCCCTGTAAGGCCATGACAATGCCCAGATCGTTCTGGAGGGCCAGACTCAGAGCTCTCAACGGCTGGGCCTCCGCGATCTCGAACGCTTGGGTGAGATAGTCTGCTGCAACTTCGTATTGATGGTTCGCGACATAGGTTTTACCTAACTCGGAGAGGGTAAGGGCCAGCAATTGAGGATCGTGCAGCTTGCGTGCGAGGTGCAGGGCCAATTCTTCCTGCAGAAACGCTTGATTTACATGCCCTAAGGTGCGAGCGGCAAAAGCGGCCTGTGTGAGTGCGTGAATATGACCCTTCGTCTCGCCGGTCTGGTCGTACAAGTCTGCGGCTGCCTTCCATGCAAGAAGGGCTTCCTCAAATGCTCCTTGATGGGCAGCCGCTCGTCCTCGTTGCATGAGTTCATCGGCCGAAGGCGGATTGTCTGCAGCCAGAGAGACGGTGCAGGAGAGCAGGGCAAACAGGCAGAGACTGAGCGTCCTTGATAGGTATTGGCGGAAATGTGAGGCTGACGGGAACAGCGTGGGTCCATAATGGTCCATTCACAACACCTGCACGACGAGTTGAAGGTGAATCCCATGATCCTGCATATTGCCTTCTCCACCGCGGACATGATTGAGCTGTTGGCCCCAGTACACCTCAAACCGCGCACGCTCCTGAGGAAGAATCATCCAGCGCAATCCCGCCCCGACGCTCGCCAAGGTACGGAGATCGGGGGTATCGCCCTTGGCGTTCCAGGCGTGACCGAAATCGACGAATGGAGCGAACTGTACTCTGTCCTCGCCAGAAGGAAACCGCAGTAGCGGAAATCGCGACTCGAATGAAGCCAGCACCGCGTCATCTCGCACCAACGTATTCTCTCGATACCCGCGCACGCTGAAGCGTCCCCCGAGGGGCATTTGCTCGAGAGGGAACAGCCGGTCGCTCGCGACCTGTGCCGCGACGCGTCCCAACAATTGAACGCCCCACCAGTCATCCAACCGTTTCACGATCTGGGCCTGACCTAACCAGGAAACAAATTGCCCGTCGGGGAGCGGTCCGCTGTTGATCGTGGCGCCGAGCACATCCAGCCCGACGCTCACCCGGGACAGGGCAGCAAACACCAAGGACGGGGAACGATGCGTATATTCCTGGCTAAAGCGGAGTGCGCTTACGGTGGCCACGCCCGTCGTGGAAGACCCAGGAATGAACAAAGAGGGCAGTCCAGGCGCATCAAACGCCGAGGTGGTCTTCAGATATAGATGTTCGCCCGTTAGCGTGACGGCAAACTCGTCGGTTACCGTACGATAGACCGGCTGGCGCAGGGCTATGCCGATCACTTGGGAATCCACATTCAAATCCAGGGTGCGAAAAGGATTCTCGACGACGAGAAAAGCATTGCGCCGATAGTAGGCCGTGAAAGTGGTTTCATACGAATTGAGCGGCAGACTGTAAGAGGTATCAATGATGGGGTTCACCCCGCGTGACCGTCCATAGGTAAACATAAATTGGTCGCCGTGACCGGTCACGTTTTGATGTGCCACTGTCGCCAGGCCACGTTCGGCACCGACCGTCGGCGTTTGATAGTTATTGAACTCCAGCCAGGCCCGAAACGGATTGGCGTCTTTGACGCGCACGTTCAAGACGCTTTCCCCGCGAATGTCGCCAGGCTTTAATTCCGCATTGACCCGTTCGATGCGAGGATCTTGCTGGAGGAGTTGTATCCGCTCCTGTAGGGGATGGATGCTGAGGGGCGTGGATAATCCGCGTGCCACGCGATCTCGCAGGTATGAGCTTCGAAACCACTCATTGCCCTCGACGTCAATTCGGGCGAGTGTGCCCTCCACTATCTGGATCACGATCGTACCGAATGTCACGTCCTGGTCAGGAATCACCGCTCCAGATGTGAGATAGCCTTTGTTCACATACAAAAGGGTGAGCGCGAGACGTACCTTCTCGAGATCTTCAGTCGTGAGGTCCCGATTGCGATAAGGAGCCGTCACCTCAGCGAGTTCAGTATCAGAAAAGACGGTGCTGCCGGTCACGTGAATGTCGTGCACGAATACTCGAAACGCGCCTAACCTGTTGTCCGGAAGCGTGAGCGGTGTGGTCGGCACGATCGGAAGAATCGAGCTGGGTGGCTCGGACGGTGGAGCGTTGAGGTCTTCTTTGAGTAGAGCAGGCGGTTTCGCCGATTTCCCGGTCGGGTCAAAAATCGGGGGGAGTGGGGGCGCCACTTGAGCGAAGGCTTGGATTTCCATGAGGCAGAGGCTCAATAACAGCCCTTGGCACAAAGATCGGTTGGTAAACATCCGCAAGGCCAAGTGTCGTCCCCGTCCGCCGGCGCGCCGGCTTGATCCGTTATGAGCGACAGCCTTCTCCCCAGGCGGTGAATCGTGATCCGGACTGAAGCGCCGGATGCCCTTCTCCCATCTCCGCCACGGTGTCCTTCTGTTCCCACGTTTCGGCACTGATCCCGGCGACCGGCCGAATGTCCTGATCTTGGGCTGCAGTAGTCATGACGCTCAGCGGGCTCATCAGCCATCCGCCCGGTTCGACGGGAAGCATATCTCGTCCCGCGACGACGAGGCTGCTGAGTTTGCCCACGGCTTGTGCCGCACAGCGTTGAGTGAGAAGAGGTGGTGTCGACAGCGGATGTTGCGGCAGCGTGGCCAAGGTGTTGCTGAGGCTCGAGACGGGTGACTGAATATTCACCGAGCCGCTCAACCCGAACTGCGAGGAGGCACTCACCACGCTCGTAGGGTCCGCAAGGAATGTCCCGGCAATGATGCTGATGTTTCCTCCCTGGCCTTGGATCGCTTCAGCGCGGACTTGGCTGTTTTGTAACGTGACCACGGCAGGATCGAGAATGATGTTCCCGCCGGATGTATTGGCCCCCCCCTTCACCGAAGTACTGAGTTGGCTGTTAACCAGCCTGATGGAATCCACGGCTTGGATGAGAATGTTGCCACCGCTGGCACGTTGTGCTTCCGTAGATAACACTCCATTTTGACTCAGAAATTGAGAGCCGGCGTTGATGGAAATGCTCCCCGCATTTCCAAGGCCCGCGCTGCTTGCCGTGATCGATGACCCCCCATTGAGGATGACCGATCCAGTGGCAGCGACCGTAACAGACCCTCCCGGGCCTGATCCGGAGCTAGTAGTACTGATCGTTGTTCCCTGATCGATCCTCAGATTTCTTGTAATGAAGACGGCGTTTCCGGCAGGCGCAGCGCCAGCCGTATCGGTACGAATATTAGGGCTATTGGTCAGACTGATTGTATCCGCGGTCATAGTAATGGATGCTGGGAGAGTCGCCTCTGTACCACCTCTCACAGCGGTGCTGACTTCAGTATTGTTGAGTGCAATCAGCTTGGCAGGGTCCGTAGTTCCAGGGGCAAGACCTGATATTGTGACAGTTCCTCCCCGTCCGGAGGAACTGTCCTCCCCTACGCCGACGCTTGCGAGGAGTGATCTGGGCTGGCCGTCATTGATCAGCGTTCCGTCAGCGTTTACATTCGCCCGCAAGGTATTGACATTGAGGGCGATATTCCCTGCCGGCGCGGGACTGGTCGTGAAGGCAAATATCTGTGTTCTTCCGCTCATGGTCATGGTATCTGCCGTAATCGTAATCGTCCCAGGAGGGAGAGCCGCTGTCCCGCCTTCCACTGCTGTGCTCATCTGCGCATTGTAAAGAGCAACCAGTTTTGCGGCATCCGTGGGTTCGGGGCCGGGGCCCGAAATAGTCACAGTCCCCGGTGGACCGGCTGTGCTGTCCAAGCGTCCACTGGGGCTGTTGAGAAAGACCCGATTGGCGCTGGTTATTGGCGTGCCATCCGGACGCACGTTCACCCGTAGAGTGTTGACGTTGAGAGCAATGTCCCCGGCAGGCGCCGGAGCAGCAGCTCCTGAGGTCGTCACGAGGATGGTCATATTACTGAGTGAAACGGTGTCTGCTGTGATGATGATCGGAGCCGGTATTGGTGACGATCCGCCCACCGCAAAGGTATCAATCTCCGTATTGCTGAGCATGACTAGCTTGGCAAGGTCGGCGGACGCCGAGCCGGGGCCTGAGATCGTGACGATGCCAGGCGGTCCGGCCGTGCTGGCAGGGTGTTCGGTAGGGCTACCGATTAACACGGGCCTACCGTCCACGAACGATCCATCCGGATTCCAATTCGACCATAACTGATTGACGCTCAATGACACTGGACCCGCGGGCGCCGCCCCGTTGGTCGTGGTATAGATTTCTACTTGATCGCTCAGCACCAGCGAGTTCGCAGCGATGGTGATTCCTCCCGGTAGAGAGGCCGATGTCCCACCGAACGATCGCGTGTGTAGAATGGTATCGGTGAGACTGATCTTGTTCGCTACGCTTCCCGAACCATTGACCCCCTGGATCGTAATATGGCCGGCGTTACCCGCCCCGGTATCAATGCTTCTGCTCGTACTCTCAATCAGTACCCCGGTCTCGGAAATGATCGGGTTGGTGATCAAACTCTCCGGAGACACGTGCAGGCGAGTCGGACCTCCTTTGGTGGCCAGGTTTTCTACATTGAAAGTAATATTGCCCGCAGAGGCGGGCCCGAATGTATCCGTCGTGATATAGACCCCATTATTTAAGGTGACTTGATCAGCTGTGATGGTAATAGTCCCTGGGGTACTGTTTGCATCGCCCCCGTTGACAGTTGCACTGAGCGCGGCGTTATCCATGATCACGTTCCCGGCGGCACTTCCCGTTCCCCCGATTCCCTGAATCGTAAGGGCACCCGCGTGTCCACCATTGTCTGCATTGGCCAGGATGGCCGCTCCATTTTGCAGCCGGATGTTCGATGCGGAAAGGGTAACGGCTCCGCTATTTTCGGAAGCCGGGGGACCAGCTCCCGGACCGCTCATCGTTGCGACAATTGTCGAGTTATTCAAGACAAACTGGCCGCTTCGAATGGCCACTCGACCGTTTCCAGTGCCGCTGACATCTAGGGTAGATTTTTGCGCAATCTGGATGGCTCCGAGTGATCCAAATGACGGACCATTCATATTAGAGGCCTGCTCCAACGTTCCAGCCAGGATTTCTCCTGGCGAGCTGAGGCTGGCCAGGTTGATCCGTCCCGCGGGAGCCGAAAGACGCGCGGACTGTGAGGAACCATTCTCCAGCAAGCCGGAACGAATATCGATATTCCCGCCCACCAACGAAAGCCCCTGGCCCTCTGCTACCCCGAGATGTCCCCCCTGCACGGTGATCGCTCCTGGGTTTGATCCCAGAAAACCAAATGCTGCCACCGGCGCGCTGGAGATGGCTATATCCTGTGTCCCTGGAGTAGCGGTAAATCGTGCCCCGTCTCCTAAGCGGAGGTAATCCGCCGTCGTGAAATTCACCGAGCCCCCGACATTCAAGGATGCATTGGGGCCGAAGACGATCCCGGCCGGATTCATCACAAACAGATTGGCGCCGCCGAAGCCGGTCGTCTGGATCGTGCCGAAGATGTTGGACGGGTTCCCGCCGGTCACACGGCTGAGAATATTGGAGGTGGCGAGCCCTGAATCGTTGAGGAAATTCGCGACATGATGCGTGGGGACGCCGAACTCACCGAAGCTGTGAAAGAGGTTCGATCCGCCGCCTGGACGAGTGCCGCCGGTGATATCGAAGGTCGTTCCGCTTTGAGTGACGGTCGTATTCAGTCCCGAGGAAGTGATGGGAGCCGCAGTTTGAGACTGCCCGATGGCCGGCAAGAATGGCTGGATCAGCAAGGAGGCGAGCAGCGCAGCCGAAAGCTGGGGGTGGTACCGGTGACGAGCATGTAACAATTTGCTGATGAGAGAAACCATTCGGATTACCCATGTGTCGCTGTGTTAGCAGTCAGGACCCGCAACCGGTTGCCAGACCGGTGCCATCTCGTTGTGACGATCCGTTGAGTTGTTCCGACCATCGTTGCACAGGCGCTTCAATTGAGCGCGTAGTCTCAAAGACCTCGTCGGCTGCGAGGTGAACAGGCGAGGTCGGCTCGGCACCCGCCATCATGGCGGGTGAACTCATGAGCCATCCACCAGGTTCTAGTGGCAAAGTATCTCGCCCCGCGATCACGAGGCTGCTCATGTGACCCTCCGCTTGGGCGGCACAGCGTTGGCGCAACAGGTTCTGTGCTTGCAGAGGGCGTTGGGGTAGGATGGCCAAGGTGTTGCTGAGGCTTGAGACAGGTGACTGAATGTTCACCGAGCCGCTTAACCCGAACTGCGAGGAGGCACTCACGATGCTGGTCTGGTCGGCAAGAAAGGTCCCCGCAATGATATTGATGTTGCCGCCTGCACCCTGCACTGCTTGGGCCGTGATCTGGCTATTTTGGAGAGTGACGACCGTAGGATCGAGCGTAATGTTCCCGCCCGCTGTATTGGGGCCTCCATTGACCGAAGTGCTGAGTCGACTGTTGATGAGCCGAATTGAATCGGTAGCTTGAATAACAATATTGCCTCCGCTCGCCTGTATAGCTTCGGTCGTGATCGAGGCATTCTGTGCGACAAACTGCGAGCCGGCTTGAATGACAATATTGCCCGCATTGCCCGACCCTGTACTGCTCGCAGTAACGGAGGAATTGTCGCCGAGTGTAACTGATCTCGCTGCCTCAATCGCAATCTTACCGCCCGGTCCAGTTCCGGAAGTCCGGCTGCTAATCTTTGTACCATGGTCAGCGATAAGTTGGTTCACACTGAACGCAAGATTTCCGGCTGGGGCTCCGCCACTCGTATCGGTCTTGATATTCTTGCTGTTCGTTAGACTGAGTGTATCTGCTGTCAACGTGATACTGGCCGGGGTAGTAGCCGCTGTTCCGGTCGTTATGACCGTGCTGATCTCGGTATTGTTAATGGCAATCAGTTTGGCGGGTACCGTCGACCCTGGACCAAGACCGGAGATTGTGACGGTTCCTGCTCTTCCTCCACTGCTGTCTGGACTTATGCTGAGGCTGCTGATAAACGATTGCGGCTGGCCATTGATAAAGCTGCCGTCCGAAGTCACGTTGGCGAGCAGGTTATTGGTATGGAGGGTTATATTTCCAGCGGGTGCCGCGCTGGATGTGAATGCAAAAATCCCTGTAGCACCGGTGAGCGTGATCGTATCTGCCGTCATTGTGATGAGGCCCGGAGCCAAGGCTGCTGTCCCGCCCTCCACGGCAGTGCTGAGAGAAACATTATTGAGAGCGATTAGATTCGCGTGGGTCGTTGGCTGCGAGCCAATACCCGAGATAGTGATGGTTCCTGCCGGCCCGCCTGTCGTGCCAAACCCAGATCCTGGGCTATTGATGTATACCCGATGGGCGTCTGCGATGGGAGTGCCATCCGGGTTAACATTGACCCGCAATGAGTTGACTTGGAGCGCGATGTTACCCGCGGGCGCGGCGCCAAGCGAGGTCGTAAACAGCGTGGCAGCACCCCCTTCGTCATTCGGATAAACTTCGTTGGTCAGCAACAGCGAGTCAGCCGTAATAGTAATCGCCGACGGGGAAGTCATGGCTGACCCGCCAAAGATGTTCGTGTTAAGAGAAGTATCCTTGAGAGTGACATTCTTTGCTGAGGTACCAGGGCCGCCGGCGCCTTGAATGGTGATGCTGCCTGCAGGGCCAGCCCCTGTGTCCACGCTCCTGCTAGAACTTGTGATCACATTTCCATTCACCGTGTCATCGTCGATCGGCGGATTGAGCAGAACACGGCCCGAGCCTGCGTTGCTGGTCAGCGTGTCTACGTTAAATGCGATATTGCCAGCCGGTGCGGCCCCATAGGTATCAGATCTAATCGAGGTCCCATTGGCCAGTGTCAACGTATCCGCCGTGATCGTGATGGCTCCCGGTATACTGCTTGGGCTGCCACCGCTGGCGATTGCAGTGACGGTAGCATTGTTCATACTAATGCTCGCGGCTGCGCTGCCGTTCCCGTCCACGCCTTGGATCGTGATCGTCCCTGCGCTTCCAGCATTTGCCGCATTTGCCTGAATTAAGCTCCCATTTTCCAGGCGGACGGAAGAGGCAGAGATGATGACCGTTCCGCCAATTGTCGCAGTCGATGGACCGGCCGGAGGGCTGGCGTTATTGGCAGAGAGTGCCGAATCATTCATAACAAAACTGCCTCCACGAATGGCAATGGTGCCTAGGCCGTTCCCGCTAACATCAATGATGGATTTTTGTGAAATTTCAATTGCACCCAGTGCGCCAACGGGTTGCCCATTGAAAATTGGCGCCTGGGTCAAATCTCCCGTCAAGATCTCGGCCGGGGAGGCCACGCTTGCCAGCTTGATCTGGCCGCTGGGCGCCGAAAGCTTAGCTCCAGTAACCATGATCCCATTGGGTACGGCAGAAGGATCGCCGGTGTCTGGATTCGTGTAATTGAATCCCTGGTTTCCCCCAACTAGTGATAGAGACTGGCCGGGTTGAACAGATAACATCCCGCCTTGCACGGTAATCGCTGCCGGGTTTGATCCTAGAAAGCCAAATGCCGCCACCGGCGCGCTGGAGATGGCCGCATCCTGCAGCCCAGGCAAGGCGGTGAACTTGCCGCCGTCCGCCAATCGCAGATAATCCGCCGTCGTGAAATTCACCGAGCCTCCGACATTCAAGGATGCATTGGGGCCGAAGACGATCCCGGCCGGATTCATCACGAACAGATTGGCGCCGCCGAAGCCGGTCGTCTGGATCGTGCCGAAGATGTTGGACGGGTTCCCGCCGGTTACGCGGCCTAAAATGTTTGAAGTTGCCAAACCCGAATCATTGAGAAAGTTGGCGACGTGATTCGTGGGCACGCCGAATTCGCTGAAACTATGGAACAGATTCGCGCCATTGCTCGGGCGTGCGCCACCGGTGATATCGAAGGTGGTTCCGTTTCTGGTGACGGTCGTATTCAAGCCCGATGAGGTGATCGGCGAGGAAGTCTGGGCCGGGCATTGAGCGGGCGCGCAGAGTTGGGCCAACACACAGGAGAGTAATGCGGCTTTGAGGTATAAGTGGTCCGTAGGCCCGGCGCGTATTCTACTCCTGACCATAGAAGCCCTTTGGTTACTACACCGAGGTGCCGCAGTCAGAATCCTCAACCGGTTGTCGGCTTAGTACAGGTCCGTCGGGACACCCGGCTAGGGTGATTCAGTCATGGCCGCAAGTACCTTTCACGAGACTCTCGCCCCTCGAAGGAGACGGTCAGTATACTCGTTCTCACCATCGAATCCTGGTCTTCTACGGGGGCGGCGCAGATTGAGCGTCGTGACGCCAGTAGCCGAGTGGACCTCACGTCTCTAGACCGTGCGCCGTGGCTCGGCCGTGCCGGGGTTGTCGGTTGCTGGTGAATTGCTCTCCTTCAACGTTCCTGGGGTTGCATTCATCCAGACGCGACCGGCTGCTGCGAGAAGGATCATTACACCTAATAGCAGAAAGATGAGTGCAACCATGTTGGCCTCCTGGGGCGACGTCATCCCGTCATGGAGCCTCCTCCGAGGAACCTGCTGCCAGGCCTATATGGTGCGCAAAGGCTGTGCCATCGAGGAGTATCCTCGGCGAAAAAATTGTGATGGCGAGATGTGTAGAAATTCTAATGACATCCCATCGCATCACCGATGCCTCGGTTGGGCCTGTCCAGGTACGTATGATCCAAGGTGTATCGGATTGGATTCTGTGCCGTATCTGATCCGATACGAAGATGTCTCTCACAAAAGTGGATGTCGAGCGAGCAATCGCCGTGAATCGGCGATGCTCGGAGAAGTTTGGCGAAGGGCGAGGTGTAGGATTTACTGCGATGACTCAGTGAAAAGAGCCGCGTCTTCGTTGGGGACGAAGACGCGGCAGATGGCGTGAGGATGAAGGCGGTCTACTCAGCGCTGGATGGGCACGATCCAGGAGGCGTGAGATACGGCCGGTTGTTCACAACCGGCGACAGGAAACCGGCTCCAGGCCACGCCACGATGTTCGCCCACCTTGCGGGGATGAGGTGCTTCCGCAGGTGCCTCTGTCAGGACGTGAGGGAAGCAATCACTGTGCCCTTATGTGCCCTGAGGGTCAGCACCGTGAATGGGCCACCTGCATGTGCACGGATCGGCTGGAGAGGGTTAGTAGTTGAAACGCAAGGAGAGTGAACCGGCATGAATGAGGGTATCGTACCGGCCGTTGACGGTCGGATTTTGATTGCCTGTGACGGTGCGCACTTCATAGAACGCGGCTTGGTATGACAAATCAATGGCGAAGAGTTTTGGCTTAAGCGGACCGATGCCCAATTCGCCGCAGCGTATGAAGCCGAGGAAATACCCATTCGCATGACAGGCGAATCCAATGCCGATGGAGGGGATGTGGGCGTTGGCCGATGGAACCCCCGGATTGAAGGTTCGATCGGGGATTTGCGTTTGTTGATTCATGTAGCCGGCCCGCAGGGCGACATCCCAGTCCGGCAGTGATGCCAGCCGGAGCCACCGGTATTCGGTCCCGATCATCGCCGTATACCCGCTCTGCCAGTTTTGCGGGAACGGAAGCACGGTGCCGTTCGTCAAATGAACATCGAGGCTCCGGTTCGATTTCCAGCCGACATAGTCCACATCGAATTCCAGCTTCCATTCGCGATCAGGCGTACGCACCGGCCAGACGGCGATGCCGCCGGAGAACACTTGCGGCAGGACAAAGGTGGCGGCCGTGCCCGCGATCGAAGCGCCATTGGCCAAAAAGTTACCGGTGAGATGCAAGGTGGCCTGACTGCGATAGACCATCCCGATGTTGACGAGAGGTTTGCCCTCGCTGTTGCGGTAAGGAGTATAGAGAAGGCTGACGTTGAAGCCTGCGGTGGTATCGCTCCCGTTGATTTCGACGAGTGAGCCAGCCGGAATGCCTAACCCGCCGGGCCAGACCGATTTCTGCTCGAGATGACCTTCACCGAAGAGGCCTGAAAAGGTATAGATGTCCGCACCCAGTCCAAACGACAGCTGCTCGTTGAGCTTGTAAGCAATAGTGGGTTTGATGTCGAGCAACGGCAGCGTGGTGAAGGTCAGCGCGCTGCGGAACGGCCCATCACTTGGGTACCTGGTCAACGAACCGAAAGGATTGTTGAATCCGATTCCCGCGCTGAAATCTCCCAGCGCAGAGAGGCCGAGGTCTTTGAGATTGGCGACCAGATACACGTGACCAGGGGGCGGCCAAGCCAGGCTTCCGTTGCGATCTCCCGTCGCTTGGACGCCGGTGGGGCTGGTGAATTGGGTGGTGCCACCGATCAGCGACGTTCCGAATAGGCTTTGGAATCCGTGCAACTGAGTCATGCCGGCCGGATTGTAATGCAGCGCGGAGGGATCATCCGCCTGGGCGACAAATGCATTGCCCATGGCGGCGGCAGAAGCCGATTGCCCCTGGAGGCGAGGGGTCTGAGCTTGAGCGGGTGTCATCAGAAGCGAGAGACCCAGTGGGAGCAAAATCAGGAACAGGACCAGGGCGAGGCGGAATCTCCGAGAGAACAGCATAGAGTTATCGTCCTATTGTCGGGTCGGTTTTGCCTGAGCTCGGCAGGAACCAGTGATCGACGATTTGTCGCAAGCGGGCGGCATCGAATGGTTTGAGAAGATATCCTTGCGCACCGGCTTCTACTGCCGCCATAGCGCGATCCAACGCTTCCACGGCCGTCATCATCACGACCGGCAGCGAGGGTTGTTGGGGGCGCAGTTGTCGCAAGACCTCCAGCCCACCTATTTCCGGCAAGGCGATGTCCAACAAGACGCCGTCGACCGGTGTCTCCGAGAGGATGCGCAACGCCGTCCGGCCGTCCGCTGCCGTGTCGACATGAAATCCTTCCGATTCCAGGCGATCTCGCAACAGGTGGCAAATGTCGGCATCGTCATCAACGACCAGGAGTCTGCGGCGGGCGGCAGGTAATTGAGTGGCGGGCTCCGGCGTACGCGAGTGGAGAGGCAGGGTGAACGTAAATTCCGTGCCTTCATCCACCGTGCTGTGCACCATGATGCTGCCGCCGTGCAGATCCACCAAATCTTTCACAATCGCCAGTCCGAGGCCTAACCCCTTCGTCTGGCTCCGCTCTTGATGCTGCACGCGGAAAAACGGATCGAAGAGCTTAGGCAGGGCGTCGGCGGGGATGCCTTGACCGGTGTCACGGACGACGACACGGGCCATCTCATGATCACCGACCGAAAGGTCAACGGAAATGTGTCCCCCATCCGGCGTGTACTTGATAGCATTATCCAATAAATTCGTCAAAATCTGGCTGACGCGATCCGGATCGGCCCAGACCAGCAGCGCCGGATCGGGACTCCGGAGTTCGATCTGTAAGTGTTTGGCGATCGCCAGCGGCAGGAGTTGTTCGATGACATCGCTGACCACTGTTTGAAGCGCCACGTGATCGAAAGAGAGGACCAGTTTGCCGGCCTCGACCCGCGAGAGGTCGAGCAAATCAGTGATCATGCGCGCGAGCCTGGTTCCGTTGGCCCTCATGCGAGTCAAATATTGTTCCTGTTTCATGTTGAGCGAGCCGACCAGCCCTTCGAGCATATTGTCTGCAAACCCGACGATGCTGGTGAGAGGGGTACGCAACTCGTGGGAGACATGGGCGAGGAATTTTGATTTGAGCCGATCCATTTGCTTGAGCTGAGCGTTGGCTGCCTCCAATTCGGCGGTGCGTTCACGAACCCGGGCTTCCAAGCCGGCGTTGAGTGCCTCAATCTCCCGATAGGCTTGGGCATTATCGAGGGCAATGGCGACCTGACTGGCCAGGGTTACCAGCATGTCGAGGTCGTCTTGAGTCAGGGCCTGATTATGGGTGCGATCCACAGAGAGCGAGCCGATCACGGCGTCGTGCGTTTTCAGCGGAACGGTAATGAAGGACTTCACATTGACCATGGTGATCAATTTTTGGTCAAACGGGTGTATCCGATCCCAGATCTCATGAACGTTATTGGTGAGCACCGGTTCGCCACGCAAAAACACGGCGCCTTCCACCGTCTCTGGATCGGTGACGGACACCTCCTGTGTACGCAAAAAATCCGCGACTTCCTGCGGCATACCCCGGACCCGAAAGTCGTGTGAGACCTGCCTGGTTCGATCGAATTGCGTAATCATGGCGCGATCGTAATGCAAATCGCGGACGATGGTGTCCAGGACATTGGTCAGCAACTCTTCGCGATCGAACGTCGAGCTGAACAAGAGTCCCGCGCGGTGAAGCGTTGTGAGGTCGTTCACTTTCCGGCGTAGCATCACGGCCGTGCTTTGTTGTTCGAGGTAGGCCTCGCGCAATTCCTCATGCCTGGCATCGACGACCTGCTCTTGATCTTTGATCAACCGCTGGAGGGGTTTGGTGGCCTGCCGCATATGGCTCGTAATCATCCACCACAGGAGCGAGGCGGGAACGGCCGCAAGCCCCAGCGCTTCGAATGTGGGGACGTCTGGCCAGCGCAGATGGACGTAGGTGAAGGTGCCGCCGGCTACCAGCGTCCACATGGCGAGGGGGATGGAACTGCGCACTTGAGGGGTCCAGGTAAACTCCCACTCGCAATACGGATCGCCGTGGGCGGTGCACGAGAGATCTTTGACCGTCGCGGCCGGTGTGCCGTGCAGTTGAGTTTGCACGCGTGCGATGCTGCTCTTGCAGGACAAGCAGATCACGTCGACGCAGCGTTTTCGGTAAGGACCGAATTGGGCAAGGGCCCGTTCCGTAAATGTCATGCGTAGCACGGCCGAGCGTCGGGTCACCCGACCAACTTCGAACTCCAACACATCACGCACGTATTTCCGGCCGAAGTAGGGCCACATTTTATAGAGTTGCGGGGTCGAAAACGGGCGACAGAGGATCTGGATGAGCGGCGGCACCTTTCGGTCTGTTCCTACGTTGACGTGGAACTGTGGATCTCCGGATAACTGCTCGCAGAATTCTCTCAGATAACAGACGAATTCATAGGAGTAGCTATTCCAGATGTTGCGGAGAAAGTCGGGAGTGACGTGATAGGTGCGGTCGGGGAGTCGGGCATTGAGAAGACGGCAGAGTTGATTCACGGCTTCAGTCGCTGCTGAGGAGCCTGCGGTGCGACTGAGATAGTCGAACATGTAGTCCACGTTGGACTGAACGACGACTCCGCTGATATCGGAGATCTTTTCGCCCTGATCGTTGAGGCCGAAAGGACGAAACTCCATGAACGGACGTTCGAGAATGGAGTGGTCATTGGAAAGCAGGTCGGTCATATGCGAACAGCCTGATTCCGTGCCTGACTCGTCAGGGCAGCGTGCCTGGTCGGCAGGATCATACGTAACTTGTCAGTCGAAGGCGAGTCCCAATGTCGTCACGACCAACTGGTTTCTCGTGTTCCGGGCATCTGTGGCTATTCAAGGTCTCGACAAGCCGGAGCATCCCGTATCACAAGCCGGTCGAGGTCACAGGTTTTGAGGTATTCAATAAGGGCCCGCCGGTCTTCCACCGGCAACTCGCATCCCAACACGCCATTCCCGTTCCCGTTCTCGCAACCGGGAACGTTGGCGAATTCGTGTCCTCCGTTCCCGTTTCCAGGGAGTTGTGTCTTGAATTCAAATCCTCCCAGCGGGTTACGGCTGGCCGGTGACCCAGTACACTCCTCAACTACAAATCCGACCTTCTCAGGGTCAAATTGCATGACAGGATTGAGGTAGAAGCATCCATGGCGCTCCCGTGCCGGGGAGAGTAACTCATACAGGTTCGGGATCGATCCGTTGTGGAGAAACGGAGCCGTTGCCCAGACGGCGACGTGCGGGCGAGCGATATATTGTGCGGTATCTCTCCACGTGTTCGTCAGGTGTCGATACTCGGAATCCTCCGCTCCGCCGTTGAGCGCCATTAATTCGTTCGTGATGTATTCCGAAGCGTCTTTCGCCGACATCCGTCCACGTTGTAAGGGCCCCGTATCCACCGTGCGACGGGAAAAGTTCTCAAGATAGAGGGAGTCAGTCCCGATTTCTTTCAGCGGCACCATGGTGAGCGTGAGGCTTGGACCACTGCGGGGAGCATTCTTCATTGATGCGGCGACATGGCAATGGGCACACAGGTTTTGGATGCCTTTGACCTTGTTGCCGTAATAGAGTTCCTTGCCTCTCGCCGCCAATGTGCGATCGATGGGCGGAAACGTGTTCGGCCAGCGAGGCGGCGGCACACTTCGGGCAAGGTTCTCCAGCGTTTTGAGGGAGTTCAGATCGACAGATGAGCGAAACAGCTCACTCTTTTCTGAGGGAATCGACGTCGCGGTGGGTGTCCAGGCGAAGAGACCCGCATTTACCCCGATCACTTGGGCGATATTCCTCGCGAGCGGGTGTTGAATCGATCCGCTCCATTGCACCCAATCGTATTCCCATACACCCCACAGCGGCGGAATGCTCACTGACGCATTGGCAGGCCTGATGTTATCCGGGTTGAGGGGTGCAAAGACTGTATTTCCTCCACGTCCGAGCGCATCGAAGCGGCCCGGTCCCCACTGTTCCGGCGAAATATCTCTTCCTCCTCGAGCAAGGAGTCCCTGTGTACGCATGGCCACGTCCATCCCCAAGGTGGTGAGCGTATACGAGGTCATGGCTTCCCCGCGACGCGCAAGCACGCGGGTGGCGAAGGCTTTGAATTTGTCGGGCGGGTTGGATGCTTTCAGACTCTTTATGAAGGCGGGCACATCCGGCGGGATGAGCTCGCCCAGGCTCTTGAACAGAAGGTGTAAGAACCGAGCGTTGTACTGAAGTGATGGGCCTCCTTCGATGCGAACCGTATGGGTTTTGTATCTGAATTCGCTCGTATGGCAAAACGCACAGGTGAAGCCCACCATCGCTGGTGAGGAGGTCCCTCGGTCGAGTTTTGCGAATCCGACGGGAAGGTTGTCCGGATGGACCGGGTTACTCAGGACTCCGGTAGCACCGAATGCCGAGAGGAGCGATTCATCCTCAATCAATGTCACGAACCAGTCGTAAGGAATCAATTGGGTTCCGGCGGACGTATGGTACCACTGTTGCCGTACCTGCTCAGGCCAACCTTGAATGTCAGACGGATTGTTGTTCTGTGAAGGGGAGAGGTCCATTGCCTGGCAATGGACGTTCGACAACGCGAATAGGACTACGACAAGTGCCGCGACACGTCGAGGGAAGAAATGCATCATTCATCTCCTCATGATGGACGGGATTACACTGAACGATTGTGCATGACCGATACCAGAGGTTCGTCAGCCTGATGCGTCGTCATCCTCCATGTGCGCATGGGGAGGGGCTGGATGGAGGTATGTACTCACGTTCACCCATTCTGTAAAGCAACTCACATGCCATTGGCGCGGGAAGGGTACCTGGATCGGTACATGAAAGCCATTTATTTTTTGCGACAGGGCGTGGCGCGGAACAGGCTCGAAATCCCTCGCGTTCGGCATGGAACGGGGAGGCTCTCCAATGCAGAGGTATCCGAAGAGATACAACGCAACCGGCGAAGGTATTGGGGAGTGGATGGGAGGAGACTACTGATGAAGATGCTTCATGGCGGCGGCGCAGAGGATGATGAAGAAGCCCATCCAGAGGGCGGCGCGTTGAAAGGGAATCGATTCGTAGTTTTCGCCTTCCTCTTCTTCATCCTGATCTGCTTTAAAAATGACGGTGTAGAGAAACAGGGTGAGAAGGCACAGGACCAGAATCAGCTTGATGCAGAAAATCCACAGATACTTAGGATGGTTCTGCATGCCCTGGCCGGTCTGCGACACGAAGATCTGATTGACGTAGTGGAGGTTGATGCCGCCGGTGAACAGCAGGACCACCAACAAAATTCCCGCCACCCGCTTGTAATGCTTGTAAAAGGCGTCAGTGATGGGGCGAACATATTCCTTGGGCAGGGCGGCGTCCCGAAGCCCTGGCTTGACGGCCATCACGATGAACGCGAGCCCGCCGATCCAGATCACCGCCGAGAGGAGATGGAACCAGTGATTGACGATCGGGATGAGCTGGTTCAGATCAAGGAAGATGCTTTGTACGGAATCCATGATAGATCGGTCAGGGCGGATAGCGAAGGTAACGTGGCTTACCAGAGGCAGTGTCTCTCGCCCGCTCCTAGTCCTTCCCTCTCATATCGAAATTGAAGACAGGGGCGTCGTTTCCGAAGCGCTTCTTTCGCAGCTCTTCCATCAATTCAATGGTCACGAGGGCAATGCCGTTTTCACGGGCGTGGCGTTCCACACCCTTCTTGACCATGGCGCGGAGAAAATAGGGAATCCGGCTGAGTCGAAGTTCAGAGGCTTCGTCCCATGCAACTTCGCTCTCCTCCGGCGTGTTGAAGGCGACTTTGATCTTCTCGCCGCCCTTGGGCGTGTAGAGGCACCATTGGTCCTCGTCCAGCCAGTCGCCATGATCCACGTAGGGACGAGCCCGACAGCCACCGCAGATGTCGGTGTATTCGCAGTCACCGCATTTGCCTTTGAGTTGAGGGTACCGGAACGAATTGAACACATCCGACCGTTCCCACAAATCAGCAAAACTCGTCTCGCGAACATTGCCGGCCGATAGCGGCATATAGGGGCAGGGCGTAAGTTCGCCGTTCGGGGTGACACGCGCGTAATTGGTTCCGGCGAGGCACCCTCCGCCCATGTAGCCCGTCGCCTTGGTGAGTGGCGAATTGGGATCTTTTTCGTAAGCCAACCGTTTGAAGTGCGGAGCGCAGCGCGCGCGCACCAGCATGTCTTTGTATTGGTCCTGGCAATCTACCAGATAACCTAACACTTCCTCATACTGTTGGGGCGTGATGTCAGTGAGCTCTTCGCCACGCCCGGTGCACACCATGAAGAAGACATTCAGAACCCGGGCGCCCAGAGTATGAGCCCATTCCACCACGGCGGGCAGCTCTTGATAGTTCATGGGCTGGGCGCTGAAATGTACTTGGAACTGCAGGCCGTTACGTTTGCAGGCTTCAATACCGGCCAGCGCGCTGGCAAATGCGCCCGGCACTCCGCGGAAGTGATCGTGCTTGTCAGGATTGAGCGAATCAATGCTGATCCCCACGCCCATCACACCGATTTCGACCAGCGTTTTGGCCATACGGTCGTTGATCAACATGCCGTTGGTGCCGAACACGACGATGAATCCTAGTTTCACCGCGTGCCGGGCGATGTCCAAAATATCAGGGCGCACGAGCGGTTCTCCGCCGGTGATGACCAGCAGACACCCTTTATTCACTTCGGCGATCTGATCGATGAGGCGGTAGCATTCCTCAGTGCTAAGCTCATCCGACCCGCCGCCGGCTTTTGTGGTGGCGTCGAGATAACAATGATCGCATTTGAGGTTGCAACGCTTGGTGAGATTCAGGGCGACGAGATAGGGCTTGAAGTCATCGACCGTCCGGCCATCGTTCGGCGCTGCGGCCGGAGAGGTCGGCGAGATGAACTTCGAGATCTGCTGCTGAAGGGACTCCAGCTTGTCTCCGAGAAACGGGAAATTGAGCACCGGCAATGATTTTCCCATCACCGGTTCGCCCCGGTCTTGGAGCCCGTCAGATTGGCAATCATGTCCTTTAAGTTACCCGTCTTCATGGCATCGGCCATGTAGCCCTTGGCTTGCTCAATCCCTTCAGTCGCCACTTCCAGGGTGATGACCGTTGTGCCGATCTTGTCGGCATGTTTCTCGATCAAGGCCTTGGTGCATTCCCGCATGAAACCCTCGGGAGCCCGATCTAAACGGCCCTGTGCATCCGGGGTCCAGGTGTAAGGTGACGATGGTTCTTGTGGGGCCTGAGCTTGTTCTGTCCCATTTATGGCCGCCGCCGCGGTTTCGTTACTAGTTGCCGTAGCCAGGTCGGTCGAAGGCTGGGCTGCGGTTCCTGTCCCCTTATTGGCAAAGATCGGGGTGTAGTCCTCCGAGGCCGCTTCTTGAATCATGGGGCCGGCATATTCGAACGTGATCGTCGTCATGCCGAGTTTGCGAGCGCTCTTTTCGATCTTGGCTTTGGCCCGGCGGCGCTGGAACCCGGCTGGTACCGCGCGAATCGCTTCCTTCGCGTCTTTCGTCCACTGCATCGGAACGTCGTCATAGGCGACGTCGGTCTCAAGGCCGCCTTCGGCTTTGGCCGCCGCTTCGAAGATCGTCTTGTCGACTTGTTTGAATCGATCGCCTTCGGCGCTACACACGGGGCATTTCACGGGGGTATCGCCCTTGCCGATATATCCGCAACCGTCACAGACAAAATAGTTTTGGCTCATGCGGTCCAGGTAAGCCTGTGTTCCAGGGCTATGAGCCGGCTTCTCTTCGACGACCTGAGTCATCATCCCGCTCAGAGTGGAGCCCATCAGGTCCTGTGCGACTGAATCGTCGGCTTGCATCTTGTCGCGATCGATACCGGCGGCATCCAGATTGCCTCCGAGTGCTCGCATGGCATCCATCGCACCCTTGGGAAGGATATGTCCGACAGCGGAATCCACGACCGTATTGCTGATGATCGTGTGTCCCTTCTCAATGGCGTAGCGGTGAATGGCGGTCTTGGCCACGCCGCGGGCAAACACCGGGATGCGTTCCATCCGGCGCAAGGCTTCTTCCGTCCAAGCAATGGTGTATTCCGCCTGCGTATCGATCGGCGGAACATATTTGCGGTTCGAGACCAGGATATTGCATGCAGCGGATCGGAGCAGGTTTTCCGTGTTGCTGCCGATGTCCATGTCTTCGTCGCTGTGGACGCCGATTCGGCCCACGATGAGGAGCCAGGGATTCTCTTTCCGCACGTATTGAATGATTTTTTCGAAGGCCTTGCCGTCCAGTAGGGTCGTTTTGACATCGGTCTGTTCGGCCTGGGCAATTTCGCGGGAAATATCGAGGTGCGATTGGTAGATCTTCGCTAAGCCGCTGTCGATGACTTCCTCATGCAATTTTTCCTGCTCTTTGAAGCGGAACACTTTTCCGGCTTCTTCGTTGAGGACACCGGAAATGCTGTGAAACGCCGCATAGTGGAAGTAGGGATCGAAGGCTGAAATCGCTTCCACCGGCACATTGAAGGCTTTGCCGAGCGCCAAGCCGGTCATGAGGCCGCCGAAGGAATAGGGACTTCCGTCCACGGCCACGACGATTTTACCGCTGCCCACCGGAGTCGGCTGCTTGATGATCAACATGTCGGAATTGCGAACACGTCGCAGGACTCGCTCGGTGTTGCTGCCGATTACGCTGTCCTTGACGGCCCCGACTCCCAAGGCCCCCATGATCACGAGGTCGTAGGCGTTGGTATTGATGTCCTCCGCCAGCACTTTCCAATTGCGCCCTTCCAACGAGCGACGTTCCACCGGCAGATTGGCCTCATTACATTTCTTGTCGACGTAGTCGAGGTATGAGTCCGTGATGATCTGAAGTCCGCGCGTGATGAGCGAGTCATGGATTTGGCGCTGCCGGTCCAGTTCTTTCTCGTCGTGATATTCTTCCGGAAGGCCTGCTTCCATCTGCTTAAATCGCTTATCGTGCATCTTCGCCGCGTAGACATGGCTACCCACGATCTTTGAGCCATAGGTTTTCGCCAGCTCAACTCCGACATCGACGGCTGTATTGGAATGGTCGGAATTATCGACCGGGATATAGATCGTCTTGTACATCGAAACGCCTCCTAGGCAAACACTCTATAGGGGGATGGAGATCAAGAACCGCCAGGAATTCAAACGGTTGAATGGAACTTTACCCCAAAAGAAGCGGCATGATAGCACCGTGTTCTCGGGGAATGCAAGCAAACCGACGGTGGTCGAAGGGCCTGTGGATAGTCGCTAACTCATTGGACTCACAGCTGTCTTTTCCGTTTGGGCGGGTGACGGTTGAGCCGTCCGACGGGAGAGGAGAATCTCTTCCAGTGTCAGGAGCGCTTCCCGTCCGGAGTTATTCTGAATCCCGCGAATGAGATTCGCATCGGCATAATGGGCCTGGTTTGGCTTGGCTTCGGAAGAAGTCGTTTGAGAAAGAGATCCGGTCCATGCACGTGGGTCGCGGCTGCCATCCTTCTGCTCCCATGCGGCGAGGCAGGCCTTGGCGATGAGTTTGTTGAGCGGCGCCGGGTTGTACAACAATTTACGAATGCTCGTGGGCGTCAACATGAGCGGGTTATACCCGGCCGAGAGGTAGCCCTCTTCCAGCAGACGGTGTTCCAGGTCTGTATTGGGCTGGATGCCGAGGAAGAACATGAGGGGGAACACACGCTCTTCTCCTAAAATCGACGCGACCTTTTTGTAGGATTCCACGCTCTGCAGCAGGCTCTCTTCCGTCTCCTTCGGAGAGTTCAGCGAGTAATTCAGGATCACCTTGCCCCTGAATCCGGCTTCGGCCAGATAACGACAGCCGTCGTAAAGGCGCTCGAGCTTGAAGCCCATGTGCAGATTATTCAGGACCTCTTGCGAACCGGAGGTGATGGCGACTTCCAAGTCTCCGACACCCGATCGGACCATCAGCTTGGCCAACTCCGGAGTGATCAGCGAGGTACGAATATAGCCGGACCACTCAATTTCAAGCTTCTCGCTGAGAATTCGTTCAAGAATCTCCGTGCATTGGGGATACGCTTCTTTTCCCGTGATGAACTGGGCATCGGTAAACCAGAATCGACGGGCACCCCACTGATGATAGTGCTGAGAGATGTCCTTGACGACCATTTCCGGCGGCCGGTACCTGACCCGTTTGCCTTCAATGTAGGGATAGAGGCAGAACGCGCAATCGTAGGGACAGCCGCGTTTCGTCTGGACCCCGATCGATTCATCCATATAAGAGGCGTGCTGCGGGAAAATAGAGGTCAGATAGGGTAGATCGACGGTCAAGGCGTCCAAGAGTGCCGGCGAGCCCTGGTTACCCTTGCGCGTCTGTTTCCCCTCACGAATGATATAGCGTTCGTTTTCCAGCGATTCGCCGTTGACCACCTTGAGAATCGCATCTTCTCCTTCACCCAGGATGCCGATGGTGCCTTCAGGAAGTTTTTCGATCAATTGATCCGCAAAGGCCGTGAAGGCTCCGCCGCCGATCATGATCTGCGTTTTGGGGAACTCCTTCCGGATCAGCCAGGGGTACGACAGGTTGGCGCGAATGTGGCTGTAGTAGCGATAGAGCTGCTTGAGACCGGCGAATGACGCGGCCACGCGCTTGATCGGATTGCTGGCGAAGTAAAAATTAAAGGCGTGCTCCAGCGAGGCATCACCTTCGTGGGGGGAGAAAATCTGAATGTCCCGCCACGAAAAACAGACCAGATCCGGCTTGAAGTCGAGCGCGGCATCCCGGATGGCTTGTGTGCGATGAGATTCCGGAAACAGCGACAGGTCGAGAATGCGTTGCCGTACTTCCGGCTTCCGGCGGTGGATAAAGTCTGCCAGATAGGTCACACCGATCGGGTAGACCTTTTTGCAAGGGAGGAAAATGTAGAGAATTGAATTCATAAGCTATCAACCGTCAGCTCGTAGCCATCAGCCTGCGCTGAGAGCTGAAGCTGATCGCGTTTTTGCTATTTCGTTGCCACGTGGATTGCGACGATGCCCCCGGTGAGGTTCCGGTACTCCACCTGATGGAATCCGGCTTCCCTGAGCAACGTCGCCAACCGTTCTTGATCGGGAAAGGTCCTGATGGAGGCCGGCAGGTACTCGTAGACACCGGTCCGGTCTCGCGCGACCTTGGTGCCGATCCAAGGAAGTAGACGAAACGAATACCAATCATAGAGTGCGCGTAACCAGCCATAGGCCGGGCGGGAAAACTCCAAACAGACAAAGCGGCCGCCGGGCCGTAAGACCCGCCGGATTTCTGTGAACGCCTGTGTCAGATTGCCCACATTGCGCATGCAGAAGCCTGTTGTCACCGCATGGAAGGTGTCATCCGGAAATCCTAGTTGCTCGGCATTGGCTTGCAGGCAGGTAATCCGGTCGAGGAGACCTCGGCCTGCCACTTTGCGGAGACCTTCGGCCAACATGGCATGGTTCAAATCGGACGCCACCACATGACCCTGTTCACCCATTTTAGGTTCGATCAAAAGCGCGAGGTCCGCCGTTCCGGCACCGATGTCGAGCGCACGACCGTTCGTCACGCTGGGCACATACGAAGCGGTAAGGCGTTTCCAATGGTGATGGAGGCCGAAGCTGAGCAGGGTGTTGTTGAGATCGTAGACGCCTGCGATCGCCGTGAACATGCGCTGGACGGCCTGTTCACGAGCCTGGCCGGACCAGGTCGAGACGGCTTGTGCCGCACCCTCAGCCGGTTCGGTTATGGAAGTTTGTTCTGCCCGCACCATGGGAGGGTGGTAGCACCCGCTTTTGCCTGTTGTCAAGGTCGCGGGTCTGCTCGGGCGAAGGGGACGAGCACGGTTGGCTCGCCGGGGTGCCGGGGTCAGGCTGCAGCGCGGGTCTCGGTCTTCGGGGTAGCCCCTTTCCACTGACCGACTTCGAGGCTTTCCAGCCAGTCCAGCAGTTTGCCGACCATCTCACCCTCGAAAATCGAGCCGTGTTGCGGGCAGATCATTTTGGGCTTGATGGCGCGGACACGCTGGACCCATCCGCGGAGCGCGGTGGTCGAGGGCATCCAGCGGAGATGAAACCCTCGCATGTACTGAATGTGCTGCTCGAAATCGGTGACGACCAGGCTGGCATGGTGATCCGGGACCAGGGCGCCGCCGATGTCCCCTGAGAACAGAATCCCTGCCGTCGGATCATACAGTGAGAAATTGCCGGAGGAGTGGCAGTAATGGGCCGGAACAGCTTCCATTTCCGGGCCTTCTTCGCCGATCTTGATGCGCGTCCCATCGTCGGGAATCGGGTTGAGCGTGATGACGGCGCCGGTGCTGAAATGGCTGACAAACCCGGTCCAGAGCCAGGAACAATAGGTTTTGATCGCCGGGTTAAGGTCGAGCCACATGGCGAGCGACGAGCAGATATCCGGGTCCTGGTGGCTGGCAAAGATCACTTTGATGTCCTGCATGCGGACATACTTCGCCAGTTCAGCCAGGACCTGGGGGAAAATCTGAATGCCTCCCGGATCCAGCAGCATGGCATGGCCGCGATGGATGATCACATATTCATTCGTATCGATGACATGGTCGTCTTTTTCGGGATCCCGGCCGATGACGACCCACTGATGATCATCTTTGTGGAACAACACCTTACTTTGCATAGGTATACCCTTTCAGCAGCAGTCCGAGGAGCTCTTGTCCATGTTCGATGGCCTCTTTCATCGCGCGTGTTTTGTGATCGAGGTCGTCGACGACACGGCTGATTTCGGCCGCCAGATTCTTGAAGTTGCCTTCCGCCTCGGCCAGGCCGGCGGCTTCAGAAGAGATGCAGAACGCCATATAGCGCGCCGTGAGTCCGATCATCTTCAGACCATTCAACGCCTGATGAGTTTCCCCCAGGCAGCGTAGGGCATCCTTCAGCCGATCATGCAGCTCGGCGAGATTGGTCTGGCAGTGATGGACCAGGTAGAGGCGATTCTCCCGCTCAAGGCCCCCCGCGGCCGTGAACGCGGGATGCTGCGTCAATTGTGCGACGTCAGCCGCCGTGGTAAAGCGAAGATGCGAAAGAGTGTCCAAGCTGGTGGCCTTTGATGCCGGTTCACCCTGCGTCATTGCCGAGAGGAGGCTCGCAATCAATTGGTGATATCGCCAGACAATATTCGAACTGCTGGCGGTGACCTTGGCCAGCCCCGCACAGAGATGCTCCAGGGCTTCCACCTCCGGCCGGATTTCTTTAGGGGTGTTGTTCAGGATTTCGACCAGCGCCAGCATGGGCCGGCCTTTCCCCCCAGGGATTTTGGCCGCTTGGACCACGCCGTTATTCGCGAGAATTTGCATGGACAGCGACAGCTGCTGGAGAGAGCGGCCCACGTTGAGGATGTCGACCGTAATCCCGAACAGCTGATTGATATTTCGTTTGAAGAGACTTAGCACGTCGTGCATGGCGGCCGTCGAAATCGTGGGTGGTTGTGGATCGGGGCGAAAGCTCCCGCAGTTCTCTATCGGCGCATCTCTCGAAAACTGAAATGCGTTCCGGCCGATGCTGTCGGGGCGCGTCGATATTTTGACGGTCTTCCTGGCATGGGCGTCAAAGTCATGATGGTTGGATGCCGAGACTCGCGGATCGCGTGATATAATCCCGCGCTTATGAGCAATTCCATCATCATCAAAGGGGCGCGTGAACATAATCTGAAGAATCTCGATGTCGAGATTCCACGAGACAAACTGATCGTCATGACCGGCCTGAGCGGGTCGGGGAAATCCTCCCTCGCCTTCGACACGATCTATGCGGAGGGCCAGCGGCGGTATGTCGAGTCGCTGTCCGCCTATGCCCGGCAGTTTCTCGAACAGATGGGGAAGCCCGATGTGGACTCCATCGAGGGGTTGTCGCCGGCGATCTCCATTGAACAGAAGAGCACCAGCCACAATCCGCGGTCCACGGTCGGGACCGTCACCGAAATCTATGACTATCTGCGTCTGCTCTACGCCCGCGTCGGGCACCCGTTCTGTTTCCAATGCGGCCAGGAGATTACGGCGCAGACGGTGCAGCAGATGGTGGATGCCATCTGTGAACTGCCGGAAGGCTCGAAGTTCCAGATCCTTTCCCCGATTGTCCGGGGGCGGAAAGGGGAATACCGCAAAGAACTGGTAGAGATGCGCAAGGCCGGCTACGTGCGCGCGCGGATCAACGGCGAGATGGTCGATCTGGGCGACGACATTACGCTCGATAAACAGAAGAAGCACACCATCGAAATCGTGGTCGATCGGCTGGTGATGAAGCCGGGCGATGCCTTGATGCGACGAATCGCGGACTCCGTCGAAACATCAGTGAAGTTGGCTGGAGGATTGGTTGGGGTGCTCTCTGAAACAGGCAAACTGCACCTCTACAGCGACAAGTTGGCCTGTATCAAATGCGGCGTCAGTTATCCGGAGATCACACCGCGGGTGTTCTCGTTTAACAGCCCGCACGGCGCTTGCCCGGCCTGCGACGGGATCGGGTATGCCATGACCCCCGGCGCCACAGAAGAGGAAGACTTCACCCTGCTCGAACGTTGCGAGACCTGTCAGGGCGCGCGTCTCAAGCCGGAAAGTATGGCCGTGAAGATTGCCAAAAAGTCCATTGCCGAAATCACCGGGCTATCCGTGCGGGCCGCCGCGGATTTTTTTGCGACGCTCAAGTTCACCGAGCGTGAACTCGTCATCGCTCATCGCATTTTGAAGGAAATCCGCGAGCGGCTGGGGTTTCTGGTCAATGTCGGACTGGATTACCTGACGCTGGATCGTCCCGCGGCGACGCTCTCGGGCGGGGAGGGGCAACGCATTCGTCTGGCGACCCAAATCGGGTCGGGGCTGGTCGGTGTGTTGTACATTCTCGACGAACCGTCGATCGGACTCCATCAACGGGATAACCGGCGACTCCTTCAAACATTGCTCCGCCTTCGCGACCTCGGCAACACGGTGATCGTGGTCGAGCACGACGCGGAGACCATGGAAGCCGCGGACTACATTCTCGACTTGGGGCCGGGCGCCGGCACGCATGGCGGCAGAATCATCGCGCAAGGCACCCCGAAGCAGGTCAAGGCGAACCCCGATTCGTTGACCGGACTGTACCTGCGCGGCGCGCAGATGGTGTCCCTTCCGGTGCGCCAGCGGAAACCGAAAGGCTTCGTCACAGTCGTCGGGGCGAAGAAACACAATCTGAAAGGGGTCACGGTCAATGTGCCGCTGGGTTTGTTGACTTGCGTGACCGGTGTGTCGGGGTCGGGGAAAAGCACCCTCGTGCTCGAAGTTTTATTCCATTCGCTCTCGCAGCTGCTCTATCACAAGAAGCCGAAGATCGACGGCTGCAAAGACATCAAGGGCGTAGACGCGTTGGATAAAATCATCGACATCGACCAGTCTCCGATCGGTCGCACGCCGCGATCGAATCCGGCGACCTACACCGGGCTCTTCACCTTCATCCGTGACCTGTTTTCAAATCTGCCGGAATCCCGTGTGCGGGGCTACAAGCCGGGCCGCTACAGCTTCAACGTCAAAGGCGGGCGGTGTGAAGCCTGTCAGGGCGATGGCCTCATCAAGATCGAGATGCATTTCCTGCCCGATGTCTATGTGACTTGCGAGGTCTGCAAAGGCCAACGCTACAACCGCGAGACCCTGGAGATTCAATATAAGGGGCGCAGCATCGCCGATATCCTCAACATGACGGTGGACGACGCCTTGGAGTTCTTCGAGAACATCCCTTACATCAAGACGAAGTTGCAGACGCTCCACGACGTGGGGCTGCATTACGTCAAGCTCGGTCAGTCCGCCACTACGTTGTCGGGCGGCGAAGCCCAGCGGGTAAAGCTCTCTCGCGAACTCTCCAAACGTCCCACCGGCCGCACCATGTACATTCTCGATGAACCCACCACTGGCCTGCATTTCGCCGACATCCAACGACTGCTGGACGTGCTCGATCGTCTGGTCGAGACCGGCAATACCGTCCTGGTGATCGAACACAACCTCGACATGATCCGCAATGCGGATTGGATCATTGACCTGGGACCTGAAGGCGGAGACCGAGGCGGCGAAATCGTGGCCGAAGGCCCGCCGAAAGAAATCGCGAAGGTGAAGCGGTCGTATACGGGACAGGTGCTGAGGGAAGCGGGGGTGTGAGCGGGGCGGACTGGCCATCCTTCTTGCTCGCGCAACGCGCGGCCTCAGAAGGCCCTCGTTGGACGCGCGCAGTGAAGAACGGTCCAGTCCGCCCGCTTCGAGGGAATTGGACATTGGGAAGATAGGGTAGAGAGGGACCTTCCATGCCGCGGATGGCTTCAAACGGACCGAAGGCCACATGCCGTCGCGTAGCGGCAGGTTTATCCGCTACATCTCTCCACCCCTGCTATGAATGGAGCGATGTGGGGAGGCTAGAGACGCCAATGATGTTCAGTCTCCAGGTAAGCACTTCTTTCCCCGCTGCTGTTTGCCCATATCCCAGAGGAGGCCCATGCACACCATTCTCTTGCTGACCATCTCCAACATCTTCATGACCTTCGCTTGGTATGGGCACCTCAAGTACAAGGAGTCGCCGCTGTGGATTGCGATTCTTGCCAGTTGGGGCATCGCGTTCGTGGAGTACTGCTTCCAGGTGCCGGCCAATCGTATCGGCCATTATGAGTTCACCGCGGCGCAGCTCAAGACGATACAGGAGGTGATCACGCTCATCGTGTTCTGCGTATTCTCCGTCCTCTATCTCAAGGAGGAGCTGAAATGGAACTATCTGGTGGGATTCGGCATGATGATCGGCGCCGTGTTCTTTGTCTTCAAAGAATGGTGACATTCGCGCCACAGCCTCCGCCTGTCCGCTGACCCTCCTTGAGACGGGCATTCCTCTCTTTGCCCCGCAGCTGACCCGTCCATTCCCAGCTTAGTGATCTCGCTAGGGCCTTTCTGCTCCTACTCCTAGGGTAATAACCAGGCTCTCCTTTACCCTGGGCCATGTACAACAAGGTGAGAGTTGCGTTGAATGAAAAGTGTTCACTGGCGAGTCATGACAAGGAGGTCTGTATGAAATCATCCACATCTATTCAAAACTTAGCCATTGCCCTCTGTGTGGCGGCCACCGGCCTCACGGTCGGAGGGTGCAACACCACCAAAGCTACGGTCGATACAACCGTCAATTTTTTCTCCAGCACGAGCCCGAATGAACTCTTTACGTCCGATGGCATGGTCGTGAAGGAACAGAAGATCAATTTGTTCGCTGGGGTCGCGTATGAAAATCTGCGGCAGGAAGCGGCGACGGGCAGCGGGCAGTATGTGACTGCGCTGGCCTCGCTCTACGAAATTCCCGCCGCCAGGCAAGGGGAGTTCGGGCAGGTCCTGCAGCGCAAGCATGCCGATTTATTTGCGGCGGATCTTGAACAGGATCGTAGCGCGCACCTGAAAATGGTGGCGGCCTTGAATCGCGAGCTTATGGCGGCAGCGCTATTACCGTAATCCAGGGCTCACAAGGAGGTCTCCATGGGAACGATGGGAAAAGGCTTCATTCTCTGGTTGTTGGGCGTGCCGGCCAGCATTCTCGTGCTGCTGTGGTTCCTGGGGATCTTGAAATAACCGTCGTCTCATCTGGCTACTACAGTCAGGACGATGACAATATGACCACTGATGGGAGGTGTGCGATGCGAGGGAAACTCATTCCGCTGATGACAGTCGGCCTGGCTCTGGTGGGACTACCGGTCTTTGCCGCCGATTTGGAAACGCAGGTGATAGACAAGAACTGCTTCATGGAAATCTTCGAAGACGACAACTTCGATGTCGATGACCCGCACGTCGTCCTTCAAGGCCCGAAGGAATATGCCACATTAAAGAATCTGGCGGGCAAGGATTGGAGTAACGATATCGAAAGTGTGATTGTGGGCTCTAATGCCACGGTGCGCGCGTATGAAGACAAAGACTTCAAGGGGACGGAGATCGCCTTCGCGCCGGGACAGCGGGTGCCCAATCTAGGCAAGCTGGACATGGCGAACGACATCGAGTCGCTCAAGATCAGCTGCGGCAAGTGAACAATTAGGGGAGAACCGGTCCGGCCTTCAGTGAAACCAGCGGTCGTACATATAGAACAAATCGAGCGTCAGGCGGGCGCCGAAGGTCGGGCCGTAATCCTTCTGATTGATGAGATCGTTCCACGTTTCGAAGGTAAACGCAGAATAGCGTAGCGCCAGCGATACAAATCGTTCCTCCAGCGCGTCCCCCCGGTGGTCTACAAACAAGCCGGAATCCACGGTCACCGCCAGTTCAACTTCCCACGGCGTCCAATCCTTCCAGCGGTGATAGTTCCCCAATCCGACCGAAGCCTGGGCAATATACGATTGCGGGGCGACCTGGTGAAATGCCGCTCCGCTAAATGGGCGTCCATAGCGCCCCAAGGCGGACACGCGAAGATAGTCGCCGAGGAACGGGATCACGCCTAAGATGGCCAATCGGCGAAACCCGGCCTGCACGTACGGTTCATAGTATAACGATCCGCCTGCCCCGCCCACGCCGGCAAAAAACACGTCGCTGGTTCCCAACATTCCGAACCACCGCGTCATGGTTCCGCTCAACATAAAATCATTGGCGTCCCGTTTTTCACCGACCGGGACCGGATCAAAGCCACGTAACTTATGCACGACATCGTTCTGCAGAAACCGGCTGGGTCCGTCACGGGTAGGCCCGCCGCTTGCCGTGAGGTTGAGATTCCATCCCGGCAACTGGGTGAGCGGTTTGGTCCAACTGAGGGTGAAAAAGTTGAACCCCATGGTTTGGTTGATATCGTTGTAGCGTTTCCCTGCTCCGTCGAACTGAGTAAAGCGGTCCAAGACCGCCGTGCTCAACGTCAGGGTGGGGTCATGGTCAGGAAACGCCAGCGCGCCCCAATGCACGCTTTGGGGCGGGGATTCAGCGCGGACCAGGCTGGGAACTATGCAAAATGCGAGGGCGAGCGCAACGATCCATCGACGATTCATAGGCGCGCGCATCCTGCCAGTATCGTCGTGACGTTGGCAACTGTGTTTTTGCGGCGGGATGGGCAAGGGAGAATCGGCGGCTGCTACTTTCCCAGAAATTCGCCGATGGAGTGCAGAGGTTCGAGGTGGTCGCACATGATCTTGAACGCCACGAGCAGAGGGACAGCCAGCAGCGCCCCGCCGACGCCCCAGATCCAGCCCCATATCATCACCGCCAGGACCAGCACCACGGGATTACTTTCCAGTCGCTGTCCTAAGATCATCGGCGAGGCGAAGGAGCCTTCGACAATCGCCAATCCCCAGTAGACTCCGCCGACGAGAAACATTTGCCCGAGGTCGTCGAATGTCAACGCGGCCACCAGCATTACCACCACGATGCCGAAGATGTGCCCGATGTAGGGAATGAAGGTCAGGAGCGCAGCCATGGCCCCCCAGAGGATCGGATTCGGCATGCCGAGCACATGCATGGCGAGTCCGACGGCCAGTCCAAGCGCGAGGTTGATACCAGAGACGGTGAACAGGTAACGGAACAACTGCTCCTCGATGTTCCGCACAATTTCCACGGCTCGCTTTTTGTCGCGAAGAGTGGGTAACACCTTCACCAGCTTCTGTAAGAAGAGATCGCCGGAGGAGAGGAGAAAAAACAACAGCATGGCCGTCGTGGCGAACCCGATCATGAGTTCGCCGGTCAGGCTGAAGACCCTGATGGGCCAGGCCTCCCCCTTGACCTCCACCTGCTGCACTTTTTTTGCCTCATCCAATGTCGTGGCCTTCGACAACACCTCGGTGGCCTTGGTCACATCTTGAATCGATTTTTTGACGACCTGGAGTTTGTATTCCACGGTACGTAAGGCCACCGGCACTTTGGTGCTCCATTCCGCCGCCGGTTCCGCTAGAAGAGATGCGCCCTGCACGAGCCCGGTCATGACCAGCGCGAGAAGCACCGCCGCCCCGATCGGTTCCGGAATATGCCAATGCTTCAGTCGACGCAGGAGGGGCGCAAAGAGCACGGCCAGCAGGAGCGCAATAGTCATGGGCAAGAAAATCACACGTCCGAGATGGAGCGTATAAAACAGCGCTAGCAGGAAGATCCCGGTCAGTGCTCGCGAATGCACCGTGAGGTGTTCTTCTACCCGTTGCTCAATCGGGGCGGAATCTTGAGGCGAGGCCGGGTCATGGGCTGAGTATGAAGTCTGATTCATCGCCGACTCGCTTGACTGGATGAGAAGCGATCGCCACGAGTAGGACTGAACGCGGGCGACTGTGGCCTTCGGTTCCTGGAGACGGACCCTGCGTGAATCATCTCAGTTCCTAATCTGCTCGCGAGGTGCTGTTCGAATGTCCTCGCGGTGCGGTTCGGATCGATCGCGGCTTGCAACCGGCCGGCTTGGTCGCGGAAGGCGGGGCGATCCAATAGCCGTTCACAGAGCGTGGTCACGGCGGCACGAGAAGTAGTCCCTGCCCTGAGGTAGTCGCCCGCTCCGCTCCGGCGGACATACTCCATCATCAAATATTGATCGAGATTGTTTGGAATGCCCAGTACCGGTGTCCCGGCCGCCATGGCTTGATAGACGGTCGCACTGCCCCCGTTACAAATGACCAGATCCGCTCGGGCGGCCGCCGCTTGCCCAGGCACATAACGCGCGACCCGCGTGTGTGCCGGAAGGCGTGCCGGGACCGGGCGTCCAGCAGTGGAAACTAAGGCTCCAATCCCAAGCTGCTCTAGCGCCTCGAGAATCAGGGGCAAGAGGTCGGACCGCCCGGATGTGCCGAGGGTGACATAGGCCATTCGCCCTGTAGCCGGCAACGAGTCCCACCACGATGGAATCGAGTCCGGTGACCAGAGCACCGGACCGAGATAGTGATGGTGCGGCGGGCGATGGAAGGTTGGAACCAGCTCCGGCAAATCGGCGTAGAGCGTCACATCGGCGTCGGTGAACAGATGTGGCAAGCTATACCCCAGGGCAGGCAATCCATAGTCCCGGCGAACCCGGTTCAACGCGTATGCCTGTTGAGCGAACACGAATGGACGCAACAACGTGAATAGGACCTGCCCGATCCGCGGGCCGAACCGATCCGTGATGGCCAACTCAGGCACGACGAATTGCTGGCGTGCGAACGGACTCCAATGGGCATTGGTGACGGTGAGATAGGGAACGCCGGCTACTCTGGCGCTCGCGGACAGCGACAGACGAAAGTCACCGACGACCGCGTCAGGGTTCAACTGGGCGAGCAGCCGGAGATCGTCCTCGACATACCGGTGTAATTCTTCTCTGCGGTACAGCGGGTCGCCTCGACGCAAGCGATCCTGAAACTGCTGACCGTCGATCGTGCGAATCGGATGGACAATGGCTGGCACGGATTCGAAGAGATGGTGATACCGCCGATCGCAGGCGAGATGTACCTCATAGCGCTCCGGATCCAGACTGCGGGCCAAGGCTACCGCGCGGGCAACATGGGCCAGCGTCACGGCTTCGGCCATAAACAGTATGCGGTGTTTCTTGAGCGGCGGCCGCGCCTGCCTGGAGGTTGTTCCATATTGAGAAGGGAGAGGCGGGGGCATGGTCCGTTGTCGGCGGAGCTGATCGATCGCTCCCGGCCAATTGGCGAGGATTTTTCCTGCGACCATCCGGGTAATGGCGGCGATGTCGCGTCCGCTTTGGAAATGACTTTGCCGGAGATGCCGTCCATAGATGGCGGATACGGGAACGGATCGGATGGCAATGCCGGACCGGCCGGCTTCGATCAGCAGTTCGCTCTCAAATACGAAACCGGACGAATCGCAAGGCCAACCGGCCGCGGTCCAGGCGGAGATCGGGTAGAGGCGAAAACCTGACTGACTGTCCTCGACCGGACAGCCAGCGGCCAGGGAGATCCAGAAATCGGCAATCCGTTGTGCCAGCGCGCGAAGCGCGGGAATGGTGTGACGGTGACGACGTCTCGCGGCGATCACGATCGCTAGCGGGTCCTGGCGGTGCAAGGCGAGTAAGGCCGGAATGTCCGCGGGATCGTGCTGCCCGTCTCCGTCGAGTGTGATAATCGCGCCCGCCCCTTGTGCCACTGCATACTGCATCCCCCGCCGGAGCGCGGCGGCCTTGCCGAGATTCTTCGTATGCCGAAGGATCGTCACGGGCAATTCGCGCAGCGATGACACCGTCAAATCGGTTGAGCCGTCATCCACCACCACCACCTGCTCTACGTAGCACAGCGTCCGGGATGCCACGTGGTGAATCGTCCCGGCCTCGTTGTAGGCGGGAATGACAGCGATACAGTCCTTGTCTCGTTCCCTCATGCCTGAGCTCCATTGACCGAAATGATCTGGCCGGAAACATAGGCCGCCGAATCGGAGACGAGGTACGACACGAGCCCGGCCACTTCCTCGACAGTACCAGCACGTTTCATCGGGACGAGCCGTTCGATGGCCTCCGCGCCAAAGGACGCCTGTGTCGTCGGTGTGGCAACAATACCGGGAGCCACGGCGTTCACCGTGATGTGACGCGAGGCAAGCTCTAGCGCCAGGGCTTTCGTGGCGCCATGGAGACCGGCTTTTGCCGCGGCATAATTCACTTGGCCACGATTGCCGATGACGCCGCTGATGGACGTGATCGTGACGATGCGCCCCCACCGGGTCCGGATCATGGGCATCAAGAGTGGCTGCGTCACATTGAAAAATCCGTTCAGCGACACATCGATGACTCTCTGCCACTGCTCGCGGGTCATGCCCGCCATCGGCGCGTCGTCGTAGATGCCGGCGTTATTGACGAGTACCTGAATCGGGCCGTCCGGTTGCAGGCGCTCCAAGGCCTGCCGGGTTTGGCTGGCATCGGTGACATCGAAGCACAGGGTTTCGGCCTTCCCGCCCTTGTCCCGGATCGCCCGTGCGACTGCTTCTGCCCGGTCCATGTGGGTGCATCCGTGGACGATGACCTCGAAGCCGGTCTCGCTCAATGCCTGACAGACGGCTCGCCCGATGTCGCCGCTGCCTCCGGTGACCAGCGCACGCTTGTTCATGCGGCTCCTTCCTGCGAGACAGGTTTAGCCCCTTCGGCATCGTCGGGCGCCAGCATGACGGAAAGCCGGCCGGTCAGCACTGTCCGTCCGTCCCCGGTCACTGTGACGTCGTAGATACGTCCCTGCTGGTGGGTCAATTGAAGCGTCGCGAGAATCGTGAGGGCGCCTTTCAGTTCATCCAAGTGGGACAGCGTCGTCGTGACATTGCGGAGAGAAGCCAAGACACCGTCTGTAACCCGGTGTCCATGACCCAGCCCAAGCAGGGTGGCATGTGCGGCCATCGCCTGTGCGCCATATTCAATGGCGCACAGGGCGCGGAGGCCGCTGTCGTCGCGCAAAGGATTGTCCGGCCGAAGGTGGCTGGTGGCACGGCAGACGATATGGTCTGCATCCCATGTTTCGACCCCGTCGAGCAGGCACATGGTCCCGCTATGGGGAACCAGGCGGGACATGTCGTTACAACTCAGTTCCATCGATCACCCTTCGGGTTCGCACTCGATGACGAGGTCCGTCTCGTCGGTGTACTCAAGGCGCACAGTTTCGGTTGCCTGTCTGGCCAGGACCGCCAGTAAGGGCAGGCTGCGCGCCGCCGGGTTGCTGCGCAAGGCTGTCGGTATGGCATCGGGGAACGCCGTGACGGTTCGGTGGGGTGTAAGCCCGATCGCGCATCGCATGAGCGCACCGGGATGCCTTGTCGGAGCGATCACAAGGGCGGCGGCAAAACTCTCTCCCACGGGGCGGATTCCATGCAGAGGGCTGGGAAAGGGAAGATCCGATGCGACCAGCATCACCGGGCCGCGCTCGACGGTGGCATAGGTTGCAGCTTCAAGGAGTCCGGCAGCAAACGACACATCGTATGCGCAGACACTCGTCGATGAGAGTTGTGAACGGGTCGCGATACTCCAGTAGCCGGCCGGGGCGTTGTAGACGGAGTTGTGAAACGAGGTAGGAGACACTTCCCGCGCGGCGCCCGCCAGTGATTCACAGATTTCCTGCGTGATGACGCCGTCACCGTCCGAAGACGCAAATACGGTGGCGATCGCGTCTCCCGGAAGATCGCCCGCGAGCAAGGCGTCCTGCGCTGCCGCGATCGCGAGACGCGCGGATTGGCTGCAGCGGCGTCGCTCGGCAGCAGACAACAGTTTCGGAGCGGCTGGAGCGAAGGGCGTCAACCGGTATTCGGCATGACCGGCCAGGACCGGACGGGCAGCAGCCCATCCGTCTAACCCCGGTCCTGCGATACCGACACCGATCACCCACACCTGCATCATGGCCGTTTCCCAAAAATGAGGGTGCAATTGCTGCCGCCGAAACCGAACGAGTTACTGATCACCGTGCGCAACGGGCGGGATTCGCTTCGCAGCATCATGGCACTGCGGAGTTGCGGATCCGGTTGTTCGATCCGGACCATGCCGGGCATGAAATCATGCTGCAGACAGAGAAGGGCAAGAATGGCTTCAGTGATGCCGGCGGCCCCCAGTGTATGCCCGGTCCTCTCCTTCGTTGAACTGCAGGGCGTCCTCCCGCCGAATGTTTTCCAGATGGCGCAATCTTCCGCGAGGTCATTGGCCGGGGTGCCGGTGCCATGAAGATTGATGTAATCGATGTCGATCGGTTTCAGATCGGCCCGGTCCAGTGCTCGTTCCATGGCCAAGGCCGCACCCAGCCCTTCCGGGTGGGGCGTGGACATGTGGTGGGCGTCACTGCTTTCGCCGTAGCCGAGGAAGCGCAGACGTTCGCCGTTGCGTCCCTCGCGTTCCAGCAACAGAAAGCCTGCCGCTTCGCCGATGGAGAGACCGTCTCTGCTCACGTCGCAGGGGCGACAGGGGCGATCGGACAGCAGGCCCAGGGAGGCAAAGCCGTACAGCGTCATGAAGCACAAACTGTCCACGCCGCCAACCACGACGGCATCGCAGAGTCCCGCAGCCATCCAGCGCGAGGCGCTGGCGAAGACCTTTGCGCTGGAGGAGCAGGCCGTGGAAATCGACGCGACCGGCCCTGTGAGTCTCAGCTGACGCCGGACGAGGTCACTGACGGAAAACAAGTTTTGCGTGTGGCGATAGCGGACCGTCAGCGGCAAACCCTCGCCCGCGGCTGAGCGGCGCCGATAGGCCAATTCGGTTTCGAGAATGCCCGAAGTCGTCGTGCCGATCAGCACGCCGATACGATCCGGCCCGTAACGGGTTCGCGCCGAGGCGACCGCTTGCTCGAAACCGTCCTGCCGTAACCCCATCAAGGCTAATCGATTGTTGCGGCAGTCGAAGTCGGCGAGTTCGCCGGTCATCGGTTCCGTTTCGAGTCCTTCTACCCGGCCGATCCAGGTCTTGATCTCCGCGTCTTCGAAATCGTTGGGGCGCAAGCCCTGCCGATTAGTACACAGAGCAGTCCACGTAGCCGGGAGGCCCAGCCCGAGCGGGTTTGCCGTAGCCATGGCCGTGACGGTCAAAGGGGACATCATCGGGACACCCGTTGTTGGCCGAGGATCGCAGCGATGAGCAGGGACCCTGCCGCGCCGAGACCGACGGTGAGACCGATGGCATGGAGGACGGGCGTGCGCGAAAAAGCCAACGCGCCGAATGCCGAGAGCGTGGCCAGCATGCAGACGGTGAGCGAGAGCCAGGTGCGCCGTTGTTCCTCTTCATCTGAGAACGGCCGGTTGAAAAAGAGCGCGTAGTTAAGCCCCACCCCCAATACGAGCAAAAGGGACACCAGATGAAACAACGAGAGACGTTCGCCGATCAGGGTGAGCAAGGTGACGACCAAGAGAATGGCCAGCAGCGGCGGTACGAGCACGCGGATGACTATGGCTGCGTCCCGCAACCCCCACCATAGGAGCCCCGTCATCGCCACAATCCCGAGCGCGGTCAGTCGTAATGATTCATGCCGGTACCCGTTCACGAGACGACCCGCTTCGGATTTCAGATCGAGGAAGGTGAGCCCGGACCCCACCTCCTGAGAGAAGCGGTCGGCAAGGGCGGTGGCAGAGGTGACGTTGCGCAGCGGGACGAGACCAGCCCACGCATCACCGTTGCGTACCAGCAGTGACCGGACTTTGAGAAGGAAGGCAGTTTGTTGAAGGTTGACGATGTCCACCAACGGACTTGTGCGAGCGGCCTCGACATCGTGCAGAAACGGCTCGAAGAGGCCCGCCCGAAAAGGTAGCCCTTTTACAGCTTCTGCCAAGGAAGCAGCCAGGACATCGGATGAAGGCAGAGAGGCTTGCCGGCTCCGTTGTATTTTATCAGACGGGAGATACAGGCTCGGCAGGTCGAAACCCGCCAAGAGTCCGTCATCCACCAGTCTGCGCAGGACCAATTCGGCTGATTCACTGCGTTGTAGCACCTCTTCCTTACTTGTCCCGTCGATGATCAGTACATACCGGACATCCGGTGCACCCAAGTCTTTTCGCAGCTGTTCATCGAGGGTCTTCGAGGAAGCGGCAACCGGGCTCAGATTGGCGAGATCGTTATCCCAGATATCGTCATGGCGCAGAGCCAAGGTGGCGAGTGCGAGAACGGCCGCGACCCAGATGATCCAGCGAACACGATTCAGAGATGCCAGACCGGACAACCATTTCACAGGAAGCAGGTGATGCGGAGCGGAGCGGATCACCCCCGGCGGCAGGGCGGGAAGGATCCACCGCGTCACGAATCCGGCAACCAGGACGCCGACGAATGCCAGGACGCCCAGTTGCGACAGGCCGGTGATGCTGGAACACAACATACTCAGGGCCCCGAATACCGTCGTGAGAACCGCCAGCCTCAGGGTCGGCCACACTCTCGACAGGGTGTGCTGCAGTCGCTCTCCCGCGATGCCCTGCGTGAATACGTAGGCGGGGTAATCGACCGCTTCTCCGATGAGGGTGGCGCCGAAGCCAAGGGTGATGCCATGGACGAAACCAAACCAGGTTTGAACGGCTGCCACTCCGACGAGCAACCCGGTCAACACGGGAAGGAGACTCAGTAGAAGAGGTGTTGCCGACCGGTAGACGGTGAACAGCAGGACGGTCACCACTGCGACCGCGATAAGGGAGAGACGCCAGGAGTCGCGCTGGATCGTGGCCCGGGAGTCAACCGCAAATACCCCGGGGCCGGTCATGACCAGGGCCGCGCTCTCGGGCAGACCGGATGAGGCGAATGCGGTCCGGACCGCTTTCACCGCCGACTCCTGTTCATCGAGGGCAAAACCGGGCGCGCTGGTTTCAGCCACAAGCAAGGCTTTGGCTCCGTCGCTCGAGAACCATGCACCATGGTGCATCGAAGGCCCCTCCCCGGGCGCGAAGGCAGACAGAATATGAGCCACTTCTCCGGTCGGGTCGGATGGCAATGCCGACTTCATCAGCGCACCGGCCGGAGAGGCGAGGAGCTGAAGTTGTCGCTCCAAGGCTTCGCGCAATGCCGTTGCGGTGAAATGCTCCGCAGTCACGGCCGAACTCAGAAGATATCGATGCCGCATCAGCACCTCCCGCACGACCGTGAAGTCGGCGGGGTCTCCGTTGTTCACCGAGGCGAAGAGTGCCGTGTCTCTCAGTTTACGGGCGACGGTTCGACTGGCCTGGGCTAGCGTCTCCGCATCGGCGCCGGAGAGGCCGATCAGGATCAGCCGCGCCGCCACGCCATCCCGGAGTTGCGAGACCAGGAGTTCCTGTCGATGGTCTGTGGAGCGGGGGAGCAGGGCAGTCAGGTCGGTCGTCATCGTCATGTTGGCCACGATTCCTCCGCTGACAAACAGCAGTAGGATCCAGAGGAACAAGGCCGGTCGCGCGTGCAGCGTCACGAGACGGGCCCATCTATCTCCATCAAGGACCGGTCTCCTCCGGCTTCCCGTATGTCGACCGTCGTCAAACGGTCACCCTCTCCCCGCAGGGTGATCGAAGTCAGGTATTCCGCCGCCTGTGGGTCTAACGGGCGCAACGTGAGTTCCCACTGTTGGCGGGTTCCCTGAAATTTGATGTGATACAGCCTCCGCAATACGGCCAGTTCTCCCGCCAGACTCGCCCGGATCGCTTCGACAAACGATCGAATCAACGGATGGCTATCGACGGCAATCTGTTTCGTGCCTTTGGAGGATGAAAGCGTCAGCCGGTCGCCTTGCACCAGGAGATCTTCCGTATAGGGCGACGTGACATGCTTCTCGACGCGATCGGGACGAACATAGGCCAACGTGCCTTTGAGCACCACCGGTTGAGTCAACATGGCCAGGGTTTTGGTTTCGGTGAAACGGTCCTGACGAGACGAAATCTTCCCCAGCAGTTCCATCAATCCGGGCACGTCAAATGGCGCCCCGCCGATCTCTGGATCGGCGGCAGCGGGTAGCCAGGAGAGGAGGCTACACAGCAGGACGAGGCGGGCGAGCGTGGTCGGCAAGATCATAAAAGTTGAACCAGTTATAGGGCGACAATCGACAATAATGTTCCAAGCGACTGACGTATCGCTCGACCCAGGGGCGAAGCGTTTCCGATCGGCGGGCGTTATTCATATGAATGCTGTCCGCCAGGGGCTCGAAATACAGGTCGTATTGACGACCTCCCTGGTACAGACCGAAAAACAGCACGATGGGAACCTGGAGCAGCGCAGCGAGCAAGAATGGCCCTTCCGGAAACATCCTTGGCGTACCCAGGAACTCGCAGGTCATGCCTTTTTCGTCATTGAACAGGCGGTCGCCTAAAATGCCGACGATTTCACCTCGGTCCAAGCGTTCCTTCACCGCCAGCATGGTGTCTGCGGTCCCGGGGGGAATGATGCGGTCCCGGATTTCCGGATGCAGACTGTGCAATACGGCGTTCAGGTTGGAGGCCGTCGCCTCATGCATGATCACCGTAATCGGCAGTTTGTGATCGAAGATGCCTTGGGCGCGCAGCACTTCGAAGCTCCCGAGGTGAGACCCCAGGAGGATGCATCCGCGGTTTTGGGCGAGAATGGTATGCAGCGCGGAAGCGCCTTCGGTGCGAATATCGAAGTAGCGATGACGTCCCGAGAGCAGGTACACCCGGTCATGGATGGTCGAGGCAAAGGCGTGGAAATGCCGGAAGACGTCTTTCCATGACGGAGGCCGTTTCAGAATGCGTCGCAAATAGTCGCGCGAGGTGCGTTGGGCGCCGCCAGAAAATAGAAGGAAATAGGAACAAATCGGGTAGAGCAGCGCGCGCGCGGCCGGTCGTCCCACCCAGAGGGTGATGAAGACGAGTAGCCGCATCAACCCGCGACTTCCTCGTTCCGGCTGATGGCGCCAGCCGCTGCTCATGATCCGACCTGGTTTGTGAGGGTACTTCCCCTACGGACGGTTCCTGCCGCAATCGTTTCTTCGCCACGCAACACGGCAAACGCGATGTGCTCCTGGGGCAGGAGATGCCAGCGTACGGTGAAGGGCTCTCCGGGCCGAAGCAGTCGCTTGAATTTTACCGAGGTCAGCATGACGGGACCTCTGTCCACTCCGGCTTCTTGTTCAAGAATGTCTAATAGTTCGCTCAACAACAGAACTCCGGGGACGAGAGGATTGCCGGGAAAATGCCCGGCCAGAGCCGGGTGATCCCGACGGATCTGTCTCTGTATCTCTGGGCCCATGCGTTACTCGTGAACGTGCCGTTGGGGATGCATGACGTGCTGGGCAAAGGCTTTCAAGTGCTCATGTGGCAGTTTGCCGGTGGTGTTCCGCGGGAGTGAATCCACCACGTATAACGGGCGGGGAAGAAAGACCGGATCGATGTGTTTCCGAAGCTCTTCCAGAATCGCCGTGCGGTTCATGCCGGGAGCCACGACAAAGGCTCGCAAGCGCCCGTTGCCTGCTTGTCCCGGATCGGGCCAATAAAACGTGCCGTCCACCACCCCCTGGATGCGATTCAGGGTTGCGTTGAGCGCCGTCAAAGAGGCGCGTTTGCCCGCGACCTTCACCAAGTCACGGTCCGGTCCCAGCAGGAGGAATTCCCGCGGGCTGCGCTGAGTAATGCGGTCGGCCAATGGAAGCCACGCTCCCACATGTCCGCCCATGACCCAGGTGGTCTCCTGGGAGTGTCGCATCCGCAAATCGTGACAGAGCGTCCACGCCTCGCCGGCAGTGGTACGGCGCGAGGCGAGCATCCCGCCTTCCGTACATCCGTAAATTTCATGCACCGGCACATGCCATAGCCGCTCGGCGTTGAGCGCGATCGACCGATCCAACGGCATGGTCGCGGAGATGATCCCTTCGAGACCGGATAGTGTCGTGCGCTCGCTGACAAAAGCCTTCAGATGGAAGGGCGTGGTCATCAACCAGGCCGGCGACTCCAATTGCGCCAAATCCGTGCGAATGTCCGCGGGCAGGATCGAATTGCCGGCATGCAAACTCCACCCCCATTGAAGGGGCAGCATGATGGTCGTTTCCAAGCCATACATGTGTTGCGCAGGAACCGTTCCCACGGCAATGCGCGGCGGCGCTTGCGAGAGATCGAATTGCCGGCCCAATGCTCGGGCGCCCATGACCAGGGAGCCCCAACTCTTGGCGTGGGCCTGCGGAACCCCGCTACTGCCGGAAGTAAACGCGATGGCGGCGATGCGATCGGCCGGAATCACGGGGATCTCTGCCGGACCCGAAGTTGTCCATGACGCGTGATCGAGGGAAAAGCGGGGAATGGAAAGATCCCCTTCCTGATGGTCGGTGAACACATAGGCGCCCGGATACTGTCGCACCAGTTGCTGCAGTGGTTCGGTCGCCCGGTAAGTGGGCAGCAGCGTGATCTGTCGTGCCATCAAGGCGGCTGCAAATCCCACGGCAAAATGGTACCGGTCCCGGCAGAGATTGATCGCAAATCGCTGGCGTGGAAGCTGCGCGGCCACCGTTCTCGCCGAACGCAGAAATTCTTCCACTGAATAAAGGCGATCGCGACGCCAGGCCATCGGGCTCGTAAGGTCGCGATGACTGACCAATGGATAAGCGGCTGCCTTTAGTGGCGTGTGGGTGCGCCGGGCAGGGGGAGCCTGAGCCATCTGGCTGTCGATCGATTGCATCATCATCGAATCCGTTGTTGGCCAATGTGATTGGCTAATGCTCGAAGGGAAGCCAGCGCGGCTTTGTTCTCCGAGCGCAATTCCACGCCATATCGTTTAGACACCAGCAGGGCGATCTCCAGCATGTCGATGGAGTCCAAGCCCAACCCCTCGCCGAAGAGGGCCGATGAAGGATCGATATGTTCGGGGAGGATCTCCAAGCGGAGCGCCTCCACAATCAGAGTGGCGAGCTCCTGCTCTAATGCGTCGTCGGCACGAATCTGCGGCTGCGATGGGAGAGCCATATCATTGCGCCTCCTGGACAGTGGCCGGAGTCGGGTCCATACGAATACTCGACCTGGCACATCGAAGCGCCGCGGCTAACAACTCGTCGGGATCATCAAGGAATGGCTTGTGATGCAAGGGCAGTCCCAAGCGCGTGGCCTCCTCCACTAAGAGGCTGAGGTAGTCGCCCAGGTGTTCGGCGGTGAATGTGTTCGTATCGTGAAAGGTCACGACGATGGGAATGGTATGATTCACGACAGGCAAAGTCCCCCCAAGGAACCGGGAATGCAACGCGGCCAATTGGGAACGGAAATTGAGCCTTCGCACGAGGTGGATGCCCCAGTTCACCCCGTCGAATGCTTTGACGTCGGATAACAACATGCGAAGCTGATGCCGGCCGTAGCAGTCGAAGGTTGACGCATTGAACAACCAGTAAGGAGGACGGACCAGCACGGTTGGCTTCCCGGTGATCCGATCCAGATCGTCCTTGCCGTTGAGCAGCGACCGATCCAACTCAGCCGGCGACATGCCGGTGTGGCTGAGGTGCCCTTTGGTGGTTCCGGTGTGCAACCCCAGAAGGTGTCCTTCGGCCTGTTCAATCGCCAGCATGGCGCGGCCGTCGGATGACCCGCCTCGCCTGGGATGGCGCGTCTGGACGAAAAAAATCCCCTTGATGTTCTGTTGCACCGGATTGCGCGCGAGATGACGGAGGACTTTGCCCGTATTGGGATGGGGGCCGTCATCGAAAGTCAGCAGGAAGCGCAAGGTCAGGGGAACATCGCCCTGTGGCCGTAAATCGACGCATCCCTCACTTGTCGCTGGTCGCAACATTGACGCAGTATTCACGGTGTCAGCCTTCCTCAGTTAGCGTTTGGCCACCACTTTTCCCGTGCACATGTACGTGTTCGTGTAGATCCAAGAGATCGGCCCGGACGATGCCTGCTGCTGCACGTCCGTCAGGCGAACGTTCACGTTCAGATTTTTGGCGTCCTCTTTGAGGTTCTCAATGCAGCCTTGAGGCGAACGGCCGCTTGAAATCACCTTTTCGATTTCATCCGTTTCGTAGTTTGGAATGGTGTAGTGAGGTCCGCATCCTGCCAATAAGACCGCGATTCCAAGTGCCCACCCTCTGGTCATGTCCAATCTCCCCTCGTTGACGGTAAAAGGTCCTGCCTGCCTGTCAGGGTTGACTGTATGAAACTGGGACGAATCCCTACACTGGGGGGCTCCCTAGTTTGGCCCTAGGAGCCCCCCAGTTCACGAGGGGGGAGCCTACGGTCTCGCTTGCGGACGTTTCTCTCAAACAATACAATGGCCTCGGCCCATACGGCCTGCGCCTGCTGTGCCATCTGTAAGGGAGGAACCATGCCAGCCAAAAGAGGTTCATCGGCTCGTCCGCCCGCCGCACCGGACCAGGGACAACCGACGGAGGAGTTTGAAAAACTCGGGGTCTTTTATCTCGGTCGGCCTTATACGCTGGCTACTAAACAAGCCAAGCCGGGGTGGCTGCTCTATGATTCGAAGGATCTGGTGACGCATGCCGTGTGCGTTGGCATGACAGGGAGCGGCAAGACCGGTCTTTGTGTAGGACTCCTGGAAGAAGCCGCAATAGACGGCATTCCGGCCATCGTGATCGATCCCAAAGGTGATCTCGCCAATCTCCTCCTGACCTTCCCGCAACTACGGGGCGAAGACTTTGCGCCCTGGATCAATGAGGACGATGCCCGCAAGAAAGGTCTCTCGCCCGCCGACTACGCGGCCCAGCAAGCCGCCCTGTGGCAAAAAGGCCTGGGGGAGTGGGGGCAGAGCGGCGAGCGGATTCAAAAGTTGCGCGATGCGGCGGATGTCGTCGTCTATACGCCCGGCAGCAGCGCCGGTCTGCCGGTGTCGATTCTGAAATCGTTTGCCGCACCGTCACCCGAGATGCTCGACGATGCTGAGCTCTTGCGCGAACGGATCTCCACCACGGTGATCAGCGTGCTGGGCCTGATCGGTGTGCAGGCTGATCCGATTCAGAGCCGTGAGCACATCTTGTTGTCGTCCATTCTCGACCGGGCCTGGCGGGCGGGACGTGATCTGGACCTGGCTGCCCTCATTCATCAGATTCAGACGCCGCCGATGACGAAAGTCGGAGTGTTGGACGTGGAATCGTTTTTCCCTTCCAAAGAGCGGTTTGCCCTGGCCATGCAATTGAACAACCTGCTGGCCGCGCCGGGTTTTGCCGCCTGGATGGAAGGCGAGGCTCTGGATGTCGGGCAGATGTTGTACGGTGCCTCCGGGAAGCCGCGCATCGCCATATTTTCCATTGCGCATTTGAACGACGCCGAGCGGATGTTTTTTGTCTCGCTCTTGCTCAACCAGACGTTGGGTTGGGTCCGCTCTCAGTCCGGCACCACCAGCCTCCGCGCCATCCTCTATATGGACGAAATTTTTGGCTACTTTCCTCCGGTGGCAAACCCTCCCTCCAAGGCGCCGTTGTTGACGCTCTTAAAGCAGGCGCGCGCCTTCGGGTTGGGCGTGGTGCTGGCTACGCAGAATCCGGTCGATCTCGATTACAAGGGGCTGGCCAACACCGGCACCTGGTTCATCGGCCGTTTGCAAACGGAGCGCGACAAGGCGCGGGTGATCGAAGGCTTGGAAGGAGCGGCGGCCAGCAGCGGCAAGAAGTTTGATCGACAGCAGATGGAGCAGACCCTCGCCAGCCTGGGAAACCGGGTCTTTCTCTTGAATAACGTGCACGAGGATGCGCCGGAAGTCTTTCAAACCCGCTGGACGCTCTCTTACCTACGTGGGCCGCTGACACGCACGCAGATTAAACAACTGATGGATCCCGTAAAGCGACAGATGTCATCGGCCCCTGGTCGGCAGGACGAGAAGGAATCAGTCGCATCTACAGCATCGACGGGTGAGGGGTCACGCACGACGACCTCCCGGCCCATGCTGCCTCCCGACGTGCCGCAATATTTCATTCCACTCCGAAGTACGCAGCCCGGGGGCTCGACACTCGTCTATCAACCCATGGTCTTGGGCGTGGCGCAGGTGCGGTTCGTCGACAACAAAACGGCGGTCGAGGCGACGAATGACCTCACCCGCTTGGCGGCGATCAGTAGTGGCGTCGTCCCGGTGGAGTGGGAGCAGTCCACGGCTGTGGACATGCCGGTGGCAGATCTTGAACGTGAACCAGCCGGCGACGCGGAGTTCGAGACTCCGCCCGGCGTGGCGAGCAAGGGGAAGCAATACGACCTGTGGAAGAGTGATCTGACCGGTTGGATGTTTCGCACGCAAAAGCTTGAGCTCCTGCGAAGCCCGACCACCAATATGCTGTCGCGGCCGGGGGAGTCGGAACGCGACTTCCGCGTCCGGTTGCAGCAGGTCGGCCGTGAGCAGCGTGATAGGCAAAGCGACGATCTGCGGAAAAAATATGCGCCCAAGATTGCGGCGCTTCGGGACCGGGTCCGGCGTGCCGAACAGGTCCGGGAGAAGCAGCAAAACGAGTCTCGATCCAGTCAGGTGCAAGCGGTCATTTCTGTCGGCGCGTCGATTCTGGGTGCATTTCTCGGCCGCAAGACGCTCAGCACGACTAATATCGGCCGCGCCACGACGGCGATTCGCAGCGCAGGCCGTGTGATGAAGGAATCGCAAGAAGTCGGCCATGCGGAAGAGAATGTCGCCACCCTTCAGCAGCAGCTGATGGATCTTGAAGCCCAATTTAAGTCGGAAAGCGACGCGCTCATGGCGGCGACCGATCCCTTGACCGAGCGACTCGATCTCGTGTGCCTCAAACCCAGCAAATCGAATATCGTCGTCAAACTGGTGGCCCTTACCTGGGTGCCCAGCTGGCGCGCAGCCGATGGGACGTCTGTCCAGGCCTGGCTGTAGGGAAGTTCGCACGCACATGGCTCACATTGCGATGTCGCGCACGGCCGAGCCGTTCCATATGGCCCTACTCCGTCGTGGACATTTGTGGTATGACTCGGCCCGGTTTGTGAACATGATCGTTTTATTCTCTCGCGCGTGGGAGCGCACGCATGGGGACGCATACTCTGCCTTCCGATGAAACCGCGCGCTTAGGCGCCCTGTGCCGCTACCGCATTCTTGATTCCCCTTCCGAATCCGCCTTTGACGACCTGGTGCAACTGGCCGCATCTCTCTACAAGGCCCCGATTGCCGCCATTACCTTTATCGATCAAGACCGGCAGTGGGTAAAAGCCGCGACCGGTCTGAACGTTAGCCAGACCGACCGCGCGTACGGGTTGTGTGCGTTTACCATCCAGGGGATGGAGCCGGTGGTGATCGAGGATGCGCAAGCCGATGGTCGCTTCTCATCCCATACCCTGGTGCGCGACCACCCGCATGTCAGGTTTTATTGTGGAGCGCCGATTGTGACCAGCGATGGGTATGCGGTGGGAACGATCGCCGTGATGGATCCTGTCCCCCGGGCGGTGACCGATGAGGATTGTCTGACCATCCAGCGACTGGCGCGTCAGACCGCTGCTCTACTGGAACTCCGCATGCTGCGGTCCGACCGGTCATCAGTCGACGCGGCGTCGGTGGAGGAACGGATGGCGAATCTGACAGAGGCGGCCTTCCTCACAGATCGCAGCGGACGGATCATCCAGGCGAATCGTGAGGCGGAGGAACTTCTGGGCGCTCCAGCGTCTGGGCTCAGGGGGCGACTGTTACATGAGTGCGTGCATCGTCATGGCCGAAGCGGGTGCGAAGCGCTGGCCGGATCCTGTGCGCTCGTGGATGTCTGCTGCAGTGGCACACCAATGCTGGGACAGGACGATGTGTTTGTGAACATCCATGGATCCCTGCTACAGGTCAGCTGGAATCATGTCCCGCGCACTTCCCATGGAGACTGGGTCGGCGGGATCGTGTCCGTACGAGATCTCACGAAACAGAAACGGAACGAGGAGGTGATGGGTCTGATGGCCCGCACCACCCGGCTCACAGGAATGGCATTCCTTCAGGAGCTTGTGGAGACCTTGGCTCACACGATCGGAGCGGACTACGGATTCTGTCTCCGGGCGTTGCCCGGAGGGCTGCGTGCGCAGTCCGTGGCAGGGTGGGGTCCGGAGGGTTGCCTGGAGCCGATTGCCTATGAGTTAGAAGGGACCCCCTGTGAACACGTGCTCCGTGAAGAATTCTGTCACTATCCCTCGGGCGTGCAAGCCTTGTTTCCCCGGGACGAGGCGCTTCGCGACCTTTCGATCGAATCGTATATGGCGTTGACCCTGCCCTCGCCGACCGGGGTGCCGGTTGGCTGGATCGCCATGCTCGGCCGAGCACCTCTAAAGGATGCCGAACGGGCTGAAGCGTTGCTGCGTGTGGCCGCCGGCCGTGCCGGCAGTGAACTGGGGCGTCATCTTGCCGAGCAACAGCTTAAAGAAAGCGAAGAGCGGTATGCCCTGGCGCTTCGAGGGTCCTCAGACGGCATCTGGGATTGGAACGTGATCACCGGTGAGGCCGTGTTGTCCGCGCGCTGGAAGGCGTTGCTGGGGTTTGCCGAGGACGAACTGCCGGATCACGGATCCTCGTTCTTCAGCCGCGTGCATCCTGACGACGTGGAGCGAGTGACGGCCGAAATCCAGACGCATTTTGAACGCCGTACTCCGTACGATGTGCAATGCCGGGTGTTGCACAAGGATGGGACCTATCGATGGGTTCAGACACGCGCCCAGGCTTTATGGGATGAGCAGGGTCGTGCCTATCGAATGGTCGGAGCGACAACGGATATTACCGAGCGCAAGCAGGCGGAAGATGGGGCGCGACGCTGGCAACAGGTCTTTGATCAGGCACAGCTCGGTCTCGCCCATGCGGATTTGACGACCAATACGTTTCTGGCCGTGAATCCGGCATTTGCACGCCAGTGCGGGTATACCGTGGAGGAATTGGTCGGCCAACCTGTTCTCTCCATCTATCCTGCCGAGGAGCAGGCCGCGGTGCAGGACCGAATCCGGCGTATTCATGAAACCGGCGGCTTGACGTTCGAGTCCATTCATCGGCGCAAGGATGGCAGCCTGTTCCCGGTGCTGGTAGAGGTCATGCTCATCAGGGATGCCCACGGAATGCCGGTGTCACGCGTGGCCTATGTGAAGGACATTACCGAAAGCAAAGAAGCGGAGCAGGCCCGGAGAGCGAGCGAAGAACGGTTCCGTGCCGCCTACCGTAATGCGACGGTAGGGATGTCCATTGCTGCCGTGAACGGCCGCATTCAGGAAGTGAATCAAGCTCTCTGCAAGATCCTCGGCTATTCAGAACAGGAACTCCTTGCTCGCACGTTTCAATCGCTCACGCATCCGGACGATCTGGGGCAGAATCTTCATCGCATTCAGACGTTACTGGACGGAACGCGCGTGTACGATGTGTTTGAGAAGCGATACCTCAGGAAAGACGGACGCGTGGTCTGGGCTCAGGTCGGGGTGTCCGTTATTCGCGACGAACAGGGCACCCCATTGCACACCCTGGCGATGGTACAGGACATCACCGAACGAAAGCGGACGGAAGAAGCGCTCCAGTTGGCCAAATATACGGTTGATCATGCGACGGAGGCCATTTACTGGGTAGGGGCCGGCGCGGAGCTGCTGGATGTGAACGATTCAGCTTGCGCCATGTTGGGATACTCGAAGGATGAATTTCGCCGGATGACAGTCCATGACATCAATCCGAACTTCCAGGCCGATGCCTGGTCGACCTTTTGGGAGCAGACCAGGGATCGGGGCAGGGTTTCATTCGAGAGTTGTCATCGCGCCAAAGACGGCCGCCTGATTCCGATTGATGTGAATGTGAATTTTGTCCGCTACAACGGGGTGGAATGTCATTTTGCCTTCGTGCGGGATATCACCGAACGCAAATCGGCCGAGAGTGCGCTTCGAGCCAGCGAAGAACGGTTCCACGTTGCCATTGAGGCCACCAACGACGGCATGTGGGACTGGGATATGCGGACCGATGACGTGTACTACAGTCCGCAATGGATTCGATTACTCGGCTATCAAGCCGAAGATGTCCCGCCTTCTCGGGCATTCTTTGTCGCTCTTGTGCATCCTGAGGACGTCACGCGCACAAGAGAGATCTTGCAAGCCCACGTAGACGGCCGTATCGCCGTGCAGGAAATTGAAGTTCGCTTGCGACAGAAATCCGGCGAATATCGATGGTATCTCAATCGGGGGAAAGTCGTCGCCAGAGAGCAGAATGGACGTCCATTGCGTATGGTCGGCACCATCACCGATATCAGCGAGCGCAAACAGTCTGAGCGGGAGCGCGATGAGGCGCTCAATAATCTCCAGACGATCATGGAGACCGTTCCTGACGTGATTTTTGCTCTGGACCTCGAGGCACGGGTGTCCAAATGGAACCTGCGATTGGAGACGGTGACGGGGTACACGCGGGAGGAACTGCAGGGAAAGCCGGCGCTTGAAATGGTTCCCTCCGATGAAGCGGAAAAAACGGCCGCCGCCATTCAGGAAGCCTACGAAAAAGGCTATGCGCAACTGGAAGGGCATCTGTTGGCGAAGGATGGCCGGACCATGCTCTACCATTGGACCGGCGCTCCGTATCGGGATGTGCAGGGGCGAGTCATCGGTGTCACGGGTGTGGGACGAGACATCACCGAGCGCAAAAAGGTCGAGGCGCAGTTACAGTTGACGCAATTCGCCATCGAACGGGCGGGCGACATGGTGTTTTGGGTGGATGAGGCGGCGCGCGTCTTGTTCGTGAACGCGGCAGCCTGCGAACGAATGGGCTACACCAAGGATGAATTGCTGCACATGGCCGTGCCGGATATCGATCCCAATTATCAGATGGAGGCATGGGCGCGCCATTGGCAGGACCTTCGGGAGACCGGTCGTCAACGCCTGGAAACTCAACACCGGTCAAAATCTGGCGAGGTGTATCCCGTAGAGGTGGTGGTCAACTTCGTGGTCTTCGAAGGGCGGGAGTACAACTTCGCCACGGTTCGCGACATGTCGGAGCGGAAGCGCACGGAGCTTTTGTTACGGTCCAGCGAGGAGCGATTTCGTCTCGTGGCGCAGGCGACCAATGACGTGTTATGGGACTGGGATCTCGTGACGAATGATCATTGGTGGAGTCCCAATGCCCGTGAGAAATTCGGCTACGATCCCCTGCTTGAGCCGAGTATCGACGCCTGGATCCTGCGCTTGCATCCCGAAGATAAGGAATCCATTCTCGAGATAGCGCGGCAGGCCATTCAATCGGATGTGCAGACCCTCGCCGCGGAGTACCGCTTTCGCCTTGCAGACGGGACGTACGGCTATTTCCTGGATCGGGCCCACATCGTGCGGAACGAGGCGGGAACGGCCATACGAATGATCGGCGCGATGATCGATGTCACGGGTCCCAAACGCGCCTATGCGTCGCTCGAAGAAGCGTACCGACGTTTTCAGGCCATGTCGCAGGAACTGCAGATGGTCGAATCCAACGAACGTCGCCGACTGTCGCGCGAGTTGCATGACGAACTGGGGCAGTTGCTGACCTCGCTCAAATTCGATTTAACGTCCGTCAAGCGTAGCGTGGCCGTGCGTCCTAAAGCCTTGGGCCCTCGAAGTCAGGAGCGACTGGCTCGCGCTCTGGAAACGACGGATCTTCTGTTTGTCCGCCTTCGTCAGATCGTGCGAGCACTCCGGCCGCCCGTATTGGAAGAGTTGGGGTTGAAAGCCGGGTTGGAGGCCCTGATCGCAGATGTGCAGGCGCGAACCGGGTTGCGCTGCTCGCTGGTGTTTGAGCAAGGGGAACGTGGACCGTCGAGATTTCCCACGCTGGAAACTGCCCTCTACCGCATTGTCCAGGAATTGCTGACGAATGTCATTCGCCATGCGCGCGCGACGAACGTCGCCATCGCCATTACGAGTGTCCAACAGGCCTGGCGGATGACGGTGAAGGATGATGGGATCGGGTTCGATGTGGCGGGTCTGGCTCCAACGGGGGGATTCGGGTTGCGAGGAATACGAGAGCGCGTCGAGATACTCGGCGGACAGGTGGAAATCCTCTCCAGCCCCAAGACGGGAACATGGGTGCAGGTGGTGATTCCGGTGAGTTCGGAACCGGAGCCTGCGCGGGTCACAGACCATAAAGCGACGCGGTCGCGTCGGCGGCGGAGGAAAGCGGTTGATGAATAAATGTCGTTGCCTGATTGCCGATGACCATCCGGTCGTACGCAGGGGCGTGCGTGATCTGTTGGAGGATGAGCAGGTGTGCTCAGAAATCCTGGAGGCCGAGACCGGGGAGGAGGCATTGGAAGCTTTACGCCGTGAGGCCTGGGACCTGCTGATTCTCGACATCGCCCTACCCGACAAGCACGGCCTGGATGTCTTGAAAGAGGCCAAGTTGCTTCAGCCCCGGTTGCCCGTGCTGATGTTAAGCCTCTATCCCGAAAAAGAATTCGCGATGCGGGCGATCAGGGCTGGCGCGTCGGGCTATCTCACCAAGCAGAGCGCGCCTTCTGAGCTCCTGGCAGCGGTGAACCGCGTGTTGCAAGGAGGCCGGTATATCACCGCGGCCCTTGCCGAACAACTGGCGCAGGCCTTTGAAACCGGCACGGAAGGGGTGCTCCATTCGCGACTCTCGGATCGTGAACTGCAAGTGCTTCGATTGCTGGGACAGGGCAAATCGGTGTCGGTGATCGCGGAGGAACTCTGTCTCAGCGTGAAGACCATCAGTACCTACCGTGCAAGGATCCTGGAAAAACTTTCCTGCGAGAGTACGGGTGAGCTGATCCGATATGCCATCGAAGCCCGATTGATCGATTAAGCCCCTTCCTCATTCCGTTCGGATGCATTGAACCCGTCCGCTGACTCCGCGTCAGTGGAATACTGACGTATAAATCCACCTCCTGCCTATACTCCTACAGCCTCAATCTGCCGAAACTAGTAACCCGCAAAGCGTCGGTTTTTTGGCGATGGGGGAGACATGGAGCTGCAGCCTTGCTATCGCATTGTTTTAATAGATGATAGTCGAATGGTGCGTATGGGAATTCGGGAACAACTCATGAGGGCGACCGAATTTCGCATTGTGGGGGAAGCGATGTCGGCCGCCGAAGGGATTGAATTGGTGGAACAGTCGAACCCCGACCTGGTGTTGTTGGACAGCCGTTTGCCGGATCTGTCAGGCGTGGAAGCCTGCCGGCAGATGATCGCTCGAGAGCCTGCGCGACGGGTGCTTATGCTGAGCATTCACGACGATCCGGCCATCGTTCAGGAGGCGATTGGGGCAGGCGCGCAGGGGTATGTGCTTAAGGATGCGCCCGTGGACATGTGGCTGGATGCGATTCGCAGAGTGGCGGGCGGTGGCCCATTGGTCCAAGCGCAGTTGATCGATACAGTTCTCAAGGAAGTGCAGGACATGGCGAACGGCCTCTCGTCGAAGTCCTTGGCCGCCCTTTCTCCGCAGGAATACCGGTTGTTGCCCCTGGTGGCTGAAGGTAAAACCAACAAGGAAATCGCGTCCGCCCTCGACCTCTCGGATAAGACCGTAAAGAACTACCTGGCCAATATTTTTTCCAAACTAGGGATCACCAAGCGGACGCAAGCGGCGACCCTGTACGCCAGGGCCCTGCCCGGCCGGTCCATGTCTTCTGGCCACTGCGTGTGACAGCAAGGAGGGCCCTGTGATGCCGTTGATTTTGATCGCGGATGACAACCAGCAGATTTGCGGGTGGTTACGGGCCGTCTTGGAGGCAGAAGGGTATCGTGTCATCGAAGCCGCAGATGGCCGGGAGGCGATGGCGACCATTGAGCGTGAGGGCCCGGATCTGATGATCCTGGACATGTATTTGCCGGTGCAGGATGGTCTGGAAACGATCCTGATGCTACAGAATCTGAAGATGCCCGTAAAAATTCTGGCTATTTCCGGTCAGCCGCTGCAAGGATGCGATATCCTCAAAATCGCATCCGCGTTCGGCGCGCATGGAGTGTTGGAGAAACCCTTCAGCCGCGAGTTGTTGCTCCGACAGGTTGTCGCCCTGCTCACCGGCGCAACCGGGATTTTCTCGAAAGGCGGCGAACCTGCCCGGCTTCCTCCCGTGGATCCTACAAGAGCTCGCGAATCATCTGAAAGCGCTTCGGGTCCGAGCGATCACGCGTAAATCCCAGCTGTTCATAAAACCGAAGCCATCCGACATTGCGTATGGATGTACCCGCCCAGGCCGCATTGTCCGGGCCTAAATCCACGATCAGATTGTGCCCAGGATAAGCCGTCATCAGTTCATCAATGGCCTTGTCGAACAAACGGTGCCCTAAGCCCAAACCCCGGTAGGCCGGACGAACCCAGCCATATAAGGCGAGCCGGTGTCCGGTCACCGAAAGCCTCGTCACGGCAACGACCGCCAGAATTTCACCAGAGCCGACCGGTCCTGCCTGGGATTCGATAGCGGGCAAGCGCATCTGCCAGGCCGCAAGCCGCGGTGGCGGGCCATCGGTGACCTCCTCCAACGGCAATGGTCGCTTCAGGGCTTGCATGAACGTCTTCGCATAGTCGGGCACAGACGCCCATTCGATCAACAACTCACGGAACAATGAGGAGAGGTCACCGGTCTGTTCCAATGGTTGTAATACCGCGACGTGGTCGATCGAAAGATTGAAATGCTGGCCGGCAAATCGAACGAATGGTTGGCTGTACATGCTGCACACGGTGGGCCAGAACATCCGGAACGTGGCCGAGGAAGTCCAGCGCCGGAATAGGTTCATCCATCCGCGGTTCAGAGCGTGACCGTGGAACTCTTCCAGCTTGACCGCGAGATACACCTGCTCCATGAGTTGGATTTGCAGGTTGCAGGTATGCAACGCGGCCCGAGGATTGAGGGCGACACTGCCGGGGTCCAGGCCGAATACGGAACAGAGCTCCGGATAAATTTCCACATCGTAGCGCATGAGGTCCGGATCATCCCGCAAGAGCCGTTCAAGATCCTTCAGGTCGTCCGTTTCACCAAGGAAAGACTCCTGCATGCCCGGCGGGGTGGTGACCCAGTGGGAGCGCAAGGCGTGGCAGAGGCGTGAAAAGTCCTGCTCGGTCCGACGAAGTGCCGGGCGAAGGACTTCTTGCGCCACATGTTCACCCAGACGGCGATAGGATTCAAACTGGGCTTCATCGAAGAATTGGTCGGAGGTCGGTTCGTGGGGAAATGCGGAATGGCGAGCAGCATAGTCTTGGACATCTGAGGGCTCATTGCCGGTCAGAGATGGTTTCAGATAGATCAACGTGCCGGCCGTGGCGTTGTCATCGACTTTGTCGTAACGGATCGTGCCGATGGCGTGGTGGCGACTACTCGTCTTGGCGCCCTCTGCGCGCTTGATCTGATCGAGATTCAGTTCGATGTCGATGCCGAGATCGATCCGGATTTTTCGGATGGCATTGCCCAGATCCTCGAAGGTCAGTCGAGGATCGCATCCGGCGTCTACCACGAGAATGCAATGGCAGCGGCGCAGGACCATTTCATACAACCCCAAATTCTCGAAGTGTCCGCCGTCCGAGAGATAGACATACGGGTGGCAGGAGTCCGTGAGGCCGAAGGTTTCGGCCAGTAGGGGTTGGATTGACACCGAGGGCGAGGCTCGTCGGTAGGTGTCGGCGCCGGCCGGCCCCGGATTACCCAGCCACCAACCGAGACGAATGTTGAACAGAGCCAGCAGAAACGTCACGGCGGATGACGAATGGTATCCCATATTGGGACTGGCGGCGGCGCCGGAGATCGCCAGGGCCGTGCCCAGCGAGAGGCCCTGGTCCAGGTACCGGTTGGCTCCATATTCCTCGGAGCGGCGATAGCCCAGATTCCAACTGCCGCTGTGGAGGGCGCTGATGGTGAAAGACTGAGCCTTGCGTTGTTGCCAGGCCAGGTTGTCCCCTTTTACCAGGTTCAGCGCAATGTTGATGAGATGGAAGGGGCGCGGCGCTTGACGATGCAGTCGGTTCACAAACAGCATGGTAAACCAGGTCGCGGTCTGACGACCGGCAGCGGTTTCCGGCTGCTGCAGCGCAGCCATCCTCGTTCGACAGGCAGGTCCGACGCGCAACTTGTCGGCAACCGGACCGAGTGCTTTACGAGCCACGGCGTTGGACAACTCCTGTGACAAGCGCGCGATGAGCGCGTCCAACTCGGCCGGTGACGACGCGGGGCGCTCGTGAAACGCATCGAGTAGTGCGCGGGCTTCCGGCGTAAATTCTTTGTCGAACATCCAGCGCGCCAGACGCACATCGTCAAATCGCACGTCGCCCATGGCCGGATTGTCAAGATTGTCGAATCCGGTGAAGGGATTGAAGGTCCGCTCGCGTTCGGTCCGTCGGCGGGACGCCCCGAGATAGGCCCGAATGAGCCGGTTGCGGTACATCGCGTGCAGTGAAAACCGGTTGATATTGATCAGCCCGGACATCAGCAGTCCCAACAGGGCCACCGTTACCGTGAACCGGAACAACATCCAAATCGGCGTGTGATGGAGTACTTGTTCGTGGCCCCAGGGGTCCGGCCAGTTGGTATCTTCTAGCGTCTTCTGGTCAGTGAGATTGCTGAGATGTGTCCCATACTGATGGGCGAGGAGATCTAATTGCCAACTGGTGCCCAGCGAGAGGGCAATGAAGACGCAGAGCATGAACACCGGCGCGGCGGCTTTGACGGCCAGGTCCGACATGATCGTCATCTGCGATCGTTCTTCTTGTTCTTGCGCAGTGGTTTTGGCGCTGAAGCCTAGCAGCAATGTCAGCAGGCCGGACAGTCCGCCGATCGAGGCAGCGACTTTTGGCGTCATCCAGTGGATAAGACCTGGCCCGAAGATGACGATTGCGCAGAGGCCCGACCACATGACCATCACAATCAGCACCCAGGAACCGGTGCGTCCCCACCACTCGCGGTCCTGTTCCTCGGTGAACCGGCTGGCGAGACCGATAAAAATGGTCGCAGTGAGCAGGAAGATCGTGAGGACTCCGGGGACGGCGAGTGTGGCGAACCATTCCGTATGTGAGGCAACACTCAACTGGTCGGAGGTCTTGATGACAGCCGCTCGAAGTAGCCATCCACCCAGCGCGCCGGTAGCCGCCACGGCAAGGGTTTCCCCAAAGAGCCACCGGGTGAATGTCTTGAATCGCTTGAGAGCGACGGCGGAAAACAGCCAGCTGCCCGTATGAATCAAGGCGCCGCCGATGACGGCCTGAACCAGGGTGAATTGATCGGGCATGCCGCCGCCGTTGCGAAACCACGCCCATGCGGTGGTGAGGCACACGACCGACAAGATCAACGGAGACAGGCAGGCGATCAGAAACCAGCGCTGGCTCTCCAATGTTTGCCACCAGGTATCGCGGCGATACTCACGAAGCGTGGGCCGGCAGAGATGCAGGTAGATCAACGCCATGACTGCGAGGCCGATCCCGATAACCAAGAGCGAGGAGGCTGAAATAGGCGGAGGCGATGTATCCTTGGCATTGAGTTGAGCGAGGGCGATGATCCAGCGCGGTGCGAGAAGCGGCATCATGAGCAACGGGAGCAGGACCATCCAATTCAGATGGAGGTTGCGCAAGTAGATGCCGAGTAACGTCCAAGAGTCGGCGGAGAAAAATCCTAAGTGCGGACTCAAATAGTTACTGTAGTTCCGAAGCCAGCGGACCGGCAGCGACGCCTCATCTGCTCCGGCTTTCGACGTCCTGTTCAGATCCTCGATGACGCCTGTCAGACCACGGGGGTGGCGGTGAATCCAGGCGGTGAGCCAGCTGCCGATGTACCCGCCGCCGGAAACTGTGGACAGATAGTCAAATTTGTCCAATAGCTGAAGGCGCGTAAGGGATTGTAGGACTCCCAGTCCGAAGGTCGCGCTCCGGATGCCTCCCCCTGACAGACAGAGGCCTGCGCGTTTCGGATGGCACGCGTGAATATGGCGGTGGAGTTCGTTGAGATACTGTTTTTCCGATGCTTCTGTGGGAGCCGCCTGTTCGAGAACCTTCAGGGGATGGTTGTCCGGAAAGGGTCCGTGAAGCAGTTCTGTTTCTTCTCCTAGAATATTGGCGAGTGTCAGACACGTGTCTTTCTGAGGAGTGGGATTGGTCATCAGGACTCCCTGGGAATGAGTATGGCGATGAGAGACGACCGGCCCCCCGATGGCGGGTACGGTCTCACGCTAAGAAAAGGCAAGGCACATGCCTCGGTCCAGAAAACCACGCGATCATGAGAAGGCAGCAGTGCAAAGCCTCCCATGGCCTTGCAGAGCAGAGAGATCCGAGCGAGAACGACCGGTGACATGGGTGAGCGATTATCGGAATCGATACAAATCGTATCTCAATCGATACGACGGAACGGAAGCGTGCCGTGTCTTTCCCGAGGTGCCGTTAGTGTTTCCGATCTCGCTGCATCAGCTTGTCGGTATAGGCGAGGAAGATGGCCGAGCCCAGGAACGTCATGTGAATGAAAATTTTCCACTTGATGTGTTCGGGATTCTCGTTGCTCACGTCTACGAAGGCCTTCAGAAGGTGAATGCTGGAGATGCCGACCAGTGACGCGGCCAGTTTGATCTTGATGGTGCCGGGGTCCACATGGGTCAGCCATTCTGGACGGTCCGGGTGGGTCTCCAAATCGAGCTTGCTGACGAAGGTCGCGTAGCCGCCGATGATGACCATGGTCAAGAGGTTGGCGACCATGGTGACATCGATCAGCGACAGCACCCCGAGCATAAACAGGGTTTCGCTTTCGTCTCGGAAATGGACGACCATGTGCCAGAGCTCCGTCAGGAACTTGGCGGCATAGAGTAATTCGGCGATGATCAGTCCGCCATAGAGAGGAGCCTGAATCCAGCGGCTACCGAAGATCAGGAGTTCGAAAAGGTGCTCGACTCGATGGACCGAAGTAGACGGTGGGGTCGAAGTATGGGATGGAGACGGATGACTCACGCGTGTACGTACCCTCCTTGTCGAGGGCGTATCCTAGTGGGCGCGTCGGCTCCTGTCAATCTCGGGAGAGGGAGAGATGCCAATGCGATGTGGGAACGAGGGAGCGACCGGATGGCGAATCACTTCGCGGGCTGGCGGATCAGTCCGCCGACGCTTCAGGTGAGGTGGTGTGTTCGCGTTCTGACTCCGTCTGCGGGACCCATCGTGCGAGGATCTTCCTCAGATCGGACGTGATTATGGGTTTACTGATGAAGTCGTCCATTCCGGCCTTGAGACAGGCTTCGCGGTCGCCCTCCATCGCATTCGCCGTCATAGCGATGACGGGCAGATGTTCGCCCGACTTTTCCTGGGATCGAATCAGCCGGGTCGTCTCCAGTCCGTCGAGGTCGGGCATCTGACAATCCATAAACACCAAGGGGTACTGATGCCGACAGACAGCGGCCAGCGCCTCCATCCCGCTTCCGGCTAAATCCACGCGACACCCCAACTTTTCCAGCATTTTGACGGCGACTTTCTGATTAACTGGATTATCGTCCACCACCAGCACACGTGGCGCCGCGCGGGCGACGGTCTCTGTGATGGTATGACGCGTAATCAGCGGGGCCGCTTTCTCCTCGGCATCGTCCCGGCTGAAGATGAGACGGATGCAATCGGCCAGGTGGCGTTCGCGAATCGGTTTCGTCAGATACGCAGCAGCGCCGGCTTCCTGGGCGGCCAGACTATCGCCACGTTGGCCGGAAGCGGTGAGCATGATCAGGTGCGTTTTACGAATCGCGGGGTCCTCTTTGATCAAACGGCAGAGCTCGAGACCATTCATGTCCGGCATGTACATATCGATAATGGCGAGATCGAACGGGGTCCCCTCCTCAGCCGCTCTGCGCAGCAGAGACACTGCCGACGGGCCGTCGATCGCGCTTTCGTGGTGCATGTTCCAGGCTGACATATGGTATTGAAGCAGGCTACGGTTGGTGGCGTTATCATCGACCAGGCAGACCCGCCGGCCGGTGAGGTCCTTGACTGGCGGGGACGGCGGCAGAGCCGGGGTGGCTTCGGTTTGGGTGCCGAACCGAATGGTAAACCAGATGCAGGTTCCCTGTCCGGCCATCGACTGCAGTCCGATTTGTCCTCCCATCAACTCCACCAGCCGTTTGCAAATCGTGAGGCCGAGGCCGGTTCCCCCATACTTCCTGGCCGTTGAGCTGTCGGCTTGCGTGAACGCTTGGAACATCTTGGCTTGCGCCTCGGGGCTGAGGCCGATTCCGGTATCGATCACCTCGAAACGAAGGGCGACCGATCCGGGATCTTCGTCTGTCTGCACGACCTGTATCAGGACCTCTCCGTGCTCGGTAAACTTGATCGCATTACCGACTAGGTTGGTGAGAATCTGACGGATGCGTCCGGGATCCCCGACGACCGTGCGGGGGGTTTGCGCATCAATCAGGCCGACCAGTTCGAGCTGCCGGCCTTGGGCCGTGGGAGCCAAGATGTCCAGCGTATCTTCGATCGTCAGCCGGAGGTCGAATGGAATGTGTTCGATGGTGAATTTCCCGGCCTCGATTTTAGAAAAGTCCAGAATGTCATTGATGATGCGCAGCAGGGATTCGCTGGAACTCCTGAGTGTCTGCAGGTAATCCCGCTGTTCGGGTGTCAGCGTGGTGTCCAATAACAGGGTCGTCATACCCAAGACCCCGTTCATCGGAGTCCGGATTTCATGACTCATCGTCGCCAGGAAATCCGTCTTGGCCTGACCGGCTCTGACCGCATGGTCACGCGCCTCGGATAATTCCCAATTTTTCCATTCGAGGTCCTGCGCCGCTTGAGCCAGGGCATTTTCCGTCCGTTTTCGAAGTGAAATGTCGACGATTGATGCCAGGGCGAGTTGACCCTTGGGAGTATCGATCGGATTGAGGCCGAGTTCGACCGGGAACTCTGTGCCGTCTTTGCGTAAGCCGAAGAGTTCTCTTCCCACCCCCATGGCGCGTGACGTGGGGGCTGTAAAGTAGCCCATACGATGGCTCGGGTGGTTGGGACGAAACCGTTCAGGGATCAACATTTCGACAGTCTGGCCGATCATTTCGTCACGACTGTACCCGAACATGTTTTCGACCTGCTTATTGACCATCGTAATGGTGCCCTGCGGATCGATCATCAACATGCCGTTCGGCGCAGATTCCACCACCTGGCGAAACTGCATTTCGGCCTGGATGCGAGACGAGATGTCACGGACAATGCCCGTGAATTTTCTCGACCCATCGACCTGCATTTCACTGACGGCCAATTCGATCGGGAACGAGGCGCCGTCGCTGCGTCGCCCCAGCACTTCCCGTCCAATGCCGATGACCTTCTTCAGTCCGGACGCCAGGTAATTGCGGAGATATTGATCATGCTCCGTATGGTAAGGATCGGGCATGAGCATTTTGACATTTTGGCCGAGCAGCTGGTCAGGCGTGTACCCGAACATGTTGGTGACGGCGGGGTTGATCGACTCGATGATGCCCCGCTCATTAATGACCACGATTCCGTCCACCGCCGTCTCCACGATCGCCCGCAGCCGGACCTCGCTGCGATGTGCGGCGGCTTCCGCCTGCTTGAGGTCGGACACATTGATATGCATGACGACTGCGCCATAACGTCCATGCCCTTGCATAGGGGTGACGATGACGCGGAACCAGCGTCTCAGGAAAGGGCTGGAGCTTTCGTATTCATAGGAGAATGCGCGAATGGTGCCATCCAGAATATGCCGGATCCCCTCCGCCACATGCATCGCATCGGGATGGGTCCCGGCGTTGTCGCACGCCCGAAGGTAATTCAGGCCGACCCCGTAGGCCTCCCCGGTAAACCCGTTGGCGGCCGCGAACCGTTCCCAGGCTTGGTTCACGGCGAGAATCGTCCCATCGGCAGCCAGCACGGCGATATTGGCGGGCAGGACATGCAGGATGCTGGGGTCCAGCGCCGGTTCATGCCGATGTTTGAGACGAAGATGATGGACGGACATGGGGAGACTTCCTTTTATCCTGTGGTGCCGGTTTTGTTTGCGTGATTCCCAAGCCAGGTATCCAGCACGGTCTGGAGGTCTTTCGGCCGGACCGGTTTCGCGACGTAGTCGTCCATTCCCGCATCAAGACAGCGTTCGCGGTCTCCCTGCATGGCGTTGGCCGTCATCGCGACGATGGGTGTATGGGCGGATCGGCCTTCCATTTTGCGGATCAGCGCGGTCGCTTCGAATCCATCGACCTCGGGCATTTGGCAATCCATGAAAATCAACGGATAACGCATGCGTTCGTGGGCGGCCACGGCCTCTTGGCCGTTACTGGCGACATCCACTCGATAGCCGAGTTTCTCGAGCATCTTGCAGGCCACCTTCTGGTTCACCGGATTATCCTCCGCCAGGAGCAGGCGGGTGGTAGCCGCCGTCGGGGACTGGCTCAAAGTATGACGGGTAATCAGAGGCGGCATGCCGCCAGAAGCCGCGTCGGACTCGGCGGCTGCGTGCGTGGGTTCCAAGAGTTGGCAGAAACATTCGAGCAGCTGTGTTTGACGAAGCGGTTTGGTGAGATAGGCGTCGATGCCGAGCGCCCGGGCGGTGCATCCGTCTCCCCGCCGGCCGACGGTGGTGAGAATCACCAGATGCATGGCGCTGGTGGCCGGATTGTGTTTCAGCAAGGTCGCCGTTTCAAACCCGTCCTTGTCAGGCAGGTGCAACTCGATCAAGGCGAGATCGAAGGGCTTCTGCATGGCCGAGGCCTCGTGTGCCAAATCGATAGCTTCCCGCGCGTTTTTTGCGGCACTGCATTGCAGGCCTTTGGCTGTCAGGTCTTGCTGCACAATCTGCCGGATCCGGTGGTTCGGATCCACGAGTAAAATGCGTCGTCCACTGAGTCGATTCCAGGAGAACGGCGAGGGCGAAGGGCTAAGGGCTGCTTCCGGAAGTTGCACGGTAAACCAGAAGGTGCTCCCTTCTCCCGGCCGGCTCTCGATACCGATGCGACCCTGCATTTGTTGGACGAGACGTTGACAAATGGCGAGTCCGAGCCCGGTTCCTCCGAAGCGGCGTGTCGTTGAGCTGTCGGCTTGGACGAAGGCCTGGAACAACTTTTTCTGAGCCTCATCCGAAATCCCGATGCCGGTATCGGTGACGGCAAACCGCAGGGAGTTCGAGCCGTCCCCTGTCTCACAACTCACGTGGACAACGATCTCGCCTGTAGATGTGAATTTGACGGCATTGCTGACGAGGTTGACCAGGATTTGCCGCAGTCGGCCCGGATCGCCCAGCACGCCGGTGGGAACTGCGGCATCGACGAGCGCGATCAATTCAAGGCCTTTGCTCTGCGCTTGTTCGGCCATCAGCTCGACCGTGTCTTCGACGGCCATTCGAAGATCAAAGGCCACTTGCTCGAAATGAAGTTTCCCGGCCTCAATCTTTGAAAAATCAAGAATATCGTTGACGATGGTCAACAGCGCGTCGCTGGAACGGCGGACGGTATCGGCGAAGTCGTGCTGCTCCTCAGTGAGGGCGGTATCCAGCAGGAGCCCCGTCATACCGATGATCGCATTCATCGGTGTTCTGATTTCATGACTCATGGTGGCAAGGAAATCGGCTTTGATCTTGGCGGCTTGCAGCGCGGCATCTCTCGCCTGGGCGAGCTCGGCGTTTTTCAGCTCCAATTCCTGGGCGGCCTGCATGAGAGCCGCCTCCGCCTCTTTTCGTTCGGTGATGTCTTTTCCGATGGCCAGGAATCCTGTCACGATTCCTTCGTTGTTGATCAGGGCCGTAATAGTCACCAGGATGGTCAGGCGACGCGCGTCTTTTCGTGTGTAGGTCCATTCCCGCTCCTCGAACCCGCCCAGTCTCGCCTTCCGGGTCAAGGCCTCCAAGCCTTGGATGGGGGTCGCATAGAGCTTGCTCATGTCTCGGGCATGCTTGTCGATTTCTTCCGGCAGGTGCAGCACGGTGAGGAACTGTTGCCCGACCATCTCCTCGGCGGTGTACCCCAGCATATCTTCCGCGCCGGTGTTGAACGTCGTGATCATCCCATTGATGTTGGTCGCAATGATGGACACCTTTGTCGCGCTGGCAAGAATCGTTTCCAGTTGCAGATTGGTCGCGAGCAAAGCTCGCTCGAGATCCTTGCGGGCACGAATGTCAGTTAAGATGACCTGGATCGCCGCTTTCCCTTCGAACCGGATGGTCGAGGCCGCCACTTCCACATCAATAATGGAGCCGTCAAGCCCCACGAAATGTTCCTCCGTCGGGGGCACGCTTCCGTTTGTTGATCGGAGACGGGCGATTCTTTCTCGCGCAATCGTCTGTGAGTCCGGATGGATGAAGTTCATCACGGGTTGTCCGAGGAGCTGCGACGGGGCGAACGCACCGAATAGTTTCACGCAGGCCTGGTTGGCAAACACGATCTTATCGTCGCAGTTGACGAAGATGGCATGGGGAGACAATTCGACCAGAGAGCGGTGCCGTAACTCGCTGGCGCGCAGTTGTGCTTCCAGTTGCTTGGCGGCGGTGATGTCCTGGGCGATTCCCGCAATTCGATAGGGCTTCCCATCGGCATTCTTGATGACAAAGCTGCGATCTCTGACCCAGCGTTCACGCCCCGTTGCCGTGATGATCCGATATTCCTCGTCATAGGGCAGATGCGCCTGACAGGCTGCCGCGACGGACACGCGTTTATGATCTTCCGGATGGATGTGATCGAGCCAGTACAGTGGATTCGAATACAGAGTTTCCCTGGGACATTCCCAGATCGTCTCGAATGCGGGGCTGACATACAGGACGTGGCTCTTATCGGGCGTGGTGAGCCAGAAGACGGCATCGATTGATTCCGCCAATTGCCGGAACCGCTCTTCGCTCTCACGGATCGTTTCCTCCATCCGTTTTCGTTCGGAAATGTCGCGGATCATGCCCGTATACTTTTTCGACGAGCCGATTTGCATCTCGCTGACGGAGACATGGATATCGAGCAGGGTGCCGTCTTTTCGCACGGCGGACACGTCGCGGCCGCTGCCGATGATCATCCGTTTCCCGGTGGTCAGGTAGTTGGCAAGATAGTGAGAGTGGTGCTCGCGGTACGGCGAGGGCATGATCAGCGAGATATTTTGTCCGATGAATTCGTGGGCTTCATACCCTAGTAACTTTAAGCTGGCTGCATTGGCGCTCTCTATTCGCCCCCGTTCATCGATGACAACAATGCCCTCGACGGCACTCTCGAAGATTGAGCGCATGCGCGTTTCGCTCTCACGCCAGGCCAATTCGGCATGTTTGTGCGCCGTGATGTCCTGCACCGTTCCGGTCATGGAGAGGGGTGAGCCATCGGCATGGCGCCGGACGACTCCACGGCAGTTGATGTGCCGCATTTCGCCGCTGGGTCGGAGAATCCGGCAATCGACGTTGTACGGAAAGTCGTAGTTGATTGCCCCGTCAACCGCCTGTTGTACGAGGGCTTTGTCATCCGGGTGCAAGGCCGAAAGGAAGGTGGCATAGGTCGGTGTGGTTCGGCTTGGATCGAGTCCGAAAATTCGGCATTGCTCATCGGACCATTGTTCTTCACCGGTGGCTATGTTCCATTCCCAGAAGCCGAGATGGGCAAGTGACTGGGCCTCATCCAGCGCCTCTTGTTTCACCTGGAGCTCTCGCTGGATGCGGGCCTGAGCTGCTTCCAGTTCCTTCCGTGCGGAGATGTCGAGATGGATACCGGCAGCTCGCAATGGGGCTCCGGTGGCATCGCGCTCGACCACACGTCCGCTGTCGAAAACCCAGCACCAGGTTCCGGACTTGGTTCGCAGACGATGCTCACTGGCATAGTGGGGTGTTTCCCCGCGAAGATGAGCGGAGACCAGTGCCATCACACCAGGCATGTCGTCTGGGTGGACGAGTTGTTCCCACGTTCGAACGTGTGGTTCGAGCTCGTCAAGACGGTACCCGAGCATGGACGCCCAGCGTTCGTTAAAGATGACCTGTCCGGTACCGATGTGCCAGTCCCATGTGCCTGCTTCTGCACCCTGGACGACCAGGTCCATCCGTTCTGCCTGGGAGGCCACGGCCTGCTCATGCACGGCGAGCAGTCGTTCGAGCCCGGCGATGCGTGATTCCAAATGAGCGGTAGATGAAGATCCGTTTTGATGATGGCCTTCCTCGGGCATGACAGGCGTGCCGGGAAGAGGGGGCGTCTTCACAGCGTAAGGGGCAAGGGCCGTCTGTGCGCAGAGAGCCAGAGGTTTGAAGAGTTGTGCGGTGCTCTCGGGGATAACATCCCGGCTGAACAGGATGATGGAGAACACCTGTCCGTCCGGCAGGGGCGCGCCAAAACCCAGTACCGACCGGACACCATATTTCAGGACGAACCCCTCTTGCGCGGGCACATAGGGGCTGCCTGCTGCCTCCTGAACGTGAAAGACGTTGAAGGCATGCTCGCGGGGATCAACGAGCAGGGGTTGTTCATTTTCAGCAAGTCCAGGCAACCCGACGCCCAACTGCTGAAACAATCGACTGAACATGGGGAGCCTATTCAGGGCATCGGGTGTGTCGAGGGGAATCACGCGGAAGCAGGTGGACAGGGCGGGGTCATTCCAGTCTGGGCACGAGCCTGCACTGGCCACTAAGGTCAGGCAGGTCATGGACGGGGAGCCTGGTGCTCCACCCAGATTCTGATCGGCCAGAGCTTTGAGGTTTGGCGCGAGGAGGCCGTAAGGGGAAGTCTTAAAGAGGCGGATCAGGACGCAGGCCGGCTCTCCGGTCTGGTCCATGGTCAAGGACGTATAGAGGTGGCGAACCAGGCGGTCGGCAACTTCGTCGAACGTGTTGGCGCCGGCACCCAACCGACGGAGTATGGCTCCGCAGGCGGTCATGTCACGGAGCTGAAACGATCGCAAATGGTGCATGCTCAAGGTGATCCCGCGGAGGCGAGAGAGTCCGTCGGTACTCTCTCGGCGCGCGCGGGGAGGAACTTGAGCATGCACCATGCTCTGTCAGGCGAAGCCTCCGTCAGGGAATGGTTTTCAAGTAAAAGGCAGCGGCTTGGGACCTCCTGGTGAGATGAAGTTTGGAATACACATTGGCCAAATAGTTTTTGACGGTTTTGTCGCTGAGTCCCAGTTCGGCGGCAATTTCCTTATTGGTTTTTCCCTGTGCGATGAGGGGAAGGAGACGCCGTTCCTGTGGTGAGAGAAGATGCCGGCCCCGCTCCGGTTCTCGATCGGCGACCTTGCGGAGATAGGCAAAAGTGTGCCGGGTGACACCTGGGTCGAGGTACGCCTGTCCCTTTATAATGCTGCGCATCGCATGCATTAGCGTTTCGGATCCGGCGTCTTGCAGCACATATCCATGGGCGCCGGTGGAGACGGCTGACAGGAGGATGGTGTCGTTGAGCGTGTCGGCAAGAAACAGGAGCCGGGTTCCCGGCAGATGTGTCAGGATTTCCCGGGCCGTCTCAATGCCTGTGCCGTCCTGCACGCGCAGATACACAATGACAATGTCGGGGGCCTGTTGCAGCACGAGAGGAAGGGCATCGGCTTGAGTTGACGCCTCTCCGACCACGGTAAAGTCCGGGACGGAATTTAACAGCGTCCGCATGCCGACCCGGACTAATTCTTGTGGATTGATGATGAAGACACGCGTTGGGGTGTACGATGTTTCGTTCATATTCGACTCTCACCTAAATGTGGATGGATGCCTAGTAATTCCTGTTGATGCCAGCGCCCATGACCGCGATTGCCGGAGATGATGGTGAAGAGGCGCACGGCCTTCGGTGTCCACCCTGCTAGCCCTGAATGAGGGACGCGGCTGACGCGGCCCAGTGCGGCCCGGCGTGGAACAGACCGGGTCGCACTGGGCCGTCGCCCTTGCGATGCATACTGACATGTGTCTGAGGTCCCTCATAGCGTATGCCTATGACACTCCTGCCAAATGATGCAGACCATACCCAGGCGTCGCAGCCACCGGGCTGGTCGTTGCGACCCTGGCATCTACACGAGACAGAGCCAGGACGATGTTCTTGCCCCCGAATCCAAAACTATTGATCAATGCACGATCGATATGCGCGACCCGTCCTTCACCTGAGACATAGTCCAGATCGCAGGTGGGGTCCGGAGTGGTCAGATTCAGTGTCGGCGGAATGAATTGATGTTCCATCGCCTTGGCGGTCCCGATGAGTTGGAAAGCCCCGCTGGCGGCGAAGGCGTGCCCCAATGCCGCCTTGAATGAACTGATGGGGACTTGATACGCGTGGGCACCCAGGACCTGCTTCACCGTGTGGGTTTCCAGCGCATCCAATTCCATGGTGCCGAGGCCACAGGCGTTGACATAGTCCACTTCTTCGGGGAACCAGTGAGCGGTCGAGAGTGCCAGCCTGGCCGCCCGTTGCTGTTCCTGCCCCGTGGTAGCCGCTTTGACCATTGAGTGGGCATCACAGGTGAAGCCCCATCCTTCGAGTTCGGCATACATTCGGGCGCCCCGCGCGCGGGCATGTTCGTAGTCTTCCAGAATGAACGAGCCGGCGCCTTCGCCCAACACCATGCCGCAACGGGTCTTGTCAAAAGGCCGCGGGAGGTTCCTGATCGCGCCTCGTTCATCCGGCGCCAGCGCGCGACCGGCGTTCATGGCCGCATAGACACTCGGGTGGAGAGGCGCTTCCGTTCCCCCTGCTACGACCAACGAGGCCTGGCCTGATTTAATCCATTCATAGGCGCGCCCGATGGCGTTCGCCGTAGAGGAGCAGCCGATGGAATAGGTCTCGCAAGGGCCATGCAGGCCCAGGACGATGGCGACTTCCGACGAGATCGCATTGGGAAAGGTCATGCCCATGGTGAACGGGTTGACACGTTCATAGGCGGTGAGTTTCGCCGCGTCGTGGAATTCAAAGGCTTCTTTCATGCCGCCGATGGAGGTGCCGATGCTGATGCCGATCGACCCGCGGTCTTCCTGTTCCAGATCGATCCCCGAATCGCGTGCGGCCATCATGGCGGAGGCCACGGCGAATTGGGTCGCTCTGCCCATGCGGCGTGCTTGCTTGCGGTGTAGGAAATCTTCGGGGTCGAAGTCCCGTACTTCGGCTGCCAGGCAGGCCTGAAATGGTGAGGTATCGAACGAGGTGATCGGTTGGACGGCGCTTTCTCCCCGACTCAATAAATGCCAAAACAAATCGACGGTCGATCCTAATGGAGAAACCACTCCCATTCCGGTGATGACGACTCGACGAGAGGTCTGTGGTGTCATGATGCCCTCCTGTGCTCATAAGAGCGTGAAAATGTGTGTCGTCAATGGGTATGCCACGTATGCATGTGTTCGCGATGCGCATCCGGCAAAGCGGAGTCGGGATAAAACGTTGCGTAAAAGTCTTCATCCAGATGATGGGTCTGACAGGCCACGATCGACTTGCAGGCGTCGGCGTGCGCCGGAAACCGGCCGTACGTCCCGAGTACATATTCGGTGAAGGCGATCGTCGCCTCGATGGCGCGTTCGGAGTGCTGCGGAACCTGCTGTGCCGCTTTGGGGTTCACCCAGGGCTGTTCCTGGGGTTTCCTGAAGGTTCCGTCAGGTCCGAATTTGCTGGCGACCAACCGGATTACGGCGTCTTTCATCGACGGCACGAACGGCGGTGTCGGACTTTCCCAGACCTGCGGAATGCCGACGGGATTCGCCCGCAGCGGCTTGCCCGGCGGGACGACGAAGTGAAACCCGAGTCCTGGATAGATGTGAGGCTCCATGCCCAGGAGATGCCGGCCGCTCCCCACGCTTTGAATGCCGCCGCCAAGCCCCAGGGCTTGCTGCATGAGGGCGATATGTTCGCAGATAATCCCTTGCTCTTGGATAGCGGTCTCACAAATAGCGGCATCAAGTTCACGCAGGCTGAACATTCGGCGGGCTTTGAGGTCGTCATGCAGGTGTCCGCCCGCGCTCTTCCGGAAGGCATCGAGGCCGCATCCGGCGTTGCCGTTGTCCGTATCGACAATGAAATAGCCGGTCTCTTCGCTGAACATCATCAGCAGCAGATTGAGATACAACAACGCGATGTTAGTCACAGGCATGAACAGCGTGGTGCCGGGCCGGTTCGTGTACCATTGATTGAACGGGAGCATGAACGGGGCTTCCCGGGGGATGTCCAGCCGGCCCGATTGAAGTTGGATGACGTCCAGATCCCACGGGTGATCGGGCCCTGCGGCATCGGCGACGAAAAAGACCCCGTCATCGTTGGTATAAAACAACTGCGTGGTTTGAGCGGAGCAGGGGCTGGGGACCGTTCGACTGCTGAAATTCATCAGGGCATTGCCTTGCCCTACGCTTTCCCCTGGGCGTCCGACAAACTGCATATCCCCGAGGTTGCGCCCCGATCGGCCGATCGCGGCATAGATGAGATACCGTTCCTCTTCCCGGCTGAGCGGGATCGGTTCATGCTGGCTCGTGTACTGAAGCGGACCGCCTGGCAGGGTCATGCCGCGGCCAAAGCGGCGCGTCTTTCGTTGCTGTAGGAGATCGAGCAGAGTGAATGTGGCGTCCATTGCTGCAGGATGTGCGGCAAGCTGCTTCATAGGGCCTCTCCTTCCGGTTTCCCTGGGGCCATTTAGCCCGGGCCGGTCATGTAAGTGGCAGTGGTACTTGATGCTGATACGTCACGCCATGCGCGACGTTGTATGGGCAGACTTTACGAGAGGTGTGGTCCGGCGTCACCTACCCATCGGGGTAGGCGACGGCTCCGTCCCCGGTCGGTCAGCGGGTGACGGACTGGGCGGTGCGCGGGTCGACATGCATAGTGCGGGTTAAGCCGGTGGATTCGAATCGGAAGGGGGACGATCGTCACTGGGTGGCACGGGTGGAATAATGCGATGTTGTTCTCCGGTTTGCCAGTAGGCAATGGCGCTCCACCGGTTTTCGACGCCGATCTTTTGGAAAATATTTTTGAGGTGAAATTTCACCGTATTCAAACTGACCTTGAGAATGACCGAGATTTCCCAGTTCGTTTTGCCTGCCGCCACCCAGCGTAGAATTTCTTCTTCCCGTTTGCTGAGCAGGAGAGCTGGCTGGGCGGGCCGGTCTGGAGTCCAGGCGGATTTACAGCGCATGTAACTCAAGTGGAAATGCGGAGTGAGAATGTCGAGGAGGAGACGCAATTTGTCTGCTTGTTTGGCGTCAAAATTACTGAAGGCAAAGTAGGAGCAGGCTCCATGATCTCCGCGTACACCAGCCGAGAGGCAGGTTTTGATCCCGAAATCGAGCTTGAGCGACGTGATGTCTTTCGGTTCGTCGGCTACCGGTGCATCAGCGCTGGAGGTGACGGTTTGTCCGGAGGTGAGCAGACGATGGACGGCGGGGTCCGCCGCAAGGCCCTGGCCCATGTAGAGCTGGCAGAATTCTCGAGGGTAGGTGGAATGCCCGAGAGAAGGATCGATTCCATGCAGAAGATCCACCGCGCCGCATCCCGAAAATTCAAACGGTATGACACGCTGGACGGCCGATACCAGCTGCCACACACCGTCGTTTCGGTCGACGGAGCGTGCGTCATACATAATCTCACCGAGCCGCTGAAATTCCTTTGCGGAGAACGCCGGCTGACTCATGCCAATTCTTTCCGGTGAACGCGCCCTGTTGCAGCAGGGGAGGCAAGCAACCAGAGGCGTTCAGAAATTCGGCCGTGGTTCATGTTGAGGCAGCTGTATCATCGTGAGAACGGCTGATTGTACTGCGACCAAAGGGACGGTATCTAGGGTAAACAGCACCTACTACTATAGAGTGCTTAAGGTATGAACCGCAACGGGGAAGCGTAGGGGCATTTGTGAAGGCCGACCGGGAATCCGGCCGGGGAGGAGGGCCATTATCGCTGAATTTTTAAGGTCGGTCCCAGTGTCAGCCACTTGGTCGGGCCAAGGGCGGCCATGTGCGGAAGGTGGGCGACATACCACACCACGACGTCCTGTTCCTGGACGCCTTGGTTGTCTTCGTCATACCCCAGTTGGCCGCGAGCGCCAAAGACCCAGGGAATGTCCTCATCTGCTTTGGCCCGACGAATTGCGACATCGTGGTCGGCAAACGTGTCTCGCTCGCCATCGTCCTTGAGGGGGGCATAGCCGTCGCCGGGAAGGAGCCACACGCCGTGTCCCGTTGGTTGATCGCGCACGAACCACGTCCGCCGCGTCGATGAGTTTTTGACGTCATTTCGCTCATTGGTATATTTGGTCCAGCCTGGTCCCCAACCGGTGTCCGCGCCTCCGTGATCACGCCTGAAGACTTGATCCATTCCGTTCCCGTTAATATCAAAATCAAACCGCCAGTAGGGATGGTGTATATGATCGGTATTGCATGACAACCCACGGCTTTGGACGACCGGGCGCAGTTCGCCGTCGTCCGAAAAATGCCAGGATTGGTAAATGTGGTATTCCCCGATCCGCGCATAAATGCCAAGTTCCAGCCATTTGATCCCGTTCAATGTTGAACTTTCGACGCACACCTTGTTGTCGCCACAGTTCGCAATCGGGACCAAATCTACCCAGCGCAAACGATCTTGGAAGGGCCCGCAGCGGCCGCTGTCTGCCCGTGAACCGAACCAGGTGAAGGGGTTCCACCAGACGCGTTCTTTCACATATTTGACCCGCAGGACCGGCATGCTGGCCTTGCCCAGCACCAATTCGTTATCGTAGGCAACGTTCCGGAGAGCCAGCCCGGTATTGTCTCTCACCTCATAGTCGAAGCTCCAACGGCCCCAATTGATGTGTTCAGACGTGGACTCGGTCAACCCGACATTCGGCGCAGCCACTGCGCAGAGTAGCAGCAGGGCACTGACCACAACACGCCTCATTCGCTCTCCTTTCCTGCCTTATCGAGGTGGCTCATGGCCGGCGTCCAGCACGCGGTCGTCGGTGAGATCCACCTGTGCCCAATACTTGGGGTCACCGCCCACACCCTGCGAAAACGTAATCCAAATGACGCGATGGCCATACCCGGGATCGTTCTTGAAAAACCCACGGTCCGGCTGCATCAAAAGTCCATGGCCTTGCAGATCGTTCACCTTGCCCGACAGGCGGGAATCCGCCCGCGCCAGTTCTATCCCGCGCTGAACATCTTGCGGACCTTCTGGCGGAAGATAGCCGTCGGTCCGAGAGGCCTGCAGCACCAATGCGTCCTTCATCTCCACTTGAATGGCGACGTTGTTGCTATAGCTGAAGTAGGTGAGTCTGGTGAACCGCGCGTTGTCCCGACAGCAACCGAAGGACACTTTGCCTTTCGGCGGCATCGGGTCTGCGTCAATGAAGCCCCAGCGCGTGCCGAGTAGAGACAGCACCCGGGGGTCGACTTCTGCGGTCTTCCGCAGCCCGGCAATCTCGGACGCGGAAAGAGACGCAGTGAGGTTGGTTGAGCGAGTCACGACAGCAGTACTCGCGCTCCCGGCCATCTTGGGCTTGATGTGTCCGGGTGACTCGTCGGCCGTAAACTCCAGGAGATGTTTCGTCGGGACTTGCGCAGGCAGCGGTGTTTTTGGAATAGCGGTCTCGGGATCTTCCGGTCCGAAGGGGCCACGGGACGCCGCATCCAGACTGCAGCCGGTCCCCAGGAGCAGAAGAATCATGGCGGTGGATTTCAGCATGATGGATCGTGCGTCCATAGCGCTATACCAGCGCGAGTTTGCTTGCGACGCCCAGCGCGAGTCGGGAGATCTGAACCCCCGCTTTGAGGACTGCAGCGCGCTTTTTGCGAGAGGCGGCATCCAACACGGCTTTCTTCATCAGGTCTTTGTACGTATCGATTTCGTCGGGGCCAAAGGGAACGATCCTGGCCACAGTCTCATTGTTGAAGGTGTTCGCCAGCTGCAGATAGAGATTGGAAATCTCGGCGGCGTAGATCCCGCGTCGTAAAGGATCGTTTTTATAGAGTTCGAATTTTTTCCTCAACGCGGCGACCGCTTCCAGCAGCGCAGTCTGACGGACTTTCGTATCGTCATCCCGCCCGACGCTGAATTCAACGGCGCCCAACTGATCCACCAGCATCTGCGCCTCTTCGCGGGCCTGGTCCACGCTGGTGGCGAGCTGTTCGATGTCAGTGGTGGCGGACTCGGCGGTTTCCATCAATTGTTTGATCACGTTGTCGTTGTCCTGGAGGAAGGTGACTACTCCGTCAATGCTGCGATTCATAGAACCCTCCGTTACTGTCCGTCGTCCTTCTTCAGTCGATCGAGGAGTTCCACCAGATCGGCGGTGAATCTCTGTGCCCGGTCCAGGCCGCCGACGCGGAGGATGCGTGCGCCGACAACTTCCTCCAGCGCATCATTGACCGTTCGGGAGTGATTCAGAACGGTCATGATCTGTTCAGAGCGGCCGGGGGCTTGATCAAGAATCGCCGCCACGAATTCCGGATCAACCGAGGCCAGCGCCGATTGTTTCGCAAAACGTTGGACTTGAGCATGGAGCGTGGCGGTCTGTTTCCAGGAATCGTTGAGCGCGTTCGCCGTATCGCGCAGGCCGCAGAAGTCTTCTTCAAATTGATCCCACACCGCCTTCTCCAGTCCTTGCACATCCGCCATGTAAATCAGGCTCGTCAGGTAGGCTGCCGCATACGCAGCCTCTCCTTTTTTGTTGGTCAGATTCCGGAAAGAAGCCAGGGCAAAGCGGTGTTTGGTCTCTTGTATGTGGAGGGACTTAAAACTCTGATGGAGTTCAGCGCGCGCCTGCTCGAGATATTTAATGCGGGCTTCGGTTTCCTTTTGGAACAGATCAATGTTGGTTTGTGCCGCATCGATCTTCGTGCCTTCCATCTGAATGAGGTCACGCACCGAACGGCTGTGAATAGAATGGCAGCCGGTGGCCGTGAGCAACAGCATGGCAAGGGACAGTAGCGTCATGCTTCGTCTGACCATGGAAGGCTCCTTCCGCGGAACAACGTGACGGGCGGTCATCGGCGCACCGCGCGCAGCGCATCGGCCAGCGATTGCGTCTCGCTCCGGTTCATGGTGACGTCAATATCTAGGTATTGTTTGATTAGGCCGTTGATTCTTCGAAGCGCGTCGACATTGTTCCGGTACCGGTCGAATGCCGTGAGGTCGACGGCTTGAGGGATCTTTGCCCCGGCGGCGACATGTTTTTCCACTCGCGCGATCAAATCGGGCAGTTGTTGGACAAGGTTGCTCATTTCCCCTGAGCCGGCGGCAAACAGGGGTTGGCCGGTCGGTCCTTTTCGCTCAGGGAGAGACTTCAGTCGAATCGTATTGATCAAGGCCAGCACATCGGGTCCGAGGACGGCGGCATCATCTTCCGCCATCGCGGCATCCGGCACATCCGCCAAGCGAGGATTGGTGGTTGCCCATTGCAAGGCCAAATCCAGCTTGAGGCGGGTTTGAACAAATCGAGACCATTGCAGATGGCGGGTGGTGACATTACTCACGAGCTCACGATACTGCTGCATGAGCTGTTCATTGTCTGCGTAGGCTTGGTCCTTGGCTGCGAGCGCCTGTTTGATTTCAGGCGGTGTGGAGCAGGCGGCGAGCGAGGCCAAGACCAGCGCGCCGGCGATGCGTAACATCCTCATCGGGATGCCTCCTGGTGAGCGTCTTCAATCAGAATAGTGCTGGTGAAAGGCAATCTACGTACCCAGGGTAAATGGAGGAGAGCTGGGCCAGAGTAGTCGTGAAATGACCGCCGTGCAAGGAGAAAATGACGCTGTCGTGAATCGGCACACCGAAGGCCTGGTTTTCAACCGTACCCATTCAGATACGACTGTATCGAACCTCATACAGGCCGAGGTGCGTCCGAGAATTCCACAGGCAGACTTCTCAATAACCTGCTAGGAAGGGATGAGGGTTTTGCGTAGGGCAGTGACCGTGGCGGCATCGAGCCCCGCCGATTTGAGCTGTTCGTCAGTGGCCGAGGCGATCTGTGGGAGGCTGCCGAATTGCTTCAGGAGGCGTGCACGGCGGATCTTGCCGATGCCGGGGATCTGGTCCAATTCCGATGAGAGCAGGGCCTTGCCTCGCAAATTCCGGTGATAGGTGATGGCAAATCGGTGGGCTTCGTCGCGGATTCGCTGAACCAAGTGCGTGGCGGGTGAGGTGGGACGCAACAGGATGGGATTTTTCCGGCCTGGCAGAAAAATCCGTTCCTCTTTTTCACCACGCGCTTTGGCCAGGCCCATGATCGGAATCTGCTCATGGCCGACTTGTTTCAACCCTTCGAGTGCGGCGCTCAACTGGCCCAGGCCGCCGTCAATCAGAATCAGGTCCGGCCGGGCCAGGTCTTCCGTGGCGCCATATCGCCGCATGACGGCCTCCTGCATGCTGGCAAAGTCGTTGGCGCCTTCCACCGTCTGAATGCGGAATTTACGATAGTCGGATTTTTTCGCCTGCCCGTCCTCCCAGACGACCAGGGACGCGACCGACTGATTGCCCATGATGTTGGAAATGTCGAACCCTTCGATCCGACGAGGCACGGTATCGAGGCGAAGCAGGCGTTTGAGTTCTGCCGTGGCCTGCCGATCCAAGGCTTCGTTCCTGAGATGGTCGGCAATGGCGGCGGCGGCATTTTCTTCCGCCAGGAGGACCAGCTGATGCTTCGCGCCACGTTCTGGAGTGAGGAGGCGCATGGTCTCGCCACGTTTCTCACTGAGCCATTGTTCGATCAGCGGGGCATCGACGAGGTCGGTCGGTACCAGCAGTTCTTTCGGCGGCTGCCCTTCCTTGTTGTAGAACTGCTCGATGGCGGAACGGACGAGTTCCTCATCCGCGGAGTCGGCGGAGTGAGGCCAGAAGAAATCCTTCCGCCCGATCAGCAGTCCGCCACGGACGAACAGGAGTTGGAGGTCTGCTGCCGTGCCTTGACGCGCAATCCCGATCACGTCCTGGTCGGCTGTGGTGACCTGGGTGATACGTTGCTTTTCGAGAGTGCGCTCGACACTAAAGAGGCGGTCCCGCAGACGGGCGGCTTCCTCGAACTCTTCCCGTTCCGCCGCCGATTCCATATCGTGACGCAGGCTGTCGAGGAGTTCCCGGTCCCTGCCTTCGAGAAACTGGCGGACTTGTTTCACGATCTGGTGATAGTCCTCACGGGACTGGTTGCCGGTGCAGGGTGCCATACAGCGCTTAATTTCAAATTCGATGCAGGCCCGGTCGGCCCGGCCGTCAATGTCGATGTCGCACGTGGCGAGCGGGAAGGCCTTGCGAATGACTTTTAACGTCTCGCGAAGCGCGCCGGCCGGGGTGTAGGGCCCATAATAGAGTGCCCCGTCCTTTTGGACACGACGGACGATAGAGAGCCGGGGAAAAGCTTCTTTGATGGGCAATCGCAGATAGGGATACTGCTTGTCGTCGCGGAGGACGATATTGAAGCGCGGACGGTGGCGCTTGATGAGATTGCTTTCGAGGATCAGCGCTTCCAGTTCGGAACGGGTAACAATGGTTTCAAGGTCGAAGATTTCGCTGACCAGCAAGCTGGTTTTGGGCGATTGGTCATTGCCGTTTTGGAAATAGGAGCGCACGCGGTCGGACAGCACGGCGGCTTTGCCCACATACAGAATCTCTTTACTGGCGTTTCGGAAAAGATAACATCCCGGTTGTTCGGGTAGATGGTCCAGCTTGGATTGAAGTACGTCGGTGGGCATAGGTCATCCGTCAACCGTTAGGATAACAGGAACGGTCCGCGTCTGTCCTCACGGTTGGCCAATGACAATCGAAGCGTAGCGCATAAGCCGGGTGTAGGAGCGGCCGGGCCCGTTACCGCAGCGTGCGCACGAACGACGGACTGAGGCTGCCCCTCGCAACCTCAGCGACCGGTCCCTTCATCGTGAGGTTGAAATCGGAGGCAACCTCGATGTTGAGCGTTCCACCCGGCATCTTCACCGTGACCGGACCTTTGACCAGTCCGAGCTTCACCGCGGCGCTGGCTGCCGCGCAGGAGGAGGAGCCGGAGGCCTGGGTTTCGCCGGCGCCGCGTTCCCAGATGAGGATAAAGATCTCTTTCGGACCGGTGGGCACGGCGAGTTGAACGTTGGTGCGCTTCGGAAACAGGGGATGGTTTTCCAGGGCTGGTCCTAATGTGAGGAGCTCTTCACGCGTCCAGGTTTGACCGGCTTTTTTGAAGACCACGCAGTGGGGATTCCCGACGCTGACTCCGGTAAATTGCAGTGACCGCCCTGCGGCCTGGATGGGAGACCCGATCAATTCATCGACGGACAGCGTGCAGGGAAGGGCGGTCGGTTGAAAGGTCGCTTGGCCCATCTCCACCGTGGCGGCCGCAGCATCTCCGTGGCGATCGATATGCAGAGTGATCGAGACGAGACCACCCTTCGTTTCTACCGTGAACGCGCGCTTTTTGGTTTTGCCGGTGGCATGCAGGTAGCGAGCGAAAATGCGAAGCCCGTTGCCGGATTTCTCGGCTTCGCTTCCATCTGGATTGTAAATGCGGAGACCGAAATCGGCCTTCTTGGAAGGAACCAGCGCGAGGATGCCGTCGCTGCCGAGCCCCCAATGGCGGTCGCAAATGCCGCGAATTTTTCCGGGGGTGAGCGTGAAGCTGAGCTCTTTGGGATCCATGACCACATAGTCGTTCCCGAGTCCATGCCCGCGAAAAAACCCGTTCTTCATCTGCGCTCTCCTTGTTGTCGTTCGATGATGGTGAAGTGTGAAGCGACGCAACAATACGTGGACGGATTCAAATTCGTCAATGGGTTCGCATGAGTCAGCGGCTGGTCGGAAAGAGGGAACGAGCGACGAGGCCTGGCGACTACACGAGGGCCGTGCCGGGTGGGCGCTCGATGAGTTCTACCTCATACCCGTCCGGCGCGTCGATAAAGATAAAGCGACTGCCGGACGATGTGCGCGTGGGGCCATCGGTAATCCGAATCCCGCTGGACTCCAGGCTGCGGATGGTGTCGTCAAGATTCTCGACCTCGAAGGCGAGGTGGACCAGATCCTCCTGCACGGTCACCGGCCCACTCGCGGGAAAGCTGCAGAGTTCGATCAGTTCCTCACTGTTGGGCACTTTCAAGAAGGCTAAGTGCGACCCGCGTGGAGACACTTTGCGTTCCAGCACCTCCAAGCCCAACACCTGTTGGTAGAAGCCGATGGTGCGATCCATGTCGCTGACGCGCATGCGAGTGTGGAGAAGTTTTGTGATCTTCATGAGAGGTACCCCATTTCCCGGCTGCTGAAAAGGGGCTCCAGCCCCGTTTTCAGTTGCATGACATCAGTTCCTCGCCGGACCGGCCGTTTTCCGCAGGAGGATTTCCGCATACCCGGGAATCAGAAAATTGGGCATGGGACCGATTTCCTTGTAGCCCTGCTTGCGGTAGAAGGCGCGGGCGGCGTCATTAAAATCGGATACGCAGGCAAAGAGGTTCTGGGCTCGCGCGAAGGTGAGCGATTCGATGTGGGAAAGCAGACTGCTGCCGAGGCCACGGCCGGTCGCTGAGGGAGCGATTCCGAGTAGTTCCAGATAATCGCCGAACAAAAACTTTCTGCGCACGATGGCAATGCCCAGTACGGTCCCATCCACGTCCAGAATAAAGGTGTCGCGCCCGGCCGGCAGCGGCGCAAAGATACGCAGCCAGTCCGAGGCCGTAAATCCCAGGCGCTTCCAGGGATCGGAGCTGGTCAGGATGCCGATCACGGCCTCGCGATCCTCCTCCCGCATATCGCGGATTATGGTGTGGGCGCGCTCGTCGATTGGTTGCATCGCAGAAGATCCGAAACGGTCATGGGGGTCAAACCCTTGTCGGGTAAGAGGTGTCCGGCCAGGGCCTCGGTCACTTCACGGGTATGTTTCCCTTTTCCGTTGGCATGCAGGACGATGACGCTGCCCGGTTTGAGTCGCTTCTGAACACGTGTCACGATGGCCTCGGCGCTCAGGGCAGGATCGGGGTCGCCGGATTCAATATTCCACAGGATGAAGCGCAGGCCAAGCGCCTTCACGGCGTCAACCGTCACATCATTATATTCACCATAGGGTGGTCGGAACAGCGTCGTCGAGCGACCGTATTTGGCTTTGAGGAAACGCACGGGTCCCATGATCTCCTGTTGTTGCTCTTCGACGTCGTGCATTGGCAGGTGGGCGTGAACCTCGCCGTGTGTCCCGATCTCGAAAAAAGGCACGGCCAGCAGGTGCTTCACTTCCGCGTTGTGTTTGGCCATCCAGCGACCGGACATGAAGAACGTGGTGGGCACTTTGTGCTCAATCAGGAAATCGATCAACTCGCGATCGAATCCTGAGGCGGTGCGGACGGGGCACAGATCATACGTGAGGGCCACAGCAGGACAAGAGGCAGGACCGGCTTTGATGACCTGTGCCGATGCAGGACGAGCCTCCATGACGAGGGGCACCCCGCAGATGACTGCGATTCCGATCCACCAATTCTTCCAGCGCATGGCGCAGTATACCCGATGGCAGAGATCCGCGATAGTTGACGCTTTATCCGGGTGGCTGCTACGGTGAAACCATGCAGGGACCAGACTGGAAAATCGGCCGGATGTTCGGCATTCCCATTCATGTGCATGCCTCCTGGCTGTTCGTGTTTTTCTTCATGACCTGGTCGCTGGCGACCGGCTATCTGCCGGACACGCTTCCCGGCCTGTCCGAGCCCCGATATTGGGTGATGGGCGGTGTGGCGGCGCTCCTGTTATTTGCATCCGTCTTGTTGCATGAACTCGGTCATTCGCTGGTAGCGCTGCGCTACCGTATTCCGATCGGACAGATCACCTTGTTCATCTTCGGCGGGGTGGCGCAGATGCGAAAAGAACCGCCGCACCCTCGGGCGGAATTCCTGATCGCGATTGCCGGCCCGCTCGTCAGTTTTGTGCTGGCCGGAATGTTCCTCGGACTCGTCGCGGTGTTGGAATCGTTCCCGGCCGAAACCTCGTTGCACGGGTTAGTGGCGCTAGGTACCCTGCTCGGAATGGTCAATACTCAACTGGGCCTGTTTAATCTCCTGCCGGGTTTTCCTCTGGACGGCGGTCGCGCCTTGCGAGCGGGGCTGTGGGCCTGGAGCAAGGATTATTATCGCGCGACGAGTCAGGCGGCGTTGGTTGGATTGTTGTTCGGAATCACGTTCGCGCTGTTTGGTGCGCTGCTTCTCTTCGGGGCTCTTTCCGGCACGGCGTCCAGCGCTCTCGCGAGCAGCGGCGGATGGATCGTGCTGCTGGGCGCCTTTCTTTTTACGGCGGCGCGTGGGAGCCGGAAGCAAGCGGCCATTCGCGCCTCGCTGGCGTCGGTGCCGGTGCGCGAGCTCATGGTCGGGAATGTGGTGGCTCTCTCTCCGGAGCTTTCGCTGGAGGAAGCAGTGAACCAGTACTTTCTTCCTTACGGCTATGGAGGGTTTCCGGTGGTACACGAAGGCCACCTGTTAGGAGTGGTGGCAGTCCGCGATATTCAGTCGGTCAAAAATTCCCTCTGGGCCTTTCGCCGGGTGGCCGATATCATGCAACCCGCCAGCGAGGACATGGTCGTCTCGCCGGATCTTTCAGCCATGCAGGCATTGGAACAGATGATGGCGGTTGGGGCTGAGCGACTGGTCGTGGTCCAGGACGGTCAACTGCTGGGACTGGTGACAAGGGCGTCTATCGGACACTTTATCGAACAACGCCATCCGTCAGGCATGGGCGTCTCTTCCTCGTAGCCGTACGGCTTCCCGTTTAGCTTCCCGCAAAACCCGCCATATGTGGCTCTTGGAAAACAAGAGGCTGGCCCTGGCAGGGAAACTCCGTTGGCTGAATAATGCAAAAGATCGCTTCTGTTATTCAACCGGGGAGCGTTGCCGATTCATCCAGTATGGCGGGGCGCCGGCATTGGCACTCGTATGTCACTACTGCCCCCAGCAGGACCAGCGCCGAGGAGTAGTACACCCAGAGCAATAACAAGACGACCTCGAGCAACGAACCATATAGTTGCGTATAAACGGCCGCGTCTTCCAGATAGGTCACGAACAGGGCCTTGGCGGACACCCACAACAGGCTGAACACGGCCCCTCCGATCGTGGCCTCCCGCCAGGTGGGCCGCTGGTGAGGAAGAAACCGGTACAGACAGGTAACCGAGGCGAACGCGAGCAGGAACGGCAGGGTATAGGCGATCAGGAAATCGTGGGCGGCGATGGCCACCAGGTTCATGCCGAGGAAGCGCGGGGCATAGGCCGTCAACAGTTCGATGGCCTGGGTGGCGACAAAGGAGATCAGCGTCAAGAACCCCAACATCCAGATCAACGCGACCGCCACCAGCGTGGAAATCAGCGGATGCCGTTTGGCCGCCGTGCCGAACACCGTATTCATGGCATAGTCCAGCTCATAGAAGACCAGCGCGCTGAACCAGCCGAAGGCCAGGAAGACGGCCCAGCGCACTTCCTCCTGCTCCGCGACCCGCCGAATATCCCTGGCGAGGCGTTCGCCCATGCTGGGGAGAAAGCCTTTCAGAAATCCCAGCAGAAATTGGTACCCGATGACATCCTGGGTGACGATGAAACTGATGCCATAGAGCAGCAGGAACACCATGGGGAAGAGCGAGAGTAGCGAATAGAAGGCCAGCGAGGCGGCCAGGCTGGGGCAGCCGCGCCGTCGAAAGGTATCGAATACGTTGGAGAGAAGCGGCAAGTCGGTCATGCAAGCCTGCGTGGTTCAGTACCGATGCGGTGCAATTCATGTCCGGATCGTTGAGGAACGCCGGACAAGACAAGCCGGCGCATCATCGGGATCGAGGCGTGGGCCAACGTGGCGAGACAAGCCCGACGCAGGAGGCTACTTCAGTAACGGTGCGGCATGGCTGGCCAGCGACCACAGGCCGTTCGGGAAGAGGCCGAGAAAGACGACGCCGGCGAGAGCACATGCGAGGACGAAAGACAGGGCGGGAGAGGTTTCCAGCCGTGACTGAGAGGCGGCGGCTCCCTCGGGTTCACGCATGTACATCACCATCACAATCCGCAAGTAATAGAAGGCGGAGATGGCAGCGAAGATGACCGCAACGACCGCCAGCCAGGTCATGCCGCCGTTCACGGCGGCCATGAAAATATAGAACTTGCCGATAAAGCCTGCGGTCGGAGGAATACCGGCCAGTGAGACCAGAAACACCAGCATGAAAAAAGCTGCCAGTGGTTCACGTTTGGCCAGTCCGGCGTAGTCCTCGATGTTTTCACTCTCCTGTCCCTCTTTGCGCAACATTCCGACCAGGGCGAAGGCCCCGAGAGTCATAAAGGAATACACGGCGATATAGAGCAACACGCTGGCGAACCCGCTGGAGGAGCCTTCACCGCCGTGACCGGCTGCCACGACGACGCCGATCAGCGCGTATCCCGCATGGGCGATACTGGAGTATGCCAGCATGCGTTTGATGCTGGTTTGCACAATCGCCACGAGATTCCCCAGCGCCAGGGTGGCCACACAGATGATGGTAAACAGGACCGACCAGTCGGCGCTTGCGCCTCCCAGCCCTTCCACGAACACTCGAAGGAAGGCGCCGAAGCTGGCGGCTTTGGAGGCCACGGCCATAAACGCGGTGACCGAGGTCGGCGCGCCCTGGTAGACGTCAGGAGTCCACATATGAAAGGGCACGACCGCGAGTTTGAATCCGAACCCGACGGCCAAGAGTACGAGTGCCAGGGACAGCATCGGGTTGGCAGTACCTTGGGTTGTGATCGCCTCGGCTATTACCGACAGCCGCGTGCTGCCGGCCAGGCCAAACAGCAGCGAAATACCGTACAGCAAGACACCGGAGGAAAAGGCTCCCAATACAAAATATTTGGCTGAGGCTTCCAGTGAGCGGGCTTCCGTCCTCTTCAACCCGGCCATGACGTAAAGCGAAAGGGACATCAGTTCGGTGCCGAGATAAATGGTGAGCAGGTCGGCGCCGGAGACCATGACCATCATCCCGGCCAACGCCAGCAGAATGAAACCGTAGTATTCCCCGATACTCAATCGCTCGGCTTTGAGATAGGCCAGAGAAAGGAGGACGGTGAGGCCGGTGACGACATACAACAGGAGTTTCCAGAACGCCCCGTATGAATCGATCACCACCAGATTGCTGAAGGCATACGTATGGCCGGTCAGGTGGGCAGAGGTCAGGCCTATGCACATGGCCAGGGCGCCCAACGTCAGCCACGCGAGAATATCCTTTTTATCGGTTGCCAAAATGGGGTCCAAGGCCAGAATGAGGCAGGCCGTGCCGATGACGATCAGTTCCGGAAGAATGGCCAGGAGATCTTGGAGTGGAAAGGTCATCGTGCCGCTGCCTGTTCAGAAGATGAAGGAGAAATGGCCGCCATCGCTGCCGCCGCTTTCGGGAGAGGGGGTAGCGGAGGCGTCGTCGCAAACGCGGGAGCCTTCTGACCATTCAGGAGGTTCGTCACGCTGGCATGCATGCGGGTCAATAACGGATTTGGGAAAATCCCCAGCACGAAGACCAGGACGATCAGCGGAACCAGCGTGGCCGTCTCTCTGGCATTCAGGTCCAGGAGATGGGCGCGATGCGCAGGTGCAGGAGTGCCGAACACCACCCGTTGCATGAGCCAAAGCATATACGCAGCGGCCAGGATGACACCCAGCGCGGCGAAGGCCGTGGCAAACTGACTCCAGAGGAACGTGCCGGCCAAGACAAGAAATTCGCCGACGAAACTGTTGGTCCCCGGAAGCCCTAAGGACGACAAGGCAAAAATCATTAAGAAAATGGCATAACGAGGCATCGGCCCAGCCAGGCCCGTATTGTCCTGAATCTGGCGACTGTGGGTCCGCTCGTAGATGATTCCCACGCACAGGAACAAGCCCCCGGTAGTGATCCCGTGATTGACCATCTGCATGACTGCCCCTTCGATGCCCTGAATATTGAGGACAAAGATTCCCAATGTCACGAAGCCCATGTGGCTGACACTGGAGTAGGCGATGAGCTTCTTGATGTCGGTCTGCGCCAGCGCCATGTAGGCCCCGTAAATGATGGCGATGATCGACAGGGCAATCATCGGTTTGGTGAACGTCACGGTGGCGTCAGGGAGCATCGGCAAGGTGAAGCGGAGGAATCCGTACGTCCCCATTTTCAGCAAGACGCTGGCCAGAATGACGCTGCCTGCGGTCGGAGCTTCCACGTGAGCGTCCGGCAGCCAGGTATGGAACGGAAACATCGGGACCTTGACCGCGAAGGCGGCGAAGAAGGCCAGGAACAGCCACATCTGGAGCGATGCGCCGTACGTTCCGCGGCTCAGTTCAAGAATGTCGAAAGTATGTCCGCCCTGGAAGTACAGCGCCAGGATGGCGACCAGGAGGAGCAAACTGCCGGCCAGCGTGTAGAGAAAGAACTTGATCGCCGCATAGAGACGATTGGGACCGCCCCAGACGCCGATCAGCAGATACATCGGGATCAGCATGGCTTCCCAGAACACGTAGAACAGCACGAAGTCCAGTGCGACGAAGACGCCCACCATCGCCGTTTCCATGACCAGGAGCATCGACATGAACAGCGGCACGCGTTTCTCGATCGCTGTCCAGGACACCGTGACGCAAAAGGGCATGAGGAAAGTGGTCATGAGGACCAGGGGAAAGCTGATGCCGTCCATACCGAGGCTATAGTTGACGGGCGGCGAACTGATCCATGATGCCCGTTCCACGAACTGCATAGTGGCGGTGGATGGATCGAACAACCACCACAGCGGCAAGGAGAGAAGGAAGGTGCCGATGGTGAAGCCAAGGGCCACCCAGCGGGAGGACTCAGCCTTGACCAGGAAGCAGAGAACGGCTCCGATCAGCGGGAAAAACACGATCAGGGTCAACCAGGGGAACGACGTCACGAAATTCCACTCCGCAAGTAAAAGGTCACCGGTGCACGTACCACATGTGGGCTCCCGCTTCCTGCCTGCGGGTGGCCTGATACCGTTTCGACTGATTACAGCAGCAAATAGACCGTCAGGATGACGACGGCACCCAACGTCATGCCGAGCGCGTAATGCTGGGTCTGCCCGCTCTGTGTCAGCCGGATAAACCAGCCGCCCCAGGCGATCGCCCGGGCTACTCCGTTGACGGCGCCGTCGATGATGGCCACATCGACATGTTTCCACAGCCCCTGTGCGGCCGACAGCGTCGGACGGACCAGAGATCGGTCATAGGCTTCATCGATGTACCACTTATGCAGAGACAACTCATAGGCCGCGCGCCACTGTTGCGCGAGGCGATCCGGCAGGCCGGGGTTCAGCACATACAGGTAGTAGGCCGCGCCGATTCCCGTCAGCCCCATCAGTGTGGCTAGCGCCATAATGCTGTAAGCGGCTGATCCCTCATGATGCGCAGCCGCGCCTTCCCCGTGAAAGACCGGTTCCAGAAACGCCGGGATGCCCAGGTAGCCGGCGACAACACTCAGAACGGCCAGTACCATCAAGGGGGCCGTCATAGTGGTCGAAGGTTCGTGCACATGGCTGGCATGGTGCGGATCGACACGGGACTTGCCCCAAAACGTCACGAACACGAGCCGGAAGCTATAGAAGGCCGTCAAGCCTGCCGTCAACAATCCGCAGATGGTCAGGACCTGTCCCAACGGACCGGCCGACCAGGAGGAGACCAGCAGATCATCCTTGCTGAAGAACCCGGCGGTAAGCGGGAATCCGGCCAGCGCGAGTGAGCCCACCAGGAAGGTCCAATAGGTGACGGGAAGTTTGTCCTTCAAGCCACCCATGTGTCGCATGTCCTGCTCGTGATGCAGGGCGATGATGACCGAGCCGCAGCCCAAAAACAGAAGCGCCTTGAAGGCACCATGGGTCAGCAGATGGTACATACCGGCGCTGTACGCGCCCAAGCCGCAGGCCATCACCATATACCCGAGCTGGCTCATGGTCGAATAGGCGACCACGCGCTTAATGTCCGTCTGGGTCAGGGCGATGGTGGCGCCCAGCATCATCGTAAGTGCGCCGACCAGTGCGACCACCGTCATGGCCGTGGGAGAAAGGTTGTAGAGCGGGGCTAATCGCGCGACCATGAAGACACCAGCCGTGACCATGGTGGCGGCATGGATCAAGGCCGAAATCGGCGTCGGTCCTTCCATTGCATCGGGAAGCCAGACATGGAGCGGAACTTGTGCGGACTTGCCGACGGCTCCGGTGAAGAGTAGGAGGCAGATCATTGTCATGACCGAGACGTCCCAGGTGCCGCCGATCGGGCCGAGGAGATTGGTGGTTTTGGAGGCCAGAGTTCCGGCCTGCGCAAACACCGTGGCATAGTCGAGCGAGCCGAAGGAATACCAGACGAGGAACAGGCCGAGGATGAAGCCGAAGTCTCCGACCCGGTTGACGAGGAAGGCCTTCGTCGCGGCAGCGCAGGCGCTCGCCCGGTCGTACCAGTGTCCAATCAGCAGGTAGGAACAGAGTCCCACCGCTTCCCAAAATACGAACAACTGCAGCAGATTGTCCGCCATCACCAGCATGAGCATCGAGAAGGTGAAGAGGGCGATGTAGGCGAAGAAACGGGCGTAACCAGGCTCGCCGTGCATGTAGCCTATGGTGTAGATGTGCACCAGCGTGCTGACGGTGGTGACCAGGATCAGCATGACGGCGGTCAGGCGATCGATGGAAACGCCGATGTGAATATCCAGGTTGCCCGAGGTCAGCCAGGTATACAACGGCACGTTGACGGTCTGGCCGGTGGCGACGTCATGCAGCGCCAGCAATGAAAGCACGAACGAGCCCACCATGGCCGGAACGGCCACCAGATGGGCCCGGTCTTTGATCCATTGTTCCCCGATGCCCACGATGAGGAAAGAGAACAGGGGAAGAAATGGTATCAGCGCGTAAATCATGGTCGGTACGATCGGCCTATCGTTTCAACAAATTGAGGTCGTCGATATAGATCGATGAATTGGTCCGGTGAAGCGCGATAATGATGGCCAGACCCACGGCCACTTCCGCTGCCGCCACCGTCAACGCGAAAAACACGAAGACCTGCCCCGCGACATTGTGAAAATACTCCGAAAACGCCACGAAGTTGATGTTCGTGGCATTCAGCATCAGCTCGACCGACAGCAAAATGATAATGATGTTTCGCCGGATGAGCACACCCACCACACCGGTGAGAAACACGAACCCGCTGAGAATCAGATAGTAGGATAGGGGGACAGCCATATGGATACCGGTTATTGCTGAACGCGTTCGTTGATGTCTTTTTTTGCCAGAATGATCGCCCCAATCATGGCCACCAGCAGGATCAACGAGGCGACTTCAAAGGGAAACAAATAGGTCGAGTACAAGGCCTCCCCGATCATTTCTGTATTGCCCGGTCCCACGGCGGGATCTGCCGGGATTGCCGGGGCCGAGGAGGCGGTCCGGGATTGAATCAGCAACAGGATGACTTCAGTGCATAACATCACACCCAGAAGTCCTGCCACCGGGAGTTGGTTGTGATAGCGCTCTTCGGATTTGATGCTCAGGAGCATGACCACAAACAGATACAGCACCAGAATGGCGCCGGCATACACGACGATTTGGACTGCAGCCAGGAACTCTGCGTGCAGGGTGACGTACAGGCCCGCGACATGAAAAAACATGATCAGCAACGCCAGGGCGCTGTACACCGGGTTGCGCAACGCGACTACCAGCACGGAAGTCGTCGCGATCACCGCAGCAAAATAGAAGAAGAAAATGTGATCCATGCGTCCGTTATCTCGTCCGAATCAACTGCAACGTCCTGCCCCCTGTCGCCCTGGCGTTCTGCCCGGTGGCAGTCTGTTCGCCTCATTCGTCTCTGTGTGGGGGGCCAGCACGGAGGACGAGGCGGAAGGCCTAGTTCTCCTTTTGCGGGAGATGCTTGAACGTAACATTAAAAAACGCCACGTTCGGATGCTGCAGCTCAAGGCGCTTTTCCCTGACGGGATAGGATCGATCGCCGATGGCCAGCAGCTGCTGTTTGTTGAGATGGAGTTGGCGCTTGTCGTACACGGCCCATTCGAACTCGCGGGTCATGCCCAGGGCATCCACGGGACAGGCGTCGACGCAGAGGCCGCAGAAGAGGCATCGCGTCATATCCATGTAGTATTCCTTGGAATACCGCTTGGTCGGTTCCCCCGGAACTTCGCCGCTGACGACCCGGATCACGCGCGAGGGGCAGGCCGCTTCGCACAGGTCGCAGCCGACGCATTTTTCCGTTCCGTCGTCATACCGCAACAAGGCCAGCATGCCGCGATAGTTATCGGGGAGAAGGCGTTTCTCGTGCGGGTACTGCAGCGTGATCGGTTTGTAGTTGAGGAGGTGCTTGAGCGTGGCCTTCATGCCGATCAGCAATTCATAGAAGGTCAACGTTTTCAGCCAATCGCTGAACGACGATTTTCGCTTAGGCTGTGCCGTGATGGCGACGTTCATTGCGCTCCGTTACCGCGGAAAGAAATAGGCGGCGATGGCCGTCAACACGATGTTGCCAAGGGCGATGGGCAACATCACCTTCCAGCCGAACCGCATCAGCTGGTCATACCGCAGGCGGGGCAGCGTAGCCCGCAACCAGAAAAACAGGAACAGGAAGAAGTAGACCTTCGCGGCAAACCAGACGACGTTTTCCATCCAGGCGATGCTATCCAGGCCGATGTGCCCGAGGATGGTGCCGGGATACGGGGCATTCCACCCGCCTAGAAACAACGCCGCCGCCACGCAGGACACCAGAATCATGTTCGCGTATTCCGCAATGAAGAAAAACGCGAAGCGCATGCCGCTGTATTCGGTGAAGAACCCCGCTACCAGTTCGCTCTCCGCTTCCGGCAGGTCGAATGGCACCCGGTTGGTTTCCGCGACCGCTGAAATGACGTACACCACGAAGGCGAAAATCTGCGGAAACGGCATGGCGATGATGAACCAGTTCCAAAACCCTCCGGCCTGCGCCTCGGTGATTTTCACCAGGCTCAGAGAGCCGGACAGGAGGATGACGCCCACGATCGCGAGGCCGACGCACAATTCGTAGCTGATCACCTGCGCGGCAGAGCGGAGTCCGCCGAGGAGGGAGTACTTGCTGTTCGAGGACCAGCCGCCCAGGATGATGCCGTAGGCGCCGATGGAGGCAAAGGCCAGAATATACAGGATGCCGATGTTGATATCGCTGATCACGAACGGCTTGATCTGCATGCCGAACAGTTCGATGGTCATGCTCGGGCCGAAGGGGATCACCGCAAAGCCGATCATGGCCGGCACCAGGGCCAGAATGGGAGCCAACGTGAAGAGAAACTTGTTCGCACCGGCCGGAATAATGTCTTCCTTAAAGAAGAGTTTTAATCCGTCTGCAATCGGTTGAAGCACGCCATAGGGGCCGACTTCCATCGGGCCCATGCGATCCTGCATCCAGCCAAGCACCTTCCGTTCCGCGAGGGTCAGGACCATGACGGTCAGCATCACCACTCCCATTACCGCGGCGATTTGGGCTAACGACACCGCCAGTCGTAATCCGATTTCCATAACAGCAATACTCCTCGTTCCGTCCTACGAGACCTTCGCCAGAGACACGTGCGCGAGCTTAAAATAGGGGATTTGAGTCCGGGGATCAATCATCCATTCAGCGAGTTGTTTGGCTTCGCCGTCGAAATGTTCAGGAAACCACACCAGGCCGGCCGGCACACGCTCGCGGATCTTCGCTGTGGTGGTGATGGAGGCCCGCGCGTTCGAGACCGTCACTTTCCCGCCGTCCGTCAGCCCCAATTTGGCCGCATCCGCCGGATTGATGGACAGAAACCCTTCCTGCTGCAGTTGAAGAAGGCCTTTGGAATGGGTGGACAGTTTGCCCGAGTGAAACAGCGTTTGCACGAACATCAGCGTGAACGGGCCGTCGCCGGATTGCGGAGCGGGCGTGAGGGCATATCGTCCCGCCATATCGACTGCAAACCCCTCCGTCAGATAGCCACTGAGTATGGCCTGGTTCACCTTGGGTGACGTGGGCGTCGGTCCCAACAGGCCATATCCGGGAATGACGCTGCGAATTTCTTTGAGGATTTCCCGCGCATCGGCATATTCAAGCGGTGAGCCCATCAAGACGGAGATCGCCGACAACATTTCCCAATCGGGGCGACTGTCGCCGACCGGATTGATGGCCTGACGAACGGCTTGCACATGTCCTTCGGAATTGGTGAAGGTGCCGTCCTTTTCAATATATGAACAGGCGGGAAGCACAACATGGGCCATGGCCGCCGTTTCGGTGAGGAATAACTCCTGACAGACCAGTAGTTCCAGTTTGGCGAGAGCTTCTTTGGCCCGGGCTGTAGCCGGCAATGTGCCGACCGGATTCTCACCGACCACAAACAGGGCTTTCAGGGCGCCGCTATTGGCGGCGGCAAGCATCTCGGTCAACGAGATGCCAGGCGTGCGGGGCAATTCCTCGCGCCACACCGATGCGATACGATCTCTGGATGATTGATCGTTGAGCGGGGCCGGTCCGGGAAGGAATTCAGCGACGGCGCCCATTTCGACTGCGCCTTGATCGTTGTTTTCTTCAGCCAGCGGCCCGAGCCCGCACCCGGGCTGATTGAGTTTGCCGAGAAGGATCAACAGGTCCAGGAGATTCGTGGTCGTTCCTTCTCCACCGGGATGACGCAATACGCCGTTTCCAACCAGAATCACCAGTCGTTTGGCCCCAGCTAAGAGCTTGGCGGTCTCCGCCCATTGTGCGCGGGTGTGGCCAGTCGTGGTTTCGAGTATGTCCCAGGAGATCTGTTGCAGGCCGGTGGTGAGCCGTTGCACGAAGGCCGGCGCCTGCTCAGCCAGGCCTGCGTCCACTAGGTTGCCCTCAATCACGGCCTTGATCAGGCCCAGGACGTTGTTCCCGATCTGTCCGGGATGGCTGGAGAAATGCTGCGTGGCCAGGTTTGCGATGTTGCTGAGGGTGTCGACGGCCGGTTGTAGCGATTCGATGGTGACCAGACTGGCCTGACGCTTCTTTACGGCTTCTTTGACCTTGAGCCCGGTGATGGGGCTGGTCTCAGTGATATTGGTGCCGATCAGAAGCAAGGCGTTGGCGGCCACAATGTCTTCGAAGGCGATGGTCCAGCGGTGAGTGCCTTGCACGCGTTGAAGCGCTCGTACCCCACTCAAGTGGCCGTATCGCGCGCTGCTATCGATCTTATTGGTGCCGATCACTTGCCTCATGAATTTCTGGAAGACATAGAGGTCTTCGTTTGTGCAGCGGGAGGTAATGAGCCCTCCGAACGCATCGGGGCCATGGGCCAGTTTCACCCGGAGGGCCTGTTCGGCGACATATTCCAGCGCGTCTTCCCAGGTGGCTTGCACCAAGACGCCATCGCGGCGGATCAACGGATGGGTGAGGCGGCCGGCGTGGGTGCTGGCATGGAAGCCGAAGAATCCGCGGGCGCAGAGATCGCCGTTATTCCGGCCGGCGCCGTGGGAGGAATTCACTTCAATGAGTTCATTCTCCTTGGTCTGCACGGTGATGCGGCAGCCGTCGCCGCAGAAGGTGCAGATCGTATCGGCTCGTTTGAGCATCCACGGCCGGTATTCATACATGGAAAGCCGGCTCGTAATGGCGCCCACGGGGCAGATCTGGATGCATCCACCGCAGAATTCGCAGTCGAGTTCATGCGGACCGAAGTGTTTGATCTCGGTCATCGTGCCGCGCCCCACCGGAGCCAGGGCCTTCACGTCCATGATTTCATCGCAATATCGGACGCAGCGCAAACACTGCACACAGCGGTTCATCTGCGTTTCAATGAGGGGGCTGAAGTATTCTTTCTGGAAGATGCGTTTGGTTTCCGTAAACCGGCTGGTCGTCGGGGTGTATTGATGTGAGAAATCCTGGAGGTCGCATTTGCCGCCCTGATCGCAGACCGGGCAATCCAGCGGATGGTTGGCCAGGATGAATTCCAGCACCGACTTGTGCGCATCGTCCACCGTGGTGGTGGCGGTTCGTACGGCCATGCCTTCGGCAACCGGCGTGCTGCAGGCGGTTTGCAGCTTCGGCATCTTTTCGACTTCGACCAGGCACATCCGGCAGTTCGCATCCGGCTTCAGTTTGGGGTGATAACAGAAATGTGGAATCATGACCCCGACGCGCCGCGCCGCTTCGATCACGAGCGTTCCTTTGGGAACGGCGACCGTTGTGCCGTCGATGGTGAGCCGGACTGTGTCTGGTTTTTGATCAGGCATGCTGGCCGTCAATCGTGAAACGTGAAGCGTAATACGTCAATGTTTGGCTCCTGCCGGTTCCGGCCGGATCAAGTTGGCGGCTTCGGCCGCGTGAATCAGCGTGACATATTCATGCCGCCAATGTTTGAGCGTACTCAAAATCGGAGAGACTTCGGCGTCGCCGAAGGCGCAGACCGTTCGTCCGGCAATGTTCTTACACAGGTCGGTCAGGGTTTCAAGGTCCGCCATCTGACCGCGCTTGTTGACGATCCGGCGCATGATCTGGACGAGCCAGGAGCTGCCTTCGCGGCAAGGACTGCACTTGCCGCAGGACTCGTGATAGAAAAACTCCATCAACCGCAATGCGGCCCAGACCATATCGGTGCCTTCTTCCATGACCGTCACACCGCCAGACCCGAGCATCGATCCGGCCAACGCTACCGATTCGAAATCCAGTTTGACGTCCAGATGATCGGGCGTCAGAAAGGGCGCAGAGGCGCCTCCTGGAATGAAGGCCTTGAGCTTCTTGTCCGACCGCATGCCGCCCGCCAGCTCATAGATCAACTCGCGAAAGGTAATGCCCATCGGGACTTCGTAGTTGCCGGGCCGCGCCACGTGACCGCTGACGCAAAACACCCGCGTGCCAGTGCTTTTCGGCGGGGACCCGATTGAGGCAAACCATTCGGCGCCGCGATTGATGATATGCGGCAGGTTGGCGAGGGTCTCGACGTTGTTCACCACGGTCGGTTTATTGTAGAGGCCATGCGTGGCCGGGAACGGCGGCTTCACGCGTGGAAGACCGCGCTTGCCTTCGAGCGATTCCAGGAGCGCCGTTTCTTCACCGCAGATGTACGCGCCAGCTCCGCGATGCACCCAGATGTCGATGGAGACACCGCTGCCGAGGATGTTCTTGCCAACATACCCGGCGGCGCGAGCTTCTGTAATGGCTGCTTCGAGAATCTTGGCTCCCAGGACAAACTCACCGCGAATATAAATGTAGGAACTGGCCGCGCCGATGGCGTAGCAGGCCAACAACATGCCTTCGAGCAATTGATGCGGGTCACGCTCGATGAGCTGGCGATCCTTGAACGTCCCCGGTTCGCTCTCGTCGGCATTGCAGCACAGGTAGCGAGGCCCCTGGTAATCCTTGGGTAAAAACCCCCATTTGACTCCGGTTGGAAATCCCGCCCCGCCGCGTCCGCGCAAACCGGACTTCATGACCACGGCGGTCACCTCGGCGGGGGTGACTTTCCCCAGCACTTTTCGCAACGCCTGGTATCCGCCTGCGCGTTCGTATTCCGGCAGCGAGCCGGTATACCCGGGCTGAATCATGTTTTTGAGCAGAATCGGTTCGTACGTCTTCATAAAGGTCGTCTTGTCACGCGTGAAGTGCGAGCAGTCTCCTCTGATCGAATCGCGAACGGCGAGGTGGTTTATGTCCCCGATTTCGCCGCAGCCGGTTCCGGCCACATGAACGGGCCGGTCTTCAGTGAGGACGTGCCTGTCTGCCGCAAATCCGCCAGGATGCGGTCGAGCTTTTCCTCTGTCAGGCGCTCGTAATAGTCGTCATTCACCTGCATCATCGGGCCGGTCCCGCAGGCGGCCAGGCATTCAACGATACTGAGGGTAAACAGTTTGTCCTGTGTCGTTTCGCCCGGCTTGATACCGAGCTTCGTGCCGATCCATCCGATGACCGTGTCTGAGCCGACCAGCGCGCACATCAACGATTTGCAGACCTGCAGATGGAACTTCCCCACCGGCTTCAGGTTCAGCATCGTGTAAAACGTGGCCGTCTCATACACCTGCGGCGGGGTCAGCTTCAAGATCCCGGCAATTTCCTGCATGGCGGCTTCCGTCACATACCCCTCTTCGCGCTGCGCCAGATAGAGCAGCGGCAAGAGCGCCGACCGCTTCACCGGATAGCGGGAGAGAATCTCGTCGATTTCGTCCTGGTATTTTTCCTTCAACATAGCTCTTCTAACCAAAGGAGTGTGCCGTGATATGCGAACATCTGGCTCGCGACTCTCATCTATCACATTCGCCCATCACGATGTCGTAGGTGCCGAAGATCGTGATGATGTCTGAAATCAGGTACCCGCGCGCCATGTGGTCGAACGCGCCCATGTGAATGAAGGAGGGGGCGCGAATCTTAAGCCGATAGGGGCGAGGGCTACCGTCGCTGACAATGAAAAATCCAAGCTCGCCTTTGGGAACTTCGGTGCCGCAGTAGGTTTCGCCCTTCGGCGGCTTGAATCCCTGAGTGAAAATAATGAAGTGGTGAATCAAGCTCTCCATGTCGCGCATGACCTTCGCCTTGGGCGGAGGAATCACATGCGGCACGTCCGCCATGATCGGGCCTTCCGGCATCTGATCCAGGCACTGGGCGATGATCCGGGCGCTTTGCCGCATTTCTTCCATGCGGACCCAATAGCGGTCGTAGGTGTCGCCCCGCTTGCCGACGGGCACTTCCCATTCGACCTTGTCGTAAGCGCCGTAGGGTTCATACTTGCGGATGTCGTAATCGACGCCTGACCCGCGCAGCGTCGGGCCAGTGAGGCCGAAATTGATGGCGTCTTCGGCCGAGATCACTGCGATGTCCTTCGTCCGACCGACCCAGATGCGGTTGGACATCAGCAGCTGATTGTATTCGTTGACCTTATCCGGAAACGTGTGCAGGAAGGCCTTCAGGCGTGTCACGAGATCGGGCGTAAAATCGCTGTCGACTCCGCCGATGCGGTAATAGTTCAACGTGAGGCGCGCGCCGCACAACTTTTCGAACATGTCCAGGAGGATTTCACGCTCGCGAAACGTCCAAAAGAAGACGGTCATGGCGCCGATATCCAGTGCCTGGGTGCCGAGCCAGAACAGGTGGCCGACAATGCGCTGCATCTCGGCGACGATGGTGCGCACATACTCCGCCCGTTCCGGCACCGTGATATCCAGCAACTTTTCCACTGCGCGCACATAGGCGTAATTGTTGGTCATCGCGCAGACATAGTCGAGCCGATCGGTGTGGGGGATGACCTGCATGTAATGGAGGCCTTCCGCCAACTTTTCAACGCCGCGATGGAGGTAGCCGAGGTCGGGGGTGGCTTTGACGATACGCTCTCCATCCAGCTCCAACACCACCCGAAGCACGCCGTGGGTGCTGGGATGCTGAGGCCCCATGTTCAACAGCAGTTCTTCTCGGCGGCGTGTGCCACTCGGTTGTTCGGATGCCCGATAGACCTGCTTCTCCTCCTCGGGAACTTCACTCTCTAATTGTTCCTCGGGGGCTTCGTCTAAACGGGGAATGAATGGAAACGAGCTGCGCCAGCCTCGCCCTTCAGCGGGAAAGTCCTTTCGCAGGGGGTGGCCTTCTTCGTAGTCTTCCGGGAGAAGAATGCGGCGAAGGTCCGGGTGCCCGACGAAGGTGATGCCCATCAGGTCGTAGACCTCGCGCTCCATGAAATCCGCGCCCTTCCAGATACCGGTCACGGAGGCGATTTCCGGCTTCTCTTCAGTAATGCGGGCTTTGAGTCTGATGCGCCGCCGATGCGCGAGCGACAACAATTGATAAATCACCTCAAACCGTTCCACATCGTTCGGATAGTCGACCGAGCAGATATCGGTGATGTGATCGAACGCCGCTTCCGGCGTATCGTGCAGCCAGCGCGCGACGTCGACGATACTCGCGGCGGACACCCTGGCCGTGACTTCGTTTCGAGCGGCATCCACCTCCACGCCGCGGACGGCGTCGGGGAATGTGGTCATGAGTCGTTCAAGCAACGGTTGCATCGTGAGAAACGCAGGCTATTTTACGAAAGTCTTTTCGCGTTGAATCTTTTGCTGCAATTTTAAGAGCCCATCGATCAATGCCTCCGGACGAGGCGGGCAGCCGGCAATATACACATCGACCGGAACGATCTGGTCGACACCCTGCACGACGGCATAACTGTTGTAATGGTTGCCGGAGGTCGCGCAGGACCCCATGGAAATGACATAGCGCGGTTCGGCCATCTGGTCGTAAATGCGGCGAATGACTGGGGCCATCTTGCGGGACACCGTGCCGGCCACGATCATGAGGTCCGATTGACGGGGCGAAGCGCGGAACACGCCGGCGCCGAATCGATCGATGTCATAGCGCGAGGAGACGCTCGCGATCATTTCAATGGCGCAACAGGCCAACCCGAACGTCATCGGCCACAAAGACGATTTGCGCGCCCAGCCGACAAAGGCGTCCAGATTCGTCGTCAGAATGTTGGCATCCAGCTGCCGCTCTAAAAAGCTCATATCAACCCCGTGAAACGTGAAAGGTGAATCGTGAAACGGGCGAGAACGTCTCATCTGAGCTGCTCTCTGCTGACCATTCACCTCTTCCGTCGCTTAATCCCATTCGAGCGCCCCTTTTTTCCACGCATACCAGAACCCGACGATCAAAATTCCGATAAACACCACCATCTCTACCAGTCCTACCAGCCCAAGCTTCCTGAATGCGACCGCCCACGGGAACATAAACACGATTTCGATGTCGAAGATCACGAACAACATCGCAATGATGTAGTAGCGAATCGGGAACTGCACCTTGGCGTCCGAGAATAACGGGCTGCCGCTTTCATAGGGCGCGAGTTTGGCACGATACGGCCGGCTCGGCCGGACAATGCGCCCAAGAAGAATTTGAACTGCGCTGAACGCAAACGCGATCACGATGAAAATCAGGATCGGGATGTAATTCAGCGGTGCGGCTTCGTTACCCATGGTTCGTCCAGAAAGCGTGAAAACTCACCCGTCACATGTCGACCGTCCCGACCGGGTGTCGTCGGTTGTATTTCTGTTAGGCGGCTGATCGAGCCGCCAAAATCGATCCGAAAAACGGCTTGAACTTCAACCCGTCCAGTTCGGGCTTGTCCATGCCCGTATGCTGCGCCAACACTTTGAACGTCCGCCCCATCCCGTCCGGCCGGAGGAGGTGAATGGCGGCATAAAACTCTGCCGATTCCGGCTGCAGCGACTCCAGGAACTGTTCGGCGCCCAGGCCGATCAGGAAACTCATTTGATTCGTAAAGCCGGTGACGTCCAGTCCTGCCTGTTGGCCTGCTTGCGCCAGAGCGGTGAAGTCCACATGGGCGGTCATGTCCTGGTGGCCGACCCGGTCGTAAGCATCTTCCGAGGTGGTCTGGCTGTAATAGCACAGGAATGTGCCGTTCTTGCGTTCCGGTCCGTAGAGGTCTTCGGCCGTGTGGCCGTAATCGATTGTCAGCACCACGCCGCGGGCCATCACCTGCGCCACCTGTTTCATCCACTGAACCGCCTTGAGATTGATCTCTGTGCGGTATCCATCGGGCAAGCTGATGCCGCCTTCTCGTAGATAGGCCGCCAGTTCATCCGAAAGAGGGCGATAGACGTCTGTGAAGCCATCCTCTCGAACATCTACATGCAGTTCTTGCGGACAGCCGTCGATCACTGCAAGGCGATGCACGGGAAACGCATCGACCAATTCATTGGAAAAGAAGAGGCCGGTCACACTGTCCGGAGGAAGGTCTTCCAGACGATCGAGCCAAGCCACATGACCGGCGCGGCCGATCCATGGCGCGACATGCTGATGCTGAAGTGCGCGCATCGAGGCACTGCGTTCGATCAGGATGTACCGGAGTCGCTCGCTGAGGTTCGCGGGCGCGTCTTGGCAGGCGGTGAGAAAATCACGAGCGAGTAATCCTTTGCCTGGCCCCATCTCCACGACAGTGAAGGGATCGGGGTGTCCGAGGCAGGCATCGAGTTGCTGCGCCTGTTTGGCCAGCGCTTGACCAAGAATCGGATGCACATCGGAACTCGTATAGAAATCACCCGACCACCCGATGCGTTCCTGAGTCGGATCATCGACCGGACGAACGTAATACCCGTATTGAGGATGATACAGGGCCAGCTCCATGAATCGAGCGAACGGAATGGGTCCCGCCGCAGCGATTTCAGCCCTGATTTCCGCCAGGAGTTGTGGATGCCCAGTGCTCAAAGTGACACTACCCTTGTCGGTAGTCGACTGCCGTTTCAGGCGCCATCGCAAGAAACCGCTCTTCTACCGGATTCTCTAGGGAAAAGAGGGGGTTAGATTAGCCGCTGCCTCAGCGGCAAGTCAAGGCGAAAAGACCCGATCCGGCAGGAGAATCTCGATGTTCGACGGAGTGTTTGCTCGACACGCCGTGAGTGGAAGGAGATGGTCTGTCCTCAGCTACGCTCCGTGGCACTTCTTGAATTTTTTTCCGCTTCCGCAGGGACAGGGATCGTTACGGCCGGTCTTGTCGTTCTGACTTTGGACGGTCTGAGTGGCCGGTTCGTCGCTGCGGTTAAGGACCATGCGCGGCGGAGGGATCGGTTCAGGTGCGGGAGGAGGCGGCTGTTCGCCCCGGACGGCCTGCACGCGGAACATGCGCTCCAGCACATCGGATTTGATGCGCTCCATCATGGAGGAGAACATGTCGAAGCCTTCGCGTTTGTATTCGATCAGCGGATCTTTCTGCCCGTAACCCCGCAGACCGATGCCGTCCCGCAAGTGGTCCATCCCCAGCAGGTGATCTTTCCAATGATGGTCGATCACTTGAAGCAGCAGCATCTTTTCGAGATACCGCATCAGCTCGGAGCTGAGCTCCTGCTCTTTGTGATCGTAGGCCCCTCGGACCTGGGTCTGGATTTCTTCGATGATCGCATCCCGGCCGACGTCTTTGAAATGGTCGGCCACGGTTCCCTTGCCCTGGGTGATGTCGAGGGCGAACTGCCCCTGCAGGGCCTCCCCGAGGCCATTGAAGTCCCACTCTTCCTGGTACTGATCGACCGGACAATACGTGTCGACGAAGGCGTTGACCAGATCCTTCATCATGTCGTGAATGTCCTGCTGGATGTGTTCACCTGCCAGCACGGCATGCCGGTGCTGGTAGATCACTTCCCGCTGCTTGTTCATGACATCGTCGTATTCGAGGAGCTGCTTGCGCACTTCGAAGTTATGCGCCTCGACTTTTTTCTGGGCATTCGCGATGGCGCGTGTGACCATACCATGTTCGATCGGTACGCCTTCTTCCATCCCCAGCTTGAGCATCATCTGGGAGACGCGTTCGGAGGCGAAAATTCGCATCAGGTCATCTTCGAGCGATAGGTAAAAGCGCGAGGAACCGGGATCGCCTTGGCGGCCGGCGCGGCCACGGAGCTGATTGTCGATGCGGCGGCTTTCATGCCGCTCAGTTCCGAGGATATGCAGGCCTCCCGCGGCGACGACCGCCTGTTTGTCCTTTTCGCAATCGGCCTTGATCTCGTCGAAAATTTCCTGCTTGCGGGCATCCGTCAGGGTTTCATCCTGATAGAGAATCCGTTTGAACAGGAAGTCGGCGTTGCCGCCCAGGAGAATATCCGTGCCGCGGCCTGCCATGTTCGTGGCGATGGTCACGGCGCCTTTGCGACCGGCCTGGGCGATGATTTCGGCTTCCTTCTCGTGGAACTTGGCGTTCAACACATTGTGCTTGATGCCGTTGCGGCTCAAGTACCCCGCCAGACGCTCGGACTTTTCGATGGAAATGGTGCCGACCAGGACCGGCTGCCCGCGCTCATGGCAGTCTTTGATCTCCTCGACAATGGCCGTGAACTTTTCTTTTTCGGTGCGGAAGACGACGTCGGCGTAGTCCTTACGGATCATGGACCGGTTGGTCGGGACGACGTTGACGTCGAGATTATAAATCTTGGCGAATTCGCCTGCTTCAGTGTCGGCGGTGCCGGTCATGCCCGCCAGTTTCTTGTACATGCGGAAGTAGTTTTGGAACGTCACCGACGCCAGGGTCTGGTTTTCATTGGCGATCTTGACGCCTTCTTTGGCTTCCACGGCCTGGTGCAACCCGTCGCTCCACCGGCGGCCCGGCATCAAGCGGCCGGTAAATTCATCGACGATGATGACCTCGCCGTCCTTCACGACATAGTCCACGTCGCGCTTGTAGAGCGCATAGGCTTGCAAGGCTTTGACGACGTGGTGCACCAGATCCATGTGCTGGAGGTCGTAGAGATTATCCACGCCCAGCAGTTTCTCCACCCGGACGTTGCCCTCTTCGGTGAGGGAGGCGGTCTTGGTCTTTTCTTCGATCGTATAGTCATGCTCCGGCTTGAGCTGCGGGATGATCGAATTGATACGATAGTAGAGGTCGGTCGTTTGATCCGTCGGGCCGGAGATGATCAAGGGCGTGCGCGCTTCGTCGATCAGGATGCTGTCCACTTCGTCCACGATGGCGAAGTGCAGCGGGCGCTGGACGCATTGGCTCAAATCGCTGACGATCAAGTTGTCGCGCAGGTAGTCGAATCCGTACTCGTTGTTGGTGCCGTAGGTGATCTCGGCGCGGTAGGCCTCATGCCGGCTGCAGGGCCGGAGGTGCTGGAGACGTTTGTCCGCCGCTTCGTAGGTCGGATCGTAGAGAAAAGAGGCGTCGTGCTGAATGATGCCGACCGTGAGGCCGAGCGCATGGTAGAGCTGGGCCATCCACTGGGCGTCGCGTTTCGCGAGGTAATCGTTGACCGTGACCAGGTGGGCGCCTTTGCCTTCCAGCGCATTGAGATAGAGCGGGAGGGTTGCGACCAGGGTTTTGCCTTCGCCGGTCTTCATTTCGGCGATCCGGCCCTTGTTCAAAATCATGCCGCCGATCAACTGGACGTCGAAGTGCCGCATGTTCAAGCGACGGCGGGACATTTCGCGGCAGACGGCAAACGCCTCGGGCAGAATGCCGTCCAGGGTGTCTCCATCCGCGAGACGCTTTTTGAATTCTTGCGTTTTGTCGGCCAGCGCTTGATCGGACAGGGGCGTGAGGCTTGATTCCAGCCCGTTGATCAGCTCGACAATCGGGCGCAATGCCTTGATCTCGCGGTCGTTTTTACTGCCGAATATGATGTTCAGGACTTGGGTCAGCATGCAGACGTACCTTCATTCTCACGAGCCTCGTCACGGGCAAAGCTCGCCTGTCGGGCGTGGGCTCGGCGGCGGAGTATACAGGAATCTCACATCGAATCCTACCGAAACAGGGGCGCCGGTCTCAACTGCTTTGCGATGAGCGACTGCGATGGGGTTCTCGTCGTTGCTTTCGGATGCGCTGAGATTTATAGTGAGCCCCACCACTTCGCCGACTCTCTCGGCCAAGTCACCCACGGATTCCATTGCGGATTTCGATGCGGCAAGGGGCCAGCTCTTCGCGTTATCTCCTCACGAGCCTTCCGCTCTTGTGCCTGGTCGTGTCCGTCACGTTCATTGCCGAATCATCAGCTGCCTCGAGCGCTTCGTCGGAATCGGCGCGGCGCAGTTACGAAAAGGGAGTGGCCCTCTTTCGTGAAGGCAATGCCGACGGCGCCATCGAAGCCCTGAAAAAAGCGCTCGCGCAAAACCCCAAATTGGCCGAGGCCTACCATGTCTTGGGATTGGTCTATTTCCAAAGCAAGCGCAACCCGGACGAAGCGATCCAGGCCTACAAACAATCGCTGAAATTGAGCGCGCCGTCCGCCGAGATTCTGAACGATCTCGCCGACGTCTATCTCGCGCAGGGGCGGGGGACCGAAGCGGAGCAGGTGTTGCGACAGGTGCTGGATATCGCGCCGGGCAATGAAGAAGCGCATCTGGATTTAGCCCGACTCTACGAAGAACGGCATGATCGCGCGAATGCCCTCAAGATGTACCAATCCCTGCTTCGCATGCGACCGGACCACGCTGAGGCGCTGTATCACCTGGCGAGTCTCTATGACAGTCAAGGCGACCTCAAGCAGGCCCGCGACTACTTGTTCCGTCTCACGCAGGCCAATCCCGGGCATGCCAACGCCTGGTATCTCCTCGGGCGTCTGGCCGAACGGGGCAATGACTTGAACGCCGCCGCTGCCGCGTTTAAGGAAGCCATTGCAGTGAAAGCCGATCTGGTCGATGCCCATTACAACCTCGGGTTTGTCTATCGGAGCCAGGGCCTTCTCGCCGAAGCCGAGCGGGAGTTTTTGGAAGTGATCCGATATCGCCCTGAGTATGCCGAAGCTCACTTGAACTTGGGGATGGTCTACACCAGCTTGAACCGGCTGGACGAGGCCGAACGAGAACACGAGCGCGCCGTGGCGCTCAAGCCTCAATCGGCGGAGGCTCATTACAATCTCGGGGTGTTTTATGAGCTCCATCGGAAGGACATGGGGCGGGCCCTGGCCCAGTACCGCCGGTATCGTGACCTTGGCGGGCGTGATGAGCGGGTGGAGCGCATCATCGGCGTCGGCGGGCCGTAGTTGTAAAGACCCACCAGGCTAAAAGTTGCGTTGACGCTCCGTCGGTCAGTTTGTTAGCATGCGCGCCAAGGTTTAGGTGCCTTCTTTATGCGAAGCTCCCGCTTTCACAGCATGGTCTGGGTTGTCGTGTTTGCCGTCATTGCCCTCTTGGCGGTGACGACAGGCAGCGCGGTTGCGCATGAGCTTCACCATGCCGCGCACCACGATGCCGGAATGCACGGCTCAGGCATCTGCGCTTGGATGTGCGCCACGGCCGGGGTCCATGTGGTCACTCCGGTCCACGCGACGCATGTGTTGGCGCTCTCCGGCGATGCGTCGTTCCTTTCCGGCATGGTTCATCTCCCTCAGGTATCCGCCCTCTGTCAGTCTCGCGCTCCGCCTGTTTCGCTCTAATCCACGTCTCCTTTGTGCATACTCTTGCTCCGCGACTCGGCGTCGAGGAGCCTGGATCGAACAGTGACGCGAGGTCGCTCGCATGCTGTGGATGCATTCCTCCAGTCAAAGGTTGCTCGGCGAAGCGTTCCGGAGTCCGTCTGGACAGCCCTGGCGGCCTGATAATGGAGATGCGATCTCGTCAAAGGTCAAACATGATGCGGCATCAATTCTTATGCGCAGACGTGAAGGAGTGATGAAGATGCAGGTGAATCAGTGGTTGTTCCGCCTGGGTGCATGCGCCCTTACGGGGTTAGCCTTCTTGGTGTCGGCTACCCATATCTCCGCCGCCGACACGAAGGCCGAAAAGGCCTTTACCATTGCGGTGACCGATGCCCAGGGTGTCGAGACTGAGCTGAAGAACGGCATTTTCTACTGGGAAGAAAAAATGAGTGAGACGTCGTTCGTCCCGCATGAATTGCGGCATTTGCCATCCAAGCGCGGGACGGCGACAGTCAATATCAAGTTCGACCAGATCAAGCAGATCGAGTTGAAGCCGGGCGCCGATAAGGCCACTCCGGCCATGACCGTCACCTTGGCCAACGGCAAGAGTGGGGAATTTGTTCCTGCGGTGAGCGGCAGCTTCAAGGGCGAGTCCGATTTCGGGCAGGTCGAGATCCCGATCGGGTCACTCTCCAAGGTCGTCTTCAAGTAAGGTCGGAACGCATCGTATCGAAAGGGGCCGTTCCCATGGACAATGTCTTGGTCGCGCATTCGGGGCAATCAAACCAATCCGTCACGGGGTGGGGGGCATCGCTGGTCTTTCATGCCTGCCTTGCGCTGGTGGCATTTGGTCTCATGCCGAAGATGACGGTCATGGAGAAAGAGCCGTTCAAGTGGGACGTGGCCCTGGTCGAACCAGCCCGCGAGGTGGCGCGTCAGCCAGAACCGGCCCCGGCGCCGCAGGTCCAACCTCCTGCGCCGACACCGGTGAAGCCACGACCGCAACCGGTACGTGCGGTAGAGCCACCACCTCAGCCGGTGCAGCGGCAGGTGGAAACAAGAGTGCTTCCGCAGGCCGTTCAACGTGAAGTCCAGCCGGTGGTCGAGACGGTTCGTCCGCAAGAACAGATCCAGCCGAAGCAGGAAATCGTGCAAATGCAGGCGAAGCCGGTCGAACCGCAAGAAGTCCACAAGACCGAACCGGTGATGCAAGCCGCGGCCCCGGCCGAAGTGCAACGTGAAGTGGCGCCGGTGGTTGAGCAGCAGGTGATGGAAGCCCCTCCGGTCACGGCCCAGACGTACCAGGCGCAACCGGTCGTCAGCGAACCTGCCGTGGTAGAGACGCGGCCCGAACCGGTTGTGACGGCAAGTGCACCGGTGGTGCAGGCTGCTCCGGCGGCTGAAACGGCTCCCCAATATCCACCATCGGCCGTGGAGGCAGTGGCCGCAGTCAGTGAGCCGGTCGCTGCGCCGTCGGCCCCGGCAGAACTGGTGGCTGCACCGCCCGCTCCTGCCATCGCAGCCCAACAAGACCCGGCCAAAATGGAACAGCATCAGGTTGTCGCGAGCGCGGCTGCTCCGAAAAGGGCAACGAGCGCGGATTACAAATGGGTGGGAGACTCGTTGCACCGCCGCATTAGTGAGTTGCGGCACTACCCCAGCACGGCCCGCTTGAATGGCTGGGAAGGGAAAGTCGTCTTGAAGGTCTCCATCCGTCACGACGGGCACCTCAACAGTGTCGAAGTGGTGAAAAGTTCAGGGCATGAATCGTTAGACCAGGCGGCGATTGAGGCCGTGCGGCGCGCCTGTCCGCTACACATGAAACATGAATTGTCGTCGGAGATGGTCGTGCTGAATCTACCGGTCAATTACAGCTTGAACCGATAAGGCAGGTGTAGAAATGCGCGCCAAGGGAAAACGAGATGCACAGATGTTCCGTCGTCCGGGAGTGATGGGCGGGTTGCTCATGTTGGGCCTCAGTCTGTCGAGCATTGCGGCGATGGCTCGAGCCGAGTCCCCCGCGGCCCTCGACCTGGGTCAGAAATTCACGACGGAGCACAAAGTAAAGAGCCTGGTGGGGCCGTCGGTGCAAATCGATGACGCGGGGTCGTTGTCGTTGGCCTGGATGGAAGAGAACAAAGAGGTGCGCTCTGTCCTGTATGCCAGAAGCACGGAGCCGGGCGGGCCCCCGGGCGCGCCGGTGCGCATCAATCGTTCAGAGGACGTCCCCTATTGGAGACAGGAAGCGCCGGCGCTCGTCGTGCAGGGGAATGACGTGTTCGTGACCTGGGGGCTCGCCCATCCCAAAGCCACCGCCGAACAGCCGTTTGCGACGGAGTTGCGCCTGAGCCGTTCGAATGACGGCGGCCGGACATTCCAGCCGTCGATAGTGGTGAATGACGATCCGGGTGTCATTCAGCATACCTTCGATGCGCTCCATCGCGATGCAGAAGGACGATTGCATCTGTCCTGGATCGATGGCCGCGAAGGCAAGAAAGATCCCGGCACCTATGTCGCGCGCTCGTTGGATCAGGGGCAGACGATTACGAAAAATGCCAAGGTGGATGAAGGCACTTGCGTCTGTTGCCGCACGGCCATTGCCAGCGGTCCGGACGGAATGGTCTATGTGGCCTGGCGGAAGATTTTTGAAGGAAACGTGCGGGAGACCGTCGTCGCGCGCTCCACGGACCATGGCGACACATTCGAACCGTCGGTCATCGTGGGCCATGACAACTGGGTCTTTCCAGCCTGCCCGCATCGGCCGGCCTCCATGGGTGTAGACCGGCAGGGACGGTTGTATGTGGTCTGGTACACGGAAGGGACCGATGAAATTCCCGCCGTCTATCTGGCCTTTTCCGATGACCGAGGCCGGACGTTTTCACCGAAGCGGCAGTTGAATGTGTCCAAGAACACCTTCCCTGACCACCCGCAGATCGCCGTCGATCCCGAAGGACGCCTGGTCGTGATCTGGGAGGAGCAGGGGCCGGTCAAGCGTGATGTGGTGATGAGTGCGTCCATGGATCGGGGGGCGACCTTCGTTGCGCCGCAGAAGCTGAACGAGCGAAAAAGTCAGACACCGGTTGTCGCGGTCAATCGGCACGGCCTGTTTGCCATGGCCTGGATGGAGCATGGGATGCCGGGCCATAAACTTGTCACCCAGACTCTTCGAATGCCGGCCGTGACAGCGGCCGCTGATGCAGGCCCGTCACGTTAGGAACGTGTGCGTGATGCGATCGAGATTGTTGCAGACCCTCGCCTTGTGTATGTCCATCGGATTCTGGTTCGGGCCTGCGGTCGCCGACGATCGGCTAGCCGCACTAAAGGTCGGGCGGGTTGCATCGGGGACCATGGCGGCGCCGTTTGAGTTGAAGTCCCTGGACGGCCCAGCGGTGGAACTCGCGCACTTAAAAGGAAAAGTCGTCGTGGTGAACTTCTGGGCCACCTGGTGCGGGCCCTGCAAAGAAGAAATGCCGGCCTTCGAGCGCTTACGCCGGCAGCTGGATCCCGACCGGTTCGCGCTGCTCACGATCACGACTGATCTGCAACGGCAGGGCATCAAACATTTTCTCGCCTCTCTCCACGTGCAGTTGCCCGTGTTGTTCGATGAGGATCAAGCCGTGTCTCAAGCCTACCTCGTGCGCGCCTTGCCGACGACGGTGTTTATCGACCAGCAGGGACTGTTGATCGGCCGCGCGGTCGGACCCCGTGAGTGGGATGCGCCGGCTGCGGTGCAGGCATTACAGAGTCTGATGCCATGATGCGTGTCACGAAACCACCCGTCGGACTCGCGGCTGCGCTGGCAGGGCTCTATCTGATTCTGGCCGTCTTCTCCGTTGCCTGTGTGTTCGATCATGTCGATCCGACACCGGCCGCCCACCACCATGGCGGAACGGTGTCTCATTCCAGCTTCTGTGCCTGGGCCTGTCAGGCGAATCCCACCCCGGATGCCGGCCCCGTGGCGTTGTTACTGCAACCGTTTTTCGTGGCGACGCTCTTTGTCGAGACCAGCCATGCCATCATCGCGGGAGGTGGTGGCTTCCACACTGCCTCTCGTGCGCCGCCTATTCAGTCGTAACTCCTTTTTATATCGCTAGGTCGTCTAGCTTCTCTTCTCGTCCGTTCAGACAGGGGCGCGAGAGGATTGTCTCTTCTGTCGTGTGCACAGTTGTGCCGGGAGGATGTGTATGTGGGCCCGCCGTGATTCATTCAGACTTCATGCTTTTATAAGTTGTGCCTTGCTGGCGGCCATTCCGGTGACCGTTGTGCCCTCATTTGCGCAAGAGGAGACGGCAGCCGGGGCTGTTGTGGAGAAAAGCGCGCGGGAGCGCGACCTGCGCGACCAGCTGCAGAACATTCTTCGCGAGTTGGAAGAGTTGCAGCAGCAACCGGCACCAGGAGCGGCAGCGCCTACAGCCCAGCCGTCTGTCGTGAAGGAATCGCCGGAGACCAAAGCATCGGAGCCGATCCCGCAATATGACCTCTCCGATGTGAGCATCGTGAGCGATCGTGTGCAGCGACGGCCCGAGGGCTTGTCGATGTCGTCGACCGAACAATCGGAGACGGAGTCCCAGCCGACCAGGACCATGAAGGAATCGATGGAGTCATTGCCTGGAGTGGTACTGCGACAGGCCAACGGTCCCCGCGACTTCAGCATGATGATTCGCGGCCAGGGCGCCAAAACAGCCTTCGCCGTGCGGGACATCAAAATGTACGAAGATGGCTTTGTCCAGACTCAATCAGACGGGTTGTCACGTTTGGATATTCACGATCCCTGGTTCATGCGTAGCGTGGAGGTCACCCGGGGCGCATCCTCGTCGCTCTATGACAACTACGCGCTCGGCGGCATGGTGCATTTCCGGACCAGACGCGGGAGCGACATCAATGGGGTCGAGACGTTCCTGAGCGGCGGTTCGTTCGGGTACCACAAGGAGGGGATCGCGGTCGGACAGCAATACGAAAATCTCGATGCCTCGTTGTTCGTCAGCAACGTGGGCGAAGACGGATTTATCAGAAACAGCAGTTACAACACGCAGACCATCAACCTGAATCTGCGCTTCAAAATCGACGACAAGCAGAACTTCTACTTCAAGGCCATTACGAATTGGCTGGATGCGCGGGTGCCGACCCGTCTCACTCAGGCCCAGTTCAACGCCGACCACCGGCAGGCCGGCGGAACCAACGTGGTCTGTAACGCCAACACCTGTAGCGATGCCGAGCGGCTGGCCCAGCGGCGTTTGGATCGGCGCACCATCATCGGCGGTATCTACGAACGGCAGATCAATGCCAATACCGTCTTGACGATCGAGGCTGATTACGACGTGAAGGACATCAATCAGACGTTTTCCCAGATCAGCGACAATGTGAATCCGAACTATAAACACTACGCCGATTTGCGGCACGACGGACGCCTCTTCGACATGCCGTTGCGGAGTTATGTCGGGTTCTTCCTGAGCAATATGGAACAGGAAGCGCAGACCTTTCAGAACCTCGCCGACGGCTTCGGCACCCGCGGCGCACTCCTTCAAAACTCACGCGGCACGATCAGAAATGTCGGTGGCCGGTTCAGGGAAGAACTGGAATTTATCCCGAAGGTCACACTCGCAGCCGGATTGGGATTTGAACAGTCTCAGCTGAGCGTGCAGTCGATCGGGTACACGGGCGGCGCCGTGAGCAGCCGGGCGGGCGCCGATCGTAGTTACACCAATTGGGCACCGGAAATGTCGGTCACCTGGAAGCCGACCGACGCACAGCGGCATTGGGTGCGGGCCTCGACCGGTTATGGCATTCCGGGATTTGCCAATCTCCTTAGAGATCCGGTAACGGGGCAGCCGGGTACCAACTTCGATTTGAAGCCGCAGAAGAATCTCAACTTCGAAATCGGGACCGAGTCCAAACTGACGAAGACCCTCACCGTGCAACTCGTGGGGTTCTGGACCTTCTTCAAGGATGAAATCATCACGCAGGCGGTGTCGGGTAACAACACGGCGTCGGTCAATGCCGATTCGTCTCAGTACAAGGGAATCGAAGCGTTTTATGACTGGCGACCGATGGAAGGTCTGCGCTTGTCCGGGGCCTATACCCATATCGAGGCGAAGTACGTCAACTTTGCCGACCGCCTGAATACCGCCGCCGGTTTCCTGGTGCGGGATGGCAACAAAGTGCCAAACGTGCCGACCGATGTGCTGAACACGAAGGTCGCCTATGACCACGCGGCCACCGGCTGGGGCGCGTGGATCGAGGGCAGTTATTACAACAGTTACTTCCTGAACAACAGCAACACGTTCGGGATTCCTTCCTACATGATTGCGAACGTCAATGTGCACAAGAACTTCGATCTCAAAAATTCCTGGTTCCGCTTCGCAAAGTTCTACATCGAGTTGGATAACATTGCCGACAAAAAATACGCCGCTTCCGGGCAGGTCATCGGTGGAGAGACTGCCGGGGCTGCCGCAGGCCAACAGGCGTTCTTTGCCGGCTACGGCCGAGCGATTTACGGGGGTGTGACGTTCGGATTGTTCTAACCCTGTGGTGTGAGCGGCAGCGACAACGGCTGCCGCTCGCGCACCTACTTCAAAGGAGATTGCGATGAACAAGCAACTCTTGCGCGTCGGAGAAGCAGCGGATGTCTTAGCGGTGAGCCGTTGGACGATTTACCGGTGGGTAGAGGACGGCCGGTTGGAAGGCACCAAGATCGGCCGTGGCAGCCTCCGGGTGTTTCGCGCGTCGCTGGATCGGCTGGTCCAAAGCAACAAGACGCATGAAATGAACCTGGTTCAATGACGAACCGGGGCACGAGCCAGCGAATGGCCGGAAGAGAATTCGCGGGCCTCCGCGGCCTCCGCGCCATGTGGTGTCTGCTCGCGGTGGTGCTGGTCGCGCAGGCGTCCGGTTGTGCGGGCATTTCGGTCACGCAGCTGGAGAAGCAATATGTCTTCGTCAACGGCCGATGGTTCGACGGCGAGGGCTTTCAGCCGGATACCTGGTATGCGGTTCAGGGACGCCTGACCCGGCAGGCCCCGTCCGGGCCGGTTGAGTCCGTAGATCTCTCCGGCCTCTACCTGGTCCCGCCATTTGGCGAAGCGCACAACCATAACGTCGAGGGACCGTGGAATGTACAGGCGGTCGTGCAGCGCTATCTGCAGGACGGAGTGTTTTACGTGAAGAACCCGAACGACGTGCGGGACTTCGCTCAACAGATCACGCACGCCATCAATGTGCCGACGAGTATCGACGCCACCTTTGCGCATGCCGGTATCACGGGGCGCGGCGGACACCCCATTGCCTTATATGAAGATGTGTTGCGAGTGGGGCGGTATGAACCGGCAGTCGGGCCGCTCGGACGGGGGTGGTTCGAGAATCGATCGTATGTCGTAGTCGAGACGGAGGCCGATCTGGAAGCCAAGTGGCCGATGATCGTAAGCGGTCGTCCTGATTTTCTCAAAGTCTATCTGGTGCATTCGGAAGACGACGGGGCGGAGGTCCAGGCCGGTCAGCACAGGCTGGGGCTGCATCCCGCATTGGTGCCCGGCATTGTCGCGCGCGCGCGCGCGGCCGGCCTCCAGGTGACGGCGCATGTCGAAACGGCGGCCGATTTCCGACAGGCGGTTCGCGCCGGGGTCGACGAACTGGCGCATGTGCCGGGGTGGCTGCTCCAGGGACCGCAGGATGCGGAGCGTGCCCGATTGACAGAGGAAGACGCTCGCGTGGCGGCCGCCAATAAGGTGCGAGTCGTCACCACCAGCGTGGCGGGACAGGCCATGCCCTCCCTCGGCGGGTATCACCAGCATGGACATCACTCAGGGCATGGGCCCGGGCCGGAGGGTGCGGCTTCTGACGTGTTGCGAGACAATCTCCGGCTGCTGCAGGGGGCAGGGGTGTCACTGGTAATCGGCAGCGACCATGCGGAGACGTCGCTGGCCGAGGTACTACATCTGCGTACCTTGCATCTGTTCGATAATCGCACGCTCCTCAAGATGTGGTGTGAGGCGACACCGGCGGCCATCTTTCCTAAGCGTCGTATCGGAAGGTTTGCCGAGGGGTACGAAGCTAGCTTTCTCGCTTTGGCGGGGAATCCTATTGAAGATTTTGAGCAGGTGCGAGCCATTCGTAGAAGGTTCAAACAGGGAGTGCCGTTGGACGGCGCCCTGATGAAGGACGCTGCTTGGTCGGCAGCGGGGCAGCGAGGTCATTAGTGCGTGGTGCGCTCAACCGGCATCGCGTCATTGTTCATTGGTCATTAACGGTCTGGGCAGATCGGAAGCGAGGGCATGAAGTGGAGTCATTGTGTCGGCATCGTGGGAATTGGATCGTTGGCAGTGGTGTTGTTGGGCAGTCTGCAGCCGCCCGCCGCGCGCGCGGGTGAAGAGCCGCCTGAGCAGGACGCCCCGGTAGTGGCGGTAGAGCCGGTGGAAGTCAGTGGAAAGCGCATTGAAAACGTTCAGGATGTGAAGCAGGAACTTGCTCGCCGACCAGGCAGCAATATTCTGATCGAAGAGAAACAGATTACCGAGTCGCGGGCTATCAATCTGCAAGACGTCCTGCAGTTTGCGCCGGGCGTCCGGTTCCAATCACGGTTTGGTGCCGATGAAGGCCAGTTTCAGATCCGCGGTACGACGCTCCGCACCAACTACCATCATCGCGGCATCAATATTCTGATCAACGGGATCTTCTTCGGCGACGCGGACGGATTTTCCGACTTCGAATCGATCGACCTCATGGCCTATGAACGGATCGAAGTCTATAAAGGCGCTAATGCGCTACGGTACGGTGCCAACAGCATCGGCGGCGCCATCAATTTTGTGCCGCGTACCGGTTATAGCGCCTCGACGTTGCAGATGCGGATGCTGGCCGGCAGCTTCGGCATGGTGAGCGGGCAGGTGTCGAGCGGCAAAGTCACTCAGCCCTTCCAGGTCGGCAGTATGAATGCGACGATGGACTATTACATCAGCGTGTCCGGGAACCGGCAGGACGGGTTCCAGGACAACAGTCAGCAGGCCCGCGAACGCATTAATGCCAACATCGGTGTGCAACTCGGCAACCATCAGGAAATCCGAGCGTATTTTCTGCAGGCGAACGTCGCAGAACGGCTGCCCGGCTCACTGACCAATGAGCAGCTGTTTTTCAATCGCCGACAGGCGGGAGGTCAAAGCCCTCCCGGAGCGCCTCCGTTTTTTGCCTGTGTCACGAACAACCAAACGTGTACCTGGGGGCGCTATTACAACCTTCAACGGATCGGCATCGCGTACCACAATGAATTTGCGCCCAATCAATACTTTGAAATCATTCCCTACTTCTCGAATCAATACGAGGATCACCCGATCTATCAGACTCTCCGAATGCATTCTTACAATGTTGGTGGTGAACTCCGCTATGTGAATTCGAATTCACTGTTTGGCAAGAACAACTCGTTCGTCATGGGCTTCCAGCCGCGCTATGGCGACCAGCGGCAAGATCGGTATGTGAACATCAATGGGAGTATCGGGGCTTTAACGAATAGCTTTAGGGCGAAGAGTACCTATTTCGGAGCCTACGCCGAAGATGCGTTCGATGCCACGAAGGACTTCACGATCGTGGTCGGCGGTCGGTGGGATTATACGACTCGCCAGGCGACGGTGGATAACTACGGGCCGGCCGGCAATCCGTTCAACCCGGCGACGCCCTCCACACTGACCGGTACGCAGCGGCCGTTGCAACATTTCGATGCGATCAATCCGAAGCTCGGATTCGTCTATCGTACGACGCAGACCTCGCAGCTCTATTTCAACGCCAGCCGGGCCTATGAGGCACCGATCAACATCGAATTGCTTTCTTCGTTCAATGCCAATGGCTCGCCGAACACCGGATTCCTGAATCTGGATGCGCAACGCGCCTGGCAGTTGGAATTAGGGCATCGGGGCACGTCCGCGGACAAGCGGTACAGTTGGGACGTGACGGTCTACAACCTAGAAATGCAAAAGGAACTTCTGACCACGATCATCAATAATACCGGGACCTTTCAAAATGCCAACGGCACCAGGCACACCGGCGTCGAGGCCGGCGGCGGTATGGTCCTGAAGAAGGGGCTCTTCGTGCAGGGAGGAGCAGGGAAGGAGGATAGTCTGCAGACTAGGGTGGCCTACACTTGGTCGCGCTTCAAGTTCACCGACGATGTGCGCGGCGGCGGGATCGGCGGCCCCAACGTGCTCATTGCGAAAGCCGGAAATACCGTGGCCGGCGCGCCGGAGCACAGCTTGAACGTGGAGGCTCGCTACGATCATCCGGCTGGTTGGTGGATCGCGCCGAATATCGAGTGGTCCATGTCCGGGTTTTATACAGATTATTTGAACACGATCAAGAATCCGTCCTACTTCGTGGTCAATCTGCGGTCCGGCTATACCATCAACGATCATTGGATCCTCTTCGCCGAAGGGCGCAACCTGACCGATAAAACCTATGCCGGGGCGGTGGTCGTGAACGACCAGTTCAATCGATTTGCCAACGCGGCGTTGGGTATCAGTGGGTTTGCAGGCGTCGAGTACAAGTTTTAGACCGCGGTCCGTTTCGCTAGTGCGGGGCTCGTCTGATGATGAGCCCCGCAGACTGCAGAAAGTTTCCCCTGCGATACAGGTGTAACCCTTTGCGACATCCGCTTGCCTAAAAAATGGGATGGACGACCGTCACGCGAACATGTGATAACTGAATCCGTCGGGTATGACCCCGGATGGGCATGTCCTGGTAACTGTAGGGATAGACCGTGCCGGCCATCTACGGACTTGTCACTGTTCTGCTACTTGTCTGGAGCCTGGTGCCGGTCTACGCCGAGTCCGGTTCTGCATCACCGCCCACCGCGGCGTTCGCCTCGCTTCCCCTCATTGAATCCATTCAACTGTCCCCCTCCGGTCGGCATCTGGCGGTGCTCCGCAATCATGAAGGGCACACGGTTCTCGATACCCAAACCGTTGCGGGACAAGATGTGCACCGTGCTGTCTCGACGGACAATCGTGAATACATCATTACTTGGTTTCGCTGGGTCAATGATGAGCGGCTGCTGGTGAGTATCCGGTTCGCGGCCACGCGGAATGCGATCGACTCGATCGAGACTCGGTTGTTGGCGGTGAATCGCGATGGGTCAGGACAAACCGCCAATTTGTTCAAGCAGGGCGCTTTTTCATCGATTTTCGGACAGAAACATTTTCCTCAATTCCAAGATCAGCTGGTCGGCACGATTCCCGGTGATCCCAAGCACGTATTGATCGCCCTCGATCTGGAGCACCCCAATGCTCCGGATGTCTACAAGGTGGACGTGTACTCCGGCGATCGGCAATTGGTCCAGGCGAATCCTAGTTCTCAACCGGACACCAGGGCGATTTTGCAGTGGATTGCCGATCGGGCAGGGAACGTGCGTGCGGGGGTGGGCCAATTCCAGACGACCGTGCATGCGATCTTCAAGCAGCCGGAGTCCAATCTCTGGCGCGAATTGGCCGAGTATGACCTGGCAAAAGAAACCGGGCTCGTACCCTTGGCCTTCGATGCCGATCCCGCCTGGCTCTATGTGAGGGATCAGCATCGGGGCAAAGCAGCGATTTTTAAGATCAATGTGGTAGACCGCGCGGCGGATCGTATCCTCGTGGTGGCCGATCCGAAGTATGACCTGACCGGTGAGTTGGTCTATGCGCCGGGACGCAAGAAGGTGGTCGGCGTTCGTTACAGCAGGGCGGATGAGCGGGTGCTTTTCTGGGACTACGACGCCCAGCGTTTGCAGGCGCGCATCGACCGGGCGCTTCCGGGATCGGTCAATGTCATTCACAGCAGCAGCGACGACGGGCGGCTGCATATCGTGAAGTCGAGCGGTGCGGCGCATCCCCCGCGATGGTCGGTCTTCGATGAGCGCGACGGACGGATGGTGTTGCTTGGCAAGTCGTACCCCGATCTTGAGACGGCCGCGCTGTCTGCTCCTACCACGACCTATGTGACGGCGCGGGACGGCAAGGAGCTGCAGGTCTTCCTGACCGTTCCCAAGGATCGGGACCCGCGCCAACTTCCGATGATTGTATTTCCTCATGGCGGCCCTGCCTCGCGATCGCCAGGTGCCTACAACTATTGGACGCAGTGGTTTGTCAGTCGCGGTTGGGCCGTGCTGGAGCCACGCTTTCGAGGCACCGAAGGGTATGGAGACGAATTCCTGCGTGTCGGATTTCAACGCTGGGGCCTGGAGATGCAGGACGACCTGACCGATGCCGTGCAGTACGCCATCCGCTCCGGCATCGCTAATGCCAACCGTGTCTGTATCGTCGGATCGGGCTATGGAGGGTACGCTGCGCTGATGGGCGCCGTGAAGACGCCGGATCTCTATCGCTGCGCCGTCAGCCTGGGCGGGGTGACGGACTTGCCGCAGGTCGTATCCGATAGCCGTTGGTATTTGAATCAGAAACCAATGGTCGAGTTACGAATCGGTTCCTGGTGGAACGATCGGGACCGGCTTCGCGAAACGTCCCCCATTTCTCACGCGCGGGAGATTCGCACCCCGCTGCTGTTGATGCACGGCCTTATGGATCGTTCCGTGCCGGTCTCACAGAGCCGTGACATGGCCGATGCGCTGAAGGCGGCGAATGTGACGAGCTATCGATACGTGGAATTGCCCCTCGCTGATGAAGCCTTTCGCCGAGAGGAGGATCGTCTGCAGGTGTTCTCAGAGTTGGAGCAGTTCCTCACGCAGTACCTCGACTGACCAGGCTTCCTACATCCTCCACGCTGACTCGCAGTCCGATTGTTGTCTTCATCCTAGTCTCCCGTTCCTGTGTTTTCCTTCGAACTGTAGCAGCCGTGAGCAGCTGCCAGTAGACGGCCTGCGCCTCCCGTCGTAACGTAGCGCCGCCGGTAGCAGCCCGTGTGCCGCATCTCGGCTACGAATAGTGCCGGCAATCGATAAAAAATTGTGAGGACGGCAGAACGATGGAACCGCTGAAAGTCGGAGTGGAGTATGGGGTGATCGGTCTGTTGGGACTTCTGGCGGTGTGGGCCCTGGTGGTCGCGATCGAGCGATGGCGATTCTATGGTCGGGTAGATCCGTCCAGGTTTGCCACCGTGCAGACCTTTGAGATGGCATTGACGAAGCGGTTGGTCATCATCGGCACCATCGCAGCGAATGCGCCCTACATCGGCCTACTCGGGACAGTGTTGGGCATCATGCTCACGTTCCATACCATGGGCACGTCCGGCGCGCTGGCGATCACCACGATCATGATCGGCCTGAGTCTCGCGTTGAAAGCGACGGCGGCGGGGCTGGTCGTCGCGATTCCCTGCGTCGTCATGAACAACGTCCTCCGGCGGCGCGTCAGCGAGTTGCTCGCTCAGCACAAGGTGCACCATGGAGCGTGAGGTCGATCAAATCAATGTGATTCCGCTGGTCGATATCATGCTGGTGCTGCTCGTGATCGTGCTGACCACCGCGACGTTTATCATGACGGGACAGATCCCGGTCAATCTTGCCAAAGCCTCAACTTCTAGCGACCGGCAGGACCGGCCGATCGTCGTGACGGTGACGGCGAAAGGGACGGTCTTTGTGGATGACCGCGCCCTTGAAGAGGACCAATTGGATACCGCCCTGGCAACCCATTCACGCCAATCTCCGATACTGGTCCGAGCAGACAAGGTCGCCCGACTGGAACGATTTGTCGCCGTCGTCGATCGCATCCGCGGCCTCGGATTCCAACAGGTGAGTTTGGAGGTGATGAAGCTGTGAGGTGCGGGCACGAAGGTGGCTCACTTTAAGCCTTTCGCGTCTGACGTTTCACGGTCTGAAACTGTAGCATCCGTGAGCAGGCATCTGTAGACCCTTTCCTGCGCGGTGTCGTAGGCTACTCTCCCTTTTTTCTGTAGGAATAGTCTGTGAACGATTTCCTTCACGCCATGCATGCCAGCGAACGATCCGGCCGGATCCACCGGCTGGTTGCCTTTCTTGCCTGTCTGCTCATCGGCATTCGCTTTGCGGCGGGAATCGTCTGCTCGACCTGCTTTACCGATTGGGAGCAGGCGAAGACACGGGCCTTTTATCTCCATAGCGGGTGGGATCGTGATCGATGCCACCATGGGCTGGCTCCGGCCAGCCTGTGGATCGTCTGGGCCTGTTCCGTCAACGAAGATGAATCGGCTTTTGTCCTGCCTGAAATTCCTCGTTTGCCGGTCGTCGTGTCGTTCTTCGTGCCTCTCGCTTTCCTGGTGATCAGTTATCGTAACGTCACACTAATTGCGGCTAACGGCCGTGGCCCTCCCCTCAGCGCCTGCTAGTCCAGTACGCAACACTGTCACAACGAAACACCAGCCGCCATCGGTTGAGTCTTGGGCCATGTCTGTGCCGTGGCGCTCATGTCTTGCGATATGAGCGGGCGCGTTCTGCTTTCAGATCGTCGCCGTTCACCCGCAGGCCCGTTCTCGGACTCCATACCGGCCGCCGCTATGTCAGCCTGTCGTTGCCGCATGCCGGCGTGTACAGGGAGGAGAGTCTTGTCATGAAGTCAGTCGAATCAGTGCAAGAAGTACGTCGATCTTGTCCAAGTCTGTGGCCGGTCAGTCGGATCGCCGTTGCCTGCGCCATGCTGATGGCGTTCACGGCCTGTATCGGACCCCATAAACCGGTGCCGACCCAACGGACGCAAGAACCCGTGACTCAGTCTGCAGGAGCCACAGAAACGTCCCCAGCCCCCGAAGCGGCTTCCGCTGAGGCTCCACCTTCAGCAGTGCCCCCTGTGCCGCTCCCTGTCCCGCCGATTGAGGAGTCACCGGCTCAGGCTTCGACGCCGACGGGTAGCGACGTTCCGGTGGTGGACGTCAAACCGGTCTATGTCATGGCGCAGCACGAATCCTACAAGGTGGACCGTGCCACCACGGCGACGCGGACCGATACGCCCATCATGGAAACGCCCTATTCGGTGCAGGTGGTGCCGCAGCAGGTCTTGAGGGACCAGCAGGCTGTGCGCTTGGAGACCGCGCTGAAGAACGTGAGCGGCGTCAGCGTGTTCCCAAGCTCGATTGAGGGCACGGACAGTTACATGATCCGCGGCTTCGACTCGCTGGCGTATTATCGAAACGGTGTCTTGCGACCGACCAACAACATGGTCGAAACCTCGAACATCGAGCGGGTGGAAGTGTTGAAAGGGCCGGCGTCGATTCTTTATGGCCGGGCAGACCCGGGAGGCATTATCAACGTGGTCACGAAGCAGCCGCTGGCCACGCCCTACTACTCGTTTCAACAGCAAATCGGGTCGTATAATTTCTTTCGCACGACAGGCGATGCGACCGGCCCACTGACCAAAGACGGGAGTCTCCTCTACCGGTTTAATTTAGCCTATGAGAACTCGGAATCGTTCCGAGACTTCGTCGATCGGAAGACGATCTTCTTTGCCCCGGTCGTAAAATGGAACGTCAGTCCCCGCACGCAGATCACGGCTGAGATGGAGTATCACAACATCAATACCAAGTCGGATGGCCTCCTCCCGGCGCTCGGAAACCGGCCGGCTCCGATTCCGATCAGTCGGTACTTGGATGAACCGAGCTTCAGCAAAAGCGCCAATGAACGGTTCTTCACGGGTCTCAACTGGTCGCACGAGTTCAATGATGACTGGAAGATCACGCATCGGCTATCCGGAGAGTTCATTCACGGCCGTGGCCATAGAGAGATCGTGCCGTTTAGTTCCGTTCAACCGGACGGCACCGTTCAGCGTTTTCTGGCTGCAGTTCCGCCTGGACAGCAGGAAAACCGCTATCAAAGCTCCCTCAATCTGATCGGTCATTTCGATACAGGACTGGTCAAGCACACCTTGTTGTTCGGGTACGATTTTCTGTATCAGACCGACAAATATGCCGTGGCCAAATGCTGTGATACTGATCCGGCATCCAATTTCCCAATCAATGTGTTCAATCCGGTCTATGGCCTGGGGATCCCAAGTCTCGATCAAATCCCCGATAACGGCCCGTTCGGGTCGTCGCGGTCGTGGCACGGAGTCTATGTGCAGGACCAGGTCAAGTTGCCCTTCAACCTGCATGCGCTCGCGGGTGCTCGATACGATGATGCCGTGTCGCATGACACCGTGCTGAACGAGAAGACCGGAAAGGATCATCGTCTGTCTCCGCGGGTCGGCCTGGTGTGGCAACCGATGGCCTGGCTCTCGCTCTATGGTAGCTACACGGAGAACTTCGGACTCCAAAATGCCTTCGATGCAAGCCGGCAGCCCTTGCCTCCTCAAACGGCCCAGCAATTTGAAGCGGGCGTCAAGACGGAGTTTTTTGATGGCCGCTTGAGAACGAGCGTGGCCTATTTCGATCTGACCAAGCAGAATATTGCTGTGCCGGTGCCAGGGACGCTTTTCTCCCGTGCGATCGGTGAGGCGCAGACACGCGGCATCGAGCTCGATGTCAGCGGCGAAATTCTGCCGGGCTGGAGCGCCATTGCCTCCTATACCTACATGCCATTTGCCAAGGTCACCAACGATGTGGGCGACGATGGGAGCGGCAATCCCACCCCTGGCAATACGGGTAATCGGCTGTTCAATACGACCAGGAACATGGGCAGTCTCTGGACCACCTACGCGTTTCAGGATGAGGAACTCCGAGGCGTGAAGCTGCGTGGCCTGAAGGTCGGAGCGGGGATGCAGGCGGCTGCAGAACGGCAAGGCGATGCGGGCAATCTCTTTCAGCTCCCGGGATATGCCATCGCGAATGCCATGGCCAGCTACGAATGGCGGATGGGGATGACCAAAATGACGGCGCAACTCAATGTCAGCAATCTGTTCGATAAGACCTATTATGCCGGCACCATCGGAGGGCCGTATTTCATCATGCTCGGCATGCCGCGCTTCTTCATGGGGTCGATCCGGATGGAGTTCTAGTCTCTGTACCCCCCCGTGCTCTATGAAAAGCCGTACCCGCCGTTCCGGCGGGTGCGGCTTCCCCTCCCTGGTCACCGTGCGATTTTGCTGCAAACTTGTAGCAAGTGTGAGCAATCGTCGGTAGACGAATTTCTCGTCGGTTTCGTAGCATGAGCGCCTTCAACTCGACGGGTATCACGTATGAACGGCGTATGGCGCTCCATGCATGGGGCTCGACAGACGACACGGGGTCCGCTCCTGGCGGTATCCCTCGTCTGCGCGCTCATTGTGATCCGCCTTGCTGCCGCCATTGTCTGCGCGACCTGTTTTACCGAACTGGAAACGCCGGCGACCCGCAACTTCCATCTCCATGGCGGCGGTGACCGGGAGCCCTGTCACCGCGGGCAGGCCGAAGCCAAGCCACTGGTCAACTGGGCCTGTTCGGTCAATCAGGATGACAACGCCTTCATCCTGCCGGACATTCCGCGCCTGCCGGTCGTGGTCGCGCTGTTTGTCCCGCTGGTGGTGTTGCTGGTCTCTTATCGCAGTCTTCTGCTGATTTCGGCCACCGGCCGCAGCCCTCCGCTTTCCGCCGGCGCCTGTTAACGCACCATCAACATCATCAATGAAGCGTCTCGAGCCGGGCCTCCCGAGGCCCGATGCTGCCTGCGCCATGCGCATGGATTCGCCTCACGGCGAGCCGGACCGGACTGTGAACTGGTCCTGGCTCCTCCTCTGCTATAGGCAACGCGTCGGGCCCGGCGCCCGTTGTCTGTTCCCGAACAGACGGCCCGTACCGGGAATGAAAGGAAGTTGTGCCGTCATGAAGATGCGTCGTCTCACATTGACACTCAACACTCGAATCGCGGTTGTTCTTGCGACCGTTGTTTTCTGTCCGAGCCTGACAGGATGGGCGGCCGAACCGGAATCCCGGGACGTGTCAGAAGAGATCCCGTTGGTGAATGCCCCGGATGTCTTGATCTCGGCCACCCGCACTCCGACCTCAATGGGAAGTGTGCACCAAGCAGTGACCATTGTGTCGGAGGAACAATTGCGGCAGCAGCTAGCCGCCTCACCGAGCCGGAGTATCACGCAGGTGCTGACGAAACTTGTGCCCGGTCTATCTCAGAACGACCAGTCAATGGATTCCGGCACGTCTCTCAAGATCAGAGGGCGATCGATCGCGATCTTGATCGACGGGGTGCCGCAGCAGAGCAGCCCGACCACGGAACTGGACCTCGCCCACATTGATCCCAGCGCCATCGAACGCATCGAAATCATCCGCGGCTCCACCGCGATCTACGGCAACGGCGCGATGGGTGGTCTCATCAATATCATCACCAAACAGCCGGGCGAGGGCAAACCGAGCTTCTACACGGATGTGCAGGGCAGCGGATCGCTCACCCGGGTGTTACGAGGGCTCAGTGGGACCGTGGTGCAGGGCTTTCAGGGCAAGAAAGACTGGTTCGACTACAACATTGTCGGCAGCTTCAGCCATCAGGGCGGGATGTTCGATGCAGAGGGTTCCCGCACCATGCCCGGCACCAATACGGTCGGCGGATTTGCCGACACCAAGAACTACAACATTATGAGCAAGTTGGGGGCGACCTTCGGCGACCACCGGTTCCAATTGACCTTCAATCGCAAGCAGTCCTGGCAGGATACGAACTACCTGGTGGATCCCAACGTGGACGCGTTGCCGAGGACGTTTGCGCATTACGTACCCGGCTTGTCGTTGGCCGACCAACCCAAGCTGACGAACACGCAGATCAGCGCCGACTACACCCACCCCCACCTGTTTCTCGACAGCCGCGTGCATTTACAGGGCTACTACCGGGCGCAGCAAACGCGGTTTCCGACGTTCGACAGTCGGCTGTTCGGCGGTACGGACGTGCTGCAGGGGTACAACCAAAGCGACGTGTTGGGAACCAGGCTCGACATTACGACGCCGATCCCCGTGTACGGCAAGCCGGAAATCGTGTGGGGCATGGACTTCTCCAGCCAACACGGCGCCCAGTCTGCAACGCTCTACGATCAGTCCACCTTCGATGGGTCCGGTGGGCGGGTATTCAGCAAGAACGGCGAGGTGGCCTCGTCTCCTTCTCGTGTCTTCAACAGCACCGCGGTGTTCGCGCAGGGCGAGTGGACTCCGCTTGCTGCGTTGGTCTTGCGCGGTGGAGTTCGGTATGAGCGGGTCAAAGTGACGAGTAGCGATTTCAGCGGTTCCGGCTTGTTCCTGCCGGCGAGTGCGATCGAGTTTGATACGACGGTGTTCAACGCGGGATTTGTGTATCACCTGCTGGACCCGTTGGACCTCTTCTTCAATTTCAGCCAAGGGTTCAACGTGCCGGTCGGATCGATCGACAATGCATTGGGTAACGTGCCGCCGGGTACCGCCATTTCGCTCCAGCGGTTGCAGCCGCAGCGGGTGAATAACTATGAACTCGGGTTGCGGGGAAAATGGAGCAAGGTGCAGGCCTCGGTGTCAGGATACATTTCCAAGTCATCGCTGGGTCTGAACTTTGACCAGTTCACGAATTCACTTCGACGTGCGCCACAAACCATCTACGGTGTGGAAGCCACGCTCGATGTGCAGCCGATCGAACGGGTGCGCCTGGGCGGGACGTACACCTTCGTGGAAGGTGATCAGACCATCGGGTTCAACCCGGATGTGCGCGTGCCGTTGAACGGCTTCTCGATCGCTCCGCAGAAAATCACCGCCTACCTCGAACACCTGACGGTGCCGGAGTGGGAATGGCGCAACCGGGTTCAGGTGCTCTATTCCGGGAGCCGCTCTCGATCGTTGACGGCGTTCAATTCCGGCATCGATCCCACAGCCGATCCGTTTGGCCAGACGGAATACTTCCTGGTCGATTTGATCAGCACGGTCAAAGCAGGACCGGGCACGCTCCGGTTCGGAGTGGAAAATCTGCTGAACAAGCAGTATGCGACGCCGTTCAACCAGATTTCCTTCACCAACAGTTTCTACTTCGCAGGGCGAGGGACCACGGCCAGCGTTGGATATTCGATCTACTATTGATCCCGCTGGTCCGGAGTACACACCGGCACGACATGACACCATGCCGTGCCGGTGCCTGTCCGTTTTCTCAACTGTAGCATCCGTGAGCAGGAGGTAGTAGACATGAGGGAAGTAGTTTCGTATGGTAGGGTGTCTCACACCTAGATCGAAAGTGTGTCTGGTGAACGACCTCCTCCACACCATGTCTCTCCGTGGGCGAACAGGATGGGCCCCTTCGCCGCTGTTGGCTGTCGCCTGTCTGCTGATCGCCATCCGACTGATTGCAGGGTTCTTGTGTCACACCTGCTTTATTGATTTCGAAAAGCCGACCTCCAGTAGTTTCCATCTCCACGCCGGGGGTGATCGGGATCCCTGTCATCACGGTCAGGCAGAAGCGAGCCCGCTGGTGACCTGGGCCTGCACCGTCACGCAGGATGAAAGCGCATTCATCCTCCCGGACATTCCGCGATTACCACTGCTCGTGTCCCTCTTCGTGTCCCTCACGGTTCTGGCTCTCTCTTTCGGTGGCCGCCCGTTGGTGGTCGCTCATGGCCGCGGTCCTCCTGTCTTCTCCAACTAAGCTCGTCACGAGTACGTACTGATTCAAGCAGAGCCGGGTGCCGGACCATTAGTGTGGCATCGGTGGTGGCCTGCTCCGTCGGCGTGTGTTCTCCCATTCGGGGGAAGGCCATGCCAGGTCGATGGCGGAACCACTGTCTTCGGGTCGTTCGGGATCTGCCTCGCGCAACGGAATGGAGCCTCGATCGCATGTCTCAGGATGCCATGAGAGCCGACTCGGTACCGCACTCCGCCGTCACCGTGGCGGGGGGGGCGGTCAGGCGCACTCCCAGACGCGCGTGGCGCGCTCTATGGGTGCAGGTGCATTTATATTTGGGGCTATTTGTCGGAGCGCTGCTGGTGGTTTTCGGGCTGACGGGAAGCATCCTCGTCTTCTTTCAGGAGATCGACGAGTGGCTGAATCCAACACTGTTGACGGTAGAGGTTCCGGCGCCAGGGCAGGATGAGTATCGGCCGGTGGGTGAGATCTTGGCGGCGGCGGAGCGGGCGGCGGCGCCGGGGAGCCGCATCACCCAGGTGTATGGCGCGCCGACTCGTGAACGTGTCGTGGCCGTATATGTTGAGCAGCCTTCGACGGCCTGGCAGCGAATCTTTGTCGATCCCTATCGGGCCCGAGTCACAGGGGTACGCAGCTACGGAGCTGGCGAGTGGGTCCCACGGTATGTCATGGATGCCGTCTTTTCGCTGCATTTTCAACTCTTGGCTGGTGTGAACGGCGTGACGCTGGCGGCGATTGTGGCGTGGCTGCTGATCCTCTCGTTACTCACAGGGGTGATCGTCTGGTGGCCTGTGAACGGCCAGTGGCGGCAGGCGTTGGTCATCAGGCGGCCGGCCACACCGTTCCGTCGCATGTTTGATCTGCATAAGACGGTTGCGCTGTATCTCTGTCTTGCGATCGGAGCGATCTTGCTGTCGGGCGCCTATATGAACTGGGCAGATCCCATCGTCTTGGTGACACAGCTCATTTCTCCGACAACACGCGGGCCTGCGGAGGCCCCTCATTCCATCCCGCTTGCCGGTGGGCATCCGATCAGCCCGGAGCAGGCGGTGGCACTGGCGGCGGCTCGCTATCCGGAGGGGCGACTGAGGTCGATCTCAATGCCGGAAGATGCGAAAGGCGTCTATCAGGTCGGGCGGGAAGGCGTGCCGGGATTGAGTGCGTTTTGGTCGGAACGGATCGTAAGCGTCGATCAATACAGCGGCGCGATTCTCGATGTGCGAGCCCCCGATACGAGGCGGAGCGCCGGCGAAACGTTTATCGATTGGCAATGGCCGCTGCATTCGGGGCAAGCGTTCGGGATGCCAGGCCGCCTGCTCGTGTGCGCCAGTGGCCTGGCCTGTCCGGTCATCTACGCCACCGGGTTCCTCATGTGGTGGCGCAAGCGGCGTGGGCGAGAGCGGCGGTCGGTTGTGCCGGCGTCATAACTCGCGTTGTGGCATTTCGAATGACATGAGATGGGAGCGGCGCGACTCGCGGTCGTTCCATGGAGGAGGTGCCGTGTCTGCTCATCAATCACCCGATCGTCCTGAGCCTCGCAAATCCGGCATTCATGACGCCGATTTGGACGGGTTGGCGATTCGTCGTCCCGCTCCCGGTGAGCCCACCTCTACCGGTCGGCGCCGGTGGATCTGGCTGACTCTGGCCGTCCTGTTAATTGCGGCCGGATTGGCCTGGAGCAGCGCGTGGCTTCGACCGGATCAACGGGTCGAGGTGGTTCCGGTGGTTCGCATGCCGTCCGGAAGTGGGGCTGGGCTGGCGGCGACCGGGTACGTGGTGGCGCAGCGGCAGGCGTCCATTGCGTCCAAGGGCACCGGACGATTGATCTATTTCGGCGTCAACGTCGGCGATCGGGTGAAGGCGGGCCAACTGATCGCGCGTATCGAGCATGACGATATGGACGCCCTTCTGCGGCAATCGTTGGCCCGGTTGGGTGTGGCGCGGGCGCAACTGGGAGCGGCCAAACCGGAGCTCGAAGAGGCGACGCTGAGCTTTGAGCGGGTGAAGACGCTCCTGGAACAGTCGTTTGTCACCAAATCGGAGTATGACATGGCCTCGGCCCGTCTCCGTCGCGCCGCCGCTGCCGTGAAATCGGCTGAAGCCGCAGTCACCGCGGCGGAGGCGGAACGTCAAAACGCCGCGGTCCAACTTGACAATACGAGCATCCACGCGCCGTTCGACGGGGTCATCGTGAAAAAACTGGCCGAGATCGGCGAGGTTGTGTCGCCGTTCACCGCCACCGTTCGTTCCGGCGGGTCTGTGGTGAACATGGTCGACCCCTTGTCGGTGACGGTCGACGCCGAAGTATCGGAAGCGATGATTCACCGTGTGCGGGCCGGGCAGCCGGCGGAGATTCAACTCGATTCGGTGCCGGGGCACCGATATCAGGGCGAAGTGCAGCAGGTGATGCCGATCGCCGATCGCGCCAAGGGGACTGTGCTGACGCGCATCCGCTTTCTCGACCTGGATGATCGGGTGCGGCCTGAGCTGAGCGCCAAGGTGACGTTTGGTCCAGTTCCAGGAACGCCGACAGAGCCGGGGGAAGATTGGGGCGTGCCGTCCACCGCCGTGGTGACGCGCGAAGGGCGAGCGGTGGTATTGGTCGTGCGCGCGGGAATCGTGGCGGAAGCGGTGGTGCAAGCCGGGACTCCCGCAGCCGGGATGGTCCCTGTGCATGGACCCCTGTCGCAGACCGATGAGGTGATTGTCGCGCCGACCGAACATATTCATTCCGGCAGCACGGTGTCGGTCATCCGTCGAGCTTCGTAACGAGTCCGCTCATGGTTGATCCGGTCGTCAGTCTGCAGAAAGTCACCAAGAGTTATAGCCGTGCCGGCACCGACGTGTCGGTCCTGCGGGATTTGTCCTTCGACATTCCGGCCGGTACCTTTCTCGCGATCATGGGGCCGTCCGGGTCCGGCAAGAGCACGTTGTTGAATGTAATGGCCGGGATTGATCGACCGACGAGTGGATCGGTGGTGGTGGCTGGAACGAGACTGGATGGATTGTCGGAAGGCGAAATGGCACGCTGGCGCGCCCGCCATATCGGCTATGTGTTTCAGACCTACAACCTCATCCCGGTGCTGACGGCGGCGGAGAATGTGGAACTGCCGTTGGCCCTGACGCATCTGACACGACGGGAGCGTTCTGATCATGTGAGGACTGCGCTGCGCTTGGTCGGACTGGGCGATCGCATGGCTCACTATCCTCGGCAGTTGTCCGGTGGCCAGGAGCAGCGGGTCGGCGTGGCGCGCGCCATCGTCAGCGACCCGACCATGATCCTCGCGGACGAGCCGACCGGAAACCTCGATCGCGAATCCGCCGACGACATCCTCACCCTCCTTGCGCGGTTGAACCGTGAATTGGGCAAGACCATCGTGATGGTCACCCACGATCCCCGCGCGGCCGAACGTGCGCAGATGATCCGGTATCTTGAAAAAGGCGTCCTGGAGATGCCGCCGTGACGCTGATGCGCTTGATGTTTCGTAACACGGTTCGACGACCGGTTCGTCTGGCGCTGACGGTCGGAGGTCTGGCGATGGTGGTGCTGGCCTTCGGGTTGCTGCGGCTGACGCTGGATGAATGGCACAGCGGCGTGAAGGCGGCGGCCAACAATCGCTTGATCACCGTCCATGCCATGTCCGACTCCTTGCTTCTGCCGTTGTCGTATCGGGAGCGGATGGCGGTGGTCCCCGGTGTGCAGGTGGTGCATTACGGCAACGTGTTTGGCGTTGAGTACCGAGATGCGAAGGAATCGTTCGGGGCGTTTGCGGAGCACATGAGCACGTTCTTCGAGACCTACCCGGAAGTCATCTTGAACGAAGGAGACCGCCTGGCGTTTCTGAAGGATCGGGGCGGATGCCTCATCGGACTGAAACTCGCCGCCCGATTTGGTTGGAAGGTCGGTGACGTGATCCCGCTCAAGGGTACGACCCATCCCGGGAATTGGGACCTGGTCGTACGCGGCATCTTCCGCAGCAGCAGCCCTGGCATCATGGGCGAAGGGGAACTCTATGTGCATTGGGAGTTTGCCAATGAGCGGTTGAGGGCCACGGCACCGGACCGTGTCGACCAAGTGGGTTGGTATGTCACCACGACGGCTCCGGGCGTGAATCCCCGCACGGTGGTGGCCGCGATCGATGCTACCTTTGCCAACTCATTCGCCGAAACCAGGACGGAACGGGAACAGGCCTATATCGCCGGCTGGGTCGCGCGCTCGGGCGCGTTGCTCGATGCGTTGGATTGGTTGTCCGGCGTGATGAACGGCATCGCGGCCCTGGTCCTGGTCAATGCGCTGGCGATGGCGGTGCGCGAGCGGACCAGGGAATATGGGGTGATGAAGACCCTGGGCTTCCAGCCGCGCCATTTGGTCGCGCTGGTCCTGGGGGAGTCGTTGCTGGTGGCGTTGGGCGGCGCCCTGGCCGGGTTGGGGTTGCTGTACCCGGCAGCGCGGCTCTATGCGGTCATGGTCGCCGGCGGAAAAACGGTGGGCGCGTACGAGATCACCTCCGAGACGATTGGAATGTGTCTCGGCGTGATGGGGCTGGTCGGCCTGCTGGCCGCTCTCTGGCCTGCGGTGCGCCTCAGCCGCATGACGACTCTAGAAGGGTTGCGTCACAGGGGATAACGTCGCGAGGTCGGCCCGTGTTGTGGAGCGCATACAGCCTGCGGAATCTCTGGGCGCGCCGCGTCACGACGCTGCTCACGCTGTTGGGGCTCGGGCTCGTAGTGTTCGTGTTCGTGGCGATTCTGATGCTGGCGCACGGCTTGGAGCGAACGATGGGCAAGACCGGGGATCCTGCCAACGCAATCGTGATGAGCAAGGGGGCGCTCTCCGAAATCGAAAGCAGCTTGTCGCGCGAGCAGACCGGGGTGCTGGCGGCACAGCCGGAGGTCATCACCCTGGCAGATCATCAAGCCGCGGCGGTGCGGGAGATCGCGCTGCAACTCACCTTGCGCAAACAGGAAGGAGGGAGCCTGGCCAGTCTCTCATTGCGTGGCTCATCGCCCGATGCCTTTGCCGTGCGTCCTCTGGTGCGCATCGCCCAAGGCCGTCTGTGGCAGCCGGGTACGACAGAGGTGATTGTCGGTACTCAGGTAGCGAAGCAGTTTCCTGAGGCCCGTCTATCTGAAACGCTGCGGTTCGGGCGGCGGGAGTGGACGGTGGTCGGGATCTTCGAGGCGGAGGGCAGCGGGTTCGATTCCGAGGTGTGGGGCGATGCGGAGCAGATGATGGCCACGTTTCACCGGACGCTCTTCTCGTCGATGACCGTACGGCTGGCCGATCCGACTGTGCTTCCCGCATTCAAGGCGCGGCTGGAGCGTGATCCCCGGTTCAAAGTGTCCGTGAAGCGCGAGCCGGAATATTACGAAGGGAAGGCTGAAGGGCTGGCCAGGTTGATTCGTGTGACCGGGTTATTTCTGACCCTGGTGTTCAGCGTCGGGGCCATTCTCGGAGCGACGATGACCATGTCCGCGTCCGTTGCACATCGCACGACCGAAATCGGCACGCTTCGCACCTTGGGATTTACGCGCAGCCACATTCTGCAAGCCTTTCTCCTCGAATCGAGTCTGCTGGGCCTCGCCGGGGGTCTGCTGGGTGTGGCCGGCGCGGCCCTGCTCAATTCTGTGACGATCTCCACTGTGAACTGGGATACCGGCGCCGAGTTGGCCTTCGCATTTCATCTCACGCCCACTATGGTCGGTGAAGGATTGTTGTTTGCCGCCGGCATGGGAATTATCGGGGGACTCGTGCCCGCCGCGCGGGCAGCCCACATCGAGATCGTCCACGCGCTCGGTCAGCGGACGGTGTAGGCGATGACCGAGCGGCCCGGAGAATTTGTAGCAGGCGTGAGCATCCGTCGGTAGACAGCTTCTGTGAAACAGCGTAATAGATACGCCAGGTGAGAACTATCAGGCCATGATCCGACGGACTTCACACAGCACAGTTGCCGGCCTTGCACTCGGAATCGTCTGGGTATATATAGTGTTGGCGCTCGTGGCGCCGGGCTGTTCCTTTGCCCATGCCGCACCGTCGGATAGTCATCACCAGCATTCCGGTACGGATACCCATTCCACCCTCTGCTCCTGGGCCTGTCAGGCGACATCGGATGTCGGCCCGATTGCTCAGGGCGATGTAGGCACAGTCTGGGTTGCGCACACGCAACCGTTGATCTCCTCTCCGCTCCTCCTGACTTCCGGGGATTTCTCGTCCCTTCACGCTCGTGCGCCGCCCGTCCCCGCGGGGGAATAGTTCGGGCGGAGCGCACGTCGCCTTTCATTACAGAGTTCGCAATCTGTACTTCCGCTGTGGCACGCGCCACTGGCGGGAGTGATGTCGGCCCTGTAATCCGCCGTCTCCGGGCGTTCGGCACGAGCTATTCACTCAATGTCTGTGAGTCCGGGGTCGAATTGCCCTCTACCCCGGAATAACCGGCGGCGCGGGCGCCTTCCCTGTGACCTTCGCTGCCGGTTGCCAGGCTCTGTCATGACATAGGTGCCGGTCTACGCATGGTGGACCCGGCTGCTCGGGAGGCTCGTCCCCCCTGCGCAGCCGGGGAGGAGCGGTGTCGAAGCCGCTCCTGTCCACCGCCAGGTCTAAGGGGAGAAGGAGATGGATCAACCGCTCTTGCGCGTGAAGGAAGCCGCGCAGTTGCTCCAAGTGAGTAAATGGACCATCTACCGCTGGATCGACGAAGGTCACCTGGAGGCGACGAAGATCGGTGGAGGGACTCTCCGGATTTTTCGTCGCTCCGTGGCCGCATTGGTCGAAGGCAATCGAACCGATCCGCGTCCGACTGATTTCACGCCGCAGTTGAAGATGGTGCCGATGAGCGGACGCCGGGCGGCCAAGCGATAAGCGAATCAAGACGGATCCTGAGGTTGTGCACCCTTCTTCAGGATCTGCCTCCCCGGGGTGAGTGGGACGGCCTCCCCCTCCACCCCGGCCCCTCGGGGGTTGGCGGTTCTGGCTACGGAGTCGGAAAACCAGCGACGGGATGGATAGGAGTCAGTCTAGAGTGCGGAGGAAATCGACCATCATGGGTGATCGTATGCAGCAGCGGTGGTATCGAATGAAGTTCGTGAGCCTGCTCGCGCTGGTGGTATTCGGCGGCGCGACCGGGACCGGTGCTGTGGAGCTGGATGGCTGGACGCAGCGCTTCCAGGAGGGGGTGAAGGCCCGGGAATCGGCGCACTATGCCGAGGCCGAGCCACTCCTGACGCAGGCCTTGCGGGAAGCCGAGCAGGTTCGCGCCGACGATCCTCGAGTAGCGCTGGCTGCGAACCATTTGGGGTTGCTGTATCACGACCAGGGGCGGCTCCACGAGGCTGAATCGTTCTACCGGCGCGCTCTCGACATATGGGAGGCGCAACTGGGACCGGAGCACGAAGATGTCGCGGCAGCGTTAAACAATCTGGCGGAAATCGCCCATGCCCAAGGTGAATTTGCGGAAGCCGAGCCGCTCTACGAACGCGTGTTGGCGATCGAGCGCAAAGTGCTCGGCGCGGCGCACCCCGATGTGGCCGTCACCCTCAACAATCTAGCCGAACTCTATCGTAAGCAGGGGCGGGAGACCGAAGCCGAATCCATGTATCACCTGGCGCTTATCCTCATGGAAGGCACGCACGGGGCCGATCATCCGGATCTGGGACCGGTCCTGAACAACCTGGCGGTGTTGTATAAGGGGCGCGGGTTGTATGCCTGGGCGGAACCGTTTTACCTGCGTGCATTGAAGATACGGCGTGTTCGATTCGGGGACAACCATCCCGCCGTGGCGATGAGTTTGAATAATGCCGGGTGTCTCTATCAGGCGGAGGGGCTCTATGTCTCGGCGCAACGATATTTCGATGAAGCGTTGACGATTGCCGAACGGGTATCCGGCCCGCAGAGCGCTCTGGCCGGGACGATCGTCGGCAACATGGCGTTTCTTGCCGATCAACAGGGGTTGCTCACCCAGGCGCAGCTCCTGTACCAGCGGGCGCTGGTGATTCAACAACAGCGACTCGGGTTGCATCATCCCACGGTCGGGTTGTTGGTGGAACGGTATGCCCTGGTGCTCGATACGCTTGGTCAGCCGGTGGAAGCGGGGTTGTTCGCGGCGCGTGCTGCATCCATTCGCGCGCGGTTCCAGTCGGGCGCGCTGAGACAGGGGATGGCCCCTCGTCTCGGGGCGGCAGTCGGTGAAGTCGCACGATAACCTGTGCGGGATCAGAAAGGCAGGTGTTCCATGCCGGTCAGCGTTGCAGCGCCGTCTCATCAACGAACCACGATCGAAAAACCTCAGGACCAGACCGGTTTGAACGTGGCCGTGGTGCGGTTGTTGGCGCTGGCTCTGGATATCAGCGGCGGGTGGTCGCCGGCTCCGCCCGCGGCCGGACTGGTCGCTCCACTCGGGTATCGAGACTGGCCGAGTGTGACGTCGCTGGTAAAATCGCACCATGGGCCGCAGGAGCTCCGGTTTTATGTCTGTCCCAAGGCGCTGCTCACGGCGGACGATACGTCGTTCCCCGTGGGAACGGTGTTCATTGTGGAATCCGAACCTCGTTCGGACGCGATCGGATCGCAGCGCCTACCTCCCGCGGTGTTTGTGATGGAGAAATGCGCCGGGCTGACGATGAACGGTGACGGGACAAGGCAGTCTGAATCGTGGATCTACGCCAGTTGGGATTCCGGCGGCCAGGCGGCGACAGCGGATCCGGAGCGGTGCGGGATTTGCCGTTTGCCGTGGTTGACGCCGGCACCTGTCTGAGGATCGGTGGACGGAGCTCGACGGTTGGACTGCGCTGACCACGCAGTGAGCTCTGATGAGGGAAGCGTACGCCCATACGCTTCCCTTTCCCACCTTCTTCCTTCCGGTTGGTCCGCGCTCTCCGTCCCTCCTCACTCAACACCGCTCTTCAAATGCTGTAGAATGCGAACGATGAGAGGACGTCAGTACAATCACACAGGAGGACTGCGTATGAACGTATTACGTGCAGGAGTGATGGTCGCTTCGTTATCTGCGCTCGTGGCGGCGGCGCCGGCGGATTTTGCACTGGCCGACAGCGGTGGGCACGTGAAGGAAACGATCAAGCACGCCAAGGAAGGCGTGGAGCATGAAAAGGAAGCGATCAAGCATCTGGAGGAAGCGGTAAAGGGCAGCAACGACCCGCATGCGAAAGAAGCGTTGGAGCATGCGAAAGAAGCCGTTAAGCATGCAGAAGAATCTTTGTCGCACGCGGAACAGGCGTCGAGCAAGAAGGGAAAGGGAAAGAGCAAGTAAGCAGACGTTGATGCCACGAGGGAGGCGGAGAGCATCCGGCTTCCCCGTGGCTTCCCGCCCGAGCCGCTTCCCCGCCCGTGTTGTTCGGCCGCTCGCATACAACGGAGCCCCGGTTTCCCTGATCGCCATAATCCTGTATAACCTCTTGCCGATGACGGTCCGGAAACGATACTGTAGCACCGGTTGGTATCCATGAGCGCGCGTCTGTAGACGACCGGCTATCTCGGGGCTATAACTCCCACCCTAGGGAGGAAGCCCCATGCGAAGTGTGTTGATTGCCCTGATCCAGCTACTCGTGCTGACAGGTGGAACAGCGGGATGGGGAGCCGACGACTCGCTTGAGCGTTTGTTGCGGGTTCAGGCGTTCAACAGGGAGTTCGAAGGGTTTGATTTTTATTACGTCAAAATAGAAGCGGATCAGCCGCAGCCCGACGGATCGCATGAAGTGCTGGCGACGGCCAGCGGAAAATTTTCGGATAATGCCAAGCGCATGAAGGTGTTATTTCTCATCATGGATGGTCTCATTGTCGGCGGTCAGGTATTGGAAGGCACTGGTCTTCCACCGTGCCTGGCGCCGGAGCATCGTTCGTCTTCATCCCTTTAACCTATCAGGAGGTTGTGTATGCTGAGCAGGAGTGCAGTGTTGTTTCTGGGCGCGTTGAGTCTGTTGTCGAGTGCAACCGGAGCCTGGGCGTTGCAGGCCGGTGGCGTCGAGGTGGGCGACCTTGAGACCGGTTCCGTGGTGGGCCAGCCATTCAAGGAATTGGAAGTGGATGCGCAGTTGTTTGCAGTCGAAGTGGGCACCCTGAAAGCCTGGTATCCACCGACCACCGTGATCGATTTCAAAATCCGTCCCGGTCGGCCAGTCTTGTTGAAGGTAACGAATAACACCTCCTCGGACCGTGGTTTCCAGATGACGGACCCGGTCAACGCCGCCTCTCCGTTCGTGCTCAAGGCGGAAGTGGTGCTCAAGGCCGGCGAGACCAAGTACATCGGCATTCCGACCAGCGACTTGTTCAACGCGACGCAGGGCAACACCCTGACCTACCGGGATCAGTTGAATCCGAAGCAGCCCGGTGGCCAGTTGATCATGATTAAGTAACTGCCGAATCGATTCGGTTGTGGTAACGCCCCGTTCATCTCCGGATGGACGGGGCGTTGTCGTTGAGCCTGCAAGGCGAAAGGACGGGGGGATACGCGTTACATCCAGGCCAGGGAAAAGGGCGATGGCGTTAAATCAAGCAATCTATCGAGGGTGCTACCAGTAGTACGGAAAACGCCCGTAGGGACCCCAGTACGGATGCCAGAACGGACTGTAGTACGGATACGGGCGGTATCGGGGAAGGTTCGAGTCTTGGGATGGAACCCACGTGCGTAACGTTTTGATCTCCAGCACCGGATAGGTATAGTCGGTCTCATCCAGCGGCTGGGTGACGGAGCCGGTCAGCTGACCGGTGATGGTGAGGAACGTGCCCTGTGGCACGGTTGCGGGGTCCAGAAACTCCCGTTGGATCGCGACGAATCGTCCCTGCGATTTCGTGAGGTCCAGAGACGGCTGCTGTGCCTCGTTGAGAGGGAGTTGCAGCACTTCGATACGGGTGCCCTCTTTCAGCCGACGGGCCGAGAGCACTTGCCCCCCCAGCACCAGGGTCTGCCCTTTGAACGATTCCGGGGCGGCTTTGATTTGCGAAAACTGCGGTGTTGCGGTTGTAGCGTCTTCTCCTTCGCGCTGATCTGCCGAAGTCGCGCAGGCGGTCAGGGCTGCGGCCATCCACAAAATAGCGAGTCCCTGTAGAAGTTTGCCCCGCATCATTGGCATTATAACAGACGCATAAGAGTGCGAGCATTGTTTATAATGCCGAAGAGCCTGTGGAACGATTCATGTTTGAAAAAGGAGTGCAGCGTATGGTGATGCGTCGTGTGTGGCACAGTGGTGTACTCGTCGGATTGATGGTGATGGCGCTCGTGGGGTTGTCGGAAACGACGCAGGCGGCGAAGCCGGAACTCAAGGGCAACTTTCAGGTGTTGAGTGATGAAAAATCGACCCACAAGCCGGGAAAAGTGCAATTGGTGGAGTTCGCCGATTTCTATTGCCCGCATTGCCACCGCTTTGACGGCGAAGGGCTGATGATTCTCGAGAAGGAATTCGGGACGAAGATCGAAGCGGTCATGGTGGGGTATCCCGTGATCCCCGGCAAGTTGCCGACGGCCTTCGATATGTATGAGCAGGCCAAGAGCATGGGCAAGGGCAATGAGATGAAGCGGGCGCTCTTCCGGACCATCCACAAAGACAAGGTTGGCATCATCGACAAGGCAATTCGCGAAGTCTTGATTCGCGAGGTCGGCCTGAATCCGGCGGCGTTCGAAGAAGGACTGGCCAGTGCGAAACCGGCGAAGGCGTTCGAGGACGGGCGGAAATGGGGTGATCGCATCAAGATCCAACAGACTCCGACCGTGTTGCTCGACGGCAACATCAAGGTCGAGCAAATTGACCCGGAAAATCTGAAGCTAATCATCCAAAGCATTCTGGACGGTGACGGGACGAAAAAATAATCTGGGCACGTCGCTCATGGTGATGAATGGCTCTTGATCCAGTCTGCGGCATGACGGTGGAACCGGAAACGGCGGCGGGGCATGCGGAGCACGAGGGCGAGACCTATCACTTCTGCAGCCTCCACTGCCTGGACCAGTTCCACGCCGCGCCGGCTTACTACATCAAGAAGGAAGTGTCGGGCGGCGCCGGTGTTCAGAAGCCCGGCCGCCGCTCGCTTCCAATGATGCAGTCGATGCCGGAACAGCCGGCCACTGGCGGCGAACGCGATCCGGTCTGTGGAATGACGGTACAGCCTGCCACGGCGGCCGGATCGCACCGCCATAAAGAGCACACCTACTATTTCTGCTGTCAGGGCTGCCTGGAAAAATTTCGCGCCGATCCGGCCCGGTACCTCTCTCCTGCTGCGACCACCCCATCGATGCCTCTGCGTCAGTTCGGAGGAAAATCCCTGCCTATGTTGGGCTCATCCGCCGGTCAGACGGCTGCGACCGTGATCGATCCCGTCTGTGGGATGACGGTGGACCCAAAGACAGCAGCCGGATCGTTCGCCTATGACGGGACGACCTATTTCTTCTGCTGTCAGGGTTGTCTCACCAAGTTTCGCGCCGATCCACCACGCTATCTGTCGCCTGGTGCCGCCAAAGAACCAATGGCCGCCATTCCGCTTCCCTCAGGGACCAAGTATGTCTGTCCCATGTGCCCAGAGGTCTTGGAGGAGAAGCCCGTGCCTTGTCCGAAATGCGGCATGGCGCTGGAGCCGGATTCAGTGCAGGCCCTGCCGACTAAGACCGAATACGTGTGCCCGATGCATCCGGAGATTGTGCAAGCCGAGCCGGGGTCCTGCCCGAATTGCGGAATGGGGCTGGAACCACGGACGATCACTATTGAGGAGGAGTTGAATCCGGAGTTGGTCGACATGGCCCGGAGGTTCTGGGTGGGATTGGGACCGACCGCAGTCGTGTTCCTGCTGGCTATGTCGCATATGATTCCCGGCCATCCGATGCAGCATCTTCTGTCGGACACCCACTCGGCCTGGATACAGTTTGCACTCAGCACGCCGGTCGTACTTTGGGCCGGATGGCCGTTTTTCCAGCGCGGCTGGGCGTCGATCGTTCACCGCAGTCCGAACATGTTCACCCTGATCGCGATTGGCACCGGGACGGCATATCTCTATAGCGTGATGGCCACATTGCTGCCGTCGTGGATCCCGCAATCATTTCATCTCGAGAGCGGGGCGGTGCCGGTGTATTTCGAGGCGGCGGCGGTGATTACGGTGCTGGTCCTCTTGGGCCAAGTGTTGGAACTGCGAGCCAGGAGCCGTACGACCGGCGCGATCAGGGCGCTGCTCGGCTTGGCGCCGAAGACCGCCCGCCGGTTGTTCGATGATGGCCGTGAAGAGGACGTGTTGCTGGAACAGGTGCAGGTCGGCGACCGGCTGCGGGTGCGTCCGGGCGAACGGGTACCGGTGGACGGAGTCATTCTCGAAGGCTCGACGTCGATTGACGAGTCCATGATTACCGGCGAATCCATCCCTGTAGAAAAGTTTGCCGGCGAGCGGGTGACGGGCGGCACGATCAACGGATCGGGCGGCGTCGTGATGCGAGCGGATCGGGTAGGCGCGGATACACTCTTATCCCACATCGTTCGGATGGTGGCCGAGGCACAACGCAGTCGTGCACCTATCCAGCGTACAGCCGATGTGGTAGCCGGATATTTTGTCCCGATCGTCGTCGGCGTCGCGATCATGACCGGTGTGTTGTGGGCCTGGCTTGGACCCGAGCCGCGTCTTGCCCATGCTCTGTTGAATGCCGTGGCGGTGCTGATCATCGCCTGCCCTTGTGCGCTCGGATTGGCCACGCCCATGTCCATCATGGTGGGAACCGGGCGTGGAGCGTCGGCCGGGGTGTTGTTTAAAAAAGCCGAGGCGCTGGAAACGGTCGAAAAAATCACCACGCTGGTGTTCGACAAAACCGGCACGTTGACGGAGGGCAAGCCGAAGTTGCGGGTGGTCAGCGCGATGCCGCCCTGGTCTGAGACGGACCTGTTGCGATTGGCCGCGTCGGTCGAACGGGGTAGTGAGCATCCGGTGGCCAGTGCAATTGTCGGCGGGGCCGAAGCGCGAGGGTTGGTGTTGGAGTCGGCGGCCGGGTTCACGTCGAAGGCGGGAAAGGGTGTCATGGCGACCGTCGGAACGAAGCGGGTTGCGGTGGGCACCATTGACTGGTTGCGGGAGTTGAAGGTCGCCGATGAGGGCCCGCTGGCCGCCTTGGACGCGAATGCCGAGTTGATGCGGCAGACAGGGCAAACCGTAATGTTGGTTGCGGTGGACGGCCAGCCGATCGGATTGCTGGGTGTGGCCGACCCCATCAAGAGTTCCACGCCGGAGGCTCTTCGCCTGTTAAGGCAGGAAGGCATTCGTCTGGTGATGGTGACCGGCGACCATGCGGTGACGGCCCAGGCGGTGGCCAAGGAACTGAGATTGGATGAGGTCCGGGCCGGCGTGAAGCCCGAAGACAAGAGCCGGATCGTGCAAGAATTTCAACGGCAGGGCCAGGTGGTGGCAATGGCCGGAGACGGTATCAACGATGCGCCCGCTCTTGCACAGGCGGATGTCGGGATAGCCATGGGAACCGGCACCGATGTGGCCATGGAGAATGCCGGGGTTACCCTCGTGAAAGGGGATCTACGGGGGATCGTCCGGGCCTACCGCTTGAGCAAAGCGACGATGCGCAACATCCGTCAGAATCTCTTCTTCGCCTTTGTGTACAATAGTATCGGTGTGCCTGTGGCCGCCGGGCTCTTTTATCCGCTGTTCGGTCTCCTGCTGAGCCCGATGATCGCTAGTGCGGCCATGACCTGTAGTTCACTGTCGGTGATCTCGAACGCGTTACGTCTCCGGCAAACCGATTTATGAGTTCTGCGTGTGCATGACCCCGTCGCATGATAGGCTGGGGCCTGCCGTTTCTAGCAGGATGCGGAAAAATTTCGCCAGCGGCGTTCTCACGAGACACGGCCGCCTCACCGGCTCGGCGGCGTTCACAAGCGTGACGCGCGGTATTCCGCGCGTCGTGAACCTCACAGGCCCACCGTACTGCGAGAGTACGATTCGCCTCCTCGCTCGTTGCGGCCTTGCTGGACGTGCTTTTTGCGCATCCTGCGTTGGTTGTGACGCGAGACAGAACGGAGCTCAACGCGGGCTACTATGCAACAGACTGGTTTTTCCGCAGCCTTCTAGGGATGTTTCACAGCATGTCGTTACGTGAATCACAACCGGGCCTGCTGGCTCTGGGAATCGTGGGCGTCCTATTGAGTTGCTGGTCGGCGGGGTCTGCCTCGGCGTCTGATGTCCTGGTGCCGCGTGTGTCGAAGGTGAGCACGACCGGCGATTTGCAGGCTCAGGTGCGAGCCACTGCCGCTAAGGTCCTTCCGGCCGTCGTCAGTATTGCTTCCACCGTCATGGTGCACGATCAGGCGTTCAGCGATGAAGGCCTGCCCTTTGGCATGTTTAAGGATGTGCCGCCGCGCCGGCAATACGGGCAAGGATCCGGCGTGATCGTGTCATCGGACGGCTACATCATCACCAACAACCATGTAGTGGCCGATGCGGTGGATGTCGAAGTGATTCTGGCCGACCGACGGCAGTTCAAAGGCCGGGTCGTGGCGACCGATCCGAAGACGGATGTCGCCGTCGTAAAAATCAATGCCAGCGGCCTCCCCACCGCGGCCTGGGGCGATTCCAGCGCGCTCGCTGTCGGTGATTTTGTTCTGGCCATCGGGAATCCTCTCGGCTTGAGCCGCACGGTGACCTTCGGTATCGTCAGCGCGGTCGGGCGTGCGGACGTAGGGGTTGCCGATGTGGAAGATTTCATTCAGACCGATGCGCCGATCAATCCCGGAAATTCAGGGGGCGCGTTGGTGAACACGAATGGAGAGTTGGTTGGGATCAATACGGCGATCGCCAGCCCCACCGGTGGGAGCGTCGGCGTCGGTTTCGCCATTCCCAGCAACATGGCCAGGACCGCCATGCAGAGCCTCATCAAGACAGGCCGTGTAGTGCGCGGGTTTCTGGGCGCCTCCACCCAGGATGTGACGCCGTTGCTGGCCAAGATTTTTCACCTGCCGGATGTGAAGGGATCGATCATCACCGACCTGCAGGCCAAGGGCTCAGCCGAGCGGGCTGGTTTGAAGCGCGGCGATGTGGTGGTGCGGTTCGATGGGCGCGATGTCATGGACAGCGGCCATCTGCGCAATCTTATGGCGGCGGCCGCCATCGGCAGCAAGCACCGGATCGAACTCCTGCGGGATGCCCGCTTGATGCAGGCGGAATTGACGGTGCAGGAAGCGCCGCGCGAACGGCAACGGAAAGCGCAGACTGCTGAGACGGCAGGTCCCACGGCGCATCCACTGTCCGGTGTGATCGTCGATGAAATCACTCCCGCGCTGGCGCGGCAAATGGATCTCCCTGCCAACACCGGTCTCGTCGTGACGGATATCGAGGACGGCAGCCTGGCGGAAGTGTCGGGGCTTCAACCCGGCGATCTGCTCCTGGAACTCAATCGACAACCCATTCCCAACTTCAGCACATTTCAACGGCTCGCCGAGCCGCTCCGCTCCACGGACCTCGCCCTCCTCCTCATCAACAGGCAGGGCAGCCTCCTCTACATCCCGATCCAAACAGAGTAGTCGGTTCGCGATCGCAGCGACTCCACTGCGGATGTCCGACGGCGGCACCACGACGCCCGCCGGCCGCTCAGTCCTGCCTGTAAAGATTTTCAAAGAAATTGAATTTCTCAATAACTGCGACATACTTATTACGTGTTGGCTCGGGGAGCCCGAATATCATGGTGAAGAGGTATGCCGTGTGGTCGATCAGAGCGGTAGGTTGTCTAGTGGTGCTGTGGTTCTGTTCGGCCTGTGCCCCGGAGCCTGATCATGCTCCGTCGTATCTCGTCGGGGTGTGGGAGACGCGGACTGACGGCTATGCCGATCAACATATGTTCATTGATCAAACCCGGATCGGGTTCGGAACCAGCGCGCTTGCGGCGGACGGCTATGTGATCACGAAGGTGGATGAAAGCCGGGAGGGCGACAAGACGCTGTTCGTCGTGTCGTACCAGGATGCCGAGCAGGCCAAATTTCAACTGGCCTTCTTTTATGAGCCCGCCGGAGGCGGGCGGATCACGTTTAAGAATCAGGACCATTTGATATGGACGAAAAGGGCGGCGACCACATGAGCCGGCCACGATTCAGGCGGCATTTTTTGTGGGATACGGTCCAGCCGCGGTTCCTGGGCCTGAGCCTGCTTTATGTGGTGGTGGTGATCGCCGCGGTCTCCGGCGCGTTGTTTCTTCCTCTCATGTTGCAATTGGATCACCTTCCGCTGTCTTCGGCTGAGGCGCAGCGCGTGGCCGATCAGTTTGAATTGCTGCATAGCCGGTTCTGGCCGGCTGTCGCGGGGGTGTCGTTGTTGCTGATCGTGCACGGGGTCTTTTTCACGCACCGGATTGCAGGTCCGCTCTATCGCTTTCGACGGATTTTCCAGTCGGTGGCGAGCGGGGATTTGACCGTGCGGACGTCGATTCGGAAGAGCGACTATCTGCATGCCGAAGCCCAGTGTCTCGGGGAAATGGTCAGTGCGTTGCGAGAAAAGATCGGCCGGATCGAGGCGCACCATGCGGACATCTCTCCACAGTTAGAAAAGCTCAAGGCGGCGGCTGCGCGTGGTGCGATGCGCGAGGTGGAGCAGGAGGCTGATCGATTGCGCGCGACCGTCGAACAATTGGCGCAGGACATGGAGCCGTTCCAGACCAAGACCCACGCCGGTGAAACAACACCCGCGCCGCTGCCTGCCGCTGCAGGATTCTAGGCCCACAGTATGCCTCACGCTGCAGTTGATCGCCGACAACAGGGATTTACGATCGTCGAACTGGCGATTGTGATGGTGATTGTCGGCGCCTTGGCCGGACTGGCTATCCCGACCTACTTGGGGTATTTGGACAAGGCCAGGCTCGCCCGCTGTATTGCCGAGATTCGGTACATTTCGCGCGCCGTCGATTCGTATAAAGCCGCCTATGATGTCTTCCCGGATACGCTGGCCGAAGCGGGGGCAGGCGACATCATCGATCCTTGGGGGAATCCTTACGCCTATCTCAATATTGCGGCCATGAATTTGCCCGGTGCCAGTGGAGGAAGCGGTGGTGCCGGCGGCGCTGGTGGCGCAGGCTCCGGCGGATCTGGCGGGAGTGGCGGTTCTGGAGGAACCAGCCCGTCCACCGCTCCGGGCGGAGCGAGCACGCCCACGGCTCCGAGTGGAACGAGCACCCACGGCGGAGCTGGCGGAAGTTCAGGCGCAACGACCACGACCACGACCGGGCACGGGCCAGGTGCCTGGCACTGGATCTTGCCCGACGAGGCCAATGCCGCGCAGCCTGCCGGAGTCGGACCCAGCCCAAGACCGCGCATGGACCGGTTTCTGCACCCGATCAATTCCGATTACGATCTCTACAGCATGGGCAAAGACGGGCAGACGGTTTTGCCGCTAACGGCGCGGCAAAGCCATGACGACGTGATCCGTGCGAACGACGGCAGTTTCGTCGGGCTAGCCGTGGAGTTTTAGCGGGACGCGCAACACGACGTGTCGTGATGAAACACCGCCTGTGCAGTTGCGTCTCATCCATTATTCCTCACATGAGTATTCCCGCAGCCGTTTAGGAGAACGAGGCCTCGTGCAGATCGAATACTCCTTTCTCCGCAGTCGTGTCGCCCGCCGCGTGTTTGTTCTCTTCATCCTCTGTGCCCTGTTGCCCGTCGGCGCGTTGAGTCTGGTGTCGTTGACCGACGTGACCAGCCAGCTCACGCAACAAGCCGAACGTCGAGTGCGACAGGAAAGCAAGGCCATGGGCATGGCGGTGTACCAACGGCTGTTGCTCCTGGAGGCGGAACTTCTGTCCACCATCGCACAACAGCGGGCGGGACTGACAGCGCAGCCAGGAGATGTGCAGCCGCAAGTGTTGCCGAGCCTGCCGGGTTTTGTCGGCATGGCCTCCGTGGCCGAGGATGGCGAAGCTGTCGTGTTTCTCGGCGAGCTGCAGGCTATCCCGTCCTTGTCTCAGGCACAGCGGGCCCTGCTTCGTCAGAACAAGACATTGCTGATGGTCGAGCCGACCGGTCCGGAACGGTCCCGGTTCTTTCTCTCCCGGCTCTCGGATGTCGACGGGCGCGTAGTGGTGGCAGAACTCAATCACGAATTTTTATGGGACTTGGGTGGAAGTATGACCCTGCCCGCGGATACCTCGATGTGTGTCTTCGGCCAGGAGCGCACCGCTTTGTTTTGCAGTCATGCAACATCGGCGGCGTTGATCCAACAGTGGCCAGCACAAGGTGGCGGCAGTGCCGGATTGTTCGAATGGCGAGACGAGCAGGACGTGTATCTGGCCGGTTCATGGGCGATCCCACTGCGATTTCAATTCTTGACGGCCCCGTGGACGGTCGTGCTGAGCGAGCCCCAGAGTTCGGTGTTGGCGCCACTCGCGAGTTTTCATTATCGGTTCATCCTGATCGTCGTGATCGCGCTGCTTGCCGTGGCCTTGCTCAGTGTGAGTCAAATTCGAAAAACGATGGTTCCGCTGGAGAAACTCGGGGAGGGAACCAGGCGTGTCGCAGCGAGAAACTTCTCGCAGCCGGTGCAGGTCAAAAGTGGCGATGAGTTCGAGGAACTGGCCGTCTCGTTTAATGCCATGGCGAATCGGCTGCATCAACAGTTCACCCAACTGGCGACGATTCACGAAATCGACCGCTCCGTGCTGTCGGTGCTCGATCCCAGTCGCATCGTGGATACCGTCTTGGTTCGCTTGCGCGAGGTGTCGCCTTGCGAAGGGATTGCGGTTCTGCTGATTGATCCTGCGGATGCTGCCCGCGGGTGGGTCTATGCCCGCGTCGGGTCGGCTGGTGCGGAGACCAGCATGGCAGGGGTGGCGGTGAGTGAGGATGAGCGCCTCATGTTCGTGGCCCATCAAGGCAGTGCCACATTGAGCAGCCCGGTTGCGGGTGGGATGTTTGGGCCTCTCTGCGGGCCTGGCGTGGCGTCGCTGCTGATCTTGCCGTTGTTTCGGGCGCATGACCTGCTGGGCGGGATTGCATTGAGTTATCAGCGCGCACCCGACATGAACGATGAGCGGCTGGCGCAGTTGCGTCAATTGGCAGATCAGGTGGCGGTGGCCTTGAGCAATGCCTCGGATCTCGCAGAGCGCAAGCGCGCAGAAACCTCACTTCGTGAGAGCAATACACGACTGGAGCAGGCGATGACCGACCTGCAAACCGCACAGCAGCAAATGGTGCAGCAGGAACGGCTTCGCGCCTTGGGTCAAATGGCGAGCGGCATCGCGCACGATTTCAACAATACCCTGTCGCCCATCATGGGCTTCAGCGAGCTGTTGCTCATTGCTCCGCAGATGTCCGCCGATCCGGCACAACTGAAGGAGTATCTGCAGACTATCAATATGGCGGCCAAGGACGCGGCCAAGGTCGTGAGTCGTCTGCGGGAGTTTTATCGTCCCCGTCTCGATGCGGACCTGGCCGGCATCGTGGACCTGAATCGACTGGTCGAACAGAGTGTGAAGCTGAGCCAGCCGAAATGGAAGGATCAGGCCTTGGCAAATGGAGTCGCCATCGAGATCAAGACGGAATTGGATTCGGTGCCGTCGGTGGCCGGGCACGAATCGGAGTTGCGTGAAGTGCTGACCAATCTGGTCTTCAACGCCGTCGACGCCATGCCGAAAAGCGGCTCCATCACGCTGCGGACGAAGGGAGACGGAGATCACGTGCGCCTGGAAGTCAGCGATACCGGCACGGGGATGACCGAAGAGGTGCGCCAGCGTTGTCTCGAGCCGTTCTTTTCAACCAAAGGCGAAAAAGGTTCCGGACTCGGGTTGGCGATGGTGTATGGGATCATCAAACGGCTGCGGGGGACCATCGATATCACCAGTGCTGTCGGCGTCGGGACAACGTTCAGCATCCGTCTGCCGATTCAAGCCGAGCAAGAAGCGGGCGCGAAGCAAGAAAGCAACAGGCTGGCGGGTGTGCGGCTGCAGATCCTGGTGGTCGACGACGATCCGTTGGTAGGGCGTGTCACCGGAGAGTATCTGCGGGTGGCTGGCCATCAGGTGGACGTGGTGACCAGCGCGGCCGATGCCGTGAAGCGGTTCAACCCCGAGCGCGTGCATCTGGTCGTGACCGATCACGGCATGCCGAACATGACCGGGCGGCAATTGGCCGAGGTGATCAAACAGGTGTCGCCCGAGACTCCAGTGGTACTCCTGACCGGTGGCGACGAGATTGACGTGAAGGAGCCCGCTTCGTCGGCCGTCGATGCCGAGTTGTGCAAACCGCTGACCATGGCGGCGCTTCAGCGCACGCTGTCGTCCCTCACGTTTCCCGGTCATCTCCCTGCGGAGAGCCGAAAAGAAATTGGCGATGCGGCCTGAGGGTGGTAGGCTCAATGGTACAAAATCTGTGAGAGAAGGAGCCGCGCGAGTGTGATGCAGGACCTTGATCTGAGCACCATCAAGCTTCTTTTGATCGATGACGAAGCCCATTGCACCAAATTGATGGAGGCCTTTCTGCGGCAGGCCGGCTTCAGTCACTTAACCATGACCAATGATTCCCGGCAGGCCCTAGAGCTGTATAAGAAAGTGAAGCCGGATCTCGTCGCCCTTGATATGCGCATGCCACACATGGATGGTTTCGAAGTGATGCGGCAGCTGAGGGAGGTGATCCCCGCCGAGGACTATGTGCCGATTCTGATCGTGACGGGCGAGCTGGATGCGCCGACCAAGCATAAGGCGCTGGCCGATGGGGCGAACGATTTCATCAACAAGCCTGTGGATGCGATGGAAGTGGTGTTACGAATCAAGAATCAACTGGAGACTCGTCGACTGCATCAACAGGTCCGCATGCACAACCAACATCTGGAGGCTCAGGTTCGGTTGCGCACCAAAGTTGTGGAGCAGACGCAATTGGATCTGCTCAATCGACTGGTCCTGGCCTCCGAATACCGGCACGATGAGAAGGGCGCCCATGCCTGGAGGGTGGGGCGAGTGGCCATGCTGCTGGCAGAACTGAAAGGACTGCCGCCGGAGCAGGTGGACATGATCAAAAAAACCGCTCCGCTCCATGATGTGGGAAAGATCGGCCTGCTCGATTCCATCATTTTGAAAGAAGGCGTCTATACCCCAGCTGAATGGGAAGTGATGAAGACGCACACCAAGATCGGGTCGAAGCTCCTGGCCGACAGCCGGTCACCGCTCTTGATGATGGCGCGAGAGATTGCGTTGACGCATCATGAACGGTGGGACGGGACCGGATATCATCGTCTGAAGGATGTGCAGACACCTTTGGCAGGGCGCATCGTGAGCCTTGCGGATGCCTTTGATGTTATGACCCATGCGTGCTCGTATAAAGCCCCACTCACCCTTGCGCAGGCGAGGGCAGAGATAGAGCGGAATGCCGGAACGCAATTTGATCCAGAGTTGAGCGCCCTGTTTCTGACGCTCATCGATCGTGAAGGCGAAAACCTCCTCGCCGACTCGACGGCCGTGCAGTTGTTTGCGTAAGGCCGCTTTCTCCACCGACACAGCAGGCTACCCCATCAGGCACACGTGCCATCTTCGCCTTCCATTCAACCTCCAGCGAAGTGGGTCCTACGAAGTGATGCGCTCGCCTCTGAAGGCTCTGCGTCGTTGGAAGACCGGCCCAATCGTTATTTTCGAGTGAGGTCCCTGTCTTGATGACAATGCGGATCAGATGGGCAAAAGCTCGTAGCGCGAGGTATCTCCTGGGAGGGCTCCTGCTTGCGCTGGCTGGTTGGGGTTTTTGGTGGGAGCCGGCGTCTTTGTCGACGCGGGAATATGATCTCTCGCTGCCTGGCTGGCCTGCTTCCGCCCGCGACCTGCGCATCGCAGTATTGGCGGATCTGCATACCGGCTCGCCGCATAACGATCTCGAAAAATTGGAGGACGTGGTGCTAGCGACCAATCGCGCTCATCCGGACCTTATCCTGTTGGCCGGGGATTTCGTGATCCAGGGTGTGGTGGGTGGACATTTTGTCGAACCGGAAGCGAGCGCCAGGATTCTTCGCTCGCTGAAAGCGACGCTGGGAGTGTATGCGGTGTTAGGAAACCATGATTGGTGGCTCGACGGGGCCCGTGTACGAAAGGCGCTTGAAGCTGAGGGTATTCCGGTTCTGGAGGATCGGGCCATCCCGCTCCTGTTCAACCGGACGCCGATCTGGTTGGCCGGGGTCAGCGATTTTTGGGAAGCGGCGCATGATGTGCGCCGGGCGTTGAAGGGTGTAGATGAGGCGAGTCCGTTGCTCGTCGTCACGCACAATCCGGATGTGTTTCCCGAGATCCCGAAGCGGGTGGCGCTGACGATCGCCGGCCATACGCATGGCGGACAGGTTGCGCTGCCAGGATTGGGTAGACCTGTTGTGCCATCTCAGTTCGGAGAACGCTACGCCATCGGACATATCGTCGAAGGAGGTCGTCATTTATTCGTGAGCACCGGTATCGGCACCAGTATTCTGCCCGTTCGCTTCCGGGTCCCGCCGGAAATATCGATTCTCACCATCCGCTCCGCGGTTCCCCTCAGTCAGCCCTCATCGTGATTGACGCCTCCTCCATATCGGTGCTACAAAATTGTCTTTTGTAGCACGATGAAGGGAGGGGCATGGAAACACTCGCGCGATTCGGCGTCTCACTCGACCGGCATCTTCTCTTGGAATTCGACCGTCTGATCGAGCGGCGGAAGTACACCAATCGCTCCGAGGCGATTCGCGATCTGATTCGGGACAGCCTGGTCGGTCAGGAGTGGGACGAGAACAAGGAAACGGTGGCGACGATCACCTTTGTCTACGACCATCACGTGCCGGATCTCGCCCGAAAGCTCGTCCACATTCAGCATGATTTTCAGGGCCACATCATGGCCGGGATGCATGTGCATCTCGACCATGATCATTGCCTGGAGGTCCTGGTGGCGCGGGGTAAAGGCGCCGCCATCCGCAAAGTCGCCGACGCATTGCTCAGTGTTAAAGGTGTGAAGCACGGCAAGCTGACGATGACGACGACCGGTAAGGGACTGCGGTGAGCCGTCAGTGACTGGTGCGCTTCGCTTCCTCGTGGTCATGTTCGGTCTGATCTTCTGGACTGCTCCTCTTGGCGCTCATGATCCGGACGCCTTGGATCTGGAGGTGCCGGAAGTCCAAGTCTCTGCCGATCGGCCGGTGGCAGCGTCCTCCCAACAGTTCATTCCCGACAAGGAATATCTCATGCAGCCGCAGGGCCGTCCGGCCCAGGTATTGCGGCTGATCCCCGGGTTCATCGCGGTGGAACATTCGGGCGGGGCCGGAAAGGCCGATCAGTACTTCCTGCGCGGGTTCGATGCCGACCATGGGACCGATGTCGCGTTTTTCACTGACGGGATGCCGATCAATTTTCGAAGCCATGCCCACGGGCAGGGTTATACCGACCTGAACTTCATCATTCCGGAAACCATTGAAGGCGTGGATGTCTACAAGGGCGCGTATCTTCCGGAGTATGGGGACTTCGCCACGGCAGGCGCGGTGAACTTCCGCACCCGGGAAGTGGTGAAGGAAGGCCTCGTGCAGTCAGCCGCTGGACAGTTCAACACCCAGCGGCATCTCCTGATGTTGTCACCGACAAAAGATGCGGTGCGGACCCTGTTCGCGGCCGAGGGCTACTACACCGACGGCTCGTTCCAGAACGACAATCGGTATTTCCGGGGTAACCTGCTGGGCAAAGCGACGATGAACCCGCTCGGGCGCGATGAGTTGGTCATCACCGGCACCTTTCAGAAGTCGCAGTGGAACGGTTCGGGCGAGATTCCGTTGCGGGCCGTGCATGATGGATCGCTTGACCGGTTCGGCTCCATCGATCCGAGCGAAGGCGGCAAGACCATCCGTAGCACCGGACGAATCAACTACCATTACGACACGCAGTCGGGCGGCCGCTTCTTCGCCAATGCCTATGCCCAGTATTACCGGTTCGAGCTCTTTACGAATTTCACCTTCTTTCTCAACGATCCGGTCAATGGCGACGGGTTTCAGCAATCGGACCGGCGCGTGGTGTATGGCGGCGACCTAGGGTATCGCCACAGCGGCCATCTCTTCGACATGGATGCCGCGGCTACGGTTGGTGTGCAGGCGAGGATCGACGATATCCATACGCGTCTGGGGCCGCAAGTGCGACGGGTGCCCCTAGGGACGACCGTGGACAGCAGCATTTTCGAAGCCTCCTATGCGCCGTTCCTCAAACTTGAACTGCAACCAACGCCTTGGTTGCGGCTGGCCGGAGGTGTCCGCACGGAAGTCTTCACCTTCGATGTACGAAACCGCTGTGCAACCTGCACGGAACAGCCGGCCGGCAATACCAGCTCAGGGCTCGTACTACCGAAGATGAATGTCATCCTGGGGCCTTGGTTCAGGACGGAATTCTTTGCCAACTATGGCGAGGGATATCACAGCAACGATGCTCGTTCAGCCGTGGCGCAAGCCGCGTCACCTTTGGCGCGGGCGAGGAATTATGAGGTCGGGGTTCGGTCGAAACCCTGGGGCCCCGATGGAGTTGAACTGATCGCCACCCTCTGGGCGCTGGATTTGAAACAGGAACTCGTCTTCGTGGGAGATGCTGGGACGACGGAGATTCGTGGCGCCTCGCGCCGGCGTGGGATGGAAGTCGCCGCGCGCGGCCAGCTCTGGGGGCCGCTCTACTTCAACGGCAGCGTGACCTGGACCAAAGCGGAATTCACCAACGGGGATGCGATTCCACTGGCTCCGGAAGTGACGGCCTATGGTGCGTTGCTGTTGCGCTGGCCGGAAGGACTGACTTCCCAGATCCAGGCAACCTATCTCGGCATCCGGCCCCTGGTTGAAGACCGTAGCGTCAAGGCGCCGTCCTGGACCACATTCGACCTTTCGGAACGGTACCAACTTCCAGTGAAGCTGCCGCACGGTCGGCTGGAAGCTTTCCTCTTCGTGCAGAATCTGTTCAATGCGAAGTGGGAGCAGGCCACGTTTTTCTTTGATTCCCGTCTGCGCAATGAAGCGGCTGGTGTCGCGGATACCCATTTCGTTCCGGGAAATCCGAGATTCGTGATGGCTGGCCTCGCCTGGTACTTCTGACAGGCTGCTGAAAATGCCCGCCAGCTTCGTTCTCGCCTCGGCATCATCCTCAACGTAGCCGAGAGGCTACGCCTCCGGTGCTGCCGTCGGCTGCGGCCTTGCTGGACAGACATGTTGAACAGCCCGTCCTCCATGACTTGATCTGACTGGAATGAGGTAGGTTTGCGGGCTTGTTGGAGTGTCGTTTTGAGCCGGTACGCCAGGGGGAACGACTGGAACTCCCTACTGCCATTGGTCCCGGCCTTGCTAAAGCGACATTTGAGCAGGCCACGGATTGAAAGTGAGGGGCATCGGCATTTACGATTTGACCTCGTTCGGATACCTGCTTTGGAGCGGCCATGATTCTTCCTCGTGACTATTTCGATCGACCGACCCTCGATGTGGCTCGTTCTCTGGTTGGGAAGTATCTCGTGCGGGAGAAGAGCGGCGGACTTATCTCCGGACGCATTATCGAAGTCGAGGCCTATATCGGCCAGGAGGATAAGGCCTGCCATGCCTCGAAAGGGCGGACGGCACGGACCGACGTGTTGTTCGGGCCGCCGGGACATGCCTACGTCTACCTGTGTTACGGCATGTACGAAATGCTGAATGTGGTGACGGAGCAGGAAGGATTTCCGGCAGCAATCCTACTGCGGGCAGTGGAATGCGAAGACAGGTTAATCGATGGGCCTGGGCGCCTGACTCGCGCCTTCGACATCGACCGCCGCTTGAATCGTTTTGATCTGACGCTCGGTCAGTCTCTGTGGTTTGAGGATCGCGGCGAGGTCATCTCGACCGGCGTGCTGAATACCCATCCGCGAATCGGTGTGGATTATGCCGGGGAGTGGGCTCACAAGCCGTGGCGGTTTCGTCTGACGACGCAGACGTCCAAGCCTCGCCGTAGCACCGTTAACGCATCTCCCCTCAAGAAATAAAAAAGGGGAAGCCGGTGTGCGGCTTCCCCTTCGTAGAACGAAGTCGAGAGAATCACTACCTAGTCGATCTTGCGCTCGCCGGTGATCTTGGTCGCGGAGGTCACAGGCGGCTCGATCTTGATCTGGGGTCCCTGCACGTTCGGCAAGCGGCCTGCGCCCTGGCCTTCAGTGATCCGCGCATTATCCGTCTTGGTCAACTTCTGTTCGGCATGCTTGGTGGATTCAAAGGACTTCAACAAGGTGGATTCACCGCGCGCGTCCTTTTGTCCCGGATCATTGGCCGTCGGCTGTCCGTTCACCGGGCTGCCGTCATTCTTCATCGGATAACCTTCGTGCTTCGGCAACAGCGCCGGGTTTGCGGAGGCCATCGAACACATGAACAGTACACCTGCAAGGGTCGCGACGCTGCCGATCACGAGTTTCATACCCCTACTCCTTTGAAAGAATGTGAAAGTATGGTGGTCGAGTATATAGACGTTAAAAGCCTTAAGAGTGCCGGAATCTTAGCTTCCTGAAGAAGCCGTGTCAAGAATAAAGGGGGGAGGGGAGTGGGTGGTCATGAGGCCATCCAGTTGCTCGCAGACCGCGCACAATCGGAATGTGCTCGGCCCATGCGCGCGACTGGCCGGACCCAGGAGGTGAGGCTATTTGATGCAGATGGAAAACGCGCTCAGGGATCGGTTGCGAGAGATACAACCTTCGAATCGTGAAAAGCGAAAGCCGAATTAGGATGCGGCGGTGGGGCGACGCGGCGGTCGGCGTCCCCGTCCTCGATAGCGGTGCGCGGGGCCGCGGCTGACACCAGGCAGGCGAATGGTCACCGTGGTGCCTTCGCCGGGGGTTCCGGAAATGCCGATGCTGCCCTGGTGTTCTTCGACGATCTTTTTCACCGTCGCGAGACCCAGACCGGTGCCTGAGCGCTTCGTCGTGAAGAACGGTTCGAACACCTTGTCGATATGTTCCGGCGGGATTGGCGCCCCGTTATTCTTGATCAGGATTTGGACTTCCAGATGTTTTCCGGCCCGCTGGTTGCTCATGGTGATCGTCAGGATGCCGCCGGGGGTCATGGCCTCGATCGCATTTTTGAAAATGCTGAGGAAGACCTGCTGCATCTTGGCTTCATCGGCACGTACCGGGGCGAGGAGGCCGGGATATTCTTTCACCACCTGAATGCGAGTCGCTTCCAGTTCGGTGGCGACCACGGTCAGCGCGTTTTCCACCATTTCAGGGACGCGACAGAGTCGGCGCGTGAGATCCAGCGGTTTGGCAAAATCCAGGATTTCGTTCAGAATCGCTTCGATACGGATCAGGTCTCGCATCGCGTTCTCGACACGGGTCTGCGGGTCGAAATCGAGAATGCCTTCCGCCGTGACCTCTTCCAACTGCGCGCGAATGGAGCCCAACGGCTCTCTAATTTCAGTCGCGAGGAAGGCGCTGAACTCTCCGATAGCGGCCTGCCGTTCCTGCTTTCTGATCACCGGCTCAGCCGAAATCAGCGTCGCGGAACCTGCTTCGGAATCGGCTGCCCCTTCGGCTTTAGGTGCACCTGCCGGTGCCGCGGGTGCAGCCTGGAGCAGATCGACCAACTTGAGGTTGATCGGTTCGAGCAAGCGGGCATCGGTCACCGCGTATCGGTCTGCTTCTTTGGAGGCGAGCGTGATGGTTCCACCGACCTGACCGCGCAAAAAGAAGGGCAGAACCAACGACGACTGGAAACGGTCTTTATACAAATGCTTGTGATCGAGAAAGCGGCCCTGGGTGGAGGCGAGGTCATGGTCGACTCTCGGCTTCCGGTGTCGCACCACCCATCCGGCGGCGGAGGCATCGAGCGTCAGGCGCTGGCCGGCTTTGAGATCCTTCTTCTGGTCTTTGGGGTCGGTCTTTTGTTCCCCGGCGATTCCCAAGACTTCCACGTTGCCGGCAAGCGGGTCATAGGCCCCGATCCAGGCGCGATCGAATGCCAGGGTTTGGCTCAGCTCATTCAGCAGTACCACGATCTTGCCCTGGATCTCCGGCGTCGCGTGGGAGGTCGGGGCAGTGTAGACATCCGGCGCGGCAATGACCGGTTGTGGTTCCTGCACCACCAGCGGGCGGCTGAGCAGCACATTGAGATCAAAAAGGCTGTCGCGTTCGAGAGCTTTGGTAATGTCGTCGCCGGTCTGCTCCAGCATCGTCTTATCTTTTTTGGCATAGACGGCGTTGTCTTTCCGTCCGATGACCAAAAAACCATACGTGCGGTTGCGGTGGCGAAGCGGTACCCCGAGGAGTGACTTAGCGCCCGGCGTGATCAGACGCAGGCGCATGGTGCGCGAGGCTTCGGGATCATTGCCGACGGGAACGGCGGTCAAGACTTTCTGCGAGGACAGCGTGCGAGCAATCGATTGGACGTCGCGTGGCGTAAACCCGCGATGCACCTGTGTGGTCAACGGACCCTGTTCCTGGTGGAAAATTGCCACCAGCGCGGCATCGGCCGGCAATCCGTTCAGGACGGAGGTCAGGGTGCGTTGAAGATGGGTTTCCGCTGCGGCTTTCGCTGGTTCGACTGGAGGACTCATCGACCTCTATGCAGAATGCTCCCGACCATGCAAGGGGGTCGCGATTGTCGATCGGGGCGTGTGCCGCTGATCGTGAACCATGACCCGCTGTACGTTCGAAACACGATGCTCGTTATAGGTTGTGCGCTCTCCGCGTGAAGATCGAGCGTCGGGGCGCATTGTAACAGTCATATCAGCGTAACTCAAGGAAAGACGCAGCGCTCACGAGCTCTCCGGCCCGCCGGGATTGATGATGGTCGGGGGCCGATGTGGACGTTGGCTGGTCTCGACCCGGCTATGTTCCACCACCAGGAGCATGTTCAGAATGCTGCTGACCAGGCTGATCACGAGGGCGCCCCAGAATGATGCGCCGAATCCGATGACGGTGAACCCTTTCACCAGAGCCGCCGTCAACTGCAGTAACAATGCATTGATGACGACCATGAACAGGCCCAAGGACACGACGATCAGCGGAAGCGCGAGCAGGTACAAGAGCGGGCGAATCAGGCTGTTGAGCAGCGTCAGAACCAGCACGGCTGCCACGCCGGCGCCGAGACTGTCGGACTCGATGCCAGGCACAATGGTGACGGCCAGAAAGACCGCGAGGCCCATGATCAAGACCCTGATGATCAGGGGCCGAAAGCCGTCGCCGCCCGGTCCTGCTTGCTGGTTGCTTGAGAGTTGAAACACACGCATGGGGAGTTATTGGGCTGCCTTCGGTTGTGAGTCGGAATAATGCACTTCCGTGGCAGTCAGGCCATCGGTCCCTTTCTCTGCTTCGACGACCACCCGGTCTCCCACTTGAGGCGGACTTTTCGGGCGGCGGAGATTGCGCACTTTGTATTGAGTCTTGTCGGTAAGACGAACCGAGACAATCTGGCCCTTCGGCGTTTTGATCTCCATGTGGGTGGCATCGATGGCTGAGACAACGCCGAGCACATGTTGCCCACTGCCATGAGCGGCCACGACAGCCGGGGCGCAAATGAGAAGAAGTGCAAAGATAAAGAGGCGAAGGAATGTCACGGAAAGATCCTTTCGTTGGGGCATTAATGGCGGTGCGCGCCGGTGGCGCTCGATGCGGCGGCGTCGTCTCCGCCCAGGAACTGATCGAACAGGGCTTCCTCTTGCAATTCTTTCTTCGTCTTGGGATTCAACGTGTCCATTTCCTGCAATTCTTCTTCAGTCAGGCTGGGCAGGTGGCGGATGAAATGTACGAGTTGCCAGCTCCCGCTGTCCTTGGCCGGATCGCCTGTTCCCCAGCCGGGCATGGCGGTGAAACGGATGCCGTTCTGAATGATGAAAAACAGTTCGCCATCCGACATGGTCTGAGTCTCCGGCAGTCGCAGATCGGGAGACTTGGGGTAGACATTCCTGCCGATCACGGTATCCCCGCTGCCGTTGTTGGCATGGCAGGATGCGCAGTGGTCGGCGAAATGGGCGCGGGCTTCCTTCATCAGGTCTTGCGTGACGGGCAGGGGATTGCGGATTCGTCTATTTTCATAGGGAATGGCCAGGTGTCGAAGGTATCTGGCGAGCAAGACTTCCAATTCGTTCGGTACGGCTTTGGCGCTGAACCCGGTTGAGTAGGATTGGTATCCGAACCACCCGAGGATTGCCAGGGTCGCCAGGAAGCCGATCATCAAGAGTCCGCAGATTTTTTTCATCAGAGACAAGCCTTCCCGTGCAGGCGTCACGCCCTTCACCACTATACAGTCTCACTCGAATGAATGCCAATTGGACCGGCGTTGCCACAAGCGAGAACGCGCGTGTTTATGCGGATGGTGGTGCAGGAGTGAGCAAGCGGAGCAGGAGGATGGCGGTGACCGGCACGTACATCAAGAGGCCGGTCGTGCCTTGAAGGGTCTCGCCGATCCAGAACGTCACGGCCAGGTTGAAGGCCAGTACCCCATAGTAGAGTCCGCCTCCGAGAAGCAGGCGATGGGTGGTTGAAGGGCGGTGCGCCGGCAAGGATTGGTTGAGCCTCCGGTCTAACGGGAAGTAGATCAACAGGGAAATCGCGCCGACGACAGCCCATCCGACGTAGTTGGCCATGGGCACGCCGTAATGGACGCCCGGGTCCGGATAATAATAGATCTTGCCGAGGAACCAGCGGTCACCTCGCAAGGCAACCGGATCGATCACCATATCGATGAAGGCGAAGAGCAGCACGGTCAAGGCAAAGACCGGCCAACTTGTCCGGAACGGCAGATCGAACTGCAGGACGGGAAGCCGCGGAGTGGTATCGGCATGGGAGCCTGGCCGGATCGGCAAGAGCAGCAGCATGGCCACGCAATAACTGGCGAACAGCAGGAACGAAAACGAGATCGAGTCCATGAACGGAATATTCGAGAAGTAGAGTTCCTGCCCGACCGTGGACCCGTTGTAATGGTACCACCCGAAGGGAATCCCGTTGCGAGTCGAGGAGAACTCACAGACGAAGGCGGTGATCCAACTGATGAGCCAGAACCGCCAGGTCCGCGGCCAGCCGATCAGTGCGATGGCTGAAACCAGAAATGCGGCCAGGAAGGCAAAGACGTAGGGGCGCAACCAAATCGTTTTGAGAAACAGAAGAAAGAATTCCATCGGGTAAGTCGAGGATGCTCAAACAGAGCTTTTAACAAGGCCGCAGGAAATGATCACACCGGCGGCCTACCCTCCAGGACACGTTGAGGACCTTCTCGAGTCGAGAACGCAGCTGAAGGCCTTTTTCAGCATCCGATCAGGCGTAGCCATGTGAACGGAACCACCGCACCGCCTTTTCCAACGCCACCTCGACTGGCGTTTGGGGCAGGCCGAGTTCCCGGATCGCTTTGCTGCAGTCATAGTGCATCTTGTACTTGGCCATCTTCACCCCTTCGAGCGGGATTCGGGGCGGTATGCCGGTCAGGTTGGAGATCCACTGATTCGCATAGGCCAGCGGCAAGATCGCCAGTCGAGGCAGTTTGACGGTGGGGGCCTTCACGCCCGTCATCCGACTGAGGATCTGAAAGACCTCGTTCAGCAACAGATTCTTATTGCCCAGTATATAGCGTTCACCTTGGCGGCCCTTCTGCATGGCGAGCAAGTGGCCTTGTGCCACGTCATCCACATCGACCAGGTTCATGCCCGTTTCGATATAGGCAGGCATCCGGCCCTTCATGAAGTCCACGATGATCTGGCCGGTAGGCGTGGGTTTCACGTCCGCTTCGCCGACTGGTGCGCTGGGGTTCACGATGACGACCGGCAGACCCTCTCGCGCGAGTTTCAGTACTTCCTGTTCGGCGAGATATTTGGACCGTTTGTAATGCCCGGCCATTTGTTCGAGCGAGACCGGCGTATCTTCTGTACCCAGGCCTCCGCCGGGGGGCAGGCCGATCGCGCCGATGGTACTGCAATACACCGTGCGCTCGATGCCGACTTCGCGGGCTGTCTCCAGGAGCGTTCTGGTGCCGGTGACATTGATGTCGTAAAAGATGGAGGGATCTTTCGCCCACAATGCGTAATGCGCGGCTACGTGATAGAGCTGCTGGCAGCCACGTAGCGCCTGGTGAAGTGAGTCGCGGTCACGGAGGTCTCCGTGGACCTGTTCTACGGGAAGCCCGGCCAGGTTCTGCAGGTCCGCGCCCTTGCGGGAGATGACCCGTGTCTCCACGCCGGCCTTCACCAGCGCGCGCGCCACGGCCCCGCCGACAAATCCCGTTGCCCCGGTGACAAGAGCTTTCATGATGGGGAGCTGATGGCCAATGGCCGATGGTGTATAGCAGGAAGCGGAGCTGTCAGACTATCAGCCATAAGCTATCAGCTATAGGCTCTTCAATTCTTTCGCGAGGTGATGTAGCGGGCCAGCTCGCGGAGGGGATCGGCCTTGGTGCCGAAGGAGGCAAGCCGATCGTTGGCGCGGGTGACGCAGTCGTCGGCCAGTTTCCTGGCCCCCTCGACGCCATAAAATGTGGGGTAGGTTTTCTTGCCCCGCTGCGCGTCGGTGTTGGGATTCTTGCCGAGTTCCTCGCGCGTGCCCGTGACGTTCAAGACATCGTCGGCAATTTGAAAGGCGAGGCCGATGTTTTCGGCATACACAGTCAGGTCATCAAGCTGCGCCGGGGTCGCGCCAGCGGTGATGGCGCCCATCCGCACTGCTGCACGGATCAGCATGCCCGTCTTATGCTTGTGAATGTTCTGCAACGTCGCCAGATCGATGTCTTTGTTTTCCGCCTGAATGTCGAGCACCTGTCCGCCGACCATTCCCACATTGCCGGACCCGACCGCGAGTTCTTGAATCAGCCGGACCTGCCGCGCGGCCTCGAGGCCGTGATCGGCATTCGCCCGGATGCAGAGCTCGAAGGCCATGGTGAGCAGCGCGTCGCCGGCTAGAATGGCCATGGCCTCGCCATACACTTTGTGGTTCGTCGGTTTCCCGCGGCGGAAATCGTCGTTGTCCATCGCGGGGAGATCATCGTGAATGAGGGAATAGGTATGAATCAGCTCCAGCGAAGAGGCCACGGGCAGCACGGCCGCGCTTGCGGCGCCGATGGCTTCCGCCGCGGCAATAGCCAGAATGGGCCGGACTCGTTTTCCGCCTGCAAAGAGGCTGTACCGCATGCTCTCGTGCAGAGTCGTGGGCATGGTTTCGGCGCTGGGGATCACCTGCTGGAGGTACTGGTCTACCTCCTCACGTTTCCGTTCCAGGTACTGACGGATATCCAGGCCGGTCGGGGAAAGTTGGCTCGTGGGGCTCATGCGGACGTCACTCGGAAGCTATACATGATCATGTGCGCGAGAGAGTAACAAAGGGGTTTGGGGAGTGTCAAACGAAGAAGGGGAGGGCCGACGTCCAGCATCCCTCGCTCGCGGAACGCGAGCATAGGGGGGGCATCAGGCCAGCCCTCCTTCCCCCTCCCTCCTTGTATTTCCTTCGACCCCTTCGTTATACTTCCGCCCCATGAATATTCTTCGCAATGGTGGCGGTGACTGGGAGCCGATGCTGCTCGGGATTGAACCCCGAAACTGCAAGGTCTGCAACCAGGGCTTGTACCGCGACAAAACGATGCTCCGAGGGGGCTGGTCGCGGTGCGCCGTGTGCGATGAATTCGTCCACTACAGTTGTCTTGCGAGCGGGAAAATCAGTTTCCTCAAGCAGCGCCCGCGCATTTGCAAAACCTGCAAAACTGCCGCTGAGCAGGCCAAACAAGCCCCTTCATCTCCGTCCGGCCAGCCGGCGCCCGTCGGTTCATGACCCTGTTATTGGATCCGCAGCAGCGTTCGACCAGGCCGTCCTGGCACGTATTCTTTTCGCACACCCTCAGGTATGTGCTTGCGCCGCTGCTGTTTGTGTCCAGCGGATTTTTTACGGCCAATTTCATCGTGAGTGGCCATTACACCTGGCCTCGTACGAGTCGGGTCTTTGTCTTGACCCTCACCCTGCTGATTCTCGCCTACGAATTTATTTACAAGGATCGCACCATTCAGTCGAATACGCCTGATCGGGCATTCAATGGGGTGCTGTATTCCTGTATGATTCCCTATGCGCTTGGTGTCCTCATGATGCTGGCGCTGGCAAAACTGTAGCAAATCCCGTTTCCTGGTTCTTCATAGGTGGCTATGGCACAGCGATTTCAAAGCGGCGCTTTCGTGCAACAATGTTTCGCCGTCCATCCCTTATGTTTGTCGCTCAAACGCATTGACGATGACGGACGGCTGGTCATTGCCTGTACATCATGTCGCATGATGCATCTCATGACGGCCGACCAGGTAGTGGGACGGGTAGCGGCCGTGCCGCTCGGCGGCGAAGTGGAGAGTCCCAAGGTGGTGCCCACGGCCAGAGAATCGTTGGAAGATTGTCTGCGCGCCCATCCCGTCTCCGTGACCATCAGGGAGTTGGATGTGATCCGCGACACAGTGGGGTTGCGCTGCGGTGAATGTCGGCGAATATTCGATATGCAGGTTTCGGCGTTTGAGTCCCACCAGAAATCTTAGCCGGATGCTGAAACGGTCCTCCAGCTGCGTTCTCGCCTCGACAAGATCCTCAACGTACCCAGAGGGTACGCCTCCGGTCTTGTCGTCGTCTGCGGCCTTGCTGGACGATCCGTTTGAGCATCCGACGAGAAAACGTCCCTATGCCACCTGCATAGTGGTCCGCTGAATCCAATCAACATCATGGTCCTTCAATCGATGAGGCGGCATGTCTCTCTCGTTCCATGAACGGTCTCTGACACCCAACGAACTCGTGTTGGTTGCGGACGGGGAACTGTTTCGCGCCAAGGAACGGATTATCCTCAAGGTGCGCGATCTGCTCACCGAACTTCAGTCCGGGCTACGGGAAGACTTGGGACGGACTACGCTGCTGCTGCCGCCGGGATTTGATCCGGCCAAAGCGCAATTTGTGAAGGGTGAGCGGCTTGAAGAGTGCCCGTACCAATACCTGGACTATCCGAAACATTTTCTCGGCGACGATAAGTTCACCTTTCGCTCATTATGCTGGTGGGGGCACCATCTGGTCTTTGCAATGATCGTCGAGGGCGGTCAGGCGAAGCAGTGCAAGAAGAACTTTTTTGACCGGTTTCATCAGCTGGCCGGACAGGACCTGGAGCTCTCTCTGGCTCCCACGTTATGGGAATGGAAACGGGGTGAAGGCTACACCTTGCCAATTACACACGATCGGAAGGCCCAGCTGGCCGCCGTGTTGTCCGGGCGGGCCTGGTTCAAGATCGTCCGTTTTGTGCCGTTGAATTCACCCGCTTTACACGAAGGCCGTCTACCGGAGATCGGACGTGAGACATTCCAACGCCTCCTCCCTCTCCTCCTTCCCTGACCAGTCGGCTGTACTATTTTCAAGGCGGCGGGGCTCCACCGGACCGGCCGTGAATTTTCCGGCCGAAATGGGCCCTTCCCGTTTGTCATCCGGCCGCGAGTTGGGTAGACTGGGCGCGTTTTAGTAAGGCCACATACTGACAGGGAGGCATGTGTGATTGCACAGGGATGTCGAATCGCGAGTCAGGTCTGTATTGCGGTGGGATTGGCGCTACTCTGGGGTTGTGCCGGAACCGGAGAAATGGTGTCGCTCAATGTGCAGCCGCAGCAACCGTTTGTGCAGAGCGGCCAGCCTGAGCCGCTGAAGATCGTCATCGAGCCGTTTGAAGACCATCGCGCGGACAAAACGAAGATCGGCCAACGCACTCATTTAGGCGGTGGGGTCACAAATTTCAATGTCAGCGGGGGATCGCCAGGAGTCACGATCGCCGAAGCCTTGGCTGAGGCGTTGCGTTGGAAGGGGTGGAACCGCCGTGGCTGGGATGCGCGCGTCGTGCAGTCGGGCGTGGGGGTCTCGGGCGCCGATATCGTCATCGGCGGAGAAATTCGGGATTTTGCTGCCAACGCCAAGAGCCGCGTGTTCAACACGAAATTAACGGGCGAGAGTCGCCTGGTGATTCGAGCCAAGAATATGGCGGACGACAGCAGCACGCAACGCAATCTGCAGGGCGAACAGAGCAAGCTGGTGTTCTGGTTCACCAGCGAAGATGTCGAGACCCTCATGTCCGCCCTGTTGCAGGACGGCATTGAGCGGTTTATCGCCGATACGAAGATTGAGGGCCGCGCGCTGAAGTCGGCCAAGTGAGGCATCCCAGGTTCGACAGCGGCGCGGAGACCGCGGAGGAGCGTTGTGCGTGAACGCCGCTGGGAAACCGCCGGCCGGCTGACCTTTCAGGAGATCCTGGCTGTCGGCGAGCGCCTGGGAGCCTTGGGCCTCAAGCCGGCCCATCCTGCTAAGGACGTGATCTGCTACGTCGAAGATTGGGTGGTTGAGTCCCCCCAGGCCTTCGATCAGCTCGATCATTGGGCCACGGAAGACGTCACGCTCCTCCACATCCGCGAGGCCTGGCAGGGAGATTTTTTTCTGCTGGCGGGCGGGTACCACACCGTGTACCAGCGCTTTCAGGATGTCGGCACCTACTGTTCGATCAGCCATCCCTGGCGCACCAAACCCGGCCTGCGATTTCATCATCCCACCTCCATGTTCTGGCTGGGGTTCCGTCACAACCATGCCTTTATCCGGGTGCGCCTCCATACGCAGGAGGTCGTGACGCCGGGCGAAACGCGCGAAGATGCGCGGCGGGCCGAATGGGTGGATGAGCGGCGAGCGATCTTTCTCGACGCCATCAACACGCTGGACCTGCCGGTGGAAACATCTGTCGACAAGGGCAACCTCGTGCTGACGCCCGCGGATCCGGCGACGCCCTTTTTCTGTTCCTGGCCGGATGCCTTCGGCCCCTGCCAGTTCGAGTACAACTCGCTGGACGCCTATGAGTTTCTCGTGCCGGCGAGCCGGTTGGCCGCTACCTTTGCGCCGCAGCTGGCTGGCGTGCGGGTCTATCTCACAGGGTTTTCCGAACAGGCGCTGGACGCCTTTGCCGCGGTGCAACCCGGCTTCCGGTCTGTCTACCGCTGCTCCGTGCATTGCGCGCTGGAGGAATTGCCGGAAGTCTTGGCGACCATCGAGCCGCAGGGGCGTCTCTACAGTACCCTCTGTGAGTTCCAGACGCAGGAATTGATGCCTGAAGGGGAGGATGCCTCGGCCATCATCGGGATTGTGGGCACAGCCGGAGGTTTTCAATTGGAGGCTCGGCTCAATTGCGCTCCGTTGCCAGAGGACCATATGGCCGGGTGGTTAGAACGACTGTTGGGTATGGCGGTCGTCTATGCGCCCCTCCCTCCCTTCATGTGAGCCCGGCGGCTGAAACTGATCCCCAGCTTCGTTCTCGGTCGTTCCGGTCCCTCAACATACGGGAGAGTACGCCTCGGGTCCTTCACTCCCTGCGGCCTAGCTGGATGATCAGTTTGAGCCGCCGGATCCTGGATATTGAAAACGGTTCCCGGCGGCGTTCTCGCTTCGCTCCAGGGCTCGACGTATCAGAAACGTACGCCTCGCCCTCTCACTCGCTGCGGCCTGGCCGGACAACCATTTTGAGCATCCTGTAGGGGCGCCGGCAGATGAACATGGCCCCCAGCTGCGTTCTCGAGTCGAAGAAATTCTCGACGTACCGCAACGGGTACGCCTCCGGTTCTTTCTCCCCTGCGGCCTTGCCTGGTCAAGGCGCGTCTCGGCGCGCCGGGGCCGGGCGGGTAAGATGGTCGCCGTGTTGAGCCGCCGGGTGAAATGCGAGGGAATGGTGTTGTTCTGCGATAAGTGCTCGGCTCCGTCTGACACAGCCGCGGCCTTTCATTTGGGCCCCGATTTCGCTCTTCGTTTGACAATCGCCTGCGTCTCCTGAAATCTAGGGCATGGTCTCATTACAACGTTTCCAATCGGTTCTGGGTAAGCCCTACCTGCCGCCGTTGTTTTTCTTCAGTGGCGTGACCTATGACACGCTCGTGTTGACGCGCATCGACCGTCTGCGGGACAACCTGTTGCTGTTAGCGTACCTGAGCCTGCTGGGTTTTCTGATCGTCCTGACCGGGCGCTTGGGAACGCAGGAGGCCACGGTTGACGATCTCCCGCCGAATGCGCCCTTCTTCATGAAATGGGTGGTGCAGGCCAAACCCTATGCACCGATGGCCATTCAGTTCTTGCTGGGCGGCCTGTTCAGCGCCTACGCGATTTTTTATTCCAGAAGCGCCACTTTTGCTGGAACCGCCGTATTTTTCTGTGTCTTGGTGGCCTTTCTGGTGGCCAACGAATTTCTCCGCAGCCGGTTGTCGAACGTGCAACTGCTGGTGAGCCTCTACGCCCTCGTCTGTTTTGCGTTTTTTACCTTCTTCTTCCCGGTCATGACCGGCTGGATGAATGCGGCGATCTTTCTGGCCGGAGCTGCGGTGACTGTGCTGGTGGTCTTGCGTGTCGTGCAGTTGATCTATTGGAAGAACTCCGAGCGTACGAGGCGCGAGGCGATGTGGGCCGGTGCGCCGGCCATCGGCCTCATTGGTCTGCTGGTCGGCTTCTATTTCTTGAACTGGATTCCACCGGTGCCGCTCTCGCTCAAGCACGGCGGGATGTATCACGAAGTAAAACGCTCGGGCGACCGGTATGAATTGAGTTTTGAGAAATCGTGGTACGAGGTGTGGAAAGCGTCGGACAATGTGATGCCGGCCGACGATCCGGTTTATTGTTTCACGGCGGTGTTCGCGCCGGTGGCGCTCAAGACTACGATCTACCATCACTGGTATTACCGTCCCGAGGCCGGGCAGCCCTTCACCGATGCCGACCGCATTCCGCTCAAGATTTCCGGCGGACGGGAAGGAGGCTATCGCGCCTACACGTTCAAGGAGGGGCTTGATCCGGGGGATTGGCGGGTCGACGTGGAAGCCGAAGACGGGCGAGTCATCGGCCGGGTGGCGGTCAAGGTATTGGACAAGACGACAGTCGGGCCGCTGTCATTGACGACGGTGGTGTATTAGTCACGATGAGGCATTGGACAGACGTCGAAGTGCTCGAGCAGCGTGACAGCGACTGCCATGTCGCTCAAAGGGGCGATCGGGCCCAGCCTCATGCGTCGCTTCCTCCACGGCTAGGGAGACCATTCATTTCCGCTCGGTTTCCCCTGACGATTATGACGACCTCGGCGTGAACCGTCTGCGTATAGAAGAAACCTGGTCGCTGGCGGATGGTACACTGTAAAAATCTTCACTTCGTATGTACTCAGTGCCAGGGAGGCCCTTGTATGATTCGTCGCCAGATTGGCGTGATGCTCTTGTTGCTGGCAGTGGTTGTCAGCTTCCCTGCCTTGCCGGCTCTTGCCGATGAGCCAAAACCGGCGGCGCTGTCCTGGATCATGGGGCCCGCCGAGGCCAAGTTGGGCGATCAGGCCCTGCTGAAGCTCCCGCAAGGCTATCAATTCCTTGGAGCGCAAGAGACGCAAGCGTTGTTGAAGAGAATGGGGAACTTCCCGTCCGGTTCCGAGTTGGGATTGATCACCGCGACGGGTGAGGGGGAACAGTGGTTTATGGTCGTTCGATATATCGATGCGGGCTACGTGAAGGATGACGAGGCGGCTAATTGGGATGCCGATGCGCTGATGACTTCCATTAAGGAAGGCACGGAAGAAGACAACAAGACTCGGCAGGCGCAAGGTTTTCCGCCGCTGATCATTCGTGGTTGGGAAGAGAAGCCGCACTACGACAAGGTTGCGAACAAGGTGGTCTGGGCGATCTCGGCGCAGGAGCGGGAATCGGCAGTGGGGGTCAATTACAACACGTTAGCTTTAGGGCGGCAGGGGTATCTGAGCATGAACATGGTGGGGTCGCTCGAGCAGCTGCCGATGCTGAAACCGCACGTCAGCCAGCTGTTGGCCAATGTAGAATTCGTCGAAGGGAAGCGGTACACCGACTTCAACAGCACGACCGACAAGGTCGCAGCGGTGGGCTTGTCGGCGCTCATCGCCGGCGCAGCCATCAAGTCAGGCCTGTTGGCGAAACTCTGGGCCTTTATTATTCCCTTGGTGGTGGCGGGAAAGAAATTGTTGATGCTGTTGGTGATTGCGCTCGGCGGATTGGCCGCGAAATACCTCAAGAAGAAACCCCAGCCTGAACAGCCTGGCGGTGGCGGAGGAGTGTCGTCGTGAAAGTTCTCCTGCTGCTTTTGGGCGGCCTCAAGTTGGGCAAGATCGCACTTACCGGCGGGACTATGCTCCTGTCGATGGTGGTCTACAGTTTTATCTTCGGCTGGTGGTATGCGGTAGGGTTCGTGTTGCTGATTCTGTTTCACGAGCTGGGGCATTACGCTGCCGCCAAACAGCGCAACCTGAATGTGGGAGCCCCGACCTTCATTCCCTTCGTCGGTGCCTGGATTCAGCTCAAAGAGCAGCCGATGGACGTGGAAACTGAGGCCTATGTGGGCATCGCCGGGCCGGTCGCCGGCACCGTGGCTGCCGTGGCCTGTTATTACGCAGCTGAATATACTCAGAGCCAATTGATGTTAGCCTTGGCCTATGCCGGGTTCATGATCAACCTGTTCAACCTTATTCCGTTGTCCCCACTGGACGGCGGACGTATCACGGCCATTATCTCACCCAAGGTCTGGTGGCTGGGCGTACCGATCCTGATCGGTCTCTTCGTCATGAATCACAGCCCCATGCTGCTCTTGATCGCCATCATGGCTCTCCCGCACCTCATGTCGACCTTCCGGGGCGGTCCTCCCGGCTTGCCGGAGCGGTACTATGACGTTCCGCTCGCCACCAGGGTCAGTTATGGCCTGTACTACCTCGGCCTCGCCGCATTTCTTGGTATCATGAGTTATGAGACGCACCTGCTGCTGCCCTCCGGACGAGGCTAATAGAATTCTTCACCACAGTCACGTTTCCTCGGGTTGGCTCCTGTGAACACGTTCACGGCCGAGGTGACCTGCATTCAGGACCTGACCCACGATGTACGGGCGATTGAGCTGCGCTTGCTCGAACCAGACAGCCTCTCGTTTAAGGCCGGGCAGTTCGTGTCGTTCGAGGTGCCGAAGGAAGGGCAGCCTCGCCCCGTCACCAGACCCTACTCAATCGCGTCGCCGCCGGGGCAGCGAGATCGAATCCTCCTGGTTCTCAATCTTGTCCAGGGTGGACCAGGTTCTGAGTATCTCTTCAGTTTACGGGAGGGATCGCGAACCTCTTTCAAGGGGCCGGCGGGCGCGTTCTATCTCCGGGACGATGGGGCCAGGGATCTGTTGTTTGTGGCGACGGGAACCGGCATCGCGCCTCTGCGGAGCATGATTCTGGCGCAATTACAGCGAGAGCCAAACCGGCCGGTTACGCTCTTCTGGGGGCTACGCAGCCAGCAGGATCTGTATTGGCAGGATGAATGGGCCGCGCTGGCCGCGATACATTCGAATCTGACCGTGGTGACGACACTCTCCCGGCCCGAACCGGGGTGGCAGGGGCCGACCGGGCGTGTGACGACGCTGGTTGATGAGCGGGTCAGATCCGTTGCGAACCTTGCAGTGTATCTGTGCGGGGGAAGCGGAATGATCAAGGATGTGACGGCCCGGATCAATGCCAAGGGGTTGTGCCCGGTGTATCGCGAAAAGTACTACGACGAGTGACGGCCGATGAAAGAGGCCGCCAACGGCGTTCTCGCGTCGCTCACTCCTTCGACGTACCAGAACAGTACGCCTCAGTCGTTCGCTCGCTGCGGCCCTGTTCGCGACCTCTTTGATCGGCCTGGGCGCTTTCTACCTTCCAAAGGCAAGAGGTCTAGGCAGTCTGGGCCGTTCGCTTGGTCGTATGTTGAAAGACGCACTTGGGGCAGGTGTAGTGAATGAACTGGTCACCCGCGACCAGACGTTTGGTCATGGCCACTTTGCACCAGGTGCACAGGCGGTCGGGCAATTCAGCGGTCGGGGTCGAGGCGTTCGGTTGCGATGCGGATGTGTCAGTCATGGCCGGCATTTTCGCTAAGGGTTGAGAGTTTGTCAATGTGCGCAAACCCGAAGAAATTTCGGAGATAAATATTTACAGGGTTTCAATCGTTGAGTATATTGCAAACATGTGCTTCCACTCCCACCATCCCCAACAGAAAGGTCATATCGCATATGCACAACGCCGAAGGTGCCACTTCAGACGACATCTCATCATCTTCAGCCAGGGTTGCTGACTCCGCGGTCCATCCGGACTCTGTCGGACCCGGCAAAGCCTGGGGCATTTGCACCTCTGTTGACCTCCACGATTGCATCCCCGAACGCATTCGCGATGCCAAACAAATCGAAGCTTACGTTGTGCAGCTCTGCGAGCTGATCGAGATGAAGCGATATGGCGCGTGCCAGATCGTCAATTTCGGCGAAGGCCGCGTAGCGGGCTATAGCATGGTGCAGTTGATCGAAACCTCCTTGATCAGCGGGCATTTCGCCAACGACACCAATAGCGCCTATCTCGATATCTTCAGTTGCAAGGGATACGAGCCGGCCGTCGTCGAAGAGTTTTCCAAGGCCTTCTTCGGCGCCCGTCGTTCGAGCCACCGGGCCATGTTGCGGTACTAGATCGATCCCTCCTGGATCTCGGCCCCGGCAGGTCTGTTCTCCTGCCGGGGCTCCAAGTCATGAAGCCATCACCACCTAAAACCGTCCGCGCATTCTTCTCGACCCTCGCGGACAAGCTGGATCCTGAGGCGGCCGAAGGACTGGATGTCGTGTACCAGTTCGATTTGAACGGAGCCGACGGGGGACAGTATCAGCTCCAGATCAAGGACGGGGCCTGCCAAGTGTCCGAGGGCACCCACCCCGATCCGAATGTGACGCTGGCAATGTCAGGTGAAGATTGTCTGCGAGTGTTGAACGGCCAGGTCAGCGGCACCATGATCGCCATGACCGGTCGGCTCCGCATCAGCGGAGAGATGGGCCTAGCGCTTCAGCTGGCGTCGCTCTTTCCAAGCCTAAGGCCCTAGCCCGGACTATTCACGAATACCTGCTGCGTTGTTCCATCTTCCCGTCCGGCGGCGCTATTCTCGCTCGGCCTCAGTCGCCGTGTTTCTTGCGGCTTTGCTGGACAGCCTGCAAAGCCTAGGACATCAGGCCATCTCTTTCGAGAGTGGTGTGATCCGTTGCCTCTACCGAGGATTTTATTAAGCCTGTTGTTCGGTTAGCGCGCTCTCTACCGCCGGCTCTCCCAATTGATCCGCTCGCCGCGGGAACCGTTCTTCAAGCATCGTATAGACGGTTGGCACCAGGAACAGGGTTAGGATCGTGGAGACGGTAAGGCCGCCCACGACTGCTCGAGCGAGCGGTGCGTTGGTTTCGCTGCCGGTGCCTAAGCCGAGCGCCATGGGAATCAGCCCGACCACGGTTGCGAGTGAGGTCATTAAGATTGGCCGCAGTCTGGTGCGGGACGCTGTCACGACGGCTGTGGAAAGGTCCAGACCGCGGCGACGCAGCACATTGGTGTAGTCCACCAGCAGGACGCCGTTCGAGACGACGATGCCCAGCATCATAATGATTCCCATCAATGACGAGGTGGAGATGGTGGTGTTGGTCAGGTACAGGATCACGATCACGCCGGGAATGCCCATCGGCACAGAAAACATGATGATGAAGGGATCGATCAGCGACTTGAATTGCGCCGCCATCACCATATACACCAGGATCAAGGCCAGGGCGCTGGCATACATGAGGCCTTCGAACGTCTCGCGCTGTTGTTGGATTTGACCGGCCAGTCTGATGCTGAAGCCCGTCGGCAACTGCATCTGGGCAAATGCCGTTTCCAGGTCCTGGGCAATCGCGCCGAGATCGCGGCCGAGGGGGTTGGCGGTGATGTGGACGACGCGCTGGAAGTATTTGCGCTCGATCTTCACGGGCCCGGCGTTCAGCTTGAGGGTGGCCAGGTTTTTCAGGAGTACCGGCTCGCCGTTTTTAGTGGTCAACAACACGTGTTCGATGGCCGTCAGGTCCTTGCGATGTTCCTCGGCGAGCCAGGCGCTGATGTAGTACTCGTTCCCGTTCTGCGGATCTGTGTAAATGATGGGATCGGTCTGGCCGTTGCCGTTCAAGGAAAACAACACGGCATTCGCGACATCCGTCTCGCTGATTCCCAGGAGCGCGGCCTTTTCCCGATCCACGACCACATTCACTTCGGGGTAGTTCTCCTCCCGGCTGACTTCGATGTCGGCCATACCGGGGATCTTGTGCATGATCTCCTGCGCTTGTTGGATGACGGTGCGGGCCTTCTCGAAGTCGTACCCGTAAATCTCCACGTCGATGGATTTTTGCGAGCCGAAACTCGTCACGCGTTTGACCAGGCCGCCCGGATCGAAAAACATCGCCACGCCGGGAAACAGTTTGACGATCGACGGCCGGACGGCGTTCATGATTTCAACCTGATTGCGCCGGCGTTTATCGGGAGATGCCAGGTAGACGGAAATGACTGAGGTATGCGGTCCCGTGTTGGGGTTAAACAAGGACGAGCGGCCTTGCGCGAGCACGCCGGTACTGGAGGCGATGGCTTCCAGTTCATCCGGCGGAATCTTTTCCCGCAGCACCCGTTCCACCTCAGCCACCTGATCGACGGTTTTCTCCACCCGCTGGCCGACGGGTGCCCGCAACACGATGCGGAACTGGCTTTCATCCGACACTGGCAGAAATTCTGTCCCGATAAAGGGCAGGAGCGCGAGGGAGCTGACGAACAGCGCGACCACGGCAACCAATAACGTGCGGCGATGGACCAATACCCAACGCAGGCTGCGTTCGTAGCCTTCATCGAGCGCTTCGTAGCGGCGTTGGCTCCACTGCATGGTGCGTACGAACCAGGAGGGGAGGGAACGATGCGCCTCCTGTTCCGATTTCAAGAAACGATAACAGAGCGCCGGCGTCACCGTGCGCGAGACGAAGAACGAGGTGAACAGGGCGATGGCGATTGTGAGGGTCAGCGGAATGAGCAGGAGCCGCGCGATGCCGACGATAAAAAACATCGGCAAAAAGACGACGACGGTCGTGACCGTAGAGGCGAAGATCGGCATGGCGACCTCGCGCGCGGCGTTGACGATGGCGTCCCAGCGGTTCCGGTCGACGTTCAGGTGGCGTTGAATGTTTTCGAGTTCGACGATCGAATCGTCCACCAGGCGGCCGATCCCCAGCGCTAAGCCGCCCATCGTGAAGACATTCAGCGTTTGATTGGTGAAATACAGCACGATGAACGTCACCAGAATCGAGAGCGGAATGGCGACGGAGATGATCAGCGTGCTGGTGAGGTTTCTCAGGAACAAGAGGATAACTGCAGCCGCAAGCAGCGATCCATGCAGCGCCTGCTCGATAAGGTTCTTGATCGATTGCCGGATATAGATCGACTGGTCGAAGGAGATCCCCAACTGCACGCCGGGCGGGATGCCGATCATTTTGGGAATCGCTTTGCGCAAGGCATCGACCACTTCCACTGTATTGGCGATGGGCTGCTTGTTGACGCGGAGATAGACGGATCGTTTGCCGTCCGTGCGGACGACGTTGGTTTGAATGTCCGACGAGTCGCTCAGGACGCCGACATCCCGTACGCGAACGGGATTGCCGCGCGGGTCGATCTTGACGACCACGTCGTTGATCGGTTCCACGGTCTTGAACTGGGTGTTGGTGAACACGTTGTAGTCGAGATTACCCGCCTTGAGGTCGCCCGATGGCAGGATCAAGTTGGACGCCTTCACGGCCTTGACGACGTCGAGAATCGAGAGGCCGCGCGCCTGCAGCAAAGCCGGGTCCAGATTGATATTGATCTGCCTGATCTTCCCGCCCTCTACCGTGGCGGCTGCCACGTTGGCGATTTGTTCGATTTGCGGCGCGATGGTGTTGTAGGCCAGGTCGTAGAGCGCCCGTTCGTCGAGGTCGCCGCCGGAAGCCGTCACAAACGCGACGGGAATGTTGGAGACGTCGAACTTGACGATGAAGGGCTGCAGAATGCCCGGCGGCAGGCTGTTCAAGATCTGGGTGATGCGCTGCATCACCTCCATCTGGCCCACATTGATATCCGCGCCCCAGTTGAACCAGATCTGCACCGCGCCGATGCCCTGCTTGGCGAAGGACTCCACATGTTCGACGTTGGACGCGGAACTGACGGCCTTTTCAATCGGGTAGACGACACTCTGTTCGATGTCGAGCGGGGGCGCGCCCTTGTAGATGACTCCGACGAAGGCGACCGGAACCTGAATGTTGGGGAAGAGATCGACCGGGAGCCGTTCGAGCGACGTGGCCCCCAGGATCACCATGGCCAGGGACAACATCAGAATGCCGATGCGATTGCGGAGCGCGAGGAGTGTTAGCCACATAATGGAGACGTGAGAGGTGAAACGTTAGATGTGAAACGAAGTGCGCACAGCGCCAACGCGGAAGGTGCCTTCACGTGGTACCTGTTACGATTCACGCTTCACGTCGCCCAGCGGCTGAACCTGGACCGGAATGCCTTCGCTGACCAGGTCTTTGCCGGACACGATGAGTTGCTCGTCCCCCGCGAGTCCTTTCACCACTTCGACACGATTTTCGGCCCGAGCGCCCAGTTCAACCGGAACCTGATGGGCCTTCCCGTCTCTCACCACATAGACATACTGCGATTCTTCGAGCCGGCTCACTGCGTCCAGAGGAATCTGAATCGCCTGGGGATGTTTCCCGACCAGGACTTCGACGCGGGCGAACATGCCGCCTTTGAGGCGATGGTCCTTGTTCGGCAGATCCACTTCCACGGTCATGGTGCGGGTGGCTCGGTTCAGGGCCTGGACGATGCGGGTGACATGGCCTTCAAACACCTCATTCGGATAGGCTTCGGCGCGCACGTCCGCGCGTTGCCCGACCTGCACATGGGGCACATCTTTCTCCACGACTTCGATCAGGGTACGGACCGTTTCAACGTCGTGCACGCTCAAAATGCCTCGGGACACGGTGGAGGTGCTGGTGGTCGTACCGCTGACATAGGCGCCGGGGTCAAGGTTGCGCTCGGCGATATATCCGGCAAATGGGGCGCGGATGTAGGAGTAGGCCAGGTTGGTTTCGGCTTGGGCCAGAGCGACGGTCATCTGTTGCACCTGGGCGCGAAGAGAATCCTGCAAGGCCACTGCGGCATCGCGGTTGACCAGGGCTGTATCCAAGTCCTGCTGGGAGACGAACTGGTCTTTGATCAGCGCTTGCATGCGATCGAGCGTGAGGGTGGCATTACGCACGCCGGCATCCTGCTGGACGACCTTCGCTTTTGCCGACAAGAGATTGGCCTTGGCCTGATTGACGGCATGGATGTAGTCGGTATGGTCGATTTCGATCAACAGCTGATTGGCCTTCACCAGATCGCCCTTATCCACATAAATTTTGGCGATGTAGCCGTCCACGCGGGAGAAGATGTTGACGAGCTGGTTCGGAATTAAATCGGCGGTATAGGTCAACCGCACGTCGAGATCCTGCCTGATGGGCGTCATGGTGCCCACGGTGAGGATACGATTCTTGCGCGGGTCGGTCTTGGCGCCGCTCGTGAGGCGGAACACGACCAATGCCGCCACGGCGACAAACAGTATGATGCCCAGGGTGACGATCGGATGCCGTCTAATCGGATTACCGGACACGAGTCAGGCCTCGTTTCTTCTCGGTGGATGAAGGCTGGAGGCCTTTCAGAAAAAGTTCCACATAGGTTGCGACAATGTCTTTATGGGGACAGTGCAACGGGACGTCGAAAATTTCGTGCAGTAGCCGGTGGTGCACCACCATGCCAATGAAGGCGCGCGCCGCCAACAAGGGATCCATCGGCCGAAAGGCGCCCTCATCGATCCTGGTCTGAATGTATCCGGCTAAATAGTCGTAGAACACCCGGTGTTGTTTCCCGAAAAACATACCCGCCAGCTCATGGCCCTCCAGCGCGCTGAAGAGCAGCAGACGTAACATCGTGGGATCGGCTCCCGGGCGGATACGGTAGCTCGCAATGAGAGTAAAGACCCGGTGGTCGTCACGTTTGCGGGCAAATTCCTCCACGGCGCTCAGCAGTTCGCTCAGCGGAGCTTTTTCGGCCAGGATGGCGGTGTACAGCGCCCGTTTGGTCGGAAAGTACTTGAACACCAGCGCTTCGCTCACGCCGGCGGCTTTGGCGATTTCCTTGGTGGTGGTGCCTTTGAAGCCCTTGGCGGCAAACAGGTTCGCGGCAGAAGAAATTAGGCTGGCCTGGCGATCTTGGCTGGCATTGCGGGAACTGGCGTTCGTTGGTTTCACGTCATCGATCGTCCGGTGAGTGAGTGGTTACTCACCGCTCAAGGTATCACGCAAGAACGAAGCGTGACAAGGATCGCGAACATTCCCTCCGCACCGGCGGCACGCCCGAAAGGACATCGGAACGGTACGAGATCGGTTAAGGGGCGGGAGGTAAATTCCCTTCGTTCAACTTCACGCGGAACGCTTCGCTCTCGAAAAAAATCACGCCCTGGCTGGTCCGGAGATCATAACGAAGGATGATGGCGCTGTCGGTCCCCTGCCAGTTGAAAAACTTGACCGCGCCGCCGGCCATTTGGCCGGGGGTCTGGTCGATCGGGCCGAATTGTTGTTGCAGGAACGTCAGCAGGCGGTCGTGGGTCTCCTTACCGGTATACCGGACCATGACGCGGGCGAATTTGCCTTCGATCGTGCTGAACTTCATCGACTCCACTGTTGCCGGTCCTAGTTTCCGAGGCGTAGATGTCAGTTCATACGTCTGGATTCGACCCGCATCTTCCACTTTCACGAATTGGTCCGATTCGGTAAAGGCCGCGCCCCAAGGAATGCCTTCGAAACCATTCGGGTCGTTCTGCATGGGGACGGCCAGCGCCGGAGCGATCGGCGACAGCAGCACAACGCCAATGGCGAGACCGATCAGCCAGCATCGATGATGGAGGAAAGTCAGACCACGCAGCATAGGTTATTCCGCCGTATCCGACATGCGATCTTGAAAGCGTGGCGAGAGGTTGCGGCTTTCGATAAACACAAAGCCCCGGTCCCGGTTCGCCTCATAGGTCAGGGTAATTTCTGTGTCCGTTCCACGCCAGGTGTATTGCTGGTTCAACCCTCGCATCATTTGCCCGGGAAGCCGCTCAATCGTCCCATAGGTCTGCTCGAGATAGTGCAGCACCTGCTTATGAACCTGTGCGCCGCGGTACCGGATGGTGACACGCGCAAATTGCGCATCCACCGTCGAGAGGTGCAGGCTTTCGACCGGGATGTCGGCATAGACCGGCGGGCGGTCGCGAAATTCATAGTCGGTGGTATGCGTGTTCTCACGGGTGACCGTGAGGTCCGGGATGCCGGTGAGGGGAACGCCCCAGGAAAGATCGTGGTAGCCGTGCGGATCGTTCGCCATGGTGATGGCGGAAACCGGCCTGGCCGTGAGGATCAGCAGCGTGCTGACGCACAGGATGCGCCGCAGGATGCGGAGAGGCGACCATATTGAAAACGCGTTGAGCATGGCTTTCAGCGGGTCCCGATCGGCACGCTACCATGGCCGTTCACGCGGCGGCAACTCTCGGCGCGGCGTTCTTGTGAATGGAGGACCCCTTGGCTATAATGCGCCTCTTGTGCCAGAGCCCGTCGGGCGATAGGAGCGAGGTCCATGGTCGACAGTGATGTGTTCGTGCAGGCGCTCGAAAGTCTGGGCGTCAACTTCTTCACCGGTGTGCCTGATTCTTTACTGGGCGGCATCATCGAAGAGTTGCTCACGCGTAAGCTCTACACCTCGGCCGTGCGCGAGGATGAAGCGGTCGCCATGGCTGCCGGCGCCTTCATGGCCGGAAAGATTCCTGCCGTACTCATGCAGAACTCCGGGCTCGGCACGTCGCTCAATACCCTGCTCTCGCTCAATATGATCTATCGGCTACCTTGTCTCTTGCTGGTGTCCTGGCGCGGTTTTGAAGGCAAGGACGCTCCCGAACATCTGGTGATGGGAGAGACGATGCCGCAGTTGCTCGACACCATGAAAATTCCTCACCGGACGTTGTCGGAACAGACGATGGCGGACGACCTCCGGTGGGTGGGCCAGACCTTTATGAAACAGCGGATTCCTGTAGCCCTTCTGATCAAGAAGGGCATCATCAAGGGGTTGCACCCATGAGGCCGGAACAGGGAACGATGCAGAGCCGGGCGCAGGCAATGGCGGCGCTGCTCGAAGTGCTGACGGATCAGCCCGTCATTATCTGTAACGGATTTCCTTCACGGGAAGCCCAGAAGCTCGCTGATCGGCCGACACACTTTTACATGATCGGATCGATGGGCAATGCTGCAGCCATCGGCTTGGGCGTAGCGCTCTCAAAACCGTCCAAGAAAGTGATCGTCTTCGATGGAGACGGCAATGTGTTAATGGGGATGGGGACCCTGGCTACAGTGGGCGCATTGCGGCCGAAGAACTTCGTCCACGTTGTGTTCGACAATGAGGTGTATGGCTCGACGGGAAATCAGCCGACCATCTCGAACGTCGTCCAGTTAGAAAAGGTGGCGAAGGCGGCCGGGTACGTGGCGGTCGAACGTGTGTTGGACCGTGAAGATCTCGTCTACGAATTCAAAGATATGTTGAAGAATGACGGGCCCAGCATGTTGCTCGTCAAGGTGAACGAGTTTGTCGAGGATGCCGGACGGATTGCCCTTGAGCCGCCGGCGATCACCGCGCGCTTCATGAAATCCATCGAGTAGTGTCGGCGCACTGAACGTGCTGGGTGAGCCCGTCCTGTTCCGTCCCAATCAACAGCCAGAGGCATAACCATGATACTTTTGAATCCAGGACCGGTAAATGTGAGCGAGCGGGTGCGGCAGGCCTTGTTGCGTCCGGACATCTGCCATCGGGAATCCGAGTTTTCCGACATGCTGCTGCGCATTCAGCAGAAGCTGCTCACCGCCTTCGTGCCCGGTGCGGAGTCGGAGTATGTAGCCGTCATCTTGACGGGGTCCGGCACGGCGGCGGTGGAATCCGCCGTCATGTCCTGCCTGCCGCTGGGCAAGCGCATGTTGGTGCTCAATAACGGAGTCTACGGCGAACGTCTGTCCAATATGATCGGCTTGCAGCGGCTCGGTGTGTCCGAACTCAAGTCGGACTGGCACATCAGGCCCGATCTGGAACGGCTCCGATTGGCCCTGCGTCAGCATCCTGAAGTGCATGCGGTGTCCATGGTGCACCATGAGACGACGACCGGCTTGATCAACCCGGTCAAAGAAATTGCGGAAGTAGTCGACAGTCTCAACCGGGTGTTCGTTCTCGATTCGGTCAGTGGCCTGGGTGGGGAACCGATCGATATCGCCGGGTCGCACATCTATATGGCGGCGGGAACGGCGGGGAAATGTATCCAGGGATTTCCGGGCGTCTCGTTTGTCCTGCTGCGTAAGGGGTTTCTGGACCAGATGCGCAAATATCCGAAGCGGTCCTGGTATCTGGCCTTGACCCATTATGTCGATGATCAGGGGCGAGGAATCGTGCCCTTTACGCCAGCGGTGCAGGTGTATTACGCGTTTGAGGAGGCTCTGGACGAGTTACTCGAAGAAGGCCTGACCAATCGTTTTCAACGGTACCGGCGCATGGCATCGAGAATTCGCGAGCGGATGGCGGGCATGGGAGTGCAGCCGTTCCTGCCCGCGGACGTGCAGTCGAATACGATTACGGCCTTCCATCTGCCCGCCGGACTCAGCTACACCACCCTGCATGATGAGCTCAAGGCGCGCGGTTATGTGATCTACGCCGGTCAAGGGCAGTTGGAATCGAAGATCTTCCGTGTCGCCAATATGGGAGCGCTCACCGACGCCCAGATCGACGGATTTCTGGGTGCCTTCGAGGAAGTCTTGGCCGGGGCGGTGGCGCGCGCATGAAGGCGATTATCCTTGCGGCAGGCGTGGGCAAACGCCTCTGGCCCGTCACTCAGCATAAGCCGAAATGCCTGATCGAGATCGGCGGTCAGACATTGCTGTCTCGCTATCTGGAATCCCTGGCCTCGGTCAGGATCAAACACGCGACCATTGTGGTCGGATACAAACAGGAGATGATCAGGGCTGCCGCCGGCTCGCAGAGCCATGGGGTGGACATCTCCTATCTGGTGAACGAAGAGTTTTATCGCGGCAGCATTTCGTCGCTATGGATCGCTAGGCAGGTGCTGACCGACGATGTGATCATTATGGATGCGGATGTGCTTTTTCACCGGGAAATCCTTCGTCGTCTGGTGGCCTCCCCCCATGAAAACTGCCTGCTGATGGACGACACGGTGAAACAGACAGGCGAGGAATGTATGGTCGTTGTCCAGGGCGACCGCGTCATCGCCCTGACCAAGAAGGTGCCTGATCGGTACGATCTCGCCGGCGAAGGCGTCGGGTTCCTCAGGGTGCGGCGGGCGGATACGGCGCAGGTGGTCGCCTCCCTCAAGGGATACATCGACCAGGACCGCTGGGACATGGAATACGAAGACGGACTATTGCAGTATTTCCGTGACGTCAAAGTCGGGCATGAGAAAATCGGGGGCCTCCCCTGGACCGAGATCGATTTTCCTGAAGATGTGACGAAGGCGGAACGGGAAGTCCTCCCGAGACTCTAGCGCTTGAATACCCGGTAGCGGCGATTCACGAACGGGAATTGCGTTCGCAATCATGAGTGAAAGTACCATCCAACGAGGCGCGGAATTGCAGGGGTTGAGCACGGCGATCCTATTGCCGGGCGCCGGCCTCTTTGGTGATCGCTCGGGTCGCGGGCTCGCCGATGTCAGCCCATTGACCCACATCGGAGGCTTGAGCCTCTTTCAGCGTACGGTTCTCACCTTGCAACGAGGCGGCATTCGCCAATTGATCGTCCTGGCCGGTCCGGATGAAGAGTTACTCAAGCAAGCGTTGGCACGGGGCGCGCGGGTGACGATTCCGGTGCGGTGGATGCCGGTGCGGGAATTCCCGCTCGATGATCCGCGCACGTGGGAATCTCTGGCAGCTGAAGTCCGGGGCTTCTGTCTCGTGGCCGGAGTGCAGGCGGTGTTCTCCAAGGGATTGATCGAACACTTGCGGCAAACCGTGCGCGACGGCGAGGCACTGGTGGTGACGCGTGAAGCGGGCCCCGTTGAACCTGCAGCCGGTCGCCGGAATCCGGTGGTCGCATTTCAGGAAGGGCGGCTGATTGCATTTCATAATCACCTCGGCCAGGAGGGGCGCCAGGTCGCAGCCGACTTAGTGGTGTTGCCGGCCAGTATTTTGAACCAGCCTCACGCGACGGCTGCAGCTATGACGAGCGAGGTCGCGGAAGGCACCGGAATGACCCCCATGCGCCGCTGGCTTGAACATGCCGCTATCGAAGGCCGCGTGCGGGTGGTGGCTGCCGCGTCTCATGCAGGGCTCTGGTATCGCGAAGTGTGGGATCAGGGGAGTGTCGGCCAAGCAGAACGGACGTTATTCCGTTCGCTGAAAGGCGAGGCTGAGGGCTTCGTCGATCGGTATTTCAACCGCACCTTTTCGCGGCTGCTGACGCGACTTTTTCTACGATTGAAATGTTCCCCGAACACCATCACGATGGTTGCGACCGCTGTCGGGCTCGTATCTGCCGTCGGGTTTGGTCTGGGCACGTACACGGCCGGAATCATCGCCGCGCTCTTATTTCAATTGGCCGCCATTATCGATTGTTGCGATGGAGAGGTGGCGCGGCTCACCTTTACGGAGTCTCCGTTCGGCGCCTGGCTGGATATCGCCATGGACAATGTGGTGCATATGGCCATCTTCGCCGGCATTGCCTGCGGTGCTTATGTTCGGCAAGCCGGAACGGCCGAAGCCTGGGTTCCATTGGCACTGGGAGGCGCGGCCGTGTTCGGCAATGCCATGGCGTTCTGGTTGGTCACGAAGGCACAAAAAATCGGCGCCACTCGAGGCTGGAACACGCCGAAGCAGGCGGCCTGGTCCGACTTCATTTTGAAAAATGTGGCGAGTCGTGATTTCTCCGTGGTGGTCTTCCTGTTTGCTCTGCTAGATAAATTGGACTGGTTTCTGTGGATGGCCGCACTCGGCTCAACCGTCTTCTGGCTGATGATGGTATGGGTCATCCGACCTTCGGCACGGGCCCGTGCTTAAAGCGGCCCTCCTTATCCTCGGGGCGCTGACACTCTCCGCACTGGTCTGGCATATCGGCATCGGGCGTATTTACGATGCGGTGACGCAATTGGGTCCCGCGGCCATGGTGCTGATCCTTCTTCCGTCTCTCCTTATGTATGTGCTCGAAGCCTATGGCTGGCGCGTAACGCTCGGCACCTGGGCGAACGGCGTGCCCTTTTGGCGCATCTTGGCCATTCGCACCGCCGGAGAAGTCGTGAACATGACCACTCCCACGGCCTACGTGGGGGGCGAACCGCTGAAGGCCTACCTCCTCAATCGACAGGGTGTACCGCTCGTAGAGGGACTCGCTTCGGTCGTAACGGCCAAAACGACCATGACCGTCGCTCAAATCCTGTTCATTCTTGCGGGCATTGGCCTGGGATTCTGGTTATTGGGTTCCGGCGGTTCGGCCGGACAGACGATTACGGCAGGGTTGGTCAGCGTGGGCCTCCTGCTGTTCGGGGTCGGCGCCTTTGTGATCGTCCAACGGCACGGGATGTTTTCGTGGATTCTCAACATGCTGCGGCGCATCGGTCTGCGCATCCAGTTTCTGGAAGTGCGCGAACAACAGCTCATCGAACTGGATCGCACCATCGCGGGCTTCTATTCCCACCAGCGACAGGCCTTCCTTCTTTCGACGGGACTGTTTCTGCTCGGCTGGCTGGCGGAGGCATTGGAAGTCTATGTGATGGTGCTGTGCATGGGGCAGTCCATCGCGGTCTTGCCGGCTGTCGCAATTGGGGCGTTATCCGTCTTTATTAAAGGGGGGACGTTTTTTATTCCAGGCAGCTTGGGTGCGCAAGATGCCGGGAATCTGTTCCTGCTTTCCGCGTTCGGATACGGCGAGGTCACCGGCATTACCTTCGCCCTCCTGCGGCGCTTCCGGGAGTTTGTCTGGATCGCGCTGGGGCTAGGTTGCTTGGCACTCATGACCAAAGGAGCCGATCATTCTCTTTCCCGCAAGTGATCGTCTCCCCCCGATACGCCACTGTGTATCAAGTTGCGACAGTGGGCGCGCTTCAGAAAGTCCTACAGTGCGAATTCACGACAAGATGTGGCCCAATTGCACATCCTCCGCTACACTAAGGGACAACACTATGATCTTCATTGCAGAATAAACCATCGAACCGGCGATAACCGCTGTTACTCATATATGAGTGTCCCTGTACAGCCATCACCACAGTCCGGCCATGGAGATTGGCCAGGCCGGCAAGAGGCGTCCTCCGCCACAGGGCGAAGGCCGACCGATGCGCGTCAGTTGCCGCCCATACAGGATCCGCAGGAAGCGCTGGAGTTTTGCAGGGCCCTGGCGTCGGCCATGGAACTGACCGCAACAGCCAATGACCATCGCTACCCACCGGCATTAGTTGCAGCCATTCTCGGGCGACGTGTCTCCTCCCTGCCTCCGCCGATGTTGTCGATCGTCATTCCTGTCTTCAACGAAGAAGAGAATTTACAGACTCTCCATACCCGCCTCACCAAGACGCTCACCGAACAGGGGTTGGATTACGAGATCGTCTTCGTCGACGACGGCAGTCACGACCACAGCCCGGAAATATTGCGGCGTTTGGAGACAGAGGATCATCGGGTCGTGGTCGTGGAGTTTGCTAGAAATTTCGGGCACCAAATCGCGATCAGCGCCGGACTGGAGCATAGTCGCGGGCGTGTCGTCAGTATTATGGATGCCGATCTGCAGGATCCTCCCGAAGTTCTCCACACCTTTTTGGCCAAGTGGCAGGAGGGGTGGGAAGTGGTCTACGCCGTGCGAACCGAGCGGAAGGAATGGTGGGGAAAGCGGTTGGCCTACGCGGGGTTCTACCGCTTGCTTCAACGGGTCGCCAATATCGAGATTCCATTGGATGCCGGAGATTTTTGCGTTATGGACCGGAAAGTGGTGGATCTCCTGGTCCGCATGCCAGAACGAAATCGATTTGTCAGAGGAATCCGCAGTTGGGTGGGCTTCAAGCAGGTCGGCGTGACCTATGAGCGCCAGGCTCGCCATGCCGGGACTCCCAAGTACACGCTTCGCAAACTGATCTATCTTGCGCTCGACGGATTGGTCTCATTCAGCCACATGCCGTTGCGCATCATCACGCTGCTGGGCTTTACCGTCTCGCTGCTCTCCTTCCTCGTGGCGCTATTCTATGTCATCAAAAAAATCACCATCGGGGTCGGGGTGGCCGGGTTCACGACCCTGGTCGTATCGATTTTCTTCCTGGCGGGGATTCAATTGATGACGATCGGCGTCATTGGAGAATACATCGGACGTATTTCCGATGAAGTCAAACACCGGCCGCTCTACGTCGCCCGCCGCGTGACCAGGAGATAACCGCCATTCGCATTCTCATGTTCGATAACGAGTTCCCGCCCCTCGGTGGCGGCACCGGCGTCGTTAATCTCCATCTGCTGGAAGAGATGGCCTTGCGGCCTGATGTGACGGTTGATCTCGTGACGTCATCGCGCACCAGAACGCGTTACGAAACCGAACCGTTTGCCGATCGGATTACGATCTACAAAGTGCCGGTCGATAATCGCAACATCCACCATGCCACCAATCGTGAGTTGTTGCGATACAGTTGGCGCGGGCTGCGTCTCGCCCGGCAGTTGGCGTCGGAACATCGCTACGATGTGAGTTTCGCCTTCGCAGGGGTGCCGGCCGGCGCAATCAGTTATCTGCTGCGCCTCACTCACGGTATACCCTATGTCCTGTCGTTGCAGGGGCCGGATGTGCCTGGATTCGAGGCACGATACAACTACCTCTACCCGCTGTTGACGCCGCTGATTACACGGATCTGGCGGGGAGCGGGAGTGGTCACCGCGATCAGCGCGGAACAGGTGGCGTTGGCGCACCGAACCATGCCGGATCTGGAACTGGTCACGATTCCGAATGGAGTCGATACGATCTCCTTTGCTCCAGCCGGAAGCGCTCCGGCACGGCCCTTTACTATTATCTGCGTCGCCCGTCTCATCGAACGCAAAGGGCAGCATCATCTCTTACGGGCCTTCGCTCAACTACGCGCAGTCTGCGCTGAACCGGTAATGCTGATCTTCGTCGGCACCGGAGATGCCGAGCCTCAGCTGCGGGAGCTGGCGGCGCATTTGAAGGTGACGGAGGCGGTGAGGTTCCAGGGATTTGTGCCTCGTGAACATATGCCGCAGGTCTACCACGAGGCCGATTTATTCGCGTTGCCCTCTCAACATGAAGGTATGTCCATCGCCCTTCTGGAAGCGATGGCGTCCGGGTTGCCGGTGATCGTGACGGAGACGGGAGGAACCGCTGAATTGGTGAGCCAGGGAGAAAACGGTGAAATCGTCCCTTGGGGAGATGTGCCGGCTCTCACTGACGCGTTACGCCGTATGTTGACGGCCGCCGAGCAACGCAGGCGGATGGGGGAAGAAAGTCGTTGTCGCGCGCTCGAATTCGGGTGGCCGGCGTTGGCGGCCCGATATCTTGAATTGTGCGCGAGGGTGGCGGTCCCGTCGGTTGAAAGCCGGCCCATCGGCGCCCGCGGTTCGGGAACTATACGCCGCGACTTGACCAGGGAGCCTCGGGTATGAGGAAGCTGCCGCATGTGTGTATTCTGACCAGCCAGTATTTCGACTGGGGGATTTATGGCGGCTTCGGCAGCATGTCGCGCAAGTTGGCAGAAAGTCTGGTTCGCGCCGGTCATCCGGTCAGCGTGATCGTCCCCGGGCGCCAAGGCCAGCAGCCGACCGAAACCATCGGTGGAGTGGAAATCAAGAGTTTCTCGCCCCGGAACGTCGTGGATGCCTGCCGCCTCATTCGGTCATCGAGCGCAGATATTTTTCATTCCCAGGACCCGACGGTCCTGACCTATCTGGCGCAACGCATCCATCCGCGCCGGGCGCATCTGGTGACCAGCCGCGATCCGCGGGAGTTGAGCGACTGGTGGCTCGAGTTCCTGTATGCCACTCCGATGCGCCGCCTGTTGACGCCGCTCAACTACCTGACCGAATCCGGGTTTCTGGTCAGGCAAGCCGTGCGGCGGGCGGATGCGGTCTATTGTCCCGCCCATTTTCTCAAGGACAAGGTCAAACGGCTGTATGGGTTGTCTGTCCTGCCGACGATGCTCCCCAATCTCATCGACGTGCCGGCACACCTGCCGCAGAAGAGCGAGCGTCCGACGATCACATTTGTGGCACGCTGGGACAAACGGAAGCGACCCTGGTTGTTCCTGGAGCTGGCTGCAGAGTTTCCCGACTACCGGTTTGTGGCCGTGGGGCAGGGAAGTGCATCCGCGGAATCCGGCTTTGACGCCCAGTTGCGACGGAAGTTTCGTGGCGTACCTAACCTCGAGATGCCGGGCCTCATCAATCGCTTTCGTGAACCGGAACGTATGCATCAAATTCTGTCAGATACCTGGGTTTTTGTCAGCACAGCGGTGCGCGAAGGGCTTCCGTTGACGTTTCTTGAAGCGGCCGCGTATGGATGCCCCATCATCAGCCGGGTCGATCCGGACCAATTCGCCAGTCGCTTCGGGAGGCAGGTGCAGGATGATGATTATGCGTCTGCCATTCGCGGCCTGCTTGCCGAGGCGCCGCTGGAAAGAGGCAGGGCAGCGTACGACTATGTGCGTGAGACCTACGAAACGTCCAAAGCCCTGGCGGCTCACCAAGAACAATACGCGCGCTTTGCCGCCTAACCTGTCGGGCAGTACACAGCGACTTCGAAGCAGGGGGCGCGCGCTTCTAAAGAGTCATGTCGGCATCAGCGGTTTCTAAAGGAATTGTCTCCGTCGGCGGTTGGTCGATGGCTAAATTGGCCACGTCGGCCGTCGTCCTGCCCATTCTTGCGCGGTTCCTTGGCATAGAAGGATACGGTCAGTACGCCTATTACCTGGCGGTGCTTCTGCTCGCCTCGCAATTCGCCAACGTCGGCATGATGCAAACCATGACCAAGCGCATCGCGGAGCGGCCGGACGACGCGGCATGGTGTCGGTCGGTGGCGCGGTCCGGCGCCCTCATCAATGGCGTGGGAATGTTGTGTGCGGGGCTCGCGGCGGGAGTGCTGATCTGGCGCACGGCTTCGCAAGGCACGTCGGCTGTTCCGATTGCCTTGGCGGTGGTGGGCGTATTGGCTTTTGACCAGGTCTGGTTTTATGCGCGGGGGGTGTTACACGGCCTTCGGCATGAGGAACGTGCTGCGGTGCCCGGCATCATCGGGGTGTTGATGGCGGGAAGTTTCGGCATTGTTGCGGCTGTCACGGGCATGGGCGTGGTCGGGGTCTTTGCGGGTCTTCTGGTGGCGGATGTCTGTGTCGCAGCCGTCTGTCTGCGAGCGGTAATGTCGGCGCTCAAAGAAATCGGTCCCCCCGGCTCGGAGAGCCCCCGGTCTTTGTCGACAGAAGCGATGTTGCGATTCGGCTTCTCGGCCATGGTCTTTTCCGTTCTGAATATGACTCTCTGTTCGCTCGATATTATTCTGGTTCGCCATCTGGCGGGTGAAGCCCAGGCCGGGTTGTATGCTGCGGCCGTGCAATGGTCGCAATTCGTTTGGTTCATTCCTATTGCGGTTGAAGGGGTGATGCTGCAAGCAACCGCTCGGCTGTGGGCTGAGGCGAGGGTAGCAGACGTCACGAACCTCGTGAGTCGTCTCGTGCGATACGTCATGCTGGGTACAATCTTTCTGCTTGTCTTGGTGTTTGTGTTAGGCGATCGGATTATCACGGTGTACTTTGGGCCGCAATTTTCAGAGGCTGTTGTGGTGCTGCGCTTGTTGGTTCCCGGCGCTTGTTGTTATGCCTTAGCCCGCGTGCTTTGGCCGGTGATTCAAGCGGGCGGCGAGGGCATGTCCCTGATCCGAGTCATGCTGGCGACGGTCCTGATGGATGTCGGCCTCTGCGCGATCCTGATTCCTGGAGGTGGCGCAGCCGGTGCGGCTTGTGCGACATCACTCTCTTTTGCATCGGTGGCGGGCGGCTATGCCTGGATATTACGGCGCCGGAAGGTTCGCATCTTCGAAGGTCTTGCTCTGCCGCGATTCTTGGCGCTGGTGGCCGTGACGGGTATCGCGGTGGCCGGGCTCTCCGCACTGGTGTCCACGCCGCTGCTTTCTGTGTTGATTGGAGGTGCCGTTGGACTGCTGCTCTATTGGGCTGGTGTGTTCAGCCTCGGCATTGTGCAGGTGAACGAACTCGAATTGCTCGTGCAGAGCCTACCGGGGGCCTTTCGCCGAGCGGGAGAGACGACGCTTCATTTGGTGACTCCACTGTTGTTGCGGCTCAAGGCCGTGACACCGAACTGACGTGGCCGTTCGCAGAATGCCTCTCGATCAACATAAGGTATCAGTCATAATTCCAACGATGGGGCGGGACACTCTGTCACTATGCCGCGCGGCCCTGGCGAAACAAACCAGGCCGCCGGATGAAGTCCTGGTCATCCTTGATCGAGACAGGCGCGGCGCCGCATGGGCTAGAAATGAAGGCATCGGCCAGGCGACGGGAGACCTTATCGCGCTGGCCGACGATGACGGGATTCCGCCTCCCGATTGGTTAGAGCGATTGGTGGCTGCGCTCGAACGACATTCCGCAGCCGTCGCCGGTGGCACGTTTCAAGAGACCGATCCGCTCCTGGATGCCATTCGTTGCCGCAACGCGCTTCCGCAGGTTGAACAGCTTGATCCGGGCGGATTGGTCGGGAATACCGGAAACATTCTCTTTCGGCGGGATTGCCTCATGCAATGTCAGCGGGAGGACGGATATGTCTTCAATCCCCGCTTCACGGGGGCCGGCGAGGATTGGGAATTGATCTGGCGGTTGCGCAAGCGGGGCGCCAGGATGGTGTATGTTCCCAATCCGGTGACCCACCTGCGTCGGGCGACGGGGCTGCAACACTTGCGGCATTCCTTCCATCGAGGCGCGGCGATTGCGACGCTGTTTCGGGTCATGCGAGGGGATTCCAGCGGAGTAGTGCCTCAGGACAGCCTGCTGTGGGGAGAGGGCGGAACGAAAACCAAGCCGCGTTGGCTCAAGGCCATCTGGTTGAAAATGCTGGGGCCGTTTGAGTGGAGTAAGTTTCAGCATAAACGTCATTTTTGGCTCTTCTGGCTCGGGGAAAAATGTCAGGCCGCCGGATTTTTCTGGGAAATGTGGCGAGGAATGCCGATGATTCCCGGTGAACCGTGTGTGACGGACAGGGGCCCGGCCGTTCCTTCCCAGGTAGAACGTAAATCATGAGCGACGTGCAGTTGCGCACAAAAGCATGGTTCGGCGATGAACCGTTGTCGATCAATTTTCCGCCTGCGTGGAAGATTGTGGAGGTCGGTCCTCAGGACTCCCCGGCATTAAACACCACGGCGATGCGTGAAAAGTTGAATCGGCCCATCGGCTCGCGACCACTACGCGAAATTGCCCAGGGAAAAACAAAAGCCGTCATCATCGTCGACGATCTCACGCGGCCGACTCCTGCGGCAGACCTGCTCCCGTTGATCATTGCAGAGATCAGGCAGGCCGGGCTGGACGAACGCACGATCACAATTCTGCTGGCGGGTGGCACGCATCCTCCTGCTTCAGCAGAAGAAATGGCGAAGAAGGTGGGGGCCGACCTTCCACCTGCCATACGAGTGATGGCGCATGACAGCCGGGGCGATCTCGTGGATGTGGGTACGTCGCCCGCTGGTTTGCCGATTCGCATCAATCGCACGGTGATGGAGTGTGATCTGAAGATCGGCGTGGGGTGCATTTATCCCCATCCGATAGCCGGGTTCTCAGGCGGCGCTAAAATAGTGCTCCCCGCCCTGTGCGGCGTGGAGACGACCAGGATGATGCACGACTACCTGCGCGGTTCGCGTGAACGGGGCGGTTCCATCCATACGGAGCTGCGTCGGGACATGATTGCGGTCGCCAGGAAAGTCGGCCTCGACTTTATTGCCAATGTCACGCTCAACCACCGTCGTGAGATCAGCGGTCTGTTTGCGGGAGATCTGGTCAAGGCACATGAGGAAGGCGTGAAGGTGGCGCAACGTATCTATGCCGTACCGGTGGTGCCTGCGGCGGATATTGTTGTGGCGGACATGTATCCGTTCGATACCAGTTGGCAGTTCGCGCAGGATCGGGGTATGTGGCCGATCGAATGCGCCGGGCCGGCGGCCTCTCGTGTGGTGATAGCGGCTTGTCCGCTAGGGCTTGGGACACATGAATTGTTTCCCGTGGACAGTCCGCTCTGGTCGCGCGTGGCGAGACGTCTGAAGCATTTTCGCCTGGCCGACTTGGACCGTCCGCTCGAAAAGCTGGGGACGGTCATGAAACTCATTCGCCAGAAGCAGCATCGCCTGATGGTGTTGTCGCCCGGCCTGGACGAACAGGCTCTAAAGACCATGTTCCCTCAGGCACAGCGATTCGGAGATTGGCCGGCGCTGCGGGCTGCCTTGTTGGCGCTCCACGGCGTGGGGCCTCTGACCGTGGCGGTCTACCGGTGCGCGCCGTTTCTCATTCCAGCTGCAGCCGATCTGAAGCAAGAGGTGGGAGTGCCGGACGCTAGTCTCACGGAACCGCTGACGTCGGCTTGAAACGCAGGGAGCGGAGGATGTCGTCCTCCGCGATGCTCCAACGACCGGTTCATTTCACGAACGTCATTCGTTATGCCTATCGCCACCCACCATCCATTGACGCCTGATGACGATGATCATGATCTTCCGCGAGAAGTCGGCTCTGCGGTTTCTGAGGTGAGACCTATCGATCGTTCTCTGGTCGAACGGCTCGATTCGGCCTCCTGGATACCGGACGTCGTGGTTGTCGGCTTTCTATTCCTGATCGTATTCGGCAGCGGTCTGATCCATATTGAGAGTTTCCCTCCGCTGTTTTTTGACGAAGGCTGGACGGTCTGTGTCGCCCGAACTTGGGTTGAGATCGGCCATTACGGCTGTCTGCTCAGAGGAGAACCGGCCCCACCCTCGCTGGCGGCACATTTCCCCGTGGTGGCGTCCGTCGCGGCGAGTTTCACCCTGTTCGGTGTCGGCGTCTGGCAGACAAGGCTGGTGGGATTGCTGTACACCTTCGGCGCGTTCCTGCTGTTGTATCTGTTGACGCATCGCCTGTATGCCCGGTCTATCGCGATTGCCGCCCTTGCGCTGCTGCTGCTCGTGCCGCTGAAATGGTCGATTCATCCCCTCTATATCGGCCGCCAAGTGCTGGGTGAGATGCCGCTGTTGTGTTTCCTCCTAGCCGGGTTTGTCTGTTTTCTCCGCAGCAGGCAGCGGCCTCTCTGGCTGGCCGCCGCGATTGTGTGCTGGGCGCTGGCCTTGATGACGAAGGCGCAAGTCGCTCCATTCTTTATCGCCTCGTTTGCCGGGACCATGGTGCTGCTGGGTCTTCGGAGAAACTGGTCGGCTGTGTGGGAGCTGGGGGTCGCCATGATCGGGTCATGGGGCGGGTTTCGATTCTTTCTCGAAGCGAAGGGTTGGCTGTTGAACGGCCACACGATGTCGCATCCGCCTATCGATGGAATGACCGAAGCTATCGCGCTGGTATTCGTGCCGGCTATTCGTCTTGAGACGATGCAGCTCCTGTTTGTGTCGTGGGCTGAATATCCACTCGGACTTGCCTATGCAGCTTGGCGGCTTCATCGAACGTCTGGTTCACATGACCGGGCTTCTCTCGAAGGAACGACGCAGACTATGCTGATATTGTTGGCAGGGAGTTGGTTGGCCTGGTTTGCGTTTCTCAGCGCCGGTGAACCGCGATATGCCTTGCCCGGATTATTTCTTGCGGCGCCGTTCACGGCTGCGCTCTTTCATGAGGCCACCAGAGGATTCAATGTGGCGTTCGTATCGAGTACCCTGGCGGGCCTCGTGCAACGCAGGCGTGTGACGAGTGAAGGACTCAAGGCCGTTGTCGTTGTGGTGCTGTTGGTGATGATGGGGTGGGTTGCCGTGCAGGAACGGTATGCGTTTCGAGCACGTGAGGACGACCGTGACCTTTTCGAGGTGACGCAGTATCTGAATACGTCCACCCCACCGACGGCGTTGATCGAGACCTATGACAGTGAGTTGTTTCTCTTTCTGCAGCGGCCCTATACCTATGCCTTGCCCCGCATCCTGGTTGAGATTATCAGGCGTGAACAGGGGCATGCGCAGACGGTGACCTATGATCCATTGCAGGGCACACCTGATTATCTCGTCATTGGAGAATACGGTCGCTGGGCAGGATTCTACACACCGTTGATTCAGGAGGGTCGGATACGGCTTCTGAAAACGGTCGGACGCTATCAGATTTACGAGCCTCTGCGTTCGTAGATGTCGCGCGGCGGAGTTTTCTACTTGCGCGAAGCGTGTGTGGTTACTTCGAAGGCACTGTCCGTCGGGTGCTGTCGACCATCTGACGAATGGTTTCGACAACGAGCGTCGGCTCATCAAATTGAATGAAGTGACTGCTGTGCGCGGCAAATACCTGGCGGCTGTTCGTCGAGCGCTTGGTCAGGTCCTGCTGCAGATCCAACCACATTTTCCTGAACTTGGCCGGGTTCACCTGACCTGGCATCTCCGGCCACCAGATCGGGCCATTGGCTGTGATGACGGTCAATGGAAGATCCCCGAGCGACCCGCTATGGCGCACCTGCTCCAGCGTTTCAAACAGCCCGTCGCTTTCATCGCTTAACGTGGAGGAATAGGCCGTCCGCAGCCAGCCGGCGCGCAGCATCGGACGAGTCTCCGCAGAAACCTTCTCCTCCTGTGCGGTCAAGAGCGGCGGCAGCTGGTCATAGGAGGACATCAGGCGCGAGATGCCCAGCACGGTCATGGCGCGAATGACGGGCAGTAGGGATTTTCCCGCGTTGGCGAAAGACCGAAATTCTGCCTGACGCATTTCCAATTCATGTCCCGCATCCACCAGCACCAGGCCGACAACCTCTTTGGGATAGTCGTGCTGGTAGAGCCGGACGACAAGGCCGCCCAGAGAATGTCCCACCAGTACATAAGGCCCAGAGATGCCGGCGCGTTCCAGCAGGCGATGGAGTTCTTTCGCCATCCGTTGTCCCGTACGCGGCAGGGGACCGCGCTCGCTCCACCCGAGGCCGGCGCGATCATACGCGCAGACGCGAGTCGTCCGGGCGATGTGCGGTTGTACCGTGCTCCAATACAACGACCATCCCGGTGCAGCTGCCTCCAACACCACTGTTGGACTCCCTGTCCCAAGGCAATAGAGATGTAGCCGGTGCCCTCCAATGTCGACCATCTGGCCGGGCGGCGGATACTGTTGCCGATCGAGCACCATGCCGACAATCTGGTAGATCGCGCCGATGGTGGCGAAAAAGAGGACTGTCGCGATGAGCCATTTGAGTCCACGCATGGCAGTCATCATCCATCGTAACAGGTGCGGGAAGCAAACGCGGGACAAGGGGGTGCGCCGATCGGCGGAGAACGTCTCTCGCGCGCCTTAAGCGGAATAGTGTTCCTGCAGATGGTCGCGTTGAAAACGAAGGATGTATCTGACGAGCAACTCCCGGTTTTGAGTGGTCATCCCGACGAAGCGAGCGTGGAGGCGATACGTACCGATCAGGAGTGGAAGTGGATCGAGCCGCAACACTTCGATAGAGGATGTAAACCGAACCTGGTCGGGGAGGAGCAGGGTGAGAGCCAGGACTTCACCGGGCTCGTAGGATGCGGTGACCATCACGCCGATGCCGCCGGCGCTGAGGTTGACAGATTGCTCAGTCAACTCGGCTTCCGTGTCGTCCGCCGCGACCTGAATGCAGATCGGCAGATGAACGGTGATGCGATAAAATTCGCGGCGTTCTCTTCCCGATGGCTCTGAGGGTGTGTTAGGCGACATGCGTCAGAAAGTATAACAAACTCGGCGGCCACGTTCCGGCTGAACCGTGCAGGCTTCCCTTTTGCCTACATGCTTCGGACCTAGGACGTGCGGCCTCACGTTACTCCCATCGGCTTGCGTTTATGCTAGTATCCCGCGCATGAAAACAGCGTTAATTGTGCTCTGGATGCTCCTGTCGATGCTCGCGGCTGTGGCCCTTGCCCATGTCACCGGCGTCATCAATCCTCATGAAAAAGTGAACGGCCTGTGGCTGGTCGTCGCAGCCGCCTGCATCTATGTCTTGGCCTATCGGTTCTATGGCCGCTGGCTGGCGCGTCGCGTCGTACAGTTGGACAACAAACGTCTGACGCCGGCCGTCCGGTTGAACGACGGGGTGAACTTCCACCCCACTAACAGGGTTGTGCTGTTCGGCCACCACTTTGCGGCGATCGCGGGGGCCGGGCCTTTGTTGGGACCGGTGCTGGCGGCGCAGTTCGGTTTTTTGCCCGGCTTTCTCTGGCTGGTGATCGGTGCGGTTCTGGCCGGGGCGGTACAGGATTTCATTATCCTGGTCGCCTCGATGCGGCGCAACGGCCGCTCGTTACCCGAAATCGCGCATGATGAACTGGGGGCCATCACCGGCACGGCGACGGCGGTGGCAGTCCTCTTCATTGTGGTCGTGGCGCTGGCTGGACTCGGTTTCGCGGTGGTGAATGCGCTGTACCACAACGCGTGGGGCACCTTTACAATCGCCATGACGATTCCCATCGGATTCATCATGGGGTTTTATCTCCAGAAATTTCGCCCGGGCGCGGTCGCCGAAGTCTCCGTGATCGGCCTGGTGCTGCTGGTGGCGGCGGTTTTGTTCGGGCGCGTGGTGGGACAATCGTCTTATGCTTGGTGGTTCGAATTTGAAAAGCCTGCGCTCGTCTGGTTGCTGGCCGGGTATGGATTCATCGCTTCGGTCTTGCCTGGCTGGATGTTGCTGGTCCCGCGAGGGTATCTCTCCACCTTCATGAAACTCGGCGTCGTGTTTCTGCTCGGGCTGGGCGTGATTCTCATGGCACCGACGATCGAGATGCCGCGCCTGACGTCGTTCGCCAACGGCGGCGGACCGATTATTCCCGGCACGCTGTTCCCGTTCCTGTTCATTACGATCGCCTGCGGGGCGGTATCGGGCTTTCACTCGCTGGTGTCTTCCGGGACGACCCCCAAGATGATCGAGCAAGAGTCGCAAGCCGTGGTGGGATATGCGGCGATGTTGTTGGAGAGTTTTGTCGGGGTAATGGCCCTGATTGCGGCGTCGGTGTTGATTCCCGGCGATTATCTGGCGATCAATACGATGCTCTCGGCCGAGACCCTGACGGCCATGGGATTTGCCCCATCCCGCATTGCGGAATTGTCGCAGATGGTCGAGGTGAATGTGGCGGGGCGGCCCGGCGGGGCCGTGTCGCTGGCTGTGGGCATGGCCTCCATCTTTTCCGCGCTGCCGGGCATGGCCGGGCTGATGGCCTATTGGTATCAATTCGCGCTGGTGTTCGAAGCGCTCTTCATCCTGACGACGATCGATACGGGGACGCGTGTCGCACGGTATCTGATTCAGGAAATGGCCGGACGTGTGTATGCACCGTTCCGACAGATGAATTGGTGGCCCGGCGTGTTACTGAGCAGCGCCTTTGTGGTCGGATCCTGGGCCTACTTGATTGGGACCGGCAGCATTTCAACCATCTGGCCGATGTTCGGCGCAGCCAATCAGTTGCTTGGCACGCTGGCCCTGTGTATTGGCACGACGGTGTTGATCAAGATGTGGAAGTCGTCCTATCTCTGGGTGACGGCCATCCCCATGTTGTTCGTAGGAGGCATTACACTGGCCGGCTCGTATGAGATGTTCTGGATGTTTCTGGCAAAGGCGGCGACGCTGGCGGCGGGACAGGCCTTCGCGCTTTATCTCGATGCGGTGCTCGTCGCGGTGGTGGCGATCCTGGGGATCGTCGTCTTGAGCGACAGCATGAAGCAGTGGTATGGGTATGTGATCCTGAAGCGTCCGTTCAGCAGCAGCGAGGTGATCGCCACGGCCGGCGGCGGATCGGCTGGTCGCGCGCAGACGGCGATTCACCAGCATGATGAGCGCAAGTTCACGCTGCCGCATGGCGGCGGCTGCTGTTAGACTCGGGACGATTGAGGCACTCGTAGAAGGAGGGAATCGTGGCTGACCAATCATCATTCGATGTGGTGTCGGAAGTGAATATGCAGGAAATGAAGAACGTCGTCGATCAGGCGACCAAGGAGATCAAGCAGCGGTTCGACTTCAAGGATTCGAAGACCGAACTGACGTTGAAGGAGAAGGAAAAAGAACTCGTCGTACTTTCCGACGATGAGTATAAGCTCAATGCGGTGCTTGAAATCATCAAGAGCAAGTGCGTGAAGCGCGGAGTCTCCTTGAAGGCATTCGACTATGGCAAGATCGAGGAGGCGCTTGGGGCCACGGTTCGTCAAGTGATCAAAATTCAGAGCGGCATCTCCTCGGAAAAAGCGAAAGAGATTACCAAGGCCGTCAAAGAATCCAAGCTGAAGGTGCAGGCGCAGATCCAGGGTGAGCAAGTGCGGGTGATCAGCAAAAGCAAGGATGATCTGCAGGCGGCGATTGCCTTCCTCAAGGGGAAAGATTTTGGGATTGATCTTCAATTCACCAACTACCGCTAGCCCCGGATGCTGAAACGGGCCACCAACGGCGTTCTCGGTGGATTGGTTGCCTCAACGTGCACCACAGCAGGCCTCGGCAGCCAGTCATCCCTGCGGCCTTGTTCGATGGCCCGATTGAGCATCCTGGACCACATTCCCCTCCCACGTTGCATGCAACATTTCCGCACTCTCCTTTTTTTACTCGCACTATTCAGCAGTGGCTGTACCGGCAGCGACCCGATCGTCGTCATTCAGCTCCATCCCACCAATCCTGACATTCTGTACATCGCGACCAATGACTATATTTACAAATCCCGGGACGGCGGGAAAACGTGGAGCAATCTCTCGAAGGGGATGAGCTACTCACGTGTCATTGCGATGGCGATTGATCCAGCGTATCCCGCCACCATCTATGCGGGCACGAAGGGGGATGCGGTCTACAAAAGTTATGACGGCGGCCAGCGTTGGACCTCGGCCAGAACCGGCTTGGACGATGCGACGATCTCATCCGTCGTCAACCAGTTTGTCTTCGATCCGGCGGACGACAACCATATTTTCCTGGCCACTACGATGGGCGTATTCGAGTCGAAGAATGCCGGGGAGCGGTGGGTGAAGAAGATGGAGGGGATGAAGGAAGTGTTGATGGTCGTGACACTGGGGATGGACCCCACGCGACCGTCGGTGATATATGCCGGCACCAGCGGAGGCGTGTACAAAACAAGTGATCAAGGGGCGCATTGGCTACAGGTGAATAAGGGGCTGGTTCCGGAGGGTATGGTGAAGACGTCGCGCGCGCTCGGCGTGACATCGGTGCAAGTGGACCCCTTCGCGCCGGACACGGTCTACGCTGCGACGCTGGCCGGTCTCTATAAAACTACGGATGGCGCGACCTCCTGGGTGCGTATCGGTGAATCGTTGCAGGATCAGATGATCGTGGCAATGGTGCTGGATCGCGCGCGGGCAGGGGTGATGTATCTCGCCGGACGGAACGGCATTCACCGGAGTGAAGACGGCGGCAAAACCTGGGCGGCGTTCAATGAGGGATTGGCGACCACCAATATCCGTTCACTTGCGCAGAGTGCCATGGATCCGCAGGTGCTGTTCGCAGGGACGAACGGCAGCGGGCTCTATAAAAGCGTGGATGGCGGTGCGCATTGGCAGGCGATGCCCTCGGTGTTTCCCAAGGACTAGCGGTCGGTGCGAAGAGGCCGCCGGTGGATGGAATCTGAGGCTATCGGCGGGGTTGGCTATTCAGGGAGGAGTCGCCGATGGAGGGACCGACTCCTCGAATGTGCGTGGAGGAAGAGTTCTCTGCGTTCTGGCCGGCGTTGATTTCAAACCCCGACACATTCGGCAGGGTGGTGTCTTGCGTCTGGGCACCGACACGATCCGTCAAGACACTGTCCTTGAGATCCTCCCCTCTTCGGGGACGCAGGGATTCGTTGACATTGCTGTAGGGCGAGACCGTGGCGCCGATGTCTGCCCCGAAGCTCGGGTTGAGCGAGCGGTTCAAGTGTGTGTTCTCGATGTCGCCGCCGATCCTCGTCGGGATAGTGGTGTCCTGAATGTCCATGCCGGTCGGAGCGGAAGCTGCCGGTCGTTTGACCCGGATATCATGCGCGATCGCCTCACGCTCATCCTCGATGCGTCGCTCTTCCCGCCCGCGCTGTTCGTAATCCAGTGAGTCGAGTTTTTCGTATCGCGTGATAAGGCCTTTAAGCCGCGTCCGGATTTTCTTGAGATCATCCCGCGCGATGGCGACCGTACCGACGATTTCGCTGAGGGTCCATTGCCGCGCAAAGGTGCCGAGTTTGGGCGACTGGCCGGGGCCGCCGCCCAAACCGGCCGCCCCGCTTCCCACGCCGAATCCTGCGCTGTTGTAAATGCCTTTTTGTTGCACCGACATCAAAATGTGATGGGACTGTTCCAGGAGTTCGTCGATGCGATCGAGGGAATCCCATTCACTGGCGCAGCATTCCAGAAATTCCCGATAGTCGCGACTGAATTTCGACGACTCATTTTGAATGTCGATGATCTTGAGCGGTTCTTTCGCCGCGGAGTCCTTAAGCTCGTCTTGATTGGGTGAGGTTGGCTTCTTCTCATCCCGTTCCGCGTCGTATAAAGGTGTGCACCCGGCATCGGGCGTGGCGGTAATGCGATTGTCGGCGGTGCGATTAGGGCACCAGTAGATTTTACCAGGCTGGTTAAGCGGGTTGTCCGACCGGAATTCTCCTGCCTGTGCGGCAGGCAGAAGGCCGAGCAGGAGCAGTCCCGTGAGTGCTGACGTGAGCGGATGACGAAGGTGCAGAGCAATCGTACGCATCGTGATTTTGATGATGCCCCGCGAAGGGTATTGTGTCAATCAAAGGGCGGAATTGTGATGCGCTTGAAAAGCCCGAGGCTGTTCGCTACCCTCCCGCCATGACAGAGTGTTCTCACGTTCGTAGCGAAGAGGAATACCCATGCCCGTGATCTACATCGACGAAGCGGCTGCTCATGCCGGACAGGAAGTCACGATTCGCGGATGGCTCCGCAGCCGGCGCGATAAGGGGAAGCTCCATTTTCTGATTGTGCGGGACGGGACCGGCGATATTCAGGCCGTAGTCAGCAAGGGCGCGGTCGGTGACGAACAGTTTGCTCATTCGGCCGAGCTCACACAGGAATCGAGCCTCGTCCTGACCGGTACGCTTCGGCAGGATGCGCGCGCGCCGGGCGGGTACGAGCTAGACGTGCTGCGTCTTGCGGTCTTGCAGGTCGCGGAACCCTTTCCCATTCAGCCCAAGGAGCACGGTACAGGATTTTTGATGGAACATCGACATCTCTGGCTGCGCTCGAGCCGCCAGCATGCCGTGCTTCGCATTCGCCATGAGATTGTTCGCGCCTGCCGGAATTTTTTCGATGATCGTGGTTTCACGCTGGTCGATGCGCCAATTTTTACGCCCAATGCCTGCGAAGGCACAACGACGCTGTTTCAGACGCAATATTTTGAGGAGACGGCCTATCTGACGCAGAGTGGCCAGCTGTATAGCGAAGCCACCGCTGCGGCCTTCGGAAAGGTCTATTGTTTCGGTCCGACATTTCGCGCGGAGAAGTCCAAGACACGCCGGCATTTGATGGAGTTTTGGATGGTTGAGCCGGAAGTGGCGTTCGCCGAACTGCCGGACATGATGGATCTCGCCGAGCAGTTTCTCTCTCATATTGTGGCGGCTGTGCTGAAGACGCGGCGTGCCGAATTGCAGTTGTTGGAACGGGATGTCGCCAAGCTGGAGCGTGTGACGGCGCCCTTTCCGCGCATTACGTATGAGGAAGCCGTGGATATTCTCCAGCGGAAAGGGCATTCAGGAAAGCCCGGAGATGATTTTGGCGCCGAGGATGAAACGATTCTTTCGAATGAATTTGATCGCCCCGTCATCGTGCACCGATATCCCGCTGCGCTGAAAGCCTTCTATATGGAGACCGATCCGGTTCGTCCAGATCTCGCGCTGTGCATGGATGTGTTGGCTCCCGAGGGCTATGGAGAAATCATTGGCGGCGGGCAACGCATTCATCAGCACGAGAAACTGTTGGCGCGCATACAAGAGCATCATCTTCCGGTCGAGGCGTTTCAATGGTATCTCGACCTGCGCCGGTACGGGTCTGTTCCGCATGCCGGATTTGGAATGGGTATTGAGCGTGCCGTTGCTTGGATCTGCGGGTTGGAACACGTGCGGGAAACCATTCCTTTTCCACGCATGTTGTACCGGCTCTATCCATAGGTTTTCCACCTTCATTCTCCCCAGCTGACGAGTCCACAGATCACCCGAATGCAGGTATTCCATCTGTCTGATTTTTTGGACGCACCCCGCTTCCCTGCCGATTTTTTGTGACGGATTTGTTCTCCAAGTGGGATGGTTTCCCACAGGTTTGTCCACAAATGTGGATAACTTTTCCTTCGAATTCGGCACGCACGTTGATGCCGCAAAATCGAACAACATTCTTGATAAATTGAGGCAAAATCTGTTGACAGCTATTTGGTTGGGTGTATACTCCAGCCAACGTGTGGTTAGAAGTGGGTGGAAGTGGGTGTATGGATTCTGCTCGCGGTTCCCATGAACCGGTTTTAGTCGACGAGATCTTGTTCTGGCTGCAGTGCAAACCAGGTGGAGCTTACGTGGACTGCACTCTCGGATATGCAGGGCTCGCTACCCGAATCCTCCATCACACTGCTCCAGATGGCATCCTCGTCGGGATCGATCGCGATGCGGCCGCGCTCGAAGAATCTCGCACGCGTCTGCACAGCGTCATGTCCCGGGTGCATCTCAGGCATGGAAATTTTTCGGAACTCAAGACGCTCGTGGCCCAGGTCGGCCTCGAGCAAGTGGATGGTGTGATTTTCGATCTGGGCGTGTCCTCGCCACAACTGGATCGTCCGGAGCGCGGATTCAGTTTCCGGGATGATGGTCCATTGGACATGCGCATGGATCAGCGCGAAGGGCACACGGCAGCCGACCTCATTCGAGATGTGCCGGAAACTGAATTGGCCGATCTGATCTATCAGTTCGGTGAGGAGCGGTACTCGCGCAGAATCGCCCGCGCCATCGTGCAGGCGAGAGTGCAATGCGCAATCGGGACGACCCGGGAGCTGGCGGCGGTGGTGGAGCGGGCCGTGCCGGCTTCGTACCGGCATGGGCGGATCCATTGCGCTACGCGAACCTTTCAGGCGTTACGGATTGCCGTGAACCGGGAGTTGGACGTGCTCGAACCGGCGCTTCGCGATGCCGTCGATATTGTGGCACCCGGGGGGCGGGTCTGCGCCGTGTCGTTCCATTCTCTTGAAGACAGAATTGTGAAGCATACGTTTCGGGCGCTGGCAAATGAGCCCGAGGCTTCGGTGAGGGTGTTGACAAAAAAACCGGTCATCGCTTCGGAGAGCGAGCGTGACCATAACCCACGGTCGCGCAGCGCAAAGTTGCGTGTCGTGGAGCGGATTTCCAAGGAGTCTATGCAATGAAAGCCGTCGCGTTTGCCGCGGTCACGTCGTTGGTGTTGCTCTTTGTGTGGGAACGGGTAGACATCGTTCGCATCGGATACCACATCGAGCGGCTGAAGACGCAAAAGGTACTCCTTGAGCGCGAGCGGGACGAACTGCAGGTCAAGCTTTCAGGGCTCACGGCGCCTGAGCGGATCGCGCGCCTGGCCAGCGACAAATTGGGAATGATGCAACCGGAGAAGGGGCAGGTCGTCGTCATTAACATCGAGCCCGAGGCGCCGGCGAATCCCGTCGCTGCAGAGGGCGAGGTTCGGATTGCGAAAAACATTGTCACCCGGAGAGCGCGATAGTGGCTTCGACCTCCTTTCGTGGTCGCCGGATTGTGGTGGCCTGTGGGTTGGTGGTCGCGTTTATTCTCGTGATCGTCCGCCTGGTGAATCTCCAGGTGATGCAATCGGCGGAGTTGACCGTCAAGGCCGACCGGCAACATCAGAAGAATGTGACGCTGGAGGGAGCGCGCGGCACCATTTACGATCGCAACAGCAAGGTCCTGGCGATGAACATGGACGTGCCGTCCGTGTTCGGGGTGCCGGCTTCGCTGGGCAACCCGGGAGTGGCAGCGCGCAATCTCTCGCCGATTTTGCATGTGAAAGCGACGGAACTCGAAAAAAAGTTGAAACAGGAAAAGCATTTCGTCTGGCTGGCGAGAAAGCTGGAGCCGGAGCAGGGACGGCGGCTTGAGCGACTTGGTCTCGATGGAGTTGGCGTGGTGATGGAGGGGCGCCGGTTCTATCCGAAGGGTCCGTTGCTGTCGCACGTGCTGGGATTTGCCGGGATGGATGACCGCGGCCTCGAAGGGGTGGAGCTGCGATACGAGCAATATCTGCGTGGCGAAAAGCGGGCGGTCGTCTTGCAGCGAGATGCATTGGGCCGCGCCGTATTTCCCAAGGGTCTCAATGAAGAGGGAGCCGCCGCGGGACATAGCCTCACCCTGACGATCGACGAAGTGGCGCAATATATTGCCGAGAAAGAGCTGGATGAGGCAGTGACGCGATCCAATGCCAAATCCGGCACGATCATTGTGATGGACCCCAGGAGCGGCGCCGTGCTCGCCATGGCCGTGAGTCCCCGTTTCGATCCCAATACGGTGGGCGCCTTGGCACCCGATCGATGGCGGAACCGCGCCTTGACCGACACCTATGAACCGGGCTCGACCATGAAAGCCGTCATTGCGGCAGCGGCGCTGGAAGAGAAGGTCATGACTCCCGGCAGCATGATTTATGGGGAGAATGGGCAATTCGCGATTGCGAATACGATCATCCATGACCATGAGAGAGCCGGTTGGATGACGTTCGCGCAGATGATTCAAAAGTCGAGCAATATCGGCGCCGCAAAAGTCGGTATGGCGTTGGGAGAATGGCGGGTCTTCGATTATCTGAAGGAGTTCGGCTTCGGAGATAAAAGCGGCATTGATCTGCCAGGTGAAACGGCCGGGCTGCTGCGAGGACCTCGGCAATGGGGGAAACGTTCCCTGGCTTCCATCTCCATGGGACAGGAGATCGGTGTCACAGCATTGCAGATGGTGACGGCGATGTCGGCCATCGCCAACGGCGGCGTACTCATGAAGCCCTACGTCGTCTCCGAGATCCGTAACGGCAAGGGCCAATTGGTGGCGCAGAATATGCCGCAAGCCAAGCGGCGCGTCATCTCTTCCGACACGGCTAGGACGTTGACGACGCTTCTCGAGGGTGTGGTCACGAGCGGGACTGGCGGAAAGGCGGCGATCCCGGGATTTCGCGTGGCCGGCAAGACCGGAACCGCACAAAAGGTTGACCCTCGCACCGGCAAGTATTCCTCCACCCTCCTGGTGGGATCGTTCCTCGGATATGTGCCCGCGGAAGATCCTCGGCTAGCCATGATTGTGGTGATCGACGAACCGCGCGGAGAAGGGTGGGGTGGCGTCGTCGCGGCTCCGGTGTTCCGGAGGGTCGGAGAGCAGGTTCTCAATTATCTGGGTGTCGCAGTGGATGAACCGGTCAAGTTGGCTATGGCGGGGCTGGAATCCTGAGATGACGCTGGATGAATTGATCAGTCCCATTCAGGGACGTCTTGGAGTTCTGGAACGAAGCGGAAACCAGCGCGTGACGATTGACACGCTGACCGATGATTCACGCCAGGTCGAGCCGGGGTGCCTCTTTGTCGCCGTGCAGGGAGAGCGGGTCGACGGCCACGAATTTTTAGATCGGGTCGTAAGCGAGGGAGCTGCGGCCGTCGTGGTGGGTCGCCATGTTGAGGTCGGATCGACTCCGTGCATTCGAGTGCAGGATTCCCGGTCCGCCTTGGGCATTCTTGGCAGTCGGTTTTATGGAGATCCCTCTGCCGCGCTCCGTATGATCGGGGTCACGGGCACGAATGGAAAAACCACGACGACCTATATCGTAAAAACCATGCTGGAGGCGGCGAATCGGCAGGTCGGTCTGATCGGCACGGTCGCCTACCTGGTCGGGAAAGAATCGATTCCGGCGTCGCATACCACGCCCGGCGCGTTGGAGTTGCAGAAATTATTTGCACGAATGGTCGAGAAGAGGTTGGATACGGTCGTCATGGAAGTGTCGTCTCACGCCTTGGCCCTTGATCGAACCACCGGCTCGGAATTCGATGTCGCGGTATTTACGAACCTCACACAGGACCACCTCGACTTTCACCTTGATATGGAGCGGTATTTCCAGGCGAAGCGGAAATTGTTCGTGGAGCTTGGTCAGTCGGGAGCGCGCAAGTCCAAGAAACGGGCGATCGTCAATGCGGATGATCCCTGGGGCGCACGGATTCGCGAGGCCTGCACCGTGCCGGTTTGGAGCTATGGGCTGCATCCACAGGCCGATATTCATGCGGCGGAGGTGACATTGTCACCCGCGGGCACCAATTTTACGTTGCGCACCCCGGTCGGCAGTTGCGCCATCCAGAGTCGGCTGGTGGGGGAGCACAACGTCTCCAACCTGTTAGCCGCCATCGGCGTCGTGCTGCATGAAGGACTGACCCTGGATCAAGTTCGCTCGGCGGTTGGCGCCGTCTCCAATGTGCCGGGGCGATTTGAGCGGGTTGAGGCAGGACAGAACTTTACCGTGGTGGTGGATTATGCGCATACCGAGGACGCATTGGTTCGATTGCTGACCGCCGCGCAGGCCCTACGTACGGGACGAATCATTACCCTGTTCGGATGCGGTGGCGATCGGGATCGCACGAAGCGTCCGAAAATGGGCCGCGCAGCCGTGCAATATAGTGATGTGGTCATTCTGACATCGGACAATCCGCGTACGGAAGACCCGGCTCTCATTCTGAGCGAAGTGGAGGTCGGGGTAAAGGACGCGCTGGCTACTCGGGGCCATGTTCGATACCGGATGATTGCGGATCGTCGCGCAGCGATCGAAGCCGCCATTGGAGAGGCGAAAGCCGGCGATATGGTGCTGATTGCGGGGAAGGGGCACGAAGATTATCAGATCGTGGGAACGACGAAACATCACTTTGACGATCGGGAAGTTGCGCGTGAGATGATCGGCGCGCGCAGATCCTGACGCTCAGCGAGGCATCACATGCGGGAGCATCGTGGCGTAATGGCGTTGTTTACGGTCGAAGAAATTTGCGAAGTGTTGAGCGCTAAGTCGCCGACAGGGTTGAGTCCGCAGGATTTGAAGCAGCGGATCCGCCGTGTGGTGACCGATTCTCGTCTGGTACGAAAAGGTGATCTGTTCATCGCTTTTCAAGGCGAACGATTCGACGCGCACAGCTTCGTGCCGAAAGTGTTTGCGCAAGGCGCCGTCTGTGCCATCGTGCAGGAAGATTACCGGCTTCCTCCGATGAAGCAGCGCACCGGCACGCCCATCGTGCTCGGGGTGAGGGATACGCTCGAGGCCTTTCAGCGCTTGGCCACACACTATCGCAACCGGTTTCCTATTCCCGTCATCGCCATCACGGGGAGCAACGGGAAGACCACGACGAAGGAAATGGTCGCCCATGTGGTCGCACAACGCTGGAAAACGCTCAAGACCGAGGGCAATCTCAATAATCGCATCGGCGTGCCGCAGACCCTCTTCCAATTGGCGCCCCGGCATCAGGCGGCGGTGATCGAAATGGGCGTGGATCAGCAGGGCCAAACCACCCGGCTGTGCGAAATTGCGAGGCCGACGATCGGTGTGATCACCAATATCGGACCGGACCATTTGGAGTTCTTCGGCAGCATGGAAGGGTCTGCGCAAGCCAAGGCCGAGTTGCTCGACCATCTGCCGCAGGACGGGGCCGTGGTGTTGAATGCCGACGATGAGTATTTCGACTATCTGGCAGCCCGGGCGCAGTGTCAGGTCGTGGCATTCGGTGCGTCGCCGAAGGCCGTGGTTCGGGCCGCGAATATTCGCCCCGATGAGAAGGGCGGCACATTGTTCGGCCTTATCCTGCCGGGAAAAACCCGCCAGACGGAGGTGCGCATCCGGACGCAGGGGCAACACAATGTGAGTAACGCCCTGGCAGCGGCCGCCGTGGGGCATGTCCTGGGTTTGTCGGGTGCGGCCATCGCCGAGGGATTGTCGAAGTTCCGCCCGGCAGCCATGCGATCACAAATCAGCCACTCGCACGGGGTGCAGGTCATCAACGATTGCTACAATGCCAACCCGGCCTCCATGAAGGCGGCCATTCAATTGTTGGCGGAGTTGGGGCGGGGGAAACGATCGATCGCGGCTCTGGGCGACATGCTGGAGTTAGGTGCAGATACCAAACGCATGCACCGGGACGTCGGGGCGTTTCTCGCTGCGCAGGGGATCGGGCACCTGTTGGCTTGTGGTGTATTGGGGCGGGAGTTGGCCGAAGGGGCTCGTCAGGCCGGCATGGCATCCGACAGGATTGCCGAACTTCCCGACGCGCAAGCGGCCGCTACGGCCCTGGCCCGCATGATCCGGCAAGGCGACGTGGTGCTGGTGAAAGCCTCGCGTGGGATGCGCATGGAACAGGTCGTGGACGCCCTGACCGGCATGCGGCGAGTGGCGAAAAAAGCTTGTTAGCCATACTCAAAGGAATTTTAGAATCCGCCGATCCATGGCGGGCAAAGAAGCCGTAGGATGTTATACAACTGGCTCTACCCACTCCATACACAGTTTTCGTTCCTGAACGTGTTTCGCTACCAGAGTTTCCGGATCATCTACGCTGCCGTCACCGCGTTTCTCATCGCCTTTGTGATGGCGCCCTGGGTCATTCGGAAATTGCAGGAGATTAAACTCGGGCAGCAGATTCGCGACGATGGGCCGAAGCGGCATTTGGCCAAAAGCGGGACGCCGACGATGGGCGGCATTCTCATTATCTTTGCAGTCGTCCTGTCCACGCTCTTGTGGGCGGACATGACCAACCGCTACGTCTGGCTGGTGGTGGTGGCGACCGTCGGTTTCGGCGCCGTGGGTTTTGCCGACGACTATCTGAAATTCATCAAGCGCCAATCGAAGGGCCTTTCGGCGGCGCAAAAATTCTCCGGCCAGATTCTAGTTGCGCTCGCGATCGGCGTGTTTCTCTACACCTTGCCCAGTTACACGACCAAACTCAGCGTGCCGTTCTTCAAGTTTTTCACGCCCGACTTGGGCTGGTTCTATATCGTCTTCGTTATTCTTGTCATCGTCGGCAGTTCCAATGCCGTCAATTTGACGGACGGGCTCGATGGTTTGGCCATCGGTCCGGTCATGATCGCCTCGTTGGCCTATACGATCGTGGCCTATGTGACCGGGAACCGCGTGATGGCCGAATATTTGCTTATCCCCTACATCGAAGGCGCGGGAGAAATCGCCATTTTTACCGGAGCGATCTTAGGGTCGAGTCTGGGCTTTCTCTGGTTCAACACCTACCCGGCCTCGGTCTTTATGGGTGACGTCGGATCCCTTCCGTTAGGCGCGGCTCTGGGAACGGTGGCGGTCATCAGCAAACACGAGCTGCTGTTGCTCCTGGTCGGTGGTGTGTTCGTCATCGAAGCGTTGTCGGTGATCTTGCAGGTTGGATCCTACAAATTGCGGGGGAAGCGAATTTTCAATATGGCTCCTATCCATCATCATTTTGAGATGAAGGGATGGGATGAGCCGAAAGTCGTCGTGCGTTTGTGGATCATTGCCATTTTGTTGGCCTTGCTCAGCTTGAGCACGCTCAAATTGCGGTAGACGGAACTCATGAACGTCAAGGATCTTCAAGTCACGGTCGTCGGTCTCGCCAGGAGCGGGGTCGGGGCTGCGCGGCTGCTCAATCATCTTGGCGCGCGGGTGACCGTGGCCGATCGGAAAGAGCCGCAGGAGCTCACGGCTATCCTGTCGCAGGTAGACCGGTCGAACATTGCCGTCAAGGTAGGGAGCCAGTATGAATCGGCGCTTGAAGGCGCGGATCTGGTCGTGATCAGTCCGGGCGTGCCGACCCACCTGGATGCGCTCAATCGCGCACGCGCTCGCGGCGTTCGAGTCATCGGGGAATTGGAGTTGGCCGCACGGTATCTGACGGCGCCGGTCGTAGCGGTAACCGGAACCAACGGGAAAAGCACCACAGTGACGCTGATCGGCAAATTCTTGCAGGAGAGTGGGAAACGGGCCTTCGTCGGGGGCAATCTGGGCATCGCCGCCAGTGAAGCGGCCCTGGCCTGTGTCCAGGCCAAGCCTGGAGGCCCTGCCCCGTATGAGTATGTGGTGCTGGAAACCTCCAGCTTCCAGCTTGAAACGATCGAACAATTCCATCCTTGGATCGCGTCGATTCTGAATGTGACGCTCGACCATATGGACCGCTACCACTCGGTAGAGGATTACGTGGCGGCCAAGGCGCGTATCTTCGCCAATCAAACCGCCGGTGACTATTCGCTTTTCAACCTGGATGACTCGCGGGTTTCGGCGCTGCGCGGGAATACGAAAGCTGCCGTACTCGGCTTTAGCCGCAGTGGAGCCACGGTCTCAGGTGTGGCGGGGGCCACGGTGCTGGACGGCGATCTGATTGTGACGACGGTGCGAGGACAGCGCGAAGAAATCTGCCGCAGGAGCGACATGCGGTTGATCGGGCTCCACAATGTGGAAAATGTGATGGCGGCTGTCACCTATGGTCTGTTGTGCGGTTGTTCGATTGAGGCGATCCGCACCGTACTGCGGTCCTTCCCCGGGTTGGAGCATGCCCTGGAAGTGGTGCGCGAGCGCCGTGGGGTTCGTTTTGTGAACGATTCGAAAGGCACGAATGTCGATGCCGTATTGAAAGCGCTGGAAGGCATTGAACAGCCGATCTGGCTGATCGCCGGCGGGCGCGACAAGGGCGGCGATTTCTCCCGTTTGGAAGGAGCGATCCGCGAGCGGGTGAAAGGCCTTGTTCTGATCGGTGAAGCGGCGGGCCGCATTCAAGCGGCGATGGGTGATTTTGACCGATGTCGTCCTGCAGCGACTCTCCGCGATGCCGTGGAGCTTGCTGCTCGCGAGGCGCAGCCCGGTGAGGTGGTTCTACTCTCGCCGGCCTGCGCCAGTTTTGACATGTTTGCGGATTACCAAGACCGAGGCCGGCAATTCAAGGCCTTGGTCCAGGCGCTTCCGGCGTGACGCCGGGAGTCGCACGGAGGAACGACAGCTGAACGATGGCACAGCATGCGCTCGGAACTCTGATGTTGCCCTGGTCGGCCTCGACTCAGCGGGCGTCCAAGCGCGTGCCGGTGGATCCGGCACTTCTGGCAGTCACCCTTATCCTCGCGTTGATAGGCGTGGTGATGGTGTTCAGCGCCAGCGCGGTGGTGGCGGGCAACCGGTTTCACGATCCCTGGTTTTTTCTCAAGCGGCAGGTCGCCTGGTTGGTCGTTGGTCTGCTGGTCATGCATCTCATCGCGCGGATCGATTACACGATCTGGAAGAAACTGGCGATACCACTGCTCTGTGGAGCCACGCTGTTATTGGTCTTAGTGCTCATTCCATCGCTCGGGAATGTGGCCAAGGGGGCACGGCGGTGGCTGCACCTGGGGCCGATCAACATTCAGCCGGCCGAGGTGGCGAAATTCGTGGCCGTCATCTACGCGGCAGCGTATCTGACCAAAAAGCAGGATCAGATTACGCAGTTCGCGCGCGGCCTGTTGCCGCCGCTGATCGTCATTGGGTTGCTGAGCGGGTTGGTGCTCCTGGAGCCGGATCTGGGCACGGTGGTGGTGATGGGGCTTGTCGTGGTGACGCTGCTGTTTCTGGCAGGGGCGCGGATCAAGCACCTTGCCATCCTGTCCTTGTGCGCGTTGACGGGGGTGGCAGCGCTTATTCTGACGTCACCCTACCGGTGGAAACGGTTTCTGATGTTCTTGGATCCTACGAAGGACCCTTCCGGAGCGGGCTTTCAGATCACGCAGTCGTTTTTGGCCTTCGGCAGCGGCGGTCCGTTCGGGGTCGGACTGGGAGAGGGCAAACAGAAATTATTCTTCCTGCCGGAGGCGCACACCGATTTCGTACTCGCGCTGGTCGGCGAAGAGTTGGGGTTGTTGGGTACCGTGACGATCGTGCTGCTGTTCGGTCTCTTCGTGATCAAAGGATTTCAGATTGCGAGCCGGGCGCGGCATCCCTTTGGAAAGCACCTGGCGATGGGCATCACGATGTTGATCGGCATGCAGGCGTTGGTGAATGCGGGGGTCGTCACGGGGCTGTTGCCCACCAAGGGGTTGACGCTGCCGTTCGTGAGTTATGGGGGCTCATCGCTGGTGGCCAATCTGTTCGGCGTGGGGATTCTCTTGAATATCTCCCGCGACCGGCAGGGTGGGCACGGCGGTCAAGAGGGCGGCGGATCTCGGGGCGCGCGAAAGCGCGGGGTGATCACGGAATGAATATCGTGATTGCAGCAGGAGGCACAGGCGGTCACCTGTATCCGGCCATTGCCGTCGCGCGGGAATTTTTGCGGCAGGATCCTTCGACGCGCATCCTGTTCGTCGGGACGACACGTGGTATCGAACAAAAGGTTCTGGCTCACGAAGGGCTTCCCTTGCGGTGCATCACGGCGCATCCGTTCATGGGCAAGAGCTCGGTCGAGATGGTCAAGGCGCTCGTCACCCTTCCGGTCAGTCTATGGCAATCGCTTGGAGTGCTGAAACAGCAGGGCGCTGATCTGGTGTTCGGCGTGGGAGGATACACCAGCCCGGCGATGCTGGTGGCGGCGTTTTTGCGGCGCGTTCCCGGCGTCATTCTTGAACCGAATGCCTATCCGGGAATGGCAAACAAAGCCGTTGCGCCGCTCGTGCGACGCATATTTCTGGCATTCGAATCGACAAGACAATTTTTTGATCGACGGAAGACAAGTGTGGTCGGGACCCCGGTACGGCTGGCGTTTTTGGAATCCACCTCCCCTGAGGCGGGACGGGCCGAGGCGGGATCGCAGCGGCACCTGTTGATTTTCGGCGGCAGCCAAGGCGCCAAGGCCATCAACTCGGCGATGATCGACGCGTTGCCCCTGCTCGCGACCATGAAATCCCGTTTGACCATTACGCATCAAACGGGCGAGGCGGATCATGCCCGTGTGGCGGCCGCCTATGCACAGGCGGAAATCCCTGCGCAGGTTGTCCCGTTTCTCTACGACATGCCCACGGTGCTCCGAGCTGCAGATCTGGTGGTGGCGCGAGCCGGCGCCATGACGATTGCCGAATTGACCGTCTGCGGGAAGCCGGCCATTCTGATTCCGCTTCCCACGGCCATCTACAATCATCAGTTACGGAATGCAGAAGTGATGGCGAAGGCCGGTGGAGCGGTGCTCCTGCCACAAGCGCAGTTGACTGGCGCCGGGTTGGCACAGACCATCATGGAAATTTTCGGGGAGCCCCAACGACTCGATACCATGAGTCGCCACAGTTGGAATATGCGGCGCAGTGATGCGGCGGAAACCATCGTGCGTGAATGTTATGACGTCATAAGGAGGCGCCATGAGGCCAGCGACAGCGCTCGCGCCCTATGAACAACGAGAGCGGGAGAGACAGCAACAGGATCGGACCAACGGGCAGCGATCATTTCGAGGACAGGAGCTAAGGCGGACGGCGATGTTCAGAAAGACACAACATATTCATTTAGTGGGCATCGGCGGATCCGGGATGAGCGGCATCGCCGAGGTGTTGTTGACGTTGGGGTACAAAGTCAGCGGCTCGGACCTCAGTCAGTCGGAAACGACGCGCCGGCTTGAAGAACTGGGCGGGCGCATCGCCATCGGGCACCATGAATCCAATATCGGTGAGGCGCAGGTGGTGGTGATTTCCTCCGCGGTGGCGGCGACCAATCCTGAAGTCGTGGCGGCGAAAGCGCGGCAGATTCCGGTCATCCCCCGCGCCGAAATGTTGGCCGAGCTCATGCGGTTAAAGTTCGGCGTGGCCATCGCCGGTGCTCATGGCAAGACGACCACGACGTCGATGGTGGCTAATGTTCTCGCGCAAGGCGGCCTGGACCCGACCATGGTCATCGGCGGCAAGGTGAATGCCTTGGGGAGCCATGCCCGGTTAGGGCGGGGCGATCTCCTCATCGCGGAAGCGGACGAAAGCGACGGCTCGTTTCTGCGTCTGGCGCCGACGATCGCTGCGGTCACCAATATCGACCGTGAACATCTGGACCATTACGGCAGCATGGAACGGCTCAACGACAGTTTTCTTGAATTTGTGAACAAGGTCCCGTTCTACGGCCTGGCCGTGCTCTGTTCCGACGATGAACGGCTGCGCACGCTCCTGCCGCGCGTGGTGAAAAGATTCCAGACGTACGGACTGAACGAATATCCCGACCATGTGCCGGATTTTCGCGCAACCGACATCAGCTTGCGGCAATGGGGTTCGGAGTTTCGGGTGTTCTTCCGCGGACGCAACCTGGGGCCGTTTCGTTTGGCCATTCCCGGCATCCACAACGTCTCGAATTCGCTGATCGCGATTGCCATCGGCATGGAGCTGGATATTCCGGTCGATCTCATCCGGAAAGGCCTCGCGGCATTCAGCGGCGTGGAACGTCGATTCCATCTGCGCGGAGAGAAGGCCGGCATCATGGTGGTGGACGATTACGGCCATCATCCAACCGAAGTGCGGGCGACGATCGCGGCCGCGAAGCAGGGGTGGGACCGGCGAGTGGTCGTGCTCTTTCAGCCCCATCGCTACAGCCGTTCGCGCGATTTGATGCAGGAGTTTTCCCATGCGTTCGACCAGGCCGATGCGCTGTTTATGACGGAAATCTATGCTGCCGGCGAACAGCCGATTCCCGGCGTGTCCGGCGCCAAGTTGGTTGAAGCTGTGCGGACAGCCGGGCATCCCTCAGCCACCTTCGTCGAGCGCAAGGAAACCCTCGCAGAGCAGGTGCTGCCGACGCTGAAATCGGGCGATCTGGTGATCACCCTCGGCGCGGGAGACATCTGGAAAGCGGGATTGGCGATCCTTGATCGATTGCCGGCCTAGGGGGATGAGAGGCGGGAACGGTGTCACGTGTGGCGCGGAAAGAGCAATCGGCGAGAACGAAAAACGACTGGGCGCGCATCCTTGAGGGAATTCGTGGAACGATCAGGTACGAGGCGCCGCTGCAATCCTATACCTCGTTCCGCATCGGGGGACCGGCCGAAGTCCTGGTGGAGCCGGCCGATGTGGACGATTTGTGCCGGGTGGTGGCGCAGGCTCACGCCGAACGCCTCCCGATTTTCGTGGTGGGTGGGACGAATCTGCTCGTTCGTGACGGGGGAATTCGCGGTCTCGTGCTCAGCCTCCGGCAACTCAAGGCCATCCGCCATGAACCGGGATCTGTCCTCTACGCGGAGGGGGGCGTGGGTATGCCGACGTTGATCGGGTATGCCATCCGCCGTTCGCTGGCGGGGTTGGAATGGGGAGCCGGGATTCCCGGCACGGTCGCCGGTTGTGTGGTGATGAATGCGGGAACGCGATTAGGCGAAATGAAGGATTCGGTCAAAGCGGTTCGCATGGTGGGTCCACGCGGGCGGGTGCTGGACATTCCAGCGGCCGATATTCCGTTCAGTTACCGGCGGGCGCATCTGCCGCGCGGCATCGTGGCCGGAGTCTGGCTGCAGTTGAAGCCCGGGGCGCACGACCAGATTGAAAAGACCGTGAAGGACTATTTGCAGTATCGCAAACAGACGCAGCCCTTAACGCTGCCGAGCGCCGGGTGCGTATTCAAAAATCCTCCGCAGGATTCCGCCGGCCGCCTGGTAGACGTCGCAGGCCTCAAGGGCGCGCGTGTGGGCGATGCCCAGGTCTCCGAGAAGCATGCCAACTTTATGGTGAATGTCGGTCATGCGCGCGCGGCTGATGTGCTGGCCTTGATCAGGAAAGTTCGCGCCGGAGTCAAAAAGGCCTCGGGCGTCACCCTGGAATTGGAATTGAAGGTGGTCGGTCAGGCCTGACGCAGATCGATGAAGGGAGTGGACGTGACGGAACGGAAGCCGCTGACTCGTTCGAAAATCGGAGTGTTGATGGGAGGCCAGTCCTCGGAGCGTGAGGTGTCCCTCAAGACCGGCGAAGCCGTGTACCGATCTCTTGTCCGCAGCGGCTACGACGCGGTAGCAATCGATGTGGGGCCGGGGTTATCCCAAACGTTGCATGAGCAAGCGATAGAAGTGGCCTTCCTGGCATTGCATGGACCGGGCGGGGAAGACGGCGCCATCCAGGGATTTTTGGAGACCCTCGGCATTCCCTATACGGGATCCGGCGTGCGTGCCAGCGCCATCGGCATGCACAAGGTGGTAACCAAGACGGAGCTCGAAGCCCAAGGCATTCCGGTGCCGCGCGGCACGGTAGTGTGGCGAGGAACGGCGCCCACGTTGACCCGTATTCTGACGAGCTGCAAGTTGAAGCTGCCGATTGTTGTGAAACCGGCGAGCCAGGGATCCACCATCGGTGTGACCATCGTCCGCACACCTTCGCAATGGAAAGAGGCCTTGCGGGTTGCCCATCGGTACGATGAGGAAGCGATGATCGAGGCGTTTATTCCAGGGCACGAAGTTACGGTGTCGCTCCTGGATGATGCCGATGGGGCGGTGACCGGGTTGCCCGCGGTGGAGATTGTGGCTCCGGACGGATTTTACGACTTCTCGGCAAAATATACGAAGGGTCGGACGCAGTACCTCTGCCCGGCGCCGCTGTCCGCCGCGGTGAGTCGCGAGATCAAGCAGCTGGCCATCCGCACCTATCAGGCCCTGGGCTGCAACGGAGCGGCGCGGGTGGATTTTCGAATTGCGCCCAAGGGCAAATCTTACGTGTTGGAAATCAACACAGTACCGGGGATGACGGAGACGAGCCTGTTGCCGATGGCGGCGGGCAAAGCGGGCCTGACTTACGACGCGTTGACGGAACGGATCCTCCAATCCGCCCTCCGGCGTGCCGGAGTGGGATCATTTCGAGCCCTGAGGTAGCGATGCCGCTCAAGTGGCGGAAAGCACGACCGGCTAAGCTGAATCCGCGGGCGAATGCCCGTTCGGAATCGAGTCTTGATCGTCGTCGAGCCGGGGCGACAGGGGGCTATTGGTCGCGGTTGGGACGTGGCCTGCTGATTTCCTTGCGCGTGATCGCGACGGTGACGGTCTTGGTGGGAGGCTGCTCAGGGCTCTTTGTTCTGGCGCGTGAAATAGGACCCCTCACGCGCGAATGGTTCCTGGTGCGCTCCGTCTCCGTTAATGGTCTGCACCACGTGACCAGAAAAGAAGTGATCGGTCGGTTGGCGCTCAAACCGGATACCGCGCTCTATTCCATCAATCCGACGTGGCTGGCGGAACGGATCAAGACCCATCCCTGGATCAAGGATGCGACCGTGGTATTGAAGCCATTGCATGAAATCCATATCGACATCGTCGAACGGGAGCCGGCGGTGGTGGTGCGCACCCTGGCGGAGAACCTCCTCACTGATGCCGAGGGGGTATTGCTGGCGCGTCTTGGATCCAGCGATGACCCGACGCTTCCCATTTTGTCGGGTGTCGATGGCAAGCGGCTGGCACAGGGCCGGGCGGAGGATCGTCGTCCCGTGCAGGTTGGCGCGGCGTTGGCGCGAATGGTGAGTCAGACCACCGGTGGCCGGCCGGACATCAACGTGGGAAATTTGAATAACCTGGTAGTCGAGGTACAGGGCGTGACGTTTCAGTTCAGTGAGTCGTCGATGAATCAGCAATGGTATCGGTTTCTCAAAATGCGGCCCGCACTGCGTGATGTGGCCTTTGACGGCGAGGGCGCCAGGGCGAATGAAATCGATCTTCGCTTTGCCGACCGCGTCATTGTTCGGGGAAGGGGGTGAGCCGAGTGTCTAAGCGGGATCATATCCTGGTCGGCCTCGACATCGGAACGACCAAGATTTGCGCCATTGTCGCCGAAGTGCCGGAGGAGGGCCCGCTGAACATCATCGGCGTCGGCTCCTGTCCTTCGCGCGGGCTTCGCAAAGGTGTCGTGGTCAATATCGAGAGTACGGTGGAATCGATCAAGAAAGCGGTCGAGGAAGCGGAGCTCATGGCGGCCGTGCAGATCAATTCGGTGTATACGGGTATCGCGGGCAGCCACATCTCGGGGGAGAACCTCAAAGGCGTCGTGGCCCTCAAGAAGCAGGAGGTCACGCGCGACGACATCAGCCGCGCCGTGGAGAGCGCGAGGACGCTTGCCGTCATTCCCCATGAGCGCCGCATTCTGCACGTATTACCGCGCGAGTTCATGGTCGACGATCAAGAAGGCGTTCGGGAGCCGCTGGGCATGTCGGGCAACCGGCTTGAGGTCAACGTGCACGTCATCACGGGTGCGGTGACTTCGGCCCAGAATATCATCAAGAGTGTCAATCGGGCGGGACTCGACGTGGTCGATATCATCTTGCAGCCGCTGGCCTCAAGCGAAGCGGTGTTGAGCGCCGAGGAGCGCGAGCTGGGTGTCGCCATGGTAGACCTGGGCGGCGGCACCACCGACCTCGCCATTTTCCTCGACGGCAGTATACGGCACACGGCGGTACTTCCGATCGGTGGACAAAACCTGACGAAGGATCTGGCGATCGGATTGCTCACCTCGCAAACCGACGCCGAAAAAATCAAAGTGCAACATGGCATCGCCCGCACCGAACTGGTACACGGGCATCAGATGGTGGAAGTGCCCTCCGTCGGCGATCGTCCGCCGCGGCAATTCACGCGCCGCGACATTGCGGAAATTTTGGAGCCGCGCGTCGAAGAAATGTTCGACCTGGTCAAACGCGAAATCGTGCGGGCCGGATATGAAGGCATGCTCGGCGCGGGCGTTGTGATTACGGGCGGCACATCGTTATTGGAAGGGATGCCGGATGCGGCGGAACGCGGGCTGAATCTGCCGGCTCGGCGAGGAGCGCCGACAGGCATCGGCGGGTTACGGGATATTGTCAGCAACCCGATGCATGCGACCGGCGTCGGGCTGTTACTCCACGCGCGTCAACATGCCGACAACTTGGAGGCTGCCGGCATGCGTCACGGCAAAGGGTTGGGGAAAGTGTTTGATCGCATGCGATCGTGGATGTTCGAGTTTTTCTAACTGTTGCGGACGGCTTCAGGCCACGTCCGCGCCAACGTCAAGGGAGGTGCCACGATGTTTTCATTTCAAGAGGAGCCGCAGTCGCCCGTTCGCATCAAAGTGATCGGGGTCGGAGGCGCAGGCTGCAACGCCGTCAATACGATGATCACCGGCGGCCTATGCCGGGTCGATTTCGTCGCCGCAAACACGGATGTGCAGGCGCTCGACCGGTCGCAGGCTTCGTATAAAATTCAAATCGGTCCGGAACGGACGCGCGGCCTCGGAGCCGGCGCCAAACCCGAAGTCGGACGCGATGCGGCGTTGGAAAGCAAAGACGAGATTCGCGAGAGCCTGGTCGGCGCCGACATGGTATTCGTCACCGCCGGCATGGGCGGCGGCACCGGGACCGGCGCGGCACCGATTGTGGCCAGCATCGCGCGCGAGCTGGGGATTCTCACCGTCGCGGTCGTGACGAAGCCGTTCCAGTACGAAGGGCATCGGCGGATGAGCCATGCCGAAGAAGGCATTCGCGATCTCGGCCGACATGTCGACACGTTGTTGATCATCCCCAATCAGCGGTTGCTGGGCATCGTGGATAAAGCCACCCCGTTGCTGGATGCCTTCAAGGTGGCGGATGATGTGTTACGCCAAGCCATTCAAGGCATCGCCGACGTGATCACCACCACCGGGTTGGTGAATGTCGATTTCGCCGATGTGCGGACCATCATGGCGCACACCGGACGCGCCGTGATGGGCATGGGCATCGGACGTGGTGCCAACCGGGCGCAGGAAGCCGCGCAAAAGGCGATTTGCAGCCCGCTGCTGGAAGAAGGAAGCGTGGAAGGAGCGCGGGGCGTCTTATTGAATATCACGGGTGGCCCGAACATGTCGCTGCACGAGGTGGAAGAAGCTGCGTCGATCGTGCAACATGCCGCGGATGCCGAAGCGAATATCATCGTCGGGCAGGTCATCAATCCTGAAATCGGCGACGATCTGATCGTGACGGTGATTGCGACGGGATTCGAGCGCGAGGAGCAACCGGCCGCCAGGCCGGTGACACCCGAACGTCCTGCGGCGCGGACACCCAATGGCCGTCCTTCCCAGCAGGTGTTGACCGGCGTGCATGCGTCAGGATCAGACCGCCCGCATAAAGACCTGGATCGTCCGACCTTTCTTCGCCGCATGGGTGAGACCCGGGAAGCGGTAGAACGGATCGCGGTCGTGGGTGACGATGAGTGGGATGTGCCGACCTTCCTGCGGAAGCAGGCTGACTGAGCGCGAAGCGGTAGCTGCGAGGGTTGAAATCGGGATGGTGTCAGAAGTCATCACCGCGCCGTCGTTTGCGACGGCTGCGGATGGGGTGGAACATTTTTTCGGCACCCGGTTGTCGTCCGTATCGGTGACGCCGGGTCGTGCCTCTCTGCCCGGGGCTCTGCATCGCGAGCGGGGCGCGAGGGTGATTCTGTCCGTCAAACAGGTTCACGGGACGGATGCGCTGATCGTCGATCGACCGGTCGATCAGGATGAAGTGTTTGACGGCGGCTGGGACGCGCTGGTGACCAATCAGCCCGGTCTCATGATCGCCGTGCGGACGGCAGACTGCGTGCCCGTCCTTCTGCATGATCCTGTGCGGCGGGTCGTGGCCGCCATCCATGCAGGGTGGCGTGGCGCGGTGGCCGGCATTGTGCCGAAGACCGTGGCGTTGCTGGTCAGGCGGTTCGGGACAATGGTTAAGGATCTGCACATGGCCATCGGGCCCTCTGCCGGTCCATGTTGTTACGAGGTGGACGGGCCGGTGCTGAGCCGACTCCGCGAGGTGTTCCCCGAATGGCACTCCGTCGTGTCGCCGGTGAATCTCGAGAAAGCGCATTTGGATTTGCGCGCATTTGTGCGACGTCAAGCGCTGACTGAGGGGGTTTATGCAGAGCGGATTGCCACCGTCGATGCCTGCACCATTTGCCAACCGGATACATTCTATAGCTACCGTCGAGAAGGCGTGGTGAAGGCCACGATGGTCAGCGGGATCGCCCTCCTGCCACGCCGGTAACTCCGCGCTCGGCTGGTAGTCTGACTCGTGGCCTGCAGCGACAGGTGCCTGGAGACCATAGCTGGCGAGGCTGGGGCGCAGGAGACAATCCGCAAGGCGGCAAGATGGACGCAGAACTGGGGACAATTGCCGGCCGGGTTCGAGCGGTGTTCGACGAGATTCAACGCGCGGCAGTCCGTGCTGGACGTGCTCCGGAGAGCGTGCGGCTGCTGGCGGCATCCAAGACCGTCACCGTTGAACGGTTGCGGGAAGCAGTGGATGCCGGCGTTCGGCACCTTGGCGAAAACCGCCTGCAGGAGGCCCTCCAAAAAATCGAAGCACTCGATCGTGAAGGGGTCGTCTGGCATTTCATTGGCACGCTCCAACGGCGGAAGGTGAAGTCGGTCGTGGGGCGGTTCGAGACGATCCATTCGGTCGACAGCCTCGCGTTGGCGGAGGAGATCAATCGTCAGGCCAAGGCAATAGGAATGAGGCAACGTGTTCTGTTGGAGGTCAATCTCGGAGGAGAATCCAGTAAAGGCGGATTCGCGCCGCCGGAACTGGCTGCCGCCCTGCCTGCGCTGAGCGCGTTCGAACAGTTGGATATCCGCGGTCTCATGGCCATTCCTCCGCCGATGCCGACCGCGGAGGATGCTCGTCCATACTTCCGGGAGCTTCGACAACTGGCTCAGGCATTGACAGCGCAGGGTTGCAGGAACATTAATATGCAGGAACTCTCGATGGGCATGTCGCACGATTATGCTGTCGCCATTGAAGAGGGCGCGACGTACGTGCGGGTCGGTACCGCAATTTTCGGGGCAAGGGGTGAGCAGCTCCATGATCAAAAGTAACATCGCAATCCTTGGCGGCGGGCAGATGGCGGAGGCGTTGATCGGTGGTCTGCTGGCATCGAAGGTCAGCGAACCACATTTCATCTGCGCAACGGACCCCGTGGCGGCACGGCGAGATCATTTGAAGTCCCGCTTCGGCATTCACGTCGGTGAAAGCAATGTTAAGGCCGTCAGCGGCGCGGATCTCGTGCTCCTGGCCGTGAAGCCTCAGATACTGCCGACTGTGCTCAGTGACCTGGGTTCGGCGCTGGCAGGCAAATTGGTGGTCTCGATTGCCGCCGGCGTGCCGATGGCGTGGATTCGGGACCGGGTGTCGGCGGTGAGAGGCATTGTGCGAGCGATGCCCAATACGCCGGCGCTGGTGCGCGAAGGAGTGACCGCACTGGCGTATCAGGCGGATCTTGCTGTCGATGATATGGCGACGGTGCGGGCCTTATTCGAGGCGGTGGGTTCGGTGGTGTCGGTCGAAGAACGGCTGATGGATGCCGTCACCGGCTTGAGTGGAAGCGGGCCGGCCTATGTGTTCGTGGCAATCGAAGCACTGGCCGACGGTGGAGTCAAAATGGGATTGCCACGAGGGACTGCGCAATTATTGGCGGCCCAGACGGTGCTCGGTGCGGCACGGATGGTCCTGGAGCGTGGGGAGCATCCGGCTACGCTCAAAGATCAGGTGGCGTCGCCGGGGGGGACGACCATCGCCGGGTTGCATCAATTGGAAATCGGGGGCATACGGGGCTGTTTGATGGCGGCTGTCGAGGCGGCGACGAAACGTTCACAGGAGTTGGGACGCTGATGTTTGTGCTGAGCAATGTGCTGCAGGGAACGGCTACGGTGTTGGATACGGTGTTGTGGCTCTACATGTGGGTGATCATCGCCCGCGCATTGATTTCATGGGTCAATCCCGATCCGTGGAATCCGATCGTGCAATTCCTGGAGCGCGCGACGGAACCGGTGCTCACGCCGATTCGGCGGCTGATAGGATGGCGCATGGGCATGGATCTTTCGCCGATGATTGCGATCCTGATCCTTGTCTTTATGCAATATGCCGTGGTTCAATCCTTGCGGGATATTGCCGTGCGGATGCATTAACTGTCGGGCAAGAGGTGTCGCATGAAGATCACTCCCATCGATATTCAGCAGATGGTTTTCCAGGTCAAGTTTCGAGGCTTTGACCGGGACGAAGTGAACCGTTTCCTCGAGGAGTTGGCGCTGACCGTCGAGAATCTGAATCGAGAGAACAGTCTGCTTCGTGAAAAACTCACCACCACCGAACAGCAGGTGACCGATCTGCGTCGCACGGAAGCGACCCTCTCCAACACCTTGGTGTCGGCGCAGACATTAGCTGAGGATGTCAAACGGTCCGCTCAACGCGAGGCCGACTTGATCGTGAAAGAGGCCGAACTGAAGGCCAGCGAAATTATCCGGCAGGCTCGCGTGAGCCTTACGGAGATGCAACGTGGCGTGGCGGATCTTCAAAAACAACGACTCATGATGGTGGAGCGGTTTCGTTCAACCTTGCGCTCGTTTGAGCGGATGCTGGAAGTGGAAGAGAGCGACGCGTTTCAATCGGACGCCGCTTCGGTCGAGGGGAAACTGGCCGGCGAATCAAGCCCTGCGCGTTGAGTCCTCTGCATTCATCGGGAATTCCATTCTTGCCTCTAAGCCTGAATTGGCGGTGCAGACCGTCCGCTCCAGACCTCTCCCTCTACCCGTACATCACGGGTAGAGCCAAGCTATGGCCATGAACGATCCAATTCAGTCGGCGCTGCAAGCCGCCGTCGATGACGGGACGTTTCCTGGCGCGGTCTTGGCGGTTCGATTGCGCGGTGAGGTCGTCTTCGAAAGCGCCGTCGGTCGGCTGTCACGGCAGGGGCCGGAAGAAGCCGTCACGGTCCACACCTGTTATGACCTTGCGTCCCTGACCAAAGTGCTGGCGACCACGACTGCGCTCGCCTTGTTGATGCAGCGCGGGCTCGTGAAGGTGGACGACCGTATTGACGATATCCTCCATGAATTGCGCGACAGCGTAATCGGAGGGGCGACGGTGCGGCAGTTGCTCACCCACAGTTCCGGTCTGCCGGGATGGCGTCCCTATTACGAGCGTATCGCTGTTACAGAGGCGACGCAGCCGGGATCCCTGGGCAGCCCTGTAGCGCGCGAGACCCTGATGGGGTTCCTTGCGAAGGAAGACTTGATCTATGAGCGAGGCTCCCGCAGCCTGTATAGCGATCTTGGGTTTATGCTACTCGGTTTTGCTGTCGAGCGGTTATCGGGCGAACCGCTCGATCAATTCTGCGGCGGGCAGATGTACGGGCCGCTCGGCGCCCTTCCACTGGCATATGCCGGGCGCGGGCCGATGTCGGCACTGTCCATACATCAGCATGCGGGATCACAAATCGCCCCCACGGAAGACGATCCCTGGCGGAAGCGAATCCTGCGCGGCGAAGTCCATGATGAAAATGCGTATGCGCTGGGTGGAGTAGCCGGTCATGCGGGGTTGTTCGGCACTGCCCGGGCGGTACTCGCCGTCTCGCAAGCGTGGATGGACGGTCGGCGCAAAAAGCGCGGTTTGTTGGAGCCAGAGGTCGTCGGGATGTTTACGAGCAATCGGCAGGGCGTTCCCAATTCCAGTTGGGCGTTGGGGTGGGATACGCCGTCGGTACGGTCGTCCTCCGGCACGCGATTCTCTCCAGAGTCATTCGGCCATCTCGGGTTCACGGGCACGTCCTTGTGGATCGACCCCGTCAAAGAATTGGAAGTGGTGCTCCTCTCGAATCGGGTTCATCCCACCAGACGGAATGAGCAGATCCGGATCTTCCGCCCGCACATCCACGATGTCATTTGTCGGGAATTGTTGAGAAGCTAAGCGGACAGGTCGGGATAGTCGGTCCAGGTCTCTTTTTCGGCGAGGTAACGGTTGCCCTTGAAGTTCAGGCGTGTGCGCAATTTGGTAAAGCCGACACTCAGCAGCTTGTCGACGACGGCTTTGACGGCAGCGCCGGTCGTTGAATGGGCTGCTCCCTCCACGGCATAGGCTTCGTAGGTCACCTTTCCCGCATATCCGGCCGCAACCCGGCTCACGAGGACGGCGCGGTTGAAGTAGCGATCGCTTGGATCGATCCCCTCGACCTGATGCCGTTCAATTAATCCCTCTTTCTTAAAGAGGAGGGGGAGTCCACTCATACAAAACCTCCGTCGATGATCCGCAGGCTGCGACTTACGGGTCCCGATTATAGGGACCTCCCTTGTCGAGTGCAACCGTCGTTGACAAGGTTCTGCAGGGGTTTCTATGATGCGCGATTCCGGCGGCATGATCAGGCAGCCGAAACGGCGATTCCAGCCCCTGTTATTGTCATGAATATGAACGTTCCCAACAGTCTCACGATGTTGCGCATCCTCTTGATCCCGGTCTATGTCGGGCTGCTTAACTACGAGCAATTCGACTATGCGTTGGCGATCCTGTTCATCGCCGGGTTGACCGACGCGCTCGACGGGATCATTGCCCGGGTGGCCAACCAGCGCACCAGGCTTGGAGAAGTGCTGGATCCCCTGGCGGACAAACTGATGTTGACGACAGGATTTATTACGCTATCTGTCATGCATCTCGTGCCGCTCTGGCTGACGATTCTCGTTGCCAGCCGCGACCTCATGTTGATGTTGGGGGCGGCGGTCGCACACTTCACCAATACGCAGGTCGATATCTCGCCGACGGTGCTGGGGAAGGGCACTACATTGATCCAACTGGCGACTCTGGTCGCAGTGGTCTTTTTCGCCTCGCGGCGACTGGATCTCGCCACCCTCGATCCGCTTCTGTATCTGATGGGCGCCGTGACGCTGACGTCCGGTCTGCACTACCTCTCCCGCGGCTACGTACGCATCACCTCCAGCCAGGCATAGCCTGCCGTCACTGGCTCGGCCGCTTATGTCGCCTGCTCCTGCGGCTCCGTCTTTCGTGCATTTGTTTGACAGTTTTTAGGTCGTCTTATAGACTTCGATCATAGTTTTCCGCTGCATACCTACGTGTCCTGCCTGGCGTTCAAAGGAGTAGGAACCTCGTTATGAGTACATTCGCCTATGTCGGACGAAACCGCCAGGGTGCTGTGAAGAAGGGTGAACTCACCGCCAAAACCAGAGATGAGGCGGTGGACCAGCTTCGCAAGCAACAGGTCGTCGTGACCAGCCTGGAAGAAAAGTCAGGCATGGGCGGAAAGTTCAAGCTGAGCCTCGGGAGCGGCCTGACCGACAAGGATCTCGTCGTGTTCACCCGCCAATTCGGCACGATGATCAATGCCGGACTGCCGTTGATTCAGTGCCTCGATATTCTTTCCACCCAGTCTGAAAATAAAGTCCTGCGAGAAACGGTCGGTGACGTGAAGAATAGCGTGGAGGCCGGCTCCACATTTTCGGACGCCTTGAGGCGGCACCCCAAAGTATTCGATGATCTTTACGTCAACATGATCCACGCCGGTGAGGTGGGCGGTCTGCTCGATACGATTCTGACCCGTCTGGCCAAGCACATTGAGAAGGCCATGAAACTGAAGGGCCAGATCAAGTCGGCGATGGTCTATCCCACGGCGATCGTGGGAGTGGCGGTGGTCATCATCAGCGTGTTGATGGTGTGGGTCATTCCCGTGTTCGCGCAAATGTTCATGGAAATGTCCGGTGGTAAAGTCGGATTGCCGGGACCCACCCAGATCGTCATCAACGTCAGCAACTTTTTCCAGAGTTTCTGGTACGCCATGTTCGGGGCCATGGTCGGCGTGGTGATCGCGATCAAGCGCTACTATGCCACCGTCAACGGGCGGGTGGTGATCGATCGCCTGCTCCTCAAGATGCCGATCGTCGGAGATTTGATCAGGAAAGCGTCCGTCGCGAAATTTACCCGCACGCTCGGAACCCTGATCACCAGCGGTGTGCCGCTGTTGGAAGGACTGAGTATCTGCGCCAAGACGTCGGGCAACAAAGTGATCGAAGAAGCGCTCATGAATGCGCGGGTGAGTATCAGCGGAGGAAAAACGATTTCCGAGCCGCTGGCGAAGTGCAACGTGTTCCCCAAAATGGTGACGCACATGATCGCCGTCGGCGAATCGACCGGCGCGCTCGATGCCATGCTCGGCAAAATTGCCGACTTTTATGAAGACGAAGTCGACCAGGCCGTCGAGACACTGACCTCGCTGCTGGAACCGATCATGATGGTGGTGTTGGGCACCATCATCGGCTTTATCGTCGTCGCCATGTACCTGCCGATCTTCACGATGGCGCAGGCCATCCAGTAGCGACGCTGCATAGTCGCGTCCGATTCCGGCGCGCGGCCCGATCTGATGAGAGGGCCGCGCGCCGCACATCCATCAGGGCAACGCGCCCGGCATGCTGTCTTCAACCTGCCTAGTTTCGTCCACCGACACCGAATCGCGAGGCGATCGACTACTCACGCGTGCGCACGCTGTCGATGCAGTTCCTGCACCGGCCGGCGAGCGTGCTATGCCTGAATTGAAGACCCGGCTTCATTGGCTCATGGGGCTGCGGGTGGCGTTGGTCACGCTGATGCTGGGCTTATCCCTGGCCTTTCAGTCGACGCGTGGCGAATCCGCGCCTACCTTTACCGCACTCATCGTCTTCACCTACACCGTTACCATCCTGTACGCGTTGGTGCTGAGGAGGCTCAGGACCGCCGATGCGTATACGGCGTTCATCTGGGTGCAGGTCGGAATCGATGTGCTCCTTGAAACCGTCCTGATCGCAAGGACGGGAGGAGTCGAGAGTCCGTTTGCCGTGCTGTATGTCATCACGGTGACGGTAGCCAGCTTGGTCCCGCACCGACGTGTCGGCATTGTCACGGGAGCCGGTTGCACCCTCCTATTCGGTTCCATCACGGCGGTTCAATATTTCGGGCTGTGGAACGCCTCTACCTGGTTGCCCCCTAGTAAGCTGGAAGGGCCCGAAGCCTTGCAGACATTTGAGGTGTACGGGCTCGCATTCCTGGTTGTGGGATTCTTAAGCAGTGTGCTGGCCGATGAGCTTCGCCATGCCGGTCAGTCCCTGAGGGAGAAGGAGCAGGGGCTTAGCCGCCTCCAGGTGTTCCACGAAAGCATCGTGCGAAGCATCAGCAGCGGTGTATTTACGACCGATCAGGAGGGACGTATCACCTCGTTCAATCCCGCAGCGCATGAGGTGACTGGCTATACATTCGCGGACGTGCAGGGGCGCTTGTGGCAGGAAGTGTTCAATTGGCACCCTGTGGATCGATCGCAGGATGCAGACATGACGTCGCTCTCTCCTTTGCGGTTTGAGGTCGATTGCTTTCATGCCAACGGCAGCTGTCTGGTGTTGGGCATGACTCTGTCGCCGCTCCAGGAGCATGGGACGCAACGCGGTTTGGTGGGGGTCTTCAAGGATCTCACGCAGATTCGCTACCTGGAAGAAGAAATGCGTCGGCGAGAATGGCTGGCCAACCTGGGAGAGATGTCTGCGGGTATGGCGCATGAAATACGTAATCCCCTCGGAGCATTGGCCGGAGCGATGCAAATGTTGCGGCAGGACGTCGGCTCCGATGAGACCAGCCAGCGGCTGATGGACATTGCCATTCGTGAGGCCAGGCGGCTCGACAATATCATCACGGAGTTTCTGCAATATGCGCGGCCGCCCGCCTTGCGCATCGCCGAGCAAGATTTGAATAAAGTCCTTGCCGATACGCTGGATCTGATCCAACATGAAGCGCGATCACGGGCTGGCATCACGATCGTATCCCGCCTGGCCCCGACCGCCCTGGTGGCGCAAGTGGATCAGGATCAGCTGAAACAGGTGTTCTGGAACCTCGCGGTGAATGCGTTCGATGCGATGCCTGCTGGAGGGACACTGACGATTGCCACCGGACTGCGGCGCGTGGAAGTTGGTGGGCGCCGCGCGGATGTGATTGAGATCAGCTTTCACGATAACGGGGAAGGCATTCCCAAGCAGAACTTCGACAAGGTCTTTTTGCCGTTTTTTACGACGAAAAAAGAAGGATCCGGATTGGGGCTGGCCCAGGTTCATCGCATCGTGGAGTTGCACGACGGATGGATCAAGGTAGAGAGCGAAGTCGGGAGCGGCGCACGGTTTGTCGTGTGTCTTCCGCAGTCCGGGGAAACCGGTGCTCGCTTGCGGCATGAGGGAAGGGAACCGTGGAAAAGATTCTAGTCGTCGATGATGAGCAGGGTCTGCGCGATGTGTTGAGCATCATGCTGAAACGGGCGGGGTATACCGTGACCGTGGCGTCGGACGGAGAAGAGGCGATTGCGCAGATTCAGAAGGAGATTTTTGATCTGGTCATCACCGACCTCAAGATGCCGAAAGTGGGGGGCCTTGAGGTACTGAAGGCTGTCAAGACTGCGTCTCCGGACACCGTGGTCCTGATGATCACGGCCTTTGCGTCCGCCGACTCGGCGGTGGAGGCGATGAAACATGGGGCGTACGACTATCTCACCAAGCCGTTTCAGGTCGATGAAGTTCAACTGATCATTCGCAATGCGATCGAGCGGCGCCGGCTGTCGACGGAGAACATGCTCCTGAAGCGGGAACTGGCCAGCCAGTCGTCGTTTTCGCAGATCGTCGGCCAGAGCGAGGCCATGCAAAAGGTCTACGATGTCATCAGGAAAGTGGCAGATTCCAAGAGCAATGTCCTGATCGGAGGGGAAAGCGGAACTGGTAAGGAATTGGTGGCGCGAGCCATTCACTTCAACAGCGCGCGCGCCTCGATGCCGTTCGTGACGGTCAATTGCAGCGCGGTGCCGGAAACGTTACTCGAAAGTGAACTGTTCGGCCATATGAAGGGCTCCTTCACCGGCGCGATTTCCAACAAGGCCGGTCTCTTCGAAGTGGCGAACGGCGGTACGATTTTTCTCGACGAAATCGGCGATACCACGCCTGCGATTCAGGTCAAGCTGTTGCGGGTGATTCAGGAACGTGAGTTCCGGCGGGTGGGCGGAACGCAGGATGTGAAAGTGGATGTGCGTATCGTTGCGGCCACGAATCGTGACTTGGAAAAGGCAGTCGCCGAAGGCGCATTTCGGGAAGATCTGTACTACCGGCTCGATGTGATTCCGATCAAGCTTCCGCCGCTGCGCATGCGCACGGGCGACATTCCGCTCTTGAGCCAACATTTTCTGGAGAAATTTGCCAAGGAAAGTGGTAAACCAGTGCCGACGATGAGCCAGGAGGCCATGCGCGTGCTGTTGGCGCATGAGTGGCGAGGCAACGTTCGTGAATTGGAGAACGTCGTCGAACGCGTCGTGGCCTTCACCATGGGATCGTCGGTGACGGATGCGGATATTCGCGGATGGCTCCATAAGCCGGTGAACAACCAGCAGGCCGTGCCATCGGAATTACCGGAAGACGGCCTGGACCTTGAGGGGCTGATCAACACGATCGAGAAGGATCTGCTGTTGAAAGCGCTCGAGCGGAGTCAGTGGGTCAAAAAGCGAGCCGCGCGATTGCTGCGGTTGAATACCCGATCGTTCCGGTACCGTCTTGAAAAATATGAAATCAAAGGAGGCCGGGATTAGCGCCGCCCAGTCAGCTGCGAGTGAATTCTACTAGTCTGCTGGTTCTGACTCCTGCCAAAGTCAATCTCATTCTCAGGGTGCTCGAACGACGGCCTGACGGTTTCCATGCCATCTGGTCGTTGATGCATACGATTGGGCTCAACGATGAGTTGACGCTCACGATGCAGCCCGCCGCCGCTTCGCGTATCGCCTTGCGCTGTGACCAGGCCGGGTTGGCGGTGGATCACACCAATCTCGTCTATCGGGCCGCGGAGCTCGTGTTGGCGCGGGTCGGTCGCACAATCGATCTCTCCATCAGCTTGACCAAGCGCATTCCGATGGGGGCCGGACTGGGCGGAGGCAGCAGTGATGCGGCGGCGACCATTCTCGGCCTGACTCGGTTGCTGGGATTGGAGTGGTCCGTCGGGCAGATGGCGGAGGTGGGGCAGCAGTTGGGCAGTGATGTTCCGTTCTTTTTTGTGGCGCCTGCCGCCTGCGTCACCGGACGAGGTGAGCATGTCCGGCCGGTCCAGGTGACAGGAGCGCGATGGATCGTGCTGGTCAACCCGGGATTTCCTGTCGCCACCAAATGGGCCTACCAGCAGTTGTCTGCCACGCGCTCCGGCGTGTGTCCTCTCTCGTCGGCGGTGCAACAATTGAATCAACGCTCCGTGCTTGATTGGTCGGAACTCGTGCCCTTGGTGGCGAACGATTTTGAGACGCCCGTGTTTGCCCACCATCCGGTACTGGCTCAGATCAAGAGCCACTTGCTGAGCTTGGGGGCCGAGGTTGCCCTGTTATCTGGAAGCGGAGCAACGATGTTCGGCGTATTCCGGGGCGAATCTGCCGCGCAGGAGGCCGCTCTTGCGTGCGCGCGCAATTCCGGAATGACGGCCTATGCCGTGCCGGCGTCAGGTGCCCCTTCGACGACTGTCATCTAACGGGCAACTTCTACAGGCGTTTTCAGCGCCGCGACCCGCCGCAGATTGTTGACAACTTCCCAGGCTTTTCGTTAATGTGCTGAGCTTCGGTAGGCGTCCTCTTGTCCTGACAGTACGAGGTCAGCGGGATTTACAGCGGGTCCGTTCCGTGCCCACCGTTTTATACGAACTCGAAACGCATCGTCACAGCATCGGCATCGCCACGTACCGCATCGAAGGGGTGGAATGAACAGGGAACTGAAGCTCTTTTCGGGCAACGCCAATCCTGCGCTTGCGCGTGCGATCGGCTCGTATCTCGATTTGCCCATCGGCGCGGCTACGGTGTCCTCTTTCAGTGATGGGGAAATTCGGGTGCGCGTCGAAGAGAATGTGCGCGGGGCGGATGTGTTTCTCATCCAGTCCTGTTGCTCACCGGTCAATGATTCGATCATGGAAATGCTCATCATGATCGATGCGCTCAAGCGTTCGTCGGCCAATCGCATTACCTCGGTGATTCCGTATTTCGGCTATGCCCGGCAGGATCGTAAAGATCAGCCGCGTGTGCCGATCTCAGCCAAACTGGTGGCAGACCTCATCACCACCGCCGGCGCGGACCGGGTGCTGACAATGGATCTTCATGCCAGCCAGATTCAGGGGTTTTTCAATATTCCTGTGGACAATCTGTACGCGTTGCCGGTGCTGTTGGATCACATTACCAAACGGAAAATAGACGATCTGGTCGTGGTGTCGCCTGATGCGGGTGGTGTGGAACGCGCCCGCGCCTTTGCGAAACGTCTCCAGGCCAATCTCGCCATTATCGATAAGCGGAGAGAAGGGCCGAATCAGGCGCAGGTGATGAATATTATCGGTGATGTGCAGGGAAAGAGCGCCTTGCTCCTCGACGACATGATCGATACCGCAGGCACCATTGTGCAGGGAGCTCAGGCCTGTCTGGACAAGGGGGCGCGGGAGGTGTGGGCCGGCTGTTCACACGGAGTCCTGTCGGGGCCCGCGTTAGAGCGCCTCCAACAGTCCGGACTGACGGATGTGCTGGTGACCGATTCGATTCCGTTGCGCGGCAAGGAGTTGAAGTGTCCGAAGTTGAAAACGTTGTCTGTGGCTCCACTATTCGGTGAAGCCATCAGGCGTATCCATGAGGATGAATCAGTAAGTTCGTTATTCGTGTAGGCCGTCCGCGTGGAGCGACAGGTCGAGGAGGAGCATCATGAAATTCGAGTTAACCGTTGAGAGCAGAGAAGGTGGGGGCAAGGGCCCTGCGCGTCAACTTCGTCGTGCCGGTCGCGTTCCGGCGGTTCTGTACGGGCAGGGGGAATGTCTCCTGCTCTCGGTCAAGCCGGATGAGCTGGTAAAAATTTTACGGTCCCAAGCCGGGTCCACGGCGCTCATCTCCCTGACGATCAATGGGGCGAAATCCAAGGCCAACCGCACGGCGCTGTTACGAGACTTCCAGGTGGATCCGATCGCCGGAAGCGTGCTGCATGCTGACTTTTTTGAAATCGCGATGGACAAGCCGATCCGCGTCAAGGTCCCTGTGCATTTGACCGGTGGTCAACCGATCGGCCTCAAAGAGGGCGGTGTGCTGCATCAGGCATTACGCGAATTGCATGTGGAATGTCTCCCGTCGGTGTTGCCGGATTTCATCGCGGTCGATGCCTCGCAATTACAGATCAATGAAGGCATCCATCTGAAGGATATTGCGAAGACGGAAGGTTTGCGCTTTCTGGACGATCCCGACCACATGGTCGTGAGTGTGGCGGCTCCGATGACCGATGCCAAGCTGGAATCCTTGCTTGCCACGGGTGCGGCCGGGGCTGAGGGCGCCAAGGAACCGGAAGTGGCGGTCAAGGGGAAAGCTGCGACTGAAGGCGCCGCTGGCGCAGAAGCCGGCAAGGCGGGTGACGCCAAGGCCGGGGCGGCTGCGCCCAAGGCGGGAGCGGCTCCAGCGAAGAAGGAACCAGAAAAGAAGAAGTAGTTGCGTTGCGTCTGCTTGTTGGATTGGGCAATCCCGGAGCTGAGTATGCCGATACGCGGCACAATATCGGCTGCTGGGTGATCGAACGGGCGGCAGCGCGATGGTCGATACGTCTCACCAGAAAAGGCGCGGCCCAGCGAGGCTCGGGTCGCGCCGGTTCTAAGCTAGTCGAGCTGGCCGGTACGCTCGACTGGATGAATCTCAGCGGTCCCCCCCTCAAAGGTCTCCTTCGCGAACTTGGTCTGGCGCCCGAGGCCTTAGTGGTCGTGCATGACGATCTGGATCTGGAGCCAGGTCGGTTGCGGATCAGGCAGGACGGCGGCAGCGGCGGTCACAATGGTCTCAAGTCGATCATTGAAGCCCTGGGAACTTCCAAGTTTGTTCGTTTGAAGGTTGGGGTGGGGCGCCCGGCCCCGCGGCAAGACTCCGCCGATTATGTGCTGGAGCCTGTCTCACCTGAAGAACGAGCCCTGTATGTCCCCTGCCTTGACCGAGCCGTCGATGCGCTGGAGTTACTCTTGAATCGCGATGTCGCCACGGCGATGAATCAATTCAACGTACGGGAAAAACTCGACGAGAAGTAACCAGCGGGGAAAGGATTCTTCTCATGTGTGGCGAAGGACCTTCTCTTACGATGACGGGGTTGCCGGGACTTCCTCAGTCGGCAGCAGTACACAATCTCCCTATGGTAAAGTGACGTATTCGTGTCACTCTGGGAGAAATCATGACCACGCCACTTCGATCACCTCTCTCACTCGCGGCGTTTGACCTGTCTCCTGATCGCGGCTTTCTTCCTGCGACTGACCCCGTGGACCAGCTTCCGGAGGAGCCGATCGTGAATCAAATCGCGACGGAGCTACCGAAGTTCCTCACCGCCCGGCAATTCCGCCAGTTTATTCAGGACCGGTCGGACATTATGGGCCCGGTGGCTGACGATTGGGGGCTTGATGTGTTCCGTTCCGCCATGCGAACGCTGTCGTTTGCCGGCCATGCCTATGTCTGGGAAAATCCCGATGATCCCGCAGCCAGGTTGCCCGCCAGCATAGGCCTGCCCTGGTATCGCGTTGCACAACAGCTAGGCCGTCCGCCGGTCCTTTCGTACGCCTCGTATGCGTTGCACAACTGGCGGCGACTCGATCTGCAGAAGCCGATTGAGCTAGGCAATATCGTGCTCCTACAGAATTTTCTCGGCGGGCTCGATGAAGAATGGTTTGTGTTGATCCATATCGATATCGAGGCGAAGGCCGGGCCAGGATTGCAGGGATTGGTTCAAGCGCAGAATGCCGCGCAGGAGGATGAGGCGGAGGACGTGCTGGCCGGGTTGAACGCGCTCGCAGCCGCGCAAGAGGCGATGCGGGAGACGCTCCTTCGTATGCCGGAACGGTGCGATCCCTACATTTATTACAGTCGAGTGCGACCCTATATTCATGGGTGGAAAAACAGTCCCGCATTGCCGGAGGGACTGTTGTACGAAGGGGTATCGGACTACGCTGGACGTCCGCAGCAATTCCGCGGGGAAACCGGCTCGCAAAGTTCGATTGTGCCGGCGTTGGATGCGGGCCTTGGCGTGCTTCATGCCGATGATCCGTTGACGCAATATCTGGTCGAGATGCGCGACTATATGCCGCCGCGCCATCGGGCATTTGTGTCCGCGTTGGAAGCGCGTGTGGACGGGCAACAGCGCCCCCTGTTGTATGGGTATGCCCGCGATCGCAAGGCGACGAATCCTGAATTATGGAAGGCGTTTTGTGCCTGTGTGGATTTACTGGCCCAGTTCCGCGACATTCATGTCGGCTACGCCGAACGGTATATCTTCCGTCAACATCAGTCGCATGCGAGTAACCCGACTGCCGTGGGCACAGGTGGCACGCCGTTCATGCCTTATCTGAATAAGCATCTCGAGGAGACCAAGCACCTCATCCAGGACTGACCGCGCAGGTGGGATCGTGCTCCCGTGTTTCGGGCTGGAATACTGGCATCAGAGTTCGTACACTGCGTCGTGCCGATGTGCTTCGACCTATGCGCAAACCAGGCGAACCCATTTATCTCCGAATCCACCTGATCGCTCTGGCGTTGGTCCTTCTCGCCACAGTAGCGTTGCCGCGAGCAGCGGAATTTTTTATCGGCCCGCTGAGTTTCGGTACGCGCGCCTTGGCGGGGTTGGGGATAGCTGTGGCGGGTGGGATTGCTCTGTACCTCCTCTATAATTCTTCCGCCCGGAATGAGCCCTAGCCGCCACGAGGCGACCCTCCAGCTTGCTCTACAGTGTCGCTGCGCCGGTGTCGAACCATTCTGCATTGTTCCGGTCTGTCGCGCATCTACCCCGTACCAGCTTCGCTTGTAATTCGACATCACTGAAGTCCTCACAGCAAAGTTGTCCAGTCTCCTGCGGCGATCGCCTGTTATGATCATGGTAGCCCTCGCCCATGGAGAACGTCACCATGGTATGGATGCCATTTGTACGCAGTCGATTCCCAGTTGCAGTGTCTGTGGCACTGCTCCTCCTCGCTCCTGTCGCGACGAGGGCCGAATGGTATGCGGCAGCCCAGCTGGGTGTGAACTTCGCGGATCCCATCCGGAATGTCCGAGGGAGCGGTTCCCTCGCCGGGTTGGAGGCGCCTAACTTCAATCTCAAGACCAGTCCTGCTTTCGGCGGCAAATTAGGTTTCTTTCCCAATCATGGGATTCTGGGAATCGAATTGGATGTGTCGCACAGTACCCCGCACATCAAAAATCTCGACGACGTGCCGGGCATTCACCTCTCTGTGACCAACATCGGCCCCAGCGTCATCCTGCGTTATCCGGGCGTGACCTGGCAGCCTTATATCGGAGGCGGCCCGGCTGTGCTGGTGGCGCATCTCGGCCGATCTTCGACCACGGAGAGCGATACTCAGGTGTCGCTCGGCGCCAATGTGCTGGTCGGTATCCGGGCGTTCGTCACGCCGAAGGTGGCGCTGTTTACCGAATATAAATACACCGATTCGACGTTTCGCTTCGGCGGCGCGTTCGGGCCGGTGGGTGGCTTTGATGGTACCTATCGGGCCCATCAGCTGTTCATGGGCCTGTCCTATCACTTCTAAGAGAGGCTTGCCATGACGCGATCAATCACCCTGTTCTTTATCGCAGGCATCCTGCTGTTCACGGCAGGCTGCGCAGAGTCATTGCACCAGGGGCAGCGGGGGGCTGGGTGGAGCGGCCAATCGAATGCCGGGTATACAGACGGCCCAGCCTACGGCGGCGCAGGATATTGGTGGAATCCATTCGGATACTATGGCTCCGGCTACGGGTGGTATGGAGGAGGCTACGGCGGCACCCATCAATCATCGAATGCGCCCGCACCTCGTCCGACTCCCCCGGACAACGCGCCGCCCCAGTTTCAGAAGAAGTACTGAGGTGTCAACCGATGTTCGGCGTGAACAAAGAGAGTAAAGCTCCTGCCATCGGTGCAGCCAGCATGAACGCCATCGCGCGCATGGTCCTATTGGTGTGTGTGGTTGGAGCGTTCTCGGCCTGTGCGCAGTCGGCTCATCAACTGGAGCGGCAGTCGATGGGGGATTCTCTGTTGGACCCCGGCTACGCCGGCGCCCAGTCGTATGCGCCTTGGCCCGGACCCGGTTATGGCCCGGGGTATGGGATTGGCTATGGCGCGGGCTATTGGGGCCATCCATTCGGGTATTACGGTATTCCCTACGGAGGGTATGGTCCAGCAGGATTTGGGTGGTATGGCGGGTACGGAGGATTTGGTGCAGCGCGTCCGCCGTCAGGTGTGCAGGGCCCTCGGCCCACTCCTCCGAGCCACGCGCCCCTGCAGTTCAGGAAAAAGTACTGAAAGGTCATACGACATCGACTGGGTAGGGCTCCTGTCTCGATCCTCATGACCTGGGGAGTGACACGTTTATTGACGAATCTGACTCTCCTCTGCCCGGCCGAGATCTTGTTGCGCAAGCAAGGTTGTTGACAGGCTCCAAAATCCTATGGTAGCTTCCACGGCTCATGTCGGCAGGTCCGGCATGCCTACACCTCGCTCCCGTCTTTGATGGGGGCCAATGTCCAGGAGGAATCTGCATGGAGCTCTACGAGTCCCTGTTCATTATTCGTCCGACTTTAAGCGACGAAGAAACGACGACGCTGATTGAAAAAATGAAGGGCACCGTCACCAAGAACGGCGCCACGCTCGTGCGGGCCGAGAATTGGGGCCGCAAGAAGCTTGCTTACGAAATCAAGCGCGAGCGTAAGGGCACGTACGTCTATTTTTATTTTCAAGGCCCCGGTACGACGATCGCCGAGCTGGAGCGCGCCTATCGGCTTGAGGACTCGATCATCAAGTTTCTCACCGTAAAATTGGAGCAGGAGCCCGCTCCGCCCAGGGGTGCCCCCGTGGCCGCACCAGCCGCACAAGGAGCCACCGTTGGCGGGGTTCAATAAAGTCATTCTGGTCGGAAATCTGACCCGGAACCCAGAGCTACGGTATACCCCCAGCGGGACGCCGGTCGCCAGCTTCGGTTTGGCGACCAGTCGACGCTTCAAGCAAGGCGATGAGCTGAAGGAAGAGGTTTGCTTCATCGACATCGTCGTGTTCGGCAAACAGGCCGAACATTGCGGGCAATACCTGAGCAAGGGCAACGGGGTGATCATCGACGGCCGTCTTCAGCAGCGTCGATGGGAGACGGAAGACGGCCAGAAACGTAGCAAACACGAAGTCGTAGCCCAAGGTGTGACCTTTCTGCCGAAGCGTGGCGAGGCCGGAGGCGAGGGCGGCGGCATGCATGAAGAACCACCTTCATACGAAGACGAACAGTTGTAGAAGACGGAGGCGATCATGGAACGAGGAGATCGTGGGAACAGCGGAGGGGGCGGCGGTCGGTTCTTTCAGCGCCGGAAGCCGTGCCGGTTTTGTGTCGATAAAGCCCCGATTGATTTTAAGGATATTGGCCTGTTGCGAAATTTTCTGACGGAACGGGGACGAATCGTCCCGCGCCGTATTTCCGGCAACTGCTTGCAGCACCAACGTGTGTTGACGGTGGCGGTGAAGCGGGCACGCCAGATCGCCCTAGTCAGTTTCGCTGAAGAGCGATAGGGCAGGGATAGGATTTGGTGAGTGTTGAATCAAGTGGCTTGGCTGCCTGTCTCCTAGGTGATTCGGGGGCGGATGGTCTCGTCATGACGGTGCCCATGGATATGCTCAATCCAGCGATTGTCGATATCGGTCCGGAAGGTCTGTCCGTGTCGTGTACGGCTTCAGGGCCTCAATTGGGTTTGGAGGAGCCGGAGGACAAGTTTGAGGGCCCGCTGGCGATTCAGCTCGAGCTCTCTGAGCAAGAAGGGCGGATCTCAGTCACTGGAACGTTGGAAAGTACCGCAATCCGTCAATGCGTTCGTTGTCTCGCGGACTATTCTGAACCGCTCGTGGTCTCGCTCTATGCGGAATATCTTCCGCAAGCCAGCGTAGGTGCCAAATCGGCCCCGGCGGAACAGGGGCGACGACCTGCGAGACGCGGAGCTCAGCCGGTTGAGCCAGAGGAAGAAGCGGATGAAGAGGATGAATTGTATTGGTATCAAGGCGATCACCTTGATCTGGTCCCGATGCTGCGCGAGCAGGTGATTCTGGCCGCTCCGATGCAGCCGATATGTCGCGAAGCATGCCTGGGACTCTGTCCTCAGTGCGGACAGAATCTCAATGAGCGCAGATGCGGCTGCCCTCCGGCGCAAGCGCCGAGTCCGTTTCGTGTACTGCGAGGGCGTGGGTCTAAAGGTGAACACGCATAGTCTGTTAACCGGGTCATGTGCCCGTTGAAGGAGTCGTCATGCCAAATCCAAAACACAAACATTCACGATCCCGTCGAGACATGCGGCGAACGGCCAAGACCAGGCTGGTGCCTCCAGGATTTTCGCTCTGCCCGCAGTGCCACGAATTGAAGCTGCCGCACTATACATGCATGAACTGCGGAACCTACAAGGGCAAGGCGGTCATCGTCGTCGAGGAATCCTAAATCGCGTGTTATTTTTTTGACGTGATTCGGGTACAATTGCCCACCGTGATCACGATCCGACGCTATGTCATGCGTGAGGCCGTTCAGGTCCTAGCCGGCACGGCGTCTCTACACGATTCTTCACATCTCTATCCGTGGACCGCTAACCGCACATGAAGATTGCCGTCGATGCGATGGGCGGAGACCACGGACCGGCCCCGGTCATTGAAGGCGCGATGCAAGCCGCGCAGGAACTGGGTGTCGGTATCATTCTGGTCGGCAAGGAAGACGCGCTGACCGCCGCGTGCCACAAACTCAACTGCAACGATACGCGGATCACGATCCGTCACGCTCCGCAAGTGGTGGAGATGCACGAGTCACCTGCCGCGGTGGCCCGGAAGAAGCGAGACTCGTCCATCTGGGTGGCAACCGAACTCGTCAAATCCGGTGAAGCTGATGCAGTCGTCAGTCCCGGCAATACCGGTGCGAGCATGGTGGCTTCCTTCTTCGTGTTGGGATTGATCAAGGGGGTCGAGCGACCGGCGATTGCCACGATGTTGCCCACGTTGACGGGTAGTGCCGTGATGCTCGATGTAGGGGCCAATGTCGATTGCTCGGCGCAACATCTGGAGCAGTTTGCCTTGATGGGAAATGAATTTGCCCGGCATGTCTATGCCAAGCCCAATCCGCGCGTGGGACTTTTGAGCATCGGAGAGGAAGACAGCAAAGGGAACGAAGTCACCAAGGAAGCATTCAAGCTCTTGAAAGCCAGCCCATTGAATTTTATCGGGAACATCGAGGGGCGCGAAGTCTACAGCGGGAGTGCGGATGTGGTGGTGTGCGACGGGTTTATCGGCAATGTGGCGCTCAAGATTTCGGAAGGTGTTGCGGACGTCATCAAGAAGTTGCTGATGAAGGAACTCTCCGGTTCATGGCTCGGACGGTTGGCCTATCCCTTGATTGCCAAACCGCTGCTGAACTTGAAGCGAAAAATCGACTATGCGGAATTCGGCGGGGCGCCTTTGCTGGGGGTAAACGGCACCACCATGATCTGCCATGGCCGCTCGTCCGCCAAGGCCATCAAGAATGCCATTCGTCGAGCGAAGGGGTTGGCCGAAACTAGGTTGGATGAGTTGATTCAACGCGACATCGAGGAAAGTCTGAGACGGCATCAAGACGAGCGTCTGGAAGGGAATCAGGCGTGATACGGGGGCGGATCACAGGAACCGGGTCTTACGCGCCCGAGCGGGTGATGACCAATGGTGATCTGGAGCAGCTGGTGGCAACCTCCGATGAATGGATTCGCGAGCGCACGGGGATCCGAGAACGACGCATCGCAGCTCCGGGGCAGGCCTGTTCAGACTTGGGCCTGATTGCCGCGGAACGTGCATTAAAGGCGGCTGGCCTGTCTGGCAGTGATCTCGACCTGATTCTGCTGGCGACCTGCACGGGCGACATGCCCTTGCCGTCGACCGCCTGCCTGCTCCAGCATCGATTGGGTGCGACGCGGGCGGCGGCCTGCGACATCTCCGCCGCTTGCTGCGGGTTTGTCTACGCGTTAGGTGTCGCTGATGCCTATATTCGAACAGGGATGCGCCATGTCCTGGTCGTGGGGTCGGAAGTGATGTCCACGATTACAGATTGGACGGACCGCAACACGTGCATTTTGTTCGGGGATGGCGCCGGCGCGGCGGTGGTGAGCGCGGAAGAGGGAGATCGCGGAATTCTATCCACCCACCTGCATTCGGACGGCAGTTTATCTGATTTGATCGTGGTGCCTGGAGGCGGAACGCGGATTCCCCCTTCTGAAACGATGATGGGCGAACGGTCACAGTACATCAAGATGAAGGGGAACGAAACCTTCAAGGTCGCGGTACGGACCCTGGAGGAAGTGGCGCGCGAAACGCTCGCTGCGCACCAGTTATCGGTCGACGACCTGGATGTCTATATTCCTCACCAGGCGAACCTGCGCATTATCAGAGCGGTGGCCGATCGACTCGGCCTTCCGTTGGAAAAAGTCGTGTTGAACATGGATCGGTATGGCAACACGTCGGCAGCCTCCATCCCGATCGCCCTGGATGAAGCCGTGCGGGACGGACGGGTCAAGGACGGACAATTGGTGATGTTCGGGGCATTCGGCGCGGGGCTGACCTGGGCGTCGACGTTGATTCGCTGGTGAGGGGCATCCACTAATCGGTCATCTGGCCTGAGACGCGGCTGTGCCGAATGTGGCCGGCTTTTTCCCGTTGACATTGGGCATGGTTTCTACGATACCTTACGCGGTTATGACAGCTTCACCAATCGGATTTTTATTCCCCGGACAGGGGTCGCAATCAGTAGGTATGGGACGCGGATTGTATGATGCGTTCCCGACGGTGAGGGCGGTGTATGAAGAAGCCTCCTCCATCCTCGGCTATGATGTGGCGCAGCTCTGCTTTGAGGGGCCGGTCGAACGACTGAATCTTACAGAACATACTCAGCCGGCTTTGCTGGTGAGTAGTGCGGCGGCGCTCAAGGCATTGGAGCCGGCCGGACTGACTCCCGTGGCTGTTGCCGGGCATAGCCTCGGAGAATATTCGGCGGTCTTTGCAGCCGGCGGCGTATCCTTTCGGGATGCGGTAGCCCTGGTGCAAAAACGTGGGCGTTATATGGCCGAGGCCGTGCCGCCAGGAACCGGGCTGGTCGCCGCATTGCTCGGTCTTTCGGCAGAGGTCGTCAGAGCAGTATGTCAGGAAGCCGCGTCAGTCGGTGTGGTCGCGGCCGCGAATTTCAACTCACCCGGTCAGGTCGTGATTGCCGGTGAGAATGCGGCGGTCGAACGGGCCATTGAAATCGCCAAGTCCAAGGGGTGCAAGAAGGCGATTCCCCTTCCGGTGAGTGTGCCGGTTCACACACCCTTAATGCAGGGTGCCGCAGATCGGCTGGCAGCGGAATTCGGTGGGATCACCTGGCGGGATTTGACGGTGCCATTGGTCAACAATGCAGAGGCGGTGGCTCTGCGCCGATCGGAAGACATTCGGGCCTCGCTGGTTCGACAGTTGCCGTCATCGGTGCGGTGGGAAGAATCGGTGCACATGATGGCGCACTTGGGTGTGACGACCTTCGTCGAAATCGGACCGGGGACGGTGTTGACGGGCTTGGTGAAGCGTATTCTTCCTGGTGCGGTCACGGCCAATGTGCATGATCCAAAGTCATTGGAGGCGGCACTCACCACCGTTGGCATGAATAGTCAGGCATAAGCAGCCTAGAGATTGCGGGGAGTAGACTGATGTCATTACAGGGGAAAGTGGCGATTGTTACCGGCGGGGCCCAGGGCATCGGGCGTGCGATTGCGGAAGGCTTGGCTGAGGATGGCGCGGATATCGCTGTCGCAGATCTCGATCCCGCGCGGTCGCAGGACGCGGTTGCGGCGATTCAGAAACTGGGGCGCCGCGCGATCAGTGTCAAAGTGAATGTGTCCGATTGGAACGATGCTAAGGCGATGGCCGACCAGGTCATGCAGGAATGGGGTCGGATCGATATCCTGGTCAATAATGCCGGTATCACGCGAGACGGGCTGTTGCTTCGGATGAAGGAAGAAGATTGGAATCTGGTCCTGCAGGTCAATTTGAATGGGACCTTTCATTGCACCAAAGCCGTTCTGCTCCCCATGACGAAGCAACGGTTTGGTCGGATCGTCAATATCGCTTCGATTGTAGGAGCGATGGGGAACGTAGGGCAGGCGAACTATGCCGCGTCAAAGGCAGCCGTCATCGGGTTTACTAAAACTGCGGCGCGCGAATATGCGAGTCGAGCGGTGACGGTCAACGCGGTGGCGCCGGGCTTTATCGATACGGCCATGACGCAGGGGTTATCGCCGGAGGTGAAGGAAGCCTTGCAGAAACAAATCCCGCTGGGACGGTTGGGGCTTCCTTCCGATATTGCCGCAGCGGTTCGGTTTCTGGTGTCGGATGCAGCGTCGTATATCACGGGGCAGGTGTTGCACGTGAACGGCGGCATGCTCATGGTATAAGTGAGTCGGGCCGGTATCTCGATCGATTCCGATCGAATCGGATGTGCCGGCAAAGAATGTGGCGGATGAGATAAGATGGGAAGGAGGTGGGCAAGTCCATGGCAACAGTAGATGAACGGGTGAAGAAGATTATTGCCGAGCAGTTGGGGGTTGAGGAAGAGGAAGTGACGCTGGAAGCGCATTTCGTTGAAGACTTGGGCGCGGATTCGCTCGACACGGTGGAGCTGGTGATGGCCCTGGAAGAAGAGTTCGAAATCGAAATCCCCGATGAGGATGCAGAAAAGATCCTCACCGTTGGGAAAGCGTTGGATTATATCAAAGAGAAAGCGTAACGGACGGCAGTATGCACGATCGTTCCGTCAGACGTGTGGTGGTGACCGGTCTTGGACTCGTGACGCCTCTTGGAACCGGCGTCGACAAGACGTGGAAAGCACTCTGTGCCGGCGAGTCCGGCGTCGGTCGAATCACGCGATTCGATCCGAGCGGATACGACGCGCAGATTGCCGCAGAGGTCAAGGATTTCGATCCGGCGCAGTTCATCGAGAAAAAAGAAATCAAGAAGATGGACACCTTCATCCACTATGCGGTGGGGGCAAGCCAGCTGGCGGTGGACGATGCCGCGCTAAAAGTCTCGCCTGAAGAAGCGACGAGAGTCGGGGTCTACATCGGGTCTGGTATCGGTGGGCTGGGGTCTATCGAGCACTACCATGACGTGCTGAAGGAAAAGGGACCGGGTCGGGTCTCGCCCTTTTTCATTCCGATGACGATTATCAATCTGGCCTCGGGCCAGGTCGCGATTCGGGTTGGTGCAAAGGGCCCGAATTCCTGCGCGGTCACGGCCTGCGCAACCGGGAACCACTGCATAGGTGATGCCTATCGCCTCATCAAACGGAACGATGCGGATGTAATGATTGCCGGTGGTGCGGAAGCGGCAATTACACCGCTGGGTGTGGCCGGGTTTGCCTCGGCGAAGGCCCTTTCTTTTCGAAATGACGAACCGACGAAGGCGAGTCGGCCGTTCGACAAAGATCGCGACGGATTCGTGCTAGGCGAAGGGGCCGGCGTGGTCGTACTCGAAGAACTGGAGCATGCTCGCGCGCGTGGCGCACGCATCTATGCCGAAGTCATCGGATACGCTATGAATAGTGACGCCTACCACATTACCGCGCCTCCAGAAGAGGGCGAGGGTGCGGTTCGGTGTATGGAAATGGCGATCGCAGATGCCGGTGTACTCAAGACCGACATTGGTTACATCAATGCCCATGGCACGTCTACCATGGCGGATGCTATCGAAACCAAGGCCATCAAACATGTGTTCGGGGAGCAGGCATACCGGATTCCGGTCAGTTCGACGAAGTCCATGACGGGTCATCTGCTGGGTGCGGCCGGAGGGATCGAAGCCGTGTTTAGCATTCTTGCCTTACACCATGGCGTTTTGCCTCCCACTATCAACCTTGACCATCCCGATCCTGCTTGTGATCTGGATTATGTGCCCAATAAGGCCCGTCCAGCCAAGCCACAGGTGGCCCTCTCCAATTCGTTCGGCTTCGGCGGGGTCAACGCCTGCTTGCTCTTTCGCAGATGTGACCCGTAATCCTTTCCAGCCATGAGTCAGGTGGTATGACGCCGGCAACGTCAATTGAGGCGGTCCAGCGCCTTCTGGGCTACCGGTTCCGTCAGCCTCGTCTGCTGGAAGAAGCCCTGACCCACAAATCCTACTCAAACGAGCGGCGCACCAAAGATCGAACACAGAACGAACGCCTGGAGTTTCTTGGCGATGCGGTGCTGTCGCTCGTCATGAGTGAGTATCTCGCCACCGAATTTCCGGGGAGCAACGAGGGCGGGCTATCCAAGCTGAAAGCTCACCTCGTGAGTGAGGCGTCGCTCGCCAAGGCCGCCCGACGGATGAAGCTGGGCCGCCTGTTGCGATTGGGAAAGGGTGAGGAACTCTCGAAGGGTCGGGAGAAACATTCGCTGTTAGCGGATGCGCTCGAAGCATTGATCGCGGCCGTCTATTTAGATGGCGGACTTGAGGCAAGCCGGACCTTTACTCTGCGGGTGTTGGAGGAAGAATTGCTGGCGACACGGGCGGAACAGGCTCGGCCCGGGATGGAAGACTATAAAACGCAGCTCCAAGAACTCTGCCAGAAGCGGTTCGAAAGCCTGCCGCAGTATGCCACGGTACGGGAGTCAGGGCCGGATCATGAAAAGGTGTTCGAGGTCGAGCTGACAATCCAGGGGGTGATGCGGGGAATCGGATGCGGCCACAGCAAAAAAGAAGCGGAGCAGATGGCTGCGCGGGAAGCACTGACACAATTGACGGCGTGAGCTATTATTCAGTGAACCGACAAGGAGGCAAAATGACACAACAACCATGGCACAATCGGTTTGGGCGCGCGGGAGTGATGAGTCTGATCCTGGCCTTCGGGATGGCTGGAACCTGCCTCGCGGCTGATGCTCCGGCCAAGGGAGGCGATGCCGTCAATGCGAGCAATGCGCGAGCAGTCATCAAGACCAAGTTAGGCGACATTGAGATTAAGTTTTTGCCGGACGTCGCCCCGAAGCATGTCGAAAATTTCATTAAGTTGGCCAAATCCGGATTTTACAACGGCACGATTTTTCATCGAGCCATCCCTGGTTTTATGATTCAGGGGGGCGATCCAAACACCAAGGACTCTTTGAGAAAGGAAGCCTATGGTCAAGGTGGTCCCGGCCACAACGTCAAGGCTGAATTCAGCGACCTCCCCCACAAACGCGGCGTCGTATCGATGGCGCGAGCACAGGACCCCGATAGCGCAGGGTCCCAGTTTTTTGTCGTCGTCGAAGAGTCGCGATTCTTAGATAGGAAATACACCATTTTCGGTGAAGTGGTGAAAGGTATCGGAGTGGCGGACAAGATCGTGGCATTGCCGAGAGTCATGTGCCAGACAGGTGCGCCGAGCCCTGCCGACAAGGGACCCTGCGATAATCCGATCGACCGGATTGAAATGACGGTGACGATTATCGAGTGAACCGGTAGAACTGAGCATCGGGCGGATCCTGCTCGACACGATCAGCCCGGTGCTCATGCGCCTGATTAGAAGGGCTGATTCTGTTGTTGGGCGCGGACCAATGTCAGGAAGTGAGAGAGGGCTTTGGTCATGCGCTCTGCGTGAGAGGCGGAGCGAAAGAGCAGCGTGTCTTCAGGAAACTGGCCTTTCACTTCCGAGACTGCTCCGGTGCAGAAGCTGGTCTTCAGGATGCAGGGGCCGTTGGTATTGCACGAGATGCGAACCCCATATAGAACCAGGTTGTTCTCCCGAGTGTCCTGGCCCTGGTATGCGAAGGTGTCGATATCCTGGAGATTAAAATGAGTGAACCCGGTGTTGACCTCGTCATGCCCGTGGTTCAATTCGATTGTGCCAAGTCTGGTTCCCGTCGGAATTACACTATACACTTCGGTAATCTTGGTGGGCTTCCCAGCTTTGGGATTCCGGCAGCTCAGGCTCCGCACAAACCCATGCGTATTGGCCATGTCGCTGATGAACTGCACGGTGTCGTCGAGGGATTGACTGAATCCTGCGGTTGGTACGAGAACCCCACAGACAAAGGCCACGGCCAGACTGACTTTCTGGAACCATCCGCGCCGCAAATTCACATGTTTCTTCTGCATGGTCCATCTCCCTCATAACCTGCAGGGACCTTGTCCCTGAGGTGCCCTAACGTACTGAACCTGCCGGCGTAGTGCAATCCGTACGTATGCACAGCATCTGACCACTCAGGAGGCACCCGGGGCAGCTCCATCACGTCCACAGAAGCATCCCCGAGGCAGGAATCACACGACGTCTTGGGCGATTTCGGCCGGAGTAGTAGGGAAGACAGCTGGATCGATGGGCATAATCGGCGAAAGATCGATTTGTTCAGCGATGGAGCCGAACCGGAAGGTGTTCATCAAGGTGGACATGCGGAATTCCATCTTGTCCAGATTCATATAGTGGAACATTTTGGACAGGAACGGGCCTTCCATATGCGGTTGGTGAGGATCGAGTTCCCACGGATGAAAGTACATGACGAGGGGGCGACCTTTTTGTTCAATCCTCCGCATCAGCCCGCATAGAGCTGGGAACGGCAACAGCCGGAAATAGCTTCCGCCGGCAATAGGGATCCGGACTCCTCCCAGATTGACCGTCGATGGAGGAACTTCCCAAATGGGTCCCGAGGAGGTTTGCTTGAGATGGTGCCAGGGATCTGATCCGGGAAGACCACAATGATCGTGCCGAATGGGAACGACGCTGGAATCGTAGGTATAACCTTCTTCCGCCAGAATCGGCAACGCCCACAGAGTTTCACGCGTAATGGTGAAGCCTGGTGCGCGATATCCCTGGACCGGAGCCCCTGTGAGGTCTTCCAATATCTGTTTTGCTTGTCTCACGTCGGCGCGGAACAAATCGGGCGTTTGGGCCGTGACTAACTCATGCCCATATCCGTGAGATGCGATTTCATGTCCGCATTCGGCAATTTGTTTGATCAGACCGGGGTGCCGCTCGGCGACCCAACCCAGAACAAAAAACGTAGCTTTGGTTTCATACCGTGCGAGTAGATCCAGCACCTTGCAAGTGTTGGCGGTCACACGGCTTTCAAAAGCCCCCCAGTGTCGCCGGCGAATAGGCGAATCAAACCGTGAAACCTGGAAATGTTCTTCGATGTCGAATGTCAGGCAATGCACAGCTGTAATCCTTAGGTGTAGGGTTTTGCCTACTGGCTGGGGTGGGTAAGGGTTAGCATGCTGACGGTGGAGAGATGCCCCTTTCGACCCGCTTTGTATACTATGTGTACGCAACGAAGTAAAGCAAAGTTTAAGCCACTATTTTTCAGTAGGTATTTCAATGGGATAATCAGAAATTCGTGGCACGAACGGAGGACGTGTATCGGAGAAGTCTTACAAGAGGTATCTGAAAAGATACATGCGCACCTGCGACAGGTGAATCACGAGACGCGGCGCATAGGGTAGAGATGAGATGTTGTTTGTCAGGCGGCCGGTCTTTTTCTTTCGCTGTCTGCCAGTTGTTGCTGAAGTGGCACGGTGAACCGGAAGGTGGACCCTGAACCCGGCTCACTTTCCGCTCCGATATGTCCTCCCATTAACTCCACCAGTTGTTTGCAAATGGCCAGTCCCAATCCCGTTCCTCCGTACTTCCTCGTTGTGGATCCATCCGCTTGCACGAAGGGCTGGAATAATTTACCGAATGCGCTGGGTGCAATCCCGATGCCGTTATCGACAACGGAGAATCGGACATGACTAATGCGGTCCGCATTCGATGACGAATCGGCATATCTGGTGGTGGGAAACTCGAGACGCTGCTCCGGAGGCCGTTGGTCCAGATCGACCACGATGGAAACCGTTCCGCGATCGCTGAATTTGATCGCGTTCGCAAGCAAGTTGCTGAGCACCTGCTGCAGGCGTGTCGGATCCCCACATAACGCGGCCGGCACATCCTCCGCAATCTGAGAGTGAAGGATGAGACCTTTGCGCTGCGCACGCTCTGCGAACAAAGCCAGGACTCGATCAACAAACTTCGGCAGGTCAAAGTCCAGCAACTCGAGGGACAGTTTGCCGGATTCGATTTTTGAAAAATCGAGAATGTCATTAATGATGACCATCAAGGAATCGCCCGAGGAACGGATCGTTTGTGCACAATCCAGCTGTTCTGGCGTCAGGTCGGTTTCGAGGAGCCAGTCGGTCATGCCGAGCACGCCGTTCATCGGGGTGCGAATTTCATGGCTCATCGTGGCAAGGAATTCGGATTTGAGCCGGGCCCCTTCCATCGCCGCATCGCGAGCTTGCGTCAGAGTAGCCTGGCTGGCTCGCAGCTCCTGAAGTACCTGATTGGCTCGAACCATATAGCGGATGCGGTGGGTTAAGAGCATGGCGTTCAAAGGTTTGACGATAAAATCCGTCGCGCCGGCATCATACGCTTTGGTGATCGATTCAAAGTCGTCCAGACCGGTCATGATGAGAATCGGAGTATGTTCGCCTCCTGGCAACTGTCGCAAAGCTGCACAAGTTTGAAAGCCATCCATCTCTGGCATCATCACATCGAGTAGCACTACATCTGGAGGGCATTGCTGAAAGGCTGCGCAGGCTTCGCGCCCGTTCTCAGCCTCCTCGACCACCCACCCGGCCTGTTCCAGGGCCTCGCGAGCAAACATGCGGATAATGATGTCGTCGTCCGTAATCAACGCATAGGGCGATCGTTCCGATGTGAGCGGGTTCATGATGATTTCTCCTTGGCGATCTCGTTTCGAAAGACGGCACAGGCGGTAGCATATGCGGACTGTAATTCGTCCAAAATGCGATCGGCATCGATCAGGTTCTTTTGAGCCCCCATCACTTCAAGCTCTTTACATCGGGCGGCTACCGCAAGGGCTCCAAGCTGGGCGCTGCTCGATTTGAGGCGGTGCGCAACGGCTTGCAGTCCTGCGGGATCGTTTGCGCGAATCGCCTTCTGCAAGGCGTCCACACTATCGCGTGAATTATCGAGATATTTGCGAAGAACCGAAGCCAGCACATCGGGCCGGTTCGGTCGTTGTAAGGCGCGAATGCCGTCGAGGGCCTTGGGGTCCATGCTGGGTGTGGCTGCGGTGCTGCTCGTTGCGGGGACGGTCCCAGTGTGCGGTGAATCGCCATTCACCTGATTTGAAGTCTCCTGTCCCAAGACTGGTGTGGAGTTCTGGCCGGGCGCCTTCCTGTCCAGCCATTTCTGCACGATAGTCTGCAATTGCACCTGCGTATAAGGTTTAGTCAGATAGTCATCCATGCCGGCCGCGAGACATTGTTCTCGGTCGCCTTGCATGGCATTCGCGGTCAACGCAATGATGGTGAGCCTTTGCTGTCCCGATGAAGCTTCGTGGCGGCGAATTTCTCCTGTGGCCGTCAGGCCATCCATCTCGGGCATCTGACAGTCCATGAGTACGAGATCAAAGTGGCTGCGCGCGGCCAATTCCATAGCTTGCCGGCCGTTTTCCGCCATCTCGACCTGGTAGCCGAGTAGTTCCAACATACCGACCGCGACTTCGCGGTTCACCGGGCTATCTTCAGCTACGAGAATCCTGGCCGAAGGGTGGCCCGCTCCATTGGCATTCGGTGCGGCAGCTGATGGAAGCGGTTGCGACGGACAATAACTATGTTCGTGGGTGAACTGCGGTTTCGGAAGTTCCGGATACGAAGTCAGGCCGGAGGCCGTTCCCGCACCGAGAGGTTGCAGTTCTAATCGCGCCGTAAACGAAAATGTCGAGCCGCGTCCTGGTTCACTTTCAACGGTGATTGCTCCACCCATCAGCCCCACCAGTTGTTTGGCGATGGACAGCCCGAGTCCTGTCCCGCCGTATCGTCTGGTGGTTGAGCCATCGGCCTGCGCGAAGGCATCAAAGATCCGCAATTTTGCCGCAGCGGGTATGCCGATGCCGGTGTCGGTGACCGAAATGCGGAGCTGTGCATGGGTAGGAGTGCCACTCACATAGCCGGCCGTCAGCGAAATGGCCCCGGCTTCCGTAAACTTCATGGCGTTGCCCAGAAGATTCATCAGGATTTGACGGAGTCTGACCGGATCGCCCTTCAAGTAACGCGGGACAGTTTCGTCGATCTGTTGAGTCAGACGAAGGTGTTTGCGCCGGGCGGCCTCCATGAAGAGCTCGAGCGATTCGTCCAGCAGTTGCGACAAGTCGAATTCGACACATTCCAGATCCAGTTTGCCCGCTTCGATCTTTGAGAAATCGAGAATATCGTTGATGATGGCGAGAAGGGTTCTTCCCGACCGGTGAACGGTCGATGCGAGGTGTCGTTGCTTGTCCGTCAGAGTGCTGTTGAGCAAGAGCTCGGTCGTTCCAAGCACGCCGTTCATGGGCGTACGAATTTCGTGACTCATATTGGCGAGAAATTCGCTCTTGGCCTTGCTGGCTGCTTCTGCGGCCTCCTTTGCCGCGCGGAGTTCTTCCTCGGTGCGTTTGCGGTCGGTGGTATCGATATGGATGCCGACCATACGCGCGGCCACTCCATACATGTCCCGGATGAGGCTGCCGCGGGATAAGATCCAACGGTACGATCCATCCCGATGCTGGAGCCGATGTTCGATCTCAAACTGGGATTTATCGCCATCCAAGCAGGATTGGATGGTCTGATGCACTCGCGGTTGGTCTTCCGAGTGAATCCGGGATCGCCATTCATCGAATGCATTAGGGAGGGTCGTGTCGTCATAGCCGATCTGATTCTTCCACTGCGGAGAGAAGTAGACTGTGTCGGTGGCAAGGTTCCAATCCCAGATCCCGATGTGCGAGCCTTGTACCGTCATCGTGAGTCGGGCTTCGCTGGTGCGCAAGGCTTCTTCCGCTTGTTTACGCTCTGAAATATCCACGACAAAGGCTGTGAACGAATAGGCATTTTCCAGGCGGAGAGGGGTGACGGCCAGTTCGATCGGAAATTCTGTGCCGTCCCGTCGCAGGGCGGTAATTTCGATTCGTTTGTTGAGGATCGGACCTTCCCCGGTTTGAAAGAACTGCTTGAGCCCGCGCCGATGGGCCTCTCGCTGAGCGGGGGGAATAATGGTCTCCGCCATCAAACGACCGACAGCTTCCTGTCGAGTCCACCCGAATGTCTGTTCAGCCTGAGTATTCCATCCGGTAATGCGTCCCTGCTCGTCCATGCTGATTACTGAACTGAGTGCAGTGTCGATAATTAATCTGGTGCGCCCCTCGCTCTTGCGCAAGGCTCCTTCGGCACTGAGACGCTCGACCGCTTCCAGGGCTAAGGACACCAACGAAGCGATGGCATAACTGAATTGCTGTTCCTCGAGCATCCATGAGCGAGGCGACCCCACATGCTCATTGCAGAGTACCCCGACTAGTTTCCCTTTGAAGCGGATGGGAATATCGAGCAGGGCGCCGATTCCTAGCGGGGTTAAATAGTCGTCGGTGAACTCGGAGGTACGAGGATCCGTCCGCGCGTCAGACGCGTCGATGACACGTTCCGTGAGAAGTTCTCGGAAATATCCCGGAAAGTGCTCTGCGAGGAGTTCCACGCCGGAGGAATGTATGTTGGCAGACACATCGTAGAGATCCTTGCAGGTAATGGCATGGTGATCCTCGCGCAGCAGCCAGATGCTACAACGGGCGACTCCGAGGGTCGCGGCTGTGACGCGAGTAATTTCTTTCAATGCCGGTTCCAGCACGCCGCTTTGAATGATGCTATTGCTTGTCAGACCAAAGAGTGCGGCCTGATGTTGCCGCAATAAATGTTCCGTATGGCGACGAACATCCTCCGCCTGCTTTCGCTCCGAAGTGTCCCGAAAAACCAGCACGGCTCCGGCAGCCTGACTGTCCCGCTCAATGGGGGCCAGCACGCAGGAAACGGGAAACGAACGGCCGGTGATCGAAGTGAGAATGCCGTCATCGGTTCTGAACGAATGCCCTTGAGCCGTTTCATCCAGAAGCATTTGGGTGAAGATCGGCTCCGTGAGATTCGTGCCATAGGAGAGGGAAATCATGTCCGGCAGGCGTCGCCCCACGACCTCTGCTTCGGTGAGTCCCCACAAGCGCTGCCCTTCAGGATTCAGCAGCACAATGTCCCAGTTCCGATCCACGACGCAGAGCCCGTCACCCATTGAGCGAAGTACCGTTTGTAACTTGTCTCGTTCCTCGGTAAGCCGGCTTTCCGATGTTCGGCGGAGTTGCTCATTCAACTCCTGCATTTCTTTTGCGGAAAGGTCGATCGAACGTTCGAGCAGTTCCCGTCCTTGATCGGATTCGACGTAGCTCCGGCTCACCCGTTCGAGCAGTTGCTGCCAGGCCTCGAGAGAGGCCGGCGCTGCGGCCTGTTCCAATCCCAACCGCTTCAGTTGTCGTGTGAGCAGCGGATGCATAGCAATTAGAATTCGGTAATCGTGGTCAACGTCATGGTTTGGTTATGGAGATCACAGGCTCCGCTGGCATAAGGGGAAATTTCCCCATACGAATAAAAGCCGACTTGGCTGCTTCCGTTCGGCAGAATGTCCAGCGTCGCCTCAATCTCTTCTTCCGTTCGTTCCCCGAGCACCAAGCGTCGACCGACACAACTGATAGCGATCGAAAGGGTGGGAGACGAGGTGCCTGCCTGCTCCTGGTTATGGAGGGTGAGGGTTGCCGCTTCGGAGGCGCCTTGGATCAAGCGGTCAAAGTTGGCGCGCATCAACTGGGCGAGAACGCCTTCCGGCAGATCACCGGCGAAGGTCATGGATTGTGCGGCTTCATCCACGGCCAGGATGGTGCGAACCAGGACTTTCCCATCCGTGTTGGAGGATCTGATGGCGAGAGGAAAGAGAAGTCCTGTGGCCGGCAGACCGCTGGCGCGGTCACCGAGATACTCTTTGTAGAGTTGTAGCGCCGGGCGCCCATCCAGTTCATAGAGAATGTTCCCGTCGGATTTGGTCACTTTCCGCTCAGGACCGAACTTATCCCAACCTCCCTTTGAGCCGTGCCCTAGTCGAATATGGTCGCCATAGAAGCCGACGGCGGTCACATAACCGCTTTGAGGCGCTCGATCTTTTATGACCCACGTCCGCTTGAAGTCAGTCCCGTCACCAGCCAGCCCGCCGGTCACGACGACATCGCCCCCCAGAGTGTCGTTCAATCCCTTCACGAGTTCGCTGCCATTGACGTTCAGCCCGTCAGAGAGCACCAACACCCCTCGAAGCGCGGGCTGATGAAGGCTGGCGGCAATGGCGCGTCCTGCAGCATAGGAATCTTTGGGCGTGTGAACCGCCGCGTGAGTGGTGAGGAGGCGCGACTTGTCAAAGCGCACCGCGGCAACGACCAGGCTGTCATCCGAGATTTCGGAACCGTGAATTTCTCCAGCCGTGGAGCAGCCCATCACGTGGCTGCGAGGGCAGGCATCTAATATCTCCTGGATGAGAGCCGGCCGGTCGATCACACGTGAACCTCCGAACAGTAAAAGGAGGCTGGTCTCCGAATCGAGGGCGGCCAGTTTAGCCGGAAGGCCGGACTGACCGGGCTTGAGACAGGTGGTCGCGACATGCATGGGGGCGTCTCCTTGTTAACGGTGAGGGTGCGGCAGCGTCTCTGTGGATGAGATGGATTGATCCGACGCGCTCGATCGAACTGCGGTGGCATCGGATGAGATCGTAAACCAGAAGGTGGAACCCGCTCCGGACGCACTGGTGAGTCCCAGGTGTCCGCCCATCATGCCGACGAGTTGCTTCACAATCGCCAGGCCGAGTCCCGTCCCGCCGTATTTTCTCGTGGTTGACCCGTCGGCCTGGGCAAAGGAATCGAAGATTCGATCCTGAGCGTCCTGCGGAATGCCGATCCCTGTGTCGGACACCTCAATGCGCACATGTCCGGGGTGGCTCCCATCGATAGTTGCTGAGATTGCAATACGTCCGGTTGCCGTGAATTTGAGGGCATTGCTGATGAGGTTAGTCAGGATCTGTCGGAGTCGGTGGGGGTCTCCGTGGAAGGTGACGGGACTGTCTTGCGCGATGGTGACCGTCAGCGTCAGCCCTTTTTTCAGCGCCTGTTCATGGAAGATCGTCGAGGTTTCGATCAGGAGCTGCCGCAAATCAAAGGGGATATGTTCCAGCACCAAGCGGCCGGCTTCGATCTTCGAAAAATCCAGGATGTCGTTGATGATGTGCAGTAAGTTGGTTCCAGATGTGTGTGCCGTATCAGCATATCGCCGTTGTTTCTCGTTGAGCGTGGTTGCGAGGAGCAACTCGGTCATGCCGAGCACCCCGTTCATCGGAGTTCTGATCTCGTGACTCATGTTCGCCAGGAATTGGGACTTGGCCTGACTGGCCGCTTCCGCGGCGTCCTTTGCCCGCCGAAGGGCTTCCTCCTGCTGCTTACGCTCGGAAATGTCCTGAATGAAGGTGGTGAACTGTTGAGCTCCGCCGATCGCCAGGCAACTGGTGGCGATTTCAACGGGAAATTCCTGCCCGGAACCGGTCCGGCCGACACTCTCCACACGGCGGTTGAGAATCGCTCCGGGAACGAATCCGGAAAGGACGACTCCGGCCTCGGCAGCGGATGAAGATTGGGCCGTGGATAGATACGTGGTCAGGGGTTGTCCGATGGCGTCGGTGCGGGAAATGTCAAACATGAATTCGGCCTGGGTGTTCCAGTCGGTAATGATTCCCGAGGCATTCGTGGTGACTACGGCGTCGAGGGCGGTTTCGATGATCATCCGGGTGCGGGCCTCGCTCTGCAGGGCTTCCTCGCGCGAAAGTTCATTCACTCGCCAAAAATAAAGCAGCGCCGCGCATTGAGCCAGGATGAAACTGCCGTGAATCAGTGCCCAGGTCCACGGATGTGCCTGGCCTTCGTCGTGGACGTACACCATGTCCGGAAAGAGGGTGCCGATGATCCCGTGATCGATGACGATGAACTGCAGACCGACCAAAAAAGGGAGCCAGTCCTGGTACAGCACGATCACGGACATCATGACGAAGAAATGAAAGTGCAGCTCGATTCGCCCTCCCGAGAGATGCACGAGAAGAGCCGAGGCCGTCACCAATCCATAGGTAGCAATGGCAGCTTGAAGTCGACGGCCGACGACGGGAAGTTGTGCTGCGATGGCGATGGCGCCGAGGAGGGCTCCGCCGCCCAGGTAGAGGCTTGGTCCGGTACCCATATAGGCGCCGTAGAGGGGAACACCAAGAACGTGGAGCCAGAGGATGTACAGAATACCCCGATGACGGACGGACCAGGCCGGCTCGTCCAGCGCATCTCCCTTCGGCAAAGCGGCTAAGAGGTTACTGAGAAATGAGTGCATGAATTTCAACGAGTTGCGCGTGCGGTCCGGATTCTGCCTTGTGCGCAGGTGTAAGTCCTGACCCGCCTGTATCGGCAGAAACTCGTTATAACTAAAGAGAAAACTGGGCAGGGAGGGGATGGAATCTAGTGCCTGACAACCTGCCGGAAAGGAGAGCGAGGGTGTCTCGTCATTGGGCCGAGCGGTCTGTGGTCAGTGGTGGTGATGGCGGCATTCAGGGCTATGCACATGGGCCGGTGGTTCCTGCGTAGGCGGGGTCAGTTGTCCTGGAAGCACAATCCGTCCGGCTTCGTGTTGCTTGGTCAGATGTTCTGCGATCTCGGGGTGGAAGGTTTTGACATAGCCGATCATACCGAGGAGAAAGCGGCGTGATTGGAAATCTTGGCCGGAAAATTCCGTCAGGAGCGCCAATGCGCGATCGAGAATTTCAGGAGCCGAGCCGGCGTCGGCAATCTGTTGAGGTTGCTGTTTGACGAAGGTGTCATATTCTTTTTTGAGACGCTCCGCAAAGACCGGCATCGGCGCAGCCGGCACGTGGAGAGGGCTGAGAGTGCGGCGCAACGCTTGGATTGCCGCAAACACCTCGGCATCCTGACCGTCCCGCCGGTCGTGGAAATAGCCGAAGGTGACGACTTCGATCAGATTGAACAACGCGGCCGCTTTTTCTCCGCCAACCACGCTGAGCTGGCGATAGAGTTCCCGCCGTACCGGGGCGAATTGTTCACCCATACGTTTTTGCTGATAATCGCTGCCGGTATCCAAGTAGTCGCAGTCTGGGGGGCAGGCGATGCGGGTCAGGCGATGTTCGCCGCAACATTGGCTGCAAATCAGTCCGGTGAGGGCGGGACAGGAGCGTTTCCCTTTGCGCTGGTTACAATAGACACATCGGCTCATTTCCGGGGTGATCCTTCCTTTTCAGATTTTTTTGGTTCAACGAACCCGTAGTCTGCCAGCGTGCGTTTGGCGCGGTCGCCCGATGACGCAGTGGGAGATTCCAGACCGTTGACCTCGGCGGCATTCGAGTCCTGATACGGGACAAGAATCAGGTGGTTCACCCGGTCAATTCCGAGATCCGAGGGACCCGGGAGATATTCCGCGATCACCTGAAACTTATTGTTCGGCAGCATCCGCCAGATTTTTCCCTTCGTCGCGTCGGCGACATACATGCTGCCCCAACGGTCGAAATCTACGCCGCTGAGGTTTTGAAACCGTCCGGTAAAAAATCCATTGGAGGCCAGCTCGGTAAGGGCGCCTTCAGGAGTGATGTCGAAAATCTTGCCCGAGTCATAACTGACCACGGCCAAGTGTCCGGTCTTGGGATTCACGGCGACTCCTGAGGGCCCCGCCAAATGGGCTCCGGAGAGGAGCAGCGTGAGGGTCGGCGGCGGGGTAAGATCGACCCGGTAAATCGCATTGCCGCCCTGGTCTGCAAGATACAGATGGCCCTGCCCATCGGCAGCCACGTCCACGAGTGACTGGGTTGCCTTGCCGTCGGCGGGACGGGGCAACACTATCATCGCGAGGGGTTTTCCCGTCTCCTTGTCGAAGGCGCGCAGGGTATCGACATCTGTGACATACAAGACCTGATCGACGATAGCCATGCCTTTGGGGGCATGGAGAGTGACTTCCCCGCGGCCGCCTTCGATAAACTTGAAGGCGGTAATGCGTCCGTCGTCGCTCAGCTTGGTAATGAATCCATTGTTATCCCGGGCGTTGTTGTCCCCATTGATGTTCGAAATGAAATAGGACCTCGACGGCGGGTCGGCCAGAAAGCTGTGTGGGGATTCCAATCCGCTCACTTGCAGGGCCCAGGCCCATGAAGAGGCGAACAATATCGCCATGGCGGCCGCGAGAGCCAGTCCAGGAGTGTAACGGCGCCTCGGCCGCTGAGGGAAAATGGAAAAGATGGTCATGGAAATCATCAACGAAGGTGTCGGACAGAAGATTCTGTCGCTGCATCGTAGCCAAGGGTCTCGAAGGCTGTCAAGGAAGCGGCTGAATCACACGTGCAATGCGGCGAGAAAGCCGGATCCACCAGCGGCCGGATGATCTTGCAAGGACCCTATTATGTCGAGGCCTTCCATCAGGAATTTCTCACCCTCCCCAGCGTTGACTTGTTGAAAAATTGCCTGCTATGGTGCCCTCACTTTTCGCTTCTATTCAGGCCAGGGAGGATATTGTGGCGGCACGAATTATCGATGGGAAAGCATTGGCGCAACAGGTGCGTGACCGGCTGGCGATTGAATCGGCGGCGGTCCTGGCAAAGACCGGGGTAAAGCCGGGTCTCGCCACGATTCTCGTGGGGGATGATCCCGCGTCGCACCAGTATGTGAAGAGCAAACAGAAAGCCTGCGATGCGGCGGGTATCTATATCGACGATTATAAATTGCCTGCCACGACCACGCAGGCGGACTTGTTGGCGTTAATTGCAAAGAAGAACGCGGATCCAAAAGTGCACGGGATTCTCGTGCAGTTGCCGCTTCCCAAGCACATCGAGAGTCGCGTCGTGCTGGAGGCCGTGTCTCCGGATAAGGACGCCGATGGGTTCCATCCGTATAACTTTGGCCGGCTGGTCGAGGGCAATCCGGTGTTCGAGGCTTGTACCCCAAAGGGCGTCATCAAGATGATCGAGTCGACCGGCGTCGGCATCGAGGGCAAGCGTGCGGTGGTACTGGGACGCAGCAATATCGTGGGAAAACCGTTGGCGCTCATGCTGTTGCAGCGGAACGCCACGGTGACGATTTGCCATTCCAAGACCAAAGACTTGGCGGCGGTCTGTCGCGAGGCGGAGTTGTTGCTGGTGGCCATCGGAAAGGCCAAATTTGTGACTGCCGACATGGTGCGGGAGGGAGCGGTTGTCATCGACGTAGGCACGAATCGGTGGACGGACGGCAAGTTGTGCGGCGATGTGGACTATGAGCCGGTGAGCCAGAAGGCGGGCTGGATCAGCCCGGTTCCCGGTGGCGTCGGGCCGATGACGATTGCAATGTTGCTCGACAATACCGTTGAATCTGCTAAGAGAATGGCAGGGATGAAATAGTCGCGGTCAGGTCACTGACTCCTTGTGCTCGCGCGACGCGCGGCCTGGGAAGGCCCTCGTCGGACGCGCGCAATGAGGAGTCAATGCCCCGTCCGCTCTGGCAAGGGGTGGAGCTAAACAGGATCGAGATGGATAGGAGACTCGTATGAGCCGGGAGCCGCGGCGACTCAAGGACGTGCTGGCGCAGGGGCAGTTTGCCGTGACGGTGGAATATAACCCGCCAAAGGGCACGAATCTGACTCATGTGCTGGAAAGTGCGAAGACGCTGGTCGGGCGTGTGCACGGGGTTAACGTCACCGACAATACGGCCGCGATTGTGCGAGCTGGGTCGTTGCCCGTCTGTCGCTTGTTGTATGAGCTGGGGCATGACCCGGTGATGCAGCTGACTTGCCGGGATCGCAATCGCATTGCGATGCAGTCTGATCTCATGGGCGCACACATGCTCGGCATCCGCAACATTCTCTGTCTGACCGGGGATTATCCCACCGTCGGGGACCATAAGGACGCCAAGCCCGTGTACGACCTGGATTCCGTGCAGGTCATGCAACTAGTGGGCGGGCTGAATAACGGCAAGGACTATGCGGGCAACAAGCTCGATGGTTCGACGGACTTCACGATCGGCGGCGCCGTGACCCCTGAAGCGGATCCGCTCGGGCCGATGCTGGTCAAGTTCGAGGTCAAGGTTCGAGCCGGAGCGGAGTTCTTTCAGACCCAGGCAATCTATCAACCGGAGCAGTTCAAAAAGTTCATGGCTGCGGTGCGTCCATTGAAAGTGAAGGTGCTTGCCGGGATTCTGCTGTTGCGCAACGCCAAGATGGCGGAATTCATGAACGCCAATATTCCCGGCGTCTGTGTGCCGCAAGAGATGATCGACGAGATGCGCGCGGCCGGGGACAAACGCGCCCTTGATGCGGGGGTGGAGATTGCCGTGCGGACCATCAAGGCGGTGCGCCCCTACTGTGACGGCGTCCATATTATGGCCATCAAATCAACGGAACGGTTGCCGGAAATTCTGACGAAAGCCGAGCTCGGGTGATGACAGTCCCCGACTTGCTGAAGTCCAAGCGCGACAGACGCAAGATCGTGGTGGTCACGGCCTATGATGCGCTGTTCGCGCGCATTGTCGAGCAAGCCGGCATCGATGTGATCCTGGTGGGCGATTCGCTGGGCGTGGTTGTGCAGGGCAAGCCCAATACCCTCTCGGTCACCATGGAACAGATGCTGTACCACACCGGGCTCGTAGCCGGAGCGGTCCAGCGATCGTTGGTGGTCGGTGACATGCCGTTTATGTCATATCAGGCCAGCCAGGAGGAGGCGTTGCGAAACGCCGGCCGGTTCCTTCAAGCCGGAGCCCATGCCGTGAAACTGGAAGGCGGCGCGGCTGTGGCAGATCGCGTGGCGGCGATGGCCAAGATCGGCATCCCGGTGATCGGTCACCTCGGCATGACGCCACAATCCGTCCAGCAATATGGCGGGTACAAAGTGCAGGGAAAGGGCAAGGATCGGGCGCAACCGCTGATCGACGATGCCCTTGCCTTAGAAGCTGCCGGTGCTGTCGCCATTGTACTGGAGGCGATTCCCGCGGGATTGGCGAAGACGGTCAGCGAGGCGCTTACGATTCCGACCATCGGTGTTGGGGCTGGTCCGCATTGCGACGGGCAGGTGCTCGTCCTCTATGATCTTCTTGGTTTGTTTGATGAGTTCGTGCCGAAGTTCGTGAAGCCGTATGGCCATCTCAAGGCCGATGCGCTCCAGGCCCTGCGCCGATACAAGGATGAGGTTGAGCAGGGCACCTTCCCGTCCGATTCTGAAAGCTATCACTGAGTAGGCTCGCCATCTCTCGCATTCAACGCGCTTGGTTCTCCTCTCGATCTGTCGATAATACGAACCGAATGGGCGTGTCTATCTTCCTTTGATCCAGCCAACTCGCACACTGTTTGGCGACGGCGGCAATATTCAGTCCCATATAACGATCGGGGACGAGTATTAGGCGAGCATGGGCTCGTGCAATGAGGTTCTGCGTCGCCTGCTGGTTGCCAAGCTCAAATTTGAGATTGGCAGCGGCGCAGTGAATGAGTGCTTGGAAGAAGTTGCCTTCCAGGGTGGTTCGTCCGTAGGCATGCCAGAATCCCTCAAAGACTTCGTGCGCTTCCCACCAATAGGTCCAATTGTAGAGATCGATGCCGTAGAGATAATCCTCGGAGGTCATCCATTGGTTCGGCTCGAAGGGGCGAGGGTACGGTTCTGGTTGTTTGAACGAATGGCCCTGTGGATGACGACGTGGATGTGGGGTTCGCCCGGGAAGAAAGCGGTAGGTGGGAAATGTCCTGTTCGTGTACCGTGGCCAATCGACCATGGCCGGCCGGTCACCCTCCGCCACGGGTCTCCTCGCACCGTACCTGAAACACCTTCCGATCTTCCAGGCGCAACGCCGTCAGCTGTCTTCCGTACACGCAGCCGCTATCCAGTGCCAACATGTTGGCCGTGAGTTTCAATCCCATGGCGGCCCAGTGTCCGAAGACGATCGTGGCCGTTGCATTGCGTCGCCCCGGCACGTCGAACCAGGGCTGAAACCCGTCCGGTGTTCGATCGGGAGGTCCCGAGAAGGAAGATTCCATGAGGCCTTCGCGTGAGCAGGCTCTCAATCGGGTCAGCACCTTGATGATAGTGGCCTGGCGAACCGGGCCTGCCAGGTCCGGGCGCCATTGCAACGGACCGCTGGGGTGAAGCGCGCGCAACGTCTCCGTGAACTCATCTCCCCGCATCGCCGTCTGGGCTTCCCCGGCCAGGGCCTCGGCCTGTTCCACAGTCCAGCCAGGCAGAAGTCCCGCATGGACCAATAAGAAATCCCCCTCCCGATACACCAACGGTTGCTGACGCAGCCAACCCATCAGGTCATCGCGATCCGGGGATTCTAAGACTTGGGTCAAGGTATCGCTGGGACGAAGTGACGCCAGCCCGGCAGCCACGGCGAGGAGGAAGACATCGTGATTGCCGAGAACCGTAACGGCGGCGGAGCCGAGGCCACGAATGTAGCGCAGCACGTGGAGAGAGTCGGGGCCACGGTTGACGAGATCGCCGACAAACCAGAGGCGGTCGTGCTTCGGGTTGAATTGAATGGTCTTCGTGAGCTGCGTCAGGGATCTGAAGCAGCCTTGCACGTCGCCGATTGCGTAGGTCGCCATGGATGGGCCAAGACTAGCGTGGACGAGGCCGGTTCGCAAGTCAGGAACGGATCTGCAAACGACGAGTCATGAGGTCGTACGCTGCAGGAGCTCGCTGGTGATTGTCGCGCAGGCCGCTTGGTGGGCGTCTGTGAGCTGTGCCAGCAGGCTGGCGGCACCGTCGAGGCGTGCGAGGCGTCCCAGGTTTTCCAGTTCCTTGCAATGGGCCGACGTGGCCAAGGCCCCAAGCTGTGCACTGCTGGATTTTAACCGATGCGCCGCCTTGGCAAGCGCAACCGGGTCTTGGGTGTGGACGGCAGTGCGAATCTCCTCGACCAAGATTCGAGAATCGTTGAGATAGGCCGTCAGGACCTTGGCGAGGATATCGGGGCGTCCGGGCCGTTGCAGTGCCAGGATTGCTTCCCATGCGGATTTGTCGATCTCTGCGGCGGAGGGAGGCGCTGGTTGATCGGACGGCGAATCACCCGGCCTGGCGGACTGGGCTGATTCGACCTCCGACGTGGTCTCCGTCCTCCGTAACGGCAGCCATTGCGTCAGCATCTCACTGAGGTGCGCCATGGTAAAGGGCTTTGCCAGGTAATCATCCATACCTGCGGCCAGGCACCGGGCCCGATCACCCTCCATTGCATTGGCGGTGAGGGCGATGATGGGCAGGTGGCGGCCTCCTGCCTCTCGTTCCTGCTGCCGAATCGCGGCGGTGGCGGTAAAGCCGTCCATCTCCGGCATCTGACAATCCATGAGAACCAGGTCGTACTGGTCCCGCGCAACCGCTTCGAGCGCGAGCCGGCCGTTTTCGACGGCCTGCACGAAGTGTCCGAGCATGTCCAGCATACCCAGCGCCACCTCCCGATTGACGGGCGTGTCTTCGACAAGGAGAAGGCGGGCCGCTTGAAAGGGTTTCGGGCCAGGGGTTGAAGGGATGGGCGGCGGAAGTTGAACGGGCGCACGATGTCGGGTTTGGAGCAGGCCGAGCAGGGCTTGGCGAAGCAGGGTGTTCCTGACTGGTTTGGTCACCCATGCGTCCAGATCGGGCGCGCCGGACGCACTGGCGTCATAGCCCACCGACGTAAGCATCAGGAGCCGCAAGTCGGCGAGGCGCGGATCATTTCGAATGGCCTTGGCCAACTCCAATCCGTCCATGTCCGGCATATGCAGATCCAGAATGGCCAGGTCGAACGGCTGTGGCGAGTTGGAGTTCGATCCGAGGAACACCAATGCTTCTTGCGCCGAAGCGGCCAAGGTTGGAAGCGCGCCCCAGGTGCGGAGATGTTCATACAGGATTTCGCGATTGGCCGGTGTGTCATCGACGACCAGAATTCGCTTTTTGAGAAGCGCTTGGTCAGGCGCCTGTTCCTGTCCTGGAGCCGCTGCGGGTTGTCGTTCCAAGACTGCTGTGAACCAGAATGTGGAACCCTCTCCCACTTGGCTCTCCACGCCGATCTGACCCTGCATGAGCGCGACAAGTTCTTTGACGATCGTGAGGCCGAGCCCCGTCCCTCCGAAGCGTCTGGTGGTCGTGCCGTCGGCTTGAGAAAAGGCTTCGAAGATGCGTTGATGGGCCTCGGCCGGAATGCCGACGCCGGAATCTTTCACCTCGAATCGAAGGGTGACGGTCGTGTTCGTCTCAGTCACCGCATAGACTCGCACGTTGATCTCCCCTTTCGCCGTGAACTTCAAGGCGTTACTGATCAGATTGAGCAAGGCCTGGCGAAGGCGAATAGGATCGCCGCGGAGGGCGTGTGTGAAGTGGCCCAGCAGCTGACAGGTCAGCTCGATCTGTTTCCGCTGGGCGGGACCTGCAAAGAGCTCCACGGCGCTTTCGACGGTTTCCTGCACATCGAAATCCAATTGTTCCAGCTGGAGTTTACCCGCTTCGATTTTGGAGAAGTCGAGAATGTCGTTGATGATCGCCAGAAGCGCTTCGCCGGATTGTTGAATGGTCCGGGTCAGATGACGCTGCCGCGTATCGAGGGTGGTCGCCAGTAAGAGCTCGGTCATGCCCAGCACGCCGTTCATGGGCGTCCGGATTTCATGGCTCATGTTTGCGAGAAATTGCGACTTGGCCCGGCTGGCTGCCTGAGCTTCTTCAGCGAGCCGCTGGGCTTCTTGCGAGGCGAGTTCCAGTTGCCTGGTCCGCTGCGCCACCTTGTCTTCCAGACCATGTTGATAGTCCTGAACTTGAGCCTGTGAGATGCGCAAACGGCTGGTCATGCGGTTGAATGCATCAGCCAGACGGTCCACCTCGTCATGGGTGCCTGCGGCGACATCGACATCGAGTCGTCCTTCCGCGATGTGTCCCGCCGCTTCGACCAAGGCCAGAATAGGTTTGGTGATGCTCCGCGTCAGGATCAACGACATGGACAGTCCGACCACCAGAACGACTCCGATGACGAACCCGGTGATCAGCACAAATTGCTGGAGGTTTTTTTGCAACCGTTCCTGACTCAGGCCGAGCTGAATGTAGCCGATGACCGCCGCCGGTGCCGACGACGCGTTGGACTCGAGAAACAGCGGATCGGCGGCCGATACCGGTCGACTGACGACGGGCACCAGAATATCGATATAGGACGGGTGTCCCGGCTGAATGACCACTTCCTCGAAGAGCAGGCCTCCGGCGGCTGGGAGGCGTGTTCTGAGCCCCGTGGGGATGGCGATCTTGGCGCCCCAGGTTTCTTCCAGCAGCGCCCGCCGATCTTTGCCGAGCACGGCAGCATAGGCAATATCCGGCAACGCTTGAAGTCCACCGACCACCCTGCGCACGGCATCCTGGTTTTCCGTATAGACGGCGTATTCGCTGTTTTGCGCGATCATCGCGGCGGTGGTGAGGCCGGTGTTGACCAGATCCTGATAGCGAGTGGTGATTTCCCGGTGCACGACGAATGTCGCGATGCCGATTGCCGTCAACACGACCAGCCCGATACTCAGGAGATTGAGCTTGTCTCGTAGTCCGAATCTTTTCCTGGCCATCTCTGTCCTCGCTGCAGTTATTGAAAAACCTGCGTGGCGCCGCGCACGACGTCCTGGGGCAGTTCCAGGTTCATGGCGCCGGCTGTTTTCAGATTCACCGAGTAGGTCACCTTGCGCGGAAAGATAGGCGCAAGGGCGGCGGGACTGGCCCCGCCGAGGACTTTCCCGGCAACCTCTCCGCATTGGGTTCCGATATCGAGGTAGTCGCGATCAAGGGCGTAGAGCGCGCCTGCCTTGACCCACGATGTAGACAATCCCGCGAGCGGTATCTTGTTTCGCAGTGTACTCAGCAAGATCGGTTCAGCGGTTTGAGGCGTCATCACGACGGAATCAGAGATCCCCCAGAGCGCATCGACATTGCGCGAGAGGTTTTCCAACGCATCGGGAAGGGCGCGGGGTGTATCCACCGCCTGTGTCACAAGGGTCAGGCCGGTTTCCTTCGCGACGCGCAAGGCGCTGCTCACCTTGGATTGGTTTTCCTTGGGATTAAAGAGCACGCCGACGGTAGTGGCGGTGGGGACAATACGGCGAAGCCACTGCATTTGGATGTCCACAGGAAACTCCAGCAAGACGGCGGTGCCGTTCGAGGCAGGCTTGATGTCATCCGCTGTGACAATCATGGTGGCTAAGAGAGGCAGTTGTCCCACTTCGCGCACGGCAGCTTGCGTGGCGGCACTCCCCAAGGTCACGACTAAACGGGCGCCGTGTTTCTTGATGTCGGCGAGTACGTCCTGTGTCTTCGTGGGGTTGCCTTGAAGCGCATGGATTTCCACGGACAGATTGATCCCTTGTTTGGCCAGCGATTGTTGAAACCCTGCTAGCACGTCTTGATAGGGTTTTAAGTCTTGGCCGTTCAGCACCACGATCCGGCCGGAATCGGCGCATACCAAATCGGGGCTTGCGATGAGCCTCAGGATGGTCACGATGAGCGCGATCCCGATTGCCGGCATGAGGTGCGTGAGTCGACGCATCGGCAGTGCGAGTCCCTTAGAACCGGTATTTCAGTTTGACCCAGAATGTCCGGCCATCCTGGTCGATCACGTCCTGCACGTGCTCCCCAGAACCCGGATAGCCATACTTCTGGTTCATGAGGTTGTTGATATGGCCGGAGAGTTCCCAGCCTTTGACGATCCGCTGGCTGAACAGCGAGACGTTTAGAATATAAAAAGGGCTGGCGCTGTTTCCGGCGAGCGTCAGGCGCGAACTGGTGTATCGTCCTTCAAATCCGGCGAAGAGTTTGTCCGTGATCACCGGAAGGATCACATTGGCCTTCGCCAGATGTTGTGGGGAGTTCGTCAGTCTCCGGTCGCCGTCCTCGTTTTCTGTATGCTGCAGAGCATAGCTCAGGCGTCCTTCCATGCCTGATGGCCATTTGCCTTCGAGCGCGAGTTCCACGCCGCGGGCGTGGATGTTGTCGACATTGCTGTAGAACAGCTTTCCGTCCGTCGGATCCGTGGTTTGGCTGATCAACCCGGAGATGTTGTATCTGTACAGACTGCCGAGGGCACGGAGGTGGTCTCCCAGGTACTGCTCCACGACGAGTTCGTAGGTTTTGATCCGCTCGGGCCTGATGTCTGGATTGGCCTTGAAGGTGGATCCTGTCACATAAAACTGCTCGTAGGGATTGGGTGCTCGGAAGGCCTGCCCGTACAAGAGTTTCACCGTAGTCTTATCCCAGGTTGAAATGAGCCCTGCCCGAGGATTGGTCGTGCCGCCAAACGTACTGTACTGATCGTGACGGAGACCGGCGGTCAGAACGAGATGATCGGTGATCGCCCATTCATCCTGCAGATAGGCGGCGACAAAGCTCGAGGTCCGTTTGTCGTCGAGATAGGTGCTTGGAGGGGCAATGTCGGCGTTGCTTTGATTGAGTCGAAATTGATCTCGATACTCCGCGCCGACGGTGACTTTGTGATGGTCGAACAACCGTTTGGTGATCGTCAGTTCTGCGCCCCACCAGTCGGCCTCGGTCGAGTCTTTATTGATGGTAAACGGCGGCGTGCCGGTTCCGGCGTAGTCGTAGGGAAGGTGCGCGCGATAGTAGTACCGGTCGTAGTAGACCCGGGCCTTCACATTGAGTTGGTTGACGAATTCGTGCTGATAGACGAGATCGAGATAGGTCCGTTCGTCGATGGTATTCTGTCGATTGTCGTTGAAGACGGTGCCGAAGGAGGCGGTGGGCACGTTCTTTTTGCGCCACTGGTGGCCGCCCAAGAGGGTGAAGTCCCCGTAAGAGAGTTTGCCGGTGTAATAGTAGAGATTGTCGCGATCCGCATCCTTCGCAATACCATTATTGATGGAAGAAAAAGCCGGATAGGATAAGTCGCGATGCCCTTCGCTATCCGAGAAGGAGCCGGAGAGGAGCATCTCCAGACCATTTGAGAACTTGTTGCCGTAACTGAGGCGGCTTCGGTACGTATTGAAGCTGCTGGCTTCTCCCGAGACCTCCGCGCCCTTGAGGTCGCGCCCCCGTTTCGTAATCACATTCACCACGCCAAAGAACGCATTGGTGCCATACAACGAGGACCCGGGGCCTTTGATGATTTCCACTCGATCGATCAAATCGACGTCGATCGGCATTTCGGTGCCGCTTCCGCCCTGATCGTAGACGGCATCGTTTAATCGATGGTTGTCGATCAGCAACAGGACGCGGGAGGTGTAGTCGCCAGGCCGGTTGAAGCCTCGAATCCCCAGGTAGCCATAGTTCCGGTCATTGCTGGTAAACAAGCCCGGCACGCTGTCGAGTATCTGCGCAAAGTTCCTGTAGCCGTATTTCTTGATTTGGTCTGCCGTGATGATGATGACCGCTGCCGGCGCTTCATGTACCTTCTGATCGTACTTTGCCGCGCCATACACCGAGGGAATGTCCTCGAAGAGCGTGCTTTCCTTCCCAGTCGTCTGTTGGCCCGCGGACGTGGCTGGAGGAGACAGGTCCGGGAGATCCAACGAGACGTCCGTTTGCACAGAAGGCGCATCGTCTGCGAGTGTCGTCGCATGCGAAGGGTGTGTGAGAAGCGCCAGGATCGTGACGGCCAACAAGCCACTGGCGGTTGAGGGCAGTATCCTCTTGCAGGGTCTGAACAGGCAGCGCATATGCGACTCCATGGAGTAAGACTTATCCCTCCGTTATCGGCCGAAGACTTACGTAACTTGACGAATCTGCAAGCGGGATGGTCGAAAGTGGAGGCTGTGACGCGTATGTGCGGGGGTCGAAAGGGCGAGGAATTTGGCGTGCGGTCAGGTCGTGGTATGACTTCGAAGTTCGGCGGCAATCGTGGTGCAGGCCGTGTGATGCGCATCGGTGAGCTCAACCAACAGGCGTGCGGCATCGTCGAGGTGTGCGAGGTGCCCTAGGTGTTCCAGCTCTTTGCAGTGAGCTGCCGTGGCCAAGAAACCGAGTTGCGCGCTGCTGGACTTCAATCGATGCGCGGCTTTGGCGAGGGATCCAGAGTCTTGGGCTTCCACTGCGGCGCGAATCTCCTCCACCAGCATGCGGGAGTCGTTCAGATATGTCGTGAGCACCTTCGCAAGAAAATCGGGGCGTCCCGGGCGTTGAAGCGATTGAATGGCTTTCCATGCGGTCTTGTCGATTGCCGCTTCTGCGACTGCACGATCTTCCTCCTGCGTCGATTTGCGGGCTGGAGTTGGTGAAGGGGTGGTTGAAGCGTTGTCCGCCTGGGCCGGTGCCAACCAATGCGTGAGGATTGCGCTGAGTTGTGCGACCGTAAACGGCTTGGCCAAATAGTCGTCCATACCGGCCGCCAGACAGCGGGTGCGATCGCCCTCCATTGCATTTGCGGTGAGCGCGATGACGGGTGTGCGGTGACGATCTTTCGACTGATTCTCCCATTGGCGAATAGCGGCGGTCGCGGTGAAGCCGTCCATTTCCGGCATTTGGCAATCCATCAGGATGAGATCGAACCGTTCCCGTGCGACCGCCTCAAGGGCGAGACGTCCGTTTTCGACGGCGTGCACGGAGTGCCCCAGGATGTCCAGCATTCCCGTAGCCACCTCCCGGTTGACTGGTGTGTCTTCGACCAGAAGGAGACGGGCGGAGTGGGATGCTGTCGTCGCGGGGGATGAGGCAACGGAGTCTGGACGGCGAACAGGGGGGCGATGTCCTGTCCGGAGCAGGCCGAGGACGGCTTGTTGCAGTAGTGATTTTCGAACGGGTTTGGTGACCCATCCATCCACGGCGGGGACGCCGGGCGCTCCTGCGTCATACCCGACCGAGGTGAGCATCAGCAGGGGCAGCGTGGCTAATTGTGGATCAGCCCGGATCGCCTGCGCCAGTTGCATCCCGTCCATGTCGGGCATCTGGAAATCCAGAATGGCCAACTCGAACGGTCGGTCCGCGGCGGCGGCGCGAAGCTGCGCCAGCGCATCGCCCGCAGAGGCGGCGAGTGCAGGGATTGCTCCCCAGGAACGGAGATGATCGTCCAGAATCTCACGATTGGCCGCCGTGTCATCGACGACCAGAATTCGTCGTTGGAGCAGCGCATGCTCTGGATGCTGGTCCTGGGCGGTTAGCGGTTGTCGCTCGAAGACGGCGGTGAACCAAAACGTGGACCCCTGGCCCACCTGGCTCTCCACGCCGATCTGTCCCTGCATGAGGGCGACAAGTTCCTTGACGATGGTGAGTCCGAGGCCTGTGCCCCCGAAGCGGCGGGTAGTCGTTCCGTCGGCTTGTGAAAAGGCCTCGAAGATGCGTTGGTGGGCCTCAGCTGGAATGCCGACGCCGGAATCTTTCACCGCGAATCGCAGGGTAACGGTGTTGTCGGTCTCGTTCACCAAGTCGATGCGCACGTTGATTTCCCCGGCGGTCGTGAATTTCAGCGCATTACTGATGAGGTTCAACAGCGCCTGCCGGAGCCGGATCGGGTCGCCGCGGAGGCCGCGTGGAATCGAACTCGGCATGTGGCAGGTGAGTTCAAGGCCTTTCCGTTGAGCCGGAGTGGCAAAGAGTTCCACGGCGTTATCCACCGTGTCCTGAAGATCAAAGTCCAGTTGTTCCAGTTGGAGTTTGCCGGCTTCGATTTTGGAGAAGTCGAGGATGTCATTGATGATCGCGAGGAGCGACTCGCCGGATTGTTGAATGGTGCGCGTGAGGTGGCGTTGCCGGGTATCGAGGGCGGTTGTGAGTAAAAGCTCGGTCATGCCGAGGACGCCGTTCATCGGAGTCCGGATTTCATGGCTCATGTTGGCGAGAAATTGCGACTTGGTGCGGCTGGCGGCTTCCGCAGCTTCTTTTGCCAGCAACAATTCCTGAGCGGTGCGTTTCAGCGGGGAGATATCGGAGGCGACGGCGAGGTAGCCCGTGATATTGCCGTCGGCGTCCCGCAGTGCCGTGACATTCAGAAGGACCGTTCTCCTTGTGCGGTCTTTCCGAATGTAGGTCCACTCATACTCATTGGGCAGATTGCGCCGGCATTTTTCGACGAAGACGTCAAATCCCGGCTCGATGGTGTTGCCCAATTCCTGGGAGAGTTGTTGGGCTCGCGCCACGACTTCCGCGGGATCGTGAAAGATGCCCGGGTGCTGCCGGCCGATCAATTCGTCGGCTTTATAACCCAGAAGGGTTTCCGCCGCCGGATTGAACAGTTGGATGATGCCGTCAGGGCGACAGGAAATGATCGCGTAGCCCGCATTGTCCAATATAGCCCGTTGAAACGTCGCATAGGCGCGGAGTTCGGTTTCGGCTCGACGTTGCTCGGTGATGTCGCGAACGGTTGCCTGCAATCCCTCAACGCCTTGGAGAGTGATGCGAGTCAATTGGACGGTGGCCAAAAAGTTCGGTCCGCCGACTCGTTTGTGCATCCATTCGAACAGGTGAAAGCCTTCCCGCATGGCGGCCTCGATGGCCTTGGGCGCCTTGACCATGGACAGTTCCCCGTCCGGCTGATACTCGGGTGACACATCTCCAGGGCCGAGGGACGTGAAGTGCGCCTCGTCCCGTGCGCCGAACAGTTCGACCGTGGCCGGGTTGCAGGCGATAAAATTCCAATTGGGCGGATACAAAATCATGATCGCGTCTCGCGAGGATTCGAAGAGGCGCCGGTATTTCTCTTCGCTCTCACGCAGGCTCGACTCGTACCGATGTCGCACCATGACCGGTTCGCTTTCGGCGCGGGCCTGAGCAGGTTCGCTCTGTTCGCTCGGTTCTTTCATGCGGAAAGCTCGTCCGTTTTGCCGAAATGTCCGGCAGTCTCGTCGTTCGCATACGGGCCAGCGAGACGGTGTCCCCCGAGTTGTGCCAGGGAAGATTTCAACGTATGCGAGATGGTCTTGATGGCTTGGACGCCGCCGCCGATTATATGTTTCTCGAGCTGGGGCAGCTGAGTCTGGGCGGTGGGCTGAATCTGTTGTTTAATGGTGTGAGTGTTTAGGGCATTGCCTCGGAGCCGGCACTCGGTGCAGTTGGCCAAATTGTCTACATTCAGATTGCCAAAACTCTTCTTCCCCGTCGTGCTACCATCTTCGGTGCTAGGGAGCTGATAGTCATTTTCCAGGGAACGTTCTCCGCAGGGATTCAGCCGAGGAGGGGCCGTATCGCAGGCGGCGCAAACGAGCGCGTGCTTGCTTGTGAAGGCAGGAATAGCCTCTGCGACTGGAGTGGAGACCGCATAAATTCCGGACATGATGGCGAGTACCGTCATTGCAATTCGGACAACAATCGCCGTTCCCCTCGACTGTCTGGCCAATACTGCATCCTTGTCCTGTCGGAGCCTATCCGCGTGACAACGCGGACGTCTCCCGTGCCTGGTGGGCATGCACGTCGACAGTCTGATGTCGGTGGATTCGGCTGAGGACTTTAGGCTCGGCGTGAGTTCCGTCGCTTGTTTGAAGTGACGCTGGGCCGGTTAGGGATGGGGTTTTGAAAAAGAGGTGCGGAGTAAACCAGCTTTATGCAATTGGCTCGCTCATTGGGCTAGAGGGTGGGCGAGCAATTTACTCTGGATATCTGGCTTCGATTACGCTACGAAGTCCGCCACGGGCAGCGAATTCCCCCGTGACCCGTGCCCAGATCGGACGGCAGGATGCGACGATGTCGCGAAGAATACGGTTGACGGCATTTTCGTAGAAAATGCCGACATTTCGATAGGCGTGGATATACATTTTCAGCGCTTTGAGCTCCAGGCAGGCTTTATCCGGCTTGTAATGGAGGGTGATGGTGCCAAAGTCAGGGAGGTTGGTTTTGGGGCAGATGGCCGTATACTCGGGAATCTCGATCGTAATTTCATATCCTTTGTACTGGTTTGGAAAGGTTTCAATGTCGGGTAAAGGAGTGGAAATCCCGCTCCGGGCATGCCGTTCGTTGTAGCCCAGCTTCGTGGTGGTGCTCTTACCTGTTAGTTTCTTGCCGCCCTTTCCCTTCACACCATCACCTCTTGAGTCCCCGCGCAATTAGACTTGTTTCATCCATTCCAACTGGCCCAGCTCATTGAGCTTGTTGTACAGTGTGACCCATGGACAGGTCATATCCGGATAGACTTCACAAAACCCGCCCTTTCGGACCCCTCCACACGGGCCATGGCTCATGAATTTCGGGCATTCGGCTTTGAGCGACCCATCGGGGATCGGGGGGCGCTTGTGCACTCCTCCGACACATTGGTCGCCCTGTTCTTCTCCTGGCACAAGGACTCGTATTGCCATAGGCGTTATAAAACCTATCGTGTTAAGCGATAATTTTTACGCGCTTCTCAGGTGAACTGCAACAGAATTGAACCTTATTTCGAGTTGTTCTTACGTCAAAAACTTTGCGTTCAAGCGGATTTAGGGCCAAGGGCCTAGCAGAGCGGCCTCCACTAGGCCTTCTTTCGTTCGGCGTGGGCCTTCTGCAAAGTTGCAATGCTTTTGTGGACTCTATAAACTTGCCATTACCTTGGAATGACAGGTTCTTCCTAATTTGTAGTGCCGATTTTATTGACAGATTTTTTTGTGCTTTGCTACACTCGGCGGCATTAGACAGTTAGGTCGTAAGTCGACATTCCTTTCCGTTTCAGGAACACAGTCCAGTACTTAGTTCGAACAACGTCGATATAATCCGCACTTGGCTTTCTTTCTGTCAGGCTGAAGGACGGAAGAAAGCACCAGAGCATAAAAGGGGAGGGAATCCTTATGAGTCTTGATTACGTCAAGTTCTCCAGCGGCTTTGAAAAGTTTATGCCGAAAGAATATCGGGACATGGTCGAGCATGGTCCCTTTGGAAAAAAAGTCTCTGTTTCGCAGATGGGATCCTTCAAGGAAGTGCTGGAAGAGCACCCAATGTGTGCCGGATGTGCTATGACCCTCTTCATCCGCCTTGCCATGATTGCATTTCCAAATCCTGAAGATACCATCACTGTTGGAACAGCCGGCTGTGGACGTTTGGCGATATCACAAGCTGCCATTCCCTTCGTGTACGGCAACTATGGTGACCAAAATGGTGTAGCCAGCGGGTTGTCCCGCGGATTGCGGCTTCGCTTTGGTGATAAGCCGAAGGATGTGGTCGTGATGGCCGGTGACGGCGGTACGGCTGATATCGGATTCCAGCAGGTGCTTCACTCTTGGTTCCGGAAAGAACGCTTTACTACGATTATGTTGGACAACGAAGTCTACGGGAATACCGGTGGGCAGGAAAGCGGAATGACGAATCGCGGTGCCGTCCTTAAGATGGCTCCATTGGGGAAAAAGTTTGAGAAAATGGACATGTTGCAGATGGCGAAGGTGGCCGGCTGTGCGTATGTCGCAACGGTCGTTCCGAATAATCCGCGTCGTGTTGAAAGCGTGATTAAGAAGGCTGTGCTGATTGCCAGAGAGGTTGGATCGACGTATATCCAGGCCTATACTTCCTGCAACATTGAGTATGCCATTCCCACCGACAAGGTCATGGAAGACGCCAAAAACGTTGAAAACGATCGCTATCAGTTCTCCGAATACATTACCGATGAAGCAAAGCAATTTCTCACGGAGCGCTATGGGTATAAGGAGTTCCTCCCGAAGCCCGCTGCTCCCGCGCCTGGTCTCCCGAAGGCCTGAGCAACGTTTAAGGAGGATTCAGTATGGCGACACGGTTCAATATTCGTATGGCAGGTGTGGGTGGCCAGGGCGTTGTGACCGGCTCGCACATTCTGAGCACGGCGGTTATTCATGCTGGCGGGGAAAGTACGATCGTACCGTTTTATGGATCGGAAAAGCGCATGGCGCCGGTTGAAAGCTACGTCAGGGTCTCAGACGAGCCTATTTACGAAATCGGCGAAATCACTTTCCCTCACATCATTATCATTTTTCACCCTCAAGTAATCACGCACGGCAAGTCGTATACGATGCCGTTCTATTTCGGCTTAAAGGAAAATGGCATCGCGTTAATCAATAATGACGGCCCGATGAAATTGCACCGGGATCAGGCTCGGGAGCTTGAAGAGCGTCATGCAAAGCTGTACTACTTCCCTGCTACCAAGCTTTCGCTCGAAGTTGCGGGAATGGATCTCGCCACGAATATGGCGTTGATGGGATGTATTGGAGCTATTACTGGACTCACGTCAGTAGAGGCACTAGAGCAGTCCGTCAAGGATCGATTCCTCGGAAAGGGCTTTGTCGTATCCGGCGGAACCGCCGCTCTGGATAGTGTCGTCGAGCGGAAATTTAAGAAAAAGCAAGAATTGATTGAGAAAAATGTGGCTGTCATTCGAGCTGGCTGGAATTATGCTGTTGACCATGGATGGGCCGCGCCATCCGTGAAACGTTCGGAAGCAACGGAGAGCGTCACAGCGTAATCCGGTTCACGACAAGGAGTTCTCATGTATCTCGTAGCCGATATCAGCGTTGAGATCTGTGCCGCAAAAAGCTGCAAGCTCTGCACTCAATACTGTCCTGAAGCCAATACCATCCTTTACAGCGATGAAATGGGCAAGGATAAGGGGTTTAAGTATGGGTCAGCCTATGTGGCTGTAGATCGGTGCAAGGGCTGCGCGCAGTGCGTGTGGGTCTGTGACAACATGGCAAAGAATAACGCCATTAAAATGATTATGATCGACCAGTTGCCGGTCGCGGCATTGACGGACAATATTACCTATGGCGAAAAAAGTACGACGGCGACATTAGTCAGCCCCGTAGTTGGGTAATTGGACGAAAGGGGAACGGGCGTGGGAACGACACAAGATACGAGAGAACGGATTATCGTGCCGGGACCGGCTGGGTTCCATCCGCCGTCAGCGGCTCAGTTAGGAGTGTCGCTGCCTGATCCTGGGCAGGGCCTGTATTACGGCCTCCTCGAACCTAATGAAGACACAGTGATCGAAGAAATGGCTCGGAAAATGTTGACGAGCCCGAATGCAACGATTTTCCCAGGACCTCTCGTCTTGTGGGCGTGGAACAACCATGCAGTTGAAAAAGCAAAGGCCGTTCTGGAGATTGCAGCGCAGATCCCGGATGTCATGATCATACCCATGCCTGATTATCGACCCAAGTATCCGAAGATCGATCCCGAAGAGGTAATCAATCCAAATCATCCCAATCTTACGATTTGGGGTAACAAGATTGAGGCGTGCATTTTTATTGGCGTGCATTGTCATTACGCGAACCTCACTCTGAAAATGATTCGTGCAGGGACGAATTGCTGCACAATGGCCATTTGCGCTGAGCAAGGACATGAAGACGCCATGTTGACGATTCGGGACTCCGATACTTTAAAGTTGAAGAAGACTGCGCAAATCTTCAAAAAAGTTCGTGAGGAGATGGGCATTAAACTCCCCGAGAATGGAGAAAATGTCCGCTTCACTGGGACTCAGTCGAAAGTCCACGATGGCAAGACGCATACAAATCCTATGACTTTTATGCCTTCGGCTGCTAGTGCAGGTAGTGCAGCTGCTTTTGGTCACTCGCCTGATCAGATGAAGCGAGAAGGCTAGGGTTTTAGGCCAAGGCGATATAGTCAAGAGGTGTAATGATGAGCGAAGCATTGGAACCTAAACAAAAGACAGTTCCCCAAGGCGATCCAGCCACGAGCGTCTCGCCGCCGAAGGTAGAAACGAAGAAGGATCCGCATGCGGCCGCGAAGCAACAGAAGGTCGTAACGCCGGAGTATATGTTTTTGGAAGCTCCGAGGACCAAAGAATTTATTACCGGCAGTGAGGCTGCAAAAGAGGCCATCCGTCGTTCCAACGTCGATCTAGCCATTGCCTACCCAATCACCCCACAAAGTGAAACCATGCAGCTCGTAGGCGTGCTGTATGGTGAAGGGTATGTGAAAGAATATTATCGCGGTGAAGAAGAGGTCGGCGTCATGGCGGCTATCGCGGGTGGTTCGCGAGCCGGCGTTCGATGTTATACCGCGACGGCTGGTCCTGGCACCTTGAGAGGACTGGAAGGGATTGCTTCATGGCCTGGCCATCGGTTGCCCGTTGTGGCTATGTTCACATGCCGAGTGGTGAACGCACCCTTGGCGATTCAGCCTGACAATATCGAAGTATCGTATCTGCTCAATTGCGGCATGATCGTGTTCCATGCTGAAAATCAGCAGGACATGTATGACTTTACGTTAGCAGGATTTATCATCAGTGAAAAAAATGATGTCACTCTTCCTGTTGGCGTCTGTTGCGACGGATTCTTTGTTACCCATGCTCGTGGTTACGTGCGCATGCAGGATCGTGACATGAAGCTTCCGCCCCGCGAGCCTTGGCGTGGAGCCGTTCCAGTTCTGGATGCAGAGAATCCTCCGGCGCGACTCTCTCGTGATGCCCCAGTTCAAAAATCCAACTTTATGGCATACAACATTCACGCTGTATGGCAACAGGAAGTGTGGGCTGCGGTCGAGCGTTCTCGAAAGTACATTAATCAGTACATGGGGGGGCTGCTTACCGCTGAGAATGTCGAAGATGCCGAAGCCGTCATTATTGCTTCTGGTAGTGCAGCGGCTCAATCTCGTGAGGCTGTACGCATTTGTGCAGAAAAGGGAATTAAGATTGGCCTGATTAAGATTCGCTCGCTTCGGCCGTTCCCGACCCAAGAATTGCGCAAGTTGTGTGCAAAAGCTAAATTGATCGTTGTGCCGGAATTTAACTACGTCGGATGGTTGGCGAAGGAAGTAGCGACTGCCATCTACGGCTTTTCAAATGCGAAGATCATCGGAGGCCCACGCGTTTATGGTGGTCAGTCGATGCCGGTAGAGTTGATAGTTGACGAAGTTGAGTCCGGATTAACCGGAAAGAAGTCGACAAACGTAGCTATTTCTCAGGTCATGGGTGCATCAGCCGCTGACCATGAGGCTATGGGCCACTTCATGCGTAGTATTTAGACTAAGAACTACGCTTTTGAGCCAAAATAGTAGAGCCCGTTCGGTTAGACCGAACGGGCTCTACTATTTTAGGGATATTTATCGTAGGTTTTCAGCCCTGAAGATCTTCGTCGAGTAGATCAGGGCTTTCCGGCATGCCGTGAGCCACGTATTTGGCATACGATAAATAAATCGATGCACTATCACGCATGGCTTTGGTGCCATTGGCCATGCGATGCAGCTTGTCTGAGCCAGGTGCTTCAGTCTTGCGGAGATGATCAACATGGTCATGTAGGACTATGGTAAAGCGCTCCATGGCCATTTCTACTTCCCGGTAGGCTTGCAAAATAGGGTCAGTCATGTGAAGTACTCCTCTTAATTTAGAATACAGCAGCCATCTTTAAAGGGTCAACCGAGGACCGTCATTATGTACCGCCTATCATCTGCAGTATTAAGCACCATCGCAACGGTGGCCAAGCTAAACATTTGCGAACCTCGGCAGAGGATTTCAGAGTCCCTCCTGAATGGCGTGAGGGAACTTTCAGAAATGTTTATCAGGGGCGGCGAAGGCATTGGGACTGCCTATCTAGAGAATCAGCGACTCCGTACCAGTTACTTAGCCTACTATGTGCCAGTTAATCTAGGGAAGGTTCAGTTTCTCTTGGAAGAGTTGCGGCCCGTACTTCCACGTTCTGCAGATAAGGAGTTTCGAGTGTTAGACCTTGGCGGAGGGCCAGGAACGGGGGCACTTGGTCTGCTGGATTGGTGCTGTTCTCAATCCCTTCCCCCGGCGGCATCGATCAGCATGACGGTGGTTGACCGCTCGCCCGAGGTGTTAAAACTCTGTAATGAACTTTGGCAGGTATATGGCAAGCAGAATCACGATCATCCTGTCGGTACCTTGCAAACCGCTACGTGTAATCTTGAGCGTGGCGTTCCGTCCGCACTTCGAGTGGGGGGGCGAGACAATGGATATCATCTTATCATTGTTCAGAATATCCTTTCTGAGCTTTTCGTCGGGAGTTCAGATCCCATTAGTAAACGGACGGAATTTGTCAGCCAATTACTAACCTACTTGGCACCGGAGGGAAGTCTGATGTTGATAGAGCCGGCATTGAGGTCGGCATCAAGAGCTCTGCATCAGGTGCGGAACAATTTATTGGCCGATCTCCAATGCACGGTCTTCAGCCCTTGCCTACACAATCAACCCTGCCCCGCACTCATCAAGCCTGACGATTGGTGCCACGAGGAGCGCTTTTGGGAAACTCCGGACTGGATTGCTCAAATTGACGATAGTGTGGGGTTTATTAAGGATGCGCTTAAATACTCCTATGTGATTCTGCGCAAAGATGGGAAAACCTTGGTGCCTCAAAATCCCCATTACCACCGTGTCGTGAGCGAGTTGCGCGAGTTGAAGGGAGAGAAAAGAGTTTGGTTGTGCGATGCGGAGGGAAGATCGGAACTCGGCCGCCAGGATAAAGAACGTTCGCCCTCAAATGCTGCATTTGACGACTGGCATCGAGGAGCAATTGTTCGAGTCGACGACATCGTCAGAAAAGAAAGGAAAGGTCGCCCGGCAATGGTCGGCCGCATCCTCTCTTCCGGAGTTGCGGAAGTAATTCGGCCTGCGTGACGCGCTAGTCCGCTTCAGGCTCTGAGGAGCCGTGTTGATGAGATACCCGATCCTCATCAAAGAGCTCGGCCATTTCCGTCGCAATCATGTCTCGATCGTTGGGCACCGAGACAAGGGGAATTTCCTTGCGAGGCTTAGGTGTCGCATCGGCGCTAGGGGGAGGCGTTTGAGGGATAGAGGGCTTATTTGTGTCGCTCATAATATCGTCAGTATACACGAAACGAGGGTGAGAAAGGGCTATTCAAACGCTTCCAAGGAAGAGCGTTCAGGGAACTGGGTTTGGCATGCGGTGCAAGTGACGAAATAAATGGCTTCCCGGACAGACATGGTAATGCGGAAATCGAGAGAGACTCCCCGATGGTGACAGTTTTGGCAAGAAATCTCTTTGAGCCGGTATGGAATATCAGGTTGAGTCCGCACATAAAATTCCATGTCCGTATAAACCGGGAAGCTATAGCGGCATTTCAAGCACACGCCGCGGCATTCTCCATCGGATTGCAATGTTCGACGATCGATGCCGAATGTATTCGTTTTGCAGATTGCGCACTGCACGGTGGATAACCGCTTTTCTATCTGGTCTATCGGAATAAGAGCCATCATGTTCCCCCAGTAACCGAGGTGAGTATACGCACCCGTGCAGGGTATCTTCAATTGCCAAGCCAAGAATCGCATGAATTCCTTGACCCCTTCGCGCAGGACCCTATACTAACCTCACAATGCATATGATCAATAAGCGTCTCCTCGTCGGTAATGCCGATGATGCGAAGAATCCTCCGCCACAGGTCGGGGCGATACTCATGGTAGCGGAAGAACAAAATGTGACAGTGCCTCCACGGGTTATCTATGCCAAGGTGCCCATGAAGGAGTTTGGTGAGCCTTCGGTTTCAGCTATGTACGATGCCGTGCAATGGATCGAGGCGCAATTGCCTAACAATCGGCTGATGGTGTGTTGCCGGGCGGGCATGGGACGTTCAGTTTCGGTAGTAATCGCCTATCTTTGCTGTGTGGAGGGAATGGTTTATGCCGATGCGCTTAAGCTTGCACTTACAAGACGTCCAGGTGGTATGCCTTTGCCTCGCCTTGACGCGGTTATCGAGGATGTTTGCCGCAGACGTCAGGGCCTAAATGGGCCCTCCCGCTCATAGATCAGGATCCGCAAAACGTGCAGTTGTCTCTCACCATTCGTCCTTCTGATCCTTCCTTCATTCCTGGCATCTCCTCCGTCGTCACGTAGTTTAAAATTGCGCCCGGCACGAGTTGCATTTTCGCTCATCTCCGTGGCGTAATTTGACTCGTTCCGTGTCATCACCTCTTTGCCCAGGAATCTTCCATGCCTGAATTGCCGGAAGCAGAAGTCGCTGCGCGTCAATTGCGCGAACGAGTTGTTGGAGCCTTGGTGCGCGATTGCTGGGTAGGGCGAGGAGACATTGTGCGAGAAGGCTTGTCTTCCTTGGAGTGGTTCCGCCACGCCACGATTACGGGAGTTGAGCGACGGGGGAAGAGTGTCATTATTGCGTTTCTACGCGCTGGACAGACCAGATTTCTTGCTGCCGAATTGGGTATGACCGGGTTGCTGTTATTCCGGAAAACGCCGGCTAGATACCCGCAGCATACGCATTTTATCCTGCACCTTGAAGGAGGCCTTGAGCCCGAGATTCGGTATTGGAACCCCCGTCGGTTCGGGCGACTCTCTTTGTTAGACCAGGCTGGACTGGATCAATACACGTCTCGTCGATTTGGGCCGGACCCGTTGCTAATGAGTCTAAAGGAGTTTGTGCAGCTGCTTTCATCCACCCGCGGCAGGCTGAAGTCCCTTCTGATGCATCAACAGGCTATCGCTGGGATCGGGAATATTTACGCCAATGAAATCCTGTTCCGTGCCCGGCTTCATCCCGATCAGCCATCCAATCAGGTCGGAGAAAAGGCAGTGATGCGTCTGCATGAAATCATGGGCGACGTATTACGAGAGGCGATCACTATGGGTGGGTCCAGTGTGCGCGACTATTTTGCCCCGGACGGAACAGAGGGACAGTATAAACGCCGACATTTGGTGTATGCCAAGTCGGGCGAACCTTGTTCGAACGATTGCGGGGCGTTGATCAAGCGCTCCATCGGCGAGCGAAGTTCATTTTATTGTCCTAGATGCCAACGGATTCGTCGCCTGCGCGTTGGCTAGGTGCTGAAGGGGTGAGACCGTTCATCCCCATATTCAGCAGGACAATATAAACTTATCAATTATTTATGGTGATGAATCTTCAGTGCTCATTATGGTAGGACTTCTGTGCTGACAGCTTGGGCCTTTTGGAGGATTGAGCTAATCAGCAGAATTCGGTACTCTACCGCTCCGTTTCTTGGCCCTATCACATACCAAGGAGTCGTCAATCATGGCGAAAGTGCTGGAAGGTCCCGGGATGGGGCTGATGAAGAAGTGGGGAATTAATGTTCCCAATTATGTTGTCGTCACTTCAGTCGATGAGCTAACCAAGCTGGGGCAAGCCAATGAATGGCTGAAGAAGTCTAAGCTTGTTGCCAAGGCGCATGAAGCGCTCGGTTCGCGTTTTAAGCTGGGATTGGTCAAGGTCGATTTAGATTTCAAGGCTGCGGAAGCCGCAACCAAGGAAATGATCGGCCGCCAAGTCGGTAGCATCACCGTGACCCAGGTCATTGTCTCGGAAATGATCCCGCACAAGGAAGAATATTATTGTGCGGTGAAATCGACTCGTGAGGGCAGTGAAATCCTTGTGGCCAATTGTGGCGGGATTGAAGTTGAGTCTAATTGGGAGCGTGTCAAACGCTTGTGTCTTGAAATTGGGCAATCTCCTTCTCCGGAATCCCTTGAAAAGTTGAGCAAAGACGCAGGGTTCTCCGGCGGACTTGCCAAAAAAATGGCTGAGTTCGCGGGGAAAATGTTTGCCTGTTTTGATAGTGAGGACGCGCAGTACCTCGAAGTGAACCCGGTAGTTTTGCGAGCCGGCGATGATGAGTTGGTTGCCCTTGATGCGGTCACTCTCCTCGACGGCGATGCCAAGTTCAGGCATCCCGATTGGAACTTTGCCTTCGCCGCGGAATTTGGCCGAGCCTACTCCAAGCAAGAGATTGAGGTCATGGCGGTTGACAGCAAGATCAAGGGCTCAGTTAAATTCATTGAGATTCCTGGTGGCGATACAGCCATGTTGCCTGCCGGCGGGGGCGCCAGTGTGTATTACTCGGATGCTGTAGTGGCTCGTGGCGGCAAGTTGGCGAATTATGCGGAATACTCTGGGGATCCACCCGATTGGGCGGTCGAAGTTCTAACCGAAAAAGTGTGCTCCCTTCCTGGTATTAAAAACATCATTGTCGGTGGTGCCATTGCAAATTTCACCGATGTGAAAAAGACATTCGGCGGCATCATCAACGGTTTTCGCAAAGCCAAGTCAGAAGGCAAACTGAAGAACGTGAAGATTTGGGTGCGTCGTGGTGGGCCGCGTGAAAAAGAAGGCCTGGATGCGATGCGCGCGCTGAAAGACGAAGGCTTTGATATCAATGTCTTCGACCGCAATACACCGCTCACCGACATTGTCGACAAGGCGCTCCAAGCAAAGTAGCCTGCCGCCTATGACCAACTGAATATAAGGGGAGATCCCGAGATGAGTATTCTGGCAAACAAAGACACCCGTGTGGTGATCCAGGGTGGTCAAGCCGGTGTCAACGCCGCCCGCCGCATGGCCGAGTTCTGTTATCTCATCAAGCGTCCGCTGAACGTCGAGGCGTTTGTCTATCCGCCCGATGCCGGCAAGACGAATGAGATCCCCTACGGCAGTGGCCTCATCGCTATTCCTGTGTACAAGTCCATCGCGGAAGCGACCAAGCATCATCCGACTCTGAATACGAGCCTGGTCTATATCGGCGCTGACCGTGCGATGAAGGGCGGCATGGAAGCGCTCGACGATTCACATATCAAGGTGGTCTCAATGATCACTGAAGGGGTGCCGGAGAAGGATGCGAAGATTCTCGGGGCCCATGCGCGCAAGTTGGGGAAGGTCTTTAACGGGCCGTCGTCCATCGGCATCATCTCTGCCGGAGCGTGCCGTCTTGGGGTGATCGGTGGTGCGTTCGACAATCTCGTTCTTTCCAAGCTGTATCGCGAAGGATCGTTCGGTGTGATCACCAAGTCTGGCGGTCTCTCGAACGAAATTATCTGGATCTGCTCTCAGTTTGCCGACGGAATCACAACGGCCATCGGTATCGGCGGCGATGCCTATCCTGGAACTGATTACGTCAGTTATCTCGAGATGTTCGAAAACGATCCGCAAACGAAGGCGGTGGTGATCGTCGGCGAAATGGGCGGTGATCTCGAAGAACGTGCCGCCGAATGGTATGGCGCGAAGAAGCGCCGGGTGAAGTTGATTGCCGTGGTCTCCGGTTTCTGTCAGGAGAGTCTGCCGAAGGGAATGAAGTTCGGTCACGCTGGGGCCAAAGAAGGCATGAAGGGCGAAGGATCGGCTCGGTCCAAGTCTGATGCGCTGAAAAAGTCCGGTGCACTCGTGCCACCTACCTTCGGCGCGCTTGGCCCTGCCATCAAAGAAACCTACCAAGATCTTTTGAAGTCCGGTCAGGTAAAGGAGCCGGTCGAACCGGCGACGTTGCCTAAATTGCCGAAAACCGTCGAAGAGGCGATGAAGGCGGATGAGGTCATGGTGGCGCCGCTGATCCGCACGACCATCAGTGATGACCGTGGCGATGAACCCTGCTATGACGGTTATCCTGCCTCTGAACTCATCAACAAAGGCTACGAAATTCCTCACGTCATCGGACTTTTATGGGACAAACGGCTTATCTCGAAGCAGGAAGCGGAAATCATTAAACGCATCATGATGCTCTCTGCTGATCATGGCCCGTGCGTGAGTGGGGCCTATGCGACGATCTTGGCTGCCTGTGCTGGCATTGGGTTGTCACAGTCGGTTGCGGCGGGCATGATCATGATTGGCCCGCGATTCGGTGGGGCTGTTACTGATGCCGGCCGGTTCTTCAAGTATGCCGTCGACAACAAGATGTCGGTCGACGAATTTCTGGCTTATATGAAGAAAAACCATGGCCCGGTACCAGGTATCGGCCATCGTGTGAAGAGCCTGCGCAATCCGGACAAGCGAGTCAAGGAACTCGTTGGCTACGTGAAAAGCCTCAAGGTCAAGACCCCGTGTTTAGACTTTGCGCTTGAAGTGGAGAAGATCACATCGGTGAAGAAGGACAATTTGATCCTGAACGTCGACGGGACCATGGCTGCTGTGTTGGTCGATATCGGATTCCCGGTTGATAGCCTGAACGGCTTTTTCATTCTATCGCGTACGATTGGATTGATCGGTCACTGGGTTGATCAGAAGCGTCAAGATAGCCGCTTGATTCGGTTGTTCGATTATTTGGTGAATTATGCGGCGCCTAAGCGTCGCGAGGTGCCGCCCCTGAAGTAGCATCCAACGTGACCTGTTTTTTGTGAGAGATCCGGCTGGAGCCAATCTCTTATTCATAGGACGGGGACGCAACCCATAGATAGTAATAACCGACGGAGAACCCACTATGTCCATGGATCTCGCCAAAGCACTCTACGCCAAGATGCCGGATGTCTTTGCAAAGGCCAGAAAGAAGTTTGGCCGGGGATTGACGCTTGCCGAAAAGATTCTTGTCTCGCACGCGGATAACTTTGATAGCCAGAATTGGGAGCGGGGCAAGGCTATGTTGGCGCTCCGTCCGGATCGTGTGGCCATGCAGGATGCCACAGCTCAGATGGCGGTGCTGCAGTTCATGCAAGCCAACAAGAACAAAGCTGCTGTGCCGAGCACGATCCACTGTGACCACTTGATTCGTGCGGAAATGGGATCACAAAAGGATCTTCTCCGCGCGTTGGATGAGAACAAGGAAGTCTACAATTTTCTCGCCTCGGCTGCAAAAAAGTACGGCATCGGGTTTTGGAAGCCGGGTGCCGGCATCATCCACCAGGTCGTATTGGAGAACTACGCTTTTCCCGGGTGCTTGATCATCGGAACCGATTCGCACACCCCAAATGGCGGGGGCTTAGGAGGACTGGCGATCGGTGTTGGCGGGGCGGATGCTGGTGAAGTCATGGCTGGCCTACCCTGGGAAGTGCTTCATCCAAAATTGATCGGCGTACGATTGACCGGCAAGCTCAACGGCTGGGCTTCTCCGAAAGACGTGATTCTTTATCTGTGCGGACTGCTTACGGTGAAAGGCGGCACCAACAAGATCGTTGAATACTTCGGCCCAGGCGCCGAAACCATTAGCGCGACCGGTAAGGGAACCATCTGCAACATGGGTGCAGAATTAGGCGCCACGACCTCCGTCTTTCCGTTCGATGAGAAGATGGTGGCCTATATGAAGATTACCGACCGCGCCGATCTGGCGACCTTCACGCAGTCGCATAAAGATCTGCTGGTGGCCGATCCTGAAGTCGCTCAGTCGCCCGAAAAATACTACGATCAGATTGTCGAGATCGACCTTTCGAAGCTGGAGCCGCACGTCGTCGGTCCCCACACGCCTGATCTTGCTCGGCCCATTTCAAAATTGAAAGCCGAGGCGCAGGAAAAGGGATATCCGATCGAATTGAAGGCGGCGTTGATCGGCAGTTGTACGAATTCCTCGTATGAGGACATTAGCCGTTCCGCCCACGTGGCCCAGCAAGCATTGAAGGCCGGCCTGAAGGCGAAGGCTTCATTCCTTATCTCTCCGGGCTCTGAGCGTATTTATCACACGATGAAGCGGGACGGCTTCATGGATACGTTCGAAAAGCTCGGCGGAACTGTATTGTCCAATTCCTGCGGTCCCTGCATTGGACAGTGGAAGCGGGCAGACGGAGTCAAAGGGCGGGCGGACTCCATTGTCAGCTCTTTCAATCGGAATTTCCCAGGGCGCAATGACGGTATCAGCGAAACGCTATCGTTCCTCGCCAGTCCGGAAGTTGTGACTGCCTACGCGATCACTGGCGACCTAGGCTTTGACCCGGTCAACCAGTCGCTCAAGGGGGCAGACGGGAAGGAGTTCAAGCTGCAGCCGCCGGTTGGGGAGGAATTACCGGCTAAAGGCTTTGCGAAAGGCGAAGAAGGCTTCGTGGCGCCGGCTGAAGATGGTTCAAATCTGACCGTTGACATTCCGCCGACCAGCGAGCGATTGCAGCTGTTGAAGCCTTTCCCGAAATGGGATGGCAAAGACTTCGAGAAACTTCCACTCTTGATTAAGACCAAAGGTAAGACTACGACTGACCATATTTCCCCAGCCGGGCCGTGGCTCAAGTTCCGGGGTCATTTGGACAAGATCAGCGACAATATGTTCTTGGGTGCTAACAATACCTTCTCGTCGGAGCCTGGGAAGGGGACCAACGTGCTAACCGGTGAATCCAATCTCACGATGGCGCAGATCGCTCGCGCGTATAAGGCCCAAGGCATCGGGTCCATTGTGGTGGGAGACGAAAACTACGGCGAGGGCAGCAGCCGCGAACATGCCGCCATGTCTCCGCGTTTCTTGAATGTGAAGGTAGTGATCACGAAAAGTTTTGCTCGAATCCATGAGACCAATTTGAAGAAGCAGGGCATTCTAGCGTTGACGTTTGCTGATCCTAAGGACTACGAGAAGATCGAACAGCAAGATCGCATTAGCGTGACGGGTTTGAACAATCTTACACCTGGCAAGCCCGTGCAGGTCACGATTCACAAGCCGGATGGAAAGGCGTTCACCATCCAGACGAACCACAGTATCACTGAACAGCAGATCGCGTGGTTTAAGGCGGGTTCCGCGTTGAACGCCCTGAACTAATCATGGGGGATAAGAGGGAGAATCATGACTACGAAAGCCGATAAGATCATATATACCAAGACAGATGAAGCGCCGATGTTTGCGACCTATTCGCTCTTGCCGATCATCAATGCTTTCAGCAAGGCAGCTGGTGTCTCGGTGGAACTGCGAGATATCTCGCTGGCTGGGCGTATTCTCGCGGTGTTTCCCGAATATCTGACGCCTGAGCAGAAACAACCGGATGCTCTGACTGAATTGGGTGAGCTGGCCAAAAAGCCCGAAGCCAACATCATCAAGTTGCCCAATATCAGCGCCTCGTTGCCTCAGTTGCAGGCCGCCATCAAGGAATTGCAAAGCCAGGGCTACAAGCTGCCCGAGTACCCTGAAAATCCGAAGGACGACAAAGAAAAGGACATCAAGGTCCGTTACGATAAAGTCAAGGGCAGTGCCGTCAATCCGGTGTTGCGCGAGGGCAACTCGGATCGCCGCGCGCCTCTTTCCGTGAAGGCTCATACTCGGAAGCATCCGCATAAGATGGGAGCCTGGAGCCCGGACTCCAAGTCGCACGTCAGCCACATGAAGGGCGGCGATTTCTTCTCGAATGAAAAGTCACTCACGACGACCGCGGCGACTGAGGCGCGGATCGAGTTTGTCAGCCAGGATGGCAAGACCACCGTCCTGAAGCCGAAGGTAGCTTTGCAGGCTGGCGAAGTGGTGGATGCCACCTTCATGAGTGTGAAGGCTCTGCGCAAGTTCCTTGAGGAGCAGATCGAGGATGCCAAGAAGCAGGGCATCTTGTGGTCGCTCCACATGAAAGCCACCATGATGAAGGTCTCGGATCCCAAGATCTTCGGGCATGCAGTGACGGTATATTACAAGGATGTCTTTGAAAAACACGGTGACACGCTCAAGAAGCTGGGCGTAGATCCGGACAACGGGATCGGCGATCTCTATGCAAAGATCAAGGCCTTACCTGAGGATCAGCGCAAGGCGATCGAAGCTGATATCCAGGCTGTATACAAGCAGCGTCCGCCGATGGCGATGGTGAATTCTGACAAGGGGATCACCAACCTCCATGTACCGAGCGACATCATCATCGATGCCTCAATGCCGCCGGTCATTCGCGACAGCGGCAAGATGTGGGGGCCGGACGGGAAGCTGGCGGACACCAAGTGCGTGATTCCCGATGCCAGCTATGCCCCGGTTTATCGCGAAGTGATTGATTTCTGCAAGAAACACGGCGCACTTGACCCGAAGACGATGGGCAGTGTGCCCAACGTTGGATTGATGGCGCAGGCGGCCGAGGAATATGGTTCGCACGATAAGACCTTTAAAGCGCCGGGGAACGGCACAATTCGCGTCGTCGATGCCTCCGGGAAAGTGTTGTTGGAACACAAGGTCGAAGAAGGCGATATTTGGCGTATGTGCCAGGTGAAAGATGCCGCGATCCGCGATTGGGTGAAGTTGGCGGTGACGCGTGCCCGGGCGACCGGTGCCCCGGCAATATTCTGGTTGAACAAGGATCGGGCACATGACGCGCAGTTGATCACGAAGGTGAATCAGTACTTGAAGGACCACGATACAAACGGACTCGATATTCGAATTATGACCCCGGCAGAGGCGACCCGTTTCTCGCTGGAGCGGATTAAAGAAGGTAAAGATACCATCTCCGTAACGGGCAACGTGTTGCGCGATTATCTCACGGACCTGTTCCCGATTCTCGAAATCGGAACCAGCGCCAAAATGTTATCAATTGTGCCGTTGCTGAACGGCGGCGGTCTGTTCGAAACCGGTGCGGGTGGGTCTGCGCCGAAACACGTGCAGCAGTTCCAGGAAGAGGGTTATCTGCGATGGGATTCGCTCGGAGAATTTCTCGCGTTAGCCGCTTCGCTTGAGCATCTGGCAAAAATCGCCAACAATCAAGCAGCAAAAATGCTGGCGGACACCCTTGATCAAGCCAATGCCAAGTTCCTTGAGAGCAATAAGTCTCCGGCCCGCAAGGTCGGCGAAATTGACAACCGGGGTAGCCATTTCTATCTGGCACTGTATTGGGCGCAAGCCCTGGCACAGCAGACGCAAGATAAGAATCTGGCTGCGCGTTTCGCCAAGGTTGCCAAGGAAATGGCCGATAATGAAGCCAAGATATCTGGGGAGTTGATTGCGGCTCAGGGCAAGCCGGTCGATACTGGTGGGTACTATCACCCTGATGATGCGAAGTCCTCCAAGGCAATGCGTCCGAGTGCCACACTGAATGCAATCATCGACGCGATTGCATAAATGGGTATTAGCTGAATAAGCCTCAGGGCGGAGGGAGTGAATTCTCCCTTCGCCACCCTTTCCACGGTTCGCGAGAAAATCATGGCACAAGAAGACAGCAATGTGATCGATCAGCCGGAAGTGTTGCGCCACAAAATGGTGTCGATTGAAATTTCCGGTAAGAAGTACGAAGTGCCGGAAGGTATTACCGTGATCAAGGCCTTGTGGCACACCGGTCAGGAAGTGGTGCGGGGTGCTGGGTGTCTTGGGGGATTCTGTGGCGCTTGTGCGACATATTACCGCACGAAGGACGATCCCAAGGTTCGAACATGTTTAGCTTGTCAAATGGCTGTTGAAGACGGCATGTCCTTTACCATCATGCCTCCGTTTCCAGCGCGTAAAGCGCTCTACGACATTCAGTCACTCAAAGATCCCAAACAAGATCTCTTTAATTTGTACCCAGAGGCGCCGCTCTGTAGGAATTGCAATGCTTGCACGGAGGCCTGTCCTCAGAAAATTGATGTGCGAGAAGGCGTCTGGAAAGCAGTATTTGGCGACTTTAAAAGCGTATCAGAAATGTTCATGGATTGTGTCATGTGCGGCATGTGTACACCCGTATGTATTGCCGACATCGCTCCAAACCTGGTGGCGCTGTATGTAAGCCGAGCACAGGGGGCTCATTTTACCGAGAAGCCACTGGGCCTTGATATCCGCATCAAAGAAATTCAGGACGGTCGATTCAACGACGAGTGGAACAAGGTGCTCGCGATGAGCGAGCAGCAGTTGGCCGATCACTGTGCGACAGTAAAGTAATGCGTTGTGCCGTCAGCCGGTTCTGAGCGCGTGGCTCGGGTACTGTGCTCCGCGCTGAAAGTAAAACCATGGATATTCATGCACTCCAGCAGATTGTTCACCAAACCCGAGATGCTCGTCGCAAGCAGACCATTCCAAAATTCTCCCCTGCCGATCGCGACCAGTTAATTCACAAGTACCATCCGGATTATCGAGCGAGCGCCTATCGACCGATTCGTTTTGGGCCAAATGCCGACGATCAAACAGTTGTCGAGCTGGCTGCGCTGCTCGAAGGTGACAGCTCAATCCCAGAGCATATTGATCTGACGCCCCACTATACGACGGATGTGTTGGTTGTTGGCGGTGGGGGCGCCGGGTGTGCTGCGGCGCTTCACGCTCACGCTACAGGGGCAAAGGTTATCCTTGCCACAAAACTTCGTCTTGGCGATTCCAATAGCGTGATGGCTCAGGGGGGTATGCAAATCTCGGTTGCCCCTGAAGACTCTCCGGTCACCCATTTTCTTGACACCCTCAAGGGCGGGCACATGCAGAATGACCATGAGCTGCTCAAGGTCATGGTGGAAGAGGGGCCGTCTATCGCCAAATGGCTCATTGAGCTTGGTGTGCTCTTTGATCGGCAAGCCGACGGAAACTTGCACGTAAAAAAGGGCGGCGGTAGCTCAAAGCCGCGTCTTCTTACGTGTTCGGACTACACCGGCCTTGAAATCATGCGTGTGCTGAAGGACGAAGTGCTGAACCAGAAAATTCAGCTTCTTGAGTTCTGCGCGGCTGTCGAATTATTGAGTGATGAAAATGGTCAGTGTACGGGGGCGATTTTTAAGGATCTCGACAACCATCGGCATGTCGTTGTCGCTGCCAAATCGGTCATTCTTGCAACCGGTGGCATCGGACGATTGCATATCCAGGGATTTCCCACCAGCAATCACTACGGCGCGACCGGCGACGGGTTATGCCTCTCGTATCGGATGGGCGCAAAACTTGACCATATCGATACGTTTCAGTATCACCCCTCCGGCGCGGTGTATCCTGAGCAATTGATTGGAGCGTTGGTCACGGAAGGTATCAGGTCAGAGGGTGGCCATCTCGTGAATGCCAAGGGTGAACGGTTTGTGAATGAGCTGGATACCCGTGACGTGGTCTCGTCCTCAATCATTCGGGAATGTGAGGAAGGCCGCGGAATTCGCACGATGTCAGGTCGAATCGGGGTTTGGTTGGATACGCCGTTACTCGATGCGGAACATGGGCCGGGGACGGTGGAAAAGCATTTTCCTGCCATGATGATGCAATTCGAACGCTTTGGCATCGATATCAGTAAGGATCCGGTGCTGATCTATCCGACTCTGCACTACCAGAACGGCGGTGTGAAGATCGATGCGAATTCCGAAACCAACGTCAAGAATCTATTCGTCGCGGGGGAAGCATCCGGAGGATTGCATGGCCGGAATCGATTGATGGGCAATTCGTTGCTCGATTTGATGGTCTTCGGCAAACGTTCAGGGTTAACCGCCGCATCGCGTGCCCTTTCCATGCCTCAAGGGAAACTTACTGTGAACCATTTGCAGCAGTTCCGAGCTGAGGCCAAGAAGCACGGAAATTCCAGCGGAGTGATTTCTCCCATGATCCTTCCTGCCTATACGCGGAAAGAAGCGGAGCGTACGGCCACCAAATGAGGCGGCGGTCGGTGTGACATAGGAGATCGCCGGGCTGTTGTGCGCGCTATGTTATTTGTCATGAGCCACTAGCTCTTATGAGGATTCAATGAACGTTCATGAATTTCAGGCCAAGCAGTTGTTCGCACAATTTGGGGTGCCAGTGCCGCGTGGAAAGGAAATTACCTCGCCGGAGGGAGCGACTGCGTGGGCCAATGAACTAAATACCCCAGTGTTTGTCGTAAAGGCTCAGATTCATGCAGGCGGACGTGGGAAAGCCGGTGGGGTCAAGATCACAAAGGATAAGGGCGCCATTGCAGGCCTCGCCAAGGAATTGATCGGGAAGACCCTGATTACCCACCAAACGGGACCCAAAGGCAGAACAGTCCATCGATTGTTACTTGAGGAGGGTGCGAATATCGCCAAAGAGCTCTATTTGAGCATATTGGTGGATCGCGACACCGGTTGGCCTACCTTTATTGCCAGTACCGAAGGCGGTATGGAAATCGAGGAGGTTGCTGAGAAAACTCCGGAGAAGATCATCAAGGAAGCGATCGATCCGGCTGTTGGATTTCAGGGCCATAATGGTCGCAATGTGGCCTTTGCCTTGGGGCTGCAGACCATGGAGCCGGCTGTCATCAATCCGTTTGTGCAGATGCTCGGCAATCTCTACCGTCTGTTCATGGAGAAACACGCCGCGCTCGTCGAAATCAATCCGTTAATCATCACCAAGGAAAAGACACTGGTCGCGTTGGACGGGAAGGTGTCGTTTGACGACAACGGATTGTTCAAACATGAAGATGTGCAAAAAATGCGGGATCTGAATGAGGAAGACCCGCTGGAAATCGAAGCGACGGCAAGCAACCTCAATTATGTAAAGCTTGACGGCAATATCGGCTGCATGGTGAACGGCGCGGGCCTCGCGATGGCGACGATGGATGTGATTAAGCTGGCGGGCAGTGAACCGGCCAACTTTCTGGACGTCGGCGGCGGGGCAACGAAAGACACCGTCGCAGCCGGTTTTCGGATTCTGCTGAAGGACCCGAACGTCAAAGGCATTTTTATCAACATTTTCGGCGGCATTGTGCGCTGCGAGCGTATCGCTCACGGCGTCATCGAAGCGGCCAAGGAAGTGAAGATTACAGTACCCTTAGTCGTTCGCCTTCAAGGTACAAATGCAGATGAGGGTCGGAAGCTGTTAGCAGATTCCGGCCTCAAGCTAGAGGTTGCCAACGATTTGTGGGAAGCGGCGCAGAAAATCGTCAAGCTGACCGGCAAGGCGGCGTAAAGGAGAAGACCGTGAGCATTCTCGTCAATAAGAATACGCGAGTAGTGGTGCAAGGAATCACGGGGAAGGAAGGGTCTTTCCACGCGACGCAGTGCAAAGCCTACGGTACGAAAATGGTCGCCGGGGTCACGCCCGGTAAAGCCGGTCAAGAAGTTGAAGGCATTCCTGTCTTCAATACTGTGGTTGATGCCGTGAAAAAGACCGATTGCGACACTTCCCTAATTTTTGTGCCGCCTCCCTTTTGTGCGGATGCAATTTTGGAAGCCGCCGATGCAGGCGTGAAATTGATCATCTGCATAACCGAAGGCATTCCGGTCAATGATATGGTGAAAGTGAAACGGGCACTACACGGACGTGATGTCCGCCTGATCGGTCCAAACTGTCCTGGTGTCATTACAGTCGATGAGGCGAAAATCGGCATCATGCCGGGCTTCATCCACAAACGCGGCGTAGTCGGGGTCGTGTCTCGCAGCGGGACCTTGACCTATGAGGCTGTGCACCAGCTCTCCACGTTGGAACTCGGGGAGACGACCTGCGTGGGCATTGGCGGGGATCCGGTCAATGGGACAGGCTTCGTGGATGTTTTGCCGCTGTTTGAGAAGGACCCCGAAACACAGGCAGTAGTCATGATCGGGGAAATCGGTGGCGACGCCGAAGAGAAGGCAGCCGAGTACATCAAACAGCATGTGAAAAAGCCGGTGATCAGTTTTATCGCTGGGATCACTGCGCCTCCGGGCCGCCGTATGGGACATGCAGGAGCCATCATTTCAGGCGGAAAGGGAACGGCGACGGAAAAAATGAAGGCCCTCGAATCCGCTGGCGTTCGAGTCGTGAAAAATCCCGCCGAGATCGGCCATGCTGTGATGAAGGCTCTTGGGCGTTAGCTGAACCGCATTCAGACATCTCTGGAGGGCGTCGGATCGGTCCGACGCCCTCTTTGTTTTGAAGATGAAGGCAAGAATCCCTCGGCATACTCGGCTTTTTGGCTCTTGTGTCAGAATCTTCCCTTTTTCCCTCGCGCCAGACGTGGTACTGTATGGTGCCAGCCCGAGGCGAATGACCCTCGAATGTTGGTCGCCTGATCGGATCGGGTTTAATCCGGAGTCGTAATTGTCCCGGAAAGGTCCGAACTGTCCATGAAAGGACACCACTATGCTCGTGTTTCTCATCCATGTGCGTGATCCCCAATTTTACGCTCTTCCGGCTAAGACGCGAGCGAAGAATGGCCGCATTCGGGTCATGGGGTTTCCGCCCATCGGCATTATGTCGCTGTCATCGGTGTTGAAACGGGCAGGTCACGAATGTGTCATGTTCGATCAGGCGCATCCGGAGACGCCGAATGAATTCATCATCGAAGAAATAAAACGACGAAAACCAGCACTCGTCGGAATGAGTTTCCTCAGCACAACGAGCTATCCCTACGCAAAGATTCTTGCTCGTCAGATCCGCGTAGCGGATGCTTCGGTGAAATTGGCCTTTGGTGGCGTGTTTGCCAGCCTCAATGCCGGACTTGTGAAGTTGCAGTGTCCGGAGGTGGATTTTGTCTGCCGCGGCGACGGCGAGCAGCTGCTGTTGGATTTACTCGATCGTATCGACGACCCGAAGGATGTGTGTGGAGTGACCTGGGCGAAAGATGGAAAAGTCATCAATAATCCTAATCGGACCATGGAACGCCAGTTAGACCAGTGGCCGTTTCCGGACCGGGAAAGTTTGGAGTTGGACTTCATCGAGTCCATGCCGTTGGATGTGCCGGCGGTACTGTCGATGGAGCGCTTCACAACCATGCAGACGTCTCGAGGCTGTCCATGGCCCTGCGTGTTTTGTGATATTCCGATCTTCAACGAAGGTAAATGGCGCGCGCGTAGTGCGCAACACGTAGTCGATGAGCTGAAGTATCTCGAAGCAAACGGCTACGGATCGGTGTATTTCGTGGATGATCATTTCCTGCTCCAGCCGAAGCGGATCGATGCGATTTGCCAAGGTATCATTGAGGCTAAACTCTCAATTCAATGGGGGATTGAAGGCCGCGTAGATTCGGTCGCGCAACACCTCTTCCCTGCCATGGCCAAGGCCCATTGCCGAACGGTCATGTTCGGCATTGAGAGCGGGAGCCAAAAAATCCTCGATCGCCTGCAGAAGGAACAGACGTTGGCAGAGGTTGAAACGGCGGTGAGAAATGCCAAAAAAGCCGGTATCGAAATTGTCCACGGCTTTTTTACGGTGGGTAATCCTGACGAGACGGTGGAAGACATGCAGAAAACTTTCGACTTCGCGTCGAAGCTCCCGTTGGATACCTTCGGATTCAACCGACTCTGTGTCTATCGTGGAACGCCACTGTGGCAGGAGTACATCAAGCGCGGATTAGTCACTGATGCCAAGGATTGGTACAAGTATTTTAAGTGTTCGGAGATCGATCCGACTTGCTTACCTGGCGCGACCATCAATTCCGTACGGCAAGAGGGGCTCAAAAAGCTCTTTATCTACAAGTTGACCCGGTACCCGATTCAAACCTTTAAGTTGCTCCGTCGATTCTTGCGCTATATGCCTTTCCGTGATGTGGCCTATCTCATCATCAAGCCATTCCTGGGGCAGAAAAAAGGGGCCACCAAGGCAGAAGTTCTCTCACGCGCAGTGGAACATGCCGAGATGAAAGATGCCGCCGCGCAGCTGACTCAGTTGAGTGATGAGTTATTGCACAGTGTGCTGGAAGAATCGAAAGCGGAGCGTCAGCGGATTCAGCAAGAAGCCGACGGTTCGCGCGAGTTACCGATGATTTCTGCTCGGTAGCATGTCGCCACCGGTGATTTTCAGCAGCCGATCCGCCCACACCCAGGGTGAGCCTTCGTCTTCATGTTTGCAGTACACGTAGCACTCCTTCCCATTCTTTCTTGCCTGCATGAAGTAGTCACCCCACTTTACTAAGTCTTTGCTCGAATACTGACTGCGACGAAGTCGGGCATACTCGAAGTCACTCGTGTCTCGATATTCCGCAGGGCGATCATCCGTTTCAACAGTCGCCCAGGCGACGTGAAATCGGCGCAGAAGACCTTCCACGGTCGAGTCGTTCCAGCTGTCGTGCCGGAATTCTATGGCCCAGCGATAAGTGGAGGGAAGACTTTTCAGGAAATCAGTTAAGCGGTCATTGTCTCGTTTCAAATTGGGAGGGAGTTGAAGAAGGATTGGTCCAAGTTTCCGTTTTTCGGCCAGAGGAGCGAGATGATCCAACATGGTCTGAAGGAATGGCAAAGCCTCTGGATTCAGGCGCTTCAAGTGTGTGATGGCACGATGGGCCTTCACTGAGAAGACAAAATGAGCCGGAGTTTGATCGATCCATTTTGTCACCGCTGCCAAGGTAGGAAGCCGAAACCACACTCCGTCCAGCTCGACTGTGCGGTATCGCGTTGAGTAATAGGTAAGGAAATCGGATTGCTTGAGCGCTGACGGGTAAAAGCGAGACGGTCCCTGCCAGGGTTTATAGGAGTAGCCGGACAAGCCGATGTAAATGTCTGCCATAGCGATCCGACTGCGATTCGGCCCGACACGTCCTCTACTGAAGTGGAACCCAGATACGTGACAAAGTCACGCCTGCAGCCATATGAATAGCGCAAGCCTGCAATCCAGTTTGGATTACAACCAGCGCAAAAGCAAATGCGAGGCTGGCTCAGTCAAGGACTGTTGAATGGTATCGAAGAACGAAGAAATAGTCATCGAGCTTGGCGTACCCTCGATCTCATTGTGCGAGTGGTTGAGAGGGTAGGTCGATATCTGCAGATCAGCAATCACTTAGAAATGGCAAGTGGCCGGTGCGGAAACCGCAACCGGCCACTTGGTAGCACTGGCAGAACGATCTGGGTTATGTTCCCATTTCCCACGAAGCCAGGTACTTCACCTGCTCTTTGGTCAATTTGTCGATTGTGACACCCATCCCGGCAAGTTTCAGGCGGGAGATTTCTTTGTCAATATCCGCCGGCACCGGGTATACCTTCTTTTCCAATTTCTTGTAGTTCTTCACGATAAACTCCGCGCCAAGGGCTTGGTTGGCGAAGCTCATATCCATGACGCTGGAGGGGTGACCTTCGGCGGTGGCCAAATTCACGAGGCGTCCTTCTCCGAGCAGGCTGACGCGACGGCCATTCTTCAAGGTGTATTGGTCCACCCCGGATCGCGCGGCAAGTTTTTTCTTGCTGAGCTTTTCGAGGGCAGGGATGTCCAATTCGACGTTGAAGTGTCCGGAGTTGCAGACGATCGCTCCGTCCTTCATGGCTGCAAAATGTTCACCGCGAATGACCTTCAGATTACCTGTGACGGTCACAAAGAAGTCTCCCAGCGGGGCCGCTTCTTCCATGGGCATGACGCGAAATCCGTCCATAACAGCTTCGAGACCCTTGAGGGGATCGATTTCAGTCACGATCACGTTGGCGCCCATGCCTCGTGCGCGCGTCGCGATCCCGCGTCCGCACCAGCCGTAGCCGGCGACGACCAGTGTCGAGCCGCATACCAGACGATTGGTGGCACGGACAATGCCATCCATGGTGCTCTGGCCTGTGCCATACCGGTTGTCAAACATGTGCTTCGTGTCCGCGTCGTTCACGGAAATGACCGGAAACTTCAATACCTTCTTCTCGGCCATGCTGCGAAGCCGGATGACACCGGTCGTGGTTTCTTCGGTCCCACCAATCACATGACGGAGCAGGTCTTTTCGTTTCGAGTGCAAATGGGAGACGACATCGGCGCCGTCGTCCATTGAGAGGTGGGGCTTGTGGGCAATGGCCGATTCAATGTGTCGATAATAGGTCTTGTTGTCCTCGCCCTTGATGGCGAACGTCGGGATGCCCTCGTGTCGCACTAGGGCGGCTGCGACGTCATCCTGCGTGCTCAGGGGGTTAGAGGCACAGAGGCGAACGTCGGCTCCTCCAGCTTTGAGCGTTTTCATGAGATTGGCAGTTTCCGTCGTCACATGGAGGCAAGCGGTCGCGCGAATACCTTTCAGCGGCTGCTCCTTCTCAAATCGCTTTCGAATCAATCGCAAAACCGGCATCGTGGCTTCGGCCCATTCGATCTTCAATTTGCCCTGATCTGCCAGGCCCATATCTTTCACGTCGTAATCCACTGGTTCCTCCTCCTGTGTCGTGAGTAATGATTGATGTTCGATTGCAGAAAAAAGGGGGCGGGCTTGCAACCCGCCCCCTCGGCTGGTGTCACGCGTGGCCGAACCTTAGAGGCCCGCATCCTTCCGCAAGACTTTGGCTTTGTCGGTCTTTTCCCACGTAAACTCCGGTTCGTTACGACCAAAGTGTCCGTAGGCAGCGGTCTTCTTGAAAATAGGACGACGCAATTTCAGGTGCTCGATGATCCCGCGCGGAGTCAACGCGAAATGTTTTCGGACCAACTTGTCCAGGCTTTCGGGAGCCACCTTCTCCGTGTCCTTCGTATCGACCAAGACGGAGACGGGATCGGCCACTCCGATCGCATAGGCCAGCTGCACTTCGCATTTCGACGCCAAGCCGGCGGCGACGATGTTCTTGGCAATGTAGCGGGCCATGTACGAGGCAGAGCGATCGACCTTGGAGGGATCTTTTCCCGAGAAGGCGCCGCCACCATGGCTGCCGTGGCCGCCGTAGGTGTCGACGATGATCTTGCGGCCGGTCAGGCCCGTGTCGCCCATGGGGCCGCCGACAACGAATCGACCGGTTGGGTTGATATGGTGTTTCACGCTGGTCGCATCGTACAGGCCTTTCGGCATGGACGGCTTGATGACGTGTTCCATCAGGTCCCGCTCGATCTGTCTATTGGTCACATCAGGGCTGTGTTGCGTGGAAACGACAATGGTGTCGATGCGGAAGGGCTTGCCATCCTTGTATTCGACAGTCACTTGGGATTTGCCGTCGGGACGAACCCACTTCAAGATTTTTTTCTTCCGTACTTCAGCCAGACGTTTGGTCAAGCGGTGGGCGAGAACGATCGGCATAGGCATGAGTTCGGTCGTTTCGTTGGTCGCATACCCGAACATGAGTCCCTGGTCGCCGGCGCCACCGGAATCCACGCCCATGGCGATGTCACCCGACTGTTGATGGATAGAGGTCAGGACCGAGCAGGTGTTGGAGTCGAATCCCCAGGAGGCATCGGTGTAGCCGACATCCTTGATCACTTCGCGAATGATATCAGGAATCTCCACGTAGGCTTTGGTCGAGATTTCCCCGGCGACGAAGGCAATACCGGTTGTGAGGATAGTTTCACACGCGACTCTCGATGTCTTGTCTTGCGCAATGATGGCGTCTAGAATTCCATCGGAAATTTGATCCGCGATCTTGTCCGGGTGTCCCTCAGTGACCGACTCAGACGTAAACAGGTAGTTATGTCTCATTGTTCCCCCTGGAAGTGAAGTGATTCGAGGATGCGGCGGTTAGAGTTTAGGCGGCACAACGACCGAGCGTGGAAGATGCTGCACATGCACTGATAAGGCAACCCCGCAAAAACGCTACGGCAATAGTAGCTGACCGAGTGGTTTTTGTCTACCGTTCTGGCCGAATTGATGGCGTCTTTCGCGAGACCCGTGTCTTGCTTGACAGCCCTTCGAGACGACTTGTAAGATAGCTTACTTTTAGCGCATTTGGAACATTTTTCATCATAAACGCTCTGCCCCGGCACTTCCAACCTCGTGGTATCGGCCTGCGTTGACGCAGGATCCCACACGCAGCTCGTCATTCGTTATGATGATGGGGTCTGTATGACGGCCAGGTCGAAGCAGCGAGGTCTGTTGATCCATGAACGATAAACCCGACGCAGCATCAGATATGAGTGCATCCGGCCCTTCTACGTCAGGACTGGGGTGGGAGGAGTTTTCACGCGAGGTCGTGGACTTTTTTGCGTCCATCAAGCTGGCGATGTTCCTGTTTATTGTGCTCGCGATGACCGCGACCATCGGCACGGTGATTCAGCAGGGCGAACGTCCGGAAACCTATGTGCAGGAGTATGGCGAAGAGGCCTATCGTTGGTTTCTTCGTCTGGGCTTTACAGACGTCTATCACACCTGGTGGTTCACCAGCCTGCTAGGCCTTCTCTGCGTCAACTCGCTGACCTGTTTCCATAAACGATTTCCCAGCGTCTGGCGCTCCATGCGTCAGGACAAGGTCAGTGTCTCGTTGGCATTTATCCAGGGGATGAAGCAACAGGCCACCCTTTCGATCAACCAACCGAAAGAAACCGTGGCGGAGTCGCTGGTGAGGATTTTTGCAGAAAAAGGCTACAAGGTACTGGCCAAGAGCGATCCCGGCGAGGTCACCGTGTATGCCACCAAAGGCATTATGGGCCGGGTCGGCGCCCACGTCGCGCATCTTAGTGCGACGGTTATCGTCCTCGGAGGCCTGCTCGGCAGCTATTACGGATTTTCCGAGTTCGGGGTGTGCCTTGAGGGGCAGACGTACCATATCCCCAGAGGAAACTTCGACCTGCACGTCGACAAGTTCTGGATCGATTACCATGAAAATGGTTCCGTCAAATCCTACAACAGCACGTTGACGGTCATCGATCAAGGCACGCCGACCATGACCAAGACGATCACGGTCAATGATCCATTGGTGTACAAAGGGATCTGGTTTTACCAGTCCAGCTATGGGGATGCATGGGACCAAATCGAGGCCGCGCGGATCAATGTTAAGGACAAGACATCGGATAAGGTTGTCGCGACGGTTGATCTGGAGTGGAACAAGGAAAAAGCGGTCGAGGGCCTTCCCTTAAAAATGAAGATGACCGATTTCGTGGCCGACTTCGCGTTCAACTCCACTGAGAAGAAAGTCTTTTCCAAAACCGCCGAACATGCCAATCCCGCCATTCGTTTGGCGGTCGATGAGCGCAGCACCGTGCAATCCACCCCCTGGGTGTTTTATCATTACCCGGACCTCTTTGAGATCAAGGACTCCGCGTATCAGTTCGAATTCATCGGGTATCAACCGAAGAAGTTCACCGGTCTGCAGATTGCCAGAAATCCCGGCATCATGATGGTGTGGATCGGGTGTACGATGTTGGTCGTGGGGATGACACTATCGTCGCTCATTTATCATCGACGGCTGTGGGCGAAGATCCTGCCCGGCGAAGCGGGCGTGACACTGCATCTCGGTGGCACCACGCACAAGAGTCAGATCGACTTTCAGAAAGAGTTCAGAAAATTGACGGAGAAGATTCAAACTAAGACTTCATCTTGAAGCCCGTTTCAGCGCCGTTGAGGAATCCTGTCATTCAGGACGACGCTGCACTCTACGATAGACGGAGGCCCGTATGATGCGATCATTGTTTCTTTTCGATATGACGTTCTGGCTCTATCTGGCAGCGTTGGGCCTCTATGTCGCGTATCTGTTCGCGAAGCGTCCGGCCATGCAGATGGCTCCAGCCGGGCATCCCATCGGCGACCTTGAGGATCGCGATGGTGCCTGGGCTACCCAATTGGGACAGGTCGCAACTCTCGTGACCGTGTTTGGATGGGTGCTCAATACCATGGCCTTGATGACCAGGGCATTTGAGAGGATGGAGCATTCCGGAACCTTTGCTCCTTGGTCCAATCAATTTGAGGCCATGGCCTATGTGTCATGGGCGATTATTCTCGGTTATGTGCTCTTGGAGTTTCGATACCGGATCAAGGCCGTCGGTGCGTTTGTGGTGGGCATCGGTTTCATCGCGATGGGCGCGGCGTCGCTCCTGCCCTATCGCTACCAGACTGCGGAACCGCTTGTGCCCGCGTTGAACAGCTACTGGATTTACATCCATGTCTCGGTCACGTTGACCAGTTACGCGGCATTTGCCATGGCCGGCGGGTTGGGGCTGATGTACCTCTTCAAGGAGCGGGCGGTGAACCGGGGCAGTCAGTCACGATTTTATGCGGCATTCCCTGACCTCGAAACGATCGACGAACTCGGGTACAAGGCGATTATGCTGGGCTTCCCGTTGCTGGCTTTTGGCATCATTCTCGGAGCCATGTGGGCCAACTATGCCTGGGGAGGCTATTGGAGTTGGGACCCAAAAGAAACCTGGTCGTTGATCGTCTGGCTGATCTATGGCGCCTATATCCATGCCCGCATGACGCGGGGCTGGGAAGGGCATAAGGCCGCAATCTACGCGATCTTCGGGTTTTTGATGGTGATCTTCTGCTTCTGGGGAGTGAACTTTTTACTCTCTGGTCTGCATGCGTACGCGTAGACCATGAGTGATCACGTAGATCAGAGTTCAGCCGGCGCTGCCGTGCGAAGTGGTCCTTCCCGAACGGTGGTGGTGCTCGCTGCCGCGGCCATTCTTGGCGTGATGTTTCTTGTCGTATGGTTGCAAAGCTCCAAGTACGAGCCGCTGGTGGTCGGAAAAGAGGCGCCGGATTTTCAATTACCCGACCTCACCGACAAGCAACTGCGGTTGTCCGACTATCGCGGCAAAGTGGTCTTTTTGAATTTCTGGGCCACCTGGTGCAAGCCCTGCCGGGAAGAAATGCCTTCTATGGAAGTGCTGTACAAAAACTTTGAAAAGGACGGACTGGTGATTCTGGCGGTCAGCATCGACCGGGTGACCACGAAGAAAGAAATCCCGCCCTTCGTCAAAGGCCTGAATCTTACCTTTCCTGTGCTGGTCGACTCCTGGGGGCAGACGGATAAGCGCTACAAATTGATGGGGGTTCCTGAAACTTATATCATCGATCAGCAAGGGGTGCTGCGCGAAAAAGTGATCGGGCCCAGGGATTGGACGCGATTGGATAATCTCAAGGTACTGACGCAATTGCTCAAGCCGGCAGAGAAGGCGGCCAGTGCGGCCTCCCCTGAGGCCCCGGTATTATAGGTGTGACGATGAACCGCTGGTCGGCACTTTCTTTGATTGGCGCGGGCTTGGTAATCGGCGGAGCAATTATCGCCGATGCTCAAGGAGGGGCGTCGACTTCATCCACGACTCCCCTGATGGTTGCCAATCCGGCGCCGCAAGTCGATGACGAGGCACCCAACTTTCTCCTGAAGGATTCCGAGGGATTCAATGTTACCTTGGATCAATTTCGCGGGAAGGTTGTGCTCCTGAATTTCTGGGCCACATGGTGCGGTCCCTGCAAAATCGAGATGCCAGCGATGGAGCGATTGTATCGATCGTTCAGCCGGAAGGAATTTGAAATTCTGGCGGTTTCAACCGATGCGCAGGGCACGGCCGTCACCCGTCCTTTTCAGCAGGAAGTCGGCTTCACTTTTCCCGTACTTCATGACGCAGATTTTCGGATCGGACTTCAGTATGGCGCCCGCCAGTTACCGATGACATTTCTGATCGATCGCAAGGGCATCATTCGTAATCGGATCCCCGGCGCTCGCGACTGGAGCGCGCCGGCAGGGAAGCGGTTAGTCGAAGCGCTGTTACAAGGGTCTTAGTATGACCGACTCGGTGCAATCGATATCATTGGTGGCCGCGTTTTCAGCCGGGCTACTGTCTTTTGTCTCTCCGTGTGTTCTGCCGCTGGTGCCGTCCTATATTTCCTACATCACGGGCCTTTCGATCGAACAGCTGACCGACGTTTCGGAACGGAGCCGGTTTCGCAAGGCGATCATTCTGAACTCCCTGCTGTTTATCGCGGGGTTTTCAACGGTGTTCGTGGCGTTCGGAGCCTCGGCGAGCCTGTTGGGCCAGGCGTTGATTACGTATCAAGAACATTTACGACGGTTCGGGGGAATTGTCGTGATTGTGTTCGGGCTCTATCTTCTGGGGATCTTGAATCTGAATTTCCTGAAAATGGAGCATCGGTATCAGTTTCGGAATCGTCCGGCCGGATTTCTCGGTTCGTTCTTGATCGGAATCGCATTTGCGGCCGGGTGGACACCCTGCGTCGGGCCTGTTCTCGGGACAATCCTCCTCTATGCGAGCACGACTGAATCGATGTTCAGTGGAGTGGTCCTGCTCACGTTCTACTCCCTGGGATTGGCCCTGCCGTTGTTTCTCACGGCGCTGGGGGTCGATCGATTCCTCAGTTACTTCAAGGAAGTGCGCGCCTATCTCTGGGGGGTTTCCACGGTGAGCGGGGTGCTGCTCATTGTTGTGGGCGTGATGATCTATGCCAATTCGCTGACCATGATCACGAGCTTTCTCGAACGATACGGGATTGGCTGGTACCTCGGGCAGTAGTGAGCTATTTCCCGTCCGGCTCTTCCTGAACCCTTCCCCGCACCAACACCTTCTCATTTCGTGTAGATTGGACTTGCTCGCAGAAGGGCATTCCACAATCGGTGTGCAGCAACATGGCTGATGGTCACGGACACACAACCTACGATGTGATTGTTGTCGGGATGGGGCCGGCCGGGGCGACCGCTGCCGCGGCCCTCAGTCGCGGTGGGCTGGCTGTGCTCGGCTTGGATAAGGAGTCGCATCCCCGGTACAAAGTGTGCGGCGGCGGCTTGTCAGCACGGATCGACCACGTGTTGGAGCCTGGTTTTCGGTCCGTGGTCGAGCAGTCTGTGAATGGTGTGCAGTTTGTCTATCGTGGACAGGATCCTCTGCTCATCCAATCACCCCGGCCGATTGCCTATATGGTCATGCGTGATCGTTTCGACCACTACCTCGTGCAAGAAGCCCTTCGGGCCGGCACCGACATCCGAACCGGCTACGGCGTGATAGAAATCCAGCAGGATCCCCAGGGTGTGGAAGTTGCCACAGCGCAGGGGCGCTATCGGGCAAAGATCGTCATCGGCGCAGACGGGGCAAACAGCCTGGTCGCGCGGCAGTTCTTTCCGAGAAGATCCCAGTATCGGGCTCCCGCGTTGGAAAGTGAGGTGTCGATCGGAGGTGGCCAGCATGTTCCAGCCGCGACCACCATACTCGTAGACGTGGGAGCGGCTCGTCAGGGATACGGATGGATCTTTCCGAAACGGGAATGTCTCTCTGTGGGAGTCGGAGAATTCCGTCGTAAAGCGACGAGCCTGCGCGCAACCTTCGACCGCTTTGTTTCGCAAGAGCGAGGCTTGACCGGCCTGATGGTGCCGCGCCCGGCAGGGCATCCGATTCCTGTGTACGCAGAATCTGAAGGGGGAGGCCAGGGAGTGGGTTCTCGTTTTGTCGCGGGCCGAGCGGTACTCGTGGGTGATGCCGCCCATCTAGTCGACCCGCTATTCGGCGAGGGTATCTATTACGCGATCCGCTCAGGTCAACTGGTGGCCCGTGCCATCCTGGCGGACACGGAGGACTACCGCGAGTCGTTTGCCGCCTACGAGACGGCCCTCGAAGGGGAGATCCTTCCGGATTTCCGTGTGACGGACAGAATTGCCCGGGTCATCTATGCCTTCCCTCGCCTTGCCTTTAAGCTCCTGCGCCGTTACCAAGATGTCGTGAAGGATTATTTCGAAGTCCTGCAGGGACGCACGACAGCTCAGCAATTTCTTCCCAACGCGAAGAAGCGCCTGAAGACCTCAGTCAACGACCTTCTCCTCGAAGCACTCCATCTGCGATAAGGGGTGAGCTGGATGGGCGGCGCGTCAGCACCAGGCCCCAAGCCGGCATGAGACGAAGGGCTGAGACAGGGCAGCACTCGGAGCGCGTTTGAGGTCAGGAACGGCTGGCGCGGTAAACGCTGACGGGACCGAGGCCGCGAGCAGCGTGTTGGATGGCTGGCCTTGCGGTGCCGGAGTTTCCTTGTTGGATGCGATTGTCGGCGGCGATGATTTTTTCTCCAGCTTGGTCAGCAGGCGGCGGCCGCTTCCGGCGACGTCGCTATTGGGATACTTTTCAGCCAAGAGTTGCAGCTTCTCCGTGGCCCAATCGTTAGCCCCGAGTTCCTGATAGGTCATGGCTAGATAGTACAGGGCTTCCGGCGCCACCTTCTTGTCCGGATAATCCTTCATGATCATGTCGAATCGGTGGGCAGCCGCCAGGTACGACGAGCGGCGATAGTAAAACTGCCCGACAAACAGGTGCGTCTGGGCGAGCCAATCATGGCAGTCGGCCATACGCTGAAGCGCTTGGCCTTCGTATTTGCTGCCGGGGAAGTCCTTCCGCAATTTTTCAAACGCGGCAATAGCTTTCTGAATCGGCTCCGGATCGCGGTCGATTGATTTTCCCATCCGAAGATGGCTTTCCCCTAAACGGAACTGTGCGTAGACGGCAAGTTGGTGGCTGCGATGCAGTTCCAAGAAATGCTGGTATTCAACGATGGCCTCGGCGAACTCTTCCTTGTCGAAAAACGCCTCGCCGCGTTTCATAATCACATTGGGGTCGTAGTTCTTTTCGATAGTGTCGCCCAGGAAGATTTGTTCATCCGTCCCGCTGACGGGTTTGCCTTGGGCCGTGGTCTTAGGCTTGCTCGAACATCCGGCCCCAAAACACAGCAGCGTCACGATGACGATGACGCGCGCACACCAATCCCTCGAATGCCGATGCATCCAGCCACTCCTTCGCACACAAAGATTTCGTGGTACCGCTAACGTAACTACACAATTTTTCTAGCAGATCGTGGTATGAAAAGCAACGAATTCAATGTCCGGAGTTGACCCTCCTGGGGCCGGGTCCTATAATCGCGCCGCACCTCTGAGTGTGGGTGCGATTCGCTGTAAAACATCAATACCCAGAATGCCCCAGTAAGGACTCCGTGAAGCGCAGTCGGATTGTCGGGACCGGTTCCTTTGTCCCCCCTCGAGTGGTCCACAACGAGGAGGTAGGGGGGCCGCTTGGGCTGAATTCGGATCAGATCATGGCCCTGACCGGTATTCGCACGAGACATTGGGCCGAACCGGGGCAGGCATCCTCGGACCTGGCGGTGGAGGCGGCGCAGCGAGCCTGCGAGGCCGCTGGAATAGCACCGCGATCCCTGGACGCCATTCTCGTGTCGACCACCTCCCCGGATAGCGCGTTTCCTTCCACCGCCTGTCACGTGCAGCGCGCCCTAGGCGCCGGTCCGGTGATGGCCTTTGACCTGTCGGCGTCCTGTTCAGGCTTTCTCTACGGGCTGTCGATGGCCGATGCCATGATCCGCAGTGGTCAAATCCGATCATGCTTACTCGTGGCCGCCGAAGTGAAGTCCTGCTCGTTGGATGCGATGGACAGAGAAACCGCACTGTTGTTCGGCGATGGTGCCGGTGCGGTCGTGGTCGTGGAGGATGAGTCGGTTCGGCCGGAGGCCGCCGGCATTCGTGGCGTGCGTCTGCATGCGGAAGGGGCGGGGCATGGTCTCATCACCATCCCTGCAGGCGGGTCGCGGAAGCCAAACGGAATGGAAACCGTCTGTGCGAAGGAACACTTTCTGCGGATGCGGGGGAGTGCCGTGTTTCGTGCTGCAGTCCGTCATCTGGAGCAGGCGATCGCTGACCTGTTGAAGGAATTCGGGCTCTCGGCTGTTGATGTCACTCGGGTCATCGCTCACCAAGCCAACGCCAGGATCTTGGAGCAACTTCGTCGCCGCCTCGGGCTGCCGCGAGAGGCGGTCTATTCGGTGATTGAGCGCTACGGCAATACCTCGTCCGCTTCCATTCCGATCGCGTTGGACTATGCGGTCCGGGAGCAGCAGGTTACGGCGGGAGATTTGATACTGTTGGGGGCATTTGGCGGAGGCTTAACCTGGGCTACAGCATTGGTGCGCTGGTAGGCGCTTTCGCCTAGCAGGCTTGACGACGGAACGACGTGTCATGTCGGTTTCCCAGGCTTGTTGGCGCAGGTCGTCGCCATCGCACGCGGTTTGAAAAGGCTGTCCAACAGGGTCGCAAAGAGGCGTGCGACGTAGGTCCCGTTGGCCTTTATCGGCAGCCTGATAGAAAGGACGTTATGTTCGGTCTCATACCCCGGGAAGAAGCGTTTTTCGATTTGTTTAAGAATGCGGCGCATAACATGATCGAGGGTAGCCGTCTCTTGAAGGACATGACGGAGGACTTTCGGAATCCGGTGGAAAAAGCGAAGCGCATCAAGGATGTCGAGCATATTGGGGACGGCATTACCCATGACATTGCCCGGAAACTGAATCAGACCTTCATTACGCCCATCGATCGGGAAGACATTCACGATCTGGCGAGCGCGTTGGACGACATCCTGGATGTGGTCGAGGCGATTGCCGATCGATTTGTGCTGTACAAGGTGGTGGCTCCCACAGAAGCGGCGATCAGGTTGGCTAATGTGCTCTACCAGGCAGCGGTTGAAGTCGGGGCCACGGTGGATTTGCTCGGCAAATCACATCAGGCGGTCACGGAGTGCAGCGTGCGGGTGAATAGCCTGGAGAATGAAGCCGATCGCATCTCCCGCGATGCCATCTCGTCATTGTTCGAGAAGGAGACGGATCCGATCGCCGTTATCAAATGGAAAGAGATCTACGAAAATTTCGAGGCGGGAACCGATCGGTGCGAAGATGTCGCAAACATTCTCGAGCGGATCGCCTTGAAGCACACGTGAGCGACTCCTGCGCGTGCCTCGATACTCATCCTGACCAATACTCTAGGGGTAGGAATCGGCATTCATGGCTGAACTGAGCGGATTATTGTTAGTTGTGGTGATTCTGGCGTTGCTCTTCGATTTTTCCAATGGCTGGCATGACAGCGCCAATGCCATCGCGACGGTGGTCTCGACCCGCGTGGTCAGTCCCTCCACGGCGGTCCTTGTGGCGGGTGTGCTCAACGTCGCTGGGGCGTTCATGTCCACGGCGGTTGCCAAGATGGTCGGCACGGGGATCGTCGATCCCCAGTCGGTGACCCAGACCGTGGTAGCCTCGGCGCTGGCCGGCGCCATCGTGTGGAACTTCATGACCCTCCTGCTGGGTCTGCCGACCAGTTCATCCCATGCCCTCATCGGCGGATTGGTTGGCGCCGCGCTCACCCATGGGGGGATGGCAGCAGTCAAATTTTCCGGCCTGCGATCAGTCCTCGAAGCGATGGTCTTGTCGCCCTTTTTCGGATTCGCCATCGGGCTGGTGCTGATGATCGTCCTGAGCTGGGTCTTTTTCCGTGTGCCGCGAGCCCTGGCGCTGCGGTTATTTTCCCGACTGCAACTCGTCTCTGCGAGTTTCATGGCCTTTAGTCACGGGGCAAACGATGCGCAGAAAGCCATGGGCATTATCACGCTGGCGCTCGTCTCGGCCGGCGTCATTCCCACCGCGGAAGTGCCGACCTGGGTCATCGGATCTTGTGCGGTCGCGATGGGGCTCGGCACGGCAGTGGGGGGCTGGAGAATCGTGCGGACCCTCGGGATGCGGATTGTGAAACTCGAGCCGGTGCACGGGTTTGCGGCCGAGACCGGGGCCGCGATCGTCTTGATGGCGACAGCCCATATCGGGCTTCCGGTCAGTACCACGCATACCATCACGTCGACCGTGATGGGCGTCGGAGCGGTCAAGCGGTTATCGGCGGTGCGCTGGGGCGTGACCCGTCGCATTTTGTCGGCCTGGCTCTTCACCCTGCCCGGGGCGGCGCTTCTTTCGACTATGTGCTACCTGCTTCTGTCGAGATTGTCGTAGGCGATTCCTGTGCCACGGGAAGGTGAACGACAAACCGACTGCCCCTCGGCGTATTCCCTTCCACCCAAACATGCCCGCTATGGGCCTCGACGATATGTTTGACGATGGCGAGCCCCAGGCCGGTTCCCCCGAGTTCGCGCGAGCGGGCCTTATCGACTCTGTAAAATCGTTCGAACACCCGCGGCCGGTCCGCTTCGGGAATGCCGATTCCCGAGTCTGCCACGACGATCTCAATCATGGGGCGAGGTGACCCCGTCCGGCTTTGCGCTGCATGCCGGATGGTCATGGAGATCCGTCCCTGATCCGGAGTGTATTTCACGGCATTTTCAAGCAGGTTGATGAAAACCTGGACCAGCCGTTCTTCGTCCCCTTCCACCACCACATACTCGTCCGGCAGCGACAATTCGATCGTATGGTGCTTCTTGTCCGCTAACGGTTTAATCACCGCAACAGTCCGTTCCAGCAAGGCCCGCAACTCCACCGGTTCTCGGCGAAACAGCACCTGTCCGGATTCGATCTGTGACAATTGCAGGAGATCGTCCAGGATCAGATTCAGGCGATTGCTCTGCCGCATGATGATTTCCATGAACGCGGCGGCCGTCGTAGGGTCGTCCTTGCCCCCGTCCAGCAGTGCCTCCACGTACCCCTTGATGGAGGTAAGCGGGGTGCGGAGCTCATGCGAAACATTGGCGACGAAATCTTTGCGGATCTTCTCCAGACGGCGAAGCTCCGTGATGTCGTGGAACACGAACACCGCACAGGCCTCCTGCTCGCGGTTGCCCCCGGCGATCGAGGCTTCCACACGCAGGCAACGGCCGCTGGGGGAGAGAGTAATTTCACCGCCCTGACCGGAACGCGTCTGCAGCACGGCAGACACCAGCGCGGTCAGCCCTTCGTGCCGGATGAGTTCGGCGTAATGGCGGCCGCGCGATTCCGTCAGTTCCAATGCAAACATGCGCTCCAAGGCCGGATTGACCTGGACCACCGTCCCTCGATAGTCCAGCACCATGACGCCCTCAACCATCGCGATGAGCATGGCCAGGAGTTGCGCACGGTCGTCGGACACTTCCTTGATTTTCGTCTCCAACTGATCGGTCATCTGGTTGAGGGTTCGCGCAAGCAAACCGACTTCGTCCGATGAGGAGACAATGAGGCGAACTCCTGGCGTCCCGGCGCCAAGTTGACGGGCGGCAGCGGCCATCTCCGAAAGCGGCTTCGTCAGATTGCGCGACACCCACAGGCTGAGCACCATGGCCAGGAGAAAGGCGGCGCCAAATGCAGTCACCAAATCTTGCTGAATGTGCCGCACCCGCTCATCGATGGAGGTCAACGGCAGGCCGAGGCGGATGACCGGGACCCCCGGTTGCAGGTGTGTCGGTTCCGAGAGGAGCCGCGCCACATAATAGGTGCGTTCTCCGGTGGTCTGGCTGGCTCGAATATCCATGCCGCGGCCCGATGCCAGGGCCTGCGCGACTTCGGGGCGAGCAAGATGATTATCGACGTGCGTCAGACCTTCGGCGGGGACGGCGCTATCCGAGAGCACCGTGCCGTCCTGCTTGATGATGGTGATGCGAAGGTGAGCCTGCTGGCTCAGTTCACGGATAGTGGCGTGAAGCAGCGGTCCTGGAACGGTTTGTCCGGATTGGTCGAACAGCGGCCGAAGCGTCATCGCGGCCAAGCCGCTACGCGTCTCCAGCATCTCGGCCATGCGGCTGAGTTCGGTCTGTTCGACCGAGCGGATCACGAGCCAACCCGCGACCACCAGGCCGACGAGGACGGCGGCGAGGGTGCCCAGGGCGACTTTCCACCGGAGGCCGAGGTTCATGCCGGAATGTCGGACTCGCGCAATTTGTACCCGAGGGATTTGATCGACACGATGGCCTCATCCAGGAGGGGGAGTTTCTGTTTGAGTCGGCGCACGTGCACATCCACCGTGCGCGTGGTCCCGTAATAGTCATACCCCCAGACGGCGCTGAGCAAGACATCGCGCGTGAGCACCCGACCCACGTTGCGCAGCAAGTGTTCCAAGAGACCGAATTCTTTCGCGGTGAGCGTCACTTCTTCTCCCTGTAGCCGGACTTCGTGCCGGGAGAGATCGACGGTCAAGGGGCCGTAATGATACTGGGTTTGAGGGCTGTTCGCATTGCGATCCAGTCGGCGGAGCAACGCCTTGACCCGTGCCACCAGAGCTTTGGGGCTGAAGGGTTTGGTCACGTAATCGTCGGCTCCCAGCTCAAGCCCAATGACTGTATCGGACTCTTCTGCCTTGGCGGTCAGCATGAGGATAGGCAGCAGCGCCGTCTCCTGATTCAAGCGGATCCGTTTGCAGACCTCCAGGCCGTCCAGTTCAGGCAACATGAGGTCGAGAATAATCAAGTCGGGGTGTTCGGCCTTCACCTGCCGAAGCCCTTCCGTGCCGGTCATGGCTGAAACCGTCCGAAACCCCTCTTTTTCCAAGTAGAGTTTGACCAGTTGCAGAATATCCTTCTCATCTTCAACGATCAGAATCTTTTTATGCGTGCTGGAAGTGGCTGTCATGGCGGGATTGTTGCACAATGGGTCAGCGCCCTCAACTGCTTTTAGGGCGGAATGAACCGGATGATGCGGTTGACGTCAAGGGCGGGTCTGACGTAAGGTGACCGTTCAGTGCGACTACGCGCTTTTCCGGGCGGCCGGGTGGCCTTTCATGAGCGTGAGAGGGAACCAGCAGATGAAGATTTATTTAGCCAATCCTCGCGGATTCTGCGCGGGTGTCGACCGCGCCATCGATATCGTCGATTTGTCCCTTAAGAAATACGGCGCGCCGATTTATGTGCGCCATGAGATCGTCCATAGCCGGCACGTGGTGAACTCGCTCCGGCACAAGGGCGCCGTGTTCGTGGAAGAGTTGAACGAGGTGCCGGAGGGATCAGTCGTGATCTTCAGCGCCCACGGCGTGGCGAAATCGGTGTGGGAAGAGGCGCAGAGCCGCCGCCTGCATGTGATCGACGCCACCTGTCCGCTGGTCATCAAGGTGCATAACGAAGTCAACCGCGATTACACGCAAGGCTACGAGTTGATTTTGATCGGCCATGCGGGCCACCCCGAAGTCATCGGGACGCTGGGGCAGATCCCGGATAAGTTTCACCTGGTGTCCTCGGTGCAGGACGTGGAAACGTTGCAGGTGGAGAAGACACAGAATCTTTCCTATGTGACCCAGACGACACTCAGTGTCGATGAGTGCCGAGATATTGTCGAGGCCTTGCATCTGCGGTTTCCGAATATCAAAGGTCCGCATCAGGAAGATATTTGTTACGCCACGCAGAACCGCCAGAATGCGGTCAAGTCGTTGTCGAAGCTGGTCGATGTCATCCTCGTCATCGGGTCACCGAACAGTTCCAACTCCAACCGGTTGCGCGAATTAGGCGAGCATTGCGGCATTCCCTCCTATCTCATCGATGCCGCATCGGATATCAACCCGGATTGGCTGAAGGATGCGAAGAGTGTGGGCTTGTCGGCGGGCGCCTCCGCTCCCGAAGTGTTGGTCACGGAAGTGGTCGCCTATCTGAAGCGTCTTGGCTCTTCTGAAGAGGTCGAGGAATTGACCGTCATCGAGGAGGATGTGGAATTTCTTCTTCCGAAAGAATTGGTCACCATCGAGTCTGCTTCACGCACCGCAGCCTCTGCGAACTAACTCGCGCAGTTCTCGCATTATCCTACAAGCAGATCTGGCCATTCCTCCATATATTGGGGGAGTGGCCTCTTTATTCCCCCATATCAGGGGCTTTTTCTTTGCATTGATTCTATCGCTGTGATAGAAGATTTTTCGTTTTCTTCCTCACGAAGCGTCCCATCTCAACCTTCTTGCTCTGGAGGTCGCCGGTGTATCTGAAGTCCTTGGAAATGCTCGGCTTCAAGTCATTCGCGGAAGCGAAAATCCAATTTCCGAAAGGCATCACGGCGATCGTGGGTCCGAACGGCAGCGGTAAAAGCAATGTCGTGGATTCCATCCTCTGGGTGTTGGGCGAGCAAAGCACCAAAACGCTTCGGAGCGAGAAGATGGAAGACGTCATCTTCAACGGGACGGAGGTGCGTAAACCGCTCGGGTTGGTAGAAGTCTCATTGGTCATCGGAGGACTGGGCGAGTTGCGGCTGGATGCCATTTCAGGATTGCCGAGTCAATTAAGCGAGTACCAGGAACTGATGATTACGCGCCGTCTCTATCGCAATGGCGACAGCGAGTATCTCATCAACAAGACGTCATGCCGCCTCAAGGATATTCGGAACGTGCTGATAGAAACCAGGGCCGGGTCCAAGGGGCATACCGTTATCGAGCAGGGACGGATTGAGCAGATCCTGCAGGCGTCCCCGCAGGACCGCCGGGAGTTGATCGAAGAAACCGCCGGGATCGTCCGCTACAAAAAGCAGAAGGCTGAAGCGCTTCGCAAACTGGAATCGACGCAACAAAACCTCTTGCGGGTGCGCGATATTGTGGCGGAAGTGAAAAAACAGCTGAATTCACTGGAGCGCCAGGCTCGCCAGGCCCGGACGTACCAAACCCTGCAGCAGGAAGCGAAGGGACTCGAGATCGAGCTGTTGTCCCGTGACTATCGCACGATGCATGCCGATCTGGAATCCGTCGATCGCGAAGCACGGGAAGTGGAAGCGTTGGAGGCCGAACAGGTGGCCGAGCAGGCTCGCCTGGATTCGGAACAGGAAGCGATCCGGTTCCGGATGAACGACGCGGCCGAGGCCATTTCGCGCGTGCGGGATACCTTGGCCGGCACTGAGCAGCGTCAGTCGCAAGCGTTGACGGCCGCGGAGGTTGAGCGAAACCGGACGGAATTGTTCGAGCGGCAACGTGTCCAGGCTTCACAGGAAATGGAACGGCTGGCGGCGGATCAAGAACAGGCCCAGGTCGAGATCGAAGAACTTCGGGCGACTTTACTGCAATTGGATGGCGACATTGTGGCCCAGGAAGCGCAGTTTCAGCAGGCGGACGCTGAAGCCAAGGCCTTGGCCGGGCATCGGACTGCAGCGGTCGGCGAAGAGGAACGCGCCCGAAAGGATGTCCTCAATCTCGCCGTCCTCGTGGCGAACACGGAGCAGAGCCTTGCGCAGGTGACTACACGTCAGCAGGAAACCTCAGCCCGAGCGGAACGGGTCACGCGCGAGCAGGAGCAGATGGTTGCGCAAGTGGCCGGGTTGGATGAGCAGCGGGAACTGCTTGCGGCGCAGCGGGAAGAGGCGAGTCAGCGCATTCAGGGGCTCATGGCAGAACGTCAGGCTGCGATCGAGCGCATTGAAGGGTTGGGCGGGCAGATCACGGGATTGGATCGCGATATCGTCCGGCTTTCCGAGGATGTCGCCGCAGTGGAGTCACGCTTGGGCGCGCTGCAGGGTGTCGTGCGGGAGGAAATGGGGTACGGCCGCGAAGGGCAAGAAGAAGGCACCGCATTGAAAACCTGTGACGGCGTGCGCGAGGCGCTCGCAGAATGGCTTGTGATCCCGCCGGGCCTGGATCGGGCGGTTGAGACGATTCTAGGTGAGCGGGTGCGTGGGTGGTTGGTCGATCAGCCCGCCGCTGCCGGCCGTGCGGTGGAGTTTTTGAAGGGCAAGGAGCTCGGTCGCGGGGCTTTTATCCCGCAGCACATTCGTTGGGCGCCCGACCAGGCGGCAGCGGATTCCTCGGCCTCCTGGTGGCCTGCGCTCAATGGCCAGCCGGGAGTGGTGGGGCGTGCCGCGGATGTCATCCATGCAGAAGGGGCATCCGCTCCCACCCTGAGTTATTTGTTCGACGGCATTGTGATCGTTGAGTCCCTCGCTGTGGCGCTGCAATTGTGGGAGCAGCATCAGTGGCCGGCTCCTGCAGGTCCGACCTATGTGACGTTATCCGGTGAGACGCTGGATGCGGCGGGTGTGATGACCGGCGGCGGCACCAGTGCCGGTGCGGGACTCCTGCAGCGCCGGCGGGAAGTGCTGGAGTTGGAAGCCCGTCGTACTGAGGCGGTGCAAGCGCTGGAGCTGGCTCGCGTGGCACGTGAGGAGGCGGCGTCTGCACTGGGCTTGGGGAGGGAGGAGGAACAACAGCTCGGCCGGGCCATTCGCGAAGCAGAGATGTTGGAATTGTCGCTTCAGAAAGATGATGCGAACGTAGAGCGTCAGCGTGGAGAGTTGCATCGGCGCATGGATGTGTTGGGGGAAGAACTGCAGCGGAGCTTGGCTGAGCAGGCGCGGCTTCAGGAACAGTTCCACTCCAGCCAAGCGCAGCTGGAGCAATGGGTGGGGGAAAAGGTCGGACAGGAAAGCGGGTTACTTCAGGTACGGGAACGGCTGGTAGTCATTGAGAGCCAAGGGCTGGCGATTCAGCAACGATTGACGGAAGTCCGCCTCTCCCTGGAAAGCATGCGCGGCCGGAGAGAGCATGCCAACAGCGATATTGCGCGGTTCACGCAACGGCTGGATGCGGCGCAGCGGCGGGCGGCCGATCTCGAAGAGCAGGTGACCGGGCTGGTGCAGGCAACAGAGAACAGCCGGGAGGAGCAGACCAGGCAGGAGGCGCTCTGCCGCGAACTCGGCGCTGAGGTTGATGGGATCAAGTCCGAACTTATTGCGGCTCAGGAACGTCAGGCGCAGGCAATGACCGGCCTTCACGCGGTGGAGGAGACCCTCACCACGATACGACAGAGTTTGTCGGCATTGCATGAGCGCCGTATGACTGCCGAGGTTCGCAAGGCCGAAGTGAAGGCGCATCTGTCCACCATCGAAAGCACGCTGGCTGGCACCTACCAGATCGATCCGGCGACTCTACTGGCCTCGCCAACGGAGGGGCAGCCCATATCGGAAGGGGAAGAGGCCGCCGCACCCGTCTCCATGCTGGAGACGCCGCAGTTGCGGGAACAGATTCAGAAAATCCGCGAACGGTTGGACCGCATGGGCGCGATCAATCTGGCGGCTATTGATGAGCATCGTGAGTTGGAAGAGCGGTATCAGTTCCTCACGACGCAGGAGCAGGATCTGTCGACCTCCATTGCGTCGCTCAAGGAGATCATCCAGCGGATCAACCGCACGACCAAAGACATGTTCGTCGAGACCTTCAACGAACTGCAGCAGAAGTTTCGGGATGTATTTGCGCAATTCTTTCCCGGGGGCCGAGCGGAGCTGCAATTGGTCGAAGAGCCGCTGGAAGAAGGGGTAGAGGACAATGGCGCCCGCGAGCCGGGTGTGGAAATCGTGGCGCAGCCGCCGGGGAAGCGGTTGAAGAGTATTACCATGTTGTCCGGCGGAGAGAAGACCCTGACGGCCATGGCGCTGTTGATCGCCAGTTTCTTGATCCGTCCGACTCCGTTCTGTATCCTGGACGAAATCGATGCGCCGTTGGATGAAGAAAACATCGGGCGGTTCACGGCGGTGCTGCGCAGTCTTTCGGCGACGGCCCAATTCCTCGTCATCACGCACAACAAGCGCACGATGGCGATGGCCGATTCGCTCTTCGGCGTGACCATGGAAGAGCCGGGTGTGTCGACCCTGATTTCGGTCAAGCTCGGCGATCTTCAGCCGGCCTAACGTAGGCCTGTCGAGGACAACCGAGCCGCACAGTCTTCAACTCAAACGCGCACTTAGGCTCCAAGTTGGGGCTGCTTCCCTTGACTGGTCCTAAGCAGTTTGTTATACAGTCCTGCTAATGGTTACACATGGTACTGTGCGGTTTCATGTGATCGCTGCTTGATTGATGGAACCGTTTCGACTATCGATCCCGCCGTCTCTGTCTGATTCACGGCAACACGCTATGCGACTTCTCAAGAATCTGTTCAGTCGTCTGTCCGATAGTCTTCTGGTCTCGGTGCCGAGCCGTATCAGGGCGGCCCGCGATTTTGCGTCTGCTCCCGTGCTACGCCTCGTCTCCAGCAAACCTGACCCTACAGTCGGTGAGAATGCAAAGCGGGCTCCTTCGCATACCACCGGTCAACTCGAGGCTCTTGAAGAGGCGATTCGGAAGAGTCAGGCTTGGTTTTTGGCCCGGCAGGATGCGGCGGAAGGCTTTTGGGTTGCAGAGCTGGAAGCTGATACGACGCTGAGTTCGGAATACCTGATGTTGCGCCGGTTCATGAACTGCGTCGACCCCGAGCGCGACCGCAAAGTGATCCGCTATTTGAAGTCCGCGCAGCTTCCCTGCGGCGGCTGGCCTATTTATCACGGCGGACCGGCGGATATCAGCGCGTCTGTGAAGGCCTACTTTGCCTTGAAACTGTCCGGTGTCTCGGCCGATGAACCCTTCATGGTCAACGCGAGAACCTGCATCCTCGACAAGGGCGGGGTGGTGGCGGCCAACGTCTTCACGAAAATCGCCCTGGCTCTGTTCGGGCAATACGACTGGCGTGGTGTCCCCAGCATGCCGCCAGAAATCATGCTGTTGCCGAAGCGGTTCTATTTCAGCATCTACGCCATATCCTACTGGTCGCGCGCGGTGCTGATTCCACTCTTGATCATTTTCGCAAAACGACCGCACTGTTACGTGCCGCCGGAGCAGGGCATTGACGAGCTGTACACGGAACCCCCGGCGCAGATTGACTATGGCACGGTGCCGCCCTTCAAGAAGGACCGGACGTGGTTTACCGCCAGAAACTTTTTCATCAATCTCGACGCGCTGCTCAAGATCTATGATCGCTCGCCTGTGGAGTGGGTCCGCCAGAAAGCGCTCAAGTGCGCCGAGAACTGGATGCTCGATCATATGAAGGGGAGCGGTGGACTCGGCGCAATTTATCCCGCCATGGCCAACTCGGTGATGGCGCTGAATTGCCTGGGGTATAAGAATGACGATCCTCTCGTCGTGAAAGCGATGCGGGAAATCGAAGAACTCGAAATTCACGATACCGTGATGGAGAACGGACAATGTGTCGATGCGTTGCATCTGCAACCCTGCCATTCTCCGATCTGGGACACCGCGTTGCTCATTAATGCGCTGTCCGAGGCCGGGATGACGCATGACCATCCGGCATTGCAGAAGGCAGCCACCTGGTTGTTGTCCAAACAAACGAAGACCGTCGGCGACTGGATTATTTCCTCTCCTGGCGCGGAGCCGGGCGGCTGGTATTTTCAATTTGAGAACGAGCTGTTCCCTGACGTGGACGATTCAGCGGTGGTGCTGATGGCCCTGGCCAAAGTGCGTCTGCCCGATGAAGACCAGCAGCGGCTGGCCATTCGCCGAGGATGCCGGTGGGTGACGGCCATGCAGGGATCCGACGGCGGGTGGGGCGCGTACGATGTCGACAACAATCGGATCGTGTTCAACTACATTCCCTTCGCCGACCATCGCGCGTTGTTGGATCCCAGTACGGCCGATCTGGCTGGCCGCTGTCTCGAAATGCTTGCCACCCTGGGGTATGACTGGACGCATCCGTCCGTGGCCTCGGCGCTGACCTTTATCAAAAACGATCAGGAGCAGGACGGCAGTTGGTATGGTCGTTGGGGAGTGAATTACATTTACGGGACCTGGTCGGTTCTCTCCGGCCTGCGCGCCATCGGCGAGGATCTCTCTTCTCCCTATATCCGCCGTGCGGTCAGTTGGGTCGAGTCGAAGCAAAATCCCGACGGCGGCTGGGGCGAGTCTTGCCTCTCCTATGCGGATGTTGCGGAGAGTGGCTGTGGCGAGAGTACCCCGTCGCAAACCGCCTGGGCGCTGTTGGCTCTCATGGCAGGCGGCGTCACGGACTCATTCAGCCTGGCCAGAGGTATTCACTACCTCATTCGGAATCAGCGGAAGGACGGGTCATGGGAAGAGGTACGTCATACCGGAACCGGTTTCCCTCGCGTGTTCTACCTCCGTTATCATTGGTATTGCCAATATTTCCCCCTCTGGGCACTGGCCATGTACCGCAATCTGAAGACTCGTGGAACGACGCGGGCAGATGAATTGCGACAGCTGGCCTATCAATCAGGACAGTTCCGGTCGCCTCGCTGACCGTGGATGTTCATCGAGTCCATTTCTCCTTGTCATCAGTCATCGGGAGTCGCTGTGACCACGATTGGTGTCTTCGTCGCGACTCGATGGGAGCTCGACGCGGTGCGTCGTGCATTCGGGACAACCGAGGCACGGGTCGTCGACGGAATTCGCTGTCTGGTCGCGTGCCAGGCGTTGGTCGAGTGGTGGATCATTCCTATGGGAGTGGGGCCCGAGCGGGCTACGGCCACCGCCAAGCGCGTGCTCGCGGCGCAACGTTTGACGGCAGTCTGGTCCACAGGATTTGCCTGCGCCCTGGGGCCGTCTGGCATCGGGGATGTGTTGATCGGTACTCAGGTAATCATGGAAAACGGTGCGCGAGCGGGATCTCTGGTTTCATGCGCCCCGGGCATGATCGATTGGATCAATGCGGCGGTGCACGCGCAAGGCCTGCCGATGCGACACGGGGGGTTTGTGACGGTTCCTCGAGTGGTCTGTCTGGCGGAGGAAAAGCGAGAGATTGCCGGACGAGCCGGAGGCATCGGCCTCGACATGGAAAGCGCAGCCTTGGGAGTGGTGGCCTCGGAGCATCGGATTCCGTTTGCGATCGTGCGCACGGTCTCGGATCTGGTCAATGAGAGTCTGCCGCTTGACTTCAACCTGTTTCTCAGGCCATCTGGATGGGCAAAGGGTGTGTTTGCGTGCTTGGCGCATCCAACGGCTCTGATCGGGCTCAATCGTCTGCGTGTGCAAAGTCAGGTCGCCGGGGCGCAATTAACGGCCTTGTATCGAGCCTGTGCTGAGCGGGCCCTGCGTGAAGAGATCGGTTGACCGGAGCGACGCGAGGTCGGCGGCCGGTTCGTGAGACAAGAGGAGGGCGAGGCGTGGAAGGTATTGCTCGCATCGGACGGTATACCATCGATCTGACGGAGCAGATGGGGCGGATGATGCTGTTCGTCCTCTCGTCCTTTGCCTGGCTGACCCGTCCGCCGTTCAGGTTCTATCAAATCGTCAAACAGCTGAACTTTATCGGCTACAAATCCACCTTCGTGGTCGTCCTCACCGCCGTCTTTACGGGCATGGTTCTGGCGCTTCAAGGCTACTACACACTGCGGAAGTTCGGATCCGAGGCGGTGCTGGGTTCGGCCGTGGCGTTGAGCATCATTCGTGAGTTAGGGCCTGTGCTTGCCGCGTTGATGGTGACGGCCCGCGCCGGATCTGCCATGACGGCCGAAATCGGCATCATGCGGATTACCGAGCAGATCGATGCCCTGGACACGATGGCCATTAATCCGCTGCAATATCTGATCGGCCCCAAGCTCGTCGCCAGTTTGATCGCCGTGCCGCTGCTGGTGGCCTTATTCGACGTGGTCGGCATTTACGGTGGCTACGTAGTCGGCGTACAGTTGCTGAACGGGAATGAAGGCGCCTACTGGAGCTCCATCGAGTCGGCAGTGGAGTGGAAGGATGTCTATGGCGGCATGCTCAAATCCATCAGCTTCGGGCTATTGATCAGTTGGGTCTGCTGTTATAAGGGGTTTCATACCAAACACAGTGCCGAAGGTCTCGGAACGGCGACCACCGAAGCGGTGGTGCTGTCCGCAGTCTTGATCCTGGTGTGGGATTATTTTCTGACGTCGGTCCTGCTGTAAGCCAATCATCCGATAGCTTCGGGAAAACTGCTGGAACAGGTTCGGAACGATTCGATGATTAAACTGGTCGGTGTCGAAAAAACGTTGGGGAAGCAGGCCGTGCTGCGCGGTGTGGACCTGACCATTCCCACGGGAAAACTGACGACCATCATCGGGCGCAGCGGCGAAGGCAAGAGTGTGTTGCTGAAGCACATCATCGGCCTGATGCAGCCGGACCGCGGTGAAGTCTGGATCGACGGAACGAACATTGCGCGCCTTAAGGGGCAGGCGCTCAACGAAGTGCGGAAGAAATTCGCGATGCTGTTCCAGGGGGCGGCCCTGTTCGATTCCATGACGGTGTTTGAGAATGTGGCTTTTCCCCTGCGGGAAAAGCTCCGCCTGAAGGGCGACGTGGTCACCAGGCGGGTCGAGGAGAAGCTGGATCAGGTGGGGCTGAAGGGCATGGGGCATAAGTTTCCCGCGGAGCTGAGCGGCGGCATGCGCAAACGCGCGGGGCTGGCCCGCGCACTGGTGATGGAGCCGGAGATCATTCTGTTCGATGAGCCGACGACGGGCCTTGATCCATTGATGGCGAAAGCCATTCACGACCTCATCGTAACGATGCAGCAGCAATTCCGCTTCACCGCCGTGATGGTCAGTCATGAGATCCCGGAAATTTTCGGGATTTCCGATTACGTGGCGATGCTGAAGAACGGCCGGATTGCCGAAATGGCCCCGTCGAGCGAGTTTGTGAAAACGACCGATGAAGAGATCCGCGAGTTTATTTTCGTCGGAGGCACGGTCGCGCCGAAAATGCTGTCGACTGAGAGCCGCTGATAGGAGACGTTATGGAACGCGCAAAACTGGAATTGATGGTCGGAATCTTCGTGCTCGTCGGGCTTGCCTGCCTGGGCTATCTCTCCATCAAGCTGGGCAAGCTGGAGGTCATCGGCGGACACAATTATCCGGTCGAGGCGGAGTTTACATCGGCCTCTGGACTCAAACCGGGGGCATCGGTCGAAATTGCCGGCGTCGAGGTCGGCCGGGTCCGCACCATCGGCCTCAGCAGTGACCGTGCCTTGGTGGCGTTGGCGATTCAGGACGGTGTGAAGTTGTATTCGGACACGATTGCTTCCATCAAAACCCGCGGGATCATCGGCGATAAGTACCTCGCGCTGTCCGTAGGCGGGGGCGGTGATCCCTTGAAGCCCGGTGACAAAATCCGTGACACCGAATCAGGACTTGATCTGGAAGAATTGGTTAGCCAGTATGTACATGGCAAGGTCAACTAATCTCATCGGCTCATGCATCAGAGGACGAAAATGCTCAAACCGGGCCGGTGGGGCGAGGAGATCACCACTCACAGGAGAGGTGTTGGTATGAATGTAAGGCGATGGATGGTCGTGGGTGTCGTCCTGGCGCTGCACCTGTTCATGGGCGGGCTGTCGTCCGCCATGGCCGGTCCGGCGACCGAATCGATCAGGGGGACGGTCGATGAGGTACTGAAAATTTTAGGCGATAAAGAGTTAAAAGCCCCTGCCCGGCATGAGGATCGACGACAGCGTTTAGAGAAGGCGGTGGCGGCACGGTTCGACTATTCCGAAATGTCCCGGCGGTCGCTGGGCGCGCAGTGGAATCAATTGTCGGACAAGGAGAAGCAGGAGTTCGTCGATTTGTTCCGTACCCTGCTGACCAATACCTACGCCGACAGGGTAGAGACCTATTCCGGCGAAGGCGTGCAGTATCTCAACGAACGCACGGAAAAAGAATATGCAGAGGTGCGTACGAAGGTGCTCTCCGGCAAAACCGAAATTCCCATGGACTACCGGCTGCTGAACAAAAGTAACGATTGGCATGTGTACGACGTCGTGGTCGATGGTGTCAGTCTGGTGAACAATTACCGCGGGCAATTTACGAAGATCCTTCACACCTCCTCGTATTCCGACCTCGTTGACCAGCTTCGCAAAAAATCCGACAAGATCAAAGCTCCGTAGTTTTAAGAGAGAGCGACCGTTCCGGCGAGCGCCATGCAGCGACTTTATTTTTCGTCGATCCGTATTCTCCTGGCGCTGGCCGGACTCCTGGTGCCGAGCTTTTCGGATCCGGCAGGGGCCGACACGCAAATTTTCCCCGTGCCGTCGGTCTCCACCAGCAAGAACGACGGAAACGACGCCGGCTTGATTGCGCCGATTCTGATCTCCGATCCGGACGGCGAATTGAAGTACCTCATGGCGCCGATGTTGATTCAGAATTCGATTGTCGGTAGCCGCGCGGTCTTCAATCTCTTTAAATACGACCCGGGCGGGCGGCAAATGAAGCTGATTGCTTCGTTGACCGAGAGAATCGAACGCAAGGTGCTGTTTGACTATGTCGACCCCGCGTTCGGTAACGGACAGTACTTTCTGAACTTCGGCGGGACCTTCTTCAAAAATGCCACCTCGCGGTTCTTCGGGCTGGGCCAATCGACGGTACAGGCGGATGAATCGAACTACACGGCCAGAGAAGCGCGTGCCTACTGGCGGCTCGGCCTCTACGCGAACGAAGTGACGCAGGTCTCAGTCGGGCAGCGGGTCCGGCAGGTCCAACTCCAGCGGGGTGCCACGGACCTTCCTTTTTCGGTCGAGCAATTCCCGACCGTCGACGGCATTCAAGGCGAGTCGATCATCGTCGGGCATCGCGCCTCATTTTATTACGACACCCGCGACAGCCTGGTCACGCCTACCGACGGCATGTCTGTCATGGCCTACGCCGAGCTGAATCAAAACGTCAAAAATGGCGACCATCCCGTCTATTCACGGTACGAAATCGAAGTGAAGAAGTTGTTTCCCAGCGAATCCAAGCGGGCCATCCTGGTCGTCCGGGCCGATCTGCAGGCCACGATTGGCTCTCAAGTGCCGTTCTTCGAGCAATCGTCGTTGGGCGGACAGAACAATCTGCGTGGATTCGGTATGGATCGCTATATCGACAAACATCTGATCGCCTTCAGTATCGAAGAGCGGATTCATATCCTGCGCACGAAGCTGGCGGGAGTAACCGCGGATTTTGAGCTGGCTCCGTTTTTGGACACGGGCCAGGTGTTTAACTCATTTAAGGATGTGAGCTTTCAAGATTACCGGATGACGCCGGGCGTCGGCTTTCGAGCTATTGTGCGCCCGAACGTTGTCGGTCGTCTGGATTATGGATACAGCCGCGAAGGCGGAGCAATTTTCGCCGGGCTGGATTTCCCCTATTGAACGCCTGGGTGAACGGCCGGGTATTACTCATGCGGCAGATCGTCTATTTTCTTTGCGTTATCGGTATTCCGTGTGCCTTGCCGCTTCTGGTCAACGCCGAAGGGTTTGGGCCCTTTCCCGTCAGAAACTTCCAAGCCCTGGACCAGCTGGTCCTGGCGATGCCTGGCGAGCGGGCGGCTGTGCTGCGTAAGGGCGATTTCGATATTCGTCTCGAAGCAGCCAATACCGCCTCGATCGCCCGAGACCAGGAAGAGCAGGCCGATGTGACCATGAAGTTTGAGACGGTTCGTGCCGCGTTATTCCTGCGGTATGGCCTGACCGATCGGCTGGAAATCGGGGTGGAAGTACCGGGGTATCACCGATATCGCGGATTCATGGAGGAGCCAATCCTCGGGGTGGAGCGGGGGACGACCGGGATTTCTCCGGCTCGTAAAGCGCTGCGGGAAACGGCCTACGCCTTTAATGTTACCAACGGTGGTCGCACCCTGTTTCAGGGTACCAAGGGCGCGACCGGGCTGGGCGATATTTCGTTCTATGGGAAATATCAACTGCTGAAAGAAACCTCGACGCTTCCGGCCCTGTCGTTTCGCGTGGGGGTCAAAGCTCCGACCGGAGATACGGACCAGGTCTTCGGCAGCGGGCATCCGGATGCGGGCATCGGTCTCGCGCTGGATAAGACCTTCGCGACCGGGTGGATTGTCTATGCCAACTTAAACGGGGTGTTTCCGACAGGGCAGATCGCCGGGCTCGACCTCCAGCCGGTCATAAGCGGGTTGGTGGCTGTGGAATATCTCTGGACGGAGAATTTTTCCATCACGGCGCAGTTCGATTACTACTCGCCGCCGTTTCACGGCACCGGAACGAGGGTGCTGGACAAGGGTGTGACAGAATCCGTCATCGGCGTCAGTTATCGGATTCTGCCCGGTCTGCTCTGGCAGGTGTACGGGATCGAAAATTTGGATTTCATTACCGGGAGTGCGGCCGATTTTACTCTTTCAACGGTCTTCACCTACCGGTTCCGCTCGTAAAGTCGTGACCCGACGGCGGCGGAGGGAAAGCAGAATCTTGACACAGGCGTTTCCATATGTGAGGATGAGGCGATTTGTACGAACTTCTTTCGCTGCTTCGCCACGACCTTCTCAATACGATTGTTTTCCACGGATATGAATATCTGCGTCCAATTGTCATCCTTTGACAAGGAGATTGTGCAATGTCTCTGTTGAAAAATATCCACAGTCCCGCTGATTTGAAGCGCCTGTCCCCTGAACAGTTTCCGGAACTATGCCAGGAGATTCGTGAGCAAATCCTCGGGGTGGTTTCGAATGTCGGGGGGCATCTGGCCTCCAATCTGGGTGTCGTGGAGTTGACGGTCGCACTGCAATATCTCCTGGAGACGCCAAAGGATAAAATCGTCTGGGATACGAGCAATCAAGCCTATACCCACAAGCTCCTCACGGGACGCCGGGAACAGTTCCATACGTTGCGGCAATACGGCGGGTTGAGCGGCTTCTGCAAGCGTGAAGAGAGTGTCTATGACACCTTCAATGCCGGCCATGCCGGCACCGGCGTCTCGGCCGCCTTCGGCATGGTGGAAGCACGCGAGCAGCGGGGCGAAAAACACAAGGTCGTCTGCGTCGTCGGCGACGGGGCCATGACGGCGGGAATGACTCTTGAGGGTTTGCACCACGCCGGCGGGACGAATAAGGACTTTATCGTTGTCCTGAACGACAATCAAATGTCGATTTCCCGAAACGTTGGAGCCATTTCCGCCTACCTGAACCGGACTTTCACCGGCGAGTTCTATGCCCGGATGCGTGAAGAAACCGGCCAGCTGCTCAGAAAGATTCCCCACATCGGCTTGGAAGTTCAGAAAATAGCCCGGCGGGCTGAAGAATTGGCCAAGGGCGCGATTCTTCCCGGTCTGTTGTTCGAGGAATTAGGCTTCCAGTATGCCGGGCCGATCGACGGACATAACTTTGAACACCTCCTTCCGACATTGGAAAACGTGCTGAAAATGAAAGGCCCGGTCCTGCTGCACGTGATCACGAAAAAAGGCTTGGGGTATCAGGCTGCCATGGACAACCCCGTCTGGTTCCATGCCTGCCCTCCGTTCGTGCGCGAAACGGGCGTGCCGGCGAAAAAGGCCGTACGTCCCAGTTACACCAGCATGGCGGTCGATGCCTTGATCAAAGTGGCGCGTCAAGACAAGCGGGTGGTGGCGATCACTGCCGCGATGTGTGAAGGCACCGGTCTGAATGCGTTTGAAAAAGAGTTCCCCGATCGGATCTATGACGTCGGCATCGCCGAGCAACATGCCGTCACCTTCGCCGCCGGTATGGCTGCGCAGGGCATGAAGCCGGTGGTGGCCCTGTATTCCACTTTCTTGCAACGAGCCTATGACCAGGTCGTGCACGATGTGGCTACCCAGAACTTGCCGGTCACCTTCTGCATCGATCGAGGCGGTCTCGTAGCCGAAGACGGCACGACCCACCATGGCGCATTCGATTTCGCGTTCCTGCGGCATGTGCCGAACATGGTGGTGGCCGCGCCGAAGGATGAGAACGAGCTGCAGCACATGATGAAGACCTGCGTCAGCTACGATGGTCCCGCCTCGGTGCGATATGCCCGTGGTGTGAGCCTCGGTGTCCCGATGGATCCCGAACCGACGGCATTGCCGATTGGTAAGGGCGAGTTGTTGCGAGAAGGAACGGATGTGGCGATCGTGGCGATTGGCGTGACAGTTTGGCCGGCTATGAAGGCCGCCGAACGGTTGGCGCAGGAAGGTATTTCCGCCGCCGTGGTGAACGCTCGCTTCGCGAAGCCGCTGGATACCGAACTCATCCTCAAGACCGCGAAGAACGTCCGTTGCTTGGTAACGGTGGAAGAAGGCTGCAAAATGGGCGGATTCGGTTCCGCAGTCCTGGAAACGCTGTCCGACGCCGGACTCATGTTGCGAACCAAGGTGCTGGGATTGCCGGATTGGTACATCGAGCAAGGCCCGCAGGACCTGTTGCGCGAACGGTACGGCCTGACAGCGGACGGTATCTATAACAGCGTCAAAAATATTTTTGGCGCCGGTGTGGTCGCAGACGATGCCGCGCGCGTGGCCTCGCTCGTCGGCAGCTTGCCGCATGGCGATGAGCAGGGCAGCTAACGCCGGTCACCGAAGCAGACTGAAGATCAACACGACAGACTGACACGCTGATGCATATCACCAGGAAAAAAACACGGCAGATACAGGCAGGCAAGGTCAAGATCGGCGGAGATGCACCGATTTCTGTCCAGTCGATGTGCTCCACCGACACGCGCGACGTGAAGGCGACTGTGGAGCAGATTCGGCAGTTGGAAACCGCCGGCTGCGAGCTCATTCGTGTCGCCGTTCCGGACGAAGCGGCGGCGGACGCGTTGCCGAAGATCAAGGCGGCGATGACGGTGCCGTTGATTGCCGACATCCACTTCGACCATCGCCTGGCGCTCAAAGCGGCCGAGGTCGTCGATTGCGTGCGTATCAACCCCGGTAACATCGGGGCCTGGTGGAAGGTGCAGGAGGTGATCAAGGCCGTCAACGAGCGGGGCATTCCCCTGCGCGTGGGCGTGAACGGCGGCTCGCTTGAACGGCCCCTGCTCGATAAGTATGGCTGGCCTTCTCCCGAAGCGCTCTCCGAGTCGGCCTTAAACGCCGTGCATGCGCTTGAAGACGAAGGCTTCACCAACATGAAGGTGTCGCTCAAGGCTTCTGACGTGCATCACGCGATCGATGCCTACTATCTGTTCTCCACTCAGTCCAATTACCCGTTGCATATCGGCATTACCGAAGCCGGCACCGCTATGACCGGCGCGGTCAAATCCGCGATCGGCCTTGGCTGGCTGCTCTCGCAAGGCATCGGTGACACGCTGCGCGTCTCACTCGCCGCCGATCCTGTGGAAGAAGTAAAAGTCGGGTTCGAGATTCTGAAGTCGCTGGAATTGCGTCATCGCGGCATCAACGTGATTGCCTGTCCGACCTGCGGTCGAGTTGAAATCGATGTGGTACGTCTGGCCAATGAGTTGGAAAAGAAATTGGGCCATATCAAGACCCCGTTGAATGTGTCAGTTCTCGGTTGCGTCGTGAACGGCATTGGCGAAGGCAAGGAAGCCGATATCGGCATTGCCGGCGGCGAGGGCAAAGGCATTCTCTTCAAGAAGGGGAAGCTGATGCGCAAGGTGCCCATGGACGAACTCATGGATACGCTCATCCACGAAGTCGAGCTGCTGGCCAAGGAAAAAGAAGCTGAAGCGGCAGGCGTGACGCACAATGGGTCGGACGAGCAAGCAGAGGCAGGTTGGGAACTAATGGGTCATGCGCCGGATGAGCAGTCCACCATCGTCCGCGACATTCCGGTGCTCCCGAGCAAGCCCTAATCAGCCAGCACGAGATGATCGGCTGTTTTGTTCGAAGATTCCTCTGTTTATCCGCTCTTCGCGGTTGAGTTCCTGAAGCTCCCCCTTCTATAATCCGATCCGTGGCGCCGTACCCAAGTGGCTAAGGGAGCAGTCTGCAAAACTGCGATGCGGCGGTTCGAACCCGCCCGGCGCCTCCAACCATTCCTATAGAAATCTCAGAGGGTTCGGTGATTCTGACCGGCCCCTGTTCCAACCGCTGATTTTCCTTACTCCCGGTTTTACCCCCGGTTCCAGTCGTACTTTTCGTTGCAATCGCTCCTAAACTCGCTCGATTCACTGCTGTGCGTAAATGAGCCGGGGAGAGATGGGCGTATCGCATCGTCATGGTGATCGTGGAATGCCCTATCAGTTCCTGCACCGTCAAGCACCACGAGACCCCTGAATCAAGCGCTCACACATCGAGGGATGCAGTACGGGGGGCCTGAACCGTCTGCTTTGATTTTGAATTGAATTCGGTCCACATCGAGAAATGGAGAATTCCGCGTCTCATGCTGGCGAGCTAGCTTGGCTCTTGATATTGATGCCCGGCACGCAACTGGCTTGTCGAGCAAAGGTTCAGCCGTGCGACGTTCTGCATGCTAATACCTAGGAGATTGTGTGGTATAACTGGACGCGAAAAATCGTAGAAATTTCTTCATCGCAGTCCACATAGCGGCCGATTTGTGACGAGTCATGGCGCAATCCAAACAACGCTAAGCTTGAATTATGCCTCTACACTCCATCGGTTTCATTGCCCTCTTTCTCCCGCTCTCTGTTCTTCTCTATTTCGTCCTTGGTAAGACAGGACACGGTCGCGTAGCACTTGCCTGGCTTATCGGGACGTCACTGTGGTTTGCTGGTTGGCGTGCGTTTTTTGACGCGGAACTGCTTCTCTTTTCGATCGTGGCGAACTTCCTGTTTGGACTCACCATCCATCGATGCTCGCAGAAGCATGGAATTATACGCACAGTGCTCCTGACCGGGGGCGTGTTCATGAATCTCGGGGCGCTTGCTTACTTTAAGTATTCAACATTTATCCTGGAGAATCTTAATCTCGCCGGCGATACGGTTTCCTCATTTGTCGCGAGTTCGCTCCCGCTTGGCATTTCATTCCTGACATTTCAACAAATTGCCTATCTGGTCGATGTTTCACGAGGCCGGGTCACCACGTTTCGGTTTCTGGAATATTGTGTCTTCTGCAGTTTCTTTCCAAAACTGCTGGCTGGCCCCATCACTCGGTATGAAGAATTTGCACCCCAGATCGTGAAGGCGATGCACTCCCTCTCAACATTGGCCTTCGCCGAAGGGGTCACTCTATTCGCGATCGGGCTAACCAAGAAAGTGCTGCTGGCAGACACCCTGGCTGGCTATGCCAACCCCATCTTCGCTGCAGACTCATCTGGCCGACAATTGGGTATGGTGGAAGCTTGGGGTGGGATCTTCGCTTATTCGTTCCAATTGTATTTCGATTTTTCAGGCTACACGGACATGGCACTGGGCGTAGCCCGACTATTCGGGTTCACGCTCCCGCAGAATTTCAACTCACCCTACAAGGCCACCAATATTATCGATTTTTGGCAGCGCTGGCACATGACTCTTTCCCGCTTCCTTCGCGACTACCTGTATATTCCTTTGGGCGGCAATCGGAAGGGCGTCTTTCGGCAACAGGTGCACATCTTCATTACGATGATGCTCTGTGGGCTCTGGCATGGAGCCAATTGGACTTTTGTAATCTGGGGCGCGCTTCATGGTCTGTATCTGTTGATCAACCATGGATGGCGAAGACTCGGGATGCATTGTTCCCCCATGATGGGATGGATGGTGACATTTCTCTCCACCGCCATGGCCTGGGTCTGGTTTCGGGCAGAAAGTATTCCAGCAGCCACACGGATAACAGCATCCCTACTCGGTATCAACGGGTTCTGGGCACAGGGGTTCCGAGATACCCTTCATCACCTTGAGAAGCCTGCGGCACAATTCCATTCGGTTGCGCAGTTTTTCAGCCTTGATGACATGCGGATTGCCTTCTCTTTCGATCGATGGACGGTGTATCCGGTCAACGTGCTCTTTTCAGAACCTGTTTTGCATACCTTCTGGTTGGCCGTGTCAGGGATTGTCGCATTAAGGCTCCCCAATACTCGGGAATGGATGACCACCGAGCATCAAAGCCTGGAGGCTTCCCTGACAATGAGGAGAGCCGTCTTAATCGGTGCCCTGCTGTTTATGGTGTTACTCGCATCGATGACCTCGCACCCTGGTGGATTTATTTACGAAAACTTCTAACATGCCATGACATTACTCACGGCAGGAAAATATGTGGGTACCATAGCCTTATCGCTCACGGTGCTTTCTGCTCTGTATATTGGCGCCTTCGTATATCAATTAGGCGCGCACGTGCCGGCTGAGTATTGGATCTATGAGACGCAAATCGTCAAGCGTGACCTATTGGCGCAGCATCGGGGCAAGAAGAAAATTCTCATTGTAGGGGGATCCAGCACATTTTTCGGGATAGATGCCGAACGGATCGAACAGTCTCTTGGAATTCACACACTGAATTTGGGGGTGAGTATTGGTCGCCCGGTTGCTGTGATGGTGAACGAAATTGCACCCTATCTACAACTCGGAGATATCGTGATCTTCCCTCTCGAGTATGAGCAGTACCGTTCAGAAACCACCTACACCGAATGGTTCACCAATCAAATGATGGCCTGGGACCCTGATTATTTCTGGCAACTGAATGTCGCAGAGAAGGTAAGGTTTATGTTTTCCGTCCTGCCGCAACGAGTCCTTCTTGGCGTCATCACTAAAGCTGCCGGCTCGTATATTGACAGTGTACGAGCGAGAGCACTCAAGCCTTCCACACAGATCCTCCAACTAGTACACGAGGCCTGGTCTCAGCCGAACTATAGCCCCTCTAAAATGTATTCCTTTCTGAACAACGATCGCCATGGTGCCGCCATCATGCGAACGTCTGAGCCGACAGTCGTATCTACCGAAGACCCTTACGAACTGGATCTCGATTTCATCGAGTCAAGGTATTTCTGGAGTACTTTGCAAGAGTTCGTAGCAGGCTGCCGATCTAAAGGGATCAGCGTGTACTTCGCATGGCCACCGGTCGTGAAGGGGAAGCTCGACTTTCATTCTCCACGCGTGAAACGAGCCGTGGCCGAGATTATGCGACGCATGCAAGACATGGCAATACCGTTCTTGGGCACTCCATCCGACTTTCAATATGTTATCGAGGACTTCACGGATAGCCTTTATCACCTCACCCTTCAGGGAAGAACCGAACATACATCTAGACTGCTTGGTTATCTTATGAAGGAACAGGGCCTGTCTGTCGTCAATGAAGCTGCTGGCTCGACGAACACCTCCTCCCTCGGAACTGCCCATGTGGGTAGCACGAATAGTGGCCCTGCGACCGTATCACCTTAGGTTCCCTCGAGCTTCTTTTCCGACTGGCCGCATTCGTCATCCCATGCGACTCCCATTGTTGTTGCCCGGTTCCTGCCTTCCTGTTCGTGCTGATCGCGAGCCCTCAGATCAAGCCCTTGAACGGGGTTGTAGGGAGTGGTTTCCCCCGGGGAGTCCCCTAGCTACAGTCTCCCCTCCGACATGATGTAATCGTGTGCTGGGTGATGGAGGGAGAGAATGAAGATTCTGTTAGGGAGTTTGTTGTGCATCGCTTTCGTGGGGTGCAGCTATTCCGACGGAGATCGCGCGGGGTACTTACAGAAATTGTCTCGGAAGGGGTGGCTGTGTAAGACCTTTGAAGGCGAACTCGCCATGACCACCGTCCCTGGCGTGGCGCCGACGTTATGGGATTTTACCGTCTGGGATGACGACGTCGCAAAGAAACTGGACGGGCAGATGGGGAAACGGGTCGTCCTGCACTACAAGGAGTTACGCTATCTGCCCACCACCTGTTTCGGCGAAACGACCTACTTCGTGGATCGCGCCGACATCGTGGACTAACATAGAGGAGGGAGAAATCATGGCCCTTATCGAAAAGTCAGTTGAAGTACAGGTCCCCGTCCGAACGGCCTACAACCAGTGGACGCAGTTCGAGGAATTTCCTAAATTCATGGAAGGCGTGGTGCAGGTTCAACAACTCGACAGCACACATTTGCACTGGAAGGCGAAGATTGCCGGTAAAGAAAAACAATGGGATGCGGTCATCACTGAGCAACATCCCGACGAACGTATTGCCTGGAAGAGTACGCAGGGGGCTAAAAACGCTGGTGTCGTGACGTTTCACCGCCTTTCGGATCAAACAAGTAAGATCATGCTGCAGTTGGATTATGAACCAGAAGGCGTCGTCGAGAATGTGGGCGACGCGTTTGGTGCCGTATCCCTCCGTGTCGAAGGCGATCTGACGCGATTTAAGGAGTTCATTGAAACGCGCGGGCGAGAAAGCGGGGCCTGGAGAGGGGACGTCAAAGGCAAGTGAGTCCCACACCTGCGCAGCTGAGGCTGGCATGGACAGGAATTTGTCCTGCCTGTCGTGTTTTTGGTCATGGTGCATCGTTACGTTTCATCACCGTGATCTGTAGCCCTCCCAATCGATGTCGCTATCTGCTGCCTTGCCAGCCATATCTGCCTCCCAATGTATTGAAACAGTGAGTGTCAGGTGTGATGATACGGGTTCAGAGCGAACGACCTTCCTCTGATCCTCGTGAGTGCATGAGAGACGTAGGGTGAGGCTTTCTCACGCATCCGGGTATCCGACCTGCCAAAATCCCTTGATACCATGCGAAACGGCGGCTTGACTGATAGAAGTGTAACCCCACCTAGGGATACATAGAACCATCCGGGTTCGTGGTGCGGTGGAACTGTGGCGAATTCCTACGCGAGTGTATGGGGCGCGCCAGATCGGACCTTCTTGATCCGGTCTGACGGTGGGAGCGGATGGGCCAGCGCGTCTAGAGTAAATTAAGGCTGACGCCTGCTGTCCGGTACGTCATCCGACATACGTTCATGGTATGCTGCGCCGTGGGAAACCATTTTGACATTCGAAAGGATTCATGACCCCTGACCCTATTTTCTTTCGAGATCTCGCCTATGTCTTCATCGCCGCCGTCGTCGGCGGGACCTCCGCGTATCTGCTCCGTCAGCCGTTGATTCTGGGATATGTCTTCGGCGGCATTCTGATCAGCCCTTTGACGCCGGGTCCATCCATTTCGGATGTCCATAGTTTCGAAATGTTCGCCGAGATCGGTGTGATCCTGCTGATGTTCTGCATCGGCATTGAATTTTCACTGAACGACTTGTTGCGAGTGCGGTGGGTCGCCTTGCTAGGAGGGCCGATCGGTATTGTTCTTTCCATCCTACTCGGCGTCGGTGTGGGCGAGGTGGTGGGGTGGAATTTCATCCAAAGCGTGGTGATCGGCGCAGTCGTGTCCGTAGCCAGCACGATGGTGCTGGCCCGCTTGCTGCTGGACAGCGGAGACTTGCGTGCCAAGCACGGCAGGGTGATGATCGGGATTACGCTGGTCGAGGATTTGGCGGTAGTCGTGCTCACCGTGCTGCTTCCGGCGCTCGGGGCTCTGGAACCGGGCCGCTTTGCAGCCATTGGGAAAGCATTATGGCTGGCGGTCCTGATTCTGGTTCCCTTTTCCTATCTCGCCTCGAAGGCGATTCCTCCGCTGTTGACACGCATTGCGAAGACGCAAAATGCCGAACTGTTTCTCTTGGTTTCGTTGTCTCTGGGCATCGGGACGGCGGCTGTGACACAGATGGCAGGATTGTCCCTTGCGCTAGGCGCCTTCCTCGCGGGACTGATCATCAGCGGTTCGGAATATGGTCACGAAATGCTCGCCCGGCTCCTGTCGTTACGGGATGCGTTCGTGGCCCTCTTTTTTGTGACTATCGGTATCCTGATCGATCCGCGGGTCGTGTGGTCCAATTTGCCATTACTCGGCCTCATGCTCGGATTGATTATCATCGGGAAATTCGTCATTTGGACGTTGGTCGTGAAGCTGTTTCGTTACGCCTGGGGCACAGCCCTGCTCGTGGGCGTCGGCCTCACGCAAATCGGCGAATTTTCCTTTGTGTTGGTACAGGTCGCCAAAACGGCAGGCCATGTGGGCGAGGATGTGTACAATGCTACTCTCGCCGCATCCCTCCTGAGCATTCTTCTCAACGCTCCACTGGTTCGGTACGCGCCGAGGTGGATCGCGGCGTTGCATTTTCGAATGGGACGGGTTTCCGCGCCAATCCAAGGGGGAGTGCAGGACGAGCAAGCAGGGCATGTGTTGGTCTGCGGATTCGGTCGCATGGGTAGCACGGTTGGGCTGGCTCTCGACCATTTTTCGATTCCCTACACGGTCATTGAGCGCGACCCAGATCTCGTGCGACAGTTACGTCGTCGCGGCATTTCTTGCGTGTATGGAGACGCTTCGCAAACCGAGTTGTTGAACGCGGCCGGTGCTGAGCGGGCTGCGCTGGCGATTGTTGCGCTGCCGGTGCTCAGCGAAGCATCGCTGACCCTCCGGCGGCTGCGAACACTGAATGAAAAGTTACCCGTTCTTGTCCGGGCACATGGCTTTAGGGAGGCTGAAGATCTGAAGGACGTCGGCGCGACAGAAATCATCCTGCCCGAAGTCGAGGGGGCGCACACATTGATCCGACATGCCTTTCAGGCCTTGAAGGTCCCGAAGTCGAACATTCTTGCCTATCTCAAATCCTGTCAGGATGTCAGGTCGTCCGACGAAGGAATGGACGGCCAGGATGTGGAGGTTGGAAAAGCCGGTACGGGGCGAAGTACGTGAACATATGACTTCGTTGCGGCGGGTTCGACACGGCTCGGCGTGTCCACACAACGTGCTGTATTCTAGCCCGTACCATGTTCCCCCAAGGGAAACAGAGCGAGGGAGATCGTCAGCTGTGGCGCCACACATTCAATCGGCAACACCAGAGGCTGGGAGCGTGGTGGATCGGTTGATGTTTCAGAAGGCACTACACCAGCATTGGTCACAGAAATGGCACTAATAGTTGAGAGAAATTTGTTTGCAGAGTGAGGGGCGGATTCGGCCTATGAGCGAGTCGCTCTATCGTCCGAAGTGGTAAGCGATGCCGAACATGAACAGGTTCGCTCGATAGTCGGCCGTGACATTGCTGCGATCGAACTTGAATTGGGCGAAGTTATACTTGTACTCAATGAAGGGGGCAATCGACTCCGTCATATAGTATCGAATACCGGCCAACACGTTGAAACTGGGGGCAAAGGAGGCTTCTGGCCGGAATCCACCGCTGGAGATATTTCCTACATTCAGGCCAATGCCTAGCCCAGCATAGGGCTCGACTTTGTATTGATAGCCGGTGACGCGGACCAATGCATTAAATGCCAGTGAGTGCACCATCAAATCAGCACCAGGGATCGGTCCCGACAGTCGGGGGTTGCTGGACGTCGGCAGGGTTTGTTGTTTGATGCCGGGGGTGGAACGGTATGCGTCTACTTCAAGCCCAAACCAGTTGTAGCCGCGATCATTAAAGTAATGACCGATCTTGCCTCCGTAAAACAAGTCTTTTTGGAGAGCCACCTTTCCGGCATCCGTGGTGTCAAAAGAGGGGGCGTTCATGCCGACGCCTGCTGCAACATACGTTTCTGCAAGGGTGAGTGTGGGAACGCCCAGAAGGACCAGGTAGAAAAGCGTGACCAAGCAGCGACCCATTATTTCTCCTCTCACCGACAGAGATTTACTCAAAAACAGCTCAGGATGCTACTCTAACGGGCTTCACGCGAGGTGGCAAGCGAGAAAGTGTATCTGGGCTGCCGCAGCACATGACACGTCAGGTGGTACTCCTTATTGATCTGGTATACATATGAAAAGGCGACTGTGGCCGGCATAGTCAGCACTGCGTCTCCTCCCGGTGCAACAGTGTAGGGCGCAGGCAGAACCCTCGCCACGTCGATTGGTCCCAGGACCAATTGAGCAGTGCATATTCGGTATGGGTAAGATGCCGTTCGATGATTCGTCCGAATCCGCCGATGCGCAAGGAGAAGCCAGCGGGTAGAATGAAATCCCTCAAGAGCCCAAATTCGGTAAAGTCACCCGCATAGTATGCCGCATCACCCCGCTCCGTCACGAAGTGTTCCCCGCGCCAGATGGTGACATACGGGCGCCATCCCTCCAGGTTCAGGCCAGCTGTCAGTTGGTACCCTCGACCACGCACGATCGGTGAGCCGCTTTGGGTGGGTTCATTTTGGCTTGTGAGGTACAGTGCCATCACGTCGATCTCACGAATCCAGGACAGCTGCGACCAGTACTGTCTGGGTTGAAAAGTGAACTGAGGGCCGAAGGCGGTCAGAAAGTTGTTCCCGGCAGGGCGATCGCGAGGAATGCCCGCTCCAAAGAAGGTTCTGGATTCTGAATACTGCGCTCCACCGGAATGGGACCAATAGACCTGACCGTTGAAGGAAAAGTGCCCGGCCGAGACGCGCCCGGCATACCCCACGTCGAAGCGCTCCGCCTTTTGAAAAGTTTCCAACTGGCTCCAATTGATAAACACATCCTGTTGGTAATGTTCTCGATCTACCAGCAGTTGAAATCCCTGTTCGATCGGGCGGGTCAGCAACATCGCGTCATTAAAGAGCGCGTCCACGAACGGGTGGTTGCGGTGGAGCGTGCCGGCCACAAGGAGGACAGCCGGGACCATCTCATATTGTGCGGAGAGAATCGGCTGTACGGTGTGAAACCGTTGGGTCTCGCCCACCGGCAGACCGGCGAACAGACCGGCGTCGAGTGTCAGCTGAGGGCTGACCCGGTATTGAAGCACCGGAGAAAGATATTGGCCGGCAAAGGTTTGATTCGAGACGGGAACTCCGCCGATCTGTCGCACGCCGGGATAGGCTACATTGTAGACGTAGGTCAGCGCGTCAAGTTTGGCATGAAACCGGCGCTCTGATTCAGGCTCTTGCCGGTCGACAAATGGCCGTGAGAGAGACGCCCACACGTCCCCAATCAGGTCCGCGTGGTTCGTATCCCAATTCCAATTGAAGACCAAATATTCCTGATTCACCCACTTGAAGCTGTCCCGCGTCATATAGTTGATGCTGTCTTCGGTGAAGAAGGCGCGAATGCGCCGCACCTGCGCTCCGAACTCGATGGAGGCGCGGTCTCCAAGTCGAACGGTTCGGGAAAAACCAAATTCCGGGAAATTGCTGGCCCTAAATTCCGGATCGCCCTGTTGACTGAGAAAGTTTCGACCTTTCCAAAAAGAGATATACGGCCGCCATCCGGCTACATCGAGCCAGGCGTGAAACTCATACCCTCGTCCACGACTGGCCTCCGAGCCAGCGTCTGGCTGGTTGTAACTCGTTAAGTATGTCAAGCGGATGCCGAGCTGATTCCACCAGACGGCTGAGCGAAAAAAACGGGAGGGTTCCAGTACCAGCTCAGGCCCCACAGCAACCACCAGATTGTCGCCTGCCTGGAATGACCGATCGAGTTTGAAAAGGGCCTGGCCATTGCGAACCCAATGGGCCTGACCGTTGAAGTGGAGAGGGCCAAACTTCACTTGCCCGGCGTATCCGACATCGAATCGGTTCGTGGCCGAGCCACGAAAGGCCTGCTCCCAGTTGATAAACAGATCTTGCCGATAGAACTCGGAATCCACTAGCATTTGAGCCCCTTGCTCAATCGGCCGGAGGAAGCGGTTGCCGTTGTCAAACACCGCGTCGTGAAAATCACGATGTGGCGTGTGGATCGTGCCGACCATGGCAGCAATTTGTTCAGTCGGTTGATAGGTCAGGCGCAGAATCGGCCGGACTTGGGAAATCTCGGTATCGTGACCGAACGGCATATTGGCAAACAGGCCGAGCTCAGCTTCTAGTGAAGGAAGCAAACGCTTATAGATCGAGGCGTTGATCAGATTGCCGATTAGGGTCGTATCCCGTCCCAGTCCGTTGGTAAAGGTATTGTCTTCTAAGCCCTGTTTCTCGAGATTGAGTGCAAAGGTGGTGGCGGAGAAACGCATGTCAAAGAGATGAGAAGTGGGAATTCCGCCAATTTCTTCTGCCAGGAGTGGATGGGAGGGTCCCCAGCAGCAGAGGAAGAGAAGCACAATCGCCGGAAAACGACGACTGCGCAAGCAATGAGTGGTCAAGAGTTTCACGGTTGGGGGGGGATGATAAGAAGTAAGGTGGGCTGGCGTCAAATGCTATATGGCTCCATAAGAGTGGTCGAGCGAGGTGGGACGATACCCATTAGCTCGGTTTCGCTGGATGCGCGCATATAACCCAGCCCGGGCTGTAGAAAGTTAAGAGCTGCTCTTAGACCCAGACGTGCCGGCGTATGGGGAGAAGCCTATAGATGAACACTCGCCGTTTGCAAAGCGCATGACAAAGGACATTCTCAAACATTGGGCGCTGACCGCACAAATTGCCCTCAATACCCTTATTGGATATTTGTTCATAAAATTCTTAGCATCCAATTGGGGCGCCTCAGCGCACAAAGACGCTTTCGATGTTGCCTATTCCATCCCTTTCCTGCTGATGAGCGTCAGCGGGGTCACGTTTCTAGAGGCGGTCATTACCACTAGATTTTCAATTATGCATGGGAATGACCGTGCCCGAGCCATAGCTATGTTCTCAGGCATGCTCAATTATCTGCTTATCTTCTCGACTTGCCTCATAGGGCTGACCGTTATGTTTTCAGCTCAGTTCACAGAATTGTTGGCTCCTGGTCTTCAGGAAGCAGCTAAGCAAGAGGCGCAAGACCTCATGCTCCTATTCATGCCGTTAGTGATGGTATTGGGGGTAGGCTCACTCCTGAGCGCGATCCTCACCGCGCATCACGTGCCTGTTGGCACCGAGGTGTATCAGTTGATAAGCCGCTTGGGCCTCATAGGCGGATGGTTGATCTTTGGATATGTTCCTACCCTCAAAGAAACAGCTATTTCATTGTCTGTATTCGGGGCATGCGGGCTTCTCTTCATGTGGATTATTTTTGCCCGAGTCACGAAGCTTCAGTACAAGCCCTGGATCAGCAGCGAACACAATGAGATTCGACAAGTCTTGAGTCAAGGAATGGGGTTGCTCCTGACGTCCGTGTTGGCTCAAGCGGCGCTAGCATATCTACGGAGACTTGGGTCGCTTGATGGGGTGGGAACCATTGCCATGCTGTCGTATGCGTTAGCACTGATTTATCCGCTGTCAATTTTAGCTGCCAAGCCGATCGCGCTGGTGATAGGTCCGCGGTATATCCGCTATATGCAATCAGGCGATTTCAGGTCGGCCAAGAATGTGCTGTATTTCTCCTGCGGAGGTTTGCTTTTGGTCACTCTTGCGATCGCAGCGGTGATCTACGGCAACGTTCAGGCAGTGATTGAGTTTATTCTTGGCGGCGGTGAATTTGATGCATCGGTTGCAAGCGTGACGGGTGGTCTGTTGGGGCTCGCCATCTGGGGCTTGCCAGCCGAGGCTCTCTCGAGAGTCTTGCTAGTCCCGCTCCTCAATGACGGGCGAATGCATGCGGTATCAGTCATTTATTCCACCAGATATATTCTGCAAATGGGCCTCAGCTATGCGCTATTTAATTGGTCAGGGAAAAATGGGCTAATATGGAGTTATGTTGTTGCAGTTGGGCTGCAGGTGTTTTTGGAAGCAGGCTACCTTTTCTATATCATGGGGAAAAAAGCGTCGAAGTTTAGCTGAAATGATGACTGGGCCTCGATACTAAGCGGACTGTGAAGCACTGCTGCATACCGGTTCTGACGGTTGTATGGATGATCCATTTTTATATCTTCTTCTCACGGTCCTAACCGGTATTGCCACGATACCATTCGGACTTTTTCCCTTGAAAAAAAAGAAGGATATCTTCGATCCGATTTATTGGGCGTCGGCCTTCTTCCTCCTGTTGTTTGTGGTGCGAGCAATCTTCGATCTTACGCTCGGATCGGCATTTCTATCCCCACCGTTTGATGAGCGAACTGCTCATGCCTTTATTCTCGCAGTGTTGTACCTCATTCCAAGTTTGGTCTGTTTCTTCATAGCCTACTATTCGACTCTCGGTGATTGCATTGCTCGGACACTTCCTGCCTTGCCAGTTAAATGGAGAAGCGAGCGAGTCACCCTTCTATTGCCGGTGCTGATCGGCGTGGGACTGCTTTCTCAGTTTTTGCTTATCCAATACTTGGGGGGATTGTCTAATTTTCTTGATGACAAACAGCGCACCCTCACTGAGCCGGGACAAGGATTTTTGGCAGCGGGAGTTTCACTGGTTCCTCTGGCTTTCGGGGTTGCCTTGACCAGATGCCTGGTCGATAAAACCGGGCGGATTGTGACTTACCTCGTGTTGTTGCCTCTCGTTCTGGTGTTAGGCCTGATTTCTGGGTCGAAAGCGGCATTTCTCGGACCGTTCTTGGCGATATTGGTCTCAGTCCATTACCTAAGAAAGCGCGTGAGTTTTGGAGTCATTGTTCTATTTGCGCTACTCGCCGTATTGGTCTTTCCGATGTTCAACTTATACCGTCAAGTCGGAACCATTGATCGTACGCTTGAAACAATTGATCAATTTCCGGGCTCTTTTTACGGGGACGACCTGCCGCCGGAAGAAGTGGCAGCGATGCTTGTGAGGAGTGCCCTGAGCAGGTTTCTGGGCATCGACTCACTCACCTATATTATTAGGGATACGCCGGAGATCATGGATTTTCAGTACGGTCGCACCGTTATTGGGGCGGTATTAGCATGGGTGCCGCGACAAATTTGGGCGGATAAGCCGGTGGGATTTGCCCAGTTATTTGGAGAGACATATCTAGGACATATTTTTTACGGAACTGGGACTGCGGCTGCGCCAACTTTACTCGGAGAGGCATACCTCAATTGGCACATCGGAGGGATGGTGGCGCTCGCATTGCTGTGTGGAGTGCTGGTGCGATGTTCATATGCGTATCTCATTGAACAACAGTTTGGACAGCCGGCCGTGTTTTTATATAGTTGCCTCTTTTTACACCTCTTCACCTTTTGGGAGCGAAGCATAGATGGTATTGTCGTGGCCACATTAATGCTCCTTTTTCAAGCCGCTGTGGTGATCCTGTTGGTAGGGGGACCGTCCGTTCCCAAAAGATCGTCTTTTCCCGAGGTCATACAATTGTACCGGGCATCGAAAGCGCCGAGAGACAATCAATGAAGGGGTTGCTCTCTGAAGTCACTAGAGGAATTTTTGTATTAAATCACCATGGATTTGGGAATGTTGTTTTGAGCCTTCCCTTGCTTCGAGCGATCTCACGATGGGCACTGAACAAATATGTTGTGCGGGTTCTGTTTAGGAGCTCAGAGTATTTTGAACTCATTCAGAACGACGTAGTGGGTATTGAGCCCATCTATCTTCGTGCTCGATACGAGGGATTCAAAGGATTGTATAACCTTCGATTGGATTTTGGAGGAACGGCGGATTTGCTCATCGCGGTGCCCGGTGTACCGGTGAGCACTGCCGTTGCTGTCAAAATTGCAATTGGAGCCGATCATATGGCCGGCGAAGTACTGCCTTCCAAGCAGTGGCTATTTTCTGTGTCGGCAGAAAAAGAATGGACCAAGTCCATTTTGAAAAGTCAGCAGGAACTTGCGCTGTCCTTGGGCCTTCATATGGATATTCCCCATCCAGTTCTGAGTCTTTCGAAAACAGAAGAGGAGTGGGGACGGAAGACTGTCAGCGAGGCTTTTGAGAAGCCTGTCCATCCGATTATCGGTGTCCAGTGCGGTGCGAAAGAGGTGGCCAAGCAATGGCCTGCTCATTCATTTGGGCAAGCGCTTGCCTTATTAAGATGCAAATTTCCCGATCTTGGTGTGGTCAGCTTCGGCTCGAAAGGAGAACAGGCAGAAACTTCCGCTGCGCGAAGTGTGACGGGGGGGATTCCTTGGTTGGATGGTGTGGGAAAATGGACTATTAGAGAAAGTCTAGCGATCTTAAAACAATGCAACGTCATCTTGTCCGGTGATACGGGGATTATGCATATGGCCGCAGGTCTTGGGATTTCGACTGTCAGTGTATTTGGTCCGACTTCACCTGAAAGACTTGCTCCCTTATATGCTGGTGGAGTCGTTGCCAGACCTACGACGTCCTGTCACCCCTGTTTCCGTGACAAATGGACACATTGTGAATGTATCAGGTTGATCTCGCCAGATGAGATTGTCGGATTGCTCGAGCATTGTTTAGGAAAGTGAGATGCTTCTCAAGTATGTTCACGAAACATAGTTGAGTCTCAATTGAATGAGTCATGTATCCTGTTATTGTAGTTGCTCCGTACTGTGCAGGGCAGGCAGGCAATCTCTCCCTTCAGGGATAAGCTAGATAATGCTCACGCTTACTTCCAAGCCATTCGTCACTATTCTTGTGCCATGCCGTAATGAGGTGCGGTATATCGGCGCCTGTCTTCTTTCCATCCTTGGGAATACATACGACGACCATTTGTTGGAAGTGCTTGTGATTGATGGGTTGAGTGATGATGGAACAAGGAAGGAGATCGAGCGAATAGCCGCAAACCATCCATCGGTCAGGATGGTAGATAATCCCAAGCGTACGACTCCTGCGGCGTTGAACGTGGGGATTCAGCAAGCCAAAGGAGATGTCCTCATCCGGATGGACGCTCATGCAACCTATCCTCCCGATTACATTTCCAAATTGATAGACTGGCAATGCAAAACAGGCGCGGACAATGTCGGAGGGATTCGAATCGCGGTTGCTGCGGATCGAACTCCCATGGCCGCTGCAATTGCCTGTGGAGTCTCACACCCGTTCGGGGTCGGAACGTCCAATTACCAAGTCGGACTTTCTGCCCCTAAATGGGTGGATACCGTGTGGGGTGGCTGCTTCAAAAAGGAACTCTTTAAGACAATTGGTTCTTTCGATGAACAATTCATTAGAAATCAGGACGATGAATTCAATCATCGCCTCATTGCCAAGGGCGGACGGGTGTTGCTCGTGCCAGATGTGCACGCTTTTTATGTGGCGAGAAATTCTCTCTCCAAGTTGTGGTGTATGTTTTACCAGTACGGATATTTCAAGCCCCTCACAAGACATAAGCTCGGTAAAATTATGACTGGGAGGCAACTTGCTCCTGCCGCGATGGTGATAAGCGGCGCGCTTTCATTGGTTTTAGCCATTGTTTTCCCGAAGTCCCTCATCTTGTTCATCGCATTGGTATCCGTGTATGTGACAGCTAGTGCCGCCCTCGGCATTCAGATCGGCATGAAAAATGGCTGGTTGTGTGGTCTCTGGATGCTCGTCGTTTTTCCGATAATTCACTTAAGTTATGGGATCGGATTTCTCCAGGGTGCACTGACTTTCTGGCTCTTGCCGAAGCAACGTACTGGCGATGTGACAGCGACACCTCTTTCGAGATGATCCCTGTTCAAGAGTGGCTGGTTGGATAGTTGGGTAGGACGATGACGCCATTCGATGAAGAGGAAGCTCGACTTCGACAGGTCGTGACGCGACGAGTGCAGCAACTGCCGCATGACCTCTATGCAATGACCAACTGCGGTCAATTGTATATGTTGCAGGAGCGAGAACGCCGGGTTCTGAGCATTTTGCGGAAGAACAAGTCCGACGTGCTCAACGTAGGTCGTATCCTTGAAGTAGGCTGCGGAACAGGCCTTTGGATTCGTGACCTCATCAGATGGGGTGTCAATCCCGCCCGCATTACTGGAGTAGAGCTTTTGCCAGAACGCGCGGTCGAGGCACGGCGACTATGTCCCGCAGAAGTGTCTATCCATTGTGGGAATGCTGCGACCCTTACATTTCCGGCGGATACGTTTGACCTTGTCATTCAGTCCACCGTGTTTACGTCTATTCTGAATCGAGAGGTTCAGAAGGATTTGGCTCGAGAAATGCTCAGGGTCCTCAAACCCGACGGGTTCATCCTCTGGTATGACTTTCATCTGAATAATCCCCGGAATCCTGACGTGCGTGGTGTCACACGGTATGATGTTCAACGACTCTTCCCCCAGTGTCACATCCAGCTAGCGCCCATTACGCTCGCTCCGCCGCTCGTCCGGCTCTTGGCGCCAGTTTCCTGGCTGGGCTGCCATTTGTTAAGCCTGGTGCCATTCTTTTGCACGCACTACCTCGGAATCATAAGGAAACGTTGATGCAATGAGTGGAAAATGGGTTCCATTCCATGCACCCTCAATCGGCGAAGAAGAAATTGCAGCAGTGTCCCAGGTTCTACGTTCGGGTTGGCTGACATCCGGCAGTAAAGTGAAGGAATTCGAATCGCTCTTTGCCGAGCAGGTCGGAGCCAAGCATGCGGTGGCTACCAATTCGGGGACGGCTGCTTTGCATATCGCCTTAGAGGCGCTCGGAGTGAAAGAAGGTGATGAGGTAATCGTTCCGACAATGACCTTTGCGGCGACTGCAGAGGTCGTCCACTACTTAAGAGCAACGCCTGTGCTGGTCGATTGTGAGCCGGTCACACTGAATCTGGACCTGAATGCACTCGATCGCGCTATGACTCGTCGCACCAAGGTCATTATGCCGGTACACTTTGGCGGACATCCTTGTGAAATGGATCGAATTCAGAGACTTGCAGAATCACACCATGCGACTGTGGTGGAAGATGCGGCTCATGCGTTTCCGGCGTGCTATCGAGACCGGCAAGTTGGTCATATAAGCGAGGTCACCTGCTTTTCGTTTTACGCCACCAAACCTCTCACAACAGGGGAGGGAGGGATGGCGACGACGGACAACGCCGAACGGGCCGAACATATGCGATGCATGACCTTGCACGGAATTACAAAAGATGCCTGGAATCGCTACACAGCAGCTGGATCGTGGTTCTACGAGATTCAATTCCCAGGGTACAAATACAATATGACCGATATTGCTGCTGCTATCGGGCTTGTTCAACTCCAAAGGTCCGGCCAGTTCCTCCAATCTCGAACACAGATTGCTGCAATGTACAATGAAGCCTTTGCCGATCTGGCAGAACTTCAATGTCCTATAGCGGAGCCTCACGTGGGTCATGCGTGGCATTTGTACATTATCCAATTGCAGTTAAACCGATTAAGAATCTCTCGCAATCAATTCATCGAAGCGTTGAAAAAGGAACATGTGGGGGCATCGGTCCATTTCATCCCGCTCCACCTGCATCCCTATTATCGGAAGACGTTCGGGTACCGTCCCGAAGATTTTCCCCAAGCAACGGCCTTGTTTGATCGCATTGTTTCTCTGCCGATTTATCCTAGTATGGACGAGGAGGATGTGGCGGCGGTGATTCGCGCGGTACGCACCGTTGTCGCACAGTGGCGACGATGACTAAACGCGTATTTGATATCCTCATGTCTTCACTGGGCATCATTTTGCTATCTCCGTTGCTCTTGCTCATTGTCCTGCTTGTCAAAATAGATTCCCCAGGCCCTGCGCTGTTTAAGCAGGAACGAACCGGACGGAACTTTCGTCTGTTCAAGATCATCAAGTTTCGGACCATGACGGGAGAGCCAACCGCCGACGCGCTCCTCACCGTGGGAGAAGACGTTCGTATAACAAGAGTTGGACGATGGCTACGCAGATTCAAGTTGGACGAACTCCCGCAACTGTTCAATGTCGTGATCGGGGACATGAGTTTAGTGGGACCGCGTCCGGAGGTTCCTCGCTATGTTGAGATGTTTCGAAAAGACTATGAGGAGCTACTTGCGGTTCAGCCCGGACTGACCGACTTGGCCTCGATCAAATATCGTCACGAGGCGGCATTATTAGGCATGGCCCAGAATGCTGAGCAGGAATATCTCTCGATTATTCTCCCAGATAAAATTCGTATCGCTAAGACCTATCTTCGTCAGTCATCCTTCCCGGCGGATCTCGCTATCATCCTAAGAACGCTTTTGGGTAAGCCTCAAAGGGGCTGACAGTGTTGGATGAGTTCGTAGCGAGATTTGCGGCACATCTCATCATCTCAATAGCTAACTTGATGCAAAGAGAGGAGAGATCTTCTCTGTACATCGTCCTGCTTAGGGCTGGATTCGATCCTCAAAGACAATGTATTCTTTCGAGCCGACCTTAGGAGCCCACTCCGTAACGGTTAGCTCAAAGCGGGATATCTATGGCTCGTTCATTCGCTACATTTTTCGCGACCATACCTCGGCGGTGGGCGTTGCTCTTCACTCACGTAGGCTTGGCAGCCCTCTCCAACTGGGTGGCCTTCTTGCTTCGTTTTGACGAGGACATTCCTGCAGGGCAGTGGGACCTGTTTGCGGCCATGCTTCCGTTGCTCCTCGTTATACGTGCGATCACTTTTTATCCCTTCCGACTCCATGATGGACTCTGGCGATACACGAGCCTTTGGGACGTTCGCGACTTGGCCTTGAGCGTCGGAGTGAGCACGCTTCTGTTTGCAGGGACGGTTCGATTCGGAATGGGCCTCTGGTCCTATCCGTCCTCGGTTTTCGTGATCGATGCTCTTGTCCTGCTGTGTCTATTGACCGGTCTTCGATTGGTTCCCAGGCTGGTTCGTGAAATGAGATTGCGCGAACCGGGTTTGAAGCGAGTGCTGATCATCGGAGCCGGTGACGCCGGAGCAATGATCGTGCGGGAAATGCGCAATAATCCTTCGTACGGCTATAGTCCGATAGGGTTCGTTGACGACAATCCGAAGAAAATCGGTCACCGCATTCACGGGGTGACCGTATTGGGCAGCAGAGATAATCTGACAAGAATTGTTGCCGAACAGAACCCTAACGTGGTGCTTGTCGCCATCCCCAGCGCGGCTCCCGCTGAAACTCGGGCCGTCGTGAAGGCGTTGGAGTCCTTCAATCTTCCCATTCAAACCTTGCCTACTCTTCGAGATCTCTTGCAGTGCCGCGTCGAGGTCAGCCAGATTCGTAATCTTTCCATCGAGGATTTATTGGATCGTGTTCCCGTCGATCTTGCCACGGAGCCGCTCCGAAGACTCATTTATGGCGAGCGGATCCTAATCACTGGCGCCGGTGGGTCGATCGGCTCGGAGCTTTGTCGACAGGTGGCTAGGCTCTCACCCGCTGCATTGGTGGTGCTTGATCGTTATGAACATGGGCTATTCGCTGTCGCGAATGAACTTTCGACGGCCGGCCAGACCTGTATCGTTCCGGTCATCGGCGATGTCACCGATGTTGCTCAGATGAATCGGTTGTTTGCCGAGCATCGGCCCACGCTGGTGTTCCATGCGGCAGCGCACAAACATGTGCCCCTCATGGAAGGAAATCCTTGCGAGGCGGTTCTGAATAACGTCGGTGGAACCAGAATTGTTGCAGAGGCGGCGCATCGTCACGAGGTGGATCGATTTATTCTCATTTCCACGGATAAGGCCGTGAACCCCGTGAGTGTCATGGGAGCCAGCAAAGGGGTAGCCGAACTGTTCATCCAGGATCTGAGCCGCTCGTCTCGCACAATCTTTACAACGGTGCGTTTCGGGAATGTGCTGGGAAGTAATGGCAGCGTGATTCCGCTGTTCTTGAATCAGATCAAGGTTGGAGGGCCAGTTACGATTACGGATTCTGGCATGCGTCGTTATTTCATGCTGATTGGAGAAGCGGTGCAGTTAGTGCTACATGCCGCGTGCCTGGCGCGAGGGGGTGACCTTTTTGTCCTGGAAATGGGCGAGCAGATCCGTGTTGTGGACATGGCGCGCAATCTAATTCGGTTGTCGGGTCTTGTTCCGGATAAAGACATCGCGCTGACTTATCTTGGTTGCAGGCCCGGAGAGAAGTTGGTGGAGGAGTTGATCGCCCGCCATGAAACGGTGGAACCAACGACCGTTCCCAAAATCCTCTGCGTCCGGGCAGATCCTGCTCGTGATCTATCCCAGGTGCCAGGATTGGTGACCAGATTGGAGGGCGCTGCCTGCGAGGGCAATGTCTCGAAGATGCTGACTCTTCTGGGTAAATTACTTCCCACATACCGTTCGACCGCGCTACCCATTGCTCAAGAGACAGTCCGAGAATTCGATGGTCTTGTCCCTACAGACTCTCTGTCGTCTCCTTCGGATATTGTGACGGTCGCCGGGCCTGCATCGGTTGGTCGGCGCAGGCGAAAATGATGTGCCTTCGCTGTGCCAGGTCGAAATCCCTATCCTCGCTGCTGACTCTCCCCACAGTTCTGCCCGTTCGGATCAGGCCCGTCTTGTGAATGCCCGTCGGGTGTCATTCGGTCTCAGTCTTGGACTGACCCTCTGGCTGGTCTTGAGCGGTACTGCCCTGGCATCGAGTAATCTGCCGCTGCACCACTGGGGATATGACGCGATCGAACGTTTGATTGCCCTGGGCGTGATCGACCGCGCCTTGGTGGGGGCGAAGCCGTTCACCCGCATGCAGGCGGCCCAGTACGTAGCGCGGGCGATCGAACGGGTTCGCGCCGACGAGATTGACATTGACGGTCGAGAGGCCATTGCCGAGCCGCTGTTGGAACGGTTGCTCGGGGAGTTCCGCCCGGAACTCATTCGCCTCGGCACCATCCGTGCGCGTCCTGAAGACAAGACCGGTTCGCTGAGGTTCGGCGCCCGCGTCACCTCTGAGGTCGATGCGTCGTCGATCGGCGGCGGACAAACAATCCGGTTTCGTGAGAATCGGGGTGGGGAATATTTCGTCAACGGCGTCCAGAATCAAACCGATGTGCGGGCCTGGGCGGAGTTGAACGAATGGGCCGCCGTGATGGTCCAACCGAAATTCATCAGCAATCGTCATCTCCTGGGGTTGGGGGCGACTAATAACAGCGACAATTTTTACCTGCGCGAGTTCAGCCTCAAATTGAGTTATGCCAACATCGCGTTGGAGGTGGGGCGAGGGACGCAATGGTGGGGGCCCGGGTACCATGGGTCGCTACTGCTCACCGATCATGCGTTTCCAATGGATATGATCAAATTGGGCACGGAGCGGCCGTTCCAATTGCCGGGATTTCTCAGTGGACTGGGCGATTGGAAGGTCAATGCCTTTCTGGCTCAATTGGAACGCAATCGTGATTTTTCGCGTGCCCGGGTCTTTGGATTGCGTATCAGTTACCTGCCCGTTTCCTGGTTGGAGTTCGGACTGACACGCCTGACGCAGTTCGGCGGGCGCGGGCGCGATCAATCGTTTCCGGAAACGGTCGTCGATACCTACATCCATCCGGCCAATCAGGGGTCAGACAAGGATGTGAACGAACAGGGGATGGCCGATTTCCGGCTCAGATTGCCGTCGGTTCCGTACCTGATTCCCTTTCCCGCGGGTCTTCAGCTGTACGGGGAGATCGGGACGGAGGACAAGTGGTCGCAATTGCCGATTCCGAGCCGGGCGGCGTTTCTAGGCGGCATTTATATCCCCCAGCTGTTTCAAGGTGACACCGTGGACCTGCGAATCGAATATGCGGATACAGACTATGGACGGCGACGCCATCCTGAACTGGGAGGCGTATGGTACAACAACGGGACCTACACCAGCGGCATGCGTTACCGAGGGTTCCCGCTGGGACATCATATGGGAACCGACGGGACTGACTTTTTTGTGCGCAGCACCCGGTATCTCACCGATAGCCTGCAGTTGGGCGCGAACTTTAACCTGCAGGAGCGGGAACGAGGCCAACCGGTGCACGAGAAGAAGCGGGAAGCTGCCGTCGATCTGACCTGGTGGTATTCCAGAGATGTCCAATTCATGGCTGGTTATACATATCAACGTCTGACCAACCCCGGCCAAATATCTGCGATCACTCCCTTTTTAGAAACCTTCGCGGCCGGCGTGACGGCGAAGAATCACCTTCTGTGGACGTCGGTGGCGATACAGTTTTGACGATTCGCATTCACGGCTTGTTTGACTGAGATGATGATTTTGGATTAGAACCTACAGTCGTTATCCACAGGGTGAGGCTGCCTAAAATCTATGCGTGATTCAACACTAAAACCTGTGCCTGTCGTGGGTCGTGCTCACGTACAGGGTCGATGGACGCGGCTGGTTATCTGGATGCTGGTGGGAGGGATGGTTCTTCCCCCCTCGTTGCTGGCGCAGACGCTGGCCAATCCCGCGCTTCCTTCCTCTCCCTCTGGTTCATCCGCTGGCCCCTCGATTGGCAACCAAATGTCACCCTTTCTTCCGTTCGGGAACTACGGACTTCCCACTCCTCCTGGGCAGGCTATTGTTACGAATCCGACCGCTACCCAGCCGATTGTTCCTCAGCATGCGCCATGTCCAGTTCCTACGGCGCCTGATCTTTCACCCGAAAACACGGTGCCGAATCTCAACGATTATTGGCCCATGGCGGCAAATAGTTTATTGCCTGCCTCGGTCGAGCAACGTATGCGGCAAGAAGAAGAGGAGCGCGACCGGCTGCTCGAGCGGGATCAAGCAGAGAAAGAAAAGCGGAGCTTAGAGCACCAGACACAGGTCGAGCGCGAAAAGAAAGGTGTGTCTCAACTCCAGGGTTTGCAATCTGCTATGCAGGGAGCCATGGGGATGGGACAGCAGTCGCAAGCGCTGGCTCAAGCCAATCAACAACAAAAAACACAGCTTCAGCAAAAACCGTTTACCGCGGAACTGCTTCGTCATCAAGACTTTTCGGTTGAAGAAGCCTTCGCGCAGTTTTCGGTGCTGCAGGGAGTCAAGAGTCGTCTGAAACAATTCGGCTATGATTTTTTTGACGCCCATGCGGGCGGGTTCACTTCGTTACAAGATGTGCCGGTCGGGCCAGACTATGTGATCGGCCCGCAAGATTCTCTGGCCGTGCACATTTGGAATGTGCCGGATCAAAACTTCAATCGCAGTTACATCGCTCCGGTCGAGCGGGATGGGATGGTGGTGATTCCGCAGATCGGCGCTATTCCGGTTGGAGGACAAACCTTTTCGCAGGCCGAACGTACCATCCATGCTCGGTTGAGCATGCTCCTGAAACGCTTTGAATTGCACGTGTCAATGGCCCGCATCCGAACGATGAAAGTCTATGTGGTAGGCGAAGTGGCGAGGCCGGGCGCGTATGAACTCAGTGCCTTGGCTACAGCGTCGAATGCGATCTATGCGGCCTGTGGGCCTTCTCGGTCGGGCTCCTTACGACAAATCAGGATCATGCGAGAAGGGAAGACGGTCGGGCAGTTGGACCTGTACGACTTCTTGATTCAGGGGGATCGGCGGCAGGACAATCGGTTGCAGGCGGGCGATGTGGTGCTCGTTCCTCCCCTGGGCCCGGTGGTGGCTATCAGCGGATCGGTCAAGCGACCTGCAATTTACGAGATGAAGCCCGGTGCCCGACTGACGGAATTACTGACGTTGGCGGGAGGCCTCACCCCGTTGTCTGATCGCCAGCGCTGCCATTTGTTTCGACAGGATCCGGCCCTTCAGGAACGTAACATGATCGATGTTGATCTCGTGCGGGCTCTGGCGTCTCAAGGCCAAGAAAAAAGTCGACTGGGTATTGAAGGCGGAGATCCCATTCTCCTGGATGGCGATTATATCCGTATTCCAACATTACCTACCCAAGTGGTGAACGTGGTGAGTCTTGTTGGCGCGGTGAAAAGTCCCGGTCCGTATGAGTACCGTGCCGGCATGCACGTGAAGGACATCTTATCGCCGGAACAACTCTCAGTTGATGCCTATGCGGATCGGGCCGAAATCGTTCGCACAGATCCTGTGACTTATCTGACCAAAGTGATTCAATTTAGTCCGAAAGCCCTGTTCGAAGGCCACGAATCAGACAACCACTCGTTGCGGCGATTAGATCAGGTGGTAATCGCGAGTCAGCTGAGACCTCCGGCTCTTGTGCTGGTGGAAGGCGAAGTGCGTCGGGCCGGCTACTTCACCATTGAAATCGGTGAGCGGCTTAGTTCGGTGTTGAAACGTTCCGGCGGATTTAGCCCCAATGCGTTCCCGAACGGCATCATGTTGGTGCGAGAATCGGTCAAATTGAAACAGCAGGCTGAACTAGATCGATTTATTGCGGCAGAGCGACAGCGCCTGACCGCGCAATCCGCCGGCATTGCTGCAGGAACAGCAGGGCTGACAGCTGCGTCGGCTTTTGCGACAAGCGGGACGATCGCAGAACAGCAGGTCCTTTCCCTTCGGCTTCAGCAGCTAGAAGCCACCGCATCTCGGATCGAATTGGGCCGGGTGATTGTCCGGTTGGATTCGATCGAGAGCTTGGAAGGGACGGAAGACGATATTATCCTCGAATCGCGTGACCGTATCACGATTCCGACTCCCCCCCAGACGGTTGGGATTATCGGCTCGGTGAAGAACCCCAGTACTGTGGTGTATCGGCCAGGCTTGGATCTCAATGACTATCTGCGGCAAGCCGGAGGCATCACCGAAGACGCCAACAAGCGTGAGATGTATGTGATGCGCGCGAATGGAACCACTGATTCCTCGTACCTCTCCGCGAAGGAAATGCGACCCGGCGATACCATAGTGGTGCCGCAGAAAATCGAGGCACGTCCTCCGCAGTTGGCCTTGTGGCAGACCGTGGCGAGTATTATCGGCAGTCTGGCGTTGACGGCGGCCGGTATTGCGGTGGTAGGTCGATAATCAAGGGGGCATTATGGATTGGCCTTCTGATAGCCCCCACGCTCTTCTAGACCCTCCACGCACGTCCACGGAACGAATGATCGCGAGCGACTCCGCCAGTCTCTTCGATTACTGGGATGTTCTTGTCGCACGCCGAACGCTTATCGCCAGTCTGTGTTTTGTAGCGGTAGCCGCATCACTTGCGATCTCTCTTCTGCTACCCAATATTTTCGAATCGACTGCTTCGGTGCTGCCACAGTTGGAATCGAAAGAAGGGGGTATGCTGGCGGCTCTATTGACCTCTCCTGCTGCAGGCGGCATGGCGCAAAATCTCGGCCTTGGCCTCCCGTCGATGCCCACCACGCCGACTGATGTTTTTGTCTCCATTCTGAAGTCGCGCGTCATGGCCGACGATGTCATTGCAAAATTCAATCTAATGGATCGATATCGCGAAAAAACGATGGTGGACACACGAAAAGAGCTTGAAGACCATCTTCGGATCACTGTGACCAAAGAGAAAGTGATCAAAGTCGCGGTAGAGGATATCGATCCCCAAATCGCCGCAGATATGGCGAATTTTTACGTCGCCAATCTCGATCGAGTGAACCGTACGGTGACGGTGAGTAAGGCCGGGCAGAATCGCGCGTTCATCGAGCGGAGGCTAACAGAGACTGTAGAGAGTATGGCCAAGGCGGAAGAGGCACTGCGTGACTTTCAAACGAAGAATAAGACGGTAGCCGTTGAGGCGCAAGCCAAGGTCATGATTGAGGCGGCTGCGATCCTGCAGGGACAAATCACAGCTCAAGAAGTTCAGCTTCAGGTCATGGGGAGCTATCTGTCGCCAGATAATCCTGATCTCGCGCGCATTCGTTCGAACGTTGAAGAGTTGAAAAAACAGTTAACCATCATGGGTTCAGGAAAAGACGGGAAGGGAATGGTGCTGGGAGATCGCCTTCACCCGGCTATGACTAATGTGCCGGATCTCGCTCTGCAATTTGGCCGACTCTTCCGGCAGGTGAAAGTGCAGGAAACGCTCTTTACGCTACTCACTTCGCAGCATGAACAGGCGAAGATTGCGGAAGCTCGTGATACACCCACAGTGCAAGTGTTGGATCCGGCTGTGCCGGCAGATAAACGAAGTCGTCCTCGCCTGCTGCTCAATCTCGCTGTCGCGTGCGTATTATCGATCGTGGTGGGAGTGTTTTTGGCCTTCTTCCTGGACTACCGCACGCGTGTCCGTCAGATTCCAGCGACGGCGGGAAATTGACGATTTTTCAATCGCAATGGTAGAATCCGCGCGATTCCTCTGCTAGAAGGCCGGAAGTCTCAGTCGTTACTCACATTCACATTTACCAGAATAGGAGAACGGGATGGCTGTTCCAGTCTCCCAGATGTATACAGTGACCAAGTACGTGTTGACCCAGAAGCTTCGGGGGGTCAAACGGTATCCGCTCGTGCTCATGCTCGAGCCATTGTTTCGTTGCAATCTCGCCTGCGCGGGCTGCGGGAAGATTCAGTATCCGGATCATGTGCTGGATAAGCGGTTGACTCCGGCGCAATGTTGGGCGGCAGCAGACGAGTGCGCGGCGCCCATCATCAGTATTCCCGGCGGTGAGCCGCTGATTCATCCCGAGATGGCGGAAATCGTACGCGGTCTGGTCGAACGGAAAAAGTACGTCTATCTCTGCACGAATGCCATTTTGATGGAGCGGAAGCTCGATGAGTATCCGGCGTCGAAGTTTCTGACGTTCAGCGTGCACATGGACGGTCTACGGGATGAGCACGATCTGGCGGTCTGTCGCGACGGGGTCTACGACGTGGCCGTGAAGGCCATCAAGGCGGCGCTGAAGCGGGGCCATCGGGTCACGACCAATACGACGTTGTTCGACGACGCGAATCCGGAACGTGTCCGGAAATTTTTCGATGAGATGATGGGGCTGGGCGTCGAAGGCATGATGATCTCGCCTGGGTACAGCTATCAAAAAGCCCCGGATCAACAGCATTTTCTGAAGCGCAGCCGCACCACCGAACTGTTTTCGAAGATCCTCGGGAATCGGAAGCGCGGGTGGCAGTTCAACCAGTCCCCCTTGTTCCTGGAGTTCCTCATGGGCAAGCGTGAGTACCAGTGTACGCCCTGGGGGAATCCCACGTATAACGTGTTTGGGTGGCAACGCCCCTGTTATTTGCTGCAAGAGGGATATGCCTCTAGTTTTCGAGAGCTCATGGAGAAGACCGATTGGGATGCCTACGGTACCGGTCGCAATGAAAAATGCGCGGATTGCATGGTGCATTGCGGGTATGAGGCTTCGGCGGTGGAGGATACCTTCGGGTCCTTGTCCGGCTTCACGAAGACCGTCAAGATCACCCTCATGCCGAACGCGCGATAGCCGGTATCCATCGATATGGTGGTCGCCAGGGTGAAGCGTTCGGTCGCAAGCCGGCCGAATGCTTCACCGTCACCCTTTCATAATATGAGAACACTATGACTGACGCGAAGTACCACGCGCCGGAGACCGGCAGCCTTGAAGGCCGGGTCTTTCGGCCGACATCCCCCAGTGAACTGAGCGAAGCGATTGAGCTGGCCTTTGATTACCGAGGCGATATCACCGTTGAGCTGAAATCCGGAGGCCAGGTCACCGGGTATCTCTTCAACCGAAGCGCGACAGGGGATCAGCCGAGTATCGAGGTGTTCCCTTCCACCGGCAGCGGCACTATGACCATCCCTTATTCGGAGGTGCTGACGATTGCCTTTACGGGAGAAGATACGGCTACCGGAAAATCCTGGGAGGCCTGGATTAGCAAGAAGGAATCGGAACGACAGAAGGACATCGATCGCGTGGCTGCGGAAGCCAAATCGCGTGGCCATCTCTGAACGTGCGTGTTGCTGATCCGTTACTCATTTCTCATGGCGTGCCGTCGGTGTTCTCCCCTTCGTCCATCCCTGCAAATTTCTCCTCGCACGGCCGCAATTTCCCATGCGTATTTCCTCGTTGATCCCTCCGTTTGACTCCAGCCATTTGTTGACAAAGAGGGGGGGCTATGCTAGAAGAGTCGGCCTCAAATTTGGGTCGAGTCCGTGTCGAGGAAGCCTCTCATAATCAGGCTATGGGCGGGATGTTTGTGAGGCCGAAAACCAGTCCGGCACGGGTCAAATGTATGCAAGGGCGGAGAGCGATTAGTAGGAAAACCGCCTGGCATGTCGTACTTGTTTGGAGCGTGATCGCGACGCTGTTTGTGCCGTCGATCTTGTTCGCGAGTCATGCCGCCGACCATCGATTTACTGTCGAAGGGTTTGTGTGCGGCAAAGACGGTCGGCCTGCCGTCAATGTTGAGGTGCTGGTCAAGGATACGCGAATCACAGTTGGCCAGACTGTGACGACTGATGGTGACGGGTATTACAAAGTCACCCTGCATCTTCATAATGACAACGTAGGCGACCCGCTGTTGGTCGAGGCCGGCGGGGAGCAAAAGAATTTTAAGATCCAGTTCGACCCGAACGATCTGGAGACGGAACGTAAGCTTCGAGTCGATTTCGGAAGTGGGTGCGAGCGCGACCTTGGTCCTCCGCAGTGGTTGTTGTACGGGCTGGGAATCGCGGCTGTTGCTATTGTGGGATGGATTGGGCTAAAGATCTCCCGCAAGCGGATGCGAGAAGAGCAACGGCGAAAGAAGGGACAGGGTAAGCGGCAGAAATAGGGCACGGTCCGTGGGGCATTGTTCCTCGCCGGATCGAATAGTAAGAAGTAGGCGGGGAAGTCCAAACGTGACCTCGTTGTATTGTGAGTCTTGACGCTTTTGCTGTGGCTGCTCGTTGCGCCGCAGGGAAGCGTCTTTTTTTTCTGTCGATGGTAATGGGTGTTCGCGCGTGAAAAGGCGCGGGCATGAAGAAAGGAGCGGGAACATTTTTATGAAACACGCAGGCATGAAGAGATTGGTTCTGATGGTCGGCATTCTTGGTTTTGGTTTTGGTGTCGTCGGGTGCGGTGGCGGTGAAGGCGGGGGCGAAGGCCCGGTTGTTCCGCCGCCCCCTGCTCCCGCGGAATATGCCGATAAGCATATGCCTGCCGGTTGGTGGACGGATCCGAAGATTGTGGAAGAGGGTAAGGAGTTGTACATCGGCGGCAAGAACCCTGACGTCAACTGTGCCAGCTGCCACGGTAAGGATGGCAAGCCGGTCAAGGCGGGGGCACGTGACTTCCGCAATGGCGATCGTATGAAGATGTATTCGGATTCAGTCTGGTTCTGGCGCATCTCCGAGGGCGTGCCGAATACGAAAATGAAGCCGTGGAAGAGCAAGTTGTCGGAAGAAGATCGCTGGAAGATCCTGGCGTTCGAGCGCTCGTTCGGGTTGTCCGGCAAGGGCTGGGATGCCAATAAGAAGGATTGGGTTCCTGCTGACCAGGTGAAATAGTTCGCGTCTGGTTTGATTCGAGTCATGGGTCAATCGGTTGGAATGAGGAGGAGCGGCGAGACATCATGAAAATCTGGCAGCGCTGTTTATTGGTTATGTTCGCGCTAGTGGCGATATTGGGAGGGGTGGCATATGCCCAGGCTCCCAGTGCGCCCCCCGTGGAGTTCCCTTATACGGGAAATCGCACGGCGGTATGGATCGTCGCTCAACTCCACATTCTCTTTGCGGGATTTATTTTGGGCGCTCCGATTTTCGTCGTCATTTCGGAGTGGCTGGGATATCGCAAGCAGGATCCTCGTTATGACCGGCTGGCCAAAGAGGTGACGAAGGTTACGGTCATCCTCTACAGCATGACCGCCTTGACGGGCGGCCTGTTCATCTTTGTGTTGCTTGCTACCTATCCGCAGTTTACGACCTGGTTGATCAATCACTTCTTCCTGATTTTCGCCGTCGTCTATCCGCTCTTGTTTATTGGCGAAACGATCGTCCTCTACATGTACTTTTATACATGGGATGCCTGGAAGGGTGAAAAGAAGGGCCGTCACATTGCGTTAGGGGTGCTGCTGAATCTCATCGGCTCCATTACGCTGTTTGTGATCGACGCGCCGACCTCTTTCATGAACACTCCGGTTCGGGCGGAAGGTATTTCCCCGGCTGAGTTTTTGGCAACCGCCACACTGTGGGACAAGGTATTCAATTACAGCTGGATGCCGCTCAATTTGCATCGCCTCGTAGGGAACGTGACCTTCGGTGGCTTTGTGGCGGGACTCATTGCCGCTTACATGTTCATGGGATCGAAGAAGGAAGAGGATCGCGCCTATTATGATTGGATGGGCTTTGTCGGCAACATGATCGGCGTGGGCGCGTTGTTGTTCCTGCCGTTTATGGGCTATTTGCTGGCCTACGAGCTGTGCGACTACGACGCGTCAATCTGTCCGTACATGATGGCCGACCAGTTGTCGATGTTCTTCGAAATGCAAGGCGCCATGATCGGTCTCATCTTCCTGGCCAGTAATTATTATATCTGGCTGAGCATGAAGCGTATCGAGGGCGTTGAGCGGGTTCGCATGACTGTGGTGGCGCCGATCGTCATGGTCTTGCTGCCGATCGTCATGACGAAGGTTCTGACGGACTATCCCGTGCCGGATCCCACATCGATGGCCTTCCTTCTCCCCCTTCTATTGGCACCGGTTGTCCTGGGGCGCTTCATTCCGCTGACGGTGTCGTCCAGTACGGTCATCAAGATTGGTTTCTTGATGGTCGTCGTGGGCAATGCGATATGGATGACGCCGCACGGTTTTGTACCGACTGGCGCAAAGTTGGTGGCGGAATTGGAGTTGCCGTCCGATTGGAACTTCCTGGCGCTCATGCCGGCGAAAAACTCCGCGGCATTCACCTTGGTATTCGTGACCGTCGTAAACTATGTCATTTATAACCGGGCGGTTTCGCAGGGAACCATTGTCTGGGGCAAGATCGACTTTGCGTCGCAATTCGTCCTGGTGTTCCTCGCATTTAGCGCGATTTGGACGATGGGCCTGATGGGCGCCGTACGCTCCCTCTTGCGGAAGTACTTCCACACCTACAACCTGTTGCCGGACTTCACGGCGGAATCTTTTACGCCGACGCTGTCCTATTCAGCCTGGTGGATCACCGGCATTACCATTGTGTTTTATGCAGTCGTCAGCTTCGCTATCATCGTGACGTTGCGCCCGAACGATTCCAAGGGCCATGCGCACGAAGGAAGCCCGGTTCCGGCAGGGGCCAAATAGGGCGGTCACCATACTGGAAGGGCGATAAACGAGGGCATTCATGGGAAACGTTATTAAAAAATTGGTCGTGGGAATTGTAGTCGGCGGAATTCTATTCGGCGCCACCAATGCGCTGGGCTTTCCGTTTGTCTTTCAGGCGCTGTTTTTCGGGTATGCCATGCTTGGCGCCATTGTGTTTATGATTCTCGATTTTCCAACGCTCAAGCCATTCGGCGGAGTGAAGGCTGTCGGGGCCTTGCTGGTGTTCTACGCCATTCTCTCCGTTGTTTACATTGCCGGCGCCTCCATGTGGCCGCAATACGATCCGGAAGATGAAAAAGGCAAAATCGATAAGATTCTCAAGCCAAAGCGTGAGCACTACGAAGCCGGCAAGGTAGAAGTGTTGATGCAACGGGCCAAGGCTCTCGACGAGAAGGCCAAGGAATTGACCGCCCGCTTGCAGGCATTAGGGGCGGCTCAGGCTCCGGCCGATCAAAAGGCCGGCGGTGAGAGCGCACCTACCGCTACCACGGCTGCTGCCAGTGGTGATGTGGCCAAGCTGGGTGAAGAGCAGTGGCAGCTGCAAGAGTGTTACAACTGCCACAAGTTGAACGGTGAAGGCGGAAAGAAGCGCGGTCCTGAATTGGATAACATCGGAAACCTTCTGTCGGCCGCAGAAATCGCCAGAAAGATTCTCGATCCGAAGAGTTACAAGGCGGAAGGGTTCGAGCAGGAATACGAGAAGGGCAAGATGCCTGACAAGTATAAGGACCTGATGGAGCCCAAGGATGTGGATGCGTTGGCGGTCTGGTTGGCGGGATACAAGAACGCTTCGGTGAATACTCCGAAGCCGATCAAGATGAAGTGAGTATGATGCAGCCGAAACTCAAATCAAAAGTTCGATGTACGGACGGTGAAGTCGGGGAAGTGCGACGGGTCATTATGGACCCGCTCTCCCACGAGATCAGCCATATCGTCGTGGGTGGTGGCTACGCCGATTTGGTTGAACGCCAGGTTCCTATGGGGCAAGTCCAGAGCGTCAGTGACGAACTGGTGACGCTTCGTGGCAGCTCAGCTGAGTTTGCCGCATTGCCTGCCTTCAAGCGCGACGAATACGTCACGACTCACGAAGTCGAAATCGCGCACCTCGAAGAACGGATCCATGTCACGCCGGGAGAAGTCTTGGTGCCGTTCCCTGAACTTGAACGGAGCGTGAAGCGCAGAACGTTTTTCGCCAACTTTACCCATGCTATCGGCTTTCTGATCGGTTTCCCGCTTGCGTTTCCGGTGCTGCGCTATCTGATGAAGCCGATGTATTCGCCCTTTGACAATGAATGGCTCAAGATCGGTAACTCCGGCAAGATCAAGCAGGACGATGTCGGCGTTCAGTTCAAATACAAGCGCAAGATCAAAGAAGCCTACATGCCGGAGCAGGAGATCGATAAGAACGTCTGGGTTCTGAAAGCGACTCCCAAGGTGCTCGAGACGATCTATCAAGGGAAGGATATGGAATTCCGGGACTCGGCTGGAAAACATATCTGGACCAACAAAAAGGACGTCCCGTTTATTGCCTATTCAGGCAAGTGCCCGCACCTGGGATGTGGGTTCAAATGGCGGACGCACAAAACGCTCGGTCAGGTCTTTTTGTGCCCCTGCCACCTGAGCATTTACGACGCCGCGGGCAAGGTCCTGGATGGACCGGCTCCGCGACCGTTGGACCCCCTCCCGATCAAGGTTACGGCAACGGGTGAAATCACCATTATCGATATGGAATTCAAAGCGGGCACCAAGGCCCAGGTTCGGATTGTCTAATGGATACGACTACGCAGCCGACGACCACGCAGCCATCAGCGATTGAAAAAGTCTTTGACTTTGTCGACGAACGAGTCGGCCTGAAGACTTTGCAAGCCAAAATGCTCAACGAGCCGGTCCCTGGAGGGTCGCGTTGGGCCTATGTTTTTGGCTCGGTGCTGCTCTTTATCTTCATCATGCAGGCGGTAACCGGCATCCTGTTGATGTTCTATTACGTACCGACCGCCGACCACGCCTATGCCAGCACGCAGTACATCATCCATACGGTGGATTACGGCTGGTTCTTGTTGAGTTACCATTTCTGGGGCTCGACGGCGATGGTTGTCTGCGTCTTTGCCCACATGTCTCAGGTCTTTCTCTGGGGTGCTTACAAGAAACCTCGCGAACTCATCTGGTTGGTCGGGCTAGCCTTATTCGGCATCGTCATGGGATTCGGCTTCACCGGATATCTGCTTCCCTGGGACCAGCGTGCCTATTGGGCCACGACCGTCGGCGTCGAAATCATGGACAAGACGCCGCTACTGGGCGACTTCATGGCCAGGTTCCTGAAGGGCGGCGCCACGCCGGGTCAGATGACGTTGAGCCGCTTCTTCGTCATTCACGTCATGGTCCTGCCGGCCGCACTCATGGGATTGGCCGGTTTGCACCTCTTCTTGTTCAGGAAGGCCGGTCCTGCCGGTCCATTCCGCGGTAGCGTCGAAGAGATCAAGGCCAAGACCGATTATTTCTTTCCACGCCAAATCTGGAAGGACATTGTCGGCATGGTCGCGGTGTTCCTCTGTATTTGCAGCTTGGCCTTCTGGGAGCCGATCGTGCTTCTTGAGGAGGCGACTCCGGATCCCGGCGATTACCACCCTGAACCGGAATGGTATTTCCTGTTCCTGTTTCAGTTGTTGCGACTGAAAGTATTTGCGGGCGAATTCGGACAGTTCCTCGGCGCGATTGCGTTGCCCGGAGCGTTCATGGCCTTGCTGGCGGCATTGCCCTTCATCGACCGTGACCCGGAACGCAATATCTTTAAACGGCCGATTGCATTAATCAGCTGGATTGTGGTCATGGCGAGCATCCTCATTTTCACCGTGGCGGCAATTATCAACCGCGAATTTTTGGAATAGGCGGAGGGTCTTGGGCACATGACTGGTCGAGAGACGATGTCGTCATTCAAATTAGGGCTGAGCATTCTTTGGCCTGCCTGTTGGACCGCCTTGCCGATCAAGATGGCATTCGCTGTGTTGTTTATGGCCATGGGCACGATCCATCTGGAGACCAAGCTCGGGATTACCTTCCTGATGCTGCTCATGAGTCCGGTCAGCGTGTTTGCGTTTTTCGTCATTTCTTTGGGGGTCGGATTTCACTTCGGTGAAGGCGTCGGACTTCCCTTGCTTTTTCTGGTGTCGATTCCAGTCGATATCTGGGCCTTGGGGTTGGTCGCACGGACCGTATTTTTGGAGCGCCTGCGGCTCGAACCACCTGATTCACTCGGCATTGCCTTGTGGGTTCGGTTTGCGATTGCCGGGGCCCTGTACTTGCCCCTGCTGTGGGTGATTGAGGGCGGTGCTACCGACCTGGCTCGTTCGATCGTGAAGTCCATTCTCGACATGGATATGTTGAAGAGCCTTCCGGTCGCCGAACGTATCGGCCTGGAGTTTACCGCCTGGGGAAGTGTCTCCCTATTGGTGCTAATAGCCCTGACCTATATCGGACTGTCCATCCTTGGCAAGTTGGTCGAAGGGAAGGCAACGGGCGCACAGGTTTCGGACGATAGTTATCAGGGGCTGATCTCGCGGTGGGACATGATTCGCGTGCCGGCCGACCAGAGTCTGATGCTCACGGCTTTCACGGCTGCTGGCGCGGTGCTGAGCGTGTTGTTCTGGATGGTGCTCCCCGTGTCGACCCCGCATCCCCACGAGTGCTGCAAACCGGCAAATGTGGCTCCGGTTCCGCCATTCGACCCCCAGAAGTCCCTCTCTAAAGGGGAGAAGGTGCTGAAGGACGCGGAGCTGAAGATTGCCGCGCTGGAACAGAAGACGGCTGAAGACGAGAAGGACAAGCAGAAGGGCGGTAAGGAAAAAGCCGGTGTCAAGGAGAGCTCCGCCAAGGGCGACGGCAAGGCTTCGCAAGTAACGGCCGGGAAACCGGCGGGAAGCAAATGACATCATGGCGAACGACGAGGTGGGAACAATGATGGACCAAGGGCTGAATATCACAAATCACGGTCGCCAGATTGCGGGCCGCGTGGCCCTAGCGGCGGGATGTGCCGCCTTGCTGGGATGGATCGGCTTACCCGACACGGCTCTCGCTCAGGACGCAGCTGCCCAGGCGCCGACCGCTTACCGGGACCTTCCCTATATCGGAAGTCGCAACCTGGTATGGATCATCGCCCAACTCCATCTCCTGCTCGCAGGGTTTGTGCTCGGTGTGCCGATTTTCGCCTGGTTGTGCGAAATCGTCGGTTGGAAATCCGGGGACAAGCGTTATGACAAGCTGGCGAAGGAATTCACCAAGCTCCTGACTTCGTCCTATGCGACGACGGCACTTTTCGGTGGAATTCTTCTGTTCCTCCTCATCGGTTTTTATCCGAAGCTGATGGCCTACCTGACCGATATCTTTTTCCCCTCCTTCCTTGTGTACTGTGGACTCTTTCTCGTAGAGACCGCGACCCTCTATCTCTATTGGTATGGTTGGGACGCGATGGCAGAAGGAAGTGGAAAGAAGTTCCATATTTTCCTGGGTTTCCTGCTAAACGTGTTCGCGTTTTTCATTATGATCGTTCCGAACTCCTGGGCGACCTTCCAATCGAGTCCCGTCGTCATTTCTGAAGGTAGTGATTTCGCTCGAGCCTGGGCTGCTACGTGGAACCCCACCTGGTGGCCGGTGAATATTCACCGCCTGATCGCCAACGTTGTGCTCGGCGGATACATTTGTGGAGCCTACGCCGGTATCCGGTACCTTTCAGCAAAGAGCACCGAAGAGCGTTATCACTATGACTGGATGGGCTACGTCGGGAATTTCATCGGGGTGTTCGGTCTCTTGCCGCTCCCCTTCGCCGGCTATTGGCTGATGCGAGAAATTTACCAGTACAACCAGCAGATGGGCATCACGCTCATGGGAGGATTCCTGTCCTGGTTGTTCATTCTCCAGGCCATGCTAATCGGTGTACTGTTCCTAGGATCGAACTATTACTTCTGGCTCGGTATCACCCATCGTATTCCAGGGTCGGAAACTCAGTATCGCAAGCCGATTATGGCGATGTTGATCATTCTTCTGCTTTGTCTCGGGGTGTGGATGACGCCGCACTCCCTTGTTGCCAGCTTGGAAGAGGCCCAAAAGATGGGCGGCACGCACCATCCCTTGTTGGGCGTGTTCGGCGTTATGTCGGCCAAGATGACGGTCTCCAATCTTATGGTGCTCGTCACATTCATGAGCTTCATCATGTATTGGCGTGCCGGTAAGCAAGATACCGCCGGATGGGCCAAGGCTGCCAAGGCTCTGATGGGCGGTGTGCTCGGGTTGGCAGCCATTGCCGTCATCGTGCTCGGTGTCTGGGGCTACTTCGTTCCAGCCATTATCCGGATCAATTACTTCTCTACATCCCAGGTGGGTATCGTCATCTTTGTGATGCTGACGATTACACCCCTCACGGCGCTCCTTCTCAAAAGCGCCAAGACCACCACGGAAATGGTGTGGGGAAGAATGCCGCCGCGCGCCGGCTATGCGCTGGTATTGAACGCGGTCATGGTCATCCTGCTCATGACCCTCATGGGTTACGCTCGTTCTTCATCCCGCGTCCACTGGCACATCTACGGCGTCATGCGAGATTCCTCCCAATACGCGTTTTCTCCTGCGCTTGGTTATGCAGCCGCACTTATGGCGCTGAATACGTTCTTGTTTTGTATGTTGGTGGCCTTTATTTTCTGGGTTGCCACCATGGGTGACAAGGCCAAGGCTGCTGCGAGCGCCAAAGGGGCTCCGGAGCCCGGTCATATTCCTGCCATGGCAGGCGGTTCGCAGGCATTGGATGGTCCTGCGGGCGAGGCATCCGAGGGAAACCGTCCGGTCTGATCGGGAAGATGATCTTCTTCTGGTAAACAGGGGCGGGTCGTGATCATTATCCTTTGTTGAGGACTTATGAGTGAAGTTGTCAAGCTACAGCTAATCGGTCTGTGTGTGGTCGGCCTTGGAACAGTGATTCTGCTGTTCATCAAGGGTCAATTTCTCCGGGTCATCGGCTTTGTGGCGATTGTGCTCGGTCTGTTTTCGCTGGTGGCATTGGCCGTTCCTCAGATGGCTTCGCTGCCGCCGGCTGAGGAAAGCATCAATATTGCCGACATCAAAACGCCGACAGACATGGCGACAATCGGGCAAAAAATATTCTTCAGCAAAGGCCAATGTGCTCTGTGCCATTCAATCGGGCCCAGCGAGTCCGCTCGCTGCCCGGACCTGAAGGGCATCGGCGCCAAACTGTCGCGAGAGTTCATCTTTGAAAGTTTAACGGAACCGCAGGCGTATCTGTATCTCGACTACCGGCATGAGGGAATTCCGAAGGAGTACCCAGCTCGGATGCCGTATATCAATAAGAACCCTATCGGTCTGTCGAAGAATGAAATTCTGTCGGTCATTGCATTCTTACAGCAGATGAGCGGTGAACCAATCAGTGTCAGTCCGGCTGAGTTGGATTTGCCCAAAACGACCCCGTCTCCGGTTAAGGCCGCTGATGCCGGAACGCTCGCTGTGGCACAAGCTCGATAGTCGTCGGTGAAGTAGAGGAGGGAAGTTATGGGAGGCGTACTCGTTAGACCGATTATTCTGACGGTCTGTATTTATCTGTTTTTAAAGTTTATTGTCCCGAATCTCCCGCATTCCGCGCCGTTGCCCTCAAGCTTGATCTTCCTGTACCTGATGCTGACGACGGCCGGGATCGTCATTTTTGCCACGCTCAGCGGGGCATCAAAAGACGCATTTTTTGGACCGATCCTGCGCTTTCTCACTGGAGAAGGTGGCGGGGCCCTCAGTGGAGCACGGTATCTCGTGTTGGCCTTGTTCCCCTTATTGGTCGGATGGCAGACCTACGGGAGCACGGCCTCCAGTGATGCACCACCGGGTGAAAATCGCACGATTCATCCCGCTCCTCCCGGCGAGTATACCGGTCTTTCCAATCCCGTTCCAAAGACGCTGGAGAATATCAATTATGGCAAGGGGCTCTATGCCTCGCGTTGCTCGCCATGCCACGGCAACTTCGATGGAAAGGGTTTCGCTGCGGCGGGATTCACACCTCCTCCGGCTAACTTTAAAGATCCGACGACGATCGCCATGCTGCAGGAAAGCTATCTCTTCTGGCGAATCAAGAAGGGAGGCGTCGGCCTTCCTGTCGAGGGGATGCCCTGGAAGACAGCTATGCCGAGATGGGAAATGGAAATGTCCGATGAGGACATCTGGAAAGTTATTATGGGCGAATATGACGGGGCCGGACAGAAACCACGAACGTGGGATGAGTCCGAGTAATTCCTCCGATCAGAGATTGCTGAGCAACTAAGGGGAGCGTATGGCACGAGTGAGGAGCGTAGGAAAGAGATGGTGGGTTGGAGCCGTCGGCCTTCTGGGGCTGTGCGTGGCTGCCGGAGCAGAGCCGGCCTATAGTCAGCAAAGTGTGGCGGTACGCGCGGGACTGGTGAAAGGCTCTCTTCCGGTGGATGATCCCACGGCAGCGGCATGGGCTACTGCCTCCGTGTCCGAATTCCCCATGTCTCCTCAGGTCCATTGGCCGGTTCGCATCACGGATGTGACCGCGAAAAGTGTCAAGGTTCGCGGCCTGCACGATGGCACCACGGTTGCTATCTTGTTGGAATATTCGGACCCATCAGAAGATCCCGAGGATGCTGCCGCGTTGGAGTTTATGGTCGGCGATACCAAGGCCCATTTTGCTCACGGGCAGCCGATGGCGCAGGTGGAGGGTGGTCCCGTCAATATTTGGTACTGGAAAAATAAAGACGGCAAGGGGGCGGACCTGGGCGCGAAGGGCTTCGGCACGCTCAAGCCACATAGCCATCAAGATGTTAAGGCGAAAGGTGTCTACCAGGGTGGAGCGTGGAAGGTGGTCTTCTCACGGCCATTAAACACGGAGCACGTCGCGGAAGATACCCAATTCAAGCCGGGAGAATTTGCCAGTATCGCCTTTGCCATCTGGGACGGGAAGAAGATGGACACCGGCCAGCCCAAGGAAAAGGGGTCTGAAAAGGCCATTTCCTCATGGTGGTATTTCCGGGCAGATGCGCCTCCGGACTATTCGCCGTACATGTATGCATTACTCGCGGTGGCCTTGGCAGTGGGCTTTGAGATGGTCCTCGTGAGACGTTTAAAGAAAGGGTCGTGAGCATGAGGGCGTGGCGAAGAATACGCGTAATTGGAGCGGTCTCAGTCGTCGTTGGACTCTCGGGCCTCATCGGAGCCGGGGGGTGTTCGATGTTTCAGAATGAGCAATCCGCGAAGGGCAAGAAGCTCTACGCGCACTATTGCATGCATTGCCACGGCGAAACCGGAAAGCAGAATGAAGGTTTCAATTGGTCCTCCATGACCGACCCGAAACCGAAAGATTTATCCAATAAATCTGAAATGGGCACATTCAAAGACGAAGATATCTTCGCCACGATCTCGCGTGACATGAAGGATACGAGCCCGAATGGCGACAAGATCGGTGACGATGAGTTTGCCGTGCCGACCATGCCGACCTTCAAGTACACGTTGTCAGAGGAAGAAATCTGGGGCATCGTCGGATACGTGCGCTCGTTGCACGGCAAGAAATTGGAATTTAACGTCGAAGGTCGGAAGAAAGAACTCCAAGACGCCAGCCAGTCAGCAGAGCAGAAGTACAAAGAGGCCGAGCGGTTGGAGCAGGAAGCGGAAAAAAAGGCCAGCGACGAAGCCGACAAAAAGGGTGTTGAAGTCGACGATAACGCCTATGCCAAAGAAATGCAGGCGATGGGCCAGGCCAAAAAGGAACTCGACCAGGCTACAGCCGCACTGGCGAATTTTACGACCCGGCCAGGCAAGGGCGTGAACATCGCGCGTCCTGATCTGAATATGAAGCCGGATGCCGCCGCGAAACTGGTGGAAGTCGGTAAGCAGATCTATGTGAACAAGTACGGCTGCAATGGGTGCCACAAAATCGGTGAAGAAGGTGGAAAGGTCGGCCCTGCGCTGGATCGGGCTGGCTATCGGTTGAACCCCACCTGGGTTTATCGTTGGTTGCGCAACCCGCAAGCGATGAAGCCAGACACGCGCATGCCCAGTTTGGGGCTGAACGATGCTGACGCAAAAGCCGTGGCACTCTATCTGAAAACGCTCCGTGCCCCGAAACCCGACAAGCCTCTCGGCAAAGTTGGAGAGGAATAGGCTAGGGTACCTCGTTCCACGTGCTGATCCACAGCGTGATGAGAATCACGACTCCGGCCAGGACGTGCTGCTGAAACATGGTGAAGGCTTGTGGCGGCGTCACGGGAAACCGTAGACGCCGCGCCTGCCAGAGAAAGATCCCCGCAGGCAGCGTCAGGGCTGCATAATATCCCATCCCGAGACCGGACAACTGTCCCACAATTATCAGACAGACCAGCATCCCTAGTAGGAACAGTCCGACCGCCACAGGGACGGCTGTCCCAAAGAGGAGTGCAGACGACTTCACTCCGATGCGGAGATCGTCCTCGCGGTCCTGCAGCGCGTAAATTGTATCGTAGGCCACAGCCCAGCAGGTCGTGGCGGCAAAGAGCCACCATGCCGCCGGAGCGATCGTTCCGCGTGAGGCCGCCCAGGCCATGATTGCTCCCCATCCGAACGCGATCCCCAGCACCGCTTGCGGGATGTGAATCCATCGTTTGCAGAACGGATACACGGCCGCCAAGAACAACGCGATGGGGCTGAGGAGAACGGTGAACCAGTTGAGGGTGGACACGAGGCCTGCCGCGAAAATCGCGAGGCCGAGTGCCACGAGGAGGGCTTGCCGGGGAGCCAGCCGGCCGGCCGCTAACGGACGGTTGCTTGTACGCACGACGTGTTTGTCAAAATTGCGGTCGGCAAGGTCGTTGAACACCACGCCGAGGCTCCGCATCACAAAGGCACCCAGGATGAAGAGGACGATCAACTTTATCGGCGGGCGACCCTGATTGGCCAAGACCAAGGCCCAGAGGCTTGGCAGCAACAACAGCCAGGTGCCTGATTGGTTGTCCAGGCGAATCAGGTCAGCGACGGCGCGCCATGTCCATGGGGGCGAGCTGCGGCCGGTTGAATCGGGGGCAGATATCACGCGCTGGACCATAACGGAGCACACGGAGCCTGTCAACGCGTTCCGCCGGCGGTTGTCATGTCTTTGCGAGATTGGGTATAACAAAACTATTGTGCAGCGATTGATAGGCAGTTGGATCAGGTGTCGCAGTCGGCAAACTTCCCGGTGTGCTCTTGCGGCGCTCATGGTGGCAGTACTTGTCTCGTCCGGATGCCAGTATTTCAGCCCGCGTCACGTTCTGACGAATTACAATCTTCCATTGACCGTCTTTCTGCGGCTGGACCCGAGCATCGGCGCTGCAGCCGTGGACTATCACGATGCCTGCGGGCAAACGGTAGCCTTACCCATCCATGATCCGTTAGCGGCCGAACTCAAGAAGCGAATGGAACAGGTGTTCGAGCGGGTCGTGATGCAGGCCGGCCCGTCGAGTGAGGCAATCGATGGCGTGGTGGATGTAGCGTTGGGACCTCGACGGGTAGACATGTTCGTCGTCCGTAAAGCCAATAAATCGTATCCCGCCACCGTGACGCTGGGCCTCGATGTGGCGTACACCGATCTGCAAGGTACCGTGCTGCACAGCAAGAAGTTACAAAGCGCGACCACGGGCGAGGTGGATGCACGGGCGGAGACGTGCGACATCAGCGGACTCGATAAAGTGGCTAAAGAAGTCATTGCCACCGTCGTGGAAGGCGTCGCTCAACAACTCGGCACCGCTACTAAAATCCGCGAGCAATCCCAGTTCAGAAAAACCCAGCGCGGAGCGATGGTTCAGGGAGGGGTGTCAGGGCAGGTCGCACCGTCTTCTGCGGCCTTGCCGAATGCGCCGATCGTTCCAGCGCCGGTCGTGGCCGCCGGGACGGAAGGTTCCACGTCAGCACCTGCCGTGCCGACCGGGAAGACGCAACTGTCATTTCGCACCATTCTGCGAGACCAGAATCAAAACCATGTCCTGGAGCAAAGTGAACGCTTCAGCGTGGAGTTTGAGGTCAAAAACGAGGGAACGACAGCGGCCGATGCCGTCGCGGTGGATCTCAACGGGCATCCTGCGATTGTCGCATCTGTGAAGACCCCTGTCTTCGTAGGCCTGCTTCAGCCGGGCGAAATTCGACGAGTGACGGTAGAGGGGACCGTCGGCAAGGTGTCGGACGCAGAACAGGCGGAGTTGATCTGCGCCTTGCAGGCCGCATCGAACGTCGCGCTTCCGTCGCCGAAGAAATTTTTCATCGCAATCAAGCCGGATGCATCCGATGCGACCGAAGTCGTGTCGGTGGATGTCGACCAACTTCCTGGTAAGAAAGGCAAACCGCTACAGCCGCAGGCGGTGGCCATTGCGATCGGAGTCGGTGCGTTTCGGGATCAGGCCATGCCGACAATGAAACTGGCCGCGCACGATGCCGAAGTCATGAGCGGGTACTTCACGTCCGTGATGGGGATTCCTCCGCAAAAGGTCAAGGTCGTGCTGGATGCCAAGGGGCTGAAGGACGACTGGATCGAAGCGTTTGAACAGTGGCTACCTAAGCAGGTGGGAGCCCAAACAACGGCCTACATTTATGTCGCCGGCCGAGCGATCGTGGATCATGAGACCGGTGCCGTCTCTCTGCTGCCCTATGATGCAACCGCATCCGGATCGACCCGTGCCTATTCCCTGGCCAGGCTGCAGCGGGCGCTGGCGGGTGCGTCGGTCAAACAGGCCGTCGTGATGCTGGACCTGTCCCTGGAACCATCGTCCGGTTTCGATCCCGCTCGCGTGGCCGCGCCCCGATGGATCTCGCAGGAATCCGACGGCGAGCAGGAGCGAGTGATGCTGATAGTGGGGAATTCCACCCTGCAGGAAGCCCAAGCCTATCAACCGGGCCAACATGGCCTCTTCACGTATTTTTTGCTCAAGGGCCTGCGCGGCGCCGCCGATCTCGATAAGAACGGCTCGGTGCTCACCGGTGAACTCTGCGCCTATGTGCAGAGGCAGGTGACAGCCATCGGTCGGTCGACGTCAGGGAACACGCAGCAGCCCCTATGCCTCCCGGAAGCGGGCGGACCCTCTCCGCTCAGACAGCTTCGTCTCAGTAAGTTGCCCTGACAGCTCGTCACTGGTGCCGATGCCGGAAGATGCTGCTGGACAGGCCTTTTCACGGGCCGTCGCGTCTTGTTCTGCTCGTTGATTGCGCTCACGACAAACGATGCGAAAACGAAGCCTTACCAATCACCTTGCCCCCACGGTGCTCCTTCTTGTGAGCCTCGGCCTGTGTGTTGTGCTGTTAGAGCTGGCAACGGGATATCTCTATGAGCGCGCCGGACTGGCCAACGGAAAGCGGACGGTCGATCTGTATTTGGGCCGGACGACAGAAATTCGTTCAGGAGTGAAGGAGGCGGAGAAAGCGTCGATCGCGCCCCATCCATACCTGCTGTATGTGCATACGCCCAATATGACCGTAGACGGGTATCAACAAACGAATTCACTCGGGTATCGAAACAAAGAATTTACGGTGGAGAAACCGGCCGACACGATCCGTATTGTGGTCTTGGGCGGGTCCACCACGTTCATGTGGCCGTACGTCAAGAATCCCGCCGACACGTGGGTTGCCCGCCTCGAAACCAAACTCCAGGCGATTTCGAGCAAACACGTCCAGGTCATCAATGCCGGAATCAATTACGGCACGAGCGCGGAGGCCTTAGCCGGGTATGTATTTCGCCATCGGTTTCTGCAGCCGGACATCGTGATTTATCACGGAGGCGGAAACGATGTCCTGCCGTTATTTTTTGACCACTACAATCCTGAGTATACGCACTTCAGAAGCGCCGGAAGCGGGAGCAATCCGAGACCGGGAGAAAAGCGCATGCTCGCGAACAGCAATATGGTCAGATATCTCTACGCGCGATGGCTTGAGCCGGTCGGATCGGTGGTGGTGACGCAACCGTTTTGGGAAGTGGACCCGGCGGTCGCTCTGGAACGGGTCCGGCAACAGGCTCCGATAGGGTTCGAGCGAAACCTGGATTCGCTGATCACGCTGAGTAAGAGTTCAGGATCGGATGTGGTTCTCTTTGGGTTCCTGCAAGCGCGGAGACAATATCTCAGCAAGAATGCGGGGGCATTCAAAGGGTATGAAGATGCGTTGATAGTGGGGCTAGAGAAGAATTACGAGGTTCTGGCGAAAGTCAGGCGCCGGCACAACGTTCCTTTTGTCATCCCAGCGCAGGATCGATTTCAAGACGACTGGTTTCAAGACAATTGCCACCTGACTCCCGAAGGAGAAGAGGTGAAAGCACAGATCATGTTCGAAGAGCTGAAAACCCATCCGCAATTTTTAAAGGGCGCGACGGCATCAACGTCTCCCACTCATTGACAGGTGTTTCACCGTCTGAGTAATATTGCGCCTCACCTCGCCTGGCCGGCGTAGCTCAGTTGGCAGAGCAGCGGTTTCGTAAACCGCAGGTCGGTGGTTCGATTCCACTCGCCGGCTCCATTTATCAAGCACCTACATTGCTACCGTTGGCGCAAATGGTCGTTGTGCTAAATTTGTGCTAACGGTCTTTCCCCGGTCCAAAATCTCCACCCCATCCCGCAGACTTTCCGGATAGTGATGCGCATACCGTTGGGTCATGCTCGGAGATTTGTGTCCGAGGAGGCGTTGGACTTTGTACAGGTCCACCCCAGCTTGGACCAGCCGCGTAGGAAAGGAATGGCGCAGATCGTGGAAATGAAGATCCTCAATCTGTGCGGCTTTCAGCGCTGCCGTAAATCCTCGTCTGAGGTTGCTGCCATCCAACTCGGAACCGACTTCGCTGCAGAACACAACCCGGGTTTCAATTCCCCGTAGACCACGGCCTGCTCGTATTTCTGAGAGAGCAGTTCCAGTACGGTTTGGTTGACCGGAATCGTCCGTCGTTCCCCGATCTTGGATGTAAAGACGGTCACGGTTCGTCGCGTGAAGTCCACCCCTGCCCATGTGAGGGCAAGAATTTCTCCCCGACGCATACCGGTATTAACGGCGAAGGTGACCACTTCCCGAAGCCAGGCGACGGCAGCCAGATGCATCGATTTATTCGTCCCCCTCTTTGCCGAGAAATCTAGCGTCAGCGAAACGTCAATCAACGATGGAGAAGTCGATCGGTTTGAAGCGCCCGTTGTTTGAACCTTCCGCGGAACAAGCTGTCAGGCCACACACCATGTCCATCTCGGCCCGCAGATCGATGTGGTCCCCCGGCTTTGACATGGGCACGCCCACCGTCATTTTCCCCTGCGTGTCGACCGTGACGTTCATGAAGATGTTGAATGTGGTCGAGATCTGATGCCCGGAGATACCGTACTCCTTTAGCGAATTAACCAGGTTGTCGAAACAGCTCGGATGGAAACCCACATGATTGTAAAGAATCTGAAACATCTCTTGACTGCACGGTGTCAGCAGAAAGTCATGCAACCCGACGCTGTCTTCGACGATGGTGAACATCGGCTTGCTATTGTTGGCGTAAAGGATGTCGTTCGTCGTCAGGTAGATCCGACTCGCATAGTCGAGCGAACGACCTGACGACAATCGGCAATGGTGATCATGCTCGTCGAAGGCGAATAGGTCAGAGACCTGCTCGCCCAGTGGATCGACCACGCGCAGCACTTGCCCCCGCTTGATAATGAATGAGCAGCCACTCTGGGGGGCAATACGGGTCCACTGATGAGTGGTCATGGTTTGTCCTTTTTGTCTGCATGGAAGGGGCATGGCCAATTGTCTGAAACGGCCTGGCCGGAATACTGATTCGCTTCGGCGCCCTTGCCAAAGTTTTTCAGCATCGGGTTGATTGAGCCCTGGAACGCCATCTCGCGTGCCCGAATGAGCTGTTGCATCGTCTCAAACTTCCCACGGGCGCGCAAGCGCTCAAACTGAGCATGTAGATTGAACACCATGGTCGGATATAAGAAGGTTCGAGCGACCCGTGAGGCCTTGGGGTGCATGCCGATGACGAACATTGCCCGACCGCCGATGCTGAACGAAAAGTTATTGTTCTGGGGGTCGGAGTCGACGCTCTTGTCCCAGGCAAAGAAATCGGAATCAATGACGTGCATGGCCTGAAGCTGCCTCCAAAGCAGATCTTCAAAATGCTGTTCTGATTCGATTTGAGGTCCGCGGAACATCGCGATAAAGGTTGTGAGCTGGTCATCCATGATCGGAAATTCGTGGCAAAACTCATAGAGATCGTGACAGACGGCTCGGACGGCACTGTCGCCGGCGAGTTCTGGGAATAATCCAAAACGATAACTCTTTTGGGCGAACACCGAAATCGCGCCAGCGCATGGATAGTACTCGCCAAACATTTGTTGTCTCAGTTGATTGTGTGCACTGGTGAGGTCGGCGTCGACCGATACGCCGGGGACCAGTGGCCTGATGACCGCCGTGTCCTGGAAGGCCGCGTAACTCGAGAATTGGCTTGCCACTGGATCGATCGTCAGAGGGTTCCAAAGACACCGGTCGCGTCGGAGGAGGTCGCCACTGTCGGGACGTATCGAGTCTCTGAAGTTTGATGGCATCGGTTTATTCCTCAAATCTCTCGAGATGGTGCTCGAAGGGTATCGTCCGTGGGATTTCCGTCTGTGGACGGTTGATTGAGCAACCGAACAGGATGCTCTCCACGTCGATCAGTGGCCTGGGCGATTGGACGGTCTTTCTGCAAAACTCAGAGAAGTAAAGGGTCCGAGATGTGGCTGTCGGTGAAATGCGGAGACGGGGGGCATCGGATCACAACTACATGACATTGCCGTTTGCTCACCACTCGGTGAGTATAGCCGCGGCTTCGCTTGTAGTGACCTGGGCATAGCCCCGGTATAGAGCAGAAATGAGAGGGGTTTCGCATCTATCTAGACTCAAGGACGGGAGAAGGCGCCTCTCAGCATCCCTCGCGGCGATAAATGCTTCGTGGGACACTCACGGTTAAGCGGCGCAACGCCGCAGAACGCTATGCCGCGAGAGGCACCGTAAGGAGCAACATCAATAAACGCCAGAGGCGCGGTTCGCGACGCGCCTCTCAATTCTGCCATGTAACCTTCTGGTTTTCGAAGTAGGCCGCGAATGATCTAGCGGGCATTCGAGATTCCGTTCGCCCACGCGATTGAACCGTCGCAAAGACACTTCTGGTTTTGCGGCCAGAAATGGCCAAGGCGATCTATTTCAGTGCTCTCTTTTTCGCTGAACAACTTCTGCACATCATCATAAGCGACGCTGACCGAACCCCGCCAATCTCAGTGCAAGGTGGACTAGTCCCGTATGCTAAGATGGCGTCAATAGCAGGGAGTGCCGGCACATCACAATGAAGCTTCAGAATGGACGTTTTGACTATGTTCGGTATCGAAGCCGATTGCATTAGAGCTAAGCAGGAACAGATATTGTGTGAGTGGGAGCGACGGTGCCTTGAAGAAGTCACGTCAGCTCGGTCCTCTGGCTCTCTCGCCCTGCGCAACTCATTGCCCCTCTACCTCGATCATCTCAGCGATGCGCTGGCGACAAATCGCCGGATGGATCGGAGGTCGGTGTCACTCCATGACGAAGAATCGACGCGCATCGGTAAATTGCACGGAGCAGACCGAGCGACCAACAGGAGTTATACGCTCCATGAGGTCATCGTTGAGTATCACATTCTGCGGGAAGTCCTGTTCCAGGTGCTTGAGGCAGATGGCCCGTTAGCGCAAGCTCCACGAGATATCGTGTTGGATTCCATTGAAGAGGCCGTGAACGACGCGGTCGTCAAATTCACAGAATTACATACAGACATGCAGCAGACATTCATTCATACCCTCACTCACGACCTCAAGACGCCGATCTGGGTGGCGAGGACAAACGCCAACCTCATTTCGAAGGGTGCGAGTCTCACTGACCCTCATAAAAAACCTATAAAAAATATCCTCGTGAGCCTGAACCGGTTGGACGCCATGATTCACGACTTGCTGGATGTGAGCCGGGTGCGTGCGGGGGAACGACTCCACCTGCAATTCATCCACTGTGATTTAGAGGCCCTGATTCGTGAGGTAGTTGAAGAGTTGACGATGGTCCATGGGGATCGAATCGTGTTGGACTCGAATGGACCACTTGACGGGAATTGGGGTAGCGATGGACTGAAACGGGCGGTAGAAAACCTCATCGATAATGCCGTGAAGTATGGTGCTTCAGGAACACCCATCGAGGTCTCGCTGAAAAGCAGCTTGGATTCTGTTGAACTTGCGGTACACAACCAGGGGCCAGCGCTTACCGAAACTGAAATTCCAGGGTTATTTCAGATTTTTAAAAGAACCAAGGGTGCCGAAGAAGGTACACAATCAGGATGGGGCTTGGGACTCACAGTGGTGAAAGGCGTAGTCGAGGCGCACAAAGGCAATATCCGCGTTGAGAGCCGAGAAGATACAGGAACCCGTTTTGCCCTGGAAATCCCCCGTACCGTCGCAAAATCCATAGAGGTGTAGCAACCGTCTCGCAGACCGATCCAGAGGTAGGCGTCTTTTCCCCTCCACCTGATTGAATTCGCCACTATCACACTGCTCGTCGCCGGTTCAGCATTGGCACCGAGCTTTTGTGTCTCATGTAGGCGTGGGGCAGGGGGATCGTATGTACCCCCTTGCCGCCACGTGTTCCCAGCAACCTTCGTCTGGCACGCCTAATTCGCCGCTTTCACTCATGCTTCTCTGTCAGGGGCCATCGGTACAACCCCTCTAAGGCATCGCGCCGGGTGCTGAATGCTTCCTCAAAAGGTCGTATTTCAAAAAATACGAAGCGCGAGTATAGGACCCTACCTCGGCTACTTTCTTGGTGAAGTTGGTTGCGCGTCACCCTGTTGATGCCTGACACCTTCCGTCTCACCAGTCTTCGAACTTCCCAACCCCGCACCGGTGCCGGGAGTGCTGGTTCCTGATGCCTCGCTTCCACCGGCGCCGCCCTCATTCATTTGAGATTTCTGGTTGCCTTGAGCGGGAAGGGCCGCCTGCATGTCTTTCATACGTTCCTCATACAGTTGTTCTTGCAGTCCTTGAGTGCCTCCGCTCTGAGTTGCGTGGGTGGGCGCCGTCTCGGACTTTGCCGCACTCGTCCACAGTAAAACGCTCAGACTCGCTGTAACTACGATGTAGGTCACGGATGGGTTGTTCATAATGCCTCCTCACTCATGGGTCACAGTACCGATATGTGCATGTGATTTAATCACCTAGAAGCACTCTTCGGTACTAGAGAACTACCTCGTATAGTAAGAATTGTGGTTCCTACCCTGAGATAAAAAGGCAAGAGGCTTCCGCTGGGATGACCTGGAGAGACTTGAACACAGCGCCAGCACAGCGTGTGACACTGTCCAGGTCCAGCGTCGCCGCGAAAGTGCACGCCTACGCTTACCTCTTTTTGTGTCGTTTGCCTGAAGGACTCAAGCCTCTTAATCAGGAATGGAGTATGCGTTTCTAGGTGCCCACAAGGGCTCTGCCCAGCTCACATTGCATACGGGAAGAATTAGCCTAAGTTGTCGTCATCTCTTAAAAGCCGGTTGCCTTCGGTGCGTTGTATGATCCGACCGCACGTGCGTTGACGGCAATTGTGGATAGGTGATCGTGCGAACACATCATAAATTCTCATCATTTTGGCTCGGTGTGCTATTGAGCTGCCTATGCAGCGGGTGCTCCAGTGTCACTGTCCTCCGGCTTACCTCGGAAACCTTTCCATCTCGGTCTGTCGGGGAGGTGGCGATCCTCAGCGAAGCACCGCCCCAAGAACATATTCGTATAGCCAACCTAAGCGAAACGTCCTCGTCCAGAGCCGATACCCTCCAGAAACATATTCTGAAAAAGGCGGCCCAGCTAGGGGCAGACGCGGTCGTGTTTTCGGCTCCTCACAGCCGTTCAGAACAGCGAGTAGACTATCAGCCGATGTATAGTCCCTGGGGATATTATGCCCCGTATTATTATGGGCCTGGCGCCCTGGGGTATTCGAGCATGCGAGGCTCCTTCTACGGAGCCTGGGGCCCCTCTTGGGGATATGCTCCGTATGGGGCCGTACCCTATACGGTTCGCGTCACGACGCTCAAGGGTGTGGCGATCCGATATACAGGGACGTCGAGAGAACCGGTGCAGTAAAGGAGAGCACGAGCCATGAATCGACGATTACAAGGAGTGCTGGGCGTGGGAATGTTGATCATGGTGGGCTGCGGCCACGGAGTATCCAATCTGGAGGGAGAGGGACATATGGCCGACCCGGTTCTGGATATGCTGCACCGAGGTATCCTCGACTTGGAAGAAAATGTGACTGAACTAGACGAGCGCATCGCCGAGCTGGGGCATCTTCCTCCAGTACCGGATGCCGCCGTTCAGGAATTGCGCGCACTGGATCTCTCGGGATGGCAACTTCATCAACGACAGTGGCTCGTGCAGCGTGAGCGTCTCCTTTATGCCGTGCATCAGATTCAACAAGCTCAGGCGCAGTCATCAAAGCGGGGTGACCTTTGGGCGGAATGGACAGGACGACAGCAGGAATTCCTTACTGCTCTGGAAGACCTGCGTGCTCAACGGCATGGGTTGGAACGGAAGCGCTTAAGCGTGGAATCCGAGCTGCTAAAACGATATTTTCAGTAGAAAGTGCAGACCGTCCTAGACTGGGGCTGAAGACGGGGAGGGAGACCCATACATCACATCTGTGCGGAGCACGTACTTCTGTCCGCTTTGCACTACTGCACCCTCGTGCCAGATAGAATGTAAGAATACAAGCGCGGTGCCCGCCTTCGGTTGAACCGAGAGATAGGGAGAGGCAGGCTGTTGGAACGCATGCTCAATGTCCACGAAGAACTTCGTTTCTCCGCCAACCATTCCCTCATTGAGATAGATCATAAACGTCAACCTACTCTCTTCCCGGGTGTTCATCCGCAGCTATGAGCCGTCTCGATGCGGATTGAAGGTCTGGCCCGGTTGATACCGATAGAAGCGCCACCGTTCATTAAAACCAACCAGACGATGGTGCTCAAGAACAGCCGGAAGGAAGGGTGCCGCGCGATGAAACAACTGGGAAGCGAGGGCCTCATCATCGAGGATGACGCGTTCATTGTTTCGGATATTCTCGTTCACGACACCGGCGACGGTTCCTGCTTCGTAGGCAAGCGCCTCGCTCCGTCGAATCAGTGCTGTGCATTGTGCTTCTGACAGAAAATTGTGAACTACCAGTATCCTGTCCGGATCCAACACTTGCTTGATCACGCCGGTATCCTCCCAATTGACCCGGAGTTCCATGGTTGTACTTGGCCTCCCACGTACTGGAACCATATCTGAGGCCAGCATCGCACCAATGGTGTTCACGTGCATCAAATCTCTCATTTATTTCGATTGGCAAGGCTGATCGTTCAGCCACACGGTTTCTTAGGGTTTCGTCACTCGCATGAGGTCTCGTTGGGGTGTTCATTAATAGAGCGACTCCCTCCATCCAATTCGACGACTGTGCTAGGCCTGTTCCTTCATATGACACTCGTAGATTCGCTGACCTAAAAGTCCAATCTTGATATCGCACGGGGCACTCGTTATCCTGACGGACATGCCGTCAGCCGGCCTGATTGAGCCATTGTGCCAAGAGACCAGAGCACCATGATCGGCAAGGAATTTCACGTCGAACTCAATCACGGAAGTTCGCCTTAACAGATTGTTGCGCGACGGCCAACCACGCGCTAGCCAGGATCATAATGACTAACAAACGGCTTGCCACCTTTAATCCGAAGACCTTTCTTTCGAAGATGGGCGTCGGCAAAACCATTCTCAGGTATAAAGAGAAGGATATCCTCTTCTCGCAAGGCGATGCTGCCGATGCCGTCTTCTACATTCAAGAAGGTCGTGTCAAACTCACCGTAGTTTCTGCAAAAGGCAAGGAAGCAGTTGTGGGGATCTTGGAACGTACGGGATTCTTTGGAGAAGGGTGTCTCGCAGGCCAGCCTCTGCGTATGGCCGCTGCCACTGCTCTGGATGCCTCCGTCATTGTCCGAATTGACAAGGCGTCTATGATTCGCGTGCTCCACGAACAGCCCACCTTTTCGGAGCTGTTTATGGCCTATCTGCTCTCTCGAAACGCACGCATGGAGGCCGATTTGGTGGATCACCTCTTCAACTCCAGCGAGAAACGATTGGCACGAGTGCTACTACTGCTGGCTCATTTCGGAAAGGAAGGTAAGCCTGAGCCTGTCATCGCTAAAATTAGCCAGGAAACCTTGGCGGAAATGGTGGGCACTACGAGGTCACGTATTAGCTTTTTTATGAACAAATTCAGAAAGCTCGGTTTCATTGAATACAACGGCGGCATGCATGTTCATAGTGCTCTGCTGAATGTCGTCCTGCATGACTAGCATTCACGGATAGGCCCAAGCTGAATGCAATAAGCGATGTCATCAAAGGAGATGGCGCAACACGATGTTTCGATCGCACTACACCCGTTCATTGTAAGCATGTGTTGAAGACCTCGAGAGAGTGTTACCCATCATCGTTCACCCCACATAAGGTTATTGAAAAACACACCAGTGTTTAGTGCGAGGGGAGAGTCCGAGTCTCCAGCGCCCGTTACTTGAGAAGCGAGGTTTCCTGCCACGCAACTGTCTATAGACGAGCCCCGTGCCGTAGTTCCATCACCACTCCCCAACCGCATCGCAGCATCGCAAGCCCCCGGGTTGTTCCAAGGACTTGTTTTCGTCACACCGGCGCAGAGTCATGAGCCATGACAACTGAGCAATTTTGACCAGTTTTACCGCAGCGTTGAGCTCAGTATAGGTGTACAGAACCGCCTTCTCGTCCCTTGCCCAAAGGAACTATGTCGACATTGATGAAAGATGGACATGCCGAAACAGTGACGCGGTGGTCGATTTTCGATCGTGCCCTGAGCGGACCAACTATCGGCCTGATGGAAAGGCTGGACGGATGGGGGTACATCTCCACGGGGTTGAGTTTCCTCCTGATTGGCATGATCGTGTTCCTTCATGCCTGGTACGCATTCGTGTTAACGGTGGGAACCAGAACAATTCCAGCGGTGCTGTCTTTAGTGCATGATCTTCTCCTTGTGATCATCTTGCTGGAATTATTTCGCACCATCATCAACTTCCTCAAAACCAAAGTTGTCACCTTGGAGCCGTTTCTCTATATCTGCGTTATTGCCTCAACAAGACGCATACTTACGACCGGCGCGCAAATTTCCTACATGGAAGAAGTGACCGATCAGATATTCAATCGATATCTTCTCGACCTGGGAGGGAATGTTTTGGTCATTGTTGCCCTGGTAATAGCCGTGTATGTCGCACGTCGAGCGGTCCTGCCCACTGCCACGTAACCTTGCTTGCTCTGGGAAATGGTAACGGCTTTAGATGGCATACGCCTTCATCGCGAGGCTCTTCATGAGCGGCGATGAAAATGGTCAGTGTCCTGTCATGTGACAACCCCTCGCGTGGTGCTGGCGGATGTTGCAGCTCCACCAGAATCGAAGAGGAAGTGAGCAATTTTGCTCAGCACTCGTTTCCTCTCTACTCTACAATAAAGAGTCAAGCATATTTCGTGCAGAACCGTGATGCACGTTGGAAAGCTTCTTCCTCCACACTCGTGATCGCTGGTCTGTTTGAGGCTCGTGCTGTAACTCCGGTGATTCAAAAGGAGTCTGCCTATGCGGCAGGCGCCTAGCGGGCACAATGAAGAATGGTTCTAAGGGGGTAGGATGCATTGCTTGCGCTGCAAAGGTCTGATGGTGCCGATGTGGATGGGAGATGTGTTGGGTGATGGTATCGCCCAAGGATGGCGCTGCCTTTTGTGTGGAGAGGCGACAGATCCCGGAATAGAAGCTAACCGCAAGAAGCCTCCTTTGCTGGCAAAAGGTCGTCCCCGATTGCCTGGGTCAACGGCATAGGGCGAGAAGGAAAATTCCAAGACAGATCGATTCGACGCCTTCATTCCCTCCCTCCCATTCACAAAGTCGTACGCACGCTAATGGAACAATGTATTCGAGGTCGCCGGACACTTCTGCGCATACACCATGAAGGAGATCGATATGGACCAAACAATGCTGAATAGTCCTCCCCTCACGATGGATGAACTCAGTAAGCTGCTCAATCGGCATATCGAAAATGCCTCAATCGCAACAATCATCAAGGACGCCATGCAACGTCGTCTCGCCGATGTGCATGACGGGCCGCCTCAGCATGAAGAAGAGCACGTATCTTTACCGGTGACGTGCGGGTGATCTCTGAACGAAAAAGACCGCCGCGGCGATTCGGGTTGCGTGCCATAAGTGCGGCAACGGACGAGTTGGACACGGCGAAAGGATTACGGCGTGATCTTGTTCAAAAATAAGGAGCGGTAGCATGTATTTAGTCGCCCACATCAGTGTTGAAATTTGCGCGGCGAAGAGCTGCAAGCTGTGCACTCAGTATTGCCCTGAAGCGAATACCATTCTGTATAGCGAGGAAATGGGAAAGGATGAAGGATTCAAGTACGGTTCTGCCTATGTGGCGGTGGATCGGTGCAAGGGCTGCGCGCAATGCGTGTGGGTCTGTGACAACATGGCGAAGAACAATGCCATTAAAATGATCATGATCGATCAATTGTCGGTGGCGGCAGTGACGGACAATATCACCTATGGGGAAAAGAGCACGACAGCCACATTGGTGAATCCTGCAGCCGGGTAAGGCAGGGGACTGTCGTAGAGCAAGATCAAGGTGAGAAGTGGCCAAGCACGGGATCAGGTCCACCTGGAGATCTACTTCATGAAGGTATCCAAGCAAATAGGTCCTGACGTCAAAATCAGCAAGGCGTCTTCTGGAGTGATGGTGTTAGGACGAGTGTCGTTACAGCGGCCTAAGGCGCGGGGAAAAGCACACTTAACTTGTCATGAACATGAGGTTGATGACCTCCTGTCTGAGGGGGAATCCACTTAGCACCTCCGCAATCTTGCATCCTTGGAAGGGGCGTCATCACACCGGCCGCGATCAGATGCACATCTCGGCGGTGGCAGACCCAGCTACGCATGATGCTCTCACAGCATGGAGAACAATTCATGAGCCTTGCAGTGCAGATAAAAAACATCGTTGGAGTCCTATTAGATGACGGCGATTGGCACGAGGTGCATCCGGGCAGTATGTCGGTGAACAAATTCGAGTTAGCTGACGAAGACGACATCCTCGTCAGGGCTGGTTCCATCTCGGGTGTCTCGGGTATGGGGTTAGTATTTAAAGAACGTGAGGGGGGCCGCATGATTGCCTGTCCTATCACCTCAGTGAAAGCGGTTCGTTATGGAGTTGAGGATTCAGATCGTATCTCCGCCTCTTTTGGGAAGTTTGCTGAAAAGTCGATTATGAACGCGTAAGTAATAGCACAGTGGCAACCAATCGAATGTTGCCATGAAATCTCGCGCCGCCTACGTATACCGACATAAGACACGCGGCTCCTGTCAAATATCCAGCAGTGTATCCCTCCAGAAGACGATGGACTGGCGTCTTTGTGTCAGCCTCCCATAACCGACTACCACCCAACATCCGGCTAAATTCCTTGAGTGTTCTGTTTTGACCAGCCAGCTTTACCCGAGGGTTCTAGAATCATATGTCGGCCATCCATGAGGAAAAAGGGGAGGCGCCACCATGTTGTGTATACGCTGTGGGGGATTGCTACTGCAGAATTGGTGGGATTCTTTGGAAAGCGGCTCAGAGCGGACGCCAAGTACGCGATGTGTGAACTGCGGGTGCATCGATGATCCGGTGATTCGGGCGAATAGGCGACGGCCGGCTCGCCTGCATTTGACATCGACGCGAGGTGGCCCTACTCAAGCAAAACTTTCCGTAGTTTCTCCGTGAAGCTCAATGCTGCATCGGGGCTTTGATTGGAGCCATGCCAATGAACCTCATTGTGAGAAGTAAACCGTCGAGTTGATAGACGGTGCGACAGGCCGTCACATGTCATTTCAGCCCATGACATGTTGTCGTGAGGCCCCAAATGTTCACCACCGTTTAGGGAGGCGCCCATGGTGACGCATGCATTGACCGCACAGCATATCGACATCGCTGAAGCCTTCATACGATTGTACGTTTTTTTGACTCAGTACATTGACAGCTGTGAGAGCGGAACCGTGAACCAGGACTACCCGGCGGCAGAACTTCAGAAAAATTTGGCTTCCGCTAGGGCGGAAATGCTGAACATTCTGACGGCCAACCCAGTCGTTAAGGGCAAGGTGGAAAAAGAATGCGAGCAAGTCTTCAGCCTCGTCACGAGGACGCTCATGGGGGGTGCCGAAAAGGTGTCTGCGCGAGATGCGTTGGGGGCGCAACGGGTCATCTTTCAGACTAAGACCGTGGCTCTAAGTGATCTGTTGGCCGTCTACCGTGCTTTCTAGGTATCACGCGATGCCATCTGGCTGAACGCCTCGGCGGAAAAATGACGTAGCGCGTTGAAACGAACCTTTATCGAACGGATCATCGACATGGCCTTTTACCGCAAGGAAGTCAGTGAGTTCATCCGATTGGCTGAGAGACTATTGTCACCGATTTCTCTCGGACAGCCTCTTACTTGGGAGGAGTGCCAAGTCGTACACTTCTACGTGGGTTCGCTAACCGAGCGCTATGCTAACCTTGGCCGACCCTAGTAGAGCAAACGGAACTCGTCCAGGAGCACGTTTAGGAATAGCGGAGGCGCGGGGAAATCTCTTTCGCCTTTGACACCACCATGGCTCAGTACGATCTTGATTTGTTCCAGGAACGCCATAGATGGCACTATCGCATCATGAAAGTAGGGACGGAGGCCGGTTCTTCCCAGTCTACTGTGGCGTATGACAGCAGAACCGTTCAGCGAGACGGCCACGCCTCTCGGTCAGAGGCGCGGCACTTGGCTCTTGCTCATGAAGCTAAGCTGGTCGCCATGTGGTCACGGGATGATCCGAGTCGTAAATAGACTGTCTTGCACGTGTTATCATTGATGCATCGATGCAACGTCATCCGTTCCGCCATGCCAGAGCCTGGACAGGCGTGGCACTCTCCATCGGATGTTCCCGCCGCCGCTTCGCCAGTGCCTTATTCTCTCATCCTCTGTGAACGAAGGGTACGGGGCGTTTGCCCGGATCATCTTTGCGCGTGCTCGCAGCTGTGGAGTGCTCGATGAGCGACCGCAGGGTGTGCCCCTCCAGCGCGGCCGTTACGGCCTCATCGCGGCGGCTAAGCACCTCCCGAATGGCATCGTCGGCATCAAGCAGCACTACCGCATCGGCTGCTCTCCCCTTGTGGATGGCGTTCAGCACTTCCATGACGGAAATGAGTTCGATGGGCTTGGTCAGGCTGACGCCCTCGGGGCGTGCCATCAAGCCGAGCAGCCCCGCTTCGATGAGATGCTGAACTTGCTCTTCGACAAGTGAAACCGGCAATCGCAGTTCGATAGCCAGTTCATTCATGCCCCAGGGCACCTGGCCGTTCGCATACCGACGTGCCAGGACGAGCAGTATGCTCAAGGCCAAACGTTCGCGAAACGCATGTGTTCCTTGCTCCCACAGCAGACGGGACAGATACGCAGTGGGGTGCTGGTAAAAAAACGACAGCTGCGCCCCAATGAGCACAATCAGCCACCCTGCATACAGCCATAAGAGAAATAGAATTAAGACAGCAAAACCGGAATAGATCGCGCTGTAGTTGGCAGATTCGGCCACGAACGTGGCAAAGGCTTCCCCTGCGATGACCCACAGGACGGCTGCGGTAATTCCCCCGACGAGGGCGGAATCGAAACGGACATGCGTGTGAGGAATGAACTTGAAGAGAAACGTGAATAGGCCGCTCAGGATAAGGAATGGGAGCAGCTGACCTGCCCAAAGCATCAGGAAGCCGAACGGTTGAACGTCCAGCACGCGCTGCACCAGGACGTTGCTATGCACCGAGGCCAACAATCCAAAAGCCGTCATCACGAGCAATGGACCGACTAAGACGGCGCTCAGGTAGTCGGCGAACTTGCGACTCCACGGGCGTCCTTCACGGACCAACCAAATGGCGTTCAACGCCTGTTCAATTTTATCGATCATGGAATAGGTGGTGTAAAAAAGCCCTGCGACCCCCACCACTCCCAATACACCGATTTTCAGATTGTCGACAAAGGCGATGATGGTGGCCGTGATTTCCTGCCCCTTCGAGCCAAGAGGTTCAAGCGCCTGGGCCAGGACCGGCTCAATTTGCTGATGCACTCCAAATGCTTTGAGAACGGAAACCATCACGGCAAGAAACGGCACCAGTGAGAGGAGGGTCGTATAGACCAGGCCCGCGGCTCGGGCGTCGAGTAAGCGATGGCGGAATTCCATGACCACGGCGATCGCCAGCCGAAGTGTGTGCATGGCGATGCGGCGAGGCAAAGGGAGGGCCGAAGCGTCGATCCGCCACAGGTCTTGCGAGAGAAACTGCTGCATGGCCGCCAGGGTCGTCATAGTTGTCTACGCGTGAGAACATTCACCTCGTGCACTTCGATGCCTTATTCGCTGCTGGCTGCCAAGCTGCCCGCTAGCAAAGCGCTGTGTATCAGCAACAGGATGCCGACAAAGTGCCTGCGATGCCGGGTGAAGATACCCTGAAGCGCGGCACTCCCGATGAGGACGTCGCGAAATCTATCGATCTAGCTCGGCTACGCGTGCGCCAGGAGCCGTCACGCTTCGTGCGGCAGTCATATCCACCGGGCCTAGCAGCGTGTGTAACACTTCCTGCCTCAACTGTGCGCGCAAAGCTTGACTGGAGAGGGAAGAGGAGGTGGAATCCTGCAATAGGTTCAGCCATCCTAGCGTGGCCACATCGTAGCGGCTGGTCGGCATCGCCGTGTGTAATTGCTGGAATACCGTAATGGCATCGCTTCGATTCTCGAACAGTGCGACCAGCCCGCGGATGTAGTGGGCATCTTCGCAGACGGGACCTTTATGACACGTTTTCATGTGCGCTTCCTGAGTCAAGGCAATGGCATGGAGCTGAATTGCTTCAGCATTAGGGATCGGAAAAAATGCGCTGGTCGGCAACGTGACTGACGAGCCCCCTCGGACCAACGTGCAGCCCTCTATTCCACCGACAATGAGCATGCCTAGGACGAGACAGGCCACCGTGTGTCCTGCCAACCTCAGCACCGCGCCGAGCTCGATGCAGCGCGGATGGGCCGCTGCGAAGCCGTAGATCTTCATTCGCTCTACCTTCCTTTTTTCCGAACACCTCTGCACGGTGCGGGAACATCTGATGGAACAACGGCTTTCGTTCGGCCGTCCTACCCGGACCAGCTAGCGCCATAAAGGCGGCTGAATCACTGGTTCTAAAGTAGAAATAAAGTGCACGCGCGGCGCCACGGTCTCTGCAGGCGCTGCATCGGAAGGCGCAGGCTTATGGAGGCGAACAGGGCCGTGATACCACTCACTCTTGCCCCACCGTGCTCTAGCGTGAAGGAAATACCGACTCGGCACTCCGCCACGCTCGTTCGCCGATCCGAAATGCAGTCCTATTTCGATCCATTTGCCAAATCGGAACCACATGTGACGGGTGCCTTTTGCTCGCAGAAAGAGACGGCGGATCAGAAGACGCCTTTCTCCCAGATGATTCGTCGATGGGAGGATGACAGCATGCGGTACACAATGCGCAGTCATTAGGTGGAAATCCCTCCCGATGGTGCACTGCCGCAGAGCGGGGGTTATCGCATAGCGACCTCTCGTTCAGCCTGGTACCAGTGCTGCAGGTTGGAGCCCTCGTGGCGGCCACCCGCCTCGTACAGTTCATAGGCACGTTGTGCAACGGCACGCTGGTCGATTGGGCGCGCACTCGCTGCCCGGTTCTGGAGGTATGATTTCACCGCGAATCGCAGTTCCCCCAGGTCGTATCGGCCATTAATTGCAAGCGGGGCCTTCAGTACACGATTCACGCCGCTTGCGTATGTCTTACTGATGATCGGCATCATTGCCGGCGACGATAACACGATGATTCCTCGGCCATAACCACGAGCACGTATCATGTTCACATGGTCTATTCCGCTGGGGTCCGCTACCTGGAGATCGAGGATGATAAGGCTGGGCTGACAGTCTGTGAGCATGGCGAATCCGTTCTCCCGATGCGCGGGAACGGTGACTTTGTGACCACTCTGCTGGAGGGTCTCGCTGAGTTGTTCTCTGAGTTCCTTGTCCTGAGTGAGTACCATGATCATGGCAATGGCCCCTTTCAAAGACGTGAGAAGTGAGTGTGTCAGAAGCCCCATCGAATAGCGCCACCCGCGTTCCTTCTATCATGCACTGTAAAAGGATGTAGAGCTGAGCAATTTTGACCAGTATTTTTGTGGCTGCTGACCCAGAATGAACGAGAGTCGTCGGGCGAAATTTCATTCAGGATGTACGCTGCCTCAGGGCAACGATAAAATCCATAAACGGGGCTGCGGAAGTGGTGCGTGTCCTACATCGATAACCCGACGGCATCAGCGGCCGGGGGGACTTCGGCTAATTTCTTGGGACGTATCGTAGAAGGGTGATATGAGTGGACTTCCTCTCCGCTTTAAGGAACCGGGTTTAGTCGAGCGATACCAGATGGAAGGGATGGATCCGAGCGATCGCTCCTTCAACCGGACGGTGTTCGTCAACCGCATGCCCGGCGGATACGCAGGAAAAGTGACCTATGAGGCGTTTGTGGTTGAAGGCGTTGCACAGTCAACCACGGAGGCAGCCGTCAGGTCGGTTGCGGAGAGACTGCTCGCATACGGATTCACACGATTGCGCTCACGACTCAATTTCAAAGGAACACGGTATCTCGCCGAAAAGGAAACCTGGGTCGATTATCCCGACCTGCTCACCTCATTTCCACACCCGTAGCTCTGCTGGCTCGATATGGACGTGCGGAGGACATGCCATGATTGTCAATCGCTCCGTCGGTGATCAAATCACGGGTCCCTATCTAGTTCGCTTCGTTTCATTGAATGGCCCGTCATGAAACGCCCACCCCCGCGGCCGCAGTTGGAGGCGCACCGTATGACAACGCATGTATTCTTACACCGGTCGGTCTTATGTGGATCAGTGCTGCTGCTGGCGTCAGCCTTGTCCCCGTGTTCCATCCATGCAGAAGATGGAAAAGTGACGGGCACCATGCTTGTCACTCCGAAAGACAAGCTGAACGATGTGGCATCGGGCGCGGTAGAGGACACGCTGAAAGCCTGTTTGGCGCGAATCCCAGATCGGGCGACCGCAGGACAGCGCATGCTCGCCGAACGTACTTGTCACGGTCAGGAGGTCGTCAGGAAGGCAATTAACGGACCGCCACAGTTCTAATAAGCAGTGGTGCAGGAGGCCGCACGAAAGATTTTCCATGATCGAGATCTTCGTCATTTCATACCTTGAATGGGCGGAAAGAATCTTCGCAAGCCACGGTCTTTAAGACAACGAGAGACGCTCATATGTCAGCTCGTCACCTCAGAGCTTCCCTGTTGATCCGCGAGCGTCCGCATGTTTCCTGCTGCGACTGTGGCAAGGAAGCGGCTCGAGAGTTGGAGGGCAAGGTATGGACGATCTGGAACAGACAGATGGTCTACTGCCCTGCCTGTGCCAGACATGAGGGCATCAGCCCTGACGTAGAACGTGTATCATGACGTGGTGTCACATAGAGGTTGGGAAAAACTTCTCAAAATCTATCCGCTGGTAAATTGCCGCTCGTCGAAATCCTGAAAGCGAGAGCCTCAGCCGTTGTTGCCTTGAAGCTCTCGATGGGACGGCCCTCAACGATTGGACACTTTGATCTGCCGGTCGGCCTGATGGATCGGGTCGAGTCAGGTATGGGGGCAGTGGGCGGTTTCTAGCTGAATGCCAATGCCGTCCTAGCCAAATGTGTCATACGCCTACCCTCCAGTTTTCAAGGATGTACGTTACTATCGTGGCTCAAGGATCGATTGAGTTTATGGAGGAGAGGTGCACATAGGTTCTCCAATGCCACGCCGATTCAAGCGTTCTAGCTGATCACTTCGGAGCAATCGCTCTCGAAACGGCACTGTCACACGGTGGCGTGTAGGATGGCTTCGGGCGGCACTGAGAGGAATCGACGTGAGTCAGGCGGGGTAGTGGCTCACGCGTCACTGCTAGGCGCATCCATGGAATGCATGACAGTACCCATGTCAGCAGCACAGATAGCCCATACACTGCCAACGTATAAAGGAGATGCCAAATTATCGGCAGAGCCGACAACTGATCATGCACTGAGGCCAGCGTGTAATCGATGAATATGTGGGACACATAGACGCCGAGGGTGAAGCGCGCTAAAAAAGGGAAGACTGTGCCTTGTCCGAGCGTTCGGTGCGCCAGCGTCAATAAGAACATCCCGAGGACCAAGAGCACCGCACCGGCATAAGGGTAATCCATGACTTGCTCGGAGGAGGCATGGAATAGCCGTTTTAGCGCCGCTCCTTCCAGCAAGGCCAACACAGTCCCTCCGGCGATGAGCGCGAGAGCGAATGATCTGGAGAACGAGGGCTGTTGCGAGACCCACCATCCTAAAAGGGTGAAGAAGATGCTCAGTAGCAGCAAGGTCGGCGAATAGGGTGAGAGGGGAGCGACTTCGCTCAGGACGAGCAACGCATAAATTGAGACCAGCAGAGTTCCTGTCCATGTTCTGAAGCGGCTGGTCATCACCATCGCGACGGAGCTCAGCCCCACCATCAGTGCCGGTAGAAACCAGAGGTGATAGATCGGAGGTCTTGGGACCAGAAGCAGCGTGACATGCTCTTGAGCAAGTAGGGTCATCGTGTGGGCGGCTTGCGTCGAAATGGCTGCCCAAAGGCCTTGTTCGTAGACTGCCGTGATCCAATGCGGTCCGATAATCGAATACACGGCGACCCATATGATAAAGAGGAGCGTTAACGAACGACAGGAGCGGCGCAGGACTGAGGAGGGCGCTGCTCCCGCGAGCACTGTGAGTCCATAAAAGTAACCGGCTGTCAGAAAGAAATACGGTACGGCGATCCAGAACAACAGGTAGAGCGGCATGTCCAGGAGGAAGCCATACCCGCCCCCGATCAAATGCAGACGTGAAATCAAATTCGTATGTAGGCATACCACGATGAGCATCGCCACGACGCGGTAGCTCTCAATGCTCGCGATGCGAAGTGATCGGGTGGTCGGCGAGATCGGTGGAGTAGTTGGCATGCGGCGACAGTCGGGCAGATATTCCCGACTGGTCTCGGTGCAGGAACCACGCCTGTTTGTGAATCATCGGTTTCCGATTCAAGGCGCCCGGCAGTCACGCGCGAAATCCCGCGCACAACGGAGCGTTGCCAGGCCGAGAGCGTGACCTCTAACGATCAGCCTCAGTTGAATGTACGGAGATAGGCGGCTGTCTCTGAGCGATTCCGCTCACGCCGCACTGTGTGAAAGGCTCCGCTCGATCCATGTCCCCCGTTTACTTCGCCCTGTTTTCTCAGGTACACGTATCAGGAACATCGTTGTGCGAGGACAGCTCGCGTTGCTTGTTGACGCGCGCGGCCTATGATACTCTCCAGTCATTATCTGTCCTACAGTGGCTATGAAGTGCGCCACCTGATGACTTCACTATGATCTCAATGCGTTGTCGATCCTCTCGTCTGATCCCGAAAGTGTTCATCCTCCTGCTGACCTGGGTGGTGGTCGGCACTCTCTCCTGGGCGGATTTGATCGGGCTTCAGGCAGAACCGACGGGCGCGTTAGTCGACGTCCAGGTGGCGACCGAGCCCGATCTGGATGAACTGCGGGATGATGCGACGGCAATTCCGCTCACCGAAGAAGCACTCCCCGCACGCCTTTCACCGAAGACCTCTCCATTCCTGTTTGCTGCCGTATCTTTCTCCGACGGAAACCCGCTTCCGACCCGCTTGTTGCTCTCCAAGCTCTCTGTCTACCGATTGTAACTCGCTCTCTTTCGCTTCAGGGTATTGTCCGGTGACCGGTTCCTCGACTGAGGCCTGGGCGCTGGGTGTGCGATGCTTGCATTGGGATCCGATAGACCCCGAGCGGGCAGGAAGGAAAGGGACGTATGATCGAGCGACTTGTGGGGGCGGCGTTGGCGCAACGGATGATGGTCTGTTTCGCCGGACTCGCCCTGTTGTTTGGCGGCCTCTACGCGTTTCATATTCTGGATGTCGTGGCCTATCCCGATCCCTCGCCTCCGATGATCGAGGTCATCACGCAGTATCCGGGCTGGTCCGGCGAGCAGATGGAGCGCGCGATCACCTTGCCCATCGAGATTGCGCTGCAGGGAATGCCGGGCCTGTCTGAAATTCGGTCGCTGTCGATCTTCGGATTGAGCGACGTCAAAGTCTATTTCGACTTCGGCACCGACTATTTTCGGGACCGGCAGGAAATTCTGAACCGCCTGCAACTCACGGTCTTGCCGCAAAACGTGCAACCCACCATTTCTCCCTGGTCGGCGATCGCCGAAATCTTCCGCTACGAACTCACCGGCGACCATGTGTCCCTCACCGATCTGAAGACCACCCAGGATTGGCAGATTCGTCGCGAGTTCAAGCGGGTGCCCGGGGTGATCGATGTGAGCACCTATGGCGGCACGACCAAGGAGTATCACGTCGAGTTAGATCCCGGGCAGCTCATGAGTTACAACGTGACGCTCGATCAGGTCATGGACGGCCTCGCCAAGAGCAATACCGATGTCGGCGGCAACTATCTCTCGATGGGGGAGCAGAGTTTCAACATCCGTGGCATGGGCCTGATCAAGAAACTCGACGACATCTCCAACACCGTCGTCACGCAGAAAGAGGGCACGCCGGTGTTCGTCAGGAATCTGGGCAAGACCAGCATCGGCTCGCGTGTGCGCCTCGGCAAGGTCGGCATCGACGATCGGGACGATGTCGTGGAAGGTGTCGTGTTGCTCCAGCGAGGCGCCAAGGCCCTGCCGGTGCTGGACAAGGTGCATGAGAAGGTGCAGGAGCTCAATGCCCGCAAGTTGCCGCAGGGTGTGGCGATCAAGACCTTTTACGACCGAACGGTGCTCATCCATACCACCATCGAAACGGTCATTGATATTCTGATCGCGGGAGTGGTGCTGGTCTCAATCATTCTCTATGTGTTTCTGGGGCACTTTAGAACGGCGATGATCGTGGCGCTGACGGTCCCTGTGGCCCTGTTGTTCACGTTCGGGATGATGGTGCTGAGCGGGCAGTCGGCGAATTTGATTTCCTTGGGGGCGGTCGACTTCGGCATCATTGTCGATTCAACCCTCATCATGGTCGAGAGCATTTTTTACCACCTGGCGCACAAATCCTCGGCCGGCGTGACGGTGCCAATGCACGTCATGCGGGCGGCGCGCGAGGTCGGGCGGCCGATTTTCTTTGCCACGACAATCATCGTCATCGCATTCTTGCCCCTTTTCACCATGACAGGGGTGCCGGGAAAAGTGTTCGCCCCGATGTCCCTGACCTATGGTTTTGCGTTGAGCGGCGCGCTGTTGATGGCCTTCACTCTGGCCCCGGCGCTGTGCTCACTTCTGCTGAACGGACCGATCAAGGAACATGACACCGCGGTGGTGGAGTTCTTGAGCCGGCGCTACATGGCCTTGTTGAAGTGGGGGCTCCAGCGCGAGTGGTTGGTGGTCGGCATCGCGATCGTGGCCCTGGTGCTGGCCATGGGGGCCATACCGTTCATCGGCGGCGAGTTCATGCCGGCACTGGAGGAAGGCAATATCTGGATGCGCACGACCTTCCCGGTAGACATTTCGTTCGAACAGGCTGCTCGACTGGTTACGGATATTCGCGGCATCTTCAGGCAATTCCCGGAGGTCATCAGCGCGGCCTCACAATTGGGGCGCCCGGACGACGGTACCGATCCCACCAGTTTCTTTAATGCCGAATTTCTGGTCACCTTGAAGCCGTTCAAGGAGTGGCGCGCGGATGTGCCGACCAAAAAAGCGTTGGTCGATCAAATCGAGCAACGTCTGGCGGTGATTCCCGGCGTCACCTTCAATTTCTCCCAGGCCATTCAAGACAATGTCCAAGAGGCGATGTCCGGCGTGAAGGGCGAAAACGCCGTCAAACTGTACGGCAGCGATCTCCAGACCTTGGAGCAGCTGGCCGCACAGATCGAGCTGGTGATGAAGGATGTGCACGGCGTGAAAGATCTGGGCGTGCTTCATCTGTTGGGGCAACCCAATCTGGTCATCGAAGTCAATCGCGAGGAATGTGCGCGGTATGGTCTCAAGGTGGGAGACGTCAATGATGTAGTGCAGGCCGCCATCGGCGGCCAAGCCGTCACGCAGATCTATGAAGGAGAACGGTGGTTCGACCTGGTCGTGCGGTTTCTTCCGGAGTTCCGGCGCGACATCGAATCGATCGGGAATATCGTCGTCAGCACTCCCGATGGCGCACGGATTCCTCTCAAGCAATTGGCCTCTATCACGGAGCAGACGGGTGCCTTCATCGTGTATCGGGAAAATAACGAACGGTATATTCCCATTAAATTCAGCGTGCGGGGCCGCGACCTGGAAGGCACGGTTCGGGAGGCGCAAGAACGGATCGCACGACAGGTTCCGCTCCCTGCCGGCTACCGGATCGAATGGCACGGGGAGTTCGATCAACTGCAGGAGGAGAAAGCTCGTCTTGCCAAGATCGTGCCGATCACGCTGCTGCTGATTCTGTTTCTTGTCTATCTTGTGCTGAACAATCTCGGAGATGCGTTCCTCGTCCTTGCGGCGGTGCCATTTTCACTGGTCGGCGGCGTGTTGGCCTTGCTCGTCACCGGCACGCATTTCAGCATTTCGGCGGCGGTCGGATTCATTTCGCTCTTCGGTGTCGCCGTGCAGGGCGCGTTGATTCTGATCAGTCGGATGCAGGAGTTATTGCGGGAAGGGTATGAGATTCGTGAAGCGATTATGAAAAGTGCGGAAGTCCGGATGCGCCCCGTGCTGATGACCTCGCTGGCGGCCGCCATCGGACTGTTGCCTGCGGCCATTGCCACCGGCATCGGGGCGCAATCGCAACAACCCTTGGCGAGAGTCGTGGTGGGAGGCATGCTGACCTCAGCCGCGCTGATTCTCTTGGTGCTACCCGTGCTGTATCAGCTCCTGCATCGATTTCGTCGATCCACGCCCGCCAAGGGAGAGACAGCGGCAGCGTCAGACTTAGGACATCGAGTGTAAGGAAGCCGGAACGACCGGGCCCTGGAACCCGATCCGTATTCATGCAGGTTGAGTGTTCTGGTCGTCGTTAGGTGTGTGAACGGTCGGGGGAGACAGTCGGAGGGTATGCTGTGAGCGATATCTGAAGATCACGTGACCTGGTGTGAGCCATATGCCAATTGGTCAGGCAAAGAAGGCACCAGACCCCGACGGCCCCGAAGACATAGTGAGAGAGTAAGAGACGGCCGATTGAATTGTCGGGTGCGGGATCGAGGAACAAAACAGGTGGAGAAGTCGCGAGGATACAAGCGATCATGGCGACGGTGTAGCCCGGTGAAGGTGGCAGAGGCAGTCGCCCCCCCAGATAGAGCGAGAACGGAATCAGCAGGAAGAGATAGTAGTGGGTCCACGAAATCGGACTGATGATGAGCGCGAGGCACAATACCGCCGCAATCTCCACATGGACCAGATCCTTCGTGCGAGGGTTCGATCCGCTGGCGCCCAACACGAGACCGGAGAGAAGCAGGAAGCCGGCGATCAATCCGGTCCGCGCCCATTTTAGTGACGAGCCAACAGGGATCGGCGTCCAGTCATAGAGCGGCGCCGTGCTCTGCAGTCGAAGCAAGAGACCATCGATCGACTGGACATTAAACGCCGCCAGGGATTTGTTGGAAAAAGGAAGCACCGCCTCGCGATACCAGATCACGTGACTTTCCCATCCGGCCCAGAGCAGAGAGGCACAGATCAGCGCAATCAACGCGACGGCCTGTCCGGCCGCCACTCGCCAGCGGCCTTTCACGAAAAAATAGACCTCCAGCAACCCGAGTGGCAGCTTGATCACGGCGGCACAGGCCACCAACGCTCCGGCCCAGAAGTCTCTGCCGCGATCGAGGCAGGCGAGCATCACGACCAGAAGGCAGAGGGCCACGTGGGTCAGATTGCCCTCGCGAACGCTGTAGAACAATGGCCCGTTGGTGATGAACAGCGCAGCGATCGCCCATCGTCTCCATCCCGTCGCGGCGGTGAGGGCGACCAGGACATAGTAGCTCACGCCAATACAGGCAAGCGAAAATATCGCGAACGCGGCTTCCGCCTGGATAAGGCTGAGGCGCGACAGGGGCGCGAAGAATAGTGCGACGACGGGAATGTTGACGAATCCGCACACCGCCGAGGCGTCGCATCCGTCGATCCGCGCATACAACCGGGAAATGTCCCACATGATCGCCCGGCCGGCCGGATAATAGGCCTGGGCGTAATCGCTGAAGAGTTCCGGAGGGTCCGACACGTGCCACATGAACACCAGCATTCCGGTCAATGCCAGCATCAGGCGTGTTGATGAGATGAATGGTCGATGTGGCTCGCGGGCATACAGAAGGAGACAGCCCCCGACGACGCTGAAACTGAACAGGAAGAGGAAGTACGTAGACATGTTCGTCGTGGCCTCAGCCGTTGGCGGCCAGCCGCCGGTCATGAGGACTCGGCCTGTCGTCCTGGGATGTGTCGAATCGTGGTGGCAACGGCGGATCACCGTCATCTTCACTGCCTCGCGTCTGTGCTGCGACCGCTGTGGCCGGCGTAAGAAACTGCACTGTGAGGAACGTCTGCGCGCAGAGTGCCATCACGAACGCTTTCAACATCTGCGAAGCGAGTTCGAGGTGGAAGGTAAGCTCCCAATCAGACAGCGGCTCTCCATGCCCGTGGGTGAAGACGAGAGCCGGGAGGATCGATCCGGCGCAAGCAAGACCGAGGGCAAACCGGCTTGTGTGTGGGGCCAGGACCATGGCCGCCAGTGGCATCACAAGAATGGCGGCCCCATAGGGATGGCTGTGATACAGAATCATGACGGTGGCAAGGAGCGTCAGAAGCATTTTGGCAGGGAAGGTGTCGCTCGCGGCGTTCCAGGGTCCTCGCCACACCCAGGCGACGCAGGCGATCGTGGCGAGACCCAGACAGATGGTCAACAGAATTCCGCTGCGCCAGTAGATGTCCGGGTACCAGTCCAGAATGAGCGAGCGCCAGTTGAGCATAAAGATCGGGGAATCGCCGCGAAATTGCACCATGTCGCTGAACGCGCGCGGATACGCGAGGAGCGTCTGCAGCCCGCCGGCCCACAGCGACGCACCCAGCAGGACGGAGCCGGTCATCACGACACCGAAGACGGTCTTCCAGCGCCCTTTCCATAAGAGGAGGAGGCCTAACAGCAATCCATAGTGGGGTTTGATCAGAAGGCATCCGAGCCAGAGTCCCGCCCGGACATCACGGCCGGCGCGAAGGGCGAGGTAACATTCCGTGACCACCCAGGCCAGGATAATTTGGATTTGCCCCACATGCAGATTCAGGACAACCGGATAGGAGCCTAGAAACAGCAGCATGACGGTCGGCGGATCCGCTCCTGTGCAGTGCCGGGCGACGCGCCAGCCGATCCACAAGGCAAGTGCGGCATTCGCAATTCCCCAGACCAGCACACTCATCGGTGGATTCAACCAGGTCATCGGCTGCATCATCCACGCAAAGACGGGCGGATAGGGCACATGGGAGGCCCACATTCCGGGGGTGGCCGGATTGTAGGCCGGATCATGCGCATAGATATCAAGGAGGCGCCGATACTCCACATTGGTTACGGACTTATCGTAAATCTTGGTGGAGTCATCGCCGCCCATTACCGTGGCTTGCGCAAGATAGAGCCCGTAGTCCATTCCAATGTTCACGAAAAGACCGGTTGCGGAATAGGCGCGCCAGAAGAACAGGAATGCACTGACGACTAGGGTCAGGGCCAGTGCACGGATGAGCCACAGGTACCGGGGCGTTGGATCGGCCGGTATAGATTCGGATGGAACTCCGGAAAGGACTAATGACGGCTTCATCGATTCAACCTCCAACTGCGGAGCGATCGCTCTGGCGCAGCGTAGCGCAGGTGCAATTGTCCTACAGCGCTGTGAGGCACAGCGCGGTGGAGTTCCGCGAGGAACCGAGTGACGTACCAGTGGGCACTGATCTGTGATGCGGAACTCTTCGTTCTTTACTCTCTGTCAGGATTCCCAATGGCGATTGGGTGGCCTGACTCGTGCGGTCACTTGTCGGTATCGAGGTAAAACAGGCCGACGACAGCGCAGTTCGGCTATGGATAGATCGGTCGGTTGAGCGGTTTTCTGAAGCCAGTATTGGTGCGCGAGGAGGACTCTTGACGGAAGGAGGCCACGAGAACGATCATTTCTGTTCACGCATCCGGCTTTGCGGCGGCCTCTTTTAATGGTGTTTCTCGAAGTTCCGCCCGCACCACATACCGCAACGGGCCGCCGGTCGTGATGGAATCGAACGGGAAGCAGGTGACCAGTATCAACTCCTCTCGCTCGTCCCTCGTCGGAATCCTGTCCCGCCGCGAATCCATGACTCGCTGCTCTGTGACTCTGTAGTGACGGATCGTTCCATCCCTTCCCGCGAGATCGAGCCGGTCGTTGAGGTGCACCTCCCTTAAAAAATGGAAATGCGTGTCGCGATGTCCGACGAGCACCGCCGTGCCCTCCTGCCCCGGCAGAGCACTTGAGCCGACGTGGCCGGGACCGAATGCCAAGGTGCGCCCATGAGCGCCGGCTAGCACAATCATATCTGCCGACAGGCGTGGTACCTGCAGGCGCCCGACCGGCCAGGTGTCGGCCCAGGGCCAAGGTTTGGGCATCCCTTCTCCTGCCAGGGAACGGGTCCAGGCCCGCTGCAGCAGAAGCTGCGCGAGCCCGGCCTTGGCATACATCCATGATCCTTCCCAGACCTGCCAGAGGCCAATAGCGAAGAGACTCGCGATCAGCCAGACCAGGAGAGGGGAATGCGGCTGCTTCGAATCATGCGGCATCTTTCTGTAATCCCCACAGCCAGGCCGCCAGCATGAGCGCCGACAACCCCAGCAAGATTTGCAGTTGCCAGCCGACAGCGGTCTTCGGCAAGGCTCCAAGATCCTGCCCACTGGCGAGATGTGTCGGCTGGCCCTGCTCCGATCCAGGCATATCCACTGGTCGAGCCGGGGTGATATCGACGGCCACCAGACTCGTGTACTGACTGACAAGATGGTGGGCCAATGCCACGTCGAGGACGGATCTTTTCGTGGCCTCGTCTGGGCCTCCCTTGTAGGCCTCATCCATCAACGACGAGATCTTTTGCCGTGCCCAATAGACGGAGAGCCCGCCCTGCGCGGCCGCGTGGTTCAAGGAGATCGGATGCGACCAGGAATGGCCCCCTGCCTGTCCATGGAGCATGGCCTGCAACGGAAGTGAATGGGCTTTGAGTGCCAGCACAATCGGCTCGCCTTCATACAGGTCGGTGATTTTGGCCGGGTATTGTTCCAGCCCGGACCATCCGGCCTGATTGAGAGTGATGTCCCCGAGCACCGGGCGTTCGAGTTTTTTGAACAGACCTTCCAGTTTGCGTTCCACCTCGTCGACCTTGCCGATATAGGTGAACGTGCCGCGCCCGAATTCGGCGGCTTTTCGCATCAAGTGGCCATTGGGCGTGGAGCCTATGCCGATCGTGAATAAACGCCTATTGCCCACCCGTTGATGCAATACCTCAAACAATTCGTCCTCATTGCCGACCTGGCCATCGGTCAGCAGGATGATCTGCTGCAGTCTTGACTTGTCTTCCGGGCTCCTGAGGGCTTGCCGTAAGGCAGGAAGTACTTCAGTGCCGCCATCGGCAGAGAGGTGCTCCGTATAGCGGATGGCCTGTTTGATGGTCGTGGTCGTCACCGGCTGAGGAACGGCAAACAGCGAGCGGACCGTATGGTTGAATTGAATGATGTTGAAGCGATCTTGCATGGAAAGCCGTGGCAGAGCTGCGGCTAAGGCACGTTTCGCTTGATCGATCGACGGGCCGGCCATGGAACCTGAGGTATCGATGAGGAATGTGAGATCGCGAGGAACGCGCGGCGCCTTCTCGTTATGCTGCGTCGGGGGGACGAGCATCAGCATCGCATAGGTCTCCCCGTTGCTTTGTTCGGTGAACACCGTCGCGATGGGTTCGGTGCGTGGCGCAGGATGCCAGATCAGTTGAAAGTCACGATCCGCCGGTACCGCATCGGCACGGAGACTGATGTGATAAGTCCCCTCCGCATCCGGAATGGTGATGATGGGATGGAAGGCTGACTCGACCTTGTCGATCGGAAAGCCGGAATTCAGCATCACGGAGAGGCTGACGGGATTGATCGAGCCCTGGCCGAGGGACTGCATTGGTGGCGTAATACGCAAGGCATCGGGGACGCGATCCGTGCCCAGCACCGTGCCGGATCCAGTGGGAGCCTGCCCTTCGATGATGACCGGCGTGCCAGGGATATAGCGCTGTCCCACCGCCATGGGAAAGCGGAAGTGAAATTGTTCGTCGGCATACCGGACGGTTTCCTGATACTCGATTTCGATGGTGATATGCTCGCCGGGCCCGATATTGGCAACGGAAGTCGTGAAGATATTCGGCCGCTCCTGTTCCAGCAAACTGGTTCGTTTGCCTTCCTGCTTGGCTTGTTCATAGACCTTCTTGGCTTCACCCCGTTCCTTGATCTGCCCTTCAATGATCCGCTCGCCGACTTTCATGCGCAGGTGATCGACGGCAGCCGTTTCCGGCAACGGAAAGACGTAGATGCCCTCAAGCCAGTCGCCTTTGCGTGTGCTGGGGTTCGTAAACTCCTGGCGGACCGTGGCGCGGGCAATGGTGCCGGTGATGGCGATCTGCACGTCGGTCTTCAAAACCGGGGCGGGGGTGAATCGACCGGCCTGGTTGGTGCGGAACAGCAGTGCACCTTCCGTGATTTCGTTGATGCCCATGGTGGGAATGACCCCGGTGCTTAACGTGGCTGCCGAATCGGCAGAGCCGGCCTCTGGGGGAAAAATTCCCGGACCAGCAGTAACGAGCACCATGCACAACATCAAGCCTGGAATAAGTCTGTAAAACCGAGAGCGGGGGGCAAAGAACCATTCAGTCATCATGCGATCCTCTAGTAGTCGATGTCGGTTGAGCCCTGTGTCCGGGTCCCCTGGGAAAGGCGGAGGGCCTTTCCCAGGGGGCGCCCCGGCATCACGTTAATTGCCGGTCGCCAATTCAGCAGGTGTTTCCGCCTTATCGGAGGAAGCATCAGAAGGGGAAGGGGTCTCGATGCTTGAATCGACCGGAGCAAGTTCAACCGCCAGGTCCGAAGTGCTGGAGAACGAATCCGTGACTGGTTCGGTGAGGATGACAGGAATCAGCATGTGCTCATGGCCCACCTTTCGCATCTCCACATGCACCCGTCGATTCATCTGCCGGCAGACATCGCTCTTGTCGATACACAGAGCGCCTTCCTCACCCAGGCTCACCGTGCGGATCGCCGACTCCGGCACACCCAGGGAGATGAGCTGCTGTTTGACCGTCTCGGCCCGTTTCATTCCGAGAATTTTGTTGAAGCTCATGGAGCCCTGTTGATCCGTGTAGCCTTGAAGCAGCACGCCCCAATCCGGTTCGTTCTTCAGGAACTCCGCATGGCGCTGCAGGGCGGCCTTACCGTCGTCGCTCAATCCCTTGCGGCCGATTTCAAAAAGAATATCGTCGTGCAGGATGTCGATGCTTCTACTCGCCAATGGAGCGGTCTCCACATGAGTGATCGGGATTGCGGCTGAGACCGTTGCCTTGTCCGTGGAGTCCTTGAGCACCTGGGATATCTGGCTATTGTCGAGTGCCTCTGATGATCGGTTGCTGTGGGCTGCTTCGTCGGCCTGGGAGTAGTACCAGAACGCGGCGACGACGATGGCGAGGAACCCGATGAGACCGCTCAGGATATAGACATCCTTCATGTCCCGGTCCGGCCCGACGATGGCGGGGGCGACTGGTCCTGCGCTGATGGTAGCTGTGGGGGCTTTCTGCATGGTTGCCTGCTCCTTGTGTTGTGACGCCGGATTGCTCCGGCCGATTGGTTGCTGAGTAATGAATCGACTGGCCCTGTGCTTGCGGGGTCGGCCTCTGTATCCTCACCTCCTTCCTGCCGGACGCCCGCCGTTGGACGGTGCATAGAGCAAGGCAGAGGCCAGGCGCAGCACCCTCGTTGATGATCAGAAAAGAGCGGCAAAACAAGGAGTTACATGAAATCGACTGATTCGTGGAAAAAGCGATTCCTGCGGGGATCAGCAGGGACGCGGGGCCAGCCCTGCATAGGGGTGAGCACCGTGAGGTATGAACTCGCAACTTGATTTGGAGTGAGGGCGCTGGGGTCGTAGATGTTCCCCTGACGCGGGCGGATCTCCCTCTTGCCGAAGACGTGCGCTGCTTGCTGGAACGTGCCGAGCCAGTTGTGCCGAGGTCGAAGTTCTGTGCTCCACTCGATCTGACAGCAGCAATCAGCCATCTTCTCCCAACTCCACTTATGCGTCTATGCATTGAGCCTCTCAGAGTCTTTGGGGGCTCTCGGGCAAAGATCGATCGCCCATATAAAGGAGAAGACATTCCCAGCCCTCAGACCGCTCCATGGTTTGGGGGCAGGCGCGGTTCCAGGAATTTGTTTGAGAGGGGTGGGTGCTGCTGTAAGATCGACCAAAATCCCCGTGATCGTCTGAGTATGAATGCAGACAGGGAGAATCGTTCGATGAACAGGTTATGCGCGTGGTTGTTGGTGGGATGGCTCTCGATGTGTTCGTTGGGTCAGGCCGCGGACTATCAATTGACCCTCGGTCAGGGGATCGACGTTTGTGAGGCCTGCAAACAAAATCTGGAACGGATGACCGTGCATCCGGCCTGCGAGCGGGATTACAGTGCGCAGTTCGACTTGGAGCCTCCGGCATGGAAGCCCTTCGATGTGGCAGACCATGTCGAGGCGATGGAACAGGTCCTGTATTTTCTGGCTGCCGGCAGTCAGTCTGCCGGGAATCCCATTCCGGACGAAAGCCAATTCGAGGATACGATTCGCCGAATCAGCACCAAATCGGAGCCGTGGGCCTATTGGGCGCAGGTGGATATCAATAATGATGGGAAGGTGGAGCCCGTGCTGAAGCTCCATTCATCACTGTGTCATGCGCGCAATGATGGATCGATCGGGCGGGCCTACTCGGCTCCCATCGTGGTCCTGACGGAAAACCTCAGCGGGATTGATCGCGCATTGACGGAACTGGTGCTCCAAAATCCCCGCCAGGACGGACGCGCGGCCGGCGAAACCAATTACCAGCTGTATGGGGTGTTCCGGTACAAAGGGGCGACCTATTTCGATCGCTGGGACGATGCGGGGAGCGGAGATCAGGCCGAGCGGTTTACGTTAAGCATCTACGCCTCAACCGGAGATACCACTCGCAAACTTTGCCGGTTGAAGGAATTACAAGCCAAACGGTGGTTCCCCGGTTTGCCTTGCGCCTCCCGTCATTGTCAGACGGCTAGGCCGCTTCCCGCTCGCTTTACCCCGTAACTCCATCAAGGGCGCGTACAACTACCCGCCGGTCATCGGCCCTTCAATCGCCACAGGGAGGTCAATTCGGCTGCGCGGGCGGCGCGTAGGGGATCGGCCTGTTCGGAGGCGCGTGGATGATGCGGCCGGATGTCGGTCTTGCCTACGACGACGAGCCCCGCCTGCTCGAATGCGGCGAGCAGTTCAGCCCGGGATCTCAGTTCCAGATGTTCGGCGAGATCGGAAAGCAGCAGCCAGCCTTCTCCACCCGGCTCCAAATGTGCGGCCAGTCCATTGAGGAATCCATACAGCATTCGGCTTTCGGGATCGTAGATCGCCTGTTCAAGGGGCGAGGTGGGCCGCGCCGGTACCCATGGCGGGTTACAGACCACGAGTCGGGCCTGGCCCTCTGGAAACAGATTCGCCTGCACAACCTCCACCTGATCACTCAGGCCAAGCCGCTGGAGATTCTCGCGGGCACAGGCTAAGGCGCGGGGATCCTGATCGGTCGCAATGATGCGTGAGACTCCGCGGCGGGCCAACACTGCCGCCAGTACCCCAGTGCCCGTTCCGATATCGAATGCCAGCGTACAGTCGGGAAGCGGGGCATCGGCGACCAGCGCGACATATTCACTGCGAATCGGTGAAAACACCCCGTAGTGCGGATAGATGCGGTCGCCCAGGGCAGGGACGTCGACCCCGTTCTTACGCCATTCGTGCGCACCGATGACTCCGAGCAATTCCCGAAGCGAGACCAGTGCCCGACCCTCAGCGGGACCGTAAGCTTCGGTGCAGGCTTGCCGGAGGTCGGGCGCGCGACGCAGGCGGATTTGGTAATCCTCCTCCAAGGCGACCAACAACATGCCCAGGATGCGAGCCCGACGGGATTGCGTCTGCCGGTGGAAGTGAAACGATTCCGAAGGAGAGGTGCCGGGCTTCGGAGGATGGCGGTCTGCTCGCCTGGCCATGGCATTGAGTAACTGTCGCGCATTGTGGAAGTCGCCTTGCCAGAGGAGTGCGCTGCCCTCGCATGCTAGTCGATGGGCCGTATCGGCCGTCATGCTGTCGTCGGCGATCACCACGTGGGTCGGAGGAGAAGCGCCCCATTCGGAACGCCAATATGCGGAGCAAGACTGCCCTCCTTCCGTCCAACTCACCCGCGCAGGTTCATGCATGCCCACCTCTATAACCGGCTTTCTGAAATCCTGTGTCTTCAGTGCGTCGCGTCTGCGCCGACTTACTGGCCAGCTTGATTGTTGAATGGTGAGGTGTGCGGATCATGAGACGGAAAAGTGTCGACGCACCAGCGCCTCGACGGATTTAAAGTGGCGCTCGGGCAGGTTCTTGAACCGACGCTTGCAGTCGAGCAGGGCCTCGTCCGCGCTGGTGAACGGTGTGATGGTTTCCATCAGATGCCCATAATAATCCATCAATTTCAATTCGACCGTGCGTAGGAGGGCGTGGTCCCCCGCCAATGCGGAGGCGGCTTTGGCCTGGTCTCCGCCTGAATCGACGAGCGCTTGAAAGCAAAGGCCTTTCAGTCGTTGCGTGACGGTGCTGCGATCCCATCCCAGGGCTTTGGCCGTGGCTTGCATGTCGAAGCGCTGTTGACGCAATTGATGTAAGACGGCGAGGTCGCCGGCAGGATCAGGCAAGAGCGGCGCGGCACCGCTTGGGGCGAATTTCGTCGCCGCCTGGCCGGACAGGCGAAGATCCGCCGCTGAGAGAATCGGTCCGTCAGACAGCGCCACGGCTTGCTCCAGGCACTGCCGCAGTTCTCTCACATTGCCCGGCCACGATTGTTCCGTGAGCGCCAGGATCGCCTCTTCCGAAAGGCGGACGGTTGTGTGATGGCTCTGTGTCGTGGTGTCGCGCACGCAGGCCTCTGCGATGAGGGGGATATCGTCACGACGTTCCCGCAAAGGCGGCACGTGCAGCACGAGGCCCTTGAGCCGGAAATACAGATCTTCACGAAACCAGCCTTCCGAGACGCCTCGCTGCAAATCCTTGTTGGTCGCCGCCACGATACGGACATCCACCGTGGTCGGAGTCGCAGCGCCGACGCGATAGAAGGATCGATCCTGCAACACGCGCAAGAGTTTGCTTTGGTGGTCCAGCCGCAGGTCGCCGATTTCATCGAGGAAAATCGTGCCGAGGTGCGCGAGTTCGAAATACCCTTTGCGGTCTGCCAGCGCGCCGGTGAAACTGCCGCGAACATGACCGAAGAGTTCGCTCTCGAACAGTTCCGGTGAGATGGCCGCCATATTCACGGCAATGAATGGTTTCGCTGCTCGTGGGCTCAACCGGTGGACGGCGCGGGCGCAGAGCTCCTTGCCGGTTCCCGCCTCGCCTGTGATCAGGACGGTCACCGTTGTGCGCGCGCCTTTCTTGAGATCGCGAAACATCGTGATGATCGCCGGGTTCCTCGTGATCATCCCTGTCTGCTCGCATTCCCGACGGAGCGCGTCCTGCTCGACGTTGCCCAGCGGCTCCGTGCTGATCGTCGCAGCTCGCATGCGTTGCAGCTGCTGTTCGAGTTCTTCCATCCGCTGCCGGGTCGCATCTGCTTGTGTCTGGGCCTCGGTGATCCTGAGTTGCAGGTCCGCAGCGAGTCTGCTCGATTCCGCTTCTTTAGAAACCGACTGAGACATACTGGCTCGAGCGGATTCCAAATCCTCCTCCAGGCTTTCCACCGCCGTTTCCCGATAGACCAGGGCTTCGCGGACCGCTACCAAATTCTGTTGAACGTGCAGCATGTCCTGCTCCAATAGCATGAGGCGTCTGGTTGCCAGCAGCTGGCCCAGGAGACTACCGGTGACGAGGATCATGACAGTGGCGGTGACGGGAATCACGAACGGCAAGACCCAATGGGTGGTAGCCAGTACTGTCCAACTGAGGAAGAGATACAACAGCAGGAATGTCGCACCCAGGAGCGGACCTTTCCAATCCGTCCACCGGAGGACCATCCGGGCTGCGGAGAGACAAAGGGCGAAGGTCATGACGACTCGCTGCAGCGGGGAGAGGTTCCGCATCCAGTCCTGTGTCAGCAGCGTGTGGAGCAGATGCGCCTGCAGAAACATGTCCGATGCGTCTTCGCCGGATGGGGTCGTATGTTCCGGTTGAGGGCGCGGTTGGGTGAGGAGAATCACCGCTTTGCCGTTGACCAGGGCGTTGAGGGCCTCACTATCTTTCCGGTCGATCAAACGAGAAAGTTCCAGGATTGTGCTGGTTGGAAACACCGTGGAAAGCGGACGTCCGGCAAAGCTGACGAGGAGCCGGCCGTGACGGTCCAGGGGGATATCGATGTCCCGGATCGACCCGTCCGGCACGTGCGCGTTGTGTAGCCGGATCAGTCCGGTTCGCCCTTCGATCTGAGTCGGCGGGATTTGCCAAAAGGTGGTCGCCATTGCGAATCCCAGGGCCGGTAGGTCGCCGGGTCCGGCTCCCTGGTAGAGTGGCAACCGGCGGACAACGCGATCGAGATCGAGCGTCGGTTGCAGTGCGGTTCTCCCCGGTGTGAGGTGTGATGAGGAGAGCGCAGACGCGGCCGCATCCTGGTCCAACAGGGGAGTCATGACCGCCGGATACGAGACGGTCCCCGCTGACTTCACCGCTTCGATCAACAGGGCATCGCTGACGGCGCCTCCGAGATTGGGAGGGCTGGGAACGTCGAGGGGAATATCGAGGCCGATCGAGGCCGCTCCGGCATCATGCAGGGCGGTAATGAGTTTTGCCGAGAGCGCGCGATCCCACGATCCGGTGCCGAACTGTTGTTCGCTAGCCTGGTCTCTGAGGATGAGGAGCAGGTGGGGGGCTGGCGCCGGTTGGACACGGAGGCGCATCCAGGTGTCGTACGGAGCCCATTCCAACGTCTGATACGTGGCCGGAGCGGGCATCCAGATGATTTCGGCGAAAGCCATCGCCGCCAGCGCCATCACCAGGGCTTGCAGCCAGCTATTCCTGACGAACAGGCGGGTGGCGATTTGCATTGGTTGTCACTGCCGAACAGGAGGTTGCACACGTCCGCTTGTTACGGCTTGGGAGGTTCAGTCGCGACTTCGTCGAGGATGCGTTTGACGTCGTCCTTCGGCAAACCCTTCAGATAGCTCTTGGCCTTGGCCTGATCAGGGGCCAAGCCGAGACCTTTGGCGTAGATACGGGCCAGCGCCATGCGGGAAGGAACGGCGCCATCGGCGGCGGTGGATTCCAGATAACTCAAGATCCATTGACCATGCGGCGGGAGTTGGCCGTCGAGTCCCTGTTCGTACAGTTGCACCAGCGTGGCATGGGAGATCTCGTTGAGGGCATAGGCTTCACGCAGGAGCACCGGGAGGGCCTCCGCGGTGCGGCCCTGTTTCAACAGCGTTGTGCCGACGGTCTCGGTGGGCTGATCCCGGTCGAGGTCGGGAAAATCCAGCCAGATTTGATCGCAATAGTTCTTGAAGGCCTCGGCCGCCACCTTGGATTGTTTGGTCTGGAGATTGCCTTTGACGGCGGCCAGTCGTCTGAGTTGCGTCAGCGCTTGGGCGGCTTCCGGTAAACCCTGTTCGAAGGCCTGCGCCCACCAGGTGATGGCCATGATTTGGCTTTTCTCGACTCCCTGTCCGGAGCGATAGGCATTCCCGAGGAAATATTGGGCCTTGGCCAGACCGGCCAGCGCGGCCGTTTCGAGTTCCTGGGCCGCTTCCTTGTCTCGGCCCGCCACCTTGAGGACGAGCCCCAGGCGGTAATGGGCCTCGGCAAAATCGGGTTTCAACCGCAGCGCTTCCTGGTAGGCCTTGATGGCCGATTGGATGTTGCCGCGCGTGTAATGAATCGTGCCCATGCTGTAGTGCGCTTGCACGACCGTCGGATCGAGGCGGACGGCCTCTTGAAGTTCCGTCATGGCGGTACGCCAGTCCTGCTTGGCCATGAGTGCGGTTCCGAGATCGAGATGCGCCTGGGCGACCGTGGGATGGAATCGCAGGGCGGTCCGGTATTCGTCGATCGCGCCATCGGTATCACCCAGCAGAAACAGTGTTCGGCCGAGGACGAGCCGAGGCTCTTGGGCATCCGGTTCGATATGCAAGGCTTGGCGAGCCCTTGCTAGAATCTCGAGTGGTGTCAGGGGAGCCTGGGGCGGCGGCGTGACCGGTGGTGGAGGCGGCGCAGGAGGTTCGCTGGGCAGCGGTTCTACACGAACAGCTTCTTGAGCGGCCTGGTCAGTCGCCGGAGCTGCCGGCGTCTCGACGACGGGTGCGTCCGCTTGGACGGTTCCTGTTGCCGTACCGGGGGAGGGCTCTTCTTGCGCAGCACCCGGGAGGGACGGAAAAGGCACTGTCACAATGACGATGAGAAACCACCGTCCGACGGCGAGGCGTTGCAAGAACATAAGCGCTGGCAGGGCTCCAGGTAAAAAGTATCCGACTATATACACATAGATGACGAGAAATTTCCACGGGATCTCACAGGGAACCCGCGTCGATGGCCCAACAGAACCAGAGAACGGAATCGAGCATGAAGGCAGCACGAGGCAACAAGCGAGGGATCATTGCCATCGATCAGGAGGTCAAGAAGGCGAGTGTCAGTGCGACGGCAGCGAGGAGCAACAACATCCCTATGATGAGGTAGCGCCACCAGGACAATTGATCCAAAACCGGCATGAATCCCAGGCTCACGCCTTCGGCCAGCAGCCAGTTTCTAAACTCCTGGGGAGCGACAACGTGGATCCCACGGGCCGTACAGGACGCCATGAAGCGATCCACCACCATGCCCCGCAATGCCCCGCGAATCAACCGTTCAAGCCACTGTGGAAGCCGGAGGCGACGCCCTGCTTGCGCGACAGAGTGGTCGAGAAGGGTTTCATACTCCTGTCGAACGGTGGAAAGGTCCCGGTTCCTGGTGTCTTCTGCCCCTCTCAGCGCGGGCAATGTGTGAAACCAGTCGCGAAGGGCTTGTTCGAACCGCTCCACCATCTGCCGGGCTGCATCCAGTACTCCAGCCACGGTCCCGCCGACGATTGCGATGATGACATACAAAGCGGTCAGGGACCAGCTTCCCAGGGTGGCCCAGGTTCCACGGTTTGAGACGGAGTTGGTGTATAGGAGGGCGGCCCCTCCCACGATGGTGATCGCGACCAGCACGTGCAGGGGCAGGGTGCGAAGCAGAGTCTGGAGGAATGTGTGGGGACTGTTCCCGTTCGGCCTTGGAGGCGGAGTCAACATGGTGGCCACCGGACGGGTTATGGCCTGAATGGCGCCTGCTGCCGGTGAGTCGGCCAGATCGTCCGGAGACGGTCCACCAGGGAGGCCAGGGTATCCGGTTTCAGGCGGACCGGTTCATGCGCGATGCGCCACACCGGCTCGAGCGGAGCCGGGTCTTGGGAGAGGCGCGGAATCAGATGCCAATGAATGTGTGGAAGCTGGTTGCCGAGTAACTCGTAGTTGATCTTCACCGCCTGCCATTCTTCGGCGAGGAGGGCGGACACCTGGGCGACTTCTTCGATCAGGCTGCTGCGCTCCTCACGGGAGAGATGGAAGAGTTCCGTCGCATGGCGCTTCAAGACGAGCACCGTCCAGCCGGGGAAAAACTGATCGTCGTGCAGATAGGCCTTGGTGAGTCCACAATCGGCGAGGAAATGGTCCTGGCGGGGCCAGGTCCCGACACAAGCCTTGCAGGGATGGTCGCTCATGGTTGGCTGAGGGTCCGCGCCTCTTCCGCCGTGATCACGCCCTTTTTGAGCAGGAGCTGAATGAGTTTGTCGGTGGTCGCTCTGTGCGGCGCGGCGGCCGCGGCTGCGGCGGCTGCTTGGGATTTCTGCTTCGGCGGTTCTCGCCGCTGTCCCATGACGCGGAATGACGGGGTGAACACGGCCACGTAGTCCCGGTTCCGGATGCGGACGGATACGGGAAGGCTTTCGCTGTTGGGGGTAAGGTCAGGTCCTGATCCTTGCGGAACGCGGAAAAAGGGTTTTCCGTCATCCGTGGTCCCGTCCTGACCGATGATTTCCATCCTCGTCAAAAGAGATTCGCCCGTCAGGTTCTCGCGATCCTGTCCGGCGGTGTTGGTTATGTGATCCAACACGAGGATGAGACTGTCGGCCACAAAGAGATCGGGCGAACTGTTTCGGACCGTGACGTCGTAGCGATATTCACTCGAAAAATTGTCCCGGCTGCGGAGAGTGACAAAGGGGGTGACCTTGCCGGTTACGTCCACCAGTTGATCGGATGCACATACGGGGGTGGCTGCCTCCGCCAGCACGAGGCAGGCACTTCCTGCCAGGATCTGCATGGAACGAGTCATTCTCATGGTTCCCTCCCGTTGTCGATCAACATCCGGTTCAGGATAACAAAGCCCTGCGGTCAGTGCGAGGATTTCCTCTCCCTGCGCGGGAGTCTGCTTGACACGTTCTTTTCATGGACGATATTCTGCCGGCCGGTCAACCGTCGCCTCCGGTGCATCACCCCTGCATGGCACGTACACGTACTAGCTCCCTTCCGTTGCTTGTTCCCCGTGCATTCGCATCCACGCTGCTACAGTTCTACGATTATCCTGATCCGCGTCGTCCGGGCAGAATGATCAAGGGCTATGATTGCCCCCATGCCGTACGGACGGCCCGGATGTGCGCGGCCGTGGCCCAACGGTTGGGACATGCACCTGCGCGCGTGAAACAGTATCAAATCGCCTGTCTCCTCCATGATTTGGGACGGGCCGGCCTCGATCGATTACTCTTCGGCCGCATCTGGTCTTGGGCCCGCGCCCACGGCATTCCCACCAGACCTCGAGAATGGAGAGCGGCCCATCCGGAGACGCGCTACGGGAAAGAAACAGAAGCCTTTGTGTCCCTGTATCGAGTCGCGATGGAGAAGGCCGGCATCACCCTGGATCCATGGGCCTGCGAACAGGTGGAGATGCGCCTGGGATATGCCCGCCGCCTGGCTGCTCGACTACGTACTGTGAAACCGAGCTTGCGCGAGTTGGGGGTTGCGTGGGCGCCCTGGATGGGGCGGATCATGCTCTATTATTATTATCCTGAGAAACTGGCCGGCGCACAGCCCTGGGTACGGCAGTTGGCCGAGATTCTCGTTGCCTGCGAACAGTTCGAGGCATTCAGCAATCAGCGCCGGGGGCGTGACTACTATGTGCGGCGCCGTGAAGATCTGAGGGAAGCGTTTGCCTATCTCGATGGGCTGCAGAAAGAAGGCATCATCAGTCGTCCGGTCGTTCATGCCTTGCGTGACCTCTCGGCAGAGGGTGCGTTTGATGCCGTGCTTGAGCAGGCGAGAGGGCGCGCATTGTCCAAGCGGGAACGGGCATTTCTACGCCGGGCTGGTAAGGAGTAACCGATGGCCGTCAAGACGGTGTCGATTCAAGTGCCGATGCAGGGCGACAGCCGGATGGAAAATATCACCAGGCAGGTGCAGGCGGCTCTTGAGCAGACGCAGCTGCGGGCGGGCATCGTGACGGTGTTCATCAAACACACGACCGCGTCCGTGTTGATCGTCGAGGATGAGCCCGGTATCCGCGCGGATACGAAAGCGCTGTGGGAACGGTTCATTCCGGCCGATCCGGACTGGCAGCACAATGTACGCAACGCAGGAGAGGACAATGGTCATAGCCACCTGCGCGGGCAACTCCAGGGCCAGTCGCTCACGATACCGTTCACGGATGGAGCGATGACGTTGGGAATTTGGCAACAGATCGTCGTGTTGGATTTTGATACTCGAGCGAGAACCAGAGAGTTGGTCCTCCAGATGCTCGGTGAATAGATGCGATCGGCGAACGTGCGCACAAAGACTGCTGTCATTCGGTTCATAGGTGTTTGGTTGTTGTCGTGCCTGGCGTCGGGGCTGTTCCCGCCTGCCGACGGTGAAGCTGCCGAAGGAACGCCTCCTCTGCACGTGGCGCAAGTCGCCGCGCCGACTGAACTCAGTCCTGAAGAGCAGGCGACGATTGCGGTGTTCGACCGGGCCACCAGGTCGGTGGTGTTCATCGCGAACACGGCCATGCAGCGTGATCCTTGGTCGTTCAACCTGTTTGAGGTTCCACAGGGATCCGGAACGGGATTCGTCTGGAGCCGGCAAGGCCACATTGTGACCAACTATCACGTCATTTACGGAGCGGATTCGATCACGGTGACGTTGGCGGACCGTACCGAATACAAGGCGAAGGTCATCGGGGCCGATCCGGATCATGATGTCGCGGTGCTTCAGATTCAGGCCTCCGAAACGACACTCCAGCCGGTCACCATCGGAAATTCCCAGTCGCTCCGTGTCGGGCAGAAAGTGCTGGCGATCGGCAATCCCTTCGGCCTCGATCACACCCTGACGACCGGCGTGGTGAGCGCGCTGGGCCGGACCATCAAGTCGATGAGCAACCGGACCATTGAGGGGGTGATTCAGACCGATGCCGCGATCAATCCGGGCAACTCGGGCGGGCCGTTGTTGGACAGCGGCGGGCGCTTGATCGGGGTGAACACGCAGATTGTCAGCCCCAGCGGCGCATTTGCCGGGATCGGATTTGCGGTGCCGGTCGATACGGTCAGTCGCATCGTGCCGGAATTGATCAAGCATGGAAAATTGATCAGGCCGGGATTGGGCATTTCGTTGGTTCCCGATGCCATGGCGCGGCGATGGGGCGTCAAGGGCGTCATCATCGGCAAGGTCGGGCGCGGAAGCGCGGCGGAACGGATCGGCCTCCACGGCGCGCGAGAAACCGCCGGTGGCCGCATTGAGCTGGGCGATATTATTGTTGCCGTGGACGGCAAACCGGTTGAGACCATCGACGATCTGATGGACCTCATGGAGCTGCATAAGGTCGGTGATCAGGTCACGATCGAATTCGCACGCGGCAATCGCCGCCTGCAGGCCGTGGCCACCTTACAGGCCGTCAACTGAGATGCAGCAAACTGAAGAAGCCCGCCAGCTGAGCATCTCGCCGATCTGAAGACCTTGAGTCCATGAACATTCTCGCGTTCCATCAGACTTGTGCCGTCCAGTGTGAGAATCGGTGATTCGTAAGGCGACAGTGGCGTGCCTCCCTGTGTTAGGATGACCGGAGTTGCATAAGCCGGAGGAATTGATATGAGTGACCATCGGAATTCGGATCAGCCTGGCCAAGGGGCGCACCAATCGCCATCGCGCGACGTCTCGACGCCAGCGGATCCGGTCGAACTGATAGATGAATGCCTGGCTGCCTTTCCCGACGGCGACCCCCGTCAAAAGCTCCTGTATAAGTTACGCCATGTCGTGACGGCGCAGTCGGTCGCGCAGGACCGACGGGATACCGAATTGAAAAAACTCAATGAGGTCGTCGCGAAGCTCACGGCGCCGGCCAACCGCGTGGGCCTCCTCGTGGAGGTTCCGGCGGAGGGCGTGGCGCGCATCGTGGTCGGCGGGGCGGAGTATTATGCCAATATCGACCCGCGGCTTTCGGCCGAGGAACTCAAGATCGGGACTCAAATCCTGGTCAACGAGGCCTACACGGTGATCAAGGCTCTTGGGTATGACCGCAATGGCCCGGTGTTGAAGGTCGCGGAGATTCTCCCCGACGGGCGTATTCGATTTGAACAGGATATGGGCAGGCAGGCCTTGATACTGCAGCGGTCCAGCGATTTGCTGGCGGTGGACCTCAAGGCAGGCGATGAAGTCCGCATTGAACCCACCCATCGGATTGCGATCGAAAAGTTTGAAAATCGTCAGGCGCGGACACATCTTCTGGATGAAGTGCCGAGTGTCACATGGGAGCAGATCGGGGGGCAGCATCAAGCGATTGACGCGATCCGCAAGGCGATTGAATATCCGCTCCTCCATGCCGAAACCTTCACGAAATATCAATTTACGCAGCCCAAGGGGTTTCTGCTGTATGGTCCGCCAGGCTGCGGCAAGACCTTGATCGGCCAGGCGGCGGCAGCCAGTTTGTCGCAGCTCGTGCGGGAGTCGCAGGCGCAGGCCTCGGACGGCCAGACGAAGAATCCGCCGGTCACCAGCGGAGCCTTCCTTCATATCAAGGGGCCGGAAATCCTCAACATGTGGCTGGGCGAATCCGAACGGATCGTCAGGGACCTCTTTGCGAAGGCGCGTGCCAGGCGCAAAGAAGGTGCGCTGCCGTTTATTTTTATCGACGAGGCCGAGTCGGTGTTAGGGACCAGACGGTCGATGCGGTCGTTCAACATCAATAATACGTTGGTGCCGATGTTTTGCGCTGAAATGGACGGCATCGAGTCGTTGCAGGATGTCGTGATCATCCTCGCCTCCAACCGGCCGGATTTGATCGATCCCGCTGTGCTGCGACCGGGACGGATCGATCGCAAGATCAAGGTGGCGCGGCCCAATCGGGAGGCTGCCGTCGAGATTCTTTCCGTGTATCTCACGCCTGCGCTTCCGCTCGATCGCGATTTGCTGGAGCAGAATAAGCAGGACCACGAAACGGCACGTCGGGCCGTCATCGATCAAGTAGTCGACAGTCTCTTTACGCGGACCGACCAGAATCGTGTCCTGTCCATTCGTCTTCGAAACGGGCAGAACAAGGTGCTGTATCGCGGGGATCTGGTCAGCGGGGCGATTCTGTCCTCCATCGTTCAACGGGCGAAGGAAAAGGCGATTGAACGGGCGGTGGCGCAAACCGGCGCGGCGGCCGGGGACGGGATTCGCGCTCTGGATCTCCTTGATGCGGTGCAGGAAGAATTCCGAGAAGGGGAGATGTTGCCTCCCGACGATGCGGCGGAAGAATGGTTGAAGCTCTTGGACCATCATCCTGAGCAGGTGGTCGGAGTCTCGTCGTTCCGCCGTGGCAGGCCGACGGAAGAACGTTTGGTGAACCAGATTATCTGAGAACCGATGCATCTCTTCGGTATTGAAACAGAGTACGGCATTACCAGAGAAGATCTCGATGCGGTCGATCCGGTCGAGGAATCGATGGAGCTGGTGCGCGCCCATTTGTCCGGCGAGTTCGAGCGGCGGTGGGATTACCGTGGCGAAGACCCCCATGAGGATGCGCGCGGCTTTCGCGTTTCCGGTTTGCAGCAGGACAAGGAGGAAGATGACTTCGCCAAGGTCGATGCCCATCGTCCCTACTCATTTCATGAAATGAAGAGCGATTTGGTCCTGCCGAACGGTGCGCGGTTTTACAACGACCACACGCACCCGGAATATTCGACGCCCGAATGCCGTACGCTCAAAGATCTCCTGGCGCATGACCGGGCGGGGGAGCGGATTGTGCAACGGGCAGCGGACCGCAGGAATCAGCGGCTGGGCGGTTCCTACGTGCAGCTGTATAAGAACAATACCGACTTTCATGGCCATAGCTACGGCTGCCACGACAACTATCTCGTCCCGCGCTCACTACCATTTCCCACCTTGGTACAAGGTCTCTTGCCGTTTCTGGTGAGTCGCCAAATGTTTGCCGGCGGGGGCAAGGTGGGAATGGAAGCGCAGGAATCAGGTTTTGTCCCTGGCCCCTTCCAACTTTCGCAACGGGCAGATTTCATGGAAGCGGAGTTAGGCGTCGATACGATGCACAACCGGCCCATCCTCAACACGCGTGATGAGCCCCATGCCGATCGAACGAAGTATCGGCGGCTGCATTTGATTGTGGGGGATGCCAACTTCTGCGAGTACGCCACCGCACTCAAGGTCGGGACCACCAGGCTGGTGTTGGATCTACTTCAGCACGGCGGCGCCCCAAACGTAGAGTTGGAACAGCCGGTGGCTGCCATCAAGCAACTGTCGCGCGACCCCGATCTCAAAACGACGGTGCGGTTGAAGGATGGCAGGGCCTTGACCGGGTTGGCCATTCAGGAAGAGTACTGGAACGCGGCGAACCGGGTCTGCGGCGGCAGTGATCCGGACGCGGATTGGGTCTTGCGCGAATGGCAGGATACCCTCCGGTTGTTAGGACGAGATCGCGCACAACTTGTCGGAAAGCTGGATTGGGTCACGAAGCAGTGGCTGTTAGAGACTTTTATGCGCGAGGAGCGGCTCACGTGGGAGGATCCCTGGCTCGCCAGCCTGGATCTGGAATACCATAACCTCAATCCTGACCGTGGATTGTTTCTCGGCCTCGAAGCCGAAGGGAAGACCTGGCGCATGACGACCGAGCATGACATTGCGCAGGCGCTCGCAGCCGGTCCTTCAGATACCCGCGGTGGATTGCGTGGGTTGTGTGTCAGACGGTTTCCCGAGCAGATCACGGGCATGCAGTGGGAGCGGGTGCAGTTCGCCGGCGGATTGCGCAGCCGCACTCTGGAAATGGGTGATCTGTTCGAGCCGGCTGCGGTGAAGGCCTGTGCGGGATTGTTTGAAGCCGCAGCGTCTCCTGCTGAAGCCCTGGCTGCGTGGGCAAAACGAAAGGACTCACAATGATGCACTATACATCGATGCCGGAGCGTCGTGAAGCCCCGGGCGATCCGATGCCAAAACCGACAAGCCCTTCGGAAGAAGGCGGCGGCCCTCGGCGGCCGGACACGGGTTCGCCGGACAAGGATAATCTGATGAAGCGGATGCGAAAGGTCGATCCCAAGCAGGCAGAGCGGTACCGACAGCGCACCGGCGAGTGAGGCCGGCTGCCGAGTGAGGGGTTTGCCGCGCGATCGAGGCCTCGGAAGGCCCACGTCGGATGCGCGCCGTTAGACCTGACCTCGGGGTCGGATCTGGAATACAGAGAGCGAACGGTTCGGAAAGGGTGGAGATATGGGGATGCAAGGGGATTTCTTTCAGTTGTTGAAAGAGCAGGGGTATCAGTTCGGCAATCCTGTGGCGGCCGCGGCGGGAGTGGATATTCCGAACGCCACCACTATTCTCGCGCTGAAGTATCGTGACGGAGTGTTGGTGGCAGGGGATCGCCGGGCGACCGCCGGCAATATGGTGATGTACGACCGTACCGACAAGGTCTTGGAGATCGATCGCCACAGTGTCATGGCAATTGCCGGCGTGCCGGCCACCGCCTATGAGATGGTGCGCGTGCTGGAGCATTCGTTCAAATACTATCGCCGCACGCAATTGCAGGAGTTGAGTTTCGAAGGGAAGCTTCGCGCGGTGTCCAAGTTGCTCAAAGAGAACGTGCCGGCGGCCTTGGCCGGGACCGGAGCCGTGGTGCCAGTCTTTGCCGGGTATGATCATGAGCAGGGCGCGGCGAAGATTTATTTCTATGACATTCTCGGGGCGGAGTTTGAGGCCGTGGAGTATGCGGTGTCCGGTTCCGGCTCGCCGACCATCCGGGGCATACTCCATTATGTGAATACCTGGGGTCCGCAACCGTTAGCCGCCTTGCCTGAAGAGCAGGCCACCGTGCAGGCTCTGCGATTGCTCGCCAGCGCGGCAGAGTTCGATTCGGCGACCGGTGGCGTGAATCGTGAGCTGAATCTCTATCCTGTCGTGAAACTCATTACCGCAGCCGGCGTGCAGACCATTGCGGATACCAATTTAAAACGATTGTATGAGCGTGAAGTCGTCCGTGGACTCTAATTCATGGCCGTTCGCGTGATGGCTGCGAGCTTGTGGACCCTATGATTAGGATGAAGGTGACGCGTTATGTATGAAGAACCTTATCGGTGGATAGAGGCGGTCGGCAATCGGCGGCAGTATCTCGACGAGCAGTTTACGATGGGCGCGCCGGTCGTGGCGTTGGCCTACGCCGACGGCATCGTGATGCTCACCGTGAGCCGCGGCACGCCTAAGCTTTATGAGATCTATGACCGTATTGCGCTCGGTGGAATGGGGCATCCGGCCGATCTGGAAAAACTACGGTTCTCGCTGCTGGAAATGGCCCATGTCGAAGGCTTCAATCGATCGCCGTCCGATGTCACGGGGGCGAGGCTGATGAAGTATGGGTTGGCGCCGACCATCAAGCAGGCCTTTGAGGAAATTTATAAAGCGCCGTTCATTGCCAAAATTCTGCTGGCGGAATTGGGCGTGAAGCCGGAGCGAGACCTGTTCCTAACCATCAACTACGATGGAAATTTTGAAGAGCGCCGGGGATGGGCTGCGCTTGGTGCGACGAATGCTGTCCAACTTCAGATGGGACGGTATATCGATTCGCAGCCGGGAATGGCCCAGGCTTCATTGGCGCAGGCCGTCGAAATCGGTCTCTCCGCATGGGCGGTGGGCTCTCTCGCACAGACCTCGTCCGGTGGGTCCGAGAGTGAGCCCTCTTCCGTTGTCGAGTCGGGGGTAAAAGCGGAGGCTGAGGCCGTGCCGGACACGTCAACCCTGCTCGCTCATGTGCGGAAGACCGTCGTCGAAAAATCGTTGGAATGTGTCGTGCTGGAACGGAGTGGCCCTGGTTCCTCCAAATATCGGGCGCTTCGCCCGCACGAATTAGGCGGACTGCTGCCGCCGGCCGTTCGAGCCTCAGATGCGCACTAATATGTTGCCGATGTACAATAAAACGATAATGGCCCCAGCAGCCAGAACGAAGCCGGAGACCTGTATCAACAGTTGGCTGCCATGCTGAATCGTATCTTCGGGCTCGAAACCGAATACGGCCTCCTAGTCAACCAGGATCGGCCTGACCACTCGCCTTCCTGGGTCGCGCAGCGTATCCGGGATCACATCTTTCATGTCGCTCGTCGCGGGGTCCTCGACCTTCACCATCGTGGACATGATGAGCCTCCCGGTAACGGTGGGTTTTTGACGAATGCCGGACGGATCTACATCGACATGGGCCACCTGGAATATGCCTCGCCGGAATGCACCACCCTGGCAGATCTCGTCGCATCGGACCGCGCCGGAGACCGGATCATTCAACACACCGTGACTGCGCTGGGGCTGGAAGACACGGTCTCGCTCATCAAGAACAATATCGATCACGAAACCGACGCGACGTTCGGCTCGCATGAAAATTATCTGGTCACGCGCCAGTTTCCATTTTCCAGGCGCGGTCTTGGTCCGCTGGTGACCTTCCTGGTGACGCGTCAGGTGTTTACCGGCGCGGGGCGGATCGGTTGTGCCGCTGATCCCAATGAATGGGTGCAAATCGGCGGGCTCATCTTGCATCGGCCTGGACTACGAGATGCGCAGGATCGATCCATTGTCCCCTTTCAGATCTCGCAGCGGGCCGATTATATCGTGAACGATTTCTTCGAGTGGGTGCAGCACAACCGGGCGATCGTCAATACGCGTGATGAGCCTCTGGCCGACCCCAATCAATACCGCCGGATCCATCTCCTGTGCGGGGATTCGAATATGGCCGAATATGCCACGGCGCTGAAGATGGGAACGACGGGATTGGTCCTCCAGCTGATCGAGGCGGGGCAGGCTCCCCGTGGGTTGGGAATCAGCGAGCCGGTTGAGGCCTTGCAAGAGATTTCACGAGACCCGGATCGCCAATGGATCGTCCGGCTGGAATCCGGGCAGTCGATGTCCGCCATCGATATTCAAGAGCAGTTTCTCGCCGCCGCACAGCGCCATTGCAAAGGACAGGATGAAGAGACGGATTGGGTTCTGGAACAATGGGAATCGGTGTTGACCGACCTGCGGAGCGGCTATGAGAAACTGGTGGGACGGATCGATTGGGCCTCAAAATTATGGCTCCTGGAAACCTACCGGGAAGCGGAACAGCTGACATGGGACGACCCTATGCTGAAAAGTCTCGATCTGGAATATCACAACCTGCATCCTGAACGTGGACTTTGTTACGGCCTCGAAGAGGAAGGTCGAGGGCCTCGCCTGACAACGGACAAGGGGGTTCAATTAGCGGAGGAGCATCCGCCGCGGAATACGCGAGCGTTCGGTCGGGGTGAACTGGTCCGACATCTGCTGGCCTGCGGGGCCGCCGGGGCGGACGCGGATGCCGCTCAGAGTTATGGTGACAACGCCTCCTGCGAGTACATCATCAACTGGTCGAATTTTAAGTTGCGAGATGCCGCGCCATTTTTTATGGCCGACCCCTTCAAAACCTACGTGCAGGATGTGCGGAGTCATCTGAGCGGACGATAGTTCACGCCTACCGTTTCCATCCCATTCGTTCCATCGCGCCTTTGGACACATCGAACGCAAAGCGCAGTTGCACCGCGAAGTACTTTTGGACCAGCCCTGATTGATCCAGCGGCCGGTCTTCTTCGCGGTAGAAGGCCAGTTCCATGTCCTGCCAGCGCACGGCAATTCCCACGATCCAGTCGAGTTCGGAAGGATTCAGGGTCTGACTGGCTTCGCGGTCGGTGAAGAGATTCATATCGCCATACAGCACGACCTTATTCTTATAGACATCGAGGTCGGCATGGGCGACATACCGGAACAAGGCGCGGCCGGTATTGTTAGGGCGCGCGAAGTACTGACTATTGTGGAACAGCCAGCCTGCTCCTGCATAGGCGGTGAGATTTTGATGGGGAAACGTACGCCGCCACCACGTGGAATCCTGGACGGCTTGAAAACGTGCCGTGAGGAGGGCGTCGGCATAGGCCTGTTTCAAGCCCCGGCGATCGAGCGGCGCATCGCGTTCATACTGCAGACGCCAATTGAACCGGTCGAGAACGCCGGTCAATGCGAAGGTGCCGTCCCATTCCGATAATTTGATCCAGCCGTCGGTTCGATCCGAGAAAAAATTCTGATCGGTATAAAACGTCAGGTACTGCTTATAGAGGTCCGTTTCCAAGTGCAGCATGTGGCGCATGCCGACGAGACCGGTATTGTCGGGCCTGGCGGCAAAGGTCGGATTTTTCACGAATGCACCGGTCAGGAAGTATCCGCCGAAGAGCGTTTCTTCTTCCTCTCGTGCCTCATGCTCCGGTTCGTCCATGGATGGAAGCGGACGGCCGTATTTTTCGAGCCCATAGGCAAGTGGGGTCCAGTCAGCCACAACCTGCAGACATGAGGCCAGCAGGAGCATGCCCAGGATTGTTCGACCGTGGGGGCGACGGGTCTTCATTCCTGGCAAGTCGCGAAGATTTCTTCGCAATCGTTGGAAGCATCCACGGAACTGGGCACGAAATGGTACCGAACCCGCTCCACCCGGTGGTCTTCAACAATCACCGTTGCCCAACAGCCATGATGGACGGTCGGTCGGCTTCCCTTCGATGACACCATGGACTCTTCCAGGAGCGGCGCCTCTCTGTAATAGCGCAGGATGGTTACGGCGCCCTCTTCTCGCCTCTGCAGGGGATTTCCGGCGCAGGCTAATACTTGCTGGAGCGTTTTCCCCTGAAGTGCCTGCTGAAAAGGATATCCTTCTGTGATGGGCGGGGTGCTATGGCAGCCAAGTAGGAACGCGGTCGTGAGGATGCTCAGCAAGACATTCGACAATCGACCGTATGCAGAGTGCATGATGAGTGCAAAGCCTAAGAGTGAGTCCCTGTGGGTAGCATAACTGTTCGTTCAAAGCAACTGAACAGGCGTGCGGCTTGCCTGGACCGTCCTTTCATTCATTGGCTCAGGAGGTTGTTATCGACGTATGCCACTCTGTCAGGCAGGCACGAGGAGGGGGAACATGACGCTGCCGAAAGGCGGGTGATGAGATACATCGCGAAAAGAATGCGCATGAAGTGGACTCTCTGAACTACGTACTCGCTCTGCCGCGCGCGTCACTATCATGACGGTTGTCAGGGCTCTGACTGGCCTCCACGGATCCTTCGCGGAGGCTGCCCCAGCACCGGCGACATTTGGCCCTGCAGCTATCAACTAAGTTATTTCTTGTAGACCGTGCCATATTATTTCTACGGATGAGTTGACAATTATGTCTAATTCCCTAGAATAAGCTTCGAATCTAAGACAGGTTAGCTAGTCGCTGTGTGCCTACACTGAGGCTGTGCGTGCCGCTTATTCTTCCCCGTTTCGATCATCCGACATCCTCCCGCTATTTTGGAATCGTTCGTGCGCTTGCAAGAGTCCAGCCTCGCCCGGAGCTCGATGCATGAGAGGGCGAGATGGCCACAGGTGGTTCGCTTCGATGCTGTGGCAGGACCGGCACCTGGACTCAAATTTGCGGGAGGAAATGTATGTCGTCTCACATCACTGCGCTTAATGTGGTAAAGCCGTTACCGGCCCTCCGGGAGGATGAGGATAATCTGAACGTTCCGTTAGTCGACAGAAAGAAAACGAACGACGCCTGGTCTCTGTCCATCGCGGAGCGGCGGGCTTCTCGCCGACTTGCTCTTCGCCTCTCCACCCAGCTGTTCTTTCAGGGCCATACATGGAAAGGTGTGACCAGGAGCATCAGTTTGGGCGGCCTCTCGATGGATTTTGTGTCGGACATCCCCGCCATGTTGAACCAGCAAATGATGTTGAGTTTCAGTCCGGATGAGGGCGCGTTGGACAGCATGGGGATCGTCTGCGGCATTCGCTCCTCCGAGGATGTGCTCGTGTCCGGTCGGACCCACACGGCGGTGACCCTCGCCATCCAATTCGTACGCTTGAGCGCGGCAGACGAACTGGTCGTGGCCTCGCTCCTCAGCGAAGGGCGTGCCCCGTCAAAGCAGATGCGTCTGGCGGCCGCCTTGGTTGTGCAGGAAGGTGAAGAGTCGCTCATCGATGCCAATGCTCAACAGACTGCCACGGCAGTGCCGGTGCCCCTGCAACTGGTACGAGGTCCCGAGCGACCGAGGCAGGAGAGACGGCGTCAGCAGCGGGTCGTCGTCGGACTGAGCACTGAAGTGAGTTTGCGGACTCGTGCGGGTGGCCGACCATTGTCCGCCATGACGACGGACCTGTCGACGAATGGCGCCTGCGTTCACCTGTCGGCCGAAGAAGATCTGTTGGGTTCGGAACTCGAGTTGCGATGGTTGCAATCGATTCCTCTCCATGGATCTTTCAACACTCCCATGCCCGCAACAAGGTGTTCGGTCGTGGGCGAAGTGGTGTGGACCAGACCTGCTGCACCTGATACGCGACCCGGTTGCGTCCCTGTAGCAGGGCGGACTGTGCTGGTGGGCGTGCGGTTTCTTCCGGTTGCGAAGGAAGCGGAAGATATCATTGAACATCTCCTGGGACACATGCAGGGGCCAAGCGCCGAAGCCAAGGCCGAAGGCCCTGCCGTCATCAGCGAGTTTTCCGAATGTTTCCGACCTTCCGGCCTCCGGATCGTCATGTGTCATGACCGCCCGCGTGTCAACTCGGCGGCCGATGCGCCGATTGTGGTGTTAGCGCCCGGATATGGAGAGAGCAAGCGCGACTATGTGGCCTTGGCCTATTATCTGGCGGGTAATGGTTTCCACGTCGTCCGCTACGACAATGTGAATCATGTCGGAGAAAGCGACGGCTTGGTGACTCAATTCCGCCTGGAGGATATGGAGTCCGATCTCGAAACCGTGTTGGACCATGTAGCCGTTCAATGGCCGGGCCGACCGATCGGCCTCGTGGCCACCAGCCTGGCCGGTCGCGTCGCCCTGAAAGTAGCCGGCAAGGTGTCTCATGTGCGGCTGCTGATGTTGATCAATGGCATCATGGACGTCCGCCATACGTTGCAGGCCGTGCATCAAGAAGACTTGATCGGGGAGCATGTGGCGGGTGTGCACAAAGGCGTGGTGAATATTCTGGGTCTCACCATCGATGCAGATCGCTGGCTAGAACATGCGGTGCGGGGGGATTATGCAGACCTTCTGACGACGCAGTGTGATGCCGCGCGTCTGCGAACTCCGGTCGTGCTTTTTCACGCTGAGCAGGACGCCTGGGTTGATCCCGCCTCCATTGAGCGCGTCACTGAGGCGATTGGTCCGTATTTGCGCCATTCCTTCGTCGTGCCTGGTGCCTTGCATCGCCTGCAGGAAAGTCCACGGAAAGCCCGCGCGGTCTACCGGCAAATTGCCGCTTGCTGCCAACAGGAACTCTGGCCTGCGCGGCGCCAGGAACGGATGGTCGAACCCTCCCATCGTGAAATCGGCGTGCAGAACCGGCTTGAGCGCGAACGGAGCAAGAAGCGGCGGCCGATGGGCAAATCGGATCACGTGGCCTTCTGGCAGGAGTATTTGCAGAATTTCCAGACCATTCCCAATGTGGCCGATTTCTGGCGCCTCATGGATCACCTGTATCGATTGATGGGCAACTGCCACAAGGGTGAACGGATTTTGGATGCCGGGTGCGGCAACGGAAACTTCGGGGTGTTCCTGCAACTGAACCAGGCGTTTCGGCAGCGTTATGGGAAGCGCGGCGATTTTCGCTCACCCGACTATGTCGGTCTCGACTTTGTGCCGGCGGCATTGGCTCAGGCGATGACGAATTTTGAACAGGTCGGAGCGACATTACAGGGGCAATTTTATGAAGGGCTGCGGGCCTATGAGCCCATGTCGATGCGTGTCTGCCAGGCCGATTTGGAATGCGCGCTGCCGTTTCCCGATCATTCGTTTGACCGCGTCGTGTGCAATCTTGTGTTGGGCTATGTGCGCGACCCGCTCTTCACCTTGCGGGAATACCTGCGAGTGTTGACCCCGCAGGGACGATTGGTCATTTCAAATTTGAAGCCCTATGCCGATCTTTCGGCCATTTATCGCAACTTTGTGGATACGGCTCAGACAAGGGATCAGGTCGAGGAAGGTCGTCGACTTCTGGACAATTCTGGTAGAATCAAAGAGCGTGAAGGCGAAGGCACGTTTCATTTCCACTATCAGACTGAATTAGAAAGTCTGCTGCGCGCCGCGGGGGTCTCTCGACCGCGGATCTATTCCACGTTCGGAAATCAAGCCCTCATTGCCGTTGCCGAGAAGGGCATGGCGCACATCACGGTCGCTGCATGATGACACAGCTCCGGTCCCCCCAGAGTACCTGATATGAAAGTGCTCGCATTCAGCGCGTTGGTCAATGCGTTGGCTGCGACAGGGCTCGGAATGTTCGTCTATTTCCGGGATCCTGCCGCAGCGCGCAACCGGATCTACGGGCTGTACTGTCTGAGCATCGCCTTCTGGAGCGTGTTTTACTGCGGGTGGCAGCTCGCCGAGTCGAAGGATCTTGCGCTGAGCCTATTGCGCCTGGTGATGGCCGGCGCGTCGCTCATCCCCATTCTCTATTTTCACCACACAGTCACCTTTCTCGACATTGCGGCTCGTCATGCCAGGGCGTTGAAGATCGGGTATGGATTGGCCGGGCTGTTTCTGCTAGTCGACACGACCCCCTGGCTTGTGGCGGGAGTGCATCCCGCGATGTCGTTCTCCTTCTGGCCCGTTCCCGGTCCACTCTTCCATCCGTTTCTCGTCTATTTCCTCTGGTATGTGGTCTACGCGACCTCGCTCGTGGGCGTGGCGCTTCGAGATGCCAATGGGATCCGGCGCCATCAATATGCGTACATGCTGGCAGCCAGCGTCATCGGCTATGTGGGCGGCGCGACGAATTTCCCGCTCTGGTACGGTGTCCCGCTATTGCCTTACGGCACGGTGCTCATCACAATGTACACCGCCCTGATGGCCTATACGATCGTTCGGTATCGCCTGATGAATATCGGCGTCGTACTGAACAAGGGGCTGGGGTATGCCATTGTGCTCGCCATCATCGTGGTGGCAACGTCTATCGGTGCGGTGCTCAGCAATCGGGCGACAGGGCATTCCACTCCTCCCTTATTGGCCGGAACACTGTTTCTCATCTGTGCCCTGTGGGTCCTCAGCAATAATCCTCGCTCACCCTCAAATACCGTTTTTAGCGCCGTCTGCGGTGCCGCGTGCCTGTGGCTGTTCGGCTGCTTCATGCTGTTCTCTGCTTCCCACGAAGAGGAAGCCCTGTTCTGGGTGCGAGTGATTTATACCGGGATCGTATTCCTGCCCGCGCTGACCTATCACTTTGCGCAACGGCTTGCCTCAGGGGCTATCCAGGATCGGGCGATTCTGTGGAACTATGCCCTCGGGGGGGTGTTCTGGAGTCTCCTGTTCACGACATATCTGGTGGACGGTCAGTACGTCTATTATTGGGGCCGGTATCCCAAGGCCGGAGTGCTCCACCCATGGCTGGTCGCCTATGTGATGGGGGGCGGCGGCCTGACGGTGTATCGGCTCTACCAGGGCTATCGGTTCCATCAGACGTCCGCTCCTCTTCTGGGCGCCCAATTGAAGTATACCTTCGTGGCGCTTCTGCTGGGGTTCCTAGCCTCCCTCGACTTCCTACAGAACTATGGCGTGGGATTCTATCCGGTCGGCTACTTGCTGGCAGGGCTGTCTGTCACGGTCGTTGCCTACGCGATCGCTCGATACGAATTGATGGATATTTCGTTCGTGCCGAGCCGGCCGAAAGTCATGTTGTCGATCAAGCTCGCGGGGCTGATTCCGGCCTACATGATGATTTTGCTCGTCATTCGAATTTTCACGGGAACGTTCCACTATCTGCTTGCGGGGGTGCTCTTCGGGCTCTTTGTGATTGTGTCGAGCGGGTTGGCCAACCTGCAAAAGGGCGTGGAGCGTGCGATTGGGCAGACGCTCTTTCGAGAGCGATATGATGCGTACGACACACTGGTGCAATTCTCCAAATCTCTGGTCGCGATTCTTGAACTGAAATCCCTCACAAAGGAAATCGTACAAACATTGGCCCGTGTGATGAATATTAAGACTGCCTCAGTGTATGTCCTGGATAAGGAGCAGGGGGTCTACAGTTTGACGGCATCCTATGGGTTTGTGACGAGAGATGTGATTGTGCCCCCAATTAAGATGGAGAGCGAATTCCCGCGGGCCCTGTTGCGAACTGAAACCGCCTTGGTCCGGGAGGAAATCGAATATGATAAGGCCGATTCCGACTACCTGCGATTGCTGGACACGTTGAAAGGGTTGGAATCGGAAGTGTGTATTCCCTTAGTCAGCAAGGAACGGCTTGTCGGCTTCTGTAATTTAGGGCGCCGTGCGAATCACGGCATGTATTCGACAGAAGAACTCGCTCTGCTCAAAACGCTGGCGCAACATGCGGCAATCGCGATCGATAACGCGCTCCTGTATGAAGACCTGCGGCGCTCGCAGTTGTTGATGCGCCGCACCGATCGACTGCGGTCACTGGAAACCATGGCTGGAGGGTTTGCTCACGAGATTCGGAATCCGCTGACTTCCATTAAAACCTTCGTTCAGCTGGCCCCCGACCGCCGGGACGATGTTGAATTCATGGAGCAGTTTAGTCAGGTGGTCTGTGAGGATGTTGAGCGAATTGAACGGCTCGTCCATGAAATTTTGGACTATGCGCGGTACATGACACCGAAATTGACGCAGGAGAGCTTGAACGACGTGGTTTCCTCCTGTCTGTATTTTATCGAGGTAAAGGCGAGCAGCAAGGCCATCACCATTCAAAAGGAACTCGCACCGGATTTGCCCTACGTCAAACTGGATCGGCAGCAGATCAAGCAGGTATTGCTCAATTTATTTATCAACGCGATGGAAGCGATCGGGGGCGAACAGGGCGGCCGGCTCTCTGTCCGTACGAGAAAACTCGTCAAGCCGCTGAATGAGCCATGGGTTCAGATTGAGGTGGAGGACAGTGGGCCGGGAATCGAACCTCACGATCTGGACCATATTTTTGATCCGTTTTATACCACCAAGCATGAAAGCGGAGAACGTGAGGGAACCGGGCTTGGCCTGACCATTGCCCATCAAATCGTTCAGGAGCATGGCGGCTATGTGGAAGTGTTCAGCGAGGTGGGGCATGGCACCAAGTTTATGGTCAGCCTTCCCGTGAACCCGCCAATGGCCGAATGGCAGGCGGCTCAGCCGGTCTATGATGATGGTCGAAAACTTTCGGGAGCATTCCTGGCGAGGCCTCATCTTGGTTTTGAGGAACAGTTTAGCAAGCCGGACTCCTCCATCAAAACCCGAACATGAATGAAGTAAGGGTCGACTCCTGACTTTGTGCATCCTGTTCCACGTAGGTACAGAGTCTCCTCAATGCCTGTGCCGACTCACTTAGGAGCGGGCGGAAAGCCAGTCAATAATTCGGTTTTCGGCCCAAAACCGATCCTCTCCAGACCGTCGCTTCTGGAAAAATCCACAGTGTCCGCCCTTAGGAAGCATCGCCAATGTAATGTTGTGATTATGTGTGATGCCCGGTGTCTCGAACATTGATGCGGGAATGAACGGGTCATCCTGCGCCGTGATAATCAGCGTAGGCACCGCGATCTCAGACAAGACGTGACGCGCTCCTGCTCGATTATAATAATCCGTGGCATCTCGATACCCTCCGTCGCGCGCGGTGTACGTATCATCGAACTGAGTAATTGTCTTCATCGCGCGAAGAGGGGAGAGGTCCCACTGTCCTGGGAAAAGTGCGGCTTTCCGTTGTACTCGGGCCTTGAGGCTCGAGAGGAAGTGCGCATGGTAGAGCCAATTTCTTGGCTCCTCAAGGGCAGCCACGCACTGCGTGGGGTCAATATTAGGACTGACTGCCACCACGCCTGCTAGCGCCGGTTCCGATCCTTGTAGTTCTCCCGCAGCTTTGAGCACGAGATTTCCCCCCATCGAGTACCCGACGAGCCAGATATGGGTCAGACCATTGCGCTCGCGTAACTCCTGCGTGATGGCGCGGTAATCATTGCTGAGTCCGCTGTTATAAAGAGTTTTGGTCAGATGATCCGTACCTCCGCAGGTGCGTTGGTTCATCCGGATCACATTGAATCCTGCGCGGAAGGCCTTCGCCGCCATCCCCCGCATGTAATGTGAATCGGCGCACCCTTCGAGGCCATGAACCAATAGAACGGTCGGTGCCGTCGTGGGGGCATTCTGCCAATGGCAAATTCCGAGAAGTTTGGTGCCCGGCTGAGTCGTGAAAAGACGTTCACTGTAAGGCAGGCCCTGTCTCCATCTCGGACGAGGCCAATACCGAGGAATCAACGTCATCAGATGCGGGTTCCGGAGCAACCATGCGGGATGAAATGCACTATGGCCGATCATATGATGATCATCATAACCAAATACCAATCTCGCGCCCAAATCAAATTTGTCCTGTTCCTAAAACCCGTAGTGTCTTACTCAAGGGCTGAACGGAAGAAACCGATAACAGATGCTGGAGTCCTGTTCCAATAGGAGGCGGCTATGCTTACGGCGATCGGCGATGTGATGAGAAGGGTGTATGAGCGGGGCTGGATCACTACCAGGGACGGAAACATCAGCATGCGAAAACGGGACGGAAAATACCTCTATATCACCCCGTCCGGATGGCGGAAGACCATTGTTCATCCTGAGCACGTGGTACGACTAGAGGTGGTGACCGATCCTGCTACCGGGCACTTGGTACCGAACGTACGAGAGGGGCAGCAGCCTTCGGGAGAACTTTGGATGCATTGGAATCTCCAGCGGGATACGAAAAAAACTCGCACGGTTGTCCACGTTCATGCGACCCATATCGTGGCCGCAATGTATGCGGGCATTGATTTACAGGCCATGAGTGCTGAATTTCCAGAAATTTCTCGCTATACACGTGTCGGCCGAACGGTTACGGCGTTGCCTGCTTTGTCCCGTGATCTAGCCGATGTAACGGCGGAATGCTTAGGGCTGAAAAAAGATGGGACGTTGGAATTCGACATCGTGGGACAAGCGAATCACGGCGTGTGCGCCGTCGCAACGGATCCGTGGGCGGCCTATGAACACATCGAGCGCCTTGATCATATTTGCGAAATCGTACTGAAGAGTGGCGTGGCTGCGCGATCAATTGGTCAATAACAACGCATTGCGCAAGCATGACGGTAAGTGTTGCAGATAAAGAAGGGGCTGGCGGTTGCTACCGTCAGCCCCTTTATATTTCTATATTGGCTCCCCGGGCAGGACTCGAACCTGCGACCAGCCGGTTAACAGCCGGCTGCTCTACCAACTGAGCTACCGGGGAACGAGGATGAGCCAGCAAACGTGGGCATTCTAACAAAACTGAGGAGCGAAGGGGGAGACTTTTTTAAATGCCAAAATCATCGGTTTCGTCTTCGTCCGAGGACGCGTCCGTATTGCCTTCCGCCTGTGCAGCAAAATGTTTTGCCCATGTGAGGTAGAGGTTTCCGCTATCCCGCATTGTGTCAGCAGCCTTGACAAGCTTTTCTGCTAGTTCAGGGTCCTTCCCGCTTGCGTGGATTACAGCGGCTCTGCGTTCGATAGCCTTGGGGTATTCGTTCAACAGGGCGGCTATGTTTTGGAGCAGCTCATCGAGTACGTTGTCTTCTTCCATTAGATCTCCCCAGGTCCGCATCTCAAGAAAAAACCCCATAGCGTGGGACGCTATGGGGTTTATGAGACGAAGTGCCTGCTTACCCTTGGTAGGCTTGTCCGAGGCCTGCGGACTCGCCCTTGTGGCTCATCAGCTGCCCAGTTGCGCTGACGGCTTGCATTTCAATCGCTTCGTGTTTTGCCGCATTGCAGACGACGACGCAAAGCTCGCATCCTTTACAGCGGTCAATCGTGACTTCTGCGACCATTTTGGTGACGTTGAGATCCAAGCAGTTGGCTTCAGGGCAATACATAATGCACAGTCGACAGCCCTTTTTGGCCACGCATTTCTCGTCGATAACTTGCGCTACGTTATACATGCGACGTGGTTCCTTCTCTCTCGTTAAGCCGCAACGGCAGGATTACCGACTCGCAATTCGACCTTATTTTTTTCGGCCCATTCGCTTGCGATCTCGTATGCTCGCTTGACCGTTGCTAAGTTCTTGGCCAGCAGCATTTCCTTCTTGGCGAACTTTTTCTTGATGGCTTCGTCTAACGAGGCCGTTCCGCCGGATGCGACAAATTTCTTTCCAAACCGTTCTTGCAAAGCGCCGTCGAGAGCTTCCATGGAGACGCATTTGGTAATGCCCGCTACGGATCCGATCATCGACATGTTCGTGGAGAGCTCGGTTCCTGCAACTTCGATCGCGAGTTCCGTTCCTGCGATATAAAACAGGGATACGTTCAGATCTTTGAGCCGATTAATGTCTTCCTCTGAAAGAAGAGGTTGTGCGGAGTTGATGATAACGACTCCGCCTTCTTTGACGCCGGAATAGAAGGGCATCGTATAGCTTTTGCCCATCGTAATGACCTGAGGATGAAATACTTCGATGACATCCGGGAAAACCAGTTCTCCTCGATCGTAAATCCGCTCAATTCCGATCCGGCAATAACTTTCTGCCGGTGCCATACGTTTTTCGGCGCCAAAAAACGGGTTCGAAATGGAGAACTTCCCGTCCTTGTTTGCGGCCATGGCCATGACATGGGCTGCCGTCACGGCTCCTTGGCCACCTAATCCGGACATACGAATGTTGAGTCTTTTCTTGATCATGAACGACCTCCGGTTCCGTTAGGCTTTTCCAGCCAGCTGCTTGGCGGCAGCTTTGCGTTCCTTGTCCTTCGCGGCCAACTCTGCCAGAAACTGCTTTGCCGGCTCACTGACATACTCTTTGTAGGCAAATCGTTCGGTTGGCTTTTCGGAGTCACGCATTTCCTGAAGGCCTTCCATACTGTTTTTGCCGATTTCGAGAATGCAGGGTGTATAGAGCTGGATATACGTTGGGCCAATTTCGCGCGCGATCAAAACAGAGTTCCGAATTACCTTTTCTACCAGTGACGGTTTGCTCACGGTGCAATTCACTACGTAATGACAACCAGACTCACGTGCAATTTCAGGTAGGCGGACCTTGTCAAACAGTTTGCCAACCGGAGCCATTTTCGCAACGAATCCTTTTTGCATCAAACCGCTTTCTTGGCCACCAGTATTTGCGTAGAGTTCGTTGTCAAAACAGATGGTGGTAAATTTCTCCTGGCGGAACCACGCCTGCAAGGTCATGTCCAGACCGATGTCCACTGTGGCGCCGTCGCCAGCAAGAACGACCACATCCTTCACGCGGTCCGGGAAACGCACGCTAAGTGCTCGCTTCAGACCGGACGCAATTGCATTCTGGTTGCCGAAGAGCGAGTGAATGTTGTGCACGGCCACCATGGGAAACACCAAGCTGGTGCAACCAGTAGAACCAACCATGACTGTATCTTCAGGATTAGGGAGGGAAGCCAGAATATAACGGAATGCCATGGACTCAGGGCAGCCGGCGCACAAGGAATGCTGTTCAATCAGTTCCTTGGATGTCCCAATATCCTTCCAACCACGGTCCTCTTTGCCATAGGTCGCACTTTGGACCAAATCCTGATAGTCCGATGGCATGATGTCATATAGATCCGGCGAAATTTTGATTCGCTCTTTGCTCATGTATGCCTCCTCAAGGCTTATCTATCTCGAAATTGATGGCTCAAGTCACTGCCTAACTACAGGGGACAATATCAGCTACCTCTGCCCGCTAGCGACTCAGAGCGCAGGCCGAGGGCTGTCTTAATCTCGGAGACGATAATTTCAGGTGGCATGGTCATGCCGCCACAAACATGCGGACCGGCATGTACACGTTCACTGTTTGGAATAGTGGCCTTAATTTCCTTTGCCAGCCATCCCGTGACATTAAACTCAGGCACAAAGATATGTTTTGCATTCTTCGTTGCTTCGCGAATCTCTTCTCCGGGCCAGGGGCGAAGCGATTTAACCTTGATTAGACCGCAGCGCACACCTTCGTCCTCCAAGAGGCGGATAGCTTCGCGCCCCTGTGACACAGCGGTACCGGAAGCGACAATGACGACCTCTGCATCAGTGTTTTCAGTGTCGATTAGACCGTTGATCCACTTGATCGTGTGTTTGCGCGACCGCTCAATCGCTGCCCAAATTTCTTGTTGCCAAGAAGCATGAGTAGCATAGCTGATGTAGTTGCTCTTCATAATGAAGGGATCGCGCATCATGCGGACGGGCGGGCACTCCATGTCCATGCAAGGCACAGGAGAACGGTATGGATCATAGGGGGGAAGGCACATGTCAGCGGGTGTCAGATTGACGACGTCTTTGGTGTGGGTCACGAAGAAACCATCGCAACACAAGGCTAACGGCAAATGTACTTCCGGTTCTTCAGAGACCATGAAACCTTTGAGGATCCAATCAAAGAAGTCTTGGGCCGTCTCTGCATGCCAAACCAGCATGCCGGTGTTTAGGAGGTACGAAATTTCAATAGTATCCGGCTGAATCGACAGCGGCGAGTTGATACCGCGGCAGGTGACGATCATTTGAATAGGAAGGCGCGCACCAGCCCACATGGGAAAATTCTCCATGGCGCGCATTGTGCCAGGTCCGGCTGTCGTCGTGAAAACTCGCGCCCCTCCGAATGCCGCTCCGGCGCATTGCGACATGACGGCGAACTCGCTTTCTCCTCTGAAGTAATCACCGATATACCCTTCAGCAAATAACTCGCCGATAAGGGCCGCAGCTTCGCTCTGAGGGGTGATGGGATAGGCAATCATCACATCGCAGCTTGCCCGTCTCAAAGCTTCTTTAATGACCTCGCTGCCGGTATAGAAAGACGGATTGCGAGGAGCTTCATGCATCATCTGCCATGCATCCGTGTAGGTCTGGCCCTTTTTATTCTGTGTCCCGATATGGGATTTTGTTTCCGCCATGGACTCGGCCTCCTTTCAATCGTTAGAAGTGCTCCAAACCAGCTAGTTGGAAGCGCTCGTCTTAGCTGATGTCAGCCGTGGTTTAACGGTGCCCTTCAGTTTGCGAATCCACTCACCCAGTTTCAGGATTTTTTCCACTGAGGCGTCCCTGAAGGAGAGCATGGCGTCTTCATGGCCTGCCTGGGCGCACATCGCGACGGTGTAGCATGACGTACCGCCGCGAATGATCTTAAGGGATAAATTTGCCTGGTGGCAGTGTACGCCGATGAACATGCAGCAGTCGATCTTGTTGTGCCAGATTGTGAGATTCGGATGGTTAGGATTAATTTCGACTTCAGGATTGATTTTCGGGTATTTGGGGCGATAGTCCGGCATTGGAATCAGCATCGGCTTTTGTCCGGGCTGCACACATTCTTTCAAGGTTTCGTAGAGACTCCGGACGGCGGCAGCCTTCTTAGCTGCCTTTTCATTCCAGGCCCAGAGGACTAGAGGCCCTGGGAAAATGGTCGGCACCTGAGCCATGAGAAATTGGCGTGCGGCTTCTTCGTAGGCTTTTTCTTCCGGAACGATGACGCCGTTGATATGTGCCTCGCCTGGGTTAGGGAGATAAATCCCCATTGAGGCCGCGGCCGGTGGCAGGAAGTGTTCGGGGCCTGGTAACACGCGATACTGAGTCATTCGAACCTGCTCTCTTTTTGGGGTTAACAAACTTGGAGAAGGGACACCCTCGGTTAAAGCGTGGGGTCAAGTCACTTTATGCTTTTTCGATCTTTTTCTGCAACACAGCAGAAGGCCCACAAGGGGGAAATTTAGGGCCAGCGCGTAAGAAGGCGCTTAGGCCTTTTGAACTACAAGGCTCCCACCTTCACAGACAGCGCTAAGTGCGCATTATAGGTGGCAATCTTTTTAGTTGTCAATGTGACAACGCCCAAGCTGGCTCTCGGCTTCGGGGCGTAATGAATAGCGACAACTAGCAGAGTGCGGGAATTATTTTTGACTGCCCAGGGATTTGTTATGCGGGAGATGATTCGCTAGGGAGTACCTGCTTGAAAGGATGGACCTCTACCCGTTCGAATACTCCGTGAACCGTGTAAGGGTCATCTTGCGCGATCTGATTCGCTTCTTCGATAGAGGTCGCCTCAATTACAATCAGACTGCCAGCCAAGTCTGTGAACGGGCCAGCAAGAAGGACTCGTCCCTGGCGGTCCAGAGGTTCCAGATTGGCTAGGTGCGCAGCTCGGTGGATTTTGCGCCTTGCCTGCCCCTCGGGCCCATCAAAGCCGAGAATAACGAATTTCATGGGGATTCCTGCTATAGGGTAAGTCCATCTAGGGGATGGCGATCCTTATATCCGCACGATAGTTCGTGCCACCATTGAATTTCTTCTTCGCCAAATTTCCAGCATAAGTATACGATTCGGCCTTCGAGTTTACAGGGAAAGTCACAGAGCCCCAGGTCAACATCCTTGATGACCACACCCAGTTCGTGGATTGCCTGTAAGCTGCCGCTGATTTCATGCAAGGCTCGAATATAAAGTGCGCCGACCGGGCTCCCGCCTCCCCACGCGGCTTTTGAGCTGGCTTTGCTCACCTCATCTTTTGTACTCGCAATAACGGATTTGGCCCGCCGTATGGTGGCAAACCGTTGATTGAGCTGAGGAAGCAGTTCGTTGGCTTCGGCCAGCGTGAAAATGCGATCTGGAGTATCGTGATCTGATTTTGCCACAAAGAATTCCTCTCGCGATCTTTAGCATAACGGTCGTTGGGCTGCAACCAAAGCCCGTATGACCACCTCCTGTGCGACATCACTGTGAAAGCGACGCTGACTAATCTTGAGTGAGCCAAAGCAATAATTGAGCTAGTCGATGGAGAGAGAGGAGATGTGTTTCGCGGGGTTTAGGGGTTTAATTTGTTGACAACGAGAAGGCTGGACGCTAGAATCAGCTCAACTTCGCGATTCTAAAAAAACAGCATTACCTTCTGTGCATCAGCTTCCGAGCCCTTTCCAATCGTAAAAATCCCAGGGTAGTTGAACGTCGAGTGTGCAACAGCGGGTCAGTTTCATTTCTTCAAATTTTCAATCAACGACGCCTTCATCTAGAGCGCTCCTGCCATAAACAGCCAACAGGTTGATATCCAGACAAATCACCTCCGTCAATTCGTTCATGAGTACTAAATCGTTTTTCTCATTTTGGGGAGCTATCGGGTTGAGAGCCTGATAGGGAAGAGGTATGACACAGGTTAAAGGCGAAGTTATGCATCTCGCGGAACTCAAACAGAAGTCGATTGCCGATCTGAATGAGGTGGCGCGGGATTTAAAGATCGAGGGTGCGGCAAACCTTCGGAAGCAAGAGCTCATTTTTGCCATCCTCCAGGCGCAGACTGAGAAAAACGGCGTTGTGTTTGGCGAAGGCGTGTTGGAGACCTTGCCGGATGGTTTCGGCTTCCTCCGTGCGCCTGACTCCAATTATCTCCCGGGACCTGACGATATTTATATCTCTCCCTCACAGATTCGCCGATTTAATCTCAGGACGGGCGATATTGTGTCGGGCCAGATTCGTCCACCGAAAGAGAGCGAGCGCTATTTCGCTCTACTCAAAGTGGAAAAGGTCAATTATGAGGATCCGGAAGTTGCACGCGACAAGATCCTATTCGACAATCTCACCCCGCTCTATCCTGAAGAACGTTTAAATCTGGAGTTTGACCGGGAAGAATATTGCACGCGTGTCATGGATCTTACGACGCCCATTGGTAAGGGCCAGCGCGGCTTGATTGTGGCTGCTCCGCGAACCGGAAAAACCATGCTGCTGCAGGCAATCGCCCGAGCCATTCTTAAGAATCACAAGGAAGTCACGCTCATCGTTCTGTTGATCGATGAGCGTCCGGAAGAAGTTACCGATTGGCAGCGGCAAGTGAAAGCCGAAGTGATCAGTTCCACGTTCGACGAACCGGCGCAGCGCCATGCTCAGGTTGCGGAAATGGTACTGGAAAAGGCAAAGCGGTTGGTGGAGCATAAAAAAGATGTGGTCATTCTCCTCGATAGCATCACTCGCTTGGCCAGAGCCTACAACACGATTGCTCCTCCGAGCGGGAAGGTTCTCTCGGGCGGGTTGGATTCGAACGCGTTGCAGCGTCCAAAACGATTCTTCGGCGCTGCCAGAAACATTGAAAATGGCGGGAGTTTGACGATCATGGCGACTGCGCTGATCGATACCGGTAGCCGCATGGACGATGTGATCTTCGAAGAATTCAAGGGAACTGGTAACATGGAAGTGCATTTGGATCGGCGGTTGGCCGACAAGCGTCTCTTCCCGGCGATCGACATCAGCCAGTCCGGCACACGCAAGGAAGAGCTGCTGGTCGATCGTGACCGCTTAAACAAGATGTGGATTCTGCGCAAGGTCTTGAGCCCGCTAGGCACCATGGAAGCCATGGAGTTCTTGATGGACAAGATCGGTGGGACCAAAACCAATCAGGAATTCTTGCAATCCATGAATCGGTAGGCTCCCGCTTGCCAGTGCGTGCCACTCCAGTGTAAAGTCGGGCACCCTGGCGAGCAGGACGAGTCAACGAATCAAGGGCAGTAGAGGAGCAGGTATGCAAAAGGGAATTCATCCAGTTTACCGTGAAGCGACTGTGCATTGTGCCTGCGGAAATACGTTTAAGACACGATCCACTATCGGTGACATCAAGGTCGACATTTGTGCTGGATGCCATCCGTTTTTTACGGGAACCCAGAAGATCGTCGATACAGAAGGGCGTGTCGAACGGTTTAAAAAGAAGTACGCCAAAAAAGAAAAGTAGGCCTCAGTCAGGACATCATGGAGACCCTGCTTCCTTTTGGGGCAGGGTCTCTTGTTTTTTGGGCTTAACGGGCTATGCCGGAATGGGCGAGATATGGAAGACGGGCTGATCAAAAAATGGGAAGGGATGGCTGCGCGCTACCAGGAACTGACGAACCAGCTCATGGATCCGACGGTTCTCAATCAGCCGGGTATGATTCATAAGCTCAACAAAGAGCGCACGGAGTTAGAGGAGCCCGCTCAGCAGTTTGCCGCCTATGCCCAAGCCCAGAAGCAACTCGGCGAAGTGACGGCTATGCTGCAGGATTCCTCTACCGGCGTGGATATGAAGCAGCTCTTTGCGGAAGAAAGCCAGCATTTGAACCAACAGCTGTTGGAAATCGAAGTTCGAGCCAAAGACTTTCTTACTCCGAAGGATCCCCGAGATGAGAAGAACGTGTTCCTCGAAATCCGGGCTGGAACGGGAGGGGATGAGGCGGCCCTGTTTGCGGGAGATCTCTTCCGCATGTATCTCAAGTATGCGGAACGAAACCGCTTACGCCTGGAGGTGGTTGATGCCTCCGAGACGGGAATCGGGGGCTATCGTGAAGTGATTGCCCTGCTGGAGGGAAAGGGCGCCTACGGTCGTTTGCGTTATGAAAGCGGAGTGCACCGCGTGCAGCGCGTTCCAACTACCGAAGCCAGTGGAAGAATCCACACCTCTACGGTTACGGTGGCGGTCATGCCAGAAGTGGACGAAGTGGATGTCCACATCGATCCCAAAGATTTGCGTATCGATACATTTTGCTCCTCCGGAGCCGGCGGACAGAGTGTCAATACGACGTATTCGGCCGTCCGCATCACGCACATTCCGACAGGAGTTGTCGTCAGCTGTCAGGATGAGCGGTCACAGCTCAAAAATCGAGCCAAAGCCATGCGAACCTTGCGCGCGCGTATCGTTGACGCTGAGCGGGAAAAGCAAGAGGCGGCTATTGCACAAGACCGTAAGTCGCAGGTTGGGACCGGCGACCGGAGCGAGAAAATTCGTACGTACAACTTCCCGCAAAACCGTGTCACCGATCACCGCATTGGGTTGACCGTCCACAAACTTGATCAGGTGCTGACGGGTGATCTGGAGGAAATCGTTCAGGCATTGCGGGCGCATTACGAACACCTGGCCAGTCTGGAAACAAAATGACTCAGCGGCAGGTCGCCAGCGTCGCCTCTCCTGCAGAGAGTCTCGGTGCACTACTGGGGGAGTCCGGAGGTCGCCTGGCTGCAGCTGGCATCGACCAGCCTGCTTTGGAAGCCGCCTGGTTGGTGGAATATGTGTTGAGCCTGTCTCCGCTCATGCAGCGAGTCGACGCAGAACGACGGATCACGGCTGCAGACTGCGAGCGTGTGCGAGCGCTGGTCGCACGACGAGCCAATCGTGAACCGCTGCAATATGTGCTAGGTACGCAAGAGTTTTACGGACGGGATTTTTGCGTCACGCCGTCGGTTCTCATTCCCCGCCAGGAGAGTGCGTTGTTGGTAGATGAGGCGGTTCGACGGTGCGCGCACACTCCTTCTGCGACGGTCGTGGATGTGGGGACCGGGTCAGGGTGTTTGGCGGTGTCCGTGGCCCTGGCTCTGCCGGAAGCGCGTGTATTGGCGATCGATGCCTCGGCTGATGCGCTAGTGCAAGCGCGAGGCAACATGGTGCAACACGGGCTCAATGCACGAATCGCATGTTTTCAGGGAGACCTGCTGGCTGCGATCGCCGAGATGGGTTTAGCTGATCAGGTGGACGTGATTCTCTCCAATCCTCCCTATATCGCGGACGGGGATATCGCCACCCTCCAACCGGAGGTGAAGAATTTTGAGCCGCGATTGGCCTTAGCGGGAGGTCCTGATGGAATGGACGTGCATCGCCGACTGATCGAGCAGGCTCCTGCGTATTTGAAGCCCGGGGGCGTCCTCCTCATGGAAGTGGGGTTTGGCCAAGCGGCTGCTGTCTGTCGGGAGGCTGAGAGAAGTGGGCAATTCCACACCTATGCGGTGTTGCAGGATGAGGGAGGAATTGACCGTGTCGTATGTCTCGAAAAGAAGTGAGGTCTCTCAGGGGGCCGCATGTCGGTAACATTTCTAGTCAACTGGTAATGCATCGATCGATGCGCTGAAACTGATGGATCAAATTCTTATTCAGGGTGGACGTCGACTTCAAGGCGAAGTCCGCACAAGCGGGGCGAAAAACGCCGCGTTGCCGATCCTTGCCTCCACGATTCTCGGCGGGGGTGAATGTGTCCTCTCGAATATGCCGCAAGTGGTCGATGTGCTGACCATGGGAAAACTGCTGCGGATGCTGGGCATTGCGGTTACCCAGGAGGGTGAGCATACCGTTGTGCAGGCCCAGGCAATTGCTTCAACGGAAGCGCCGTATGACCTGGTCCGCACCATGCGGGCATCGGTGCTGGTGTTGGGTCCGCTGGTGGCTCGATTGGGAGAGGCAAAGGTTTCGCTTCCCGGAGGATGCGCAATCGGATCTCGGCCGGTGAACTTTCACCTTGCCGGTCTGGAAAAAATGGGCGCCACTGTCGAAATTGAACATGGCTACATCAAGGCGACCGCGCGTCGCTTGCGGGGCAGCCGCATTTATTTTGATACGCCCAGTGTCACCGGCACCGAAAATCTCATGATGGCTGCCGTACTCGCAGAAGGCACCACGGTACTGGAAAACGCGGCAAAAGAACCTGAAATCACCGACCTGGCCGCGTTCCTCGTCAAGCGCGGTGCGCGCATCTTCGGTGCGGGAACGGACATGATTACCATTGAAGGCGTGACGGAATTGCACGGCGCGGACCATGAAGTCATTCCCGACCGCATTGAGGCCGGGACGTATCTTGTGGCCGGAGCCATTACCGGCGGTGAGGTGGTGGTCGACCGTTGTCGTCCGGAGCACATGGAACCGCTATTGATGAAGCTGCGGGAAAGCGGTGCGGACCTGCATGAAGAGAAGGAACGCGTGTGTCTCAAGGTGCTCGGGCGATTGAAAGGGACGAATGTCCGAACCAGCCCGCATCCCGGATTTCCCACCGATATGCAGGCGCAGTTTGTGGCGCTGATGACAGTGGCCGAAGGGACCAGCGTAGTCACGGAAACCATTTTCGAGAGCCGCTTCATGCACGTGGAAGAATTGCGTCGCATGGGGGCGGATATTCGTGTCGAGGGCAATCGGGTGGTGATTACAGGCAAGGAACGATTGACGGGCGCTCCGGTGATGGCTTCGGATCTGCGAGCTAGCGCGGGGCTCATCGTGGCCGGGCTCGCGGCAGAAGGCACCACGGAGGTGTCGCGCGTGTACCACCTCGATCGAGGCTATGAACGGCTGGAAGAGAAGTTTCGGGCCTTGGGGGCCAGCATCGAGCGGAGAAAGGGAAAGTGAACGTGAAGGTGAGGAGACCGCAAGAGGAACCGCAGAAAAGACTCACGATCGCGCTGTCGAAAGGAAAATTGCTGGGTCCGGTGCTGCATCTGATGAAGCAGGCCGGGTATTACAGCTCCGGCCTTTCCGTGGAAAGCCGAAAGTTGATGTTTGACTGTACTTCCAACGATGCGACCTTCTTGATCGTGAGGCCGACCGATGTACCAACTTACGTTGAACATGGAGCGGCTGATGTCGGAGTGGTGGGGAAAGATGTCTTGTTGGAGCAGGGCAGCGACGTCTATGAGCCGTTGGATTTGAAGGTGGGAGCGTGTAGAATCTCCGTCGCCGCATTACAGGGGCAGCCTTCACCGGATCGGTGGTCGTCCAAGATCCGGGTGGCGACAAAGTATCCCAACGTCACTGAGCGCTATTTCAATCAGCGTGGGGTGCCGGTTGAGATTGTCAAACTGTATGGGTCAATAGAGCTTGCCCCAATTGTCGGCCTCGCGGATCGAATTGTCGATCTGGTCGAAACGGGCAGTACCTTGAGGGCCCATGATTTGGCAGAGGTGGAGGTGATTACCCACTCCACCGCCCGGTTGATCGTCAATCGGGCCAGCCTCAAATTGAAACATGAACCTTTACAGGTGTTGATTGATCGGCTGCGTACAGCCGTGGCTGCGGAGTAGCGCGGCCAACCTCTCCCACGCAGGCGGTCGTGGGTTCCCATGAAGCAGCGCTCGATAGAGGCAGCGCCGCAGCAGGACGGATGTCATGACCATTCTGGCGAGTACCGATCGAGCCTTCGGCAAAGCGTTACGAAAAATCGTGACCCGTTCGCGTTCGCAAGCGGCGAGCGTCGAGAAAAGTGTGCGCGCGATCCTTCGAGCAGTGGAGCGGGGCGGAGATCGTGCGGTGCTGCGATACACCAAGAAGTTCGATCGGGTGTCGTTAGCGCCTGATCGGATCCGCGTGGCACCGGAGGAAATCAAGGAAGCCTATTACCATATCCGGAAGGATGAGGGCGATTCGCTTCGGTATGCCGCTGACCGGGTGCGGCAGTTCCACGAGCGCCAGCGCACGAAAACCTGGATGTACCAGGAGGAGAACGCCACGCTCGGCCAGATGGTGACGTCGCTCGATGCCGTCGGCGTGTATGTGCCGGGCGGAAAAGCCGTCTATCCTTCCTCGGTGCTGATGTGCGCGATTCCTGCCAAGGTGGCCGGGGTGCGACGCATTGTTATGTGCACGCCCACACCGAAGGGCGAGATCAATCCCTACCTGCTGGTCGCTGCAGATATTGCCGGTGTCGATGAAATCTACCGGGTCGGCGGAGTCCAGGCGATCGGCGCGATGGCGTTCGGGACGAAGACCATCGCCAAAGTCGATAAGATTGTGGGGCCTGGAAACATGTACGTTGCGACGGCCAAGCGGTTGCTCTACGGCACCGTCGGTATCGATATGGTGGCCGGGCCCAGTGAGTTGTTGGTGGTTGCGGATGACGAGGCGAAGCCGGCGCACGTGGCCGCCGATTTGTTGTGCGAGGCGGAACATGACGAGGATGCGCAGGTGTATCTGGTCACTACCTCTGCGTCACTGGCCAAAGAGGTCGTGCGCTTGATTCAGGCGCAATTGAAGGGGTTGCAGCGAGAGAAGATTGCAGCCAAATCGATTGCGCGGCATTTTGTGGCCTTCGTCGTTCCCACGATGGATGAAGCCATTCAGGTGGCGAACGACATTGCGCCCGAACATCTGACCTTGTCGGTCGATCGTCCGTTCGATTATCTGGAGCAGATTCGCCATGCTGGCGCGCTGTTTCTAGGCCGCTACACGCCGCCTGCTGTGGCCGATTATGTGGCCGGGCCGAACCACGTGCTACCGACCGGCGCCACGGCCCGTTTCTTTTCTCCGTTGTCGGTCAACGACTACGTGAAGGTCAGCAATATCGTCCATTACACCAGGGAAGAATTGACGAAAGCCAAGGATCATATCGTCAGACTGGCGCATATCGAAGGCTTCGATGCGCACGCCAAATCAGCTCAAAGCAGGTTTTCATGAAAAATACCGGAGCTCCCAGACAGGCCTCCCTGCACCGCGCGACGAAGGAAACCGATATCCGTGTCGAATGGACCTTGGACGGGACAGGCCAGGGGAAGATCAATACGTCCATTCGGTTTTTTGACCATATGTTAGATCTGTTGGCGAAACACGGGTTCTTTGACCTCACCGTGCAGGCCAAGGGCGATATCGACATCGACGAGCATCATACGGTGGAAGATGTCGGGATCGTCATGGGCAAGGTGCTGCATCAGGCTTTGGGAGAAAAGGCAGGGATCAAGCGGTTCGGGTGGGCCTCGGTGCCGCTCGACGAGACCCTTGCGCAGGTCACGGTGGATCTCAGTGGCCGGCCATACCTGGTCTATAACGTGAATCTACCGGATCGGAAGATCAAGACGTTCGATCTGGGCCTCTTCGAGGATTTTTTTCAGGCCTTCGTCACCCATGGCGGGCTGAATCTTCACGTGAATCTTCAATATGGTCGCAATCCTCACCACATCATGGAGGCCATCTTCAAGGCGTTGGCGCGGGCGTTGGATCAAGCCACTATGCCGGAAGAGCGGCTGTCAGGAACGGTTCTCTCGACGAAGGGAAGCCTCTAGGCGGACTCTCGGGGGACAAGGACTGGTGCCAGCCATCACGCTTCGTCTGCGAATGCATCATGATTGCCATCATTGATTACGGGATGGGTAACCTGCGCAGTGTCTCCAAAGCCTTTGAGGCTGTGGGACATCAGGCTGTGGTCACGCGGGATGCTCGCGTCATCGCGGATGCCAGCCATGTGGTGTTGCCGGGTGTGGGGGCATTCGGAGATTGCATGGCGAATCTGGAGCGATACGAGTTGATTGCGCCGATCCACAGCGCCATTCAATCCGGCAAACCGTTTTTGGGTATCTGCCTGGGGCTACAACTCCTCTTCACGGAGAGTGAAGAATTCGGGACACACAAGGGGCTGGGCATCATTCCTGGCCGAGTGAAGAAGTTTGTATTGGATGCTTCGTTGAAAGTGCCGCACATGGGGTGGAACGACATTCAGATCAGGCGACCTGCGCCTCCGTTTGCCGGGATCGCCACAGGCAGTTATTGTTATTTCGTGCACTCCTATTATGTCGAACCTGCCGACCCGGCTGTGGTTGCGACCGTGACCGAGTATGGACCGCCATTCGCGTCCGCTGTGTGGAAGGACAACGTGGTCGCCTGCCAGTTTCACCCTGAGAAGAGTCAGGCCGTCGGTCTTCAGGTCATCAAGAATTTCGGTGCCTGGACGTGAGTGCCCGAATTCCACGAATCCTCTTGGTCCTGGCAGCAGTATTGCTGACGACTGCTTGCAGCGGAACCAAGGTTACCGCGAAGTCCTCTGCCCAAGCCGGAAACTACCAGGTCCGCAAGATTGCGCTCATTCCCTTTGAAACGATGGCGACGCCTCAAGTCATAGAAACGAGCGGGCCGTCCTTCCCTGTGCCGTCAGGGGTTCGACGATCCGATATGGCGGTGGGGGTACCTCCGACTACCGATCAGGCGGTGCGGCGAACGCATCGTGTCCCAGCCGGTGCGGGGGAGAAAGTCACCGATCTGATGTGGGCGAAATTGAAGGTCAAACCGGGGTTGCAGGTCCTTTCTCCTCAGGACGCAATCGGGGCGGCACGAGATCTTTCGGAAGGAGTCGCATCTGCCGAGATTATTCCGGCCCACAAAATTGCGCAGCGCTTGAAAGCGGATGCAGCGCTCAGTGGGAAAGTGTTGGTCTATCAAGAGCGTGTCGGTAGCCGGCTGGGAGCGGATCCTCCTGCTGCCGTCGGATTTGAAGTGAAGTTGGTGGCCCCCGACGGGATGGTCCTGTGGGAAGGGAACTACTACGAAAAGCAGCGGCCGATGACGGAAGATTTTCTCGGTTTTGTTCAGCGGTATGGGACGTTCGTAACGGCTGAAGAGTTGGCCGCGTATGGAGCGACCGAATTGGCGGACGCCTTTCCATTTGGCGGCGCAGCGGGTGAAGGGAAATAGGAGTGAGAACACAGGTGCGGGCATGCGTGTAATTCCAGCAATCGACCTGAAAGATGGCCGCTGTGTGCGGCTGCGACAGGGTGATATGGCGGCTGAAACCGTCTATTCCGAGGACGTGCCGTCGGTCGCGAAGCGCTGGCAAGAACAGGGAGCCGATCTCATTCATCTCGTCGACCTCAACGGCGCTGTTGATGGTGAGCCGAAAAACCTGCCCCAGATCGAGGCGGTAATGAAGACGGTCAGCGTGAAAGTGCAGGTTGGGGGCGGCATCCGCACCATTGAGACGGTGCGGAAATATCTTCAGGCGGGAGTCGCTAGGGTCGTCCTGGGGACGGCTGCCCTCACGGATCGTAGTTTCTTGGCGCAGGCCTGTCGCGAGTTTCCCCGGCGTATCTTGCTGGGCCTTGATGCCAGGGACGGCAAGGTCGCGGTGAAGGGCTGGACTACGGTTTCCGAGACGAAGGCCATTGATCTTCTCCATGAGCTTGCCGACCATGAACTGGGCGCGGTGATCTATACCGACATTGCGCGCGACGGGATGCTGAATGGCCCGAACATCCCGGCGTTACGGGAGGTCGTCGAATGTTCGTCTTTCCCCGTCATCGCTTCCGGCGGCATCACTCGGGTAGAGGACCTGCTGGCAGTGCGCGCGCTTGGGCCCCGTGTAGAAGGCGCCATTGTCGGCAAAGCGCTGTATGACGGCAAATTGGACTATCGAGCCGCGCTTGCCGTTCTCGCTCAGGCATAAGGAGTCAGTGGTGGGACAGTCTCTGGGGGCAACGTCGGTTTTCATTTCACCGGACATGTCGCGCAGGCCGACATGTTGACCAAACGTATCATTCCCTGTCTCGACGTGAAGGATGGTCGAGTTGTCAAAGGGGTCAGCTTCGTCAACTTGCGCGATGCGGGAGATCCGGTCGAGGTGGCCACGATTTATGATCGGGAAGGCGCGGATGAACTGTGTTTCCTGGACATTACCGCCTCGCACGAAAATCGTAAAACCATCATCGATGTTGTAGAGCGAACTGCCGCCCGGGTGTTTATGCCTCTGACGGTTGGGGGAGGGGTGCGTACGCTGGATGACATTCGCACCTTGCTGAATGCCGGGGCGGATAAGGTCAGTATCAATACCACCGCGGTTCAGCAGCCGGAATTTGTGCGTGAGGCAGCCCAGCGATTCGGCACGCAGTGCATTGTGGTGGCGATCGATGCCAAGCGAGCGGAGGCTGGCGGGCATTGGCAGGTGTATACTCATGGCGGACGAAACGCGACCGGGCTGGATGCGGTCGAATGGGCAGAGCGCATGGCGGGGTATGGGGCCGGCGAAATTCTGTTGACCAGCATGGACCAGGATGGCCGTCAGAACGGGTATGATCTGGCGTTGACGGCGGCCGTGTCGGAGAGCCTGTCCATTCCGGTCATCGCCTCGGGCGGGGTGGGCACCCTGGAGCATCTCTACGACGGATTAGTCAAAGGGAAAGCCGAGGCGGTGTTAGCGGCCTCCATTTTTCATTACCGGACCCATACCATTCAAGATGCCAAGACCTATTTACGTGACCGTGGAGTTCCGGTTCGGGTGGGGGCCGCGTAGATGGAGCATGTAATGTCGAGCGACAGCCGCAGTATGACATTTGACGGACAAGGGTTGATCCCCGCCGTGATTCAGGATTGGTTCGATGGCACAGTGCTCATGGTGGGCTATATGAATCAGGAGGCCCTCACGAAGACACTGGCCACCAGATCCGTCCATTTTTGGAGTCGCTCGCGCCGGAAATTGTGGGAAAAAGGTGAAACTTCAGGACATTTTCTGCGAGTGAAGGATCTCTTCGTCGATTGCGACCGGGATACCATTCTCGTCAAGGCGGAGCCGGTCGGGCCGACGTGTCATACGGGAGAACGCGCCTGTTTTTTTTCCAGAATGAGCGAAGATGGACGGGCTGGCCAGGAAAAAACGCAGGATGCCGGTGGGGGGATTCTGGAACGCCTCTATCAAACCATTCTGGCGAGGAAGTCCGCTCCGCAGCCGGACTCCTATGTCTCCAAGCTGCTGCAAGGCAACGCCGATCGTATCTTGAAAAAGGTGGCCGAGGAAGCCGGTGAAGTTATTATTGCCGCCAAAAATGAGAAGCGGGACGAAATCATTTATGAGACGGCCGATCTGTTTTTTCACACCCTCCTGGTTCTCGGTTACTACGATGTGACGTTGAATGAGGTGTATCAGGAACTCGGAGCCAGGTTCGGAAAGTCGGGGATTCGACCAGCATCCGAAGGGGGTACGCGTGGATAACTGTATTTTCTGCCGCATCGTGGAAGGCGCCATTCCAGCAAAAATTGTTCACCAGGATGATCGTGTGCTGGCGTTCGAGGACGTCAATGCCCAAGCCCCCGTCCACGTGCTGGTGATTCCGAAACGTCACCTGGCGGCGGTCCAAGATTGTCAGGACGGAGACCAGGCCTTGCTGGGACATCTGCTATTGACCTGTTCCAAGGTTGCGGCAATGAAGAACCTGGCCGAGTCCGGCTATCGGATTGTCACGAACACCGGGGCGAACAGTGGGCAAACGGTGTTTCATCTTCACCTGCATATCCTTGGCGGAAGGCCCATGACATGGCCTCCGGGGTAATACCGCACTGCTCCTTGATTGACACATATGCAGACCGTTTGTTAGGGTGAACGGTCAACTTTCAATCGCGTCAAAGGCATCCAGCCGGGTTTCCCACCGGCAGGATCCCTGCGGGCACTAGCGAGGACCGCCGTGGGCCAAGGCCTGATTTCGGACGACGTCATCAACCAAATCAGAGACCGAGTGGACATCGCGGAAATTGTGGGCCAACATGTGGCGTTGACTCGCGCCGGGCAGAATCTCAAGGGCTTGTGTCCCTTCCACCAAGAGAAATCTCCCTCCTTCACCGTCAGCTCGTCGCGGCAGATTTTCCACTGTTTCGGCTGCGGGGCCGGCGGCAATGTGTATACGTTTCTCATGAAATTAACCGGGGGAGCCTTCCCCGAAATTGTTCGGGATTTGGGGCGCAAGGTGGGGGTGGATGTTCCTGAAGCGACCGGCGGATATTCTAACGAAGCGCGGACGCAACTTGGTCGATTGGAACGCCTCAACGCGGCAGCGGGAGCATGGTTCCAGCGTATGTTAACGGAAGGGCCTGGGGGAACTCAGGCGCGTGCCTATCTCGACAGCCGCGGTATTCAGCAGCACACGAGCGTGCAATTCAACATCGGCTACGCTCCGCCTGAGTGGGACGGACTGACCAAGGCCATGCTCAAGGAAGGGTTTACGCCGGTGGATCTCGTCGCAGCCGGGCTTTCCATTCCGCGCGATCAGAGCAGCTCACAGAAAAGCGCTGTCTCGGGGCATTACGATCGGTTTCGTTCTCGGATCATGTTTCCGATCACGGATTTGCGTAAGCGGGTCGTGGCATTCGGCGGACGGGTTCTGGGGGACGGGATGCCGAAGTATATGAACTCCCCCGAGACGCCGTTGTTTAAAAAGGGCCAGACGTTGTTTGCGTTGGACGCGGCACGTGAAGCCGCTAGCCAGCAGCAAACGCTGATCATCGTCGAAGGGTATTTCGATGCCGTCGCGTTGCACCAAGCCGGCATCCGCCATGTGGCGGCGACCTTGGGAACGGCCTTAACCCCGGAACACATTACGGTCATCCGGCGTTTCGCCTCGAATATCGTGTTGCTATTCGATCCGGACCAGGCCGGAGTCCGAGCGGCATTACGAACGTTGGATCTGTTCGTCAATAGCGGCTTGAGCGTGAAAGTGGTGTCGCTTCCGCAGGGCGAAGATCCGGATACCTATGTGCGGAAATATGGCGCCGAGGGGTTTGCGACCTTGCACCGAGCGGCGCCAAGCCTGCTCGATTTTGCCATGGAGCATAGCCTGCGCACGGCTGAATCGGGAAGCGTCGAAGACCGGATTCGAGCCGTGGACGCGGTTTTGCGCATTCTCCAGAAAAGCGCCCATCCGATCGAGCGCGAGGAGCGGATTCGGCTTGTGGCGGAACGATTGGGCTTGAGTCAGCAGCGCCTGATTGATCGCTATCCGACGCTCGTGTCGGAAGACCAGCGTCGCCCGGATCGAGGACCGAAGGCTCCATCCGTATCGGTGCCCGCTAAAGTGAAGACCAATCCGGAAGAGCGTGACCTGGCGCATTTGCTCGTGCAGGGAAGTTTGTCTGCCGCGGATCTCGGGAAACTGTCTCCGGAGGCGTTCTCGACGCCGGCCTACAGGAGGCTGATCGAATGTGCCATGCAGCACCTGGGAGAAGATGGCAGGCTGTCCGTGCGGACCCTGTTGGACACCTTGATCACCGATGAGGTCTGCGGCGCATTGGTCTCGGAACTGTCGATGCAGGAGCAGCATTATGACGACGTGCCGGCTCATATTGCCGGGTGTTTGGAGACACTGGAACGGCGGGGCCGCGAGCGGACCATGGGGACATTGATTCAAGAATTGAAGGTCGCAGAACGCGAGCGGCGAGAAGATGAAGTGCGTCGCCTGAACGGATTGATTAACGATATGCGGATTCGGAAAGCCGGTGTGATGCCGGTTGCGCTGACGTCTGCGGTGAAGGAGTAGGTATGCCGAAACAAGAATTACTCGGCGAGGTGAAGAAGCTCATCAATCTCGGCAAGGAGAAGGGCTTTCTCACGTACGACGATCTCAACAGCACCTTACCGGCCGATGTCGTCTCGTCGGACCAATTCAGCACGATCATGACCATGTTCGGCGAAATGGACATCGAGATTGTAGAGTCCGCTGAGACGGAGCGCACTCCGAAGGCCGCCGAAGGCGAAGAGGCGATCGAGGAAAGCGAAGAGTCCGATTCCTCGGAAGAGAACGAAAAGGAAATCGATCTCACGCCGGGCGCCCTCAGCCGCACCGACGATCCTGTCCGACTCTATCTGAAAGAAATGGGCAGCGTCGCTCTCCTGAGCCGTGAGGGCGAAATTGAGATCGCCAAGCGGATCGAAGAAGGAAAGAAGGACATCGCGACCGTCGTGTACGGGTTGCCGATGACCCTGGAGTTCGTCCTGAATCTCCGCGATCAGCTGAAGAACGGCAAGATCGATGTACGCGAGATCGTGCCGGTTGTGGAGACGGAAGAGGATTTCGAAGAAGAGGCCGTCGAAAAAGACTACGAAGAGCTGCGGGTCAAAACGCTGGACTCTCTCAACGCGGTTCGCAAAGTGTCCGCCTCGCTGAAAGATCTGTATGACAAGGCTCGCCATGTCGGCGCCGATCCTGAAAAGCAGAAGAAGCTGCGTAAGCAGATCGATACGGTGCGCGGGCAGGTCGTCGACAAAATGGAGTCGGTGAATCTGCACGGCGTGCTGAAAGACCGGATGACCCAGCGGGTGCGCGACCTCAATCTGCTGTTCCGCCAGTCGGAGCGGGAAGTCACGAGCTGCCAGCGTCGTCTCGGTGTCGGCGGCGAGGCCGGCGCAGAATTGCTGCGAAAGCTGTGTCGCACCCATAAAGATTTGCTGGCGGTGAAGCGCAGGACCGGGCTGTCCGAAGAAGTGCTGCAAGACATCAAAAAACATTATCAAGCCGCCAAGGGCCGTATTCGCCAGCTTGAAGAAGAAGAGGCCCTGATTTCGGCCGAAGAGATTAAGGATGCGGTCAAGCATCTCGACGTGGCGGAAGAAAAGGTCAAGCGTGGGAAGGCAGAATTGGTCGAGGCCAACCTGCGGCTGGTGGTCAGCATCGCCAAAAAATATACGAACCGTGGACTGCAGTTCCTGGATTTGATTCAGGAAGGCAATATCGGTCTGATGAAGGCGGTCGACAAATTCGAATACAAGCGCGGTTATAAGTTCAGTACCTATGCGACCTGGTGGATTCGGCAAGCCATTACCCGTGCAATTGCCGACCAGGCTCGAACCATCCGCATTCCGGTCCACATGATCGAGACCATCAACAAGCTGATCCGGACCTCGCGTCATCTGGTGCAAAAACTCGGTCGCGAACCGACGCCGGAAGAGATTGCTGAACGGATGGACTTGCCGCTTGATAAGGTGCGAAAGATTCTGAAGATCGCGCGCGAGCCGATTTCTCTCGAAACCCCGATCGGCGAGGAGGAAGACAGTCATTTAGGAGACTTCATCGAAGACAAGAAAGCGGTGTCGCCCTTGGAGGCGGCCATTCGCTACGACCTCCAGCGCCAGATCAACGGCGCACTGGAAACGCTCACGCCTCGGGAAGAAAAGGTGTTGCGCAAGCGCTTCGGGATCGGCGAGGCGACCGATCATACCCTTGAAGAAGTGGGGCAGGATTTCGAGGTCACCCGCGAACGCATTCGGCAAATCGAAGCGAAAGCGTTGCGGAAGCTCCGGCATCCGAGCCGCAGCAAAAAGCTGCGGAGTTTCGTGGAGAGTCTCTAGGCCTTGTTGCCGGGGACTGGTTTGACTCTGTCCGATCGGCAGCTTTAGAATCAGGCCGCTCGAACCAGGTGTGCCGTGATGCAGGCTGAAGGCCAGGTCACTGGCCGGCAGGGCTGGGCCCATAGCTCAGGTGGTTAGAGCGGCTGACTCATAATCAGCTGGTCCTAGGTTCAAGTCCTAGTGGGCCCACCAGCCTGAGCGCCTCACGATGATTCCGGTGCGAGAGGCGTCATGTCGACGCTGCTTTCGCACCACAAGGAGCCCGTTGAACCTACAGCTTTCCCCCCTCATCGAATTGCAGAAACTCGATCTCCGAATTGCCGATCTCAAAGAGCAGCGGCGAAAAATACCGGAACGGCTTGAAGAAAATGAGGCCCCCCTTCGCGAGGCGAAGCGGGTGTTTCAGGAGGCGTCGGCCTCTGTCGAAGCCCTGATTAAAGACCGCCGTACCCACGAAAAGGATCTGGAAGCACACGAAGACCGTGTGGGCAAGATGAAGGACCGCGCTGCCCAGCTAAAAACCAACCAGGAATACCAGGCGCATCTCTTCGAAATTGAATTGGCCAATAAAAAGCGCGGCGACATTGAAGAGAAAATCCTCCTGGCGATGGAACAAATCGAGCAAACTCAACGGACCATTGCCGCTGCTCAGGTGCAACTCAAAGAGTCGGAAGCGCTTTTCCTGAAAGAAAAGGCAACTCTGGACGGGAAGGATCAGGTCCTTGCGGCAGAGCTCGCTTGTCTGGAGGGCAAGCAGAAGGAATTGTCAGGGCGGGTCGAGAAGGTTCTGCTCGCGCGGTACAACAAGCTGAAAGCCACCAGGAAAGATCAGGCTCTGGCGCTGATCAAGAATGGTATTTGCGTCGGGTGCCGGCTCCAGCTGCCGCCTCAATTGATTTCCCAGGTGAAACGCGGGGACGAGGTTCATACGTGCCCCTATTGTTACCGGATGTTGTATTGGGAAGGGGAGCCGGGTTTGGAAGAGAAGCGGTCCATGGGGCAAGACCAGGCCAAGGATCTTGAGGTCGGCGAATCCTTCTAGCTTTCAGCGAGCACCTGCGTTGTCGTTTTGAAGTGCAGCTTCGCGACGGTAGCCAATCGATCGCGCCCGTATTTCCTGACCACCATGCGTCCAGCCAATTCGACGGCGGATGACGCGCCTTTGGGCAACGTCGTGTTCAACTCCTGGGACAGTCGTTGCAGGCGCAGAAGAAATTCTGCCCGGGCGAGGATGGAAGCGGCCGCCACGGCCAAGTCGGCTTCTGCCTTCGTGCGTTGCACCAACCGGATCTGTTTTCCCTTTTCCTGAAGCGCATTGAGGATGAGCCGCTCATCGCCGAACTGGTCGGCGATAGCCAGGTCGCAGTCGACTTGCTGGAGCAGGTTTTCCAGGGCTCGGGCATGTCCCCAGGCCAGAAGTCGATTGAGATTCTTGATCTTGGCGTAGAGTTCGTTGTAGCGCTGTGGCCCAATGGCCACGACGCTATGCGGACAGACCATGCGGATGTCGGGCGCCATTTCCAGAATCCGTCCATCAGAGATTTTCTTGCTGTCGCGCACCTGCATCAGGGCCAGGTCCTGTTCCGACGCCGGGGTGACGAAGACGGCGGCAATCACTAGAGGACCGAAATAGTCCCCTTTGCCGGATTCGTCGATTCCGATGCGGTTCAGTGATGAGAGCGTCGTGGTGGTAGGCACTCCGTGAAACTCCCAGGTGGAAACGGGTGGGGCGGCGCGGTAATCTAGCAGAGCACACCAGAGTGGTCAATTTGCGGAGGCGAGTGATGAAGATGGAATCCAACGGTTTCAGTCGGCAAGGAGTTGCGATGCCGTCCAACATTCTGTGGTTGCTCTGCGGCGTGGCAACCATGTTGCTGACGACCGGCTGCCAAACGAATCCTTACACGGGGCGCTGGCAGCTCATGATGATGCCAATGTCGCAGGAAGTGCAGATGGGTGCGCAGGCCTATGCTGACGTCAAGAGCGATCCCAAAATGAAGCCGTCCACCGATCCGCGAGAGATCGAACCGGTCAAGCGGGTCGCGGCGAGAGTGATTGAGGCCGCTAAACGGTCGAAGTACAGTGATATGGCCAATGAGTTTGAATGGGAAGTAACGGTCATCAAGGACGACAAGACCATGAACGCCTTTGCCTTACCGGGCGGCAAGATCGCCGTCTACACCGGCATTTTCCCGGTGGCCAAGACCGAGGCCGGGCTTGCGGCGGTGATGGGGCATGAAGTCGTCCATGCATTAGCCCGCCACGGCGGAGAGCGAATGAGTCAGAACACGCTCGCGCAAACCACTCTGCAGGCGATCGGCATCGCGCTCGGGGTGAGCGGCGCCAATCCTGTTCTTTCACAGGCGGGCATGGCGGCATTGGGTGTCGGCGCGCAGGTCGGCGTGTTGTTGCCGTTCAGCCGGAAGCATGAGTCCGAAGCGGATTACGTTGGCGTACTATTGGCGGCGGATGCCGGGTATGATCCGCGAGAGGCCATCCCATTGTGGCAGAGGATGGGCGAGCTTTCCGGCGGAAAATCTCCGTCGGAGTTCATGTCCACGCACCCAAGCCACGAAACCAGAATTCAACAGCTTGAGGAATGGATGGCCGAAGCGATGCCGGTGTACCAGTCCAAGCCACCTGCACCCAACCACGAGTTGCCGGCATTGCATTAAGCGCATTCCGTTCGCTGCTTGAATCCCCATCAAGCGGCCCGTATACTTTGCCCGCGCGCTGGGGGGACACGGGTGCTCGCTCGTCGGGCAGGCTCGACGGGAGGAAAGTCCGGACTCCAAGGGCAAGGACGCTGGATAACGTCCAGGCGGAGTGATCCGACACCAGCACCACAGAGAATAAACCGCCGATGGCCGGTGCGGGCGACTTCGGTCGATTGCGCCGGCTCAGGTAAGGGTGAAACGGTGGGGTAAGAGCCCACCGCGGTGATGGCGACATCAACGGCACGGTAAGCGTCGTCCGGAGCAAGACCAAATAGGGGGACGCCTGTGGGCTTGCGAGAGCCCGACAGAAAGGCCGGCCCGGCCGAAGTTCCCGGGTAGGTTGCTTGAGGCTCGAGGTAACTCGAGTCCCAGAGAAATGATCACCCCCGTGTGAGCGCAAGCTTCATGCGGGACAGAATCCGGCTTATAGGGTTTCTCCAACGCGCTTTTTTAATCGCCTTCCGCAGCTCTCCCCCGGTGACTTTGCCGGAAAGAAGTTCCCGGTCGTCCAAAAGTACCACCGGTATGCGATCCCCATACCGCTGCCGAAGTCGTTCATCGTCATCGATTTCGACGAGGGTCAGACTGAAGGCGAGATCCTCTTGCACCTGGGCAGCGACGCGGGCTACCGCATGGCAGAGGTGACAGTCGCGGCGGGACATGATCGTGATGCGCATGAGACTCATCGGCCGTTGGTCCACCATGAGCAGGTTCGTATAACACGGGGCGAGGATCGACACCAGTCGGTGGCACAGACGCTTGCGTCGCAGCTCTCTTGACCTCACTTGCGGGCTGGTGATACGATCCGCCATCTTACCCATTGATTTTTCAGAAAGATCGTAGCAGTCTGTGTCGCAAGTGTGACGCAGAGTTGTCGATGTTTCCAGTGACGGCACACGTCCTTCGCCATGATGCGCGAAGGGGAGGGTGATATGAAGCTAACAGGGTCTGAAATCCTGATCGAATGCTTGAAAGCCGAAGGCGTGAAAACGATTTTCGCCTTGCCGGGCGGCGTCGTGTTGAAGATTTTCGACATGCTGCACCAGCAAAAAGATATCGAAGTCGTGTTGACCCGGCACGAGCAGGGGGCCGGACATATGGCAGAAGGGTATGCCAAGGCCACCGGCAAGGCCGGTGTATGCTTAGTGACCTCAGGTCCCGGCATGACCAATGTGATCACTGCGCTCGCCGATGCCTATATGGATTCGGTGCCGCTTGTCTGTATCAGCGGTCAGGTCTCCACGAGTTTGATCGGCAATGATGCCTTTCAGGAGGCCGACAACATCGGTCTCAGCCGTCCTTGCACGAAATATAATTTTCTCGTGAAGGACGTGAACGACCTGGCGACTACCATCAAGGAAGCGTTCTACATCGCTACAACAGGGCGTCCAGGACCTGTACTGGTAGATATTCCCAAAGATGTGTCACTGGCGAAAACTGAGTTCACCTATCCGAGCTCCGTCTCTATTCGAGGCTACAATCCGACCTACGAAGGGAATAAATGGCAGATCAAGCAGGCCGCTGAAGCCATCATGAAAGCGAAGAAGCCGATTCTGTATGTCGGCGGCGGCGTCGTGTTTTCGCAGGCGGCGAAAGAGTTGCTTGAATTGGCCGAGATGACCCAGATCCCCGTGGACATGACCCTGATGGGACTGGGAGTATTTCCCGGCGAACATCCCCAGTCGATGGGGATGTTGGGCATGCACGGGACCTACTGCGCGAATATGGCGGTCCATTATTCCGACCTGGTGATTGCAGTGGGCGCGCGCTTTGATGATCGGGTAACCGGGAAGGTGTCGGAGTTTTGTCCCTTCGCCAAGGTGATTCATATTGATATCGATCCGACGTCGATCCGAAAGAACATCCATGTCGATATCCCGATCGTCGGTGACTGCAAGGCGGTGCTGCGGGAGTTGAATCAAATCCTCCGGGCCACGGTCAACGGCAATCAAAAGGACCTTCGCAAACCGTGGTGGGATCAGATCCGCGAATGGCAGCAAGCGCATCCGCTGGCCTATCAACAGGAGCCGGACGGGGCAATCAAGCCGCAGCATGTCGTCAAACGGCTGTATGAGTTGACGAAGGATCGTGATCCGATTGTGGCGACGGATGTCGGCCAGCATCAGATGTGGACGGCGCAGTACTTTAAACTCGCCCGACCGAATCGCTGGTTGACCTCGGGCGGACTAGGCACGATGGGATTCGGGTTTCCTGCTGCCATGGGCGCTCAGGCTGCCTTCCGAGATCGATTGGTGCTCTGCGTGGCCGGAGACGGCAGTATTCAGATGAACATGCAGGAAATGGCCACTGCCGTGGTCTCGAAGCTGCCGGTGAAAATCATCATTCTGAACAACCGTTTTCACGGCATGGTTCGCCAGTGGCAGGACCTGTTCTATGAAGGGCGTTATGCCTCGAGCTATCTGGACACGACGCCGGACTTTGTAAAGTTGGCCGAAGCCTATGGCGCGGTAGGATTGCGCGCCGGCAAGGTGGGGGATCTCGATGCGGTGTTGAAGGAAGCCATTTCGACCGACAAACCGGTGGTCGTTGATGTGCCCACGTATCCGTACGAGAATTGTTATCCGATGATTCCAGCGGGCGGCTGCAATCACGAGATGATTCTCGAAGATCCGCCGGAGTTGAAACAACGCATGGCCGGGGTGCCTAGTACCGGATCGGACGAAAACAAGGACACGATTTTAACCGCGTAAGACACGCTGTCAGTCGACAGCTATCAGCATAGAGCGTTGTGATGGAACATATCATTTCAGTCACCGTTGAAAATAAGTTTGGCGTGTTATCTCGCGTGGCCGGGTTGTTCAGCGGCCGCGGCTTCAATATCGAAAGTCTGTCGGTCGCTCCGACCCTTGATCCGTCGATGTCCCAGATGACCATCGTCACGTCAGGGGACGAGCGAATCGTGGAACAAATCGTTAAGCAGCTCAATAAGCTGATCGACGTCATCAAGGTCGTGGATCTCAACGAAAGCGACTTCGTCTCGCGTGAAACGGCATTGATCAAGGTCCATACGAAGGCGGAAGACCGCGCCGAAGCGCTGCGAATTGCGGATATTTTCCGCGCCAATGTGATCGATTCCACACCATCGACCTATACCATTGAGGTCACCGGCGATCCTAAGAAGATTGAGGCCATCATCAACTTGCTCCAGCCGCTCGGCATCAAGGAACTGATCCGGACGGGGCGAGTGGCGATCGCGCGCGAGGCGATCCGGCCGGCCGTCAGCCAACCGAAAAAGCTCGCTCGAGAATAGCGCGCGCATCCTCTCTGTGCAGCTGTCTTTTCCACCCATGTGCCTTTTGAACATTCAGGAGTGACGTATGAAGATTTATTACGACAAGGACGCCGACTTACAGCTCATCCGTGGAAAGAAAGTGGCCGTGATCGGCTATGGCAGCCAAGGGCATGCCCATTCGCTCAATCTCAAGGAAAGCGGCGCCACTGTCGTCGTGGGTTTGCGCGAAGGCAGCTCCTGGAAAAAGGCGGAGGCGAGCGGTCTGAAGGTCATGCCGGTTGCCGATGCCGTGAAGGCGTCGGACGTCATCATGGTTTTGGCGCCGGATGAAGCGCAAGCGGCGATCTATCGCCAAGAGATCGCGCCGAACTTGAAGCCCGGCTCCTATTTGGCGTTCGGTCATGGATTCAATATTCATTTCGGACAGATCGTGCCCCCGGCGGACGTCAACGTGTTTATGGTGGCGCCGAAGGGGCCAGGCCATCTGGTGCGGTCCGAATATACGAAGGGTAGCGGCGTGCCCTGTTTGTTGGCCGTGCATCAGGACCCCAGCGGGAATACCCGCCAAGTAGGCTTGGCCTATGCCAGCGCAGTCGGCGGCGGGCGAGCGGGTATTATCGAGACGAATTTCAGAGAAGAGACGGAAACGGATTTGTTTGGCGAGCAGGCGGTCTTGTGCGGCGGTCTGACGTCCTTGATCCAGGCGGGATTCGAAACGCTCGTGGAAGCGGGATACGCGCCGGAAATGGCCTATTTCGAATGTCTCCATGAAGTGAAGTTGATCGTCGACCTGATTTATCAGGGTGGTATTGCCAACATGCGCTACTCGATCAGCACGACGGCGAAGTACGGGGATATTACTCGCGGTCCGCGCGTGGTGACGGAGCAGACGAAGCAGGAAATGAAGAAAATTCTCGGCGAAATTCAGAGCGGGCAGTTTGCCAAAGAATGGGTGTTGGAGAACCAGGCCAACCGACCGGTCTATAACGCCTTGTTGAAAAAGGGTGAGGGGCATTCGATTGAGGAAGTCGGCGGTCGGCTCCGGTCCATGATGCCCTGGCTGAAAAAAGACCAACTCGTGGATAAGAACAAAAACTGAGTCTGCCGGCTGGTTCTTCGTGGTAGCATGATAGAGGGCCTGGAGGGGTATGGCTGATCGAGCCGTCGGAATACCGATTGTCAAAGAAGGCTTGCCGTTTGTCGGTGGACTTGCAGGGGTGACGCTGTTGTCCGGGCTGGCGGGCTGGACCATTGCATCGGTAGTGGCAGGCGGTTTTCTAGTGTTTACCGCCTGGTTCTTCCGAAATCCCAGCCGGAGCATCCCGCAGCAGCCGAATGTGGTGGTCTCGTCGGGTGACGGCAAGGTCATTGCGATCGAGGAAGAGTTTGAGCCGCGGTATTTGAAGGAAAAAAGCATTCGGGTGACGGTGTTTTTGAACGTCTTCGATGTGCATGTCAACCGAACGCCCTGCGCGGGTACGGTTGAGGGTGTGAGTTATCAGCCCGGCCAGTTCCTTGTCGCGAGCAAGCCGGAGGCGACCATCCGGAATGAGCAGAACGCCGTGATGCTGAAGACTGAGTCGGGGGCGAAAGTGCTCTGTGTGCAAGTGGCAGGCTTAATTGCCCGCCGGATTGTCTGCTGGGTCGGGCAGGGTGATCGCGTGCAGCGTGGTGAACGGTTTGGGTTGATACGATTCGGTTCACGAATGGATACGTTCCTTCCGCTCGGGTCGAAGATTTGCGTGGCGTTGGGAGACCGCGTTAAAGGGGGCGAAACCATCGTGGGAGAACTCCGATGAAATCACCAACTATGCGACCTCCGTTTGCAAAGGGGCATCGAAAACGACAGGCCATGTACCTGATTCCCAACCTGTGTACGACGGGCAATTTATTCTGCGGCGTCTTTGCGATCCTGTCGGTATTCAATGGCCAGCATCTGGTGGCGGCCATTGCCATCCTGGTCGGCATGATTTTCGACATGTTGGACGGGAAATTGGCACGGTTGACGAACAGCACTGGTCAGTTCGGCATCGAGTACGATTCCCTGTCTGATGTGGTGTCCTTCGGGGTGGCGCCCGGGGTACTGATCTATTCCTACGCGCTCAGTGGACAGGGTATGTTCGGAGTGGCCGTCATGTTTGCCTACGTGGCCATGGGGGCTGTGCGTCTGGCTCGATTCAATGCCACCGTGAGCACCTCTGACAGCAAATACTTTACGGGGCTGGCCATCCCGGCGGCCGCGGGTGTCATTGCCTCCCTGGTCATCTTCGATCTTCACATTACCCAGATGGGTGCGGAAGTGAAGCCGCTGTTGATTCTGGTCATTACGTTTGCGCTGGCATTCCTGATGGTCAGCACGATCAAGTATCGCAGCTTCAAGGATATGAAGTTCCGGAGAGGTGATCACTTCACCTATCTGGTCTGGGGAATTCTGGCCTTGATGTTGATTGTCGCCTGGCCTCAGGCTATGCTGTTCGTGACATTCACCGGTTACGCAGTGTCGGGTCCGATTGCACGCCTCTGGACGATGATAACCAAGAGCGCAGGCAAGCCGGTCGCAAAAGCTGATGGGCCGGTCTTGGATACAAAAGAGTAGCAACGGCGTTGACGAGGAGTAGTAGGGAGCGTCGGCCGAACTGAGAGAGCTGGTGGACGGTGCGAACCAGCCGGTTGCCTTCTGAACTCGCCTCCGAGCCGGACTTGTGAAGCCCCGACGATGGGGTCGTAATGAGTCCCGAATGATCCGCGTTACGGATTCAATGAGGGTGTCGGGTGAAGGGCGTCTTCATCCGGTGCCGAATCAGGGTGGTACCACGAAGCTCGCAAGGCCTTCGTCCCTGTCCCGGGGCGGAGGCTTTTTTATTGGCAGCATGCTGAAACGGCCTTCCAACGTTGTTCTCGGTTCGAAAACATCCTCAACGTACCCCCAGCGGGTACGCCTCCGGTGTTTTCTCGCCTGCGGCCGCGTTGGAAGATCCGTTTGAGCAAGCTGCGGGACAGGAGGAGGGTAAGCCATGACCAGGATGATCAGAATATTCGACACGACGTTGCGGGACGGCGAGCAATCGCCGGGGGCAAGCATGAATGTCGAAGAGAAACTTATGATCGCCAAGCAGCTGGCGCGCCTCGGCGTGGATATCATTGAGGCCGGGTTTGCCTACAGTTCGCCGGGAGATTTCGAGGCGGTGCGTCGGATCGCTTTGGAGGTCGAGGGGCCGGTGGTATGCAGCCTTGCGCGGGCCAGGCCGGAAGACATCACCAGGGCCTCGGAGGCCTTGAAGGGGGCACCCAGGGTCCGTATCCATACATTTCTCTCTACGTCGGATATTCACTTGAAGCATCAGTTTCGGATGACGCGAGAGGAAGCGAAGAAACGAGCGGTGGAGATGGTGCAACTGGCGCGCACCTATGTCGATGACGTTGAGTTTTCTCCTATGGATGCCAGCCGGTCCGATCCAGCCTATCTCTGCGAAGTGATTGAGGCGGTGATCGCAGCGGGCGCCGGGACGATCAACATCCCCGACACGGTGGGGTATGCCGTCCCTCAGGAGTTCGGTGGCCTGATCCAGCGAATCAAGGACAAGGTGCCGAACAGCGGTCAAGCAGTCATCTCCGTCCATTGCCATAACGATTTAGGGCTGGCGGTGGCAAATAGTCTGGCCGCGGTGGTGGCGGGGGCCGGTCAGGTTGAGTGCACGATCAACGGTATCGGCGAGCGAGCCGGCAACACCTCGTTGGAAGAAATTGTCATGGGCCTGCGGACGCGGAGGGATTGGTACGGAGCCGACACGAAGGTCGTGACGGAGGAGATTTCGAAAACCAGCCGCCTGGTGAGCAAAATTACCGGGATGGTCATTCAACCGAATAAGGCTATTGTCGGCGCGAATGCGTTCGCCCACACGTCGGGCATCCATCAGGACGGATTGCTGAAGGACAAGACTACCTATGAGATCATGCGGCCGGAATCGGTTGGGTTGGAGCAGGTCAAGCTGGTGATGGGCAAGTTGTCCGGACGTCATGCGTTTCGGCAACGTCTGGAGGACCTGGGCTACAAGCTGACGGAGGATGAGGTCAATCACGCGTTCGAACGCTTCAAGCGGCTGGCGGACCAGAAGAAGGAGATTTACGAGGAAGACCTCGAAGTCATTATTTCCGAAGAAGTGGCAAAGATGTCCGAACGTGTCGTCCTCAAGTCGTTTCAGGTCGAAAGCGGAACCAACAGGACTCCGAGGGCGACGGTTGAACTGGAGATCGATGGGAAGGCGGTATCGCACAGCGGCACGGGCGACGGGCCGGTAGACGCGGTCTACCGGACGATTGCCGCCATGACGCAGACGAAGAGTAAGTTGCTGATGTTCGGCGTCAATGCCATTACCGGTGGGACGGACGCGCAGGGCGAAGTCTCGGTACGGCTCGAAGAAGATGGCCGGACAGTTTCCGGTCACGGGGCCGATACGGACATTATCACGGCGGCTGCCCGGGCCTATCTGAACGCGCTCAATAAATTGGCGTACTTCGCTGCGAAACAGGCGGAAGGGATTCAGAAGGTCAGCTTGATTTGAGCCCAACCTGCAGGGTAGATTCCTCCGTCCTGGTCAATGCATCCGCGCTGGTCAGGACGGAGCGACATTTTGACTTGTCCCATCATGATTTCGGCGCACGATGTTCGGTACGCACCTTCAACAATGCCCTGAATTTCTAGCCGGGGACCATACCAGGCTGCGAGAATTGCTGCATCCGGGAAAGGCCGCGCTGAACGTAGGCTATAGTCTAGCCCATGGATTGCTCGATCCGGGGAAGCAATCCTTGTGGCATCGATTGAAATCTTCTGAGGTGTACTATTTCATTGCCGGTCGCGGTGTGATGAAGGTGGAAGCGGAATCTGTGGCTGTCGAAGCGGGCTCGGTCATCTATGTGCCGCCGGGAGCTAAACAGTCGCTGGAAAATACCGGGACGGATCCGATTGAATTTCTCTGCCTGGTCGATCCCGCCTGGAGGGCGGAGGATGAGGCGGTCGTTGAATAGCCGAGAGGAGATAGTCACGTGAAAGCGAGAATCGCAGTCCTGGCTGGGGATGGAGTCGGCCGTGAAATTGTCCCCGAAGCAGTCAAGGTCTTAAAGACGGTGGCGGCGCGGTATGGGCATACCTTTGAATTTCAGGCTGCGGACGTGGGAGGCCATGCCATCGATACAGTCGGCGTCCCGCTTCCTGCGGAGACTCTCGCGCTGGCGAAGCAGAGCGACGCGGTGCTGCTAGGCGCAGTCGGTGGGCCAAAATGGGAAGGGCTGGATTACAGCATTCGCCCTGAACGGGCGTTGCTTGGACTCCGCGAGCAGCTCGGACTCTATGCGAATTTGCGACCGGCAAAACTCTATCCCATGCTCGCCGATGCCTCCACCTTGCGGCGGGAGGTGATCGAGGGAATCGATATGCTCGTCATTCGCGAGCTGACCGGCGGCATTTATTTCGGCAAACCGAAGGGCGTGGAAAAACTGCCCGGCGGCGGGGAGCGTGGTTTTAATACGGAGGTCTATACGACCGAAGAGATTCGCCGCATCGCGGTGGTGGCGTTCGACGCGGCGCGCAAGCGCCGCAAAAAGGTAATGTCGGTCGACAAAGCCAATGTGCTGGAATCATCCGAATTGTGGCGGCGGGTGGTGACGGAGGTCCACAAAGACTATCCCGACGTGACCTTGAGCCACATCTATGTCGACAATTGTGCCATGCAGTTGGTGCGTAATCCGCGTCAGTTCGATGTGCTGCTGTGCAATAACATTTTCGGCGATATCTTGAGCGACGAGGCTGCCATGCTCACCGGGTCAATCGGCATGTTGCCTTCCGCCAGCGTCGGCGCCAAGGTCGGTCTCTTCGAACCGATTCACGGCAGCGCTCCGGATATCGCTGGAAAGAATATTGCCAATCCGATTGCCACCATTGCCTCCGGCGCCATGATGTTGTCCTATGCGTTTCAGTTGGACAAGGAAGCGGCGGCAATCGAGCAGGCCATTGTAAAGACCCTTGAACTGGGATTCCGCACCAAAGACATTCATGCCGAAGGCATGCGGTTGGTCGGGACGACCGAGATGGGCGATGCAATCGTGCAGAACCTTCCTGCGTAGGCCATGACGATCGGCGCGACACCATCCGGGATCATCGAGACCCTCGTGGGCAACGGTGAGCCTGGTTATGCGGGAGATGGCGGACCAGCCGGAGCGGCTTCATTGAATGAGCCGAAAGGGCTCTGTGTGGACCGTCAGGGAAATCTCTATATTGCTGACTCTGAAAATCACGTCGTGCGCCGCGTCGATCGGGAGACGGGGATTATCACGACGGTGGCTGGAGTGGGACCAGGCGGCACGACCACACCAATGATGTCGCCGGAACCTGTCGCAGCGCAGCCGGATGAAGACGAGGATCCCTTTGCCGACACTTCGACGGACAGCACAAAAGCCTACACGCAGGTGACCGACCTGAGTGGCACAGTCCGGTATGTGACCGGCGGACGTTTGACCATTGAGCAGGAGTCAGGAGATGGCGGACCGGCTCGCCGCGCGCGGCTCAATTTCCCGAGTGCTGTGGCCGTGGATCGCGCAGGCAACCTGTATATCGCAGACACGATGAACCACCGGGTGAGAAAGGTCGATTCGGCGACCGGAATCATCACTCACGTGGCCGGCACAGGGCAGGCGCGTTATTCCGGCGACGGGGGGCCGGCGGCTCAGGCGGCGATCAATGAACCGACCGGGTTGGCCGTCACCGATGACGCGTTGTACATTGCAGATCAAAGCAACAATCGCGTTCGCCGGGTGGATCTGGGGACCGGGGTCATCACCACGGCAGCAGGTGATGGATCGGCAGCCTACAGTGGCGACCATGTTCCGGCCTTGCAGGCCAGTTTAGCGGGCCCCAGCGGCGTGGCAGTGGGCACTGATGGGTTGTTATATGTCGCGGATACCTTCAATAGCCGGATACGATTGGTCGATCCGGCGACGGGACAGATTGCCACTGTGGCGGGCGACGGAGGCACCTACCGCTATCAGGGGCCTGAGGAACCCTCCTCACCAAGTCTTTCGCGTCCGGCCGGCGTAGCCGTTGGTCCCGATGGCAAAGTGTACATGACGGATTCAGACAGTCACTTGATCCGGGTGTGGGACGGGCGCACCAAGACGATCACGCGCCTCTCAGGGAGCGGTGTCGCGCAGTTTGGCGGTGACGGCGGTGATGCGTTGGGAGGCAGTCTCAGTTATCCATTCGGTGTAGCGGTCGATGCGGTCGGAACCGTGTATGTGGCGGACACGTTTAATCACCGCATCAGGGTTCTCACGGCGACTGCGTAAGGACAGGACATGTTGAAGAAAAAGCAGGCTTATACAGTGGCGGTGTTGGGGGCGACCGGGGCGGTCGGGAAAGAAAGTCTGGAGATTCTGGAAGAACGCAATTTTCCGATTGAGACGCTCCGGCTCTTTTCATCAAAACGTTCTGCCGGCGAGGTGCTCTCGTGCCAAGGCAAAGAGTACAAGGTGGAGGAGCTGACAGAAGCGTCTTCTTTTGCCGGGGTGGACATTGCCTTTATCTCCGCCACCGATGCCATCAGCCGGGACTATGGGGCTCGATTGGGTGCGGCCGGCGTGGTCGTCATCGATGACAGCGCGGTCTTCCGGATGGATCCGAACGTCCCGCTCGTGGTGCCGGAGGTGAATGCTGCGGCGCTGCAGTCTATGAAGCGTGGCATCGTGGCCATTCCGAACTGCACGACGACTCCGTTGGTAATGGCGCTCAAGCCACTTCGTGATGTCGCCGGCATCAAACGGGTCGTGGTGACTACCTTTCAATCGGTGTCGGGTACCGGGTCCGCTGCGATGGATGAACTGGTGGACCAGACCAAGGCGTTGATTTCCTTTCAGGATGTGAAGGTGCAGGTCTATCCCTATCAAATCGCCTTCAACCTCTTGCCCCAGGTGGGATCTTTTGGTGAGGGCGGCGATTGTTCGGAGGAGGTCAAGATCGTTCAAGAGACGCGAAAAATTCTGGACATGCCCGCGCTTCGAGTGACCGCCACCACCGTACGTGTCCCGGTGCTGCGCTGCCATTCCGAAGCGATCAACGTGGAACTCGAGCGCCCTCTCAAGGCCAATGAGGCGCGAGCCGCGATCGCGGAGATGCCCGGCGTCATCGTCTATGACGATCCGCTGAAGAAACTCTACCCCATGCCGTTCGATGTGTCCGGCAAGGATGAGGTCTATGTTGGACGGGTGCGGGTTGACGAGTCGACTACCAATGGATTGAATCTTTGGGTCGTGAGCGACAATCTTCGCAAGGGCGCCGCGCTGAATGCCGTTCAGATTGCCGAATGTTTGATACAATGAACTATGGCTGGCTGGAACGGGATTGGTCGCCTATTGATCATCACCGGCCTAACCCTGGCCATCGTCGGAGTGCTGCTGACGCTGGTTGAGAAATGGCCCAGCCTTGGTGCGGCATTCGGTTGGGTTGGTAAACTGCCGGGTGATCTCTCGATCACACGAGAGCGGTTCAGTTTGTACGTTCCGATTGCCACCAGTCTCGTGCTCAGCATTCTGTTGAGCGTCGCGTTGTATATCCTTTCATGGCTCTTTCGCCGCTGATTTCACATCGAACTGTCAAGCTGGTCGCGACTGGAGTCATCGCGCTTCTTCTGGTCATCTGCACGCAGTCCGCTTCAGCCGAAACTGTTCGTGTCTTGCTCGTACAGGAAGCGCCGTTCGTAGACGTGCGCTCGGATGGCCTGCTCGCTCTTGTGACGGAGACAGGCGACACGAAGACGGTACATGGACCGATCCATCTCACGGCGCGAGCGGACGGGTTGCATGTCGACGGCCGACGTATCATAGGCGGACAGGTTCTCATCCGTTCTCTCCGGAACGGTCTGACCTTGGTGGTGGGAAAAGAAGGAGGAGCTCCTGGCGCTCCCCTTCCGATCAGCGGAAGCGTGCGGGTGTCGCGCAAAGGGCATGCGATCGCTGTCGTCAATCAGGTGGATTTGGAAGAGTATGTAAAGGGGGTGGTGCCGTCTGAAGTCAGTTCGGCCTGGCATCCGGAAATGTTGAAGGTGCAGGCGGTGGCGGCGCGGACGTATGCGCTGTACAACAAGATGCTGAGTGCCGCGCGAGACTATGACGTCATGGCCACCATTCAAGATCAGGTCTATCGGGGCCGTACCGGAGTCGATCATCGAGTTGAAGAGGCCGTCGAATCCACAAGGGGTATTGTCGTCACGCATCTGCAGGCGCCGATCTACGCCGCCTTCTCCTCCACCGCTGCCGGGCCGACGGAAGATGCGGTGAATGTGTGGGCCAATAAAGACCTCCCTTATCTCAAGGGTGTCGAATGTCCTTTCGATCTCGAATCGCCGTATTATCAATGGAAGGCCAGTGTGAAGATCGAGCAGCTCGAGAAGAATCTCCGTCACCAGGGATTCACGGTCGGAACCATTGCCACGATTACGCCTATCGCCTACAGTCGTGCCGGGCGGGTCGCGCGCTTGCGGATTTTGCATTCCGGAGGAGAGACGCTGTTGCGAGGCGAAGACCTTCGCAAAGCGGCGGGGTACACCGTCATTCCGAGTACTCAATTCGAGGTCGAGTCGATCGGCGCCGAGGTGGTGTTTGCCGGTTACGGCGCAGGCCATGCCGTGGGGCTGTGCCAGTGGGGCGCAAAAGAACTGGCTGAACTCGGGTATTCGTACAACAGCATTCTGCAGTATTACTATCCTGGAACCGAGCTGCGTAACTCGGCCTTAACCCAGTTGATGATGCCGGTCATTCCTACCCCCTGATGTTGCTCAGCGAGTTCGATTTTCCATTTGATCCGGCCCTCGTGGCCAACCACCCGGTCCTCCCGCGCGATCAGGCACGCTTACTGGTCATGGAGCGTACTAGTGGCGCACGGTCGCACCGCCGGGTCGCGGACCTTCCGTCACTGCTCCAACCCGGTGATCTGGTCGTGGTGAACAACACCAAGGTGATGCCGGCGCGAGTGCCGGCTCAGGTTCGTTCTACAGGGAAATGGCTCGATCTGCTCTTTGTGCAGGATCTGGGGCAGGGCGTGTGGGAAGTGTTGATCAAAGGGCGATTCAGGCCTGGAGCGCTGATTGATTTTCCTGGCGGCGGGTGTGGTGAAATCGTGGAGCGCAGTCAGGCCAGAACGACGTTAAAGGTGACTGGTGTGACGAGCGTCTATGACCTCATGCATGCGACCGGTACGATGCCGCTCCCTCCCTATATCAAACGCGAGCCCTCGGAGGAAGATCAGCAATGGTATCAGACCATGTTTGCGCAACAGGAAGGAGCCATTGCGGCACCGACTGCGGGACTTCATTTTACGCGCGAATTGGTAAAAGCTCTGACCGCCAAGGGAATTGAACTGGCGCAGGTGACGTTGCACGTGGGGCCCGGCACGTTTCGCAGCGTAAAGAGCGACCGGATCGAAGAACACCGGATGCTGGCCGAACAGGTTGAGGTCACTGTGCACACGGTCGAGCAGATTCGCCTGGTGCAGAAGCGAGGAAATCGGGTGGTGGCGGTCGGCACGACGGTTGTGCGTGCACTGGAAACAGCAGCACGCGGCGGACACGGCATTCAGCCGTTTCAGGGACCGGCCGAGTTATTCATCACGCCGGGCTTTGACTTTCAGGTCATCGACGCACTGGTGACAAATTTCCACTTGCCTCGGACGACGCTGCTCATGCTGGTGTCTGCGTTTGTGGGACTCGAATCACTGCGGGCCGCCTATGCGGAGGCGGTGGCGGAACGGTATCGGTTCTACAGTTACGGGGATGCGATGTTGATCGGGAGGGGAGTGACAGCCGCTACATAAGTTCTTTATGAATCTTCACGGGCACCTTGCTCTTCATCGATTCCGCATAGGCCATCAACGCCCGTTGCTGTTTCTGGAACAGCAGGTTTTGGAAAATCCGTTCTTTCGCAATGGCGGCCTTGGCCGGATCAGATTCACCTTCGCGTGACACGAGAGTCTGTGCTTCTGCGTATTCAGAAGGCGTAAGGGCCACGGCATCCATGATGACCAGCCGGGCTTTATTCGTGAGAATGTCCTTAGCTTCCATAGCTTCGAAGGATGCGGGGGTCAAGCGATTGGCGGCCAGCAGACGACGATAGGACTCGGGGTCGAAGCTGCCGTTCTTCTGAAACTCCGTCCGCTGCGTGATCGCCTTCCGAAGATCATCGTCGGACACCGAGAGTCCCATTTCCTTGGCGACGTGCAGCCACATGCGATTATCGATGAGTTGCTCCAACACAAACTGTTTGAGGAATTCATCCTTGAGCTCGGTTTGACCTTTGTCTTTGTAGAACCGATACGTATTTTCATAGGCCCGACGATATTCATCCAGCGGAACGACCTGGTCCCCGACTGATGCCACGACGTTGCCGCCTTGGTCGCCGAATCCCCACCAGCCCATCGTAATGACGAATGCCAGGGCAAGCGTGCCCATGATGGATTTGAGGAACCAGGGGTAATCGTGAGCAGCTTCGCGTAACAATTTGATCATCGAATGCGCCTCTTCTCGGCAGGGTTTCGTGAATTCTACTCAGGCGGCGACAACAAAGGCAAGAGGAAGAAGTGCGTGGGGAGCGGGTGCGAGAAGATTGCGACTTTGTTTGTGCAGGTCAGAGAGATTTGCTATAGTGTCGAAGAATTGGGGAGATTTCCGGTGGCGGAGGAGGCAATCGGGCGCATCCCGGTCGAACTGGGCGTCTATCCCAAGGCCCAGGTGCTGAATCGCTTCATCGCAAAAATGATCGATCTCCTGATCGTTGCGGCGGTGAGCAAACTGGTCCCTCCAATCGGCGTCTTGGCCGGACTTGCCTATATCCTGTTGGCCGACGGGTTTGGTGGTGGTCGCAGTGTCGGGAAGCGGCTGATCGGACTCCAAACCATCGTCCCACGCACGCGGGACCCGGCGGGATTCCGGGAGTCGATAGTCCGCAATCTGCCCTGCGGTCTTGCTCAGCTGGCGTTTGAAATACCGTATGTGGGTTGGATCGGGTGGGGCGCGGTACTGTCGCTTGAAGGACTGTTGGTCATCGGGAATGAGCAGGGTCGCCGGTTGGGCGATGAAATTGCCAAGACGCAGGTGCTGGAGAGCGGACAGCTGGATGTCTCGGACTGAGTGCCTCGATGCAGCTGAGCGCAGAAACCGTGTGAAGGGAGAGTTCTAGTGGCCTTCATGAGTGATATGTTCGGGTGGTTCTCCAACGATCTGGCGATCGATTTGGGGACGGCGACAACTCTCGTGTACGTCCAGGGGAAGGGCATCGTCCTCAACGAACCCTCCGTGGTCGCCGTAGAAAAAAAGACGGAACGCGTCATGGCGGTCGGGGCAGACGCGAAGCGCATGCTGGGACGCACTCCGGGGAACATTCTGGCGGTTCGTCCGATGAAGGAAGGGGTGATCGCCGACTTCGAAAAAGCCGAAGCGATGTTGAGCCACTTCATTCAGAAGGCGCACAACCGCACGGCTTTTGTGCGACCGCGCATCATCATCGGCGTGCCATCCAGGATTACGCAGGTGGAGCAGCGAGCCGTCCGTGATTCTGCGGAACTTGCCGGTGCGCGCGAAGTGTATTTGATTGAAGAGCCGGTCGCGGCGGCTATCGGCGCAGGACTGCCGATTACCGAACCCTCGGGAAACATGGTGGTGGACATCGGCGGCGGCACCACCGACATCGCGGTGATCTCCTTGGGTGGCATCGTGTATAGCGAGTCGGTCAAGGTGGCCGGGGACCGGATGGACGACGCCATTATGAACTACATTAAGAAGAAGTATAATCTGCTCATCGGCGAGCATATGGCCGAGCGCATTAAGTTCGAGATCGGATCGGCCTATCCCTTCGAAGAGCGGAAGACCATGATGATCAAGGGACGCGATTTGATCTCCGGTATCCCACGAACTCTGGTGGTGGATGATGCCGAGGTCAGAGAAGCGTTGCAGGAACCCATTGGAACCATCGTTAATGCCATCAAGGTGGCGCTTGAAAACACACCGCCCGAATTGGCCGGAGACATCATCGATCGCGGTATCGTACTGACTGGCGGCGGATCCTTGCTGAAGGGAATGGACACTCGGTTTCGTGAAGAAACCAATCTTCCGATCATTACGGTCGACGACCCGCTGACTTCGGTCGTCCTGGGGGTCGGGAAGATTCTTGACGAGTTGGACCTTCTTCGCAAGGTTTCGGTTATGTCGCAGTGCAGTACCTCTCGATGACCTCCATCCCGAGTGTGGATGGCTATATCGCGCTCAACATACGGCACCCGGCGTCTCGCCATTGTCTTGTTCGCCTGCCTGCTCATTGCCCTCTTTCTTCTTCCTAGTCAAAGCCAGAGGTTGCTGCAGTACGTCGGTGGACCGCTCGGGCAGGTCCTCAGTCTTCCGCTCGCCGCTTTTTCCTCCGTCGATCATGGCATTGCCGACATTTGGAACGGCTATGTTGCCCTACAGAGCGTGCATGAAGAAAACCGTCAGCTTCATCGCGACATCGAGTTACTCAAGGGGCAGAATAATCAGCTGCGCGAATCGGTCACGGCCGTACAGCGCTATGAGACATTGCTGAACTTCAAACAGCAATCCCCATCGCAGACCCTGGCAGCGCAAGTCATCGGGCGGGATGCCACCAATTGGTACCGAGGGATGATTCTCAACAAAGGGGAGAGCGACGGGGTGAAAACTGAAATGGGCGTGGTCACTCCTGCCGGTGTGGTTGGCCGTGTAGTAAAAACGAACTCGACTTCGTCGGTGGTCCTGTTGGTCACGGATCCGAACAATGCGATTGCCGGTGTCGTGCAGCGGACCCGTGATGAAGGAATCGTCGAAGGAACCAGTCACGGTCGCGCACGGCTCAAGTACATTCCGCTGTTATCCCGGGTCCAGGCCGGCGATCGCGTGGTCACCTCGGGCCTGACCGGGGCGTTCCCGCGAGGTCTGGCTATCGGAAGCCTGATCCAGGTCGAAAAATCGGAAGGAGATCTCTTTCAGTCAGCTGAAATCGAGCCAGAAGTGGATCTCTCGAAGCTGGACGAGGTCTTCATCATCACCGCTCCTTATGAAGATGCCGACGCGGCGCAGAAACTTCTTCAGACGATTCATGGAGACAGAAAGAAACCATGAAGTTTCTGCTGTATCTGCTCTTGGCGCTGGTGGTGGTTCCCTTTCAAACGACCTTGCTGCATTACGCGAGTGTCTTTGGTGTGCGTCCGGATCTGGGCCTGGTGGCCGCCTGTCTGGTGGGATTTCTCGGCGGAGAGCTTGATGGTTTGATTCTCGGCCTCATTCTGGGGTGTTTCCAGGACATGCTGTCCGCGGGAGATCTGTGGATCAATGTGGTGACGAAGGGTGGGAGCGGGTTTCTCGCCGGCCTGGCCGGGCGGCATATGGCCCATATCACCCCGGCTGTCATGACCGCCGGCCTTGCGATCATTTCCTGTCTTTCGAGCGCCGTATTTCTCTATTCGATGAATCCGGCTGGTCTGGATGAGGTCTGGTTGGGCGTTCGGTCGACCGTGCTGGTGCAGGCTGGGCTTGACGCGGCCCTGGGCGCAGGACTGTATCTGGTGTTTCGCCAACGCTGGTCTGACGATCGTATGGTGACGGAAGGAGCCCTCTAAGCGAGGAACGGTCTCTGAGCGGAGATCGGCAAAGGTCAGCGATGGCGACGGTAGGATTCAACGATTCCGATCTCCTGGATCTTCAGCGGCGGCTGGTCATCCTGCGTGTGGGGCTGTTGCTGGTCGTGGCACTGCTCGCCTTGCGCCTGTGGCATCTTCAGATCCGGGAAGGTCCGTACTATCGAGATTTATCGGAGAATAACCGGACGCGTTCCGTGGTGCTTGAGCCGGCGCGCGGACTGATTTTTGACCGAAACGGCGTGTTGTTGGCGAACAATGTGCCGAGTTTTGCTTTGTATGTGACGCTGGAAGACGTGAAGGATCGTCAGGCGTTAGTGGCGCAATTGGCTTCGCTTCTCAGCCTCGACCCGGACGTCATTCAGAAAAAACTGTCGACTGGAAAGGGCGGCAAATTGCAGCCCCGTAAGGTGAAGGATCGGCTGACGTTGCGCGAGGCCACTCTGATCGAGTCTCACCGGTTGGACTTGCCTGGTGTGATGATCCAGGTGGAGTCGCAACGGAACTATCCCGCCGGCGATGTGGCGGCACATTTGCTGGGATATGTCGGAGAGGTGTCTGCCGATCAACTGGAGAAGCCGGATTTCGCGGATCTCCATCAAGGCAGCATTGTCGGGCAGTATGGGGTGGAAAAATGGTTCGACCGGCAGGTGCGCGGGCGCGCGGGGCAAAAGAGTGTCGAAGTGGACGCGCTCGGCCACGAAAAGCGTGCCATCGTGTCGGACAAGCCCCTCGCGGGTGACGATCTCTATTTGACCATCGATGCCAAGCTGCAAAAGATCGCCGAGGACCTGTTAGGGGAGGAATCAGGCGCCATCGTGGCGCTGGACCCAACGAATGGCGATGTCCTGGCCATGGCCAGCCGGCCGGGTTTCGACCCCAACGTGTTGTCAAAAGAATTGACGAACAAGCAATGGGTTGAAATCGTTCAGAACGAACGGCGGCCGCTGAACAATCGAGCGACCCAAGGCCAATATCCCCCGGGCTCGACATTCAAAGTGGTCATGGCGGCGGCTGCCCTTGAATCCAACACCGTGACGCCTTCGACGATGGTGCGATGCAACGGTGGCTATCAGTTCGGCAATCGATTGTTTCATGATTGGAAACAAGGCGGCCATGGATCGGTCGACATGAACGAGGCCTTGATCCACTCCTGCGACGTGTATTTTTATACCGTCGGGCAGCGCATGGGCATCGACACGATCGCCGAATACGCGAAGCAATTCGGGCTCGGTCAGGAAACGGGAGTCGAGCTGCCGTCGGAACGCGTGGGAATTGTTCCGTCTACCGCCTGGAAACAGAAGGCGCGGAATCAGCCCTGGTATCCGGGTGAAACCATTTCCGCCGCGATCGGACAAGGATATGTCACGGTGACGCCTTTGCAGATGGCCAGTGTGATCGGAACCGTGGCGAACGACGGCGTGTCGATCAAACCGCGCCTGGTGCAGGCCGTGATGAATCGTACGACGGGAGAACGGGCGGAGTTTCCGCCGACTGTGCGCGGGAAAGTGGCGGTCAAGCCGGCGACCATTGCGCTCATCAAAGCGGCGTTGGCCGATGTGGTGACCAAGGGAACGGCGACGCGCGCAAAGTCCTCATTGGTCACGATCGGGGGAAAAACCGGCACCGCTCAGACGGCGGCGTTACGTACTGGGCCAGAGAAGGACATCCCGAAGAAATTCAGGGACCATGCTTGGTTTGTGGCCTTTGCCCCGGTGGACGCGCCGCGCATTGCCGTCGCCGTCCTGGCCGAACATATGGGACATGGCGGATCGGCTGCCGCGCCGTTGGCGAAGGATGTCATTGAAGCCTATGTGAAAACCTATCCCCAAGTGCTTCAGGGGGTTCCGGCAGGCGGGCGAGCAAAGTCGCCGGCGGTGCCGGTTGATGCGCGGCCGAAGACGTGATGATTGATCGGGTGATCGACAGTCGAGGGCTCGATAGTTTCGATCTTCGCTTCATGGGGCTGATCGCGGTCATCCTGTCGGTCGGGGTGTTGTCGATCTACAGCGTGACGCATTCTCAGGACACGGCCTTCCCGTTTTACCTCAAACAGCTGGTCTGGATTCTGCTGGGAACCGTCGCATTCCTGGTGATGTATCTGTCCGATTATCACAAGATTGCGCGCCTGGCCTATCCGACCTACGCCGTCATATTGATCATGCTGGCGATCGTGCTGTTCATGGGCAAATCTAGCCGCGGGGCTCAACGATGGATTCCCATCGGGCCATTCGCATTTCAACCGTCTGAATTTGCCAAGTTGGTTCTGGTCTTGGTCCTGGCCAACTATTACTCGCGTGCCTCGCGCGTGGGGTGGTTGCACCGGGTGGTGCTGCCGGGGCTGATTGTGCTGCCCGGGTTGTTGTTGATTCTCAAGCAGCCGGATTTGGGCAGCGGATTGAGCTTCCTGGCCGTTTATGCGGCCATGTTATTGATGGTCGGCGTCCGGTCGAAGGCCTTGGGCATCATTTTGCTGCTCTCGGTCATGCTCTTTCCATTTGTCTGGGAAATGGTCTGGGCGTCACTGCATGATTATCAACGCGAACGGGTCATGGCCTTCGTAGATCCTGACTACGATCCGGGCGGTAAGGGCTACCATGCCCTGCAATCGAGAATTGCCATTGGTTCAGGTGAACTGTCGGGGAAGGGGCTGTACGGCGGCACACAAAGTCAGCTGAAATTTCTCCCCGAAGGCCATACCGATTTTGTGTTCGCGGTCTATGCGGAGGAATGGGGCTTTGTCGGTGTCCTAGTGCTGTTGGCCCTGTTTATCGCGCTGATATGGGTGTCATTGGAGATTGCCGCGCGTGCGAAGGATACGCTGGGGGCGTTACTTGCGGCAGGCATTGTTGCCATGTTGTGTTTTTGCGTGGTGGTCAATATCGGAATGACTGCGGGGATGTTTCCCATCGTGGGTATTCCGCTTCCTCTCGTGAGTTATGGAGGCAGCGCGACCATCATGACGATGGCCTCATTGGGACTGTTATTGAACGTCAAGCGACGTCGGCTGACTCTGTTTTACTAGGCGATGCCTGGACAGGGGCCGACTTGTTGTGAAATAACCATGTGAACTAGGTTGGCGCCGGACAGTCGGCAAGACGAGAGAACCCGGACATCCGTCCGCGTGCGTCTGCCGATCCGACCGATCTGGGGTTAAAGGAGCGTGTATGGGTGTGGAGATAGCAATCAGTATCGCGCGGGAAGAAACTCGCGTCGCCGTGCTGGACAATGGCGTCGTTACGGATCTGTATGGCGACCGCGCCAAGGATCAGGATTACGTCGGCAACATTTATAAAGGGCGGGTGGCGAAAGTGTTGCCGGGTATGCAGGCAGCTTTCATCGATATCGGGCTGGAGAAGGCCGCCTTTATGCATGTGTCCGACTTGTCCGAGGATGTCGAGCCGGGGGATACCCTCGTCGAGGGCGATGACGACGACAATAAGGATTCGGAGATGCCCAAGCCCAAGCGGCAAAGCTCTAAGCCCATCGAGGAGTTGCTGTCCGAAGGTCAGGAATTGATGGTGCAGATTTCTAAAGGCCCTATCGGCACGAAGGGCTCGCGCGTTACCACCTACGTATCGCTGCCCGGACGGTATCTGGTGTTTATGCCGACGGTCGAACATATCGGCGTGTCCCGCCGGATTCCTCGGGATGAAGAGCGGGCGCGATTGAAAGAAATTATGAAACGGGCGCGGAGGCCTGGGTTCGGCTACATCGTGCGCACGGTCAGCGAAGGGGTGAAAGAAGAAGAATTGCGCTCCGACGTCGAGTTCCTGCACGTCCTTTGGCAGGACGTGTTGACCAAGCGTGATCAGCAGCCTGCTCCGAGCCTCTTGCATAGCGATTTGAGCTTGAGCTTTCGTGTGGTGCGGGACCTCTTCGGTCGTCGAGTCGACCGGTTGTTGATCGATTCTCGTGAGGAGTACAACGCGATCAAGGGTTTCGTACAACGCTTTTCTCCGGAACAAACCTCGCGCATTCATTTTTATGATAAAGAGGAAAGCCTGTTCGATTACCTGGGCGTGGAGCAGGAAATCGCCCGCGCAATGAGCCGTAAAGTGTGGCTCAAGTCAGGTGGGTATCTGGTGATCGATCACACTGAGGCCATGACGGTCATTGACGTGAATACCGGCCGGTTTGTCGGTAAGCGCGATCAGGAAGAAACCATTCTGCGTAACAATCTGGAAGCGGCGAGAGAGATCGCCTATCAGGTGAAGTTGCGAGGAATCGGCGGGATCATCATCGTGGATTTCATCGACATGGAGCGCGAGAAGAATCGCGACAAGGTCTACCATGCACTGGTGGATGCCATGGCTTCGGATAAGGCCCGCACCAGAATTTCCAGAGTTTCCGATCTCGGGTTGATCGAAATTTCTCGTGAACGGGTGCGGGAAGATCTGCTTCGCTCGCTCTCAGAACCCTGCCACTATTGCGATGGGCGCGGATATACTAAGTCGCCCATGTCGGTGGCCTATGAAATTTTCCGAGAAGTGAGACGGCTGGGGCACGAAATCGAACAGCAGCGCGTCATCGTCGGCGCGCATCCCGCCGTCGCACTGCTGCTTCAAGAGCAGGAACAGCCTGGCGTCGAAGAACTTGAGCGCCGGTATAGCGCCAAGATTCTGGTGACTCCGGACGATCGATTACATCTGGAGCAGTTCGATTTGGTCGTGATGTAGCAGGCTCCTGGCCTGCGTGGCCGATCATCCGCGGAAGCCCCTCCGCTGATGCGCGTTTCCCCCGCACAACGGTCACTGGGTCGTTCCGACCATGTGTGATGAGCTCGGACGATAGTGAGTAATCGATCTCTTCGCCCCTGGCTGAAACTCCGCGCCATTTCCGGCGTGGGCGATGCCATCCTGCTCAAGTTGGTGCAGGCGTTCGGGTCCCCGGACGCGGTGCTGTCGGCGACCCAGGCCAGGTTGGAAGACGTCGGGTGCCGGCCCCCGCTGATCGAAGCCATTGGCCGCGGGCCCGATCGAGGCGCAGTCGAACAGCTTGACCGGGAACTGGCGGCGTTGCAGCACCGTCAGATCACCGTGTTAACGTACCTCGATCCGCAGTATCCTGCGCCTCTCAGGACGATTCCGGACCCTCCTCCGCTGTTGTACATTCAGGGCACTTTGCTGGAGAGTGATCGGCAGGCGGTGGCGATTGTCGGGACGAGGAAGGTCAGCGCGGCTGGTCGAGTGCTGGCTGAGGAATTGGCCTGCGAATTGGCCGGTATGGGATTTACGATTGTCAGCGGGTTGGCCCGCGGAGTTGATGCTGCCGCGCACCGCGGTGCCCTTGCCGGCAAGGGACGGACGCTTGCCGTGATGGGGTGCGGGTTGGATCGCACGTACCCGGCCGATCATGGTCCGCTCCGCGCGGCGATTGAGCGGCAAGGAGCGGTACTCTCAGAGCTTCCCCTTGGATCCGCGCCGCATAGCTATCATTTTCCCCGGCGTAACCGCATCATCAGCGGGCTGTCGTTAGGCGTCATCGTGACCGAGGCCGCTCTCGAAAGCGGGTCGCTCATTACCGCGCGATTGGCCGGTGAGCAGGGACGTGAAGTGTTTGCCGTGCCTGGTTTTGTGAAGGCGGAGAATAGTCGCGGCCCCAACAGCCTACTCAAGGACGGCGCGAGACTCGTCGAGTCTGCGCAGGATGTCCTGGATGAATTGTTGCCTCAACTTGATGCCGCGTTTCGCGAACGGCTCGGCGCCCGCGCGGGAGCAGAGCGACCGGTGGTGCAACTAGGGACCGAGGAGGCGATGGTGTATGATGCCCTATCGGTGCTGCCGCAGCCGGTTGATGATGTCATTCGCCGCAGCGGGCTCCCGGCCGCGCAGGTTGTGGCGTTGTTGCTTTCCATGGAATTGAAAAATTGTGTTCGTCAGTTGCCTGGCAACGAGTATGTGCGTCTCTCGACGGAAATTCATTGAGAGATTAGAGCTGACAGGGTCTCGATATTTGTTATAGTGGGTGTGGTAGTCTGACCCAAGTACTTAGGAACGTGGAGCCACATGGCCAAATCTCTGATCATCGTTGAGTCCCCCACTAAGGCGCGAACCATCACCAAGTATCTCGGTCGCGGCTATTCCGTCATGGCCTCCGTGGGACATGTCAAAGATTTGCCGACCAGCAAGCTGGGGGTCGATCTGGAGCACGATTTCGAGCCGCAGTACGTCACGATCAAAGGTAAATCCAAAGTCCTTGCAGACATCAAGAAGAAAGCCCAGCAAGTTGATACGGTGTTTTTAGCGCCGGACCCCGATCGTGAAGGTGAGGCGATCGCCTGGCATATCGCGCAGGAGCTGCACGGCAAAGGAAAGAAGAAAGACGGCAAGGTCTACCGTGTGCTCTTCAACGAAATCACGGAATCGGCCATCAAGCGCGCGTTGAAGTCGCCGGGCGAAATCGACATGAAGTTGGTGCAGGCCCAGCAGGCGCGCCGGGTATTGGACCGCATCGTGGGGTATCAGGGCAGTCAGTTGTTGTGGAAAAAAGTGCGTCGCGGTCTCAGCATGGGGCGAGTCCAATCCGTTGCGGTGCGGCTTATTTGCGACCGGGAACAGGAACGCGAGAAGTTCAGAGCAGAAGAATATTGGTCCATTGTCGCGCTCTTGCGGGGGGACAACCCGCCGGCCTTCGAGGCGAAGTTGCATTCCATCAACGGGCAGGATGCCGATATCGGCACGAGTGTGCAGGCCGAACAGATTCTCAACGCAGTGCAGGGGAAACCGTTTGTCGTTCACTCGATTGAGCGGAAAGAAAAAAAACGAAACCCGGTTGCCCCGTTTATCACCAGCCGACTCCAGCAGGAAGCCGCCAGAAAATTACACTTCACGCCAAAAAAGACCATGACCCTGGCGCAGCAGTTGTACGAGGGCGTGGAAATCGGAGCTGAAGGTCAGACGGGCCTCATCACCTATATGCGAACTGACTCGCCGAGAATTTCGCAGGAGGCAACTGAGGACGCGAGGGTAGTGATCCGTGAGCGATTTGGCGAGGAGTATTTGCCCGCCACCCCGAATGTATACAAGACGCAAAAGGCGGCGCAAGAAGCCCATGAGGCTATTCGCCCGACGGTGGCGGCTCGCGATCCTGAATCCATCCGGCAATTTCTGGAGCAGGATCAATACAACCTCTACAAGCTCATCTGGAATCGATTTATTGCTTCGCAGATGGTTCCCGCTATCCTGGATGTAACGCGTGTCGATTCGAGTCCGGTAGGGATACCGGAACGTTATGTATTTCGCACAACCGGCACGGTCGTTAAATTCCCCGGCCATACGGCCGTCTATCTGGAAGGAACCGATAAGGAATTACCGTCGCAGAAGCCGAAAAATGAGCAAGATTCTGAGGACGAATCGGACCGGCAGCTTCCAGCGCTCCGTGAAGGAGAGTCACTGAATCTGATCGCTCAGGAGGGGCAGACCCTGCCTGGCCTTCTGTCGAAGCAGCATTTTACCCAACCGCCGCCACGTTACAATGAGGCGCTGCTGATCCGCGAACTGGAAGAAAAGGGCATTGGTCGTCCATCCACCTATGCGGCCATCATTTCTACGATTCAGGATCGAAAATATGTTGAAAAGGTCGAGGGCCGCTTTCTGCCTACCGAAACGGGCCGGACGGTCAATGACTTTTTGTTGAAGGGGTTTCCGGATCTGCTGGACACGGAATTCACCTCTCACATGGAAGAGCAACTCGACGAAGTTGAGGAGGGTACGAAGCCGTGGGTATCGGCGGTCAGGGAGTTTTATGCCCCTTTTCTCAAGGAAATGGAACTCGCACAAAGTATTCCCGGGCCGAAAGACATCGTCGAGCCGCCGACCAACCTGCCGTGTGAAAAGTGTGGCCGCATGTTGGAGATCAAGTGGGGGCGAAACGGAAAGTTTTTAGCCTGCCCCGGGTATAAAGAAGATCCTCCCTGTAAGAATACTCAGAATTTCGAAAAACTTCCCGACGGAACGATCAAGATTGTGCCCAAGCTTGAAGAGACGACGAACGAAAAGTGTGAGAAATGCTCAAGCCCCATGGTGGTCAAATCGGGCCGCTTCGGAAAGTTTTTAGCCTGTTCCGCCTATCCGGAATGTAAAACGACCAAAGCGATTGCTTTGGGAGTGAAATGCCCGCAACCTGAATGCGGCGGGGATCTGGTACAAAAGCGCACGAAAAAGGGGAGAAACTTCTACTCGTGCAGTCGATACCCGCAATGTGAATTCGCTCTGTGGGATCGACCGATCAATAAGCCCTGTCCCAAGTGTCAGGCACCGTTTCTTATTGAGAAGGTCAGTAAGCAGGCAGGCCGCTCCGTGCAATGCCGCAATGAAGAAGAGTGCGGCTACCGCGAAGCGGGATAACTGCAGCGCAGGCTTCGGTCCGTCATAATTTGCCACCCATCCTCCCTACGCTTCACTCTTGATTCTTTCCCATCCTGGCTAGCCTTCTTCGGTTTGCTCGATCCAGCACGTGTGTTCTGATGAGAACAATGAGAAGCGTTCTCGGCGATGTTGATAACTGCCCTCATAAATACGTATGCCAATGGTTGACAAGCCTTTCGAGAATCTCTAAGTAAGGAGTACAATTGTTAGTAATTAGGCAGCTTGCAGCATGCAAGCCCATCATTAGTTCGCAGGCCATGAGGCACTTTACGGCTGGAGGAGGGAGATATGAAGGCTAAACAAGGCGTCATCGAATTGCTCAATAAAGTGTTGACGGCGGATCTTACCGCCATCAATCAATATTTCGTCCATGCAAAGATGTGTGCCAACTGGGGTTATGAACGGCTTCATCACACGGTCAGGGATCGCAGCATCGACGAGATGAAAGATGCGGACGAATTGATCACCCACATTCTCTATTTAGAAGGCGTGCCCAATGTTCAACGGATGAATACAGTGCATATCGGCGAAACCGTTCCTGAGCAGTTGAAGCTTGATCTCAAGGCCGAGCAGGAGATGCTTGCTCTATTGAGCGAAGGGGTGGTGCATTGCACGAAGGTCGCGGATTTTACGACGCGACACATGTTTGAGGACATGGCCAAGGACGTGGATGAACACATCGATTGGATCGAGACCCAGATAGAAACGATCAAGCAGGTGGGGCTTGAGAATTACCTGGCTGAGCAAATCAAGAAAGACAGTTAGGCCCGCGCCGGACCTGGCGAAGAGAGGGGAATGCGCATGAAGGCGAAAGAGGGAGTCCTCGATATATTGAATAAGGTGTTGGTCAGTGAGCTGACGGCGGTGCATCAGTATTTATTGCACGCGGCCCTCTGCAAGCATTGGGGGTATGGCCGACTCCATGAGCATTTTAAGCATCTGGCTCAGGAGGAAGTGAGTCACTCCTCCGGTTTGATCGATCATATCCTCTACCTCGGCGGGGCGCCGGTGATGGATCATTTGGATGCCGTGGCGGCGGGCAAAAAAGTGTCGGACCTGCTCGAGGCAGACTTGGACTTTGAGCGCGAGGACGCAGATGCACTACGTCAAGGCATTGCACATTGCGCGAAAGTCGGTGATTTCACCACCCGGCATCGGCTGGAGGACATGATTATCGATACAGAAGAACATATCGATTGGTTTGAGACCCAGCTTCGAACGATTAAGCAAGTTGGAGAAGAGCGGTATCTGGCGGAGCAACTCACCGCCGAAATGTCTTAGCGCATTGAGGAATATGATGGCGGGTCAGGCGAGTTCACAGAGGACTTGCCGACCCGCCTTTCTTTTGCCTATCCGGATTCGCCAATCGAGCGCACATATTCCTGAGGCTATTCTCCGGTCTCCCGATCGATCAGTTCGTACTCAATTCGTGTTCGGTTGGAGCTCGCCTATCGGATGCGACCGTAAGAATCCCGCTGTAACTCCTGAATTGTCCTTCTATGCTGCCGAGCACTCATCGGGCGAAAGTTCATGGGAGCCTGTCCCGTAGCACGCTTGAAGAAATGACAGAACGAGAATTGATTGCTGAACCCCAACGCTGATGCAATTTCTGTCAACGTGTGTTCAGTAGTGGTGAGGAGTGTACTGGCGCGTTCAAGTCGCTGCCGACGGAGATACCTGGAAAACGGTTCACCCATGATGCGGGAGAACAAATCCGAACAATAGTTTTCCGAGTAGCCCAGGAAGTTCGCCAAGACTTTCAATGTCATACCACGATGAAGGTTCTCGCTGATAAAGGCTGTAATACGCGTGGGTAATGTGTGGGGTTTTGGCGAGGGCTGCTTCTCCGGAAGAATGGTATGTGACAGGTTGAAGAGATCGCATATAAGGTCGCCGAGATCCTGTTCCGTTCTGATCTTCTCCAATCGATCCGCCCACTGTGGCGACCCTCCTCGAAGCTCGGATGAGAAGGTGCGCAGACGATCAAAGGAAATACCCGAGGTAGATGATTTGCCCGACATAATGTCCTCCGTCGCGATTTTCCATGCGCCAAAGTATGGTCGTGGTCCTAACGATACGATCTGCTAGCTGGCTGAGTGAGTCAGATACATGGGGTCGAATGTTCTGCCGCCAGGTCGGAGCGCATGGCGGCATTGACTGCATTGAGGACATGATGTGCGCGATAGTGATCGTGATTCTGTATCAGGTCGTAGAAGGTGGTGCAAAAAGTTGGATCGAACTGGGATCCGGCCGAGACACGAAGCGCTCGCAGGGCGATGTCCCAGGAATGAGTTCGGCTGGCGATGCTGTCAAACACATCGGCAATTGCAAGAATTCTCGCCGAGCCGGGAATGTAGTCCCCGCGGAGTCCATAAGGATACCCGGCCCCGTCCCACCGCTCATGATGATGGGCGATCAACCGTGCCGGCTCCTGGAGGAATGGATATTCGCTTAGAAGTGCGGCACCTTCCCGAGGATGGCTTTGAATCAGGGCATAGTCGTTCAGCGTATGAGGGGTAGCCGTGCCAAGCAGGTGGTCCGGCATCATCAGAAGTCCAATGTCATGCAGCATTGCCGCATAGTGCAAGTCGAGGCGCTGTTCCCCGGTGAATCCCAAGCGCTCAGCCAGTAATAGGGCATAGTGCGCGGTGCGTTCTCCATGTCCGAAGTGCCCGGGAATAATGGTTTCGATCCGTCGTGCCAGACGCTGAAGCTGGAGCAATCGGACTGCCTTGAGCGACTCAGGGGGAAGTTGCAGGTCATTCAGAGCAGAAAGTTGACGCCCGAGATCCTGGATGACCTGAGGCTTTATAGATGTTGGTCGTGTCGAACGATGCATGGGAGTCCTCCAAAATGTCAGAGCCCAAGACCATATGAATGATCTTGGGCTCTGGGCTGAATACCTCTGGCCGCGTGCGAAGCCGGACGGTCACTATTTCATCCGGGTGCTCCGTGTTTTCCTGCCATCAACGGCTGCTTCAAAATCCACATCTCATGAAGCGGAATGACAAACATGATGAAGAAGCCGACTGTCATGAGTGTATCCCCGGTAAGCATTGTCAGAACGAAGATAGGGGAGATGTAGCTGATCAGCCATGGGGATAACAGGTCGAGAATCACTCCCGCGAAAGAAATCCAAGTTGTGACGACTTTGATGCGGTTGCTGGCATTTGTCAGATAAAGAACATGCACCAAAATCATGAACACGACAGGCATGGTGAAGAGATGAAAATGTGTAATCTCAGCGAGTTCCCGAAAGGACATTGGTTCACCGAAGGTGGCATTAGAGCCGCGGTAATGATCGGCGATTCCTTGCGGTGACAATCCCGTCATGCTGTGCGCCCAGAAAAATGAGAACGTGAAGCCGGCGAGCATCAAAAAGAGAAAAAATGTGTACACGAGCCTGATGTGACGATCTGAGTCGCGGAGGCGAAAACGAGTATTGAAATTGCGCATGTCTGCTGAAGATCAGTTTCCGAAGATCGACTTGAAGAAGCCCTTTTCAGTCTTTTGAGCGGTCACAGTGTCGCTGCCACGTCCTTGCGGTTTCAAGTAAAATTCGTCGACGAGGACGAGGACGCGTTTGATTCCCGCGGTCATTGAGCGGACGGACATCGTGGCCCCACTGATGTTGATTATATCTTTGTTGATTCTGACCGGATCGAGGACCGACTTACCTTCATATTGAACGTTAAAGCGCTTGGTGCGCACTTCACTGCCCCGTGCCTCGCGAAATACGAGCAGTTCGACATTTGACACGAGTCCGTGCGCGTCTATGCCGACCATATAGGTCATGGGTTTGTGTTTGCCGATGGTGTTCTGGACGAGGGCATATCCGTCAATGTGTGTACCGGTCTCGCCGATATAGACCTCAAAATATTCTTCCGGAAAAGTCCAACCGATGCGATTCTCAATGACTGCCTTCTTGTCCGCTGGAACATTCAGTAATTCCTTCTTCACGCGCTCGGATTTGGGAAACATCAGCTTGACCGCTTCTTCTTCAGTGAGAAAAACTTCGGCCATGGACATTTCTTGCTCGGTCAAATAGCGCTTGAGCTCATTGTCCCAAACGCGATCCGCGTGCGCAGAACCTGGGGCGAAAGGAAACACCAGCGCAAGTGAGAAGACGAGCCAGCGAAGCATCATGTTGGCACACATCCTTGTTCCTTCAGTTTTGCGTTGATTCGATCCACAATTTCATTCGTCGCATCTTGCGATGGCTCAGCTGGCCACCATTTGGTCGCTTGGGAAGTTGCACCGCCACGTGAATGCCACCGTTGCCTGGTTTCCAGTACGCTCACCGATGCGACTTCGTTCATTCGCTTGACGGCAACGCTCAAGCGCGCGCGCTCTTTGTTTCCGAATCCCTCGCGCGAAAAAATCCCGAAAGAGCGTTCCGTGAGGGGGGCGACGTCCATCCACGAGGTTTCAATGACACCGGATCCCTTATCAGATGTCGAGATGGATTGTCCTTTCATGACGTCGATCGTCGCATTCCAGACCATGTCATACGAACAAACATAATATTGTTCTTTGCTTCCGCTTAATGCGGCACAGCCGGTCGCAAGGAGGAGGATGGCCAATATGGCAATATGTGGAATCGACACGGTACCTGCTGCCCTTCTCATGTGTGACGCCCCCTCTCTACCGGAGAGGGGGCGTTTGGGGTCGGTTTAGAAATATGTCGCCGCCGAGATCACAACGGCACTATCGTGAATCCGCTCTCCCGTGTTCGGGTTAAAGGCCTTTGGCATATACTGGTAGCTGATTTTGAAGACTGCATCTTCGACCGGCCGATAATTCAGACCAAATGAAATTTGCTCCAATTCGCCTTGATTTTCACCGCGGTTATCGCGATTTAAATTCACGCGGTCGTAACGGACAACGGCCGTAAACGTCGAACCCTCACCAAACCGCTTAGGTGAGAGCTTCGTCAGGAATGCGGGCATGAAGTGGTAGTTGCCTTGAAGATAGAATCCCTGCATCCGTTGCGGCGGCCCTGCAAAGGAATTCAACGTATTGATACCAGTCAGAAAAGTTCCTGGGGTAGCGAAGGTAGCTCCTTGAATGGCACGGGAGTTTCCTCGGGAATAGGCCCATGCGGCCTCACCGATGATTTCAAACGGACCCTTTTGAAGCGTCCAGTCAACTGCAGTGATGCTCAAAGGGTTATAGCTGGTAGCAGATTGATTGCCGTAGTAACTCGATCCGGCGATTTCCACTCCCAACATCGGGCTGAAGGCTACGCGGCCTGACACCGCTTTTCCGTTGTTAATATCCAAACCGTCATCGGAAGCACATTTCCGCTGTCTGGAATTCCGTGTTCCGCTTGCCTCGCTGACCCGTGGGGATCCATCCTGGTTGTATCCACAAGGGCCGGTGGTCACGTAAAACTCATAATCCAGCTTGCTCGTGCGGCCTGGATAGAGGGTGCCATAGAATCCCACTCCGGTTTCGGCCATCGTTGAGGGGATAATTAGTTGACTGACGAGCGGCCGATCAGTCAGATCGTTAAGCGGTGAATCGTGCAAAAGGTTGAATTTCCCGATGGGGACGAGCAAGATTCCGGCCCGGAGATTGAACGGTTCGTTGACCAAATAGTCAATATGGGCGAATTCCAGGCTGATTTCATTGTTACTGGTTTCTCGAATGCCATGCTCAATTTCAATTTCGGATGCAAACTTCACATGTTCGGTAATATCTGCGTAAATAAATGGTACAAATCGTTGCTGATCGAATCCATTCGTGGTTCCGTTTCCGAACCCACCGGTTTCTATCACGCCCTTATTGTGCGACCGATATTGAATATCCATGTAGCCGCCTACAATGGCTTTCGGTGCCGCCACGAAAGGCTTTGCATAAACCAAACGGCCAGAGCCTGTGGAGCTAAAACCCAAAGCAGGCTGTGTATCGGTGCGTCGTTCCTTTCCAACTTCCGGAAGTGACCCAATTCCGGGCTCATTGCCAGGAGTAGTCACACCTTCCCTACGCTCAGACGCTCCTTCTCGGCGCTCGTGCTCCCGTAAACGCTTTTCAACCGCTTCGTCAACCAACTGCTTGATCTCCTCCGGGGTCATGTTTTCTGCCAACGCCGGCATTGCCGGTAAACTGGCCAGGACCAGAGCCCCGAGGATTGCCCGGATTTTCATGGGTATCCTCCGTCCGCGAGTAAAGTTATGGAAAGACTCGGGACTCAAAGGTCTCTGGTCTGTGTGGAAAGTGTGGGTGTCAGAGTGAAGCTCACATTGGCAGTTGGTGCTGAAGCCTCCTTTCGAGAATCGAATCATGCAGTCACTGCTCCCCACCCCTCGATTGAGGTGAAAGGAATCACGACAATTCGCTTGCAACGCTTACACTTGAGTTCCAATCCCTGTCCGCGCACTTTCGCGATGAGTTGACCGCATTCGCAGCGAGTTTCGCTGTCTTGATCTGAAGTGGGCGTTGATTGTTTCGTAGTAGGCATAGTTGTGAAATTTATGTTGCTGAAATTGAGAACGATTATTAATATCCCGATCAGTGAAAGAATGTCAAGGACAGATTGGAGATCCTGCGGGACAATAATTGCGCGAATTCGTCTGTTCGGTTACCTTGATTGCTCAATGAGGACGCTACGGCAAGTGCTGTCAGTATTGGTATTGAATGCCAGCATGCTCGGCCTTCTTGACCTGAGGGGATGCGTTACAGAGGCATCGATATCCACACCCAAGTCGGACCTCAGATGATTCTGGTTTCAGACCTAGCGAAGGATTTGATTACCAGAGATCGGGGGGGAGGGTTTGAGCCAGAGGGCGCGTTCGTTGAAGTTTGTGCATCGGCGAACGGGGCAGCATTACAGTGCAACACTTGAGGACAGCGACAAGATGTTTGTGTTTTTCCTCCCAGCGGGGCAATTTGAAATTGCTCGAGTGCAAATTAGTCAAGGACCGTGTAGGTCAATCGCTCAGCTCTCGTCGTTCTTTTCACTAAGCGAAGAGGCATTTGTTAGTATTGGTATTTGGATTTCGGCCAGGATTCGAGAGCTTACGGACGGATGGCGTTTATAGCGATGGTGGCCGAAGACGACACGCGACAGGGGTCGAGTACATCATTCGTATGCGGTGTCCTATCCTTGAAAGCGAAATGTTAACCACATTCATTTCTTCGCCTGCAGAAACGGAGCCCCGGATCTATGAAGTCTTCTCATGTCCTCGCTGTCCAAAGTATTTTCAACGCTATCTCTGGTAGGCGACTGTTTGTCCGGCTGCGGGGCGGTCTGGCAGGCATAGTTTGGCTGCTCGCTGTGCTCTTGCTGGGGTCGGGATGTGCTGGTAGCGGTGCCGTATCTTCTCCTGTGATCGTGAAGCGGACGCAAATGCACATGGGAACGTTAGTGTCGATTACCTCGGTGGCACCGGACCGTCAACGCGCACAAGATGCAGCATCGGCGGGATTTCGAGAGATTCGTCGCTTGGAGCAGTTATTGAGCACATGGATTCAGGATAGCGAACTGTCACGGGTTAACGAAGCCGCAGGAAAGGAGGCCGTCTCGGTCAGTCCCGATACGATGAAAGTGCTTCAAGCATCAGTTGCGATGGGTCGCCTGACGGAGGGCGGCTTCAATATTCTTGTCGGCCCGGCGGTCGAGGCCTGGAGTGTGTTGGATCGCCAACAAATTCCATCGGTGCACGATCTCGAGAGCATCCGTCCACTTACGGATTTGAATGCTTTACACCTGAACCAATCACAGGGAACAGTCTATCTCGAGAAACCAGGAATGCGAGTGGATGTCGGTGGCATCGGTAAGGGCTTTGCTGCCGATAGGGCGGCAGAGGCTATGCAAAAAGCTGGGGCGACGGCTGGAGTCGTTGCCCTTGCAGGCGATATCAAGTCATTCGGTCGACTTCCAGGGGGCGAAAAATTTCCATTCGGCATTCGCCATCCACGGCGGGAGGGAGCGGTGCTGGCATTTGTTGATCTTCAGGACGAGGCCATTTCAACGGCGGGGGATTATGAGCGCTACTTTGAGCGGGACGGAGTCCGATATCATCATGTCCTTGATCCAATGACGTTACAGCCAGCACGCGATTGTCAAAGTGTCACGGTGGTAGCAAGGGATGGTCTGACGGCGGATGGGCTGGATACAGGTATTTTTGTTATTGGACGAGAGAAGGGATTAGCGTTGGTCGAATCACTGCCGGGTGTCGGTGCAGTGATCGTAGATCGCGAGGGAAAGGTCTGGGTGTCTTCATATCTCAAAGAGCGAGTGCGGATGAAGGAAGGCCGCGAGTAGTTCCATGACGGGCTTCATGATCCAAGTAAAACACCACAAGCCTCCCGTTTCTGAACGTACGCGAACCATGGGTCGGCGTATGTTCAGCCCCTACGGGGCACAACCCGCAGTTCATGGCCCGAGCTGGTAGCGAATGGGTATATGAATAGAGACCTGTGATTGTTCGAGAGGTTGCGTCAGCGTGATCGGCGAAGCCTTCCGAATTGTCTCAAGGGCTGCCTGATCGAGTGTGTCATGCCCGGAACTTTTCGCGATCGCGGCAGACACGATTCTCCCATCCTCCTGAATAACAATTCGTACGAGCACTCGCCCTTCAATATGTTTGAGCCGTGCGGCCACAGGATATTGTTTCAGCGCTTCAATACGAGGCAATAGTATGCCCGCAAGCCAGCCATAATCAGGCTTTCTAGTCACCGGACCGCTGCTCGTTGATGGAGCGAGTGCCACGGTCGAGGTGGGGGGTGGTGTGTGTTCAGCCGTTTCCTCGGGAGCGTGCAGGGACGACGATGATTGCGCTGTCGGCTCACTGGATTTGATTGGTGAAGGCGAAGAAGTCTGCTGTTCCTGGACTTCCGCAGGGGATTGAGTCACTGATGTGGGGCGATGTTCCTCGGTCGACTGCTCACGTGCGGACTCCAAAGAATCTGGACGAGGAGGCGTCTCAGAGTGTTGAGGCGCCAGCTTCATATCCTGGGTCGGTACTGGAAGAGGCGGCGTGGGCGCTTGGGGCTCATGAATGATGGCGTGCGAAGTTAGGGCCGATTGCATCGGACCTTGTGAGGCAGGTGGCGCGGAGCGCAGAGGTGTTATCGGCCTGGTACGTTCCGTCGTGCGCACAGGCTTTTGGCCAATCTGTGGTTCGTTGGTCGGCGGTATTATCGTAGAGGGTGCAGCTGGTGGGGCAACGACAGTCACGTCCCATCGGAACGACGATGACGGCGGAGCGAGCCCGACCTTGGCGGCGAACAGTGCTGCTAGAAAGACGGCTGTGCCATGCAGGCAGAGGGAAATGATCCACCCGCTTGCACGCATGCGGACGAAAGCGTCCAGCGTGCCGGCATGGGGAGCGGTCACAGGCGCACGACCTCCAGGCTGACAGATTGGAATCCCAGACCACGGATCTCATCCACAACCGAGACAAAACGCTCGAGCAGCGTGACTTTGTCCGCCCGCACGACAACCAGGGATTCTCGTGGATGGGCCAATAGCATGGTTTTGAGGCCATCCGCCGGAACTGGACGATCATTGAGAAACAATTCTCCGTTGGCGGTCAACGTCACCACGACGGGAACATCTTTATGATCCCCGGCCTCCTTCGCCTTCGCAAGGTTCACGGGAATTTGGCCCGTGCTGATGAAGGTGGCGGTCGTCAAGACGATGACGAGCAGCACCAGCATTACATCCACGAGTGGAATGACGTTGATCTGATTAACCTCGCGTTCCATGTTCCACCTTATACATCGTCAGCAGTTCAGCGACGCGTCGACGAAGAATATTGTTCATGACGACGCAGGGGATTGCCACGAGGAGACCGACGGCCGTCGCCTTTAGGGCCAGGCTCAGCCCGATCATAATGGTGTTCACGGCCATCGTTCCGGAGGTACCCATCGTATGAAATGTCATCATAATTCCTAGTACTGTGCCCAGCAATCCGATATACGGCGCATTGGCTGCGACGGTGCCGATGATCACGAGTCGCTTAGTCAGAGCCATTTCAAAGGTTTGAGCGTCTGTAAACTGCGCCAGATCTACGCGTCGGTAGTAGAGCCATCGCTCGACCGCGACAGCTACCGACCAGACGCTCAAGGCGATTAACAGGCCAATAATCCCATACTCCACCGCATTCTTCAGCACGTCCATTCGTCGACCCTCCACCTGTCACGGTTGTTGTTCGGCGGGGAAGCCCGCATTACATCGATACCGATCTCTTCGTACCTCGTGTCCAGCATGGCCTCAGGAATAGCGGTCTGATGATGTCACGACAACACTGGCCGAGATCCGGGTGGTTGCGGGAACAAGACCGTATGAGTCGCCACCACACGCAGGGCAATGGCGGTGCCAACCTGATACACACTAAGCGATGATTCACTGCTATGCACGATTTGGCCTGACGGCAATTGAATCGTGTAGACGTTCTCGGACCCCTTGAATTGCCGTGCAAGAATACGGGCATCGGCCCCTTTAGTCGGGACGATGTGAATGTCATCGGGACGAATCATCACGACGACATGCGTGCCCGTCGAGAGGTTCTGGGTATTCGGAAAGTCACCGATTTCGGTCGTCACCAGATGATGGGTTACGACTCCGGAGATAAAGTCCGCCTGTCCGACAAAGTCGGCAACGAAGGGGGTCGTAGGGAGGTGGTAGATGGCTTCGGGAGTATCGAATTGTTCCAGACGCCCTTTGTTTAAGACCGCCACACGGTCGGCCATGGAAAAGGCCTCATCATGATCATGGGTAACAAGCATAGCCGTGGTCTTGGTTTGTCTCAGCAGAGCGTGCAGATCCTGGCGCATACGACTGGCCATATCGGGATCGAGATTGCTAAACGGTTCGTCGAGGAGGAGGAGCACCGGACGAAGGGCGAGGGCGCGAGCGAGAGCGACGCGTTGTTGCTGACCGCCTGAGAGTTCATGCGGATAGCGGTGCTCCAAACCCCGTAGGCCGGTTAACGTGAGCAGGTCATCGACGATCGTATGCTGCTGGGCCCGTGAAAGGTGGTGCAGGCCGAAGGCAATATTCTTCTCGACCCGCAAATGTGGGAACAGTGCATATTCCTGGAAGACCATACCGATATGCCGCTGTTCGGTCGGTATCATGGTGTCGCGCGAGGAAACCAGTTGGCCGGATAGCGCGATACTACCTGTGGTAACCCGCTCAAATCCTGCGATGGCGCGAAGAATAGTCGTCTTGCCGCAGCCAGACGGTCCGAGGAGACAGAGAATTTCTCCTTGGTGGACCGTGAATGTGATGCCTTCGACCGCCGGCCGAGTTGGTTCATAGGCGCACGACACGTCCTGCAATTCAAGAACCGCCGAGCGTTCGGTGGGTGTGTCCAGCGCGTTCTGGACCATATCGCCAGACTTGAGGTGTTGCTTGTCTGTTACTGATTCGTTCACGGGGCTCACCTGGCGGCTTCCTGGGCATGTCCACGCCAGTCCTTGGAAACCAGCAACATCAGAGCCGGAAGGCTCAAGAGGACGATTAACAACGCGGCAGGCGCCGCCAGTTGATAATACTCTTCGCTGGCTTCCAGCCATACGCGGATAGCCAGTGTATCAAATCCCACCGGTCGCAACAGCAGTGTGGCTGGAAGTTCTTTCATCGTCTGAAGAAACATCAATACCCACGCGGCAATAAACCCGTTGCGGACGAGTGGAAGCGTCACACGCCGAAGGCTTTGCTGCGTCGTGCATCCAAGGGTGCGCGCGACTTCCTCGACATTGGGAGTGACCTGCTGCAGGGCCGGCTCCATGGACTGGAGGCCAACGGGGAGGAAATGCAGAATGTAGGCGACGATCAACACGACCACCGTTCCATAGAGTGCCGGTGCGAAGTGGGTGAAGAGTACGAGAACTGCCAATGCGGCTACCGGTCCCGGCAGCGCATAGCCGGCGTATGCGGCTTGGAGGCAGGCGATGTTCAGTCGTGAGGGGCGGCGGCTGGCGAGATAGGCCAACGGAAGTCCGATGATCACGGCGCCGCAGGCCGCCAATGCTGCGAGAAAACTGCTGTTCCAGATGAACCCGAGGAACCGTGCATCTAGCGCGCCTTGAGAAATGGCTTCCACACTCCATTGGATCAACATAGCGGCTGGAATACCAAACGCGGCTCCGAAGACGAGGACCACGTAGCCGGTAATGAGGGCTGTTCCGAGGGGGCCTGCGTGCTGCCGCGTTGATCGTCGATACCGGCCGGAGGTCTGGTAGAAACGACTGCGTTGGCGAAACCACCGTTCCGTGACGAGAAAGACGATGGCCATCACAACGAGCAGCAGGCTCAGGATGCTGGCGGCGGCGTGGTCGTATCGGCTGGTCATCTGCTGGTAGACCGCATAGGTGAGTGTCTGGTACCGGAGTAAGGAGACCGCGCCGAAGTCCGAAATCACATACAAGATGACAAGTGCCAGACCTGCTGCAATGGCAGGGCGAATGAGGGGGAGCGTGACCCGCCGGAGTGTCGCCCAAGGAGTGATGCCGCAGACGCGGGCCACTTCTTCAAACGAGATATTCAGATTTTGGAGGGCGCCGCGTACGAGGAGATAGACGAAGGGAAAGGTGTCGAGGGCCATGATCATGGTTACCCCGACAAAGCTTTGGGGCGACGGCAGTTGGGCGTCAGGGCCGAGGAACATGTGCCACCACTGGTCGGCCGGACCGCCCATACCCAATAGGTGGGCATAGACGTAGGCCAGCACGTAGGTCGGCATGGCAAGCGGCAGGGCGAGCGCCCATTCCCAGATGGGGCGGCCAGGGAAGTCATACCGAACGGTAATCCAGGCCAGAGACACGCCCAGTACTAGAGTGGTCAGCGCGACTCCGGCGGCTAACGACAGCGTGTTCCCCAGCAATTCCGGAATGCGCGTAGACCAGAGACGAGTCCATACGGCTGGCGCGGCCGTCACCGCCACATAGATGATGTAGCCCGTTGGGAGAACCAAAAATGCGGCAGTGAACAGACTGATCCACTGAAGTGAAGACGGTGCTGGAACTTTTGTTACGGTAAGCATGCTCGGCCACACAGCTCAGCGAAGGCCGACCTGCTCGATCAGGGTAAGAGTGGCCTCGCGCAATTCAGCGAGTCTGGCCAGAGGAACGAGTGCCGCGCGGAAGCTGTGCCGGTCGACCAGAGCCGGGTCGGCTTTCACGTCCGGATGCAGCGGATATTCCTTGTCTAAATCTGCAAATAGCTTTTGGCCGGCCTGGGCGACCAGAAACTCGATCAACAGTTTGGCGCTGTCTACGTGTTTCGAGGCGCGGGTGACTCCAATGCCGGTCACATTCATGATGGCTCCCATGCCGCCTTCTTGTTGATCGGTCATGATAGCGGCGATAGGCGCTGTCGGCTGTGCTGCGAGATGACGATAGATATAGTAATGGTTGACGATGCCCGCCGCGACCTGGCCTTTTGCCACTGCCTCTACAATTTGCGAGCTTTTCTGATAAACCTGCGACCCCGCGTTCGTCTTCAGTCCTTGGAGAAATTGTTTGGTGCGTTCATCGCCGAACGTGGTTTTAATGACCGAAACACCGGCCTGAAGATACTCGCTGCCAGAATTCGGGATGGCGATTTTGTCTTTCCATTGCGGCTGACCCAGGTCAAGCAGCGACTTGATTTGCTCGGGCTTCACCATGTTTGTATTGTAGACGACGATCCAGAATCTGCCGGAAAGCCCGATCCAGCTGTTGTCCGATGCGCGGAACTGGGAGGGAATGGCCCGCTCGACCTCACGCATATTCATGGGTCGAAGTAGCTTGAGCTCTCGCGCATGTTCGAGACTGCCAGCATCGTTTGTTAAAAAGACATCGGCAGGCGTGTGGTCTCCTTCAGCCTGCAACCGATTGACCAGCTCGGTGGTCCCTGAGGACAGGAGTTCGATCTGAATTCCGCTTTTGGCTTGGAACTCGTCAAGAACCGGCTTGATCAACCGCTCGGCGCGACCTGAATAGACGACAAGCTTGTCAGCCGCCTCCGCGACTATTGCGGCGGACGGCGACAGGATCAACGCTGAGAGGATCAGCGTCAGGGCGAACATGGTGCGAGGGAATAAAGCCATGCGGCGTGCCTCCACGTGTGAGGACACCCGCGGGCGTCCTAGTTGAAATTGATAAGCCGTCTCAAGATGATAGCGGATGTGACGGGAATCCGTCAATGGCGGCAGCGCGCACAGAGGCCGTACAGTTCCAATCGGTGAGTCTGGATGACAAAGCCATTCTTCGTTGCGACCTCCTCTTGGAGCCGCTCGATCTCGCAATTCTCGAACTCCACAATGGTACCGCAACCTGTGCAGATAAGATGGTCGTGATGCCCTTTGTGGGAGATGTTGTCGTATTGCGTCTGGGTACCGAAGTGTCGGGCTTGAGCAATGCCGGCTTCGCAAAACAGGTTCAGCGTACGGTAGATGGTGGCGAGACCAAGATGAGGATCTTTCTTCGCGAGTTGATGGTACATGGTTTCGGCGGTGACGTGTTCCTGTCGCAGAAACGCTGTCAGGATCAGCTCGCGTTGGCGAGTCAACTTCAATTGATGCTTGGCCAGGTGCTGGCGAAGCACGTCCATTTCTTTGAGGGTTTTGCTCATGGCGTGTGACCGGCGTGAAAGAGGCCCATTAAAGACGAAAGTGCCCCGATGGGTCAAGAGGGGCCTCAGAGGAGATGATGGTCGATTGACGAATCGGAAGCGGCCTGTTTATAGTCCTCCCCGTTGCCGACGAGTGTGAGGAGGTTCGATCGTTGCGAAAGTCCCACGAAATGACAGTTGACCGTGCCTTACTCCTGTATGTGCTCTCGCTCGCCGAGCCCTACGGACTGTTGAGCGACGTGAAGTTGCAGCAGCTCTGTTTTCTCTGCGAGCTTCAAATGTTCGGAAAGGGACTGAAAGGCTTTCATTTTGAATTTGTTCGTTTTGCGTATGGAGCCTTCAGTCGGGATTTGGACAATGATCTGACCTCGCTCCGGCGCAAAGAACGAATCGAAAACTTCAGTCCGTCGGATCAGGTTCGTGATGAGGCCCTTCCGCTCCTGATGAAAGGGATTGACGGAAATGAGACAAACGAAAAGGTTCGCGACCTCATGCAAGCCGTCATCGCCACCTATGCCCCGCAGGATGTCACGGCTATCATGCAATCCGTCGAGTCCGTGGAGTTGAGTACCCCGCAGCAGCCCGATCTCAAAATTCCCATCCGCGATATCGTCTTTCATACCACGCTTCTGGTGCCTTCGCGAATCGAAACTTCAGCGGAGTTTCTGTTGTCCGCCAACCATCTGGCGAAGTTGAATGTGGCGATGGGTTACTGACCAGAGTTTTCGTGGCCCCATGGGTGGAGCTTTCCGTATGGTCGGTTCCAGGTGGAGAGATTCGGCCCTGAAGGAGCGAAGAACATTCTTGCTCATCGTATGCCAGGACTTCGGCAAACGGTCCATTTTTAGTGGCGTCGAGGAAGACCCAATGCCGATTGGATCGTGTGCAGCATAGCCCCCGTCTCGATCGGCTCCAGCAGACAATACTCGATTTGCAGCTCGCGGACCACACGCTGAAACTTCTCTCCTTCCAGGGCGGGTTCGTGTAGGGCTGCTGTGACGACTATACGGGCGCTCGGAAAGGCTTTTCGTAGGTCGACCAGATCTTCCGGTCCTTGATCATCATCGGCGACGAGGCGGGCAATCACCAGATCCAGCTTGGATGCAGGAGGCTGAGCGGAGACATTGTGCAAAGTGGCGCTATACTGAACGAAGTGTTCCATCCCAGGCAGCGCCAACTTGATGAGTCGTTTCAGATTCGAGTCGGCGTTGATAATCAGGATATTAGCCATAGTCCCCCGACGCGAAGTGATGATGAAGAGCGATTGATCACCATGCGACAGCCCGAGAAGATGTCACAGATGTCTGCCCGTTCTGGTGGAGGTAGTGTCGTGAAGGTGTGCCTCCTCTCGATAAACAGTGGCGTCAGACCAGTTGCTGATCCAGGGCATACCGAATCAATTCTGCAGTCGTTCTCATTCCGAGCTTGATAAGAAGCCGGGATCGGTAGGTGCTCACGGTTTTAATGCTGAGGTTCAAATGCTCGGCGATTTCAGTCAGGCGCCGTCCCTGCGCAATCCATTGAAGGACCTCGATCTCCCGGTCAGATAAAACGGCAGGGAGATCGTCGGCGCATGATGCGTTGCGGCTCACTACCGTGTCCGAGACCTGTTCCGACTGAGGCGGGGGGAAATAATTGCCGCCCTGCAAAATTCGAGATACAGCTGCGCGAAGTTCTTGCGGTCCGGTCTCCTTGGTCAGGTATCCGAGAGCACCTGCTCGAATGGCACGGGCGGCATAATGTTGCTCTGCGTAAATACTGACCACCAGAACAGGTAGGCTCGGTTGAAGAGATTTCAGAATGCGCAGAACTTCCAAGCCCGGCATGTCAGGCAAATTCAAGTCGAGGATCACCAGATCCCAAGCCGCAGCGCGAATTTGATCAAGAGCACTGTGAGCTGAGGCCGTTTCGGCGATGTGCGGCGTCAATCCGTCTTCAATGAGAAAGTCCTGTAAGAATTCTTTTAGGCCACGCCGGATGAGGGCATGATCGTCGGCGAGCAGGATGTTCAGATCGGTTTTGACGGCGGGTAGCGTGTCGCATGCATTCACGGCAGTCAGTTCTCCCATGGTGCATTACTGAGCCACGGCAGGCCACTGTGTAACCGCACAGGCAGATCGTGGCGTGTTTGCAATTCCGCGGCATGGCACGGATTTGGCTGTGTTCGCTTGAAAAAGGGGGCAATCACGGTGTACGCGCTCCTTCATGACGTCTAGTCACGGAGTGTTCCAAGAGATATCGAGAGCCCAGACCAAATCCAGCGAAAATCCGCTTCTAGCCAGGGATGAGTCCGACGCCTTTCCTTCGACTTTGTGGTTGTCGTGCGCATCCGATTCAGTCCATAGACCAGGGTAAAAAATTAGGAGAATGTTCCTATTTTTTAGATGGTTGAGAGATACCATGTCGGCTAAATAGCACGCCAGAGCTGAAGGGCCCTGTTATGGCCCTAGATAAATATCGTGGCGAGATTAGCCCTGTATTTCGGGAGCTTATGCGAGTGCGGGGGTGTTAGATGCGAGGATACCATTCCCTGACTGAGGAGTAGGTTAGAGCCGGTAGAGAGTCTCGTATTTTGCCTCGAGATATCGCAGAAACGGCTCCGGGCTCACGCCGTTGCCGGTGACACGTCGCGCCAAATGGTCTGGGGTGAACATGCGTCCCCATCGGTGAATTTTTTGTTCCAACCAATGTCGAAGAGGAATCAACTGGCCGGCCGTTATTTTCTCTTCTAATTGCGGAACTTCCTGCTTCGCCTGTTCGAAGAATTGCACAGAATAAAGGTTGCCCAAGGTATAAGTAGGAAAGTACCCGAAGGCGCCCATCGACCAATGGACGTCCTGAAGGACGCCGTCGGCATCCTGTTTCGGGGTGATGCCCAAGTAGGCCTGCATGCTGTCATTCCACAGGCCGGGCAAGTCTTCCGGACGCGCGCGACCCTCAATGAGGGCCTGTTCAATTTCCACGCGCAGCATGATGTGGAGGTTGTAGGTCAACTCATCGGCTTCTACGCGAATGAGCGAGGGGGCGACGCGGTTGATCGCGGCATAGAACTGATCGAGGGACACGCCGGCCAGTTGCTGCGGAAAGGTGTGCTGCAGAATAGGGTAAAAGCATTGCCAGAATGCTCGCGACCGCCCCACACAGTTCTCCCACAGCCGCGATTGGCTTTCATGAAAGCCGAGCGATACGGATTCGCCGAGCGGCGATCCATAATATCGTGGGTCCAGTCCCTGATCGTACAAGCCGTGACCGCCTTCGTGAATGCAGCTGAAGAGGCAGGACGGCAAATCCTTTTCGAAGACTCGCGTTGTTACCCGGACATCCGTCGGGTGGAACGAAGTGGTAAAAGGATGAGCCGACAGATCCAAGCGGCCGCGCTCGAAATCGTAGCCCATGGCTACAAGGACGAGACGCCCGAACTCGACCTGCTTCGCCTGATCAAAAGTGTGGTGAAGACAGCTGTCGTCGATGATGACCTTGCTGGCCTGAATGCGCTTCAGGAGCGGAACCAGTCGCGCACGAAGTTGTGCGAAGAGTGGTGAGAGTTGGCCTACCGTCGCTCCGGGCTCATAGGTATCCAGCAGAGCGTCATAGGGTGAGTCCCGGTATCCCAAGTGTTGGGCCTCTTCACATTTGAGGGCAAGGACCGTTTTGAGCGAAGGAAGGAACTTGGCGAATCGACTTTCTGCCCGTGCGCTCACCCAGGCCTGTTGAGCCAACGAACATTCACGGCTCAGGCGGATGACAAAGTCAGACGGAAGTTTTTTCGCGCGACTGAAGTCGCGCCAGGTTTCTCGCAACAGCGACCGCGACGGTTCATCCCAGGACTCTGCCGCTTGCCCGGTCGTGGGGTCGATCCACTCGGTCAACAGGGATTCAACCTGAGACGACACAAGTCTCTCATGGGCCAGACCTTCCAGCGTTGCGATTTGTTCGGCGCGGGCCGCTCCGCCGCCTGCGGGCATGTAGGTTTCCTGATCCCAGGAAAGGACAGATGCCGCGCTCTGAATGCGCCGGATTTCCAGCAGTCGGTTCGTTAACGGTTCCAACGACTTTAATGTCTTCACCTTTGCGCTCTTTCTCTGTTGAGGTTCCGTGGTATGATTCGCGGCCTGCGCGAATTGTCGCATAACTGTCTTCCGGAGTGAAACCGATGGCTGATCTCGTGTTGCCGGATATCGAGGCCTATGCTGCTGCCTGTTCCCTGCCAGAAACGCCGGTTCGCCGGGCTCTGCGTGAAGAAACCGAGCGCACAATGGAATATGCCCGAATGATGGTGGGTCCGCTGGAAGGGGCATTCCTGCATGTCATGACCCGCCTTGTACGGGCTGAGCGAGTACTGGAAATCGGCATGTTCACGGGCTACAGCGCCCTGTGCTTTGCCGAAGCCCTGCCTGAGCAGGGCCGGGTGGTCACATGTGAGGTGGACGAGGAGTCTGCCGCGGTCGCGCGCCGGTTTTTTGCGCAGTCGCCGCACGGCCGTCAAATCGAGATCCGTATGGGACCAGCCTTGGAGACATTGGCGGAATTGACCGGACCGTTCGATCTGATTTTTATCGATATGGGGCTCTCTCCTAAGAGGAAATGTTCAGTATAAGAAAGAGTAATTAGTTTTCATGAAGTTGCATTTGACGAAGGACATTATTATTGAAAGGATTGTTCACTAAGGTCAGTGCTCACTAACTCCCCACCAATCAGATCAAAGGCGGATGTATGAAAAATTTGGTCTCGGCTGAAATTGAAGCCTACGCTGAGGCACACTCGATGGCGGAATCTGTCATCTGTCGCGCTCTGCGGGAGGAAACCTACCGGCGGATGGAGTCGCCGCAGATGATAGTGGGGCCGTTGGAGGGAGCCTTCCTGAAGATGATGACTCAGTTAGTAGGGGCCAGGAGGGTTCTCGAAATTGGGATGTTCACGGGGTACAGTGCTCTCTGCTTCGCAGAAGTCTTGCCCGAAGATGGGATGGTGATCACCTGTGAGGTGGACGAGGAATCAGCAGGACTGGCTCGAACGTATTTCTCCCGCTCGCCTGTTGGTAAGAAGATTGAGATTCGGATGGGGCAGGCCTTAGATACGATGAGAGATCTAACGGGGCAGTTCGATGTAATTTTTGTCGATGCTGACAAGAAAAACTATTTGAATTATTTTCGTCGGGCTACGGACCTACTTGCTCCGAATGGTGTCATCCTGATCGATAATGTGTTATGGAATGGGGATGTGTTGCAGTTGCCACCACCAGATGAACAGACCGCCGCGATTCAAGAGCTCAACCGGGTGGTCTCAGCCGATCCGAGCGTCTCTGCTGTCCTTGTCACTATCCGAGACGGAATATTAGTAGTGAAAAAGACGATGAGGTAGTTTGCGAAGGACCAGTTCATTGCAATCTTAAATGATAGGCGCCCCAAAGCGGATGGCAACGTAATGCCGGGACAGGAAAGAAACGGGCAAATCGGTCCTGATCCCCCCAGCACCAAGGCTGGGGATAATGCCCGTAATAATTACGCCGTTACCACCTGGACTGTACTGCGGCCGCTGTCGACTGGGGTCACCTCCACCTTTACTGCGATTCGTTCTTTCATCTCCTCGACATGGCTAATCACACCGACTTGACGACCAGTCGCTTGTAGTTGTTCCAGGACAGAGACCGCCATTGCCAGGCTATTGCTATCGAGTGCACCAAATCCTTCGTCGATAAACAAGCTTTCAACCTTAATCCCGCGATTCGACGACATGCTGGCGAGTCCGAGTGCTAAGGAAAGGCTAACCAGAAATCTTTCACCGCCCGAAAGGTTATGAACACCGCGAACCTCATCAGCCATGTTGCGATCGATGACCTGTAATACAAGATCGCTGCCTGGTGCTCGTTGTAGCTCATATCGAGGGTGTAAATTGTTCAGGTGCTGGTTCGCCAAACGAATGAGATGATTGAGTGTCAGCGATTGAGCGAATCGCCGGAACTTGGTGCCGTCAGCTGAACCGATGAGATCGTCAAGCTGTCCCCATATACGTGCGTGCTGTTGTCGCTCATGAAGAGCGGCTTTGATTTTCCCTGTTCTTGAACGCGCTTGGTCGTCACTCAGGAGAACCGAGCTTGCTTCGACATATGCCGCTGATGCCTTGCTGTGCTGCGCCTCTATCTCCTTGAGGGCCGTGGCGATTTCTTCTCGAGTTTGTGTCGGGTGATCAGTGGCTTCGTGCTCCTTAGCAGACTGTTGTCTCTCAAGGAGAGTTGCCCTTGCGGCTGCGACGGCTTCTCGAAGGGTATCGAGACGAACCTGTTCCGCTACAACCCATGCCTCGCCTTTGGTGATTGCGGATTCGGCTTGCGACCTACTGATGGTATTGGCCAGGAGCTTTTCTGTGAGCAAAGCCTCTGCCGATTCATGGTCGATTCTTGCTGCCTCAGCAGTCTTACGAGTGGCAAGGGCATTTGACGACATCCCAGCAGCAATCTGCTCGGCCATGGACTTCTTATGCTCGGCTTCGTTCCAGAGTTTTTCGGTGGCTTCCCACCGCTTTCTGTATTCAGTCCGAACCTCTCCGACGGGCCGTCCTTTGATAATCAGGATGCGCTCACTATTGTGCCCGTTGAGCTCATCTTTCTTGTCTGCATGTCGTTTCTGGGTTTCCGCGATGGCGGTCTCCAGCCCCTTGAGCGTTGCCCGCTTTCCCTCCAGATCTGCTTCAAGGCGGGAAATATCGGCAGCGGTCATCTCATGCCGTCTACGACATTTATGCCAGTCGTTAACAAGATTGCTGCAGATCCCTACGAATGGTTCATCGGTGCTGGTAATTTGATTCTGCCAGTTGGGAAACACAGGGGCGAGCGCCGTGTCGAGACGGGAATAGAGGGAGGCGAGATTCTGCTTCGTTCCTTGAAGAGTCGCTTGGAGCATCCCCGCCTTACTGACTTTGTCATGTTCTTCATCCGTGAGCTTCACAATGTCTGCATTCGCGGTCAAAAGAAGAGCGCGAACGTTCTCACGATCCGTGGAGAATATTCGTATTTGAGCTTCAGCATCGGTCGCGCGCTTAATTGTTTCCTTGGCATCGCTCAGCAGCTTCTCCACTGTCCCTCGAGCGGAGTTGATGGCCACTACACTTTCTGCGCCAATGGCATCCTCGGGGAAGGTTGGGACGGAAACTCCAATCTCGCCACAATAGGTCGATACAGAAGCAACTGATGCCTGCCATTTGTCGAAAGCAACCTGCAATTCTTTCTCCTGACTCGATCTCCGCTGCAGGACTCCTTCTAGTGCATCCTTTGCCGCAGTGATCTGTGTCTCTGAGCGGGTGCGGTTAGCCTGAGCGGAGAACACCTTCGATTCCAACTCGGCGACACGTTGATGATCGGCTAGTACCCGAGCCTTAAGCAGTCGATCAACGTCGGCGACAGGGTGTTCCGTTGCTCCGCAGACTGGACATGGTTGTCCCTCTTCAAGCTTGAGCCGAAGATGCTCTGCTGCCTCCGTTCCCGCCGCCTCGGAAAGGTCAAGGCTGCGCCGGGCTTCTTCCATACGTGCCAGGTCCGTGGGTAACTCGGCATCCATCTGAGTCATGACCTCAGAGGCACGTTGGATTAGGGTTTCCTGTTTGGCTGCCTCCTCGTTTGTCGTAATGATTGCCCCATGGGCCTTCCGGGCATTTTCTGAAGCGTTCTGAGCCTCATCCAACGCAGTCTGAACTTGCATGAGCGTATCGCGTCTGGCTTCAACCGCAGAGGCATCGATTGCACCAGCAATTTGCCGGAGGGTGGCAATCTGCTCGTCTAGTTTATGGTCTCGATCCTGGAGTGGCGCGACCACACTTTCCTTTTCCCGGAGGGATGTTTTGGCAACTTCCACATCGAGAGCAAGCTGCTGAATTATTGAGCCGGTTGATGTAATGTCAGTTGTCAGAACGAGCTGCTCGGATAGATCCCTCTCGACATCTTTCATCCGTACCGAAAGTGCCTCGACTGCTTTGTGATCTTCGAGCCAACGGCCATCATTTTCACGCTGGTCTCGTGTCGCCTTGAGTGTACGCTCGACCTCTGTAACGGCATCGTGCGCGGTGTCTTTCCCCTTGGAGCTCTTTCCCAGGAGGTCCGCTAGATCGGCCAAATCAACCTTGGCTGATTCAATCAGGGCGTCGAGCCGTTGCGCTTTGTCGAGCTCAGGGCCTATCGCATCATAGGCGGCTCGTTCTTTGTCGCGTTCATCCTTGGCAGCGTTGCTCGCCAAAACTGCTTTATCGCGCTCCTCTACAGCCTTACGTTCACCTTCCTGCGCGTCGACGAATGCGTTCCCTGCGTCTGCCAACCGTCTTCCGGTGGCCGCTGCTGTCTCGATCTCGGCACGCAGGGCAAATGCCTTCTTTGCCATAGCGAGCGTGGCCCGATCACTCTCAGCATTGCGATCTAACGCCAAGGCTTGCGTCAGCGCCGCATTTCCTTCCACAAGACGTGTGTCGAGGCGAGATTTAACCTCGTGCCAATCCTCCCATTTCCTGAGAGTGACTTGGGCTGTCTCGATGCGGTCTTGTTCAGTCTTAGCTTCCTGGAGACGTACCTCTGCCGCAGTTCTTGCCTCATCCCCAAGTGGCTGATGCTCACCGAGTTGGGTTTCAAGGTCTCGTAGCGCTTCCCGCTCCTGTTTGGCTCGGGCGAATGCGGCCCGCGAGATATCAGAGTAAATCTGGGTCCCTGTGATCTTTTCGAGGAGTTCAGCTCTGTCTTTTGAGCCGGCCTTTATGAAAGTGTCAAAGTCGCCCTGGGCTAGAAGGACTGATCGTCGAAATTGATCGAAGCTGAGCCCGATGCGTTTTTGAATCTGCTGAAGCGTATCAGTCTTCTTGTCACCGATAATTGCGCCGGACTTGATTTCCGTGAGCGTGATCTTCTGCCCCTGAAGTTTCCCATTGGCTTTGCCCCGCGCACGATTCACTTCCCAACGAGATCGGTACCGCTGTCCATCCTGTGCGACAAAGTCTACTTCCGCATAGCCCGTGCCGGCGCCATGACGAAGAATCCCGCGTACGTCATCATATTTGAGCTGCTGCGAAAGATCGCCTTCGATCCGTCCAATTGATGCTCCACTCTCTGCTGTATCCATGCGAGGGAGCCGGTCAAACAGCGCAAGGCAAAGCGCATCCAGCAGGGTTGTCTTCCCAGCGCCGGTTGGACCAGTAATCACGAAGATGCCAGAGCTGCGGATTGGCTCTGTCTCGAAGTCGACTTCGAATGGGTCGGAGAGGCTGGCAAGGTTTTCGCCTCGGATCGCAAGGATTCTCATGTTGCGCCTGTCTGATCGTTCTCCGACGCTGAGATGCTCGTCAGCACTTCGTCAAAGGCGCTTTTGAGCTCCGTCGCCGGCTCGACTCCGTATTCCTCAACATGTCGACGAGCGAACACATGGGCCGGCTCCAGCGTGTTTAGCTCTGTGTCTCCTTCCACGGTGTCGGCCAATGCGCCTCCCTGTCCCTCAGTCTGTCTAACGATGCGCGTGAGCCGGACTGGCTTCCCCTCCAAGGCAGCTTCGATGCGTGACCGAAGCTCTGGCTCAGCTCCATCAAGCCGAACCGCGACCTCAAGGAATGGTCGGCGATCCTGCCCAGGATCGTCGATCTCAAGGCTGCGTAATTCATCCTCGACTTGGTCAAGCGGCGCTGCGCCAACTTCCGGAACCCGAAGGAAGGCGACGGGTCTCGGCGTCCGCACCAAATCTATTGCGAGGCTAGCTGTTACATCGAAATCGATCACAACAATACTGTGTTGATAGTCTCTCTCGGCGACCGACATAGGGAAAGGCGAGCCGGCATAGCGGATGACGGTTTGACCTGAGATAGACTGTGGTTTGTGGAGATGGCCTAACGCTACATAGGAGACACTTGCTGGGAAAAGATCGGAAGAAACCGCCTCCTCGCCTCCTATGACGATTCGTCGTTCGCTCAGTTCCGATACTGCTCCCCCGCTCATGTGTAAGTGGCCTGTGACGATCAACGGGAGACCTTCGTGCATGACGTGGCCAGCCTCAATAACTTGCTGGTAGAGAGCGTGAAGGGGGCGTTCACCACTGGCTACTACGGGAAGATCTCCTGGGCGGAGGTAGGGGACAGCGGCGCACACAGCTCGGGGCGTTCCGGTCACGTCTTGTAGTTCAATCAGTGTCTGCCCTACAACCGGCTGACCATTATGCCGAGGCATTCCCCCGATGAGGTGGACTCGGCTAGCATCGAGAAGGTGTTTCGGCAGCTCAAGTCGTGCAGCTGAGTCATGATTGCCGCCGATGAGCACGATTTGAAGGTGTGGACTTTCGGTTATTACTCGCCGTAAGAATCGATACAGGCGCTGTTGAGCGGGGATAGGCGGATTGACTGTGTCGTAAACGTCGCCCGTGATGATGAGTGCGTCAGCCTTTTGTTCGATCAGTTGGTTGGCTAGCCAGTCGAGAAACGAGTCATGTTCGACGCGCCGGTCGAAACCATGCAGTTCCTGGCCAAGATGCCAATCGGAAGTGTGGATGACCCGCATATTGTGTCTTCTCAGTCGGCCATTTCCCCGCCAAGCACCTTTTTACTGCACACTGACGGCTGGATTCAAAATCTCATTACACAGGCGTTCGAGGCTCGGCGATCTTTTGCCTGATTCCCAAGCTCGGGTAAGACAGAACCCGATATGCAGTGTATTTTTCCGAAGTCCCCCAGCATGGCCATACTGCTTGTCAGCTTCTGCTTGAAAGGCACTCCACTCAGCTGCACCAATTTCTGCTCTAACAAGCGAGCCAATATTTGATCGCCACATGACAAACCCAGGGCCCCACAAGCTGGTTGTGGGTAATGGGTTTTCGTTTGCCTTGCCTAGAAGCGCAAGCAGGGCTTTGTTATCTTTCTCATGTTTTGCCCTCTTACCTGGATCCTGCTCATCGGCATCTGAATCAAAGACAACGAAGGTTGGAGTGCCGATCCGTTTGGCAATCACCACCGGGCGTAACATCTCACTCTTGGCATTCACGGGGACAATATGACAACCACTGCGGCGGTACTGGTCCCATTTATTGAGGAGATGAAGATAGGAGCTCAGATAAGCAACGTCTTCAAGACCTTCGACCAATATTAGGCGAGAGGTGAAAAACATCTCATTGAGCGAAGGCTGTAATGCTTGGTGGATTTTTGCCAGAACACCCTGTGGTTTGCTGGGCGTCTCTCCCGTGGCGGCTGCAACGGCATCGGCAATGTCTTTGTAGGACATATATGTGACGGTCGAGTGCTTTTGAATAGTATCTTTTCTGACCATGCGGACATCTTCAAATCCCTCGCCAGAGACGAATAATGGGCTATGTGTCGAAACAATAACCTGTGAGTTGGCCTTACTGAGGTCCTGGAGGACGGTGGCTAGATGTCTGGCCTGAGGGGGATGTTGATAGAGTTCAGGTTCTTCGCACCCTAAGATGAGTCGTGGAGTGGCCTTGTCATCGCTACTAGCGAGTTCATGCAACAGAGCAAGAAGATAGGATCTCTGAAGGCCATGTCCGAACCTGGGGAGTTCACCCTCGAAATTACCCTCTCCTGCGATGATTCTTGCTAATGGTTCTTCGACCCGCACCGATTTATCAGGATCCTGACGCCACTCAAGCTTCAGAGTGGCGTCTGGGTGTGCCCACTCGGTTAAGCGGGTCTGGAGTGAATCTGAGAGCTCCTTCAAAACCTCCTGATTCTTATCGAGAAGGTGTTGATATTGTTCCTGCATCCCAGTGCGAAGGGCTTTGACGGCTTCTTCAAAATTTGTCTTTGCCCGGACCGTACGTGCCAGTAGTTTGCCGAGGGCTGTGTCTCTGGCCTCAAGCTGTTCCGTGGCCGCATCTTTAACTGCTGGGACGTAAACCCACTGAATGTATTGGGCAAGACGGTTAGCACCCTTGGAGACCCCATAAAACTGATCTTCGCTCGCTAGCAATTCGCACAAATCGGGGTGGTCGGTTTCGTACTTGCGAAGAGCCTCGATCATAGCGTCTTTCGTACCTGGCGAGGGAATGTCACCAAAGTTTCTCTGGATCTCGGAGTAAAGAGTTCTCAGGTCAGAGACCCTCTTATTATCACCAACGGCTCGGAAGAACTCTTTGAACCCCGGCATGGCGAGCCGCTGGCCGTACTGTTTAACCTCGGCTTTTCCTGTGGCTTCATTGAAAGTAGCAATTGCGGAAACAATGAGCTTTCCCTGACGATAGTAATTGGAAAAGTCCTGCTGGGCTTCAGGGCTTAAGTCTGTGAATGTGACAGTAATCTCTATTGGTTCAGCGGTATTCTTTTGATGAAAATCCTCACGATCGAGCTGACTTAGGTCAGTGCCGGAGTTTTCGGTTTCACGGAAAAAGACGTTGAGGGCACACAAGACGGTCGATTTACCAGAGCCATTTGGCCCCACTAGGCAAGTGTAGTCATTGAAAGGGACGGTGACGTCGGCAAAGGATCGGAGATTCTTAATGCGTACTGATTCGAGTCTCATTCGAGCCTCATTTGGTCAAGGGACTCTATCCCAAATATATAAACCTAGGAAGACGAGATGTGAACATAAGTGCGGTCTTATATAGCTTGTTTGGACTGTTTCTCATACCACCTTTTAGGGGGGCTTCTCCGACTGCCAGTTCAGTTGCTTTTGCAGGGTGAAAAAGGTATCCCTCTGCTTCAAATGCTTACCCCCTACCATGCCAAATATTTTGCCCACGACCTGACTCGCCGGGCTGCAAGTGGCATGGATAGGTTGTCTATGTCATTGTTTGATGCGTCCGTAGACCTGAATCCCCACCAGATCGAAGCTGCCCTGTTTGCATTACAGTCGCCTCTGTCAAAAGGAGTCATCCTGGCCGACGAAGTCGGCCTTGGGAAGACTATTGAGGCAGGTATCGTACTCTGTCAGTTCTGGGCGGAGCGCAAGCGCCGGTTGCTGGTGATCTGCCCGGCTTCGCTGCGCAAGCAGTGGGCGATGGAGCTGCAGGAGAAGTTCAACTTGCCCACGCGGGTGCTCGACACCAAAGCCTACCGTGAGGCGCAACGGAGTGGGCGCGCGCCTCTGAACGAGAAGGCTGTGCTCATCATGTCCATGAACTACGGAAACGCGTTGCGGGAGGAACTGAAGAGCATCGCGTGGGATCTCGTCGTCATTGACGAAGCGCACAAACTGCGCAACGCGTATCGGCCGAGCAACAAGGTCGGTCAAGGCATCCGCTGGGCGACCGAGGACTGTCGCAAGCTCTTGCTCACGGCCACGCCGCTGCAGAACTCACTGCTCGAACTGTACGGCCTCTCGACCCTGATTGACGAGCACCTGTTCGGGGATCTCAACTCCTTTCGCAGTCAATACGCCAGCGCTGGCAGCAGCATCAGCGATCTGCGTCAGCGCCTCTCGGGCTTCTGCAAGCGCACGCTACGCAATCAGGTCACCGAGTACATCCGCTACACCGAGCGGCGGCCGATCACGCGGCCGTTCACGCCAAGCGACGACGAGCACGCGCTCTATGAGGCGGTGTCCGGGTTCCTGCAGAGCGAGGATAGTTACGCGCTCCCTCAGCGCCAGCGTCACCTGACTGCGCTCGTCCTACGCAAGCTGCTGGCGTCGTCATCACAGGCCATCGCTGCCACGCTTGATAAACTGCGAACACGTCTCGAAACCCTACGCGACGAGAAGGTGCAGGACGACGCGGAGTTCACTGAGGCGCTCATTGAGGCGGAGGAGCTCGAAGACGACTTGCTTGACGAGATCCTTGCGGAGCCAGACGAAGCCGAGGCCGAATTTGCACCACGTACCATCGACCGGCAAAAGCTGCGCGACGAGATCGACATCCTGCAGCGGCTCGCCAACTGGGCGCGCCGCATCGGCATCGACACCAAGACAAGGACACTGCTCACCGCACTGGAGATCGGATTCGCACAGATGGCGGCGACGGGCGCGGCGCGTAAGGCGCTGATCTTCACCGAGTCACGTCGCACCCAGGAATACCTGAAGACCTTCCTCGAGTCGAACTGCTACGGGGGCCAAGTCGTGCTCTTCAACGGCACCAACGGCGGGCCGGAAGCCACCGCGATCTACGAGCGCTGGGTAGAAAAGAACCGCGACGCCGGACGCCCATCTGGTTCACGCGCCGTGGATGTGCGCACTGCGCTCATCGAGCATTTTCGCGATGATGGCTCGATCCTGCTCGCCACCGAGGCGGCGGCGGAAGGCATCAACTTGCAGTTCTGCTCGCTGGTCATCAACTACGACCTGCCCTGGAACCCGCAGCGTATCGAGCAGCGCATCGGACGCTGTCACCGCTACGGACAGAAGCACGATGTGGTCGTGATCAATTTCCTGAACGAACGCAACGAGGCGGACCGCCGCGTGCTCGAGCTGTTGGGCGAGAAATTCAGCCTCTTCAACGGCGTCTTCGGTGCCTCTGACGAGGTGCTGGGCACGATCGAGTCCGGCGTGGATTTCGAGAAGCGCATTCTCGCGATCTACCAACAGTGCCGCACGCCTGAGGAGATTGACGCCGCGTTTCGCACCCTGCAGGTAGAGATGGACGAAAGCATTCGCACGCGGATGGACGATACGCGTCGAACACTGTTCGAGTACTTCGATGAGGACGTGCATCAGCGTCTGCGGCTACAGCTTGACGACGCGAAGGCCCAGCTCGACCGGTTTGGCCAGCGCTTCTGGTCGCTGACCCGCTTCATGCTCGACGACTGCGCCCGCTTCGACGATGCCGCGCTGGCTTTCGACCTCGAGCTCCCGCCGAACGCGGAGATTACGGCCGGACGCTACCACCTAATCTCCAAGTCCTCCCCTAAGGCGGCGCAGGGAGGCGACGGTGGGGGCGAGGAGTGCAGCCAGTTTCTCTATCGCCTCTCGCATCCGCTGGGAGAGCACGTGGTGGAGACTGCGAAGGCCCTCGTCATGCCAGCGGCGCAGATCGTTTTCGATGTGTCGCATCATTCGGCCCGCATCCATGCCGTCGAGGCGCTGCGCGGCAAGAGCGGATTCCTCACGCTGACGCGCCTGGTGATCGAGTCCTACGAGCGCGAGGAATATCTGTTGTTCTCCGGGTTCGACGCAGCCGGCGCCGGGCTCGACCAGGAGACGATGGAGAAGCTCTTTGGCTGCGCCGGCCGTGTAGAAGGCGACGCGTCGATTCCATCCGCCGAACAGAAACGCCTGAACGCCGAGTCGGAGCGCCATGCCAAGGCTACCGTGAGTCGCTCGCTCGAACAGAACAGTATTCACTTCAACCAGGCGCGCGAGAAGCTGGAGAAATGGGCCGACGACATGGTGCTATCGACAGAGAAAGCGCTCGCCGACACCAAGGAGCAGATCAAGGCACTACGGCGGCAGGCGCGGCAGGCGGCCACGCTCGAAGAGCAGCATGAGATCCAGCAGCAACAGCAGAAATTGGAAAAGCAGCAGCGCCGCCAGCGGCAGGAGATTTTCAAGACCGAGGATGAGATCATGGATAAACGAGATTCCCTGATCGAATCGTTGGAACGGCGGCTTGCCCAACACACCGCGACCGACGTACTCTTCACGATCCGCTGGGCCGTGCAGTAGGCATGCCACATGCCGAATATGACGAACCAAGGATACAGGACGCGATGAGCCAGAAATACGAGAAGCTGAAGACCCTCCTCAAAGAATTGTTCCAACTCGACCAGCCGGATTTGGATTTTGGCCTCTACCGCGTCATGCACGCCAAGAGCGCCGAGGTGTCGCAGTTCCTCGACAAGGACCTGCTTCCACAAGTGAAAGCGGCGTTCGGCCAATACAAGAGCGCCGACAAAGCCGAGATCGAGAAGGAGCTGGCCAAGGTCATCGCAGGCATCGAGTCCGCGGACATGGATCCCGCACAGTCACCCAAGGTCAAGGACCTGCGCGCTCGGCTGGCGAACGACGCCGTGGACATCGGCGCGCTGGAGAGCGAGGTCTACGACCACCTCTTCAGCTTTTTCCGCCGATACTACGACCAGGGCGACTTCCTAGCCAAGCGTGTCTACAAGCCAGGTGTTTATGCCATCCCCTACGAAGGCGAGGAGGTCACGCTCCACTGGGCCAACAAGGATCAGTACTACATTAAGACCAGCGAGTACCTGCGCGACTACGCCTTCCGTCTGCGGCCGGACGACGACAAGCAGCCGATGCGGGTGCACTTCCGGTTGGTGGACGCCACCGAGGGCGAGCACGGCAACGTGAAGGCCGTGGAGGGTAAGGACCGCGTCTTTATCTTGGCATCCCCCGGCGAATCCGGTCGCGACTTCATTACCGAGGAAGATGGAGAGCAGGGCAAGGAACTCATCATCCGCTTCGAGTACCGCCCGGCGACGCTCACCGACTGGCCCGACGACGTCCGCGCGGGCAAGAGCAAGCCACCGGCGCAGAAGGACCTGACCCCGCTGGCAGCCAAGTGCGTGCTGGCAGTGACGGACGTCTCACTCACCTCGTGGATCGTGGAGCTCAGCAGGCTAGATTCAACGGAAAAGGAACCTGATCGCATAGTTCTCCAGAAGCACCTCAAGAAATACTCCGACGTCAATAAATTCGACTACTTCATTCACAAGGATTTGGGCGGCTTCCTGCGCAGAGAGCTGGATTTCTATATCAAGAACGAAGTCATGCACCTGGACGACGTGGAGAATGAGACCTCGCCGCGTGTCGAGCAGTACCTGTCGAAGATCAAGGTCATCCGCAAGATCGCCGGCAAGATCATCGCCTTCCTGGCCCAGCTCGAGGACTTCCAGAAGAAGCTGTGGCTGAAGAAGAAGTTCGTGGTCGAGACGCAATATTGCATCACGCTCGATCGCATTCCTGAGGCATTCTATCCCGAGATCGCGGCCAATGACGATCAGCGGGAGGAGTGGGTGCGGTTGTTTGCGGTCTCCGAGATGCAGGGAAATTTAACGACGCCTGGCTATAGCGTACCGGTGACGATGGAATTTTTGAAAGCTCATCCTACGCTTGTTGTAGATACGCGCCATTTCCCTTCAAGCTTCTGCGAACGTCTAATTGAAAGCATGGACGCGCTAAAGATCCATTCGAGTGGGGTTTTGCTTCATGGTGAGAATGAGGACGCACTGAGATTGCTCAACCATGTGAACCGTGATTCGGTTATGTGCATATATATAGATCCACCCTTTAATACGGGCGATGACGGATTTATTTATAAAGACAACTATCAGCACTCAAGCTGGTGTTGCCTTCTCATGGAACGACTTCAAGCGGCGCATCGGCTATTGGCCGAGGACGGGTGTGTTTCTATCAGCATCGGTCAGGAAGAGATTGGGCCTCTTCAGGGCATTTGCGATGAAGTCTTTGGCCGAGCCAATCGGCTACCACTTGTAACGGTGAAACGGGGAAGTGTTACTGGTCACAAGGTAATTAATCCGGGAGTCGTCAACATCTCGGAGTATGTACTGTGCTACGCCAAGAACCGCGCGAGATGGACTGGGAATGACGTTTTCGCAGAGCGGGAGCGTGACCAACGGTATAGTACTTTTATTGTTGGTCGAGAAAGGTCACCGAAGGAATGGTCATTTACATCACTGCTCGACGCATTCTCCTCCTTCCATAAAACGCAGAAGACTAAAATACGAGAGCACTTTGGCGATGCCTTTGAGGCCGAGATGGTCAAATTCGTTAGAGACCATGCTGATTCGGTTGTTCAGCCTGTCACAGTTGATAGGGCTGGCGTTGGCGCTGACTTTTTAGCTGCGGTCATGAATTCAGAGCAGAAACAAGGAGAAGTTCTGATTTATCGTCGCGAATCACATTCTGACGTTTATCTCATCGACGGAAAAAAATTGATCTTCTACGCCGACAAGTTGGTGAAGGTGGGAAATCGTCGAGTGACCGCTGAAAGAGCGTCAGATATTTGGACCGACGTTCTGCCAAATGATCTGCACAACGAGGGTGGCGTTGAACTTCGCAAGGGGAAGAAGCCTGAGGCCCTTGTGGCGCGTCTTCTCGAGATGGGGTCTAACGAGGGTGATGTCGTCCTAGACTTCTTCGCCGGTAGCGGGACGACGCCTGCAGCAGCTCAGAAATCAGGACGGCGCTGGATTGCGGTTGAGGCGGCTTCCTATTTCTATGAAAAGCCGCTACGTCGGATGAAGAATGTCCTATTTGGTGAGGGTCGTGGTGTTAGTCAGAATTATGGATGGATTGGTGGCGGGGCTTTCAAATATCAGCGTCTCGAGTCCTACGAAGATGCATTGAACAATCTGGAAGTACAACGCAGTAAGGTGCAGCAATCTCTTTTGGCGGCGGTTGATGCTCAGGGCCCGGATGGGCTCAGGGAACAGTACCTGCTCCGCTACATGCTCAATGTGGAGACGCGCGGTAGCCAGTCGCTCCTTAATGTGCAGGCCTTTACCGACCCAACGGCCTACACGCTCAAGGTCAAGCGGCCCGGTTCGGATGAGAGCCGCGAGGTGAACGTCGATCTGTTGGAGTCCTTCAATTGGCTGATCGGCCTCACCGTGAAACACATCGCCGCGCCGCAGATGTTTAGCACCGTGTTCGAGCGCGACAGCGAGAAGCGCCTGCACCTGAAGGGCCGCCTCAAGCAGAATGCGGACGGCCCGTACTGGTTCCGTACCGTCACCGGCACCACGCCCGACGGCCGCAAGGCACTCATCATCTGGCGCAAACTCACCGGCGAGCTGGAGCAGGATAATTTGGTGCTCGACGAGTGGTTCACAAAGCAAGGCTACTCAGCCAAGGACAGTGAGTTTGACCTCATCTACGTGAACGGCGGCAATAACCTGGAGAACCTCAAGACTCCCGACGACACGTGGAAGGTGCGGCTAATCGAAGAGGACTTCCATCGGTTAATGTTCGATACGGAAGGCGTGTGAACGTGGCCGGAAAGAAGTCTGTCACGAAGAAGGCCGGAGCAAACAAGAATCCTGCTGTGCCTTTCGCCCGCAAGCTGGTGCTGAACCAGTGGTTGCTGTCGCTCTTCAACGTCAAGCGCTTCGAGGACCTGGCCGAGTATCTGCGCAACGAGGCGCTGGAAGGGCTGGACGAGAACAACATCCATTACTTCCACCACGCGCTCACGGCACAGTTCTTTAACCTGACGCAGCTGCCCACCGAGCTGCTGCTTGAATACGACCAGAACATCGTCACGCACACGCAGCGGCTGAACGAACGGCGTATCACGCATGGCGAGGCGCCGGTCGTCTGGAAGTATTTCCAGTATCTCACGCTGCTGTTTGCCGAGATCTACCTCGACCGCTATTTCCGTGATCCACAGACCTTGCTGAAAGAACTGAACGCGCAAGTGGCGCTCTACAACACGGACCAGCTCGAGGCCGATCAGATCGCGCCCTTCGACGAGACCGTCGAAGCCTGGCCACAGATCAATAAGCTCGCGTTCTGGATGGCCACCGGTAGCGGCAAGACGCTGCTCATGCACGCCAACATCCTTCAGTACCAGCATGCGCTTGAGACGCACGGCCGCGGTGGCCAGCTGAACCGCACGCTGTTGCTCACGCCCAATGAGGGACTGTCCCTGCAGCATCTGCGCGAGTTCCAGACTGCGGGCATCGACGCGGAGCTGTTCAACAAGGACGGGCGCGGGCTGTTCAGCGGGCGCGCGGTTGAGATCCTCGAAGTGACCAAGCTTCGCGAGGACATGGGCGAGAAGACGATTGCCATTGACGCCTTCGAGGGCAACAATCTTGTGCTGGTGGACGAGGGGCACCGTGGTGCCAGCGGTGGCGAAGAAGGCGCGTGGATGGATGCGCGCAAAAGGCTTTGCGAGAAGGGCTTCTCATTCGAGTACTCAGCCACTTTCGGGCAGGCAGTCAAGGGAAAGCCCAAGCTCACCGAACTCTACGCGAAGAGCACGCTGTTCGACTACTCATACCGTTACTTCTATGGCGACGGATTTGGCAAGGACTACCAGATCCTGAACCTCGACGAAAAGACGCAGCAGAACCACCTGGAGCTGTATCTGGTGGCTTGCCTGCTGTCGTTCTTCCAACAGCAACGGTTGTACCGCGAGCATGGCATGACGTTCCGTCCGTTCAACATCGAGAAGCCCTTGTGGATCTTTGTCGGCGGGAGCGTGACGGCGACGCTGGCCACGCGGGATGCTTCAGACATCATAGAAATCCTGCAGTTCCTGGCCCGCTATGTGAGAGACCGGTCGGTCAGTATCCAGCGCATCGAACGCATACTAAACCAGGGGCTCGAAACAGCGACGGGCAAGAACTTGTTTGCTGGGCGCTTTACGTATCTCAATATGTGCGGACTCTCTCCAGCACAGGTCTTCGAGGAGACGCTCTCGACGCTCTTCAACGCGCCGGGCGGCGGCCAGCTCTACGTCGAGAACCTGAAGGGGGCGGCCGGCGAAGTGGCGCTACGCCTGGGTGCAGAAAATGACGCGTTCGGCGTCATCAACGTCGGCGACGACGCCAAGTTGGTGAAGCTGTGCGAGGAGAACGGTCTCGCCACTGGCGACCGGGAGTTCACGGGCTCGCTGTTCCACGAGATCAACAACACGTACTCGACGGTGAATCTGCTAATCGGCTCGAAGAAGTTTACTGAGGGTTGGAGCAGCTGGCGTGTCTCCACCATGGGCCTGATGAATGTCGGCAAGGGGGAAGGGGCACAAATCATCCAGCTCTTTGGGCGCGGGGTTCGTCTCAAGGGCTACGGTGATCCTTGGAGCCTGAAGCGGACTGGCAAGGTTCAATTGCCTGATGGAATGGACCGTCCAAAGCACATCGGATTGCTTGAAACGCTGGGTATCTTCGGTATCCACGCAGACTACATGGCACAGTTCCGCGACTTTCTCTTAGAGGAAGGTTTAAAGGTTAATGAAGAGCACATCGAATTCTTGTTACCGGTAATCAAGAACCTGGGCACCCAGAAGCTCAAGACCATCAGGTTGAAGAAGACTATCAACGGTGTGAGCACCGAGTTCGGTGATGCCTTTCGTAAGCTAGGTCCTGTGCCGACCCTTACTCTACCGGACGCCTATCTGCAGAAGAACCAGGTGGTCCTTAACTGGTATCCCAAAATTAAGGCGATGAAATCAGCGGGGGTTGTGGGGGGAGACGGCGACGCGGCACCGAATCAGACTCGTCTTACAAAGAAGCATCTGGCGTTCCTCGATCTGGACCGACTGTACTTTGAGTTAGAACGGTTTAAGGCAGAGCGAGGCTGGTACAACTTGAATATCTCACGGGATGAGATCGGGCCGCTACTTGAGGAGCAGAGCTGGTACCAGTTGCTCATTCCAGCTGAGGAAATGGCGTTCGATTCTTTCGCGAAAGTCCGGTTGTGGGAAGAAATTGCGCTGTCGTTGCTCAAAAAGTACACCGAACGCTATTACACCTTCCGAAAGCGAGAATGGGAGGAGCCTCATCTCGAATACCAAGACCTATCCCCGAACGATCCCAATCTGCTCGGCATTGGCCAGTCGGCAGAGGATTCGTACTATCGCATCCTCATTGAGCAATCGCAGGAGGAGATCGTTGCCAAGCTAGAGGAGCTGAAGGGTCTTATCGAGAAGGGCACGCTCAAACCATGGGAGTTCCACGGCCTCAAGGCGATCTGGTTCGGACAGCACCTGTACCAACCGCTGCTGTACCTCGATCAGAATATTGTCGAGATCAGCCCGGTTGCCCTTAACAAGGGGGAGAAGCAGTTCATAGAAGATCTGAAAGCCTTCCACGACGGTGCGGGTAGCTATTTGGCCGGTAAGGAACTGTATCTACTTCGTAATCTTAGCAAGGGCCGCGGTGTCGGCTTCTTCGAAGCTGGAAACTTTCATCCAGATTTCATCCTCTGGTTGCTCACGGATGATAAACAGCATGTCATCTTCGTCGATCCGAAGGGCATCCGAAACATCGGTCCCACAGATCCAAAGGTCCAGTTCTACGAGACCATTAAAGAGATTGAAGGCCGTCTTGGCGATCCCAAAGTATTACTGAACTCATTCATCATTTCCTCAACGCCGTCTCACACGATGAAGATGCTCTGGGCGATGGACAAGAAAGTGATGAATGAGCGGCACATCTTGTTCCAAGAGGAGGACCAAGACACCTACATCAAATCCATGCTTGAGACCGCTCTAGCGGGTGATGTACTAACCGCAATCCTTGTCGAAAAGACTACCTCATAAAACCAGCAACCATTCTCGCTATTTATGAGAATTGCAATCATCGGATGGGGCTCTCTGATCTGGGATCCCCAAGCCCTCGACATTGAGAACGAATGGCACACCGATGGGCCAATGTTGCCTGTCAAGTTTGCCAGAGTTTCTAAGGGTAAGAGGCTCACTCTCGTTCTGGTGGAGGGTGCTCCCCTACAACAAACGCTATGGGCGATTAGTCATAAGACCACACTGGCAGAAGCCGTCACGGATTTGGTAAAGCGGGAAGGAACTACGGATTCCAATATCGGCCGCTGGCCATGCACGGACAGGTTCGACATTTTTGAAAAGCGCATGGCGTCAATTGTGGCTGCATGGGCACAAGAACGAAAGCTTGATGCTGCAGTTTGGACAGCGCTTGGACCAAAGAAGCCGAATGGCGAGAATGGACTCGCTACAGATGATGAGTTAATCAACTACCTCCGAGCTTTGGCAGAGCGTGGGGATGATGCTGCCGCCAAAGAGTACATCGAGAAAGCACCAACGCAGATCAAAACGCCGTTACGTGCCAGGATCTGCCGAGAGTTGGGGTGGTACAGATTGGGGAAATAATGCGCCCAGCCTACGTCAGAGTGGATCTAGGTGATCCACAGGACAATGAGCACCCATCCTTCGTTGTTTCGCCTGTTCCATTTCTCTATCGGGAAGGAGAAATTCTCATCCCTCCCAAAGAAAGAACGTATACGGCCCAATCCTATTCTGAGCTATGTGCACTTTTACAAACTGGTTTCAAGATTTCCGAGGATATGATTCCTCATGCTCGATACTTCAAGCCCTCCAAAACAGAACGAGAAAATGGTGGAGGGCATATCTACAAGACGGTACCGAAAGGGGCCGGGGAACCAGAATGGCGAACGAGGGCCCGCCAAGCTCTACTAGACGCAGTTGATGAAGCCAGTCAGTCCTTGCTGTTTGGAAACGGAAAAGTCGTAGTGAACGGGAAGGATTGCTCCACGATCCAGGCATTACGGCAGGAGTTAGAAACACTCGCAGAGGACGCCGGCGGCAAAAGGCGAATTAAGGGCGAAGCGTATCAGCCAGACTATGATGTTCTTGTGGAGGAAGCGCTTCAACGTGACACCTACTTGCTCGATTATTCAGGGCTCCCTAAGACAAGCAAGCGGGCCAAATGAAACGCAGATAAGAGAAGAATAGTTTCAGGATAAAATGCGGAAACGGGAACATTCCCTTTCCGTATGTCCTTGACCACAATGCACTGATCTGTAGCGTGGGAGTGGGCTGAATCTGTTCGTCGGTTATCTTTTCAGATGCTTCCCATGTGGTTCTTGAACCAAGAACCAGCCATTCTCTCTATGAAATCCTCTCGCACTGAAGCAAGAGGGTGCAATAGTGATCGATCAGATCAGTGCCGAGCATATCTCAGCTGAGATCCATCCAAGTTCAGCGCTCTCCCTGGAGGCAATTGCGTTTGTGGAAATGAAGACGCCTCACGGGCTGGCCTAATGTACTGGCCCGATTCAATAATTAAAGCTGAGTTGCCCTTGAGCCAAGTCCACATAGTATTGGCGGCGCTCCGTGATCTTCCGGATCTTCAGACGTACCTGCTCCTGCCTCTCTGGTGAGAGGAGCTCGGATGGAATGCGGACATGAATAATCGCCGGGGCGATGCTGCGCGGGCTGTCACCTGGCCCAATGGGAGCCAGAGATCGGCTCAGGATGTTCCGAATAATTGCACTCCCTAAGCTAACAAACACCCAGCCTCAATCTGTCGTTTTTCTAATCGTGTTCACGAAGCGCGCCTTTCGACTCGCAACTGTTTTCAATTTCTTAATCGACGGCTGACAGGAAGTGGAGATTCTCTGATCTTCTTGAGCATTTTCTCCACGCGAGTGTTTCCTGCCTTAGTTCCAAGAATGGATAGCGGGGTTTTGTTCTTGAGTGTGCGGCTTTTTCGTGTGAGCCACTCGCTGGCTTTGTCCTCGGTGCCAAACACTTCGACGGCCTCTCGCTGAATCCAGAAAGCGTTCTCTTCTGCTTCGGAATCGCGCTTCAATGTTCCGGGCTGTCCACCTTTTAGGGATGCTGCCTCGTCTTTCGAGGCGGACATTTGATCAGTACGCATCGGCGGCAACCCCGTAGAGAGAAAGAAGACCTCATCGACAAACATCTGCTGTGCGTGCGGCGGTAGTCTAAGTAACCCGCGCTCTAGCCAATTTTGTATAGCCTTGTTGGTAAGTTTCTTGATCCCACTAAACTTCTTCACAGCCTGGCGATACGCTTGCATCATTCCCATTGTCATAACGAGAATTCCTCTCTGGCTCACCGTCTGAATGTGAACCGGACCTCATCGAGGTCTTTTGCCGCCCGACGCAACGCCTAGCAATATTTGAGGGATCATCGGGCATGTTCCCTTCGCCCGACAATGGCTGGCTGATGGCCTTTCCGATAGACATGGGATTGGGTCTCCCATCGAAAATAGTATTCGACCAGCCCGCGGTACTTGGGATTGTCGAGAATATAAGCCACGGTGCCTGGATACCATTTGCCGCCCCGCTTTGTAGCCACCTTCTCGTTATTCAGGTGCTCCACGATCTCCCGAAGACTGGAACCTTTCCTGCTTCGCTGGAAGATCTCTCGCACAACCTGAGCTTCCACCGGGTGAACCGCCAATCCACCAACCAAATCCCGCCGATAGCCAAAAGGGACAGCCCCTCCAGCAAATCCACCCTGAGTCGCTTTCTCTACCTTTCCCGCCATGGTTCGTTCTGTGATCGTCCGACGTTCCTGCTCGGCCATACTGGCTAAGACAGCAAAGAACATCGATCCCATGGAGGTGGCGGTATCGATCGGTTCGGTGACAGACCTGAGAACGATGCCATGCTCTTCCCGAAGGCGATTGGCCATGGTGACAGCGTAGAGGACGTTTCTTGCCAGTCGATCGAATTTCCAGACAAGGAGGACATCAAACGCTCCCATGTGGGCTAGCCTGAGAAGTTTCGAGAAGTTGGGCCGTTCTTCTGGCAACGACGCCCCTGATACTCCTCTATCGGAGATGAACCCCTTCAGCTTATATCCCTGAGATTTGGCAAACTCTTGGATGTGCCGCTTTTGTGCCGCCAGACCAAATCCACGAACGGCTTGCTCCCCAGTGGACACTCGAAGATACCCCACGGCTCGCTTGGTCGTAGTGTCCCGCTTTTGCTGATAGACGATACGGCGTCGGAGACGTCGGACGCGGGCGCTCGTAGACACAGTTGCACCTGGCATCTAAATTCTGTCGAGAATTTATACATCCCTGGGAAATCAGAATATCCCAATTTGGGATATTCGCGCTAGGGGATAAATAATCAGGCCCCCTGAATGGGGGCCTATGTCTAAATCACGAAAAACAGCTCCATTTAGCTCTGAATATCGTCGGTTTTGTCGCCTCTTGAAGGAGGCTCGTGAAGAGGCTGGAATTACCCAGGTGGTACTGGCCAAACATCTTCGGAAGCATCAGTCCTATGTAGCGAAATATGAATCTGGCGAGCGGCGGCTAGATGTTATTGAGTTCCTGAGAATCGCACAGGTGCTATCTGCAGATCCCGCTATACTTCTTCGCCGAATCCAAATCGGTAGTATCATTCAACCGCAATCTAACATTCAGTAATCCGGCTTTCTTAGTTAACACAAACCGCAGACTGGGATCAGACTACTAGTATATGTACTACTCTCCTAATGCCAATAACTCATTTATTTTACTGGCATCTTAACTCATTAGTATTGTTTTCATACCGGACACCCCTCGTTTGTGCCACCGTTTGAATGTTTCACTATTCGACTGTTGAAGGAAGCCGGTGGCGAATAATTAAGTCTGCATAGGGTTATTCGATTGGTCCGCCCGATAGCGGTCGGTCATCTATTACTGCAATGGGTCGAGGACTGCCATCGGCCACTTGGCGACAGTCGCTAAGCCAATCTCCGCGCCGGAAAGCTGCCGTTCATGAAAGATTGTGCTCGCTTCGCGCTAAGCTTGGCTGGATTGGGTCTGAGTCGGCAGGGGGAGGGTCGTAGAACAGTTACCTAACACGCTGTCGTGTGTCCACAAAACCTGTCCACATGTCTTCCTGTCAGTTCTCGAAATGGGGCTACCTCCGGTTTTATTCATACACCAAACTCGCTGTCTTTCAAACCGGCAGCAGCCCAGTACTAGGTATCAAACAACAAATTTCCGTACATTCGGATCGAGCTGATCCAAGAGTCTTATCTTCCTTAGGTAGCGCTCCCAGACCGGCTCAGCCTGATCTTCTGCACATTTTTGCTCCCGTAAGGATTGCAGAAGCTTTTCGGGGCTATAGCCCAGCTTGTGGGCATTAATGGCCACAAGCACGAGCTTAACACGAAGATTGTTTAGATCTTTCAGTAGTTGTGCCTTTTCTCCTTTCAATCGATCGAGCTGGGCGAGACTATCCCTCGTGGCCTTGTCTGCCTTATTCCCAAGCAGTACACGTTGTTTCTTGGCAGCAGCATAAATTGTTGCTTTTCTGTCATGCCTCGAAAGCGTATTGCGACTTCCTAGCCCAAGTCTCTTTGCTACTGTTGAAATGTTGATGGGGGATTGTTCGAGCCCTTCTTCCAGCATCAGACCGAGTTCGGCATCAAGTGCCGTATCAAGCTTCGGGCCTCGAAGTGGTCTACGCTTAGCTGGCATACCTTAGTAAAGACTAGTCAACCACTGTCCGTCGAGGCGTGGGATGTTTCGATTTATCGATGCCATTTGGAAACGGAGGTACGGACCGAGTAGGTTGGATTTGAATCAACTGGATGCTGAGAGCGCGGTCAATATTGGCCATTTTCTCTTCGAGCATCTTAATCCACTTGTCTCCGCCTGCCTCACCCGCTGCATTTCCTCTCATAATGCCAAGCGCGCGGGTCATGCTCGTCCGAAAAGTACGAAGTCTTTCTTCTTCTTTCGGATCCATGGTCCGATGGTAGTGCTTACAGTTATCGAAGCATTGGAGGTACTTGGGACAGGGAGAAAGAGTAAAATCGTTACTGCAAATGCCCCACGGTGTGATCTGAATACCCACGGCATGTGTACGCAGAAACTCCTCCGCTGTCGTCGGGTCATTTATAACGAGCGTATTATAAGTGGTTGTAAGAGCCCCATGAATTGTGCCTTTTTTTATGCTGTCCTTTAGAAACTGAATCTTTTCAGTAAAAGACAGATCTAATAGATTGCGGTGTGTTGCGGTCGATTCAGTAAGGGTTTTGTGTTGATACGTTCTGGTCTGATTCACACTTTTGCGATGCATGGCCCACGTTTGTTGGAGATCACTCATGCCGCCTTGGTCGTAAAGAGTATTTTTCCAGTGCCGGGCGGAATGAGTATTGATTGTAAATGGGCAGGGTTTTCCATCGGCCGTTCTGTCCTTGAGCCCTCGCCGCTCGAAAATTGAAAGCCGAGCGCGCTGCTTATTGCCTCCAAGGGCGGTCGCAATATCATGGTACTTAATAATCTCAGGGCGAAGATTATTTTGCCAATCTGCATTGAGCGAAAATTGTCCTTCAAATTTTACGGCGAGACAATCGCTTAAACACAGAATAGTCTGCCCGCGAGGCCCTGTCATTGGAGTCAGGCTTTTAGGATCGATGGCAAAGGTGGTCTCAATGTCGCCTGCCTTATACATTGAGTCACGTTGATGGGCCCATCGTACCCCCTTTTTAATGGGTGAAATCCCTCTGCTCCATAATTTTCGGGAAAGGGCAGGTCGCGTCGCCCCAGGGAAATAGGTCAAGAGTTTGCTTGTGCTTATATTGTCGGTTGATTTGTACGGCCAAAGTTTTCCAGGATGAGTTTCAAGCCATTTGGCCCTCTTACGAGCGGGCTCGCATAAATCCGCTAGCTCCTTGACGGCTCGCTGAATGATGGGCACGTCTTGATCCGGCAGCCAGTTAATCATGAACTTATAGCCCTTCTCTGGGTAAAGTCGGATTCCATGTCGTTTAACGATGTCACCTGTCGTAGGATTACGAAGAGGTAGGCCATCGCTACCTTTAACTGTTTCCTCCACTAAACAATTCTTTGGAATCAACAAAGTTTCGTTGATGCGGTTACCGAGTACAATTTGCAAATCGCACGCACGTAGAAGAATGCGCTCATTGTCGTCAATCGGATCATTTGTGCATTTTGCATAGGCTGCGATAGCCTGCATAGATGGTAGCTTACGTTCCTCTTCTCTCCCATCGACGCTTTGGCCGCTCTTAGATGCCCTCGCTCTTCTATGCCCCTCACATCTAAAGGGATGTATGAAGTCTAGAGGCGGATTCGTAATCCCGTGATAGTCCATTTCACTTGCTATCGCTTTTACTGTAGAGGCAAAACCAGCAAGGTATACGAAGGTGATAGTTTTAGCTTGTTGTGAAGCGATAAGGCCCTCCAAGTCGGAAAGCTTAATGTCACAGGGGTTTTGTGTGCCCCGTCGTGACAGTGCGTCACTAAGAAGGCGTAAGGCACGCATGTAATTGGAAAGCCGGCCAAAGCTAAGATTACGGCTGCTCCATATCATCACAATGATGGCTTTGGCAAAGTCGCTATAAATGGGCGGAAGAGGTGTAAACGGACGATTGCTCCGCACATTTCCAATTCCAAACACCAGCTTGTGATTTCTGTGCACCGTTTGTATTGTCGGAAGCCATTTCCCGACGTCCCATGATGATGCTTCCCACTCGATTCCAACGGAGAGCCCAGACAACACTGCCTTAGCTTTGCGGACAAGGCCCGCGAGGTTTGAATTCATCATGACTTGCCGTTGCTCTTGTCACAGCGGACTTGAATTGCTCTCGCTACCATGAGAGGGAATTCATTCTGGGTAGCTAGACGGCCGCCCTCCTGCCCGAATCGCTGCACTAGCTCATAATTTTCTTTAGCCATTGCCTCTATAACCTGCTCATGCTGGCCATCGATAAATGGAGTGAACTCATTGCATCCATAGCAGGCATATACAGGATTGAAGGGACACCGCGTGTCATTTGGAAGACAGCAGGCACCAATGTGGCCTATGTATTGGTTGCCGACCATCCCCTGAACATTCTGAGAAGGGTCTTTAATCTCGGAACTAGCGATTGCCTGTTTGCCAAGTAATTGTTCTATAAGCTTAGAGTAGGTAGCACTTTTACCTAGGGCACGAGTCTTTATATCGGATAGATTGGATCTAGCTTCTGTATAAACCTTAACGCTATCTAAGTTGGAGTGGTCAAGCGCCTCAGCGATCACGGCTGCAGAGGCGCCGTTATCAGCAAATCGCTGAGCCATGTTGTGACGTAGCGTGTTGGCCGATTTGCCAACAGGTAAACCTGCGCTTCCATGCAGAAAGGTAGGTACTGCTTCTCTCGCCGTTGGTATCCTGATTCGTTTGCCATATTGCCTAGTCTTCACACTTTCGCCATTCCCACCACCCTTCGTGCGGAAAAGGGGCCGGCTGCCGGACTGGGTCTCATGACGTGACTGATTTTGCGCGATTAACAATAGAATTTTGTTGTATAGGGTCTCACTGATTTGCCTTGGTTTATAGGTAGGTTTCGTGTGCCGCTGCTTTACACGCATTATTTCGATGGAGGCGTAATCGGCTGGCGGACCCTCTATATGATGAATATGATTTTCGTCAATCGCTCGAGCCTGGACCGGGCGTAATCCTAACTCCCAAGACAGATGGGCAAGAACATTATTACGTAAACTGGGATCGCTCACATCCGGCGCTTGCTCGAAAGCGCGATATAGCTGTAGCTCTTCTTCGTCGGTGAGGTACCTCTTTCCCGAACGGGAGTCGACTTTTGTAGTTTTACTCGGAGGGCGAACTCGCTCTGCCTCCTTAAGGATCCTAAGGTGAAAGCCGGGAATTCGCTTTTGTGTTGCCCATCCATAGAACTTTCGGATGTGGAAAAAGTGATTATACCTGCGCACACCGGACAGAATGGATAGAAAGCTAGTCAACGTGAAGGGATACCTTTTGCGCCGGAAAAGATGCTGGTTCTCTAAGAAGGTGCCAAACTCGGTAGGTGCAGTGAGCGGTGCATACGATTCAAGGAGATGAATCATGTAATGCATTAGTGCCGGCGTCATCAAACGAGGCACTTTAAGCTTGTTCCAATCGATAACACCGACCTCTGGATGTTTCCAGATCATCTGTGAAGTATCTATCCATTTAGTGTCATCAGACAAAAGTGTTCGAAGGGATACCTTTGGAGGCCTCTCAAATCGATACGTTGCCATTTGCACGAATGATCTCCAACCTTCTGCGGTTCATAATGTTCGCCTGCGCCTGAAGCCGATTTGCCGTATAGCGCTCGGGCATCGTTGACCCGGCAGCCCAGCCGCAAATCTGTCGCAGGCGATCTTTTGAGGCTTCTTCGTCAAGTCTTTCAACGCCAGCGCAATGTTCTAAAAACATAGTACAGAAAGAGTGCCTAAATGCATGGGGATGAGCTCGATTGCCTGCGGGAGACCGAAGTTTTTCAACAGTATCGATAATATAATTCACTTGCGATTCTGATAGGGGAAACCCCCGCTCCGAAACGAAAAGATAAGAATGAGAAAGTTTGATTGGTCGACCTTGCCGCTTTGGTCTTCGATGGTTGCGGATATATACAATCATTAATTCATAAAGTTCCCTCGTAATGGCAACGATTCGAGGCAACGTCTTTTGGGCTGGCTCATTGAGACGCCAATCTTCTTTGTCGTCCGGCCGTCTGACTAAGTTCAAGTAGAAGCCGTCTCGTAAAGAGGTCACATCTTCAACCTTTAACTTCAACAATTCTCCGCGCCGGATGCCTGTTTCATAAAGGGTTTCGCATATAAGAAGATTCCTTATCCTATGGCTGGTGCGAAATGGATTTCTCGGATCGGTGGGTGAGAGTATTGCCATAAACTGCTTAATCTCCTGTTGGGTAAGACCGATGCAACGCGCGGGTGCTTTCCCTCTTAGGCGGCTCGCCTCGAAAGCTCCTTCAATGACACAGAGTGTATTTGCAAGAAGCGCCTTAGTAGTGGTCCTTGTCGAAGGAATATAGCGTCGCGCTGCCCATTCTAAGAAAATCTGTACAATTGACAGGTAGCTATTAGTAGTTGCGGGCTGTAAAGCGCCCATAGATTGACCTGTGCGATATCGGGTGCTTTCCAACCTTGAGCGGCTCCTAGTCATTGTTCTTGTCCTGAGCCAACGGGCAAAGCCTTCGATTTCAGAAGGGGATAGGGTGTGGCCGGAAATTATGCGTCTTTCGAGGTCAATATTTGTGCCTCGAACGACGTAGCACCACTCGTATAACCATCCGAGGACTCTGGCATCTCTAAGTATTGTTTTGGTTCGGTAATAGCGGCGCTGGCATCCAACAAACATAAGCGCTAAAAAAACGGGTTGACTGGGATTGTTGCGGAACAGCAATGGCAACCGCTCACCATCAGGGAAGCGTATGATCCTTGTTCTAAATAGCGACATCCAAAGCCACCGAACAGTTTATGCTATAGAGAAGTTTATGCTATAGAGAATAGTAGACGGGCAGGGAAAAGGGAACTGTCTTAGTGAGCAGCTACGAACTTACGAGATAAGCCGACAAACTGAATTATGTAAATTATTACCGGCGCGCAATGGAATTGCTCTCACAGCGCGGAGTCATTCTTGTCGACAACGTGTTGTGGTCCGGGGACGTCCTCACGGATCCGCCGTCGGATGATCGTACGGCGGCAATACAGGATCTCAACCGAATGGTGGCGGCTGATGCTCGTGTCACGGCCGTGTTAGCGACTATTCGAGACGGCATTTTAGTCATTACTCCAAAACTCTCGCACTAGCAGTCGCTGGTCGCCGGTCTAAACCGACCCGCCTGTGCAGAATCCAGGAACTGACTTCATGGAAAAAGCGTCCACGCCCGCCGCATACGCAGCGCTCACCACTTCGGCCTTGGTCTGGGGCGGTTCGATCGTCGGGCAAAAGCTGGCACTGGGGGCGTTTTCGGCCGTCGAGACGTCCCTCATACGTGGCATCGGCGCCTTGGCGATTTTGATACCGTTGTGGTGGTGGACCGAAGGCGGGCGCACGACCTTGACGCCACGCGACCTCAAGTTACTGTCCTTGTTGGGGTTAGGGGTGCTCGGCAACCATTTGCTGACTTTGTTCGGCCTCCGCTATATCGGGGCCTCAACCGCTGGCGTCCTGATCGGCGCGAGCCCAGCCATTACGGCGCTCCTATCCTCCCTCTTGGTACGAGATATTCCTTTTAGGAAGGTTGCGGGCGGTTGTGCCGTCTCGTTTGCCGGAGTGACGCTTGTCTCCGGGGTCGGAGGAGACGCCCCCATCGGCGATCACCCCTGGCTAGGCGGGACACTGGTGTTATTGGGATTGGTGAGCTGGGCGTTGTACTCTATCGGCGGCCGTCAGGTAATGCAGCGGCTGTCTCCGCTGACCGTCAATTGGACCACCCTCCTGCTCTCGTTGTTGCTGCAGCTTCCTCTCCTCTGGACCGATCAGAAAATGTTACTGTCCGGTACGGACTCCGTGCCTATTTCGGGCTGGTTGGCAGTAGGATATCTCATTGTGTTCGCCACGGCCTTGGGTCAACAAGCCTGGTTGTTTGGGGTTCAGGGAGTAGGACCCTCGAGGGCGGGTGTGTTCGTGAATCTCATTCCTGTGTCGGCGTTGCTGCTCTCCGCCTTGGTCCTGGGTGAAGCGATCGGGATACGGGAAATTACAGGTATTGTCCTCATTCTCACGGGTGTGTGGTTGGTCGGCCGCCAATCCGAGCCGCAGACACGTGGTGACTAGATCCGTGACCTGTTCGTTGATTTCATCCATCCGCTCTTTGTCCATCCGCACTCCTTTCTTTCCAGCTGTCGCCTGAATTCTGGCCCTGTAGTATGATGGCCGGCAGGCCGTCGCCATCACCAAGCGCCTGGCCGATGGACGCCGAGTTGACCATGCTGTATTGGAGCGGTTGGTTGGTTTCGGCGCGCGAGAAGCCACATGATCGAACAACATGACAGCGGCCTGAGCAGAGTGCTCGTCATCTCGACCAGGCCGGATGGAATTATCACTAGCTTCAATAGCGCAGCCGAGCGATTACTTGGAGTGGGCGCTGATACGGTTGTCGGTAAGGTTACGCCGGCCGCGTTTCATGATCCGGCTGAGCTACGCCGTCGCAAAGAAGTCCTTGCGGCCGAGTCGGGAACCCTGGTTCAGGAATCGTTCGACGTCATCGTTGCCCGGGTCGGAATCGGCCGGATGGCCGAAGACGAGTGGACCTATCTTGATCGCAGCGGCCATCGGTTTCCGGTATTTCTCTCCGTGAGCGCCATTCCTGATGAGTCTGGAAGCATCGTAGGATACTGCTTCGTTGCCAAGGATCGGCGCGGACAGTTACAGGCCGAGGCACTGCTTCGTCGACAGGCGAAGCTGCTCGATTTGGCCAACGATGCCATCTTGGTTCGCGATCTGCTGGACGATACGATTACGTATTGGAATGAAGGTGCCGTGCGTCTGTACGGGTGGTCGGCGGAGGAAGCGCGGGGGGCTTACATTCATGACTTTTTGAACACCATTTTCCCACTCCCGCTGGAGGACATTAAGCAGACATTCCTGGAGCAAGGGCTGTGGCGAGGTGAGCTTGTGCATAAAACTCGCGCCGGCAGAGAGATTACGGTATCCAGTCGGTGGACGTTGCTGCGGGATGCTGCGGGGATGCCGAGCGGCAGTCTCGAATTGAACACCGATATTACCGAACAAAAACGGGCGCAGAAGGCCCTGAAAGATGCGCATGAAGAATTAGAATTGCGGGTCATGGAGCGCACGAGTGACCTGCGTGATGCCAATGAGCGGCTCCGAGTCCTTTCGCGCCGCCTGATGGAGATTCAGGAATTGGAGCGCCGCGCGATTGCCCGCGACCTGCACGATGAGATCGGACAGGCATTAACCGCCATTAAACTCAATCTGCGGGAGCTTCGAACGCATCCGAATTGCGAGCCTGTCGAGGACCAGATTGCGGATAGTTTGGAAATATTGGCGCAAGTACTTCAGCGCGTGCGCAGCCTGGCCTTGGATTTACGGCCATCTTTGCTCGATGAACTAGGTTTGGTGCCCGCGCTCAGATGGTATGTCGGCAGGCAAGCAGAACGCGCGGGCTGGCAATTGAAATTTTCTGCAGAGGGAGTGACCGACAGGCCCTCGCCTGAGATCGAGATTGCCTGTTTTCGGCTTGCACAAGAGGCTTTGACCAATGTCGTGCGGCACTCTCAGGCAAACAAGGTGGAGGTGCTCCTGGAGCGGTCTCCGAAAGAGTTGACGTTGGTGATTCGCGACAATGGAATCGGGTTCGATCAAGAGGCGGTCCGATCCGGGGCGAGAGTCGGTACCAGCGTCGGACTGTCCGGGATGGAAGAGCGGGTTCAGCTTGTCGGTGGAACGATCAGCATCGAATCAACTCAGTCCGTAGGCACCGAAATTCGTGCTTCCTTTCCGGACGGTACCTCGTCCCAAGGCACCAAGGACTCATTGACATGAAGAAAATCAAAGTATTGCTGGCAGAGGATCATACATTGGTGCGGGCGGGATTCCGGGCTCTACTGGAGAAACTGGAGGGAATTCAGGTCATTGGGGAAGTGAGTGATGGTCGAGATGCGCTAAGGGTATCGAAGGAACTGGAGCCTGAAGTGGTCTTGATGGATATCGCCATGTCCGGCATGAACGGTCTTGAGGCCACGAGCCGAATGCGACAGGAGTGTCCGAGGACGAAGGTTCTGATGCTCACCATGTATACGAACGAAGAGTACCTGAAAGAAGCCCTGCGAGCCGGTGCGTCCGGGTACCTCCTCAAGGATGCGGATCGTTCGGAATTGGAACTGGCAATCAAGGCTGTCTGTCGTGGAGAGACCTATTTGACTCCCGCCATGGCCAAATTCACCCTGGACGCATATTGTCGGCAGGATGATGCATCGAGCAGTCCCCTAGGGAAGCTCACCGGACGTCAACGTGAAATCCTCCAATTGATCGCTGAGGGTTGTTCGACCAAACAAATTGCCCACCGCCTCGATCTGAGCGTCAAAACTGTGGAAACCCATCGCGCCCAGCTGATGGAACGTCTGGAGATTCACGATGTGCCCGGCCTTGTGCGGCTGGCAATCAGAACGGGTTTAGTTCGGTCAGATACATGAATGATAACAAGTGGTTAGATTGATTCACCTGCCCCGTTTTTTAGCCTTCTGATCAGGAATAATATTCAAGGATTCAGGGAATCCCCTATTACCCCTAGACGTGCGGTATGCGATAGTTGCGCTGCTTCACGGGGGTTCGTTCCTTGTCTATCATGGCTGAATATTCGCCATACCAAACTCATCCGTTGATCCTTCCACATCGGGTCGTTCTATGAAAAAAATTCGCCTGGGTGTCCTTGGCACAGGGGCATTTGCTGAAGCGTGTCACGTGCCGGGTTTGCAATCGCATCCTGACGCGGAGGTGGTCGTCCTGTGCGGACGAAACTTGGCACGCACTCGAGCCATGGCCGAGCGACTCGGGGTCCCGGAATTTTCGCTGGATTACGAACAGGTCTGTGCGCGGACAGACATCGACGCGATTACCATCGCGACTCCGAACGTTGCTCATGCCATTCAGTCAAAGGCCGCTTTTGCAGCAGGCAAACATGTCTTTTGTGAAAAGCCGCTGGCGATGAATGTGCATGAAGCTGTTGAAATGGTGCGGGACGCGGAGCGAAGTCATGCCATACACCAAGTGGCATTCACATACCGGTATCTGTATGGCGTGCAGGAGTTGAAACGCCGGCTGATGAAAGGCGACATCGGAGAACCGTACCACGTGCGAGTGCAGTACGCGTCCTGGGAAGGTGTGAAGCCGGATACGAAAATTGGCTTTCGCGAGAAACGAGACTGTGCGGGCGCCGGAATTTTGTATGACGTCGGGTCCCACCTGTTCGACCTCATCGGATTTATTGTTGGGCCGATCGAAGCCGTAGCGGGCAGTACCTTATTGATCCCGCGCGAGCGGATCGATCACAGGACCGGTGTGCTGGCTCAGGTAGAAACCGATGATATCGCGTCGGCGTGGTTTGTGTGCCGGGACGGGATTCAGGGCCATCTATTCGCAAGCCGTGCAACGCCTAACTCAGGAGATAAAGCCTATATCGAGGTGGTGGGGCGGGAAGGGGCGTTGCGGGCCTCCTTGAGCCGTGGCTCGATAGACATGTTACGGGTCTCTCGTTCTACACATCCAGAGTGGGAGCTTGTGCCGTTGCCGGCGGAGGCCTCCACCGGGACACCCCATTGCCTTGGGGCGATGATGCGGAGTTTTGTGGATGCCTGCATACGAGGAAGATTGAACAGCGACCTCGATGCTTCTTTTTACGACGGCCTCGCTGTGCAGAGGACAATGGATGCGGTGCAGGAATCCGCTTGTCGGCCCCACTGGATTCCCCTGGAAGCCGGCATCCGCTGTCATGTGTCGGACGAGTAAGTGCCTAGATCGCGTACCCTCAGAATCTTTCTAGCTACACCGTGACGACATATATGATTCTTCAATCAGGGAGAAACGTGAGTTGTAATTTTATCTCGAGTAGCGGGGTCCTGAGAGTATCACGCAGACGTTCAACAACGCCTTCAGGATGTCGAGATTTAGGGAGGTGAACGTCCTTATGAATTACGATTCGGCTTCAGTTCATCAAGGACAGGGTTTGAATACCATGGAGAGTCCCTCTCCTGAGCGTCCGCTCGTAAGTGTGGTGATCCCGACCTACAAACGTGCGCATCTTCTCAGAAAGGCTATTCAGTCCGCCCTCGCACAAGAGCAGGCCGGGGAGCTATTTGAGATGGAGATTATCGTGGTCGATGATTGTTCTCCCGACGATACGGCCAAGGTCGTGGCTGAATTCCCGGGGGTTCAATATCTCAGACTGCCTGAGAATCGCGGTGCATCCGGGGCACGGAATGCAGGAATTAAGCGCGCAAAAGGAAAGTATATTGCCCTGTTGGACGATGATGACGAGTTTCTCACCCACAAATTGATGGTGCAGGTCCCGCTCTTGGAAGCGCATCCGGAAATCGGCGTGTTGTATGGACAGAGCGTGGTGACGGGAGGAGAAACGCCGTTATTGCTCTGGCCTCAGTGGGGGCCGTCAGGCAATGTGTTTGAGGAGTTTGTCACGACAACCGATGATTTTCTACATCCCCCGACCTGGCTGGTCCGACGCGAGCTGTTTGAGCAAGCAGGTTTTTTCGATGAGAGCAAGGCTGGAATGGAACACTATGACATGGCGCTTCGTATTGCCGCGCTTACTCAATGGATGTTTCTCCCAGGCGGACCAGTTGCCCGCGGTCGCTATTCTCAACAAGGGCTTTGGTATAGCACCATCGCAAATGGCACCAATGAACAGCAATTGCCGATGATTGTGGAAGCAGCCCTGTCACGCCTGCCTGCCACCGCCGATGCTGATCGTATTCGCAGGAAGGCAAGAGCGGCCGTCTGTGCCAGTATTGCCCATCAGCGTTGGTGGGCCGGCGGCGGCCTGGAACCGACCAAGGCTCATTTGCTGAAGGCCGTGCGCGAGGCCTCCTGGTTACTTCAGGAGGCAGTAGTTGTTGAATGGTTGAGACGTATTGCCAGTAGCCTCGCGCTGTCTTCGGCTCATCCTGTCTCAGCTGTGAAGACATTCTGGAGAGAGATCACGAATGCAGCTGCAGATGGAGAGGCGGCTCACACCGGTTCATCCCGTCGACTGTTGGGAGAATTGCTTGAGGCGGCTGCGATCAGTATGAAACGTGGTTCTCCAAGAATGGCCCCGCTCGTGGCCGTCAGTGCCCTGATGAATGATCCCGGCTACTGGGCGCAGCCCGCTCGCCTCTATTCGCTCTACCGCGCGTGGACTCAGGATCCCGCTACGACGGCAGACGAACGAGAAACTCCTTGCCGTGTTCGCCGAGGCCCTTGAAGTCGGAAGAGCCATGACACTCAGCATTATCATTCCATGCCGGAATGCAGCCCGTACGATCGACGAGACGCTCCAGGCGCTCGCTGCCCAGACCTGGCCAGGGGCCTGGGAAGTCATTGTCGCGGACAATGGCTCAACCGACGACCTGGCGAAGGTCGTTGCCAGGCATATTCCTCGGATGCCAGGTCTTCGCCTCATTGACGCCTCAGGACGACGAGGCGCGTCCTATGCACGAAATGTAGGGGTCAGGGCGGCAACCGGTGAGGGAATTCTATTTTGTGATGCGGACGATGTTCCGGCCCCCGGATGGGCGGTCTCAATGGAAGCGGCATTACGGGTGCATGGGTTCGTCGCTTCCCGTCTGGAGTTCGAAAAACTCAATAGCCAGGCAGTTCGATCGGCACGCGGCTGCACGCAGGTCACTGGACTCCAACAGTTCCGGTTTTTGCCCTACCCGCATGCAGGTTCGGGAACCCTTGGCATCACAAGAGCGTTGCATGATGCTGTGGCTGGATTTGATGAAACCATTCCGATTTGTGAAGACATCGATTACTGTATGCGAGTGCAGCAAAAAGGGGTGAGGCTGGAATTTGTTCCGGACGCAGTACTTCATTGCCGTCTTCGAGCAAGTAAGAAGGGTGTCTATGCGCAAGCCTCGCAGTACGCGGAGTACGAGGTATACCTCTATAAAAAATATGGGGCCGGCTATCTGTGGGAATGGTGGCGCTGGCGTAAGTACGGGCAGGCTTGGCGTGCCCTTCTAGGACGCATGTTGGAGTTGCTTCGTACGCCAGAAGGCAAGACGATGTTGGCCTGGCGCCTGGGCCGTTTGATGGGCCTGCTTAAGGGAAGTGTCCGATTCGGGGCACCCCCAGTGATGGTTGAATAACATGGAAATCCGTTCCATGAATCCTCAATCTCTTCTGTCTGCCTCAGTGAGAAAGGTGTTGGGGAGCCTGACTCATGTCGTCACCACTCAAACGGTCTTGTCTCTGACGTTCGACGACGGACCGGATCCCGAAAACACTCCTCAAGTGTTGACTCTCCTGGAAAAGTACCAGGCTCGCGGCACATTTTTTATGGTGGGGCGAGCCGCTGCAACCCACCCCGACCTGGTGCGACGGATTGCAGCAGGAGGACACGCAATCGGTATTCACTCCTGGGATCATCGGGCATTTCCCGGACTGTCGAGCCGAGAACGCCGCTGGCAAATCCGAGAATGCGAACGTGCGCTCCAGCCATATGTGAGCCCATTGTTTCGTCCCCCTTATGGTGAACAAACCGTCATGTCTCGCCTGGAGGCGTTCGTGATGGGCTACGAGGTTGTGGGATGGAATTTGAACAGCGGGGATTGGTACGAATCCCAGCCCTCGGTCATGAGCAAATACCTCTTGGAAATGGTGGCGCCAGGCGGAATCGTCCTCTTCCACGACACGCTGTACGACAAGGGAGCGCCTGCTCACGGGGTCGACCCGGAACATACCTCGTGGCCGGACCGTCAAGCCATGCTCGGCGCATTGGAGATGGTACTTGATCGGTTGTGCGGGACCTATCAGTTTGTGACTGTGCCGGAATTGCTCCAGGCTGGAAGGCCCAGGCGCTCATTTTGGTTTAAACCGTCCCTGGCGACTGCCTGAAGATCCATCCAATAACGGCACCACATGAAAGAGACCTGGTTATGAGTAGTGTGGCGGTGGTTGTGCCGGGATACAACCGAGCGGAGTTTACCGAGGATGAGGACATTTCCTTCCGGCATTTGGAGCATTACCTCGGCCGGTATGACAAATTCCTCGTCGTCCCGCAAAGCCTGTCAATTGAGCGGCCCGGCTTTCATCTTCAGCGATTTTCGGATTCATATTTTGGGAGTGCCATCGCGAATGCGAGATTGATGCTGTCGCCGGCGTTTTATGAGGCATTTAAAGCGTATCGATATGTTTTGATCTATCAACTCGATGCGTTGGTATTTTCCGATCGATTGATGGAATGGTGCGCGATGGATTGGGATTATGTGGGAGCCCCTTGGTTGCAGTGTGCCGATAGCCCGTGGGTCGGCGCTCCACGTGTAGGGAACGGCGGTTTCTCTCTGCGAAAGGTCTCCAGTTTTCTACGCGTCCTCTCCTCGGACGCCTATTGGGTGGACCCTGAAGTGTATTGGCAGCGGATTATCGCCGGGCGGTCCTGGTATGTGCGATCTGTCAACTTGCCGAGGAAATGGTATAAGCAAATCAAGCGGTTTAATAATGTGAAGCGGGAATTGGAAAGTTGGCATCTTCGGCCTGACGGAACAAAAAACGAAGATCATTTTTGGGCCGACGAGGCGGTGCGATATGATTCCCAGTTCAAGGTGGCGCCCTTTAATGTCGGATTAGATTTTGCTTTTGAAGTAGTCCCACGGCAGTGTTTTGAGCTCAATCAGCATCGCTTGCCGTTCGGCTGTCATGCATGGCCGCGATATGATCGGTCCTTCTGGGAGCCCTATCTCCTCAAATCGTGAGTGGATCCTGATGACGATGAATGAGTTAGAAGCACCCCGTGCTTCGCGGTTGCCGGCGGGTACTCTCACGCCGGCCGCTCGAACGCCGACGGTTAAAATTCGCCCCAGTCGAGGACTGTTTCATCTGGATCTGCAGTCTGTCTGGCTGTATCGAGAATTGCTGGTATTTTTGGTCTGGCGGGATACAAAAGTCCGCTACAAACAGGCCGTGATCGGGGCGGGATGGGCGGTGTTCCAGCCCCTCATTTCAATGCTGTTATTCACTCTGCTGTTCAGCTACTTAGCGAAGCTGCCGTCTGATGGGATGCCGTATCCGCTGTTCGCCTACGCAGGCCTGCTTCCATGGAATTTCATCGCTCAGGCGACAAGCCGAAGTGGCACCAGTCTAGTGGGAGAATCCCATCTCATCAGCAAGGTGTATTTTCCCCGCCTGATTATTCCGCTTGCCGCTGCATCGGCGCCTGCGGTTGATTTACTGTGCGCATTGATGATGATGATTCCGCTCATGCTGTGGTTCGGGGTCACGCCAGGCTGGCAGATCCTGTTCTTCCCGATTTTTCTTGTGATAGCGTTGCTCGCTGCTCTGGCCGTCAGCCTCTGGTTTTCGGCCTTACATGTCAAGTTTCGCGATGTCGGACATATCATCCCCTTCTTCGTACAGTTTTGGATGTTTGCTTCACCCGTGGTGTATCCCGTGAGTCTTATTCCGGAACGATGGCGGACCCTCTACAGCTTGAATCCCGCGGTTGGAGTCGTAGAGGGATTTCGCTGGAGCTTGCTGGGCCAACGTGCACCGTCGCTCGAGACGATTCTTCCGAGCGTGGGCATCGTCCTGATTCTGTTCGTGAGCGGGGTCGTCTATTTTAAGCGCATGGAACGCACCTTCGCGGACGTGATTTGATGGCTGACATAGCAATTTCCGCACGACACGTCAGCAAAGAATATGTCATCGCAGGGATCAACCATGACACCCTGCGGGATCGGATCGCCTATACGTGCCGATCTCTCCTGGGGCGACAGACCGAGAGAGGTGTCGTCCCACGAGCCTTTCAAGCCTTGAACGATGTCTCGTTCGATGTCATGGAAGGAGAGGTGCTAGGCGTGATCGGGCACAACGGGGCCGGGAAAAGCACCCTATTGAAGATTTTGTCCCGCATTACGGAACCAACAGGCGGAGAAGTGGATCTCTACGGGCGCGTGACCTCGCTGTTGGAAGTGGGCACAGGATTTCATGCAGAACTCACGGGGCGCGAAAACGTGTACCTCAATGCCGCCATGCTGGGTATGCGCAAGGTGGATATCGACAAGCGGTTCGACGCCATCGTGGAGTTTTCCGGCACCCAGCAATTTATCGATACCCCAGTGAAACGATATTCAAGCGGCATGTACGTGCGACTGGCTTTTTCGGTGGCGGCGCACCTTGATCCCGAAATTCTGATCGTGGATGAGGTGTTGTCGGTCGGCGACGGAGCCTTCCAGAAGAAGTGTTTGGGGAAAATGGATGAGGTGCGGCGGGACGGACGTACCGTTATTCTTGTCAGTCACGATTTGCCGGTGGTGGCCAGCTTGTGCCAGCGGGCGATTTTGCTGCGCCAAGGACAGGTCGTGGGCGACGGGCAACCACAACAGATTATCGAGCAATACATGAGCGAGGCATTCACGGACTCTGGCATCTCGCTGGCTGATCGCACCGACCGCTACACCAAGGGCGAGCTTATGGTGCAGGCGATCGCCTTTTTGGACGAGAAGCTCAATCCGGTCCAGCCGGTGGTGTCAGGGCAGCATCTTGTCATTCGCGTCCATTATCAGTGCCACGTCCGAAAAGTCTTCAAGGATATGCGGGTCATGATCGTGGTCAATCGAGATGAGCGCGCAGCATGTATTTTTTCAACGGATCTCGTGAGTCGAACGCCGTTAGATTTGGAAGGCAGCGGCTATGTGGATTTTCATGTTCCCCATCTGCCGTTATGCGGTGGGCGATACTTCCTCCATGCCGCCATTGAGAACAATACCCTGACGCAAGACTGGGTTCAGTATGCAGCCGAGCTGCAGGTGTTGGACGGAGACTATTACGGGACCGGCCGAATGTATCCGCATGATGGTTGGCGAGGAAAGGGCATGTTCGTCGATCACAGCTGGCGGTTCGAAAGAACATCCTGAACAGGATCGTATGGTTGTCCCCCACAGCATCCTGCCACCTCGGTGATTTCATCCGGGTGAGATTTGTTTTCCCTACCAGGTTCAAGCCTCTTCCCTCGATCAGCGTTCCTCCACAAGCAGCACAATCTCTTAGCCGGCAGCCCTCGCCCTGAACCTTTCAAGTAGGGCCATAATAGGGCCGATTGTCAGGGGTTTACCTGATTTGTTCGGGGCGGTATCTTACGCCTGTTGTTCGACGACCGGATCGCGGAACGGTTGTCGATGTGAGGTATGAGAGGACGACTCGAGCATGCTTGTCACCATATGCCTGCTGACCGCCGGAGTCTTTGCCCTTGATGTGACCATTCCACTGGGGCATGTCACGTGGCTCCTGTATTGGCTGCCGCTCTGGTTAAGCGCGCGTTTAGCCTTGCCTGCAGCGTCCGTGCGCTACGCATCGTTGTGTACGCTCCTGTTGGGAGTTGGCCTGTGGTTTGCGCCTCCCGGTGTCGACGTGACGACGGCGTTCTTCAATCGTGCATTGGGAGTGGGGTTGCTCTGGGCCACGGCCTATCTGCTCACTCAGCGACGCGAAGCAGAAATGGGGCTTCGCTCAGCGAATGGCCGATTGGAGCAGCGCGTGGCAGAACAGACGCAAGATCTCATCGTTGCCAATGATCGTTTGTCGAGGCAACTGACCCAACAGCGACAGGTCGAGGCGGCATTACGTGAGAGTCGCCAACGGTTTGAATTGGCGGCGGAGTGCGCGGATGTGGGCGTGTGGGAATGGGATTTGGCAACCAAGTCGGCCTATTACTCTCCTCGATGGAAAAGTCAGCTGGGCTGCGCAGAATCGGATATTGGTGACACGGTTGCTGATTGGGAGTCACGTCTCCACCCGGATGAACGGGCGGAGGTTCTGGCGACCGTGACGTTGTTTCAGCAGGGGTATACCAAACAGTATCGCTTGGATCATCGCCTCCGGCATCAGGATGGGTCGTACCGCTGGATGGCGGCGTTGGGCTCAGGGATCTGGGACGAGCAGGGCCGGATGATTCGGATGACAGGTATCCATCTGGATTTTACAGCGAGGAAACAAGCCGAAGACGACAGGAGGGAGAGCGAGGAGCGTTACCGCGACTTAGTCGAGCACGTCGGGGATATCATTTATCGCACCGATGCCGCTGGACGGTTCACCTACTGCAACCCTACCTCGCTCCGGATTCTCGGCTACCTTCCGGAGGAACTTCTCGGGCGCCATTACCTGGAGATTATTCAGCCGAATTGTCGTGCTCAGGCCGAGCGGTTTTATGGCCGGCAGTTTATCCGTAAAACGCCGCGGACCGTGTACGAGTTGCCCGTGGCGACCAAAGACGGGCGGGAAGTATGGCTGGGGCAACACACGCAATTGTTGATGGAAGGGGACGACGTCAACGGATTCCAGGTGGTGGCGCGTGAGATTACCGAACGGAAGAGGGTGGAGCAGGAATTGCGGGAGAGTGAGGAGCGTTTTTCAAAGGCCTTTCATAGCAGTCCGGCGGGAATGGCCATCAGCCGCCTTGAGGACGGACGGGTACTCGACGTCAATGAAGCGTTCGTGCGCGTCTCCGGTTTTTCTCGGGACGAGCTGATCGGCATGTCCTCGCTCGATATCGGCATCTGGGTCAATTCCGACGACCGCCGACAGCTGGCCGAAACGTTACGGCGGGACGGCTTTCTCCGGCATTTGGAGAAAGAGTTTCGCACGAAATCCGGCGAGCTCCGGCACGGTCTCTTTAATGTGGAACCGGTCTGTATCGGTCAGGAAAACTGTGTGCTGACGCTGGTCCTGGACATCACGAGGCGCACCGAGGCGGAAGCGGCATTGCGTCGCAGTCAATCGGTGCTCCAAACGTATCAGCATGCGTTGATGCGTTTGACAAAAAGCCAGCATATCGGTTCGGGGGACTGGCCGTCCGCGCTGAAGGAGCTTATGCACACCTCGGCGGAGGCCATGGTTGTGGATCGTGCCAGCGTCTGGTTATTGGACCGTAGCGGGGCGGTGCTGGAATGCGCAGAACTCTATGAACGGGCCCAGGCGCGCCACTCGCGCGGGGCGCGTCTGGATGTCGCGCAGTGTCCCCGGTACTTTGCCCAATTGCTGGAAGAGCAAGTGGTCGATGCGCATGATGTGGCCAGCGATCTCCGTACCGCTGAATTACTGCAGCCCTATCTCCAGACCTTAGGGATTGCCTCGTTGTTGGATGTGCCGATTTTCTTCGGCGGTCGTCTGGCCGGAGTCGTCTGTCACGAACGAATCGGATCTGCGCGTAAGTGGAGTAATGAAGAAGCGCAGTTTGCGACGTCCGTCGGGAATTTGGTCACGTTGGCCTACGAGGCGAAGCAACGGCGAGAGGCGGAAAATGCCTTAGTCACGGCGAAGGAGGCTGCCGAATTTGCAAATCGAGCCAAGAGTGACTTCCTGGCCACCATGAGCCATGAGATCCGGACGCCCATGAATGCGATCATCGGCATGGCCGATCTGCTGTCGGAAACGCCCCTGAACGAGGACCAACGAGAGTACGTCCAGATTTTTCGTGACGCGGGTAGTAACTTGCTGAGTTTGATCAACGATGTACTCGATCTCTCAAAGATCGAAGCCGGCCATTTGGATTTGGATCTCACGGACTTCGATCTCTGTGATCTCGTGCAACGCGCGGCCGAACTGGTCGCCGTTCGGGCGAGTGAAAAGAATCTGGAGTTGGCCTATCAGATCCAGCCTGATGTGCCGACCTCGCTCGTGGGCGATCCGAATCGTCTCCGGCAGGTGTTGCTGAATCTGTTGGGCAATGCCATCAAGTTCACGGATCACGGTGAGGTCGTGTTGCGCGTGGAATGCGACCCGCATGCGGACGGTCCAGGCAATCTGCTGTTCACGGTTCGAGACACCGGCATTGGAATTCCTCACGACAAGTTAGCCGTCATTTTTGAACGATTCACCCAAGTGGATTCTTCGATGACGCGGCCATACAGCGGCACGGGTCTCGGCCTCACAATATCCCGCCGTCTGGTTGAGCGGATGGGCGGAAGAATATGGGTGGATAGTGAACCGGGCCGGGGCAGCACCTTTAGTTTCACGGCCAAGTTTGCCGCGCATGCTCAGCCGGCGCCCGCAGTCCCTGCTGCGCATTGGGAACAACTCGCGGGTTTGCGCACGTTGATCATCGACGACAATGCCACCAATCGTCTGATTGTGCGAGAAACTCTGACGGGCTGGGGTATCCCTTCGGCGGAGGCGGCCGGGGGCGAAGAGGCCGTGAGGGAGTTGCGTCGTGCGCTCACGGACGGCGTACCCTATCGTTTGGTGATTCTGGATGTGCGCATGCCGAAACTCAGCGGCTGGCAGGTAGCCGAGACCATTGCTCGTTCGCCTGGTCTGGCCGGAATGTCCATTATCATGCTGACATCGGAACGGCGTGCCGGCGACCAGGCTCGGGCCCGCGAACATGGGGTTGTGCGGTATCTCACCAAACCCTTTCGACGCTCGGATTTGTTCAATGCCATGATGGCGGTGATGAACAAGACGGCGTCGGCCGTGATTCCTGGAACCATCACTCAACCCCAACCAGAGGATCCTGGAGAGGAAGGGGCAGGCCTCAAGATTCTTCTGGCTGAAGATTTTGTCGACAATCGTCGCATGATGGAATTTTACTTCAAAGCGACGCCGCACCGGATAGAGACGGCGGCAAATGGTCAGATTGCCCTCGAGATGTTCATGCACGGATCCTATGATCTTGTCTTGATGGATATTCAGATGCCCGTGCTGGATGGTTATGCTGCGACGAGGGCGATCCGGGCATGGGAAAAAGATCAGGGCCGCCACCCCACACCGATCCTGGCTCTCACGGCCAATGCGTTGCAGAGTGAAGTGCAGCGCAGTCTTGATGCGGGGTGTACGGCGCATCTCACGAAACCCATCCGCAAAGCCCGGCTCTTGGAAGCGATTCAACTATATTTCCAGTCCGCGCCCTCCTCCGCGCCGCTTGCGCCAGCTTTTCAGGAAGAGCTCGCCGTCCTCCATGTCAGCATGGAGCTTGAGACGCTCATGCCTGGTTTTCTGGAACATCGACGCCAGGATGTGATTCAGCTGACGGAGGCATTGAGGCGTGAAGACTTTGAGATGGTGCGGGAGATTGGCCACGGCCTCAAGGGGGCCGGCGGAACGTATGGGCTTGAAGCCATTACGGCCTATGGACGGTCTTTGGAAGAGACAGCGTCTCGGCATGATGGTCCTGCTGTGCGCGAGATCCTGGAACGGCTCAGACGGTTTCTGGATCGGATTCAGCTGATCTATGTGTAGAGGGTAGAACGGCATGCGTGTCCTGCTCGTGGAAGATCATCCCGATGTCCGGCGCTTGTTCGAGCAGGTGATCGGGGCGCGGGGGCATGAGGTGACGGCCTGCGCGGATGGCGAATCGGCATGGGAGGCGTATGGCAAGCGGTCGTATGAACTCGTGTTGCTCGATTGGGAATTGCGCGGGGATGGAATGGACGGACTGCAGCTCTGCCGGAACATTCGGTCCGGCCCCGGTGGAGACCGCTGCGTCATTGTCATGATCACCGGGCACGATTCTCCGGAATCACTGCGCGCGGCGCTTCAGGCTGGGGTCAACGACTATTTGACCAAGCCCGTCGGTGTCGAATTCCTACGATTGCGGTTGACGATTGCCGAGCAGTGGGTGGAAAGCGTGCGGCGCCGATTCGCGGCTGAGGATCAGGCGCAAGCGCTTCAGTCGCAGCTGGCGGATCACGGCAAGTTTCATGACCTGATCGGTCGAAGTCCGTCTATGGTGGTGTTGTATGAAGAGATTCAACGGATTGCGGCAGTGGATGCCACGGTGTTGATCGAGGGGGAAACCGGTACGGGGAAGGAATTGGTGGCTCGTGCGATCCATCTTTCCAGCCGCCGCGCGCCGCACACCTTTCTCGCCGTCAATTGTGCAGGGTTCACCGACTCGATTTTGGGCAGCCAACTATTCGGTCACAAAAAGGGGGCCTTCACAGGCGCCATCGAAAACCAGGAGGGGGTATTTGAGGCCGCGCAGGGGGGCACCATATTTCTGGACGAGATCGGCGATATTTCCCCTGCAGTGCAAACCAGCCTGTTGCGCGTGTTGCAGGAAAGGGAAGTTACGAGATTGGGCGAATCGAAGCCTCGCAGGGTCGACGTTCGGGTGGTGGTGGCGACCCATCACAACCTTGCGGAGGACGTAGAGAAAGGCACGTTCCGGCGGGATCTGCTGTATCGGATCAAGGTGGCGCGCCTCCAACTCACGCCGCTTCGTGAACGCCCGACGGATATTCCCCTTCTGGTCCATGCGTTTCTTGGACAGTTTCGCTCGGTGATGGAAAAGCCGGTGCTCCAGGTGAGTTCTGAGGCGCTGCGGGTCCTGACCAGCCATTCCTGGCCCGGGAATGTTCGCGAGTTAAAGAGCGCCGTGGAGTCAGCATTGATTCATTGCAAAGGGACCGTGGTGCGGCCGGAAGATCTCCCGCCGGAAGTCCGCAGTCCGGAGCCACAGGCGACCTATGTTCCGCTGCAGCGTCAGGACGAGCGATCCCGCATGCTGGGGGCACTGCAGCAGACGGGGGGCAATCGTTCCGAGGCTGCTCGCTTGCTGGGCATGAGCCGGCGAACCTTCTACCGTCGCCTGGCTGAATACGATGTGCTGGCCTCGGCCGAGTTTGGTGCGGATTCCTTTCAGTAAACCGGCGCGTGTGAAGGATGCCTCGCGCCAGTTCTCGTTTCTTCACAATTGGAAGTATTCTTGGGACTATTCCGCTCAGTTAGGCGTTCCCATTTTTGTCTGACATCGCATCCCCCTTCCATACTTTCTCCTCCCGTCTCAGCACGTTAGTCACATGACACACATGTGACACAGCACAGTGTGCCATCTCATTGACGCACCGACCCGTTTGGTGAGGTGGTCTTCGGTCTAAGCCCCTAATATTTTATGGGGCTTCTTCTCCAGTCACTGATGGCACGATCCTTGATACATGCACTCCATGAAAACAGTGTAGAAGAGGATCGGTGGAACATTTAGGGCTTCGAGACAAAGAGGGCAACATGGATGTCGAAGGATTCCTCATCTCAAACGGCGTGGATGGCGATGTATTAGTGACTATTCCGCCCTCGTCCCTTGGACCATTCGATCAGCCGGATGTCAGAGAGCACATAGATGGATATTGGGTCGATATGTCTCGATTGCCGAACAGGACATGGTCGGACCGGACACGGGCGGTCGGGGCCGTGCTGACGTACCTGCGCCGATTGTCGGCCATTTCGGCAGGGTTTTCTGCCCAGACGAGATGACGTGGATGATAAGTCGGAACCAGAACCAAAGGAGAACACACCATGTGGAATAATCAGCAGGAGATATTGCGCAGTGCCCGGGAAGACAATGCACGAGAAGGATCCGGACTGAGTCTGGTGTCGGGCGTGACCATGGCCGTGAAGCGTCGCCCTGAGGATTTGACTCCGCGCGAGCAGGAAATCCTGCAACTGGTCTGGGCAGGATTGACCAATCGCACGATTGCGGAGCAATTGCATATCAGTATCAAGACTGCGGAGGCGCATCGGGCCAACATGATGAAGAAACTTCGGGTCTCCAACATCGCCCAGCTGTTAAAAACGGCGCTGGAAGAGGGGCTGCTCGCCACCCATGCGGGCTAAAGGGATTCGCGGCGGCCCGCGCTCTCGGAAGAAGTCCCACTTCCGGCAGTGCGGCGACTCCCCGCGAGTCCGCCCCCCTGCAGCATAAATCATGCTCGCACCGGCGACGGCGTTTGCAGTAAAATGCCGAACCGTCGCAGGAGCGAGCCGTGGTCGAACAACGTATCGAAGAAATCACCCGCGCAAACCTAGCCTTTTACGCCGCCTTTGAAAGTCTGGATATGCTCCAGATGGACAAGGTCTGGGCACATCTCGAGTACGTCACCTGCATTCACCCCGGCTGGAGTCTCCGAAGCGACTGGCCCGCCGTGCGCGATTCCTGGGTGCTGATCTTCAACAACACCTTCTCCATGAAATTCGAGCTATCCGACGTGCAGATCCAGGTTGCAGGGGATTTGGGGTGGGTGATTTGTACCGAGCACCTCACCAGTCGGCAGGACGACCAGCCGGTTGAAACCCGCGTTCTCGCCACCAACCTCTTTGAACGGATCGGTGATGAGTGGTTGATGATTCATCACCACGGCAGTCCCGTGATGGGGTAGGGGATCCCAGAGCGAGCCGTCGGATCCCGTCACTATCGACCAAGCATGTCTGAGCGGACGATGACGTGCCGGATAGGACACCCAGGCCGGTCGAGCTACCGCTGTGAGTACCAATTCCCGTACGATTTCGATGGGGAGCTGTCCGACATGAAACGAATATCTCCTGCCGTGAGGTGGGCGGGGTTGTGGACCGTGCTGTTGTCCGGATGTACCACCGTGGCTCAGATCACCACGCTGTCGGATGAATCCTGTCGTGAGAGGGTGCGCGGCCAGCTTGAATCCGTTCTCGTAGAGGAGGGTGAACAACCCGAGATGGCCAATCGTCTCGCCGTGAATACCACTCTGGTGTTGGCGACCGGCTCGCTTGGGCCTCGTCCCTTTGGAGTGTCTTCGCCCTCCGGCACCGATTACAGTTTCTTTGTTCAACGTAAAGGCGAGACCTGCCTCCTGCGACTCTATGGTCGCCAAAAGGGGTTTACGCGTTACACCAACAATCTTAGCTATATTTCCACTCGCGCTCTTGAAGGGTGCGCCTGCGCCGAATAACCGGTGTGTGGCGATAGTCATTCCCTCCCGTCTTTTCTCCGTTTCTCAACTGAGTCAATCGAGCACGTGCCTTGAAGCGGTCTGTCGCTTTCGGCGAGCGGCAGCGCACCATCGTATGTTGTCGCTCAACCATGTCTCATGGCGACGCTTTGGCACAGCTTCGTTGATCGTGACACAGCAGCGTACCGCCCGGTTTTAACCGGCTGAAAGCCGCAAGCCGTTGTTTCTTCTGGGATGCGACGTATTGCGGGCTCATGGCACGTCCTTTGATGTAGTGGCTGATAGACGGCGTAGGGCAAACACCTTGCGGAATTCAAGGGAGGTGGCGAGATGGAACTGAAGGAAGGGCCACGGTTGGGCCAATGGTGCCGGAGCACAAAGGAGGAACGATCCATGACTGTGAAGGGGTTTTTGCTGAAAGATCGGGAAGACCAGGAATATCTGCTGGCCATTCAACCAGCGACGCATGGCATGTTCGAACGACTCATCGTGCGTCAAAAGGTCGATGGGTGTTGGGTTGAATTAAACGGGAACACGCAGGGTACCTGGCAACCTCGTACCCAAGCCATCACGGCCGTGTTGGGGTATCTCCAACGCCTGTGGGATACGTCCAAACCTGTCGCGGCACGGGAACATTAGCGAGCGGGATCTCGTGGGACCGTGGGTGGGGGTGATAGACTATGAGGAGGGGTACCATGCTGGCCGAAAAACAAGACAGGGGCGGGGACAATCAAGACTCGGCGGGAAGCAGATCGTCCGCGAAGAACCGGGAGGGGTCTGCCGATCTTGACATGTCTGTCCCGAAGCGCAAGCCGGAGGATCTCACGCCTCGGGAGTTGGAAATTCTCCGTCTGATCTGGGATGGTCATACCAACCGCAGCATTGCGGAACTTCTGAGCATCAGCATGAAGACTGCCGATACCCATCGGGCCAATATCATGAAGAAACTGCGAGTTTCCAATACCGCTCAGTTGTTAAAGGCGGCGCTAGAGGGGAAGCTGTTACATACCCATGACGGAACTCGGAGCCCAGACGGGAATAAGTAACCGCTGATGTTCGGTCTGAAGACTCCGCGATCTCGCCTGGTGCGCAGGATGTATGGATGGAACGCTCGAGTCAGTACGAAGAAGTCACAAACCAGGGATGGGGTGAGCAAGGTCTTTGGTGCCGAGCGTTTGGAGCCACTCACCGACAATGACATCACGCTCATCCATCGTCATGCCGGCGTATTTGCGGAACATCTGAGGGCCTCGTCGCCGGCGCCAAGTCAAAAATCCCAGGAAGTGGTCCTTGCAGACAGAACGCGTGCCTGCCGGCGCATACACTCTCGCCTGACACCCATCGATTAAACAAATCTGTCCGCTCATCTGTGCCTCCCGGTGATTCCGGCAAAGTATGCCGGAGATGACCCCGCAAATGCAATGCAGCCTCCCCCCATTCGATAAGTGGGTGGGAGGTGGTGAACAACATGCCGCCAATCCGCTTTCATTGATGGCTCGTTCCGCGCGGAGGGAATTTCGCTTGCAATCCTGTCGAGTCGCCAGGTACCGTACCCCGTTCTGCAGTAAGTTTCGGGCCACGTGCGCGAGCATACCCATGGTCATGCAGGTCATATCGGTGGTTGGAGCCCTCATGGTGCTCATCGCGTATGGCCTCATTCAGGCCGGCACCTGGCGCGAGTTGGATGCGGGCTATTTGGCCTTGAACATCATCGGGTCCTTGCTTCTTGGGATCGTGGCGATAGAAGATCGACGAGTGGGGTTTGTTCTGCTGGAATTTGCGTGGGCGGGGATTGCGCTGGTCGGGGTGGCCCGCTCGATACGAGCGAGGCGCGCCGCGCGCAGCCTCTGATCGTCGTACGACACAATAAACATCAGGCAGTCTTGTAATGAAGGAGTAAGGCGCTATGGCAGGGTTGTTGTCAGCGGATGAAGTGTTTGAAAAGGCGAAGGATACGGCGGTCGGGGCGACCAATGCGGACGAGAAGGCGCTCCAGATCGATTACGAGGCCTTGCAGCTCAAGTTTCGGGCCGCCCTGGGCGATCGCAAGGTGGCCCGATGCCATATCAATAAGTTTTTACCGGAAGGGTACGAAGACCAGGGCCGGTTCAATATTGTCCTGTTGACGGTCGGCAACGTGATCTTTGATATCGTGATCGGGGATTCCTACTTCCGTTACGATGTTGTATCGGTCGGGCAGTTGGACAAGGTGCAGGTCATCGATGCGATGTGGGACAACCGGGAGAAGCGCCGTGAAGAGCCCTTCTTGAGCCTCCGGCTGATGCATGCCGAAGAGACCCACCTGTTGTTGGCGTTGGACGATGAAGAGCGGAAAAGTCTGCTCGGGTTCGCGTCAGCCGTATCGGCCGTGCGGAATCCTGAAAAGTAGCCCTCGGTTAGGGGCGGTGGTAGAACGGAAGGGCATGGACGATGGCCTGGTGGCGCGTCCCTGCCGCTTCCACCGTCAGTTCGGTGTTCGGGGCAGAGAAGTCGCGCAGCGGAAACGCGAACGCCAGTACGGCATTGCGTTGCGGCGAAAAGACCGCGCTGCTCACCCATCCTACCTCGCGATCTCCGCTGAATAACTTGGATCCCCGCGCCGGAACTGTGTGATCCTGAATCGTTAAGCCGACCAGGTGCCGACGAACGTTCCCGTAGGTGTCCATCCGTGCCACCACTTCCTGTCCGGGGTAACACCCCTTCGAGAGGCTGAAGGCTTTCCCTTCCAAGTTCGCTTCCGGCGGAACGATTTCTTCATTGAGATCGGGCCCGGCCTTGGGTAGCCCCGCCTCGATCCGCAACAGTTCCCGAGCCTGCGCACCGATCGGCTTGATGTCGAACGGCACTCCGGCAGTCATGAGCTGGCTCCACGCGGCAGTCAATGCATCAGCGGGCAGTAAAATTTCCAGATCCTGTTCGCCGGTTTCTTCTGTCCGCATGATCAGCGCCGATTGGCCGCTGATCGTGGCGGGTATGGTCTGTAAAAGCTCCAATGTACGGGCCTCGACACCGAACGCGGCCGACACCACTTCCGCGGATTTGGGTCCGCTCACCAGAAGTAACCCCCAGCTCTCCGCGCAATTCTCCATCTTGGCCTTGGTGCCGTATAGCAGGAACTTCCGCAAGGCCTGAAAGGTGGTCTCACCGACCTCGCCGACGTCTTCAATCCATACCGCATCGCTCTGAATGTGGACCCGGAAATAGCCCAGCATTTTGCCCTTGTGGGTCAGGAAGCTGGAGTAGCGGCCTTGTCCCGGCTTGAGCGGCAGGATATCGTTGCTGATGATGCTTTGGAGCCACTTTGTACGGTCGTCGCCGGTCACCCGCAACTTCCCTCGGTGGGACAGGTCCGAAATTCCGACACGATTCCGCACGGCGGCATATTCCGCAGTGACATCGCCATAATGCGCCGGCACAGACCATCCGGTGACTTCTTCGAAGGTTGCGCCGAGTTGCTGGTGCTGATCGTGGATTCGAGATTGTTTCATTGGGGAACTGGGTATCCTTTATCTTGCGCAGCCCTCACGGCTGTATGGACGGCTGAGGATGAATGAGTTCTTCAACGAGATCTTTGGTGCGAGCCGAAAACTCGTTCCTGGACACGACTTTGGTCACGCCGAGTTCCTTGGCGCGGCGCCAGGTGTCGACTTCTTCGTGGTTGGCGAAGGCGAGGATGGGAAGCGAACGCAGTGCGGGGTTGCCTTGAATAGTTTCCAGCGCCTTGAAGGCATCGACCGCCAGGTCGTTCATGTTCAGGATCAGCGCAGCCGGGTTCGTCGAGGTGGTTTTCTCCGCCACCTCATCCTGATTGCGGATTCGCTCCAGAGTATAACCCTGCGGGCGTAAGGCATCGCGCACCTTCGTGTAAAAGAAGATGTCAGTGACGGCGACTAGAATCGTGTTGTTCATCGTGTGCAAGCTTAATTCAGTGAGCTGATGAGGCGTCCCAGGGCCTTCTTGGCCAAGGCATAATCCGGATTGAGCGCAAGGGCTTGCTTGTAACAGTCGATGGCCTCGCTCCACTTCCCTTGGCGTTCATAGACCCGCCCCAGATTCAGGTGCGGGAAGGCCGGGCTTTCATAACGTGTGGCTTGCATCGCCTTTTGAAACCAGGGAATGGCCTCGTCCAAGTCGCCCTTTTCAATCAAATAGGCGCCGATGTCGTTGTAAGGGTTGCCGAAGTGCGGATCGCAGGCGATAGCCTTATGGCATTCCTCGATCGCCTCGTCCAGCTTCCCCATGAAACTGTAGGTCCAGCCGAGAAATGTATAGGCTTCGGCCGTCTGATGCGTCGCGAGCGACAACTTGTACAGACTGACCGCTTCTTCCAGCTGCCCCTTCATCTGCTGTTCGTAGGCTTGCTGAAACAGTTGCCAGGCTTCGCGCTTGTCTTCCTCGCTGCCGTCGCCCTGTATGAGAAAATCTTGTACATCCATGGTGGTCAGGCTGATGAAAAGGCCCCCAGCTTCGTGCTCAATCGTGTGAACTCCTCCACGTACTGAAGCACGCCTGCGGGTTCGCACTTTCTGCGGCCTCGCTGGATGACCCTTTTGATCAGCCTGCAGGCCGGAGGGCCTTGTTTGCTCCGCGTTATTGGTGCTTCAGCTTTTTTTGAATCAACTCTGCTCCGTACCGGCCCGAGAGCAACATGGAGCCGAAGGCTGGGCCCATGCGCGGCGTACCAAACACGGCCGCAACCGCCAGGCCGATCACGAAGCAATTGGGAGAAACTTCTCCGGTTCGATCCATGACCTCTTCTTCCGACCGCGATACCCACATGGCGCCATTGCCCGGGACCTGCTGATACAGACCGCGCTTGTGCAAGAGGTTGACCACCACAGCGTCATGTCCGGTGGCGTCCACGACGATTTTACTCTCTAACGCGATCGGATCGACATGGATAATATCGTGCCCCGCCATTTCGGCGGTGGTGCTGTTGACAACGACGCCTTCGAGTACACCTTCGCGGCGCAGAATCAGATCGACGACCCGCGTCAGGTTCATGATCTTCGCGCCCCCGTCGTACGCGGCGGCGATCAACGCGCCCGTCGCATGCGGAGGATCCACCATGTACATGCCGGGGCATTCCTTGATCGGCTTGCAGGGCACGCCCACTTCTTTGAGGATCTTGTGCGCCGGAGCACAGATGGTGGCCTTGTTCATCAGGTAGCCACCGGACCAAAATCCTCCGCCCAAGGCAAGACTTTGTTCGACGATCAACGTTTTGATCCCCATTCGACTCAAATCATGGGCGCAGATCAGGCCGGAGGGGCCGGCGCCGACGATGATGACGTCGCTCTCGATGAGCTGATCGAACTCTTTATAATACTCCCGCGCGATCTGGCGGGTAATGTCGCGCTCGCGTAATGGTGCCGGCTTCGGCTTTCCCATGCTACCTTCCCTCTCAGCGGCTGCTGAACATGATTCCAGGCTTCATTCTAGGCTCCATCAAATCCTCAACGTACCCCGGAGGGTACGCTTCCGGTTTGAGTTCGCCTGTGGCCTTGTCGGATAGCCATGTTGATCAGCCTTATAGATAGATTTCTGAACCGGCCTTTTTGAATTCTTCTGATTTTTCTTTCATGCCGATCTGAATGGCTTGCTGTTCTTCCAGCTGCTTCTGCGCCGCATAATCCCGGACGTCTTGCGTGATTTTCATCGAGCAGAAGTGCGGCCCGCACATGCTGCAGAAATGAGCGACCTTCGCGGCGTTGTCCGGCAGCGTCGCATCGTGGTAGGAGCGCGCCGTGTCCGGATCCAGCGACAGGTTGAACTGATCTTCCCAACGGAATTCGAATCGGGCTTTCGACAAGGCATTATCCCTGACCTGTGCGCCGGGATGGCCTTTCGCCAGGTCCGCCGCATGCGCGGCAATCTTATAGGTGACGACACCGACCTTCACGTCTTCTTTGGTCGGCAGCCCCAAATGTTCCTTCGGTGTCACGTAACAAAGCATGGCGCAACCATACCACCCGATCATCGCGGCACCGATGCCGGAGGTGATGTGGTCATAGCCCGGCGCGATATCCGTGGTCAGCGGCCCCAGCGTGTAAAACGGGGCTTCCTGACATTCCTTGAGCTGCTTCTCCATGTTCTCTTGAATGAGATGCATCGGGACATGTCCGGGCCCTTCGATCATCACCTGCACATCGTGCTGCCAGGCGATCTTGGTCAACTCGCCGAGGGTTTCCAATTCGGCGAATTGTGCCTCGTCATTGGCATCGGCGATGGAACCGGGCCGCAACCCGTCGCCCAGGCTGAACGCCACGTCGTAGGCTTTCATGATTTCGCAGATCTCTTCAAAGTGGGTATAGGCGAAGTTTTCCTGGTGATGCGACAAACACCATTTCGCATGGATGGAGCCGCCGCGCGAGACGATACCGGTCATGCGTGTCGCCGTCATCGGCACGTAGCGCAGCAGGACACCGGCGTGAATCGTGAAATAGTCCACGCCTTGCTCGGCCTGTTCGATCAGCGTATCCCGGAAGATTTCCCAGGTCAGATCTTCGGCCTTGCCGTTGACCTTTTCGAGCGCCTGATAGATCGGCACGGTGCCGATGGGCACGGGCGAATTGCGAATGATCCATTCGCGCGTTTCATGGATATTCTTGCCGGTGGAGAGATCCATGACCGTGTCGGCGCCCCAGCGGATCGACCAGATCATCTTCTCAACTTCTTCCTCAATCGTGGAGGCGACGGCCGAATTGCCGATGTTGCTGTTGATCTTCACGAGGAAGTTCCGGCCGATGATCATGGGCTCGGTTTCCGGGTGATTGATATTATTGGGGATGATGGCGCGGCCGCGGGCGACTTCATCGCGCACGAACTCGGGGGTAATGATGTTCGGAATGCGAGCGCCCCAGGCCTGGCCGGGGTGCTGCAGCACTCCGCCGCCATGCCCGTTGGTCGACGCCATCAATTCTTTGGCGCGCGCCCGGGATTGGTTTTCCCGAATGGCGATGAATTCCATCTCCGGCGTGATGATGCCCTTCTTGGCGTAGTGCATTTGGCTGACATTCCGTCCGGCCTTGGCGCGAAGCGGTTTGCGAAGATGCGTAAACCGGAGGTCCGCCAGCTTGGGATCGGAGGCTCGTTGACGGCCATATTGCGAGGTGACTTGCGGCAGTTCTTCCGTATCCTGCCGGGCATCGATCCAGGCTCGGCGCAAGGGCTGCAAACCGGCGCGCACATCGATCGTGACATTCGGATCGGTATACGGGCCGGAGGTGTCGTAGACGGTGATCGGTTGGTTGGGGATGCTGCCATTGCCGTTGGTCGCATGCGTCGAGGTCAGGCTGATTTCACGCATCGCCACCCGGACGCCAGGAAGCGTGCCGTCAACGTGCACTTTGCGCGAGGCCGCGAAAGGGGTCGTGGTCAGGCGCGCGGTCGAAGGCTTGGGGCCGTGACCGTTGCTGGAACCGTTCTGTGTATGGGCCTCGCTCATGGCGGAATTCCTTTCGTCGAAGGTGAGCGGTCTCACGGCCAAAATAAAAAAGCCGCATCCAGCTTGGGTGCGGCTTGAAGCGATCACGAAGCCAGTGAACCGGTCGCTTCCCTACGCTGGTATTACCCAGGTCAGGTTGTGAGGGTCGCCCGATCGCTCGGACTCTCAGCCGGATGGCACCCCTAGCTGTCGGTGGTGATCGTACCCACCTGTCCGGGCGAAGTCAATCTTCTGGAAGGCCTAGTGGCGTGGGTCCACTTGGCCTTATGGAGGAGCTATGCTCTGAGAACGTCAGGGCTACACAGCAATCCAATTGCCTCGCAGTCTGCGGCAAGACGAGCGGGAAGCTCAGTCCGCAATGCCTGCGCAGCTCGTCCCGAGCCAGCGGCCCTTGATGTCGATGTGTGTCTTGCCTGATCCCGCCCGGTCCATGTCGATACTCGCGACAAGGGTCTCCGGCGTCTTGGCTTCCATGGCCATGCGTGAAGTGTAGGCGCGCGGAGAGGGGCAGGCCCGTTCGAGTACCATTTTGCTGGAAGACTTCGAGAGGACTTTGGTTGTGCAACCTGGCTCGTCCTCTGCTTCCTCTTTGATGATGCGGTTCTGATCCAAATCTTCCTTTGTGATGCAGGACTTGGTGGCATGGGTGCCCGGGGTCGCTGAGCGTGCGTGCATCGATTGCTCGATTCTGGCGCGTTGTTCCGGTGGCATTTTGGCGAGCACCTCCGGCGGCATCATCATGCCGCTCGATAGCCCGGTATAGGTCATTTCCCAAGCGCCGGGTTTTGCATTGAATGATTCGGCCAGCGCCTCAGATGCGTGCCAGGGAAAGATCGGGTTCGACAGAAATCCAAGTCCGAGGATGAATACAAAGCGGGCAAGCGTTAATGGCGTTGTTTTCATGGGACGTTCACTCCTGTGCCAGGGTGACGGTGATTTCTACTGTGCCCGATCATACGCAGTTCTACACGAGAAATCACGCGATGCATGACGGGGCGGCTCGCTTTATCATGCCCGCGGGCGTAAGCTTTTCTTAATATGAGGGTGGACTGCGCTCGGAGAAGAAAGGGAGGCACTTCATGAACTTCAGAGGTTTTTGGATCGGGCTCGTGTTGGGAGCGGTCGGAATGGGAATTCTAGGACAGTGGGGGTCTGCCGTCGCCAGCAAGGACGCCAATTCCTCCGCCTGTATCCCTGCCGGGGCAGTGGCCGAGTACCTGCATAGCGTGATTCAGGCTGATCGTACCTTTTACACCACGGATGTCGTCGAGCGGATGCAGATGCGCGGGATTGCCTTTGCCGCGGAAAATTGGCGAGAGACGTCTCGGCTTCCTCTTCCGGCTCAATACCTGCTGGAAACGGGGCGGCTCGTGGCAGCGGGGCGAAGCGGCCTGCAATACCGGTTGATCAGCAATTGGGCGATCAATGTCAAGAACCGGCCGATGACCGACTTTGAGCGGGCCGGGCTCACAGAAATTCTCGTGAACCCCGACCAGCCCTATTCCGCCGTGACGAACGAGGGCGGGACGCCTGTGTTTCAAACTCTCTATGCCGACAAAGCCGTGTCGCAGTCTTGCGTCGGATGCCACAATGCCCATCCCAATAGTCCCAAGAAAGACTTCAAGACGCAGGATGTGATGGGCGGGATTCTGCTGACGATTCCGCTGCCGCAATAGTTCCGTTAACTGACTATTGGTGCAAAAGGGGTCGTCCGGTCGATACGGTGTAGCGGTCATTCGGCTGCCGGCCGATGAATTCAATTATTTAATATGCATGTTTTGAAACAGGTGACCGAATCGAAGCCGAAAGGTCCGGTGCGCTTCAAGATCAACAGGTGGAGTTGATGGTTGTGCTGGGCGGGTCCTCGACAGGAAATTGTCGCTTTCCTTCATCCGCTCTGAGATCTGTTCTATTCCGCCGCAGCCTTTCTAGAAAGGAGGCGTAGGCGAGCCCGTACTCGGCCGAGACGATTCCGAGTCGGGATTCTGGGGAGAAAGGTTCTCCGCATCCTCAGCCGCCAAGTCGCGCATGAGCCGCTGAAACTCCTTGTCATTTCGAAGCAACTGGGAACCAGCCTGGATCAGATGGTCGACCTGCTCACCGGTCAAGGCGAGGTTCGTGGGGATATTCATAAGCCGGATCTGCTCCTCCAGGTTTTCCATCTCTGTGAAGCTGGCATTGATAATGTAAATGTCTGCATCGGGTGTGAACGCACTTTCGACGCCCTGGGGTCGATCGAGAAGTTGAGTCCGCCATTGTTCGACAGATTGTTTCATGAACTCCAAGGTGTCGGTGGAATAGCGATTGATGGGAATATCAACAAGTGCCCTGCTCACGCGCATCAGGCCGGGGATTTCGTTCAGGATATATTGGTCCGGATCCGGCGAGGTCTCCGCGCTCACCATCAGGTAGACCAGTTTTCTGATCTGTTTCGCGCCCAATGACACAAAAGTCGACTCAATATCCCCGTAGAAGGCCGTGTTTTCCAGCACTTCTCGCATGCCGATGTTGTCAGAGAGTCCGCCGTCCAGCAGATAGATGTACGGACGCTTTTTCGCGTCAAGGTATGTCCGCAGCTGAGTCGCCCGCAGCCGTCCCCACGAGGTTTTTCGGAGCTCCTTCAGTTGGGGCGGCAGCACATACCCGCATTGCCCGGCATAGTTGGTCATAGAGATCGGACTGAGCAGCAGAGGCAAAGCGCTGGAGGCGGCAGTGGCTACCGACAGCGGCAACTGATTCAGATCGGAGCAAATCAAATCGAACTGGCGTTGATTGAATTCGAATCGCGAGAGGCTGGCCATGTTGGAGGCATGGATAAATATCATTGGCCGCCTGGGGTCTGCCATGAGATCGCCGAACGTGTGTCCGTCGAACAGGGCTTCGTCCAGCAGTTCAGCAAAAATATGCGCGCGGCCGAAGAAGGGAGACCACAAGCGGAACCAATTGATCGGGGAACGAAAAATTCGCCCGCGCAGTTCGCTTTCCCAATTTTTCCGGAGAAAGCGAGTTTCAAAGTCGTCGAAGATGCGATCGCCGTACAGGGCGTAGTAGGCCGCGGTGAAGCTGCCGCCCGATAAGGCATTGATGATGTTCAGTTCATCCACCAGCCGCTTGCGTTGGCCTTCCCAAACAATGTGTCCGCGCCAGCTCCCGTAGAACGCCGTAGGAGAGGGCCGAGGCTCGTGTGCCACCGCCCGAGAACGAGGCTACGATAAAGAGGCTGTCGGAGCTGCCGGTTTTCGATGGAGGGAGATTGGTGGAGCGATAGCCGTACGTTTCATCCCACTGCGTCAGCGGCGCATTCATAGTCGGACGCACATATTCGCAGCCGAACGTCAGCCCGAAGACGCTAAGACAGAGCCAGCCGCTGAAGTGCCGCCCGAGTGTTCCTAACCCGCGCATTACGCAGCTCATCTCGCGGCGGAGAATACGCAGGAGCGTGAAAGGTGTCAATTGACTACGGTACGGTTGGCGGCGAGTTGACAGGTTTCAAGCAGGCAACACTTAGCCTGGACCTCAGTCAGGCATCGGTGGTGGAACACTCCCCTCTCACGCGCTACGCTGTTCCCAACTCTGGTCCCTTCGACCCATCCCACGGCTTCTCCTAGGCCATCTGCTCCGACTCATTTCATTGCGTAGCCGCGAGAGGGTGTCGTAGAATCACAGAGTGTAAGTTCCCTCGTGGTATAGTTTTTTCAATCAACCGAAAGGCTGCAGGTGAAAACGGTCGCCACGCTTCCCCGTCCTATTACCGACTATCAATCCTTGTCTGCCGAAGAACTCTTCGAACGGACCCGCGCGGCCAAACGGACGCTCGGCGACCGGGTGATGATTCTCGGCCATAATTATCAGCGCGACGAAGTGATTCAGCATGCGGATTTCCGGGGCGATTCGCTGATCCTTGCGCAGGTCGCCGAGCAGCGTTCTGATCGGCCGTATGTGGTGTTTTGCGGCGTGCACTTCATGGCGGAAACCGCCGATGTGTTGAGTCGGTCCAACCAAACGGTGATTCTCCCCGACATGGCGGCAGGCTGTTCCATGGCCGACATGGCCGCGATCGAGCAGGTGGAGCAGTGCTGGGATGCGCTCGGGCGGGTGGTGCCGGTCGAGGAGGCCGTCATGCCGGCGGTCTACGTGAACTCTGCGGCGATCTTGAAGGCCTTCTGCGGCGAACATGGCGGGCTGACCTGCACCTCGTCGAATGCCCGTAAAGTCATCGAATGGAGCTGGGCGCGTCGCGAGAAGATCCTGTTTTTTCCCGACGAACACCTGGGTCGCAATACGGCAAACAAGATGGGCATTCCCCGCGAGCAGATGATTGTCTGGGATCCCTACATGCCGCGTGGCGGCAATTCGGTTGAGGCCATTCAGCGGGCGAAGTTAATCCTTTGGAAGGGCCATTGCAGCGTGCACCAGATGTTTCAGCCGTCGCACGTGGACTATTTTCGCAAGCAGTACCCGGACGCGAAGGTCATCGTGCATCCCGAATGCCATGAGGATGTCGTCAACAAGGCCGATCTGGTCGGTTCGACGGAATACATCATTCGTACCATCACGGCAGCACCTGCGGGCACTACCTGGGCAGTGGGGACGGAATTGAATCTGGTGAACCGGCTGAAGCACGAGCAGACCGACAAGAAGGTATTTTTCCTCTCCTCCACAGTCTGCCAATGCGCCACCATGTATCGCATTGACGCCCCGCACCTCTGCTGGGCGCTGGAAAACCTGGTCGATGGCCATGTGGTCAATCACATCGTCGTGCCGGACGACGAAAAGCAATTGGCGAAGGTGGCGCTTGACCGCATGATGGCCCTCAGTTAGCAGGCTGTTGAGAAAGTCCGCCAGCGGCGTTCTCGCGTCGCTCAGAGGCTCACCGTACGGCACCGAGTACGATTCGCCTCTTCGCTCGCTGCGGCCTTGCTGGACGGTCTTTCTGAACAGCCTGCGTGGTATCCAGATCCGACCCTCCCATTGCACTCTCATCCTTTCCTGAAGGTGGTGTGAGGGTTGTCAACGCACTGCTAGGCGGCTCATGTTCTAACAAACCACTGGTTCCTCTCGCCTCGATTCGGTATAGTCCTCTCTTTACGCGCACTTCATGACTTTGTTGTTCCTCAGATAGATCATCCTATGGATTATAAATCGACCCTCAATTTACCGAAGACCGACTTCCCCATGAAGGCGAATCTGCCGCAGCGGGAGCCGGAGATGCTGGCCCGTTGGGCGCAGGAACGGCTCTACGAGCAGATCCAGGAATCTCGTCAGGGTTGTGAGCAGTACATTCTCCATGACGGGCCGCCCTATGCGAACGGGCGGATTCATATCGGCCACGCCCTGAACAAGATTCTGAAAGACATCATCGTCAAGTCGAAGACGATGGCCGGCTATCAGGTGCCGTACGTGCCGGGCTGGGATTGCCACGGCCTGCCGATCGAGCATCAGGTCTTGAAGGAACTGGGCGACAAGAAGCGCGACCTGGATGCGCTCGCGATCCGCAAGCTCTGTAAGGAGTATGCGGAAAAGTACGTCGCGATTCAGCGGGAGGAATTTCAGCGGCTGGGTGTTTTGGGGGAATGGCAGCAGCCCTATCTCACGTTGAACCCGGCTTATGAGGGCACCATCATCCGCGAGTTCGGCCGGTTTGTGGAGCGGGGCGGGGTCTACAAAGGTTTGAAGCCGGTCTTGTGGTGTACGCAAGACCAGACGGCCTTGGCCGAGGCGGAGGTGGAATACGACGATCACACGTCGCCCTCGGTCTATGTGAAATTTCCGTTGGTGAGTCCGCCCTCTGTGTTGAGCAAGAGGTTTGGGCCGGTGTCGTTTCCTGTCGAAGCGGCACGCGCGTCGGTGTTGATTTGGACGACCACGCCTTGGACCTTGCCGGCCAATCAGGCGGTCTGCTTGCACGCCGACATTGACTATGCCTTTGTGCAGGTCGGGGACGAATTGCTGGTCATTGCCGAGAAGCTGGTCGAGTCGGTCGCCAAGGCCTGCAATCTGCCGGCCTACACGATCGTCGCGGTGAAAAAAGGCCGCGAGGGATTTGAAGGGCTGGAAACTCAGCGCCCCCTGACCACGGGCCTGTCTCCGCTGCTGCTGGGAGATTTTGTCACGTTGGAGCAGGGAACCGGTTGTGTCCACATCGCGCCGGGCCACGGCATGGAAGACTACCTGCTGGTGCTGGATCACAATGCCAAGGCCAGCGTCGGAGAGCGGCTCGAAATCCTGGCGCCGGTGGATAACGGCGGGAAGTTTACCGATGCAGTTCCCGAGTTTGCCGGACAGCATGTGTTCAAGGCCAATCCGAAAATCGTTGAGCGTCTCAAGGAAAACGGCCGATTACTCGGCCATGGGTCGCTCAATCACTCCTACCCCCATTGCTGGCGGTGCAAGCAGCCGGTGATCTTTCGCGCGACCGAGCAGTGGTTCGTCTCCATGGAGACGAATGAGCTGCGGAAAGAAGCGCTCGCGGAGATCGAACGGGTCCGCTGGATTCCGGCCTATGGCCGTGATCGCATCAACGGCATGATCGAGAATCGTCCCGACTGGTGCCTGTCACGTCAACGGGTGTGGGGCACACCGATTCCCGGTTTTACCTGCGTGAAATGCGGCAAGGTGCTGGCCCATCCCCGGGTCATCGACCATGTGGCGGATCTCATCGGGCAACATGGGACCGACTACTGGTTTGCTAATCAGGCCAGCGCATTGCTCCCTGCCGGGACGCAGTGCGAAGGCTGCGGAGGGGCCGAGTTCGAGAAGGAACGCGACATTCTGGACGTGTGGTTCGAATCCGGGGTGAGTTATGCGGCGGTGCTGAAGAGTCGCCACTGGTATCCGGCTGATCTGTACCTGGAAGGATCTGACCAGCATCGCGGCTGGTTCCACAGCGCGTTATTGGCGGGCGTGATCACCGACCGGCAGGCGCCCTACAAGGCGGTGCTGACCCATGGCTTCGTATTGGACGGGGCCGGGCGAAAGATGTCGAAATCGGCGGGGAACGTCGTGGCGCCGCAGGATGTCATCAAGCAATCCGGTGCGGAGATTCTTCGTCTCTGGGTGTCGGCCCAGGACTACCGTGAAGACCTTCGAATTTCACCGGAGATCCTGACTCACCTGATCGAAGCCTATCGGAAGATCCGCAATACCTGCCGCTTCCTGCTAAGCAATCTCTACGACTTCGATCCGACGCAGCACCGTGTGCCGTTCGAGCAGTTGCCTGAGTTGGATCGCTGGGCGTTGATGCGATTGGGCGACCTGATTCCGCGTGTGCGGAAAGGGTATGACGAATTCGAGTTCCATACCATCTTCCATGCGCTGAATAACTTTTGTTCCGTCGATTTGAGCGCGGTCTATTTGGATATTCTGAAAGACCGGCTCTATACCTTCCGGAAGGATTCTCCGTTGAGGCGTGGCTCGCAGACGGTGCTGTTCGATATTCTGGTGGCCCTGACGAAGCTGATGGCGCCGGTCTTGAGTTTTACGGCGGAAGAGATCTGGCGGATGTTGCCCGCGTCGGTGCGGGCGGATTCGAAGGCGGAGAGTGTGCACATCGCCATGTTTCCCGAGATAGATCCCCGTTGGGCTGATCCGAAGCTCGCGGAGCGGTGGGAACAGGTGCTTGAGGTCAGGGTCGCCGTTCAGGCTGCTTTGGAAATCAAGCGTCGAGATAAGGTGATCGGTGCGCCATTGGAAGCGCGGGTGGTGATCGAGGCAAATACGGACCGATACGAATTTCTAAAACCCTATCTCCAGGATCTTGCCGCCTTTTTCATTGTATCTGACGTGGAACTGAGGCTCGTGCATCATCTTCCGCTCAAGCCTGATTTTGCGATCACCGTGGAGAAGGCGACCGGCTCGAAGTGCGAGCGCTGCTGGAACTACCGCCCGGCCGTGGGAACCTCAGCCGACCATCCCACCCTCTGCGATCGTTGCATCGAGGCTGTCCAGTGAGCCCATCCATCCGTTATCTGCTGCTCGGATTGCTCAGCCTGGCAATCGTGGTCTTGGATCAAGTCACGAAGGTCTACGTCATGGAGACCATGCGGCTCCATGAGTCCATTCCCGTCATCGCCAATCTGTTCAGCATCACCTATATCCGCAATCCCGGCGCGGCGTTCGGCTTTCTGTCGTCCAGCAGCAGCTCATTCCGGTTTGTCTTTTTCGGCCTGACCTCGGTCTTCGCTGTGGGCTTACTGGGAATGATTCTGGTGCGTATGCCGAAGGATGACTGGATGGGGAGACTGAGTGTGGCGGGGATTCTGGGCGGGGCAATCGGGAACTTATTGGACCGGCTGCGCTACGGAGAAGTAATCGACTTTCTAGATTTCTATATCAACGGCTACCACTGGCCGGCGTTTAATGTCGCTGATTCGGCCATTACAGTCGGCGTGGTGTTTCTGATCCTGCACTTTGCATTGGAGAAAGAGCCTGAGCCCAGTCCGGTGGTGTCCGAGAATCCTCCATCCTGAAGCCCCCGCTCTTTTGGAAGACTGCCTGTTGTTCTCATCACACCGGGAGGGTGATGATGAATCCACCTTGCTCCCGAAACTGCCGTTGCTGCTCGACCGAAAACATCGCGAGCGGTTCCGTATGGCAGAATTGGCATTCCTTGAGCGTGATGACGGCTGCCGGTTCGCCGATGCCCACCAAATACTGCTTGGCCAGCGTCAAAGCCTTCTCCTGGCTCGTGGTCATCACGTCGAAGTGGAGTTTGCCGTTCTTGCCTTTAACCCACGTATCGTAGACGTGGACGCTGTCCATCTGGTTTCCCATACCGACTCTGCTCCTCGCTTCTAATGGATTGTCTTAGCGGACGACTAACAGGACGATTACGCCCAGCACCATGCGATAGTAGGCGAACACACTCAAGCTGTGGCGTTGCACGTAGGTGAGAAAGGCGGCGATGACGGCCCATGCCACTGCGAAGGACACTACCAGGCCGATGCCGAGAGCCACGTAGTCATCCTGGGAAAACGAAGCCTGGGACTTCAGCATCTGATAAATGGTGGCGATGATCATTGTCGGCAAGGCCAGGAAAAAGGAGTATTCCGTGGCGACGCGCCGGTCCAGCCCGGCCAGCAACCCTCCGACAATCGTCGATCCCGAGCGGGACATGCCGGGGATCAAGGAGACGCATTGTGCCAGGCCCACCCACAGGGCCGATCGTGGCGTCACCTGCAACAGTTCTTTGACACGTACGCGGTTCTGCATTCGCTCAACCACCAGAATGATGATGCCTCCCACGATCAACGAAATGGCGACGGTGGTTGGGGAGAAGAGGTAGGCCTTGATCGACTTGTGCGCGAGAAATCCCACCAGCGCGGCAGGCAAAAAGGCCAGGCCCAGTCCGATCACGAACCAGAGATTGGGTTGGGCGTTGATCGATTCTTGAATGGTCGCCGCCCAGGATTTTGCGCCCCGGTTGGCGATCAACGAGCGAAAGTCTTGCTGCTCGCGTAACGCATGCGAGGCCAGCGAGGCAAGTTTGGCGCGCTCGTAGGCAATGATCGCGAGAATCGAGCCCAGCTGAATGGAAATTTCCACGTTAGAGGCGATGTCACCCGTAAAACCCAGGGCATGTCCCACGAGGATGAGATGGCCTGTGGAGGAGACGGGAAGAAATTCCGTCAGACCTTCGATGATGCCGAGAATGACGGCGAGCTCCGGGCCCCAGTTCATCATAGTGTGTGCGAGATGGTGTGTGGGATGCTGCGGTTGGTTGCGTGGTCGTCCTGAACAGTCGCTGCATAATCCCAGACTGGTCACCGGCAGTCAAGCGTTGTTGAAATTTGCGTCGCCTCTTCTTGATGGCGTGCTGCCGGCGCTGCGCAATCGGCAAACTTGTTGACAAAGTTGAGGTGATGGCATACACACAACAAGAGAGAAGAGGTCCGATCGGTCCAGATCGAACAGGGAGGGTCGCATGAGGCATGTGTGGATGGCTGGGCTCGCGCTCATGAGCGTGATGGCCGTCAGCGGGTGCGTAAGTGACAAGAAATATCATGAGGCGCTTGCCGATGCCGATGCCACCAGGGGGGAACTGGAGCGTGCGCGAGCGCAGAAGAATGCCCTGGAGCAACAGGTCAAGACCTTAAAGGATCTGAACGCGAAGTTCGGGTCTGAAAGCCAGATCGCCCGCGATGAACTTCAACGGATCCAGCACGGGCGCGACAAAGAGCGTGATACCATCGATGTCAGGACCAAGGAACTGGAAGATAAGGTCAAGCAGCTGAGCGCACAAAATCGAAGCGTCAAACAAGAATATGAAGAAGCCCGTCGGCACAATGAGCAATTGAAGTCATTGGTTGCGCGGTATCAGAAAGAGATGAAGGAGCGGTCGCGATCCCTGTCATCCGGCATGGAGTCTCCGGCCTTGACCGCGCCGCTTGGAGGCGCCGGTTCGTCTTCACCGAAGACCGCCCCTGCGCCGTCCCTCCTGGACGCGCCTGCACCGGCTGCGTCGCTGCTCAATATCAACAAGGCGCCGTCGACCGATCTCGTGCTCACGCTCGGCATTACGCAGGATGTGGCAGACCGCATCGTGAGCAATCGGCCGTACAGAGTGAAGGGCGAGCTCGTCGCCAAGAACGTGGTGACAAAGGACGTGTTCGACGACATCAAGGATCGAATTACCGTCAGCCCCTAGTTACCTGCGCGTAGGTCCACCGCCGGTGGACACCGTGATATGAACGGCCGTTTGCCATCACTGGCAAACGGCCGTTCTCTTTTGTGTCGCCGCACTTCGCGAAGCGTCCCTCTGCCTGACATCGTCAAATTGTTTTCTGTTAGAATGCCCGCAGTACGAGGCGAAGAGGGACGCCTGTTCATGCGCCGTGTCAGTATCATCTTCGGGGTGCTTGCGCTCGGTCTGGCAATCGCCGGGTACGTATTTTTCAACGGCGAGCGGAAGGTCCCCGTGCGCTATCGCACGGTTCCCATCGAGCGAGGAACGGTCATTTCTCTAGTGACCGCCACCGGCACGATCAATCCCATTACCACAGTCCAGGTCGGAAGCCAGGTCTCGGGCATGATCGAGAGCCTGCATGCCGATTTCAATTCCAAGGTCAAAGCGAATCAAGTCGTCGCGCGCATTGATCCCTTCCCCTACCAGGCCCGGCGCGATCAGGCCATCGCCAGTCTCGCCAATGCCAAGGCCGCGTTGGAAAAGGCGCGGATCGATCTTGCTCAGCGGCGGCGAGAACTGGATCGAGCTAAGTCGCTCATCGGCCAACAGTTTATTTCGCAGAATGAAGTCGATGTGGCGCTGACCGCCTCCGAGGGGGCGGTCGCGCAATTGAAGGTGACGGAAGCCGCCGTCAAGCAGGCGGAAGCCATGCTGCAGGCGGCAGAATTGGATTTGAAGTATACGGTGATCCGTTCACCGGTCGACGGAGTGGTCATTTCGCGCCTCGTTGAGGTCGGGCAGCGCATCGCGGCCAGCTTCACTATCCCCATGTTGTTCTTGATCGCCGAAGATGTGACCAAAATGCAGGTGGATACCAATGTCAGCGAAGCCGATATCGGCGGGATTGTCGATGGGAAAGCCGCATCCTTTACGGTGGATGCCTATCCGGGAGAAGCCTTTCAGGGGCGGGTCCGTCAGGTTCGCAATGCGCCCATCAATATTCAGAACGTCGTGACCTATGACGTCGTGGTGGAGTTTGAGAATCCTGAGTTTCGTCTGAAGCCTGGTATGACCGCGAATGTCTCTATTGTCGTCAACAAGCGCGAGAATGTGCTGAAGGTGCCGAATGCGGCTCTTCGCTTCGTTCCTCCCAAGGCAGTTCGAGAAGAGAGGGGAGAGGCCGGATCGAAGAAGACTGGAGCCGGAAGTGTTTCTCCTCAAACGGTGGACCGGCAATGGGGCGTGTGGAGGCTGGATTCTACAGGGGAACTGGAGCGTATTGCTGTCGAGATGGGCATATCAGACCGGTCGTATGTCGAAATTACGGCGGCGGAAATCCAGGAGGGGGACCAGGTCGTGACCGGGATTGAGTCTCCACGAGGCGAGCGCAAGGGCGGAGAACTTCCACCGGGTTTCGGGGGCGGACAACAGCGAGGCGGCCGGCGCGATCGAGGAATGTAGCCTTGCTGGAAAAACGGCCAGCAATCTTCCTGTTGCCGACTCAAGTCTGTGATTCATGCGAGCCGTACGCATCGTATGACGCGGTTTCATCTTGGAAAGGCGGCACGTTCATCTGGTGAGTCTGTCCAGCGACATCTGCATGTGAGGGCACTGTGGTTCCCTTGATCGTCTGCGAAGACCTCTGGAAGATTTATCGCATCGGTGATGTCGATGTGCAGGCGTTGCGCGGCATCAATCTGACAATCGACCGCGGCGAGTTTGTCGCTGTGATGGGTACGTCGGGATCGGGTAAGTCCACTCTGATGAACCTGCTTGGTTGCCTGGACCAGCCCACGAGGGGCCGCTATGAGTTGGATGGGTTGGATGTCAGTACCGCCAAGCCGGACGTATTGGCGGAGCTGCGCAATCGGCAGATCGGGTTCGTGTTTCAGAACTTCAACCTCATCCCCAGAACCAGCGCTTTGGAAAATGCGCAATTGCCGTTGTTTTATCGCGGTGTCTCGATCAAGGAACAACGGAGGCAGGCGGCCGCCGCGCTACAGCGTGTCGGGTTGGCCGGACGGGAACAGCATTATCCGGCGCAGCTTTCCGGTGGACAACAACAGCGCGTCGCCATTGCCAGGGCATTGGTCGGCGCCCCGTCGATCCTATTTGCGGACGAACCGACCGGCAATCTCGATACCGCCTCAAGTCGTGAAATTATGGACATCCTCGAGCATCTGAACCGGGAGGACGGCATCACGATTATTCTCGTGACGCACGAACCCGATATTGCCGCGTATGCTTCTCGCGAACTCATTATGAAAGACGGGCAGATCGTGCAGGATGTCCGGCGCGCGTCCCATCTGTCCGTTGTGACCTAAGGCCACCCATGTCGGCATTCGTGCTCCTCACCGTCATGACCGCCTTGCGGATCCTGAGCCGGAACCGGCTGCGGGCCGGTCTCACCATGCTCGGCATCGTCATCGGCGTGGGGGCGGTGATTGCCATGGTCAGTATCGGGCAGGGCGCCCGTGCGGCGGTTCAGGCGCAGGTGGCGAGCATGGGGACGAATGTCATTGTCATCATGCCTGGTTCCACGACTGTCAGTGGTGTCCGTGGCGGGCAAGGCGGGGCGGTGACGTTGACGATCAACGACGCGGCAGACTTGAAAAAACGAAGCCCGCTGTTATCCGACACCGGATGGGCGAGGCGCGACGTGATGCAAATCGTGAACGGGAACCGTAATTGGAACGGACCCGTCAACGGGGTGTCGCCGAGTTATCTCACGATTCGCGATTGGTCGTTCATGAGCGGAGGGCCCTTTACCCAGGCCGATATGGAGAGTGCGGCTCGCGTGGCGTTGATCGGCCAGACCACGTTGGAAAACCTCTTTGATCCCGGCGAGGAGGCAATGGGAGCGACGATTCGTATCAAGAATGTGCCGTTTCAGGTGGTCGGGGTGTTGGCCCCGAAAGGGCAATCGGCGCAGGGGACTGATCAGGATGACGTCATCTTCATTCCTTTCACAACGGCGGAACGGAAGGTGTTCGGCAGCCAGTTTCTCGGTTCGGTAGGCGCCCTCTTTGCGTCCACCGAAGAGAGCGCCGACCTGCCTGAGGCCGTGGAGCATATTCGCGAGACGCTACGGGCCCGGCATCGACTGGAGCCGGACCAGGCGGATGATTTTACGATCAGGACGCAGGTCGATATCGGGAAGGTGCAAGAGAGTACGAGTCAAACCTTGACGGTCATGCTGTTTGCAATCGCGTCCGTGTCACTTCTGGTGGGTGGCATCGGGATCATGAACATTCTTCTGGTGTCGGTCACCGAGCGGACGAAGGAAATCGGCATCCGTATGGCCGTGGGCGCTAAACGCATGCATATTCTGACTCAGTTCCTGATCGAAGCCATCACACTGAGTCTGTTCGGCGGCATGATCGGTGTCCTCGTCGGCATCGTCGGCGCTCGACTGACGACAGTGATTGCAGGCTGGCCGACCATGATATCACTGGATGCGATCCTGACGGCGTTTCTGTTTTCCCTGGCTGTCGGTCTGTTTTTCGGACTCTACCCTGCCAATAAAGCTGCGCGACTCAACCCCATCGAAGCACTCCGCTACGAATAGGTCTCTACGCCGAAGGGGCTGGTTTGAACTGTCCGGTCTTCTCGATGAGGGGGCGGACGGTTGGGGCCGCCGTCAGTGATAGGCTCGTTGGAATTCTTCCGGAATCGTGCCTAATACCGAACGGACTCCACGAGCAGGAGCCTGCTCATCCTGGTTGCCCAGGTCAATGACGAGCGGGACGATATACCGTTCTCCAGAAGGATCGTGCGTGATCGTGACGATGGGTTGGTGGAGTTTTTTTGAATTGATGACCGATACGATCGCCCGCTCTCCGGTCGTCAGCAGGACGTAACTGTACACCGGGTAGATACCCATGACTTTCACGAACAGTGAGATCAGCCGGCTCTCATACCGGCCCTCCTGTCCTTCCTGATAAAGCCGCTGGAGCGATTGATGCGGAGTCAGCGGCGAGGCCCCGCCGAAGCCCGTCAACAATTCATCATAACGATCCGTCACCATCACGATCCGGGTCATGTCCGAGGTGTACGCGCCGCCCGTTTCCGGGGGAAAGCCGCTGCCGTTCAGGTAGGCATGATGTTCCGCCACAATTTGTTCCACTGCTTTGGTAAACCCGCCCCGGCGCTCCAAGAGAATGGCGCCTGCGCGCGCGTGGGCTTCATAGGTCCGGCGGTTTTGTTCCGAGAGCGTAGTCGAAGTGTCGTGCACGCGCTGGAGAATTGCCGGCGGCACGTTCAGGAGGCCGATGTCATGAAGGAGCGCGCCCGTGGCCAACTCGTGGATAGCCAGCAAATTGTACTCGGCTGCATGGGCGAGGATCATCGAAAAGCTGCAGGTGGCGAGCGCGTGCTGACTCAGGGGCGCGTTGGCCTCGCGGCCTTGGCTGAACACCATGAACAACGCATGGGTATTGAGCGCCTGAGCCACGGCGCTAATGGCGTGGACGGTGTGGCTGGCCTCTTCCGGATCGACGATACCGGTCTTGGCGATGCGGGAGAAGGCCGTATGAACGGATTCTTCGAGTTTGGCGCGCGCGGACCTGGCAGTCAGCAATTCTTGCGTCATGGCGGCAAGGGAGCGGATCTCCGGTGCCTTCCCTGCCTGCGAAGGTGCAGCCTGTTGCGGCGTGAGAGGGACCGGGTGTTGGGAGGGGAGTGCTGGGTCCTGGAGGTCGAGGCCTCGGGCGGGATCGATGCTCAAGTGCGTGACTCCTGCGCGGCGCAGTTTCTCGATTTGCTCGTCGGTTCGAATCAAAAACGAGTGACGCATGAAGGGCGATCGAAACCAGGCCACGTCGAGTTTGGCGACATGCATGCCGATTCGAAGCTTGTCAATTGTAATGGGTCGGTATGCCATAACGTGTGCTGGTCGCCGGCAGGCGACATTCAAGCGGGGATCATCCAGCCATCCTATCGGCTTCGCCCATAGTCGGATGGCGAACTGGGGGACACCGCGACCTGTGCCTTGAGTGAGGCAGGAAAAAGCGGATCAGGCTCCGACGAGGACGCCACCGACAACTGGATTTCCATGCGAGGATTGTCGCGATCCTGGTGCTTATAGAGATGTGTTTCGACTACCCGATTGTCGTTCAGTCCCAGCCCCTCGCATAATGCGTCCTGTGCGATCTTGAGTCCGCCGTCCGTATCCCGTCGCAGCGCGGAGGCGAAGAAAAAATGGATCGAGAGAGAAAGGCGCGCCTGCTGCAAGGTCTGTCTTAGAGTAGCACGATGAGGCGATTGGGCAAGCGCAACCAGAATTTGTTGCCCCACGAAGTGCTTATACGTACGGCCTTTGGCGGAGAGCAGCCGGCGCCCGTTGACGGTGGCGTACTGGTGATTCACGCTGGGCGGAACGGGCAAGGTGAGCGTGATGGAGTCGATGGTGATGCGCAGACCGGTGCCTGTCGGAAGCGGGGAAGGCAGCGTTCTGCGGTTTGGGGTCGACTGCGTCGGGATGAGAAGTTCTCGTTCCGTAGGCATGGCCTGCTGTGGCAGGGACCTAAAGGACGTCGATCGGATGGTAATGGGGGATTGTCGAGGACGGGACACGCGGCGCAAGGGCCTGCCTATAGAAGATTTTGAATCTTAGCCATGTCCTGCTCGGCCCGGTCTTCGTTTTTAGTGAGGTACCGTCGCCATTCAGACGGGCCCCAGATCTCCAGCCGATGATACATGCCCACGAGAACGAGTTCCTGATCCTCATCCATCGGGACGAGTTTGCGGAGGCGGCTTGGAATCAGCACCCGGCCGGCCTTGTCAATGTCGGAGGAGCCGGCTTGAGCCATCACATGGTGCATGAACAGGCGGGTTTGATCCTCATCCAGCGTCGCTCTGGTGCGCTCCAGGACCTGTTCCCATTCCTTGGCGGAATACATCCAGAGCGTCTGCTCGGTGTTCTTCAGGAACATGACCTGATTGCCCTCAGCTTGGAATCGTTCCCGAAGCGGAGAGGGGATCAGGAAGCGTCCCTTTTCATCAACTTTACAGAGATGTTCACCGGCAAACATGAGCGGTTTCCTTCCCTTCACTGCCGATGGTAGGAGACATGGACAATCCTGTCAAGAGAATATTCTGACAGCGTGCGTCAATCAAAGTCGGTGCTGTCCATACCTGGCGGGGACGATTGACCGTCTTCCATCGCGGCATCGAGGTCGTCACCCATGTCTTCACCCATTTCCTGGCCCATTTTCTTCATGAACCGGGCCATGCTCTGGGGATCGTTTTCATCCAGTCCTCCCAGATTGCTTGGATCGGACAAGGCTTCGAGTCGCGCTTCCTCCGACTTGGGTGAGGAGAATCGAGACAGGAGCCGCTCCATGTCGGTACTGTGGCAATGGGCGCAGGTCTGCTGGGGAACAGCGTGCGCGCTGAGAACCAATCGGGTGGTGCGTGTTCCGCATGATCGGCAACGATACTCGTAGATCGGCATAGATTAGGCTCGCTGGATGTGCTCTTGGTTGATGGTTGATGCAGGCAGCCATGTATCCGGTACCATCCCCGCATCTACCGAACGCGCCAGGGCAAGGACGGCGACCTGGTTGGCTCCGGCCTTGCGCAGGACTCTGGCGCATTCGCTCGCCGTGGTCCCGGTGGTGAACACGTCGTCGATGAGGAGAATGCGCGCTCCGGCGACCTCCTGCGGTGCGCGTACGGCGAACGCCTTTCGGAGGTTTTCCAGACGCGCGGCGCGAGGCAGTGAGATCTGCGGGTCGGTATCGACGGTACGAATCAAGTTTCGATAGGATATCGGTAGCCCAAGAGCCGGACCGATGCGGTCAGCGAGGAGGAGTGACTGATTGAACTCTCGCTGCCGGAGTCGGTTGGGATGAAGAGGAATCGGCATGAGGACATCGAGATCCAGTCGTTCGGGGAGCGCCTTCGTGAGTAACGCGCCCAATGCGTCAGCCAGCGCCACCTTTCCTCGATATTTAAAGAGGGCAATGGCATCCTGGAGCGGCGAACAGTAGGCATAGGGGGCCCACACCTGAGAGTAGTGCGGTTCGCGAGTGCGGCAGTCATGGCACTCATGGGTCGGACTATAGGTAGTGGCCGAGGGTGAAGCGAACGGGCGATGACACCGTGGGCAGGAGGGGCCGCGCAACGGTCGTATCAACTCCCAGCACTGGCGGCAGAAAAACGGCACTGTATCACCGGTGAGGGGCTGTGCACAGGTGGTGCAGTCCATCGGAAGCAGCAGCCGCGAAGCCTGCCTGAGAATATCCATGATCATTAGCGGGTACTCGTCGTCTACGTTCGAGATCAAGCCTGCTACCCTGCCGGGATTGTGAAAGGAAGCCTCCAGACCTGTCAAGGTTGTGGCCTATAAAGGGGGTGTGATATAGGTCCCCTTCGCCTGAATCAGGACGATTCCACCGGCTCACTCCAGCTCGGCCGGCCTGCAATGACTCAAGATCTCGAGATACTCACGGTCATGGTATACCGGTATGCGTGATTCTGCCAAAGCGCTCGTGAACGTCCAGAATTTGTCGAAAGAATATCGCCGTGGCGGAACGGTCCTATGCGCTGTACAGGACGTCACTCTTGAAGTAAAGGCTGGAGAATTCTGCGCGTTTGTGGGGCCAAGCGGCTGCGGGAAAAGCACGTTGCTCAATTTGATCGGAGGCCTGGATCAGCCCACCTCGGGGACGATCATGATCGAGGGCCGGCCTGTGACCGATGCCAGCGCCACCGAATGGACCCGTCTCCGGCGCGAGTTGATTGGAATTGTGTTTCAGGCCTTTCATTTGATTCCCGGTCTCACGGTTGCGGAGAATGTAGCCTTGCCGATGTTGCTCAAGGGCGAACAGGGGCGGACCGTCGCGGATCGCATCGATGAGGTCTTGCAGGCGGTGGGGATGGAGGCGCGCCGTTCACATCGACCTAGTGAGTTGTCCGGTGGAGAGCAGCAGCGGGTGGCAATCGCCCGAGCGATCGTGCATCGGCCCCGCCTGATCTTGGCGGACGAGCCGACGGGAAATCTAGATTCCAAGCAGGGCGCTGATATCGTCAGCCTCTTCCGCTCATTGCCACAACGGTACGGCCATTCTGTGTTATTGGTAACGCACAGCGAGAGTGCGGCGGAAGCAGCGGACTATGTCTGGCATATGCGTGATGGCCGCTTGGTCAACCGTGTTACGCATTGATTGGGAAAAGCGAGGGGAATTCAGCGCTCGTCCGCCTAGCCCTGTTTTATGAGGGGCGCGTGCGCGTTCGGAATACGACCGTCGGAGTATGTCAGCCTCCTGCCGGAGAAAGGATCGGGATGAATCTCAGCACGACCATTGCGGGCGTAAAGTTTCCGAGCTGTTTCATGAACGCGTCCGGGGCGCTCTGTATGACGCGGGAAGAGTTGCTGGCCTTGGGACGTTCGCGGGCTGGCGCCATCGTGACCAAATCGATGACGGTAGAGCCGCGTAGCGGAAACCCTGAACCCCGATATTATGGATTTCCCGGCGGGTCGATTAACTCCATGGGCCTTCCGAATCTCGGCTATCTGGCCTATGCGGAACTCATTCCCGAACTCAAGCAGTTCGGCAAGCCCGTCATCGCCAGTATCGCCGGCTTGTGCGAAGACGATTTTCTCACCATGGCGCGTGTGATCAATCAGGCGAACCCTGATCTCATCGAGGTGAACCTGTCCTGTCCGAACATCCCAGGCAAGCCGCAAATTGCCTATGACCCGGTCGATTCGGAACGGCTGCTGAAACGAGTGCGGCCGCTCATTAAGGTTCCCATGGGCGTCAAGCTGCCGCCATATTTTGACCCGGCTCACCATGCGGTCATGGCCGAGGTAATTGGCCGTTGCGGAGTGGACTACTTGAATTTGATCAATTCCGTCGGGAACGGCCTGGTGATTGATCCGAAGCGCGAAACCCCGGTCATTAAACCAAAGGGAGGGTTCGGCGGCTTGGGAGGTTCGTTGATCAAGCCCGTCGCTCTGGCCAATGTGCGGGCATTTTGGAAGCTGCTCGCCGGGCGCATTCCGATCATCGGGACCGGCGGAGTCGTGCAGGGAATCGATGCGTTTGAACATGTCCTCTGCGGGGCGTCAGCTGTTCAGGTGGGCACGGTATTGGTCGAAGAAGGCGTCGGGGTGTTCGAACGAATGGAGCGTGAATTGGAGGCCGAGCTCTCGTCCCGCGGGGGACGACTGGTCGAGGACTATCGGGGCCGGTTGAAGGAGTTGTGAGGTGTGGCGCGGGATCTCCGCGCCACCAGCTGGTCAGTCTGCCTATCTGAAAGCAAAGTTCTTGGGAAGGAAACCCTGCTGCAGCGCCTGGCGAAGCAGTTGCGCCACGTTGCGGACCTTCAATCGCCGCATCAGGTTAAATCGATGCACCTCAACCGTGCGAACGCTGATATCCAGACGGCGGGCGATATCGCGGTTGGTGTTCCCTTGCGACACTAGTTTGAGAATTTCTTTTTGTCGGGGAGTCAGACCGTCGGAGCGTTTGGCGCGCGCCGGCACTGCCTTGGACAACTTCACGGGCTTTCGTTTCTTCGCTGCGGGAGCAGCTTTGGTGGCCTTCGAGGATTTTTTGGGTTGAGGTCGTTTGCGTAGTGCCATAAAGATTATGTACCCCAAATTCTACTGAACGTAATCTTAGCATACCTGGGTAAATCTGTAAAAACAATTACTGGACTGTCGGACGAGCGAGCGTACGGATGTCGTTGATTCACTCCGCTTTATTCAAGGTCTGTGCGCACTTGGGGTGGACACATTTGTCCACTCATCCGGGTCGGACAGCGTTGACGATGTTCGGCGTCGGCCTTGGAGTCGCGGCCACCATCGCCGTGCAAACGGCCAACGTGGAGGTCCTGCGTTCATTTGAGGAGTCTGTCTTGACGGTTGCCGGCCCGGTGACGCTCGAAGTGTCGGGCGGAGAAACCGGTTTGGATGAGCGGCTGATCACCACGGTGCGGGCGGTTCCCGGCATCGTGTCGGCCAGGCCGGTACTGGATGTTGGCGTGCGAGTCGCGGAGGGTATGACCCCTGGGCAGTCATTTTCCATCCTTGGTCTGGACCTGTTGGAGGAGTTGAGCGCCGAGGGGGGGCGTGTCCTTCCTCCATCTGATGCGGGGGCGCGGAGAGGTACGCCAGTCGCGCTGGACGACCTCCTGGCGAATAATGGCCTGCTGGTGGGGGAGGCTCTTGCCTCGGAGCTGGGCCTCGCGCCGAGGGCTCACTTGGCGCTCCAGAGTGGTGATCAGCACGTATCTGTTTCTATTATCGGCATAATGGGCCATCGTCCGGGTGCGCCTTCTCCATGGGACCGCATGGCGGTGATGGATATTGCGGCGGTTCAGCGGACCTTCGGACTGATCGGTCGTCTCGATCGTATCGACATTGTCACCTCGTCGGCTTCCTCTGTCGAGCAGGTCAGGGAAGCGATTGGGCGGGTGTTGCCTCCGGCAATCACCGTGCGTCGTCCGATCCAGCGAAGCCAGCAAGTCGAGTCGATGGTCGGTGCCTTTCAACTCAATCTTTCGGTATTGAGTATGGTGGGCCTCCTCGTCGGGATCTTCCTGATCTACAACACCGTATCCTTTACGGTAGCGCAGCGACGGCGGGAAGTGGGGATTTTGCGCGCGATCGGCATGTCGGAGCCGATGGTCGTCGGTCTGTTTCTGGCGGAAGCCGGGGTGTTCGGTGTGGTGGGCGGGCTGCTAGGGGGTCTGCTTGGTCTGTTGCTGGGGGATGTGCTGGTCGCTCTGGTCGGTCGAACGATTCATGATCTCTATACCCCGCTGTCTCATGCAACAGGACCCGTCGGTTTTCCTCCCGGATCTGGCCGGCTGTTGATCGAGGCGGTATTGATCGGGAGTGGGGTTTCTGTTGTGGGCGCTCTCGGTCCGAGTGTCGATGCCGGACGCACTGTGGTGGTCGCTGCGCTGGCACCTGGTGAATACGATGTCGCTCAGGGCGTCCGCGCGGCTTCGTTGGGCCTGGCGGGAGGAGCGCTGTTACTCACTGCCCTGGGATGCGCATTTGCCGGCCCGGTCGGTGGCGTGCCGGTCTTCGGGTACTTGGCGACCTTTTGTCTTCTCGCAGGATTGTCCTGCCTTGTTCCCAGTCTGATGCAACGCCTGTGTCGCACGCGGGAGTTAACCGTCCTGTCCCAGGCACCCACATTGGGAGGCGCTATCCGGCATATCGCCCGTGAACAGACCAGCAGAGGGATGGGGAGAAATGCGGTGACGGTGTCTGCCTTTCTCGTGGGCGTCGCAATTATGGTTGGAGTGCTAGTGATGATTCGGAGCTTTCGCGACACGGTTGAAATTTGGATCGACCAGACCGTCATGGCCGATTTTATTGTCGCCCCAGCCGGGTGGCCACACGGATTGCGCAGCGGGACGTCAAGTCCGGTGCTTCCCGGCACCTTGCGAGCCCAGTTGGCACGTTCACCCCTCGTGTCGGCGGTGGACACGTATCGTGACGTGCGGATCGATCTGCAGGGCCGGACGGTGGCGCTAGTGTCGAGAGATCTCGCGCTTCATGCGGCTCGAAGCCGATATCTCTTCGTTGACGGAGAGTCTGCGGCAATCCTGGCTCGTGCCGCGGCCGGGGAAGGCGCGATTCTTTCGGAGGTGGTCGCGAATCATTTGGAGGTCGGCAAAGGGAGCCGCTTGTCCATTGTGACCCCGAAGGGCGAGCAGTCCTTGGAAGTATTGGGAGTCTTTTATGATTATGCGACCGACGGGGGCAAGATCGTCATTGACCGTTCCTTATATCAGCAATGGTGGAAGGATGAGGGGGTGACCGTCTTCCCTGTCTATATCGAATCCGGCGCTGATATGGGAAAGGCCAGAACGGCTATTCTAGAGACGCTTGCTGAGGCCTCGGGCGGAAATCTCATGCCGACCCTGTTGAGCAATGCAGAGTTGCGCCAAGAGATTCTTCGAATTTTTGACCGGACGTTTACCTTGACCTATGTGCTGGAGGCCATCGCTGTAATCATCGCAACGTTGGGGATCATCAACACGTTGGTCACGTCGGTGGTCGAGCGGCGCCGCGAATTGGCTACCTTGCAGGCGTTGGGCAGCAGCCGGGGGCAGGTGACGGCATTAATTCTCTGGGAAGCCGGATATCTGGGATTGCTGGGAACAGCGATGGGATTAGTCGGGGGGTGCGCCCTCGCGCTCATTTTGATCCGGGTGATCAACCGGCAGTCATTCGGTTGGACGATCCAGATCTCCTGGCCATTCGGCCTGATGGCGGAGGTTGCCTCCTTGGCGATGGTGGCATCGCTCCTCGCCGGGTTCTGGCCGGCCCGCTGGGCCGCCAGGCAACCCTTGGTCGAGGGGCTACGTTATGAATGAAGGCCAACAGCCGGTTCAGCGGCTGGAGCTTGGCCTTGCGTGGTCGGGAGCGTGTCCACTTGAATGTCGAATCCCAGGTCTTCGATCATGCGCCAGACCTCTGCGGCCGGTTGTCCCGGCGTGGTGAGGTAGCCGTTCACAAAGACTGAATCAGCCGGATAGAGTGCGAGCGGCTGCAGGCTGCGTAAATTGTGCTCTCGTCCTCCGGCGATGCGAAGCTCCGTCCGGGGGTGAAGGAAGCGGAAGAGGCAGAGCGCTTTCAGGCAGCGCTGCGGTGTCAGGGGGGTGCAATGCTCCAGCGGAGTGCCGGAGGCCGGATGTAGCATGTTGAGCGGAATCGAATCCGGTTTAACTTCCCGAAGGGCGAGGGCCAGATCGATCAAGTCCTCATCACCCTCTCCCATACCGACAATGCCGCCTGAGCAGATCTCCAGTCCGGCGGTCCTGGCATGGCGAATCGTAGCCAGCCGGTCTTGAAAGGTGTGAGTGCTACAGATTTCAGCGTGATAGGCTTCGCTCGTATTCAGGTTGTGATTGATTCGGTCAACGCCGGCGGCTTTGAGGTCTTTCGCCTGGTGTTCGTTGAGTAGTCCCAAGGAACAGCAGATCTGGATCGGGACTTCCTGCTTGATGGACCGGACGGCCGAGGCGATATCGGCTATTTCCCGATCCAGCGGGCTGCGTCCGCTGATGACGATACAGTACCGCTGGGCTTTGGCGGCCGCCGCACGGCGCGCGCCGGTGATCATTTGATCTTGCGGCAGCAGGCCATATCGTTCGATGGGGGCCGTTGAAACCGAGGATTGCGAGCAGTAGCCGCAGTCTTCCTGGCAGGCGCCGCTCTTGGCGTTCAGGAGCATTTGCAGGCGAACCGTCTTGCCGAAATACCGTTCACGGACCGTAAAGGCTGCCTGCAGAAGTTCGAGCAACCGGGCGTCCGGTGTGTGCAATACGGCGAGGCATTCCTCTCGGGTGAGCAATTCGTCCCGCAAGGCCTTGTCGGCCAGGATCGTGAAGTCAGTCATGCACGCTACTCCTCGAAAAGACAAACGGGACCTTGCCTCACGATCAATGAATCCGTGAACGGAGGTCCTGTTTGTGAAAAGAAAAAAGGGCGGTGGAAACCCTACACGGTTTCAAACGGAGATGCAATGCCTTGGTAGGGGACGGCAGGGATTCGTGCAGTCTGCCCGTCTTGATCGGCACCGGGCTTGCTGCTGTCTCTCCAGGGAAGGGCGACGTAGGTATTCCAGCGGCCGCACCGCCGGCATCGGCCTGACCATTCGGCCAACTCATGGTGGCATTGGGTGCATTGGTAGGGCACGACCACGCGTTTCTTGAACCCCAGGGCCTTCTTGAGTTCGCCCACCGCCTCGTCCATGTGTTGTTTCCGAAGGTACAGGTTGGCCATGATCTTATGATAATCGACGAGCTGTTCCTGCGTCCCGTCCAGGGTTGAAAGCACGTCGTAGGCCTCATCCACCATTTCGAGCCGGTAATACAACTTACCAAGGTAGAATTGAATCACGGCATTGTGCGGGTCCTGCTGGAGGGCTTCCTGGTAGACGCGGATGATCTCGTCGGGTTCGCCGAGTTCCAGAAACAGTTCCTCCAGGCGATGGAGGATAATGACGCTTCGCGTCTTGGCATAAATCTTCTTGAGGATTTCAACCGCGTTCTTGATTTTTCCCTCACGGACCAGGATTTCCCCAATGCCGATATAGGCCGGCAAGAACGTCCGATCTTTCTTGATCGCGCCTCTGAAATACCGTCTGGCCTTGTCCGGGTGTCCCCGCTCCAGCAGTTGCCGGCCGACTTCATACATACAGCCCAGCAGGAGATTGGCTTCGGCCCGGCGCTCGCTTTCGGCGAGGTTCGCTTTGACCAACCGGTGTTGGATTTCGAGCGCGTCGCTCCATTTTTCGAGTCTGATTTGCAAATCACGTTTGCGGATCAAGGCCATCAAGTTATCCGGCTCGATGCGGAGAATATTCTGCAGGGTCTGAAGCGCCTCTTCATAACGCCGGGCGCCTTCCAGGTCCTTGGCCAATTCGAGCAGCACCTCCACATTCCGTTCTTCGATGCGGTACGCCTGCTGGTGGAGTCGGATGGCTTCCGTGAAATTGCTTTCAGAGCGGTAGATATTTCCGAGCCACAGCAACGAATCGGTGCGATTGGGATCGATGACCAGAGCGCGCTCAAACAGGCTTACGGCATCGGCTGTTCGTTTGGACATGAAGGCATGCGTGCCATCACGGTGGAGCGCGTCAACCTTCTCTTTGCGTCGCACGAGGCGATTGGTGCGCCAATTCATGAAGACGTGCGAGGTTTCCTTGATCGTCACGATGAGGGCGACCAGCGTGGCGCCCAAGGCCATGGAAAACAACACCAGGGAGACCGGGCTGAGTTCAAAAAGAGCATCCGGGCTGGTCCGGACCGTAATCGTGCCGGGGTTCAGTTCGCGGAAATAGCTGTAGAGAAAGATGCCGACACTGACGAGGAAGATCGTGGAGAGGAGCCGAAACATGCTAGACCCGTTTCCGGGAGCGAGCGGGTCGGGCCTTCGTTCGTGCCGGTGCGAGTGCCTTTACGGCTCGCTCTTCCGGCAGTTTGACCTGTCCTGCGTCGCCCCACAGTCGCTCGAGTGCGTAGTGTTCGCGAATATCCTTCTGAAAAATGTGGACGATGACGTCACCAAAGTCCATGACGACCCACTTGGCTGACGACGCCCCTTCGATGCTGAGCGGCGGGTGCCCCTGGGCCTTGAGGACGTCGCTCACATGGTCTGCGATCGCCCGTGCCTGACGTTCCGACTCTCCGGAGCCGATGACCAAATAGTCGGCGATGGAGGTCAGTTTGGCGATGTGCAGGATCAGGACATCGGCGGCCTTCTTGTCCAGAATAGCGGCAGCCACCGCGAGAGCTTTGGCCTTTGTTTCAGATACGCTCACTGTCCTCCATGTATAACCCCTCGCGAAGTATATAGGATTCGACCAGGGGGGGCAACAGATTTGCCAGAGGTCGGCCATCGGAGACGCGTGTTCTGATGTCTGAGGCAGAGCTTTCACAGGGTGGCAGTCTCAAGAATGTCAGCGACCGACCGTTTCTCAGAGGGACATCCGCTCGCTCCAGCCGCGCTGCATCCAGCTCTAGCAGTTCTGCTTTGGGGACTTCGGGAAAAAGAGGCATGGATGCCACGGCCAGAAACGTTGTGGAGGGCCTTGAAATGACCACGAAATGGCAGAGGGTGAGCAGGCATTCCGCTTCCTTCCAGGAGGGAAGGTCCAGAAACGCATCCAGGCCAATGATGAAAAAGATCGCGGTATTCGGCCCGTATTCCTGTTGCAGCGCACGGACCGTGTCGATCGAATAGGATTTGCCGGTGCGGCGGATTTCAATGTCCGTGAGGGCGAACGCGGGCTGATCTTGGATCGCCAGTTTAACCATCTGGTAACGATGGCGTGCGGGAGCCAGGGTGCCCGGTTGTTTGTGCGGAGGGTCTCCGGTCGGGATGAACAGCACCCGATCCAGATGCAGGAGGCGCCGCGCCGACTCCGCAATCGAAAGATGGCACCGGTGAATCGGATTAAAACTGCCGCCCAAGAGACCCAGACGCATGCGGGCTCCATCTCAATCGCGAATGTGGCACGTCACGGACGGACAGCCTTCCAGCGGGCCGACGCCTGACTTGGCGGGGCTGGATACGGCCGTTACAGGATCACCAGGTTGTCCCGGTGAATGACCTCTTCGTACTCCTGGAGACCAGGGATTTTTTGGATGTCGGCGGTTTTGAGGCCTTTGATACGGGTCAGAACCGTGGAGGAAAAATTGACCAGGCCTTTGGCGCATTCTTTGCCGTCAGGTCCGGCGCAGGTGACCGGGTCGCCCGCTTCGAAGTGGCCGGTGATATCACGGATACCTGAGGCCAGCAGGCTTTTGCCGTTTCGCACCAGCGCCTCAACGGCACCTTGGTCCAATTGCACGTGGCCACGGGGGCGCAACGTGAACGCAATCCAATGTTTTCGGCTGTTCATGCGCCGTTCGCGGCCGAGAAACAGGCTGCCGCCTGGTTGTCCGGACAGCACCTCTGGAAGCAGGCCTGCACGGGTCCCATTCAGGATCAAGGTCGCCACACCGTATTCGCCCACTTTCTTGGCGGCGCGGACCTTCGTCGCCATGCCGCCTGTGCCTTCAAAGGTGGAGGACATGCCGGCACGTTGCTCGATGTCTTCCGTAATCTCCTGAATCAGCGGAATCAGGGTGGCCTGTGAATCTTTACGGGGATCGGCGGTGAACAGTCCGTCCACGTCCGAGAGGATGATCAGCAGGTCGGCGTCCACGAGGTGGGCGACCTGGGCTGCCAGCGTATCATTATCTCCCACACGGATTTCTTCGACCGCGACGGTATCGTTCTCGTTAATGATGGGGACAACGCCGAATTTGATCAGCGTGGTGAGGGTGTGGCGGGCGTTCAGAAACCGTCGGCGATCCGCCAGGTCTTCATGAGTCAACAGCACTTGTGCGACCCGTAGCGAGAGGCGCTCGAAGGCCTTCTCGTAGGCCCACATCAGGAGGCTCTGGCCGACTGCGGCCGCAGCCTGTTTGACTGGCAAGCTTTTGGGGTACTCGCGTAACTCCAGCTTTTTGATGCCGGAGACGACCGCGCCGGACGAGACCACAAGCACTTCGCGTCCCTGGGCGCGCACCTGCGCAATTTCGGTGGCGAGTCGCTCGATGCGTTCGGTGCTCAGGCCGGATTCGCGTGACGCGACCAGACTGCTTCCGATCTTGATGACCACGCGTCTGGCTTGCTTTAGGAGTTCGTCTCGCACGGGGTTTTCCGGAGCAGTTCCACCTGCTGGCCCATGTACCGTATGCACTCGTCCAGCCCTTCTCGCGTGGCAGCCGAAATGGCGAAAAATGGAATCTTGCGCCGCTGGCAGTACTTCCGCAGCTGTTCGAGCCGCTCCCCTTCGCCTTTGATGTCGAGTTTTGTGGCCACCACGGCAAATGGGCGCGCGGCGAGCGCCTCATCATAAGCAGTCAGTTCATGGCGCATGACCTTGAGGCTTGCGACCGGATCCTCAGTGGCCCAATCTGAAATATCGATCACATGAATCAAGAGGCTGGTGCGTTCGATGTGCCGGAGGAACTGAAAGCCGAGGCCTTTGCCTTCGTGGGCGCCTTCGATCAATCCGGGGATGTCTGCAATCACGAAGCTATGTTCGCCGGTCGATCGTACGACACCCAGGTTGGGTGTGAGGGTTGTAAAAGGATAGTCGGCAATCTTGGGGCGTGCCGCAGAGACGGCGGCGATCAACGTCGATTTTCCGGCGTTAGGGTACCCGACCAATCCCACGTCAGCCAGGAGTTTCAGGTCGAGGCGAAGGAGTCGTTCCTCACCTGGCGTGCCCGGTTCAAACTGAGTCGGGACGCGGTTGGTTGAGGTGGCGAATCGCGAGTTGCCGCGGCCTCCAAGTCCTCCCTTGGCAATCACGCAGCTCTCGCCATCCACGGTCAGGTCAGCCAGGAGTTCCTGGGTATTCTCGTCGACCACGATGGTGCCGACCGGGACAGGAATGCGCACATCGGCGCCGCGGCGACCATGGCAGTTGCTGCCGCCGCCGACCTCGCCCTTTTCCGCCTCGTAATGTTTTTGGTACCGAAGATCCAGTAGGGTGCTAAGTCGAGTCGTGGCCTCGACAATGACGCTGCCGCCGTCCCCGCCGTCCCCGCCATCAGGGCCGCCGCGCGGAACAAACTTTTCGCGACGAAAGCTGCAGGCCCCGTTGCCGCCGTGCCCTGCTTTTACAAGGATTTGGACTTGATCGACAAATGTAGACATTGCAGCGAGCCCCCACCCGGCGTCATTTATTCAAAAAGCACAGTATAGCGTATTCGCCGGCTCATGGGGGATGCTGCGTGAGCGAAGGGCACGTGTTCCGCGGAACACGTGCTAAGCACGAGGAAGGATCAGGCCTTCGCCGTAACCGGATAGACGCTGACCTTCTGTCGGCCACGGCCACCTTCGAACTTGACGACACCGGCTACGTAGGCATAGAGGGTGTGGTCACGACCAAGGCCCACGTTAAAGCCCGGGAAAAACTTCGTCCCGCGCTGACGCACAATGATGGAACCAGCCTTGATGGTCTCTCCGCCGTAGGCTTTGACGCCGAGGTATTGCGGGTTACTGTCACGGCCATTTCTTGTCGAACCGCCGCCTTTATTTGTTGCCATGGCAAACTCCCCTTCGAGTCGTTACTTCGTTGCGATCTCAGTGACCCGCAGCTGCGTAAAGCCCTGCCGGTGGCCCCTGGTTCGGCGATAATTCTTGCGGCGCTGCTTCTTGAAGACCGTGATTGATCTGGTGCGTCCCTGGCGGATGATTTCCGCCGTGACTCGGGCACCGGCCACGACCGGCTGGCCGACCACCAATCCATTGTCGCCATTCAGCAATCGAACCTTGTCGATCTGCACAGAATGGCCGACATCGCCCGGGAGTGACTCCACCTGGAGTACGGTCCCTGTTTCCACTCGGTACTGTTTTCCGCCTGTCTCGATAATAGCGTACATGTGCGTCTTTCTCCTCGTCAGCAGAACGTGGGTGTTTATCATAGCCTCGAAGAGAGTGTCAAGAATTAGTGTTGTGCTGGGTGAAGGGGTACGGGCAGAGCCGCAAGAAGGAGTGCCGGCGGACGCAGGAATTCAACCATACTGCAGGTCGGCGTGTGGCGCAGCTGCTGTCTTGACGCTCATCGCGAGCCGCTGGTAATATCCCGCGCATGTTACAAACCAGCGAAAAAATATGGATGGATGGGAAGTTTGTGGCGTGGGCCGATGCGCAGGTTCATGTCCTCACGCACTCACTGCATTACGGATTGGCGGCGTTCGAGGGAATCCGGTGCTATAAGGGCACCAATGGGTCGGCTATTTTCAGGCTGCCTGAGCATGTGGATCGGCTGTTCGAGTCGGCGCACATCGGCATGATCGAGATGCCCTACGACCGAAAGCAAATCACCGACGCCATTGTCGAGACCGTCAGGGTGAACCGGTTAGAAGCTTGTTACATCCGCCCGCTCGTCTACATCGGGTACGGCGCCATGGGGCTGTATCCCGGTGAGAATCCAATCAAGGTGAGCATCGCCGCGTGGAAATGGGGGACCTACCTGGGGGATGAGGCGCTCCTGAAGGGGATTCGCGCCAGAGTCTCCTCATTTACGCGGCACCATGTGAATGTATCCATGACCCGCGGGAAAATTTCCGGTTATTACGTGAATTCTATCCTTGCCAAGCGGGAAGTGAAAGCCGATGGGTACGATGAAGCCATCATGCTCGACCCCGAGGGATATGTGGCTGAGGGGACGGGCGAGAATGTCTTCATCGTGCGTCGTGGTGTGTTGAAGACGACTCCGTTAACCTCGATTCTGGAAGGGATCACGCGCAATTCCATCATGCAATTGGCGAAAGAGCGCAACATTCCTGTGGTCGAGGAGCGATTCACCCGTGATGAGATGTATGTGGCGGAGGAAGTGTTTGTGACGGGGACCGCAGCGGAACTCACGCCAGTGACGGAAATTGATCAACGGCGCATCGGAAGCGGAAAGCCGGGACCGATCACGCAGACCTTACAGAAGGCGTTTTTTGATGTCGTGCGCGGAACCGATGCTGCTCACCGGCAATGGCTGACTCCCGTCTAGCAGGCCACCTGCAAACCTCGCTCTACCTCTCGATCGGGACATTCGGCGCCTCGATGAGGTGTGGCCGACAACCGCTCTCACGCATTCCCTAGTTCTACCTCTCTTCCATTCTGTGGCCAGCGCAATCTCGCGGCGAGTAGCCGCAGAGCATCACTCCGCATAGGGAGCGTCTCGAGCTGACTGAGTGGCTTGAGTTGATTCGGAAGCAGATGGAACCGAAAGGCTTAGTGGGAACCTTCGCCGGAAGAATGCGAGTCCTTGGCCGGCGGCGTGGCGGTTTCCGACGGTGTGGCGCTGGGAGTTGTTGCGGCAGGTTTCTTATTCAGGTCAATGACCGTCGAAGAAAAATTTCGGTCCTTCGCAATAATAGCCAGGGTCAATGACGTGAACATGAAAACAAACGCGGTGATGACAGTGAATTTGCTCAGGAAGTTCGCCGGCCCTCGGCTGCCGAACACGGTTTGGCTGGAGCCGCCGAAGGCCGCTCCGATTTCAGCGCCTTTCCCGGATTGCAGCAGAATGGCTCCAATCATGAGCAGGCAGACGATGACATGAATGATGATCAGCAGTGTGTACATGTTGAGTCTTTAAGCCGTGGTAGGTTTGGATCCGACAGCGACTTTGGCGAGTGTAGCAAAAGAGACCGGATCTAAACAAGCCCCGCCGACCAATGCGCCGTCGATTTCTTCAGAGGCCAAGAAGTCGGCAATATTGTGCGGTGTGACGCTTCCTCCGTACAGGATGCGGACTCGCCGCCCTGCCTCGGATCCGCTCAATTCGTTCAGGGTTTGGCGGATCAGTCGATGAACCGGCACCGCCTGGTCCGGCGAAGCGGCACGCCCCGTTCCGATAGCCCATACCGGTTCGTAGGCGATGATCATGGTGTCGAGATGCGTTCCCTCAATGCCGGCCAGTCCGGCGCGAAGCTGTCGTCGGATGACTTGATCGGTCTGATCGGTATCCCGATCCTGAAGCGTTTCGCCGACACAAAGAACCGGTTGAAGTCCGTTCCGCAGGGCAGCCAGGACCTTTTTGTTCGTCCAGCCGTCTTGTTCTCCGAAATATTGTCGGCGTTCAGAATGGCCGACCAGAACAAATTGACAGCCAAGCTCCTTGAGCATGTTTCCCGACACCTCACCTGTGAAGGCGCCCTTATCTTTCCAGTAAAGATCTTGGGCACCGAGGAGATAGACCGGTGTGGGACCGAGTGCCTCACGGGCCGCATGCAGCGCGGTAAACGGCGGCGCAAAACCGACCTGGATTCCGTCAAGCGCAGGCAGTTCCTCTGTGAGACGGCGAACGAACGCCCCGGCTTCGGTTCCGGTCTTGTTCATTTTCCAGTTGCCGATGATGAAGCGGGTTCTCACAAAGCCTCACACAGGTGGGAATAGCGGAGATTGTCGTTACGCTGCACGATTGGGCAGTGCGGCAAGTCCCGGGAGGGTTTTTCCCTCAAGCAGCTCCAGCGCGGCACCACCACCGGTAGAGATGAACGAAATGCTTTCGGATTCTCCGGCGCGGTGAATGGCAAGGGCCGTTTCGCCTCCTCCGACAATGGTCAGCGCGTAGGCGTTTGCGACGGAATGGGCCATGGCAAGGGTGCCTCTCGCGAAGGCGTCTACTTCGAACATGCCCATGGGACCATTCCACAGAATGGTTTTGGCATCCTGGACTGCTTCGGAGAACAATTTTACGGACGCGGGACCGATGTCCAGTCCATACCATCCCTTGGGAATCTCCTGAACCGGAACGATTTTCGTTTCGGCCCCCGGCTCCCGGCTGGCTGCGACGACGCAGTCCACGGGAAGATAAAATTTGACGCCGCTGGCAAAGGCGTGGTCCTGCACTCCCTTGGCGAAATCGAGCATATCGTTTTCAACCAGTGACTGGCCGATCTCAAGGCCCATGGCTTTCAGGAAGGTGAACGCCATGCCTCCGCCGATAATGACCTTGTCGACCTTCTTCCCCAGATTTTCGATCACACCGATTTTCCCGGATACCTTGGCGCCCCCTAAGATGGCCACAAACGGTCGTACCGGGTTCTCGACGGCTCCTTCCAGGTATTCGATTTCCTTCTTGAGCAGATACCCGGCTGCCGCTTCTGGAATATATTTGGTGATGCCGACCGTGGAGGCATGGGCCCGATGGGCGGCACCGAAGGCGTCATTGATATAGACGTCGGCGAGTGCCGCCAGCGCTTTGGAAAATCCTTCGTCGTTCTTCTCCTCCTCGGGATGAAAGCGGAGGTTTTCCAATAACATGACATCGCCAGGCTGCATCTTGGCCACGAGCCCTTCAACGGCGGAACCAATGCAGTCCGGCGCAAAAATCACTTCCTTGCCGAGTAGGCGCTGGAGGCGCTTGGCAACCGGAGCCAGGCTGAATTTCGGATCGAATTTTCCCTTCGGGCGGCCGAGGTGTGAGCAGAGGATAACCTTGGCTCCCTCATCGACGGCCCGGTTGATGGTAGGGAGGGTCGATCGAATTCTGGTGTCGTCGGTAATCTGCAAGGAATCATCGAGGGGAACGTTGTAGTCGGCGCGAATAATCACGCGCTTCCCTCGAAGCTGCACATCCTCGATAATTCGTTTGCGAATATTCATGGCAGATCCTCAGTCCTCATCTGGTGCGTACCATGCCGGTCGTGGACAGCCCCGGCCGGTGCTGCACATCAGAAAAGCGTGTCGTGCGCTATGCACGTTACGCCCCTTTGGCGACGATGTATTTGATCAGGTCCCGCACGCGGCAGGAATAGCCCCACTCGTTGTCGTACCAGGCGGTCACCTTGACGAGTCGTTTGTCGATCACTGCGGTTAAGGGAGCATCGACAATCGCGGAGTGTGGATCGTCCTTGAGATCGATCGAGACGATGGGGGCTTCCGAATAGGCCAACACATTCTTCATGGGGCCCTCGGCGGCTTTTTTGAACGCGGCATTGACCCCCACCACATCACAATCCTTTTCAGTTTCAACGGTGAGGTCCACCAGCGACACGTTCGGCGTGGGAACGCGAATGGCCAGTCCGTCCAGTTTGCCTTTCAATTGTGGAATCACAAGATGGAGGGCCTTGGCAGCGCCGGTGCTGGTCGGAATCATCGACATGCCCGCCGCGCGTGCCCGGCGCAGATCCTTGTGCGGCAGGTCCAGCAATTGCTGGTCGTTCGTATAGGAGTGGATCGTCGTCATGACGCCATGTTTAATGCCGAAGTTTTCCAGCAAGACCTTTGCCACCGGAGCCAGGCAGTTCGTCGTGCAGGAGGCGTTGGAAACGATATGGTGAGACTTGGCGTCGAAAACCCCTTCATTGACTCCGAGGACCACCGTGGCATCGGGGTCTTTCGCCGGGGCGGAGATGATGACGGTTTTGGCTCCGGCCGACAGGTGTTTTCCAGCGCCTTCTCGATCGGTAAAATGGCCGGTCGATTCGACGACGATCTCGACTCCGAGCGCTTTCCAGGGCAGTTCTTTTGGATCCCGAACCGCCAGGACCTTGATGGCGCGGCCGTCAATGATGAGCTGGTCGTCCTTAGCCTCGACAGAGGCCTGCAGTGTCCCATGAACCGAGTCATACTTGAGCAAATAGGCCAATGTCTTGGCATCGGTGAGATCGTTGATGGCGACAAATTCAAGGCTGGGATCTCCCAGGGAAGCACGAAGAACGTTGCGGCCGATGCGTCCGAATCCATTGATGCCGATGCGTGTGGTCATGGGGCTAAATCCTCAAGAATTAAACGGGTTGAACAGAGTAAGTCTGGGGCGATAGTACTGACCGACTTTCTGCGTGTCAAGCCTACCAAAAGAGGAAATGGCGCTGGATATCGGCAGCAGGCTCCTCGCGATTCCTGAGACTGCCGACCTGCCTTGCCTGGGCTCCGGTGGTCGGGTAGAGTCTGGTTTTTTTGAACATCAACCGGCGGTCGGAGCGTGATGCAATCTGAAAAGCTGCAGTCCGAGGCGTGTAAGGTCTTGGAATGGGCCAAGCTGTTGGACCTGGTAGCCGCCCATGCCCAGTCGACAATCGGCGCGGAGCAATGCCGGTCCATGGAATTGGCGCGGGACGTGGCGCAAGCCCGCGTCCGGCAGGAGGAAACGTCCGACATGCTGCGCCTGCGTGCTGGCATCGACCCCTTTCCCATTCTGCGATTTCCCAATGTGACGGAGTGGCTGGGGCGAGTGGCGAAAGGCGCCTGTCTGGAGGCGCACGAGCTGCGGGACATCGCGCTGGTGTTGGAATTGATCGTGGACGTGCAACGATACCTTCTGCGGCACCAGGCCGACGCCCCGACGGTCAGCGCGATGGCCGATCAGCTGGGACCGGTGCTGGACTACCGCCGGCTGACTGTCGCGCTGAACGGTGCCATCGATCCCGATGGGTCCATACGCGAATCGGCCAGCCCGGAATTACATCGGTTGATCCAGCGGGCCACTGATTTCAAACAACAGATGCGGCACCGGCTCGAACAAATCCTGCATTCGCGGCGGTATGAAGAAGTGTTGCAGGAACGTTATTTTGCGCAACGTGAGGGGCGTTATGTGGTCCCGATCAAGGCCGAGATGCAGGGACGGATGCCCGGCATCGTGCATGACGTATCGTCCAGCGGAGCCACGCTGTTTTTAGAGCCGCGGGAACTCGTGGACCTCAATAACTCCATCAAGGTGGTGGACCTGGATGTCGAACGCGAGGTGCGCAGAATTTTGCGAGAATTGTCGGCGCTTGTAGCTCCTCACCAACCGGCCCTCGCCGGAAGTGTGGCCCTGCTCGGTCGATTGGACGCCATTTCGGCAAAGGCTGCTCTGAGTCAACGTCTGCAGGCCTCTCCACCGCGCCTCAATGACCAGGGACGCATTCTCCTCACGCAGGCGCGGCACCCATTCCTGGTGGTGAGCAAGGACCAGGTGGTGCCGAATGATCTCGCGTTCGATGAAACGGTGCGGGTGCTCATCATTTCAGGCCCCAACACGGGTGGGAAAACCGTCATCTTGAAGTTGCTGGGACTGTTCTCTCTGATGGTCCGTTGCGGCCTGCATCTTCCTTGCTCCCCTGAGTCAGAGATGGCGATTTTCCCATCGGTGTACGCGGACATCGGCGATGCACAGGATCTGGCGCGGGATCTCTCCAGTTTTTCAGCCCACATCACCCAAATGGTGCAGTTACTGAATGAGGTGTCGGCTGGAGCGGGGCTCGGCCTCGACAGCGTGCCGCCGCCTCCAGGTCGAGCCCTGGTTTTGCTCGATGAACCGGTGACGTCCACCGATCCGGCAGAGGGCGCGGCGCTCGCAAGTGCGTTGTTATGCCGGCTGGCGGCGGCGGGGGTGAAAGTCGTGGCCACCACCCATTACAGCTTGTTGAAAGGCCTGGCCCAGGACAGGCCGGGCTTCGCCAATGCGAGCGTCGAATTTAATCTTGATACCCTTTCGCCGACCTATCGCCTGATTCAGGGGCAACCAGGCGGCTCGGCCGCCATTGAAATAGCAGGGCGTCTCGGGATGGATCAGTCCCTCTTGGAGGATGCCCGTGCTCGGCTGCAGGGAGACAACCGTGTGCTGGAGACGCTGCTGAGTGATCTGCAGGACAAACAACGACGACTGAACGACGACCTGACGAGGGCCACGGTGGCCAGGCAGGCCGCGGAACAGTCCTCTCGCGAGGCGCAGGAGTTGCTGACGTTCCTCCAAGAATCCGAACAGGATGAGCGACAGGGGTTGAAGAAAAAATTGTCGCAGGAGTTTCAACGAGCCCGCGCCGCGGTGCAGGCGACGATGGACGACCTGAAGCGCGATCAAAAACTGCTCAAGGCCAAGGAGGCCAAAGCTCGGTTGGTCGAATTGGAACAGGCGGTCCGGCGCGAGGTGGGAGAGTCCGAAGCGCCGATTCCCGTGGATCAGCTCACCGTCGGAGATGCGGTCGAAGTGGTCGGGCTGGGCATGACAGGAAGGTTACTTGAAAATCCTCAAGGTAAGAAGCGCGTGCGTCTGAAAGTCGGGGAAGGAGAGATTCTGGCCACCGTGGCGAGTCTGGTGGGAGTTGCCAGGAGCCAGCAATCAGGACGCCCCGAGCCTGCCAAACCAGCAGCCGTCTCGCCCAGGCGAACCAGCCAGACACTGGCACCTGAAGACATTCAGGAAACCTTGGACGTGCGCGGCCACGCAGCCGACGAGGCGTTGGATGTCGTGGTGGCTGGGCTCGATCGCGCCATTCTCGGCGGAAGCCCGTTTGTGCGTATCATCCACGGGCATGGGACCGGCCGCTTGAGAAGCGCATTGCGGGAGTACTTGAAAGCATCTCCCTATGTGGTGGCCTTCCGAGCGGGTGACCGCGCGGAAGGAGGCGACGGCGTGACGATTGTGGAGTTGCGGTAACGTTGATATTTGGCCGGTGACTCCACACCGCAAAAGGGGACCACGCGTTCCAATCGTAACGATCCACCGTCTGTCGCGTGCCACATGGCATGCTGCAGCCCACTCGGTTGATGCGGTCGCTCACCTCCTTGTCTCCCTCTTTCCCTCCTTGTCGTTCTACAGTACGATAGCCCGCCGGTAGCAGGCCTTGGATTTGGTCAGTCAGCTTCATGCCAACTTCTGTAGGTGTAAAAAAACTCCTCTCTGCGCTTGCGGTCGGCCTGGCGGTGTTCGGCCTCGTGGCAGGACTACGCATGACCCGGTGGGTTGAGATCGTGGAACTGAACGCGTTCGATCATCTCGTCCGGCGTTATGCCGATCCTGCCAAGGCCGATTCGAATCTTGTGTTGCTCGCCATCGATGAATCGAGCCTGGAAGCGTTTGGCCGCTGGCCCTGGCCGCGTGACCGATACGGGTATGTCGTCCGCTACCTCAAACGGGCGGGAGCCAAGGCGGTCGTCTTCGACGTGATGTTTTTCGAGCCGGACGACAACGCCGAAGAGTTCGATCAATCTTTTGCCGACGACCTGAAGGCGGCGAACAATGTCTTCCTGCCGATGTTGTTTCAATCCGAGCCCGCTTCGATTCCAGCCGAGCTGCAAGCTCATGCCACGGTGAAGGTCGAGCGATCGGATGGAGAACAGGTGCAGGCCGACAGGCACGCGGGCGTGAAACTGCCGATTCCTGTGTTGGCGCAACAGGCGCGTGGGCTGGGCGTCATCAATCTGTCCGCCGACGCGGATGGACCGACGAGACGTCTTCCGTTGTTGGGACAGGTGAATGAAACCCTGGTGCCGCATCTGCCCGTGGCGGTGGCCCAATACGTGATGGGGTCAGGCGAACTCGCGATGCGGGACGGCCGCATGCAGATCGGCGGCAGCAGCGTTCCGTTCGATGCTGATGGCAAGTTGTTGATCGAATGGCATGGTTCCTTGGAGCAGACCTACCACGCCAGGAAATATTCGATCGGACGGGTGCTGCGTGCATTTGCGCAAGAAGAGAAAGGCGAACGTCCGGATCTGGATGCCTCGCTGTTCAAGGATAAAATCGTCTTTATCGCCGGCACGGCCGCGGGCCTGTATGATCTTCGCGTCACGCCATTCTCGTCCGCCACACCCGGCGTGCTCATTCACATGGCAGCGCTGGACAATCTGCTTCACGGTCATGGGCTGCAGGCGGCTCCTTCCTGGTTCTCGCTCTCGACCCTTCTCCTGCTCTGCCTCGCCTCAGCCGGGGCTTTCATGTTGTTTCCTTCCTATCCGGTGAAATTCGGCGTCACGATCGGCCTGGCCGTCGCCTACTACAGGTTAGTGGGGCATGCCTTCGCGGCGCACGAGCGGTGGCTGGAGCTTGTGTTTCCGGAGGTGGCGCTGGCATTGACGTTCGGCACGGCCGCCACGGTCGAGTATGTGACGGAAGGCAAGCAGCGCCGGCTCATGCGAGCGGCCTTTGACAAGTACATGTCATCGGAAGTCGTCGAAGAAATCATGCGAAATCCCGAGGCCATTAAGCTCGGCGGGGAGAAGAAGGAAATCTCGATCCTCTTCTCAGACATCGCCGGCTTCACGACGATCTCGGAAAAGATGTCGCCTGAGGATCTCGTGGCGCTGCTCAACCGGTATCTGTCGGCGATGACGACCATCATCAAGACCACGCATCGCGGCAATGTGAATAAGTATCTCGGCGACGGAATCATGGCGCTGTTCGGCGCGCCGCTGAACGATCCCAAGCATGCGTCGCTGGCCTGTTATGCCGCGTTGGACTGCCAGGTCGAATTGGCCCGGCTTCGCCGGATCTGGGCGCAGGAGGGACTTCCTGAGATCGGGGCGAGAATCGGCATCAATTCCGGTCCCTGCATCGTCGGCAACATGGGGTCCGAGGAGCGGATGGAGTACACGGTGACGGGGGATAGCGTGAACCTGGCGTCGCGCTTAGAGGGTGCCAGCAAGTACTACGACACGTTGATTTTGATCGGCCAGCGCACGGCCGAATTGGCCAAGAACGACGTTGAAGTGCGAGAGATCGATCTGCTACGAGTGAAGGGAAAAAAAGACCCGGTCGTCGTCTTTGAGTTGCTGGCCCGCAAGGGGCAGGTGGATGAGAAAAAACAACGTGTCATCGCTGTGTACCTCGAAGGATTGGCGGCATATAAGGTACGGGATTTCTCAACCGCCTGCGTCAGGTTTTCAGACGCCGTGACATTGGATCCGTCGGATGGCCCGTCGCGGGTCTATTTGGAACGTTCGACCAACTATCAGACTACGCCTCCGTCCGCGGATTGGGACGGCGTCTATGAAATGACGTCCAAGTGAGCAGCGGTGTTGAAGGGAGGAAGTTGTGACGCCACCACGATTGCTTCGAGTGCTACTGATTGCTCTGTGGATCGGTCTGTTCGTCTGGGGGACCGAGGCCTGGGCCGAAACCGTTTATGTTCAAGCCAAGACGGCGCAACTGCGCGCCGGCAAAACCTCGTTGGATGCCGTGGTCGGGAACGTGAAGTTCGGCGACGCGTTGGAGGTTGTCGGGCGTGACGGCAGTTGGATAGAGGTTAAGACCACCTCCGGCGCCAAAGGATGGATCTTCGCCAACAAGACGTCGTCCTCCAAACCGTCCGGCACCAACGATACCCTGGCTAAACTCGGGCAGAGTATGCGTGGGAGTGATGCCTCGGCGACGACGGCTTCGGCCGGCGCCAGAGGACTGGATAAAGCCTCCGAAGGCTATGCCAATCGCGCCGGCGTGTCCGCGCGTGATCGCGACGCGGTGGACCGGATGACGGCGTATCAGATTCCCGATCAGGAGGTCGAAGAGTTTCTGCGGGAGGGAGGTCTCGGTGAATATGCGAAGTAATCATGGCCTGGCAGCAACTCTGATCGTACTCTCGCTGACTGTGGCCGGTTGCGCGGAGGTGCAACGAGCCGGCGAAGATATCGCGCGGCAATCCGGCAATCCGCGGCTGGCCGGTGCCATTCACGGTGTCGGCAATGTGGTCGGGAGTTTGTTCCCCATCGGGTATGAGGAGGAATCGTCGATCGGTCAGGCGATGGCCTTGCAGGTTGTGGCCCGGTATGGCGGAGTCGTGGATCAACCAGAGCTCGTTCGGTACGTGAATTTGGTTGGACGAGCAGTCGCCAATACATCCGACCGGCCGGACATTCCTTACCGTGTGGCGATTCTTGAACATGAGTCGATCAATGCGTTTGCCGCTCCGGCCGGATACATCTTTGTCACGCGCGGTCTGCTCAAGCAAATCCGGAACGAGGCGGAATTGGCTGCGGTGTTGGGCCATGAAATTGCCCATGTGAGCCAGAAACACATTCTCGATGTCATTCAGCGGAGCAAACGTCTGGCCGGTGTGAGCGAAGCAGGGCTGTCCTATGCGACAAGTAATCCGGCTGCATTCAAATCGGTGATCGACGGCGCGGTCAAGAAGTTGCTCGATGAAGGTCTGGATCAGGATAAAGAGACGGAGGCCGATACGGTCGGCGAGGTGTTCGCGACGCGAGTCGGATACGATGCGGAGGCCTATGTGGGCTTGCTGACGCGCTTACGGGATCTCAAGGGTGACGACCGTGCCTTGTTTAAAACCCATCCCAACTTCTCCGCGCGGATCGAGGCCGTGCAGAAAACAATTCAGGGCAAACATCTCGCCGCCACCGGCGTGGTGTTACAAGAACGGTTTGCCCGCATGACCAAACGCATCTAGTGCAAGATGTTGAAATGGGCTACCAGCGGCGTTCTCGCGTCGCTCAGGAACTCAACGTACCGCGAGGGTACGCCTTGCCCGTAAGACACTGCCGGCTCACCGACTCGCCGGCGTCCACAGACGTGGCGCTCATTTTGCTTCGCGCCGTGGACTTCGCTGCGGCCTTGCTGGACGGCCTGTTTGAGCATCCTGCCGGGCTGCTTCGATTGGCCCACGGCGGCGCTCTTTCTTTGCTGAGGGGCCGTCCCTAGCTCGCTGGCCGAAAGCGCAGCGTAAACGTCGTTCCTGTTCCCTGGTTGCTGGTCACGGCCAAGGTTCCTCCATTATCCTCCACAAGCCGTTTGACGTTGGTGAGGCCAAGGCCGGTGCCATAGTTCTTGGTCGTGAAAAACGGTTCGAAGACTCGTGCAAGATGGTCGGGGGGGATGCCGCTTCCCGTATCGGTCACGTCGATCGCTACAGCATCCCCATCTCCAATTCGAGTCTCCAGGATCAGGGTTCCTCCATCCGGCATGGCTTCCCGCGCATTGATCAGCACATTCATGAGGGCTTCTTTGATCTGTTCAGGATCAATGCGAATCAGAGGAAGGTTCTGTCCGAACCGGTGCTCGACCCGGATGCGCTCATGGCCGCCCTGCGCTTTCCACTGCTTCAAGGCGCCGCGCATCACCTCTTCCGCAGCACAGTCGATGAAGTCCGGCGGTTTCTGCCTCGCATAACGAAGAAAGTCGTGGAGGCGCTGAGACAGTTTGTCGACCTCGTCGATGATATAGCGGGCCATTTCGTGACGAATAGCCTCTTCCTGCGGACCCTCCAGCACCACTTGCGCGGAGCTACGGATCACGCCGAGAGGATTGCGTAGGTCGTGAGCAAGGGCGGCCAGAAGTTGACCGACCGAAGCCAGCTTTTCCCGTCGGATCAATTCATGTTGCTGCGATCTGATCGTACGCAGATTTTCTTCCAGCACGGCGCGCATGGCGGCGAACGTCGTGGCCAGGTCTTCGATTTCATCGCCGGTTTGGTATTCCTGTGGTAACGCCGGAGTCGCCAGTGGAACGGTGGTAGTGGTCTGAGGCGTCGCCAGATTGAGGCGCAGCCCTTCGGCTTCCCGCTGGAGTGCTGCGAGCGGTTTCACGATACGGTACCCAACGACAAATCCAAAGGCGGACAGCACGATCACCAGTCCGAAGCCGATCACGCCGACGGTGAACAGGAGCGAATAGATCGGCGCATACGTTTCCTCGGGAGCCTGTCGAACAAAGGCGTACCATCGATTGCCTTCCAAGCTGGATGGGGTCAACAGATGGCTGAATCGGACCGGCGAGGCTCCGACGATCGCGTCGCGGCCCCCATGCGCATCATCGTCCGCCACCAGCCACAGGGGGCGATCCAGTGCCAGTTGATTGATCAGGGCCGAAGGAATCAAGTGGGCAGTCGGCGGCAGCACCGGACAGATTAACGGGGTTCCTTGGGTGTCGAGGAGCATGGCATGGCCCGTATTGCCGATATGAATGGGGAGAATCAGCTGGGTGAGGAGATTGTGGCGAATCACGAGGTCGACGGCGCCGGTCACATGGCCTCCTGCCTTCTCGACAATGGGAACGGCGACGTGGAAGATCGCCTCGTTGATGGCCGGATCGAGGGTCACGTTGCTGACATAAGCCGCGCCGGCCTGGGCGTGCATGGCCTCGCGCCACCACATTTGATCGGCCTGCTGCGGTGGCAACGCCGGATCGGTGGAGGCGATAATCAATCCCTGGTGATCGGCAATGGTCACACGCAGATAATGCCGAGATTCGCGCGCCCATTCTTCCAGGTAGGCGGCAGTGACGGGACTCTTCACAAACCGGTGAGTGGAATGCGAGCGAGTGGTCCCTGCCTTGCTGCTGTCGGCCTGGTTGGATTGGGTCTGTGCCTGCTGATTGGCCACGCTGATGGCCAGCCGTCCGGCGCGCTCGATTTCATCATCGACGGCGCCTGCCAATCGAATCGATGTGGAGCGCGCAATTTCCTGGAACCCTTCTCCGATCGCTTGTTTGAGGCTGGCGGTGCTCGAATGGTAGGTGGCCCAGAGCGCGACCATGCCGGGCACGATGCCGACGATCAACAACGCGACAAAGAATTTTCTCTGGAGTCCGCCGGTCCGTCGTGCAGCGCGCATCAGCCTTGAGGCTGGGACAGGTTATGTTTGGCCATTCGATACCGGAGCGTGTTGCGAGTGATTTTGAGCAGGCGACTGGCTTCGGACACATTGCCGCCGCTCTTCGTCAGCGCTTCTTGCAGCATCGCTTTTTCGACTTCTTCGACCGACATCCCTAACGAGAGGAGCGAGGGAGAGCCGGCCGGCGATGCGGGCGCTTGGGGGGCGGCGTTGGTCAATGAGGCCGGGAGATGTTCGGGCTGAATCATCTCCTGCTTGCAGGTGATGGTCAGCCATTCCACGACATTGTGCAGTTCGCGGACATTGCCGGGCCAGGGATAGTGTTTCAGAATTTGCAGCGCATCCGGGGTAATACCTTTAATGCGGCTGCCACGCTCGCGGCGAGCCTGGTCGAGAAACTGCATCAGGATCGGCTCAATGTCTTCCGGCCGCTCGCGCAGAGGCGGCATGCGAAGTTGATAGACGTTGAGGCGATAATATAAATCCAGACGGAAACGACCGGCCTTAATGAGATCGGGCAACTCCTGATTGGTCGCGGCAATGACCCGCAGATCCACCGGAATACTCCGCACCCCGCCCAGCGGTTCGACCACATGCTGCTCGAGCACCCGCAGAAGTTTGGCTTGCGCCGTGAGGCTGAGTTCGCCAATTTCATCCAGAAACAGTGTGCCTCGATCGGCCATTTGAAAGCGGCCCGGTTTGGATTTTTTCGCGTCGGTGAAGGCGCCTTTCTCATAACCGAAGAGTTCGGATTCAAGCAAATGCTCGGGAATACCGGCGCAGTTCAGCGCCACCATCGGGCCTTGTGCGCGCGGGCTGACCAGGTGAATGGCACGCGCGAGGAGATCCTTGCCCGTGCCGCTCTCGCCTGTGATCAGCACGGTGGCATCGGTCTGGGCCACCTCCTTGGCGAGCCGTTTCACGAGTTCCATTTCCTTGGAGACGCTGACAATCCGGTCGAAACCGAACTGCTCATGCAGTCCCGCCCGCAGGGTGCGATTATCCCGGGCAAGTTGACGGACCTGCAGCGCGCGCGAGATGACGATTTTCAACTCGTCATTGTCCACCGGCTTGGAGATGTAATCGTAGGCGCCCTTCTGCATCGCTTCGACGGCCGACTTCACTGTTCCGTATCCAGTCACAATGAGGACCGGTACATCGGGCACCTGTTGGCGGGCTGCCTCCAACACATCCATGCCCGACAGGGCTCCCAGTTGAAGATCCGTGATGATCATGTCGAGCGACTCATGCTCCTGCAGCATGCGGATGGCTTCATCGCCGGAACGCGCCAGCAGGAGTTGATACCCGGCTGGTTTCAACACCAACTCGAAGAGGCGCCGCATCCGTTCTTCATCTTCGACGATCAGGAGGGTGGGTGCGTGCATGGTTTCGCAACCGCTGAGGTGGGTCCCCGTACGCGCGAGGACGTGCGGCTGTAGCCTACCACTATCGGCGAAGGAGAAACAGAGGGGAGCTTACAGAGGATCGGCGTTCTGCGGTGCCGTGGGCGTGCCACTCCGGGCGGGCTTGACCTCATTGTCCAGCGCCCATGAGAGGTTGCGTTGAAGTCCCGCATGTTTTGCGCGTCGAATGGGACTCTGCTTGAACGCCGTGGCGAATGTCGTCTCGTTCAACTCCATCAACGTGCGCAGCGAAGGCGAGAGGGTGAGTGGGGTGGGCTGAAATCCTGGCTCGCCGGTCGGTTCGGCTTGATGGTTATACGGGCAGATATCCAGACAATCGTCGCAACCAAAAATCCGATTGCCCAATCCTCGCCGGAGCTCGTCAGAGATCTGAGGCTCGCTGCCCCGGAGCTCAATGGTGAGGTAGGAGATGCAGCGTCCGGCATCGACGACGTAGGGCTCGGTGATGGCGCCCGTCGGACAGGCTTGGATGCAAAGGGTGCAACTGCCGCACAGATCGGTTCCGGCCTCGTCCGGATCTAATTCCAGGGTCGTCAGAATTTCTCCCAACAACAGCCAGGATCCGAATTGAGGCGAGACGAGATTGGAATGTTTGCCGATCCATCCCAGTCCGGCCTGCTGAGCCCAGGCCTTTTCCATGACAGGGCCTGTATCGACGTAGGTGCGATGGCGTCCTTCGGGAGCCAGTGTGGCGATCTGCTCTGACAGCCTGGTCAATCGATCACCGAGGATCTTGTGGTAGTCGAGTCCCCAGGCATACCTGGCAATCCGCCCATTTCCCGGTCGCTCGTCGGCCCGTTGGTCGGTGTAGTAGTTCATCCCGACGGAAATGATGGAACGGCAGCCGGGTAGCACCAGCGCCGGATCGGCCCGCCGTTCCGGATCACGCGCGATCCAGGCCATGGAGGCATGGAACCCTCGCCGCAGCCATTCATGCAGCCGGTCGCGAAGCCGATCGGAAGAAGAGGTTGCACGATGGTCCGGCGTTGAGTCTGAGTGGGACGGCAGCCTGCTGATCCCGACGACGTCGAATCCCAGATCGTGCGCGGCCTGTTTGATCAGCGCTGTGAGGGACTCGGGCATTACGGTTTAGAACACTCGAAACGCACCATGAATTGCCCGGTGCAGTGGCTGGAATCACAGCGCGTACACTGACCGGTAATACTGGTTTTCCAGTCCGTGCCTTTTTTGTCGAACGCGCAGAAGGTGCGGCCGGCCTTGGAGACGGTGGTCCAGGGTTTATCTGTCCCCGGAAATTTCGCGATCACGCACCCGGCCGGGATCGGGACCTGGCACTGGTGAGCGGGATCTCCCTTGGCCATGCCGAAACTGCAGGAATGCTCAGTCGTTGCCGTAGAGTCAGGGGGTGTTTGTGCCTGGGCTTCGGGGGGTATGGCACTAAGCGAGAGGTGCATGCCGAAGAGGATCACGGGCATTACACGAACCAACCAATACATCGTACAGACGCTCCAGTGGAAGGCGGCATGGTACCACAGCCGCCTTTCCGCAGCGAACCCTCGCCCCGTGAGTGTGCGACCCCTATGATCCGGGCTCTCCGATTCTGTCCAAACATTGTTCAAAAACCACCGTCGCTGTAGGGGCGGGCAGAATCCCTGCGAGGCGTAACATGCTGCCAGAACAGGAAAGGGATAGTGGCATGTTAGTTGCGTGAACCTAGGCCCACCAGGGGCGTGTGGATAGGTGTGCAACGGGATAACGGGATCCCGGCATGACGGGCGACGAGCGTGTTTCAGGCCGTTTTCTGGTTGCACCATGGCGCAGGAAAAAATTCTGATTGTCGACGATGAAGTGGTTGTGGCTGAAGACATTCGGCGTCAGCTGCGTTCGCTGGGGTATGTCGTAGTCGGTGTGGTGGCCTCGGGTAGCGAGGCCGTGCACCAGGCAGGAGAGCATCGGCCGGATCTGATCCTCATGGATATCAAGCTCAAAGGGCCGCTCGATGGGATCGATACCGCTCGAACGATTCAATCGCGGTATGGCATTCCGGTGATTTATTTGACGGCGTTCTCCGATGAGGACACGCTGGAGCGGGCGAGACACACCCTTCCGTTGGCCTATTTGATCAAGCCATTCGTGAGCAGTGATTTACGCGCGGCGCTCGAACTGGCGCTCTTTCGTCAGCGAGTGTTACGCATTGCCGAACAACGCGGCCGCTGGCTCGATTCGGTGGTGCAGTCGATGAAAGATGCGGTCGTGACGGTTGATCCGCAGGGGAAAGTTACGTTGCTCAATCCGGCGGCGGAGGAGTTGACCGGGTGGTCCCAACCGGATGCGCTGGGGAAAGCCATCCAGGAGGTCATGGTGTTTGTGGATGCGCAGAGGCGCACCCCGCTGACGAATCCGGCCCTCTCAGCGCTGCAGCAGATCACGGCATCGGATCAGGGACGGCGGCCCTTGCTGCTGATCAGTCGTCAAGGCCTCGAGCACCTGATCAGCGAGAGCGCGACAGTCATTCAGGACGAGCGAGGAGAACCTGCCGGAGCTGTGCTGGTATTCCGTCCCGCCACCGCCTAAGCGTTCAACCATTCGCCGATCGCAAGAATATGCTGTGCCGGCCAGGTTCTGTCATGCTCTCTGCACTCGCACTACCGGCGGCCAATTAGTATACTTCTCGTAGAACCTCTTCGGTTATGAATGATTCCGGCGGCTTGTCCGTTGTGATGTCTGGAGCATGAATGGTCCCCTGTCCCATCGTCGAGTTGACCTTCGCATACGATGTCTCCCGGCTCGCCGGTGTTCTCGGTGAAGCTTGATGCGCGTTATGGTACGCCGCATATGTGTGTTGGGAGTGCTGCTCGGCTGTGTGTCAGCGTTCGTGTTGGCGCTTGCCGCTCAAACCTGGTCGGGAGAGGTGGGGGCGATTCACCTCCTTCGGCCTCTTCTGGTGCAGACTGATCCGGGTGGCGGCGTGAAAGCGACTGCCACGTTACTGTTTCCCGGAAGCCCGTCCGTTCTTCAGTCCATCCTCACCGAATATCGCAAGTGGCCGGAGCTATTCGAAACCCGTATGCGCATTGCGCAGGTCGAGGAACATGACGGACATGTTCTCACCGACGTCTATGTTTCCCATGCGCTCCTCCCTGGTGAACAGCGATTGCTTTGCGAATCGCAGGTATCGCCCGGCGGCGGACTGATCACTGATCTCAAGGGCGGCGATTTTAAGCAGTACCATCGGGAGTGGAGACTACAAGCGGCGGGTGATGGCACTCAGACGAGGGCCGAGTTTGAATTGCTGGTCGAGCCGAAGATCATGATCCCCGATTGGTTGATTGCCGTTGCCATGGAGCGGGAGCTCACGGTGCACTTTCGGCTTGTGCGGCAGCGGGCGTTGGATCTGGTTACGAAGGAAAGGTGAACGTCGTCAGTTCGGCCTTCTCCACGCCTCGCTTGACGAACGCGCTGACCTCCAACCCGCGTTCAATGCGAAGGATATCCTCCAGTTTGGTTCTGGTGCTTGGATGTAAGGGGACGAAGAGTTTACAGCAATCCTGATCCGGTTCAATCGATGTCGAGAAGCTGCCGATCTGTTGCGCCTGTTCCGTGATTTCGATCTTATCCATGCCGATGAGCGGCCGGAGCAACGGGAGTTCCGCTGCGGCCTCGACGACCGACAAATTCTCCGCTGTTTGCGAGGCCACCTGGCCGAGACTATCGCCCGTCACCAGCGCCCAGCAGCCTTCACGCCGCGCCAGTTCCTCTGCGATACGCACCATAATCCGCCGGTACAACACCACACGAAATGGCGCCGGCGCATTGGCGACGATCTCCTGTTGAATCTCGCCGAACGGCACGATGTACAGCTTGGAGTGATATTGGTAGGTGGTCAACAGCTGGACCAGCTCCTGGACCTTCTCCTCTGAGGCGCGACTGACCAGCGGTCGGCCGGAGAAATGGACGAAGAACGCCTTGCAACCGCGTTTGATCATGCGATAGGCGGCAACCGGGGAATCGATGCCCCCGGAAATCAAACAAGCGACCTTACCGCTGGTGCCCACCGGCATGCCGCCGGGGCCCTGGATTTTCCTCGCCGCGACATGGGCCTCTTTGGTGAGGAGTTCGATGTAGAGGGTCAAGTCCGGCTGTTTCAGCTTCACAGCTTTGCCTGTCGCTTCATGCAGATATCCGCCGACTTCGCGCTCCACATCCATTGAGGTCAACGGCAGACGTTTATCCGCGCGTTTCGCCGTCACTCGAAACGAGTTGAACGTCTGTTCGGACAGTTGGTGTTGCGCGACCTGCTTGATGAGCGTCAGGTCCGGCTCCCTGAGATCTAACGGCACGGATTCGCTCAGTAGAAAGTTTGACACTCCGCAGATGCGGCGGAGTCGTTCTGTCACGAGGTCAGGCGTGACGTCCTCGGGAATTGTTACCCGGATGCGTCCTTGCAGCGATTCGATCCGTCGGATCTTCAGATCTTTGAGGGCCAAGCGGATGTTGCGGACGAGCCGCTGTTCGAAGAAATCGCGGTTGCGGCCTTTGAGGGCGAGTTCGTGGTAATGGACGATCGCGCAGTGCATAGTCTCGGTTGCTGAAAACTCCTCCCAGCGGCGTTCTCGGTCGCGTATCCTTCCTCACGTACCACCAAGGGTACGCTCAGTCGGCCAAGCTTCCTGCGGCCTTGCTGTGAAAACTTTTGAGCAACCTCCTTCTGAGCTAATTCCGGTGTGGGCTTTCAAGAATTCTTTGCCGCCGCCGACCTCTCGGCTCGATCATATCCTCGACGTACCACTGCGGGTACACCTCTGGTTGTCGCTCAACTGCGGCCTTGTTGGATGCCGATTTTGAGCATCCCGGTCGATCAGATGTAAAGGTCATTGGTGCTCCAGAAATCGCTCGGCGTCGATGGCGGCCATGCAGCCGGAGCCGGCGGCCGTAATGGCCTGCCGGTACTTCGTATCCTGGACATCCCCTGCGGCAAATACGCCCGGCACACTGGTGGCGGTGCCGCGCGAGGTGAGGACGTAGCCGTTGTCGTCCATATCCAATTGACCCTTGAAGAGATCGGTGTTGGGACGATGGCCGATGGCGACGAAGACGCCGGCACAGGCCAAGTCGGTGGAGGCTCCGGTAACGGTATTCTTGAGTCGGACCCCGGTGACCAGATCCTTTCCGAGAATGTCTTCGACGACGGAATTCCAGGCGAACGAAATCTTTTCATTCTTCATAGCGCGGTCTTGCATGATTTTGGAGGCCCGCAGCTTGTCGCGCCGGTGCACGACGGTGACGGTACGCGCAAACTTGGTCAGGAAGGTGGCCTCTTCCACCGCGCTGTCACCGCCGCCGACCACGACCAGGTCCTGCCCGCGAAAAAAGTAGCCGTCGCAAGTGGCGCAGGTCGAGACGCCGTACCCGGTCAGCCGATGTTCGTTCGGCAATCCGAGTCGAATCGGCGAGGCGCCGGTAGCGAGTATGAGGGCTCCTGCCTCGACAGTTTGTTCCCCGTCGATAGTCAGTCGAAATGGTCGTCGAGACAGATCGACCGCTGAGACGTCTCCGGTCAAGAATTCCGTGCCGAACCGTTCTGCCTGGCCCCGCATTTCCTTCATTAACTCGGGACCCATAATGCCTTTGGAAAAGCCCGGATAGTTTTCGACTTCCGTCGTAGTCGTGAGTTGTCCACCGGATTGCCAGCCTTCGATCAGAAGGGGCGACAGGTTGGCTCGCGAGGCATAGATAGCCGCCGTAAGACCGGCGGGTCCAGAGCCAATGATGACAAGGTTGTGCATACGCGGATGCTAACACACCGATGCCGCGAGGGAAAAGCTACGCTGCACATCCGGGGAAGTAGTCGCACAGTGGCAGATGACGGGCAGGCCCGTTGGGTATAGCCCCGTCCGGAGATGCGTTGCGGCTCGCTACGCGAGCCGGGCTAATTCGCGATAGAGCGCTTTGACCAAAGTCATCAAGCGTGAGCGAGTGGTGGTTCCGTCGAGGACATAGTCGGCGGCCGCAACCTTTTTCCGCAGCGGCCACTGACTGCGGATACGTCTGATGGCTTCGGTGCGGGTCAATCCATTCCGCTTCTTCAATCGGCTGATCTGGGTGTCCCGATCGGCAGTGACGACGACGACTTTGTCCACGCGTGCGTCAATGCCTGCTTCGTAGAGGAGCGGAACATCATAGATGACGACGGCCTTTGGATCCTTGCGGCCGGCCTGCCTGGTCAGTCTGGCCTGTTCACGTGCGACGCGGGGATGAACAATCTGCTCCAAACGGCGCAGTCTGGCGCGGTTGCGGAATACGATGGCTCCCAGCGCTTGGCGATTGATGGTACGATCAGGGTTCACGACGGCCTTCCCAAAGGTCTTCACGATAGCGCGCCAAGCCGGCTTGTTGGGTTCCATCACCTGATGGGCCAGCGCATCAGCGTCGATGACGAGCGCCCCGCATCGTTCCAACATCTTTGCCACCGTGCTTTTGCCGGTGGCGACGCCGCCGGTGAGGCCCACAAAAATCATAGGGCGGGAAGATACCATGGGGGTCCTGTCCCCGCAACGCTGCTCGGTTGACTTCTCGCTATGGCCAGCGGTATGACCATCCTATGAACATGATGAAGCATTGGATCCTGCAGGTCGCATGTCTCTGTGTCTCGGTCGGAGCGGTGAGCTTGACCCCTGCGGGAGCGGAAGAAGCTCCAGTGGAACGGCAACCGTTGGTCGTGGCTCTGGACGGCTCAGGCCAGTATCGCTCTATTCAGGAAGCGGTAGATGCCGCAAAAAAAGGTGACACCATCCTGATCCGCCCAGGCGCGTACCCTGAGGACGTCACCATTCACAGTAAAGAGAATGTCCGCTTGATCGGCGCCGGCATGGATCAGGTGACGATCCTGGGTCGTGAACGGGTGGGGGTGTTTCACATCGGGAAATGGCCGTATGGGGCGACCAATATCGAAATCTCCGGCATCACCGTCAATGAGCATGGCGGGCATGCGATGGGCATGTTTAATGGCCGCGGCATCCACTTCCATCATGCGCGAGTGAAAGGCATGCTGTTTACGCAACAGGTCGAGGACGTGCGGATCGAAGATTGCGATATCGGCGGAAGCGAAACCACTGGTATTCAATTTGCCAATTCCCAGGCCGTCATGCGGGGGAATTTCATTCACGACAACGATCATGGCGTCAGTGTCGCGGGAAAATCCACGGTGCGGCTGGAACGAAATGTAATTACCAGAAGCCTGTTTGAGGCCGTGATCGTCAACGATCAGGCGCAGGCCATTCTGCTCGGCAATACGTTCGTCAAAAACGGCGGGGGCGCCGCCTTCCTGGGGACGTCCCAGAATGAAGCTTCCGGCAACATCGTCAGCCTCAATACCTATGGGTTTGTCGTGGCGGCCTCCAGCCGGGTGCTCTTCTCCTACAATGCCATGCAAAATTCCGGTTCCAATTATCTCCGGTCCGGCAGCCCGAACCAACCGGCGCCCGAACTGAAGCCTGATTCTGATTTGACGGTGGACCCACGTTTCGTTGACACCGCGCGAGATGATTTCAGGCTTCGGGCGGACACCTCGCTCGTCAAAATCGGCACCTTCCCCTATCTCGGCGCGCTCCCGCCCTTGAGCGCATCACACTGATCTCCAGTCGGAAAGTGCAACAAATTGAGAGGTTACCGTGCGTCTCTTGGCGACGGAGGCCTTGTGCTATGCTTCATGGTGAGCCGGCGATCTGCAGTGCTCCTGTGTGGCTCAAGAATTGCTGCACTACGACCGACAAGGGATTGGAGGTAAGACGTGGCCAGCTTTCGATTCGATCTCGAAAAACGCAGTACCGACGGGATTCCCAACTTGGCGGAGATGGAGTCCGGGAAGATTCTCGGGGCAATTTTGCCGATGTCTGAGCAGGCGCAACTCCAGTTACGGGATAGCATCGAGGTCATCGACTATCTCATGAACCAGGAAACCGTCGTCTGGAGCTAGTGTCCCTCTCTCGCCCGTAAGCCTTCTATCCCGTTCCTCCCACGCTTCCATTTATCTCACATGGGTGCACCGGCCTTTCCAAGGACCGGTCTGTTTCATCGCATGCCTCGCGAACCCTTACCCGCATTCTCGAATCCCTGTTGAAACTTTTCGACGCCGGGCGCATGCTGGCGCCGTTTTGACCGTCAAAGTCGGCCGACAAGAGGAGTCTGTGTCATATGTCGACATCGACAGGGGGGGAGCCTGCAGATGCACAGTCAGCAGAGCAGCGGCGCCTCGATGAAGACGATCTGCGCCGGAAACATTGGAAACGTTGGGGACCCTACCTCAGCGAACGGGCCTGGGGGACCGTACGCGAAGACTATAGTCCCTACGGAACGGCCTGGGAATCGTTGCCCCATGACCATGCCCGCTCGAAAGCCTACCGTTGGAACGAAGAGGGATTGGCTGGACTTTGCGATCGTCACCAATTCGTCTGTCTCGCCCTGGCCCTCTGGAATGGGCGCGATCCGATTCTCAAAGAACGGTTGTTCGGCCTGACCGGGAACGAAGGCAACCACGGAGAGGATTGCAAGGAGTATTACTTCTATCTCGATTCGACGCCTACGCATTCCTACATGAAGTTTCTCTACAAGTATCCGCAGGCCGCCTTTCCTTACAGCCGACTGATTGAAGAAAACCGCAGACGAAACCGGACGGATCCAGAATTCGAGTTACTCGACACGGGCGTATTCGACGATGACCGCTACTTCGATGTGGTGGTGGAATATGCCAAGGCGTCGCCGGAGGATCTGCTGCTGCGCATTCAGGTCATCAATCGTGGCCCGGACCCTTCGGAGGTGACGGTCCTCCCGACGATCTGGTTTCGGAATACCTGGTCATGGGGCCTTGATGTGCGTCGTCCGCGAATGCGTCAGGGCGAATCGGGACGCGGGGTCAGTGTCGTCGAGTTCGATCATGAGTATTATGGGCGGCGTCGACTCCTTTGTGAGGGTGCTCCTGACCTGCTCTTCACGGAAAATGAGACCAATACGCGTCGTTTGTACGGCGATTCGGACGGGGCGCGGTATGTCAAAGACGGGATCAATGAGTACGTCGTACAGGGAGACAAGAGTGCCGTCAATCCGGACCGGATCGGATCCAAGGCGGCGGCGCATTATGCGCTCTCGACCATGCCTGGCCGGCCGGTGACCATTCGATTGCGTTTTACGAACGAGTCCGCTGAGCGGGTCCTCGATCCGGTGGCGTTCGACGCCGTCTTCGCAGATCGCGTGAAAGAAGCCGACGAGTTTTACGCTCATCTGGCGCCTCCCGATCTTTCCGCCGATGCGCGCTTGGTGCAGCGCCAGGCCTTTGCGGGTCTGCTCTGGAGCAAGCAGTTTTATCACTATGAAGTCGATCGGTGGCTGAAGGGTGATCCGGCCGGGCCGGAGCCTCCGTCAGAGCGGTTGCGCGGCCGCAACGTCGACTGGACGCATCTCTACAATGCCGACGTCATTTCCATGCCGGATAAATGGGAATATCCCTGGTATGCGGCCTGGGATCTCGCCTTTCACTGCTTGCCGATCGCGCTCGTCGATTCGCGGTTTGCCAAAGACCAGCTCGTGCTGATGTTGCGCGAGTGGTACATGCATCCGAACGGGCAGATTCCTGCGTACGAATGGGCCCTGGGCGACGTGAATCCGCCCGTGCATGCCTGGGCGGCCTGGCGTGTATATAAAATCGAGAAGAAACGCAAAGGCGTGGGCGATCGCGTGTTTCTGGAACGGGTCTTCCATAAGCTCCTGCTGAACTTCACCTGGTGGGTCAATCGCAAGGACGCCGAAGGGAAGAATATCTTTCAGGGCGGGTTTCTGGGATTGGATAACATCGGGGTCTTCGACCGGAGCAAGCCGCTTCCCACCGGCGGGCACATCGAACAGTCAGACGCCACGAGTTGGATGGGCATGTATTGCCTGAACATGTTGTCCATCGCGTTGGAACTGGCGCGGGATGACCGGGCCTATGAGGATGTCGCAAGCAAGTTCTTCGAGCATTTCGTGTACATCTGCCGGGCAATGAACAATATCGGGAACGCGAAGATCGAACTCTGGAATAAAGACGACGGGTTTTTTTACGATGTGCTGCACCTGCCGGACGGGAAGAAGTTTCCGATGAAGGTCCGCTCCATGGTCGGACTGATCCCCCTGTTCGCCGTGGAAACGCTGGATTCCGAACTCATCGACCAGTTGCCGCGCTTTAAACATCGTATGCAATGGTTCATTGAAAACCGGCCTGATTTCAGCTTGCACATCGAAACCCAATCGCAGGACGGCGAAGTGCGCCGATTCCTGTCGCTGGTCAATCGCCACCGGTTGACCAAGGTGCTGCGGTACCTGCTGGATGAGAATGAATTCCTCTCGCCCTATGGCGTGCGGGCCCTGTCCAGATATCACAAGGACCACCCCTACGTGCTCTCGATGATGGGGACCAGCCATTGCGTCGAATATCAACCGGCGGAGTCCGCCAACGGTCTATTCGGGGGAAACTCGAATTGGCGGGGCCCGGTCTGGTTTCCCGTGAACTATCTGCTCATCGAATCTCTCCAGAAGTTCCATTATTATCTGGGTGATTCGTTTCGCGTCGAGTACCCGACAGGATCGGGCCAGAAACGCAATTTGGAAGAGGTTGCCGCCGAGTTGTCCCGCCGACTCACGCATACCTTCTTGCGGGGGCCGGATGGCCGCCGTCCGGTCTATGGCGGAACGGAGAAGTTTCAGCGCGATCCGCACTGGCGCGATCTGCTGTCGTTCTATGAATACTTTCACGGCGACAACGGCGCCGGTCTCGGCGCGAGCCACCAAACCGGCTGGACCGGCCTGGTGGCCAAATTGATTCAGCAGTCAGGCGAATAAGCCGGAGACCTGTGATGACCATCGATGCGAGACGGTGCCGGGACCTTGAGCAGGCGTTGAGTCTGGAGTGGTTGGAGACGAATGGCCGCGGGGGATATGCGTCGGGTACGGTCGCCGGAGCCAATACACGTCGCTACCATGCGTTGCTATTGGTTGCCAGGCACCCGCCGGTCGATCGGGTCGTGCTCGTGAACCACGTTGAGGAATCAGTGGAGAGCGGAGGGCGCACGATCCCCTTGTCGACCAATGTCTATAACGGCGCAGTGCATCCGGAAGGGTACCAGTATTGCGAAGAATTTTCCGCCGATCCCTGGCCGACGTGGCGTTACGCCGGTCCTGGCATTCGCCTGGTGCGGGAACTCTTGTGCCCGCGGGGACGCGATCTGGTGATCCTGCGATGGCGTCTGCTGGATGAGGGGTCATCGCCGGTGGTCTTGCGGGTCCGGCCGATGCTGTCCGGACGCGATTTTCATGCGACACAGAGGGAAAATGCCGGCGTTCGGACCGAGGCGGCGATACATGACCATCAGGTCAGCTGGCATCCCTATGAAGGCTTGCCGGCCGTTCGGGCCTTTCATAATGGACAGTACCATCACGGTCCGGATTGGTATCGACAGGTTCACTACCGAATTGAGCGGGAGCGAGGGCTCGACCATATCGAAGACTGGTGGTCACCCGGAGAATGTGTGTTCACCCTCACGCCGGGGCACGCGGCGGAACTGGTCTTCACCACGGAGACGCTGCCGTCCTTCGATGTGGCGCAGGCAGTAGAGTTCGAACGTCTTCGCCGTGAAGAGGTATTGAAATCCATCCCGACCGATGATCCCTTGACGCGCCGGCTGTGGACAGCAACGGGCGCCTACCTTGTGCAGCGAGGGGCGCGGCAGACGGTGGTCGCCGGGTATCCCTGGTTTGCCGATTGGGGGCGGGACACCTTCGTGGCATTGCCCGGGTTGTGCCTGGTGACAGGGCGTTACGACGTGGCGCGGCAGGTGATCGAGGCGTTCGCCTCCTACGTATCCCAGGGGATGGTGCCAAACCGGTTCCCCGACATCGGCGAACAGCCTGAGTACAATACGATTGATGCCTCCTTGTGGTTCGTGCACGCCGTGGATCGCTATCTGCACTACAGTCGCGATCTGGCCGGAGTCCGCGCAGTGGCCTGGCCCGCCGTCAAACAGATTCTTGACGGATACCGTCAGGGCACGCGGTTCGGGATTCGCATGGACCAGGATGGACTGATCACCGGCGGGGTGGACGGTGTCCAATTGACCTGGATGGACGTCAAGATCGGAGACTGGGTCGTCACGCCGCGGCACGGCAAACCGGTGGAGGTTCAGGCCTTATGGGTGCGGGCGCTGGCCGTGGCGGCTTCGCTGGCAGACCAGTTCGGCGAGACGTCCTACGCGGCACAATGCCGGCAGGACCGCGCGCGGGCGACCACCTCGTTTCGCGAACGCTTCTGGTATCGGACCGGGGGATACCTGCTGGATGTCGTGGACGGGCCGATAGGAGACGATGCCTCTCTTCGACCCAATCAGATTTTCGCCCTGGCATTGGATGATCAGTTGGTGACCGATTCGCAGGCGAAGCAGATCTTGCAGTTAGTGAGGGAGCGCCTGCTCACGCCGGTGGGGTTACGCACGCTCGCCCCGGAAGATATCCGATTTTGTGCATCCTATGAGGGCAGCGTATCCGAGCGTGACGGCGCCTACCATCAAGGAACCGTGTGGCCGTTTCTCTTGGGTCCGTTCGTAACAGCCTGGGTGAAGACCTATGGCGATAGCGCGGCCGTGAGGCGTGAAGCGCGAATGTTTCTCGATGGATTGTCCGAACACATTGAAGACGGTTGCGTGGGACAGGTGTCGGAAATTTTCGATGGGCAGCTTCCGCACCACCCACGCGGATGTGTTGCGGAGGCCTGGTCGGTGGCTGAACCGTTGCGCGCGCTGATCGAAGATGTCGGCATAGTCCGCGAGGGTGTGCCGGCTTCTTCCTGATTCATTCGTTACATTCGACGACGATCTGTCGTCATTGTCGCGACGCTGCTGTCACAGGCGGCGCTCCATTTCTATAAAATCCTCCCCGAAATTCTTGACAGCATCGGAACCGATCCGGTAAGGATACGTTCATGGTCGCTTCCACCGGGACACAATCGTTCCTGCTGTTGACGGTCGGCATGTTATTGGCCGGCTGCCAACTGTTCGACTCGTCGACACGTGCGCTTGCGCCACGGTCGCCATCCGTCATGTCGATGTGGGAATTGTATCGGCATTGCCAATCCAGTGGTGATGTCGAAACGGTGTTGTCTGCCGCGAAACAACTGCAACAATCCGCTGATACTCACGTCGTCCCTCCTACCGACGTTCCGAAGAGCCTGGATCGTTTTGTCACCAAACAACCGGTTCGCACCACCGTCGATCCTAAAGCTCTGGCTGCCTCGTGCACTCTGCAAGCGGCCCGGACGAGTCTGAGCGCCGGGCGTGAGCAAGAAGCCGAACAGCTCCTCTATGCCGTCGTGTTGAGTTATCCCGAAAGCGACTATACCTTCTATGTCGCGCAGGCGAAGGTGTGGATTGAGGAGTTGCACCGTCCCGGCTCTTCCGATGCAGTGATCCACCCCATTTCCACCCACTAAGCGGCGATCGATTTCGTTTGCGTTCTGCTCGGCCAGACCCCGCGCAATAAGCATTGTGATTGAATGTGGGCAGGCTCGAACGAGAGGCGTGCAGGATCCCTGCGTGCCTTGGCTGTCTCCGCGCACCATCTGGAGTTGTTCCCACTGCATACGCATAGCCTGAGCGGGGAGAGACTGTGATTCGGCCAAGACAATGGCAGTCCTTGTGGCGTGGGAAAACCTGCCTCCAGTTGCTACGCGGGGTCATGGTGTATGTCTGGCCCTTGTCGATTATCGGGAGACTGTTTTATCGTCTTCGTTGGTCCAAGCCCTGCTATCAGCTCATCAACCGACAATCCCGCCGCCTGTTTGACTCGATCCCGCAGCGACTACATCCGCTAAGCGTCCAAGCCGTCAGTGCGCTGAGAACCGACGGAATCTTTCGCAGCTCCGTCGAAGCCCTCGCCCATGATGCGAACCTGTTCCACGATTTGTCACGGGATGCGCAGATGCTGTTGGCGGGGCAGGAGATACAACGCAAGATCCGGCAGCGATACAATCCTCACGATGCCAAATGGTATGTGGTGCGAGCCATCGGCCATCGCGCCAAGCGGCCTCCGCTGCCCTCATCTTTCGTCCGGTTTTTTCTTCACCCGGAGGTACTCAGCATCGCCAGTACCTATCTCGGACTGCAGGTCCGGCTCAATTATACCGATGTCTGGCATAACATCCCCGTGCACGAAGGGGAGCCGCCTATCTCCGCGGAGTTCTGGCATCGCGATCATGAGGACAAACGGCTCATCAAACTGTTTGTGTTTCTGACCGATGTCGACGAGACCATGGGGCCGTTCACCTATGTCAAACGGTCGCATGTCGGAGGCGAGTTCGGCCATGTCTTTCCGGCCATCCCTCCCACTGGCCGTTATCCCGAGCAGGATGTGCTCAGCCAAATGATCAATGACACTCCGTTGCCTTCGGTGTCATGCGTCGGGCAGGCTGGAAGCATCATTCTGTGTGATAGCAGCGGTCTTCATCGGGGCGGCCGGTCGGTGACGAAACCCAGAATCGTCCTGGTCGGCGTCTACACGTCTAACGCGGGGATCGATGCTGCCCGCTATTCTCTTCCTCGCTCTGTCCATCACGAGCAGTTGTCACCCGCCGCAAAGTTTGCGCTCTACTCCTAGCCCGTTAGCTTTCTGTGCCGAACTCGATGAAGAGCACCCGAGTATTGACAGAGCGGTGTGATGACCGTAGGCTCGCGCGGTGCAGCGTGGTTGACTCACGGCTCACAAATGGAGAATGAAGGAGGCGGATAATGGTGGAGAGAATACACGTGTCTGGACGATTGGTGAGATGTGCCGGTTTCCTCGCCGCGGCGCTTATGGCTGCTGGATGGCTCGGAGCGGCGCATGCGGCAGATGAGTTGCCGAAAGAGTCGGTCTTGCCGGCGGGGCTAGCCGGAAAGGCTGCGCAGGCGGCGCTCGATGCCTGCAAGAAGGATGGCTATCGGGTCAGCGCATCGGTGGTGGATCGGGCCGGGGTACTGCGTGCCATGTTGCGGGCTGATGGCGCAGGTCCCCACACCGTCGATAGCAGCAGAAAAAAAGCATATACGGCGGCCAGTTTGCGGCGAGCGACGAGCGAGTTGGCGGACATGATTGCCAAGCAGCCGGCGTTGCAGGCACTGCGTGAAATGAACGAAAGCATTCTGATGGTCGGCGGCGGGTTGCCCATCGAAATCGCCGGTGAAGTGGTCGGAGCGATTGGGGTCGGCGGTGCGCCGGGGACTCATCTGGATGATGCCTGTGCCGAGGCGGGTCTCGATGCCATCGGGGCGGCCTCGAAGATGCCTGCCGCCAAATGAACCTGGTGCGAGGACGAGGACCGGCCTGGATGGTCATCGGGCTGGTCCTGATCCTCATTTCGGCGGCCTGTAACAACGATCGTCCGGAGCCCGCTGAGGCCGATGTGCCTTCAGCGGGGCTTCGTGTGAGGGTGACCCGCGTCGCCACGCATCCGTTTTTGTCCCGCTACCGTTTAACGCTTCATGTAGAAGGCCCTCACGGCTGTACCGATACGGCTGAGCTGTTTCCCGATACGGGATATGCCGGGAGACGCAATGTGTATGAGCAGGCGTCGGGTGCGATTACTCTCTTAGGACAGTACGATGCCAGGGTGGTTGATCGAACGAATTGCACGATCCGCCTGGTGGAGTTTCAGTCGCTGGTCGGCCAATCGAAGTTTTTGGGGGCATTCGATGTGGATGCACAGAAACGTTGGCAATTTTTCCCTGCTTCAGTCAGGCCCGAGCGGCCGTTCGAGAAGCACTAGTGTGAATGTCAGGAAGTCAGCCGCTCCTTGAAGGTCAGTTCTGCCACCGCGGACTTATCCAGTTCGCCTTTGCCGAGCGTCATCAGCCGGCGGTATTGATCATAGGTAGCTTTCGCCAAAGGGAGATCCAGGCCGACCTGTTCGGCCAGATTGCACGCGATCCCCGAGTCTTTGGCGGCATGGGCGGCGGAAAAGTAACAATCATGCGCGCGCTGCTGCATGTCTTCGCCGTCTGTCTCCAGGACGCGGGAGTTGGCGCCGGTCTGGGAGAACACCTCGCGCAGCATGGTGAGATCCAACCCCAGGGCTGATGCCAGCCCCAGGCCTTCCGCGAGGGCTGCGGTGTTGGCATTCATGACCATATTGACCAGCGCTTTTACTTTGGCGGCATCGCCGGCCGGTCCGATATAGCGCAGATGCGCGCTCAGATCCTTGAGTAGTGGGGTTGCGCGCTGGAATACCTCCGGTCGTCCGCCACACATGAGATAAAGCGTGCCTTGGCGTGCTTGGGGGATGCTGCTCGCCATGCAGGCCTCAAGGCTCTGGCCGCCCTGTTCTTCCACCAGCCGGTGGACTTCGGTCTGGAGAGCGGGAGACAGGGTCGCACAGTTGATAAAGAGCCGGTTTGTCGCATGCCGCAGTAAGCTGTCAGGTTTGCCGGGCGCATAGATTTGCCGCATGGCTGCGTCATCCGACACGACCGTGAGTATCGTGTCTGCCAGTTCAGCAACCTGTGCCGGAGTCGGGACAGCCATGCAGCCGAGTTCTTTGGCGAGTGTCTCCGCGCGTGAGGCTTCGGTATCGTAGACGGCGACAATCCGATAGTCGAGGTCGTGGAGGCGGCGGGCCATGTTGGCTCCCATGCGGCCCACCCCGACGATGCCGATGCGAAACTCTGACTGTGCCATCCGCATCCTCCTGGAAAACATGGTACTGTGATTGGCGTGGAAGTGTACCACAGTCGATTCCGGCGCAGGTATCATGGTGGCCGTAGTTGTGCGTGTGAGCACTTCGGACAAACCACTGGGGAGAGGGTGTCATGCAACAAGCGATTGTCGGATATCATCAGGATGAGGAGGGGCATTGGGTGGCCGACCTTCGCTGCGGGCATGGCCAGCATGTGCGCCATCAGCCGCCGATGACGAGTCGTCCGTGGGTGCTCACGGAAGAGGGGCGTCAGCTGTTTCTCGGCACTGAGTTAAACTGCAAGAAGTGCGAAGAGGGTGGAGATGGATTCATTGCCCCTGAGGCCCTTTCGTAAGGACCCCGGGGCAAATTGCTGGACGTGCGGGGAGGGAGCCATCAAGAATGTGTGACGGTCCGGATCGATCCCTATCCTACGCCCAGAACCAATCGATCAAAGAGGAAAACCATCCCGTTACGCTTGAGAACCAGGATTCATCCTGGGGGGCTGCAGTAGGGACTGGACGGGGGCCCGTCGGGGCCGCCGGTGCCTGGCTCACCTTCGTGGGCGCGTTCGGAGTCGCGGGGGCTGCGACCGCCGCTGCGGATGGAGGAGTTGCCGGTGCCGGGGCTTGGTTCATGGATGGCGCAGGAGGCGTGTGTGACGGGGCGGCCGCCGGAGTCGGCGTCGTTGAGGAGGTATCAGGCTCCGAGGGCTGCGGTGTGATCACGGCAACCAAGTGAGGCTCTTGTTGAACGGTGTCGACGGGAGTCGCCTGTGCTTCGGGTCCAGGTTGCTGCGTCCCCATCGTCCGTTCGCGCAGCGTGGTGAGGGCCTCCAACCGTTTCTCAATCCGCTTGGTGTCGCTGATTTCCTTCAGCATGGCCTGGTGCCTGGCGCGCAATGTTGCGATGTTGTGCTCAAGCAGTGCCAGTTTGGCCTGGTTGGCCTTGTGGAGTTGGTCGTACGAGGCCTGGATCTTTTTTAGCTCGCCTTTCAGATTGGCAAGCGCTCGTTCATCGCGTTGGTTGGCAAGGTGTGCCGCATCCCGTTCTTGTTCCAGGCTGTGGATATCGGCTTGAGTCTGAGCCAACTCGCCGGCTCGCGTTTTTACTTCATGTCTCGCTGTGTCATAGGTCTGTTGCGAGACACAGCCTCCCAGCGTCAATGCCGCGCCTCCCACCATCCAGCAGAGAGTAAAGGCAGATGCGAGTCGCGTGCATGAGGTAAATGATTGCATGGGACGTTCCTCCCGGATACGTACGGTGGCGATAGATGCGAAAAGCGGTCCGCTCAGCGGAGCCACGGTGCCTCAGGCTAATTTTTCAGAAAAGTGGAAAAACGGCAAAATATTTCGGGAAACCTGCAGAACGCGGTCAGAAGAGCGTGAGGCGCTGGCGAGATAGTCCGCCGGTTAGTGAATGGTGAGACAGTCGGCGGGAACGGCCACCTCCATGTTGAGCCCCGCCTCGCGCCAGGGTTGGAGTCTGGAACCATGGTAGCCATATCCGCCGATGACGGGATCAATAGAGAGGAGAAGGGGCGTATCAAGATCCAGCACGTCAAAGTGGCCCAGTCCCAGCACAAGGCTGAATGAACATCCCATCGCGATGCGTGTTTCGAGCATGCCGCCGATCATAAGCCGGAGGCCGGCCGAGCGGGTGAAGGTCGCAATGCGCCGTGCTTCCACCACGCCGGTTTTCATGATCTTGATGTTGATATAGTCCGCGGCCTGCATCTCGACAACCCGGCGTGCATCATCCAGGGATCGGACGGATTCATCAGCCGCCACGGGAATGCCCGTCAGATGCCGAATGGCCTGGAGTCCTTCGAGGTCGTCTCGAACCACCGGTTGTTCCAGGAGTACCAACCGTCCTCCGAACTTTTTCACCCCGGTGGCAAAATGGATGCAGTCCTCTCGGGAAAAGCCCTGGTTGCCGTCACCGATGAAGTTGATCCCAGGAAGTGCATCATGCACGGCCTGTAAGCGGCGAATGTCTTCTTCCACATCAGTTCCGACTTTCATCTTGAACAGGCGAAAGCCTTGGGCATACCAGCCGCGCGAGAGGGCGAGCGTCTTGTCTAGATCGCAGATGGGAATGGTAATGTCGGTCTCCCGCTCCCGGACGTCGGCTTGTCCCCAGAGTTGCCACAGCGGAAGGCCCTGAGTTCGGCAATAGGCATCGAGGAGGGCCGTTTCCAGGCCGCATCGGGCGGCGGGGAAGAGCGGAGCCTGTTCATTCAGGCAGTCTGCGAGGAGTTCGTAGTCGGCGGCAGATTGTCCGACCATGCTGGAGGCCAATTCCCGGGCGGCAGTGAGGCAGGAGGCCCGATCTTCGCCTCCCACTTCGGGAAACGGCGCCGCCTCTCCGATGCCCTGTGTCCCATCATCCAAGGTCACTCGCATGAACAGGTTTTGCGCGGTTACGCGCGCGCCTGTGGCCACGACGAAGGGGTCGGTGATCGGAATATCGACCGGCCAGATCTCGATGCGCTGTATGACGTGGGAATTCACCGGGGCGTCGTGCCTGCAGGTGGACGCTCATCCGTAGCGATCATTTTGCCAGGGCAGGGCGGTATTCGAGTATCCACGCACTTCCCAGAACCCCTTTTCGTCGTGATCGGAGAAGGTGATTTCCTTGATCCATTTGGCCCCTTTCCAGGCGTAGCGTTTCGGGATAATCATGCGAACCGGACCGCCATGTTCCTTGGTGAGTGGGCGGCCGTTCCATTTATAAGTGAGGAGGACGTCGTCGTCCAGGCAGACATCGAGCGGGAGATTGGTGGTGTAATCGTCGTAGGATTTGAACAGCACAAATCGGGCGGAAGGAAGCGGTTGGACGACGGCCGTCAGGTGCTTGAAGCTGACCCCTTCCCATTCATTGTCGTAACGGCTCCAAGACGTCACGCAGTGAAAGTCCGATACATCCTTGAACTGCGGCTGCGCAAGAAAGTCTGTCCATCTCCATGTTATCGGTGCGGTGACTGCGCCTCCGATTGAAAGGCTCCATTCGGCAAGCGGGATGTCTGGTTTTTGGCCAAGGTCGAGTACGGGCCACGTTTCGACCAGGTGCTGACCCGGAGGGAGACGATCGTCCCCTTCATAAAACACCTCCCGCTCTTCTCCGCCGCGCCGGGCCTTGGCCCAGTTCTCCTTGGTCTTGATCAACCGTTCATTCTGATCCATTCCAGCCTCCCTAGTGACAGAGTAGGACAAGAGGCCCTGTTCTTACAAGGGTAGGGCTTTGCAATGAGAAGAGGTGATGTCCTGGATAGTGGCCGTAGGTGATGGAATGGCCAATGAATAGGGCTGGAATGGTCCGCCGGCGTGCTATGTGAAGGAGAAGGAGATAAGTCGCGCAGAGAGAAATAAGGTCGGAATGGAGGCTGAGAATCAAAACGCCCCGAAGCGACCCTGCTACGAGAACGTCAGACGTGCAGTCTGGTCTCTCGCTCACACCAGCGTTGCGGGCGCATAAGCGTCCCTAGTGCGGCAATGGCGCAGATCGTGGCCAGCAACACGAAGCTGGCGATGAGGAAGAATCCACCTTTCATGTCGTGCACCAAGAGCGGTCCCATGACGTCACCCCCTTCATATGAACTAATTGTACCACTTTACTCCGTGCGCCAGCCGCAGCCGCAACGCCATGATTCTTCAGGTGAAATTTTTTTCAGTCGACAATGGCAGTGGGGACAGGGGCGCATCCACACGTGTACAGCGGTTTCGTAAGCGGGGTGCGAGGTACGGGTCTGCTGTGGAACCGAATGTGTTGTCGGCATGGCAGCGTCCAGGACATCAATGATCGCGTACATGTGACATTACCTCCACTCGCACCCAGGCTTCAAGAGTTCTTTCGGAGGTTGCAGCCCTGCACTTGAGGGCCCGGCCGAGGACGGGAGGGGAAAAACGGGGGAGACGATGGGTGACAAGTGGAAATGTGGGACCGAATTCAACGCCTGTTCCCGCGTGACCGGTGCGGGGCAGGCTAAGGCGCGACGCGATTGACACGGGAACGGGCAGGCACGATGATACCGCCGGGGGGCACGGAACACGATGACCATTTCTGCAGATTCTTCTCTCTCCAAGGCACGCGCGGGGGGCGGCAAACTCTTGTTGGGCCTCCTCGTTGGATGTGCCGTGGCGGGGTTTGTCTATTTCGATCTCGGCCGGTATCTTTCGCTCGATGCGCTGAAGGGCAATCGAGATCAGTTACTGGCGTTTACGGAAGCCAACTATTCGACGGCCGTTGCCATCTATGTGTTGGCTTATTGCGCGGTGGTGGGTCTTTCGTTGCCGGGGGGTGCGATCATGACCCTCGCCGGCGGGTTTCTCTTCGGGAGCGTGCTCGGAACGCTGTATGTGAATGTCGGCGCGACCGTCGGCGCGACCCTGGCCTTTCTGGTTGCGCGCTACCTCCTGAGAGATTGGGTTGAGCGGCAATTCGGGAGCCGATTGGGAGCTATTCAAGAAGGGTTTGCGAAGAATGCGTTCAGCTATCTCCTCACCCTGCGATTGATTCCTCTCTTCCCGTTTTTTCTGGTCAATATGGTGTCAGGCTTGACCCGGGTGAACGTCGGAACCTATGTGGCGGCAACTTCCCTAGGTATCATCCCTGGAAGTTTCGTGTTTGCATATGCGGGACGCCAGCTGGGTACGATCAATTCACTCAAGGAGATCGTGTCCCCCAATGTGTTGGTGGCGTTTACCCTCTTGGGGCTACTCGCGCTGGTGCCCATTTTGTATAAACGGTTCACCGGTAAATCGGACTGAAGAGAACGAGACGTAAGGGCGGCACCACGGGTAGAGAGAAAGGTCGTGTGCATGGCTTTGATGAGCGACGAGAGTCAGCATCTCGTTCTGCCGGACGACGAGCACAATCGGAAACTGGTGAGCAATGTACATCCGTCCAAGTGGGTGAACCCTGAACCGGTTGGCCGATACAACATTGTCGTGGTGGGGGCCGGGACGGCGGGATTAGTCACGGCGGTGATTGCCGCGAGTTTGGGCGCGAAGGTGGCGCTCATTGAGCGGCACCTGATGGGTGGAGATTGCCTCAATGTCGGCTGCGTGCCATCCAAGGGATTGATCCGCGCCGCGAATATCTGGGCGCAGATGCGCGACGCATCGGTATTCGGAGCCCGCATACCGGACGGGGTGAGCTACGATTTTGGCGCGGCAATGGCCAGGATGAGGCAGCTGCGAGCCAGAATCAGCCACGTGGATTCCGCGCACCGTTACAAGGCACTGGGCGTGGATGTCTATATCGGTCGAGCCCAGTTTGTCGGCCAGGATACGGTGCGAGTGGAAAGCTCGGCAGGTAACCGGACCCTGGCCTTCGTCAAGGCGGCGGTGTGTACTGGTGCAAGGGCTACAGCGCCTTCTATCCCGGGGTTAGAGGAAGCGGGATATCTCACCAATGAAACCGTCTTTTCGCTCACGACGCTGCCGGCGCGAGTTGGCGTGATCGGGGCAGGCCCGATTGGATGCGAACTGGCACAAGCCCTGGCGCGTTTCGGCAGTCGAGTGTCTCTGATTGAGACGATGCACGGCATCCTGCCCAAGGAAGACCGGGACGCGGCGGAACTCGTTCATCAATCGATGATGCGTGACGGCGTCACCCTGCTCTGTTGCGGAAAGGATCTCAAGGTAGAACAAGGCGCCGTCGGCAAGCGGCTGGTCGTGGATTCTCATGGTCAACGTTATGATCTGACGGTCGATGAGATTCTGGTGGGCGTGGGCCGTGCGCCGAATGTGCAAGGGTTGGGATTGGAGACCGTGGGCGTCGATTACGATAACACGGGCGTGAAAGTGAACAATCGCCTTCAGACGACGAACCCGCGGATCTATGCCGCCGGGGATATCTGTTCGCGCTACAAGTTTACCCATGCCGCTGACGCGATGGCGCAGATCGTGATCCAGAATGCCTTGTTTCCGCATCCCTTCGGATTGGGATATGCGAGCGTGGATTCGCTGATCATGCCCTGGTGCACGTTTACCTCCCCCGAAGTGGCCCATGTCGGTCTGTACGAAGCGGAGGCGGCGAAGCGGGGACTGAAGGTCGAAACCTATACCTACAAATTTGACGAAGTCGATCGTGCCATCCTCGATGGTGATGAAAGTGGCTTTGCCCGTATTCATATCCAAGAAGGTACCGATACGATTCTTGGCGCGACCATTGTGGGGGTGCACGCCGGTGATTTGATCAGCGAGATTTCCGTGGCTATGAAGGCCGGCGCCGGCGCCAAAACGATTGCCGCGACCATCCATCCCTATCCGACCCGCGCTGAGATCATCAAGAAGGCCGTCAATCTCTGGCGCAAAGCGCATTTCACCCCGCGGACAAAATCAATGCTGACCAGGTTGTTCGCCTGGCTGAGGCGATGAACGAGTGATGAGGCTCGTCGGTCTGATCCTGTGGTTTGCGGTCGTCGGCGTAGCGGTGATGGGGTTTGCGCAACCTCCCATACATCTGTCAGTGGGAACGTTTTCCGCCGCGCCGGAGGGATCAGCTTTACCGGACGGCTGGCACCTGCTGACGTTCAAGAAGATCGAGCGACATACGCAGTATCACGTCGTCAAAGACCACTCAGTAGCCGTCGTCAGGGCGGTGAGTGAGGCGAGCGCCTCAGGCCTCACGAAAGCCGTGACGATCGATCCACGAGAGTACCCGATTGTCCGCTGGCGTTGGAAGATCGAGAATATTTTGGACAAGAGCGACGTGGGCCGGAAAGATGGCGACGACTATCCGGCGAGGCTGTACATTACATTTGCCTATGAGCCGGACAAGGTGAGTCTCGGAAAGAAACTGAAATATAAGGCCGGTCGGGCGCTATTCGGCGACATTCCGATCGGCGCGCTCAATTATATCTGGGACAGCAAGAGCCCTGTGGGCACTGTGGTGGACAATGCGTTCACGAGTTTTGCCAAGATGATTATCGTGGAGAGCGGGGATCGGCGGATCGGTACCTGGGTCGACGAGGAACGGAACGTCTATGAGGATTACCGGTCGGCATTCGGTGAGGAGCCGCCCGCGATCAACGGCATTGCGATCATGACGGATACGGATAATACAAAAGAGCGCGCCGTGGCTTACTACGGTGATATCGAGTTTGTGCAGGCCCCGAGATGATGGTCGCGAGGTATGCTGGTAAAGAGGGTGGAGAGGCCGACTTGTGCAGAGTCGGCCTCTCGGACACCCGCGAGCTGAGGCGGGTTCGCAATGTCAGCGGGTTACTGAATTGAATTGGCGAAGCCGCCGTGAGTAATCTCAGCCCGAATGGTGTCACCCACCTTTTTGTTGCCTCGAAGATGTTTGGTGCCCTGACCGACACGCATCTTCATTTGGCTGCCGTCGTAGTCTTCAACCGTATACGTCTCTCCCTGAATGTCTTTGACGGTCCCGCCCACTGTCTTCCATGCGATCCCGGGTTTCGAGTCATATTGCCCCGGCTTGGGGGCAGGGGATTGCTCAGGCACAGATCCTAAAAGGGACGCCGCTGCTGCTGACGATGTGGTCGCGGCATGAGGGTGATGTTTGGCGGCCTTTTCCTTCTCTTTGGCCAATGCCGGTTCCGCCATGAAGCTGATGGCGGCTAGGGTCGCCGCTGCGATTGCCAGAAGAGAAGTTTCAGACGTGATCCTCATAACAATCCTCCTTCAATGATTACGACTGCGGGTCTGAGCCTGACTCAGCAAACCTCATGCCGCTGTGGTCATGTGGAGAATCACTCGATTTCGTGTTGGTTGTGTCCGGTTCGAGTGGTTGCGTTGGGCGAGTAGAGGAGGGAAAGGCCAACATCTGTTCAATTTTGCCCAGTCTCTGCTCTCGATTTTTCGCGTCGCAGTCGTGCTCCGGAGCGAGGCGCAGAGTAGTGCATCTGACGGCGCTCCGGGAAATCACAAACTCGTTGTCAACGAATCGGCCTCCTTGTACGTTGACATGGACGACAGGAATCTCATGGTAACCAAGGGAGGAAGTATGAAGCAGGTGATTTGGAGTGCAGCCTTGCTGTCGATGTGTGTCCCGTCGTTCGTGTTGGCCCAGGCGGAGACCCCCAAAATTGATCAACGACAGGCGAACCAGGAGCGGCGGATCGATCAAGGAATTGCCAGTGGGCAACTGAACGAACGCGAGGCCACTCGCTTGAACAATCAGCAGGAACACATCAACAAAATGGAGGACAAGGCCAAGTCCGATGGGGTGGTGACCAAGAAGGAGCGCGCCCGTCTCAAGCATGCTCAGGATCGCACCTCGCGCCACATCGCTCGCCAAAAGCACGACCGCCAGCAGCGTTAATTTCTCAATCCGGTACCGAGTTCGGCGGTCGAGCGAACTGGTCGGTCCGGGTGGTTTGATCGGTATCCGCGCTCGTGCTTTTTGTCGAGTGTCTTCCATGCCGTCCCCAGGTTAACTGGGGACGGCATGGTCGTGTCTCACCCCAGGCATCGCTGCGGCAAAACCGCGGTACCGGATGCCTGAACTTCTCAGCTCACACCTGAATCGATTCGTTCGATCCTGCTAGAATGCCGGCATGGATCTCATCACCACTCATCTGAATGCAGACTTCGATGGATTGGCCTCCATGGTGGCGGCCCGGAAACTCTATCCCGATGCCGTGCTGGTGTTTCCCGGCGGTGCGCAGGAGTCCGTACGCAACTTTCTGGCTGAACACGACATGGGCATCTCCCGCCTCAAGGATGTGGCGCTGGAGCATGTGCGCCGATTGATTCTGGTCGATGTTCAAGAACCGGAGCGGATCGGTCCGTTGAAGGTACTGAGCGAGCGTAAGGATCTGGACGTCCATGTGTACGACCATCATGGAGCCGGCGCAGGACCAGAGACGTCGGTCTGGCCGTCGGTCTCGGAGCGGCATATTGAACCGGTGGGCGCCACCGCGACCTTGTTGATCGAGCGACTGAAAGCGCAGCACGTAGCACTCACGGCCGCTGAAGCCACGGTGTTGGCGATGGGTCTGTACGAGGAAACAGGCTCGCTGGCGTACCCCTCGACCACTCCACGCGATCTGGAGGCCGCGGCATTTGTCCTGCGCGCGGGCGCCGATTTGAACCGCATCGCGGAGACGCTGCAACACCCGCTCGACCCGGATCTCATCGCGCTGCTGAACGATCTGCTGCAATCGGGCGAGATCTACTATTTGGAAGGCCGAAAAATTCTTGTCGCCTCCAGTGCGTACGATCGCTATGCGGGCGACCTGGCTGAGGCCGTTCAGCGGCTCGCAGAACTGCAGGGATTTGATGCGGTGATCGTGGCAATTGCGATGGAGGAAAAAGTTGAGATTATTGGGCGGAGTCGCAGGCCGGAGATCGACGTGGCATGGATCGCGCGCGAGTTTGGTGGTGGCGGACATGCCGTGGCAGCCGCCGCCAGCGTGAAAGGCCGCACGCTGGTGGAAGTGCAGGAGCAACTGACGCGGCTACTGACCGAGCGATATCGCCCCACGTTGCTGGCCAGGGATGTGATGACCACACCCGTCAAATCGATTGTCGCAGATGCGATGGTAAGTGAGGCGGAACGATCCATGACCACCTTTGGTGTCAACGTGCTGCCGGTGGTTGATGCGAAGGACCGGTACGTCGGCATGATTTCACGGGAGATTGTCCAGAAAGCCCTGTTTCACCGGTTGGGAGAGCAGCGCGTGGGGGATTTGGCCACCAGCGGACAATACAACGCGTTGCCTGACACGCCGTTCCATGACATCGAGATGCGGATGATCGAATTGAACCAACGGTTTGTGCCGGTGTTGTCCGACGGCAAAACCGTCGGCGTGATCACCAGAACCGATCTGCTCCGCAGTTTACATGACGATGTGCTCGCGTCTGCCCGCGGTAAACCGAAGTCGTTGATGGGGCTGGAGTCGCCGGGCGGAGTTCGGCGGCGGGATTTGAAAGGGCTGCTGCGAGATCGGTTGCCCCCCCACGTGTACGACCTGCTGCGGGCGGCAGGGGAATTGGGTGAACGGCTGGGTTTCTCACTCTATGTCGTCGGAGGATTTGTTCGCGACCTGTTACTCGGCCTCGATAACCTCGATGTCGATTTTGTGGTCGAGGGGGATGGAATCGCATTTGCGCGCGCGCTCGCGAAGGAGCGTGCCGGCCGCGTCACAGTGCACGAGCGGTTTGGAACAGCCGTGGTCTTGTTGCCGGACGGGTTTAAGGTGGATGTCGCGACGGCCCGTACCGAGTATTACGAGTATCCGACGGCCTTGCCGACGGTGGAACAAAGTTCAATCAAGAAGGACCTCTACCGGCGGGACTTCACCATCAATACGCTGGCGGTGGCGCTTAGGCCTCGAACCTTCGGCCAGCTCATCGATTTTTATGGTGGTCAACGTGATCTGAAAGAGCGTCTGATCCGCGTGCTCCACAGTCTGAGTTTTGTCGAAGATCCGACGCGGGTCTTTCGCGCCATCCGGTTCGAATTGCGATTCGACTTTCACTTGAGCAAGGACACGCTGGCCTTGATTAAAGGCGCGGTGAAGATGGAATTGTTCCATCGACTCTCCGGCCAGCGCCTTTTGGATGAGCTGCGATTGCTGTTTTCCGAACGGACTCCCAGGCACGCCGTCCGCCGTTTGGCCGACCTCGATCTGTTGCGGTTTATTCACTCGACGTTGACGTGGTCTGCGCGATTGGATCGGCGGCTGATCGAACTGGAAGCGGCGTTGGATTGGTATCGGCTTTCCTGTCTTGAGCGAACCATTAACGGATGGGTGGTCTATGCCATGGCACTCGCGGAGGTCATGCCGGATCAGGCCGTGCGTGACATGCTCAAGCGTTTCCCCTTTACCGAAGCGGAACGGACCGCGGTGACCCAGGCGCGATTCCTCACCCAACCGGTGTGTCGGACCTTGGCCAAGCGCGCGCCTCTCCGACCATCAGAAACAGTCGCGATCTTGGGGGGCTTGTCGGAGGAGTGCTTGGTATTCCTTCTGGCGAAAAATCCCTCAGAAACCGCAAAGCGGCACCTGTCCCAGTACCTCACCAGGTATCGTAACGTGAAACCGATGCTGACAGGGAAAGCGCTGAAGGCCTTGGGTTTGAGCCCAGGTCCGCTGTACCGCACCATTCTGGAGCGATTGACCCAGGCACGATTGGATGGTGAAGTGAAGAGCGAGGCGGAGGAACGAGCACTGGTGAAGGAATGTACCGATCGCGTTCGCTCACCCTCGTAGCCGTTGTGCGCGACGTGGTGACGCCACGCAGTGGCGGATAGCCACAGTGTGAGGATGGGGGCGATGCGGGCACCCCTGGGCGACCGGATTGCAGCGAGGGGATTAAGCCAGGGGCTCAACCGGCTCGAGTTCGTCGTGAGTATCGACGGCACGAGCCTCTTTCCCCATCGCGGCGAGAAGGCCGTCGTAGACGATGCGAGCCGCGTCAGACCATTTGGGATTGAATGGGCGACCAGCGAAAGCGGCCTCAGCCGCCTTTTTCTCATCGTGGGTAATTTGTCGAGGAGTCAGTGTGGTGTCCATACGAATAATAATAGATCGCTTCAGGGCAATGTCAAGGACTGAGCGCGTTGAAGAGACCCTCTCGTTCGATGGGGACCGCGCACGAATAATTCGCAACGGTCTGCGCAGGAAGACTTTGCGGCTGAAATCGTTTCTCATGAACCGCGCGGGGGAAGCAGTCGATCAAGTTCGGCACGATTCGACCGAAGGAGCTCAGATGCCTTCTGTGCGCTAACCATTCGAAACGAGAGGCTGTCGCCGGGGGCCAATTGCGCGGCCAGAGAACGGTCCGCGCTGATCATCGTGGCGAGCTTGGCGTACCCGCCCGTCGGTTGACAATCTGCCATCAGCAAAATCGGTTGACGATTCGACGGGACTTGAAGACTCCCGGCACACACGGCTTCGGAGACGATGTCGGCCGAGGCTCGATGCGGTAGCTCCGCACCCTCCAGGCGATACCCCATCCGGTCGGACTCCGTCGTCACCCGATACGGACTGACGGTCAGCTGTCGAATGGCTTCGTCCGTAAAATAAGCGGTTTGCGAGCCCAGCATGACTCGCACCACGGGTGATGTGACATACCGGGGGCGAGACGGTTCCGGTAGCGAGCGGCCTATGGAGCGAGCGGCCGTGCGTATGACAGGTCCCACGCTGAATTGATCCCATTTCTTCACCGCTCGGCCAGACAGTCCGCCTAATCCACTGCGCACATGGGTCGAGAGGCTTCCAAGTATCATCGGGCCGGTGATGCCGCCTCCTACCGTGAGGTACGCGCGGGCGCCCTGCCGTCGCATCCCGAACTGCAACCGGCTTCCAGCCTGCATGCCGACCACGGTCCACATGGGAATGGCAAGGCCGTTGCTGGTTGGGGAGAGGTCGGCGCCGGTAATGGCAATAGGGAGCGCTTGCTCGAACAACAGTTCAGGCCCTTGAAGTGTGATCTCCAATCCTGCGGCCCCATCCGGGTTGCCGAGCAGGCGATTGCCGACCGTGAGCGCCCAAGCGTCCATCGCTCCACTCACCGACACGCCGAATCGCTGATAGCCACACCGGCCGAGATCCTGCACGGTTGTGAAGAGGCCGGGATGCAATACATGTATAGTCGATGGCTTAGTTGGCATGATCGATCCGGCTCACGGAAATTCCGCCATCGTCCAACATCATTCGTAACGCATGGGCCAGCCGGACGGCGCCCGGCGTATCGCCGTGCAGACAAAGCGTATCGATGTGGAGATGGAGCAATGACCCATCGACAGCAGCAATGGTGCCTTCATGTACGAGTGAGTGCGCTCGGGCGACAACGGTCGATTCGTCATGGATGAGCGCATGAGCCTCCGTCCGGGGTACTAACCGACCGTCAGCCTGGTAGGCGCGATCGGCAAATCCTTCTGCGGCCACCACCAGCCCATGCGCCGCTCCGGCGGCGAGTAGTTCCGAGCCCGCTAATCCAATGAGGATCAATCGCTGATCAATCTGGGCGATACCCGCCGCGACTGCATCCGCAAGGTCCGGGTCGCGTGCCGCCATATTGTATAGGGCTCCATGCGGTTTCACGTGGGAAAGTCGGATACCTTCCGCCTGACCGATGGCCATCAATTCACTCACCTGCGAGAGGATGAGGTCCAACACCAACGCTTGCGTCAGCGGTAGTTCGCGACGCCCGCAGGATTCCCGATCGGGCAACCCGGGATGGGCGCCGATTGCCAGGTCATACTGTCGTGCCAACTGCAGGGTGCTGCGCATCAGTGTCGCATCGCCCGCATGTGCCCCGCAGGCGATGTTTACCGATGTCACATACGACATGAGACGAGCCTCCGCATCCCGTTGCTCAGGCGTTGCCGCTTCACCGAGGTCACAATTCAGATCGATGCTGCGGGTGCGAGTCATGCCTGGTCTCCTGACAGTTCCTTGAATACTTCCTCCTCGATCGGCACGAATCGTACCTGATCGCCGGGAGCAAGCAGGAACGGCTTGGGCCTGTGGAGACTGAATAGAAGGACGGGAGTACGCCCGATGATGCGCCAGCCACCTGGACTGGCTTGAGGATAGATGCCGGTCTGTGTGCCTGCGATGCCTACCGATCCGGCAGCCACTTGTCTGCGTGGAGTCGGAAGGCGTGGTGTGGCGATACGAGCCGGCACGGGGCCCAGGTAGGGAAAGCCTGGACTGAAACCTAGCATGAACACCCGATAGGTCACGGAGGCGTGGAGCGCGCCGGCTTCCAAAGGGGTGAGCCCGGCTTGCCGGGCCACGTCGGCCAGATCTGGTCCTGCTGAGCCTCCATACCAAACGGGAATGGTATGAGTAATGGGAGGGCGCGAGGGCGCACTCGTTGTGGTTGCCGTCAATGCGCGGAGGTCCTTCATGACCGTGATGGCATCGGTGAGCCGCGCATCAAAGTAGACCGTCGCGGAACGATACGTGGGAACCACTTCTACGAGACCCGGAATTCCGGCCTGGTCTACAGCACCGGTAAAGGTCAACACCAGTTCGTTCGTGGGAAGGTCGATCGTGTCCCCAAACTCAACGGTCACCGCGTATTCGCTGAGCTGGATCATACGAGAGATCATTTCGACAGCCTGTCCCGCGATGTTCCGAAAAGCTAATGATAGGAGTTCATTCCGGTAACGGCCTGCCTTTGGTTTCCGTTGCGAATGGGAGTATGGCTAAGCCCAGCAGGTAGATCAATGCGATGGTACTCGCGGCATTATTGAACGATCCCAGCATGGTCACGAGCCAGCCGGTGACGAAGGGCGCGGCGGAGGCGAGTATGCGGCCTGCGTTGAAACAGAATCCGGCCCCGGTGGCACGGAGCCGCGTCGGGTACAACTCGGGGAGGTAAATTGGAAAACCGCTGAAGATGCCATTGTTGAAAAACCCCAACACCGGGAGCAGCAGCAATACTTCCGCATAACTATGCGGCACAAAATAGGTGGCCGGTAGCAGGATGAGGCTACCGAGGCACATCAATCCGAATACGGGGCGGCGGCCGAACCGTTCCGCCAGCGGTCCGAATCCCAGATAGCCGAAGAGCGCACCTGCGTTCAGCGCCATGATCGCATAACTGACCTTCTCGGTAAGCGTCGCGGAATCCTGTCCCTGAAGATCGGGCATGGCACGGATGAGGGTAGGCGCCCAGTTGGTTGCGCCCCAGACTCCGAACACCGCGACAAAGGCCAAGGTTGAACCAATCAGCGTATCGCGGCGTAAGGACGGCCGGAACAACTCCATCAGGTGGAGGCAGATGGTGCGGGGCGATTGCGGTTCCCGCTCGTGGGCCTGCACCCACCGCTCCGGTTCTTTCACCCACCGGCGGACGAGAAGGGCGACGAAAGCCGGCAGGATTCCGATGAGAAAAAGCATCCGCCACCCGGAGTCTTTCAGGAGCAGGTTGAATCCGGCGGCGAGAAAGAATCCGGCCGCCCATGCCGATTGCAAAATACCGGCGGCTCTGGCGCGTGTCTCTTCAGGCCAGGTCTCGGCGACGATGGCCGCGCCGGCCGCCCATTCCCCGCCGACGCCGAGCGCCGTGAGAAACCGATAGATCGCGAGATGCCACCATTCCTGCGCAAGTGCGGCCAGGCCGGTGAAGACTGCATAGATCACGATGGTCGCAATCAGCGTTTTGGTGCGGCCGAAATAATCGGCGGCCATGCCGAACCCGATGCCTCCGATGGCCCACCCGATCAGAAAAATGGAAAAGACGATGCCCCCGTACCAACCGATTTGTTCGGACGTGACTTCGCCGCCCGATGCTCCGTTTTGCAGCAGGTCATGCAGCGCGGGATGGAGCACAATCGCGTAGATGGTGGCATCCATGGCATCGAATACCCACCCGAGCCATGCGACAAACAGCACCAGCCATTGATATCTCGTGACGCCCTTCGTCCATGCCACGCCGAGATTCTCCCCTGTACGTACTACGTGTCGCCACGCTACGGGGAGGACGTGGCGCTGTCAAGGTGAAGCGCGCAAAGCGGACATGGTATAGTCCCTCGCACTATGCCGCGTATTGATTATTATCGCGTCCTCGGAGTGTCGCGGGACATCTCCGATGACGAGATCAAGAAAGCTTACCGAAAGCTCGTCTTCGAGCATCACCCCGATCGCAATCCGAATAACAGCAAGGCGGAGGAGAAGATCCGTGAGATCAACTCCGCCTACGAAGTCCTCGGCGATCCCGAGAGCCGGCGTACCTATGATCGCCTGCATTGGGGCGAGGAGATACGGGCTGAGACCGTCGATCCGTCGCTGATTCTCGAGGAAATGGAGAAGAAGCTGTTCGACGAGGGGCGAAAAGAAGTGTTCGCCGTCCTCATGAAAATGGTGCCGCGAATCAAATCCGAATTAGCCATCATTCGTGAACGCACGGTTGCGCAGCAGGGATACGATACGTTCAAGGAATCGATCGTCGAGGCGCGGGGGGCGGAGGTGTTGGATGAATTCGTCACGCCAGAAATGGAGCAACGCAAGCAGCGCCTGCTTGAAGTGGCCATGCAGATGATGGTGTCTCAGGCGGTGGTTGCGCGGGGCGATGAAGGCGGGATTCGTGCGCTGCGGGGCCGCTTGGAGGAGATGTTCCGCAAAGGGCGACTCAACGGCTTCGCGACGGCCTTGGAACTTCTCTACGAGCGAAGGTGAATGCGGAAGCGTGAAGCAGGAGTGGTGAGCAGTAACACGCCCTTACGCGTCACCGTTCACAATGTATCTTTCACGCCTGTGAAAGTGGTCCCGCGACGAATCGTCCCCGTTGCATGACTCCGGCGATCCGTTCTTGTTTCAAGAGCAGTCCGATATTTCTCAGCGGGTTGCCTTCTACCACCAACAAATCTGCCTGTTTGCCGGCTTCAATGGTGCCGATCTCGTCTGAGAGACGAAGCAACCGCGCGGCAGCGGACGTGCTCGTCATGATCGCGTCCATCGGTGTCATGCCAAGCGCGACCATCCGCTCTAATTCCTGCGCATTCTCCCCATGATGATTAAAGGGCGTGCCGGCATCAGTTCCCAGTGCGATCGGGACTCCCCTCCGTACGGCCGAGCGAAAACTCTTCTCGTGCTGCTTCACCATGTTTCTGGCTTTTGAGCGGGCGCTGTCGGGGATGCCGCAGCCGGTCGGGCAGGCTGCCGTGGTGGCGAGGGCGGACAGGGTGGGGACCATGTAGACGCCACGCTGGGTCATCATGCCAGCGGCCTCGTCGTCCATGAGCGTGGCATGTTCGATCGAATGCACTCCGGCGCGCAGGGCGTTCTTCATTCCCGATGCGCCATGGGCATGGGCGGCCACATGCCGGCCATGGGTGGCGGCCACTTCAACTGCGGCTCTCAATTCTTCCACCGTCATTTGGGCTTGGTCCGGGGAAGTCCCCGGAGTGAGGACGCCGCCTGAGGCGATGACCTTGATCACCTCGGCACCGGCCGTGAGTTGGTCCTGCACGGCGGCTCGCACCGCCTCGACCCCGTCTGCTTCGCGCCCGATGAAGCGGGCATGCCCTCCCGGCATGCAGATCGCAAGCCCGGCGGCCAGAATGCGGGGGCCGGGCGTCAGTCCCGACTCGATGGCCTTTTTTAACGCAAACACGGCATGGTCGCGGAAGCCCACATCCCTGACAGTGGTAAAACCGGCCTGCACGGTGCGTCGTGCCAATTCGGCGGCTTTCAGCAACGTCACGGACGAGGACTCACGCTCCACGGCTGCGACCACGTCGGCTTCAGCGCCCAGGCAGAAGTGGACATGGCAATCGATGAGGCCGGGGAGGAGGGTCAGGCCCCGGCCGTCGATGCGTCGGGTGCCTCGAGGCAGACGTATCGTGTCGTCTGGTCCGACGGCCACAATGCGATCCCCTTCAATCACGACGGTGCCTCGCTCAATTTTCCGGCCTTGGCCGTCGAGGATGCGAATCTGGCGGATCGCGATAGTCATGGCGCCTCGCTGATCGGAATGGTGACGATGACGCCGCCCATGATGTCGTTGAGTTTATAGTCTCGCCGCGGGCTGTTCGCATGTCCGTTATGGCAGGACACGCAGCTCTCGGAGACGGCCCGGTCGGCGTAGATGCCCTGGAAGTACCGGATCCCTCCCTGCTGATAAAATCCCGTGAAGGGTTTCTCCGGTGCCTTCATGACAACTTCCAGGCCGCGTCGTTCAAACTCGCTGTTCGGTCCGTTCCACACATAGATAGGCGTGAGGCTGGCGAGCCGGAAGCTGAGCTTCATGTCTTTTTGTGCGACCAGACGGCCCGATTCGAGGAGAAATTGGGCGGGTAGGGGAAGACCCTTCTCTTCTTTCCAATGTTCCAGGGCTTCGACCACGCCTTGGGTGTGCAACTTGTCCACGACGTTTTGCGTGTAGTTGGCGCGATTGGCATCGATCACGGCATGGATAAAACTGGTGACCCGTTCGGGCGCAACCATGTCGGCCTTGCGCGATTCTGCCACGGCGAGTGCGATGACCCAATAGGTGATCGCCGCCACGAATCCGGCCACCCCTGCCATGACGATCCAGAACCCGTTTCGACTCATGCACCCCTCCTCGCCGACAACTGTGATTGGGTATACGTTTCGACCGCCGCCTGCACCGCGCGACCGGGCTGATCCAGCCAGTCGTGCTGAGCGAAGATTCCTTCCAAGGCGTTGAGCAGTGTCAGCACATGAGCCTGCTGGCAGGACTCGCCCATCAGCCCGATCCGCCAGACCCGGCCGCGTAGCGGTCCCAGGCCACCCCCGATTTCAATCTCGTAGTCCCGCAGCAACTGCGTCCTCACCAGCATATCGTCAACCCGGTCGGGCAGAGTGACACAGTTGAGCATGGGGAGTCGATGGTCCTTCGAAGGGAGCGCCAGAAGGCCCAGGGGTTCAAGTCCGGCCAGCAAGGCGTCGCTGTTGAGCTGATGGCGGGTGAACCGCGGCCGCAGTCCTTCCTCGTGGACGAGTCGCAGGGCTTCGTGGAGTCCGTACAGCATCGAGATCGGCGCCGTGTGGTGATAGGCGCGGCTGCGGTCATTCCAATATTCGGCAATCAATGAGAGGTCGAGGTACCAGCTGTGACAGGGGGTGCGTCGCTGTCGCACCACCTCCATGGCTCGCGGGCTCATCGTCAACGGGGCCAACCCAGGCGGACAGCTCAGACATTTTTGGGTGCCGCTGTAGCAGGCATCAATTCCCCATGCGTCGACTTCGACGGGAATGCCTCCCAGTGAGGTTACGGCATCGACGATGAGTAAGGCGCCGTGCGCGCGGCACAGGCCGCCGACCTCTTCAAGGGGCTGCCAGGCTCCGGTCGACGTTTCTGCGTGCACCAGCACTACCGCTTTGACGGGACCACCTTGGGACAATGCTTCGTGCAAGGCGTCCACAGGGACGATCTGTCCCCAGGGCGCCTCGATACGTATCGGGATGCCGCCGCTGCGTTCAATCATCGTGGCCAGGCGCGACCCGAAGACCCCGTTGACCCCGACAATCGCGCGGTCTCCCGGCTCGATAAGGTTGGCGATGACGGCCTCCATGCCTGCCGAGCCTGTGCCGGGGAGGGCGATGGTGAACTCGTTCTCCGTCCTGAATAGCATGCGGAGCGAGGCTTGAATCTGATTCATCAAGCTCAGGAATACGGGGTCCAGATGACCGACCAGAGGCTGCGACAGGGCCTGCAGGACGCGCGGATGCACCATGCTAGGGCCCGGGCCCATGAGCAATCGATGCGGGGGGACAAATTCGTGATCGTGGGAGGAAAGGCTCATGTTTGGAACTGATCGTGTCGGTTATTCAGAGCAGGGCTCGCCGTCTCTGGAACGTCCGGTGTCACGGCTGGCGTAGTATAGCGAAACCGGAGGTCGTTCAGCCATGGGATTATGGCCAGGCTCGGTAGGTCGATGGGGTAGGTCGCTCTCCAGTTTCACCGCTCTGAAGCCGGTGGTATACTCCGGCGCGCCTTACCCCTTGGAGGTCTTGTGGACGCTGACGAATCGACCGGCCCGATCCCGCAACCATCTCAATCTTCCGCGTCCTGTGTCGGGGCGGCTCCTCCGCCACATGCGTACAATCCCGGGTTTTCCCGGGCGGTCACGCTGTTGTCTGCCGTGGTGCTTTCCGCCTCGATTGCGGTCGTGGCCTGGTTATCATTCGATATCCCGAGGGTAGAGCGCGTCGCGGATGCCGAGCGGGCGCTCAGTCACATGGTCGGTCGCCTGATGGATCAGGCAGACGGCGTGAAGACGCTGCCGGTGTGGGAACAGTTTCTCTATGACGTCACAATGGGGAGCGATGCGAACGATCGTGAGCAGGCCATTGAATGGTATCGCGAACTTGCCGAAGAATCGTCCGATCCCTTTGTCGATTTACACTTGGCCATTTTGGAAGGCGAGGCGGGGCTGCTCGCGGATGTTCGACAACGCATCTCGAGATGGGGGCGGCAAGCCGCTCCCTATCCGTTGTTTGCCAGGCTTATGCAGTCAGGATACGTCGATGCGCATGTCGCTCCCAGCGCCGGTTTCGATCTGCAGGCGTACCTGGCAGAGCAGCCAGTCACGGGCTGGTTCTACAGCCGGTTGGCTGCGCGTATTGCCGAACGGGCCGGAGACCGGCCGCTGCTTGTCACGATCGAGACGGCCGATCAGCAACGAATCGAAGCGCTGGTCTGGCGCTCCCGAGCATTCGCCCTGCTCGAATTGACTCTCATGGTCGTGGGAAGTGTCGTCTTGATGGCGTGGGTGCGGCGCGGCAAGGGTGCCGCGATGTTTCGGGTGGGATCCGCCGAGCTGCCGCCCTTGTGGGCAGGGCGTCTTGGTGCCGGCGTATTGCTTCGGGGCGGGGCTGTCGGCGCATTGTTGACCGTGGCCTTCCTCTTCGCCGCCGGCGACTTTCCTTCTTTGCGCGTGGTCGCGGTGCCGCTGTCGAACTTGCCGCTGCTCGCGTTGGCCTACTATCACTTGCTGCGGCCCCAACGGCAGACGTTCTGGCGAGGACTGGGGCTGAGTTTTGAGCCGCGTCACGTGGGCCAGCTGGGATTGGCGGTGCTGGCGGTCGTCGCAGCGGGATTGATAGGCGAGTGGGTGTTGGGCCGCATTGCAGAGCCGCTGAATTTGATCAGCCATTGGACCGAATGGTTCGACGCCGATCTCGTCTGGGGCACGCCTCCGGCCCTGATCGTCAGCTTGATGGAATATGTCGTCTTTGCGCCGGTATTCGAAGAGTTGGCGTTTCGCGGTCTGTTGTTCGGCGTATTCCGCCGGCGTTTCCAGTGGGGGACGGCGGCCATGTTGAGCGCAGCGTTGTTTGCCATCGCTCACGGCTACGGGTTGATTGGATTCCTGAGCGTCTTTTGGAGCGGTGTGATATGGGCCTGGGCCTACGAGCGGACCGGCAGTTTGTGGCCGGGGATGATCGGGCATGCCGTCAACAATCTGCTGGTCTGTCTGAGCGTGATGGCGCTGCTACGGCCCTGAGAGGCTGTCCCTTGGCTGGCATTCGGTGTGTTCGAGCGAGAGGGTGTGGCTTGTTTCTTCGCGATGGGAGGTTGTGACGGGGATTACACCGTCCGGTGGGCGGTGACGATGAGAATTTGCGCGGGCCGTTTGCTGATGTTCCGCCAACAATGCCGGTTGCCTGCCGGGATCCCGGCGGCATCTCCACGCTTGAGATTGTGGACTTCCTCCTCCAGGGTCAATTCGAGCGTCCCCATGAGCACGACAGCCAGTTGTTCTGCCTGGCGTACGTAGGGTTTATGTCCGCTGGCTCCGCCCGGTTCAATCGTGATGACCATGGGCTCCAACTGACTGTCCTTATTAAATGGACCAAGCGCCTCGATTTTTGCGCGAGACCATTCACTCTGCACGACCGGTCGGGCATCCGATCGGATGATGGCGGGAGGAGTGGGGTCGATGGCGCGAAAAAACTCTCCCAGGGTGACGCCCAGAGCTGAGGCAATGCGCTCAGTGGAGGCAATGGACGGCGAGGCCTGGCGTAACTCAACCTGTGAGATGAAGCTGGGAGAGAACCCGCACTTATCAGCCAGTGTCCGCACCGAAAGATGATGGGATTTTCTGAGCCGCCGGACAAGGTCGCCGACGTGCACCTCGGCTTTTTTGGGGGGCGGTTGGGCCCGTCCGGCAGGTTTCTTCTTTGTCGTAGTGGTCATCAATGGCTCGCTCTGAATCACCGGCTGAAGGAGGAGCGCACAAAGCCGGTTTTTTACCTGTGTACCACGTTTTTGTGTGAACTCTCAAGGATGAGTGGCTTCTCTTCCCTTCTCCTGCTCCTCTGCCCCCGCTGTAGTCTCAACGCGCTAGGGATTTCCCCAACTTCCCCGATGGGATAAATCGGGCTAAGAAGAGTGTCCAGTAATACTGGACACATGTCCATAAATGCGAACGTGCTGGCAGGTAGATCGTGTGTGATGTCTGTGGCGTGACGTGAAGACAGGCAGTGAATACCGTGCGCGCAGGGAGGCCGGTGATTGCTGAAGGACAACGCGACATGGTTGACGCTGGCTATTTTTGTCTGTGGATCCACGGTGTTATGGCTCACGGGGGTGACCAGCACCGGACATCTGGTGGACGATCTCGTCGCTGGGTATCTTTTGATGTGGGGATTGTACGCCTTTCTCTCAAACCTCCCTCGCAAAGAGATTCGAGCGAGATTCGTCCTGATGACCTTGTCCGGGATCGCCGTGCTGGGGACGGCCGAATTATTGGGGGTGGTAGGGGTTCTCAATTACCAAACCCTCTTCGGTAGTCATGGCCGTGAATGGTTCGATCGTTCAGGGTATGTCCGTGATCCCGAGCTCGGCTACCGGCGTGAGGCGCATTACCGCGAACGAGGGTCCTTTGTGCGGGGCAACATCGGCGAAGCACTTTGTCTTCCTGCGAATCCTCCGGAACCGTTTGACCTCCGGTATGACCACCGGGGATTTCGAAACGATACAGATATGGACCGCGCGGACGTCGTGGTCATCGGTGATTCCTATGTCGAATCGCCCATGCTGCCCGGCGCCAGCCTTCTGACGACCGAATTGAGCCATCGATTACAAACCTCCGTCGCGAATTTAGGGATCAGCGGGTATGGGCCGGAGCAGGAACTCGTCGTATTGAAGCGGTATGCGCTGGGTCTGCACCCGAAGACAATTGTGTGGGTCTTCTTCGAAGGAAACGATCTGTATCAATTGGATCCCGAGGATCAGGAGTTGGCCGAGTCGCCTGATGTCGGGGCCGCGCATGATGAGTATTGGATGCGGTCACTGACGAGAAATCTTCTTCTCCGCTCTCGCACGGCGCTGCGGGGATGCGTGCCACATCCCGACTACTTGCGTCTTCGCGGTACGTTTCAGGATGCGGAAGGGAAGGAGACCGTGCTGTATTTTTGGGAGAGGCTCGCCCCATTGAAGCCCACGGATAGATTGCGCCTGGACCGGTTGCGATCGATTTTGGCCGAAGCGTATGACGTGAGCCGGCAACGAGGCATCAGACTTGTCGTGGCGTTTGCGCCCGTGAAGCACCGGGTTCATCAGGGCTTGGAAAACTTTGAGCCCCTGACAGAAGAGATGAGAGAATGGCCGCTCAATGATTTGCCCAACGAAGTCGAAGCCATGCTGAGCGCGCTCACGCCAGAAATCGAATTTATCGATTTGACTCTCCCGCTTCGCGAAGCCGCAGCACGGGGAGGGTTGACCTATCTTCCGGATGACACGCACTGGACAGCGGAGGGTCAGCGGGTGGCGGGGGAGGCCATCCATCACCTGCTTGCCGGCAGACCCACTCGCCTCGCCAAGCAGTGAGGCCGTGCTATCGTGGAATCCTGTCGCCTGCTTCCAACTGAAGATCTGCGAGCGCGTGGTAAAGGTCGGAATGCCGGAGTGTGTAGCCCAATTGTTCGAGCGCCTTGCGATTGCAGATTCGTTTGCCCGGTTGGCTAGGGGAGGTTTCTCGCGGACTCACCACGCCCCATTTGATCGACACTTCAGCGCAAATGTCGGCCCACCGGCGCGGATGCCCGTCGCTGATGTTGTAGACGTTCCCAGCCTGCCCCGTTCGCAGGGTGAGGAGGCAAAGCTGCGCCAGATCTTCAACATGAATCAAGTTCACGAGTTTATTCGTCGGGCCGACCCGCCCTTGCCGGATCCATTCCACCGGATTGCGATTCGGCCCATAAATACCGGCCACGCGGAGAATCATGGCACCATGTTGTGTCCGAAGATATTCCTCACCTTGGACCCGAGGGAGGCCGAGGTTGGCCGGGCTTGTCTCGTCAATCCAGGGGGGGAGGTTCATCTCAGGATCATCGCCTCGCTCGTAGGCCGATGTGCTGCCTAGAACCACCAATCGACGGGAAGAATCGCAGTAGTGCTTCGCAAAAGACTGGACCGGCTCAAGAGGAACCGCCGGAAACGTCCAGATCAGGTCTGCCTCCAAGGGTAGAGCCGACCAGGTGGCCGGATCGTCCAGATCGAACTGGATGCGGGCGGGCTGGGCCACGTCACCGAGATGCTGCTCCGGCCGGCGGCTGCTGGCCAGGATGGGCAGGCACTGTTCCTTGGCCAGCTTGTGAATCCAACGGCCCGTATAGCCGGTTCCGAGAATGACAATGGGGCGAGAGGCGGACATCCGCCCATCATACCCGAACCGCCCGTTCGTTTGCTGCTGCCGGTTTGAGCCATTCTGGTTCTGGTCTCGGGGCAGAGACGCGTGCTAATATCCGGTCCCGATGGCGCTTTTCCACGTACGGCAGCATGAGACGAGTGAGAAGATCGGCCGATCGACCGATGCCCAGGCGCAGCGGCGACAACGGATCCTGGTCGGTCTCGCCGGCCTATTGGCCTGTCTTTTTTTTGTGCTGGATCTTCAGCTGCCGCTGGGTTTGGCGAACGCCGTGCTCTATAGCGCTGTGGTGCTGCTATCTTCTGCCAGTCATTACCGATGGTTGCCGATTGCCACTGCTACCGCCTGCTCATTGCTGACCATCATTGCCGCCCCATTCAGTCCACGGATTCCCAATCTTCCTCCGTGGTTTGAATGGGTTAATCACTTATTCAGTTTGTTCGGCGTGTGGGCTCCGGTGGCGTTTGTGTATCAGCGTCGTCGTACGGAACGACTGCTCGAGGAAATCAACGGGCGGCTTGAACAAGGGGTGGAAGCGCGCACGGCAGACCTGGCCGCCAGCCGCCTCGCGTTGGAGCGCAGCGAGGAACAGCTGCATTCGCTCACCGGCAGGATTCTCACGGCACAGGAAGAGGAGCGTCGGCGGATTGCGCAGGATCTGCACGATGATGTCAATCAGCGACTGGCGTTGCTCATGTTGGAACTCCAGGGCGTTGACCGGCAGATAGGCGCGTCACCCGCGACAGCCCAGGACGGTGTGCGCAATGTGTTGAAAGGGCTGGAGGAGCTTTCTGACGACGTCCGGTATATGGCCTATCGCTTTCATCCCTCAATTCTCGATGACCTGGGGCTGAAGGCGGCCTTGCAGCGCCTCTTGGATGACTTCTCCGCTCGAACGGGCGTCAAAGCCTTGTTTGTCCATCAACCCCTCGACCACCAACTCGACAAAACCGCTTCAACGGCGCTGTATCGGGTCGTCCAGGAGAGTCTATCCAATATCGCGCGTCATGCGAAAGCGACCCGGGTGGAAGTGGAAGTCACCATTGAAGAAGAGGGGGTGGTGGTGGTGGTGCGTGATGATGGCAAAGGGTTCGATCAACTGACGGTGGAGCGATGCGAGGGCGGGCTGGGCCTGTTGAATATGCGCGAGCGCCTGCTGTCCGTGCAGGGCACGTGCGAAGTCGAATCCTGCCCCGGTAAAGGAACGACGGTATCCATGTACGTCCCACTTGTACGGGTGGCGACATGACGCTACCCCGTGTCTTGTTGGCAGACGACCACACCCTCGTTCTGGAAGGGTTTCGACGCTTGCTGGACGATCAGTGCGAGCTGGTCGGCACGGTAGGCGACGGGCGAGCCTTGCTGGAGGCGGTGGCGCAGTTGAAGCCTGACATCGTCATTTTAGACATCTCGATGCCGGTGCTGAACGGAATCGATGCCGCCCGCGTGATGAAGGTCAAGTTTCCTCAGGTGAAAGTCGTGTTTATCACCATGCACGCCGATCCGGCCTATGTGCGGGCAGCGTTCGAGGCCGGCGCCTCTGCATACCTGCTCAAGCGTTGTGTGGGCGAGGAATTAGCCCAGGCGATCCGGGCCGTCCGGAGTGGCAACTTCTATGTAACGCCTCTCGTGACGAAGGACGTAGTGGAAAGCATGCTCCGCGGGGTTGACGGCGCGGCCCCGTCCGGCCCTGAACTCACCACCCGTCAACGCGAAGTGTTGCAGCTCCTCGCCGAAGGCCATACCGTCAAGGATATTGCCGGCACCCTCAAGATTTCGCCCCGCACCGTTGAGTTTCATAAAGGACAAATCATGGAGCAACTCAACCTCCACACTACCGTCGAACTCGTCAAATATGCTCTGGCGCAGGGCCTGACCAGTCAAACCTGATCCGCTTCCTGATTCTCCCCATCTCGGCTTCCTTTAATACCAGCATTCAGGCTAGTATCTTTTTGGCGCACTGCCTCGTTTTGTTACGCGTGTGGTTTACCCTTCACTTGCCTACTATGCGTCTTCCGTTTATACGCAGAGACTCGTAGGACTATGAGAAAAAAGATTTCACGTCCCCGTGTGCTGATAGGTGATTCCTCCCGGTCCATGCTGGCGTTTCTCGAGATTCTCCTGGAATCTCACTTTGATGTCGTCGGGTCAGAAACTGAGGATGAAGCCTTGGTCCTGGCCGCAAAACGCCTTGCCCCTGAGTTGGTCATCCTGGATTTCTCCCTGGCATTTCTCGACGGCCTCTCGGTAGGCCGGCAGCTTCAGGAGGCTCTGCCGGACAGTAAGGTCGTGTTTTTTTCATCCCACGAAGATACGGCCTATGTGACGGCGGCCTTTGAGGTGGGGGCGATGGGGTATTTGGTCAAACACCGGACGGTGGATCCCGGCCATTATCTGCGCCGGGTATTGGACGGTGAACGGGTCTGTTGTCCGGACGATTTGTACAAGCGGATAGGGCGCCCGAAGAAAAAATGACGACCGCTTGGCCGCACGAAGTCAGATTCGCGCAAAAGGAGACCGGCGATGGTTCGAGTCGTACCGATGTGTGAGTTGTGCCGTCGGGTTCGTGACGACGGATTTTCCGTCAGGGGAACGAACAGTTGGGTCGATTTTCCCAGCTATCTGGCGCGGCATGTGGTGTCGCCGTCCCAGGTGCGGTTTTCGACCAACTACTGCAGTGAATGCCGCTTGTCGTACGACATCTTAAAAACCTATGGTGAACAATGAGAGCAGCCTGGCCCCTGAGTGTTCGCCATAGAATCGCGGCCGATCCTTACACGCTCACCTGAGTTGTCCCGGTCCTCACCGCGGTACCAGCCATCCCGTGGACGTTCCTACCGCCGGCGGCTTTGCTTTCCCGGCACCACGCCGTTCGTGGCGTTCCGACTCACATTCTCTGTCGGTAGCCGTTGTGTTACCATCGCCCGATGACGCCGACTCTGCCGTTTCATCCCATCATTGCGGAATGGTTCACCACGAAATTTACCGTTGCGACGGACGTGCAACTGCAGGCCTGGCCTGAGATTCAGTCCGGGCGTGATCTGCTGATTTCCGCTCCGACCGGGTCTGGAAAGACCCTGGCTGCGTTTCTTTCCTGTCTGGACCGGCTGTTTCAGCAGGCGCTGCGCTGCGATCTGCGGGACGAAACACAGATCCTCTACGTCTCTCCTCTCAAAGCGCTCAGCAATGACGTCCAAAAAAATCTCCAACAACCGCTTCTCGAGATCGGCCAGGCGGCTCTGGCAGCCGGACTGCTGTTGCCCGACCTGCGGGTGGTCGTACGGACCGGGGACACACCGATGACCGAGCGGCAGCAGATGCTTCGGCGTCCGCCACATATTCTGATTACCACGCCCGAATCCCTGTTCATTTTGCTGACCGCCGAAAAAAGCCGTGCAATGCTGAAGACGGTGCGTACGGTCATTGTTGATGAGGTGCATGCCGTCGCTCCGAACAAGCGCGGCGCGCATCTGGCCTTGTCCTTGGAGCGCGTAGCGGAGCTGACCGGTGGTGGCGTCCAACGAATCGGTCTTTCTGCCACACAACGTCCGATTGAGCGTATGGCACATTTTTTGGTGGGCAACCGGTCGTCGTCTCCATTGAAGCAGGACGCGGATCCAACGGGCGGACGTCCGATGGCGCAGGACAAAGTGCCGACAAGGAACGACGTGGCCATCATCGATGTCGGCCATCGTCGCGATATGGATCTGGCTGTCGAGGTGCCGAAGGACGAACTCGGGCCCGTGGCGACGAATGCAATCTGGAGCGATGTATACGATCGGGTTGCCGCGCTGGTCGAAGCGCATCGCTCCACGCTGGTGTTCGTCAATACGCGGCGCCTAGCCGAGCGGGTCTCGCACTACCTGGAGGAGCGGCTGCGCCATCTTGGGGAAGACGTCGTTGCGGCCCACCATGGGAGCCTGTCGCGTGAAATTCGTCTTTCCGCGGAAGACCGGTTGAAGACCGGAGCCGTGCGAGTGGTGGTGGCGACGGCCTCCTTGGAACTCGGGATCGATGTCGGGACGGTTGATCTCGTCTGCCAGATCGGATCGCCCCGCTCCATCGCGACCTGTTTGCAGCGTGTCGGTCGTGCCGGCCACTGGATTCATGCGATCCCGAAAGGCCGCCTCTTTGCCACCACGCGGGATGAGTTGATGGAATGTGCCGCGTTGATCCGGGCGATCAGAGCCGGTGTGCTGGACCACATCGAGGTACCGCCAGCCCCGCTTGATGTCCTGGCGCAACAAATCGTGGCGGCGGCTGCGACCCGGGCCTGGGACGAGACGGAGCTATATGAGTTGTGCCGCCGGGCCATGCCCTTTCGCGATCTGACCCGTGAGACCTTCGAGGAGGTGCTCGAAATGCTCGCCGACGGCTATGCGACCAGTCGAGGCCGGGGACGAGCCTATCTTCATCACGACCGCATCAACCATCAGATCCGGGGGCGTCGCGGAGCCAGACTGGCCGCTATCACCTCCGGCGGCGCGATCCCCGATACCGCCAACTACGCAGTCATTGCCGAACCGGACGGCACGGTTGTGGGATCGGTCGATGAGGACTTCGCCGTCGAGAGTCTGGCAGGAGACATCATCCTCTTGGGCAATACGTCCTGGCGCATCAGGGGCGTCGAAACCGGCAAGATGCGTGTCGAGGATGCGCAAGGCGCTCCGCCGACCATTCCGTTCTGGCGTGGCGAAGCGCCGGCGCGCACGGCGGATTTGTCCGCAGAAGTCGCGCGTCTCAGAGCCGATCTCGACCAGCGTCTCGATCCTGATCAACCGGCACCTACTCCCTCCGCGCTCCCGGTGCAGTGGCTCAAGCAGGAATGTGGTCTCGATCAGCGGGGGGCGGAACAGGCCGTTGAATATATCTTGGTTGGGAAGGCGGTCCTGGGGGTGGTTCCGACGCAACAGAGGATCGTAGCGGAACGATTTTTCGATGAGAGCGGGGGCATGCAGTTGGTCATCCATGCCCCGTTCGGAGGCCGGGTAAACCGGGCCTGGGGGCTGGCGTTGCGGAAACGCTTTTGCGTGACCTTCGATTTTGAACTGCAAGCTGCCGCGACCGATGAAGGCATCGTCCTGTCGTTGGGAGAAAAACACAGTTTTCCGCTCGATACGGTCTTCGCCTTTCTGCACGTCACCACCTTGCGGGAAGTTCTGACGCAGGCCGTGCTCCAGGCGCCGATGTTCATGACGCGCTGGCGATGGAATGCGTCGCGAGCCCTGGCGCTACTCCGGTTTGCCGGTGGAAAGCGGGTGCCGCCCCAGATTCAGCGCATGCGCGCCGAGGATCTCCTCGCCGCCGTGTTCCCGGACGCGATCGCCTGTCAGGATAATTTTCAAGGTGAGCGGACGGTGCGTCAGATTCCTGAGCATCCGTTGGCACAAGAAACGATCCGAGATTGTCTGACGGAGGCGATGGACATTGACGGGTTATCGGCGGTGCTGAATAACATCGAGTCCGGCTCGATCACCTGTGTCGCCGTGGATACGCCGATGCCCTCCGCCTTCTGCCACGAAATTTTAAACGCCAATCCCTATGCGTACCTCGACGATGCGCCACTTGAAGAACGCCGGGCGCGAGCCGTGGACATGCGGCGCACGCTCCCGCCTGCATTGGCGGGTGAGATGGGCGCGTTGGACCAGTCGGCGATCGATCAGGTCAGGGAGGAATCCTGGCCCGACGTGCGTGATGCGGAGGAACTGCACGATGCGCTGTTGACGCTCGGCTGGGTGCCCAGTGCGTGCATGCCGGGGTGGGATCTACTTATGCCGACGCTCGCGGCCGCCAGCCGGGTGGCGACGCTGTGGCAGGGGGACAACAAGCAAGGGTGGTTGGCTGCGGAGAACCATCATTACGGCAGCGTACTGTGTCCGGATGCCCGGATCGATCCGGAAACGGCACCGATGGTCCCGGAGAACGCGCTGGAACGGGAAGAGGTGTTCGATCGCGTGGTCTTGGGGTGGATGGAAAGTGTGGGGCCGGTGACCGCTGACGATCTGGCAGCGCGTCTGGGCCTGGCAGTGTGCGACGTCGACGGGGCGATGCTGCGTCTCGAATCGCAAGGCCACCTCCTCCGGGGGCGGTTTTCGGTGCCGGCCTCACGAACCACGGGAGATGTGGTGGAATGGTGCCATCGCCGTCTGTTGGCGAGAATTCACCGCCTTACAGTGGGGCGCTTGCGTAAGGAGATCGAACCGGTTTCCGCTGCCGAGTTCATGCGGTTTCTGTTCCAGTGGCAGCATGCGTCGCCGGGAGCCCGTCTCCACGGAGAGGCCGGACTGTTGGAAGTGGCGAAACAGCTCGGGGGATTTGAGGCTGCCGCGTCCGCCTGGGAGGCTCAGATACTTCGTGTTCGGATGGCAAAATATCAGCCTGAATGGCTGGACCGACTCTGTTTGGGCGGCTCACTGATGTGGGGCCGAGTGACGCCACATCCGCGGCTCATGCAGGAGCTCACGGTGCTGCCGGGACGGCGCGTGGTTCCGACGCGTGTGGCGCCGGTGAGTCTGTTTGCACGAGAAGACGCCCCGGCGTTGCTGGGAGCGACCGGGGAAGACTTGGCCCGGCTAGATCTTTCGTCCAAACTCAGCCTCTCTGCTCAGGCCATTCGCCGCTGCCTGCAGGAGCGTGGTGCGAGTTTTTTCAGCGAACTGCTGCACGGCACCCGCCTGCTGGCTTCGGAGGTGGAAGACGGTCTATGGGAATTGGTGGCTTCCGGACTCGTCACGGCCGACGGGTTCGACAATCTGCGTGCGCTCATCGATCCCCGCCGCCGTCGCGCCGAGGCCTCCGACCGGAATCGCCGGCCACGCCATGTCGGGGGCCGCTGGTCGCTCCTGAGATCATCGGTGGGGCAGGCACAGATCGGTCGTCAGGTCGGGACTGATTCCCGGTGGCCGTCGGCTCCCGCTCCTGAACCATCTCATGCGGCACAGGGAACTGAGCGCATTGCGCGGCAATTACTGCAGCGATATGGAGTGGTTTTCCGGGACCTGTTGGCACGCGAGTCGATCGTCTCCTCCTGGCGGGATCTGTTGATCTGTTACCGGCGGCTCGAATTGACGGGAGAGTTACGTGGAGGACGGTTCGTGAGCGGGTTCACGGGAGAACAGTTCGCCTTGCCGGAGGCGTTGGAGTCGTTGCGGGCGTTGAAGAAACGTCCGAGCACCGCCACCCAGCAGGAGATCAAGATTTCCGCGGCAGATCCCTTGAACCTGGCAGGGGTGATTCTCCCGGGACCTCGTATTGCGGCTGTCCCGTCGAACTTTGTGGTCTTCCGAGACGGGATCGTCGTTCGCACCGTGACCGGGCGAAACACGCACGACCGGCAGGAACCGCCGGTCCTCGAGGTGGCGAAACGGGACGCGCGGTCCTGATTAGATGAGCGGGGCCGGAATAGCGAGCAGCGGGCAACGCGCCCCGCGCAACACGCGTTCCGTGGTGCTGCCGCGCAACATGTCGAGCAAGCTGTCCTGCCCTTTTGTCGCCATCACAATCAAGTCGACATCAAACTCGGCGCCGGCCGCGAGAATCCATTCAACCGGATCGCCTTTTCCAAACATCTGGTTCCAGGACCAATCGGCTTTCTGTGGAAGCTCCAACGCGCCGACCTCCGTTTCCGCGCCGGCATGGATGAGGGTCATCGTGATGGGCGGCGCGCTCAGTTGAGACACCAGCACTGTCGCGGCATCGATGGCCGGTTGAGACGACGGCTGGTGGGAGATCGGCAGGAGCAACCGATTCAGCGACGTGTCGCCGGTGTCGCGAGAGACGAATCCTGCCACGCTGGATGGGACGAACAACGTCGTGACATGCATTTCGCGTGAGACGGGTTCTGCGACCGCATGATGGATCCACCGGGCGAACCCCTCGTGTTTGTGGGTGGCCAGCACCATGAGATCGGTCGGTGTGGCGGTCAGATGATGAATGATGGCCTGCTTGGCATCGGCGGCCAAGGCGCGAACTTTCCGGATCCGGATGCCAAGCCTGGTCACATCGCTTTTCGAACTGGATTCCGGGAGGAGGCCCCATTGCGCAAGCGTCGGACGAATGCGGGGAAAGTCTTCGAATCCCTCCGGCGAGACGTCAGGATCCACATGCATGATGGTCAGTTCGGCGCGAAAGACCAATGCCAGCTTGAGGGCATGGACGAAGGCGACCTGACTGTCCTGCGAAAAATCCGTGGGGTGAAAGATTCGATGGATCGCGAGGGGATTGCGCGGCGCGTTCATGTCCTTGTCGAACTCCGGTGAGGTGCGGGCTGTCTGTGACGTTCTGCGATCAGCGGTGCGCGGATTGTAAAGACTTCACCAGGTCGGTGGTCGACGCGTAACCGGCTTGGCCCCAGCGGCTGAACGAATCCTGCGCGGCCGGTTGAAACGCCTGCGCGTCAGACTGGTTGGTGAGCGCACCCAACGAAGCGAGATATTCACCGTGCCCCCGCGCCGCATCGGCCTCCAGATTCTGCGCGTTGTAGGCGGTGAAGGCCGTCACCTTGTGTTCAGGTTTCAGCAGGCCGTCTTCATTCCACCAGATGCGCCCGGACGTGGTGCCGGTGATATTCGATGTGGTGTCGGTCGTCTCTTTGAACGTGGCTTTGAAGGAACAGGCTGACAGCAACGCCATGAGCGACAGTCCGCTGAATGCGGCAATGAGCAAACGAGGATTCCATGCCATACGTAATGCTCCTTTCGTGCGGCGAAACCGAGGTGATGGTGGCCGACTATATCATAGTCGGCATGGAAATGAGCCTGGGGTTGTCCCCGCTCGGCAAAGCTACGCGACCCGTCCGTCGGACGGAAACGGTTGACAATGTCTACGGGCATGAGCACAATCGCCGGGTCCTTGATGGGGCACGAATTCGGGCGAGACGGCCTGGTTGATGTGATGAGCCAGGCGCAGACGCACCCCGGTATCACAAGGAGGGTTGACGATGAAGGTAGGCATAGGACTGTGTGTGATCGCGGGCGTCCTCTGCGCGGCGCCGTTGGTGCGGGCGAACTCGGTTCCTCTAAAACCGGGGGAATATCAGGTGACGGCTGTGACCGAAAGCAGCAGCGGCGAGGCGGGCAAGCCGGACACCCATACGCGATGTGTGAAAGAGGAACACCTGGCCAATCCCGATGCCGTGTTTAATTATTATGCCTTGAACGGATTCAAACCCAATCCGGCAAACAAAGTCATGAACGTGTCGATGCATGGCGGGACGGTCAGTTACGACATTGAAGGGGTCTATGCAATCACCCGCGTGGAAGGCACGGTATCCAACACTGGGTTTTCTGTGGTCCGCAAAGCGACCCCCAAAGGCGACAAGGCGCTGTCAGTCACGATGAAGGTAGATGGCAAACGCACGGGTGATTGCGCCACCAAGTAGCGGCCTGTCCCGTCCCGGACTTGAACACATACGTATGCCGGCACTGCGGAGGCCGGTGAACCCGGCCTCCGGTTTCTGTCTCGCTTCTAGTTCCCCCACAAATGCTCATACCATTTCTTTTCCCCGCCATCCGGCAGTAATGCGATGTTCATGGTTTTGCGGATCTCGCTAATGTTCCAACCGGTCAGTGAGGCCAGGGCCTGCGCTTCCCGCTCGTACCGCTCGCGCAATTGTCGGCGATAGGCCGCGGCAGCCGAACAGTCGTCCGTCCCGGTCCACGGGTGACGCAGGATGTAGCGTGCTTGAAAGTTGCCGCGATCCGACGTTTCCTGAAACATCAGGTCTTCCGGAAAGTGCGCGGCATCGTAACGGACGTGTAGCCTGGTCAGAAATACGTTCTGCGCCATCGGCAGGTTTTTGCCCATCCGGCCAGTGCTCTCCTGCCAAAAGACGCCAAGGCTGCGCAGTTCTTCAGTCGACAGGGGATCGGCCGCGCAGGGATCACACCAGTTCATATCCCAGGCATACTCCACGAACACGCCGCGCTCACTTTCCCGCTTCACCTGCTGGCCGAATAGGTCCCGATAGAAGTCGCCGAATTTGTCCTTCACGAAAAGTGGAATCTCCTGCGCGTCCGGCAGACGCACGGTCCGGTAGTTCGTGGTTTCGACGCGCCCTTGTTTCGTGAGGAAGTAGATGAATAATTCCTGCGCGCCATCGGCGTTGACCGTGCCGAGGCGGATCGGCAGCATGAATTTTGGCGATTCGAAGGCGATTTGCAGCGGTCGAAGGTGCGTCAGCCCCAGCTTGGCCTGCTCGCCCAGGTTCACCTTGGCGACGAAGAATTTCATACGTTGTTTGAGATAACTCTGCAGGACTGCCGACGCTCCCTGCGGGATGCGGTATCCGTTTTCCGTCAGCCAGGTTTCCAGGCCGCTGCTCTCCTTGGCGGAGAGAATCAGGATGTCGTATTCACCGACTGTATACTGCGCTTCCACCGTCACCCCCAGGACCTTGTCCCGTTCGCGAGGCGCCGCCGCCGGCGCCATGCTCTTTATGGCATCCGTGCTGCGGCGCTCCATCAGTTCGTAGCGCAGGCAGGGATTTTGGTCGAAGTATTCGACCAGCCGGGGCGCCGAGTAGTCGGCAAGATGTTTCAAAAGGGCCGGATCGCCGACGTGGATCTGTTCTTTCTCCAAGATGGTCGGCACCGGCACTACGAGTGCAAACTCCTTCACGTCGCCCTTGAAGTCATTGGCCATCGTGATCACGGTCTTGTTGTCGTGCCTTGCGATGGCCACCTCGGAGGCTTTGTTGAACAGTTTCGTGTCGGCCTTGCCGACATAGAAGCCGCAGAACGCCGACGCGTCGTGAGTCCAGGCGAGCAGTCCCAGGGTCAGGACTAATGCAGGAATGATGGCACGTCGCATAGATACCTCCTTGGTTGGTGACAAAGCAGGGATGGGATTGGTGACAGGTTTGAGAACCGAATGAGCTGAACGACCGGTTGAAGAGGGAGTCCAGTGATAGCGTGCACCAGGAAGTAGGTAATCGATCAATGGGACAAGCGGCGCGCAGGCGATGAGTCCCCAGAGCGGCCCGTTCGGCCTGAATAGTCCGAACTGCACATAGAGGGCGGCGAGTGAGACGAGAAGCGCATAAATGATACGGCCGATATGTGAATCAGGGGTCGTCTTCGGGTCCGAGATCATGAAGAACGCGAAGATGAGCAGCGTGGCGCTTTCGAGTTGATGGATTGGGATCGTGTACGGATCGCCCAGCCGGAACGCGCGTGCGAACAGGAGACCAACATAGAAGGTCAGGAACGCCAGCGTGACATCCGCTCGTGCGGCGCGAGTGACAACCAGACTCCCGAGACAGGCGATGAGAAACGCGAGCCAGGTGGCCTGACCCCATTGACCCGGCGAAATCCAACCGAGCCCGCTCGCGAGGATAACGGATAGGGCCAGGTTGGTCGGGTTGAAGAGATGTTTGTCATTCCAGCGGAAGAGGAATTTGCTGCCGATGGCGATGAAGGCCCCTAGCGCGGCCACCGTGAGATCGTGGGTACGAAGCAAGAGACACAGCGACAGGGAGGAGATCAGGGCGCTCTTGGGATCGAAGAACGGAAGGTTGGCGAGGCGTGTTCCGGCATATTGTGTGAGGAGGGCAATACCTATCGTGATACCGGCTTGCCAGATCGACAGGTCGAAGTGCAGCCAACCCAGACCGTACAGGAGGAGGAGGCCAAGGCAGGCGATTTGATAGAGCCGGGGATCGTGCCGATTCGCTGACGTAGCGGGTGCAGGACTGCCGTGATGATGTTCCATAACTCCTCCCTTCACGGGAGGGTATGGAACGAATCGGGGAATCCTTTCAGCGGAGCTATCCGACCGCCTCTAGGGATGTCCCTCATTGAGTGGCTGGTCGTAATCCATTAGCATGAGTATGAAATACCATTCAGCCGAGGTGATTTCGTGCATCAGCATGTCATTGTGGGCGCAGTCTTTCTGGCTCTTCTCATGGGCTGTTCGCTGGAACAGGAGCTGTCCCGAACACCCAGAACGGCGGTGGAGCAGGTCCTGCTGACGCAAGCCGTGACCCAAGCGCTCAATAACCTCACCTTGCAACTGCCTGCCGGCGTGAATGTCGAGCTGGATGCGACGGGTCTCGAAAGTGATCGCTCCCGTCTTCGCATGACGAGTTCCGATCTGGGCTCGTTGAACAGCCCCAATCGCGACATCCTCTACATCCGAGATACGGTCGCAGCGGAATTAGGGCGCAGGGGGTATCTGGTGCGGGCGCGCGAGATGGAGTCGCCGTATCTCGTGCGTGTGATGGCAGAGTCGTTCGGGACGATGCAGGGCATCACGTTCTTTGGGATGCCGCCGGTCCAGAGCGTGCTGATTCCGTTCGCACTTCCGGAATTGACGCTGTACAAGCAACAAAACCAAAGTGGGTATGCGCGCTTACATCTGGACATCTACGACAATCGCACCGGCGAATTCCTCGGCTCTTCCGCTACGCTCGTGGGCCGAACGTTTTACAATCAGTACACGATGTTATTTTTTCTCACCTGGAACCGCACCGATATTGACGCACCGCCGTGACGCGCTGGAGCCCGCTCTCTACCCAATCGTTCGAGTATAATCCGTCCCATGCTGGAAGTGCTTCTCGTGCTTGCGAGTCTGGTGGTGATCGGGCTGACTGGCCTGTTGGTCGTCGTCACTCCGCCGCGAATGGTCGAGCTCGGGCTCTGGGCGCTGGCGCTCGGCTTGCTCATCGGCATTCCAATGGGGTGGTGGTATCACGTCGTGCTGTATCGAACATTAAGCTCGCGCATGGCGCTGCCGTCTCGGTGGTGGCAAAAACCAGTGGACCTGCATCCGTTGCTCAGGCCGGATGAATACCGTCTGGTGCGACCCTGGTTCGTGGCGGGTGCGCTGGGTTTCGCTCTCTGTCTCACCGGGGGCGTGGCGGCAATCACCGGAATGCTGGTGATACGGTTCTATCCCTGAAGCAAAATGATAGGAGGCCTAACGCTACCGGGCAACCGGTATCTCGACGGCGAGTTGGGCGTTGGTGGATGGGTCCTGGCTCACGACGTACGTCGCCTGTTCCTGAACGCCGGTCGTCATGCCGGCAGAGACTGTTTCGATGACGAGATTCGCGGAGAACCGGTCCAGCATGCCGACTTCCTGCATCGTCAAGGGCCCGAATGGTTTGGAAGAGAGCCGGATGATGAGTGTGATCAGCCCGTTCTCCGCCGGCGGCGGCATGGGAATCTCGGTCCGTTTTCCGGCCTGGAGTTTGAGGGAAATCTTGCCGGTTTCCTGCGGCGGCCACCAGAGTCTGGTGCCGGCGGAGCCAAGATTTTGGAGCAGCTGCACATACGCCTCCTGCGTCGCTTCAACGGTGATGCGTACGGGATCGCGGCTCCGAGCAGCCATCGCCGCAGTGACTTCCTGACTCCGGCCATCGATTCCGTTCGTCATAAAACTGTAACGGAGGCCTAGCGGTTTCGCCTGACTGGCGCTGCGCTCTGACTCCTGGCCATAAAAGAGGGCCCGGGCGCTCTTCTTAGCGGAGGGAGCGCTTGCCGCCGAAAAGCCGGCCGGCGCTTGTGGAGAAGTCGGAGCTGCAGCCGGCTTGGGAGGGCTTGGGGGAGGCGGCGAGGCTGCGGTGCCTGTCCGGTCAGTTGAGTCGGCCAGTTGATCGACGTTCTTTGCCGCCAAAGGGGCTTGTTGGATCGCCTCATCGCGCTCGTCTCGAGGAACGGAACTGAGAGATTGTGAGGTACGCGGTTCTTGCGTGGTGGTTGGAGCGGAGCGCTCGCGCTTGGCAAGCTTGTCGGCGCGAGTGTCTTTTTGGGCCGGTTCGGCAGGTTCCTTCGTCTTCACTTCCGGCGTAGACGGAGAAGGTGGGGTTTGCATCGGTGGTTGTACGCGTTGAAGCGACGGCGCGGCTGGTTTGGCCTCTTCAGTCATGACCGATTGAGCCGCTCGGTCGAAGCTCTCTTGGTAGATTCTGGTTCCGAATGCGATGGCAAAAGCGGCTGCCGCCAAGCCGCCTGCCCAGGCGAGCCCTGCCGGTTTCCTGAGCCAAGCCCACCAGGGAAGTTTTCCGCCGATGGCCGACTGGCCTGTCTGCTGTAATGCCTGGAGAAGACGACGTCTGACATCCGGATCCGCCAACAGTTCTTTCAACGCCTGTTCGTCGGCAAGGGCATTGAACAATTGCTGGTCACGCAAGGCCACCTGGTAGAGGCGTTGCCGTTCATCGGCCGTCAACGTATCAGCCGCGAAGCCGCCAAAGAGTTGTTCCAGTTCGTGGTCAGCCATTTTGTTCGCGCGTATACGGTGCAACGTCAAACGTGACACAGTGATCGTGCATCGTCAGTCCCATGAGCCGCCCATCAGACTCAACAATTGTTTCCGGCAGCGCAGGTCCCAGGTGTAAATAGTATTGATCGAAGGCTGATTCATCAGGCGCTGAATCTCCGGAAAGCTGTGCCCCTCCAACTTCCATCTGAACAGGTCCCGGCAGCGATCCCCGAGTTGCGCCACGGCGGCCACCAAACGATCAACGCGCTGCTTCTGATCCAATAGCGTGGCCGGATTGTCGCCGGGATTGGCCAACGGCAGGTCATCGACGGAATCTTGATTATACTCGCCCCGCCGCAGTGATTTGCGATGAGCATCCAGCATTTTGAACCGGAGTACTTGAAAGGCCAGGGGAACCAGTTCGGTCAACTCCGTGACGTGCGCATACTTCTCGTGTAGCAGAACCAGCACCTCCTGGGTGAGATCCTCGGCGAGGTCTCTCGTCACTCGAGATGTCGCGAAGGCCAGAATCCTTTCGCGCAGGCTGGTGAGGATGTCGTCTCGCGTCACGGCAGCAGTGCTCAGTGTGGTGCCTTGGCCTTGGCCGAGACAGAGGGAATGAGGTCATCGATCGAACGAAACCCCAGCCGGAGCCCGTCACAGACCTGGACTTGCCGGTCGAAGCGATTCTTGGTCGCCATGAGTGTTCGCAACGTTCCGATTGCGACTCGCCCCCACGCCGGGAGGTGAAACACGGGCAGCGGATAGTCGGTGCCGAACAGGAGCCGTTCATGCACCTCCGGATACTGTCGGAGATGCAGCAGCATCCGCAGCCGGTTGGGCAACGTGAGGGCGGAGATGTCCGCATAGAAATGCGGATAGCGCTGCACCAAGTCGTGCAAGGTCGGGAGAAACTTCTCATACATGATCAACCCGTAGCTGCACGCATGCGCTGCAATGACCATCGCGCCTTCATCCAATGCCAGGCGAAGCCGGTCCGGCTCACCCACCGACTGATCTTTGCCGATCAAACTGAATTCATACCCCACATGACTGAGAAACGGCAACCGGCGTTCCGCCAACGCGCGATAGAAGGGAATGTATTTCCTATTCGATGGATCGAATTGTTGCGCGTTCGCCAGCACCTTCACCAGTACGGCACCGGCGTCCGCGCAGCGATGCACTTCCTCGACGGCATCGCGCCGTTGCGGGTTGATGGACACGCCGGCCAGCAATTCGTCGGGATGAGCCTGAGCGGTCTTCAGCACATAATCGTTGCCGATGAGGAAGTCTGTGTGGGCCTGGTTGAGGCGGCCGTTCTGATCATAGACGCCGTCCATGCCGAGGAGGACGGCCTTGTGCACATGACGTGAAGCCCGCAACTCGGCCAGGAGATCGGCGAGGTATTTTTGGTTCGCTTCGCGTGGGTTCTCCGGAGAGAGGCCATGTTTCCAGAGCAGGAAGCGAAACAGCGGGCTGTTCAGTGTTTTGGGCGAAATATAACAGCCGTTGTCGTCATCGGGCAGTGCTGCGAGGTGAACGTGGCAATCAATCAGCGTTTTGGTGACGGGGCGCGTCATGGTTCGTCACAACCGGTTGCTCGTCGTTCGTCTGCCAATGGAGTCCGCTCATGTGAGCCGTTCACGCTTCACGCAAGTGAAGCCGTTCCATCGCAATCCGCTTGAGGGCCCGTAGGTCTAGCTTTCCCGTCCCCAGAATCGGGAGTGCATCGACTTTAACGCAGTGCGTGCGCGACGGCAGAAACAAATTGGGCAGGCCTCCCGCCGCGGCTTTGGCGAGTATCTGAGGAATTCGCTCTTCGGAAAGGGTGTGCAGCACGGCCAGCTGTTCCCCCTTGCGCTCGTCGGGCACCCCAGTGACCGCGAATATTTGCGTTTCTTCTCCCGAGGCGAGTTGCAGCGCCTCTTCGACCAGCCGATGCGGCACCATTTCCCCACCGATCTTGGAAAAACGTGACAGCCGATCGGTGATCGTCAAGAACCCGTCGTCGTCGAGTGTCGCGATGTCACCCGTAACATACCATCCGTCGCGCATGGCCTGGACTGTCAGATCTTCCCGCCCCAGGTAGCCATTCATGACATTCGGGCCTTTCACGAGCAACATGCCGGGAGTGCCGGGCGGGAGGATGGCATCACTATCAGGATCGACGATACGCACGGAGACGCCGGGGAGCGGTTGGCCGACCGTGCCACGCCGGGACGCCGGTTGATAGAATCCGGCCGCTCTAAAATCCGGACAATTCACAGCAATCACCGGGGCGCACTCGGTCACCCCGTACCCTTCGATCGGGCCGATGCCGAAGCGGTCTTCAAACGCCTGGCTGAGGCGCAGGGGCAGCTTCTCCGCCCCGGTCAGGACGACCCGCAGCGTGCTGAACTGCTCCGGCGTGCAGCGGCGTTGATAGAGCTGGAGAAACGTGGGCGTACAGACGAGAAACGTGAGGCGATGTTTGGCGCACAGTTCCCCGATGGCCGCGACATCAAGGGGTGAGGGATGGAACACGGTCGCGGCGCCGTTGAGGGTGACGTACCAGAACACCAGGTAGCCGAACGAATGGAAGAGCGGCAGAATGCCGAGGATGCGATCTTCGGGGTCCAGAGGAAGTACTTGCGAGACGGCTTGTACATTGGCGTCGATGCTGAAGTGCGTCAGCATGACGCCCTTGGGCTCACCCGTACTACCGCTACTGAAGATGATCGTGGCCAGATCATCCATGGTCACCCGCCGGGTCTGCCCGCAGGCCGATTCAATGAGCCGGAGCGGAGCCAGAATTCCCAGGGCTGCGGCGAGGGCTTTCTGCTGGCTGCCGATGGAGCGGCCGATGTCTTCCAGCCAGAGAATCGTCGGTCCGTCGGGAAGTTCAAGCTTGGCCTTCTCGATAAACTTGCGGCTCGTGACGATGGTGCGCAGCTGCGCCTGCCGCACGGCCGATTCCAGCCCGGCCTTCCCCACCGTGTAATTGAGGTTCACGCACGTCCGTCCGGCGAGTGAAGCAGCGACCGTGGTGAGCGCGCCTGCGACGGTCGGTGGCAGCAGCAGGCCGACAGAGGGTTGGTCTTGCCAGTGGCGTTTCAACGCACGGGCCAGGGCGATCGCGCCGATCAAGGCCTGGAGCGCGGACACATGCGGTTTCGTCGCGTCGGCCATTGCGAGGCGAAACGGATGCCGGCGCATGGCGCGGATGAATGCTGCGTGCAACGGATGCCGGGTAGCTTTGCGTAATTGCCAGGCGGTTTCGCCCAGCTCACGGACGAGGCGACGGAGTTCGTGTGCGGGGGTATCGGCGGGAACCGGGGTGCCGAATGAGACCGTGACCGGATAGGGCACGCGCTCCGGCCACTTGGTCACAAATCGTCCCCCGACAAAACTGAAGATGCTGCCCCAGACGCGATCCAGATGCACCGGTATCACCGGCACCTCGCGGCCTTTGACGATTCGCTCAAACCCGCGGCGGAAGGGCAGCAGATTGCCGGTGCGCGTGATCTGCCCTTCGGGGAAGATGCACACGAGGTCACCGGCGTCGAGGGCCTGGCCGGCGTCACGCAACGCGCGAAGAATGACGCGAGGGCCGCCATCGGAGGCAATCGGAATGACGTTCAAGGCCCGCATGAACGGCTTGAACAGGGGGTGATTCACATAATGGGCATCGACGACAAACCGGATTGGCCGATCCAGGCTGGCAATGAGCAAAAATCCATCGATGAATGAAATGTGGTTGGGGACGAGCAGCGCGCCGCCCGTGACCGGTACATGGGTCTGCCCGACGATACGCAACCGATAAATGGTGTGAGTCAACAGAACCAGGACCAGGCGCAGGAACGTTTCGGGCATCAGCCACATGGCCCAGACTGTCCCGATGGTAGTGAAAGCCGCCGTTGCGAGAAAAATTCCGGCGGTCGAGAGCCCTGCGTTCGCCAACAGGCCGCCGCTCAAGGAGCCCAACAGTATGCCGGTGAACACGCAGATGTTCTCCAGTGCGATGACCGAACCCCGTCGGTCATGCGGCGCGCGCCATTGCACCAGGGCGTTGATGGGAATGAAAATGAGGGCGCTCGACATACCCAATGCGATCATAAAGACGAGGGTGCCGGTGAACGACGGCATCCACCAGCCCAGAATCAGCAGGAAGGTCGCGACGCCGGCCGCGCCCAGCGGGACCAGGCCGTATTCCACGCGGGATCGGGAGAGTCGTCCGACTACGAGGGCGCCCAGTCCGATGCCTACCGAGATCAATGCCGAGGGAACGGTGGCGAGGGCATCCGAAAGCCCCAGCACGGCCTTGGCATAAACCAGCACGTTCTGCACGACGAGGCTGGCAATCGTCCAGAAGAACACCGCCCCCGTAATGGCCAGTCGCAGCAGACGATCCGCACGCAATGCCGAGAGGGCGCCACGCAAGGTGTCGAACAGTCCCCCGGCCGCCCGTGCTGCCGGAACTTGCGGTACAGCCCAGGCTGCGGCGAAACCGATCACCGCCAGCACCGTCAACGCGAGCGGAGCGAGCCAGGGTTGAGTTCCGGCGCCGGCCAGCAGAAACCCGCCTGCGGTGGTGCCCGTCAAAATCGCGAGGAACGTGAATAATTCCAGGATGCTGTTGCCCCGGGCAAGTTCTGCATGCGGGAGCAGTTCGGGAAGGATGCCGTATTTGGCCGGACTGAAGATTGCGCTGTGGACACCCATGCAGGCGAGCATCATGAGGGCCCATGGGCCTCCGGTGGGATGAGAGAGCAAGGCGAGCGTCGCGCCGGCCATGAGCACGACTTCCACCGCCTTCATGGTGATAATGACGGTGCGCTTGCTCAGGCGGTCGGCAAAAAAACCCGCCACGAACGAGGTCAGAACCAGGGGCAGGGTAAAGACCACCATCGCGAGAGTCGTCTGAGTTTGCGATGCCGCTTCAAGATCCTGGCCTGGTGCGAGAGTTGCGGTTGCCGCCCGGATGCCCAGGAGGGCAACCATGAATTTCCATGCGTTATCGTTGAAGGCCCCGCAAAACTGGGCAATGAGCAGGCCGCGCAACGGTCGCGCGGCTTGTGGTGAGGAATCCGACTGCGGATCGATAGGTGCCTCCTTGGCCTGGGGAAAAATAATAAGGTGTCAACGGTGACGCCTCAGTCTGCCGAAACGGCCGGACCGATGCAATTACTTATCGTGGCGGCGTTGGATCGGCTGTCTCAATCGGAAGCCCTTCGAGCGCCATAATTCGCAAGGCATTGGTCGTCGGACAGGGGCCAGGCTTGAGACGATAGTCAAAGTGAAGGGCGCCGTCCACGACGGTTTCTTGAAAGTGGACATTGGTGAGACTGGACAACTGTCGCTCCAACTCAGCCAATTCCAGATCGTGTGTCGTCACAAGGCCGAATCCATTGCCTCCCGCGAGCGCGGTGATGAGGGCGCGTCCGCCGATGAGTCGCTCCCGGTTATTGGTGCCTTTGAAGACTTCGTCGATCAGCCACAGGACCGGCGGTCCTTGTTCGTCTCGAGTACTGTCCAGGATGGTTTTGAGCCGTTTGACCTCGGCATAGAAGAACGAGAGGCCGCCGTCGAGGGAATCGTCTACGCGGATGCAGCTGCCGATTCGCACCAGCGACCAGTGAAAGGCTGTGGCGCAGACCGGAGCTCCCGCTTGCGCGAGGCAGGTGTTGATGCCGATCGTCCTGAGAAACGTGCTCTTACCGGACATGTTGGAGCCCGTGACCAGAAAGATCCGTCCTCGCCCTTCAAATGTGACGTCATTTGCCACACGGACCCCGGCCGGAATGAGCGGATGCGCCAGCCCTGCCGCCGCAAGCCCCGGTGCTTCGCCGTTTCCCTGCCCGTCCGCACCGGCCGCATGCAGCGTCGGCCAGAGATAGGCCGGATGCAGATGGGCAAAGGTGGCCAGGGATGCGGCAGCATCCAATTCAGCGAGCAGCTCGAACCAGAGCGGCGCAACAGACGCAATCCGATCCTGGAGTTGTTGCAGACGGTAGGTGTGGAAGAGGTCCCACGGTCCGATGGCATTGATGAGATAGTGCACCAGGGGATGGGCGCGCACGCTGAGGCGGTTCATGAGCGATGCGGCCTGCTTCAGCGAGCGGGACGGACGGCTGTGTTGATGCTGCAACGGGCTGCAGAGCTTGGCCAGGTGCGGGGTGGCGCGATACGACCGCTGTTCCAAGTACCCGAGTACGGCGCTGAGCCGTTCCAGTTGCAGGTGCAGTGACTGGGCATGGTCGAAGATTTCCTCCGATCGGCTGCGGACAGACAGAAACAAAATGGCATAGATCCCGAACGATAACATCCAATAGTTGCCGAGCCCGGAGATCACGTCGGCGAGCAGCAGGGCTGCCGTGGTGAGAGCCAGGACCGATTCTGCCAGCAACATCGGCATCAGCCCCGAATCGTCCACCCGTTTCTGCAACACCGAAAGCAGCCGGCGCCCGTCGATATCTGCCTCCTCGACCGCTTGCGCCTCCAGCACTAAGCGGTCCCGAAGGAGCGACAGAGGAGTCAATTCGCGGATGAGTGCCTGCCGGTTCGACCATTGCGTGGCATGGGCCGCCTGCTCCAATAGCCACGACGCGAGTCGCTGTTGCCCTTGGGAGGAAATGGTATGGTCGATCAGGTGTAGCAGGGAGCGAGGACCGGCAAGGTCGAGGTCACGGGCATAGCCATGCCGTTCCGGAACGGTCACCGGACGAAGCGGAATCTCCGTCCATTTCAAACTGAGGCGGGCCAGGTGAACTCGTTTGATGCCTTGCCAGCGCCGGAGTCGATGCAAGCGATCTTCCAGCCTGTTATGATACCAGGCCACGATGAGGAAGAGGACAAAGCTCGCTGCCAGGACCAGATTGCCGAACACCGTCCAGCCGAGTTTATGCGTAATGACGGCGCCAAAGAGGCCGCCGGCAAAAATCGCGAGCCGTACCGTCGTAAACCGCGCGCTGATGCGTCGGCCATTCGTTTCCAAACGAGCCGCACGGCGGAGTGCATGGACAAGCTGCTGCTCACGGACTGGGCTCGATCGTGTTGGGACGGGTGGTTTCACAATAATGCTGACGATACTGGGAGTCTGAGATGACGTCAACCTCCAAGTCTGATCAATATTTCGCGACCGAGTCCGCTGCGGCGGACACAGGGGACTGGGTTCAAGTCGATGTGCGGACTTCGCTGGATGCCGGCGAGCTGTTGGGGGTCTTGAACGATCCTGACGTCACCGGAGCCTGGCAAGAGGATGACCATGTGCATCTCTATTGGCCCGCGGGCCGTTGCGGGCCGGATAACTGGCAGGGGCTCATACGAGCGCTGATTCAACTGGGTCAAACGGATCCGGACCACGCGGTGACGATCAATCACCTCGCGAATCAGGATTGGAACGCGCAGTGGTCACGTCTGGTGGAACCGATCAAGATCGGGCGAGTCCTGATCAGACCGAGTTGGAAGGAGGTCTTGCTGAATCCAGGTGAGATCGAATTGATCATCGACCCCAAGCAGGCCTTCGGCACCGGCCATCATGCGACGACGCAGTTACTGATTGAATGGCTGCAGCAGGTCGTCAAGCCGGGCGACCGCGTGTTGGATGTGGGGACCGGCAGCGGCGTGCTGGCGATGGCAGCCTTACGGCTTGGGGCCATGGAAGCACTGGGCGTGGATTTCGATGCCGTCGCGGTGGATTGCGCGCGTGAATATGCTCAGATCAACGGATTCGACAGACGATTGACACTCACCGTGGGACATGCTCAATCAGGGCAGCCCCATGATACGTTCGATCCCACCCTGGTCCTCGCTAATTTAGATCGACAGACACTCTTGGCATCCGCCGACAGCCTTTGCGGGTATGCGGCCGGCGGCGCGCGACTCTTACTGTCCGGACTGTTGCTCGAGCAGCGCTCCGAAATTGAAGCGGCCTATGCCTCTCGCGGGGTCTATGTGAAAGCCGTTCGAGAACGTGACGGGTGGCTAGCATTGGAAGCGACGGGGATGGAATCGTGTGACGGCGGTCTCTGTTCCTGATGCGGCCATGAAGCCATCGGTGACTCCTCATGTGCACCAGGTTAGCCTTTCTGATGGCGGGGTGCCGAAGCGGGCCGTGGCCTCAGCTGTGATCACGAGCAACGGATTGGCCGGCGATCGCCAGCGCAATCGGAAGTATCACGGCGGACCCGATCGGGCAGTGTGCCTGTACTCGTTGGAGGTGATCGAGGCCTTGCGCGCCGAGGGGCATTCGATCGGGCCGGGGTTGGCCGGAGAGAACATCACGGTGGCCGGTCTCGATTGGCAGCAATTGGCACCGGGCGACCGACTCGCCATCGGAGAGCATGTTCGGATTGAGTTGACCAGCTACACCGCACCGTGCCGATTAAATGCACAATGGTTCAGTGACGGAAACTTCGGTCGAATCGCGCAGGAAGCCTATCCAGGCTGGAGCCGCCTCTACGCGCGAGTGCTCAGTGAAGGCGTGGTCAAAGCAGGGGATGCAGTAGTGGTTGAAGCGCTCACGAGCGAGCGGTAAATGGCCAACGAACTCAATGTGGGAATGAATGATGAAACGAGTGCTTGAACCGGAATTGATGGATGATGCGGCGCAAGCCCGAGCCTATGCGAAAGCTGATTTCTCCGAAGAGAATCAAGGTTTCGTCGATCGCTTTCGCGACTACTTCCCCGATTGGAGCGGCGGCCATGTCGTTGATTTGGGGTGCGGACCAGGCGATATCCCGATTCGTTTTCTTCGCGCCTATCCGGATGTGCGACTTACTGCCGTAGATGCCAGCCGTCCCATGCTCGATTTGGCCGCCGAGGCCATTGCAGAAGCGCGATTGACGGATCACATCACACTTCGCTGCGAGCGTGTTCAAACGCTCGCCCTACCGGAGCAAGCCGACGCGCTCCTTTCCAACAGTCTCTTGCACCACGTGCCGAATCCACTGCAGTTCTGGTTTCGTCTCAAACAGCTGGCGAAACCGGGTGCCTGCATTCTGGTCATGGATTTACTGCGGCCGGACTCTCCGGAGGCAGCCAACGCCTTGGTAGAGCAGTACGCATCCGACGAGGATCCGATTCTGAAGCGGGACTTTTACAATTCATTGCTGGCGGCGTTCACCGAAGACGACGTCGCCGCGCAATTGGCCGAAATGAATTTATCCCGCCTCCTCATCGACGTGCCTGACGATCGTCACTGGGTTGTCGGCGGAATCATTCCCTGACCGCTTGTCGACTCACACGATCAGCGGCGAGGGCTCAAGTGCACACGTTCATGTGGGGTGTTCAAACATCCTGTTCATTATCGACAGCGATCAGGCATGTCCTGCACTCCATCTTTTCCACCTGCCTGCTGGTCATTGTCCTGGTGGGCCCGGCTGAGTCGGCAGGCGGACTGCGTGAGCAGCTGCGCAAATCGCGTCCCGGTCCGGACTTGCAGGTCTATCCCGAGGTCCCGATGACGATGATCCCTGAGGGCGTCTTTCGCATGGGCGCCGATGGAACGGACGCTTTGGAGGACGAAAAACCTCAGCATGAGGTGTGGATCGATCAATTTGAGATCGACCGTCACGAGGTCACGACCGGGCACTACGCCGAATTCCTCGTCTCCACTAAGCGTCCAGTGCCCTGGCAATGGGAGTCGGTGGACCTGTCGCAACATCACGACCGTCCCGTCATCGGTGTCAGCTGGTTCGATGCCGCAGCCTACTGCGAGTGGCGAGGCAAACGGCTCCCGACCGAAGCGGAGTGGGAAAAGGCGGCCCGAGGGATTGATGGACGGCTCTTTCCTTGGGGCAATCAGAGCCCACGTGAGGAATCGGCCAATTTCGGGTTGGGGGCCCGATTTAGCTACAGCCAGGTGCTGGCCTCCGTGGAACGCTACGAACAGGGCCGTAGCCCCTATGGCCTGTATCAGATGGCGGGAAATGCGGGGGAATGGGTTGCGGATTGGTACGGGGCGAATTATTACGAGATCGGTTCGCGCGACAATCCGGCCGGGCCCGATGTCGGATTATTTCGAGTGGTGAGAGGAGGGTCCTGGTCAGACCTGCCGAAGTATCTGCTGACCTATGGCCGGTTCAAATTGCCGCCGGACACTCGTAACAGCTACACAGGATTTCGATGCGCCAGGTCCGGTAGTTTGACCGCTTCGCCGTGAGCCGGGCGCCCATGCGCGCCGGCTCACGGTTTCTCGCTGCGAGCTAAAACAGGCTCTTACTGACTTCCGCAGATTTCGCACTCTCGTTCCCCGACTTGTCAAAAGCCGAGACGGCAAAGAAGTACGTGGCACCGAGCGGAAGGTTTGGCACGGTGAAAGTGGTGCGGTTCGTGACCTCAAACGGCCCCACGAATCCGTAACTGCCTGATCGGGTGCCGACATAGATACGGTAGCCGGCGAGGTCGGACTCGGTATTCGCGTTCCAACTCACTGTGGCGTTGGCGGTCTTGGGCGCCGTGGTAGAGGCGGACGACGTCGGCGTCGCAGGGGGCGGTGACGGAGGGCTGGGCGGGGGCGGTGTCGCCACCGATGGCTGAGTCGGAGTCGTGGGCGTGCTGGGCGCCGCCTGACCCGCGGCGACAGTGATGCTCACCGGAATGCGGAGTGTATTGGCGAAGTTATTGGGGCCTGATTCGACGATGTACACGACCCCCGAATAGGTGCCGGCCGCCAGCCCGCTCGTTTGGGCCGTGATGACAATCTGATCGGTTTCGGTCGTAATGGTTTGCGTGCTGCCATAGGGCGGATTCATCCAGATCCATCCCTGGTTCGTGCTGATGTAGTAGGCGTGTTGGTCGGTCCCTGTTTTGCGCAGCGTTAAGGTGCCGACGTTATTGGCGCTGGTCAGGCTCAAGGCTGCCGGTGTCACTTGAATCGGTCCGGTCGCCACGGTAACCGGCGCTGGCGCAGGAGGGGCCGGAGCCGGGGGCGGCGGTACGACTACGGGAGTGGGTGGCGGAGGCGGTGTCAGCACCACCGGTTTCGGCGTTGGTGTGACTGCAGGGGGAACTGCCGCAGGGGGCGGAGGCGGCGGTGCCACTGCCGATGCCGTGACCGTGAGGGTGACGGGGATGCGAAGCATGTTCTGGAAGTTATTCGGTCCGGACTGGACGATGTACACCACGGCGGAATGCGTTCCGGCCGGGAGGTTGGCCGTTTGCGCCGTGATCACCAGTTGATCGGTTTCGGTCGTAATGGTTTGCGTGCTGCCATAGGGCGGATTCATCCAGACCCACCCCTGGTTCGTGCTGAGATAGTAGCTATGTTGATCGGTACCGCCTTTGCGCAGGGACAAAGTTCCGACAGCGGTTTGTCCCTTGACGGCACTCAAGGCCAACGCCATGGGGCTTGAGGTCATGGCCGTTCCGGTGACAACCGGCGGGACGACTGGAGCCGGAGCCGGGGGAGGTGGCACGGCGACGGGATTGGTCGCCGGGGTGACCGCAGGGGGAGCCGGGGCGGGGGGCGGCGGCGGTGCCACCGCCGATGCCGTGACGGTGAAGGTGACCGGGATGCGCAGCATATTGGTGAAATTATTCGGCCCAGAATCGACGATGTACACTACAGCGGAATGGGTTCCGGCCGGAAGGTTGGCCGTTTGCGCCGTGATCACCAGTTGATCGGTTTCGGTGGTAATGGTTTGCGTGCTGCCATAGGGCGGGTTCATCCAGATCCACCCCTGGTTCGTGCTGAGATAGTAGCTATGTTGATCCGTACTGGATTTTTTTAGACTGAGGGTGCCGACCGCCGTTTGGCCCTTCTGTGCGCTGAGGACCAGGGCGGCGGGGCTGGTCACGATGGGAGCCGTGCCGCTGCTTTGAGCCTTGTTCACCACCGCGTCAGTCGAGGACTGTTGCAGCAGGCTGAGCGTGGTGTCTGCGGCAACGGCGGTTGGAGTCAAGGCTGTTGAGCACAGCGCGGAAGATAAGCAACCGGCAATACCGATAACCAACACACTCTTGGACGTCTTCATGGTAGTTCCTCCGGAAATTCGAGACGCTGGATGAGCAACCGCCATGCCAGCTTGAAAATCGTGGCAAACGCCAGAAAGCCGCGTCACGAGCCATTTTGCGGAGAATCGTGGTGTGAGATAGTGTTCGTTATTTTTTACCGTGCAAGTTGGAGCAGTGGGTGGAGGAGAAAGCCTTCGCTACCCCTCTCGCGAACCACTGTGTGAAGCAGCGCGCAGACGGAATTCTCTGACAGGTGAGGTCGTGGTAGTTGGGGAAAGGAGAAGTCAGGCAGCGGGAGGCGCGGCAATCCAATCCGTGAGCAAGGTCAGCATTCGCTGGAAGTCGGAAGGGTTTGTGAAACGATGATCGGCACCCGGAAGAATCTCCAGATGTTTGGGGCCTGACAACGATTCGTACAGTCGTTGGCTTTGGTGGAGGGGAACATATTCGTCATGATCCCCCTGGACGATCAACGTTGGTGCGGCGATAGTTCGGGCCGGTCCATAGGCGATGCGATTGAGGCAGTCCTGGTAGAAAGCGTAGTCGAGGGGAAGACGGGAGTCTCCTCCATGCAGATCCGGGATCGTGTTCGTACGTTTCCATTCCTGCAGTCCATCGTCCCCAAGCTCTAAGCGAAGCTCCTCCCCAAAATCGACTACGGGGCATTTGAGTGCAAGGCAGGCGAGCGGTGGAATTGCCGCCGGCGTTGAATAATGCAGATCTGTCCATTCGGCGCCTGCAAGGATTGAGAGCAGGCCCCCGAAGCTGGAGCCGACGAGGGCCAGTCGCCGGTAGCCACGGGTCATGACATAGGTCAAGGCTGCGAGCGCTTGAGCCACTCCGATACTAGTTGTCAGCTTGGCGAAGGGCCCGTCGCTGTCGCCATGTCCAAAACAATCGAATCGTAATGTGGCAATGCCGCGGTTTTTCAAGAGCTCCACCAGCGCTTGATTGCTCGAACTGTTCTTGTGTGACAAAAAGCCATGACAGAGCACCGCCACATGGTCGGTGGTCTGCTGCGGTTCTGCCAGCACGGCCGCGATCCGGTAGCCCGCAGGGTCGCGGAATGACAGCGTTTCTTCCATGGATGAATGCCTGTAAGCGTTAGCAGTGCGATCCGGGTTATTTCATCCCCGACCCTTCATGGGTCGGCTGGGTGGCGGTCGCCTGAGCAATTTTGATGGTGACCATGGTGAGGTGCAGCAGCAGCAGCCCCAAGCTGATCCAGGTGCCCGTGTGGATCCAAGAGGAGGACAGGGGCAGATTCCAGGTCAGCGAAGCGACCAGCACCAACCCCAAGGAGCCAAAACTCACGGTCGCGACCTGCGCCGCCCGCCAACGATTCATGATGCGCTCAAGGTCTTCACGATAGGCACCCCGCTTTTTCTGATTCGCGATCCGCCCTGTAGCAAGCAGGGACGGCAAGGCGAGAGACAGTCCGCCGACCATGCTCTGTAGGAGAAATCCGAGGAACGCTGTGTGGGTGTAGGCTACCAGATGTAGGGTCCCATAGGGCATGACCGGCGGCATCGACAACACGTTGATCCCGAGGGCCAGGCCGATGCAGGTCATGATCAGCAGGAAGCTCAATGCCGTGAGCAGGTGGTCCGTGGCGGCAGAGCCAGGCTGTCCTGCCTGGCTCCACGTGCGGAGAAGGTTGATGCAGCAGAGCGCCAGCCCAACGATAAGCATACTTCCCGCAGCTACCTGGATGTGGACCGAAGACAAGACGAATCCCGTGATCAGCCCGGCGGCGGAGGCTGGCAGGAGCAGGAAAACCGCCTGACCAAGCGCTGCGCTTCGCAGAGGGCGATGTAACATCAAGGGCAGTGCCAGTTGGATCGTGCCGACGGTTCCGATTGTCAGAAACAGTAAGAGGCCTGCATGGAGATGGCCCAAACGGATCATGCCGTGCCAGGTGGGATACCAGGCTCCGGCGAGTAGGCCGCCCAGGATCACGCTGCCGAACAGTCCGGCGAGGCTGATTCCGAAGTAGAAATGCGACAGCGGCGTCCAACTTGAGCAGGTTCGTAGCCCGGTCAGTAGTCGGCGTGCCACGGGAACAAAGAGGACAGCCAGCAGGAGTCCTGCACCAAGGGTCACCGTGGGATTCCGCAGCCACGCCCCGAGGGCGAATCCAAGGGCTGCGAGGTTCATACTCAGAAACAATAGCCGGTGCGTCGTGCGTTTGCCTTGGTGGCTGATCAGATCCTCCGCAGCGATCGCCAGGCCCGTCAGCAACTGGAGCAGCCCGCCGACCAGCACTCCGTGAACGTGCAATAAGCGAAGGCCCGATGGAAGCGGGGCTCCGCGCACGATGCCCCAAAAGGTGGCGAGTCCCAGCAGCGAGGTCAGCAACAGCCAGCCCCATCCGGCCAGAAGAAACGACAGTGACGATCCAAACCCTCGACTCATAGCCGTTAGCCCTGATTCAAGAAATAAAAGTGATTGGTCGGGCCTTTGCCATGTCCAATGGCCAGGCTGTGCCTGATGGCTTCGGTAAGATAGGTCTTGGCGGTTTGAATCGCGTCGGGGACCGTTTTGCCCCGGGCGATGTGCGCGGCAATGGCGGAGGCAAAGGTGCAGCCGGTGCCGTGGGTATGCGGCGTGTCGATGAATTCACCCTTGTAGATGTTGAAAAACCGTCCGTCATAGAGCACGTCTGTCCCGCGATCTTTTGGGAGGTGGCCCCCTTTGATGAGGACATTGGCGCAACCGAACTGATGAATGACCTTGGCGGCACGGCGGGCATCCGCCAGCGAAGTAATCTCGATCCCTGAAAGTTGCTGGGCTTCGTGTACATTCGGCGTGACCAGCAACGCCAGCGGGAAGAGCGCGCTCTTGAGGGTATCGATGGCATCCGGCTTCAGCAGTGGCTGCCCGCCTTTGGCGATCATGACCGGGTCCACGATGAGGTTCTTCACCTGTTGCGGTTTCAAGAGCGTCACCACCGTCCGGATAATCTCCGCAGACGAGAGCATCCCGGTCTTCACGGCCGAGACGTCGAAATCGTCGAAGATGGCGTCGAGCTGAGCGGCAATGATCGACGTGGGAAGTTCGAACACCTCGGCGACTTCTTCCGTGTTCTGCGCGGTGATGGCCGTAATGACTGACATGGCATAGACGCCACTAGCCGACATGGCTTTCAGATCCGCCTGAATGCCTGCGCCGCCGCCCGAATCTGAACCAGCTATCGACAAGACTTGTTTAATCATGGGTGGTTTCCTGTGCAAGTGCTCTGAGGTAATGGCCTACGGTGTGGGAGGCGTTGATTCCTGCGTGACAGGAACCTCGGGTTCGCCGACCGGCGCGGTATCAATTTTCAGTCCGTCCAGAGTGATGATCCGATCCGCCCGGGGCGATGTTTCGTGGTAGTGCAGGGTGATCGGGCCTGTCGGTGGCTTCTCGGTTGCCAGGAACGACAGGCGGGCGTGCTGCTGTCGCTTCGGGTTGACCTCCATCCCGCGGGTACAGAGACCCTCGCGATTGTGCGCGACATTCTGTTTCCAATGCTCCCCATGTTCATCCACAAGATAGGTGTCGAGCAGCTGGCAGCCGATCTTGACCGGATGCGCCGTGCGGTTCGTGAATAACAGATCGAGGCCGATCTGATCGTCCTGCCGTGAGATGCTGAGAATCGTCAGCTTGTACATCTCATTTTCATGGGCGCTCAGTACGGGGGCCGATTCCGTTACCACGGCTGTGGTCACCGGGGCGGGGGCGGCGGCCTGTTTCAGGAGGGCCGCCAAGGGCCCGGATTTCGGCACGATCGTCCGGGAGGCGCCGACGGGGTAGACCGTATAGGGTCCGATGAGCTTGGCGGTAACCTGAATGCCCTCGGGAATTTCGAGATATGCGCCGGTGACATAGAGGTCCGCGCGTAAGGCCTTGGCGACTTTCTTGGCCGCCTTGGCTTGCGACGTATCGAGGTGGGTCAGTTGGTGCTTCTCCATCGTGGCGATCAGCAACTTGCGATCGACTACTTTCAGCTCGCCGGCCACGAGCAGGTGGGTGGCCAGCTCTTCGGCCAGGAATTGTCCGATGGGGGTCACGTCGCCCTTGCTGTCGACGAAATCCAGCAGGGCGAGTCGCGACTTCTTCATCTTGATCGCCTCGGCCGCCACACCTTCGGCGAGTTCCTTCACGCTGTCCTCATATTTCGAGGCAGCCAGGGACGTGGAGTGCCAGAGGACAAGCAGGATGAGGCAGGGCAACAGACGAATCATCGGCACCCGTGTACGCTCTCATAACGCATGGCCCACATTATACTCACGTCGTCGATGCTGTCCAGCCCGTGAGTTTCAGAGTGAGAGCCTGGGCAGAAAGGCCTTCGCCAACGCTCGTCCCAGCCCATACCCGAGCGGCAGGATGGTCACCAACAGGATCGGCAGGTAAAAATAGGCCAATGCTCCCTGGGCATCGGGATGAATGAGCACTTCGACATGGATCCAGCCTGCGATGAGCACCATGCTCAATCCCGCCGAGAAGAGCCCCAGCGCCCTCCGATAGGCGATCAGCGTGTTATGCGCGGAGGCGGTCCCCAGGTGGACGATGATGATCACTGCCAGGATTACGAAGGGCAACGCCGTCAGGACCCCGACCAGGAAAAAGTTGTAGCCGGGGGCAAACAGGTGCAGCGTGAACGATCGCCAGGCCCGGGGAAATGGCACGTCACGCACGAGGGTCTCTACGGCCAACATGATCATCCAGGGGAGGAGCAACCCGCCGATCAGACTGATCCAGGCACCCAGCCGTGCCATCATCCTGATGCGTGAAGATGAGTTCTGCGCGAGGTCGGTCACCGTGGCAGCTCCTTCGCCGAGGGGGCGGCGGTGGCGGCCGTTGCGGATTCTATCGCGCTCACGGCGTCGGTCATGGCGGCATGGACGACCGGGTCGGAGTCCTGATGTTGGTGCAAGGCCGGCAGGGCTTGTTTGGCGGCAGCGCCCATTCCGCCGATGGTTTCCACCGCCAGGTAGCGAATGAGCGGTTGTTCATCCTCCAGCAGAGGAAGGATCGGCGTGAGGGCATCACTTGCCGCCGGGCCCAGTTGGGCCAACTGGTGCAACGCATAGTCGCGCGCAGAGGAATGTCCGAGCATCATGCCCAACGATTCGATGTGAGCCGCATCGCCGGCTCTCGGTTTATCAAGCGCGGTGCGCGCGAGCGTAGTGAGGCCTTTGTCGGGGTCATTCAGGATCGGCGTCAGCGCGGCCACCGCATCCTGGGTAAGGGGGACGGTAAAGGCAAATTGAGTGGCGGCCGTCTGGCGCACGAGCGAGGAAGAATCGCGTAGCCCGTCCAGGAGGGCGACGCCGATAGGCGTCGAAGGAATACCGACACTCGCCAATGCAATAAGAGCATTGCGGCGCACGAGCGCATCGGCATCACGGGCGGCTGCCACCAGGGGTGGCACCCCCGGTTTGGCAATCGGCCCCAGGCTGCCAAGCACTGCGCAGGCTGTGCGGCGTTGTTGCACATCGGGATCCTGGAGTCGCGACACGAAGTGGGTCATCACGCGGCGAGCCGCAGTCAAATCGATCCATTTCAGCGCGGCGGCGGCAGTGGTGTTGGCATGTTGACTGCCGTCCTGCGTCGCCTGACTCAGCAGTTGCGGCACGGCGGTTCGCGCGGCCGGGCCGACTTGTCCCAATTGTTCCGCTGCGACAATCCTTGTGGACGGATCATCGTCTTTGAGCAACTCGATCAACGTGGGGACGACCCGCGCTCCGGTCGAGAACCAGTACCAGAGGCCGAGCAAACCGAGCAGCATGACCAGCCCCAGCAGATGGAGCTTGATCTCGCGTGAACTCAGAATGGTCGAGGATGAAGTGTCGGCTGTCATGTAGATGTCAATCACATGCGGTCGAGGGATATCGGTACCCTATCACAACGCAGCCTCAAATCTGAGGGGGGAGCACTCAGGTGTGTGCATGGGGTGTTGGTGGGCGCCGAGAGGGTATTTTGTGGGGAAAGTGAGCACCATCTCGCGTCTCCCAGGAGGCACGAGGGTATATGAAGCACCGGGAGTGGAACGCCGGGAGGATTGCCTCAGCTTAGATGCTGAAATCGTGGAGAATCAGTGCGTTTGCTGCTGCGATCCTGCCTGTTCCCCCCTAGGGAATTACTTCTGGAAACCCAGGTATTTCCCTTATAACGACTCAGGGGAGGAAGGATTAGCATAATAGGTGGGATCAACCTGCATCCTCACCTGAATCCTCAACGGGGAGGTCAATATGCCAATCTATTTTCTCGGCGCATTGACGGTCTTGATCTGTGTAATTGCAGTCTGGGCCACGGTTGCGGAGGATGACGAGACGACGACGTATGCCGATGAATCCGAATCGGCATGGGAACCGTTCGAAGAGCAGAAGGATTATCGCAAGGCGAGTTAAGAAGGGCCGTTCGAATTCAGCAGATCTTCACAGGCAAGGCTGATACGCTGATTCTGATGGCACTTTCTATACCGGCCAGGGAGAGCGGGGTGCTATGTGTGCCCCGCTTCCTCAGACCGGCCACTTTTCCTCGTTCCAGGCCATTTCCCAAAACATCCACTCATATTTGGAACTGATTAGAAACGCCTGCTCCATCCGTTTCTTTTCTTCATGTCCGGCGGTCCGTGCCCAGGTATCTACCCTGGCCCGCATCCACTCCTGTACCGCTTCAAATTCCGGCGAAGCATAGAGCATGAGCCAATCCCGGTAAGGGTGTTTGGCCGGCGGGGGACCGTTCTTGAGAAAATGTTTCCCTACTACGCAATAGATCCAGGCGCAGGGTAGCGCCACGACGGCGATTTCCGTGGCAGAACCGCCCTGAGCTATGGCCAGCATGTGACGTGTATAGGCATAGTTGGTCGGGGCCATGGGCTCATTCAGCATTTGTTGCGGCGTGAGCTTCCAACGCTTGCCATAGTTTTCATGCAGGCTCCGTTCGACGGTGATGGTCTCTTCGGCCAATTTGGCGAAGCGGAGGGCCGATTCGGAGTCCGGCGCACGCAAGGATCCGGCGGCAAACACGCGGGCTAGATCCGCGAGGAAGCGAGCATCCTGCAGGATGTAGTAGCGGAATTTTCGCTCCGACAACGTGCCTTTGCCCAGCGCCAGCACGAAGGGATGAGTCAGTTGCGCATCCCACACGGGCTGGGCCAGCTTGCGAAGATGATTTGAAAACGACATCCGGATCCTCCTTCATCGCTGTCCGTGTCTCTCGCCACTCGTGAATCGCCCGGTCGCAATGATCTTCACCGCAGCCGGTCGATCATGCCTTCTTGTTAGTGTGTCACGAGCAGCCTGTCATGCTCGTGGTGTCCAGGGTCTCGGGAGTTGATTAATGCCATCCAGCGCGGCGACCCGATAACATTCCGCGAGGGTGGGGTAATTGAACACCGCATCGATGAAGTAGTCGATCTGTCCTTGAAATGCCATGACCGTCTGGCCGATGTGAATCAGTTCCGTCGCTCCGTCGCCGATGGCATGGACGCCGAGTAGTTGCCGTGTTTTGTTGTGAAAGAGCAGCTTGAGCATGCCGATCTCATCACCGATGATCTGTCCTCGGGCGATTTCCCGATAGCGGGCGATTCCCACGGCATAAGGTACTCCGTTTTTGGTCAGGTCGTCCTCGTTGCGGCCAACCATGGAAATTTCGGGGATGGAATAGATGCCATAGGGCATCAGGTCCGACTGCGTGTGGTAGGGGACGCCAAATGCGTGGCAAGCGGCGTGACGGCCTTGCTGCATGGACGTTGAGGCCAATGCAGGAAACCCGATGATGTCGCCGGCCGCATAAATATGGGGGACCGACGTTTGATAATGTTCGTTGACCGAGAGTCGCCCGCGGTCGTCCGCTGTGAGACCGATTGCCGCCAGGTTGAGCGTTGCGCTGGCGCCGGTACGGCCCACCGAATAGAGCACGGTGGACGCGGCGATTTCCTTGCCGCTCTTCAAGCGGACGATCACTTGTTGCTCGGCCACCGGCTCGACGGACACGACCTCTTCGTTGAACCGGAGGATCACCCCGATACTGCGCATGTGGTACTGCAGGGCCTCGATGGTTTCCTGATCGACGAATTCCAGCAGACGCGGGCGGCGCTCGATGAGGGTGACGTGAATGCCCATCGTGGCCAGGATGGAAGCGTATTCCGCGCCGATCACTCCACCCCCGATGATCGTGATGGACTTGGGGAGGTCCTTCAGCGCCAGGAGGCCGTCGGTATCGATGATAGTTTGGTCGTCGAAGGGAATGTGAGCGGGTCGAGCCGGGACGGTGCCGCAGGCAATGACGATGAAGTCCGCGGTGTGTTCGACATGATCAGCCTCACGTTCGATTCGCACGCGGTGCGGGTCCACGAAGGAGGCGGTTCCGTACCATAAGTCGATATTGTTCCGCGTCATCTGATTCTGGATGATTTCGATCTCACGGCTGATGACGTGGTTGGACCGGAAGGTCAGATCCGCCATCGTAATGTCCTGCTTGACGCGATAACTGGCGCCATACAGGCTGCGCTGATGGAAACCGGAGAGATAGAGGGCGGCTTCACGAAGGGATTTGCTGGGGATGGTTCCGGTATTGGTGCAGACCCCGCCGACAACCCGTTTGCGCTCGACGATGCCGACCTTTTTGCCGAGCTTCGCCGCCTGGATAGCGGCCTTTTGTCCTGCCGGGCCGGTCCCGATCACCAGCAGATCGTAATGGGCCATGTGTTTTCCTCAACGGCCGTGAGACCTGTTTCAGCTGGCCGTCACCAGCTTTCGCGCGAACCGGAAGGCTTCCTCCAGGTCCGGCAGTTGGGCTAACTCAGGGGTGATCTGAAGGTAGCGCACCTTGTTGTCCTTGTCCACGACCAGCAGGGCGCGACTCAGGAGGTGAAGGTCTTTGAGCAGGAGCCCGTGAGCCTTGCCGAAATCGGCGGCACGAAAATCGGAGAGGAAGGTGATATTGCTGATCTTGGCTTCTTCTGCGAAGCGTTTTTGCGCAAAGGGCGTATCGATGCTGATCGTAATAAGTTCGACCATGCGATCAAGGCCCATGTTCTTCTCGCTTAAGTAGTGCGTTTGTTGTTCGCACACCTTCGTGTCGAGAGACGGGACGATGCTGATAATGCGGACCTTGCCCTTTCCCTTGGTGTCGTTGACGGGAATCATCGACAAGTCGGTTTGAGCGAGTTTCACGTCGCGCAATTTGTCGCCTACCTTGATCCCCATGCCGGTGAGCATCAATGGTTTGCCTTGAAACAGGATATTGTTGCCTTCTCCAGCCACCGCGCTCCCATCGGCGATCGGCATGTCTTTGTATGAAAAATCAGCCTTGCCGGTGCCAGGCAATGTTCCACAGGCACTCAACCCGAAGCAGAACAGGCTAAGGAGAAGACGAGGAACCAGAGCGCCGCGCAGGGCAAGGGGACGAATCGACCTCATAAGGAGTCTCCATGAATGAAAGGGGCGTTCACTCTCCTCGTCACTGTATGGCCCGCTGGTAAGACTGTCAAGGTTGAAGGAACTCTCTGATGTGCCGGTTGACCGCCTGCGGTTGCTCCCATTGGGGAATGTGGCCCGCCTCGGGAATGACGATCAGTCGGGCTTGCGGAATCATGGCTTGGAGGTCCCTGCCGACCTGCGGAGGAAAGAGGCGATCCTGTTCGCCCCAGAGGATCAACGTGGACTGCCGGAGCTCTGTCAGTCGCGGGGCAAATTGCTGTTCCCATAGGGGCAGGCTATCGCGTAGCGACAGTAATGGGCCGACCATATCCTCCCGCTGCCGATTCCGGTTTGAGCGGTCCAGCACGAGCGGTGTGATGAGGTCGTGATTGTAGACGACTTCTTTCAGTACGGCCTCCGTTGTCCGGCTGCCGAACAGCGAGGCGGCAAAGCGGGCCAGCCAGGCCGGTGCGTGCGTGTTGAGGGCCCGCTGCATGAGTGGGCTGACGAGTCGTTCTCGCACATGATCGGGAAGGGTATCGATCAGCACCAGACGATGGACCCGGTCCGGATAGGTCAGGGCCATGCCGATGGCCACACCGCCCCCCATGGAATTGCCGATCAAGGTGGCCGCCGGCAGGCCCAGCGCGTCCATCAGCCCCCGTACGGATTCGATGAGCGCTGCGGGCCGGTAGTCGATGTCAGGTTTGTCGGAAAGTCCGGACCCGAGGAGGTCCGGCGTAATCACGCGGAAGTGCGCAGTGAGCGACTGTTGGTATTCCCACTGCCACATGGATCCGCCGTAGCCGTGAAGCAGAATCAGCGGCGGGCCCTGGCCTTCATCAAGATACGCGATTCGATGGCCGTTGACGGAGGCGGTATGGACGGGGAATCGCTGGATTGCGTCGAACCAGGGAGGAATTTCGGGCCTTGCCGCGCAACCGCTCATGAGGAGACTCGCAAGAAACCAGGTCGCCAGGTAATGGGGTGCTCCTGCAGCCAACCTGGCGAGACACGCCGGGCGCGGCACCGGCTACTCCAATTGAATAACGGTTTCGTCGATCTTGACGTTGTCTCCCTCGGCGACCAGGATGGCGGTGACCCGCCCGTCCATGGGGGCTGGAACCTGGCTTTCCATTTTCATGGCCTCGATGATCAGGAGCGGATCTCCCGTTTTCACCTGGGCGCCATCCGTTACCAGGACCTTCACCACACGGCCGGGCATGGGCGGGGCGACATCACCAGGTTTCGTCGGCCGGGGGCGTTTCGGCTTTGAGGTGCTGCCGGCCGCGGGGGATTCCGGCACACCCGCCAAAACCTCCTGCAGCGGTTCGAGGGAGACTTCCTGCAACCGGTCGTTGACGCGGATGTAGTAGGGCTTGCGGCCGTCGGTGGTGCGGCCTGAGCCCGAGACGACGACATGGTAATTCTCGCCGTGCACGGTAATGTTGAATTCGGCCGGGGCCAGATGGAGATCGTGTGCCACGGCGGGACCCTTGGTATCGGTCGGGTCCAGCGGCTCCGGTTGAAGGGCGCCCTGTTCACGTGCTTCAAAGAAATCCCGCGCAATCGCAGGAAACAGGGCGAACGACAGTTGGTCTTCCAGTGTCGTGGCGGATTCGGGCATGTCTTTTTTAAGCTTTTCAAACTCTGATTCCAGCCGATCCGCAGGACGGCCTTTCACGGGTTCTTCATCCCCGATAGCCCGTGCCATGATTTCCTTATCGAGCGGGCCGGGGGCGCGGCCGTAGAGGCCGAGGAAGTAGTTCTTGGTTTCCGTCGTGATGACTTTGTAGCGCTCGCCCTGTTCGCCGGTGAGCACGTTGAGCGTGGCCTGCGTCCCGACGATTTGGCTGGTCGGCGTGACGAGCGGAGGATAGCCCATGTCTTTGCGGACACGGGGAATTTCGTCCATGACTTCCTTCATCCGGTCGAGCGCATTTTGTTCCGCCAATTGCGCGGCCAGATTGGACAGCATGCCGCCGGGAATTTGGGAGGTCAGAATCTCCGCGTCCACCCCTGTGAAGTCGCTTTCGAATTGCCGGTACTTGCGACGTACCGTCCGGAAATGCTCCGCGATGGGCTGAAGATCTTGCAGATCCAGTTGGCTGTCGTACGGGGTGCCGCGCAGGGCCGCCACCATCGATTCGGTCGGCGGATGCGAAGCCCCTCCCGCCAGCGGGGAAATGGATGTGTCCAAAAGATCGAGCCCCGCCATCACGGCCATCAGGGCCGTCATGGTGCCCATGCCCGAGGTGTAGTGGGAGTGCAGATGGATAGGCACGCGAACCGCTGCTTTCAAACTCTTGACCAACCGGTAGGCATCCATGGGCGCCAGCAGCCCGGCCATATCCTTGATGCAAATCGTATCGGCACCTAGATCTTCAAGGCGTTTCCCCATCGTGACGAATCCATCCAGGCGATGCACGGGACTCGTCGTGTAGGAAATCGCCGCTTCCACGTGTTTCTCGCAGGCTTTGACTTCTCGGATGGCCCGCTCCAGATTGCGAACATCGTTGAGCGCATCGAAAATGCGGAAGACGTCGATGCCGTTAAATGCCGAGCGTTCGATAAACTTCTCTAGCACGTCGTCGGCATAGTGGCGATACCCGACGAGGTTCTGACCGCGCAACAACATTTGCAGCTTCGTCTTGGGCATTGCCGCGCGGAGTGCGCGCAGCCGCTCCCAGGGATCTTCTTTGAGGAACCGAAGGCAGGTATCGAAGGTGGCGCCGCCCCAGACTTCCAAGGACCAGAATCCCACGGCGTCCAGTTTTTGGGCGATGGGCAGCATGTCCTCGGTGCGCATCCTGGTCGCCAGCAGGCATTGATGTCCGTCGCGCAAGGCGACCTCGGTCATCAATAGCTTCTTCCCGGGCGCCGGGGTCACGCGGAACTCAGGGCTCACCGACTGCGGAGCCTGGACGGCGCGTGAGGTGGACGGTCGAACGGATTTCGCAGGCGCTTTCTTCTTCACAGGACTTTTCGTCGGGGCGATTTTCTTCGTCTTTTTCGTTGCCATGCTGACGGCCTCGGGGCGGCGGAATCGCTCGCGTAACAGGGTTGAGGTGGTGCTGCCTGGTGGCTGAGAGGTCAGAGTCCTTCGTAGGCGGCAATCGCTGCGGAGATCGCCAGCACCAGGTCCTCAGGCTCCTCGGATTCTTCGTATTGATACAGGTCCGGGTGGGTCTCCAGGTAGGAGGTATCGAATCGTCCTGCCTGGAAATCCTGTTCCATCATCACGTTCTTCATGAAAGGAATGGTCGTTTTCACGCCACGTAAGACGTATTCCTCGAGCGAGCGCCGCATGCGGCTGACCGCTTCCTCCCAGGTCCGTCCACGCACGGTGAGTTTTGCCAGTAAGGCATCGTAGTAGGGGGGAATCGTGTAATCGCGATAGACCGCGCCGTCGATACGGACCCCGATGCCGCCGGGTGAAAGATAGGCGGTAATGGTGCCGGTGCAGGGCATGAAATTATTCCGCGGATCCTCGGCGTTGATGCGGCATTGAATCGCATGGCCTTGCAGCGTGACATCCTTTTGCCGGATCTCCAACGGTTTGCCCGCCGCGATGGAGATTTGATTGCGAACGATGTCGATCGCCGTGATCTGTTCCGTGACCGTATGTTCGACCTGCAACCGGGGATTCATCTCCATGAAATAGAAGCGACCCTCGTGGTCGAGGAGGAACTCGACGGTGCCGGCATTGTCGTAGTGCACGGCTTTCGCGATGGCAATGGCGGCCTCACCCATCTGCGCGCGCAATTTTGGGGTTAGAACGAGCGAAGGGGCGATTTCAATCAGCTTCTGGTGGCGGCGCTGGATCGAGCAGTCCCGTTCTCCCAAATGGATGATGTTGCCGTGTTTATCGCCCAGGATTTGAAACTCGATATGGTGCGGCCGTTCAATGTATTTCTCGATGAAGATACTGCCGTCGCCGAAGGCCGCGAGCGCTTCTCGTGCCGCGACTTCCATATTCTCGCGCAATTCCTGGTCGGAACGAACGACTCGAAGTCCGCGTCCCCCGCCGCCGGCGCTGGCCTTGATCATGACCGGATAGCCGATGCGGTTGGTGAACTCCAGGGCTTCTTCGACGGTGGTGATGCCGCCTTCGGTTCCAGGGACGATCGGGAGGCCTGCCTGCTGCGCGATCTGGCGAGCCTTGACCTTGCTGCCCATCAGATCGATCGTTTCCGGAGAGGGGCCGATGAAGGTGATCCCGGAGGTGTGGCAGAGTCGGGCAAATTTGGCGTTTTCCGAGAGGAACCCGTATCCGGGGTGGATCGCGTCGGCGCCGATGCGTTTCGCAATCTCTACGATCTGTTTTCCGTCGAGAAAGCCTTTGACGGGCCCCGGCCCTACGAGATAGGACTCGTCGGCCTTCTTGACGTAGATGCCGGAGGAGTCAGCCTCGGAATAGATCGCCGCTGTCGCGATGTTGAGTTCGCGGCAGCCGCGGATGATGCGCATGGCGATTTCGCCACGGTTGGCAATAAGGATCTTCCGGAACATGCTGAGCTTGCGCGAGGTTTGGAGCCGGAGCTCACCTCTGGTTCGCCTCCCAAAAAGATCGCGTAACCTAGCATAGGGTCAAGAGAGTTGTCGAGACGACGGAGGGTGAAATGGCGAATCCGGCAGGCGCCAATCGGCAGGAGGCGGAGAGCCTCCTGCCACGGAAGTGTTTACTTGGCTTGAATGAGGAGCGGCTTCGACTGAGCACTGCCTCCGCCGGCTACCACGATAATGAATGACATGCCCGCTTTCGCGTCCGGCACGACGGCTTCAATCGTCGTCTCATTGACGAACTGGTACTCGATCTTATCCTTCGGCGCCGCGCTGAAGGTCACCCCGTGGAAACATTCTTTGCTGCCGAAGTTTTCGCCTTTGATTACGACTTTTTCGCCGGGTTTCGCCTCATCCGGCTCCACCTTGCCGATGGAGGGGCGTTTCGAACGATCACACACCGGGTCTTTCTCGAGTTTGGAGGTATCGGACCCCTTAATCGATTCGGTACTGAACATTGTATAGCCGGCGCCTTCTACCATCGCCCCTTCCTGGGCCTGGCCTGAAGAGACGGCAATACAGAGCATGCCTGAAACAATTGCGGAGCCAAGGGCAACAGTCATAAATGTGCGCATGAAAGCCTCCTATTAGGGAGATGATGTCTTCGGGAGCGGCGTATAAGACTCGCTGATGATTTTCTGCCCCTCATCGGACAGGGCAAACTGTTCAAAGGCGGCCACGAGCGGATCGGCTTCGTTATTCGAAATCAAGAGGATCGGTCGGCGTAACGCATACCGGCCGTCCTTGACCGTCGGCGTTTCGGGTTCGATCTTATCGACCGGCAGCAAGCGTACCGGCACACCGGAGGCGACGGCTTCCAAGGCTTGGCCGAGGGATAAATAGGTGACGGCAGAATTGGGCGGGAGGGTCCCGGCGATGGTTTTGATGACCTTCTCGTCCTTCGCGATCACTTTGGTCGTATCGGGAATTTTGCCCGCAATGCCGAGGAGTTGCTCAAAGGCGTCGCGATTGTTTTCGTTGCGGGGCCTGTCGATGAGCAGCACCCTGGTATCCGGTCCGCCCAGGTCGGCCCAGAGTTTATATTTTCCCGAAAAGAGGTCGGCGACCTCCTGCTTGGTGACTTCCTTCGTGAAGTTCGAGCGATGGACCATGATAGCAATGCCGTCCCAGGCGATCTGGACGGAGCGCAACCCGTCAGCCGAGGCTCCGGTGACGGCGATGTGCGCCTGCTTGGTTTTCACCATGTCGAGAGGTTTGGAGTTGTCGTCCCAGACGACATCGATATAGGCGCGGGGGTTGGCTTTTTCGAACGCGTGAGCCAGCGATTCCATCACGCGCTGCTCGGGTCCATGACCTGCGATCACCATGGATCCGGCGACTTCGGCTGAGGCGGGCAGCTCGAAAAGAATGAGGAATGCGGCACAAAGCAAGGCGCTGATACGGGAATACATGCTGAACAATTCTCCCTATCGCCCCTGAGCCGCCTCCGGAGGGCATCTCGTGGCGCGGCAGGCCCGGGGCGGCAGTTCCCGTCCCCTCACGCGACCGTTCCGCTTAGGAGTCGGGGCTATCCGTCGGGGTCACAGCTCCGGACATCATCTCCGGCGACACATCTACTCGTTTGCCCATGGCGGGAGGAAGTTTTGAGAAGCGATCCATGCGTTCATTCAGCATGTCGTACGCCTTGATTTCCTCAAACCCTGGCTTATGGCTGCCTTTGACCTTCGAGGCGAAGGCGGACAATATCCGGGTTGCCCCGATGTTATTGCACTTGGGGCATGTCGTATCTTCCGGCCGCGCATGAACGGATTGGGTGGCCTCGAACTGATGAGTACACTGTTCGCAGCGATATTCGTAAACCGGCATTGCCGACTCCTTCAGGCTGGCGCTCCATGGCCCACCCCCTGACGGGTTGAGCGAGATAAAGCGATTCTCTATTTGGAAACGCTTGACCCTCTGCGTAGCTTTGAACTATTGTACCGAATCTATGTGTTGAAACGCGAGCTACAATTGAAGGAGCGGTTGAAATGCCCCTGTTAATCCGGAAGTACAAAGGTAGTGGTGGAGTTATGCAGGAAGAGCGCATCGATGATCCGGATCGGATCGAGCGGTACATGCGTCTCTTCGAAGAGAAGGACGTCAAGAAGCTGGAAACCGGCGTCAAGACCGTGATCGAGAAGGACGAGTGGCAGCTCCTGCCCTAGCGCGTACCTCCTGGGTTCATCCCACAATGTATATGTGTTGCCGTCGCGGGTCGTTGCGGCTTGATGCGTTCTGCGCATTGCTCTCTCCGAGAGGTGCGTGATAGGGTTGGGCTGCGGCGGTCCTGACGACGGAATTTGACGGGGTACCATGGTCTATTGGATCCACATTGCTCGCGCGATTGATCGAGTCACGCTTCATCGGGACCGTTGTTCGGAAGTGCCTTCCAGCGTCTCCAGTAGCGATTTCTGGGAAGGCGGCTGGTTCGACTATCCCGACAAGGACCGCGCGCTCGCCGCGATGGAGCAGGCCGGGACCACCGATGAGCGCAAGTGCGCGCTCTGCAAACCCTAATCGCGTTCACGAGAGTGTTCTGAGCCGATCGATCCACACTGGTCCAGATTCGCGCCGGATCTGGTTCATCACGCAGCACTTCTCATTCGCCTGACCATGCCTCAACTCGCGCTCCTCCTCACAACGTTTGTGTGGGGCGCAACGTTTCCTGCCACCAAGGCCGCCCTCGAACAAATCACTCCACTGTCGTTTCTGTTTCTGCGGTTTTTTCTCGGCCTGCTTATGGTCTTCGCGGTCCTGTTCCTGATGCGCCGTAAACTGACGGCCGATGCCGCGATGATGCGGATGAGTCTCATCGCAAGTCTTTGGCTGTTTCTCGGGTATGTCTTGCAGACGGTGGGACTGCATTTGACGACTGCCTCCAACTCGGCGTTTATCACGGTGCTGTATGTCGTGTTCGTTCCCCTGTATCTGCGTCGCCTGAACAGCCATACCTGGGTCTCAATCGGGATTGCGTTGCTCGGGCTGTGGCTTCTCGTCAAGCCGACGGCCTCCGCCAATCTTGGTGACCTGCTGACTCTCGGGAGCGCCGCCGCGTTTGCCGCGCACATGGTGTGCCTGGAGCGGTACACCAGAACCACTGACGCCGTATCGTTGTTCGCCTGGCAATTGGCCATGATGACCGTGGCCATGCTGGGCGCGATGTGGTGGGAACAGCCGACGCCGGCCATGTTCGAGCCAAGCCGTGTGTTGGTGTTGGGCCTTGTCGTCACCGGAGTTCTGGCCACTGGAGCGTTTGCCGTGCAGATGTGGGCGCAGCAACTACTGCCCGCACAACAAGTCGCGTTATTGTTCGCGGTGGAACCGGCCATCGCCGCCTGGCTCGCATGGTATTTCCTGGGAGAAAATCTGGATGCGCAAGGATGGTTCGGCAGCGCGATGATCCTAGGCGGTGTGCTGCTCGGATCGCGGGTGCCTGGTGAGATGGCTCAGGCATCGCCGAAGTCTGTGGTGGTGGGTACAGAGGGAAGGTGATATGGCTCAAAAGTTTGGAAACAGCCGATGGGTGGAAGAGGGATTTCTCGACAACCGACAGGACGGCACGGTGGTCGGGCGAATCACGTTTGCGGTTCTCGGCGCGATCGATTTTTATCTTGCGGGTAATTGCCGGGGAGAAATTTCCGGCAAGGTCATCCGGTTTAAAAACAGCCGGTTCGCCGACGAGGACCTTGCCGGTCAGGTGCTTGGTGATGTTGAAAATCCGCAGGTCGGAGATGCCAGCCTGATCTCGTTCGATCCCCATCCCCATCTGGTGCCCCATCCGTACATCGAATGGTTTTCAATGCGAAAAAATCACTATCGCATCGAGCTGATACCGGAGGATGCCTGGATCGCGACGGAGGCGGAGGTAGCTGGGATCGATGCGGTGAGCCGTGCAATCCGCGATCGGTTGGCGCCGCAGTACGGCAGTAAGGCTACCTCGGCAGATGAGTCGGATTGGATATAAGGACGGTTGCGGGGGCGGGCCGTGAATGGCTGCCCCCGCTTTCAATCAGGCGAGTTTGCTTTTACCTTCTCGAACGTGTGCGGGCACTTCGCGGATATCCCATATCAGTCCTACCGCCTGCAGGGCGCGGAGCATGTAGTAGGTGATGTCGATTTCCCACCAGTAGAACCCCTGCCGGGTTGAGGCGGCATAGTAGTGGTGATTGTTGTGCCAGCCTTCGCCGAGGGTGATCATGGCAAGAATGAAATTGTTCTTGCTGTCGTCTCCCGTCTTGTAGCGCTGCGATCCGTACACGTGGGAGAGTGAATTGATCGTGCAGGTGCCGTGGAGCAGGGCAACGGTCGAGACGAAGAAGCCCCAGATCAGCATTTGCGGACCATTGGTGCCGAGTCCCGGCGCATAGGCTTCCAGCAACTTGCCCAGTCCGAACATGCCGAATCCACAGATCGTCGGCACTAGGGTATCGAAGCGATCCAGAAAGCGCAGTTCGGGAAACTTGGCAAAATCGCCGATGCTCTTCAGCCGCGGTGGAAAGAACTTCTTTGAGCTGATCCAGCCGATGTGAGCCCACAGAAATCCGCCCTGACGCACCGAGTGCGTATCTTCGGGTTTGTCCGAATAGATGTGATGGTGGCGATGATGGCCGGCCCACCAGAGGGGGCCGCGTTGGGCGCACGACGATCCAAGCAGCGCAAAGGCAAATTGACAGGCGCGGGACGTTTTAAATGTTCGATGGGAGAAGTACCGGTGGTACCACCCGGTGATGGCGAACATGCGCACGAAGTAAAAGGCGGCGCACACGCCGACCGCCACCCAGCTCCACCCGACGATAAATACGCCGAGACAGATCAAGTGGACCGTGATAAGGGGAATGGCCCGCAGCCAGTCGACGGTGGCGGGGGCAGCATCAGTCTTCATGTTTTCGATGCCGGCCCAAGAATCAAACCAGTGCATAACCGTCAGCCAGGGTGTGTGGCTCGTGGCCTGGGCTACCGCAGGTTGTTCGTCGGGTTTGGACAGCTCACCGTTTTCGGGTAAGGTGAGCGGATGCAGATCACTACTCATGCCACCTCCACAGTTGTGTGAAATAGGATGCGGTACCGAGGAGTCGCGCCGCCGTTGCACTCGCGTGACGTAATCGTTGCGGCGCTTGCGAATGATGCGATGGGGCAGGCCGCTGATGTTCGGATGGTGTCGATGAATGAGCGTCTATACTCAGCTTTCAAGACACGTGGGACCATTATACACAGATTCGCAAGAAAATGTCGTGAGATTTTTTGGCTTACGCGGCGGAATCGATGCTCGCAACCAGCCTATGGAGGAATTGGACCATTCCCTGCTGCGTCAGAGGCCGCCATTAAGACCAGAGAGCCTTGGTGATGGACCGCCGCGCAAGATTGTTTGACTCTGTTCGGATCGGCCCTCTAAAATGCGCCCCATTATGAATGACCGATTTCTCAAAGCGTGCCGGCGCGAACCGGTTGATTGTACGCCGGTCTGGTTCATGCGCCAGGCGGGCCGTTATATGGTCGAATATCGTCGATTGCGGGAAAAATATTCCATTCTTGAACTGTGCAAAACGCCTGAATTGGCGGCGCAGGTCACCCTGCAGCCGATCGACCGCTTTGCCCTCGATGCGGCCATTATTTTTGCCGACATTTTGCTTCCGCTGGAACCGATGGGGCTCTCGCTGGAGTTTGCGGAGGGGGAAGGGCCGATTATCCACAATCCTGTGCGGGATCGGGCGGCAGTGGATCGGCTCAAGATGCTCGATGGCAGCGATCTCCAGTATGTGATGGATGCCATCAGCCTGACTCGCAAGACGCTGGCCGGTCGGGTTCCGTTGATCGGGTTTGCCGGGGCACCCTTTACGCTGGCCAGTTATGCCATTGAGGGCGGAAGCTCACGGAACTATCTCCACACCAAGCAGATGATGTACGCAGAGCCGGAGACCTGGCATCGCCTGATGGACAAGTTCGCGCGGGTCATTACCGGGTATTTGCGTCGTCAGATCAAGGCCGGCGCCCAGGCCGTGCAGCTCTTCGACAGTTGGGTCGGGTGCCTGTCGGCTGGGGACTATGCGGAATATGTCATGCCGCATGTGCAATTGATTTTTGAGGGCCTCAAGCACGAAGGCGTTCCGCTGATCCATTTCGGCACGGGCACTACAGCCATTCTCAAGGCAATGCGTCAGGCTGGTGGTGACGTGATCGGCATCGATTGGCGTATCCCGATCGATGAGGCCTGGGCCATGGTGGGATACGACCGCGCCGTACAGGGGAACCTCGATCCGGTCACCTTGTTTGGTCCGATGCACGAAATCGAGCGCCGCGTGACGGATATTCTTCGCCGGGCCGGAGGGCGACCCGGACACATTTTCAATCTCGGGCATGGGATCCTTCCCAATACTCCCGTGGAGCATGTGGCCGCCACGATCGATCTGGTCCATAAATTGAGCGCTCGCTACTAAGTCTGGTGATGCGTCGTTCTCCCTGTCCATGCAGACTCCTGATTTGCGAGGGACGCATCCTCCGTAGGGGCTGACGAGGTCCCGGATGTCTGCATCACCACGCCCGATTGCCCTGTTGCTGATGGCGATGGGCGGACCCGATAGTCTGGAGAATGTGGAACCTTACCTTCTGGATGTCCGTGGCGGGCGGCCGACTGCTCCCGAGTTGGTGGAGGAAATCCGGGCGCGGTACCGTATGACGGGCGGGAAGTCGCCCGCGCTCGAAGTGACGCGCGAGGTGGCCAGGGCGTTAGAGCGGCGGCTGAACGCATCCGGCGAAGCACGTTTTCGGTGTTACGTGGGGTTGCGGCACTGGCATCCGTTCATCAAAGATGTGTACGCCGAAATCCTGAAGGACACTCCGGATCATATTGTCGGGTTATGTATGGCGCCGCAATACTCTTCACTCAGCATCGGTGCCTATGTGAGAAAGGTCGAGGAAGCCAGGACTGAACTTGCCGATGAAACGCCGATCAGCTTCGTGAAGAGCTGGCATCGGCATCCATTGTTGATCGCAGCGATTGTCGAGAATATCCGCCGGACGCTTGAACAATTTCCGGCTGAGCTCCGCGCACAGGTGCCCGTGCTCTTCACGGCTCATAGTCTACCGGAGCGGGTGGTGGCCATGAAGGATCCCTATCCGGACGAAGTCCACGGTACCGTTCAGTCGGTCTGTGCGCAGCTCGGCGGTCACCCGACCCGTTTCGCCTATCAAAGCCAGGGGCGCTCAGGAGAAAAATGGCTGGGGCCCTCTGTCGAAGAGGCGATGGATGACGTGGCTCACTCTGGGTACCATCATGTGCTCGTGGCGCCTATCGGCTTTCTCTGCGACCATGTGGAAACCCTGTACGATATTGACATCGAGCTCACGCAGTTGGCCCGCTCGAAGGGGATCCAACTGAAACGCATACCCATGTTGAATGCCTCTGCCCCCTTGATCGACATCCTGACGTCGGTGGTCGAGGCGCATGAGTCCTCGCTAGTTCATTAGCGGCACTACCTGTGGCGCGTACTTCACGGTCAGTGGTCATCATCGGTGGAGGCATCTCAGGCCTCTCCACAGCCTTTGCTCTTCTGGATCAGGCCGCGACGGCTGACGTGGCGCTGTCCTGCACTATCCTCGATGCTGCGCCCGTCTGGGGCGGGAAGATCGTCACCCATCGGGTCGGTCGGCTGGTCATGGAGGCGGGTCCGGATTCGTTCCTCTCTCAGAAACCTTGGGGGATGGACCTTTGTCGGCGGCTTGGCATCACCGATGAACTCATCAACACGAACCCCGTCGAAAAGAAAGCCAGCGTCTTGAGGGGCGGGCAACTGCACGAGTTACCGGAAGGCCTCGTGACCTTTACGCCGACGCAACTGGGCCCGTTTTTTCGCAGCGGCTTGTTGTCGTGGATCGACCTGGCCAGGATGGGCTGTGACCTGCTGATTCCACCGCGCCGTTCGACGGAAGATGAGTCGCTCGCGTCATTTTTTCGTCGCCGCTTCGGGCGGCATGCCTGCGAGCGGGTCATGGAGCCGCTGATGGCGGGCATTTACGCAGGTGATGCCGAGCAGATGAGCCTTCGCGCGACGTTCCCCCGGTTTTATGAGCTCGAGCAGGCGCATGGCAGCGTGATCCGCGGCATGATGGCGGCTCGCCGAGCCCGCCCGCAACAGGTTTCCGACGGACGTCCCCGGCATACCATGTTTGTCACGCTGAAAAACGGTCTGGCGGATATAGTCGCCGCATTGACCGCACGTATCCGAGAGACCGGCGGCGTCTTGAGGTCAGGCGTTCAGGCAGAAGCGCTTCGAGTACGCTCGCATCAGCCGGGACGCTGGATGTACGATGTGATTTGTAGCGATGGGACGGCGCTGTCGGCGGAAGCGTTGGTGCTGGCGACGCCGGCTTACGTGAGTGCTGACCTGGTGCGGCCGTTGAGCCCGCTTGCGGCCGGATTGATGGAAACGATTCCGTATGCCTCGACGGCGACGATTTCCTTGGTCTACCCGGCTGCTGCGGCGGGGACCCGGTTGCAAGGGTTTGGCTTCGTGGTCCCGCGGGTTGAGGGACGTGACCTGATTGCCGCGACCTGGACGTCGATTAAGTGGCCGCATCGTGCGCCTCCTGAAGATGTCTCCGTTCGCTGTTATCTGGGAGGGGTGGGACGCGAGGCCATCTTGCAGCAGGACGATGAAGCATTGGTCCGTTGTGTGCGGGAGGAATTGGCGTCCATTGTGGGCCTGCAGGCGACGCCGCATTATGTGGAGGTCAACCGGTGGCATCGGGCGATGCCACAATATACGCTCGGGCATCTCGATCGACTGACACAGCTTGAGGCCGCTCTATCGCGGTTCGGCGGATTGGCCATCACGGGAGCAGGGTATCGCGGCGTCGGCCTACCCGATTGTATCAGGGACGGTGCAGAAGCGGCCGCGCAAACACTACGATATCTCCAAACGACTTCGACGCGCGAGATGGAATCGTGACGGGCGATGCAACAGAAGGACGTGAAAGATGTTAAATGACCAGTTGGTGATCTCCAGCGTAGCCGGCCCCTTTCGCGAGCCTCGGGAGCCGGTGTTTTCGTATGACTATTCCATTCAACGGGCGACCTGGGCGGCGACCCACGCAGTTCGGGTGAAGATCGCACTCACGGAAGAGTTGGATTATGTGAAAACGAAGCTGCTGGGCACCGTGAGCGGGAGTCCGGGGCAGCAACTGATGTTGAATAAGTTGCTGTCGCGAAGGATCGGCGATCAAAAGCTTCGGATTGCCGAGGAGGAAGGGTGGCTGAAGGAGCGCGCCGATGTCTTAGTGCCGCCCTTCACAGGACCGCTGGCCCATCACTTTCCGCAATTGGAATCGTGGATTCAAGCCCAGCAGGAGTCCTTGCGGAGCGAAATCAAACAAGCGATCGGTTTGGCAGTCTGATTCATCGAGCCCATGAGGGGAGGCTCCAGGCCTCCCCATGCTGCAATCGCGCGATTTCTTCCCGGTCCCCCCTCCCATTTTCCTACATTACCCCGGCATCAACAAACGCTCGTTGTCCGCTCTCTGACTGCTTTTCCCACCGCTTGGCGATCAGGTCGGCGGAGGGGCGGTCTCTCGTTATCTCACACACAGAATCTGTGGATAAGCGTGTGTATAGCAGCCACCTCACGGCGCAAGGCCCTTCGTAGGCTGGTCCTTGAGCGGCCTGCACAAGTTTTAGGCATTGGGGGTCATCATGGGGTGGACCACCAGATGCTGTAGAAGATGAAAACCCTTAGGGGGATCTTTGTCGATCGATTTCGGCTTGGGGATAGCGAAGGCGCGTCAGGCGTGGGATTTCGAGAAATCTGCTCAAAAAATCCGGCGGTATTGTCTGCTGTGGACCCCTGAGTCATCGGCAAAACCAATGGATCCGGTGTCGGGATTACTCGTATCGTTCAAGTCGATGCGGTAATGTCCCCGCACCTGTTCCATGGCCTCCTCGAATGGAATGGCTTGCGGATACAGGTTGCCCGGAGCATGGGCCCCTCGGGCCAATGTCCCGACGACTTCCGCCGTCGCATATTTGGGATCCGAAAAGATGTACAAATCGGCGACCGCCTGATCGCCAAGTTTGTGCCCTGGACTCGTGGCCGGAATGACCCCGGACAGCGTTTGATTGAGTCTCGCTTGCTGGAATTGTTTCAGCAGACCGACGACCTGGCTGGTCGTCACCTGGGCCGGGACGACAATGCTGACGGCATTAAATTCCGTCAAGGTCGTCTGAACTTTGTACATAACCGGCGCGGCATCCGGATCTTCGGTACCGATTTGAGAAATCTCCGGTCCGGCAGCCTGTTTCTGTTTTCCGCTGGGCACGGCAAGATTGATCAGGAGCCACATGATCAGAATGGCGCCGAAGAGCACGAGCAGCGGATGGAGCCCGGCTCGTTTGCCCTCTTCGTATGGGTTCTGTTCGTTGCTCATAAGGGAGTCTGTGACGCCTCTTTCCCGGAACCGAGCGGAGCGCTGACCGCAGGACGATCGGCCTGTTCCAATCGTTTTGCGGCGTTCCAATAGTGATCCATTTCGGCGGTGGTGAGGTCGTGCACACTCCGTCCGCTGCGCGCTGCCTCTTGCTCGATGTATTGGAATCGGGAGGTGAACCGGTTCGTGGCCAGACGCAGCGATTCCTCCGGATTCACCTTGATGTGGCGCGCCAGGTTGACCAACGAGAAGAGCAGGTCGCCCAATTCCGCCGCCATTTCCGCGGTGGGTTCCGATGGCGACTGGGAGGAGGCCGCCGCGTCACTCACGGCTTTGCGGAGCTCCTCGATTTCCTCTTCGACTTTACCAAGGACGTCAGCGAGGCCCTGCGGACTGTCGGGCCAGTCGAACCCGACGCGCGCGGCGCGAACCTGAGTTTGATAGGCCCGAAGCAGGGCCGGAAGAGCCTGGGGAATGTCCTGCAGCACTGAATCAGGTTTTCCGGCATTCTTCCGCTCGGCTCGTTTGATGTCTTCCCATCGGTGCACGACCTGGTCGGAGTTCAGGCTCGGCGTGCCGGTCGCCGCATCCCCGAAGACATGCGGGTGACGGCGCACGAGTTTATCGCCCAGCTGCTCGAGCACCTCATCCATGGTGAAGGTGCCGGCTTCCGTGCCGATCTGGCTGTGGAATAACACCTGGAGTAGTACATCGCCGAGTTCTTCCTTGAGTTTGGGAAAATCCCGCCGATCGATGGTGTCGAGCGCTTCGTACGTTTCTTCGATCAGGTAGGGCTTGAGGGATTCATGGGTTTGTTTGCGATCCCATGGGCAACCGCCGGGTGCCCGGAGCCGGGCCATGATCGCCACCACTTTATCGAAACGTTCGGACATGCGTACCCCCTCGTGGCGTCACTCTAACTGAGTTTTTCTTCACCTTCAACGGGGCCTGCTGCCTTGCGCGTCTTCGAGGCCTATGGTAGGGTACGTCCCTGCATTTTATGGTTGGTTGATCGGAGGATTTTCGTATGGGTGATGAGAAGGATCAGGGATTCGTCATCCGCGATCGTCGAGGACGGGGAGAAGACGCGCCTTCTCCAGGATCGGTTCCCCCGCCTCCTACTCCTGAACCGGCGTCTGCCGAGTCTCATCATGATGCGCATGGGCATGCCGGACACCTGCCGGTCAATTTCTCCTCCTTCGTGATTTCCATGGGGAGCTCGGCCTTGATGCTCATGGGGGAACAACTGGATCCCCAACAGCCGACGATGCCGCTGAACCTTCCGCAAGCGAAGGAGATCATCGATCTTCTCTCCATGCTGGAAGAAAAGACGCGGGGCAATCTTACGCCGGATGAGCAGGTCGTGATGAAGGACATGCTGTATGCCTTGAGGATGAAGTTCGTCAGCCTGACTTCCGGGAAACCATCGATCCATACTCCGTAACCCGTGACCGCCCTCTGCGCGTGCTCCTGTTCCGAATGGTCTAACCTTCCATTGGTAGCGCCTGACCTCTCAGTTTCCCTGCGTCCGCCGTTCCTCCCCCAGTCCAATGAGACGGGTCTGGTCTGTCTTTTGAGACTTCCCCCAAGAATTCGTTATAGTGTGACAGCATCGAAGGATTCGAGATGGAGTCGGAGACACGCCGATGCCTGAATCGACGGACATGACCAAGCTCATCCCTCCGGGTGTGCTGCGCGAAAAAGAGCCGTCGTCGCCTGCTTCGATTGAGAGCGAGCGGCGCAAGCGCCATGTCCGGCCCGTGTGGATTGTCCTGATTCTCTTGCTGCCCTGCCTGGCGCTGACCTTCTACTACGCGCAAATGGCCGTCCCGGTCGGGGATGAGTCGGATTCCTTTCTCCCGAGCACCGGGTATGCGTTTGTGTTGCTGCTGGTCAATCTCGACTTGATCGGGTTCGTCGTTCTCACGCTGCTCCTGTCCCGGAACCTCATCAAAGCCTACTTCGAGCGGCGGCATCGGCTTGTGGGATCCGGGTTTCGCGCCAAGCTGGTCGCTGCCTTCATCGGGTTTTCCTTGATTCCCACGGTGCTGCTCGCGTTGGTGGCCAGCGGGCTGGTCAACAAGGCGGTCGATGTCTGGTTCAACGATCAAATCGAGCATGTGATGAAGGATTCCTACGAGGTGGCACGCATGCACCACGCCGGGCATGTGTCGTTGGCGATCAACAGCGCCCGCGCCATCAGCCATGAGATCTTTCGCGAGGAATTGTTACTGCCGGAGCAGCGGGATCTGTTGGTTGCGGCGATTGCCAGGAAGCGCGCTGAATACGCCACCGCGGGCATCGAGGTCTTTTCGTCGAAAATGGAAACGCTGACGAAAGCTTTGGATCCTGAGGTGCCGGTGACCGTGCTCGATCTGCCGATCGGCCAGCTGGTGTTGCAGGTAATCAACGGCAAACAGGAGTTGACCTCGGTGCAGGAAGCGCAGACCGGTCGGCTGGTGCGAGCCGGCGTGCCGATCGCCTCCAGCGTGCGGCGCGGGGAAATCGACGGGGTGGTGGTGGTGGACGCCTATGTGCCCGAATCGTTGCTCGGCAAAATGGAGAGCATCGGCCGTCAATATGCCGAATATAAACAGATGAAGGCGATGAAGAATCCCATCAAAGCGGGAGCGTATCTTCTGGTGGCCGTGATCACCGTGATGATTTTATTCAGCGCCACCTGGTTCGGGTTTTATGTCGCGCGCGGCATCACCGTCCCGATTCAACGGTTGGCCGAGGCCACTGAAGCCATTGCGCAAGGTGATCTCTCGGTCCGTATCGAAGCGAAGGCGACGGATGAAATCGGCACCTTGGTCGAATCGTTCAACCGGATGACCGCCGATCTGCAGGGTAGCAAAAGCAAGGTGGAGGAAGCGAACGTCTCGTTGCGTCAGTCCAACCTCGAACTCGACCGTCGGCGCGCCTATATTGAAACGGTGGTCGATACGATCGCCGCGGGGGTGTTGTCGATCGACCGGCAGGGGATCATCACGACCTTTAACCCGTCAGCGGAACGCATGTTGGGGTTATGGGCCGACCGGTTTCGCGGCCGGTCTGCCAACGAGGTGTTCAAAGAGTACAAGCTCGAATTGTTTCAATCCGTCTACGATCGCATGCTCGCCGATCAGCGGGATAACATCGCGCTGGAGGGGCAGTTGGATTTGCAGGGACGTTTTCTGACCATCGGTGTGCATTGCTCGCGCATGAAGGACGAGTCGAACAAGAATCTCGGGTTTGTGCTCATTTTTGAAGACCTGTCGGAGCTAATCAAGGCGCAGAAAGCAGCGGCCTGGCGGGAAGTCGCGCAGCGGATCGCGCATGAGATCAAGAACCCATTAACGCCGATTCAGCTCTCTGCGCAGCGGCTGCGCAAAAAGTTCCAGGACAAGGCGCCGGATTTCGACCGTATCTGCGACGAGTCCACCCAGGTGATCGTCAACGAGGTCGGCAGTCTCAAGCAAATGCTGGATGAGTTCTCGAAATTTGCACGCATGCCGGCGCCGCATATGACAATGAATTCCCTCGACGAGGTTGTGAAAGAAGTCGTGGCTCTTTACGAGAGTGCGCATCGCGAGATTGCCTGCGTCGTGTCGCTCGACGCTGATCTGCCGCCCTTCAATTTCGATCGCGAGCAGATCAAGCGGGTCTTGGTGAATTTGTGCGATAACGGCATCCATGCCATGAACCACAAGGGCCGTCTGTGGATCACGACCCGGTACGACACGAAGCAACGCCGCGCGGTGGTCACGGTGGCTGATGAAGGCACGGGCATTGCGCCCGAGGATCAAGACAAACTCTTTGTGCCTTATTTTTCCAGAAAGAAGACCGGGACCGGCCTGGGGCTGGCTATCGTGAGGCGGATTGTGACCGATCACGACGGCCAGATTCATGCGGGCAATCATCAGCCGAAGGGAGCCTTGTTCACCTTCGAATTGCCGGTGTAAAGGCCAGGTCGTTCGTGTGGGCGCCGCCGGATCGTATGTGGGGGATGCATGTCTGCTTCGATTCTCATTGTCGATGACGAAGTTTCTATTTTGAACTCCTTGAGCAGTATTCTGGAGGATGAAGGGTATGACGTGAGTGTGGCCAAAAGCGGCATGGAGGCCCTCAGGCAGTGCGCCCTCAGTCCGCCTGAACTGATGATGCTGGATATCTGGATGCCTGAAATGGACGGCCTGGAAACGCTTAAGCGTTTACGTGAATTGGTGCCAAGCACGCAAGTGATGATGATGTCAGGGCACGGATCGATCGAGACCGCGGTGAAGGCGATCAAGCTGGGCGCCTACGACTATATCGAAAAGCCGCTTTCCCTTGAAAATGTGACCCTCAGGGTGAAGCACGCCTTGGATCAACACCGCCTGGAACAAGAGAACCGCAACCTGCGCACAAAAGTCGAGCGGAAATTCGAACTCATCGGTCAGGCGCCCGTCATGCAACAGTTGAAACAATTGATCGAAACGGCCGGTCCCACCAACAGTCGCGTGCTGATCGGCGGCGAAAATGGAACCGGAAAGGAATTGGTGGCCAGAGCCATTCATCAACACAGCCACAGGGCGAACCGCCCGTTCGTGGCGGTGAACTGCGCGGCCATTCCGGAAACCTTGATCGAGAGCGAGTTGTTCGGCCACGAGCGAGGCGCCTTCAGCGGAGCGACCACCATGAAGCGCGGCCAATTCGAGCAGGCCGACGGCGGCACCTTGTTTTTGGACGAAATCGCGGACATGAGCTTGAGCACTCAAGCCAAGGTGTTGCGGGCGCTTCAAGAACAGCAGTTCACGCGGGTCGGCGGGACCAAGCTGATCAAGGTCGACGTGCGGGTGCTGGCCGCGTCGAATAAAGATTTGTTGCAAGAGATTGAAAAGGGAACGTTCCGTGAGGACCTGTTCTACCGGCTGAACGTCGTACCTATCGTGGTGCCCACCTTGCGCGATCGCCGCGAGGATATTCCCTTGCTGGTCAAACATTTTCTGCGTGTGCACGCGGAAGAGCAGGGACTGAAACTCAAGCAGGTGTCGCCAGAGGCCATGGACGTGTTCATGCAGTATGAATGGCCGGGCAACATCCGTGAACTGCGGAATCTGATCGAGCGACTGATGATCATGGTGCCCGGGCCGGTGATCGAGGCGGCGCATGCGTCCGTTGCGCTGCAAGTGCGTCCTCAACTGTCGGCCTCGCAATCAGCCGCAGGAACGCAACCCGCCAATACGTTGCTCACCAGGCCGTACGATTCGCTCCGTGATGCGCGGAACGCGTTTGAAAAAGAGTTCATCGCCCGCAAATTGCGCGAGCATCATTGGAACATTTCCCGCACGGCGGAAGACCTCAAGATCGAGCGCAGTCATTTGCATCGGAAGATTAAGTTGCTCGATGTTGAGATGCGCCCAGAAATGTAACCGTGATGCTGTAACGGCTTCCCAACGTCGTTCTCGGCTCGAAGCGATCCTCACCGTACCCCAGAGCGTACGCCTCCGGTTCTTTCTCGCCTACGGCCTAGTCGGATGACCTGTTTGAACAGCCCCTGTCTGCACTGTTGAAGTTGAGCGTCTCACGAAGCGAGTGGAGGCATGAGACTATTGTTGACCCGCTATCAGTCGGCTCGTTAAGATGCGGCCCCAATGACTACCTATCGTGATGCCGGAGTCGATATCGATGCCGGCGATGAATTTGTCGAGCGAATCAAGCCGCATGTGCGGGCGACGTTTCGCCCTGAGGTAATGACCGATCTGGGCGGCTTCGGCGGCCTCTTCCGGTTCCAGGCCAATCGCTATCAGGATCCGGTGCTCGTATCCGGGACTGACGGCGTCGGGACCAAACTCAAGATTGCCTTCCTCATGGATAAACACGATACGGTTGGCATCGACCTGGTCGCCATGTGCGTCAATGATATCGCCGTGAGCGGAGCGGAACCTCTGTTCTTTCTCGATTATTTTGCCACCGGTAAGTTGTCGATTGCGACGGCGGCGGCGGTGGTGAAGGGGATTTCCGACGGATGTCGCCAAGCCGGGTGTGCGTTGATCGGAGGGGAAACTGCCGAAATGCCCTCATTCTATGGCGAGGGTGAATACGACCTGGCTGGTTTTGCCGTCGGCGTGGTCGACCGTCCGAAGATCATTGATGGAAAGCAGATTGTTCCGGGTGACGTGGTTATCGGCTTGGCATCGAGCGGCGTGCATAGCAACGGCTTTTCCCTTGTACGGAAAGTGCTGTTGGAGGAAAGCCAATTGACCGTCGAGACGGTCATGCCGGAATTGGGTGGAGCACTGGGCGAGACCCTGCTCACGCCCACGCGGATTTACGCCAAGCAAGTCCTATCGCTTATGGAATGCTGTCCGGTAAAGGGCATTGCCCACATTACCGGCGGCGGCATCACCGATAATCTCCCGCGAGTCTTTCCGGCGCGTTGTGGCGCGCGGGTTCGCCGCGGGTCCTGGCCGGTGTTGCCGATTTTCGAGGCGATTCGCACGCGAGGATCAGTGGCCCTGGATGAGATGTACCGTGTCTTCAATATGGGGATCGGCCTGATCCTGGTGGTGGCTCCCGACCATGCCGACCGGGTGATGGCGAAGGCTCGCGAGTTAGGGGAGCAGGCCTATCACATCGGAGAAATGGTCGCACAGCAAACCGATGAAGGGGTGGTCGAATATGTCGGGTAAGTCGCCTCGGCTCGTGCGGCTGGGGGTGTTGGCCTCCGGGAGGGGATCAAATCTGCAAGCGATCATCGAGGCGATCGAAGGACAGGCCCTCTCGGCGGAAATCGCGGTGGTGCTGAGCAACAAGCAGGACGCCGTGGCCCTCGAACGGGCTCGCAAACACGGCGCGCCCGCGGTCTGGCTCGACCCCAAGCCTTTTGCGGGACGACCGGATAGTCGTGAGGCTTACGATCGGGCCGTCTTTGAGGTTCTTCAGAAGCACGAAGTGGACCTGGTGCTGCTGGCTGGATACATGAAGATCGTCACAGCGGTGCTGGTCTCGGCCTATCAGAACCGGATGATGAATATTCATCCGTCGCTGCTCCCTTCCTTTCCGGGGCTGGATGTGCAGAAAAAGGCTCTCGAGCACGGCTGCAAAATTGCCGGCTGCACGGTACATTTTGTCACAGAAGGGGTGGATGAAGGACCGATCATCATTCAGGCGGCGGTGCCGATCACCGAAGGGGACACGCCGGAATCCTTAGCGGCTCGTATCTTGGAGTACGAACACCGTATTTATCCACGCGCCATTCAGCTTTATGCCGAGGGGCGGTTGCGAGTGGAGGGGCGGCGTGTGGTGGTGGCAGAGCCGGGTACGCCCACCGTCGGATTTCACTCTCCATGACGGACTACCGCGCAAGGTTCTTCACGGTCAACTGCATCTAGCGGGTGGCGTAAAAAGGCCCCTCAAGTAAGGTCGTAGCGAGGTCCACGGCGCGAAGACTATGCGCGGCACGTTCGTGAACGTCGCTGACAGACTTTTTCAGTGGCCCGCTAGAGACTGGCGCGCTGGTTGTGTATAATGCCGCGTAAGTTGTGGGGGGCTAGCTCAGTTGGGAGAGCACTACGTTCGCAACGTAGGGGTCGGGGGTTCAACTCCCCTGCCCTCCACCACTTTCATTCGTCAAGTCTGCCAGTAGTCGGTCGAATCTCTCGGGAGCGGTTCACCGTTAACCTCGCCTCCCATCATCCTCGACGGTCTCAACCCCTTGGACAAGCTCCCCTCCGTCCCTGAAGGTCACATGGGTTCCCGGGTCCAGTCTCGTCGATTCCACCACCACCGTCTTGTGCTAGCCTCCTCCTGGTGAAGTGATGGGGCGATAGAAACAGCGCCCTTGCCGTTCACGATGTCTTCCATCAACTGATCCAGCCCGGTCTTAGCTCAGGTCTCATGATGGAGCCTGTGGTCCGCCGTCACCCGTCTGAGCAGAGAAATAGAACACTTTTTGAGGCTTTCCAGCGGTTTCCCTAGGTCCGCAGCGGACGGGGAAGTCGTACGATACGCGTATGACGCATGAAATCAAGGGATGGTTGCTTCTGATGGCGAGTCTGCTGCTGTTGGCCGTAATTTGTGGTCTTGCGATGGTCGGAGTGCTGACGAGACCGGCCCGGTGGACCGACCGATAGTCGCCGCTTCCTCCACCAGGTTTAACGGAGCGTTCTACGTGTAGAAGACGGAGGTGATGACCATGGCCTGGTACCAAGACCCCGGAGCCGAGGACAAACTCACGGTGTTAATCAGGTATCTCGTGCGCAGTTTCCCGCTGGCCAGTATTTTGTCACGACGAGTCGGAGACCGGTATCACGTGTTTGTCATTGTGCCGTTTGATGGCTCACCAGAGAAAACCCTTCAGGTCGAGACGGCCGTCTTCCTTGACCAGCAACTTCAGATCGGGAGATTCGCGTCGCTCCTGTCAATGCTCAATCTTCGCACATTCTATGAACGGGGAGATCGCTATGACCTCCACTGGTTCGGTCGGCCTGCCGAGGCTCACCATACTCCGGCACTCTCCGGTGGATTCCTTCCCAAACAGACTCACGCGCGAGCCATGGTCCTGCATTAAGGGACGGGAACACTTACAACCAGGGATCTTCCTAATCCACCTCGCCGCATGATTCCGGTATCTTCCCCTCATGTTGACCAGAAGATTTGTCGCAACGTACCCATTTCCTCCAGGGACCAAACCCTCGAAAAGAACCCCACACCCACACCATTGGGTGTCCGACAACACCCCGGGGCAAATGGAGTTTGAACGGTGGACCTGTGCCTTATGTGGGCAGAAACGGATCAGACTCACTGCAGCGGGTGAGCCGACACTTGTGCGGGATTGGCTCAAGCCAGAAGTGGTGGGAGCCGGGGTTGGTTAGTTGTTTGGTTTGACGGAGTGGGTGGTCGCTAGTCGCAGGCATTCTTGTCCTACGAGCTACAATCGCGCTTGAGCCGATTGTCCCCAGTGCTTCCTCTCTTTCCTGCGTATTCAGCATATCTTCTAACCGTTTTGTGCGTTGGTCTGTCATCGGCGAGGCTGGCAGAAAACGAACGGGCGTCAGGAAGATGACTTCATCATAGACATGACTTCGGCTGCTGGTATTCATTCAGTCGGACGCTCACTTCCATCTCCTTTCTCGCCTGAAAGTGTACTCCCACGGTGCCGACTCGAAGGTCGCCACCGCTACTCAATAAATTGACAGGGGCGGCGATGTTATATCGTGCCTAACGTGGTTCGCTTTGGACGCAAGACAGATCGATCGATTTATTATGCAACCGTAAAAAAGGGGCTCAACCACTGATAGCGTATGAGGACGTCAAGCGCGAGATGGGGTGCGGCTTTTTTGACTGACACGTTGATTCAGGATCTTTGCCAGCTGAGTGGGAAGCTCAGCGGATTCGAGGTCTTCGATGGAACAGGGAAGCGCAAGCGACCAATTCGGATAGTTGCCGTTGGAAATGGGCATGTTCGGCCGTTCGCTCACCGCGCAGGCTGCCTCCATGTCCGCCATAACCACCGCGCAAGGGGACTCCGCCAATTCAGAGAACGTCTTGATTATGACTTCCTCGAGGCGGGTATTGGCCTCTACGTGACTCGTCTCCATGATTGTGGTTCGGAACTGCTCCTGCGCCTTTTTATCCGGCTTGACCCCGCACTGTTCTTGCAACTTAAGGTCGGCTCCGGTCCACACGCCCGCTAAAGTAGGCAAGTCATGAGTTGTGACCGCGGCTAAGGCCTTCTCCGGGTACTTTGACGGCGGAGTGTCTTCGAACCACAGCAGGCGATAGGACAAGACATTCTGTTCGGCGAGTACTTCTCGCACCCCCGCTTCAACGGTCCCGAGGTCTTCCCCCACTACGATTGCCCGAGCGCGCGCACTTTCGACTGCCAGGATCGCCAACAACTCCTCGGACGGATACCGTACGAAGGCGCCATCCTTGGGAAGATTGCCTTTGGGGACCCACCAGAGCCGGAAGAGGCCCATCACATGATCGATACGTAGTCCGCCGGCGTGGCGGATGATGGCACGAATGGTTTCGATGAATGGTTGGTATCCGGCCGCCCGAAGTGCATGCGGAATGAACGGAGGAAGGCCCCAGTCCTGACCGGTCGTATTCAAGAGATCAGGCGGGGCACCCACGGTCATATCCGGTGCAATCAGGTCTTGCCACGCCCAGGCATCGGCCCCATCCGGAGAGAAACCAATGGGCAGATCCTGCATCAACGGAATGGTCTGCGCGGCGGCGGCGAGTTGTTTGTTCAGTAACCACTGTTGCCACATATGAAACCTTGCACGATCGGTTTCCCCCGAAGCGATTTGTTCGGCGTCAAGGGAGTCGGGATGGCGATAGGCCGCAGGCCAGCGGCGCCAGTCCGCGCCGTATCGCTCGACCAGGCAACAATGTAGCGCATACTGGCGGAGTGAGCGCCCGCCGGCTGATTGAAACCGGTCGAAATCCTCGTCTCCATCAAACGACTTCCATAAGAGCTGTAGCGCTTCTTGCTTGAGATGATAGATCCGGTCTCGGTCGAGATGACGATCTTCATTTAGGGCCCGGCCCACAGCCGCCAGTCGTGATAGGTCATGGGAGATTTTCTGCGCGCCAGGAAGGTCCTCGATGCGGAGGTACAACGGATTGAGGTAGCGGCGGCTGGAGGGCGAGTAGGGGCTGGCCTCCTGAGGCACTAGCGGCGGTACGGCATGGAGCGGATTGACCAATAACAGCCGAGCGCCCAGGTTCATGGCCCATCGCGAGAGTCGGGCGAGGTCACCCAGGTCGCCCATTCCCCAACTCTCGTGGCTCCGTGTCGCATACAACTGTGCGCTCCATCCCCAGATGCGAAGATCCTTCGGCAAATGACAACGACCCGGCGTGACGATGATGTGCACGAATAACTCAGTGTTGGATGCAGCCATAAGCCGGTGATAGCCAATGGGCAAGGGGTGAGGGAGTTGATCTGCGCTTTCCACCGTGGAGCCATCCTCGAGCATGAAGACAGCATCGGGCGGAAGAGCAAGAGGCTCATCCTGACGTAGCACTGTTACCTTTTCGTCGAGCCACGTAACGGCTGGTCGAGAGGAGTCGCCCATCGCTGCTCGAATGCCGGCCAGCGCATTCTTAGAGACGCGTCGCCTCTTGCCAGCGGCATCCACATACTCCAGCTGAATTCCCCATGCATCGGTCTTCATATGTCGTAACCCCATTGGATTTTGATGGTGCGTTCTCGCTTGCTTTCTGCCCGTGCTTCGATGAAGGAAGATCAGTTAAGACAGACGCCGCCTCTTTCCCGGCATGGAGAGCGTCTCAGGCGCCGTATGCAATGTTCAGACTTGGCGGTACATTTAACGACTCCTGCCTAGTGTTCAGTAAATACGGCTGAATCGGGTCTCATAGGTTTTGATTGGAATGAAACGTCGCGGCGTTTTGTCCTGAGGCGGACAAACTGTCCTCGGACACATGTGCGGACATGCCCTACTCTGGCTGGGAAGCGCTTCATTCGTGAGATACGTGGATCCTCTCATCCGCGTAATTCCAACATTGCATTTCTAGGGTAGGTCCTAGTGATGGGACCGGAAATATTCCGGTACTGTCGGCACTCGGCTAAAAAATAATGTACCGCTGGGATTTACTTACAAGGGGGATCAATGGCTTCAACACGGCGCGCTGTGCCAGGACTCATCAGTTGCGGATTCGTTTTGGGAACCACCTTGACATGCCTTGCGCAAACAGGGGCGCCGGTGCAGGAACAACCACCGGACGTCGGTCCTCGGACGACGGAGCAGGCGTCTCAGGAACGAGTGGTGACGAGAGATCGGACAGGTGATCGAGTGGTCGTCGATGAGCGAGTGGTAGAACGTCGGAGGGAAGGCGAAGTCTATGTGGCGGGGTATGGAGGCTTTACGTGGGGACATAGCTTCTCGGATCTCGAAGGCAGAGGATCCATCGCAGGTCAGCAGTTCGGCGGACGTGACCTGGCGAACTCCGGAGTGTATGGGGCGAAGATCGGCTACTTTCATCCAGGGCGATTGAATTGGCTGGGGATCGAGGTGGAAGGATTTAACTCAACGCCCCACATCGAACAAGGCGGGGGGGTACCGGGATCGCACCTTCGTGTCACGACTCTGGCGTTTAATGTGATTGCCCGCACGAAAGTCGGCTGCCGGAACCGCGATGACGTTCGCCATCGGGATGACGTCCGGCGCGCTGACGGCACGGTGGCGGAGGCCGACTCTGATCGGAGACATTGGTCGCCATTAGATGAAAATCTCCGCTGCCCGTTGCAACTCTATGCGGGAGCCGGTCCCGGGATTTTCTTTGCCGAAACCTCCAATCAGTTTGGACGCAGTACCGACAACGGGCGGATCGGTCTGAATGCGCTCGCTGGAGTGAAGTATTTCATGACCCGGAATCTTGCGGTGTTTGCCGAATACAAATTCAACTATGCCCAGTTCGAGTTGTCGCAGATGCAAGGCACAGGGGCGGGATTCAACGGGGAATATAAAGCCAGTCACGTGGTGGGCGGATTGGCCCTTCACTTCTAAGCGTTTCTCGAAAGATGCGTTCAGGGTTCCATGGCCTGAGATGGGCCGTTGAACCCTGAACGCCCACATGGGAGAGGATGACTGGTGAGCAGGTTCCCGAGGAATTCGTCCAGAGCCAAGTTCGGCCGGTCGGAAGAGATTGATCTATTCACAACGGAATGGGAAGAAGCCGGTATGCTGCACTAGCGTGTGTACACGACCTCGACGCGACTTAGGAAATCTTTCAGTATAGCCGCTTGCCTTTCGATTGAAGGCCCGTCTTGGGTCATCACGGCCTGCTCCAGATTGTCGCCGATGGTGCTGATCTGATCGAAGCCGTATCCGCCGCCGTCGCCTTTCATTCGATGCCCCAACATACGGATCGTGTTCAGGTCGCCTTGCTTCAAGCAGCCCTCGATCGTCGCGAGGTCCCGATGGCGGTTGGCGAGGAATCCTGGAATGATGGCTTCAAGATCCGGATCGATATGAACGATGATCTTGGCCGGGCCAGACTCAGGTTGGGGGGGCATCATTGTGCGCGGGTCTTCTCGTAGGCGGCAAGCAGCTCAAGCAACGTCGTTCTCTTGAGAGGCTTGGTCATGTGGGCGTTACAGCCGACTTCGAAGATTCTGGCCGATTCCTCCTTCAGGGCCAAGGCGGTGAGGGCGACGATTTGAACCGCGGGGAGTCCCTGTTCCTGCTCCCAGCGCCGGATGGTACGTGTGGCCGTCAACCCGTCCATAACCGGCATCTGCATATCCATCAGAATCAGATCGTAGTGGCCGTTTTGAAATTTAGCGACGCCGATCTGCCCGTTGTCCGCCAGATCTAACCGATGGCTGGTGTTCTTGAGATACGATTGGATCAAGACCTGATTGTCCGGCGAGTCCTCGACCAGCAGGATTCGCAGAGACCGTCCTTGGGGTGCGGTCGGGAGCGGCGTACTGGGTTGGGGCTGGGCCGCACCGCGTTGGCTGCGTCCCAGAGCAATGCTGATGGTTTGCTGGAGATCGGAGCGCCGGATCGGTTTGACCAGGTATCCCCCCAGACCGAGGTCGTAGGTTTTGGCGATGTCATCGGCCCAGCGGTCGGAGGCCAGCATGATAATCGTCAGGTCGCGAAGCCGGGGATCGGCATGGATGCGTTCGATGACCTCGAATCCGTCCATTCCCGGCATGCGGCAGTCAAGCAAGAGCAGATGGAAGGGCGTGTGTGAGGTGAGCGAGGCCTCCAGAGCCTCCATGGCCTGTTCTCCACTGTCGGCTTCCACCACGGTGGCGCCCCACGCAAAGAGCGTTTCCCGCAAGATCAGACGGTTTGTCGGGTAATCATCGACGACGAGGCAGCGGACACCGCTCAGGTTCAACGCGCCTGCCGCCTTAGACGGAGCCGGAGCGTTTTGCACACCCAGCCGAACGGCGCAATGGAACGTACTGCCTTTGCCGAGGGTGCTCTCGACCCAGATACGCCCGCCCATGAGTGCGGCCAGTTGTTGTGAAATCGATAATCCCAACCCGGTGCCCCCGTAGCGGCGGGCGATTGTACTATGCGCTTGTGTGAAGGTGTCGAAGATGGCCGTCATCTTGTCGTGCGGAACCCCGATGCCCGTATCGGTTACCGAAAATCGGATCGCGCCCGGTGTGGGACAGTCCGGATCGTTGGTGATGGTCATGACCACCGATCCCTTCTCGGTGAATTTGATCGCGTTTCCGAGCAAGTTCAGCAGGATTTGGTAGAGACGATTGGGATCGCCGATGAGGTGGCACGGCACATCGTTCGAGAGATGACAGACGAGTTCGAGGCCTTTTTCGTTGGCCCGGAGCGCCAGCATTTCGCTTGTCTTGTCGATGAGTTCAGAAAGATCGAAGTCGATGCTGTCCAAATCGAGCCGGCCGGATTCGACTTTCGATAAGTCGAGAATGTCGTTGATCAGACTCAGCAGGCTGGCCCCGGCGCGTCGAAAGATCCGGAGATACTTTCGTTGCTCCGGAGTCAGAGTCGTATCCCATAACAGATCAGCCATGCCGATGATGGCATTCATCGGAGTCCTGATTTCGTGGCTCATACTGGCCAGGAAATCGCTCTTGGCGCGGTTGGCCACATCGGCGGCATCTTTTGCGCGTTGCAGCTCTTCGACGCGGCGTTGCAGTTCCTTGGAGGCGCGTTCGAGCGCGCGCTCGGCGCGACGGCGCGCGGCTTGCTCGCGTTGGAGTGCTGTCTGAGCACGGGAAGCGGTGCGGAGGGTGCGTTTCGGAGCGGTACCTGTCGTGCGTCGAGTTTGCGGGATGCGTTTCGCCATGTCGTCGTCCGGTCGTCTTCAGTTCATCATGACAGCATCGTGTCGCGAGGGGGTGAAGCCGGCACAGTCGCCGCGACGGCGAGAAGCCATCAATCCTTGTGAGTATGGTGTACGAGGGAGAGCACGCCGGCTTGCTTGGCGCGGTTGCGCCCTTCTTGCTTAGCCTGGTAGAGCGCTTGGTCGGCCGCACGGATCAGGTCGGTCGGGGCCGCGACGCGGCTTGGTACCGTACTGGCGAAGCCCAAGCTGATCGTCACCGGATCTCCGTTCGGATGTTTCATCTCCGCCTCACAGACTTTTCGTCTCAGGGTATCGGCTACCTGTGCGGCGCCATCTACCGTCGTGCCGGGCAGTACGATGACGAACTCGTCGCCGCCGTACCGCGCAACCAAGTCGCCGGGACGATTGACGTGGCTGGAAATGAGCTGAGCGACCTGGCGGAGGCACTCGTCTCCGGCCTGGTGGCCATGGCTGTCGTTGTAGGTTTTGAAGAAATCGATATCCAGCATGATGAGCGACAGCGGGGTCGATTCGCGCGCGGCCCGGCGCCATTCCTGGTCAAGGAAGTCGTCGAATTGCCGGCGATTGGTGATGCCGGTCAGCCCGTCGAGGCAGGACAGCCGCAACAGCATCTGGTTGGCCTCCTGCAATTGGCGCATGACCTCGAGCAGTTCCTGTTCGCGCGCGCGGCGTCGTTCAATTTCATGGACGAGGCGGAGCACGCAACGGACGCGCGTCAAGAGTTCGATCTTGCTGATGGGCTTGGCGACATAGTCGATGGCGCCTGCGGCGAAGGCTAATTGCAGATCGACCGGGTCAGTTTTGACCGTGACCATGATGATCGGGATGTCCCGGTACCGTTCGACGGCTTTGATTTGCCGGCAGGCTTCGATCCCGTTGGTGGAAGGCATGACGATATCCATCAAGATCAAATCCACCCGGCCGGCCATCTGCCGCATGCCGTCGAGGCCCAGCAGGCGAAATGCCGCGGCGGCGGATTCCGCCACAAACGTCTCTTCGTATCCGGCGTTGGCGAGGATGGATTGGATCAACAGACGATCGTCTGCCGAATCATCGACGATCAGGATACCCATGGTCAGTGTCTCCCTGAAAGTGTGTCGTAAGTCGATGCTAGCAGCTAGTCTGGGTAAACACCAGGGTAATGCTTTTTGATGCAGGGAGTGCAGAGGCCGTGGCTGAATTCCGCCTCGGAATGCTGTTGGATATATTCTTCCAACTGCTGCCAGAATCCTTGGTCGTTGCGGATTTTCTTACAAGAGGCGCAGATCGGCACGAGTCCCTTCAGAACTTTGACTTCGCGCAACGCCCGTTGCAGGTCCTCATTGCTACGGCGAAGTTCCAGTTCTCGGGTTTTGCGGCAGTCCATTTCCTTTTTCAGCATCAGCGCGGAATTGACCCGGGCAAGCAGTTCCACGCTATTCACCGGTTTCGTAATAAAGTCCATGGCCCCTGCCGCAAACGCTGCCTGCAGGTCTCCGAGGGCGGTTTTTGCCGTGACGACGATCACGGGGATATCCCGCAGTGCATCCAGGCTCTTGATGTGCCGCGTCGCTGCCACCCCGTCGATGCCGGGCATGAGAAAATCCATGAGAATCAAATCGACGGCGTGAGGACCCTCAGGCGGCTGTGGCTGCTCGATGCCGAGCTGGTCGTAGGCCGAGGTGGCAGAGTCCGCGATGAGAAGATCCTGGTGGCCCGCTTTATTGAGAATAGTCTTCAGCAGAAGTTGCTGGTCAGGGGAGTCGTCGACGATCAAAATTCGCATGTCGCAGCCTCGTCCGGCGGAGGTGGAGGAGCCGGCTCCTTGCTCTGGCGAGCATAGCCAAAGAGATGGGGGGCGGGATCGTAATCCCTTCGCCGCCGTACATCGGATCCAGTATCGGCGGAAAGACCGGAGAGGTTGAGCCCGGCAGAGAAGCGGTTTAGCGTTGAAGGGCGGTTTTGACCAGGTCGCTGACGACTTTGCCGTCGACGGATTGACCGGCCAAGCGAGCCATGACCGCCTTCATGACCTGGCCCATGTCCTTCAGCGAAGATGCGCCGGATTCTTTGACCACCAGTGCGACCACGTGCGCCAGTTCTTCGGAAGAGATGGCGGCGGGGAGATACCCCTCGATGATACTGATCTCCTGCCGTTCCTTCGCGGCCAAATCTTGTCGATTGCCCTTCTCGAACTGTTCGGCCGCCTCCTTGCGCTGCTTGATGAGGGTCGTCATGATCCGGCTCATGCCGGCATCGTCCAGATCCTGTTTGAGTTCGACTTCCTTATATTGCACGGCGGCTTTGATCATGCGAATGACGTCCATGCGGAGCTGGTCTCTGGACTTCATCGCCGATTTCAGGTCTTCGGATAAACGGTCATGTAGCGACATCGGATTCCTTTCGGGGGAGAACTGCGTCGTCGCGGAGAATAACGCCTTTGCCGGGGCCAGTCAACGTGGCTCCGGTGCGCACGTTTTCATGTTGAGCGCGGTGAGGGACTAACCCATAATGCAGTGTCGGCGATAGCGGCGGCTGTTGGCATTTTAAATGGGGGGGGTCGGCATGGGGGATTTGAGAGGCAGCATCGATGTCGGAGGACGGGTCATCAGTCTGGTGGGCGTAATCGTTGCGGCGATGGTGGTAATGGTGGGTTGCGCCAGCGAAAAGCCCAAACCGATGGCCCAACCGTCATCCGAACAGGTCAAAGGTAATGCGGATCGTGCATTCGATCGGCTCAAGCAGGAAGAGGGGGAGCGAAAACCGGCGGGCATGTAGTCTGTTTCGGCAGGTCCCGACCGGTTACGGAACGACACGGGGGCTTTTCCACGACAACAGGGCCGTGAGCGGCTTCACCAAGGGAAGTTGCCATAACAGATGTCCCTGTGGGACAGAGGTGATGCGCCTCGGTTCATCGAACGTTCTGAGCAGGCCCACGGCAATGACCAATCGCAGCGCCCCGGAAAGGCAGAAGAGAAACGGCAGGTTCGATGCCGGGGTCACATGCCACTGCCCGAACGACAATTGAGCCGGCAGAACGGTGGCAAGCCAGCTGCCGGTTAATGCCCCCAGACCCCATCCCACCGCATTCATGGCATTGGCCAGCGCGACCCCCCTGGTGCGCTCTTCCGGCCGAAGTGAATCAAAGACATAATTCTGCAAGCCAAGCGACAGTCCCGCCCAGATCACCCCGCCGAAGAAGTTCAGAATCAAGAGGAACAGATACTGTTCGCTCAGCAAGTAGCCCATCGGGAGGAGCGGAACGGCCGAGGCGGTCAGCGCGAGCAGGGTTTTGTTGCCGTATCGATCGCCGATGTGTCCCCAGGGCCCCAGCGTGAGGAATTGGGCCGAAATGCTGCTAGCCATCCAGCCGGCGTACTGCAGATAGGACCAATGGAGGTCTCTCAAGAGGTAAATGACAAAGAACGGTCCCGAGAGGAGCACGGCGAAATGCATGAGGCCGCAGAATAAGAGAAAACAGCGATAGTCCCTCGTGGCGGTTTTGGTCAGAAAATGCCGGAATCCATGCGGAGCGTCGATACGATGCACCGGCACGAGCGTGGACACCTTCGTTTGACAACGCGTGGCTCCCACGCGGGCGGCAGCGGCTACGAGAAAAATAATCAAGAAGCCAATCCAATTGATGCCCCACTTCTGCCCGAGTGTCAGCACGGCTCCCGCAATTCCGAGCGCGAGGAAACTCGTCAAGGCTGTGGTCCTGGCTCGCCGCGCGAAATAGGCGCCACGGCTGTCTTGCTCCACGACATCGACCAAGAGACTGTTCCAGATCGGGGTCGTGGCATGTCCGAAGGCAAAATAGAGCACCGCGCAGCCGATAAAGAGCCAGGGTCCATACTCAGGCAAGAACAGCGGAAGCGAGAGAATGGGAAGCCAGCAGAGGGCCTGAGCCCAACCTCCGGCGATGAGAAGCTGTCCGGGCACGTGTAAATATTGGAGCAGCTTCACTGATATGAGCTGCGCCACGACTCCGACCAACTGGGGCAGGGCGGAGAGGATGCCGATCTGGAATGGTGAGGCGTGCAAGAGCAGGGCAAAGGCGGAGAAGTACTGTTCCCCACTACCCTGCGCAGTGGCTTGAAAGGCCGCATCGCGAACACCATAGTGCTGGCTTCTGGATTTGGCATCCATTCCGGCGGTCACACCATGGCTGGCCTGGACAATCTGTCCCTCAGACGGCGATGACGGCTGGTCGACTGTTGATCGGTTCATGGGGGCGTCAGGGTCGGAACCTACAAGCCGCGGTGTGTGAGCATTGCGGATTATATCAAAGCGAGTGACAATTCCTGCTATTTCATGCAAATGCCCACAAGCCCGTTGACCCTTCTTACTCGCAGTGAGTACGATAATCGTATGGAACCCTCACTTTCAGCTTCCAGCGTGAGTGCACGCTGTCGTCAAGGTCGGAGACGGGCCTTCGGACGGCTGATGGCGGTGTCGATCGCGACGGCCTTTCTGGGGCTTTCGCAGGGTGCCGTCGAGGGACGCGACCTGATGGTTCCAAAGGAGCAGGCCACCACGGAGTTCGAACCGACCGAAACACCGTCTTTGGATGTGCAGCAGAAGGGAGTTCCTCAATCGCTGTTCACCTGGATCAAGATGGCGCGAGGGTATGATGTCGAATGGGATACCTTCGGACGCAAAGGATGGTTTACCCAAGATCCTCGTCTCAAGCCGATTGCCCCGGGTACGACGGTATTCGCGCCTGATACTCCGGCTGTGTACATCGTGTTCGAAGTTGCGCCGCTTGAAGATCCGGCTCAGTTTGCCGCGCAGGTGTTTCCCGTCGGGGTCGACGGGAAAACCAGCGACACGGTAATCGTGCAGGATAGTCTGGAAGTGCCGGGCCACGAACGGTACGGCTTCCTCGAGTTGAAGAAGCCGTCATCGCTATGGCCGCAGGGCAAGTATCTGGTGAAGATCTACATCACGTCACTCGGGCAGCAACCGTTCCATGCAGTGAACCAAGTCGGAACGATGCGTTTCGTGGTGACTGATCAGCCTTCAGGGGATGCGCCGCCCCCACTGCCCGATTCTTCCACCCGTTGAATATCTTCCACAGCTTAGTCTAACGTTTGTCTGCCGAGACTGCGCAGGTGGGCGTCGAAATCACTGATCAACGCGAGGAGCAGGTGCATGAAGGAAACCGATTCGGAGAAATTGACGCTGTTGTATGAACGTTTTTGTGATGTCTGCTTAGTCGAGAAGGAAGTATGGACCGAAATTTACATGCCGCGCACGTTCAAGGACGGCACCGCAGTTCGAACGAATATTCAAGACCGGTATGATGTGATCATCGACGACCGGGGTGTGGAGGATGCCTTGGAGGCGAACATCCCTCTTGGGAAGGCCGCATTGGGTGCGGCCATCCAAGAGTATCGCGCGCACATCAGTTTCGAGAAGAAGAATTAACGACGATCAGCTCTTTGCGAGAAACCGTTCGACGTCCTTGACGATCTCCTGTGCCAGCGGTTTCGTGCCATGATGATAGCGGGCGACCACATTGCCTGAACGATCGACCAGATATTTCTGGAAGTTCCATTCCACCTCACCGGGGAACGGGCTGTGCTCAGTGAGGTAGCGGTACAGGGGGTGTTTGTCGCTGCCCTTGACGCTGATCTTGCTGAACAGCGGGAAGCCGACGCTATATTTGGTGAGGCAGAATCCTTTGATTTCTTCGTTGCTGCCAGGCTCCTGCTGACCGAAATTATTGGCCGGGAACGCCAGAATCTCGAACCCCTTGTCCTTATAGGTCTCATAGACCTTTTCCAGATCGGCATATTGCGGAGTGTTGCCGCAGAAGCTGGCCGTATTGACCAGCATGACGACCTTCCCCTTGTATTGGCTGAGTGAGACGGGTTTTCCATCGATATCGTTGAGTGTGAAGTCGTAGACGGATGATGCGTTGGCAGCCATACGTGATGCTCCCTGTTCCGCCGCATCGACCGAACCAAAGCCTATTTCGATGGCGCCAAGCCCGAGACCCGCGATGAGCCCGAGGACCAGTACCTTCCATGAACAAGTCGGTCGATTGATCGGCATAGAAAAACTCCTTGGTTATAACCGTTCCAACGCCGCAACCCGTTCCTCGATCGGAGGATGCGTCGCCAGCAGGTGTAAGAAGCCGGAGGTGTTGCCTGAAATCTTCATCGTGGCCAATGCATCTTGGGTCGAATACTCGAACTGAGCCCGGTTGACCCAGCGATCGATGGCCTGCAGCGCCTTGATCATCGATTCTTTTCCGTACACCTTCGCAGAAAACGCATCTGCGGCATATTCCCGACGGCGAGAATGCCAACTGACTACCAGCATGGCCAGGACCGACAGGACGACCTGTAGGAACAGGTAGACCACGAAACCCAGGATCGGGCTGCCGCTCTGGCCTTCCTCGCGGTCACCCTGTGGTTGGGCCACCGTCTGATACACAAAATTGCTGATGTAGTGCACAAAGGTGTTCATCAAGCCGGCGAGCACCGTGGTGGAAAACATGTCGCCATTGAACACGTGGCCCATCTCGTGGGCGAGCACAGCCTTCACCTCATCTTCACGTAGATTAGCCAACAGGCCGGTCGAGACCGCGACCATCGCATTGTTCTTACTCGGACCCGTGGCAAACGCATTCGGGTCGGGTGAGTCATAGACCCACACTTCCGGCATGGTGATATGGAGGCGCTCTGCGATTTCCCGAACGGAGCCGTAGATAACTTGTTCTGCTTGCGTGCGGGGTTGCGTGATCTGCGTGCAATCCAACATGGCTCGGGCCATTTGCTTGGAAAACAGCAAGCTGATAAACGCGCCGCCGAAGCCGATCACCAAGGACCAGACCAGCAATTCCTGACTGAAGGCCCCGCGAACATCAATGCCGAACGCGGGCAGGACCATGTTCACCAGCACCCTGACCGTAATAGACAGGGTGAGATAAATGAGAATGTTCGAAATAATCAGCAGCCCGATACCCTTCAACGACTTCATATCTCTCCTCCTTGAAGATTCGTCCTTCTCCTACGGGGAGGAACGAACCTTGGATGTCATTATACCGAATGCCCGGGTCGCTTGTTGGCCCCTTGGGCAGGGGAGCCAGGACACGTCCCGGTGTTCAGAGATAATACCAGGTTTTGAGTCCGTCAAGTCGGTTGAGCAGTGGCTCGGCCGGTTTGTCATCGCACGGTTCGGCGCTTGGGTGGGATGTACCGTCGGACCTGCTGCCGGTTGACCGATTCTGCGACCTTCTGTTAGAAGCTTCGCTATGCGTATAGGTCTATTGTCCCTAAGTCTGGGTATTTGGGCTACGATAGGACTCTGCAACATTGCAGGTCCGACCCCTGCCAGTGGAGCTGAGCAAGCGCCGCAGGTTCCTCCGCTGCGAGTGCCGGTTGATCAAGCGGACGGAATCCAGCGGGCTACGGTGATTCTGGACAGCTACTCCTATACCCCGCAGCATTTGATCGTGCAGGCCGGGAAACCCGTTGAACTGCTCTTGACCAGTATCACCACCATCACCCCTCATAACTTTATGTTACGGGATGATGCAGCCGGGCTCTCGATCGAACGGGATGTAAGTGCCGGTAAAACAGTGACGGTGCAATTTACACCGACGAAGCCGGGCACCTATTCCTTCTATTGCGACAAGAAACTCCTCTTTTTCCCAAGTCACCGGGAGAAAGGCATGGAAGGGACACTCGAAGTCAGATAAGCAGGTTGCGCCACGAGTAATCAGCCTTCCAAGCACGAACTCCTTCGCGTCATTCTCAAACAGGTATCCCGTTCATTTTACCTGACGCTGAATGTCCTTCCGTCGGATGTGCGCGACGAGATGGGCTTGGCTTATCTGCTTGCGCGGGCGGCCGATACGATCGCCGACACCGACCTGATCGGGCGTGAGCAGCGCCTTCAGTATCTGAACATGTTTCGCGCTCAGTTCACAGGCGACGGAGTCCAGCCGCAAGCCGTCCAGGCGATTCAGACGGCCCTTCTCCCGCACCAGACCGACTCGGCGGAGCGCGTGCTCCTGGAGCGACTGCCGGAGTGCTTGGCTCTTTACCGACAGTTCGAACGGGCTGATCGCGAGCGCATTCGCTGGCTGATGGAGGTGCTGCCGAACGGAATGGAGATGGACCTGATGAGGTTTCCTGGTTCATCGGCCCAAGACCTCTCAGCGCTGGAGCGGCCGGAAGAACTGGATCGGTATACGTATTATGTGGCAGGCTGCGTGGGGGAGTTCTGGACGCGAATGGTGTGCGCACACCGGCGCGCCATGGCGCAGTGGGATGTAGACCGCATGTCTGCGATCGGCGTCCGCTTCGGGAAGGGATTACAACTCACGAACATTGTGAAAGATCTCGCCCGTGACCTCCACAATGGCCGCTGCTACGTGCCGACGCAGTGGCTGGATGAGGTCGGGCTCAAACCGCTGGATTTGCTCAAACCGGAAAGCCTGCCGACTTTTCGCCCGATTCTGCTGCGAATGATCCGTCAGGCGGTGGCACATTTGGACCAGGGCTGGCTCTACACCATGGCGCTGCCGCGGTTGGAAATTCGCCAGCGACTCGCCTGCATGTGGCCGATTCTGCTGGCCGGTGAAACGCTTAAACGCGTTGCCACGGCGCAGGATCTCCTCGATCCCACCGTCAACGTCAAGGCTCCGCGTTTGGTGGTCTATCGAGTGATGGCCCTCACCACCTTCACTGGCGCATGTGGTTATGTCGGCACCGCCTACTGGGGGCGTTTGCGGAAGCAGATCATGTAGCCATGCAGGGATGCGGAGATGGGTACTCACGTCCGGTGGTGAAAGCCACAGGGAGGGGAGAAGTACTTCGCGCGTCCAATGACCGCTTTCTGCGGTCCCGTGTTGCGCGAGCACTGGGGATGCCAGGTGACCCAGCCTACTTCTTTTGCGGCTCCAACAACTTCTCGCCTTTTTTGAATACGGCATAGATCGCTTGGGAGGGGCATGCGTCCAGACACAGCCGGCAACTTTCCAGGCAGCGGGACGGATCGAACTTGTAGGGAGGAGTGGAGAGCCAGGCGCTGGTCGGGCAAATGGGGACACAAATGGCCTGGTGAGTGCAGCGGTCGGGATGGCGGACAAGGTGATCGCGGATAACCAACATCGGTTTCACTCCTTCGAAGAGACCCTGCGAAAAGATCTCGAACATGTTTTTTTGCGGGAGACTGCTCACTTCCACTCCTTGACCAGCTGGGCAAGCCGGTCTTTCAATTCCGGGATCTGTTCTACATTGTTTTGAATCGCGCCCAGAATATTTTCAAGGCGGGCAGTGCGTTGTGCCTCTTGGTCTTTCTTGAGCAAGCGGTCGTATCCGGCGTAGGCCTCAGGGTGTTTCGGCTCGAGGTACTCTCGGCCTGTCAGGAGGGCTTCGCCTAACTCGTAAGGTTCTGCGCTCAGAAGCGGAACCACCACAAACGATCCATCGCGGCAAATGAGCGCGGCGGATCCGGTCTTGCTCTTCAGCGGCAAGACGGCGTCCACGGTTTTTCCAATCAGCTCATCCCAGGTGCGGAGCAATCCGGGAAACGCTTTCATGTAGGCCACCTTTTCCATGTTGGCCTTCCATTTTTCATCGGCTGGCATAGAGATCTCGCGAGATTCGGTGGACGGACCGGCTCAAGTTTTCAGCGGAGAGAGGAGGGGAGGTCGGGCTTGATCGGGCATGAGGAGTCGTTCGACCGGCTCTCCTTTCACGATATGGCGCTCCATGATTTCCTTCACGTCGGCCTCGGACCGAACGCGGTACCAGACTCCCTCGGGGTAGACCACCACACTGGGCCCTTGGGCGCAGTAATCGAGGCAGCCCGCTTTATTGGCACGCACGACTCCCTTCAAGTTGAGTCGCTTGGCTTCTTGCTTGAAGCAGGCATGAAGCGCCTCGGAGCCGAGCTTCGAGCAGCTGCCGCGAGGATCATCAGGCTCGCGCCTGTTGGTGCAGACAAAAATATGTCGTTGATAGCCGGTCATCGTCAACCTGTCGGTACTCGTCGATTCAATCTGCTGTTGCGAGCTCAGGCGCGCGCGTGGAACTGGTCGATCAATTGTTTCACGTCCGCCGGGTTCAGAAGCGACGAGCCGGCAGCTTGCGTGCCGCCAATGGCGGCGATCTCCCGAAGGCGCAATTGTGCGCGTTGTTTCGCTTCAGGCTCCGAGAGCGCAGAGGCCTGGCCCTGGGCGAGTTTATCGAATTCTAGCCGGATATCGCGGAAATCGCGCTGCAGATTTTTCATCATGGAGCAGGGCTCGCAATACCATTTCGGACTTTGGTCAGAGGATGGCGACAACCGGTCATAGGTGCGTCCGAAGAAATCTTTGCCCAGCGACAATTTCATCAACGGTGTGCCTGCGGTGTTGCAGGCATTACAGGATCCGGCATCCATGCGCGAAGTGCTCCTCTTGAAGAAAAAGAACCAAAGAGATCGAATCTTACCGCACTGGTCTTTCACGTAGCAAGGTGCCGGAGCGGGTCGCGCGTATCCAGACGGGTCCGATGTATAATGCGAAGACGAACGGGCGAGCGGTGAGGTGGCGAGGAGGCGCGCATGCTGATCGGAGTTCCGAAAGAGGTAAAGGATTTTGAATACCGCGTGAGTGTGACGCCGGACGGCGTGCATCTGTTGCGGCAGCACGGCCATCAGGTGCTGGTGGAGCCCTCGGCCGGACAGGGAAGCGGATTTTCGGACGAGGCCTATCGTCATGCCGGCGCTGAGGTCGTCGCCTCGAAAGAAGAGGTCTTCCAACGGGCGGAACTGATTGTGAAAGTGAAGGAGCCTCAGTTATCCGAATGTGCGTTGTTTCGCCCAGGTCAGGTGCTGTTCACCTATCTGCATCTCGCCTCATTGCCGGACCTGACCAAGGCGTTGATGGCGGCGGAGGTCACGGCCATTGCCTATGAAACCGTCGAAGCAAGGGACCATAGTCTGCCCATGCTGCGGCCGATGAGTGAGATTGCCGGACGTCTTGCTGTACAGGTCGGAGCTCATTATCTGGGCACGGTTCAAGGGGGGAGGGGCGTCCTGTTGGCCGGCGTGCCGGGTGTGTTGCCGGGCCATGTTGTGGTGTTGGGCGCCGGGGTCGTGGGAACGTCGGCGGTCAGAATTGCCGTCGGATTGGGCGCACAGGTTACGGTGATTAATCTGGATTTGGATCGATTACGCGTGCTTGATGATTTGTACGGAGGACGTATTGCCACCTGTGCGGCGACTGAATCGGCCATCGAACGAGCGGTCATGCAGGCCGACTTGGTAATTGGCGCCGTATTGGTACCCGGGGCGCGCGCGCCACGAGTCATCTCGCGCAGTCTCGTGTCGAAGATGCAGATTGGGTCCGTCATCGTGGACGTCGCCGTCGATCAGGGCGGGTGTTGCGAAACAACCAGGCCCACGACGCATTCGGATCCTGTCTACACGGTGGACGGGGTCGTGCACTACTGCGTAACCAACATGCCGGGAATTGTCCCGTACACCTCCACTCGAGCATTGACCAACGTGACCTTGCCTTACCTTGTCCGGCTCGCATCGGAGGGGGTTGAGAAAGCCATTCGATCGGACGCCGGCCTTGCCAAAGGTGTGAATGTGATGAATGGAAAGATTACGTGCCAAGCAGTGGCCGAATCTCACGGCTTGCGTTTTACCCCTCTGTTGTAAGACAATCCGGCTTCCGTTTTCGGATCCGCCCGGTCGGGGCGTAGCGCAGCCCGGTAGCGCACTGCGTTCGGGACGCAGGGGTCGGAGGTTCAAATCCTCTCGCCCCGACCAAACAACACTCCCTTGTTCCGCAACCTTCTTTTCGACGGCGGCGGGATCAACCTCGCACCAGCTAGTCTCGATTATCCAGCCCGGTTATAGGTATTGCGCCACGCGTAGCTCTTCTGTCCCTATTCAGCACGTGTGATCACGATGGCTTTCGCCTGCAACCCGGCTCAATCGGGAGCCTTACATCTTGCCGGGGGCTTCCATCATCCGGGTACCTCCTCTCTCCACGGTCCGCACTCGGATCAGGCCCTCATGGTTTGTTACGTACCTGCCGATAAGGTAGTCGTATGAGTGTGAGACCGCAGCGTAAAGATGCAAATCTCGTGACGACCTGTAGGCGCTGTGAGAGTATTCGGTGTAAGGCGGGGGAATCGCTCTGCGCCGACAAGCTGGCATTGAGGAAGTTGTGACACGATGACGGATATCGGCGAATCGGTGCGCGCACGAATTGTGGTGAGTGGCCGTGTGCAGGGAGTGGGCTACCGGGCCTTCACCTGCCGCATGGCGGCTGCGCGTGGGCTGACCGGCGGAGTGGAAAATCTCGATAGCGGTCAGGTGGCGGTGGATGTGGAAGGTGGACGAGCTGTGCTTGAGGAATTCCTGGCAGATCTCAAAAAGGGGCCGGTCGGGGCGCGGGTGACCCAGGTACAGGTGGAATGGGGCAACGCCACGGGCCGGTATCACGATTTTACGATCCGGTAGTAGGTGACGACGTTATGGCTCGACGTGCAACCGTACGACAGGATACCGAGGAAACGACGCCGGTCTCAACCCGCCGTCCGCGTGCGGCGCGCGCGGAAGAGGATGAGGATGCGGAGTCGCAAGGCCACTCCGAATCGGAGGACTCCGGCGGAGAAACCCGCCAAGCGGAATCCGGGCGTGCGGAAGGGCTCGATACCATCAAGAGTTACCTGCGCGAAGTCCGCAAGTCGACCCTGTTGAACTTCAAACAAGAACAATCGCTGGGCAAGCGAGTGATGGCCGGCGATGAAGCGGCTCGACAGGAGATGATCGAAGCGAATCTCCGGCTGGTCATCAGTATCGGAAAGCGATACATGAATCGCGGATTCCCTTTTGCCGACATCGTCGAAGAAGGCAATCTCGGCCTGATCAAGGCCGTGGAGAAGTTCAATTACAAGCGAGGATTCCGCTTCAGCACCTATGCGTCCTGGTGGATTCGTCAGTATATCGAGCGAGCCATTATCAACCAGGGCAAACTCGTCCGGTTGCCGGTGCATGTGGTCGAACGGTTGAACCGGTACCTCTGCAAGGTTGAGCAATTGGTCCATGAACTCGGCCGGGAACCGCGGGCCGAGGAAGTCGCGGCCAAGTTGAAAACCAGTGAGGCGGAGGTAGACGATCTGAAGCAGCTGGTTCGCACCACCTGTTCGCTCGACAGCCCGATCAGCGACCGGCAGGACACCTTCCTGCGGGACGTGATCGAAGATCCGCTCTGTCTCACGCCTGCGGACACGACCGAAGGGGTGATGCGCCGGGCCGAACTTATGGCCTGGGTCAATGAGTTGCCCGAAAAGGAGCGGACGGTGATTTTGGCACGGTTTGGACTTGACGGCGCCGAGTCGCGGACGTTAGAAGAGATCGGCCATGAGATGGGGCTGACTCGCGAACGAGTCCGCCAAATCGAAACCGCTGCGCTTGCAAGGCTTCGCGGGATCATTGAACGGAAAACTATGAAGCGGGCGGACCTTTTATGAGAACCTCCCGATTCGATCATGCCCATGAACTACAAATCCCTCATCCGAGAAGTTCCCGACTTTCCTAAGCCCGGCATCCTGTTCTACGACATCACCACGCTCCTCAAAGATCCGCAAGCCTTTCGCGCCATCGCCGATGAGCTGGCAGCCCGTTATGAAGGCCAGCGCATTGCGAAGGTCATCGGGATCGAGTCGCGAGGGTTTATCCTCGGCGGCACGCTGGCTGCCAGGCTTGGCGCCGGATTCGTACCCGTGCGAAAGCCGGGGAAATTGCCGGCTGACATTTATGAGGTCGAATACAATCTGGAATACGGTTCCAGCGTGCTGGCGATTCATCGGGACGCCGTATCGGCCGGGGAGCGAGTGCTGATTGTGGACGATCTGTTGGCCACAGGCGGCACGGCGGCGGCCACCGTCGATTTGGTCGGTCAACTTGGCGGAGAGATTGCGGGTTTAGACTTTCTCATCGAGTTGAAAAGCCTGAAAGGGCGTGACCGCCTGACCGGGTACAATGTGCACTCCATGATCGTCTATCCGTAGTCCCCAAGATCTTGGGGAGCCGGGTACTTGTCAAACGATCTATAGCGTGATATACCAGCCAAACTTTTTCGCCTTGCACTCATTACGAAAGGGTATGAGCCTCTATGGCGACGAAAGTCCACGCGAAGAAAAAAACACCAACGACGAAAGCAAAAGCCGCCGTTCCTGAAAAGCCCGTGAAAAAAGAGCGACCGGCTCCTGTCTCAACTATGACTCAAAAAGACGAAGATAGCGTGGCCGCGCGCGTTGTGGCCGCGCTCACGCTCAAGGAAACGCCGAAAGAAAAAGAAGAACGTCAGCGCCGGCGGGAAGTCCTGCAGCGGATGCTGCTCGGCAAGCGCCAGGAGATCATGCGCGAGATTGAGGGCAATCTCGGCCAATCGTTGACGGAAGATCAGCAGCGCCGGTTGGAATCGGCCCGCGACGTGGGCGATCAAGCCCTCATGGATCTGGATCGCGAGCTCGGCATCTCCCTGATGGAAATGCGGAATCGGAAGCGTCAGGCGATTGATGAGGCGTTGACGCGGCTCAGCGAGGGGACCTACGGTATTTGCGCGGAATGCGGCATCGAGGTCAGTGAAAAGCGCTTGGAGGCGGTGCCGTTCGCCAAGCTGTGTGTTCAATGCCAGTCTCGCCAGGAACTCCTCGAGAAGATTGAGAAGGAAGAGGATCGAGACTAGCCTTCGGGGTTGGTCTCCTTCCGTTTCCTCCGCATGTGTGCGGAGTACGTCTAGGTGATAAGCCGGCCGCGCTCTCTCCTGTGACCGGCATCGTGAGTCTGCCTCATTCTTCCCTGTGTCTATGACTCCTCTCCATCCGAAGGCGGTGGTCTTGTTGAGCGGTGGACTGGATTCCACCGTGACGGCTGCGATTGCCCAGCAGGATGGATATCACATTCACTGCGTGACGGTATCCTACGGGCAGCGCCACCATGTGGAGGTCGAACGAGCCCGAACTGTCGCTGAGGCGTTGGGGGCTGCCGGCCACGTCGTCGTCACGGTAGATCTGCGGGCCATCGGTGGGTCGGCTCTTACAGCCGACGTGGAGGTGCCGAAGGATCGCACGCAAGAGGAACGCGCGGGAGAGATCCCTGTCACCTACGTTCCAGCCCGCAACACCATTTTCCTCTCACTGGCCCTGGCCTATGCGGAGACGGTCCATGCCTCAGCCATTTACTTCGGGGCAAACGTACTGGACTATTCGGGCTACCCGGATTGCCGGCCGGAGTTTATTCACGCGTTTGAGACCGTGGCCCGGCTTGGAACCAAGATGGGGGCGGAGGGGCAGGCGGTTGAGGTCCGTGCACCATTGCTGATGCTTTCTAAAGCGGACATCGTGCGGCGAGGGAAAGCACTCAACATTCCATTCGAGCTGACGCATAGTTGTTACGATCCCACGGTCGAGGGGGTCGCTTGCGGCCGGTGCGATAGTTGCCGGATTCGACGGGAAGGTTTTCGCCTGGCGGGAGTTGTGGATCCGGTCCCCTATGCGATACTCTAACGAACGGTTGGCGCAGTCGCACACGAGTCAGGAGAGATGGGTCCATGACGCCTGAAGAATTTTTCATGTACTTGATCATCGGCTTGGTAGTCCTTGCACCCATTGGAGCGCGGCTTTATCGGCGGTTGACCTTGAATCGCACCACGCAGCAGTTGCGCGAGCAATTGAATCAATCACAGTCCAATCAGCCGACGCAGGCTCCGCCGGAGCGACCGCGATGAGTCGGAACATGTCCACACAGACGCAGATGAAAGCCTGGGTAGTGAGGGTCGGACTCGCCATCGTTGTGGCAGTCCTGCCTGCCTGCGAATCGAACGCCACCAATCAGGATGCGTCAAAACCTGCCGGAGGAACGACACCGGCCGATGTCCAGGCGGGCGAGGCGAAGTTCAGCGCCAATTGTGCCGCCTGTCACGGCGTCCGCGCGGTTGGAACTAAGCAGGGCCCTCCGCTGGTCCACAAGATTTATGAACCGAACCATCATGCCGACATGGCATTTCAACGTGCGGCTGAAAACGGCGTCCGGGCCCACCATTGGGAATTCGGCAATATGCCGAAGATCGAAGGGGTGTCGTCGGCCGACGTGGAGCAGATCATTCGATATGTGCGCTGGCTCCAGCGCGAGGCGGGAATTTACTAGCCGATTCGCTTCCCCTTCGTTTCCCTTGAGCTCTTCTCCCTTCCCTGTCTTTACGTCAGTCTCAAGCCACGTTTGACAACTCCCGCGTGCGGTTCGTAAGGTAATCGCATGACAAAACGTGGCCGTGACTGCCTCAACAAGGGAGTTCGGCTCGTTGGTCAGACCTTTCACAGGAGGAACCTATGAGACAGGGAGCCTGGTCCGTGCTGGGGATGGTGGGAGTCATGCTGGTCACCTCAGGCTGCGTGGCGATCGAAGCCGGTCACGAGGGCGTCATGGTGGAACAGCCGTTTTTCTTCGGCCATGGCGGGGTTGATCCGGCGCCGACCAAGACCGGCCGCGTGTGGGTTGCGCCTACGACCAAGGTCATCGAAGTCGATGTCCGGCCGTTGCAGTATTCGGAACATTTCGACATCATCTCTGCAGAAAACGCTCCGGTGTCCTTCGATGCCTTCTTGATTGCCAACGTCGTCGAAGGGCGGACCCCGGAACTGATCGGCCGATATGGCACGACCTGGTATCAAAATAATGTGAAGGAAGCGTTTCGCACCTTTGTCCGGGAAGAGGTGCAACGGTACCCGCTCTTTCAGTTGACCACCGATCCGACGACCAGAACGAAGCTGCAGGATGCCATTGCCCGAGAGGTTCAGAACAAGCTGATCGATAAACAGAACATGCCGATTCGTCTCAATCGCGTGGTCGTCGGCAGCATTCTTCCGCCAAAGGGCGTGGTCGAGCAGACGACCCAAACCATCGTTCAGGAACAGCGGAAGATCACGATGGTCGAGTTCCAAAAGGCCGAAGAGGCGAGGGAAAAGGCTGAGAAGCAGCGCGGCATCGCCGACCGCGCCTATCGGGAATCGTTGGGATTGACCGCGCCCGAATTTGTCGATCTCCGCCGTATCGAAGTGCAGAAGGAAATCGTCCAGCATTCGCCGTCGGCGCTGACCGTCATCATGGGATTGGAACGAGTCGGCATCAATATGCCGTCGACCGGCGCCGATCGCTAACGAGACGCGTGGCGGCTGACTCAGGGTTGTGGAGGAACGGGGGGCAGAACCGGCAGAGATCCGGGTTTGCCTCCCGCCTATTTTGAGGGCTACTTCACGACCCACACACGGAAGGTTTTCGCATTCAGCGGTTTCGGGATTTTGAGCGTCCCCACCTCACCGGGATTCATCACGTCATCACCCGTCGCCGTTTTTCTGGCCGGGTGCCGGCTGCTTCGAACCAGAATGCCCTGTTCGTCGTAAAAATCCACCATCACATCGGCTGATTCCCGCAATCCTCCTTGATAGGCTGTGCCGAGCCAATCGAGACGCTTGAGCGCCTGATAAGTGACCACAAGCGTCCCGTCGGCCTCCTCATGCGCGGCGAGAATTTTGAGCGCCCGATTCTGATCGAGCGCCTGCTCCGATCCGCTCGTGGTCTGAGCGACGAGGACCCGCTCTACGGCGTCCGCCTGGAAGACCGCCTTGATCTTGCAGTACACCGTGCGGCCCTGTTCGCTCTGCTGGAGAATCTGCTGATCGGTGACATGTTGGGTGGCCAGGGTATGCACGAGTGTATGGAACAGTTTCGAATCGACAATCGAGGCCGTGTGTTCACGCACTGCCGCCGAGGTACTGATGGCCTGATGCAGCGCTTCCATACAGGCATGCTGCTTGGCCTCCGACGCCGTCTCCGGCTGATGATAGGCGTAACGGTAATCCCCGGTGATGTCGACGCGGGAGTGATCAGATGCGGCGTAGGCCGGGATGGAGATAGCCAGGCACTGAACGGCGACCGCGAAGAGTGCGCCGCTTCGGGACATCGACAGCAGCGGGGTCATAGGAGTCCTCCCCTTTCCTGCAGGTTCTCGTGGGTCCGCGCGCGAAGTGTTCACGTCAAATCATGCTACCACGCGTTGAGGGCGGCAGCAATGAGGCTGAGTCCGGAAGCGCCGCCAACGTTTCCACAATAGCCTGGATGGTGAGAGGCGCGTTGCCTTCCGAACGATTGTTGACAAGCACATAGGGGGTGATGCCTTGCGAAGATGCCGCATCTATCAGCGAGGAGGCCTCCCGGCGCATCTGCGGCTGAGCGGTGACGATGCGATTGTAGGGGGCATACCGCTCCACGGCGTCGGCGTAGGGGAGGCCGAGCGGAGTGAGGAGACGCATCACGGCAAAAGGGGCGGTGAAGCGCTCGTTGAGGAGACGATGCTGAGCGAGAAGCGGCGGCATTCCGGTCCAGTGGTTGTACGTGTGCGCGACCTGGTGTGCGAGAAGAATCTCCCGATAACGGGGGCTCAGTACGGCAGGATTTCGAATCTCCACGGCATAAGGAAACCCGGGGGGGAGGGCGGCCAGAAAACGATCCAGGGCATTGAGGAAGGTGTGGGGGTCCATTCCGGTTCGCTGAAATTCAAAGATGAAGGGGCCGATTCGTCCGGGAAGAGCCTCGCGAAATGGCTCCAGGATCATCTCTCGGAAGAGACTGCTATCGAGAAACCGGGGGTTGGATTTACCGGCCTTGGCGCCATATCGGGGGAGATCGGCATAGGCGGGAACCGTCAGCTCTTCCCACACCTTCGAGCAAAAGTGGAAATCGGCCGGAACCTGGCTGCCATAGTGTGCGAGTTGGGCAACACTTGCCGGCCGGTAGAAGGAATGGTCGATGCCCACGGTGCGAAAGAGCGGCGCTCCGCCGGGAGCATATGCGGCGTATTCGGCGAGACTATCCTTGGAGAAACGGCTGGCCGGATAGGGCCGATGATAAATCTGATCGCGCCATCCCTCATAGGCCCAGGAACTGGTGCCGAAACGAACAAGTGACCGATTGCTCATCGAACACATCGCTTGGGTGGACGGCTCGCTGCAGCGCGTCGCAGTGGTCGAGAGATATAGGGGGCGGGCAGAACGATCTCCATGCGGGGATTGTATCGCAACCATGCGGAAAAACGTAGGATGCCTTGACTTGAGAGAGGTCTTCACTCACACTCGGGCACGACACTTATGTACGACGGCACCGAGCAAGACCTGCTTCGCCTCCTCGCCTCACGGGCCGGTATTTCCCCCGACTATTACGACATCGCCGGCACCCTTCACGTCACCAGCGACGACACGCGTCGCGCCATCCTCTCCGCCATGGGGTTTGATACAGCGTCGCGTGAGTCGTTAGGCCAGGCCCTGATCGAATGGGACGAGGCGCCCTGGAAGCAAGCCTGTGATCCGATTGTGATTCTCGAACAGGGCTATGGACAGACAGGATGGACGTTTCGTCTTCCGCTGGAGGAAAAGGAAGAGGAGCAGTTAATCCTGACCTGGCATCTCAGCGATGAAAAAGGGACGATCGTTCATCGGGAGGATGCCGGTCCGCGCCTTCTCCCGCATGAGGTTCAGGTGGTGGCTGGGCGGCGTATGGTCCGCTTCGAATTACCGCTCGTGCAGAGTCTGGACCTAGGCTATTACGATCTAACAGTAGTAGGCACGGTTGGGAGCTCCGCTACGAAAGGGCTTCTCCGTATCGTGGTGGCTCCCGCTCATTGTTATGTGCCGCCGGGGATGGCGCAAGGGGAACGGGTGTGGGGATTGGCGGTGCAACTTTACGCGTTGCGATCCCGAACCAATTGGGGGGGCGGCGATTTTACGGATTTGGCCCGACTGGTCGAATGGGCGGGGAAGGAGTTGGGCGCGGGCATCATCGGGCTGAATCCATTACACGCGCTCAAGAATTCGCGGCCTCACCACCTCAGTCCATACTCTCCGACGAGCCGCCTGTTTTTGAACGAGCTCTATGTCGACCTTGATCGCCTGCCTGAATATCACGCCTCGCCCGACGCGCAACGGCTGAGACACAGTCCTGAATTTCAAAAAGTTATCGAGCAGGCACGTGCGGCGGATCTGGTGGATTCCGAGTCGGTGGTCAAGGCGAAGCGTACGATGCTGGATCTGGCCTATCGGCAATTCCTGTCGGAGAACTATTCAGGAACCGAGCCCTCGTTGCAGCCCACCAGCGCCCGGGGATGGTTGTTGGAGCGTTTCATCCGGGACGAAGGGGAGTCGTTGGAACGGTTCGCCTTGTTTCAAGTGCTGGAAGAAGATCGGCGTTTGATTGAACAGGCTCCGAAACTCTGGCCTGAATGGCCGACACAGTATCGAAATCCCGGTTCCCCTGCGTTGCGGGAATTTGCGCGGCGCCATCGCAAACGGGTCAGGTTTTTTCAGTATGTACAGTGGGTGGCGGCTGATCAACTCCGGGCCGCAAACACCCGCGCCTCTCAAGTAAATATGACGGTCGGCCTGTATCCCGACTTGGCGCTGGGAAGCGATCGCAACGGGGCGGAAGCCTGGATGTTGCAGGATACTCTGGCGTTAGGCGCAGACTGCGGAGCTCCTCCTGATGCGTTTGCTCCCCAGGGACAAAATTGGGGATTCGCGCCCTTTCATCCGCTTCGTTTAAAGTCCACGGGGTATCGTTCTTTCATCGAGCTGCTCCGGAAAACGTTACGTCAGGGCGGGGCGATTCGCATCGACCACGTTATGATGTTGTTCCGGCTGTTCTGGGTGCCTCGCGGGTTGACGGCGGCCGCGGGAGCCTATGTGCAGTATCCGGCGGAGGACTTGCTGCGAATTCTTGCGCTGGAGAGCACCCGCGCGCAGACCCTGGTGATCGGAGAAGATTTGGGCACGGTGCCGGACTACGTTCGCGAGCAGCTCGGCCGATACAAGATTCTTTCCTACCGCGTGTTCTACTTCGAACGGAACTGGGACGGCTCCTGCAAGCCCCCGTCGGCCTATCCCGATCAATCGCTTGCGGTCGTCACCACACATGACCTTCCGACCTTGACCGGCTACTGGATCGGAGAGGATATCCGGCTGCGCGCAAGGCTCGGGATGTATGTGAATGAACAGGCGGTACAGCAGGCGTTCGAGGAACGGGCAAGGGACAAAAACCATTTCCTTGCGGCGCTTCAGGGAGCGGGTCTGTTGCCTCCCGCCGTGGGCGCTCAGCAGGAATCTGTGCCGTCTATGACGCCGGATTTGTGTCAGGCGATTCACATGTACCTTGCAGGCTCGCCGGCCTGGGTAGTCTTGGCCAACCTTGACGATGTGATCGGTGAGGTGACACAGATGAATTTGCCTGGTACCGTAGACGCCTATCCGAACTGGTCGCGAAAATTGTCGCTGTCGCTGGAGGACCTCCAACAGGATGAGCGTATACAATCTCTCGCTGCAGCCCTTCGTACGCTCCGCCCTCCTGCCGCACATCCTTAGTCCGATGCGGAAAACAATTTCGGCGTTGGGCTCGCTTTCCGTGAGGCCTCACCCGGTCCTTCCGCAGGCGCGGCGATTTCGATGCATCTGGATGCCCCATCTCTGGATCGTCCGGGTCGCTACTGAACCGGCGGAGAGGGCCTTTCTTCAGCAAGGTGTCGGAATATCATGAAGAGCCGCAATCAGCTCGTACTCGGTATTGCCGCCGTGCTGTTCCTCATCGTCACGGTGATGGAATGGATGTTCCCGCTGAATGTGGTCGGCGCATTCGGGTTTGTGCTGCCGATCCTGTTGGTGGCCACCGTTCGGAACCGGCGTCTCATGGTCTCGACCCTGGCCCTGTGTATGTTAGTGACATTCATCGGTCTGTTCCAACCGGCCAAGAAGAAGGAACGGTTCACGACGGTAGTATTTAATCGCATTATGGTCGTCTGCGTGCTGGCCGGGGTCGCCTATATCGGCGTCACCTGGGAAGAGCGAAAAGCTCGCGAAGAAGCGGCGCGGGCCGCGCTGGCGACTCAAACGGAACATCTTCTGTTGGCCAATACGCAGTTGGTTGAGCTCAAGGATACCCTCGCGCGGTCGGAGCGGCTGGCGGCGGTGGGGCAACTGGTGGCGTCGGTGGCGCACGAGGTCGGGACACCCTTGCACTCCATCGGCTGGCATGTGGAAGCGTTGGCGGAGGAACCGGGGCTCACTTCCGAGATGAAAAAGCGGATCGGGATCATCGATGAACAGTTGAATCGGGTGGTACGGATCATTCAAGATCTTCTTTCATCCACGAGGCAACGCAAGCCCGAGCCGACCTGGTACCCTGCGGAGCGCCTCATTGAGCCGGTCGTCGCACTAATGGAACCGGGGTATCATGCGAAAGGCGTGGCGCTTCAGGCCGAGGTGGCGCCGTCGATGTTGGTCTGGGCCGATGCGGAAAAGATTCATCAAGTGTTGGTGAATCTTCTCACCAATGCACTAGCAGCGACCGGAGCGGGAGGGCATGTGACGGTGTCGGCTGCCACGCGTTCGGCATCGACGGAAGAGCGGGAACGCGCCTCCTGCACGGGGCGGACAGATCTCGACACGATAGTCACGCTCGTGGTGTCTGATTCCGGCTGTGGGATGCCGCGGGAGGATGTGGAGCGTGCCTTCCAGCCGTTTTTTACGACCAAGGTGATCGGCAAGGGCACAGGGCTAGGGTTGTTTCTCAGCCGTGAGGCGGTTCTGGCGCACGGCGGCCAGCTGACATTGGAAAGCGAAGTGGGACGAGGGACGACGGCGACTGTGGTGCTTCCCGGATTGCCGGAGAATCCCACGGCATCGTAGGAGCGTAAGGCTGATGAGTCAGGCAAAACTGTTTGTGGTGGACGATGATGAGGCTGCGCGGGCGTTGCTGGCTGAAGCGCTCGTGAAGGAAGGGTATGAGGTCGAAGCCTTCGCCAGTGGTCAGGCCGCGGTGGAGCGTGGGAAGCAAGCCCCTCCTGATGTGGTCCTCACCGATATCCGCATGGAGCAAGGCGATGGGTTTTTAGTCTTGAAGGAATTCAAGCGATTCAGCCCGGATACGTCGATCGTGTTGTTGACGGCGTTCGGATCTTTAGAAGGCGCGATCGAAGCCATCAAGCTGGGCGCCTACGACTATCTGGCGAAACCGTTCAAGCGAGACGAGATTCGGCTGGTCGTGCAACGCAGCTTGGAGCATTGCCGGCTCGTTCGGGAAAATGCCCGGTTCCGTGAAGACGCGCGCGTGCGTGAACCCTGGTCGCATTTGGTCGGCAGCAGTCCCGCGATGCTGGAAGTCTACAAACTGGTCGCCCGGGTATCCGACGGGCGGAGCACGGTACTCATCGAAGGAGAAAGTGGCACCGGCAAGGAGCTAATCGCGCGCGCGGTTCATTTGAATAGTCCGCGTCGCGATAAACCCTTCATTCCCGTGAACTGCGGCGCATTGCCCGATCATCTGCTCGAATCGGAGATGTTCGGTTATGAAAAGGGCGCGTTCACCGGAGCGGTCGGCGCGAAGGCCGGGTTATTTGAGGCGGCCAATGGTGGCACGTTGTTCCTGGACGAGATCGGGGACCTTGGCCAGGCGCTCCAGGTGAAACTGTTGCGCGTGATGCAGGAGCAGGAAGTGCGACGGGTCGGCAGTACGTCCTCCGTCAAAGTGGATGTGCGCATTATTGCCGCTACCAATCGGGATCTTGCGACTCGCGTGAAAGAAGGGAAGTTCCGCGATGACTTGTACTACCGGTTGAATGTGGTCCGGATCGCACTCCCGTCGTTAGCCGAGCGAAAAGACGATATTCCGATGCTCGCCCATCATTTTCTGCAGAAATATGCCAAGCACTCCTCACATGTGAGAGGATTTTCACCCGAAACGATGGTGTCGTTGAAGCGCTATCATTGGCCGGGTAATGTGCGCGAGTTGGAAAATGCGGTTGAACGGGCCGTGTCCTTAAGTCACGGTCCGTTGCTATTGCCCGAAGATCTTCCTGAATCGATCAGAGCGGAGCCTAGTCCGTCCGACAAACCTGCGGGTGTACTGTCCGAGGGAGATCCTGATGTATTGCTGACCTTGGACGAGGTGGAGAAGCGGCATCTCTCGCGTGTCTTGAAAGAGACGCGGGGCAATAAGGTCAAGGCGGCGAAGATCCTCGGAATCGATCGGCGGACGTTGTACAGGATGGCGGAGCGGTTCGGGTTGGATTTCGGCGATGACAGCGAGGATAAATAGAAGAACGCTACAATAATCGAAGCGCGTTCTTGATCATTCGGATTTCATTGGCGGCGCTCTGCGGTAAGGGCGTCTCCGCATTTTCCCACGTATCGAACAGCCCGTCTTTCCCACGGTAAAATACCTGCAGACGTAACCGAGTGGTACTGTCATCTTGCGGTACGATGCGCGCCTCCACCCGGCTCTTTCCTACTCCGAATCTCCAGCGCAACAACCCGTTCCAGGGACCTCTGACTTCCTGTCTCATACCAGTCGTCACGTTCCCGGTCTCATCCTGATCGACGGTGTAGCCACCCTGTGTCAGGACATCGGTCACAGCAGTTTGGACCTTGTCGGCGGGAGCCTCGAGCGTGACTTCCATCACATCCGGCTCAGGTGCGGGGGGGCCTCCTGCGCATCCGACCACCGCGGTGACAAGCAGAAGGCTCGTGAGCAGGCGCTTCATTTGGGTTTGGCCTCCTGCAGCCGATAGACGTTATGGGTGTCCGTCTGTTCGACGCCGGGAATGGCGTGAATTTTTGCCAGGACGAGCTGGGTTAAGGCGTCCTGATGAGGAATCTCAACGATCGTGAAGATATCCGGCTTGCCCCAACACGGGTCGATTTGTTTGATTTCCTTAATGTCCGCTAAGGCTTTCACGACGTCGGCGGTTTGACCGGGATGCACGTTGATCAACACGTAGGCTCGGTCGGGCATACAGGGGATCTCCCTCGAAATGGTGCGGCGGCGGCACGGCTTCTCGCGAATCGAAACCTATCGGATTGCTCCGGATGAAGTCAACACGATGCGCGCAGTTCTGCACCCGCCAAACGATATCGTCTCACTTGGGCGCCACGATGACTTCGATCTTGTAGGGGCCCCCGGTCGAGGAGAGGTCGGCCTCCAACCCGCGGGGGTTTCCCACTCGTCCGTCTGGATCATACACAAAGCAGACCAAGGTCGTTCCATTCGGCCGGGCGGAATAGTGGGCGGTATCGGCCGCGATCTGTTCGGCGAGGTCCCTGGTCGTCAGTCCGGAGCGGGTCTGTTTGACGACCACAACGGTTTTCTCCCAATCCAAGAGGTAGCTGGTTCGGCGCGCGCCGTTCGTATAGGCGGGAGTCCACTCCTCCGTGCCAACCTCATCGAACTGCAATCGGAGGAGCGCATAGAACAGATCCTGCAAATCATACTCGTCGTTGATTTCGAGCGTCGGGCGATATTCTTTTCTTAGCCGTAGCTGGCGCGCGACAAGGTGAAATCGGGCGCAGACCCTTCTCAGTATTTCCAGCGTGCCATATTCCACGGGGACCTTGGTTTCTTGGGTCTTCTCGGGGACTGCGTTCTGAGTCGATGCGGGCGTTGATGATCGGACCGGCGGGGTTGTCTGTGCCACAAATAGGGGAGCGGGTGGCTCCTGCGGCGGCGCTGGTGTCGGACTGGCCAGTGACGGCGCTATTGTCTGAACGATTGGAGGCACGGTTCGAATTTCCGAGGACGGAACGGGGCCTGAGGTGGCGATGGTTGCTGCCAATAATGAGGCTGCGGGTTGAGGTGGCTGAGGAACCGGAGCGGGCGTCGGCGTCGTCGCGGCACTCGTTATCGGCTGCGTCAGTGCCGGTGATTCAATGTTGATGGGTTGCGCGAGCCGCGGGCGCAACGTCGTGTGAGGAACCGGCGGGATGGTCCCTTGAGGAATAGCACTCACTGTGGGCGAAACAGGAGGAATGGTGATCGTGGGAACCGGGGCGTCTGCGGTTAACCTTGCACTGGAACTCGTCACTGGCGGCGTGGTTGTCAGGGTAGCACCTGCAGTAATCGGCGGTGGTGTGACCGGAGTCGAGGCAATGCCGACCTGTGGGACCAGGGTGCTTTCGGACGATGCTGAGCCGACTGAGGCCGGTTGCTGAATGGGGCGAGGTGCCGGCATGTCACACCTGGACGGAGGCATGGTGTCCGCGGCCGGCAGCGGAACGGACGGGGCGACTATTGGTGCAACCGTGGAAGACGGTAACAGGGACGAAGGGACTGCGCTGGTGGCGGCCGTTACGATTGTGACCGGCGCTGGGGGGGAACCAGACGAGGTGACGGGAGGAACCACTGTCAGGGAGGGACGAGCTGGTTCTGCCGCGATTACGGCGATGACCTCATCAGGCTTGAGTCCGAGTAACTCGGCTTTTTGAATTTCCAACGCCGCGATGAATTCCTTCAAGAGCGCGGTGCTCTGCGCGGATTCTGCGCGACTGCCGACCTTGAGTTTGTGATGTTTGTGCGTCTGATATTCCGGAGATTTTTCACCGAACAATCGTCTGATGGTTTCTCGAAAGGAGAGTTCGGTTCTGGCCCGGCCAGCCTCTCGGTAGGGGAATCCGTCTCGACTCAGATCGTCGATCTGAACGCTCAGTTCCCGAAGCGTGGCGATGCCGCGTGTGAGTTCATCAACGGCGTTCGGTTTGGTTTTGCTACGTAGTGCCTCGGTTGTTTTTGCTCGTGCCATGCGAAGTATCCCTCTCGTGAGAAAAGTCTATCCGAGGGGGTGTTGCCTGACAAGCAATCCCTACATTTACTCGTCGCAGACGGCGGTGAGACGTGATGGCAAGATACGGTCAGTCCACCCACTCAACTTCGCCCTTCCCGGATGCAGAGGGTTTTGGAGGGCCCTGTGTGGCCGGAGGCCCGGCCAAGGTCTCTCGGATGAGTGTGAGCAAGGCTTCGCTGGTAAAAGGTTTTTTCAGGAAGGGTAATCCTTCTCGGATGAGGCCGCGGTTCTGAAGATCAGCTCCCGGAGTGCTGGACATCAGAATGATACGGATCTCTCGTTTTTTCTCGAGGAGGCGGTCGACCAACTCGAGACCGTTGACCCGGGGGTAGGGATTCTTCTCGACGGAAAGCTGGAAACCGGGGGGCGGGAGAAATATGTCGGTGACGACGAGATGGATGGGGGTGGGGTGTTCCGCGTAAAGTCTGAGCGCTTCGGCGCTTCCCGGCGCCTTGAGTACGGTGTACCCATGATCCTGCAATGGTTTTGACGCCAGCAGCAGTGTTGAAGGATCATCGTCAACGATAAGGAGAGTCGCGCGCTGTATTCCGTCGGTGGCCATGCCGAAGCTCCTTTAGAACGGTTGGTCATGTCCGTGGATTAAAATCGGGGATGGTGCTCCTTTAGCCGCTGGTATTCCCGTTGTTCGCATGTGCCCTGGGTAGGACGCAATGTTTCTGGCACCTCCGCGAAACGCAAGGAGCAATAACGCTGCGCCTGATGACGCCGCTCAAGATCCTGTTGTTCTTCGAGTTGCTGGAGGCGGACCGTGAGGTCGATGGCGGGAAGGTCCTTGCCGCTGAGAGACTCCGGCTGGGGCGCCGGTACGGTGTCTTCGCTGGACCGTGGGTTTGGGCCGGTCAGCCGCCAGCGGGTCAACACATCCTCCTGGTTAAACACGATGGTGAGGCCGAATTGCGAGTAGTCCCAGATCAACTCACCTTTTTCAGGTCGCGCCCAGATTGATCGAGGCAGACCGTATCGATTCCACACTTCGTCCCGCAACATGCCGACGCGGGGCGTGAGATTCCTGACCGCGGCGACCTGCGCGAGAATGGGGGAAATGTCGGCCGACTTCCCCGGGCTGGCGCGTCTTGCAAGTCCATCCAAGGCGGTGCGGGGAGCTCGCAACAAGCGCCACACCGTGACCAATCCCGGGGCGCAGTCGGCCGGATGGCTCTCTTCGAAAACCATCTGGGTGTCTAGCGGAAAACCGCCGATTTCCGAGGCGCGCGTGAAGTTTTTGACCTCTTGGACTGCCGCGAGGTAGGCACGTTGACGCCCTTCTTCGACGTTCGGAGCGCAGGAGGCTCGCCCCGTAAAAAAGACGTCCTCACCGAAATGAAATAAGGCTTGTTCCGTCCAAAACGGGTGATTCTCGCTGGCGTCGGCAATTGAAGCCGCAAAGACGCTCCAACTCAGAAGGAGAACGAGAGGGTACCGCGCCATACGCAACAAACCGGTGAATGAATAATCAGAGGAGCACTCCTGCAGTATAACGCGCCGGATAAGAAAATCGACAAAAGAGCGAGATTGCGCGTCAGATGGCTCTACGGTGAGAGTGCCGGGTTTCGAGGGCGAGCGTGGACGGACGGATTGCGCGGGCTAGTTGTTCATCGAAGGGGTGAGGGTCTCTTTTGTGGATGCCGCAGGAGTGGCGTGGTGTCTGCTGCTTTCGGTGGTCATAAGACCGGAGCCCGGGGGGCAGATGTTCTCGGGAGAGACGGAGCCCGGGTTCCGCATGCCCCATGCGGTGGCTAAGGCATGGCAGGTGAGAAGGCTGATCCCTTCCTCGATATTGCTGAATCGTTCAGTAGACTGGGCTTTTCCACTCCATTCGATTTCGCCGGTGTTCACATCGACGGCCCGTAAAGCAATTGTGGCTGAATAGACCCGTTGACTACGAGGTAACCCTCCACTCCAATCCAACGCCTCCCAAGATCCCACTTCGGCATTGCTGAATACGACCAGCCTGGCACCGACCAGTTTAGCCATTCGGAGCACATCCGTTTCAAGATACTGATATCCCGAGAGGCTCACCTTTTGATCGGCTGCGGCTTGCAGGACTTTGGTCTGGTCTACGACGAGAAGGCCTTTTTTGAGTAGCCAGGTGCTGGCGCTTTGGACCGTGTCGGAGCGTCCGCCCCAGACGACCGCTCTCGTATAAGGCGCGGGCAGTTTGGAGTGGAAGCCATCAGTCGTCGGAGTTTCCAGAAGGGTATACCCGTGGCATCCGGCCGTGGAGAGGAGGAGCAACATCAAACTGATCAATAGGCTCGACGGTTTCATGGACTCTGTAGGGGAGGGTGTGCCGTCACTGCTTGCCATGAAATGAAGCTTTATCAAGAACGGCTCCTGCTGCACGCAGGGCACGCATCCGACTGTTCCGCGACATTATACATGACCAATTCTACCTACGTCTGCTGCATTCGTCGAGTACATTGGGCATTGGCGTGTTCTCGATATACCCTTACCTACTTATGGCGTGACTTGGGTAACTGGTCCGGCGGTTGTTCTGGTTGAGAGACTGGAAAGCCTGAATTGTCGTAGCGGGTCAGTCTGGGGGAGAGGGCGCACACTGGCCTGGAAAGGCGGCGGCTCCACTCATGGCTCGTGAAGCCGCCGCCGGCTTACAGGATTTCGACCTGTGGAAAGGCGTTTTGTTCGCCCTTCTGTTGGGGACGGTCAGCCATGATCATGAGCTGGAAGGCAATGATCGGCAGCAGTGCGTAACCTATGAGGATCAGCGGAAACTCAATCATGATGGGGACTCCTTTTGTTATGCGGAGTCTCCATTGCAAACTCAGTACCGATCTCTTGAGCGGAGGCAACCTGTTGATTCTACTCGTATCGAAGGTGTCGTATTCCGCAAGCGTTCGCTCGAGAGCCGAAATCCGATGGAGAGAACTGTGCAATGAGAACATTTTGCGCTGAGCCGGAAGGCCTAAGGGTAGCCGGACGAAAGACCAGGCACTTTATGCGGAAGGTCTTCGGGGAGTAGCTTTCCCGTCTTGTGCCGCTGAATGGAGTGCCGTGCCGTTGCGGATCTCATTTCCTGAGCAACGGTGGCAACCGGCCGGACTGCAGGCCGGGCGGCACGGGATGCGGCAGGGGATGATGTCACCTGAGGTAAATGCAAGGCTGGTTGGTGCCCCCGACACGAATCGAACGTGCGACCCGCGGTTTACTAAACAGGCCTGGACAGTTTTTGAAATGCTCGATGCATCAATGGCTTCCCTATTGCTGCGAAAACAATCGCTTGCACCCATTCTTCTGATTCGTTTGGTTTGAGGCGTAAAGGGTGTGCTTTGAAAATTTCTAGCACAACGATTTTGTGGGTAAGTTCGAAGGAAGGTGGGTCTTGCGATAGCCATGAGAATAGGTGCATGCTGAGGAATCAGTTTACTGCTGGCGTAATGAATGAGAGAGGAAAACCTGTCCACTTCTCGCCCCACTGAATCTCGTATGGATGATACCTGCATCGTTCTGTCCGCGCCCGATGAGGTCCAGGCTCACGGTGCAATTCTCGCGACTGAGATTGCGGAGCGCCAGCGAGCAAATACTCTTATTACCGCACAAAATCGCTCTCTCGAAATGATTGTCACCGGAGCGCCGCTGTCTTCCATACTCTGTTACTTGGCGCGTGTCGTTGAACTACAATCTGACAGCCGCGCGATCGCATCCATTCTGTTGCTTGATGCGGAAGGCAGTCTTCGAAACGGGGCCTCTCCCAGTTTGCCGGATGATTATATCCAAGCCATCAACGGTCTGAGACCTTGCGCCAATCTAGGCACCTGTTGTTCAGCGGCTGCCACCGGGCAGGTGGTGATTACCACGGACATCGAGACTGATCCAAACTGGGCCGCACTAAAACATCTTCCGCTCGAACTCGGGTTCCGGGCGGCATGGAGCCAGCCGCTTATTGCGAGCAACGGACAGGTGCTGGGAACCTTTGGTACCTATTTCCGCGATCGGCGAGGGCCCACGCCGTTCGAAAAGCAGGCCGTGGAGATGCTTGCCCGAACTGCCTCCTTGGCCATTGAACGTTCGAGATCCACGGAGGCACTTCGGAATACCCAACTCCGATTGGAAAAGTTATCGGGCGAGCTCGAACAGTTGGTCGAAAGGCGGACTGATGAGCTCGTGCGATCTCAAGCCAGGCTGCGAGAACTCGCATCGGAGCTGAATCTCGCCGAGCAGCGCGAGCGCAAGCGTCTGGCGATCGAGTTGCATGACCACCTACAGCAGTTGCTGGTCCTGGGTAAACTAAAACTGGGGCAAGGCAAACGGTTAGCGAGGCCGCTTCCTCCATTATTGGCTTTAATGCAGCAGACCGATGAGGTTCTATCTGATGCCTTGAACTATACCCGGTCTCTGGTGGCCGAACTCAGCCCGCCAGTGCTTCGAGAGCATGGGTTATTAGCCGGGGTAAAATGGCTGGCTGAATGGATGCAACGCCATGACTTGCAAGTGACAGTGGAATCTCAGCGGGATGCAATTGCACTGCCGGAAGAGCAAGCACTACTCCTTTTCCAATCCGTCCGGGAGTTGCTGATTAACTCGGCCAAACATGCCAAGTGTCACCAAGCCTCGGTAGAGATCATCCAGGACGAGGACGCTCTGTGCCTTAGCGTGAGAGATAGCGGTGTTGGCTTTGAAAAGGACAATATTGTGGCAACCGCGACGGCAGGCTCTTCTAAATTTGGATTGTTCAGCATTCGCGAACGCATGAAAGCGCTTGGAGGGTCATTGCAAATAGTGACCGCATTGGGGCAGGGAACGATGTGCACTCTCAGACTTCCCCGAACGGATCGAGACTCATCGCAGGCTGACAAGGCGCATTTTGGGTCTGAGTCATCCAAACTCCCTGAAGCGGTTCCACGGAAGACGGGCACAATTGGCGTGGTACTAGTTGACGACCACGGCATGATTCGCGAGGGGCTTCGAGCTGTCTTGGCCAATTACGCAGATATATCGTTGCTCGGTGAAGCGGCGGACGGCCAAGAAGCCATTTCATTAGTGCGAAAGGTTCAGCCGTCAGTGGTCATCATGGATATCAACATGCCTAAGATGAATGGCATTGAGGCGACTGCCCATATCAAAGCACAGTTTCCTCATATCCATGTTATCGGCCTTTCTGTCAACACAGAAGCCGATAACCAAGAGGCTATGCATAACTCCGGTGCCGCACGTTTATTGACCAAAGAGGCTGCCGTGGATGAACTCTATCAGGCGATTCAGTCTGTCCTGAGAGAGACTGACTACAAAGTAGCCTTCAGCTAGCACGGCCGTGGAGTTCCGCTAGCCATTGCCCGCCGTTCTACACACCTGACGCGTCCTATCGAGGCAGACACGCACATGACAGTGTGTAAGCAGCAGCCCGCTTCACAGCAAGGAACGCGGGAAGTCTAGAACGACAGTTTTCGCCTGCTCTGCTTCTTTCGGGCATGTGGTTTCGTGAGAAACGCGCTCAGTCCAGAACAACAGTCACTCGCTCGGCTCGTAACAACACGATCGATGCAACAATAATGAGTGCCCCGCTCACCACCACCCAGAGCGTTAACGGTTCCTCAAAAAATATTGCAGCGAAGAGAATCGCGTACACAGGCTCAAGGGCGATGAACCCGCTGCACGTCGTGGCTGACAATCTCTTCAAGGCAAATAAGTAAAGCTGGTGCATGAGTGCGGTCGTCACCACTCCGAGCAGCACGAGGCAAACCCAGTCAGTCATGGTTTTGGGGACTTGTGAACTGAACGCGAGAATAGGGGTGAGGCATAAGGCCACCACGAGGTTTTGGATGAATGACACCATGAGGGGATTTATTTCGGTGGTCAGGATCTGTGCCTTGATTCCGAAAACGGCAAAAGCCAATGCAGAACTGAGCCCCACTATCGCGCCGGTGAGTTGTGCTTCGGAATCCTTCGCATCCACCAACAACGCAACGGCTACCACAATCGCAAGTCCAGCTCCGAGCTCCAAGAGGCTTGGGCGTCGGCGCGCCTTCATGCTCTCCAGGAGAACCGTAAACAGTGGAAAGACTGCGAACGTCAGTGTTGCGATGGCCACTCCCGCAAGCTGAACCGATTCGAAGAAGGTTACCCAATGAATCGCCAGCAAAATGCCTGTCACGAGCAAACTCCGTAGCTGCGGGATCGTGGGAACCAGGCCCAAGCCTCCACCCAAGAGGCCGACTGCGGCTATCGCAATGGATGCAAACGTTCCTCTCATCATCACAATCCAAAATGGGGAGATATCCAATTTGCCGTACAGTGCAGCCGTGCCAAAGATAATGGCTGCAAGATTGATTGCGATAAGTCCGGACCTCTGAGTTTCTTCTGTTCTGATGACCGTCACCATATTTCCCCAACAACCGCAGGCGATGTTTTCGTCTCGACCTAGTCGGAGCGCTACTTATCGATAGAGGCGGGCCAGTGAAAATATAAAATTACTCGGAATTTATATTACAGCGGGGTCATTCGTATCGCCCGCGTCTTGAGTGATGAGGATGAAAGCGATTCGACTCCCAAGGCGGGGCATGGTCGAGATGTGCAGATGCCTGAGGCCCTCGCTGCCAAACTACGTATGCACTAGCTGAATGGCAAGCGAGAGACCTTAAAAGCTGGGCGGGAATTTGGTCCCTGGGTCCTCACCAGGAAAGAGGGCGCAGTCCTCGATGCGTCCAACGTGCAGCGAGCCACGCGACAGATTTTGAACGCGGTTCATCTGCTTTCCCATTTCTCCCCGCATCCCTCCTGTTGAGTGCGGGCTATCCCTTGCGTACGTGCAACGGCGCCTAAGTCATGCTTCGATTCAATTTACGGCTGACACATACGGCAAATGGTTGTTTATGGAATTGAACGGCGCGTTTGATTTGGTTAGATGCGAGACCGGGAGAAACGGCGGTGGAAGCATAGGGTAGCAATTGTGGCTTATCCACAGAATCCATGGGCCGGAGCGGTGATGCAAGCCATTGATTCTAAGCTTGAAAGTTGGTGCCCCCCAACACGAATTGAACGTGCGACCCGCGGTTTAGGAATCAGGCCAGAACAATTTTTGAAACGCTCGGTGTATCAAATGGTTTCCCCATTTTAGCTACGAAAACAGATGCTTGCGCGCATTCCACTGATTCGATGGGTTCGAGGGGTATAAGAGTGTTTTGAAAATTTTTAGCACAAATTTAGCACACCTTGTTGGGGTGAACCCCTTCATTGAGACAATCGGGTCATAGCAGACCTCGTGCTTACTCCAGAGGACGTACAGCGGAGGAGGGAGCCGGCATGCACACCTGGCATGAGTCGCCATCAACCGCACGGGACAATCGCGCTTAATTGGCTTGGATGGAAGTGGCGTATCGCAGCTGAGCTTCGAAATGGACGGTCCGAATAAAGTGATAGACCGCCTGCTTGATGGTCTCCTCCTGAGAGTCCATGAAGAGGTTCAACCACACAAAGGGTAATCCCCAGAGGAAAGCCACTCCTTGCTTGCGAATCTCGTACGGATACGTGCCTAACAACACGCCATCACGATACATGTTGAATTCCATCGAATATCCGGCACGGTCACTTGCATAAGGGATGAACAGGCTTGAAAGGCCAGTAATCAGGGCGACAGCCACCGGGCTCGAAGGAAGGTGATACGAGCCGACGGAACGGGGTACCTGAACGACCGTCGGGAGCGAGAGATCGCCCGTATAAATATAAGTATCTTCCATGGACGGCGGAGGCTTAGACGACGCAAATCCCACCCCGTGACTCATGAGATCCGAATGATGGCTGGAAATGACAATGGAAAAATGAAGGCCCGTCTGGGGCGGCGTGTCTGACACAGTCACATACGAAAACACATTCGGATCGCGGAATACGGCCTCCACATACCGTCCAGCCCCGGACGGAGTTGAAGCGGGATATGCACCAGGAAGAACCATCGCGACCCATCGATCGATGGATGACGTGGGCACAAGAGTAATGTGATACGAGATATCATTTGCGACGGGGGGATTGGAGTAGTCAACGGTCGGGCCTGTGCTTGGCCTGGCCTGACTAGGAGGGTCCGCAGACCGAGCACGTCCAGTGAAATCATAGGTGACAATGCATGAGGAGAGAGCAGGAATCAGGCAAAGTGCCCTGAAGACCGCGAGAGATCTCTGCACAGAATATCCAGCAGTTGAATGGGCTCGGTCAACAATGCGAATCATACGATGACAACACTGTGGACAAGGCGTGGGACTCACGTTTGGGGACACTTGAAAGAGAACTCGCAGGAGATTAGGGCGCCGTCGTTCCGGGGAATCGGATTGTCTTCCTGGGCTATGCCTATGTCCTCCTTAAGTGCCATGCACCGCGGCACACCGATAAGTGTCACACCAGATCGAAGCTCCCAGTACGCAACATCGATTCGGTTTTGGAGAAAGTTCTAGATAGTAATCTGGCGAAAGATACAATAGAGTATTGCTCTATCTCTTTTCGTCTCACTCCGCTCAGCATACTTGCAATCCAGCCTAATGTTCCATCCTCCCCATTCTTTGCCCACACGCTAATACCTATATTATCATAATTTGTAAAGACGCAGACTTACGTTTACTTTATGCATTATATATTATAATATATAAAAATGAAGACAGATGATGCAAAAACCCAAACGCTTCAATTCAAAGTCACGGAACAAGAGCGTAAGCTCATCGAGAAGTGTGCCCAAGAGGAAGGGACGACTGTCTCCAAATATGTACGCGGGGCCGTACTGATGAGTCTAGTGATGGATGGCAAGGCCGAGGCCATCAAGATCGTGGCAAGAGAGGTCGGAGAAAAGGCCTTTGGCGTCGTCCGACAGAAGCTCGTGAGAGCGACGCAGGAAGGACGCTGAAACGGTGCTATCCGTCAGATCATTAGGAGGCGAAGCCGGTCCGCGCCGCATGCCGACAGGCTGCGGGGCGGACCGGAATGGCCCCCGTCTTGGTAACACGGGGGCGCTACCCACAGCGCTCCGTACAGGAGTTCGATAGATTCCATGGATTCGAGCTTCACCCTCACGATTGATTGGCTGGCCTTCACGGTTCTAGCCACCAACCCCCAAGAGACCATGAAGGTCCTCGGTGGTGATTGGAGTAAGGCCAAAGGAGGGTTCCGAGGGTATCCCCTGTCCTGGATGAGGGCAGACGGCCTGCGCGGGGTCGGCAAACTGGGCACCAATGCCCCTCGTCGCCCGAATGAAATCCATGTGGACTTGTCGGGCGGCCTGGCGTCCGCCCTGACACTGGATCAGATTCGAACCCTGCTCAAGTGGGTGCATAAGCAGCAAGGGCATGTGACGCGAATTGACTGCGCGCTCGATGACCGAGCGGGTTCAGTGCCAGTCTCGACGATTCGAGAAGCGGTTGCTGCAGGCCGGTGCGTCACGAGGGCGGCTCAAGTCCGGCATATCGTCTCCAACCTGACGCATGGAACCGGGGCGACGACGGGCGAGACGATGTACTTTGGAAGTCCTCAGAGTCAGACCCTCTTGCGGATTTATGACAAGCGGCTCGAACTGCAGAGTAAGGGCCAGGAGAACTGGCAGGACTACGGGACTCGCTGGGAATTGGAACTCAAGAAGGATCGGGCTGAGCAATGTGCAAGAGCGTTGGCGACGTTAGATGAAGCCGATTGGAAGGAGTTGGTAGTCGGCTTGCTTCGATCGTATGTAGATTTCCGAGACATCACCAAAGAGACCGAAGAGGAAGCACGATACCGGGCTCCCGTGGTGGAGTGGTACGCCCTCCTGACGGAGGGATTTCAGAAGGGGCGATTGGCCCAGGAGCAGCAGGTGCAGACCCTGCAGAACGTGAAACGATGGGTGAGTGACACCCTGACGCCGATGTTGGCGGTCATTTGTGCCACCCCTGGAGGGGAAGAATGGCTACTGGAAGAAATTGTCAGGGGCATCTCCAGGTGGAAAGACCGACACCGGAACTTGCTCAAGCAACCATCCAATCGGTTTCACCAGTCTGCCGGCGGTCACGCGGGCAGCCCATGTTAGGGGGACTGGGGGTGTCGGGAGACTCCCCCGGTGTATCTGCACATGCTCACTGTCAAAGAGCTCTCGGCTTGGCTCAATATCAAAGAATCCACACTCTATCTCTGGGTTTCCAAGAACAAGATTCCCTGCCGCCGTATTCACGGCCTCGTCCGCTTTGAACCTGAGGCGATCCACGCCTGGTTGAAGAGCTTTGAAACCAGTCCCGGTAAGCCGTTCTCACTCCAGACTCACGACGAGACCAGTGACCTCGACCAGCTCATTGAAGCGGCGAAATCTGAGGTCTATACTCGCGGCGGGGAAACCATCACACCGAGCCCACGCACGAAGGAGGAGCAGCATGGGGCTCGTTAAACGGAACAATATCTGGTGGATGTCATTTACCTTTCAAGGGCGGCAAGTGCGGCGTTCGACGGAAACCTCGGACAAAAAGTTGGCCGAAGCCATTCTCAGTAAAGTCAGAGTGCAGATTGTGGAAGGCAAGTACTTTGACAAGCCGAAAGAGGAAGCCAGGACATTCGGAGAGTTGATGGATCGTTATTTGCGTGAGCATGCCAGCCGACGGTCTGGCTACCGTCGCTATGTGAACATGGTCACGAATCTGACGGCGCATTTTGGCAATCCCAGGTTGGAGCAGGTGACGCCGAAAACGATCGTCGCTTATAAGAACAAACGGTACTCGGATGGGGTCACACCGGCCACGATCAATCGTGAAATGGCGCTCATGAAGAAGGCCTTCAATTTAGCTTGTCGCGAATGGGAATGGACCAAGGACAATCCGGTATGCCGGGTGTCCATGGAGCGGGAGAACAATACGCGGGATCGATGGCTGACGCGTGAGGAGGAAGCACGACTCCTTGCGGGAGCATCACCGTGGTTACAGGACGTGATAGTCTTCGCGATCCATACCGGGATGCGATGTGGGGAAATTCTCAATCTCACATGGGCTGGTGTGGACCTCCATCGACGAACTGCCACGGTGTTTAAATCGAAGAACGGGGAGCGGCGGACCATTCCGCTGAGTCATACGCTCGTGGAGGCCCTTCACGCTCGTGGCCAGCGCATTGATTCGGAGTTAGTGTTTACGAGCGCGGCAGGGACACCCTTGGATGCTCCCAACCTACGACGGAGTTTCCGATTAGCGCTGAAGCACGGACAGGTGTCGGATTTCCGGTTCCATGATCTGCGCCATACCTGTGCGACACGTATGGTGCAAGCCGGTGTGGACTTGTACAAAGTCCAGCGGATTCTCGGGCATAAATCGCCGATGATGACGCAGCGGTATGCGCATCATTATCCAGAAAGTTTGCGGGATGGGGTGGCGATTTTCGATGCGGGAAGGACGTTTAGCACAAATTTAGCACAAGCGGGGATTCGGCCAGAGCAGGTTTCGCTAACCTGTTGAAAAATTGGTGCCCCCGACACGAATTGAACGTGCGACCCGCGGTTTAGGAAACCGCTGCTCTATCCAACTGAGCTACGGGGGCATTCTTTATTTTCAATGACTTGATACTCTACTGCGCGGCTGGGGAATCGGCAAGTGTCATTACAGTGTCCGCCTCAGTCGCTTGAAGGTACTTATCCAATTTCGCAGCCGCCTGCGTCAAGTCCCGCTCTTCAATCGCGTTGTAACGCTTCCACATCTTCTCAGACTTGTGACCGATTATCTTCATTGCTGTGGCCGTGTCTACGCCGGCCCGCCGAAGATTGGTTGAAGCGCAGTGTCGAAGGTCATGGAAACGGAAGTCTTGAAGCCCTGCGCCTCTTAAGGCCGACTTGAATGCTCTGGAGATTCTCTGGATTGGCTTTCCCTTGTACAGGAACACCCGGCTAGTCTCAAGTCTCCGGACTTTGGCGAGCTGTTGAAGTGTGGCCCTAACCGCTGGGGTAAGAGGAACCTCCCGCCGCGTTTTGGTTTTGGTGTCGGCTGCCCGCAACAGGATGAAGCCTCGTCTCAAATCTACTCGATCCCATGTCAGCTCAATAATCTCAGTAAACCGCTGCCCCAATTGGTAGGCAAGGAGCAGAATTGGGCGAAGATGCGGCTTCGATGCCTGGTAGAGTCTCGCCCATTCCTCCTCAGTCAGTACCCTGTCGCGCTCGTTTTGAGGGTTAGGCATAGGCACCTTAGCCGCAGGATTGCTCTGCAAAAGCCCACGTCTGACAGCAACATTGAGGCAGTGCTTCAAGGCAGTGTGGTCATTGTTTACAGTTTGCAGGCTGGCGGGCTCGCCATCCTTCCGGACTCGCTTGGCGCGGTAAATCTCAATGTCCTGCGGCTTGATCTCGCTCACAATCTTTCGACCAAAGAAAGGCACCAGCTGACCCATGACCCGTTCCACGCGATCGCGATAAGTGCGTAGACCTTTCACTTCCTCTAGATTGAGGTACTGTTTCGCCCACTCACAGAACAACATGGGCCTGGCTTCCTCAGTGACTATTTTGCCTAGCAGAAGGTTGGTCTTGATGGCCGCTTCCATATCGCGGGCGGCTGTTTTGTTGAGAGTCCCCACCTTCCACCGCTTGAGTCTCGCGCCAGGAACACCTGGGGCAAGGCGAAGGGTTTTACCGTCTTCGGAGGTAAGGACACGGAACGCGACATAGTAGCTATCAGGTCGTTTCGTCAAACCCATTTTACGCCTTCTTGCTTTATACAAATCTGCTTAGAGGATATTCACAGCTATCCGTGAATCGATCGACCATCGAGGATCTTCTGCGTCTCGATCCGCGCTTTGACTGTGTGTTGATCGATCCACTTTTCGAGGTCCTGCTGCTTGAATTTTACGAGACGCCCGACCTTCACGAACCCCAGCTTTCGTGCTGACACCCAGCCGTAGAGGGTCAGTTTTGATATGCCTAGATACTCCGATGCTTCATCTATTGTCAAAAGCCTGCTCATGATCACTCCTTGAACATTTTGTTTCATGCAATCGCAACGGAATTGGTCCCGTTCTTTTCTGGACCCTTTCAGCGCAGCTGACCATTCGGGACGAAAACTCTAACTCCCAGATGGTGCGACCCGTGGCCGGGGAGCAGGGCACGGGCCTTCTCGGTCGCCGAGCGTTCAGGCCTGTGTCCTGCGAGTGCCCCGTGCCGCCTCTTTCGTTACGCCCCACCCTTGGTTGGTGAAGGGTGGGGCTAGAACATAATTTCAGAAGGAGGCGGACATGTCCGTTGACAGTACTCTCGGTTCCTCGAACGGTGGACGGCCACTGAGCCCGGTCGGGAAATACGCGGTCCCTCGGTACCGTGTCACGCTCGTGCGTGAGAGCCGTGCCATGCCGGCGGCGGAATCGGTCCATACGTCGGAAGGTGCTGCTGCAATCCTCCGGCCATTGTTTGCCAGTTTGGACCGCGAACAGTTCCTCATCTGTGGCCTAGACGCCAAGCACAAGCTCATCGGAATCAATGTGGTCTCCACCGGTTCGCTGAACCTGACCATTGTCCATCCCCGTGAAGTCTTCAAGCCACTCATCTTGATGAATGCGGGTGCTTGGCTCTGTGCTCATAATCATCCGTCTGGCGATATCACCCCAAGTGCCGAAGATCGCGTCCTGACCAAACGGCTGCGCGAAGCTGGTGAACTCTTCGGCATCACCCTCCTCGATCATCTCATTCTGGCCGAAGAGCGCTACTACAGCTTCGCTGACCAAGGCTGGCCCGGCGCTTAGCGGAGCAGCCGCAACACCCAGGCCGCCCCGGCGGCCACCAACGCCAGCCCGATCGCCGCCGTGCCCCAGGCGACCAGGTCGACCGCCAGCGCATTGCCGATGGTTTGAATCTGTGACGCCGTCATGTTGGAACTCCTTTGCCATTTCCTGACCGCCTCGATTGGGAGAAAAGAGGCAGGCTGCTGCCAGCCTGCCTCGATGGGCTCGCTCAGCCCACAATCGCGCGGACGCGCTTAAAGGCGTAAATCGCCAACGCCACGCCAATCAAGGCCGTGGCCCACAAGAGCAGATCCGCCCGCACTGTGGCCACATCTGCCGAGACCGGAAACAACTGCGCTTGCGAGAGCGCCGGGACCCCCAAGGCGAACACGAACGCCATGAGCAGCCCCCCGAGCCCTTTGACCCAACCCCATCCCTTCATACGGCACCTCCTTGTGCTGGTGGTGGGTCCGTCCACCCACGCCGCCGGATGACTCGCCGGCGGACGAGCGCCTCAGTAATGCTGAGGCAGAATCAGTTTGATGATCAGGCCCACGGCAAAGCCGCCGAGCCAGAAAATCGCCGTGAAATAGGTCATCGCTTCAATCGCCGGCAGGTCCATAGAACACCCCTTCGCCAATCAGTCGCATCGATCCCTCTTCATAGACTTCTGAGACCATGAGGCCATAGCGTCCGGTGATCTGTGCCGCTGTCAGGATCTCGCCACTGTCCAGGAGATACCGCCAGCCTTGCCGGTCTTTGCTCATTCCCGCGCCGCCGAGTATTCGCACCGTTCGCTTGGCTGGAGCGGGAGTCGCAGCGGGTGACGGAGCCAGGCCCAAGGGATTGAGCAGGCTGCCCGAGCCTTGAACGGATGGCCCCGACGTGATGGACGGCACAGACGGTGATCCGGCGGGAGTCGGCTTCGTGGAACCCAGGGATGACCAGGGCCGCCACACCATGAGCGTGAGAGCAAACAGCCCAGCCGCGATTCCGATCGCCACCCGCGCCGACTTGAAGACGGTATGACTGCGTTTCTCTTCTCGAATGGCTGCCGAGGCGTAACTCGAATAGTAGGCGTAGATGGCCGGCGAATAGGTGCCGACGAAAGCCCGGATCACTTCGTGGTCCTCCGGATTCCCACGCACCTTGCCCTGATACTTTTTGGACAGGCCTACGAAAGCCAGCTTCCGAAACTTCACGGTGGCTTCGATGAGCCGTGTGACGCCTTGCGACATCTGCCGAAAATCCTGACTCATGAGCAGGATATCCACGCCGTAATGCCGATGGGTTTCGAGCCAGCGGAGCAATCCTGGTTCGACTTTCTGCATCGACCGAAACACGGTTTGCGCTTCGTCGATAATGACGGCTGAACCGGGCTGGACATGCTGAAACGCTTGCAACACTTCGACTGAGTCCTTCCAGATCGTGATTTGCTGTTCGAGCGTAGACAGCTCGATCCCTGTAAAGAGAGACAACCGGTCTAGATAGATGCCATCCACCGCGATATAGAGCCGTCGGCCCTGGTTCACCCACGGCAAAAACTTCTCGCAGATCGCATGATAGGACTTCCCCGATCCTGGTACCCCTTCATACAGTTCGATCATCGAAGACTCCTGAGATACACCCAGATCCACAGCGCGAGGATCACCGTCCACGCATAGGCCCATCCAATGACAAGCTGGTTCATGAGCCCCACCGCACAAAGGGAATGGTTTGCAGGATAAACCGCGTCCCCATGGCGCTCGCCACGATGGCCAGCGCCTGACTCATGCCCGTCGCGCCCAGCACCCACGCATATTGATCCGGAATCACCGGCAGGGTGAGCCCTGCCGTGCCAATAGTGGCGAGCGTACTGTCCGCCACGGAGAGCAGCGAATCCCAGATACTCAATCCCCAATCCGTGAGCGAGAAAAAGAATTCCTGCAGCCAGCAATAGATGAGCGTCAGAATGGCCGTCATGTCGTCTGGCCTCCACCGACGAAAATGATGCGGTAGGCGGCGATGGACGCCGTGGCAATGACCAAGGTGCGCAGGACCGTGAAGAACCAGGCCCATTGGTTGAAGTCCACGTGCTGGCTGCCAAAGAAGGCCGACGGCAAGGCAATCACGGGCAATGTCGAAGGCCACGTCAACGACTTCAAGAGATTCAGGGTACCCAAGAGGCCGCTCGTGGACCAGATGGTTTGATGCGCCTGCAAGACCGTCCCAAAAGTCCGGCTCTCATGAGATCCCACGGCACAGGAGGTGGTCGCCTGCGTTTCTTCATGCTGAGTGGTGGACCCGTCGGGATTTTGCGTTGTGGTGGTGGTCGTAGTCGTTGTCTGCTGTTGCGTGTTCTGCTGCGGGGTACTCGTCGGAGGTGGGACCGTGTCCACCACGACGATATCGCCCGCAGGAACGGGCTTTGGCTTCACGGTTGTCGGCATCTCAGTCGGCGTCACCGCTTGAGAAATAGTGGTATCGGCCGGCTGTGTCGTGCCATTGGTGCCAACGGGATTGGTGTGAGCTTCGACGGACTTCGGATCGCTGGCCGGAAGGCCTCCAACGAAGTTGGCCACCTGCTGCTGCGTCGGCGGAATCAACGCATCTTGAACCGGTGAGGTGGACCCAGGAATGCCCTTGCGGTGGCAGACATACAAGCTGTACCCGCCGACCGCAGGACCATTCACAAAGAAATTGCCGGTGAAGAAGACGGCCGTGCTCAGGCTCTGAAACGGCCCGACGACCCAATCATGCAGATACTCGCTGTCCACGGCACAGAGGGGAACATTCGTTGCGCTGAATTGAATGGTCGCGTTGGGATAGGCCGGATTTCCCGGCGTGTTGGTCCCGAAACCTGGGAAGGTCTGCACACCCGCATTCGTGCTGGTGACTTGCCAGCCCCCAGGAGTCGAGGCCGCCGCTTTGACGGCGGAGAGGTCGCTTTGTGAGTAATACATTTGGGCCAGCACCAAACCCGCACTGACCCCGAGGGCCGCCCATCCCACAGGACCAGCGACCATGCGCACCGCCATCGAGGCAGCCGAGGGCGCGAGCGCGGCGGTTGCCACCTGATTCGCCAAGGCCGAGCGTTGCGCGGCGAGATAGGCAATGCGTTCGGCTTGCGCGATCACTCTCGAATACTGCGTGCCGGTTTGGGCAAGCGATTCACCGGGTGTCACACAGAAGGAGACCAAGAGACCCCAGATGAGGGTGAGGTAACTGGTTAATGAGAACAGTTTCACAATCGTCCCACTCCGAGACCGGTGAGGAAGGCCAGTAATAAGACCGCGACTAAGATAATCGTGAGATCCACTGGCCTTCCTCCTCCTGCCGTTACTTCAGGACTTCCAATCCAGACAAATCGAAGAACACGCGGCCCGTCTGCTCGAACTTCCGCACTTCGATGGAGGCACGGGCCTGTTTGCCTTCGGCCTGCTTGCAGACCTCGATCAACGGCATCTGATCCTCCGGAATCCCCAAGCGCAGCACCCCCGGATCTTTGCCCTTCACATAGAAGTCCACCGATCTGTAGACCTTGCCTTCCCGGCTCCTCCGTTCCACATACCCCTGCACCGCACCCTCCGCTTTGACTTGCATCGTCGAGACCTCCTGAATAGTGAGTGAATTTCGAGTCAGCCAAGCGCCTGACCCACACGCCCCGGCCTTCGGACCGGGCTTTTGGCCTGAGACAGAATTCCGAATCGCATGCTGTACAGCTCAGATACAGGGCGCCTTGTACCCACTTGCACCGACAGCCTCTGGTTCCACAGCCTGGACACATGCGTCGCCACGATCCGTTATGAAACTCTAAGGACATAGGGGGTCCCTCGCTTGCGCTGCTTCAGCAACGCATAGTGCTTCTGCGTCCATCGTTTGGTGCCGGCATAGATCATCTCGAACAGAAACTGATCCCCGCGACAGGCGACCACCACCGCCAGCATGGGACTGATGGCGTTCGCGAGCCAGGCCGCTACGTCATCCAACCGCTGCTGAATGCGTTCGACGACGAGCCGGCAGCGCATGAAGCCCTCCGTGAGTGCTTTCCACCAGCCCACTAACGGAGCGCGATACTTCTCATAGGATTCCGCCTCTCGTGTCGTCTCGCGGAAATCGACATAGGAGCGCAGGACCCCGACCAAGAAGGCCCGCCAGTCTTCAGCATCCAAAGTCAGCAGGGCCTTGGCACAGGCTTGGGCCCGGTCCTGTTTGAATTCCAGCTCCCATCGGACGCCGTATAAGGCCGCGTCTTCTCGGCCTCTGGCTTGAAGTTCGAGCCGTTTGTCATAGACTCGAAGCATGCTTTGGCTTTCCCGACTGCCGAAATACAGGGTCTCCCCAGTGCGAGTTCCCTCACGATGATTGGAAGCTTGGATCACTTTGAATTGCTTCGATCGGCTCACTAATTGTCCGGCCTCCACGGCCAGCCGGACGGTCTCCACTGCGACAGAGGCCTCCCGGTCGTCCAGCGCCACATCGATGCGCGTGACATGGCCTTTCTGCGCAAAGATCCACGCCAGGACTGCTTTCAGCTTCGCCTCATCCCACTGGGAGACAATCCCCGCCGAGAGATCCACATGCACTTCC